>NZ_MQVX01000001.1:0-15814 GCF_002954325.1 Aureicoccus marinus
CCCACTATGCAAAAAAGATCCCTGGCCATGAAGGGAGTGGTGTTTGTGCTGCTCACCTTCTTCTTTATCTCTTTGATTACGAACATATTAGGATCGTTAAACCCAGCCGTAACTGAAGCATTTGGCTTGAGTGATACCTGGCGGGTTTCTTGCCCTTTGCTTTCTTTATCGCCTATGGTGTTATGTCTATACCGGCCGGAATGCTTCTAGAGACATATGGACAGAAGCGTTTACTGGTCGCGGCATTTTTATTGACGACTCTGGGGTCTTTAATGGTGTTTCTTATTCCCCAGTTCACCGTCTTTTTGATCAGCTTATTTACAATAGGCACGGGGATGGCCGTACTCCAAGTAGTGATCAATCCCTTATTGAGGCATGCAGGAGGTGAAGAGAACTTTTCTTTTAATTCAGTGCTGGCTCAATTGGTTTTTGGCGGAGCTTCCTTCGTTGCACCCTTGGTTTACAGTTATCTCGTTAGTCGGGGAGAAGGGGGTATAGCCGAAACTGCACCAGATTGGCTCAGTTTAATCAATTCTGAAAATTTTGGATGGGTAAAGTTGTATGGAATCTTCGCTTTGCTCAGTGGGTGCATGCTCATCTATGTTGCAAGCCAGAAGCTACCCGAGCTCGAGTTAAATAAGGACGAGCAGATCGGAAGTTGGTCTTTGATTCAAGGCTTGTTAAAGAAGCGCTTGGTCTGGGCTTATTTCCTGGGAATTTTCGCCTATGTCGGGGCAGAACAGGGGATTTCGTTTTGGATGTCGAGCTTTTTGGTAGAATACCATCAAATTGATCCAGAAACCCAAGGGGCCAGTACAGTAGCCAATTTTTGGGGACTGATGACCTTGGGGGGAGTTCTCGGTTTAGTGTTGTTAAAGATCAAAGAAAGCCAATGGGTTCTCAAGGTATTTACAGCCATGACGATTTTAGCTTTGGCCATAGGGCTATACGGATCGACCACTTTAGCGCTCTGGACCTTGCCCATGGCAGGATTCTTTATGGCGGTCATGTATCCAATCATCATTTCATTGGGTCTGAATTCGATCAAAGAACACCACGGGAGCTTCGCGGGAATTCTCGTCAGTGGAATTATGGGAGGTGCTCTCATTCAGGTTCTTATCGGATTTTTGAGTGATCAATGGGGTTTGCAAGCAGGAATGAGTTTTAATTTTCTTCTTTTACTCTACATTTTAAGCATTGCTTTTTGGGCAAAACCTCTGATCAAAAACAAGCGGAAGTAGACGTTTATCGAATAAATCGGGTGTTCGTCTATGAGGACAGACTGTCTAAGGCCTTCGGTCGTATATTTTTTTAGTTTTTCTGAACTAAATAACCAACACTCCTCATACGAAAAACCAGTTCTCTAGAGAGCTGGTTTTTCTCTTTTTTGGTCACCGTCCGCCGAAACTTTTTGGTTATCCACCTTTTCTTGAGGTAGTACATCGGTTTTTTTGTGCTGTTTATCAACCGCCGTAGTACATTTACTACAAGACTCATAAGTCACCCCAAACTTAACCTACTGATGCAACCGTCTAAGAAACTCTATTGGCTGCTGCTCGTACTCACCGTACCCCTCCTGGCCCAGCAGAGTCCGCAAACCCACCTTTTGAATTTTCTTGATCCAGAGAAATTGACCATTATTCGCGCTGAGAATTACAATTGGCAAGCAGGTGATACGCTTTGTATTCCTGCGGGCACCTATGCTGGTATTCGTTTTTATGATTTACAGGGAACTGCGGAACAACCGATCTACATTCAGAACTGTGGTGGTCGGGTAGAATTGATCGAGTCTCAACACTCAGCTGTTGAATTTCAACGCTGCTCCTTTGTACGATTTACAGGAAGTGGGGAAGAGAATAGCCTCTATGGATTTGAGATCCGGGCACTAAAGCAAGGGGCTCAAGGGGTAAACATCACCAATATGAGCAGTAATATTGAGGTGGATCATATAGAAATTGCCCAGGCCGGTTTTGCTGGAATTATGGCCAAAACGGACCCCGTATGCTCCCTGCCAGAGGCCTGGAGAAGCTCGGGTTATGTTATGGAGAACATAGAACTGCACGACAATAACATTCACCACACCCTCGGTGAAGGGGTCTATGTGGGGTTTACCGGTAGTACGGTCTGGACTTCCAACCGGGCCTGTGACGGAGAAGTGATCTACGGGCACTGGCTCCGCAATGTCGCGGTGTACAACAACCTGATCAACTTTACGGGCCTGGACGCGATACAATTGAATTTAGTGCAAGAGGGCGGACTGATCTACAACAACCGTATCCACAATTTTGGCTTGAATGAATTGACTTTTCAGGATTTTGCGATGAGTTTAGGAGTAGGGAGTTACGAAGTCTTTAATAACGAGATCATCAATGATCAGTTTGATCGCGGTAAGGGGATTCAGGTGATCAGTACGACCCATGGGCTTGCGATCTACAACAACCTCTTGGTGCGTCCTCAAGGGCACGGAATATTTTTGCATATGCGCGCTCCTTTTGATAATTCGAACGGGTATTTTATTGCCCAGAACACCATCGTTGAGCCCGGAGAATCCGGAATACACTACAACAATACGATTACGGAAGGTCCGGACCATTTGATCGGACAGCAACAGGATCAAATCCCCTTGTGGCTGATCAATAACCTGGTTATTTCGCCCGGGAACCGCTTTGAATTAGGCAATACCTGGAAAGGAGAGCAAGAGAATTATTTTGATTTCAACAACCGCAGTACACGGGACGCCGTGGCTTATTTTCAACGAACTAATGTATTAACAAGACGACCTGATACCCTTCATTTACGGGATGTGTCCCGAGACGATTTCCGTTTGATGGATGGGCGTTCCCCTCTCCTGAACAGCGGTACAGACCTAAGCGATTGGGGTATTCTTTTTGATTTGGGTGATCAGGCCCGTCCTTTTGGTTCAGGCTATGATATTGGTGCCTTTGAAGGCCAGGTAATTCCAGTGAAAGAAGCCAACGAAATCGATATGCCGGTGGTCCAAACTAACAACGTATTCCGTTTTTGGCCCAACCCGGCTAAGGAACGCATCTATATTTCTGACCAGTCCATCGGACTGCAGGAACTGCGACTCATCATGCCCGATGGGCGTGTGGCTATGGAAGAAAAAGCACCTCAGGTGGACCAAGGCATACCCTTGCCTGAACTACCCAAAGGCCTCTACTTTTTGGAATTGCGGTGGACCGATGGCCGAAGCCAGGTCGCGCGGATTCTTTTGGAGGACTAAACCCGGGGTAGATCACCCTCGCCTTTTCGCGCTAAGGATGAACTTGCCATCAGGTAGGTATCGATATGGTAGGCCGCTTCCCGACCTTCTGATATGGCCCAAACGATCAAAGATTGACCCCGGCGCTGATCTCCGGCAGCAAAAACACCGGGTACATCAGTTGCATAGTCCTCTTCTGATGCCTTCAGATTACCTCTTTGGGTAAGGTCTACGCCTAATTCTTCTGCAATGGTTTTTTCTGACCCAGTGAATCCTAGAGCCAAAAGAGCGAGTTCACAAGGCCATTCCTTTTCAGTGCCGGGGACTTCAATGCACTGCAGACGGCCTTTTGGGCTCTTTTCCCATTTGACTTCCACGGTTTGTAGAGCACGTAGTCGTCCATTCTTGTCACCGATAAACTTCTTGGTCGAAATGCTAAACACCCGTTCTGCCCCTTCTTCGTGGGAGCTGCTGGTTCGCAGTCGCATGGGCCAGAATGGCCAGGGTTGGTTTTGAGGACGATCCAGTCCTGCCATGGGCATGATTTCGAAATTTGTGACTTCTTCAGCGCCTTGGCGAATGGAGGTTCCAATGCAGTCGGAACCGGTATCACCTCCTCCGATGACCACGACCCTTTTATCTGTTGCCAGGATATCGGCTTTTCGTTCCTCGTTCTTTTTGGAGTTCAATTCTCCGGATACCCGTTGATTGGATTGCGAAAGAAAATCCATGGCTTGGTGCACACCGTCTAGATGCATACCTTCAATAGAAAGACTTCGGGCGACAGAGGCTCCTCCACTGAGCAATACAGCGTCGTATTCGTTATAGAGTTCTTTGGCACTGATATCAAAACCGACATGCACCCCGGTTCTGAATTCGATTCCTTCTTTTTCAAGGACCTCCAGCCGGCGATCAATGATCTTTTTCTCGAGTTTAAAATCAGGGATACCGTAGCGCAAGAGACCTCCGGGTTTTTCGTTGCGTTCGAAGACCACTACCTCGTGACCGGCGCGGTTGAGCTGTTGGGCAGCGGCTAGACCTGCAGGACCAGAGCCAACAATAGCGATGCGTTTTCCGCTTCGGTGTTGTGGGGGTTTGGGAACGATCAGGCCTTTGGCAAAGGCCCGTTCGACGATGTTTTTTTCGATGGTCTCAATGGCCACCGGATCTTCGTTGATTCCTAAAACACAGGCTTCTTCACAAGGAGCTGGGCAGAGGCGGCCGGTAAATTCCGGGAAGTTATTGGTCGAGTGTAAAATCTGTGCTGCTACCTCCCAATTTTCCTGGTATACGGCGTCGTTAAAATCCGGTATCAAATTCCCGAGCGGGCATCCGCTATGGCAAAATGGAATACCGCAATCCATGCACCGAGCCCCCTGGTTTTGCACTTCCTTCGGACGTAATTTCTTGGTGAACTCTTTGTAGTGGGTCGTCCGTTCCTCTACCGGAAGGGAGCTTTCCGTTTTTCTCTTGTACTCTAAAAATCCAGTGGTCTTTCCCATGTTTCTTCTATTCTGTTTCCACTATTGCTCTACTGATCGCTCTTCTTCCAAGCGCTGTAGGGCTTGGCGGTATTCTTCTGGTAACACCTTGATAAAATGAGGTCGCTCGCTTTCCCAGTTTTCCAAGAGACGTTGGGCCAGAGGACTCATGGTCAGGTGGTAGTGGTTTTGCAAGAGTTCCTGTAAAGTCCTTCGGTCTTCCTCCTCCTCAACGAGGAGTAGGTTTAAATCCGGGTTCTGGCAGTTCTCGGTGAGCTGTCCTTTCGGGTCGTAGATATAAGCGATTCCGCCGCTCATTCCTGCACCGAAGTTGCGTCCAAATTCTCCAAGGATGACAGCCACGCCACCGGTCATGTATTCACAGCCGTGGTCTCCGATTCCTTCAACGACGGCACGGGCACCGGAGTTACGTACGCAAAAGCGCTCTCCTGCCTTCCCGTTGATGTAGGCTTCTCCACTGGTTGCACCGTACAAGCAGACATTCCCGGTAATGACATTTTCTTCGGGTACCAAGGTGGACTCTTCGGGTACCTTGACCACCAAGCGCGCTCCTGAAAGCCCTTTGCCTAAGTAATCGTTGGTATTCCCGTTAACAACCATCGTCAGGCCTCGGGTGGCAAAAGCCCCAAAGCTCTGCCCGGCGGACCCTTCAAAGATCAACTTGAGGGTGTTTTCGGGCAGGCCTTCGGCTCCGTAGATTTTAGAAATTTCGTTACTGATAATCGCTCCAACAGCCCGATCGGTATTCTTGATTCCAAATTCCAGGCTGGTCTTCTCTTTGCGGAAAAGTGCGGGGTGGGCTTTGGCAATGATATCGAACTCGATGGATTTATCAATCCCGTGCTCTTGTTTTTCGGTATTGCACAAGCCGACATCCGGTCCCACCTTAGGACGGTGTAAAATAGGAGAGAGATCGATTCCCTGAGCTTTCATATGGTCTATCGCTGGCTTGCGATCGAGTTTTTGCACTTGCCCAACCATTTCTTTGACGGTTCGGAAACCGAGTTTGGCCATGATTTCACGCAACTCCTGAGCGACGAAGTACATGAAGTTGACCACGTGCTCTGGCTTCCCACTGAATTTTTTGCGCAGCTGCGGGTTTTGGGTTGCGATCCCTACCGGACAGGTGTTCAAGTGACAGACCCGCATCATTACGCAGCCGGAGGCGACTAGGGGAGCCGTAGCAAAACCAAATTCCTCTGCACCCAAAAGACAAGCAATGGCGACATCGCGGCCGGTTTTTAATTGACCGTCGCATTCCACAACCACCCGGCTGCGTAGATCGTTCATCACCAGGGTTTGCTGGGCCTCGGCAACACCGAGTTCCCAAGGCAAGCCAGCGTGTTTCAATGAGGTTAGAGGAGAAGCTCCTGTTCCTCCGTCATGTCCTGAAATCAGAATGACATCCGCTTTGGCTTTAGCTACTCCTGCCGCAATGGTTCCAACCCCGATTTCCGAGACTAGTTTCACATTGATCCGGGCCTCCCGGTTCGCGGATTTGAGGTCATAGATCAACTGAGACAAATCCTCAATGGAGTAAATATCGTGGTGGGGTGGTGGGGAAATCAAGCCCACATAAGGGGTTGAGTTCCGGGTTTTGGCAATTTCTTTATTGACCTTGGGTCCAGGAAGTTGTCCGCCCTCGCCGGGTTTGGCGCCCTGTGCCATTTTAATCTGGATCTCCTGGGCGTTGCTCAGGTAGTTCGAACTGACGCCAAAGCGTCCTGAAGCCACCTGCTTGATGGCGCTGTTTTTCCAGTCTCCTCCTTGGTTGCGGTAAAAGCGCTCGGGGTTTTCGCCACCCTCTCCAGAATTGCTCTTTCCGCCGATCCGGTTCATCGCAATAGCGAGGTTTTCGTGTGCTTCCTGACTGATACTTCCATAAGACATGGCTCCGGTCTTAAATCGCTTGACAATTTCGGTCCAGGGTTCCACTTCTTCCAAGGGGATGGGATCGTAATTGGTGAACTCAAACAACCCCCTAAGCGTCATCAGTTGTTTGGATTGTTCGTTGATCAGTTTGGCGTATTCCTTGTAGGTCTGCGGCTCGTTACTGCGTACGGCTTTCTGCAATTTGGCTACACTTAGTGGATTGAACTGGTGTTTCTCGCCGCCGCGTCGCCAGCGGTATTCACCGCCAATAGGAAGTGGTACGGAGGTTAAGTTGGTATTCCCTCCAAAAGCTGACTGATGGCGGCGGCTAATTTCTTTTTCAATTTCATAGAGACCGGCTCCTTCGATGCGGGTTGGCGTGTTCGGGAAAAAGCGATCGACCACTTTGGAATTGATCCCGATGCATTCAAAGAGCTGAGAACCGCGGTAGGAGTTCAGGGTCGAAATCCCAATCTTGTTCATCACCTTGAGAACACCTTTGCCAACGGCCTTGTTGTAGTTCAAGATCGCCTCATGGGGGTCGGTATTTTCTAAACGCCCTTTTTCGGCCTCGGCCCGAATGATTTCGTTGACCAAATACGGATTGATGGCACTGGCACCAAAACCAAACAGTAAGGCGAAGTGATGGACTTCTCGTGGCTCAGCCGATTCCAGGATCAGGCTCACTTGGGAACGCTTGTTTTTTTGCGGAGCCCGGAATTGACGAAGGAACAGGCCATCAAGGCCGGAATCGCAGCCATTTCGGTGCTGACCATCCGATCCGAAAGAATAACGATGTTGGCTCCACCATTGATGGCCTGGGAGGCTTTTTCCAATAAGATGTCCAAGGCATCTTCCAGTCCATTGTAGCCTCGATTGGCTTCGTAAAGCATGGGGATAGATTCCACCTTAAAGTGGGAATCTCCTTGGTAATTCTTGATTTTATCGAGATCCTCTTTCGAGATCACCGGGTTTTGAATTTTCAATTTGCGGCAGTGGTCAGGCGCCACCTCAAAGAGGTTTTGGTCGCTTCCCAGCGTTAGACTGATATCGGTAATCAGTTCCTCACGGATACCGTCCAAGGGCGGGTTGGTTACCTGGGCAAAGAGCTGTTTGAAGTAGTTATAGAGCAGCTGGGGTTTTTCAGAAAGCACTGCAATGGGCGTGTCGGCTCCCATAGAACCAATGGGTTCTTTCGCCTGTACGGCCATTGAGTGAATAATGCGCTGCACCTCCTCTTGGCTATAACCAAAGGCACGCATCCGGGTTTCGAGCGGAAACTCTCCGTAAAAGACCGGGCATTCGTTGTAGGGGATGTCTTTGAGGTGGATCAAATTCTCTTTGAGCCATCTCTCGTAAGGATGCTGAGCGGCAATGCGTAGCTTGATCTCTTCGTCTTCGACGATACGGCCTTCTTCCATATTCACCAGGAACATCTTCCCGGGTTCCAGACGTCCGTGGAATTCGATCTCGTCGGGAGTCAAATCCACCACCCCGGTCTCGGACGACATGATTACGTAGCCGCTCTTGGTCACCGAATAGCGAGAAGGACGGAGTCCATTCCGGTCCAAAACAGCACCGATGTATTGTCCGTCCGTAAAGGGAATAGAGGCCGGTCCGTCCCAGGGCTCCATCACGCAAGAATTGTACTCGTAGAAGGCCCGTTTATCGGAATGCATATAAGGATTCTTCTCCCAGGCTTCCGGAACGAGCATCATCATGACTTCCGGCAGGGAACGTCCGGTCATGAGCAAGAGCTCAACGACCATGTCCATACTGGCTGAATCTGATTTGCCCGGGATAACGGTGGGGAGAATCTTTTTGATTTCGTCTCCGAAGGCATCCGATTCCAAGAGCTCTTCTCTGGAAAGCATACGGGCCAAATTGCCTCGGAGGGTATTGATTTCGCCGTTGTGGCACATATAGCGGAAAGGCTGGGCCAAATCCCAGGTAGGGAAGGTATTGGTTGAAAATCGCTGGTGTACCAGGGCCAAACGCGTAACCACGCGGGGATCCAATAAATCGGTATAGTAGCTGCTGATGTCTTGGGGCATCAAGAGACCTTTAAAGATCAGGATGCGTCGCGAAAGACTCGGCAAGTAAAAGAAATCACTCTGCGAAAGCCCCGATCCACCAATTTGGTGTTCGGCCTTTTTTCGAGCAATAAAAAGTGCTCGTTCAAAGGCAAAGCCCGAGCTTTTATTCTGTCCGATGAAAATCTGCTCTACCTGGGGCTCTGTTTCGGCCGCGATACGACCCACCACCGCCTTATTTACGGGAACCTTACGCCAACCCAAGACGGTAAGCCCTTGCTCCTGCATATGGCTTTTGAGTACCTCTTTACAGAAGTCTTTCTGGTTTTCTTTTTGGGGAAGAAAAACATTGCTGACCGCGTATTCTCCTGATTTTGGTAAGTCAAAATCACAAACCTGATTAAAATAGGCATGAGGGATATCGATCAAAATACCGGCTCCATCCCCGGTCTTTCCGTCTGAACTCACCGCGCCGCGGTGTTCCAGTTTGACCAAAATCTCGAGGGCTTTGTGAATGATGTCATTCGAGGCCTTCCCTTTTAAATTGCAAATGAATCCCGCACCACAGTTTTCGTGCTCGAACAGGGGGTCATACAAGCCTTCTTT
Source organism: Aureicoccus marinus (assembly GCF_002954325.1). GTDB lineage: Bacteria > Bacteroidota > Bacteroidia > Flavobacteriales > Flavobacteriaceae > Aureicoccus > Aureicoccus marinus. The sequence goes on from NZ_MQVX01000001.1 coordinate 9,237, forward strand.
GCTCCACTTCATAATCAGAAAAATTCAAAGGAAGCATGAAAACTAGGGCTCCTTTTCAGAAAATCAAACGAAGCGTTGAATTATTCTCAGGTTGAGAATTCAGGCGTTGAAAAAATAGCAAATAGGTAAAAACACCGCCCTGCATTTATCAAATCAAAAAAGCAGAAAATGAAATTGAAAGCCGTTCAACAGAATTACGTGGACTTAGTCGCGAAGGATGCTGCGAGAGATCACGATTTTCTGGATTTCAGAAGTTCCCTCGTAGATCTGGGTGATTTTCGCATCACGCATCATACGCTCAACATGGTACTCCTTCACGAACCCATTACCTCCGTGAATTTGAACAGCCTCCACAGCGGTCTCCATGGCAACCTCAGAAGCGTATAACTTCGCCATGGCGCCAGAAAGGTCGTAGTTGTCTCCGTTGTCTTTGTCAATCGCTGATTGGTAGACAAGCATACGAGCGGCCTGGATCTTGGTGTGCATATCGGCCAGCTTAAAAGCAATGGCCTGGTGGTTCGAAATCTCTGTGCCAAACGCTTTGCGCTCCTTGGAGTATTTTAGGGCGAGTTCGTAGGCGCCAGCAGCGATACCTAGGGCTTGGGCTGCAATGCCAATACGTCCTCCAGCCAAGGTCTTCATGGCGAATTTGAATCCAAATCCATCTTCCCCGATGCGGTTTTCTTTCGGTACTTTAACATCGTTAAAAATCAAGGAGTGGGTATCGCTACCGCGAATCCCCAGCTTATTTTCTTTTGGGCCAAGCTCGAAGCCGTCCATGCCTTTTTCGACAATTAGCGCGTTGATCCCCTTGTGGCCTTTTTCGATATCGGTTTGGGCAATGACCAAATACACCTCGGCAGTTCCTCCGTTAGTGATCCAGTTCTTGGTCCCATTGAGAACGTAGTGATCGCCTTTATCAATCGCTGTAGTCTTCTGTGAAGTAGCGTCTGAACCAGCTTCTGGTTCAGATAAGCAGAAGGCACCAATACCTTCCCCGCTGGTCAAGCGAGGCAGGTACTTTTGTTTTTGCTCTTCCGTTCCGAAGGTTTCGAGTCCCCAGCAAACCAAAGAGTTGTTTACTGAAACAATTACAGAAGAAGAGGCGTCCACCTTCGAAAGTTCTTCCATAACCAATACATAAGAAAGGGTGTCCATACCACTTCCACCGTACTGAGGATCAACCATCATTCCCATGAATCCAAGTTCCCCCATCTTCTTTACCTGTTCAGTCGGAAACTCTTGTCTTTCATCTCTTTCAATAACGCCAGGCAGCAATTCAGTTTGTGCAAAATCGCGGGCCGCGCTTTGAATCATCAGGTGTTCTTCGGAAAGGGAAAAATTCATGATATCGCAATTGTTTTTTGAATTCGCTGCAAAGATACTCGTTCGAGATCGTTTAAGCTCGAAAAAGATGTCTCATTCGTAATAATAGAAGCAAAACCCACGCAATTGTTTTAAGTATTTTTAAGGGTTCCCTATATTTAGGGTTCAGATTGTTTTTAGAACCATCACCCCCAATCAAAGAATTAACGTACTCGCTTAATGGAAACCATCCTGATTATCATTTTTCTGCTGGGTTATTTGCAGATCACACTAGAGCACAACCTCAAAATTGATAAACTGATCCCGGCCTTAGGAATGATGGCCTTGTTGTGGGCTATGATTGCCTTGAACCATTTACCTGTTTTTGAGGTAAATGCGGAGCTTCGAGAACTCGAGCCAACCCACATGGACGAAATTCTCTTACACCACCTCGGAAAGACGGCCGAGATCTTGGTCTTCCTCCTCGGGGCAATGACGATTGTCGAAATCATTGACTACTTCGATGGATTTGCTACGATAAAAGGATTTATTCGGACACGTAGCAAACGTAAATTACTCTGGATCTTCTCTATTTTAGCCTTTATTCTATCGGCCATAATCGATAACCTGACGGCTACCATTGTCCTGATCACCATCTTGCAAAAAGTGATTCGCGATCGCGAAACTCGCTTGTGGTTTGCCGGATTGATCATTATCAACGCCAATGCTGGTGGGGCCTGGTCTCCAATTGGGGACGTAACTACCACAATGTTGTGGATTGCCGATAAGGTACACGCCGATTCCTTGGTGTTGCGCGTTTTGTTACCTTCTCTGGTTTGTATGATCGTACCCACCATTATTGCGAGTACTTTTAAGGTATTCAAAGGGACCATTGACTCCGATGAGGATACGGGCGGTTCCAAATCCAAATTTGGACCAACTATGCTGTACCTCGGTTTGGGGTCCATTGTTTTTGTACCCTTCTTTAAAACCGTAACCCACCTGCCTCCTTATGTAGGGATGATGTTCTCTTTGGCGATTGTTGCGGCTTTTGCTGAGATCTTTTCGAACTCTAAAATTTCGATCTCGTCCATGGACGAAGAGAGTGATGCCGGAGCTCACCACAGTCCAGTGCACAAGGCATTGACTAAAATTGAATTACCCAGTATTCTTTTCTTCTTGGGGATTTTGATGGCGGTAGCCGCCCTGGAATCTTTGGGGTACTTATTCAAGTACGCCGAGGCTATGAATGAAGCGATTCCACAGACCGATATCGTGGTCATGCTGCTGGGTATTGGATCCGCGGTGATCGATAATGTTCCTTTGGTTGCGGCCAGTATGGGCATGTTCTCGGAAGGAGCAGATGATCCACTATGGCACTTTATCGCTTACTCTGCCGGAACGGGTGGAAGTATGTTGATCATCGGATCTGCGGCCGGAGTTGTGGCTATGGGGATGGAAAAAATTGACTTTTTCTGGTACCTCAAAAAGATCGCCTGGTTGGCCTTTGTCGGCTTTGCTGCGGGAGCTATCGTATTTATTTTGATGCGGGATTTCTTGTTCTAAGGTCCAGAATCTGGGGTCCTTTGCGAAGGACGAAGATCTTTCCTTTTTACTTTTGCGTATATCTCTTGAAGAGTAAGGGCGAGTGTCCTATACTTTTGAGACAGATTATGCGTTAAACAAGTAAATCGAGAAACACCCTATGATCTTGACACAAGAGCTACAGGCAGAAACGGCTGCGGCCACTGCAGAAGAGCAATCCATTTCAGTTATTGACCTTATCGCTTCGGGAGGAACCGGAAGTGTCGTTATTATCGGCATTCTGTTTGTTCTCCTATTCGTCGCATTGTACATCTACTTTGAGCGCATTTTTGCCATCAAAGCGGCTTCCAAGATTGACGACAACTTCATGAATCAAATCCGGGACCACATTGTCAACGGGAAGATTGAAGCGGCACGCCTGTTGTGTGCCCAGACCAATTCTCCGGTTGCCCGCTTGATTGAAAAAGGGGTTGCACGCATCGGAAAGCCTCTGGATGACATCAACAAGGCCATCGAAAATGCCGGTACACTGGAAGTGTACAAGCTCGAAAAGAACGTCAATGTTTTAGCCACTGTGGCAGGATCAGCTCCCATGATTGGGTTCTTGGGAACCGTGATTGGTATGATTTTGGCATTCCACCAACTGGCCACCGCGGGTGGACAAGCCGAGATGGGCGCTTTAGCTCCGGTATCTACACCGCGATGACCACGACCGTAGCCGGTTTGATTGTGGGGATTATCGCCTATATCGGATACAATCACCTGGTGAACCGCACGGAAAAGGTTGTCCACCAAATGGAAGCCAATGCCGTGGACTTCTTGGATCTCTTGAACGAACCTATTTAAGCGACTCCCATGAAGTTTAAAGGAAGAAATAAGATCAGTCCGGAGTTCAGCATGTCGTCTATGACCGACGTGGTGTTCCTCTTGTTGATCTTCTTTATGTTGACCTCGAATGCGCCCAACGCACTCGACTTGTTGTTGCCCAAAGCCAAGGGGAAATCGACCAGCAGCCAAAATGTGTCTGTGACCATCGATAAGAACCTGAACTACTTTGTCAACAACCAGCAGATCAACGGAGAGTACATTGAAATTGAATTAAAGAAAGCCCTGAAGGATCAAGAGAACCCTACCATTATTCTGCGTGCAGAAGAAAGCGTAGCGATCCGGGAAGCGGTAAAGGTCATGGATGTGGCCAACCGTAACCAATTTAAAGTGATTCTTGCTGTGCGACCCAAGTAATGTCGTTTTTAGACACGAGACACAAACGAAAATCTGTTGCCCTCACGGTAAGCCTCCTTGCCGCTTTGGTTCTTTTGCTGTTCTACATTGGACTCAGCTACACAGAAGAACCGCTTGAAAGAGGGATCGCAATTAATTTTGGAGTGGCCAGTGAAGGCCAAGGTTTGCAAGCGCAAAACCCGCGCAGGGCCCAGTCGCCCCAGGTGCAGGATGTTGCCGCACCAGCCCCTCAACAACAAGAGTCATCTAAGCCAACGGCCACGGAAGTGGAAGAAGTCCTCACCCAGACTGATAGTGAACTCGTCATTAAGGAAGCCATGGAAAAGCCTACCCCAGCTGGGGAGCAGAACAAGGCGGAAGAGACTGTTCAGGAAGAGGCCGTTCCTGAGCCTCCAAAGCCCAGTGAGCAGACCCAAAGTGTATTGTCTAAATTCATAAAGGGTTCTAAGACTCCAGGGAAAGAAGCTTCAGGAGAAGGGGTGAGCCAAGGGTCCGAGGACCAAGGGTCTCCGGACGGAAACCCCTACGCCAGTACCTACTACGGGCCTTCCACCACGGGATCGGGGACCAGCGGATACGGACTTAGCGGCCGTTCTCTGCGCAGCCGTCAAGCCGTAGAACAAGACTGCAACCAGGCTGGTCGGGTCGTGGTGAAGATTACCGTAGACCGCAGTGGAAAGGTCATCGCAGCCGAACCAGGCGTACAAGGAACGACCAATCTGGCCACCTGCCTGATGGAACCGGCCAAGAAAACAGCCTTTAGCTACCAGTGGAATGCCGACCCCAAAGCCCCTGCCAAGCAAGTGGGATTTGTGGTGGTGAATTTTAGATTGGGCCAGTAATCCGTATCTTCATAATACCCAGCCACTTTTTTAGGCCTTGCATGAATACCTATCGTGAAACTTTGGATTGGATGTTTGCCCGTCTGCCCATGTACCAACAAAAAGGTGCAGACGCCTTGCAGTACAAGTTGAGTACCATCCGTCAATTCGCCGCCCATCTGGGCGACCCACACAAGCAGTTTAAGAGCATACACGTCGCGGGAACCAATGGAAAGGGTTCCAGTTCCCATATGTTGGCTTCTGTCTTGCAGGAAGCTGGATACACTGTCGGGCTGTATACCTCCCCTCACCTTAAGGATTTTTCGGAACGCATCCGCATCAACGGGGCACCTGTCTCGGAAGAATACGTTGTTGATTTTGTCAAAGGGAATAAGGATTATTTGGACGAGCATCCGCTTTCTTTTTTCGAGATGACTGTGGGCATGGCTTTCGCCTATTTCGCCGAGCAGCAAGTCGATATAGCTATCATCGAGGTCGGACTTGGTGGGCGATTGGATTCCACCAATATTATTGAGCCGGAAATCTGCCTCATCACCAATATCGGATACGACCATCAAGCCATTCTGGGCAATACGCTGCCGCAGATTGGACTCGAAAAGGCGGGCATCATCAAGCCCCAAACCCCTGTGGTCATTAGCGAGCAGCAGCGCGAGGTTGAAGGCGTCTTCCGGATCATCGCAGCCCGTCAACAAGCCCCCATCACCTTTGCTGACGAGGCACGGGCAAAACAGTACAAAACCGACCTACAAGGAAAGTACCAGAAGAAGAACATCCCTGGGGTAGTCGAAACCCTCCGACAGCTCGAGGGCTTCACCATACCAGAGGACTGCCTGATCCAAGGCCTACAGAAAGTGGTCAAGAACACCGGCCTTATGGGGCGTTGGCAGATTCTGCAAGAGGAGCCCAAGGTCATTTGCGACACCGGCCACAATATTGAGGGAATTCAGTACCTGATGAAACAACTCAAGAAGCAGCCCTTTGACAAACTCTATATCGTTTGGGGTATGGTTCGCGACAAGTCCCTGGAAGACATTTTACCTCTCTTGCCGAAAAAGGCGAGCTACTTCTTCGTACAACCCGAAATCCCGCGTGCCCTTTCCGCCAAAGCCTTGGGCAACGCAGCTGAAAAGGCCGGTCTCCAAGGAAAGGTCTTCCCCAAAGTCATCGAAGGATACACCGCAGCATTGGAGGCCGCAGGCCCCAAAGACCTTGTTTTTGTGGGGGGCAGCACCTTCGTGGTGGCCGAAGTTTTATAGTCTTTTCGAAAAAGTTCACTTTCTCTTTTGGCAAGCCGAAAAACCTACTATATTTGCACTCCTTATTTAGGATAAGGGCTCTTAGCTCAGTTGGTTCAGAGCACCTGCCTTACAAGCAGGGGGTCGCTGGTTCGAATCCAGCAGGGCCCACATCAAGCAGAAAATCCGTGTCGAAAGGCACGGATTTTCGTTTAGGAGATCGCCAAGCTCGCTTGTGCGATCAGATAAACGAAAAAAACCAAAAGCGCGCTTGCGCCTTGATTTTCTATTTGCAGAAGTGGTTTTCCAGTCTGGCTGCGACGAGCGAAGAGAGGAGAATCCAGTAGAGCTTGCTCTCAAGCTCGGAAGGAACGAAAACAATCGAACGCCCCAGCGTTCGGATTTTCTA
>NZ_MQVX01000001.1:15839-1093082 GCF_002954325.1 Aureicoccus marinus
TATGCAGTAGCGGCCATAGTCTGGAAGCCCGAAGGGAATTCAGTTCCCGAGTTCAGATTTTTTATTTGCAGAAGTGGTTTCCCGGTCTGGCTGCGACGAGCTTAGCAGAGATATCCTTTCTTAAACAAATCCCTACTCACCTTTAATCTTTCAAAAATAACTCCCCAACCCCATAGTCAAGGCCTCCAATATTTCCGGAAGATTGTCCTCGTTTTGGGTTTAGTATTGGGTAAAGGCATACTGAACCAATTCATTCAGGACCAAAAGTAAAGTAGCAAGAAGTAGATTAAAGACACTGTAGCCAGTATTTGTAGACAAGACCGGAAATTGAAATTGTAGATAACTTCTTCATGTAATGGATCTTCGTGTTTTAGGTAAAACTAGGCGTGAACATCCTTCCAGACAATCCCTACTAATGAAGATATTGAGCCAGCTATATCCTTGTACAGACTTCTTCTCAAACAATCTTTATCTTGAAGGTTGAATACTGTAAATTAACCCTCATGCAATCTCGTCTACAACTCATTTGGATTATCCTGATCATTATATCTTGTACTGGTGAATCTTTTGATAACACAGCAGAACCCATCAAAGGTTTACAGGAGGATGTTGAAATCGTGCGGGATAAATGGGGTATCAATCACATCTATGCGCAAAATGAACATGATCTCTTCTTTGCGCAGGGTTATGCCGCGGCAAAGGATCGTTTGTTTCAATTCGAAATATGGCGGAGGCAAGCTACAGGTACTGTAGCCGAAATTTTGGGTGAGCGCGAATTGAAAAGGGATATCGGAACACGTTTATTTAAGTTCCGAGGTAATATGACCACAGAGATGGAGCACTACCATCCCAATGGGGTAGAAATCATCACAGCTTATACCGATGGAGTCAATGCTTATATTGATGAAATCTTAAAGCAACCGGACCGCCTCCCAATGGAGTTTAAACTCCTGGGCATTCAACCAGAAAAGTGGACTCCTGAAGTGGTTATTTCTCGTCATCAAGGTCTTTTGGGTAATATCGTTGCCGAATTGCAAATCGGGAGAGCAGTGGCCTTGCTAGGAGAAGAAAAGGTCAAAGAGCTGCTTTGGCTTCATCCCATGGAGCCGGACCTTACAATGGATGATAGAATAGATCAAAACCTTTTATTTCATGATATCCTCGATCTGTACCAAGCCTACCGTAAAGTAGTCAGTTTTAGGAGCAGTGATGTACTGCCTCAATACCGTAACCTTAAAGTAGAGACGGCTTTTAACCAACAAAAGCAGCCCAATCTGGATTCCCTATCAATCGGAAGTAACAATTGGGTAATTAGCGGAAAACTTATGAAGGATGGGAACACCTATATGGCCAATGATCCTCATCGGACAGTCGCTGTTCCGTCTTTGAGGTATATGGCACATCTGGTAGCGCCGGGATGGAATGTGATAGGTGGCGGAGAACCAGAGATTCCCGGTATATCCATCGGGCATAATGAATACGGTTCGTGGGGACTTACGGTTTTCAGAACAGATGGAGAGGATTTATACGTTTATGACCTCAATCCTGAGAACCACGACCAATACCAGTACAAAGGGGAATGGGTCGATATGACCATTGTACAGGAACGCATCCCCGTTAAGGGGCAGGAAGCGGTAGAAGTGGATTTAAAATATACACGACACGGCCCCGTGACCTATGTAGACTCAAAAAATCACAAAGCTTATGCAGTGCGCTGCGCTTGGTTAGAACCAGGAGGCTCGCCCTACCTGGCCTCGCTGCGAATGGATCAAGCAAAGACTTGGGAAGAATTTAGAGATGCTTGTAACTACAGTCACATTCCTGGCGAAAATATGATTTGGGCCGACAGGGAAGGAAACATCGGCTGGCAAGCGGTTGGAATAGCTCCTGTGAGGAATAATTTTAGTGGATTAGTTCCCGTTCCCGGGGATGGTCGTTATGAATGGGATGGGTATTTACCCATAGTCCAAAAGCCCCATGCGGTTAATCCTGAAAAGGGTTATATAGCGACCGCTAACCAAAATGTAACTCCACGGGATTACGTTCATTGGAATGCGATCGGGTACTCCTGGTCAGATCCTTACCGAGGGAATCGAGTCAATCAGGTACTCGACTCCACCCCAGACATGACCATGGAAGATATGAAGTCTTTACAGGTAGACGTAACCTCATTGCCTGCCCAGAGTTTAATTCCATTCCTGGAACTTATTGAGTTTGAAGGTCAAGCTGCTCAAGCGAAGGAGATGTTGTTGAATTGGAATCATCAATTAAATTCAAACTCCATTGAAGCGGCAATTTATGTCGCTTGGGAAAACACCTTAAGGCATCTGGCCCATGAGCGTTTTGTTCCTTCTAATGCTCAGAATTACATCAAAAGTATACAGCTGAAGAAAGTGATTGATTGGATTCAAACTCCTGACAATAAATTTGGACCACAGCCTGTTCTTGGTCGAAATCAGTATTTAAGCGAGGCCTTCACTTTAGCCATTAGAGATTTGGAAACTCGATTGGGCACCGACATGAGTCAATGGCAATACGGGCAGAAAAAGAACAAGCGTACAGAATTAATTCACGCTTTAGCCGACGCGGTGAATGACAGTATTGCAAAGCAGCTGATCTTGGGGCCCTTACCAAGAGGAGGGAATGGCTATACCCCTGGCTCAACTAGTAATGATTACCGTCAAAGAACAGGAGCTACTTTTCGGTTAATTGTTAATACGGGAGATTGGGATGCTGCCCTAGGCACAAATTCACCAGGGCAATCTGGAGATCCGAACAGTCCATTTTATGATAACTTATTCGGCCCTTGGGCAAAAGACGAGTTTTTCCCGATCTACTTTTCAAAAACGAAGATTGATTCTGTAGCCGTCAGCAGAATCACCCTGCAGGCCTATTGATTGAATTACGCTTTAACCAAATGAAATCACAAAAGAAGTCCGCTCATTCGGCACGGAAATTAACCTCAGCAAGCCTTCGTGGTTGCGAATGATCTGCTTCGATTGGCTAAGCCCAAAGCCGGCACCCATACTCGTGGTGGTAAAGAAGGGCTACTAGGGGAATCAGAGCCAAAATTCCCAAGAGAAATTTCCTTTAGCCTTTGGTTTATTCGGCGAGTAGCACAACCAAAATCCTCAGAACCCATAGCGCTTTCGGCTCAAATTGAAGGGTAATGGTCATGCCGCTAAAGATAGAACATGATCCAAAAGAAGCAAGCCCTTAAAGAAGTTCCTTTTCCATCGCGATTTTGATGATGCCTACGCTGTTTTTGGCTCCCAGTTTACTCATGATATTCATACGGTGGGTTTCCACCGTTTTCGGGCTGATAAAAAGCTTTTCAGATATCTGCTGGGTGGTCAGCTCTTCAGCAATGGCCTGAAGAACCTCGGTTTCGCGCCGGGTGAGTTTAGGTTGTAAGCCATTGTCAAAAGTTCCTTTGGAACTCACTTGATTCAGAAGGCGTTTGTGGATGTCACTTTGCAGAAAGAGTTCGCCGCCTTGGACGGTTTGAATGGCCTTTAAAAGCTCCTCCCGATCCGTGTTTTTTAGTAAGTACCATGGACGCCGTTTTTGAGCATTCTTTTGACAAAGGAGATGTCTTCAAAGTTGGTCAGGGCAATGATCTTGAGTTCGGGCTGGTCTTTCAGGAGCATCTTGGCTAGATCAATCCCGTTGATATCGGGGAGATTGACATCTAAGAGCAGCAAAGTAGCCTCGTCTTTTTGAATGTTGTCTAGGGTTTCTTGGGCCGAGTTGTAGGTGCCAACAACTTCAATTCCGTCTAATCCTTTAAGCATGGCAACAACGCCTTCCAGGACCATTTGGTGATCATCGGTGATGGCTATTCGGGTGTTCATGGCAGTAGATTTTTGTTCATACTCAAGGTATAGGAAGTCCCTTCCTGGTTCGAAAGCACATCCTTGTCGGCTTGGAGGTAGTCCACCCGCGATTGGATGTTTGAAAGTCCGATCCCGGATTTGTTTTGCGCCGAGGTGTCGAAGCCTTTTCCGTCGTCTTCCACCGTCAGCTGGATCTCTTCTTCTCGGCAACTCAGCTGAACATTGATCTGCTGAGCTTCCGCATGTTTTAGAGCGTTGACCACCAATTCCTGTACGATTCTAAAGATGTTGATTTCGGCATTTTTAGAAAGTCGGGGGTGTTCTCCCAGATGCTGAAAGTCAATTTCTGGCTGGTGGATGCCGTTGGTGTTTTCGATATACTCCTCCAAAGCCTCCACCAGGTTAAAGTTTTCGAGCGAAGGTGGGACGAGGTTGTGGGAAATCGCCCGGACCTGTTTGCAGGAATCGTCAATCATGGCGACGGCTTCCCCGATGGCCGGATTCTCTTTATCACTCAAAGCCGAAAGCTTGAATTTAATGGCTGATAAATCCCCGTTGACCCCATCGTGCAATTCGCGTGCGATGCGGAAACGCTCTTTTTCCTCCCCTTGAATCAGGGATTCCAGGGTCTTGATTTGGTGCTCTTTTTTAAGGGAGTCAATTTCTTGGTTCTTGCGTTTTTGGCGTTGCCAGAAGACATAGCCTAATAGTACCAGGCTAAAGAGCAAGAAATACAGCTGGGCATTTCGGGACTGCAGTCGACCGTTGGCCTGTTCGATTTCCAGGTTTTGGGCAAGGAGTTCCTTGTCCTTTTTCGCCGTTTCGTACTTGGTTTCGATTTCCGAAACGTTCTTGAGGTTTTCTTCCTGTAGAATACTGTCGCGATAAAGGGTGTGAAGCTTGTAACTTTCTAAGGCCAGGGCAGATTCACCGAGTTCTTCATAGGTATTGGAACGGGTCTGGTAGATTTTGGAAAGCAAGGCCTGATCACCCAACTCAAGGCCCAATTCCAAGGCACGGTCAAAATGGAATTTCACTTGGGCGTTTTGTTTGAGTTTTCCGTAAGTATTACCCAGTTCAAAATAGGTTTCGGTCAGCTCTTTTTTATCGGCCAGCTCTTCTCGAAGGCTAAAGGCCTTCTTTAAGTAATCCAAAGCCTCTGTATAATTCCCCAGCTTGGATTGGGTGGCACCGATGTTCTGGTAATTCCGGGCGATCTCTCTTTTATTTTCATTGGCTTTATTGGCTTCAAGAGAACGCTGAAAATAGGTAAGCCCTTCCTCGAGTTGACCCAGTTCTATATAGATAGCACCAACGCCGTTAAGTATTGTACCCGAGGCGTAGCGGATGTTGGGGTTTTCACTGTTTTCAGATATTTCTACCGCTTCCAAAAGAAGTTCGATGGACTTTTGCTTATTCTCCAGTATGCTATAGACATTGGCGAGGTTGTTTAGCTTGATGAATTTGCCGTATTCATTGCCTTCTTTTTCATCCTCTATAATCCCTTCATAATAAATTCTTACCGCCCTATCCAGTTTCCCATTGTTTTTGTAAAGCATACCCAAGGAGGAGTAGATTGCTGATTTCTTTAGCTCGTGTTTTTTGGCAATACCGAAGGCCTGTTTATAAAAGACTTCCGCCGAGTCCATTCTGTTCGAAAAGAGGAAGGCATTTCCTGTATAGAGTTTAGCGTTCGCCCGGACCTTGTGGTAACCGATTTCTTCGGCAAAATCATAGGCCTTGTGGCCATAGTAGACCGCGGTATCGGTGTCTTGGTAGAGGTAGTAGTAGGCCAGATCATTCAGCACCATGGCGCGGGTCGTATCGGCCTGATCCTTGACGAGCTCCAATTTCAGACTGTCAATAATGGACCCGGTCTGAGCGAAGAGCGAGCTGCTCATCAAAAAGAGAAATAATCGCATGAGAATACGCATAGGACAAAAATCAGTTAAGGAAAGATACTACTTCCGTCTACAAGTCTCAGGTCGAGTAATTAGTTCTCGCCAGAAAGATCATCAGTAGGTGCCCGGTCTTCAAAGTAGATGGTCCGTTCGGCTTCAGCCGTGTTTCCGGCGGTGTCTGCCACTAAATATTTTACCGTGTATTCGCCCGCTTCTGTGGTGCTGAAGTTTCTGAACATATCATAGGTTAAAGTTGTTTCTCGCATTGTTATTCTCCGGTTGTAGGCTTCTTGACCAGCACTGTTCTCTACAATGATTTGCACATAATCTATGGTGATGTCGTCCATGGCAATAAAATGCAGGTCGGCTTGTCTTCGTGGGCCTTCACTCGTGTAGAATACATCTCCATCGTCTGGGAGGATAACCTGTAAAGTAGGTGGATTGGTCTCTTCGGTAAATGGGTCTTCCTGTGCTTTTGTGCAACTGTTTAAAAGCACGATAGCACTCATTAAGGAGAAAAAGGCGAATAGTCGATTGATTTTCATGATTACTTTTTTTGAGTTCAATTACCTCCGCAAATTAGAATCCAGGGGTCTGAAAAGCCTGAGGGGATTCTCTGAAATCGAAAAACTCAGGGTATTCCCTTAAAAAAAGCCATTGGATTCGTCCAATGGCTTTGACGAAAATCTCAAGACCCTCTAGCCAGAGATCACCGAGAAGGAAATCCGATTAGAAGCCTTTTTGCGGATGAACTTAACCACTAAATAAATCGCGGCTACCCTAAACGTTTTACCCGCCGGTATTTTGAAGTCGAAGTACCGTTTGAAGAAAAATTTGGGTCGGATAAAGAAACCGATCTCACCCAGTTGTTGAACGCACTCTAGCGCTTTCTGACCTTAATATCGTAGAAATTCCAGCAGTTACCTCCGGCCTCAGCACAGCCAACTTCGGTCAATGAGTAAACGTTTTCCACATTCGAAATCTTGGCAAAATGCAGTTTGATTATACGCTCGGTATAGGCGGGAATACTAATTGAACCAAAACCTTGGGCTTCTGGTCCTCGCCAGCCTTCCTGATATTTTAAAGCGAATCGGTTTCCAAATTTATCACTTAAAACGTAAGGGTACTGCCCCCCCGGTGCATGCAAGGTTCCATTGATCGGATTGGTTGAATAAAATTCAATCTGGACGATGGTGGTGTAGTCATCATTGAATACATCTGTCACTTTCATGTAATCATAAGGGGCGGTCTTACCCACGGTAACCAGATTGACCGTCTTCGGTTTACTGACTTTCGAGGAGCTGGTATTTTTTTGACCCATGACCTCAGTTCCTCGCAAGAGGGAAGTGGGGCAAATCTTAACCATTTCAAACCCCATGAGTTCTCCTAGGGCGTTCATGTCGGCTTCATTGGAAATACTGTAGTGCTTTTGTACTTCCTTGGAGTGTGCCATCAGGGACTTGGAGAAACAATTCAAATATTCTGTTGAAAATTTCTCTTGACTTACATCATCGGCTATTTTTCCGATACAAGCGCAGACCTCTTTAGACATCGTTGTGATGTAGGGTTTGTCAGCTTGTGCTTGAAGAGAGAGCGTACTGATCAAGACGAAAAGGAGCGATAGAGGGTGGACTTTTTCATGTGAGGATGGTTATTTCGATTGAATATAAAGTAAAATCATAATAAATGACAGGTAAGGCACTACTTCTTCTTGTACCCCAGTTGCTTGTAGAGCTTTTTGGAGGCGTGTAGGAAGCGTTTTTGTGCCGTTGCTTCAAACCAGGCCTTGGCCACCAGTTTGTTATTGCTCAATCGAGCGTCTTTCCAATGTTCTATTCCGGCAATCGATAAGCTGGTCCAGTCTTCGTTGATAAAGCTGACCGCCTTGATGTTCTTTTTATGGATGAAGTTGAAGTAGGGGACAAACCACTCTTCCCAGACTTTGGTATTGTCCATATCAATCCCTTGAATCGGATTGGATTCTGCGATCATAACCGGCTTGGCGTGCTCCTTGGCAAAAGCCAAGACAGCATCGCATTCGGATCCAAAATCGTCTCCACCGTAAGCATGATCAAAGATGGAAACACCGACCCAATCGACATAATCGTCACCGGGGTACCAGTCTGCTATACTATAGTTCTTATAGGGCTTCGCTGCATAGGAATGCCATACAAAGGCAATGTTTTCAACGTTTTCGGCCCGAAAAAGATCCACGATACGTCTATAGGCTCGAATGTAATCCCGGGGTTCCAATTCGTTGTGCGGTCCATCAAATTCATATCCAATTCGCAGGTAAATAGGTCTGTTGACATTCTTCGCCCATCTCGCGTACTCTTTAATAACCCTATCGTAGGTGCCGAGTCCAGTTTTTTTGGCAATATCCAAAATCCCAACCATCCACATCGCACTATGGACAACGGTGTTCGGGAATTCGTCGACGAGCATCTGGTGATTCTGGGTGCTGCCGGTATTGTTTTTAAAAGCACTGGCCACTCCTTTGAATTCAGGGATTCCCCAGTAGGCCGACCAGCCTCCAGGTTGTTTTTCGTCACCGAAGTTGTTTTGATAATCGGTTATTCCCTCTTTGGTCTGCCCCATAATAAGCAGGGTCTTGCCAGTAGGAGGAACAAACTTGCTGCCTTGGTATTCGTAGATAAACTGGGCATCCGTTTCTGTCGATATGGCTGCTGCCATTTGTTCAGAAGATTGGCCGTGAAGGCCAGTAAATAAACCAAACAGACCCAAGAAAAGCAGGGTAGAGCTCAATTTCATGCTGCGATTTTTTTATGAAATTACTTTAGCTACTTCTTTAACGCAATCATTTCCTCTGGAATTGTAGAAAGGTGAAACCAAGAAAGGGACCAATGGCCAGCAGAAGGAAGAAATAGATGCTGCTATTATCGGTGCTCAAAGCGTTGAGTAGCTCGATACTGAGGATGGAAATGGCAAAACCAATGCAGTTGACCAGGGTTAGTGCTGTGCCTTTGATTTCTGCAGGTGCGTTTTTTGCGACCAAGGAGGAGAATAGAGGGGAGTCCGCGATCACCAGCATTCCCCAGACCAAGAGAAAAACCAGAAAAGCGACCGGATGGGCCTCATAGAATACCGTTGGGAAGAGTAGACAACAAATTCCGGAAAGAAGAAGAGCACCTTTGGCCACGCCTTTGTTGCTCAGTGCTTTCCCCAAGTAACCACTGATGATACAGGCTAGGCCACCCAAACCAATCACCAGGCAAGAAAGCAGAGAAACCGGGAATCCTAAATCCGGCCAGTAGTTGTTAAAGCGTTCGATAAAGAAGGGAACAAAGGCCCAAAAAGCATAGAGTTCCCACATATGCCCAAAATAACCCAAGGCTGCAGCTCTGAACTCCTTATTGGCAAAGACTCTTTGAAAGTCTTGAATATTTACTTTTTGACCGGCTTTTCTAAAGGGTCCATCGGGTACGCCCAGAAAGAGCAGAACACCCCCGAAGCTGGCGAGGCCAGAAGTGGTTAGAATAACGGCTTGCCAGGAATAATCCGTACTGAGCTCTTTGAGTAAATGCGGAAAGGCCGTACCCAGTACCAGGGCGCCTACCAAGTATCCCAAGGATACACCCAGGCCTTTTTCGAAATAGTCTGCTGCGATTTTCATTCCCACCGGATAGATGCCTGCCAAAAAGAAACCCGTGAAAAAACGGAGAGCTAAAAGACTACCGAGTTGGTTCCCCTCCCAGATGATGCCGACGTTTACCAGAGCGCCCAATAAGGCACTAATCATAAATACCTTGGATGGGGAGAAGCGGTCGGCAAAGGAAAGGAGGGCGAATACCAGGGTACCTGAAATAAAACCCAATTGTACCACAGAGGTTAAATAACCCATGGCTGCAGCGGGTAAACCAAATGCGGCCGATAGATCAGCCATCACCCCGTTACCGGCGAACCACAGAGAGGTGCATAAAAATTGAGCAAAGACAATTAAGAAGAGAACACGTCTGGAAGATTTCATACCCCGGCAACTTAATGAATTTTATTTGGAGCCAGATCTGAAACAATTTTAACACCCGGGATGGGAACCTCTATTTTGGGTTTAACGCTACCTTAGTACTGCATCTGAAAAAACAAAAACCTAAGCAGTAATACATGAAATGGCTTCAAGAATTTCGTCTTCAAGGGGAACATGTACGTTTGGAACCTTTGAGGCGAGAGCACCGCGATGAACTCAATGCCGCGGCACAGGACGGAGATCTTTACAACCTCTGGTTCACCAGTGTCCCCACCCAGGACAAGATGGACAGCTTTATCGAAACCGCTCTTCAGGGCTATGAAGCAGACCACAGCCTGCCCTTTGTGGTCAGGGAGCTCAGTACCGATCAACTGATTGGTTCGACCCGTTTTTTAAATGCCGATGCAAAGAACAGGCGGCTCGAAATAGGCCACACCTGGTATTCCAAAAGCTGGCAAGGAACCCGCATCAATAAGGAATGCAAATTGCTCCTGTTACAACACGCTTTTGAAGGATTAGAATGTATTGCTGTGGAGTTTCGAACCAACTTCCACAACTGGCCTTCGCGGAGAGCTATTGAATCTTTGGGGGCAAAGAAGGACGGGGTTCTGCGCAATCATCGGGTGGATGCTCAGGGACTTTTGCGCGATACCGTGGTTTATTCCATCATCGACCAAGAATGGCCAACGGTTAAATTCTCTCTACAACACAAACTGAAGCGATGAAGCGCTGGGGAGTTTTGTTAGTCCTTTCTTTTCTGTTGATGGGCATGACCTGCCGCAAGTTGCCCCACCCCAAGGTGTATTCCACTGATCAGCTTGAAATTATACAACTCCGGCAAGGACTTTATTTGCATATCTCACAGATCGCCCTAAGCAATGGAAGTACTTTTCCGTGCAATGGTTTAATCTACACCGACCAGGGGGAAGCCGTGATTTTTGACAGCCCGGCTTCGGATGCGGGAACGGCCGAACTGCTGTCCTGGATAGAAGCACAACAACTAAAACTTAAGGCGGTTGTACCCAATCACTTTCACGAAGACTGTGTTCAGGGCTTACCCCAGATGATTGAGAAAGGGGCCTTGGTGTATTTGAATATTCGGACTTATGTGGAACTGGATGAACCCAAAGACAACAGCCCGTATCGGGTTTTTGATAGTATTCAGGAGTTGAAGATCGGTCGCAAAACAATCGTAAACCGTTACTTCGGCCCGGCCCACACGAGCGATAATATTGTTTCTTACCTCCCCGCTGAAAAGGTGCTGTTTGGAGGTTGCCAGGTCAAGGCCATGGGGGCAGGAAGAGGCAATGTCGCCGATGCCAATACGGCTCTTTGGCCCATGCAAGCCAGGGCTATAAAAGAAGCCTATCCCGAGGCAGAACTCATCGTCCCCGGCCATGGAGGTATTGGTGGATCCGGTTTATTGGATTTTACCGCGGAACTGTTTTCTGAAAAGTGATTATTCCTTGATGCGCGCTTGCTTGATGTAGTCGAGCTTGGGCCATCCTTTGCGCAAGTACTCGTTGCCGAATTGAGCGATGGAATCCTGTTTATCCTGAATGTCGGCGCCATATCCTTTGTAAAGGGCGTCAACCACATCCATTCCTTGGGTCACTTTGGCAATCACCGGAAACCCTTTGACCTTATTAAAGCTGATGGTGTCCAGGCGGTTGTTGTCTTTTAGATTGATGTACAACTGTGAGGTGCGGGTTTGTGCCGTATCTCGTGCAAAGGCGATAGTACCTCGGTCATTCCCCTGAATAACCTCCTCATCCGGCACAGGAATGCGGTTCCAAGTGGCGTAGAGGGTACTGTCGTTGCTGATCCCAAACTGGGCAACAAAGTTGGGAATTACTCGGAAGAAGGCGATGTCCTCGTAGTATCCACTCTTGATCAAAACGTAAAGGCGGTCGACCGCAGCCGGAGACCATTCTCGTCGGGCCTCAATTTCGAAGGTGCCCTTGGTGGTTTCGAATTCCGCTACAAAGCGTTCTGGAGCCGTTTTCTTGGCCCATTGTGCAGGTTTGGTGGGGCCACAGGAGGCAACCAGAACCAGGGCAAAAAGGGCGATGGTGCAAAGAGTGGTGTTTTTCATCTGGGTGGGTTTATTCACAAATATAGCAGATTAGTCCGCTCCCCAAATTCGCTCGATCGGATGGGCAAAATCAGGATCAAAGACCAGCAAGGCATTGATCAGCTGAAATCCTTCGTACTCTTTCAGGTCGCTCAAGGTAATCCGTCTTTCTGTGAACAGGCCTTCCGACAAAAGTTTCGCCCTCTTGGTACCCGGCAATAAAGGGGTGTCAGGGGTAAACCACCTGCCTTCCTTCAAGAAAGCGATATTGGCGTAGGAGCTGTCTCGTATGACCCCGTTTTGATGTAATAAAATGTCATCCGCTCCCTCTCGTTTTTCAAAACAGGCTTGAAGTGGCTCTCGGTCTGACCACTTGATGGGGTAGGACCAATCTTGAATTTCGACAAGTTGAAGGGTGTTGGGGTGTTTGGGCGTGTAGGCCAGGATCTGTGTTTGTGTACGGTAGCGCCCATAGCGAATGCGCAATTTATAGCGCTGTCCTGCAGGAGGAAAGTGAATTCCCTTTAGGGCGGAGGACAGGCGGTAGGGAGGAGGGTTCCCGTAGAGGCTCTGTAGCTCTGCTCGAAGCGCCATTGGTGCCAGTTCAGGTTTTTGACCTGTCCATTCTCCAGGGCCAGACTTTCAAAGAGTGGGAATGTAGACTTTTTGGAGAAGCTCATCGAATTCGTGTTCGCATTGACTCAGGTGGGTTATGCCCCCACCGGCTCGGTAATATAGCCTATTGTTTTGGTTTTCAATATAGCGGATAGCCACCGCACTTTCGATTGTTTTTCCGTCATAGAGTCCAAAGACTCCTGTGTAAAAGCCCCGATCTTGGCCCTCTTCCCGGCGAATGATTTCGAGGGTTTGGGGTTTGGGGGCACCCGAAACGGATCCGGCCGGAAGCAGTCGGTTCAGGTAGTCACCAAAGTGGGTTTTCCAGTCCAGGGGAAGCTCGGCCTTGATGTGGCTGCTGGTTTGCCAGAGCCCGCCTTGGGGACGCTTGATTTCTTCCAGGTAGCGGTACTTTTCTACCCGCACCTTTTGGGCAAACTGCGAGAGGTCGTTGCGCAGAAGATCGACAATGGTGGCGTGTTCCGCTTGCTCCTTGTAGTCGGCCAATAATTCTTCTGCAGCCTCTTTGGAATGGGCGGATCGCGTTCCCTTCATCGGAAAGGTTTCTACCTCTTGGTTCTGAATACGAATAAAGGATTCGGGCGAGAAAACCGTAAATCGGCCTTCCCAATAGAGCTTAAATGGGGCCTTACTTTGCCAGAACACCTGTTCCAATCGGCCTTGAAGATCAACCTCTACCGGGAAGGTGAGGTTGAGCAAAAAGGAGTTTCCCCAATTGATTTCTTTGGTGACTCCTTCGAAGGCTTTTTGGTATCGCTCAAGTAGCTCCGTTTTTTTCTTGGGATCGACCTCTAGGTGGACGCCTATGGACTGCGCGTCGGCCGGTGGGCTGGCATTGGTGGTGCCTTTGATATTGTAAAACAAACCGGCCTCCGTGGCCTCTTTTTCAGAAAAAAGGTGCCAGTACTTTTTTTCAAAATCAATCAGAAAAATAAAGGGCCTTTCGGCTTCTAAGAAAGCCGTGCATTTTTCAGCAAATTCCGGGTAATGCATAGAAGTCTGCACGCTGTCGATTTTGGCCTTGCAAAGTTAGGACTATCGGCGCTTCAGTTGAAATTTAGATTGATGACGGTAGACCTCTCCCGCTTTTAATTCAGCACTCGGGAATTGCAGAAAATTAGGGGCGTCGGGGACGTTTTGAAACTCAAAGCAAATCGACGGAAAAGGCACTTGCTTTTCTTTGAGATCAATATTGACCTGCAAGTGTTCTGGCGCAAAAACCACCACAGCCGCTTGGTTGGTCCAGCCTTCCAAGGCAAGGTCTCCCTTGGTGGATTGGTATCGAATGGCCGGCTCCCCGGCCTTGATTTGATCCAGTAAAAAACAGTGATCCAGTCCGCCATAAGAGGGCAATGCTTCCAGGCTTTTCTGTTTTCTAAAGTCCTTCGCGTCTTCTTCCAAGGGGGTGAATCGTCCTGTAGGCAACAAATACTCATTGGTTTCAAGACAACGTGCTGAGGACAGTTGAAGCGACTGTTCGGTGAGGGGATTCCCGTCGAGATTGAAGTAGACGTGATTGGTCAAATTCAGCACAGTATCAGCATCTGAAACCGCGCGGTATTCCAATTCCAAAGAGTCATCGTCCTGCAAACAGTAACGGGCTTCAATCTCCAGAGCCCCCGGATAACCTCCTTCTCCGGCTTTTGAGCGGGTGTAAAGCACCAAAGTTTGAGGT
Organism: Aureicoccus marinus; assembly: GCF_002954325.1. Classification (GTDB taxonomy): domain Bacteria; phylum Bacteroidota; class Bacteroidia; order Flavobacteriales; family Flavobacteriaceae; genus Aureicoccus; species Aureicoccus marinus. The sequence goes on from NZ_MQVX01000001.1 coordinate 29,947, forward strand.
AAGTCGGAAGCCTCTTCATCCAGTTCCCAGAGCTTTCGGTCAATGCCCTCTGCCCCCCCGTGCAAATGCACCCCCTGCTCATTGGACTCCAGGGGGTAATATTGGCCATTGAGGCGGAAACCTTCGCGAATTCGTCCGGCATAGCGCCCAATGGTGGCACCAAAGTAGTAAGGCACGCTTTCGAAAACGCTGAGGTAGTCCGAGATTTGATCAGGTCCAACGATAATGTCGCGCTCCGTTCCTCCTTCTTCCCGAATCTTCCAGCGGTGTAAAATAGCTCCTAAATTGAGGATTTCGACTTCCGTTCCTAGGCTGTTGTGCAGCTTGAATTTTTGGATGGAATTAACGCTTGGGTTGGGCAGCATGGAGTAATTTTAAGAATCCAATTCTAACAGTCCAAAAGTAATGGGATTCACAGTAACCAACAATGCAGAAAACAAGCGCTATCAAGCGGAGGTGGAAGGGCATCTGGTCAAGATCGATTACCTGGTTACCAAAAATAAAATCTACTTAACCCATACCGAAGTACCTCAGGTATTGGAGGGTAGAGGTATAGGGAAAACCTTGGTGGAAGCGGCTTTAAACGATATCGAAGCCCAGGAGAAGCAATTGGTTCCGCTCTGTCCTTTTGTCGCTGCCTACCTCAAAAGACATCCCGACTGGGCTAGAATTCTGGCTCCGGGTTTTAACGTATCTTAGAGGAAAACCACCACATGGCTGAAATTGTCAAAGACTACACCAAGGGCGACTTAACCATTCATTGGAAACCCGCCAAATGCATCCATTCGGAAATCTGTATAAAAACCCTGCCGGAAGTATACAAACCTTCAGAGAAACCCTGGATTCAGCCAGAGGGAGCTTCCGAGGAAGACCTGATGAAGCAAATCGACCGCTGCCCTTCGGCGGCCCTTACCTATATCAGGAAAGGTCAAGATGCTCAAGAGGTGGTCTCTAACACAGAAATCGAAATCATGGTCAACGGCCCTTTACTCGTAAAAGGGAACATCCGTCTGGTGCGCAAAGGGGAAACCGAAGAAAAGGAGGGTCCTGTAGCGCTCTGCCGATGTGGAGAATCAGCCAACAAGCCTTTTTGCGACGGCGCCCACAAGCGAATTGATTTCCAGGGATAAAGCCTACTTTTTTCGAAATTCGATTACCTTTGCGCCTCGGTATTTTTGAAGGAGAATTATGAGAGCGACTATTTGTCGAAAAGCCCACTTTAACGCAGCCCACCGCCTGTTCAATCCAGCATGGAGTGAAGAGAAGAACCGGGAGGTCTTCGGAAAGTGTTTTAGCCCACATTACCACGGCCACAATTTTGATCTCGAAGTGCGTATTCGCGGTGAGGTAGACCCAGATACGGGCTTTATTATGGATTTAGCTGTTTTAGGGGATCTCATCAAGACCGAGGTGGAAGAGCGATTTGACCACAAAAACCTCAATATCGAGTGTCCTGAGTTCGAAGGGATCATGCCCTCTACAGAATACTTTGTCAAGATTATATACGACTTGCTCAAACCCCATTTAAAGGGGGATCAGCAATTGCATATCACCCTGCATGAAACCAAAAAGAACTCCGCCGAGTACGGAGATTGGTAGACTTATTCTTCGAAGAGAACGATCTCTAAATCTTTGTTTTGTTTCTGAATCTCAATCAGATCCAACTCCCGAATATCCTCATTGGGTTTGAGGTGAATAACCAGTTTCAATAGGCTACCGGACTTTACTAGTTTACCCAAGTCATCAATTTTATCGGGCTTTACAAAAAGCTCCTTAAACGTACGGGTGTCCAGTTCCAGGAATGAAATTTTTGAATCTTCCCACTTGAGTTTTTCTACCTCGATCTTGTCAAATTGCAACTGATTATTGCCAAAAATGATAAGCGTGTCCAATCTCTGCACTAAGGTGTCAGAAAGATGAATGGTGTTGTAGAGATTGGAGTTATTGGTCAGTTCAAGAATTTTTAGACCCTCAAGATTCCCGAACTGCGGTAAGGTCGATAGTTTGGGGTTATCACTTATTTGAAGGTGCGTCAATTCGGAAAGATTCATCAAACCTGAAATATCTTCAAGACTTTTGTTTTCTATCAAGGCCAATTTTTTCAAAGAAGGCATTCCGTCCAGGAAGTTCACATCACGTAAATGCAAGTCGTTCCCCGCCAAAATCAAAGTGTCTAAGCTTGTCAATTTTGAAATTTGACGGTAGTCTTTAATGTTCATGTTATTCCTGAGCTCCAAAAAGTGGAGTTCCTTGTTCTCTAACAAGGAAGGAATGGCGCGTAGGCGCTCGTTATTAGCCAGAGTCAATTCTTTGAGTTTACTGAGCAATTCCAGTTTGGGGACTTCTCGAATTCGGGCGTTATTTGAAATGGTCAGTTGCTCCAGATTTTCTAGTTGAATAGATCCTAGGTCGATCCACTTCCCATTATCTTTTAGCGTCAAGGATTTTAGGGTCGGAATACCCGAAAAGCTAGGGCCTGTCCAATTGCCAGGAAGGTTGTCATTATGGCCATGAATAATAAGCTCTTCAAGAGATTTGAATTTTCTTCCTTCTTCTGTAACCAAATTGAAGTCGTATTTAAAGTAGGGGCCATTGACTTTTAGGTACTTTAATTTTTGAAGTGAAGCAATATTGTCAAAGCTATTTCCTTTCAGGAACCACTCGTCTCCCAGTTGGCTTATTTCCAAAGAATCAAGGTAGTTCGTTCCAAACCGAGCCAGAGGGCCTAACGCCTTGAACTTGGGCATGGAATCAAGTCTGAGGTAGTTGATTCTCCAACGGTTCCCAAGATCAGGTAGGTTTTCTAGATTTCTGTTGTTGCTCAAGATTAATCGCTTAAGGCCCCTTCCACCATAGGGAATCTTGATGTCTACCAGGCTACTGTTGTTGATAATCTGTGCGGATTGTACAGATTGCGGAAGAGTGACGGATTCTAACACCGTGTTTTTGTCGATTTCCGCATTTATCAAGTTTTTAAGCCGATAGAGATATACATTTTTTAGACTGCGATTTCCATTGAGGTAAAGTGTTTCAATACTACTCGGTAAAGCAGGTAGGTAAGCGAGTTCAGCTAAACCAATCTTTAAGGTTAAAAGAGAAGAAAGGCTGTCAATGTCTTCAAGCTTTTTGATTACCGGATTCTCTGTTATGGCAAGAAAACTCATTTTTTTAAGCCCATTCAAACCTTGAATCGTTTTCAGGTTATCGTTGTAATCAATGGTTAGTTTTGTGAGATTAGGAGATCGTTCAAGGCCTTGAACACTCTCAAGGAGGCTATTTCCAGAGATTACCATACTGTCTAGCGCAGCGGGCAGACTAACATCAAAATTTTGATAGGCATCATTCCCTACAAACCGTAACCCCTTCAATTCTTCCATGTTCGCTAGAGAAGGCATTGTGCTGAGTCCATCGTTGTCTTCAATGTTGAGGAACTCCAAACCTCTAGGCAAATCAATAGAGTCCAAGAAATTTAGACGCAGGTTTCGTTTTAATTCCAGTTTGCTCAGGTTGTCTAGTTCGCGGATTCCGTCCAAAGAAGAAAGTTTGTTCAGATGAACCAGCGACAGCGTTTTTAAATTGGTCTTGAGGGTGGTAAACTCGCTTTGCGTTTCCATCTCTGCCTTGACCTGATTAAAGTGCTCAATACGTGGATTATTCATGAGCTCCAGACCCTCTACATTAGCAAAGTACCTCAGGTTTTGCTTTAGCGGGATGTTGTACTTCAGTGAGTACTGGCTGTTGAGTTCTTCTAGGGTTCCGCTGGCCAGACTCAGGGTTTGGGGTTCCTGCAGACTTGCTTTGACCTTCAGAAAGTTTTTAAGCATCTCGGGGCGGGCATTCACCACATTGTTCAGGAACTGCTCTTTTTGGATGTAGGGTTTAAACGCCAAGAAGTAAAAAAGTGTCATCAAGATTCCCAGTAGGAAAGGAATCGAAAAAATAAAGAGCTGGCTTACCTTACTCTTACGCAAAAAGCGCTTGATAGAATGGTCGTAGAAGTCCTTGTTCTTTTGTTGCCAAAGTACCGCATTTCGCAGGCGTTTGCCACGGTAAAGACTGCCCTTCTTTTCTTCGTAATCCCGGACATCTCTGATTAGGCGTTTTTGCAATTTTAGGGCTTCGCGTCTTTCTTCAACCCACTGCTGCAGCTTCGGCCATTTGCTGATAAGTTCCTCGTGCACCAAGGTGACACAAGAACCTGTTTCGGTTCCTTCTAAAGAATCGCAATTACTTTCTCTTCCCGTAACTAAAAGGAGTCGACTCTTTTGACTGACGAGTTCTTCAAATACCTGCTCCACATCCATGGTTGGGTAGTGATCCAGTTTTTCAAACAGTTTTTTTTTGGAAAGGGTGCGCTTGAGATCTCCGTGCTCATCACTTACCTCGACCAGGTTGAGCAGCATGCTTTTGAGAATGTTTTCGCGAACCTTGTCTTTTCCCTTTTTGGAAATTTTTGAGGCCACCGAGTTGGCGTGGTTCTGCAGCAAACCAATTATTCCTTTACCCTGCGAAAGCTTCAGCAATTCGGAGTATTTGATCTGGTGATCTTTGATCACTTTGGGATCCCAGAGCTGGTACAACGTCATTTGCAGAATGGGCAGGCATCCATCGAGGTCTTCGAGTTCCTGAATCAAACTACTGACCAGTTCCGATTCCAAACTCACCCCGTGTTTTTCGGCAGGGGCGGTGATGATCTCTGTAATGCTCTGTTCCCATTGGGCGTTGTTCTTCTTGAAGTCAAAGCTCTTGGGATAGAATTCCTGAGCATGTACCCCGACAAAAGCATGCTGAGATAAGGTTTCTGCAAAATCACTGCGGTAGGTCAAGAACAGGAGTATATTCAGATTTGGATGGGAGGCCAGCTCATTCATCAAGCGAATAAAGGCTTCCTTTTCTTTTGCTGATTCCTCCGTATGTCCCTGAGTATAGAGTTCTTCGAGTTGGTCGATGAACAAGAGCAATTTAGCTCCTTCAAAGTTCTTTGCAGACAATTCCTGATCGTGAATTCCCGCGTGACGTCTCAGTTGGTACTTGAGGTTGGTCAGAGGCTGCTCCCCTGGGCGGAAGATGAGCGGGATGTGCTCGGAATAGCCCATCACTTCCTCTGCAACATGCGGTGCATAACCCCGGCGCGAACAAACGAACTCTTACCGATCCCTGAATCCCCTACTACCGAGAAGACCCGCTCATTTTCGGTGGTCAGGATGAGTTTGATGAATTTTTCAATTTCGAGTTCACGGCCAAAAAAGTAACTGCCGTCTTCGATCTGAAAGGGGTTCATTCCCCGGTACGGGTTCTCTGTATTGATCTCCTTGAAGTGATTGAGGAGGCTTTTAAGGAAGATCCCTTCCAGTTCCGCTTCATCGTTGAAGTAAGTGACGTGTTTCCCTTCAAAGGAGTCCCGCAGTGCTTTGTGTTTGACCGGATCGTCAATGGTCTTTTCGTCAATATTCTCGAGTTGCAGGCGGTAGATGAATTTATCTTCCTCCATGGCCGTCTGGTACTCGATCTCGGTATAGGTGCGGCTTTCATTTGGGGGATAAGAACCAACAGAGTTCCCCAAAATGATAAAGTAGATATCGCATTCTTTGACGGCAGCTACGCATTCCTCAACATAGGTGGAGGAGGACCCATCATCGAACATGTGCTCCATGATCTCGCAGAGCTCAAATTTGCCCTTGAGTTGCTTGTGGAAAAGACTGATCAAAGTGGTCCTGTATTCCTTAAAGTCTTTATAGGTTGAGGAGATGTAGACTTTTTGCATGGTGGTTGGTTCTCAGCAAATTGACGCCAGAAAGTAGGCAAATAAAATGGTTCCCCCTAATAATGTTCGTAAAATGGAATCACTCTTGAAAACTGCATTCAGAAAATTGTCATTTTTCAGTTACCTTTGCCGTCCTCAGAACAGGGACATTAGCTCAGTTGGTTTAGAGCGCTGCCTTGACAGGGCAGAGGTCACTGGTTCGAATCCAGTATGTCCCACATCAAGCAGAAAATCCATGCCAAAAGGCATGGATTTTTTTATTCCGGACAATCGAAAAGCTTGCTTTATCGATTGGGAGGGATAAAGAAATCAGGCGCGCCTGCGCCTGGATTTTCTATTTGCAGGAGCGGTACAGATGGAAGCCCGCAGGGAATCCAGCGCCTGCGCCTGGATTTTCTATTTGCAGGAGCGGTACAGATGGAAGCCCGCAGGGAATCCAGTCAGCAATTTGTAACACTATCCCTAACTTACCTACTGATCAGTAAACCGCAATGCATGTTCAAATTCTTTCGAAATCTGAGAAGAGGCTTTTTAGAAGAAAACAGGATTGGGAAGTACTTCAAGTACGCCTTTGGGGAAGTCATCCTGGTGGTCATTGGTATTTTGATCGCACTTCAATTGAACAACCTCAACGAGCAGGATAAGCTTCGCAAGGCCGAGAAAGTACTACTGGAAGATTTACTGGAAGAAATGAATTTTAACCTGGAGGAGATTGAAAGGGCACGGCAAATAAATAGCATGAATATAGAAGGAACCGGAGAGTTTTTATCTCTTTTTCCGCCTGAGATTCATCAAGAAAAAACAGACATTGAAATTGCTCTTACCCTCACAAAGTCACTACAGGAGAAAACTGAATTTCATCCTCGATTCAGTGTGATCAACTCGGGTCGTCTCGACCTTCTTTCCAATAACAGCTTGCGAAATGATTTACTACGATTACCTCCTTCCGTCGATCGTTTTAATGATGCCGAACGAACCGTAATTCAGATTCGTTGGGAATGTACACAACTCGTTACCGAAATCGGAAATATGCGCCGAAATATTGATTCCATCATGGATACCTCCGGCTGGTATAGTAGCCCCACGAGCGCTTTTGAAAATACGACCCGTGAACTCTTTAAGTCTCGCGTATTCGAAAACAAGCTTACCCTCTTTCTTGCCACTTCCATAAATGCTGATCAGATTTTTTTAAGCCCTATGAATGATACCCTCCAGGTAATACAGCAGAGGATCACCAAGGAATTAGAACGGGATTTTTGAACAGAGATCTATGAGCGATTACATTTCCTAACCATTCTTCTTCCCCAAACTCACCAGACCGTAATGTAAAGGCAAAATGAACCACAAAACGCCGATTACTCTGGTGTCCATCTCGTAATAGGTGCCGATAAGGATAAAGGCAATGACAAGGGTAAACATGACCAGTCCGGCTGTTCGGCCCACCCGGCCCTTACCTGAAATACTCGAAACCAGGTAGATCAATCCAAAAAGAGCAGAACCGAATTTGCCGATGGTATAGAGCGGAAGAACAATTCGACGCACAGATTCAAAAGGTGCAGGCTGTGTATCGTAAATCTCTAGGGCGGAACCGTAAGAGGTTTGGGTTATGATCATAGAGACAACCAGCAAGACCCCGCAAACCGAGAGCAAGGCCCAAAGGATCTTTAATCCCCCTTTACTCAGTCGGAAGTACGAGATATAGGCCAGCATAAAGAAAAAGTAACCCAGTGCCTGAAGCATCCAGATAGGCGAGAGGTCTTTCCAATTCTCCACCATAAAGTCAATATTCCCTTCGGCGCTCCTCTCTTCACCGATCCAACCAATTTGGTATTCAAAATAGATACTACCTAAAACGAGGATACTCGCGAGGACCATCATCGTGCCTGCAAAACTGTTGGATTTCATGGGTGGTTGGTTTTTTGTATTCCTCTAAAGGTACTAAACTCAGGGACTGTTTGTTAGCTTAATAGAGTAATGGTCACATCTGACCAATTTGATAGTCTTCTCGGAAGGCCGTAACTTTTATACAGCCTAGTCCAAAGAAAATGTTTATTCATGAAAATTTTACTGACCGGAGCCAACGGGTATATTGGGATGCGGCTGTTGCCACAGCTGCTGGATATGGGGCATCAGGTGGTTTGCGCGGTACGGGACGAAAAGCGCCTATCCATCGATCAGGAAACCCGCGAACGGGTAGAGGTGATTGAAATTGACTTTTTAAAAGAGGTTCAAGACCAGCTTTTGCCCGAAGACATTGAAGCTGCCTATTTTTTGATCCACTCCATGAGTTCAAGTACCAAGCACTTTGATGAGCTGGAAGCCCAGGCTGCACAGAATTTCAATACCTACCTCCAATCCACCCAGGTGAAGCAGGTGATCTACCTCAGTGGTATTGTCAATGATGAGCAGTTGTCCAAACACCTCAGTTCAAGAAAGAAGGTCGAAGACATCCTTTATCAGGGTTCATTTAGCCTGACGGTCCTTCGTGCCGGTATCATTGTGGGATCAGGCAGTTCCTCCTTTGAAATTATCCGGGATCTCTGCGAAAAGCTTCCCATCATGATTACCCCGAAGTGGGTTTTAACCAAATCCCAGCCTATCGCCATACGCAACGTCATCGCGTTTTTAACCGGGGTGCTAGGTCGAGAAGATACCTACAACGATTCCTTTGATGTCGCCGGACCGGATGTGCTCACCTACAAAGAAATGCTGCACCAGTATGCGGAGGTCAGGGGATTCAAAAATTGGATTTATACCGTCCCCGTGATGACGCCAAAGCTTTCGTCTTATTGGCTGTATTTTGTAACCTCAACCACTTATAAACTCGCCTTGAATTTGGTAGACAGTATGAAGATTGAGGTCGTCGCTAAGGATCAAAGACTTCAGGATTTATTGGGTATAGAGCCCTACAGTTACAAGGAAGCGATCGAAATGGCCTTTCGTAAAATCGCGCAAAACATGGTGGTGAGCAGTTGGAAAGACAGTATGGTCAGCGGTCGTTTCAACAAGAGCCTTTCCAAATACATTCAGGTGCCTCAGTATGGAGTGCTCAAGGATATTCAAACCCGAAAAATTGAAGATGTGCCCGCCACCCTGGACAATATATGGAGTATAGGGGGCGAAACCGGATGGTACTACGGCAATTGGCTGTGGAAAATCAGGGGTTATATTGATAAGCTTTACGGAGGCCCAGGCCTCAGAAGGGGCCGCACCAATCCCGATAAGATCTACCCCGGAGATGCTTTGGATTTTTGGCGCGTCCTTTTGGCTGATAAGAAGAAAAAAAGGCTGCTCCTCTTCGCAGAGATGCGATTGCCTGGGGAGGCTTGGTTGGAGTTCCGCATCGATGAGCACAATGTGCTTCATCAAACGGCCACTTTCCGCCCCAAAGGCTTGCGCGGGAGACTCTACTGGTACAGTGTTTTGCCTTTCCACTTTTTCATTTTCGGTGGGATGATTGACAATATCGTAAAGCCTAAAAAGGCTTAAGGGGATTCTCCTTTGTACATCTCTGCCCGACGCATGGGCATTCGATCGATGAGCTCAAATAACTCGGGGGGTTTTACGATTCTTTCTTTCCGCAATTTTACTCCCCCGTCCAGGCCGATTAGAACGACCTCGAATGGAGCATCTGATTTTTTGTAGCGCTTATATAAGTCCCCATTGGAATCAGCGGACGACTTGTTTATGCCCTTTTTGACTCGGGAGGAGCTGATCTGGTACACGACAATCTTTCGCTCTTTTAGAGCTTTTTCAGCCTGCTGGAAAAGTTGGAGTTGTTGTTTTAAGGTGTCTGAATCTAAGGAATCGCTGATGAGTAAAACGATCCGATCTTCCCAACGGTGTTTTCGCAAGTCCTGGGATTGAGCAGTTAGGCAAGTGAAGAAGAGCAGAACAGTAAGTAGTTTACCAGTCATTTTGGAAGTAGATAAAGCCAAAGACCAAAGCAAATACGAGGAGAAGGGTTAGTCGTTTGGCCATCTGGTGTAAAGTAATAAAAAAAACCGCTCATGGCGGGGTTAAGTGCGTTGACGAAGTTTTACAATTTGAAAACAGCCCCTACGTTCAGGCTGCTTCCGGCATTGGTGTTTGAAAAACCTTCTTCAGACTCGTCCACGATATTGGTCAACCCCAAAATACCCTGGCTAATCCCGAAGTTGAGGAACCACTTGCGCGTACTTCCGAAGTGCCAGCTGAGAGGTTATGACGAAATCGAAGCGGCGGATCTGGAACGGGAGGGCTGAGCACTTCTGCGATACGATTACCTCGATTTATCGTTGAGTTTTGAATACCAGCTGCCTTTGAAGGGACTCTTTTTTATAGGAGAGGGCTTTAGTTGGGAAAGAGAAATCAACACCCTCTCTTTGCGTTCCCAATCCTTTCGGGATTACCTTACCTATTATGCCGGATTGGGATTACGTTGGAAGCCATAAGGCTTTAAATCCAATCTTGGTCGTTTTTGGTCAGGGCCGATTCCACCTCCCCGGTATGTTTGGTTTCGCCGGGTTCGAAAAGCAGGATCCAGCATTCTTTTTCGGCCACTGGTCGGTGTTCAACACCTCTTGGGACAACGAGCATTTCGCCCTCCTGAAGGCGCACTTCTCGGTCCCGAAACTCAAGTGAGAGTTCTCCTTTGACGATGTAAAATAACTCGTCTTCATTTTCATGGGAATGCCAGACGAAGTCCCCTTCTACCTTGGCCAGCTTGACCTGTTGCCCGTTGAGCTCAGCCACAATTTTTGGGGTCCATTGCTCTTGAAAAAGATCGAATTTATGGAGGAGGTTGATTTTGCTCAAATTCATAATTGTTCAATTTTTTTGTCCAAAATCTCTAATAATTCCCAGTGAGTATTACGGATTTCGATGTAGAGGGGATTCAATTGATTGGAAATTACTTTTTGATTATCAACCATATTCAAGAAATAGGTGTCCTTCATCAATTGATTAAGAAGTTCTTCTGTCAAAAATTGCTGATTCAGACCATTTTTATATAAGGGGATGTGTTTTGTCATGAAGTCCATTCCTTCTTGTGCAGAATCTTGACCCAATCGTTCCCATTCCTTTGTAAATTTTATGTTAGACTCCCAACTGACTATGGATTGACGTAATCGATCATCTTGAATAATATTTACGTCCCCCGAGGCAAGAATGTCTTCAATGGTCCCATCTGAACTTTGGAATATGGTGTAAAACCCGATCGTTACGATGTGGCTTTCGATGGTATCTATCGGTATTTCAATTTGTTTTCTTTGACTCCATTGCAAAAGAGAATCCATCCTTTGAACGGTTTCTTCTCGCTTGCAAATAACCCGATCCAATTCGACCAGATTATTCAAGAGATCGACTCGATAAGCCTCCAGGTATTCCTTTTCTTTTTTTCGGTCCGCATTATCCTCATAGATACCGTTGATTTGAATGGCAATCAGAATACCGATGGTTACCAAGAGAATTTCGCCAAAAGCATAGGTGAGGTATTGGCGCAGTTTTCCTTGGGAGAGGAAGTGTTTACGCAGTTTTCGGAAGAGTCCAGTCATTGTGCATGATCGATTGAACGGAGGAAGATGGTTTGCAGCTTCAAGTTACGTATTCCCTTGATTTAAAGCCGACTTAATGAAAATCCATTATATTGGCGGGTAATCAACCAACAATGAACCGCGAAGGTCTGCTCTTTTTGACGCTGTCCTTGTGCTTTGCTTTTTCCGTCCGTGGGCAAATTAAAGTCACCCAGAAACTCGCTATTGATCGCTTTTTAGCAGAGATCGAGCTGACCAGTAATGGAATATCCCCAATTCCCGCTTTTTCTTTGGGCGAACCAGCCTGATCATGACCTCCAATTTTGGTAAGAATCGCTTCAGTGTAGAGCCCATGATCGCGATTTCCATGAAGAATATCAAGCCTTGGTCTGTAGGGGTCTTTGCTCGGTATAACTTGGTGGAGCAGGACTATTTCACCCTCCGTGTCGGTGTAAATCCGTCGGTTAATTTTCAGGTCGAAAACTACATACAAGACGGCAAAGAAGTCGAGTTAATTCAATCCCGTCGGTATTTTGGAGCCGAAATTGCTCCTCTATTCACCGTGATGAAAAAGTGGCGGGTAGGTTTTTATTACCTCCGAGCCAATGGCTTCGATGAGGGGCCCAAAAATGGGCACTTTTTTGGGTTCAACACCTCCATCAGCCGGGTGCGCCTATCCCGGTATTTTTATTTCAGTATGGTGCCTCAAATTTTTCATTTGCGTATAGATGACTCGGAGGGGTATTACGCTTCTGCAAGGCTGTCTTTACACTTTAGCGATTCGGCTTTTAGTCTGGCTTCTACCTTGAATCATTCCCTTAAAACCGAATTGGGTCCTGATTACGACCTGACCTGGAATCTCTCTTTGATTTACCGCATGGATTAAAGTAGGTCCAGAATACGTTCAAGGGCCATACCTCGGGAGCCTTTGATTAGCAAATGGGTGGGCGAGAAAGGGTTCTGTTTAACAAATTGAGCGAAGTCTTCATAGCTCTTGAACTGAGGGAAATCAGAAGATACACCGGCAAAATTCTTTCCTACCAAAAAGGCCCCGTCCAATTCCATGGATGTCAATTGATCGGCAATGGCCTGGTGCTCGGCTTGTGCGGCTTCTCCCAATTCAAACATATCACCCAACACCACATACTTAGACGAGGCGTCTACTTGCCCAAAGAGGCCAAGTGCGGCCGCCATGCTTGTGGGGTTGGCGTTGTAGGCGTCCAGCAAAATACAGTGCCCGGATTTTTCGACCCATTGGGTTCTCATGTTCTGGGGAACATAAGATTCGAGCGCCCTCTGAATAGACTTTAAGGGAACACCAAAGTACTTTCCGATGGTAATGGCCGCTGCGCAGTTGGTAAAGTTATAAACTCCGCTGAGTTGGGTCTGGATCTGAATGCCTTCAACTTCCAATTCGAGGGCAGGACTTTCTTTGAGGAGCTTTATATTGAAATAACGCTCGTCAGTTCGGCTGTAGCCCACTTTTTTGACATAGCCTTCCAGTTTCTCGCCTTGAATAGGATCATCTGCATTCAGAAAGACCGTCTTGTCTTGGGAGAGCAGGTAATCGTACATTTCACTTTTGCCTTTGATTACTCCTTCGACTCCGCCAAAGCCTTCGAGATGCGCTTTGCCAAAGTTGGTGATGTAGCCATAATCCGGTTCAGCCAGGCTGCAGAGAAAGGCAATTTCTTTTTGGTGGTTGGCGCCCATTTCAATCACCCCGATTTCGGTTTCTTTTGTCAGTCGTAGCAGGGTCAGGGGTACTCCAATATGATTGTTGAGGTTACCGGCTGTCGCGAGTGTCACTTTGCTTTGGCTTAATACAGCAGCGATAAGTTCCTTGGTGGTGGTCTTGCCATTGCTCCCAGTCAAAGCGACCAGGGGAGTTCCCAATTGTCGGCGGTGGTGTGTGCCCAATTCTTGTAGGAACGACAAACCATCATCAACCAACAAGAGTCGCTTCTTTTCTTCTTCGGTTAATCCTTCTGAGGCCAGGCCCCACTCATCAACCACAGCAAAGGCAGCTCCTTCTTTTAGTGCGTATCCGGCAAAGCGATTCCCATTAAAGTTGGGCCCTTTTAGTGCAATGAACAAGCAGTTCTCACTGAGTTTTCGAGTGTCGGTGCACACATCACTGCACTGAAGAAAGTGCGCATACAGCTGGTCAATTTTCATGGATTCTCTTAGAAGGTCTGACCGCAAAAATACGGACTCAACAAAGAAAAAGCCCCTGCAGATTAATCTGCAGGGGCTTTTTAATTGATGGAGCTTTATAGAGCTTGTTTATCTCGTGCGCTTTTTATGGCGTACGGTTTTGTTCTTTGTTTTGGACTTCGATCCGACACGGGATACCGCGCAACGGAATCCAATATCGTCAGTAGCCATATACTGTGGCAAGTAGCGACGCTGTGCTGGGTCTAGCCAGTAAGCGCGATCTCTCCAAGAACCTCCTTTGTACACACGAACTTCGTCGTCGATAAGGGAAGTACGGTAATTGGATTTATCGTAGTTGCGCAACAGTTTGCCAGTAGAGTCTCTCTCGACTTTATGGTCTGGCGAATCGTACATTTTACGGTTGTTTTCGTCGTCACTGAAACGCTCGTAGAAACGAGATGAGCCAGCGTCACCATCGCGGAATCCGCGGTTGTCGGAACGATCAAAGTTTGTTCTCAGGTAAGTTTCATCTGCACCTACAGGGACCATTTTGATTTCCCCTGGAAGGTTCACGGCAACGATGCGTCCGTTGGCTAAAGTGTCATAGACTACAGAGTCACGAAGCACCTTTACTTTGCCGTCTTCACCAATTGCTTTTTTCATAAAGATGTTTCCTCGGTAGTAGTTGAAGTCGCTGATTTCGTCATCAACGATAGGACGGTATACATCCGCTACCCATTCGCTTACGTTACCAGCCATATCGTATAGACCAAAATCGTTTGGCTTGTAGGATTGAACCTCCGTGGTGATGTCTGCACCATCGTCAGACCATCCGGCAATCCCGCCGTAATCACCTTTACCTTGCTTGAAGTTCGCCAGCTGATCTCCGCGACCTACACGCTGACCACTACGGGTGTAGTCTCCTTCCCAAGGGTATTTTTTACGCCCTCGGTAGTTGTTGTATTCCCGTGTACCAATCAGGGCCTGAGCAGCGTATTCCCACTCGGTTTCGGTCGGTAGTCGGTATTCTGGTGTAAAGACTCCACTGCTTCGCTTAGCAAAGACACTGGTAGAATCTTTCTTTAATTTTCCTTGAAGAGAATCGATGGCACCACCATAAACCGACTCCGGGTTGTTGATGTATGCTTCTGTGCTAAAGGCCCCTTGTACGTCACCGTTGTAGGCTGCGTAAAGTGCGTCCTCGGTCAGGTACCCTTCTTTGGTCAATAACAGTTCGTTTACACGATCTGTTCTCCATTCCGAGTACTGAGCTGCTTGTACCCAGTTGACACCGACTACAGGATATTCAGCATAGGCCGGGTGACGCAAATAGGTATTGGTCAGGGCCTCGTTAAATCCTAAACGGTTTCTCCATACCAAAGTATCTGGAACCGCCCCTTTGTAGATATTGGTGTACTTGGGATCCTCCGGTGGGTATACCGCCTTGATCCAATCCAAGTACTCGAGGTACATCTTATTGGTCACCTCTGTTTCGTCCATGTAGAACGACTGCACGTGTTGTTGTGTCGGGGAATTGTTCCAATCGTGCATGATATCATCCTGCACCTTTCCTTTGGTAAAGGTACCTCCTTCTATAAATACTGTTCCAGGGGGGGTAGCCTGCTCTTTAAAACTGGAGTTGAACTGAAAACCTCCGTCCTTTGAGTTAATTTTCCATCCAGTTGCTCTTGATACATTTCCTGAAGAGGAAGAGGACTTGGAGCAGCTTGAAAATCCACCGAGTACCAGCAGAAGAGAAAAAAGAGCTGAAATGTAATTTTTCATAGTAAGACCTTGAGTTCGATACCCGCATGTTCTCGCCAATGTTGGGCATTTTTTAATTTGATTGTAATCGTGTTTGCATTAAAACGGAAAGCAAGCCACATTATTTTGTTGTGCAAAAATAAATATGCCTATTCCGATTCCCGCTCTGAAAACCGAAAAACATAACGCTAAAAAAATGGGGCTAGTATCTCTTTATTCGTATTTTGCTTTTTCAAATGGGCTGTAAAATATGCAGTTCAACTAAAATTGCAGAATTAGAACACGAAAACATTGTATGTGGCGTTATAGTGCATGATATTTGCGCGCGAGCGAGAACTAAACGTCTGCCTATTACGTATAACTACACTACTAATCCTAATCATGTAGAAAATGAAAAAGATATTGGTTTATGCCCTACTCCTGTCTGCTTGCGCTCTAAAAGCACAGGAAACCAATCGCGTTATCACAACGGCCGTACCTTTCCTTACCATCGCCGGTGATGCTCGTTCTTCCGGAATGGGCGATATGGGAGTTGCGACCTCTGCTGATGCCTTTTCGGCTCAATGGAACGCTGCGAAAATGGCCTTTTCTGACCAAAGAATGCACATCGGTGTGAGCTACACGCCTTACCTAGAAAGTATTGTAAATGATGTTTCTCTTTTATCGGCCAACTTCACCAACAAGATTGACGACAAGTCAGCCTTCGGTTTGAGTTTGCGCTACTTCGGTCTGGGAAGCGTAGAATTGCGTCAGACCATCGACCAAGTGGCGACCATCGTCAAGCCAAACGAATTGGCTATTGATGGTCACTATGCCTTGAAGCTCAGTGAGACCTTCTCTATGGCTGTTGGTGGACGATTTATCAGTTCCAACCTGCGGTTTCAAGAAGGAACACAGGATTCTCAAGCGGCGAACTCTTTTGCTGTCGACGTTTCTGGTTTCTACCGCTCTCGTGAAATGGCCTACAACAGCTTTGACGGACGTTGGAGAGCAGGTTTCAATATCTCCAACCTTGGAGGAAAGATTCAATACGATGAAGGAGGTCAAGAAAACTTTTTGCCGACTAATCTGAAACTTGGAGTTGGATTTGATTTCATCTTTGACCAAGACAATGTTTTGGGACTACACACCGAATTCAACAAACTTCTCGTTCCAACTCCTCAGGATTTTGACGGAGATGGTGATATCGATTCAGAAGACAACAACACCTACCAGAACATCTCTTTCTTTAACGGAGTGTTCGAATCTTTCGGAGATGCCCCTGACGGATTCAGCGAAGAGTTGCAGGAAGTGACTCTGGCCTTAGGTGCAGAGTACAAGTACCAGGACGCTTTTATGTTGCGTGCCGGTTACTTCAGCGAAAACGAAAATAAAGGATTCCGTCAGTTTTTCACTTTGGGTGCTGGCTTTAAGTTCCGTTCTGCTCAGGTAGATTTGTCTTACCTGTTCTCTACTTCACAGGTACGTAACCCGCTGGAGAACACCTTGAGATTCTCTCTCACCTTTGGATTGGGAGAAGAGTTTTTGAACGACTAACGAGGTCCTTCTTACAAGAGATTAGAAACCCACCGGTCCGGTGGGTTTTTTTATGAAAACGAGCTGCAGAAACAAATTTGTGAAACCTCTACAAATCTTTTTGCAAAACAGATATAGTTGTATTTTTGTTTTCTTTGAAAATTAGCTCTATTTCAAATTTCGATACATGAAAGAAATCACCCAGGAAGTTTACCTCAAGTGGTACGAAGACATGCTCTTCTGGAGAAAGTTTGAAGACAAGCTCGCTGCTGTCTATATCCAACAAAAGGTTCGCGGCTTTTTGCATCTCTACAATGGTCAAGAAGCGGTTCTTGCCGGATCACTCCACGCTATGGAGTTGGGTAAAGACCGAATGATTACCGCTTATCGAAACCACGTACAGCCCATCGGTATGGGAGTGGATCCCCGCAAGGTAATGGCCGAACTATACGGTAAGGTTACCGGTACCTCAAAAGGGATGGGAGGATCTATGCACATCTTTTCGAAGGAACATGGTTTTTTTGGTGGACACGGAATTGTAGGAGGTCAGATTCCGCTGGGTGCGGGAATGGCTTTTGCTGATAAGTACTTCAAGAGAGATGCTGTAACCCTCTGTTATATGGGAGACGGGGCCGTTCGTCAGGGGTCTTTACACGAGACTTTCAATTTGGCCATGCTGTGGCAATTGCCAGTTGTTTTCATCTGTGAGAACAACGGGTATGCGATGGGAACTTCGGTAGAACGTACAGCACACACCACTGATATTTACAAATTAGGTCTTGGGTATGAAATGCCTTGTGGAGCAGTAGACGGAATGGATCCGGCTGTTGTTGCTCAAGAAGTTTATACAGCTGTGGAACGTGCGCGTTCTGGAGGAGGACCCACTTTCTTGGAAATGAAAACATACCGCTACCGCGGACACTCCATGTCTGATGCGCAGCATTACCGTACCAAGGAAGAAGTAGAGGAGTACAAGAAAATCGATCCAATTACTCAGGTAAAGGAACACCTTCTTGAGAATGGCTTCGCCACCAAAGACGAGATCAAGGAGATCGATCGCCGTGTGAAGAGTTTTGTTTCTGAATGCGAGAAGTTCGCTGAGGAGTCTGATTACCCACCGGTAGAACAACTCTACAACACCGTTTACGAACAACAAGATTACCCCTTTTTACCTCATAAACTCTAGTTAAGCACTATGGCAGAGATTATAAAAATGCCCCGCTTGAGCGATACCATGGAAGAAGGTGTCGTGGCCAAGTGGTTGAAGCAAGTAGGTGATTCGGTCGAAGAAGGAGATATCCTTGCCGAGATCGAGACAGATAAAGCAACCATGGAGTTCGAATCCTTTTACGAGGGTACCCTTTTGCATATCGGTATTCAAGAAGGGGAAGGAGCTCCTGTTGACGCTCTTTTGGCCATTGTTGGAGAAGAGGGTGAAAATATTTCTGCCCTTCTCGGGGGAGGTGAGTCTCCTGCCGCTCCAGCCGGGAGTGTTATTGAAGAAGATTTTAGCGCAGAAGAGCAAAACAGTTTGGATTCTGCTTTGGGTCAAGCGACTTCTGAGCCAGCACCCGCTGCTGCTCCGGCTGCCATTCCAGAAGGGGTTGAAATCGTGAAAATGCCACGATTGAGTGACACCATGGAAGAGGGAACGGTCGCTTCCTGGCTAAAACAAGTGGGTGATGAGGTGGAAGAAGGAGATATCCTTGCCGAGATCGAGACCGATAAAGCAACAATGGAATTCGAGTCTTTCTACTCTGGAAAGCTCCTTCATATAGGTATTCAAGAAGGAGAGTCAGCTCCTGTAGATTCTGTATTGGCTGTGATTGGACCAGACGGTACTGATGTTACTGCCGTTCTAGCAGGAGGAAGTGCTCCTGCCGCCGCTCCAACAGAGCCTGCCGCTCAAGAGGCCCCAACCGCTCCATCCGCTCCAGCTCCTGCTGCGCCTGCCGCAGCTCCTGCGCCTGCCGAGACTTCATCTGGAGATCGTCTATTTGTTTCTCCGCTTGCTAAGAAAATGGCAGAAGAAAAAGGCATCAACCTGCAACAGGTTAAAGGAAGTGGAGACCACGGCAGAATTGTGAAAAGAGATATTGAAACATTCGTGCCTGCAGTTAGTGCACCAGCACCGGTTGCTGCTCCTGTTGCCGCGACTGCTCCAGCTCCAGCTGCACCAGCACCGGTCAGTTTGCCTGGTGGTACCGAAGGATCTCGCGAAGAGAAAAATTCTCAAATGCGCAAGGTGATTGCTAAGCGTTTAGGAGAGTCCAAGTTCAGTGCACCGCACTATTACTTGACCATAGAGGTTGAAATGGATAACGCCATTACTTCCAGAAAGCAAATGAACAACCTGCCCAACACCAAAATTTCGTTTAATGATATGGTGTTGAAGGCTTGTGCAATGGCCCTCTTGAAGCACCCTCAGGTCAACACCAGTTGGAATGGGGATACTACCCGTTACTACGACCACGTACACATGGGTGTTGCCGTTGCCGTTGACGAAGGACTCGTCGTTCCTGTGCTAAAACATGCAGATCAAATGAATCTGAGCCAGATCAACGCCCAGGTCAAAGATATGGCGGGTCGTGCTCGGGATAAGAAACTCACTCCTCAAGAAATGGAAGGCAGCACCTTTACGGTGTCAAACCTCGGGATGTTTGGTATTGTGGAATTCACCTCTATTATCAACCAGCCGAATTCCGCTATCCTTTCTGTTGGAGCTATTGTTCCTCGTCCAGTGGTGCGCGAAGGCGAAATCGTGGTGCGCAGCATCATGAAGCTGACCTTGGCTTGTGATCACCGTACGGTAGATGGCGCCACCGGGGCTCAGTTCCTGCAAACCGTCCAAGCGTATTTGGAGAATCCGGTTATGATGTTGGCCTAAGTCATAAAAAGACGTGAAAAAAAGCACCTTCTGAAGGTGCTTTTTTATTTTTATAGGCATCACAAACACACAAGAAAATGAAACAATTGCTCAGCCTCTTCTCCGGTCTCCTCTTATTGGGAGCCTGCGGGAGTTCACAAAAGACCAGCAAAGAGCCTCAAGAAGTAGATCCTAGTACATCCCAAGAAGTGCAAACCCATATGGATTATTTGGCTGCGGACGCTTGGCTGGCCGGGAAGCCGGTACTCCCGGGATTGAATTGGCTGCAGTGTATATCGAAAACTTCTTCAAAAAGCACGGCATCCAACCTTACTACCCTGCTTTTCGGGATACCCTGACCAACTTTGAGCCGACGGCTTTTAATGTGGTGGGTTATTTGCCCGGTTCGGATCCTTCTTGGGATAAAGAAGCCATAATTATAGGAGCTCATTACGACCATATCGGGATGGGTAAACCTGTCGATGGAGACGAGATTGCCAATGGGGCCAACGACAACGCCACCGGAACCACAACCGTTTTGGAGCTTGCTCGGTATTTCGCCCAACGCAATAACAACAAACGTCCTTTGATTTTTGTCCTATTTAGTGCTGAGGAAAAAGGCCTTCTCGGCTCAAGACATTTGGCGGCTAGAATGAAGAAAGAAGGGCTAAGCCCCTACTTGGTCTTGAATTTTGAAATGACAGGCGTTCCCATGGCGGATAAGCCTTACCGAACCTATTTGACCGGATACAAAATGTCAGACCTGGCCCAAAAAATGAATGCTTATGCCGGGGAGGAATTGGTTGGTTTTTTACCTACGGCAAAAGCCTACAACCTCTTTATGCGTTCTGATAATTACCCTTTTTACGAGGAATTTCAGATTCCGGCGCACACCTTTTCAACCTTTGATTTCACCAATTTTGATCACTACCACCAAGTGGGGGATGAAGTCAACATCATGGATATGAATCACATGAGTGCATTGATCAATGCCATGGCTCCTTCGATAGAGCAATTGATTAATGACGCGAGTAAAGTAAAAATGGTCGATGGCGACAATAGTAGTAACGGGATGTAGCCGAGGGATTGGTTACGAGCTCATTCAAGTACTGAGCGAACAGGGGCACCGGGTTTTTGCCCTTTCCAGAAATCAAGGCCCAATCAATGATCTCAACCTCCAAGGGGTGGAAGGATTAGAATGCGATGTAGCGAATGAGGCGCAGCTTCAACAGGTCAAGGATCGCTTGTCTTCTGAAGGACCAATCCATGCCTTGGTGCACAATGCAGGTCGCTTACTGAACAAGCCATTTCTGGAAATTGAGTCCGATGAGTTCGAGGAGGTCTACCGGGTGAATGTCTTTGGGGTGGCTCGTTTGACACAGCTCGTCCTTCCTCTGATGGATGGGGCAGGGCATGTGGTCAACATCAGCTCTATAGGGGGTGTGCAAGGCAGTGTGAAGTTTCCCGGTCTTTCGGCCTACAGTTCGAGTAAAGCGGCCCTTATTGGCCTTACCGAGATGTGGGCAGAGGAATTCAAGGAAGAGGGTCCAGCCTTCAATTGCATCGCTCTGGGAGCGGTGCAGACCGAAATGCTGGAAGAGGCTTTTCCGGGTTATCAGGCCCCTGTAGGTCCTCGTGCTGTAGCCGAGTACATTGCTCACTTTACCCTGACGGGTCAGGAATTGTACAACGGCAAAGTCTTACAACTGAGTAAGAGCGTTCCTTAGTAAAATATCCTTTACTTTGTATTCCATGGAGGAAGTCTTGCAGCGCCATTTGCCCCCACAGGCCGTACAAAGCTGTATGGAATTGATCAAAACGCATGGCGTTCATTTGAAGATCACTCCTTTGCGCAAAACACGCCACGGTGACTACCGCCGTTTAGCCGATGGCCGGCACCTGATAACCGTCAATGCTTCCGGAAATCCCTACCGATTCTTAATAACCCTGATTCACGAAATAGCGCATTTGGTTGCCTTTGAACGCTACGGGAGAGGGATTAAGCCGCACGGGAAGGAGTGGAAGTATTGTTTTCAAAAATTAATGCTGCCTTTTATTCGCCCCGAGGTGTTTCCGCAAAAGTTGCTGCCCGTTTTGGCCAGGCACTTCAAGAACCCGCGAGCGACCAGCAGTACCGATGCTCAACTGTCCCTGGCTCTCAAGGCTTTTGACCCCCAAGAATCCTCCCAATCCGTCATTCAGGAAATCCCTTTGGGATCTCAATTCAGAGCAGCCAATGGGAAGGTGTTTTTAAAAGGAAATAAGCGCGTGAAGCGTTATGAGTGTAAAGAGCTTCAAACCGGCCGCATGTACTTGTTCCAACCTCATGCAGAGGTGGAGCTGATTGCATAATTTTTATACAGTTTTGGAGTTAGCAGATAGAAACCAACAATAAAATAGAAAAAGAAATGAATTCAAATTATTACGCAGTGCTTATGGCAGGTGGTGTGGGATCGAGATTTTGGCCCGTCAGTACCTCGACTTATCCCAAGCAGTTTCACGATATGCTGGGAAGCGGCGACACTTTGATTCAGAAAACATTTAAGCGGTTGAACCGATTTATTCCGGCAGAGAATATCTTGATCTTGACCAATGTAGCTTATAACGATATCGTTTTGGAGCAGCTGCCGGCTGTTAAGCCTGAGCAAGTCGTACTGGAACCGGCGATGCGCAATACCGCACCTTGTATACTTTATGCCGCCCTCAAGATTCAGAAGATGAATCCAAATGCCGTAATGATCGTGGCACCCAGTGATCACTGGATAGAAGATGAGGCAGCTTTTGAGCGCGATGTGAAGCAGTGTTTTGATAAATGTGAAAAGGAGGAAGTCCTCTGTACATTGGGTATTCAGCCGACCTTTCCCAATACCGGTTTTGGGTATATCGAATTTGACAAGCAGAGTCCTGAAGGACTTAAGAATGTGGTTCAATTTAGAGAGAAGCCAGACATCGAGACGGCGAGAGAATTTTTGACTCAAGGGAATTTCTTGTGGAATGCGGGGATTTTTATGTGGAGCGTAAACTGCATTGTGAATGCCTTCGAAAAACACCAGCCAAGCCAACACGCCCTTTTCTGCTCGGGAAACGAGGTGTATAATACTTCGGAAGAACAGGCTTTTATCGATGAGAATTACCCTAAGGCAGAGAATATCTCGATCGATTACGCTATTTTAGAACAGGCCGAGGCGATCTATACCCTCCCTGCCACCTTTGATTGGAACGACCTGGGAACCTGGGGAGCGCTCTATGACAAGCTGGATAAGGACCAGTATCAGAATGCCGTTGTACAGGGCCGAACCGTTCTTAAAGACTCCAAGGGCAACTTGGTAAGAAGCAGTGCCAATCGCATTGTTGTGTTGGACGGGCTAGAAGATTTTATCGTCGTAGATCACGACGAAGTGCTCTTGATTTTCCCCAAATCAAAGCAACAAGAGATCAAACAAATTCGCAACGAAGTAAAAGACGAATTTGGGGATCATTATGCTTAGAACCCTATGAGTGAACATCTATTCGCTGGGCCGCAAGGACCCAAGGGCGATGAAACGCCAGAATCCACAGAAGAGGTAAAGAAGGACTTTAAAGGATTTGTAGAAAGTTCCCGGAAGTTTTTGCAAGAGCTTTTGGAACTGAGGTCCAATACAGATCAAGCGGCCACCCGGGAATCCATTATTGCGGATATCCCCTTTAAAGGCCATACCTCCTGGATTTTGATTTGTTCCATCTTTATCGCCTCTATTGGGTTGAATGCAGATTCCACAGCAGTAGTGATCGGAGCGATGTTAATCTCTCCACTTATGGGGCCTATTCTGGGTACCGGAATGTCTTTGGCGATCAACGATATTGATCTGATGCGCCGTTCCCTGCGGAACTTCCTGGTTATGGTCGTCTTGAGTGTCCTGACCGCTTTTTTGTTCTTCGCTATTTTTCCGCTTAGAGATGAGTCTTCCGAACTCTTGGCTCGAACCAAGCCGGACATTCGGGATGTGCTGATCGCCTTTTTTGGTGGATTAGCACTCGTCATTGCCCGCGCGAAGAAGGGAACCATCGCCAGCGTGATATTTGGGGTAGCGATTGCGACCGCCCTGATGCCACCCCTCTGTACAGTGGGTTATGGACTGGCTGTCCGCCGATTCGACTTTGCCTTGCAGGCCATGTACCTCTTTACCATTAACAGTGTCTTCATTGCTTTGGCAACCTATGTAGTAATCAAGTACCTGCGATTTCCGATGGTGCGTTATGCCAATTCCCAGCGCCGTCGATTAATCGCCCGCATGATTACCATTGTCGGTTTTGGAGTGATGATCTTTCCGGTCTATACCTTCTACAAGGTTTTGCAAGAGTCTTTGTTTGAGCAACAGGCGCGAGAATTCCTAAAGGAAACAGCAGAAACACACCCTTATCAGGGCAGCACCCGATACGAGGAAGACCTGACCAAGATCGAATACAACTCAGAAGAAGGCTCTTTAATTGAAATTACCCTACTGGGTAAGGAAGGGGTAGACGAAGAGGTCGAAAATGCCTGGAGAGCCAAACTGCAGAAGTTCGATCGTCTGGAAAGCTGTTCTTTCCAAATCTTTCAGGGAGGGGAAGGGCAGGCGGCCAAGGACTATCAGTACTTGCAGGAACTTTATACCAACCAAAAGGAAACCATGAGCTCCAAGGAGGATCGCATTCGCGTTCTTGAAGAAGAAGTAGGTCGTTTACGAGCTAGGACTTTTGAGGAGTTCGATTTTAGCCAGATCAGCAAAGAAAGCCTGATTAACTACCCGGATTTGGCCAGTTTGCGCTTTGCTTATGTTCAACAGTTTGATGTGCAGAAACAGGTCAAAGACAGCCTGCCTGTACTCGATACCCTCCCTGTTTTTGAGGTGCGTTGGAAAGAAAGCCTTAAAGCGGCTGATCAGCCAAAACAGTGGAACAAATGCAAAAATGGCTACAAGAGCGTTTAGCGAATAAGAAAATTCAGGTGATTACCCTCTCCAACCTTTAGTTGCGTTCTTCGATATACATCTGACGTACCTTCTTGAAGAGCTCTGAAGAGTATACAAAATCAGTAACCGCTTGGTTGTCGGTTTTAAAGATCTCTTTGTTGGTTCCTTCCCAAGCCTTTAATCCATCTTTGAGGAAAAGAATTTTTTGTCCGATCTCCATGACCGAGTTCATGTCGTGGGTATTGATGACCGTGGTGATGTTGTATTCCTGGGTAATTTCCTGAATCAGATTATCAATTAAAATAGCCGTTTTGGGATCTAGTCCAGAGTTGGGTTCATCACAGAATAGAAAGTTGGGATTCATCACAATAGCCCGTGCAATGGCGACACGCTTTTGCATCCCACCTGAGATTTCGGCCGGAAATTTTTTGTGGGCATCAATGAGGTTCACCCTCTCGAGAACGGCATCTACGCGGTCCTTCATTTCGCCCTTACTCTGGTTGGTAAACATCTCTAAGGGGAAAGTAACGTTTCCTTCCACCGTCAAGGAATCAAATAGGGCACTGCCCTGAAAGACCATCCCCATATTTTGTCGGAGTTCTCGGCGATCTGCCTTGTTGAGGTCTGCATAGCGGTCTCCGTCGTAAATAATGCTTCCCTCTTCCGGCTCGAAAAGACCCAAAAGACACTTGAGGAAAACCGTTTTACCCGAACCACTCTGACCGATGATCAGGTTCGTCTTGCCTTGCTCAAAGGTGGTTGAAATCCCTTTGAGTACGTGGAACTCTCCGAAGGACTTGTGTATGTTATCGACTTCGATCATCCGAGCAAGAGTTGGGTTAGGGTATAGTTGAGAATGATAATAACCACAGAGGTCCAAACAAAGGAAGTTGTGGCGGCCTTTCCTACTTCAAGAGCTCCACCTTTCATGTAGTAGCCGTGAAACGAAGGAACCGTGGCGATCACAAAGGCAAAGACCAGGGTCTTGATCATGGCATAGGTGACATGAAAAGGAATGAAATCAATCTGTAATCCTTTGGTGAACTCCGCACTTGGGGCAAACTCTCCAAAAACGGCGGCTACCCATCCACCCAATATGCCCACATACATGGCAATGGCGACAGCAAAAGGATACATCATCATCGCGATAATCTTCGGAAAGACCAGGTAATTGATCGAGTTGACTCCCATAACTTCCAAGGCGTCAATCTGCTCGGTTACCCGCATGGTTCCAATACTCGAAGTGATGTAGGATCAACTTTTCCGGCCATGATGATGGAGGTGAAAGTGGGGGCAAATTCCAGAATTACCGATTGGCGGGTGGCAAAGCCAATCAGGGCTTTGGGTAAAAAAGGAGAAGTGAGGTTCAGAGCCGTTTGTATGGTGACAACTCCCCCGATAAAGAAAGCAATGAATACAATGATTCCCATGGAACCATAGATCAGTTCGTCGATTTCTTTAAAAATGAGGTTCCGCATGATGCCCCATTTGGTGCGCTTACGGAAGACCTCAAAGATCATTAAAAAGTACTTGCCAATGGCTTCGATATACTTCATGCCTTGCTTCTGGGGTCAGAATCAAAAATACACATTATGACCGGCTTTTAACCTTGTCTTTAAGTTAGATCTGACGGAAGGAGTAGATTTGTAAAAGTATTGCTGCATTGTCAGTGAATGCCCAACCCAAACACAAGAAAATGAAAAAATACGCCCTACTGGCCTTGGTTGTGCTTTTTGCAACGACCAAAGGCGCAGCGCAGCGCAAGAGAAAACGCCAAAAGGAGCAGATCCAAAAAGAGGTGATGTCTACCCCCGCCGAAATGGGTTTTGAAAAGCATCCCAAACTCATTGTGGGTCTTATCGTAGATCAAATGCGCTACGACTACCTCACCCGCTTTTGGAACCGCTATGGTGAAGGCGGGTTTAAGCGTTTAGTGCGTCAGGGATTTAATGCCAAGAACCACCATTTCAATTACGCACCGACCAGTACGGGGCCAGGGCATGCTTCGGTCTATACCGGGGCAAGTCCGTCGAGTCACGGGGTGATCGGGAACAACTGGTACAGCAAAGTACTCGGGCGCTGGGTTTACTGCGCAGGAGACAGCAATTACCAAACCGTTGGAAGTACCTCCAACGCGGGTAAAATGTCGCCTCACCGCATGCAGACCACCACGATGACTGATCAGTTGCGCCTACATACCCAGCAAAGAGGAAAGGTGATCGCCGTGGCGATTAAGGACAGAGGAGCGGTGCTACCGGGTGGGCATTCCGCCAATGCGGCCTACTGGTTCGAAGGAGGAGCCTCCGGCAATTGGATCAGCAGCAGCTATTATATGGAGGAGTTGCCTACGTGGGTTAAGGCCTGGAATGATTCGGATGCCGTAGAGCAGTACAAAAAGGATTGGACGACCCTGGAACCTGTCGAAACTTATACAGAAAGCGGAACGGATGTGAACGCCTATGAAGGCTTTTTTAAAGGGGAAAAAGACAGCGGTTTTCCGCATAAATTGAGCAAGTATTGGGAGTTTAACGGGCAGTTCAGCATGCTGCGCGCCACTCCTTACGGAAACAGCCTGACCATGGATTTTGCTCTGGAAGCCCTGAAGCAAGAAGAATTGGGGCAAGACAAAGACACCGACTTTTTGGCGGTGAGTTTTTCGAGTACGGATTATGCGGGTCACTTTTTTGGAGTCAACTCCAAGGAAGTGCAAGACGTGTACATGCGTTTGGACAAAGAGATTGAGCGTCTGCTCAATACACTTGACGCTCAGGTAGGAGAAGGGGAGTACACCCTTTTCTTGACGGCGGATCACGGAGCTATTCACGTACCGACTTATCTAAAGGATCAAAAATTGCCGGGGGATTACTGGGATAAAAGTGCCATGAGGGAAAAATTGACCTCCTTTTTGGAAGAGCAGTACGGAACCGATAAGGTCGTGAGTGAAGTGGGGTATAGCGATGTCTTTTTGAATCGCCCTGTTCTGGACAGTTTGGATTTGGAACTCGATGACGTACAGGAAGAAATTGCCGAGCACTTTTTGTCGTATGAACAAGTCTACAAGGTCTATACCGGTACCCAACTCTGGGAGCAGGATTACAGCAGAGGTCTGGCGAGAACCGTACAGAATGGCTGGCATCAAAAGCGCTCAGGCGACGTAATCTTCTTATTTAATCCGGGGGTTATCGATTACCCAAGAACCGGTTCTACGCACGGGTCCGCTATGATTTATGATACCCATGTTCCGCTCTTGTTTTATGGAGCAGGGATTCGTTCCGGTTCTACGGCGGAGCGTACAGAGATCCCGGATATCGCCCCGACGATTTCGGTTTTGATCGGGATGGCTTTTCCGAGCGGTACAACCGGCCAGCCGATCAGTGCTGTTTTGAAGTAAGGGCTTGCCAAACTCCTTTCCAGCGTTGGCCTCGAATGAAGTGGCCTTGGGCTCTAGTCACCAGGTGATCGGAGCCGAAGAAGCCTTTCCAATACCCAGAGTACATTCTTCCAAATTGGCATAGTAGGGATAAAGGGTTCGAGGAAGAATGCCGTGCGGTTTTGAGACAAGCCAGGGCTCCCAAGAGGGGGTCAAAGCGCATCCTTCCCAGCACCTTACCTTTTTCGCTTATCCTTTGGGCTGTATAGCCGGCTCCCGTTGGGCGAAGGTGTTTCACCTGAAGGTCTTGGAGCGTTTTTGTGGTAAAACCCGCAAATTCGATCTGCCAGCGGTCTACGCTGTCCCATCCTCTGCTTTGAGCCAGGCCGCCTATGGCTTCAAGGGCTTCTTTCCGGTAAAGTTTTATCGGGCCCCGAACATGGTCTTTTTTAGCGATGTTTTCATAAACCCAATCCGTTCCCTTTTGAACGAAGAGGAGTCCTCCTGCAAGACCCAAGCGTTTCTCTTTTTTAAAGAGTTCTTCCATCTTTTGAAAGTAGTCGGAAGGCAGAATGAGGTCGGCGTCGAATTTTCCGAGGAGATCACAGGCTTTGAGGTGTTCTTTTCCTTTATTGAACGCTTGAATTACCTTGGCGCCCGGTTGGTGCTCTGCACTGCTTTGGTGCTCAATGAGCTCGATAAAGGTGTGCTCGGCAGCAAATTCTTGGGCTATGCTTTGCGTTTGATCCGTGCTGTTGTCGTTGACGATGATGAGTTGGTCTGGTTGCCGACTTTGCTCGACAAAAGAGCGCAAGCAGGTCCTCAGGTGTTCTGCTTCGTTATGAGCCGGAAGAACCACTGCAATTCTCATGCGCGTTCGGCGTAGATGAGGTAGTAACGGGGTGTAAAGGTGCGGAGCAGGGGGCGGAGGCCAATTTTCTTGACCGGATGGGCCCACTGAATAGAATCTTTGATTTCCCAGCCGGATTTTTCCATCAGCCAATCGAATTGCCAGTCCTCGAACTCGTGGTAGTGGCGATCCCAGGGATCAGTTTTGCTGCGGTAAGCGGTCGAAAACCACAAGCGCAATGGCACACTAGCCAGAAGTTTTTTGGGTTTATCGATGGCGCGCAAAAGATTAATTGGCGCCAACATATGTTCAAAAATTTCGAAAGCCGTGACCACATCGGCCTCGGTTTGCTGAACCACGCCAAAATCCAGGTCCAGGTCTTCCCCACTGGTGTTGTGAACCTGAAAACCTTTCTGCTGTAAAATTTCAGAAAAAGGATTGCTGACCCCCAAGTCCAAAATGGTCTCGGCGGGGTCTACGTGTTTTTGAAGAAAGTCAAATGTTTTTTCGTACCGTCGGGTCGGAAAATTGTTTTCGTACATCTAATAGCGGTAGACCAGGGCGTTGATGTTCATCCCGGCACCTACGCTCGCAAAGATAACAACATCCCCTTCTTCCAGTGCATGTCCTTCGACTTGACCTTTACGCACCATATCCAAAAGGGTAGGTACGGTGGCCACTGAGCTATTGCCCAGTTTTTCGATGTTCATCGGCATGACGTTTTCTGGCACTTGGGCGCCGTACAGACGATAGAAACGCTTAATGATGGCAGCATCCATTTTCTCGTTCGCCTGGTGGATGAAAATCTTTTTAACCTCATCAATTGATACGTCTGATTTATCCAAACACGCTTTCATGGCCTGAGGAACTTCGGTACAGGCGAATTCGTAAACCTTGCGGCCTTGCATTTTGATGTAACGCGTATCGGTATTCCGGCTGTCCTGGTTGTTGGATTTGTCAAAGTACAGGAAGTAGGCCTCATCCATGGCAAAAGTGGCCGAGTGGTGCGCTAAAATACCGGTTTGAAGGGCGTCTGTTTCTTCTGAATCTTGGGCTTCAATGATGGTTGCGCCGGCACCATCCGCAAAGATCATACTATCTCTGTCATGACAGTCCACGACACGTGAAAGGGTTTCTGCACCAATAACCATGCAGCGTTTGGCCATGCCGCTCTTGATGAAGGCTTGTGCCTGTATCATTCCTTCTACCCAGCCTGGGCAGCCAAAAATGAGATCATAGGCAACGCACTCAGGATTTTCAATACGCAAAAGATGCTTGACGCGAGAGGCTAAGCTGGGAAGCATATCTCCCTGATTTTCGCCATGAATGACATCGCCGAAATTGTGGGCAACAATGATGTAGTCGAGGGTTTCCGGATCGATTTTAGCGTCCTGTATGGCGTTTTCGGCTGCAAAACCCGCTAGGTCAGAAGCCTTGAGGTCCTTTCTTGCATAACGTCGCTCACGAATACCGGTGATGGCTTTGAACTTTTCAATGATGGTTTCATTGTGGGTGTCAAAGGCTTCACCGTTTTCAGCGTAAAAATCGTGCTCCAGGAAATCTCGGTTCAGTGTCACTATGGAGGGCACATAACATCCTGTTCCGGTAATGATCGTCTTCATAAGTATAACGTTCTCGATCGGAAGATACATTCGGTCAATTCTTGTTATGCGTGCATAGCAAAAAACGCTACGATGCCCAAACCCCTATTTTGAAGTGCTTAGGATGCTGGAACCGCCTCTTCATAGGCTTCCATGGGTGCGCAGGTACACATAAGATTACGGTCTCCAAAGGCTTCATCCGCTCTTCTGACGGTTGGCCAGAACTTGTTTTCGACCACAAAAGGCAAAGGAAAAGCTGCTTTTTCTCGCGAATACGGAAAGTCCCAATTTTCTGCCGTCAGCATACCCAAGGTGTGAGGCGCATTGCGCAGGACGTTATTGGGTTCTTCCAAAACGGCGTCCTCAATCTCTTGGCGGATCGAAATCATCGCATCACAGAAGCGGTCCAACTCGTCTTTGGGTTCACTTTCAGTCGGCTCGATCATCAAGGTTCCAGCAACAGGGAAAGAGACCGTTGGCGCGTGGAAACCATAGTCCATCAAACGCTTGGCGATGTCCGTAACTTCAATTCCGTGCGCTTTAAATGGACGGCAGTCGATAATCATTTCGTGTGCCGCACGTCCGCGTTCCCCAGAATAAAGAACCGAGTAATGCCCGTCTAAACGCTCTTTGATGTAGTTCGCATTCAGGATCGAAATAATGGTGGCATCGGTCACTCCTTCAGCGCCGAGCATACAGATGTAGCCATAGGAAATCAAACAGGCCAAGGCACTACCCCAGGGAGCTCCTGAAATAGCTGTAATGGCTTGGTCACCTCCGGTAGGAACTACGGGGTGGCCAGGCAAGAAAGGCTTAAGCTGCTCAGCAACACAAATCGGACCAACACCAGGTCCTCCACCTCCGTGTGGAATTGCGAAGGTCTTGTGGAGGTTCAAGTGGCAAACATCCGCACCAATAGTGGCGGGATTGGTCAAACCTACCTGAGCATTCATATTGGCGCCATCCATGTACACTTGCCCACCGTACTGGTGGATCAAGCTTGTGATTTGTACGATAGAGGATTCAAATACCCCGTGCGTGGAAGGATAAGTAACCATCAATGCCGCCAAGTTTTCTTGGTGCTGTAGTACTTTTTCTTCCAGATCCGCAAGGTCGATATTCCCTTTTTCATCCGTTTTGGTGACCACGACTTTCATTCCTGCCATTACCGCTGAGGCCGGGTTGGTCCCGTGTGCAGAGGCGGGTATGAGGCAGATGTTTCGGTGCCCTTCCCCACGGGATTGGTGGTAGGCGCGAATAGTCATCAATCCGGCGTATTCTCCTTGAGCTCCGGAATTCGGCTGCAAGGAAGTTGCGGCGAAACCAGTTATCTCTGTAAGGTAGTCCTCTAGTTTTTGAAGCATGTATTGGTACCCTTGCGCCTGATCGATCGGTACAAAGGGGTGCAAGTGTGCCCATTTACCCCAACTCAAGGGTAACATTTCGGTGGCAGCGTTCAATTTCATGGTGCAGCTACCCAAGGCAATCATGGAGTGATTAAGGGCCAAATCCTTGCGCTCCAGTTTTTTGATGTAGCGCATAAGAGCCGTCTCACTGTGGTATTGCCGGAATACCGGGTGATCTAAAAAGACAGTTTGGCGCTGCAGATTGGCCGGGATAACCTCTTCAGAAGACTCTTTCGCTGTAGCGCTGTCTTTTCCTAAAAAGGAAGAGAAGCAGTCTACGATCTCTTGAAGATCAGCGGCAGTGGTCGTCTCATTGACAGAGATGCCCACTTGTCCCTCCGGAGTGTAGAGGAAGTTTAGACCGGCTTTTTCAGCGATCTTTTTTAGACCTGTACTATTTTCTACTTCGAACAGCAGGGTGTCAAAGTAAACGGAGTTCAGCTGCTGAAGTCCCAGACCTTGTAAAGCTTGATCCAGGGATTTTGCACGATTGTGAACCCGGATCGCAATGTCTTTAAGACCTTCTGGTCCGTGGTACACGCCGTACATTCCGGCCATCACAGCAAGAAGTACCTGAGCAGTACAAATATTGGAAGTCGCCTTGTCGCGTTTGATGTGTTGTTCGCGGGTTTGAAGCGCCATACGCAAGGCAGGAGCACCATCCGTGTCCTTGGTCATCCCAATAATACGACCGGGAATATTTCTTTTGTAGGCTTCGCGAGTAGCGTAGAAGGCTGCGTGTGGCCCACCATATCCCAAAGGAATACCAAAACGTTGGGTGGTACCAACGACAACGTCAACTCCCCACTCTCCAGGAGCTTTTAACAACACAAGGCTAAGGATGTCAGCCGCTACGGCCGTTTTAATTTCTAAAGCTTTTGCATTTTCGATAAAAGCAGAAAAATCTTGGATATTCCCATATTTACCGGGGTACTGAAGCAAGCATCCAAAGTAATTTTCGTCCAGGGTCTGCTCATCAGGATTCCCAATAACGAGCTCAATATTCAGTGGTGTCGAGCGGGTTTTAAGCAAACTCAAGGTTTGCGGTAATACGGCCTGATCAACAAAGAACTTAAGTATTCCTCGTTTCTTTTGGTCTCGACTCCTTACGTCAAACAGCATGGTCATTGCCTCTGCCGCCGCAGTGCTTTCATCCAAAAGGGAGGCGTTGGCAATCTCCATTTGAGTCAGGTCGCATACGACGGTCTGGAAGTTCAAAAGAGCTTCTAAACGCCCCTGAGCTACCTCTGCTTGATAAGGCGTATAAGCAGTGTACCAACCTGGATTTTCGAGAATGTTTCTCTTGATAACAGATGGGGTGACACAGTCGTGGTAACCCAATCCGATATAGCTTTTGAACACCTTGTTTTTGTCGGCGAGTTCCTCGAGATGAACCAGGAATTCCTGTTCGCTTAATGCCGCAGGAAGGTTCAGAGATTGTTTCAATCGGATATCGTCTGGAATGGTTTCGAAAATCAACTGTTCGAGATTTTCTGCTTTAACTACTTCCAGCATTTCTGGGAGATCTTCGGGACGAATCCCGATATGCCGCTGAGCAAAGACTTCTGTTTTCATTAAGGTATCTTTGAAAAAACTTTACAAAATTAGCGAAAACTTCTATCAAATCAGGCATTTAAAGGAGGCTTACTGACCGCTTATCGACCCAAATTGGCCACAGATGGCCGTTGAGCTAATTTTGTCGAATGCTCGGAATTAAGCGGCTTTTGAATTTTTACCTGGACGCCAGTATCCACGTGGCTCTAGCGGTTCTTGCCTTGTATTGGACGAGCGTCTATTTGTTAAACATACTGCCCAATTATTTATTAGCAGGTTTTCTCTTTTTTTCAACAATTGGTTATTACAACCTGGTCAAATACGGTGGACACCTCAAAGTTCCGGCTCAAATGGAGCCTACGAGCTTCGTTATGATCCGAACCCTCACCTTGGTTTCCCTCTTTTTGACCATGGTTTTTAGTGTGCTGATCGACTCAAATTGTATACTATTCTCGGCATCCTGTTTGTGCTGGGAGTCCTTTACGTTATCCCTCTTTTTCCACAGAAGAAGAGTTTGAGAAGTTGGGGACTATTGAAGATTGTTATTGTGGGCTTGGTTTGGACAGGGACAACGGTGGTACTGCCGGTGGTGGATACGGGATTGCCCTGGCACATTGACTTGTTCTTTTTTGGTCTTCAGCGCTTTGTTTTGGTTCTGATTTTGATGATCCCCTTTGAGATTCGGGATAGGAAAGCAGATTCTAGAGAGTTGTATACGCTACCGCAGCGTTACGGAGTTAGGCCTACACAGTGGATTGGGTATCTTTTAATCCTGTTCCTGTTCGTGCTAACCTTTATGCGCAGTCGGTTTTCCGAAGGAGAAGTACTGGTGCGACTGGGTCTTTCGTTATTTCTTTTTGTACTGATTTACTTTTCTCGAAATCAATCAGGAAGGTACTATGCTGGTCTACTGGTAGAAGCTGTGCCGATTTTCTACTGTGCTGCTTTGTGGTGGGTTCTTTACGGGTTGAACTAGTCTAGTTGTTGCTCTTTTCCAATTCTGCCTTCATCTTCGCTTTTTCTTCCTCGCTGAGTATTTGAAGTTTGGACTCGTTACACAATTTGGTGAGCTTGGTGTTTTTGGTCGTGAATAGTTTGCAGGTTTTGCAAATAAAAATGTGATACTTCAACTTGATAATTTCCATTAACGAAGCCTCCCGGTATTGGGATTTGTTGCAGATCTCTGCCGCTTGTTCACACGAAATTTTCATTTTAAAACCAACTTTGATTTAAGCATCCCATGAGCGAGGTTCGCGCTCTATGGATCATTACCCACAGATTGGACGGATTTATACCCAACTCTTTACAAATATCTTCTGTACTCATGCCCTGAATGGTTTTCATGGTGAAAACCCGGGATTGTTTTTTTGGCAATTTATCGATGCAGTTTTGAATGGCGAGGCCCAGTTCTTCATTTTCGATCTCCTGGTCTCCACCTTTGACAAAAGGATCCGCAACGCGTTCCTCGAGCCACTCTCCTTCGGCATCGGTCTGGTCGCTGTACTGGATACGGACTTCAGCCTTGCCTTTTTTGGAGTTGATCTTGCGGTAGTGATCAATGACCTTTCGCTTTAGGATGGCAATGAGCCAGGTTCTTTCTGCGGCGTCCCCTTTAAAGTTCTTGGCCGAATTGAGTCCGGCGATAAAGGTTTCTTGAACGAGGTCTTTAGCGATTTCAACATCGCTGACCTTGCCTATAGCGTAATTAAATAGGTAATCGGCATGCAGCTCTACCCATTTGTCAGGTTGCAATTCATTTGCAATCATAGCAGATAGCAATTTTTTAATGGCCGTGTTTAACCATTTAAAAGTATCTAATTATTATTTAATGCCTAGTGAGCTAGCGGATTTTACCTTTCTGTTAACGCAAACCAGCACGTTTTAAAAGTGCTTCTTGGCGCGGTTCACGACCTCGGAACTTGCGGTAGAGCTCCATGGGAGCTTGTGTTCCACCCTTACTCAATATATTCTCTTTAAAAGAGTCGGCGGTGGCCTGATCAAAAATGCCGGCTTCCAAAAAAGCCTCAAAGGCGTCTGCATCCAGTACTTCAGCCCATTTGTAGCTGTAGTAGCCTGCCGAGTAACCGCCTTGGAAAATATGACTAAAGGCTGTGCTCATACAGGCTTCGGCGACGGGTGGATAAAGCGAAGCTTTTTCCATCGCCGCAGTTTCGAAAGTTTTTACATCCTCAATCGAGGCGTGCTCGGTGGTGTGCCAAGCCATGTCCAAAAGTCCAAAACTAAGTTGGCGCGCGGTTGCCAGTCCTTCCAAAAAGCTACCCATGGCTTTGATCTTTTGGACTTCCTCCATCGGGAGAGCCTCTCCGGTTTCGTAATGCTTGGCAAAGAGCGCCAGAGCCTCTTTTTCGTAGCACCAATTTTCCATAATTTGACTGGGTAGCTCCACAAAATCCCAGTAAACCGATGTGCCTGAAAGTCCTGGAAAGGTTGTGTCGGCCAACATGCCGTGCAGGGCGTGACCAAATTCGTGGAAAAGAGTGAGCACCTCGTCAAAGGACAATAAGGCCGGAGCTGATTCGGTTGCTCGGCTGAAGTTACAAACGATCGAAATGTGCGGGCGGCGGTTTTCGCCATCTTTTCGAGACTGGGATTTATATGAGGTCATCCAAGCGCCAGGACGTTTGCCTTCGCGGGGGTGGAAATCGCTGTAAAACAAAGCAACAAAATTGCCTTCCCCATCGTATACTCGGTAACAGTCGACCTCCTCGTGGTAGGTTGGGATAACCTTGTCCAGGTTGAAATGCAAATCAAAAAGTTTACCTGCAATGGTAAAGACACCCTCCAATACCTGCTGAAGAGGGAAGTACGGTTTAACGGCCTGCTCGTCAAAAGAAAAGCGAGCCTGTTTGAGTTGTTCGCTGTAAAAAGATGCATCCCAACGTTCCAGGGTTTCGATCTGGTCCTGTTCTTTGGCCAGGTCCTGCAGAGCTTTCAGGTCTTTTTGTGCGGCAGGGAGCGCTTTGGATAAGAGTTCTTCTAAAAAGGATTGAACAGTAGCTGGTTTTTCGGCCATTCGTTCGGCCAAGACAAATTCAGCGTGGTTGCCAAAGCCGAGCAGGCGCGCTCTTTCTTCTCGTAGACCAACGATCTCAAGAAGCACCTTTTTGTTGTCGTGATCATTGTCTTGAAACCCTCGTTTGCCGAAAGCCATCGCCATCTCCTTGCGTAGTGCACGGTTTTTAGCGTACTTCATAAAGGGAACATAACTCGGGTAATCCAAGGTAAATACCCAGCCGTCCAGTTCTCGTTGCCCCGCAATCGCTGCCGCCATTTGGCGTAAGCTCTCCGGTAGTCCCTCCAGGTTAGCTTCGTCCGTAATGTGCAGCTGATAAGCGTTGGTTTCGGCTAAGACATTTTCCCCAAACTGCAATTGAAGTCTTGAGAGTAAACCGTCGATTTCACGCAGACGGTCCTTGGAGGCTTCATCCAGTAAGGCCCCGTTACGGCTGAAGGATTTATGTGTTTTTTCTAAAAGGCGATTCTCTTCCGCATTCAGATCCAGTGAAGCTCTTTGGTTCCACACCGAATTGATCCTAGCAAAAAGCTCTTCATTCAAAGTAACATCATTAGAAAAGGCACTGAGCAGAGGCGAAATATCTTGGGCCAGAGCTTGGATCTGCGGATTGGTTTCGGCCGAGTTCAGGTTGAAGAAAACACTGCTCAACCGACCCAGGTGCTCTCCGCTATAATCCAGAGCGGCGATCGTGTTTTCGAAGGTAGCTACTTCCGGGTTTTGGGCAATGGCGTCAATTTCTTTGCGGGCATCGGAAAGGGCAGCATCAAAAGCAGGTTTAAAATGCTCGTCTTTGATTGCGTCAAAAGGTACCTGATCAAAAGAGGTTAATAAGGGGTTACTCATCTTAGGAATTGCCTTGTTTGCGGACTTCTTCAGAGCCCTTAATCACTTTTTCTTTGAGTTGTTCTTTGTACTCACTTATGCGTGTCTGAAGATCGGGATTGGTGCTGCCCAGGATTTGAGCCGCGAGAATTCCCGCATTTTTAGCACCATCCAAAGCGACAGTAGCAACAGGGACTCCGCCCGGCATTTGCAAGATGGAAAGAACAGAATCCCAGCCATCGATTGAATTTCGGCTTTTGACCGGTACACCAATAACGGGCAGGGGAGAAAGGCTCGCCAACATGCCTGGCAGGTGGGCTGCCCCTCCTGCTCCAGCGATGATCACCGAGATCCCTTCTTTGTGTGCGTTCTTGCCGAACTCAAACAGTTTTTCTGGAGTGCGATGGGCCGAAACAATGTCTACCATGACCTCAATCTTGAAATCTTGGAGAATTTCGACGGCTTCTTGCATTACGGGCAGATCACTGGTGCTGCCCATGACGATGGCTACTTTGCTCATAATAATTCACTTAACGCAGACGGAATTCCCGAAACTGCATGCTTTTTGTCTTTTTGGTCAACTACAACCAAAGTTGAAGTTTTCTATTTATTTTATTTTCGACTAACCACTTTCACGGTCCCGGTCACCTTACGCGCAATGCTCATGCCCTTGTTGAAGTCCCGGTTAACAATGGTGATATGCCCCATTTTTCGAAAGGGTCGGGTTTGTTTTTTGCCGTAGAGGTGTGGAGTAACCCCTTCCATGGCAAGAACCTCATCAAGGTGTTTGTATTCTACCTCCACTTTCGTTGGGTTCTCCGACGAGATTGACCATGATGGCAAAGGCTTTGCTGCCTGTGTACCCCAAGGGGAGATCGAGGATGGCACGCAAGTGTTGTTCAAATTGATTGGTAAAGCTCCCTTCAATGCTGAAGTGACCACTGTTATGGGGCCGTGGAGCGACCTCGTTGACCAGTACCTGATCGTCTTTGGTCAGGAACATTTCGACCGCCAAGAGACCGACATGACCATAGGCTTCGGAGACCTGTAAGGCCAATTCCTGCGCCTTGTGGGCCAGCTTAGAATCGATATTAGCCGGGCAGATGACGAATTCTACCTGATTCGCTTCCGGGTGAAATTCCATTTCGACCACCGGGTAATTGGCGACCTGCCCAGACGGGTTACGTGCAACCACCACCGCTAGTTCGCTTTTAAAATCCACCAACTCTTCAGCAATACATTCCACATTGGGAAGCCCGTCCAAATCCTCCAACTTACGGATAATCTTTACTCCACGACCGTCGTAGCCCATGGAAGCACTCTTCCAGACAAAAGGCAATTGAACGCCTCCGTTGGTCATACTGTCTTTGATTTCTGAGGTGTAGGCAAAACGGGTGAAAGGGGAGGTTGGAATTCCCTTGTCCGTATAAAAAAGCTTTTGAGTGGCCTTGTTTTGAATGGTCCGCAGGTTCCGTGTCGGCGGATAGACTTTAAGCCCTTCTTCTTCCAGTTTTTCCAAAGCGTCCAAATTGACATTCTCGATCTCGATGGTCAACAAATCCAGTCCTTTACCGAATTGGTAGACTGCATCGAAGTCCAGTAGGTCCCCTTGAATAAATTCGTTGCATGCCAGTCGAGAAGGGGCCTCCGGAGAGGGGTCCATAACCCGGGTATAGACATCCCACTTGCGTGTTTCGTACAGGAGCATTTTGCCCAGCTGTCCACCGCCCAGAATGCCCAGCTTGAAATCAGAAGAAAAATAGGGTGTACTCATAGTGCTTTAAAACTCAAAAATACGGTGAATTATACGATTCTTCACTCCTGTCTGCCTAGCTCTACCCGGGCTGGAATAAAAAAATGTATCTTTGTCGACCCCAATGAACAAGCGACCTTGATTAAACTTCACGACTCTTATTTCGAGCTTTTTCTCTCGGAGGAAGAAATCCAGGAGGCCGTTGGCAGCCTGGCCGAGAAAATTGCGGCGGATTACAAGGATGAGGTTCCCATTTTTGTGGGAGTCCTCAACGGCTCTTTTATGTTCGTTTCGGACTTTTTAAAGGCCTATCCGCACGATTGTGAAGTTAGTTTTGTCAAGCTCAGTTCATACCAGGGACTCACTTCCACCGGCATCGTTGAAACCCTGTTGGATGTTTCGGAAGATATTGACGGTCGAAGTGTGGTGATTTTGGAAGATATCATCGATACAGGGCGGACCTTGCAGGAATTGGTGCATCTCTTTACCAATACCAATGTAAAGGAGTTCCGCATTGCCTCGTTGTTTTACAAGTCCGAAATCTACAATGGAGAGTACAATATCGACTATGTGGGCTTGGAGATTCCAAACCGCTTCATAGTTGGTTATGGATTGGATTATAATGAATTGGGGCGGAATTTAACCGCTGTTTATCAGTTAAAACAAACCGATATGATGAATTTGGTGATTTTCGGGAAACCTGGGGCCGGTAAAGGTACCCAAGCCGGAATCCTAAAAGAAAAATACAACCTGGTCCATATTTCTACCGGAGATCTTTTCCGCTACAATATGAAGAACAAAACTGCACTGGGGCAGTTGGCTCAGTCCTACATCGATGCGGGCGATTTGGTTCCTGATCAGGTCACCATTGATATGCTGCAGGAAGAAGTGGAGCGCAACCCGGAAGCTGCCGGATTCATTTTTGATGGCTTTCCGCGAACCACTGCTCAGGCCGAAGCCTTGGACCAGTTCTTGGAATCCAAAGGGATGATGGTCAATGGTTGTGTTGCGCTGGAAGCGGATGATGAGGTGCTTACTCTGCGTCTACTCGAAAGAGGAAAGGAAAGTGGACGTTCGGATGATCAGGACGAGTCCAAGATCCGCAACCGCTTTGCGGAGTACAACGAAAAAACAGCGCCGCTAAAGGATTACTATACCAATCAAGGAAAATTCCACAGCATTAGTGGTATCGGAGCTATTGAAGAAATCACTGAGCGCTTAAGTGCGATCATTGATCAATTGCCCAAGTAAGCGACTCACTTATTTAATTTCTCATGACCGAAGGCAACTTTGTTGACTACGTTAAAATCCATGTGGCTTCCGGAAAAGGAGGGCAGGGATCGACGCATTTGCGGCGTGAGAAGTTCGTGGCCAAAGGAGGTCCGGATGGAGGAGATGGTGGCCGCGGAGGGCACGTCTTGGTCCGGGCAAATAAAAACCTCTGGACCCTGCTAAACTACAAGTTCAAGCGGCATTTTAAGGCTGGGCATGGGGAACATGGCGGAAAAAGCAACAGTACAGGAGCCCAAGGAGAAGACATCATTTTGGAGGTCCCATTGGGTACGGTTATCCGAGATACAGAAACCAATACTGTACTCTATGAAATTACTGAAGAAGGGCAGGAAGAAATCCTTCTTCCTGGAGGCTTAGGAGGAAAAGGAAACTCCCACTTCAAATCTCCGACAAACCAAACCCCACGTTATGCTCAACCTGGACGTCCGGGTGAAGAAAAAGACATCACCCTCGAGTTAAAGGTGCTGGCTGATGTAGGTTTGGTGGGCTTTCCGAATGCCGGAAAATCGACCTTACTCTCGGTATTGACGGCAGCCAAACCCAAAATTGCGGACTATCCTTTTACCACCCTCAAACCCAATCTCGGTATTGTTAAGCACCGTGGATTTCACAGCTTTGTGATGGCTGATATTCCCGGGATTATTGAAGGGGCGGCCGAAGGAAAAGGCTTGGGACACTATTTTTTGCGGCATATCGAACGCAATGCGACCCTTTTGTTCTTGCTACCGGCCGATAGTCCAGACTTACGTAAAGAATACGAGGTGCTTCTTTCTGAATTGGAGCGCTACAATCCGGAGATGCTCGACAAGAGCCGTTTGGTGGCCATCAGCAAAACGGACCTCTTGGATGAAGAATTAGAGAGCATGCTCAAAGAGGAGGTTCGCGAAACCTTTAAAGATGTCCCGGTACACTTTATTTCTTCTGTTGCCCAACAGGGTTTACAGCCGCTTAAAGACGCCTTGTGGGAAATTATCAGCCCGGATAAGAACGCGGAATAGCGTATCTTTATAAGGCTATGAGTCGTTTATTTCTGCCCTTTATTTTTCTACTCTTATTGACCTCCTGTTCTGCCGTTTCGGTTCGAACGGATTACGATGCAGACGCCCCCTTGTCTGAAGTCCGCACCTATCAATACCAAAATGAAGGTCCTACTGGACTGAGCGAATTGGACGAAAGACGCTTGTACCGCATGATGGATTCCGTATTGACCAGCAAGGGTTGGCGCAAGAAGCCCCTGCCGGATGTGATCATCGACGTACAAGCTGAATTGGTGGAATCCTCTGGCAATGCGGTGGGCGTTGGGGTCGGCGGTACCGGTGGCCAGGTAGGTGGCGGTGTGCAAGTGGGTATTCCTCTGAATGGACGTTCCCAAAAACGACGAATAACCTTTTTGGTGGTGGATTTTCGCGAACAAGAAGTGATTTGGGAGGCAAGAGCGCTTGGCCCCTTCAGCGAAAACTGGAAACCATCCCAAAGAGAGGAGCAGCTTAGAAATTTGGTTTTAAGGACATTAGACAAGTATCCTTTCGAATCTAACACCCCTTAATTCTCCTTTTTTCGGTTTCGGTCGATTCTTTTGACCGTTCACTCCAAGCTTTTGACCGCTGGTCATAATTTCATTGATGTCCGCTGGCTTCTGCAATAGATTTGTCTCGTAATCAATCATCAAAACGAACATGTTTATCCTATTCAAGTTACTTATCAGTCTGATATTGAATGTTATATTTTGAAACATCAATCGTCTATAAAGAACAATCATCAATCAATCAAAATCGATCAATCATGAAAAATTTAGATGCCACCAAAAAAACTGTTTTAGCTATTGGAGCCCTTAGTACACTCGCCGGAGTAACCGGTGCAGTGCTAGCCGGAAACCTCTTGGAGTTCTTCTTGCCGGTCTACGCTGGATTTACGCTAGTGGGTACTGTGGTCTTCCACCGAGGAGAAGCGGCTGTTGCCTAATCTCCTACAAAACAGAAAAGAGATCAATCAACTCAACCATTGCTGACAAGATTACCGGTGCTTCCCTCTCCAGAAGTGCAATTACCGGAGGTGCCGGTATCTTCAGCCATTTTATTATCCGCCTCATGAAAACTCAGCCATCCACACTTCGGGTATTTGGTGTTACTTTTGGAACAATCTTGGTCACGTTTGGACTGGGATACGCCTTTGGAACACTCCTGGCGCAATTCATTTAAGATGCGTATTACCCCTCAGACACAGACCCGTGCTTTCTGGATTCTTCAAATCGGAGGCTGGTCCTTTTTAAACTTATTTTCTGCTTTAGCCCTTAAGGGGATGAGCACCTCCTTTGTATTATTTACGTCGATTGCTGGTACCTTAATAGGCATAGGAGCAACGACACCGCTGCGTTATTTTCTCAAGAGAAAAGTCAATTTTAAAAACCCACAGATAGAAGATTTTGTCCGGGCTTCTATATACGTGATAGGGGCTGTGGCCTTATATGCTCTTCTAAACTTTTTAATCGGTTTTACCTACGGGAAGTTAGGGCCTGAAATTTCCGAAAAGGAATTGATCTTTTTTAAAAGCTACAACAGCGTTTTCCTGTTGATATTTAGCTCATTGCTGACCGTTGCGATGTGGGCTATCTGCTACCTGGTAATCAAGTTGTTGATCAATGCCAATCAAGCCCGGATTGAACGTTTGGAGATGAATGATACTTTAAAAGAGGCCCAACTCAATACCCTGAAGGGCCAAATCAATCCGCATTTTATGTTCAACAGTTTGAACAATATCCGGGGGTTGATGTTGGAGGATGTGGATCGGGCTCGTGATATGCTGACCAAACTTTCAGAAATGCTGCGTTATTCCCTGACCAGCAACTCCCAAAATGGGATTACCGTCGAACAGGAGCTTGACATGGTCCGCAACTATATTGAACTTTCTAAGATTCAGT
Source organism: Aureicoccus marinus (assembly GCF_002954325.1). Classification (GTDB taxonomy): domain Bacteria; phylum Bacteroidota; class Bacteroidia; order Flavobacteriales; family Flavobacteriaceae; genus Aureicoccus; species Aureicoccus marinus. The sequence goes on from NZ_MQVX01000001.1 coordinate 73,060, forward strand.
TTGAAGACCGGTTGACATATGAAGAATCCGTGGGGAAGGATTCCAAAGGGGTCCAAATTCCGCCAATGGTCATTCAGTTATTGGTAGAGAACGGGGTAAAGCACGGTTTGGGTAACCTCAAGGAAGGGGGGCGTATTCATCTATCCGTAACTAAAAAGGATCAAGATCTGCACATCGAGGTTCGCAATACCGGAAAACTTCAGATTGCGAAGGATTCCACCCAATTGGGACTTAAGAATATTCGCCAACGCCTCAAACTCCTCTATGGAAACAAGGCCCAATTCGAGCTCAAAGAAGAAAGCGACGAGGTAGTGGCCCGCATTGATATTCCGGTCTTATGAGCAGCATTCGCGCCGTTATAGTAGAAGATTCTCGCTTGGCTCGAAATGAGCTCAAGGCTCTTTTGAAAGCCCATTCCGATGTAGAATTGGTTGGGGAAGCCGAAAACGTAGACGATGGTCTGGCTCTTATTCAAAAAGAGGCTCCGGATTTGCTTTTCTTGGATATCAATATGCCTGAGAAGGACGGCTTCGAATTGCTGGAAATGCTGGACGAAGTTCCCATCACCGTCTTTACCACGGCCTTTGATGAATACGCCATCAAATCTTTTGAGTACAACGCCTTGGATTATCTGCTGAAGCCCATTAGTGATGACCGATTTGCCAAAGCCTTAGACAAGGTGAGGTCTCAGATGGCCGGGGAAGAGCAGTCTTCTGACGAAAGCGGCGGCGGCCGTTTAAGCAACCAGAGCCAGATTTTTATCAAAGATGGGGAAGCTTGCTGGCTGGTGCGAATTGAAGAAATTCAACTTTTCGAAATTGTAGGGAACTACACGCGGGTGCACTTTAAGGAGCATTCTCCACTCTTGTATAAGTCCTTACAGCAGATTGAAGATAAGTTGCCAGAGGCCCAGTTCTTCCGGGCCAACCGCCAGCAGATTGTCAATACCGAATTCATTGCCGGAATTACCCCTTGGTTCAACGGAAAGCTCAAACTCGAGATGAAAAACGGGGAAGAGGTGGAGGTTTCTCGCCGTCAATCCGCCCAGTTCAAAGACAAGATGAGTTTCTAACTCACGGGTGGGAGAATGTGGTAGAAAATAAAGTAGTTCATAGCCAGGTTAAAGCCCGCGTGGGCGATGACCGCCGTCCATACCGAATTCGATCCTCTTCTACAAGTCGAAAACAAGCGTGCCGCCCTGGACATCAAGGCCACCCAAACGAGTGCAGGTATCCATAGGATTTCCCATTGCCCTGCCTGGTAGATGATCCCGAAGTGGGCCAGGTGAGTTAAGGCAAAGGCCCAGTTGTCAATATAAGCGGCCTTTTTATCGCCGTACTTTTCGGAAAAACAGCGGTGGATAAATCCGCGGTAAAGTATTTCTTCGCCTATGGGGCTAAAGACCATGCTGGTCCCCGCAAAAACCAGGAAGTACATCAAGTATTCCTGTGCTCCGGAGAAACTGGCGGGTAGGTCGTAACTCTGACTGATGTAGACATACCAATTGCTGATTTCGGACCCGTAGAGTCGATCTCCGGCCCACCAAACGAATGTGCTCAATAGAATGCCAAGTGGCAGAGCCAAATAAATCCAAAGGTTTTTGCTGGCTTTTTAAGCCCGATTTCTTCCCGCCCGGATTTATTGAGGAGGATGTAGGGCAGCAACCACATGGCAACAAAAAGCAGAGCCACATAGCGGTAGTCACCTCCTTGATTGGCCCAGAGTACGGCAGCGAACCTCGGTACCCCAAAAAGCAGAATTAAAAACAGACCCAGCGCTGGGTTGAATTTTAATTGCGAAAAGAGGGACCGAAAGTGATTCATAGGCTTATAATGATTTAAGTAACCCCCCGTCCAAGGGGATTTTGGTTCCAGTGAGATAGGAGGCCTTGTCGGAGGCTAAAAAAGCAACCAAGTGACCGTATTCTGCCGGATCTCCAATCCGTTTCATGGGGACTTGGTTTTCCATGGCCTTCCGAACCTCGGCCGGGTCTACCCCCATTTTTTTCGCCTTTTGGGCGTTGAGTTGGGCGATGCGATCGGTGTCAAAGTAGCCAGTCAGTATACTGTTTACGGTAATGCCTTGGGCGGCTACGTCAGTGGCCAGGGTTTTTCCCCAGGTGACTACCGCGGCTCGAATACTGTTAGAAAGGGCCAAATAATTCAAAGGTTCCTGTACAGAGACGGAAGCCACATTGATGATGCGTCCCCAACCTTGTTTTTGCATATGAGGCAAGACCTCTTGGGTGGTGAAAACGACCGATTTAAAAAGCAAATCAAAGGCACTTTGGTAGGCTTCTAAATCCTGTTCCAAAGCTCCTCCCCCTGGAGGGCCTTGGGTGTTATTGACCAAAATATCCACCGGGTTAGACAAGAGGTATTCTTTGATCTTCTTTTGGTAATCGGATTGCTGGTGGTAATCAATGGCCAGGCAGTGGTGCTTTTGACCTTGATCAGTAGGCAGCTTGTTTATAAGAGCTTTTAGTTTGTCTTCTGAACGGGCCATCACACAAACAGAGGCTCCGGATTTGGCAAGTTGCTCTGCAATGGCACGACCAATGCCTCGGCTACTGCCTCCCACTAGAGCTCGTTTACTCCGTAAATCAATGTGCATAGAATTGGTTTTAATGGGGTAGAGAAAGGCCTCTTCTACAAGAAGCTATTTTACCCCAATTGTTACATAATGTGCTCTGGAAATTATTTGTACTCCTCGCGTGCAGGACTAAAAACATCCATCAGTTCGCAGGGCGTCAGGGCTTTGCCTCCGTGTGGAGTGTTGGAGGGGATGTGAACCACATCTCCTGGGATGTAGACTTTGGTTTTTCCTCCAAGCGTAAATTCAAATTCCCCTTCCACCACGTGCATGATTTGTTCGTGCGGGTGGAAGTGTTCAGGAACTTCTGCACCTTCTTCGACGGTCCAAAAGGCCCAGCTCATTTTTTCGCCGTGGACGAGTTTACCGTGATAGCCCGGCATTATTTCTTTGGAAGGGATGTCTTTTAGGTTCATTGTTTTTTATTTGAACTCAAAAGATACCAATAAAAAAAGCCAGCGATTTTATCCATGCTTTACCCTTCAAAATTTGGTAATCGTTAACAGTTTCTTAACTTTAACGGTTTAGGAAATTCTGGGGCTATGAAGAAGAACTACCTATTAATCATTTTGTTATCGTTTGCTTGTCTGGTTCAGGCGCAACTGGGTTTTAGTGACCGAGCTGCTGCCCTGGGAGCGGGCTATTCCTATGGGCAAAGTTACCTGGGCGGAGGAGTTTCGTTTATGGATTTTGACCAAGACGGCTGGGACGACTTGACCTATGCCACGGAAGCAGGTCAACCCGTTCGCTTCTTCCGGAATGTAGAGGGCAGCTTTATGGAGGTTGATTTAGGAATCAATGACCTCTTCGAAACCAAGCAGGTCATGTGGGTTGATTACGATAACGATGGGGACCTGGATTTTTTTGCCAGCAGCATCAACGGCTACAACAGACTCTACGCCAACAATGGCAATATGGTCATGAAAGACGTCACCCAGGGCAGTGGTCTTTATTTGGATGATCGCTTTACTTACGGGGTGGCCTTTGGAGACATCGATAACGACGGGGATCTCGATTTGTTTATCACCCACCGAGATGTGGGAGCGCGGAATCAACCCAATCGTTTGTACCTCAATGAAGGAGGTACCTTTGTAGATATATCCGAAACCGCCGGAATCAGTGACGAGAATTACCTTTCGTTTTGTGCAAGCTTCTTTGATTACGACAAAGATGGAGATGTAGACATCTATGTTTCCAACGATAAATACACCAAAGAAAACCTCTTGTATCGCAACAACGGCGACCTGACTTTTACGGACGTATCAGCCGAAAGCGGCGCGGGCATAATCATCGATGCGATGTCCACCACGATTGGGGATTACAACGGCGATAGTTGGCCTGATATTTATGTTACCAATACTACGGAAGGAAACTACCTCTTGCGCAACAACCAGAACGGCACCTTTACCAATGTAGCGCCGGAACTGGGGGTGGAGTTTTTGAGTATTGCCTGGGGAGCTGCCTTTATCGATGCCGATAACGATACCGACCTCGATATCTACGTAAGTGGTATGCTCAATGGAGGAGCTGATACCCGCTTGCCCTCGGCCTTTTACGAAAACCAAAACGGCAGCTTTTCTATTCCCAGTGGAATCGGTTTGGAAGGAGACAACCGCACCAGTTTTGCCAATGCCATTGGGGATTTCAACAACGATGGCTACCCGGATATCCTGGTTATGAACGACAGTGAGCCCAATTTTTTATGGGAAAACCAAACGACCAACGATAACCACTACCTCAAAATCAAACTCGCTGGACTGGATAGTAATTCCTTTGGGTTTGGAAGTACCTTAGAATTGCGTGTAAGTGGCAGCTCTCAATACAACTACGCCCTTTGTGGAGAAAGTTATCTGGGTCAATTCTCGGATACTGAATTTTTCGGGATGGGAAGTGCTACCACTGCGGAATACCTCAAAGTGACCTGGCCTTCCGGTACAGTGGATATCATTCAAAATGTAGAAGCCGATAAAACCTATATGCTGATTGAAGGCACGGGTGAACTCATCGATTTACAATTGGGACCTGCTGATGAACCCGAAGAGGAGGAGGAAGAAGAGGATCCCATGGATGACGATACCACCGAGGACGATACGACGGAAGATGATGGAGGTTTACCAGATGATACCGGGGATGACGAAAGCTCCACCGGCGATAACTCGGGACAAAGCCCGCAAGAACAGTTTTGTGTGCGGTCCAAGGTGTTTTTCTACCCCAACCCTTCCACGGACGGCTCGTTTGAGGTTTGCCTTCGAACGGAATCCACTCAAATGCAGGCCGATGTTTTTTCCATCAACGGCGTACGTGTGCTGAGCCAATCCGTTTCTTCGGAGGATATGCAATTGGATCTCAGCACCCTGAACAGTGGACTTTATGTCGTCAAGCTTCAGGCGGGTGAGGACACCCACCTGGGCAAGGTGCTTATTCGTTAACCACCTCGATACGAACTCCTTCTGAATGGCTGGTGAATTCAGGTGCATACATGCATTGAATGGTGGTGATTCCATTGCTGAACTGCCCGGCATTATTCACCCTCAGGTCGTACTCAAATACGAATACCCCTTTCGGTAAGCGATCAAAGAAGAAGTTGGTCGCAGCATCTCTTGTGCTCTGGTAATATCCCAGACCGTCTTGGTATTTGTATTTGGAAAGAACATCCACAGGTTCTAAGCCAGCGGCTCGCATATCTTTCATATGCACAAACTCCATTTCGCGATCTACTTTGATTTCGATCCGCACCCGGATGAGGTCGCCGAGTTTTAGCGCTCTACCTTCTTCTAGGGCGAAGAGTTTTTCACCTTCCGGAGTATTTTCTTTTCGGAAGAGTTTTTTGGACAATTGCAGAGGTGTTTCTGCTGAGGTTATTTTATCCAGATCCTCAAAGTATTGCCAGTACAAGCCTCCCCAGGCGATGCCTTTTCCTCTTTGTTTTAGAGTCACTTTGGCCAAATTGGGGTTGACTTCCTTCTTATCCCGGCGGATCTTGTAATAGCCAGTTCCCGCCTGAATATCCTCTGCAGGTGGTGAAACGGCCATTTCTCCCCAAACCACCTCAAGCTGGTTTTCTTCGGCAAGCCAATCGGAACCGTTCATCAAAATGGCATAAATCGCTTCGGTCGTTGCTTTGGTGGTTGGCCATCTGTTGGTCTGCTTATTTTTCAATAGCCAGGTTTTCATGGCATCAATGGTCTTGATTTTTGCAGCGTCTTCCGCTAATACCTCATGTGCTGCTTCTATCAGCAGAGCTTGGGTTTCTACAGGAGCCTGATACCAGGACCAACCAGCAGTATTGCTTTTCCAGTACAAGCCAAGTTCTTCATTTTCGGTGCTGTTTTCAAGCAGTGATTTCCAGATGGATTGTGCCAGCGCTGTGTCGCCATTGCGCTGCTGAATCATGCTGTTCAGTCCCTTGGAGTAGAGGGAAAAATCCAGGTGGTACTTCTTGGCCTGATTCAGGTAGTAGTCTATGGCCAGCTGGGTGTTTTTGGGCACCTCAACCTCGGGATAAAAGCTGCGCAGATAGAGGTAGTACAGCTGGGTCTGGTAAATGTGCCGCTGGGCCATAAATTTCTGCTCTGCTTCTAGACCTTTCTGCTTTGTTTTGGCCTTGTCTCGAAGCTTTTTAGCGGTTTTAAGCAGTTTCTGGTAATCGTCGTGAATCTCGTAGTCCAAATACCTGACAGCTTCCTCCATCATCTCGCCCCAGGCTTCTTGTTTTTGACCAGTGAGTTTTTGCAAGTGGCCAAAGCCGCTCACGATGTGCTGGGTGATGTAACGGTTGGGATATCGCGACCCTTTAAACCAGGGGAACCCGCCATCCGACATCTGCATCTCCTGCAGTTTTTTTAGGGTGCTTTCTTGTTGTTCCTCCAAGCGGACCAAATCAAACAGCAGTCCAATCCGTTTTTTCTGCTCGCTTTCGGATTGGGCGTCCCGCAGCCACGGGGTTTCTTGAATGATCAAGGACTTGAGTTCTTGATTCTTTTCTAGCGCACTTTCCAGAGCCTCGCTGTCCTTCCACTCGGCAAAGACCGCTTTGATCTTGGGATTGCTATTGGCGATGTAGGCCCCCAAGCTGTTGGCGTAGTAGCGTGAAAAGGTCTGTTCAGCGCATTCATAAGGATATTCCATCAAATAGGGCAGTGCCTGAACCGCATACCAGACCGGGTTAGAGGTGATTTCTAATGTCAACTGGTGATTCGTTCGGGTTGTCGATGTGGTACTAGCCAGCTTGTCGAGTTCGAAGGTCTTTTCTTGGCCACTTCTAACCCATAAGGGTAGACTTTCGGTGACTAACATCCGGTTCGTTAGGACCGGTAAGACATTTTGTTCTCCATCAGAAAAGTTACCGGCTTTGGCAACAATTCTGTACTGAACGGCTTCGAGTCCTTTGGGGATGATAAGGGTCCAATGGAGAGCTGTGTTTCCTTTAGGCTGGATTGTAAACTCTTGGGTTCCCATCGTATTGCTCATGGCGGAGTCCAATAATTCCCCGGTAAAAGGATTACTTAGCTCTAACTGTGCATACCCTTGCATTTCGGTTGGGAGCAAACTCGCAATTTTTGTACTGAATACGATTGTATCGCCCTCCCGTAAAAAACGGGGAGCATTGGGGAGTACCATCAATTCCTTTTGGGTGACCGTCGTCAGGGTTTTTTGCCCCAAGATCATTTCTTTATTGTGCGCAAAGAGTTGGAGTTTCCAACGGGTTAGGGCTTCAGGCGAAGTAAATTCAAAGCTTACATTTCCTTTTTTGTTGGTTCTGAGTTGCGGGAAGAAAAAGGCAGTCTCTTGGAGATTGGTACGTGCTTGAATGCCAGAGAGGTCAGGACTGGGCTGGGATGCTTCTGCTGCCTCCGGTGCGGAAGGGATAGCCAGGCCCGCAACCTGGCCTTGTGATGATCTTTCTGCAACCGCCAACATACGATCTTCGTCATTCTCTGCGATGGCCATTTTGGCGTTTCCAAGCTCTGAGCGCAATCCTGTACTATAACCCGTTACCACAACTTCCTGAAGTAGTTGGGCATCCTCTTCCAATGATATATCCATTTTGGAGGATTCATAGGTGTCTCTTTCTATTTCCTTAAACCCGATGTAAGAAATACGCAGGACGTCGCCTTCTTCTACCCCGATGGAATAGTAACCATCGAAATCGGTTTGGGTTCCCCGACTGGTACCTACGACAACTACATTCACTCCCGGCAGAGGAAGACCGTCGGAGGCCGTAACCACTCCGCTAATGGTTTTGGCGTAAACAACATCCCCGCCGTTTGAACTTAAATCTTCTCCTAGTTTTCTGAGTTCCTGCACATAGCTTCTTTGGGTGGAGGACGTATAGAACATATTTAGACCGAACCAATTCAGGCGGCTTCTCAGGGGAGAGCCGTATCTAAAGAAGGTTGATCGGTACCCGTAATTCAAAAAATGCCGTGTCCCGAAACTCTTGAAGTCTGTCGTGTTGCCAATCGAATAGGTGTAACGGCGGGAGGAGTTGTTAAAGGTCCAATTGTGGGGGCGAAACAGATCCAGAGAGGTATCGTACATCGATGCCAGGACTTCTGCAGCGGCGCCTTTTTCGCCTTTTTTAATTTGAAAGGACCAACTTTCCTTTTGTCCGGGCTGCAGTTTATCTCTGAAGCTCTTTGTTTCAATTTCAAGTACTTCAGGCGCTTCGGCAACAGTGACTTTGATCTGGCCTTGGAAAAGTTCATTCATGCCCACCCAGTGGTATTTGATAAAGAAGTCACCCTCTTTTTTGGTAGGAAACCGCAGTTCTTGGAGTTCTGCGTTCAGCTTTAGCGGATATCTTCCAATCACTTGTCTATCCTCTTCCAATTCTACAACCAGGTGTTGGTTTGGAAGTGCCGTTCCAACCCGAAGTATGACTTCTTCGCCGGGGGTGTATGTGGGTTTGTCGAGCTGAAATTCGAAAGGCGTATTGTCCGAAACCTGTTTGGACTTGTTGTCGGCTAGCAAGAACCGTTTCTCATCCTTAACTTCCAGTCCTTGCTCATCTCGGCTTGTCAGAACAACGATATACAGACCTGTTTCCCATTGGCGTGTATTTCCAAAGAGCAGTTCTTTTTGAATAGAAGTGTCAAAGGATTTTTCCCATACCTTCTTTCCTTTCGGCCAATGAATAACCTCGGCTTCTTCTTCTGTGTAAGGGTCATGCGGAAAAAGACGCCGAAACTCTTCTTCTGTAAACCCTTGGATTTCGGGCTCCTCCCAGAGTCGTGTACGCAAGACCGATTGGGGGGGCTGAAGCTTGTAGACGGCAATACTTCCTTTCAGTGGGACGGCTTCTCCATTCAGATTTTCGGTCCGAAAGCCGATCTTCTCCTTTTTTTGAGTGCGCTGCATTTCTGTAGGAACGACTAGCTCGGCAAGAAGGCTATGATACCCTATGTTGACCGTCGTCTGTGCGCTTCGGGTTTCTCCGTTGAGGTCCGTGACATCCGCATAAAGAGTGTAGCGAAAGACCGGTAGGCCTGTGGGATCGGCCTCAAGATCGGGCTTTGCTTTGAAGGTGATGCTGTAACGACCTTGTGCGTCTGTGGTGGTTTCACCCTGAAGAATTTCGGCTTCGGCGGTCGAGATATCCGGATAATACCAGCGGTACCAGGCTGGGTATTGTGGTTTTCGCACTACGCGATAGCTCACCTTGGCCTCACTAACGGCACTGCCAGCGAAGGAATTGGCTTCTCCGTTTACCTGTACACTATCGTTGACTTTGTAGCTCCCCTCCAGAGCTTCAAAAGTGGTTTCGAAGCGAGGCCGCTTGTATTCTTCAACAGCAATGCGGTACCATTGACTGTCAAAACCGTCATAATCTTTGCGATCGTAGAAATCACTCGACTCATAGCCTTCATCGATTTCAATACTGTATTGGCCTGTGAGGCCAGAGAGGGGAATTTGGAACTCTCCTGCCACCGTACCAAATTCGTTGAGCTGCAGCTCGAGACTTCCGACTTCGTCCCCATTGGGATCCTCGATGTAGATTTCTACAAATTCTTTCGTCAGAGGAGTGGCTTTTTCGGGATGATCTTCCGGATATTGAAGGACCAAGGCCTTGAAAAATAATTTCTGACCCGGTCGGTAAATACTCCGATCGGTGAACAGAAAGGTTTTGACCCGAATGTTACTGGGCTCTCTGCGGTTTCTTCTGGTGTAGTTTTCTGATAGGTAGTGTTCTCCGAAAACCGCCTTGTCATCTGTTGTACTGACGTGAGCCGTTACCCCGGAGTAGTATCTGGGGACCTGATAGGTAAAAAAGCCTTGCGTATTGGTTTTGAAGGAATGGTTGAGTTTTTGATTCTTCGTATTGGATTTGAACCGCACATCAGCGGAGGCCACTGGAGCCCCATTTCTTCTATCCACCACTTCAAAAAGACTTTTGTTTTGGCGAGGAGTTTTCAAGAGACTCAGGTTCGTCGATTGGTAAGTCGCGTAACTGTAAGTGTTCTGGTCGCCCAAGGCTTTTTCTTGGCTAGCGATGACTACGTACCAGCCCGAGGGCATGGCTGGGAGGAGAGTCTCTGTAGAGTGTTTTTTGTAGTCGTCTGTTTGGGGTAAACTCGCCTTCCATTTTTTCCTAAGGGGAAGTTTTTTAAAGAACTCTCTGCGAAGAGAGTCGTTCGTAATGTTTCGAAGAAGGGCGTACTTTTCGGCATTGATCTCCAATACCTGAAAATGCAGCTGATCTAAATTCCTAAACTCTATGAATAACCTTCCCGGAGTATTCAAGGGCAGGTATTCTTCGGTTTTCATTCGCAATTCTTGATTCAGAATCGCCTTTTGCAATTTGGATGCCCAAAGCGCTTCTCTAGTTTTGGGATAATCCGTTTGAATGGATTGGGTCAATTGCAGTGCCCTTGGGTACCCGTTTTCATCTTGGGTCCTTTTGCCTTGCTGGTAATAGAGGCGAGCCAATCGAAGTAAGAAAGGGGCTTGCTCTGTTGCAGAGAAGGTCTCAAGATTTTGCTTTAAAGCTTTTTCAAAATCCGCTTCTACCACTGTTCCCACCATCTTGGACTTGACGTATTCCAGTCGATCTAGGGTCAGTTGCGATAACGCCAGTTGGTTATTGTTGAGGTGGAAACGAGTCAGGTTTTGCAGAATTAGTAAGGCCTCTCTTTGGAAAGAAAGCGTACTGTCTCGAGGGATGTTCCATTGTATAAAGTCCTTATTAGTCGCCCAGGCCAAAGGGTCTTTAATGACGAATTGGTCCGCAGGATAAGAAACACTACTCTCTTCATTCGAGTAGAATACCCGGGCTCTCTGCGAGATAAAATCAAAAAGAGTGGGCTGGAATTTTTGACTGCCTGGAGCTCTTTTGAGGAGAGCGGCATACTGCAGGATGGAAGCTTCTTTAAGCGCTTTGTCATTGGTTAAGCTGGCCTGATGCAGCGCATGGGTTTGTTCGATCAATCTGTGGCTATCCCAAGTGCGAAAATCCTCATTCACCACTTGCTCAGTGGCCGTTCGATTGCGAAGTTTCCATCGGTTGCCTTGGTAATACTGCCAATAGAGATCGGCCAAAATACTCTGTAAGAGTTGTTTGTCAGGAGATTTGGCTCGAGCGATTTCCGTTTCCAAACGGCGTACGACCTCTAACTGCGCTTCTTCCTCCAAAAGCAGAGAAAACTTGCTTTGGTACATCAGTGTTTTAATCAGCTGAGGGCTGTTTTTATCTTTTTTCGCCTTGCGTTGAATCTGATCTACAATTTCTAGTGCTGAACGAGGCAAGTCTTCCAACTCAAAACGATAAACCTTCTGCCAGTCTTCATTGTAGTTCGGCGGAAGCTCCTGTGCATGGATTCCCTGGAGGGCGAAGAAGAAACAAAAGAGAAGTACTAAGTGCTTGTGCATGGCAGGTATATTTGAATTAAAGGTAGCAAAAGATGGGCCGAAGCCTAAAGGTGAATGAGGGAATTGTACTTGCGGGTGAGGGAAGGGGGCAAACTGCTATCTTTGGAGTACAAATTGACTTATGCGCATTCACTTTATTGCCATCGGGGGCAGTGCTATGCACAACCTGGCCCTCGCCCTTCAGCACAAGGGGTACCAAATCACCGGAAGCGACGATACTATTTTTGATCCCTCCAAGGGCCGTCTTCATAGAGCCGGCTTGCTGCCAGAAGCCTTTGGTTGGTACCCGGAAAAAATCACCACCGAACTCGATGCAGTTATCCTGGGAATGCACGCCAAACCGGACAATCCAGAGCTGTTAAAGGCGCAGGAATTGGGGGTGTCGATTTATTCCTATCCCGAGTTTTTGTACGAGCAATCCAAAGACAAAACGCGTGTGGTGATTGGAGGAAGTCACGGAAAAACGACCATCACTTCCATGATTCTTCACGTATTGAATTACCACGATATCGCGGTGGATTATATGGTAGGAGCCCAGTTGGAAGGTTTTGATCGCATGGTGCACCTGACCAGCGAAAACCAATTCATTGTTCTGGAAGGGGATGAGTATTTATCGTCACCCATCGATCGCCGGCCTAAGTTTCATTTGTACAAGGCCAATATTGCCCTGTTGAGCGGCATCGCCTGGGATCATATCAATGTTTTTCCGACTTACGAAAACTACCTGGAACAGTTCAGCCTGTTTATCGATTCCATTGAAATGGGCGGGAGTTTGACTTATAACAGCGAAGACCCAGAACTCAGTCGAGTTGTTTTGAGCAGCCAAAAGCCCATTCGCAAACTGGCTTATAAAACCCATCCCTATTCTGTAGAAGGGGGAGAAACCTATTTGGATACGGAAGAAGGTCCTTTGCCGGTCGAAATCTTTGGGGCCCACAACCTGAATAACCTGGCGGGCGCCAAATGGATCTGCCAACACATGGGCGTGGATGAGGATGACTTTTACGAGGCAATCCAATCCTTTAAGGGCGCATCTCGTCGCCTGGAAACTCTTGCCCAGTCCTCTAAAGGCATCTTAATTAAAGACTTTGCTCACTCTCCGAGCAAGGTGAAGGCAACCACCAGTGCAGTGAAGGAACAGTACGCCGGCCATACCGTGCACGCCTGCTTAGAATTACATACCTATAGCAGTTTGAACGCTGAATTTGTGCAGCAGTACAAAGGAAGTCTGGACGCTGCCGATAAGGCCTGGGTGTTTTATTCACCTGAAGCGATTAAGATCAAGCGACTGGAAGAAATCAGTCCTGATGAAATTAAGGCTGCCTTTGGAAGAGAAGATCTCAGGGTCTTTACCAATCCCGCTGAGCTTGCGGAAGAACTACTAAAAATAGAGCCGCAGAATCTGGCGCTCCTCATGATGAGCTCCGGGAATTACGGAGGCTTTGATCTGAATGCTTTGGTGGAGAAGTTTTAGACGCGATTTACGCGTTAAGATTCTAAAATAGCCATGACAATAACCAAACTAGTACCAATAGCTCCGAGAACAGCAAAAGTTCGAAAAAAAATAATCCCAAATCGATAGAAACCTCGCCTAAAGTCGGATTCATTTCCGTCCCATTGTGGATTAGCTCGTAGATTCTTTTTTCTGACTTGGGCAACCATCCATGGTCCACCGTACCAGAAAAATAGGAATTGGAAGATTCCTGCCAACAGTAAAAAGAACAATTCTTGTTTCATGGTTTTATGTAGATGTAAAAACAATAAGGGTTAAACCCCAAACTGCCGCAAGTGATGGTCGAGGTGCTTGTACTGCATCTTGCCCCATTGCTCCTTGCTAAAAGAGCCAAAGGCCGGGTGATCGGGCCAATCCTCTTTCACTTTAAGTGCATGAAAGTCATCTACCAGCCTCAACAGCTGGTTCTTTTCGTAGTTGAAATCCCGGTCGTCTTCTACCATAAAAGATTTCGGAGTGGGCAGACCTTGCTTCCAGAGCTTATCATTGTACATGCTCTTTTTGAAGCTCTTAAAAATCAGTTTCATCAACAAATTGGGTGAGCGCATGGGCTTAGTACCCATGGCTGTTTCGATCGGAAACTGGCAATGACGTAGCATCTGGGCCACCCTCATTTTACCCCAGCCAGGAACTTGTTCGGCGTGTAGTTTTTCGATTCTCGCGTGGATTTCGCGGTGGGCGGGTTCCTCCAAAAGTGATTTCATACTGCAGTGTGCTTGGGTAGTTTAAAAGTACAATTTTCAACGCATTTATGAAGGAGACCTTACCCGGTACACCCTCGATGAGGAACTGGAGCAAAGAAGAGCTGCCACGAGAAAGGCTCTTAAAATATGGAGTCAATGAGTTGAGTAGCGCAGAACTACTCTCCCTGCTTATCGGCCACGGACACAAAGGGCAATCGGCCTTGGCCTTAAGCCAGTACTGTTTGGCTCATTCCCCTGGTGGCCTGGCCGAGATGGGGCGCTGGGCAACGAGCAGTTGGTTCAAGTTTCCGGGGCTGGGACCAGGTAAAGCCAGTCGACTGACTGCAGCTTTTGAGTTAGGACGTAGGGCACTCATCAGTTCTTCAAATCTTCCAAAGAGAATAGGAACCAGCGAAGAGGCCTATCAGCTTCTCCGGCCGAGCCTCGCTTTTTTACCCCATGAGGAGTTTTGGGTGCTTTACCTGAACAATGCCCATTTGGTCCTCTGCGAAGAGCGATTGAGCAAAGGGGGGCTTACGGGTACCTTGGTCGATATACGGCTGGTGGTGCGCAAGGCCTTGGAATTGGGATCGGTCGCTCTGGTGGTGGCGCACAATCATCCTTCTGGCAGTTTGAAGCCCAGCGTTGCCGACCGTCAGATTACCCAGAAACTGGTACAAGCGCTCGGGTATTTTGAGATGCGTCTTTTGGATCATCTGATCATCACAGCTGACCGCTATTTCAGTTTTGCTGATCAACAGCTTTTGTGACTTTTTTCGGTGGGGGGCTAATGTGTACCTTTGGGACCAGCATGAAACTCCTGATCTACACCCATAAAGTCACCCAGCGCTTCAGCTATGTCATGCGCCAAGTTTTTGATCGCATTCTGCAGGTGGAGTTTGAGACCACCACCAAGGTGGAAGACTTTATCAAGCACACTGGGCCAAAAATCACCTACGCCAAGCAGCCCCTGCAGAATGAATTTTTTATTCGTGCCAATGATTTGCTGTTCGAGCGGGGAATCAATGATTTTCATATCGAAATGGGGAAGTGGGAGGAGCTGCCTTGTTTCTTTGAGGCGGGTGAACGCAGTAATATTCCCTTTGATATTTTCTCAGCTAGTTTCTTTCTGCTCAGCCGATACGAAGAGTACCTTCCGCACGTCAAGGACGAATTGGGCCGTTTTAAGCCCAACGACAGTATGGCCTTTCAGAACGGGTTTTTACAGTTGCCCTTGGTGGATCTCTGGGCCTTCAAATTGCTCAAAGTTTTGACCATTCGCTTTCCGGATTTGACGTACAAGAGCCGGGAGTATAAGTTTACGCCGATTGTTAACGTAGTGCAGTCACACCGTTACGCCTACGCTCGGCTCTGCGCACCTTTGGGGGGTTTACTTCGGACCTGTTGACTTTGCGTTTCTCTCGATTTCGGGAGCGGTTTATGGTGGTGACTAACAAGAAAAAAGATCCTTTTGATCAGTTTTTTGAGCTGATTCAGCTGCACCAAGAGTATGGGGTAAAGGGGCATTTCTTTTTTCAGTTTGCCGACTACTCCACCCAAGACAAGAATATTGCGGTGCACAAGAATAAGTTTCGCTTTTTAATCAAATCAGTGGCGGATTATGAACCGGTTTCTTTGAGTGCATCTCATGCAGCAGCCCGGGAACTCAAGACGCTAAAACTCGAAAAGAAACGTCTCAGTGATCTGATCAACCGGCCGATTGAATTTGTGCGGACTCGCAACAATCGGGTGTATATTCCTGAGACTTACCGCCAATTAATAGAAGCCGAATTTACAGCTGATTACAGTATGGGGTACAGCCAAGAGTTGGGTTTTAGAGCTAGTACCTGTACCCCGTTTTACTTCTATGATCTGCTGCTTGAAATTCAACAGCCTTTGCGGATCTATCCCTTTGCTCTTTGCGATGAAGCCCTTTTGAAGATTCGAAAGAAGACCAAAATCAAAGAGCAAATTGAAGTGATGTCACAGGCCACGCACTTAGTCAATGGCCACATGATCCAGGTATTTTCTAATGAATTGTTGGGTCAAAAACTTCGGGTAGACTGGATGGAACTCTACCGCGAAATGCTCAAAACTTACAGCCGTTAATCATGTTGCGATTAGATAAGATTGAGCACATTTTTTTTGACCTGGACCACACCCTTTGGGATTTCGAAAAGAACTCCGCCCTGACTTTTGAGTATTTGCTGAGTAAGCATAGTATTGCCATTCCCCTAGACCGATTTTTAGAGGTCTATATTCCCCTTAATCGCGAGTATTGGAAGCGTTATCGACTGGGTGAGTTTACGGCAGAAGAGTTGCGTTTTGTACGCTTGGAAGATGTATTTTCTCGCTTGTCCTACGGGATTAGTCGAGAACAAATCAATCTTTTGGCCGAGGGGTATATCGAACACCTATCGACCCATCCTCACTTGATGGAAGGCGCTGTTGAGGTTTTGGATTTTTTGAAGCCTCGTTTTCCCATGCACATTCTCACCAACGGTTTTACCCGGATTCAACAGCGGAAAATCGAGAACTCGGGTTTGTCTGGCTATTTTGATCATGTGATTGATGCGGAATATGTTGGGGTAAAGAAGCCTGATCCCGAGATCTTTTTGCACGCCGAAAAACTGGTGCAGGCTAATGGGGAATCCATCCTGATGATCGGTGATGATTTAGAAGCCGATATTTTGGGAGCGGAGGAAAGAGGATGGCAAAGTATCCACTTGTTGGAAAACGAGGCAGAAAAACCGCAAAAAGGCCCGCAAATACGCAGTCTTTATGAAATAAAACAGCTGTTTTCGAGTTAGAAAAGTAGGGAATTCAGTTCCCTGATTGTTCTAACAAAGAACGCACTGCCGAATGAAAACACGCTTGCTTTTCTGGTTTTTTCTTGCGCTGCTTGGCCTCTTTAGCCTGAATTCCTGCAGCGAAGAACTTGATTTTGATCAAGCCGAAGACCTGCAAGTGACCCCTACCGTGGCGACTTCCCTCTTTTATCTAGAAACCCCTGAGGCCGAAATCAACAGTGCTCCTGCGGGGAGCTTTATCAGTGAGGTCTTTGAATTTGAAGCTTTTAGCGAAGACTTTATCGCCGAAAATGTTCTGGAAGGAACCATTACCTACGAGTACGAGAACTCGACCAGTAAAGAAATTCAACTGAATATTGAATTTTTGGATGCTGCCGGAGAAGTTCTGGACGTAGAGCAATTTCCTGTGGACGCTCCATCCGGTGCGGTACAACGCGAGGTGCTGTATGGGGTAGGAGGAAAATCACTGGATATACTGCGAAACACCACTCAAATCCGACTCAGTGGGGCCAATCGGGGAGATAATACAAGTACTTCATCGGCCTCCGAACCCAAGTTTATCTTAAGATCCAGCGCTGCCTTTCGCCTACAACTACAATGAGACTAAAACGGTGGATGCAGTGGGGACTGCTCTTTGGAGCAGTGGTTGGGGTATACGGACAGACCAAACCCTTGTTGTACGATTTTACAGAATTGCCTCAGGCGATGCTACAGAATCCCGGTACGGATTCCCCTATACGATGGCATGTAGGCGTACCCTTGCTTTCGTCTTATAGCCTTCAGGCGGGTATCAGTGGTTTTTCGGTAGCGGATTTATTTGCCAACGACGGGGTAGATTTTACCACCAAGGTCGGGAACCTGGTTCGTGATGATTTGAATCAGCGCGATCGTATTGCCTTCGAAAGTCAAATTGAACTGATCAGTTTGGGCTTTCAGCACAAGTTGGACCCTTCCATTTACTACAGCTTTGGAGCCTATGCTGATTTTCAGTTCATCAACTATTGGCCAAGTGATTTAGCTCGATTGGCTTTTGATGGGAATGGAGGAGCTTTGGACCGACGATTTGATTTGGAAGACCTAAAAATACGGGCCGATGGCGTTATCGTTTTTCATGCGGGAATCAGTAAAAAGATTAGTCGAAAGTGGAGGGTAGGCGCCCGAGCCAAGCTCTATTCCAGTATTTTTCAATTGCAGTCTACCAATAATAGCGGATACTTTGTAACTACCCAGGGGCAAAATAACCTCCTGCGCAATACCCTGGTGGCCGATATGCAGGTACAGACTTCTGGTCTTCAAGAAATACAGTCCATTTTCCAGGATGGAGTCGTGAGTAACAACACCCAAAGACTACAGCAATTGCTTCTGCGTCGAGTCCTACTAGGAGGTGACTTGGGAATAGGCGCTGATTTTGGGTTTACCTTTTTTCAAACCCCGGAATGGCGCTGGACGGGTAGTGTAACGGATTTAGGCTTTATTTACCACAACAAAGATGTTTTGAACTACACCCTGAACGGAGCCGTTTCGAATGAAGGGGTGCAGTTTATACTTCCCGACGCCTTTTGACTCCTGGGGATCCTTGGCAAAACCTCATAGATGAGATCGATCAGTTGATACCTTTCGAAGAAAACAACGCCTCGTATATCAGTATGAGGCCTACCCGGGTAAACCTTCAGATTCGACGTAATTGGGGGCAACCGCGGGATAAAGTCAATTCAGAAAATTGCTATTGTGGGGCCGAAGCCTTCGAAAACCGTGCAGATTATGGTTATGTCAACAGTTATGGAGCTCTTTTGAACTGGGTACACCGACCCCGAGGTCCGCAATGGACCTTTTCAGGATTTTATCAACGGCGTATCGGAAGTGCCTGGACCATTAAAACTACACTGGGTGTTGACCAGTTTCAATGGTTGAACCTGGGCTTGGGTACGCAAGTACAAGCCGGTCCTGTTCAATTTTATCTTTTGGCCGATAACCTCTTGGGTTACCGGAATCTAGCGGCCAGTCATTCCGCTTATGTACAGTTTGGGTTCAACGTGCTCACCTGGAAACCGAAGAAGTAATACGTCAACTAGAGAAAGAGCTTTGCGATGAGGAGCAAGACAATGTAAGCAGCGCCGATAAGTAGAGACCTGATCATAATAGATGTTCTTTAATGGTTACGGAACAATGACGAGGAAAAAGTTACATCCACGGGTCAAAAAAATGGTTTTTTTCCGATATAATTGTTGATATTCTCTACATATGAAACAAATAGCACCTCTTTTAGCGCTCTTGGTCTGCGGGCAAATCCTGGCACAGGCAGAATTAAATGATTACAAGTACTTCATTGTTCCCAAGCAATTTAAAGTACTTAAAAAGCCCAACGAATTTAAGACCAGTACCCTGGTCAAGTACCTCTTGGTACAGAATGGGATGGAGGGCGTTTACGAGGATGTGCAACCCGCAGAGTTGATCATGAATCCTTGTATGGCTGTGCAAGTGGAACTCATCGATGAGAAGAAGTTTTTAAACACCCAGTTGTCTCTACAGTTTTTGGACTGCAACAAAAAAGAGATCTACCGAACCCCACTTAGAAAGAGTTCGAAGAAGGACTTTATTGAAGCTTATGACGATGCCATCCGCAAGACTTTTTCGCCAATAGCGGCCATGACCTATGCCTACAGAGGTCCTCAAGCCCCTGCAGTGGCTGAAGCGGTTGAAGAAATGCCAGAAGCTCCTGAACAGCCTGAGCAGCCTCCAGTCGTTCAAAAACCAAGTGAAGCAAGTACAACACCCCCGCCACCTCCGCCACCACCGCAAAAGAAGCTTCGTGCAAACTTCAAAGACGATGTGGTCCGGCTGCCTGAAGCCGAGTTAGTCGCCATCAAGGAAGGGGATGCCTACAAAGTCCTGAACGAGAAACAAGAGGTTGTTTTTTACCTATCGGCTACTCTAAAACCTGATGTGTATTTGATGCAACGATCCGAGCAACGCGGCTTGGTTTTTAAAAGCAAAGGCAAGTGGTTTATGGAACGCCTAATGGATTCCGGTAAGCACAAAGTGGAGTGGATTGAGATCAGTTTTCAGAACTGATATTTCTGCTTCCATTTTTGGACTAGTTCTTTTTTAAGCTGTTGCTCTCTGGGGTTGTCTCCCATCGAAATCAGATTCTTTCCCTGGAGTTCGTCGGGTAAGAATTCCTGTTCTACAAAGTTTCCGGGATGATCATGAGCGTAAAGGTATTCCGCGCCGTAACCCAATTCTTCCATGAGAGCAGTAGGAGCATTGCGCAGATGTAGGGGCACCTCGAGGTTGCCCGTTTCTTTCACGACTTGTTGGGCCTGATTAATGGCCATATAGCTTGCATTGCTCTTGGGAGAGCTAGCGAGGTAAATAGTGGCTTGGCTCAGCAGAATACGCGATTCCGGCCAACCGACTACACTCACCGCCTGAAAGGTGTTGTTGGCGAGCAGTAAAGCGTTGGGATTGGCATTTCCGATGTCTTCCGAGGCCAAAATTAAAAGGCGTCGTGCGATGAACTTGACATCCTCTCCACCTTCAATCATCCGGGCCAACCAATACACGGCGGCATTGGGATCACTACCGCGAATGGATTTAATATAGGCCGAAACGATATCGTAATGCTGTTCGCCATCCTTGTCGTAGCGCATGCCCTGTTCCTGTACCAGTTGGTTGACCTTATCATTGGTAATGACCACCGGTTTTTCTTTGGAGGCCATAACCACCCATTCCAATAGATTCAGCAGCTTACGTCCGTCTCCGCCCGAAAAACGCATGAGGGCTTCGGTTTCTTTGAGTTGTGTTTTCTTTTCTTGTAAAAGCTCGTCCAGGGCAATAGCTCTTTCTAAGACCGCACTGAGCTGCTCCTTTTGGAGGGGCTTGATCACAAAGACTTGGCAGCGAGACAGGAGAGCAGGAATAACTTCAAAACTGGGATTCTCTGTCGTGGCCCCAATTAAAGTGACCCAGCCTTTTTCGACTGCTCCGAGCAAGGAATCCTGCTGGGATTTACTAAAGCGGTGAATCTCGTCAATAAATAGGATGGGGTTTTTGGGCCCAAATAAGCCCGAGTTTCGCTTCGCCCGTTCAATGACTTCACGTACTTCTTTTACTCCTGAATTGATCGCACTCAAGGTGTAAAAAGGACGGTCGCTGCCTTCTGCTAAAAGCAAGGCTAAGGTGGTTTTACCCGTTCCGGGAGGTCCCCAAAGGATCATGGAACTGATGGCCCCGTGGTCGATTTGAGCGCGAAGCGGACCGCCTGGACCAATCAGGTGTTCCTGTCCGACATAATCGTCCAGAGTTTTAGGGCGTACGCGTTCCGCTAAGGGTTGACTCATGAGGCAGCTTTAGGAATGGAAATTTTCCAGTCCCTAAAATTACCCATTCTGAGGTGACTACAAAGTCTTCGGAATTAATTATTAATCTGCTCCCAGTTGGTGCCGTCGCTTTGAAGAATGACGATATCGCGGTTGCCAATCGAGGTGTCAGCCGTACTATTAGCGTTGATATAGGTACTAATACTGATGGTATTGGTCGTTTTGTTTTTGAGAACATAAATACGACCCGTACAGCTCGAGGCACTCGGCAAAGTAATGCTGTGGTTTCCGGTGATCAGAATGGTGTAGTGATCTTCTGTTAGGGTCAGGTTACCCGAGGTCGAGGCAATGGATTTTGAAACTGATCCATTTACTTGTAGCGTTGAGTTGGCGATATTAAATCCGGAAGAGGAGTCGTCGTAATCGCTGTCTACCGGGACTTGTTGAGGGTTGATGTTGATTCCAAAACGAGGCTTGGCACTGGCGGAGTTACTGGATCCCTGTACCCGAAAAAGCTCGGTATGGAACTGCCCGGAGCGATAGTCGTAGCGTTTAAAGATAATCGGTTCAGCCCCATCGTCTCCAATGATAAATTCTAGTCGACCGTCATTGCTTGGACCACCTGAACCTATTTCAAAAAGATCGGTTCCTCCGGTACTACCCTTCAATCGAAAGCTTCCGTTGGAGGTTGTAAAGAACATGGGTTTGTAAAAAGAGGCTCCTGCAGAGGCGAATTGTAAAGCGGCAACACTTCCGTTTCCGTTCACATAAACCAGGGGTTGATCGTTGTCGGTATAATCAGGAAAACCCTGAGTCAGCCCCAGCGTTTGTCTTCGACCAAATCGAAGCAAAGGCCAATTGTTTGACCGCACCTCCATGGCTACATCGTCCGTATGCCCCAGAAAGTTGGAACTACTCAGCCCTACATTTCCGTCGACCGTCCAGTTGTCATTTCCGGAAGACATCCATACCGTTCCATTAAAAACATAGA
This sequence comes from Aureicoccus marinus, assembly GCF_002954325.1. Lineage (GTDB taxonomy): Bacteria > Bacteroidota > Bacteroidia > Flavobacteriales > Flavobacteriaceae > Aureicoccus > Aureicoccus marinus. The sequence continues at coordinate 94,836 of NZ_MQVX01000001.1, forward strand.
GTTTCTGGGTTTCGTCATTGTAAGCAATAGATCCTTCCGTGGCATCAGTCACGGCATTCATGTTGGCCAAACTACTGAATCGAGGAATGCCCATAACGGCGGCCGCATCAATTTGCGCCAGAACAAAATAGGGAAGAAGGCAGGTGAGAAAAAAGAGGCCCAGTATTTTCATTCGATTCATTCTTTAGTATCCAACAAGCTGGATATCAGATGTTGTGGTTTAGTGGGGAAAGATATTGGAAATCAAATCTGAAGTTCAATATTTGTTGCGAAAGCCTCTTTTCGTAAGGGGAAAGGAGGGTTTTCCGACAATTTGACGGCCATCCTCACGTTGGTCTATCAATTGCATTAGGCAAGGCATGTCTTTAAAACCCACTTCCATAAATTCGACCTATCCGGATGCCAGTCGCTGGTTATTGATACCGTTCTTTGCGGTCTTGACCATTTGGGTCGTCTATTACCTGGAAATCAGCTGGGGTGTTAACTTCAATACCCACGGGATCTACCCGCAGAGATTAAGTGGATTACAAGGGGTCCTGTTTAGTCCTTTTATTCACGGGTCCCTGGATCACTTGTACAACAACAGTTTTCCTCTTTTAATCTTACTGGCAGCCTTGATCTATTTTTTTCCTAAACAAGCCTGGCAGGTGGTTTTGTGGGGGATTCTCAGCTCGGGATTACTCACCTGGCTTATCGGTCGGCCTTCCTATCATATTGGTGCCAGTGGTTTAATCTATGTGCTGGCTAGCTTTATTTTCTTCAAAGGGATTCGAAGCGGGCATTACCGCTGGGTGGCTCTCTCTTTGGGGGTGGTGTTCGTTTACGGAAGCATGCTCTGGTATGTGTTACCGGTCAAAGAAGGGATTTCTTGGGAAGGTCACTTATCGGGGCTTTTAAGTGGCTTGGCCTTGAGTTGGACCTTACCCAATCGCATGCCTAGTGCACCCAAATACGCTTGGGAAGCAGAAGACTATAAGGAAGAAGAAGATGCTTTTATGCGCCATTTTGACGCCGACGGAAACTTTATTGAGCAGCTGCCGGAGGAGCAAACAGACGCTGACGAATAACCTCGTACAGAGCGATCCCACAGGCCACCGATACATTGAGCGACTCAATCTTCCCCAAAAGAGGTAAAGAGCCTCTGGCATCCGTTAATTTGAGCAGTGAAGGATGAATGCCTTTTTCTTCCGATCCCATCAATAGGGCCAAAGGGGCCTTTAGATCCTGCTCATAGAGAGAATCAGAAGCTTTTTCTGTAATTCCAACCACTTGGATTCCCGATGCCTGCAGATAATAGACGGCATCTTTGAGGTGATCCACTTTAATCAAGGGAATATTGAAGGCCGCTCCTGCTGAGGTTTTGATGGTGTCTTCATTGACTGGTGCATTGCCGCTTTTGGCTAAAATGATACCACTGGCCCCAGTGCATTCTGCTGTACGGATAATGGCTCCGTAGTTGCGTACGTCAGAAACCTGATCTAATAGAAGAAAGAGTGCCGGTTTGTTTGCTGCCAAAGCCGATTCGACCACTTCTTCCAAACCGACAAAATTGACGGGCGACATCTGCCCAACGGCTCCCTGATGATTGTGCGGGGTAAGTCGATTTAGTTTTTCGATGGGTACGTAGGAAGTGCTTACGCTGGCTTTGCGCAGAACACCTTCTAATTGCTGAAATAGATCTCCTTGAAGTCCCTTTTGAAGAAAGACTTTATTGAAGCTTTTACCAGCCTCTACGGCTTCTATTACGGCCCTAATTCCGTAAATCAATGATTCTTTTGCCATTTTATTTATTGAGATCTTTTTCTTCTGACTAGGGCAAAGGTAAGTACTAAAAAATCGACCTCTCCGTAAAATGAAGAGGCCGATTTTAATGTGATTCCAATCAGATCCTTAGATCTGGTTTAAATAGTTCACCAGTGCCTGAAGATCTTCCTCGTCCTTCATCGAGATACGATTCTCCTTCATGAAAGTTTTGGCTTTTTCTCTAGCTTCCTTGGGGAGGTGCTTCAAAATACTGGACTTGCTTTTGTCTAGTTGAAGGGCCATGGGCTTGTCGTCCACTTTAAAAAAGTACCTTCTAAAGTGCGTAAAGCGGTTAGGCGTGGGCCGAACGAAAGAGTTGGCCGGGATTGTTCCTTCGGTAAACTTAACTTGATTCTTAAAATACAGTTGATACTTCCCTTCATTGACGATCGGGTAGAGGTAACCATTTCGGAGAGATTCATCTTCATTTTGAAAAGTCATCACGCCCATTTTCTTCTTGGTTTGATCGTCTTCAACCCAAATATTTCGAACGATAACCAAAGAACTTATCGTTGTATCGGCCACATTTTCAGAACGAATTTCGATTTCGTCGTTAAAGGCATTATGGCGGTAGAGGAAATTCCCAATTAGCTCATCCTTGTAATAAATCTTACAGGGCTTGAATTTTTCATTGATATAGACACTTCCAACCGTCGGAAGACCTCTTTCGTCAGCGGTTCTTTTGTTCTTTCGAATAGAGTTAAAGAAATCTGCTCTTCTGGAGCCACCTGCAGATGCGTTACCAGTAGCGAAACTCACTTGACTGCTCAACGAAATTGAAAAGCTGAAGGCCAGTGCAAAAAGCAAATGATCGCTCCAAGATTTAATATTCATAGGGTTAGGTTTAGTATTTAAGAAAAGCGCCTAGCTATTCAAAAAGGTGATCAATTTAGCTAAATCTTCTTCGCTCTTCATCGAAATCTTGTTTTCTTTCATGAAGTCCTTCGCCTTATCGCGGAGTTCTTTAGGAAGTTGCTTTAGTATACTGGATTTGCTCTTGTCCAGTGGGAAGGCGATTTCCTTATCCTGAATCTTCAAGAAATACCGCTTAAAGTGCGTAAAACGATTAGGAGTAGGGCGCACAAACGAGTTTGCCGCCTGAGCACCTTCGGTATACTTGACCTGGTTCTTGTAATACAGTTGGTACATCCCTTGATCGACAATCGGGTAGAGGTAACCGTTACGTAATGATTGGTCGGGATTTTGAAAAGTCATTACCCCCATTCTCTTGTTTGTGCTTGCATCTTCGAGCCAAAGATTTTTGACAATCAGAAGAGAGCTTACCATTTTGTCAGTAAGATTCGTTGAACGGATTTCGATTTCGTCATTGAAGGCGTTGTGGCGGTACAGGTATTCTCCTTGGAATTCGTCCTTGTAATACACCTTACAAGGCTTAAATTCTTCATTGATGTAGATGGAGCCTACAGTAGGAAGGCCATTCACGTCTACAACACGCTTGTTTCGCAGTATATTAAAGAATTCTGCTGAGCGAGTAAGGTTCTGTAATCTGATTTGCTCCGTTTTAAGCGATGCCTGTCCTGGGTCTTGAGGTAGGAGTACTTCACCACCAGCGGCAGCCCCTTGACCTAAAACGGGCATTGTAACTAATGCCAGAGCCAATAGGATTCCAAATTTGGATTGGGCTTTCATATTTATCGTTTTTGAATTGATTCTTTAAGGTTGATTGATAGGGAGGTTTTCAATCGCAGGGTCGTCGAGATCGTAATGGTAGGCTCTCCAAAAGAAGCCTTGTGCTTCGAGCTTCCAGGCAATTTCACCACTAGGGGTAATTTCCCAAAAACCAAAGTCGCCTTCTGTAATCAGACGGTTGCCATTGGGTAAATCTTCAACGCCAGAAACCTTAGGGGAGTGCATTTCTGAGTCTGTAAAACTCCAAACAACTTGGGGTTCATTATCTTGATTAGCGACCAAGCTCAAAGGGCTCGGAAGCGTTAATTCGTAAGCAGTGGATTGGGTGCCAGAGTTACCGTTGGCAAAAATCAAGATATCGCCGGGATTGGAGTCGTCCAATAAGTTGGGGTAGTGGTTGTGGTCAAATAATACGGTACCCATATCGTTTTGATAGGCACGGGGATTTCCAAAACGGTAAACCAAATCGCCACCGAAACCAAAATTACCTCCGCTGGAAGTGGCAGCTTCTGCAGTTGTGGTACTGTGATCAATTACCCAGACCTCGCTATAGAAGTTAGCGCTAAGATAGATCAAATCGTTCGCGGCATCATACGCAATTCCGTTGGCGTGAGAAATATCTCCGTTGTCGTTGACGATATGATTGACATTCACTTTGCGAATTTCTGTAGAAATATCTCCAAAATTGTCTGCTGAGGCATTGAATTCTTGAACCAAGTGATCCCACATATACCATTCCCAAACAATTTCTGAGGTATTGGGATTGATTTCGATTAAACCATCCGGGAAAACATCCACATTTAGCTCATAACCGGCCGCAGTTGCTTCTGAAGCAGTTTTACGCTCCCAGATCATGGTAAGAATATTGCCGTTGGGCAGGAGTTCAGCATCGTGGTGAAGAATCACATCGTCCGTAGAGTAATCGAAAGAGAAGCTCTCTGATCCATCGGGGTTTATTAGAGCCATGCGACCACCAAAACCCCCAATAGTGATCTTGGGATCTTCTGATTCCAGCATAGCCAAAAGTTGGCCATTGGGCAAGAGGCGCACATCGTTGCCTAGTCGACGCCCATCCATATCCCATTCATAGACAATTTCTGTATTGCGTGTCATTAAAAATACGCGGTTAGCAGCGGCGTCGTTAACGAGTACATAGCCATTTGATGCGGTATTGTTGTTGAACAACAATAGGGTGCCAAAGGTATCGAGTGGCGTTTCTTCCTCCTCTTCTTCCTCTTCACCTACCTCATCGGGGGTGTCATCCGTTAGATTGATTAGACCATCTTGGCTACAAGAAAATACAAAGCCTACTAGGGCTAGGATTAGTATGAGTTTAATTTTTTTCATATCGCTTACAATATAAAAAAAGCCATCCCATTGGGATGGCTTTTTCGACTAATTCGTAGAGTTTTGGTTCTCCCTTATGGGCACAAACTCAGAATAAGTTCACCAACAGCTGGTGATGGCCCATCAGAATAGGCCGGATCTCCGTTTGGTGCAGTAATCGAGAAGGTGATTTCAGAATCCCAGTCTCCCGATATAAATTCCCAAGTAACTGATGTTGCTGTAGCAGGAATAGTAACCGTGTTTGTGTCAGTGCTTCCTTCAGCAGCAGATACAAAGTAATCAGTAGCTACTCCGTCAACCGTTACACGAATAGACGCTCCGTTCCATCCATCTCCGTACGAATCGTTCATAACCACTACGTAGTCACCAGGAACTGGAGCTACAGGAATACAGGTTACGTTAACGGCGTAAGCGTAAGGCGAACGGTAGTAAGTACTACCAGCTGTAGTACCACTTACATCACTACTACTGAAGGTTCTACCATCGGTAAGAACAACTTCGAAACGGTATGTGAATGCATCACCACCGGTGTAGTCAGCAGAAGTCAATCCCAAGAATCCTGAAATCTCACCTAGGGTAGAGTTAACAGTAAATTCTGGAAGGCCACGCTCACTAGTACCGAAAGTGCTAGGATCAAAAGTTGTGAACAATTGATCAGAAACACTGCGGTCAACACCATCGTCAAATTGACGCTCTTGGAAAGAGTAGTACAAGTTGATTGCTTCTACAACCTGGTCATCAGCCGTTTGCATCTCCATAGTTACAGAGAAAGGTGATTCAGGTACAAAAGCATTAAATGGGTTCCCTGCGGTTGCACGGGTTCTTAAAAAGGTTCCTGAAGTAAAGTCACTCAGTACTTGCTGAACCAGCTTGTCTTCTTCCTCACAAGAAACTAGGCTAAGGAGGGCACAAGCGATTAAGATATATTTACGAAATACTTTCATTTTTCTTCAGATTTTAATTGGCAGGTGGGAAAGATGGGCTAGAAGGATTGGTATCCCAGAAAACCTGATCTGTCACTCCTGTTTTTTGAGTTGCGTTAGAATTGGTATTAGCATAATTCGCAGGGTAGAAGAACGAGCGAATAAAAGCACCTGGATCTGGCTCTAAGTTAGGCTCCACTGTTCTTGGGAAACCTGTTCTTCTGTAGAAGTTGAAGCCGTCGTGACCATTACCTCTTAAAGCAACGAAGAATTGTTCAGCCATGATGTTCATCTTGCCTGTATCGTCAGCAGCATCAAAGGCGGCGTCAATAGAAGCGATAAATGCATTAACGTCAGCATCCAATGGAGTTACAGAAGTATCTGCATCAGGATCCAAATTCAGGAATGTACGAACCTTCGCGATAGATTTGGCCATACCATCAAGGATGTTCTGCTTGCCAGCTGCAGGCGAAGTAGCCATGGCAACTTCCGCTTTCCAGAAATCAACCCAAGAAGCTAATAGCATCGGCGTAATACCAGCACCAGCACCTCCTGAACCAACAGCAATACCTTCAAAACGGCTGTCATCGTAGTTACCACCAACGGGGTAAACTCCGTGAGCAGTTCTCAAGAAACCATCTGGTGGAATACCTTCATCGCTACCGTGATTTCTTCCCCAGTACCCGTTTTCTAACGAGCAATAGGCATAACCACCAGCTAAGTAGTGATTCGGAGGAAACGTCAATGAACAACCCAAAGTTTCTTCATTCGGGTCTACTCCTGGAGCACCAGGTGTTTCAGCAGTCTGACGATAGAAATAAAAGCGAATACGCGGGTCAGCGCTCTCTTGCATCAAATTCATCAACCAGATAGACATGTAGTCACCACCGGCACCAGAACTCGTGTACGAAGCAGCGTAGTTAGGGTGACGTGTATCAGGCTGAACATCGTTGGTAGCCCACTGAAACTGAAAGTCATCAGCAGAATCTTGGATGTAGTTACCGCTATTGACGATAGCATTGAAGCCAGCAAAATCCCCAGTATTTATTGCTAAACGCATTTTCAGCGTGTTGGCAGCCAATACCCATTTGCTCCAATCGAAACCATAGAAGAAATCGTATTGAGGATTACCAGCGGATGCATTGGTAAAGTTAGTGATAGCACTATCTAGTAGAGCGTCAGCAGCGGCGTAGATAGCAGCACCTCCGTCAGCAGCAGGGTTGAGGTTAGTCTCATCCAAAGCTTCGCTGTAAGGTACGTCACCGAAGTAATCTACCAATAAAGTAATGGTATAAGCTTCCATTACTTGTCCCATACCGATGTGGCGAGTCAAACCGATTTCCTCAGCAAGTACATTCATTTGTTGAATATTCTTCAGGATACCTACATAAGCAGATTCCCAGTTGCCGTCAAATCCAGCAGGAGAGTAGTTGTTTTGGTAGTTACGACCAAACATGTTCTCAATTCGAACAACCTCTGATCCTGTTTCACCCAGAGACTCGACCAATCGGGCGAAGTTCTCCTGGATCTCATTCAAGAGGAAGTTAGGGTCAGCCTGACTTGGGGTCAACCTGTTCGGGTTTTCCGTCAAGTCCAGCTCTGTTGTTTCACACGAGTAGAAGAGACCTCCTGCAACGAGTGAACACAATAAATAAGCAAATATCTTTTTCATGATCTATAATAAATCTTGTTTCTATTCAATAATTAGAAGGAAGCTTTGATGCTCATTCCATATCTCTTCGAACTTGGACCATTCAAGAAGTCAAATCCACGTCCGTTACCAATACCTACACCAGCTACGTTAGGATCAAAGTTGGTTCCATCTGGTATGTTGATTGCATCGAACCAAAGGTTCTGTCCAGAGAGGGTAAAGCTCAAAGACCCAAATGGAGTCTTGTCCAAAATCTTAGAAGGAACACTGTAGCTCAGTGAAACTTCCTGCAGACGTAGTACAGAAGCATCATAGATACCTAGTTCGTCTGGGCCGAAAAGAACGTTAGAGAAGTAGAACTGAGAGTTCACCAACTGAACGTTATTTGGGTTACCGTCAGGACCGTCACCAGGAAGGATGAAAGTTCTTAGACGATCTTCTGTATCTGTGGTAAGACCACGACCAAGAAGTGTAGAAACAGTTCTTGAGTAGATGTCACCTCCATGAGTATAGCTAATCAAAGCACTCAAAGTGAAGTTTTTGAAGCTGATACTGTTGTTAACGTTTAACAACCAGTCTGGGTTAGGATCACCAATTACGAACAATCCTTGCTCTTCGATGTAAGAACCGTCAGCGTTAACGCTAAGGTTACCGGCATCGTTGCGTTGTACACGAGTACCAACGATTACCCCTAGCTGCTCATCTTTGATCGCAGCGTTACCAAGGCTGGAGAATCCAGAGAATACAATAACGTCAGTATCCTGACCTAGATCTTTAACGATAGACTCGTTAGTCGTCCAGTTGGCGTTAACATTCCAAGCAAACCCACCTTCATCAGCAGGGCGGAAAATATCCACACCAAGGTCGATTTCTATACCGTTTGATTGAATCTCACCTACGTTAGTCTGCGTAGTAGCGAATCCAGTAGAAGGATCAAGTGGGCGACTTACAATCAAATCCTCTGTTTTTCTAGTATAGTAGGAGGCATCTAAGGTGATTCTGTTGTCCCAAGCGCGAGCTTCAACACCAAACTCAAGCTCCTGAAGAAGCTCAGGCTTCAATGCAGGGTTACCTAATTGGCGGTTAGAAGAGTTGGTTACAACGTCAACTCCATTGCTTTGGAAATCTTGAGTATTCAAGTTCAAAGTGGCCGCGACAGGATATCCAGTAGGGAAGTTTGCAGAAGTCCCGTAACCTGCACGGATTTTCAAGTAGTTGATTCCATTCTGGCTTTGCAATCCGTCAATAAATTTAGTCGGAATGAAAGAAACACTAGCAGAAGGGTAGAAGATGGATCGGTTGTCAGGAGCAAGGTTAGATACCCAGTCATTACGTCCAGCAAGGGTCAAGTAGAACATGCGATCGTAATCAAAATCGATCTGTCCAAATACCCCGGCAATGTTACGTTCCTGTGAGAACTGAATCTCATCTTGTATTGCAAAGTTGAAGTGACGAAGTACTCCAAATACCTGCTGACCAGAACTTGCAACACCATTACGATCAAATACCTCACGACGCGATGTTGCACCGGCATTGAATGTCATACCAACCTTGTCAGAGAGGTCATACTGACCAGACAAAATGATATCGTGGTTGTTGATGGTGTTCAAGTTAGTCCAAGTCTGAAGGATACCACTTTCAAGGGCAACATCAGATTGACCACGTCCACCTTTGTTTTGTGAGTTTGTATTGCTTTCTGCGTATACATCCAAACCAAAACGGTAGAGCAAGTTCAAGTTGTCATTGATCGCGTAAGTTGCAGAAATCTGACCGAAGGTACGGTTAGTCAACTGACGGAATTGCGCGTTCTTAACAGTCCACAGCGGGTGCTGGATACTGTTGTTCTGACGGTAGTAAACACTAGAGCCATCGAGTGGGTTTTCGAAAGGAAGACCAATCAAGTCTACCGAACGAGGAGTAAAGAATAATTCTCCGAATACAGAAGAACCGGATCCGAAGGCACCGTTACCTGTAGAAGCTGCTACAGGAGGAGTGCGGAAACGGGTTCTGGAGTAGTTCAAGGTACCGGCAACAGTAATTTTATTCGAAAGAACTGCGCGTCCACCTACACCGATGTTGTAACGTTGAACGTTGTTTCCAGGAGTAAATCCTGAATCATCCAAGTGACCGAAGTTCGCGTTGTATGCCGTTTTACCGTCATCAGAGGCTCCGCTAACGTTAACAGAGTTTGATAATACAGTACCTGTGCGGAAGAAGCGACCAACACTGTTGTAAGGTCTCCAATCGTAGCGGGCTCCAGCAAATTCTGGGAATGCCTGTGGAATTCCAGTAGCAGAAGAAGCTGTAGAGTAAGGGTGAGCTAACGTACCGTTATCATCGATAGCCGATTGAGCTCCCCATCCTGCAGTTCCTTCTCTGTCGAAGCTAGGACCCCAGTTCGAGAAGAACCATCCGAAGTTCTGGTCGAAACCGTTACCGTATTGGCTCTGATAATCAGCCAAAGAAGCGATTTCGTTGAAGAACACAGACGAAGTAACAGATACTTCGTTCTTCTTGTTTTTCGCTCCAGCGGATCCGTTCTTAGTAGTAATTAAGATTACACCGTTACGTCCCTGAGTACCATAAAGAGTAGCAGCAGCAAGACCTTTCAATACGTTAACACTCTCGATGTTGTTCGGATCAAGATCCAAGAAACGGCTAGAACCGTTGTTTCCATCGACGAAGTCATCATTGGCATTGGTTTGGCTAGCGAAAGGAACACCGTCTACAATAAAGAGCGGTTGGTTACTACCACTAAATGTACTTAGACCACGGATAATGATACTCGTACCAGATCCAGATAGTCCACTTTGGTTGGTGATGTTCAAACCAGAAGCTTTACCAGTCAATACACGACCGATATCCCCTTCAGGGCGTTGCTCCAATTGCTCTTCACCTACTTCAGATACCGCATAACCCAGAGCTTGCTTTTCACGCTTAATACCCTGTGCAGTTACAACGACTTCTTGAAGTGCTTGAGCATCTTCGAACATTTGTACGTTGATCACATTTGCAGCTCCGACAACTCGGCGCTCCAATTTAAGACCGATGTACGTAAATAGTAACACCTGGCCTTCGCTCGCTTCGATGGAATAATTTCCATCAAAATCTGTCTGAGTACCGTTAGCGGTTCCCTCGACGACAATGTTGGCTCCTGGTAGGGGCACTCCATCAGCATCGGTTACCGTTCCGGTAATCGTCTTTTGTGCAAAAGCTACTTGCACAACTAATGCCATAAAAAGCATCAGTAAACCTGTAAGTTTTGTCCTCATTTTTCAATTATTTGAATTAGCTAGCGGCTAAAGTGCTAAAAGCTTGTTAAAAATCCAAACGGTATTACCAGAAAATTAAGAAATCGTTAGCCCTTTTGTAATAATTACATAATTCACACCCTTTAATTGGATTTGCTGAGAAAAATTCAAGGTGGAATTATTGGTATCGCAATTTTGAACAGAATCAAGGCACGCTTCGTGAGATTGGAAGAATGGGAGGGTTATATATATAGGTATAAAAATGCTGCTTGGGTAGTTCTCTTAAAAAAAGAGCTGAGCATTTGTTTTATAATCATTTATCGCTACATTTGCAGCCCCAAAAATGACGGGGAACTAACATAAGTTAAGGATTTAATGCCAACAATTTCACAATTAGTACGAAAAGGAAGAGTCGCTATCACCAAGAAGAGTAAATCGGCTGCTTTGGATTCGTGTCCTCAAAGGAGAGGGGTTTGTACACGTGTGTATACAACCACTCCTAAGAAACCAAACTCTGCGATGCGTAAAGTAGCGCGTGTAAGGTTAACTAACGGAAAAGAGGTGAATGCCTACATTCCAGGAGAGGGTCACAATCTACAGGAGCACTCGATAGTATTGGTTCGAGGCGGAAGAGTGAAAGATTTGCCAGGGGTCCGTTACCATATCGTTCGTGGAGCGCTTGATACAGCCGGTGTAGCTGGTCGTACCCAACGTCGTTCCAAGTACGGAGCAAAACGTCCTAAGAAGTAAATCTTAAAACAGAACAGAAGAAATGAGAAAAAGACAGGCAAAAAAACGACCTATTCTGCCGGATCCACGTTACGGTGACCAATTGGTTACGCGTTTCGTCAACATGATGATGTGGAGCGGGAAGAAGTCTTTGGCGTTCAAAATATTTTACGACGCTATCGATATTGTTGAAGAAAAGAAGACCGATGACGAAAAAAGCGGTTTGGAGTTGTGGAAGGATGCTCTTTCCAACGTCATGCCTCACGTAGAGGTGCGCAGTCGTCGTGTAGGGGGAGCAACCTTCCAGATCCCAATGCAAATTCGTCCCGATCGCAAGATCTCTACCGCGATGAAGTGGTTGATTAGCTACGCTCGAAAGCGTAACGAAAAATCAATGGCTCAGAAGCTAGCTTCAGAGATTCTAGCTGCCGCTAAGGAAGAAGGTGCTGCTGTTAAAAAGCGCGTTGATACGCACAAAATGGCAGAAGCAAACAAAGCATTCTCTCACTTTAGATTTTAACCAACTGCACAGATGGCAAGAGATTTAAAATTAACAAGAAACATAGGGATCGCCGCTCACATTGATGCGGGGAAAACGACCACAACAGAACGTGTTCTGTTTTATACAGGGGTAAGCCACAAGATTGGTGAGGTGCACGATGGTGCAGCGACCATGGACTGGATGGAGCAAGAGCAAGAGCGCGGAATTACAATTACTTCCGCTGCAACTACTTGTACCTGGAACTTCCCAACCGAAAATGGACAGCCTGTTTCCGATACAAAAGGATACCACTTTAACATTATTGATACTCCTGGTCACGTGGATTTTACTGTTGAGGTAAACCGCTCATTGCGTGTATTGGATGGATTGGTATTCTTATTCAGTGCAGTAGACGGGGTTGAGCCTCAGTCTGAAACCAACTGGAGACTTGCTGATAACTACAAAGTTCCACGTATGGGCTTTGTAAACAAAATGGACCGTCAAGGATCTAACTTCTTGGCTGTTTGTCAACAGGTTCGCGATATGTTGAAGTCGAACGCCGTTCCAATCGTATTGCCGATTGGAGACGAGGCTGATTTCAAAGGAATCGTCGATTTGGTAAAGAACCGTGCGATTGTATGGCACGACGAAAATATGGGATCTACTTTTGATGTAGTAGATATCCCTGCTGAGATGGAGGACGAAGTGCGTCAATACCGTGCAGAGTTGATCGAGGCAGTAGCAGAATACGATGAAAATTTGATGGAGAAGTTCTTTGAGGACGAAAATTCCATCACCGAGGACGAAGTTCATGCTGCCTTGCGCGCCGCTGTAATGGACATGAGTATCATTCCTATGGTATGTGGTTCTGCTTTCAAAAACAAAGGAGTTCAGTTCCTACTTGACGCGGTATGCCGCTACTTGCCTTCTCCTCTAGATAAAGAGGCGATTGTTGGAACACATCCTGATACGGATGAAGAAATCTCCAGAAAACCAGATCCATCCGAGCCATTTTCTGCTTTGGCCTTTAAGATCGCTACCGATCCTTTCGTAGGTCGTTTGGCTTTCTTCCGTGCTTACTCTGGAAAATTGGACGCTGGATCTTACGTATTGAACAACCGTTCCGGAAACAAAGAGCGTATTTCTCGTATCTACCAGATGCACTCGAACAAGCAAAATGCTATTGAGTCTATTTCTGCTGGTGATATTGGGGCTGCTGTAGGATTTAAGGACATTAAAACAGGGGATACCTTGAGTGATGAGAAGAATCCTATCGTTCTCGAGAGTATGATCTTCCCGGATCCGGTAATTGGTATCGCTGTTGAGCCTAAAACCAAGGCTGACGTGGATAAATTGGGTATGGCTTTGGCTAAATTGGCTGAGGAAGATCCGACATTCCAGGTAAAAACAGACGAAGCTTCTGGTCAGACCATCATCTCCGGTATGGGTGAGCTTCACTTGGATATTATCGTGGATCGTTTGAAGCGTGAGTTCAAGGTAGAAGTAAATCAAGGTCAACCACAGGTAGAATACAAAGAAGCCTTGACCGCTAAAGCTGATCACCGTGAGACGTACAAGAAACAAACCGGTGGACGTGGTAAATTCGCGGATATCGTATTTGTTATGGAGCCTGTTGAGGACAAAGAGAAGCAGGGTCTTGAATTCGTTAACGAAATCAAAGGAGGTAATATTCCTAAAGAATATATCCCATCTGTAGAAAAAGGATTCAAAGAAGCCATGAAGAATGGACCTTTGGCTGGATTCGAGATGGACAGTATGAAGATTACATTGAAAGATGGTTCTTTCCACCCGGTGGATTCAGATTCTCTTTCTTTCGAATTGGCCGCAAAATTGGGTTACAAGGATGCTGCTAAAAAAGCTCGTGCTGTCTTGATGGAGCCTATTATGAAGCTGGAAGTTTTGACTCCGGAAGAAAATATGGGTGATATCGTTGGAGATTTGAACCGTCGTCGCGGTCAGGTCAACAACATGGATGACAGAGCGGGAAGTAAAGTAATTAAAGCTGATGTGCCACTTTCAGAGATGTTTGGATACGTTACAGCATTGAGAACCTTGTCTTCAGGTCGTGCGACTTCGACAATGGAATTCTCTCACTATGCTGAGACTCCATCGAACATTGCAGAAGAAGTGATTAAGTCTGCAAATGGTGTAACTGCTTAACGTAAAGGAAATGAGTCAGAAGATTAGAATAAAACTGAAATCTTACGATCACAACTTGGTGGACAAGTCTGCTGAGAAAATCGTAAAGACGGTAAAGACGACAGGTGCAGTAGTGACTGGTCCCATTCCTTTACCAACTCATAAGAAGATTTTTACCGTGTTGCGTTCGCCACACGTAAACAAAAAATCGAGAGAGCAGTTTCAATTGAGCTCTTACAAGCGACTGTTGGATATCTACAGTTCGTCTTCGAAGACCATCGATGCCTTGATGAAGCTCGAGCTTCCCAGTGGTGTTGAGGTAGAGATCAAAGTGTAATGAATACCGGAAGATCGCAAGGTCTTCCAGACATGTCCTGAGCGTTTCGCGAGGGAAAAACGGAAAAAAGAATATATCTGGGGTCAGAGTCTTTTTTCTTGGCCCCATTTTTTTGAATAAATCTGAAGCTCCTATTGGGCTTCCCGGTCGAAAGGCCACATAAATTGAAACATTAATAACTATTAGTATGTCTGGGTTAATTGGAAGAAAAATCGGCATGACTAGCATCTTTGACGAGAACGGGAAGAACATTCCTTGTACCGTTATTGAAGCTGGACCTTGTGTCGTTACCCAAGTCAGAACCGAAGAGGTTGACGGGTACAATGCCCTTCAACTTGGTTTCGATGACAAGGCAGACAGACGCGCCAACAAGGCTGAACAAGGCCATTTTAAGAAGGCGGGTACTGCTCCTAAGAAAAAAGTCGTCGAATTCCGAGATGTTGAAGGTGATCACAAGCTAGGGGATACCCTAAGCGTAGAACTTTTCCAGGAAGGTGAATTTGTCGATGTGGCAGGTACGTCTAAAGGAAAAGGTCATCAAGGGGTTGTTAAGAGACACGGTTTCGGCGGTGTTGGACAAGCAACTCACGGACAGCACAACCGTCTAAGAGCACCCGGTTCCATCGGTGCGGCTTCTTATCCGGCGCGTGTATTTAAGGGAATGAAGATGGCTGGCCGTATGGGTGGTGAACGAGTAACAGTTCAAAACCTGAAGGTGGTTAAGGTTGTTCCTGAAAAGAATTTATTGGTTGTTAAAGGTTGTGTTCCTGGTCATAAGAACGCATACGTAACGGTAGAGAAGTAATGAAAGTTGAAGTATTAGACAGACAGGGCAAGTCAACCGGTCGTAAAGTAGATCTTTCGGATGACATCTTTGGGATTGAGCCCAATGAACACGCCATTTACCTGGATGTGAAGCAATACTTGGCTCACCAGCGTCAAGGAACTCACAAGGCCAAAGAAAGAGCAGAGATTACCGGTAGTACCCGTAAGATCAAGAAGCAAAAAGGAACAGGTACGGCTCGTGCGGGGAGTATCAAGTCTCCTGTATTCCGTGGTGGTGGACGAATTTTCGGCCCACGCCCACGTCAGTACGATCAAAAATTGAACAAGAATGTCAAGCGCTTGGCTCGTAAATCAGCCTTGAGTTTGAAGTCTCAGGACAAAGCGATCTACGTCGTAGAGGACTTTGATTTCGATACGCCAAAGACAAAGGATTTCAAATCCTTCTTGCAATCCCTTGGGCTTGAAGACAAAAAGTCATTGGTAGTGTTGGGTGGCCTGAATAAAAATGTATATTTGTCGGCGCGTAATTTGAAGCGCTCTCAAGTCGTAACTAACTCACAGTTAAATACATACAGTATTTTGAATGCCAATAGTATTGT
The DNA here is from genome assembly GCF_002954325.1 of Aureicoccus marinus. Taxonomy (GTDB): domain Bacteria; phylum Bacteroidota; class Bacteroidia; order Flavobacteriales; family Flavobacteriaceae; genus Aureicoccus; species Aureicoccus marinus. The sequence continues at coordinate 110,553 of NZ_MQVX01000001.1, forward strand.
TCTATTGGAAAGCGCTGTGGAAGGAATCGAGTCAAATTTAACTAAATAAGGACCTCATGGGTGTGTTGATTAAACCGATCATTACGGAAAAAATGACAGCCGATAGCGAGTTGTTTAACCGCTATGGATTCTATGTAAATCCAGAGGCCAACAAGTTAGAGATTAAGCAAGCAGTGGAGGAGACTTACGGAGTCACTGTAGAAAAGGTTCGTACGATGAACTACGGACCAAAACGCAGCACCCGTTACACCAAAACTGGGATTCAGCATGGGAAGACAAACGCTCGTAAGAAGGCGATTGTCGACGTTGCTGAAGGAGATATCATTGATTTTTACGCAAACCTATAATTCAGAGGAATGTCAGTAAGAAAATTAAAACCGATCACTCCAGGACAACGCTTTCGCGTGGTCAATGGATTTGATGCGATTACGGAAAGCAAGCCAGAGAAATCTTTGCTTGCCCCTCTGAAGAAATCCGGAGGACGTAACAATCAAGGGAAAATGACCGCGAAGTTTCGCGGAGGTGGACACAAGAGACGCTACCGTGTTATCGATTTCAAAAGAGATAAGCAGGGAGTTGTCGCTGAAGTTTCGTCCATCCAATATGATCCGAACAGAACCGCTTTTATTGCCTTGTTGCAGTACACAGACGGTGAAAAGAGATATGTCATTGCTCAGAATGGTCTACAAGTAGGCCAAAAGGTGCAGTCAGGTGAAAAAGCAGCTCCGGAAATCGGAAATGCACTTCCCCTTTCTCAAATTCCTTTGGGAACCATCATTTCTTGTATCGAATTGCGTCCTGGACAGGGTGCCGTAATGGCGAGAAGTGCTGGAACCTTTGCGCAGTTGATGGCTAAAGATGGGAAGTTTGTAACGGTAAAGTTGCCTTCTGGTGAAACCCGTATGATTTTGGCCAATTGTTTGGCGACTATCGGTGCGGTTTCCAATTCTGATCACCAGTTGTTGGTGTCAGGTAAAGCCGGTCGCAGCCGCTGGTTGGGTCGTCGACCACGTACTCGTCCAGTAGTGATGAACCCTGTTGATCACCCAATGGGTGGTGGTGAAGGCCGTGCGTCTGGTGGTCACCCAAGATCGAAGAACGGTATCCCAGCGAAAGGGTTCCGCACAAGATCCAAGACCAAAGACAGCAACCGATATATCGTTGAACGTAGAAAGAAATAAGGCTAGCGAAAGATGGCAAGATCATTAAAGAAAGGACCCTTTGTACACCACAGTTTGGAGAAGAAGGTTCAGCAAAATGTAGAGTCCGGAAAGAAAACAGTAATCAAGACGTGGTCAAGAGCCTCTATGATTACTCCGGATTTCGTTGGACAGACCATTGCGGTTCACAACGGAAGACAATTTGTTCCTGTTTACGTAACAGAGAATATGGTTGGACACAAACTGGGTGAATTTTCTCCAACACGTTCCTTTAGAGGACACGCTGGAGCTAAGAACAAAGGAAAAAAATAAGTAAGCGATGGGAGTTCGTAAGAAACAAATGGCAGACCGTTTGAAAGCTGAGCGTAAAGAAATGGCTTTCGCGAAATTGAACAATTGCCCGACATCACCTCGTAAGATGCGTTTGGTCGCCGACCTTATTCGCGGTAAGAAAATCGAAACAGCCTTGGCTATTTTGAGATTCAACTCGAAGGAGGCGTCAAGAAGACTAGAGAAGCTTTTGCTCAGTGCAATTGCGAACTGGGAAGCGAAAAACGAAGACGGAGATTTGGAATCTGCAGATCTTTTTGTCAAAGAGATTCGCGTTGACGGAGGAATGATGTTGAAGAGATTGCAAACTGCTCCTCAGGGGCGTGCGCACCGTATTCGAAAGAGATCCAATCACGTAACCTTGGTTTTGGGAGAAACCAATAACACACAAAGCGAAGAATAATATATGGGACAGAAGACGAACCCTATCGGAAATCGCCTAGGTATCATTAGAGGATGGGAATCCAACTGGTATGGAGGAAACGATTACGGAGATAAGTTGGCGGAAGACGACAAGATCCGCAAATACGTATATGCTCGTTTGGCGAAAGCCAGCGTGTCGCGTGTGATTATCGAAAGAACCCTAAAACTCATCACGATTACCATTACCACGGCTCGTCCTGGTATCATCATTGGTAAAGGAGGTCAAGAGGTTGATAGGCTGAAAGAAGAGTTGAAGAAAATTACCAACAAGGAGGTTCAGATCAACATTCACGAGATCAAGAGACCTGAGTTGGATGCCAATTTGGTTGCAGCAAGTGTTGCTCGTCAGATTGAGAGTCGGATCAGCTACCGCCGTGCCATCAAAATGGCTATTGCAGCAGCGATTCGAATGAATGCAGAAGGAATTAAGATTCAGATCTCAGGGCGTTTGAACGGAGCAGAAATGGCGCGTTCAGAAGCTTATAAAGAAGGACGAATTCCTCTTTCTACCTTCCGTGCAGACGTAGATTACGCTTTGCATGAAGCGCACACGACTTACGGTCGTTTGGGTATCAAGGTATGGATCATGAAAGGTGAAGTGTACGGTAAGCGTGAGCTTTCTCCACTAGTTGGTCTTAATGTCAACCAAGGCAAAGGCAAGCAAGACGGAGGAAAACGTCAACGTCGCCGCAAGTAATTAAGATAAAGTAAGGTAAGATGTTACAGCCGAAAAGAACGAAATTCCGCAAAGCGCAAAAAGGGCGCATGAAGGGGAATTCTCAACGAGGACATCAGTTGTCAAACGGAATGTTTGGGATCAAGTCTTTGGATTCTCGCTTCATCACTTCTCGTCAGATCGAGGCGGCTCGTATTGCAGCAACGCGATATATGAAGAGACAGGGGCAACTGTGGATTAAAATTTTCCCGGACAAGCCCATCACCAAGAAACCTCTTGAGGTACGTATGGGTAAAGGTAAGGGAGCACCAGAATACTGGGTAGCTGTTGTAAAACCTGGACGCATCATTTTCGAGGTTGCAGGAGTACCAATGGATGTGGCAAAAGAAGCTTTGCGTCTTGCCGCTCAGAAATTGCCAGTTAAAACAAAGTTCATTGTTGCACGGGATTACGCCGAGCAATAAAATTGACAGACCATGAAACAAGCAGAGATACAAGGAATGTCGGTGGAGGAATTGCAAAAGCAATTGGACCAGTTAAAAAAGGAATACGAGCAGATGCAGATGAATCATGCCGTAACACCTCTGGAGAATCCGATGCTGATTCGCAAAACCAGAAGAACAGTGGCACGATTGGCTACAGAATTATCTAAAAGGGATTCACAATAACGGGTTGTACCTTATGGAAAACAGAAATCTAAGAAAAGAAAGAATTGGCGTAGTAACCAGCAGCAAGATGGAGAAATCTATCGTTGTCTCTGAGGTAAAGCGCGTCAAGCACCCGATGTACGGAAAGTTCGTATTGAAGACCAAGAAGTACGTTGCACACGACGAAAAGAACGATTGCAACGAGGGGGATACAGTGAAAATTATGGAGACTCGGCCTTTGAGTAAAACAAAGTGCTGGAGATTGGTAGAAATCATTGAAAGAGCTAAGTAATCATGGTACAACAGGAAAGCAGACTTAAAGTTGCCGACAACACCGGAGCGAAGGAAGTATTGACTATTCGTGTTCTTGGTGGTACAAAAAGAAGATACGCGGCTCTTGGTGACAAGATCGTAGTCTCAGTAAAGGACGCTGCTCCTAACGGTGCAGTAAAGAAAGGAGCAGTTTCTACTGCCGTTGTGGTAAGAACCAAAAAAGAAGTTCGTCGCCCGGATGGATCTTATATCCGTTTTGACGATAACGCTTGTGTTCTTCTCAACGCTACAGGAGAAATGCGCGGTACTCGTGTTTTTGGGCCAGTCGCTCGGGAGTTGCGAGACAAGCAATTCATGAAAATCGTTTCTCTTGCACCTGAGGTGCTATAATTAGACCGGAATGAAGACAAAAATTAAAGTAGGCGATACGGTAAAAGTAATGACCGGAGACCACAAGAACTCTGAGGGTGTCATCTTGAAACTCGACAGAGAGAATGGGAAGGTTATTGTTGAAGGCGTAAACATCGTCAAGAAGCACGAAAAGCCCAGCGCGAAGAATCCGCAGGGTGGTATTGTAGAGAAAGAAGCACCGATTCACATTTCGAATCTCTCTTTGCTCGACCCAAAATCAGGGGAGCCTACACGTGTAGGTTACGAGGTGAGAGACGGAAAGAAAGTCCGCGTGTCTAAAAAGTCTAACGAAGTTATTTAAGACCATGGGATACATTCCAAGACTTAAGCAAGAATATAAAGAGCGCGTAGTAAAGGCACTCACGGAGGAATTTGGTTACAGCAATGTAATGCAGGTTCCTAAGCTACAGAAGATTGTAGTGAGCCGTGGTGTTGGTGCTGCTGTTGCCGACAAGAAACTCATCGATCACGCGGTAGAAGAACTAGCTCAAATTACCGGTCAAAAGGCAGTTGCTACAATTTCCAAGAAGGACGTTGCAACTTTCAAATTGAGAAAGGGAATGCCGATCGGTGCTAAGGTGACTTTGCGCGGAGAAAGAATGTACGAATTCCTAGATCGCCTAATCACAACTGCATTGCCACGTGTACGTGACTTTGGAGGTGTAAAAGCGACTGGTTTTGATGGACGTGGAAACTACAACCTCGGTATTACTGAGCAGATCATTTTCCCGGAGATCAATATCGACAAGATCAATCGTATCAACGGGATGGATATCACTTTTGTCACCTCTGCTGATACCGATAAAGAAGCGAAATCATTGTTAAGCGAACTGGGAGTACCCTTTAAAAAGAATTAAGAGATGGCCAAAGAATCAATGAAAGCCCGCGAACGCAAAAGGGCAAAAATGGTTGCAAAATATGCCGAGAAGCGCAAGGCACTTAAAGAAGCTGGAGACTACGAAGCTCTTCAGAAGTTGCCAAAGAATGCTTCCCCGGTTCGTATGAGAAACCGCTGTAAGTTGACTGGTCGTCCACGTGGTTACATGAGAAACTTCGGTATCTCTCGTGTTACTTTCCGGGAAATGGCCAACCAGGGACTTATCCCAGGAGTTAAAAAAGCAAGCTGGTAATTTAAAGAAGAAAGAATTATGCTGACAGATCCTATCTCAGATTATTTGACGCGAATTCGCAACGCCAGCAGAGCGGGCCACCGAGTCGTGAACATTCCAGCTTCAAACTTGAAGAAGGAAATGACCAAGATCCTTTTTGATCAAGGGTACATCCTTAGCTACAAGTTCGAAGATGAAGGAGCACAAGGGAATATTAAAATTGCCTTGAAGTACAACAAGTTAACTAAAGAGCCGGTCATTAAGAAGCTGGAGCGCATCAGTAAGCCTGGTTTGCGTAAGTACGTGAGTACTGACGAGCTTCCTCGAGTCCTCAACGGATTGGGTATTGCAATTATGTCCACTTCACACGGGGTAATGACTAGTAAACAAGCGAGCAAAGAAAATGTTGGTGGAGAAGTTCTCTGCTACGTTTACTAAGCCACTAATACAGGAGAAATGTCAAGAATAGGAAATAACCCAATCAGCATTCCCGAAGGTGTCACTATTGAAGTGAACGCTGGTGTAGTTACCGTAAAAGGGAAGTTGGGTGAACTTCAACAAGAAGTCAAAGACGTAGAGGTAAAGATTGAGGAAGGCACTCTTACAGTTGCTCGCCCTTCTGAAAGTAAAGATCACAAAGCAAAGCACGGTTTGTACCGCGCTTTGATCAACAACATGATCGAAGGAGTATCCAAAGGATGGACCAAAGAATTGGAATTGGTTGGGGTCGGTTACCGTGCCAGCAACCAAGGACAAAAATTGGATTTGGCTATCGGATTTTCTCACAACATCGTGTTGGATATTGCTCCAGAGGTAAAGATTGAAACCGTTTCTGAAAAAGGAAAGAACCCAATCGTTAAGCTTACCTCTCACGATAAGCAATTGGTAGGGCAAGTTGCAGCGAAGATCAGAAGCTTCCGCAAGCCTGAGCCATACAAAGGAAAAGGGATAAAATTTGTTGGAGAACAGATCCGACGCAAAGCCGGTAAGTCCGCATAATAAGCTGTAATTATGGCATTGAACAAACATCAGAGAAGACTGCGTATTCGAAGAAGAATCCGAAAGGTTTCTTTTGGTACTGCCGAAAGACCACGTTTGGCTATTTTTCGCTCCAACAAGGAGATCTACGCTCAATTGATTAATGACAACGAAGGGAAGACCCTTGCTGCTGCTTCTTCAAGAGATAAAGCAGTTGAGGCGACTGGAACCAAGGTTGAAGTAGCCAATGCAGTTGGAAAGGCTATCGCTGAAAAAGCGAAAGGCCTTGGGATTGAGCAGGTAGCGTTTGACCGCGGAGGAAATTTGTATCACGGAAGAGTTAAATCCTTGGCCGAAGGCGCGCGTGAGGGTGGACTAAAATTTTAAGCAGAGATGTATCAAAAGTATAAGAACGTAGAATTGGTCAAGCCAGGTGGGCTTGAATTGAAAGACCGTTTGGTAGGTGTTCAACGTGTTACCAAGGTGACAAAGGGTGGACGTGCTTTCGGTTTCTCTGCCATCGTTGTTGTTGGTGATGAGAATGGTGTTGTAGGACACGGACTTGGTAAATCCAAAGAAGTTGCTACCGCTATCGCCAAAGCAGTGGAAGACGCAAAGAAGAACTTGGTTCGCATTCCTTTGAATAAAGGAACCGTTCCTCATCAACAAAAAGGGAAGTACGGTGGAGCTCGTGTATACATTCAGCCTGCTTCAACGGGTACCGGGGTTATCGCTGGTGGAGCCGTTCGTGCAGTACTGGAAGCAGTAGGAGTTCACGATGTACTTTCAAAATCTCAAGGTTCTTCTAACCCACATAACGTAGTAAAAGCTACTTTTGATGCGCTTTTGCAGTTGCGTGATGCAAATGCAGTTGCTGCTGAGCGTGGAATCAGTGTAGAAAAAGTATATAACGGATAAGACATGGCCAAGATTAAAGTAACACAGGTGAGGAGCGCTATCAAGCGTCCAAAAAACCAAAAGCAAACGCTTGAGGCACTTGGATTGAGAAAAATCGGTCAGGTGGTTGAGCATGAGGCTAACCCAAGTATTCTTGGTATGGTCAAGGTTGTTGAACATTTGGTCTCTACAGAAGAGGCATAACGATAAGACATTAAGGGAGATATGGATTTAGGAAATTTAAAACCAGCTGAAGGAAGTCGCAACCGTGCAGGTAAGCGATTGGGACGCGGACAGGCCTCTGGAAAAGGAGGAACTTCTGCTCGTGGTCACAAGGGTGCGAAATCTCGTTCAGGATATTCCAAGAAAATAGGATTTGAAGGAGGTCAAATGCCACTTCAACGCCGAGTTCCAAAATTTGGATTCAAAAACATCAACAGAAAAGAGTACCAAGCAGTGAACTTGGATCGTCTTCAACAACTGGTAGACGACAAGGGAGTGAAAGGTGACATTACTTTTGATGTGATGGTGGAGCACCGTTTGGTACGCCGCAACGAATTGGTTAAAGTTCTTGGGAACGGTGAACTAAAAGCGAAACTTAAAGTATCTGCTCACAAATTCAGTGCGAAGGCCAAAGAGGCGATCGAAGCTGCGGGTGGAGAAGCGATAAGCTTATAATTCAGTTGATATGAAGAGTTTTTTAGAAACCTTATCGAATATCTGGAAAATTGATGAGCTTCGGCAACGAATCCTGCTTACGCTGGGTATGTTGCTGGTTTATCGTTTTGGGGCACAAGTTGCTCTTCCAGGGATCGATACAGCTCAACTGAATGCTTTAACATCGAACACAGAACAGGGTATCTTAGGTATTCTAAACGCATTTACAGGAGGAGCTTTTGCGAAGGCTTCTGTTTTTGCCTTGGGAATTATGCCCTACATCTCTGCCTCTATTGTAGTGCAGTTGATGAGTATTGCTATTCCTTACCTGCAAAAGTTGGATAAGGAAGGAGAAAGCGGAAGAAAGACCAAGAACCAGATCACACGTTGGTTGACTATTGCAATCTGTGTGGTTCAGGCCCCTACCTACTTGTTGGGATTGAGCCAATTGGGTGTTCCTGATTCTGCTTTTGTAATGGGGAAAGGTCTTGATTTTATCATTCCTTCAGTAATCATTTTGGTAACCGGAACCATCTTCGCGATGTGGTTGGGTGAAAAGATCACTGACCGCGGAATCGGAAACGGGATCTCTCTCTTGATTATGGTGGGGATTATCGCAACCATGCCTCAATCATTCGTGCAGGAAGCGATCACACGTTACAGCAACAACACCGGTGGCCTGATGATGATCTTGTTTGAAATCATCTTGTGGTTCGTGGTTATTTTGGCCAGTGTGCTATTGACCATGGCTATTCGCCAAATTCCGGTTCAGTACGCACGTCGTACAGCTTCTGGTAGTTACGAGAAGAGTTCACGTCAGTACATTCCTTTGAAGTTGAATGCTTCTGGGGTTATGCCGATCATTTTTGCTCAGGCCATTATGTTCGCGCCTGCATTGATCGGTCGTACTTTTGATGACACGGCGGTAGGGCAATGGATGAGTGTTCAGTTTCAGGATCCATTCGGATTGTACTACAACATTCTCTTCGCTCTTTTGATTATCATCTTTACGTATTTCTATACGGCGATTACGGTTCCGACCAACAAAATGGCTGATGACCTAAAAAGAAGTGGAGGATTCATTCCTGGGATTCGTCCTGGTAAAGAAACAGGAGATTATCTGGATAAGATCATGTCTTTGATCACTTTCCCAGGATCCTTGTTCCTGGCAGCCTTGGCAGTACTTCCTGCTTTGGTCAATAAAATTATGGGAGTTCAAGGCGGATGGGCCTTGTTCTATGGTGGTACTTCCTTGCTCATTATGGTAGGGGTGGCCATCGATACGATGCAACAGGTGAATTCATACTTGTTGAACCGTCACTACGACGGATTGATGAAAACTGGTAAAAACAGAAAAGTAGCTTAATAACGACAAGTTTATGGCAAAGCAGCCGGCAATTGAACAAGACGGAACCATTATCGAAGCCCTTTCTAACGCGATGTTCCGCGTAGAATTGGAAAATGGCCACGTTGTAACCGCTCATATTTCAGGGAAGATGCGTATGCACTACATCAAATTGCTTCCCGGAGATAAAGTAAAGCTGGAGATGAGCCCGTATGACTTGACAAAAGCACGAATCACATACAGATACTAAGATGAAAGTAAGGGCATCCTTAAAGAAAAGAAGTGCGGACTGCAAGATCGTTCGCCGCAAAGGAAGATTGTACGTAATAAACAAAAAGAATCCTAGATTCAAACAAAGACAAGGATAAATTATGGCTAGAATCGCAGGGGTAGATATTCCGAAACAAAAGCGTGGTGTTATTTCACTAACCTACATCTACGGGGTTGGTCGCAGCCGAGCGCAGGAAATTCTCGCACAAGCAAAAGTGTCTGAAGACACAAAAGTTTCTGAGTGGAATGACGATGAAATTAGTCGTATCCGTGAAGCTGTTTCTCAATTCACTATTGAAGGAGAGCTTCGTTCTGAGACGCAATTGAACATCAAGCGTTTGATGGATATTGGTTGTTACCGCGGTATCCGCCACAGAATTGGTTTGCCTCTTCGTGGTCAGCGTACAAAGAACAACTCCAGAACTCGTAAGGGAAAAAGAAAAACTGTTGCCAACAAAAAGAAGGCGACAAAATAATTTGTTCAACAGCTGGGAGCTTACTCTCTCGGTGTATTGACGCAGTAGAAATATGGCAAAGGGAAACACAAAAACGGCTAAGAAAAGAAAGGTTGTCGTTGACTCGCATGGGGAAGCCCATATTGTTGCATCATTCAACAATATCATTATTTCATTGACCAACAAGAAGGGGGATGTTATTTCCTGGTCTTCTGCTGGTAAAATGGGATTCCGTGGATCAAAGAAGAACACTCCTTACGCAGCTCAGGTTGCAGCAGAGGATTGCTCTAAAGTGGCTCACGAGGCTGGTCTTCGCAAAGTTAAGGTCTATGTAAAAGGGCCGGGTAACGGAAGAGAGTCTGCGATTCGTACCATTCACAATGCCGGAATTGAAGTTACGGAGATCATCGATGTAACTCCATTACCACACAACGGGTGTCGTCCTCCGAAAAGACGTCGAGTATAATTAATTTTACAATTCCGAAGTGAAGGAAGGTCATCGAAGGATAAGCCTTAATTCATGACCTCATTTCGGCTAATTTAGAAAAGATGGCAAGATACACAGGTCCAAAAACCAAAATCGCTCGCAAATTTGGCGAGGCAATTTTCGGAGACGACAAGTCTTTCGAGAAAAAGAATTACCCTCCGGGACAACATGGAAACAACCGTAGAAGAGGTAAGAAGTCTGAATACGCTATCCAGTTGATGGAGAAGCAAAAGGCAAAGTACACGTACGGTATTTTAGAGCGTCAGTTCCGCAACCTTTTTGAAAAAGCAAACCGCAGCAAAGGAGTGACAGGTGAAGTACTTTTACAATTGTGTGAGAGCCGCCTAGACAACGTAGTATACCGTATGGGTATCGCTCCTTCCCGCCGTGCTGCACGACAGTTGGTTTCTCACCGACACATTACCGTTAACGGTGAAGTAGTGAACATTCCTTCATACAGCCTGAAGCCAGGTGAGGTGATCGGAGTTCGCGAGAAGTCCAAGTCTCTTGTTGTGATTACAGAGTCATTGGCTAACAACAGCAATGTATACGAGTGGATCACTTGGAACAGTGAGAAAATGGAAGGGAACTTTGTAACCATTCCAGAGCGTATGCAAATTCCTGAAGCGATCAAAGAACAATTGATCGTTGAACTTTACTCCAAATAATAGCAATTTAGATCGATTATGGCATTACTTAATTTTCAGAAGCCTGATAAGGTTATCATGGTAGACTCTACCGATTTCGAAGGGAAATTTGAATTTCGTCCTTTGGAGCCGGGTTACGGTCTGACTGTCGGTAACGCACTGAGAAGAGTTCTTCTTTCCTCTTTGGAAGGGTTTGCAATTACATCGGTTCGTATTGATGGAGTTGAGCACGAATTTTCAGTTATCCCTGGGGTAGTTGAAGACGTTACAGAGATCATTTTGAATCTGAAGCAAGTTCGATTCAAAAGACAAATTGACGATGTAGAAAGCGAAACCGTTGCTATTACAATCAGCGAAAGCGAAAAACTAACGGCTGGAGATTTCCAGAAGTTTATCAGCGGATACCAGGTATTGAATCCGGATTTGGTGATTTGCAACATGGAATCCAAGGTGAACATCAACATGGAGATCATCATTGAGAAAGGCCGTGGGTATGTTCCTGCTGAAGAGAATAAAAAATCCAATGCTCCTTTGGGTAGCGTAGCTGTTGATTCTGTGTTTACACCGGTAAAGAATGTGAAGTACAGCATCGAGAACTACCGTGTAGAGCAAAAGACCGATTACGAAAAATTGGTTTTCGAAATTGAAACGGACGGTTCTATCAATCCTAAGGCAGCCCTTACAGAGGCAGCCAAGGTTTTGATTCACCACTTCATGTTGTTCTCTGATGAGCGCATCACCTTGGAGGCGGATGAATTGGAGCGCACCGAAACGTATGATGAAGAGTCCTTGCACATGCGTCAGCTCTTGAAGACCAAATTGGTCGATATGGACTTGTCTGTGCGTGCACTGAACTGTTTGAAAGCTGCTGAAGTTGATACCTTGGGTGACTTGGTTTCTTTCAACAAGAATGACTTGATGAAGTTTAGAAATTTCGGAAAGAAATCGTTGACCGAATTGGAAGAGTTGGTTATCAACAAAGGATTGCAGTTCGGAATGGATTTGACCAAATACAAATTGGACCGCGACTAATCGCTGAAGAGAGTAAATAATTATGAGACACGGTAAGAAATTTAATCACCTCGGGAGAACAGCCGCCCACCGCAAGGCGATGTTGGCAAACATGGCTTGTTCCCTTATCGAACATAAGAGAATCAACACAACGCTTGCTAAAGCAAAAGCCCTTAAGCAGTTTGTTGAGCCCTTGATCACAAAATCAAAGGCAGAGAACAACCAAACGGCTGACAAGGGTCAGCACAACCGTCGTGTTGTTTTTCAAAACCTTAGAAACAAGTATGCAGTAACCGAGTTGTTCGGACCTGTAGCAGAGAAGATCGGAGACCGTCCAGGCGGATACACCCGAATCATCAAGCTTGGAAATCGTCTAGGGGATAACGCTGATATGGCCATGATTGAATTGGTCGATTTCAATGAGTTGTACCAAGCTGGTGGAGCGAAGAAGAGTAAGAATACTCGTCGTAGCCGTCGTGGAGGTGCTAAGAAGAAAGAAGAAGTTGTTGCACCAGTTGCAGCCGATGATTCAGAAGAATGATCAAAGTGTTATTAAGTGTTTAATACAATTGAGGGATACGCGCCAAGCGTATCCCTTTTTTTATGTTTTTTTGTGCTAAATCTCTAATTAGGAAATGAATATGAAATACACTACACGGAAAAAAGCGATAGTACTGCTGGAGGACGGCACCGTGTTTTATGGTAAAGTAGTAGGTGATATGGAAGGAACGGCCTTTGGGGAAGTCTGTTTCAACACCGGAATGACAGGGTATCAGGAGATCTTTACGGACCCGTCTTACTACGGCCAGTTGATGGTAATGACCAATGCGCATATTGGTAACTACGGAACGCACGTAGAAGAGATTGAATCAGATTCAGTCAAGATTGCTGGATTGATTTGCAAGAATTTCAGTTATCCTTATTCTCGTCCTTCAGCTGAAGGAAGTCTTTTGGAATTCTTGGGGCGTAACAATATCCTCGCCGTTTCCGATGTAGACACCCGCGCTTTGGTAAGCTATATTCGTGACAACGGGGCGATGAATGCCTTGATTTCGACTCGTGTAGACGAAATCGATCAATTGAAAGAAGAATTAAAGGCAGTTCCGAGTATGCAAGGGCTGGAGTTGGCTTCAAAGGTATCGACCAAAGAGCCCTATTTCTTTGGAGATGCTAATGCACCTTACCGTATCGCGGCTTTGGATATCGGTATCAAGAAGAACATCCTCCGCTCTCTGGCTGAGCGAGGAGCTTATATTCAGGTGTTCCCTTACAACGCTTCCATCGAAGAGATGAAGGCTTTTGACCCGCACGCTTACTTTGTGTCGAACGGACCAGGGGATCCAGAACCTTTAAAAGAGGCCATTGCGACCACAACGGCCATGCTCAAAACCGGGAAGCCTGTCTTTGGAATTTGCCTGGGGCACCAAGTGTTGGCACTTACGCAGGGAATTTCTACTTATAAAATGCACCAGGGTCACCGAGGGATCAACCACCCTATTTTGAATTTACTTACCGGGAAGGGAGAGATCACCTCTCAAAACCACGGCTTCGCGATTAGTGCGGAACAGGCCGCGGCTAATGAAGGGGTAGAAGTGACTCACCGTCATTTGAACGACGATACGGTCGCTGGAATTCGCCTGAAAAACCACAAGGCGTTCTCGGTTCAATACCACCCGGAAGCGAGTCCTGGACCGCACGATTCAAAGTATTTATTCGATGAATTTTTTGAGGCGATAAAAGAGGCTGTTCCAGCCTAAAACCGAAGGAAAAACGTAGGAGGCTTTGAGCCAATTATTTATTTTCGCCACGAAGTTTGAAATCATCATCTTAAAACCACAATTCGATTAGACAATGAGTATCATTATCAATATACACGCCAGACAAATTCTGGATTCTAGAGGAAACCCAACCGTTGAAGTAGATGTAATTACAGAGAATGGTCTTTTGGGAAGAGCTGCCGTTCCTTCAGGAGCGTCAACAGGAGAACACGAGGCGGTTGAGCTTCGCGATGGGGGAGATACCTATATGGGAAAAGGCGTCCGTCAAGCAGTCGATAATGTAAACCATATTTTGGCCGAGGAGTTGGTTGGACTGTCTGTTTTTGAGCAAAACCTGATCGACAAGACCATGATCGAGCTGGATGGAACTCCGAACAAATCGAAGTTGGGTGCTAATGCCATTCTAGGGGTTTCTTTGGCTGTTGCCAAGGCCGCCGCGGAAGAGCTAGGCTTGCCACTTTACCGCTATGTCGGCGGTGTGAGTGCAAATACCCTGCCCGTACCGATGATGAATATCGTCAATGGTGGCTCGCACTCCGATGCGCCGATTGCTTTCCAGGAATTCATGGTGATGCCGGTCAAAGCCGAAAGCTTTAGCCACGCCATGCAAATGGGAACAGAAATCTTTCACCACCTTAAAAAGGTATTGAAAGGCCGTAACCTGAGTACTGCTGTTGGAGACGAGGGAGGTTTTGCTCCTGAGTTCAACGGAACAGAAGATGCGCTAGATACCATCGCTAAAGCGGTAGAGAACGCTGGCTACAAACTCGGAGACAACGTGATGTTGGCTTTGGATTGTGCTTCTGCTGAATTCTACGTCGACGGAAAATACGATTACAGCAAGTTCGAAGGAGAAGGCGGAGCTGTTCGCACTTCAGAAGAGCAAGCCCAATACCTGGCTGACTTGTGCGACCAGTACCCCATCATCTCCATTGAAGATGGGATGGACGAAAATGACTGGGATGGTTGGAAGATGTTGACCGATAAAGTCGGTGATCGTGTTCAGTTAGTGGGTGACGATTTATTCGTAACCAATGTTGAGCGTCTCTCTAAAGGAATCGCCACGGATACCGCGAACTCAATTTTGATCAAAGTGAACCAAATCGGTACCCTTACCGAGACTATTGCCGCGGTGAACATGGCCAAAAATGCGGGCTATACCTCGGTGATGTCACACCGTTCAGGAGAAACTGAAGACAATACGATTGCCGATTTAGCCGTTGCATTAAATACCGGACAAATTAAAACAGGGTCTGCTTCTCGAAGCGACCGAATGGCCAAGTACAACCAATTACTGCGCATTGAGGAGATGCTTGGTGAAACGGCCTATTACCCGCAAGGCAATGCCTTCAAGGTAAAACGATAAGTTATTTCACAGCCTCATCTCAAGCAGATGAGGCTTTTTTTTGCCCCATTATTTTTCGTATTTTAATAAAACGTCTGAATTTAAACCTCCTGAATTACTGATGAATAATTTTCTTTTTGTCTCTGCCGAGAATGATGCGATAGCGAATTGCAAAGCTGGTGGTATGGCTGACGTTGTCCGTGATGTGCCGCGTCATATTGCTGAGAACGACGATACCGTCCACGTGGTCGTGCCTTCTTACGGACGCTTGCACCACGAAGGGCAGATGATCAGTTTACTACAGTTTCCCTTGCGCGGAACGGAATACTTTGCAGAACTCTACAAGGTCAGAGGAAAGAAAGAGATCAAGGGTATTCATCACTACGTGATTCACCATCCGGAAATTCAGGCCGGGGATATCGCTCATATTTACCACAACGATCCCAAAGAACCTTTTTTCAATGACTCCATCAAGTACTTTATCTTTTGTACAGCGGTGGCTCAAGCGATTAAGAATGGTGCCTTTGGGGATTTAGATATTGTTCACCTGCACGATTGGCATACCAGCCTGCTTTTGTTCTTAAGAGAGTACCATCCGGAGTTCAAAGCGCTACAAGATATCCGAACGGTATACAGTATTCACAACCTGGCGATTCAGGGCATTCGTCCTTTTCAGGATAACTACGCTTCTGTACGGAATTGGTTCCCCAATATTGCTTTTCAGGAAGAGGTACTGCGGGACAAACGCTATCCGGATTGTATCAATTTGATGGCCGTGGGAATTCGATTTGCGGATTCAGTTCACACGGTTTCTCCTTCGTACAAAGAAGATGTGATGAAGCCGAGTTCTCCACCGGAATTTATTGGGGGAGAAAGCTTGGAAGAAGACCTCCAAAAAGCCGACAAGGAGGGCCGATTGGTTGGGATTCTCAACGGTTGTAACTACGCCAATATCAATGTGGCGGAAAAAGGACAGCTCCTAAAGAATATCCTCAAGGCGATCTTTCCTTGGTTGCAAGAGGAATCAAAAAAATACAAGGCGGACTTTTTGGCTCATACGGGCGAGAAGGTATTCTCCTGGATGGAGAATCCACCTAAGTTTGTTGTGTCCAGTGTGGCACGCTTGACGGAGCAAAAGTTTTATTTCTTCAAGCGAAGTCCGGAAGCCTTTCATCACTTATTGACCAGTCTACAGCGCGTCAATGGAATTTTCGTTTTGCTGGGCACAGGTGCTCCGGAATACGAAGAACTGTTTAGAGAGATCAGCTACGAACGGGAGAACTTCCTTTTTATCAATGGTCAATCTGAAGAGGTGATCGATTCGATTTATCTCGAAAGTGACCTCTACTTTATGCCCAGCCTGTTTGAACCTTGCGGTATTAGCCAGATGTTGGCTATGCGCAATGGGCACCCTTGCCTTGTTCATCATACCGGAGGCCTTAAGGATACCGTCCACCACATGAAAACAGGCTTTAGTTTTGACGGTCCAAATTACGACGCTAAAATCTCCAATATGCTGGAGGCTTTTGACGATGTGATCAATCTTTTTGTAGAGGATCGCAAGACCTTTAGAGCGATTGCTCGACGGGCTGGAAAGGAGCGATTTACCTGGAAAGATTCGGTGAATAAATACTACACACAACTCTATGACCTTCCCTTGGCACTTCCTATTGTTAAGGATGTCACAAAAGAAGTGTCTAAGGTCTCTTAGACCCTTTGAAGCCGGCTTTTGATTTGTTAAATTTGCAAAACCCTAAAAGATAATTATATCCTATGGCTGATTCAGCATTTCTTGAGCTCAACGGTGAGCGTTATGAGTTTCCTCTGGTAACCGGTACAGAAAATGAGGTGGGAATTGACATCAAAGCACTTCGTGCATTGACTGGTGCAGTGACGATTGATCCTGGTTACAAAAACACAGGTTCTTGCGAAAGCGCCATCACGTACTTGGATGGTGAGCAGGGGATTCTGCGATACCGAGGTTATTCAATCGAGGATTTAGCTGAAAAAGCGGACTTTTTGGAGGTGGCCTACCTGTTGATTTTTGGCGAATTACCGAATGAAGAGGAGTTGGCAAAATTCCACCAAGACATCAAGGACGAATCCCATGTGGACGAGGAGATGAAGAAAATCTTAGACGGATTTCCGAAGTCGGCCCACCCGATGGGAGTACTATCTTCATTGACCAGTGCGTTGGTAGCGTTCAACCCAACTTCGGTAGATGTAAGTTCTGAATCCGCCATGTACAATTCAATTGTGCGCATCATGGCCAAGTTCCCCGTTTTGGTCGCTTGGACCTTGCGCAAGAAAAGCGGATCTCCACTGGATTACGGTGATGACAGCCTGGGTTACGTTGAGAACATCCACAAGATGATGTTTAAGCGTCCAAACCAGGAGTACAAAAAGAACCCGGTTGTTATCGACGCCTTGGATAAACTCCTCATTCTACACGCGGACCACGAGCAAAACTGTTCGACGTCTACAGTGCGTATCGTAGGTTCCAGCCATGCTGGATTATTCGCTTCTCTTTCTGCAGGTATCTCTGCGCTTTGGGGTCCATTACACGGTGGAGCGAACCAAGCCGTATTGGAAATGTTGGAAGCCATTCAGGAAGACGGTGGTGATACGAAGAAGTATATGGCCAAAGCCAAAGACAAAGAGGATCCTTTCCGTTTGATGGGCTTTGGACACCGTGTATACAAAAACTTCGACCCTCGAGCTCGTATTATTAAGAAGGCGGCCGATGAAGTATTGGGAGACTTGGGTATTGATGATCCCATTTTGGATATCGCCAAAGGATTGGAGCAAGAAGCTTTGGAAGACGACTACTTCGTTAAAAGAAAGCTGTATCCGAATGTGGATTTCTACAGTGGTATTATTTACCGTGCTCTCGGAATTCCAACCGATATGTTCACCGTGATGTTCGCTTTAGGACGCTTGCCAGGATGGATCGCTCAATGGCGCGAAATGCGTTTGAAAGGAGAGCCGATTGGACGTCCTCGCCAAATCTACACAGGCGAAAACTACCGCGAGTTTAAGGACCTTCAGAGCCGATAAAAGCAGTTGTTATTTTTTATCTAAGGAGGTCAGCAACTGACTTTCTTTATGGACGACTTGGATCAGTTTGAGGTGGTAGTAAACCTCTGAAAGTTCGGAGCGGTTGTCTTGTACGCTTCTTTTACTTTGACGTAGGAGGTTGTTGAGGTAGCGCCACGCTTCTCCAGAATCCATTTGTTCCAGTTGCTTGCTGACCCGCGAGGTTTGTCTTAAAAGGATGAGGTCAAATTCGTCCAGGGACTTTCTACTCCCCTGTTTTTTAGTCAGTACCTTATGGCGGGTTTTTTCAAGTTGAAAAGCGATGCTGCTTTGCAGAAGATCACGAGAAAGTTGAGCAAACTCTAGTCGTTCTGCCTCGGTAGACATCTCCTTCTTTTCACTACTATGCAAAGAGATGAAGAGACCAGCGATGATCAGGAGACCCAGGGTAAAAAGCCCAAAAGAAATTCTCAGAAACTTTTGCATTATTCCGCGTATTTTCGCGCTAGCGTAGCGAATGTAAAGAATAAATGTACACTAAAACACAAGAAGTAGATTCTCCCATTAAACCCCGTGTCCAGGACGAAACGGGACGTTTAAAAGCAGTGGTTTTAGGGACTGCGGTCTCCGTAGGTTCTGCTCCAAGTATGGACGAGGTATACGACCCCAGCTCAAGGGCTCACTTGCTGGCGGGAACCTACCCAAAAGAAGAAGACATGGTGGTTGAAATGGAAGGGTTTCAAAGCCTTCTGCAGTCCTATGATGTTCAAGTGTACCGCCCAACTGTTTTGGAGAATTGCAATCAGATCTTTGCGCGTGATATTGGATTTGTGGTTGAAGACACCTTTTTTCGGTCCAATATTCTTCCCTTGAGAGAGAAGGAGTTTGAAGCCATCGAGAACCTGGTGGCTCATATTCCGGAGAAGCAATTTCAGGTTTGCCCCGAAGAAGTTCATGTAGAGGGCGGCGATGTTATGCCGTGGGGAGATTATCTTTTTATCGGAGCCTACACCCAGAAGGATTATCCTCAACAAATCACTGCGCGTACCAATCAAGCAGCAATAGATTTTTTGACAGAGTACTTTCCGCAAAAAGAGGTTAAGGCTTTTGAACTGATCAAGTCGGCTACGGTAGCAAACCAGAATGCCTTGCATTTGGATTGCTGTTTTCAACCTGTCGGAAAGAACAAGGCTATTATTTGCCCAGATGGGTTTATGCAGCAGGAAGATGTAGAATGGATTCGATCTTTTTTTGGTGCAGAAAATATCTTTGAGGTCACCGCTGATGAAATGGCGGGTATGCACTGCAATGTGTTTAGCATCAGTCCGGAAGTGGTGGTGTCAGAAAAGCATTTTACCCGACTCAACACCTGGCTCCGCGAGCAAGGACTGACCGTTGAAGAAATCCAGTATGCCGAAATTAGTAAACAAGGGGGGCTGTTGCGTTGTAGCACCTTGCCCTTGATTCGTCAGTACTAAATCGAATAACCTTTCCTGAGGAGAAGAAATTATGGAAACAAATCAAGCCCAAGATTCCCAACAAATCACCAATCAGGTCGTCATGATTCGGCCCTGGAGCTTTCGGATGAATGAAGAAACCGCGGTCAACAATTACTTTCAGAAGGAAGGAGAGTTGATGACGGCTGAAACGGTGATCGCCAGAGCCCAGAGCGAATTTGACGGTTTTGTAAAGGTTTTGCAGAGTAAAGGCATCGAGGTGCTCGTGGTGGAAGAAGGGCCGGAGATGGATACTCCTGATGCTCTTTTCCCAAACAATTGGATTTCTTTTCACGCAGACGGAACCGTAGGGCTTTACCCGATGTACGCCGAAAACAGAAGAAGAGAAAGACGAGAAGATGTGCTGGAAAAGCTAGAAGCTTTGGGGTATCAAATTGATTCTATTCAAGATTATACTCCTGCGGAAGAGGAAGGCGTCTTTTTAGAAGGTACAGGAAGTCTACTACTCGATCGCCAGAACAAATTGGCCTATTGCGCTTTGTCTGAACGAGCGCACGAAGAATTACTCGATGAGTTTTGCGAAGACTTTGGCTATATGCCGGTCGGCTTCGTGGCGAATCAGACGGTGGATGGGAAGCGTTTGCCCATCTACCACACCAATGTAATGATGTGTCTCGGGCAGGACTTTGCGGTCATTTGTTTGGAATCGATTGACGATAAAAAAGAACGAAAGTTTGTCAAGCAGCAACTCACCAAAAGCGGCAAAGAAGTGGTTGCTCTAAGTGAGGCCCAGATTCATCAGTTTGCCGGCAATATGCTTCAACTCAGAGGAGCAGAAGGGCAGACCTATCTGGTGATGAGCAGTGCAGCCTACAACAGCCTTAATCCTACTCAGATAAAGACCTTGGAAAAGTATACAGAACTCCTTCATGCTCCTTTAGATACGATCGAAACCCTTGGAGGGGGGAGTGCCCGTTGTATGTTGGCTGAGGTTTTCTTACCTCGGCGAGCTTGAAGCTTTTTTTGAGGAGTGGAGAAGACGTTGGATAAAGAAAAAGATCATCGCCGCCATCAGCAGAGCAAAAGGAAGGGAAGTGACGATCAATAACTTTTGAGTCGCATTCAGTACGTCCACATCCTGAAAAGCTTCTCCCAGCAGAAGAAGGGCTATCGAGGCTAAGGCGATGACCACCGTCCATAAAAGTCTGAGCTTTCTTGAAGGATGGGTTTGGCCTTTGTCCGAAAACATACTCAAAACCAGAACGGCTGAATCGACCGATGTGACTAGGAAACCCACCAGTAAAAGGATGACCCAGAGATTCATTACACTCGGAAAAGCTAACCCGCCCAAAAACACAAAAATCGAAGAGAAGACATTGTTGAATTCTCCTTGGTATTGGCCCCATAGGGTAATTTGATCATAGGCACCCTGCCCGAAAAAAGAGAACCAAATAAAGGTTCCCAGAGAAGGAAGGATGAGTCCGCCAAGTATAATTTGACGTAGGCTGCGCCCCCTTGAAATTCGCGCGATAAATACACCGGTAAAAGGAGCCCAAGCTAACCAGAATGCCCAGTAATAGTAAGTCCAGTCCGTCAGAAACCCTATCCCAGGATCAAACCGGCCGGCGGCTATACTCAGAGGAATAAAATCCACGACATAGCTGTAAAAGGCTTCTCCAAAAAGGGCCAGGGATTGCAGGGAATCTACCTGAAAAATGACTACAGCAAGGAGAACCAAAGTCAGACTGATATTAATTTTTGAGAGGAGTTTTATGCCTTTGTCGACCCCTAGCCAAACCGATAATCCACCCAAAGCACAAATGAGTACGACAAAGAATATAGAAATGCCAACGTCCTGCCCGGACTGGTACAGGTGATCCAGACCACCATTGATTTGGGCGGTGCCCAGACCGATGGACGAGATAAGGCCAAAGACGGTTGTGAGTACTGCAATCACATCAATAGATCTTGAAAGCTTTTCTGACTTCCAATGCCGGGGAAGAGAACTGCTCACCTGAATGGGGCGTCCTTCTCTGAAAAGGGCGTAGCCGATAATGACGGCAAAAAGACAGTAAAAGGCCCAAGGAGTAAAACCCCATTGGTAAAAGGTGAACTCCAAAGCGACAACCTCAGGGGTATGGATGCCTGTGAAAGGGGGTGATTCCCGCATCATTACCGGTTCCTGGACAGCTCGTAATAAAATGCCAGCACCCATTCCAGCGCTGTAGAGCATACTGCTCCAGGCCCATAAACTGTATTGGGGTTTTTCGTCACCCTGTCCAAGTTTAATTTTACCCCATGGTGAGATGGCCAGGGCTAGCAGGAGTAGAACAGAGGCCAATCCAAGGTAGAGGTAATAATGACCAAAGGCGCCCCGAATCCATAAGGATGCTTGCTCTATACCCGCATAAGTCGCGCTGGTGAACAAAAAACAAACACCGAAAAAATCCCTATAATGACCAAGGCGGGTGCCAAGACGGGGGTAGTCGGTGTTTGCTTTTTTCCAGAAATTCATCCGGAGGAAGATAAACAAACTATCCTACTTGCTCTCTTCCACCGTAAATTGTCGCAGTGCCGTATTGGGTTCCATGGTGCTGTATCCTTCCCAAAACGAAGGGTCGTATGCCTTTAGGTAGGTGGCTTCCACATTCTTCTTTTCCGTAAAGGATTCGAAATTTTCTGCTGATAGTTGGTCTTCGTCATAGACGACCAACTCGAATTTGTCACGCGAACCATTGGCAATGTCCAGATGCAGAAGCAATTCGTTTTGCTTGCGGCGCCCTCGTACATTTTTGTTTTTTTCAACCACTTTTAAGGGGCGGTCAATACCAAACTGATTGCCGACCTCTTTCTCTAAAAAGGCCAAGCGGTAACTCCCTGAGCGGCTTTTACGGAATGAAGTAACCCCTCGGTAGATTCGCTCTTTGTACGTAATGCCCAAGAGGCGGAAATTGCGAAGCAGTTGAACGTTTTCGTATTCTATTCGCATGACGGCATAGTCCTCGATGTTGACAAACAAGCGTCCCTTGAAATCGGCACTTCTTTTGGGTTCAAAAGAGATGACATAGGTGCCTTCACCTGCGATATCTGCATAGCCGTCTAAGGTGAAGTTGTACTTGTGCGATTTTTCAAAGACGTTGAGTTTACTGTCTTCCTGATAAAAGTGGTCTTGCTCTATATCTTCCCAGAGCCCGCGCATGCGTTTGTGAAAGAAGGTGCTTTTAGGCTCTTTTACTTCTTCTTTGATTTCTTCTTCTACCTCTGCAGCCTCTTCGCTTTCATCTAAGATGGAATCCAATTGCATTTTAGTGCCAAAAATCCCGGATTTGATCTTCAGGTAGGAATCGGGTTTGACATTTTCTTTGAATATGGCTTCAAGGCGTTCGCCCATAGCTTCCAGCGAACCATTATTGGATTTATCGTAGAGTTCTGCAGCGCGGACGACGTCCATTTTCAGACCCCTCTTATGACGGTAAACGTCCCCGAGGGTTTCCGTATAGTAGGCAGTGGAACGTGGGATCAAATTCAGGACGCTATCCAGAAGTTGTTTGTTCAGTTCTTTTATGCTGGATTTTTTAAAAGTGATGTCCATTTTGTCTACGGTACTGAAATTGCTTAGACGTAAAAAGAAACGGGTTTTATGGGAGTCATTTTTGTAATTGGACGGGATATTTTCCTGTACATTTTCGATGATTTCTTCGACGGTTAGGGGATTGTCGAATACATAGACCCCTTTCAGGTCGATGGTTTTTGAGGAAAGAACAATACTCGAATCGCGGAATCCAGCTAAGGGTAGGGTTTTGCTTTCGAAACCCATACAAGTGATTTTCATAGAATCGGTTTCTTGAGGCAACTGATCTAACAAAAAGCGGAAACGCCCTTCGTCATTACTGATCACTCCCTTCTTTTCCCCATATTGGATCGTGGCATAGGGAATAGGAGTACCGTTGGCTTCTTTGAGTTCTCCTTTGATTTCGAGCGGTAATCCTAAGGTGTCTTTCGTCTTAGTGGTCTGCTGTGCAAGCAGAAGTCCAGGCACAAAAAAAGCAAGTAATAGGGGTGATTTGAGTACTTGATTGATCATGGTGATGGCGAATGTTTTTTGATTGTTTTAAGGTTAGACGATTCGCTAAGGCAAAACGTTGCCTAAAAAGTGAATTATTTTGGATTCGCTTCGGAATCCAAAGAGGTCAATCCAACGATCTCTCGTAACCTCTGTTCCATCAACTAAAGGTAGAATTAAGGTTTTCTTCCCCCTCTTAAAGCTATCCTAAAAGGTGAAAAAACGGTATTTTTGGGGCCTTAAAACCAAAGCATGCACTTGTCTACCGCTTTATTACCCAAGGCACAAGAAGCCATCCGCCATCTCTTTGAAGTAGAAGTAGAGCAGATTGAATTTCAGGCTACCCGAAAGGACTTTGAGGGGGATATCACCCTGGTTATTTTTCCATTGCTGAGACAAATCAAAGGGAACCCGGTGGTAATCGGGCAACAGATCGGTGAGCAGTTGCAAGCAGAGACCAATCTGGTGGAGTCCTTTAACGTGGTCAAGGGCTTTTTGAATTTGGTTATCGCAGAAGACCATTACGTAACGGCGCTTCAAGATATCGTGAGTCAACAAAACTACGGAACTCTGGACGCCACAGACGAAACGGTTATGGTGGAATATTCTTCTCCCAATACCAATAAACCTCTTCACCTCGGACATATTCGCAACAACCTGCTCGGTTATTCTGTAGCAGAAATTTTACGTGCCTCTGGCCGGAAGGTGCTGAAGACCCAGATCATTAATGATCGGGGGATTCACATTTGCAAAAGCATGTTGGCCTGGAAGAAGAAAGGACAGGGAGAAACTCCTGAAAGCAGTGGCTTAAAAGGAGATCACCTGGTTGGTAAATACTATGTGGAGTTCGATAAAATGTACAAGGCCGATATTCAGTCCCTGATTGAAAAGGGTGAAACAGAGGAGGAAGCGAAGAAGAACGCGCCGGTATTACTGGAAGCCCAAGAACTCTTGCGTCAATGGGAAGCAGGAGAAGAGGAAGTTGTAGCGCTGTGGAAAACCATGAATGGATGGGTATACGAAGGATTTGATCAGACCTACAAGGCAATGGGTGTTGATTTTGACCAATTGTATTACGAGAGTGATACCTATCTGCTCGGAAAAGATAGTATTGAAGAAGGCCTCGAAAAAGGAGTTTTCTTTAGAAAGGAAGATGGCAGCGTATGGATAGACCTCAGTGAAGATGGTCTGGATGAAAAGATTGTTCTGCGAGCCGATGGTACAGCGGTTTATATGACCCAGGATATCGGAACAGCCATTCAACGTGTAAAGGACTTTCCTCAAATTACGGGGATGGTTTATACGGTAGGAAATGAGCAAGACTACCACTTTAAAGTGCTCTTTTTGATCCTACAAAAACTGGGTTATTCCTGGGCTGAAAAGCTCTATCATTTGAGCTATGGGATGGTTGATCTTCCGTCTGGAAAAATGAAGAGTCGGGAAGGAACTGTGGTGGATGCTGATGATTTGATCCAGAACATGAGTGATACCGCTGAAGAGATTTCAAGTGAATTGGGTAAGTTGGAGGGGTATTCCGATGAACAGAAAAAGGAACTCTACCACACCATCGGTTTGGGGGCTCTTAAATACTATATTCTCAAGGTTGATCCTCGTAAGCGAATCCTCTTCAATCCTGAAGAATCGGTCGACTTCCAAGGAAATACAGGCCCTTTTATTCAGTATACCTACGCTCGAATCCAGTCTATACTGCGCAAATATGGCGAAGCTACAAATACTCTAAAGGATCTGCCAACCTCTTTACATGCCAAAGAAAAGGAGGCGATCAAAGCCTTATTGCAGTATCCTGAGGTGATTGAGCTGGCGGCATCCCAATACAGTCCCGCCTTGATCGCTAATTACGTCTATGATTTAGTCAAGGAATTTAACTCCTACTACCAGCAGGTTTCGATTCTCGGAGAGGAGGACGCAAGGATCCGTCATTTTAGAGTAGTCCTTTCTGCTCAGGTGGGTGAGGTCATTAAAAGTGGATTCCAACTGTTGGGAATTAATGTTCCGGAAAGGATGTAAAAAAAAACTGCTGCCGGACCAGCCGGCAACAGTTTCTTGTTTGAGTAGTGCGAAGCTTAAGTCTTAAGCCGTTTCTTTCGCTGAGGCAGTTACTGCCAAGTTGTAAATGACCAAACCGAATCCGATTTTGTTTACAGCATCCCCGATGTTGTAGATGACGTCCATCGGAAGGCCTCCAAAGATACCTTCGTACCATCCTGGAGTACCTGCCATATATCCGATCGGATAGATCGCCCATCCTACTAGGACAAACCAGCAAAGAGTTTTGTGTGCTTTTAGTACTTCTCCACCCGCTTGGACGGCCAGTTTTTTGGCAGGGCCAACCCAGATGATCGCTACTATGATGAAGTAAGCAATACCTGAAATTAATCCCCAGAACCAAGCTTGATCTCGGTACAAGGTCTCACCAAAGTATCCGGTAACGAGCATGATAACGGATAACCAAATCATGTTCCACATAAGGGATCTCTTGGCTCCAGCCACTTTGAGAATTAAGTAAAACTCCACACACATTAACGGAACGGTGAGTACCCAGTCCACGTAGCGGAAAAAGGTCGGTGACTCCATGTTTGCAGCCCAGTAGTCACGCATATACCAGTAGTGTACAGCAGCAATGAACGTGATCAATCCGGATACCAAAACCGAAGTCTTCCATTTTCGATCAAAGGTGTTCATGGATAAAAAGAAGAAAGCCGAGGCGGCCATCATCGCCATGCATCCTACGAAAAAGGTAAAGCCAACATAATCGTCGACGGCAAGCTTAGAAACATCTGCAAATAGCGAAATGTTAGTCAATAAAGAATACATAATATAATGGGTTATTTGTTTTGTTCAATCAAAAGTAATGAACATTAAACATAATATAGCAAAAAATGCTCATAAAATTTGTAAATTCGTTAAACAAAATCTCTTTATGTTAGTAAGTTGAAAACGACCAGACTCTTGTTGACCTTCTTTCTGCTGTGGCTTTCAGGCTATCTTCAGGACGACCTAGAGACCGGTTTGGCTTACTTTGGAATTCTCACTTTGGGCCTGCTTCATGGCGCAAATGATCTTTCTATTTTGAAGAAAAAAGCGGACAAACAAGAGGTAAAGTCCAAGTTATGGATGAATATTCTGCTTTATGTGGGGAGTCTGATCGCCGTACTTCTTCTATTTTTACAGTTACCGATTTTGGCACTTCCTGCTTTTATTATCCTTAGTGCCTATCACTTCGGTGAACAACATTGGAAATCCCAAACCAGTTTACCTGATCCCCTTTCCTCTCTTTTCTATCTGGCTTACGGAGGGACTATATTATTTATGATATTTTACATTGAGTTAGGTAGTGTGTTGCCTTTGATTAGCGATTTACTTCCGATGGATCTGCCAGATCAATTTATCGGATATGGTCTCAAGGGTTTTGGGGGAATATTCTTACTACTCTTGCTGCTCAACGCCTGGATCCGTAAGGATGGACGCTTGGTTCTCCTAGAATTGTTTTATCTGGGAATACTGGCCATTGTTATCCATCAAAGTTCTCTTTTGATGGGCTTTGCTTTGTACTTTGTTCTCTGGCACAGTTTACCCTCCTTGGCGGACCAATTGCGTTTTTTGTATGGAGGGATCGACCGGGCTGCAGCCGTTCAGTATTGGAGGGATTCAAGGTTATATTGGTTTATGGCCTTGATAGGACTCGCCCTTTTTTACTTCTTATTTCAGGGGCAGCACGAGTTCTTGGAGACTTTTTTAATCAGTTTTTTAGCGGCGGTGACTTTTCCACATGTAGTGGTTATGCACCGGATGGAGCACTAGAAGGATACCCGAAAACTCAGGTTGGGTGTGATGCCGAGGGATAGGTTTTCTATTTCCTCTAACTCATCGTTCGTATTTAAGCGGTAGTAACGGTCGAGGATATTCGTTCTGTTGAGCATATTAAGTAAAGAAACACCCGCTTGAGCCTTAATTCTTTGTTTAAGCCTAAAATTGTAGATAGCGGAGCCATCAACCCTCCAATAGAGGGGGAGTACCTCACTGTTCGGCTCCAAATAGCGGATTTCAGCAGGTACACTTGAACTATCAATGCTATCGGCGGGGGTATAGGGTTTTCCGCTGCGCAGGTTTAATCCAATCCCTAGTTTTAGCTGATCAATACGGTAGGTGCTGGCCAGTGTAAGGGTGTGCCTTATATCCAAATTGTTGGGGAAGCTCGGAGGAATCAGCCCATCGAAGTTGTAATCGTTTTTATTGAAGGTGTAGCTGAGCCAAGTGCTGTAATTACCACCCTTTTGATTGACGAGTAACTCAAGCCCCCGAACCGCATAGTTGCCGATTTCTCCATTGAATTGGTTCTGATTCTGAAACCCTTGAGTGGAGGTCGAAATCCCTTCTACGCGTTTATAAAAACCTTCCAGTCCTATATAGAGGTCGTTCTTCTCGTAATTTAAACCCACAGAAACCTGACGGCCTAATGTAACAGGTAAGGTCAATCCATCCGAAAGGATCCATCGTCTTTTTTCAATGCCAAAAAAGTTCTGCTCCAAATCAATGATTTGTTGACTTATCTGGCTTTTAAACTCACCGAGTACTTCTGCGCGCAGATGATCGCTTATTCTCCAATTGAGGTTAATTCGCGGTTCGACCAGCAAACGGGTAAAGGTGTCCAGGTTCTCATAGCTGTTGATCCTAACCCCTGCACGGGCAAAAAACTTTTTTGAAAAAGAGCTGTGCTCTAATTCACTAAATAAGGATTGGTTCCAGATGACCCCTTTAATCCGGCTCTGAAAGAAGGGTTGATTCAAGACTGTGATATTGGCGATCCCTGTTTCGACAAATTGATACCCATTGCGGAAGAGCCATTCGCTGTTGAGTCGGTAATCTGCCTGTACTTTGATGGCTGTTTCAAGGACTTCGTTGTTTTGCAAGAGCTGCTGTTGCCCGCCTGAATTATTCGAAACAGCATCTAATCGGTAACGAGTGGAATAGGCTTCGGTAAAGGTAGAAAAGGCCCTGGACCAATTATTCTTAAGCTGAACACCAAACGAGAGGTGAGACTGATCCAGGCGGTTGTCTTGGTTCACCGTCTCGGTCAGGTTGTAATTTAAACGGTTATCGATGGCTAAAAAGCTGGCCCTGAACAGGTGGTCTTCGTTAAAATCGTAAAGTACTTTGGCCGCAAAATCGGTGAAATAAAAATCTTCTTCTACTTCCTGTTGAGTGCTGGAGTTGCCTTCCAGTTCGGTGTCCTGAAAAGCTCTTTGGGTAAACTGTTGATAGGTTGGGGTGTTCAAGAAATCGGTCAATGAGCGTCGGCCGGAAAATTGGAGAGCGAGATCCGGCAAAAGGTTGACTTGTCCAAACACATCCCCGCTGATAAAGCTAAGGCCTGCACCACCAAAAAAGTCGTCCTGGATCTCGTTTTCGGTTTCCATTAAAATGCTTCCGCTCACTCCATCACCGTAATAAGCTGGTGTACCATTTTTGTAGAGGGTTACTTCTTTGGTCAGGTAGGGATTAAAGGCCGAAATCAAACCGAAAAAATGTCCGGATTGATACATCTTTATCCCATTCCAATACACGAGGTTCTGGTCGTTGGTACCCCCTCGAATATTGATGGTAGAAACCGTTTCGTTAATACTTTTTACTCCTGGTAAGGCTTGAAGTGTTTGCAGTACATCGGGCTCACTTAATCCCGGTAGAATGCCAAAGTCTGCAGGTCTGAGCAAGATGCTGGCGTCTTGTTGCTTTTCGATTCCCGAAGTCAGGACCTGGTAGACAACAACCTCTTCTAATTGCTGGTATTTTTCGGATAGTAGAATTTGTGCACAAGCCCCTTTACCCAGTAAATCATTTACCTTTACATAGCGGGTGATGTGCCCCAGGTAACGCACTTTTAAGGTGGCAGAGCGCTCTACTTCCTGCAGGACAAAGCGTCCATCAGCATCGGTGACCAGGGCCTCTTCGCTGCCCAGTACCTCCACCGTGGCTCCCGGCACACGATTTCGGGCATAATTATCTAATACACGACCGCAAATTCTTATCGTAGGCGTTTTTACCAGACCGTAATAACGATCACTTATTTTTCGAATTTGGAGGTGGGTTTGGCGGTAGAGATCACTTAATACGGTTTCCAGATCTCCTTCCTTCAAAGGGGTAACCACCAGGTCTTCTATTTCGGAATTGACATAGGAAAAACGAACCTCAAAACGGGTTTCAAGTTCTTTCAAATAGGCTGAAAGACTTGTAGAACCGATCGATTGGGCCTTCAGGGGAAGAAACCCCAGAATCAAGATAACCCAGAGTGCACTACGGAGTGTTCGTCGCATAGAAAAGTACCTTCTTCCCATCACGGGTATACCGCAACTGGGTTGGAATACTAATACTTTCTAACGCTAAATTCAAGTCTGTGTTGCTAAAACTTCCACTAAAAAGTGTGTTGAGGTCCACACCATCCTGATCAACGTCTACATCAAATTGGCGCTGTAATTCGTTAAGTACGATCTTGAGCGGTACGCTGTTGAAGCTACTTTCTTTACTCATCCAGCTAGGGACAGCTCCTTCCGAAACTTTTTGTTCTTCCCAATTGCCATCGAGAATCTGTACGGCTTCTCCCGGTATCAACACCAGTTTTTTCAGCCCTTGTTGCACCTGCACTTTGCCTTCAAAACAGCTCACTTCCAAGAGGCCCTTTCGTTGTCTTACATTGAATTCTGTTCCCAAAACGGCAATGGCGCCTAGGCTGGTTTCCACGGTGAATTTGGACCCTTTAGCGACCTTAAAATAGGCTTCTCCTTCCAATTCGAGACGACGGTTTTCTTCCCATTCGCCTTGCTCATAGGACAGGGTACTTTTGGCATTGAGAACTACTTCAGATTGATCTGGCAGGTTTAAATTGAGTTGTTGAGCCACTTCAGAAGTAAAGCTTGTGGCCTGGGAGTTGAGGTATACATAAGAAATACCCAACATGACCACGATGATGGCCGCAATCTTGAGGAAAGGACGGAAGGGTTCCATCCAGTGAACAGGCGTACTGTCCATTTCAATCACAGGCTGCTCGTCAGTCGCTTCATTTTTGACTTCTTGAAGCTTGTTCCAAACCTCCTCTGCCTCAAATTCTGGGGCGCGTAACAGGGTGCTCTCTTCTGCAATGCGCTTGTAGAGGGCATAGTCCGCTGATGCGACAAAGGCTTTTTGCTCTTCTTCACTCAGCTCTCCGTTGAGCCATTTTGCCAGGTGATTATCTTCCATGACGTTTTTCTTTACAACTCTAAAACAACCGGGTAGAAAAAAACCCTACCCCGTTTCGAATTTATATTCCTTCTATCTGTTCTCGCAGTGTTTTTAAAGCCAAGTGCATCCGCTTTTCGATGGCCTTGACACTGACCCCTTCCATTTCTGCAATCTCAGCATACTTTTTTCCGTCGATGCGGTTGAGTAAAAAAGTTGCTCGCTGGTTTTCGGGAAGGGCATTGAGTGCGTTTTTGAGTTTCTCCTGAAACTGGTTGTGTTCCATGAGGTACTCCGGCGATTCGTGCGTCATCGACTTTTGGTGTCGATCCGCGTATTTGAGTCGCACTTTTTCTGCCTTAAGGGTGTTGAGGTAGAGATTATTGGCTACCGTATACAAAAAGGAACGCGCCTTTTCGGGTTGCACCTTGGCACAGTTCTCCCATAACCTTACAAAAGCCTCCTGAACGGTGTCGTGGGCTTTTTCAGAGTTTCCGAATTTATAATAGATGTAATTATAAATCGTTTTGGAATGGGTTTCGAACAATTGGCTGTAGACCTGTTCTTCACAAACGTGATCCATAAGAGCGCCTTAGTTGGGTTAAAGGTATTTGAAAATTTTAACTCCCAAAGTAGGGTATTATTGCAAGTGGTTGTTTTTAAACCGAATGAACAACATAATCTGGGCTTTATGAGAAATTTTACTCAAATCACGAAATACTTGGGGCTTTTGATGGTAGTGCTGCTAATGGGCGCTTGTCAGGAAGAGTTCGAGATCGTTGGTAACGAGGAAGACGAAACCCTTGGAGCCAACTCAACAACAGCTAATCTCATAATTAATATTATAAATACCGCTGCAAAGGACGGTTCCTTTGACAATATTGTTGACGGGGCGAGCTGCTTTGCCGTTAACTTTCCGTATACCGTTGAAGTCAATGGATTAGAAATCACGATCGATTCCCTTGAAGACCTGGAATTGATTGAAGAGATTTTTGATTCTATTGAATTCGATGACGATATCCTGGAAATCATTTTCCCGATTACGATCACCCTAGCCGATTACTCCGAAATAGTGGTTGAAAATGCCGAGCAGTTGCGCGAGCTCGCAGCAGACTGTATCGAAGGAGGAGATGACGATGATATTGAGTGTATTGATTTTGTCTACCCTCTGACCTTTTTCACCTTTGATGTGGACGATCAGCAAACTGGAACTGTAGTGGTTAATAGTGATGAACAACTAAGACAATTTCTAGATAATCGAGAGGATGATGAGCTCATCAGCCTTCAATATCCGGTAAGCTTGATCAAAGCAGACGGAACCACGATTACCGTCGACAGCAATGCCCAACTGGCCATGGCGCTGGAAGCTGCCCGCGAGGAATGCGATGAAGATGATGACGATGATTATAACGATGATGATTTTACGAAAGAGGATCTGGATGCATATCTCGTAGAATGTCCCTGGGAAATTCGAGATATGAGAAGAGATGGATCTGAACAGACTGAACAGTATCGTGAATGGTTGATGGACTTTAGGGAGGATGGTCGTGTAAAGCTCATTAGTGCTGCAGGAGGAATTCAGGAAGGAATCTGGGAAACAAGCCAGACAGAAAATGGTGTTTTACTCACTCTTGATTTTAATTCAGCCAATGATTTCAATTTGAATTGGTTGGTTTACGAACTGGATTATGAGAGAATTAAATTCTTCAGTGGAAACGACAACAGAATTATACTTAAACAGCGTTGTGATCTGGGTGAAGTTCCGACCGAACCCGAGACCCTTCGCGAAATCCTCAAGGAATGCGATTGGATTATCAAAAGGGTTTTTCTGGACGGAGAACAGATCGATCGCCTCCTGGGTTGGGAGTTCCAATTCTACCCCGATGGCTTGGTGAAATTGACCAATGGTATTGGTATTTCGGAAGGAAGCTGGGAAATCGGCGAAAACAATGCCGGTATCTTATCGCTCATGATCAATATTGGACAGGAGCCGGGTGTCAATTTTGAATGGCCCTTGCGTGATCTGGATGAGGAACGCTTAAAATTTGGTATCCCAGAAACCGGATACGAACTCATCTTGTTGCGCGATTGCGTTGATGATCCTGATGGAGACGCATTAGAAATCTCTAATATCCTTCTCGGTGGGGGATGGCAAGTAGCCAACTTTGAAATCAATAACGATGATATTACCGAGTCCTTTGCAGGAATGGATTTCAATTTCTCCAATATGCGACAACTGGAAATTTCGATCAATGATGACCCTCAGGCCTTTGGATTGTGGAGAGTCTTTCGAAATGCAGATGGACATTTGAAGATCATTTTGAACCTCAGTGAGCAGGGATCTTCGTTTGAGCAAATGACCCACAGCTGGTATATCGATACGGCGTATTTGACCTCAGATCGAATCAGTTTAGTCTATGAAGTGGAAAATGTGACCAAGATCTTGGTCTTTGAAAAAGGGATTTAGCCCTTTTTTGCCCCATACTTTTAGGTAGAAGCAGGCCGCCGGGTTTATCTCAGCGGCCTGCTTTCATTATAATGTGTAATTTTGTGCTTCTTCTAAAATGACCCGTCAAAGATGTTTGATAATTTAAGCGATAAGCTCGATAAAGCCTTTCACGTTCTCAAGGGACGAGGGCAGATTACAGAGATCAATGTAGCTGAAACGATGAAGGAAATTCGCCGTGCCCTTTTGGATGCGGATGTCAATTTCAAGATCGCAAAAGAATTCACCAACAGGGTCAAGGAAAAAGCCCTGGGGCAGGACGTTCTATCCAGTATTAAACCGGGTCAGTTGCTCACCAAAATCGTTCGGGATGAACTCGCCGAATTGATGGGGGGTGAGGCTGCTGGTGTTGATCTATCAGGGCAGCCTTCGGTTATTTTAATGTCGGGTCTTCAAGGTTCGGGTAAAACGACCTTCAGTGGTAAATTGGCCCGCTACCTCAAAACAAAAAAATCAAAGAAACCACTATTGGTTGCCTGTGATGTCTACCGCCCTGCGGCGATTGACCAGCTGCACGTGGTAGGTGACCAAATTGGGGTGGAGGTATACTCTGATCGGGAAAACAACGATCCCGTTACACTCGCACAAGCCGGGGTGGCCAAGGCCAAAGAACTCGGTTGCAATGTGGTTATTATCGATACCGCTGGTCGTTTAGCTGTTGATGAGACTATGATGACCGAAATTAGCAGTATCCACAAGGCGGTACAGCCCAACGAGACGCTTTTTGTGGTGGATTCCATGACGGGGCAGGATGCCGTAAATACCGCCAAGGCTTTCAACGATGTCCTGGATTTTGATGGAGTTATCCTGACGAAATTGGACGGTGATACCCGCGGGGGCGCGGCGATTTCGATTAAGTCCGTGGTGAATAAGCCGATCAAATTCATCGGTACAGGTGAAAAAATGGAAGCCCTGGATGTATTCTATCCCGAGCGGATGGCCGACAGAATCCTAGGGATGGGTGATGTTATCTCTTTGGTCGAGAGAGCACAAGAGCAATTCGACGAAGAGCAGGCCCGCAAGATCCAAAAGAAAATTGCCAAGAACCGTTTCGGTTTCGATGATTTCCTCAGCCAGATCCAGCAGATCAAAAAGATGGGGAATATGAAGGATTTGATGGGGATGATTCCCGGTGCAGGAAAGGCTTTGAAAAACCTCGATATCGATGACGACGCTTTCAAGCACATTGAGGCCATGATCCATTCCATGACACCAGACGAAAGAGCTAATCCCGCCAAGTTAAATTCGAGTCGAAAAAAACGAATTGCTAAAGGAAGTGGCCGCAGTATACAAGAAGTAAACCAACTGCTCAAGCAATTCGAGCAAATGAGCAAGATGATGAAGATGATGCAAGGTGGCGGAGGAAAACGCATGATGCAGATGCTTTCACAAATGCAGTAAACCCCAACTAAATGACCTTATTAGACGGAAAGGCTGTCAGTGGCCAAATCAAAGATGAAATTGCAGTAGAAGTCTCCAGAATGAAGGAGAAGGGCGAAAAGGTGCCTCACCTGGCTGCCATCATCGTCGGAACGGACGGAGCCAGTCTAACGTACGTCGGAAGCAAGGTCAAGGCTTGCGAAAGAGTAGGATTTGAATCTACTTTGATTCAGATGCCCAGCACCACCTCCGAATTAGAATTGCTGAAGAAGATCGAGGAACTCAACGAAGACGCCAATATTGATGGATTCATCGTACAGCTGCCGCTGCCGGAGCAAATCGATGCTCAAAAGGTGATCATGGCCATCGATCCAGACAAGGACGTCGATGGTTTTCACCCGACAAATTTTGGAAAGATGGCGCTGGATATGAGCACCTTCATCCCGGCAACCCCTTTCGGTATTCTGGAATTGCTCGAACGCTATAAAGTCGAAACCAAGGGGAAGCACACGGTGGTGATCGGTCGAAGCCACATTGTCGGACGCCCAATGAGTATTTTGATGGGGCGACGCGGTTTTCCTGGGAATTCCACGGTAACACTGACCCACTCTCATACCAAGAACATTACACAAATTATTTCGCAGGCTGATATTGTAATCTCTGCGCTGGGGATTCCGAATTTTGTCAAGGCGGAGATGGTCAAAGACGATGCGGTGGTTATCGATGTAGGAATCACTCGAGTTCCGGACGAAACAAAAAAGCGCGGTTACTACATCACAGGAGATGTGGATTTTGAAAATGTCAGCAAAAAGGCCTCTTTCATTACTCCCGTTCCTGGAGGGGTGGGCCCCATGACCATTGCCATGTTGATGAAAAACACCCTATTGGCCCGAGAGCGTCACCGTTCTAAATAGGCTAAAAGACCCTGCTGAGGTTAAATCCAAAGAAAAACCTTCCGTCTTGCCAGTCGCCGTTGCCATTGGCTAAGAACCCGTTTTCGAACATGGGTTGTGCATTGGTGAAGTGCAACTGAAATACGTGCCCTCCCGTCTCGATATCGACACCCACAGAAAGAGAATTTTTAAAGGGCGAGTCCTCCGCGCGGTTCATGTGCCAACCATAGTCCGCATTTAAGCTCATCCGTTTACTGATCTTGTGTCGCCCGCCTATTCCCAGAATAAATTGGGTGTTTTCCTGGGGGGTAAAAAAGACGGTATTCTCATGCAATAGGGACGGAGCCAGTTGCAAGGAGAGTTTTGAATTGATCTTTCTCGAAATTAGCAGTTGGGCCACATAGCTCAAACGATCATTGAATTCCAGATTCGGTAGGCTAAGTTCGTTGAATTGGGTGTCTATGGTCAGTAAATTATAGCCTACCACAGTCAACGGAAAACCATTCTCTTTCTGTTGAAAAAGACGATACTTAAGGTTAAAGCCGTACATTTTTCGGTAGGAGGAGCGTCCGAATCCGACATTAAAACCTTCCCATGGCGCATAGACAAAACTCAACTTGGTCACGGCATTGTCCAGACCAAAGAGGTTGTCGAAGCCTTTTTCAACACTACCAAACCGGTGGGCGACGATAAAATAGAAGTCTCCCTTGTCGGCCAATTTGGTCGATTCGAAGTTGACAATTTTTAAGCCCTTAAAGGCGGCAATGGTTTCGGTTTTGTCTTCATCCCAATCCTCTTCGAGTTGATTCATTAAATCATCCTGTGCAAAAGCCCCTGCGGGAAGGGCAAGCAGAAGGAATAAAATCAGGGATTTCTTAAAGTTTATCATACACTAAAACTACTACTTTGAACGTATTATATCTAGGGCGGCGTAAATCAATCGATGAATCACTAAAGAATTGTGTTATGAAAAAGAAATGGAGCCTTCCCCTTATCTTCCTTTTAGGCCTTGTGTTTTGTGCCTGTTCGTCCGAAAGTGTTTCAGATTTAGCCGATATTGATCCCGCAGAACCTGTTACCTTTGCAGCTGCTATTCAGCCCATTCTTCAGAATGACTGTGCGAATTGCCACGGAGCCGTTCCAGCGAACGGAGCACCCAATTCTCTGCAAACCTATGATCAGGTCAGGAATTCTGTGCTCACCGAAGGCCTTATCAATCGAATCAATAACGCGGGATCTCCTATGCCTCCGACGGGGCTGATGGCTCCCCCTTCCCGTAGGCTCTTCGACTTGTGGGTAGAGGGTGGGTTTCAAGAAAACTAGTATGAAAGTATTTTCCTTGTTTCTTCTTTGTTTCGGACTGTTTATTCTGCCCCTAAAGGCCCAGCAATGGCAAACCAAGACAGGAGAACTCTTTTTTGAGGCAACCGACACCAGTATCGAGCCGGTGCGAGCCAAGAATTCCAAAGTAGCTGCCCTAGTTAATCTGGAGAGCCGTAAAATTGCTGTTTTGGCCAAAGTACGGGACTTCCAGTTTCGGGTAGGTTTAATGCAAGAGCACTTCAACGAGAACTACCTGGAGTCTGACCGTTTTCCGTTTATGAGGTTTGAAGGGGTTTTTGAAGGAGAAATGCCCTTGAAAGACTTCGAAGGCCTCATCTACGTAGAGGGCACCCTAAAACTTCATGGCGTAAGTCAGCCTCTCCGCACCCAAACCCGTTGGACACGCTCCGGTAATCAATTGGAAATGAAAGTTTTCTTTACCACTCGGACGGCAGATTTTGGAATAAAAATCCCCAAAGTCGTCATCAAAAAGATAGCCGAAGAAGTGGAAATCAGTGGTACTTTTTTATTCGACTTAGCGAGCGAATAACTGCTCTATATTTTTAAAGGCCTTGAACTCTAAGGCATTGCCTGCAGGATCGAGAAAAAATAAGGTCGCTTGTTCTCCAGGCTCTCCTTTAAACCGCACATAGGGCTCAATGACGAATTCGATATTATGGGATTTTAAGCGTTCAGCAAAGGGATCGAACTCATCATAAGGGAGTACTACCCCAAAGTGGGGAACAGGAACATTTTTACCGTCCACAGGGTTGGTGTGCAGATCTTCTACTGATTTGGGTTTGTAGTGAATTACCAACTGGTGACCGAAAAAGTCAAAGTCAACCCAATGATCACTGCTTCGCCCTTCTTCAAATCCGAGTATATCTCGGTAAAATGTCCGGCATTCGGCCAGGTTATGCACGGGAATAGCCAGGTGAAAAGGAGAAATCTTGCTCATGTCTATGCGTTTTGCAGAAAAGAAATGATCTGCTGGTTCACGCCCTCTTGGTGCATTGAATGCCCCAAACCTTTCGTCTCAATGAGTTGGCTGCTTTTCCAGTGCCTATGCACCTTTCTCGAGGCTTCAACATTGATTTGGCGGTCGTCTACATCGTGTAGTAACAGTCCTTTCTTGGTGTTGTTTTCTACAAATATAGCGCTCGAAAACTCATCGACATGAAGCCCTAGCCAAGACTTCAAATAGTTGTCCATGGCGGTATACGCTCGCTGATTGAATCGCAGGGTCTGCTGGTATTGATCCATGATTTCTTTGAAATCACAGGGCGAACCGATGGTCACAATTTTATCGAGTTCGGATTCCGGTCGAACGTAGTGGTCATAAAGAATTGCCATTCCACCCATGGAATGGGCAACGACGTGCTCAGGTTTATAGGCTTCTATGACCTGACGTGCTACATCGGCATATAAGGGTGCATAAAGTTTGTCCCCACTGGAATAACCATGACCGGGAGCATCAAAGGCATAGATGTTGAATTGGGCTTCTTGTAAGTAACCGATCAGGTTTCTCCACCGGAACACATTGCTTTCCCAGCCGTGTAGGAGCAATACGGAAGGACCTTCACCGGGCCAGTGGTAGGTCTGGATTTGGTGACCACTAAACTGTTCTGTTTTATAGCGAGCGGCGTCCAAATAGGGGGCTTGTTTGGGTTTTACCCGGCCCGCTCGGACCTTGCAAAAGAGTTCGATTCCAAGTTTGGCTCCTCTTCTTTTGGAGAAGAGGGTAATGACATTCAGGCTTTTGCCGATGAAAATGGGCATGTAGCGAGCCATCAGTTTTTTCATAATAAGTAACTTTTTGTAACTTACTTTTTATTAGATACTAAGGTAACCCTTTTCGAGACACCTTGAAAAGGTTCCTTTTAGTAAACTCAGTCACCCTATGGAAAGTACTATTGATAATCAGTCGGTTAGTCGAAAGAAAAAAATGGAAAATATGTTCGGGCACCTGGATTATAAGCATCCACCGCGCTTGTGTCCCGTCCGAGATGTCCTTTCTCAGGCCTCTGA
The DNA here is from genome assembly GCF_002954325.1 of Aureicoccus marinus. GTDB lineage: Bacteria > Bacteroidota > Bacteroidia > Flavobacteriales > Flavobacteriaceae > Aureicoccus > Aureicoccus marinus. The sequence continues at coordinate 149,371 of NZ_MQVX01000001.1, forward strand.
TCAATGGAGTATTCTCATTCTTTTGTGGTTGGGCTACTACCCGGAATTGCGCTTCAATAAACTCAAAAAATACGTCTACGGGATCTCGAGTAAGGTGCTGAGTCAACGGCTTAAAACCCTTCAGGAACAGGGATATGTCGAAAGAGAAGTCTTTCCGGAAGTGCCTCTTCGCGTGGAGTACCGCTTGACGGAATTTGGTCAGAGCTATGTAGAGCGCCTCTTGGAATTAACAGAATGGATGCACCAGAACAGTCCTATGGTCAAGGCCAATCCTAAAGACTACGGTTTAAAATAAGGTCTACCAGCCCATCATAATGTACTTGAGCTTGGCGTCTTCAGGAATTTGAACGGCTTCGACTTTTTGAACGCCAAAACGCAGATTTTCCGGCAGCTCTTCCTTATCGATACTGAAGTACAGTTCACTCTCTTCCACAAAAACGACAATATTATTCAGAGTGGGGCTGATCTTTTTGATGGTGTAGGTGTCTTGCAGTTCGCCAAAGGTGCTCTCGAGGCTGATGCCCGCCTCACTGGTGTACCGAGGGTCTTCAATGCGTACATGATTGATCACTTTAAGGCTGTCCTCTTTATCAGGGGTTAACGTGAGCAGCAATTCGCCTCCTTTTTCAAAGATCTTGTACTTGGTATAAGCGGTAACATTGGGGATGTCATCGTAAACGTCTTCGACTACAGAGTCTTCCGCAAATAGTTTTTCGAGTTCAGCGGCAGGGGTATCCTTTGGCAGTAGGCCCACTTGTTCGTTGGTGACTTTGAATTTGGCATCTTCAAAGAGGCTACACGCGGTCAATAAAAGGAAGATGGAGGTCGTGGCAAGAATTTTTCTGGATTGCAATCGCATAGGGTTTTTTGTTTAGCAGGGTTATCGCATTACTTTTTTAAGGACGCCAAAGACTTCACGAATAAAAGTGGCGCTCGTCAGGACTTTGACCACCGGATTCATACGTGTACTTTTTCGTCTTGAAGTGGTCCGTGTTTTTTGGGACTTCTTTTCTTCTTCTTTTGCCAACTCTTGGGCACGGGCTATTTTCTCGTTCAGCAGCTCGTAAGCGCTTTCGCGATCGATACGCTCGTTGTATTTTTTTGTGAGCCCGGATTCGGCAATGACAGCCTTGAGTTCTTTGGGTGTCAGAATGTCCATTCGGCTCATAGGTGCGCGCAGCATGGTAGCCGCCAAAGGTGTTGGTCTTCCTTTTTCGTCCAGTGCCGTAATCAAGGCTTCCCCAATTCCAAGAGAAGTGAGTACTTCATCCGTATTGTAGTAGTCCGAAATAGGGTAGTTGTCGGCGGTCATTTTGATGGCCTTGCGGTCTTTTGCCGTAAAGGCGCGTAAAGCATGTTGCACTTTTAAACCGAGCTGAGCCAGTACTTCGTCCGGTACGTCCGTTGGGTTTTGGGTCACAAAGTAGAGCCCCACACCTTTGGAGCGAATGAGTTTGACAATGCTTTCGATTTGACCCAAAAGAGCCTTGGAAGCCTCTTTAAAAATCAAGTGAGCTTCATCGATAAAGAAAATGAGTTCGGGTCGATCAGCATCCCCTTGTTCGGGAAGGGTACCGTAGATTTCGGCCAGAAGACTCAGCATAAAAGTCGAAAAGAGCTTAGGACGGTCTTGAATATCAGTCAGGCGAACAATATTGATGTAGCCCTGACCTTGGTCGTCAATGCGCATCAAATCGTCAATTTCGAAGGATTTTTCACCGAAGAAAAGCTCAGCGCCTTGTTGCTCGAGTTCAATGATCTTTCGTAGAATGGCACCCGTGGAACTGCTAGAGATACGTCCGTATTGCCCTTTGAACTCTTCTTTTCCTTCACCTGTAGCGTATTGAAGCACTTTTTTGAAGTCTTCCAAGTCCAGTAAGGGAAGGTTTTCGTCATCACAGTATTTGAACAAGACCGCAACAATCCCTTCCTGGGTAGGGGTGAGGTCCAAAATACGCGATAGGAGTACGGGCCCAAATTCTGAAACGGTTGCTCTGAGGCGCACCCCATCTTGTTCTGAAAGGCTGTAGATTTCTAACGGAAAGCGACTCGGTTCAAAGGGAAGGCCAATCTTTTCGTGTCTTTCGTCAATTTTTGGGTGCCCTGGACTCGGAGCGGCTAGTCCGCTGAGGTCGCCTTTAAGGTCCATCAGCAATACAGGAATCCCCTGCTTGGACAAGTTTTCGGCCATGACCTGAAGGGTCTTGGTTTTTCCGGTACCCGTTGCCCCGGCAATCAGTCCGTGGCGGTTGAGGGTTTTTAATGGAATTCTAACAAAGGCTTCGGTGACTGTTTCTTCTCCCAACATAGCAGCCCCCATAATCAAGGCGTCCCCTTTGGTTTTGTAGCCCTCTTGTATATGTGCTTTAAAAGCGTCCTTGTCCAACATCGTGTTGCTTTGATGTAAAAGTAGGGGAATTTTAGGCAAAAGATCAAGCCGTTTAGGGGGCAAGAATGCGCTATCTTTGCCGCGCTATGGGCAATCAGTACACCAAAGAAGTCGAAGCAGGTACCTATCTGCCACTCATGGAAGCCTTCTACACCATTCAAGGAGAGGGATTTCATAAGGGTGCAGCCTCCTATTTTATCCGCGTTGGTGGATGCGATGTTGGTTGTCACTGGTGTGATGTCAAAGAGAGTTGGGATGCCGAAAAGCACCCACCGACCTCAATTGATCACATTGTTGAAGAGGCCAAGAAGTACTCTGATACAGTCGTTGTTACCGGGGGTGAGCCCTTAATGTGGAATATGAGTCCTCTCACTTCAATGCTCAAAGAGCGGCAAATGAAAATTCACATCGAAACCTCAGGAGCTTATCCGCTTAGTGGAGAATGGGATTGGATCTGTTTATCACCCAAAAAAACCTCTTGCCCAAAGACGAAATCCACCCCGTAGCGGATGAACTCAAGGTCATTGTTTATAACCGGCACGATTTAAAATTTGCGGAAGAACAAGCCGCTAAAGTCAGTCCCGACTGCCATCTTTACTTGCAGCCGGAATGGAGTGTTCGCGACAAGGTAATGCCCCTAATCGTCGATTTTGTTTTGGAGAATCCCAAATGGAAAGCCTCCTTACAGACCCATAAATACCTGAATATCCCTTAGGAATTAACGACCGCCATTATTCTGCAGGTCCAAACGGCAGTCGGAGTCAAGTACAGGCACTATAGCCATGCCCTTGGAAGCCCTCGCCGAAAGAGCCTTCATCATTCCGCTCCCGAACTCCAATTCGGCGCGCATCAGACATCCATTCACGGAGCAGTGATTGGAAGCATTGGGGTCTTCGTGATCATTAACCGGAGTAGTACCCAGGTTCACCAAACCGAAGAGGTGCCCAAATTCGTGGTTGATGGTGGCCGTTTCTACATCGGTTACCGTAATCGCTGCATCTTGACTGGCCAAAAGGCGCACAGTTCCTTCAAAAATAACCATAGAAGTGTTGCGGTAGACCGCTCCCAAGGTGACCAAACCTTCGTTCAGGTCGTCGTTTTCTGAGGAGGCCCCGGTAAAGTAAATGAAGATGGCCAAGGTGTTCCCATCGTTGTAATTCTGTCGGACTTCCGCTTCGATATCGGCTACCTGCTGAAAAGAGAGTTCCGTCTCGGTTGGCGGGTCCACTTGGTGGTACTCCACCACAATGTTTTCACGGGTTTTGAAGGAGTGCTGCACCAAATAGTCCCTAAAGTTGTCAATCGAGATGCTAGAAGGACGGAACCCATTCACATACGCAATCTCAATCAGGATGCGATCGAAGTTATCGTTGGATAGAATATCTCGTGCAGAGTCGCCAATCGCCAGCAAGTTACCGGTTCGGTCAACTCCTGTTCCCCCGTCATCGTCTCCGCTGGGCGGTTGATCATCGGTTTGGGAACCACATTGAACAAGAAAAAGGCCGAATACGGCCAATAGGATCAAGGAAATTCTTTTCATAGCACTGGTATAATGGAGCAGTGTTTAGCGACTTACAATTTACAAATTCTACCACAGAGTTAAAAGTCAGCTGCTTTACGCTAAAGCCTCATGTAAGGACCAAACGAGCCAAATAATCATAATGTGGGCCTTCTTCGAGGAGTTCATAGGCAAATGCTACGTCCTCGGCTGTCTTTTTTAAGCGCTCTGGATCGACAAACACCCAATCAAAGTCAGGTCCTTTACGTCCATCGTAGCTGAAATGGTACTGGACATCTCCGTAGTAGAGTCGATCTCCGGGCACCCAGATTCCACCATCTTCCTCTTCTTCAAAAACATAACGGATATCCGAGGAATCCAGAAGAATCTGCCCCTTTGGTCGCAAGAGACCTTTAAGGCTTTCTAAAAAAGCGGGTAATTGATGTAGTTGCCCAGCTAAACCTATACCATTCATCAAAAGTAGAAGGGTATCGTACTGCAGGGCACTGTGTTGACGGAAATCGGCCAGCGTTGTACAATGGGCGTCCTGAACACCTTGTGCTTTACAACAGCGAATAGCACCGATCGATTGGTCGAGGGCAGTGACTTCCATGCCTTTTTCGTCTTGCAGGTAAAGGGAGTGAATTCCACTACCGGAGCCGATATCCAAAACACGACCTCGGGATTCTTGAAGTGCTCTTTGTTCCAGGGTCGGCATTTGATCGTAGCTGCGGAAAAGGTGGGGCAGGGGCATTTCTTCATCTTGGTCCAGGGACGAATGGGTCATTAAAGGTCCCTTGGATTCCCCTTGGTAGTAATCCCACATCGCTTCTCCGAGGATGTCTGTCTCAAAAGCATTTTCCATGGCGCAAAGATCGGCTATTCCGCTCAAGTTGTATTTTTGAGTACGCAATTAAGTGACCATGGAGGAAGCCGATTTTAAAGAACTCAAAGAGAAGGCCAAACAGCGAAATAAGGCCCATAAAAAGCTGCTGGATAAATTGAGTAAAAGGCCTCCCAAGCATCTGGATACTCTGATGGTGGAATTGCATGAAGAGGAGTTCAGAAGAACAGATTGCTTGGATTGTGCGAATTGCTGCAAGACCACAGGGCCTCTTTTTACCCGAAGAGATATTGAGCGTCTCTCCAAACATTTTCGAGTAAAACCAACTGCCTTTATTGAGCAGTATTTACGAATAGATGAGGATCAAGATTATGTTCTTCAGCAGTTGCCTTGTCCTTTTTTATTAGAAGACAACCGCTGTTCGGTCTACGATCACAGACCCAAGGCCTGTCGAGAGTTTCCGCATACAGACCGCAAGAACTTTCCTCAGATCAAGTCCCTGACCATGAAGAATGTGGCTATTTGCCCGGCGGCCTTTCGAATTGTGGAAGCGCTCGAAAAAGCTGTGCAGAACTAAATGCCATCTGTTTCGTAAATTGGCTTGGTTGCAAAATTGATTGAAAAAAGTAAGTATGGAAGAATTGATCACCTATTTTGAAAACATTCCCTCCTGGCAGCGTTCCGTTATTTTGGTTGGTGGAATCACCTTCTTTTGGATTTTAGAAGGTGTCATACCTCTGTTCCGATTCGGCTACCGCAAATGGCGCCACGCTTTGCCCAATTTCTTTTTTACCTTGACCACCATACTGGTCAATTTTTCACTGGCCTTTTTACTGCTGAAAACCTCCGATTGGGCCGTACAGAATGAATTCGGTATTCTGTACTGGATTCCCAATCTGCCCTTGTGGGCCTTTATTCTTCTCGGTGTCATGTTGCTGGACCTCATTGGGGCCTATACTGCCCATTGGGCTGAACACAAGATTAAGCCTTTGTGGATGATTCACCTGGTGCATCATACAGATCATCATGTCGATACCACTACAGCCAATCGCCACCACCCTTTAGAAAGTTTTGTGCGCTTTTTCTTCACCCTGGCGGGCGTGGCAATTATAGGAGCTCCTATCGGGATCATCATGCTTTATCAATCGCTTTCTGTAGTGGCGACGCAATTTAGTCACGCCAATATAAAACTGCCCAAATGGGTTGATAATGCGATCAGCCTGGTTTTTGTTTCTCCCGATATGCACAAGGTGCATCACCATTATGTGCTGCCTTACACCGATTCCAACTACGGGAATATCTTTTCGCTTTGGGACCGTCTTTTCGGAACCTACATGAAAATGCGAAACGAGGAAATCGTTTACGGGGTAGATACTTTTCCGGACGAAAAAGAAAACAGCAGTACCTGGGGGCTACTCAAGCAACCCTTTCACAAATACCGCAAACCCACCACAGGCGGCAAGTCTTAGGGGTAAAGCAGGTATTTCGCTCTGATTTTTTTAAAAGCTTCAATCTCTGCTTGCCAGGTTTGACTGATTTGGCTAGCACTCATTCCGGCTTCGATTTGCTTCTGGAGCGCTTCTTTTCCGGCGTGTCTGGTAAACCCGGAAGTCAAGAAGAATTTTTCTTTTTCGGTACTGTTCTGGTAGGCTTTTATTACCCATCTTAAATCAACGGCAGCCATTCGGTCGTGAGACGAAAGGTCCTCCCCATAGCACAATTTCCCTTCTTCTTTGGGGTATTTGGCTCCAAAATTGGGTTTGGGGGTATAGGTAAAAGAAAAGACCTCCGGGTCTAAAACGGAGGAGCCATAGCGCTGAAATTGTTCTTCAGTACCCCGACCAGCGTTGATGGTCGTCCCTTCAAAAAGACCTAAACTTGGGTAGAGGTTGATGGCTTTGTCATTCGGTAAATTAGGAGAAGGACGAATGGGCAGACTGTATTGACTTTCATGAGAGTAATTCTCTAAAGGAATCACAGTCAGTTCTGCAGGCTTCTTATCTTCCAGCCACCCTTCTCGATTGATCATCACAGCATACTCGCCGATGGTCATTCCATAGACCAAAGGAATGCTATTGAGACCTAAGAAGTTCCGGTGTTGCTTTTCTAAAACGGGGCCGTCCACATAGTGACCGTTGGGGTTGGGGCGATCCAGAACGAGAACCGGGATGCCTTTTTCTGCACAAGCTTCCATCATGTACTGCAAGGTGGCGATGTAGGTGTAGAAACGTACCCCTACATCCTGTATATCAAAAACAACGACATCCACATTGGCCAGTTGCTCCTGAGAAGGTTTTCTGCTTTTTCCATGCAGAGACACAACCGGTAAACCGGTCTTAATGTCTTTGCCGTCGTCGACGATTTCACCGGCATCGGCCCGTCCTCTGAAGCCGTGTTCTGGTGAAAATATTTTCTTTAAATCAATATCATGAGCCAAGAGGGAATCCACCAGGTGTTGGTGCCCTTTTTCCTTGAAGATCACGGAGGTTTGATTGGCGACAACCGCCACACGTTTACCTTTTAAAAGCGGAAGGTATTCGGCAGTTCTGTTGGCTGCCACGACAATCTCGTTGGTATGTTCAGGACCTTCAGCAGAGGTCTGCGGACTCATTTCGGTTCCCGGGCAAGAAACCAGCAGGAAGAACAAGACAAAAACTGTACTTTTGAGTTGGATAAAATTGGGCATTCCTTGAATTTAGAATGGTTTATCGCCAAGAGACTGATCCTTGGGCGGGCTTATAAAAATAGCATTTCGGCTCCGATCATTAAAATCGCCATAGCAGCTATTGCGCTGGGTATGGTGATGATGTTGATCGCTATTGCCTCTGGGGTCGGGATGAAACTCAAAATTCGAGAGAAAGTGGCTGCCTTCAATGGCCATATCCAAATTTCCAATTACGATAACAACCTCTCTCAGGTATCGGTGGAACCGGTGTCTATTGATCAGGATTTTTACCCGGAGTTTTCATCGGTCAGCGGAATTAGCCACGTACAGGCCGTGATTATGAAAGGGGGCATCATTCGCAACGAAGAAACCTTCGAAGGAATTCTGGCTAAAGGAGTGGGGACTGATTTTAGGTGGGACGCTTTTCGCGAATACCTCGTGGCCGGTGATATTCCCGACTACACGGGCAAGCTGGGTGAGGAGGTGCTTATTTCTAAGCGCAAAGCCAACCGCCTTCAGCTTCAGGTAAGCGATAGCTTCAGAGCCTTCTTTTTAAAAGACAACGACGCCTCGAAAGTGCCCAATAACCGAGTGTTCAAGGTGAGTGGTATATACGATAGCGGCTTCGAAGAGTTCGATGAGAATATAGTTTTTGTAGATCGCAGACACCTGCAGCGCATGAACAAATGGGAGGCCGACCAAATCGGTCATTTTGAAGTGTTTTTGAAAGACTTTGACGCCTTGGAGATCAAGACGGGCGAGGTCTACCAAAACACCTCTTCTTATTTGGATACCCGAAACATTCAAGATAAATATAACACCATCTTTGAATGGATTGGGCTCTTCGATTTTAATATCGCCATCATCATTGGGATTATGGTCTTAGTTGGCGGGATCAATATGATTACGGCCCTTCTGGTGCTGATCTTAGAACGGACCACCATGATTGGTTTATTAAAGGCCTTAGGAGGAACAAATTGGAGTATTCGTAAAGTGTTCTTGTACAATGCGGCTTATTTGATTTTTCTGGGCTTGCTTTGGGGAAATATTTTGGGCTTGGGAATTATTTACGCCCAATCCGAATACCGGTTTATTCGCTTTCCGAATCCTGAGCAGTATTATATCGAGTACGTACCCGTGCATTTGCCTTTAGGAAGCTGGGCAGCGCTAAATATTGGAGTACTTCTACTTTGTCTTGCCATGCTCCTCTTACCTTCACTCATTATTAGCAAGATCGCTCCAGTCAAGGCGATTCGCTTTGCCTAACGCCTTTTTATTCGCGAGAAGAAAACAGGCTTTTTGGGAAGTAGGCCTGCCGGAAAATGTATCTTTGTGAAGCTTATGAACTACGCAGAGAACATACTTGAAACCATCGGCGGTACGCCCCTGATCAAGCTCAATCGATTGACGGCAGAATTACCTTGTTTGGTATTGGCCAAATACGAGACTTTTAACCCCGGAAATTCGGTAAAAGACCGAATGGCCTTGCAAATGGTGGAAGATGCAGAAGCGGCAGGGGTGCTCAAGCCAGGAGGAACCATTATAGAAGGAACCTCTGGAAATACCGGAATGGGCCTTGCTCTGGCTGCTGTGGTTAAGGGTTACCGCATGATTTGTGTTATCAGCGATAAGCAATCCAAAGAAAAAATGGACATTCTTCGAGCCGTCGGGAGCGAAGTGCATGTCTGTCCAACTGACGTGCCACCGGAGGACCCGCGCAGTTATTACTCCACCGCACGTCGTCTGTCGGAAGAAATTCCCAATGCCTGGTATGTCAACCAATACGATAACCCTTCGAACTGCAAGGCTCATTTTTTAAGCACGGGGCCGGAGATTTGGGAGCAAACAGAAGGCAAGGTCACACACTTTGTTGTGGGAGTTGGAACAGGTGGAACCATTTCGGGAGTCGGAAGCTATTTGAAAATGAAAAACCCAAAGGTCAAGGTATGGGGAATTGATACCTACGGTTCGGTCTTTAAGAAATACCACGAGACCGGTATCTTTGATAAAAACGAAATCTACCCTTATGTCACCGAAGGAATCGGGGAAGATATTTTGCCCAAAAATGTGAATTTTGGCATCATTGATGGCTTTACCAAGGTCACTGATAAAGACGCAGCAGTCTACACCCAAAGGCTGGCCAAAGAAGAAGGCATGTTCCTCGGAAATTCTGCTGGTGCAGCGGTAAAAGGTCTACTGCAACTCAAGGAACATTTTGGGCCTGATGATGTGGTGGTGGTCCTTTTCCACGACCACGGCAGTCGCTATGTGGGCAAGATGTTCAACGACGACTGGATGCGCGAGATGGGGTACATCGAATAATAAAAAAGCAGTTTGGATCAGACTATTTCAAGACTTCAAAAGAGAGATCTATCCCTCAGTGTCGAAGCCGGAGAGTTGGTGAGTTTCCAACAAGCAGGACACGAATTCATTCACCAAAAAGGGAACCCAGGTTGGAGAAATTCCGATACAGAAATGTTTCCGATCATTGGACCGACCAACGAGGCAGGATTTCAGGTGCAGGTGCCTCGAGGGAGCGCTCTTTTGGACCAACACGGCCATTTACGTGAAATGGATTACGAGCTTAGTCAGCAGGTGGAGGACACCCTGGTCTATCGCAAAGCCTATCAAGCAGGAACTCCTATTAAGAACTCCAAGTATCCTGAAAAATCAAAGCGCCAATGGTTGGTTTGGCCTTATTCCTTTGTCTTTGAGAAGCGTTTTCGCCTTGCGGAAGATCATCTGGAGATCACCTTTGTTATTGATGCCGAAAAGGACATGCCCTTTATGTTGGGTTACCATCCGGCCTTTTTGTTAACCACCGATAAGAGTCAGGTTCTCGCCGGAGACCGAAGCATTTCTTTGGAGGAAGTCCTGGCAGCAGGAAGTCGGGCCTTAGAGGTGCCTGAGATCAGCGAAATTGTCTTGCGTGACACTCGGGATTTGAAAATTACGAGCAAAGGTTTTGGCCACTTTATGCTGTGGACTGAGGTAGAAAACATGATTTGTGTTGAGCCTATCAGCTTTTATCCTTATGCTGTAAATCAGGCTAGTTTACATGAGGGATTCCAGTATTCACAGGGGGTACAGGAGTTTCAGGTCTGCCTTTTTCCTGTTTAGAGAATAAAGTCTATCTTTAAACAAAATCTGGTATTCTTCGCTTTCATGATTAAATCGTTTGTTGAGAAGTTAGGATGGATCAACGTGTTGATGCTTGTCACGGTCCTTTCGATTATTGTTGTTGCAGAGGTACTTTTTTTTAGTGGGCGGAAACTCGACGCCATTTTCATTGGCTTTTGGGCACCTACTATACTCGGATTTATGAATTACCTCAAGATCAACCAATAGTGGACGCTCTGGTATTACTTTATGCGATCGTGGTCACCCTCATCTTTGTGATGTGGTTGTGGTTTGTGATTCGCATGTACAACAAACTCAAGGACTAAGCATTCTTCAGCCAGTCCTTAAAAGGTTTTACCCGATTACGGCTGACCACTAAATCCATTTCATTCTTTTTTGTCAGCCGAATTTTGAGTCGATTATTGAAGTAATCTTCCACGGAGTGGATAAAGTCCATGGAGACGATGGCCTTTCGGTTAATGCGGAAAAATGCGTGGGGATTGATTAAAGATTCCAACCGATCGAGGGTGTAATCGATGGGGTAGGACTGGCCAATGGTATCCAATAGGAAAGTATTGCCTTCTTCGGAATAAAAACACATGATCTGCTCAATATTCACCAGAGTCAATTTGTTTTTAAACCTGATTAAAAAACGCTTTTTATAGGCTGGATTGACCAGGTTTTCCATCATCTGGTCCATTCTTTCGAGGTATTCAGTACGCTGATTGCTCTGAAGTTCCTTGTATTTGCGTAGGGAATTCTCGATATCCTGCAACTGCGCTGGTTTGAGAATATAATCGAGACTGTTGTATCGGAAGGCTTCAATCGCATAAGAATCGAAGGTGGTGCAGAAGATAATCGGTTGGTCTACCCGAACACTGTTGAGAAGGTCGAAACAAGTACCATCTCCCAAGTGGATATCCATCAGCACCAGGTCGTAACTGCTTTTTGAATGAAAGAATTCCTCCGCCGCATGAACGGAGTCCAAAGTCTGAACGACGGAGCAGGGGAAGTTTGATTTCTGGAGTAAATTTTGAAGATAAGCCCTGTGATGGGTTCATCTTCAACAAGTACAATTTTTATTTCTTCTGTCATTGAGGCCTTTAGGGTTTACCGCTTTATGCACTCCGCTGCAGCGGCAGCTTGAGCAAAAAGGAATTATGAGACCATTGAATTTCAATAGTTTTATCGGTCACCAATTTGAATCGGCTGTTGATGTTCTTCAAACCGGTACCGTTTCTCTCGTGGAGGTTTCTTTTTGGTTGTAAGTTATTACGAATACTTAAATAATCTTCCTCTGTTTTTATTTCGATATGCAAAGGGGAGGCTTGGGTAATGGAATTGTGTTTGATGGCATTCTCTACCGCGGATTGAATGGCTAGTGGCACCAATTTGTGATTCAGGCAAACCGGATCGATAGAAAATTGAATATGCAGATTGTCGCCGTAGCGTTCTTCCAACAGAAAGGAGTAGGCTTTTACAAATTCCAACTCTTCGGATAAACTGACCAATTCGTGTTCGCTGTGCCGTATAATATAGCTGTACACGCAAGAAAGTTTGTGTACAAAATCGATGGAGCGCTCCTTATTACTTTCGATGAGGTAGAGCAGGGCACTCAGGTTGTTGAAGAGAAAATGGGGGCTGAGCTGATTACGTAATCCCACCAACTCAGAATTAAGAGCCTCTTTTTTCAATTCTTCTTCTTTGATTCTGCGGTTTTTTAAATCGATGATGTAGTGCAGAAATTCATACATGGCGATATCAACCGTTGAAATGACCAATCCGATGATTAACTCTCTTGTCAAGGGGGGCTTTTCGTGCAAGGGATCGTCAATGACCAGGAATGGATCGGTAATCAGATCCAGAATCAGGCTGATTACGAAATACGCCAGTACGACCAAGTGTAAGCGAGCAATACGGTGTCTGCGGTTATCGAAGCCCGGGTAACGCCTTACCAATTCCAAATACAGGTATCGCATAGCGTACCAGTGAATGAACACAAAGACGATAATTCCTAGCCAAAGGGAAAAATACCGGTCATAGGGGCCCGTGAACAGCATATTGGGGTAGAAAACCCCCATCAAAATAGCGGTATTGATCACCGTTCCAAAGAAGATGATCTGGGTGTCGTCAAAGCCAATGATTGGCTGGCTTAAGGGGCGTATTTTGAAATTTCTCAAGAGTTAACAGCCACGCTTAATGGTCTTGGTTTTGGTCTAAAGTAGGAATTAACCACTAATGTTCAGGGAATTTCCTACATTTTTTATTTGTTTATCTGGTCGGAGCAAAAAAGAAAGCAGTATATTCTGGGTTTCGGGAGTGTTACGGCAAGGTACCAAATAGGGTTCCAGGTCCTCCCAACAGGCATAACCTTGATCTTCTGGTACAAAGCCATAACCCCGGTATTGACCGTTTTCGATAAAAACAAAAGCCTTTTCTTCCTCTGTTCTACCGGGTAAAAGAACGATCTGGTCTTCTTGGTTTTCTTGCAGCCAATTCAAGCTTTCTTGAATTTTTTGGTTGTGTTGTACTGCATCTTTCGCTGCTGAGCAATTCCCCTGACATTGACCTAAAGCGTGGCCACTACAGTTTTTTGCGCCTCGAAGCAAATGATAGTAACGCGGGCAACCACTGCTGCGCTCACAGAGTTCTGTCAGTAAGGATTCGCAATGTTTGGCGGAAGGCAGACGCAAAAGAATAGAAGGCACCCGGTTTTCTTGGTCGTAGGCCAGGTGTTTCAGGCCTTGGCGGTCTTCGTAAGTAAACAGGGCATAGCTCTGGTTACGGCGTTTCTGCGCCCGATTGAATTTGGGCCAGTGCTCTTGAATGGCTCCTGATTCGATTAGAAGAGCTAGCATCTCGGATCCCGATAAGCGAAAATGGACCGATGCAATTTCTTTTCGGATTTTCTGGGATTTCGCTGTTTTGCTATAGAAGTGACTCCATACCCTCTTTCGGATATTCACCGCTTTGCCCACATAGATGATTTCGTTCTGGGCATTGTGAAAATAATAGATACCGGGAGCCTCTGGAAGGGCTTGAATTTCTTTCGCCTCAATTCCCGGCGGTAAACTGGCCTCGCGACTGCGACGATTTAAAAAGCGTTCAATCGTACCGGGGCCTTTGGGTAGAGCAAGTAAATATTCGAAGAGCAAGCCCGTGGCCCGCGCATCTCCTCCGGCCCGGTGGCGATTCGACAGTGGAATACCCAAACTGCTGCATAACTTGCCTAAGCTGTAGGAATTCAATCCGGGAACCAAGCTGCGTGACAGGCGAACTGTACAGAGTTTTGGGTACAGAAATTCTTGTCCCAAAGCCTCGAACTCGGCTTTCAAAACATGGTAATCAAATTGAACCGAATGGGCGACAAAAACAGCGCCTTCCAAATAGGAGCGTACCTCCTCAGCGATATCGGAGAAGAGGGGGGCATCGGCTACCATTTCGTCCGATATACCCGTTAAGCCTTCAATAAAGGAGGGGATAGGGATTTCGGGCTGCACCAAACTTTCGTACCCGGCAATGCACTTCCCATCTTCCCACAAGAAGAGGGCGATTTCGGTCACCTTATTTCCTCTAAGCCTCCCGTTGGTGGTTTCGATATCGACAATACAGTAGCGCGGCATGGAAGAAGAAAATTACAAGATTTAACAACAAGAGCTTGTAACACAGACGAAAAATTACCGACTCATTTAAGGTTCCCCAGGGAATGACGCTCTCCAAAAAATGCTTTGGCATTGAATTTGATTCTGATAGTCTAACAAAAACAACTAGCCACAGGAGGAAAATCTACATTAAAAAAGTTGAATCAATCCACCCCTGTTATGGCTGCATTCTACCGCAGAGAGGTCTTAATCATGTCGTACCTCTCATTACGAAAAACCATTGGGTACATCGCGATTTCCATTCCGTTTTTACTGGTTGTGGGATCTGTGCTGGTGGGCAATTGCCCGGAAATTCAAAGTTCCATTAGTGATTATTACCACACCCAGATGCGGGATGTCCTGGTGGGTACCCTCTGTGCGATCGCCCTCTTTCTATTCTGTTATACAGGTTATGACCGCTACGATGTGAGTGCTACTCGCTAGCCGCCATCTTTGCTTTGGGGGTGGCTCTTTTTCCGACAGGATTCAACGATTCCATGATCGATAGTTGTCATGCGGTCCGCCAAGTGGGTAATCCTATAGTAGCACGTATCCACCTGATCAGTGCGTTTTGCCTCTTTGTGACCTTATCCATTATTTCTCTTTTTCTGTTTACCAAATCTGATCGGCCCAAATGGCAGTGGGGGCCAAACAAGAAAAGAAGAAATCGGGTATACCGCCGCTCGGCCTACGTGATGCTCACCTGCTTGGCTCTTTTGGTCGGTTATTTCTCTCTAAAAGGAGGAAGTTTGCAACCTTATATTGAAGGAACCTTTGTGGAGTATTTTGGGAGTCCGGAATGGCTCGCACTGATGGATAAAATCGATATCATATTCTGGTTAGAAACAGTGATGCTCTTTGCCTTTGGAATCTCCTGGCTAACCAAAGGAAAAATCTTTTTCAAGGACAGGCGCGTTCAGATCTATTAGTCTCTTTGGGCGTAGAAACTTGATAACAAGAGTCCTACAGGGCTATTTTTATACTAAATTGAACCCTGGACTCGCCACAATCAAAACCAATAACCATGACAAACCTTCGGGAAATCCTTCTCAGTAAAGTCGTTTACAGCAAGCAGTTTGCCGCCTTCTTTTTGTTGGCTATCGGTATGGTCATTACCCAAAGCCTCTTCCATATCGATGGGGTGGTGAATGGTCCGCAGTTTGGTGCCGAAGTCAATCCAGATTTGGTAAGGGAACTGGTTGATGGCAGTAATGGGAATATGTACCTGAAGATTGGGTATTACGGTTTTTTTATTTTGGATTTTATCTGGGCCTTTTTCCTGCTCCTCATCGCTTGGAAGTTTTTTTACAAACAGCGCTCGATGAACCCGGAGCGATTTCCGTCCTGGCTCTTTTACCTTTTCACGGTGCTTTGTATCGGGGCCTATCTCAGTGATATGTTAGAGAACAGTAACTACCTGATTGACAAAGCGTATTACCACCCTTTCTACCTCAGTAAAATCATCGCCTATTCCGGAGTATTCCTCATTTTTGGTTATACCTTCCTGCGAACAGTAGTCAAGAAAACCTTGGCTACCCTTTGGCGGTTTTTGCGTTCTTCGGTCTATAGCATCTTGATCTTACTCGTTTTGGGCTTCTTTTTGCCCCGTGCCTCCCAAGTGAATTCCATTGTCGTTGAGCTCTATTTAGAGCCCGTGAACCTCCTACTGTTACTTCTGTTGGCCCCCACTTTTGCCATCGCCCTAACCCATTACCCGAGTTACTTCAATATTGACAAAGACAAGCGTGATTGGTTCATTTCTAAGCTCAAATTATTTGGGCTCTTTGGGGTGGTTCATTACCGATTTAAGGAGGAGTTTCGGTCGGAAAGAACCAGCCAAAGAGAGGGAACGTATAATATTCTCCTGAGGATGCTAGGGGTCTGTTTTTACTCCGCTCTTTTCTTTATGATTGGGTATGCTTCCGAGGTAAATTTCAACTGGTTGATGCAGACCGAACATCTAGCGGTAATTCTGTTTGCCATCGGGACTGTCCTTTTATACCAGGTTTCTTCACGCAAGGACCAGTGGTATGACTACACCTATGACTACCTGCTTGAAAAGCTGCCCAATTTTGCCGATAATGATTATACGCCAGACGAAAACCGCTTGGCTTATCTCCCCAGTAAAAGGAATGAAGACGGGCAAGAGGCTTCCTATATGGAGGAGCCCAATGATCAAAAATGGCAACAAAAGCTCAAGTTGATTCACCAACCAGTCAAGCGCTACTTTTTGATACTCTTGATCGCAATCATTGCTCATGTTTTACTTTTTGTCTTGCTGTGGAGTATTCCGGAAGAGGCGGCCAATTACCGCTACAATGAAACCGTGGTCATACTGAGTTTGGTCTGTGTGTTTTTACAAACCCTGACTTTTGCCTACTTCCGCGCAGTGCGCTCTCTGCTTCGTTTTACCTGCTACAGTCCGCATATGCCCGGTTCGGCCCTCGCTTTTGTTCGCAAGACCGATGCGCTGGAATTACAGCGCTTTGACGCTTCCGAAAAACAACGGCTGATCGAGGGAGACGAAAGACAAGTGCACAGTTTCTTTGCTCAGCACCCCTGTCGTATGAGCGGCGGTTTGTTTAATCTCTTTACCTATTTAGGGTTTGGTCGTTTGAGCAGTAATACGGGTTACCTTTGGTTCAACTCACTGGTGGGTGTTGGTATATTCGGTTTGTTGGTCTATTTGAATATCAATACCCAAGGCGCTATTACCCGTATTCAGAAATACCTCCCTGGAGCAGAGGTCTTGGTGGTGGACAACAGTTTTAAGGCCATGGGTATCAATACCGTCCTGATCATTCTGCTTTACCTCTTCAATTACTACGGTCTCCTGGTCGCCTTGACCAAGAATTACATCTACTACCGCTATGCCCGTTCTAAAAAATCCATTCGATTTGTCAATGTCCTCGCAGGAACGGCTGTCGTGCTCTTCGTGCTCAATGTAATTACGCGTTCCCTTGGGAACGATATTTTCTCCCTCCGTCCAATTGAAGCCGTTGAGGCCGAACAGCTGAGTTTGGAAGAGTATAAAGCGTCTTTGGTAGAAAAGGATCAGACCCGCTTTTATATTGGGGCTTACGGTGGAGGGATGAAGGCCAATGCCTGGACCTTGACCGTGCTGAATCAGCTTCAGCAGGAAGACAACCGCTTCTTAGGATACACGGTTGGTATTTCAGGAGTTTCCGGTGGAACGATGGGGCTTATGAATCTTTCGGCCATCGCCTCTTCCCACTTCAATGCACCAAACGATTGGGAATACTACATCCATGAAGTTGCTACCGAGAATATCTTATCAATGGACATCAACCAGATGTTGGGCCGAGATACCTTTTATTACCTCTTTAACCCTTTAAAATGGGAAGTGTCTAACCGGTCCGAAAAGGCTATGGAGCGCTATGCAATTCTCACTGAAAACGGTCCCACTTTTTATCAGAGGAAGGGCTACCGAGAATTCTGGAAGTCCCTTTATGATCGGGAAGTCGCTTTAGAAAATAACTACCCCATCCTCATAGCGAATACCACCAATGTTGACGGAAATCAGGGAATGGCGGTGAGTGTTAAGGTGGAAGACCCGGAGGCGCACAAGATTCTATATCGTGGCGCAGACGATATCTTGGAAATCCGGAATTTTAGCATGAATCCCCAACCTAGCCGTCCTTCTTTGACGCTGAGTTATTACGATGCAGCCTCGACGTCAAATCGCTTTCCGCTGCTGAGCCCGGCTGCCCTAATCGAAACCAAAGGGAACTTCAACGATGGGGGGATTTTCGAAAACTCTGGCTTGCTTTCGGTGTACAAACTTTTTGAAGCCATCCAACACAAAGAAAAAGTGAAGGAACTGGATTCCTTGAAGCAGAAGAATGTCTTTATCAATGTGGTCAACGACAAGAACCTCTACATCCGTTTTGTTATTGATCGCTTACTGCAGTGCGAAGCCAGAGAAATCAACTCTTATTCAGAACTCAGCTCTCTCCTCAGTTCAGTTGCTGCAACCGAAATGTTGCCGACCTACATCAAATCGGAGCTGTCTCGACTAGAGGAAAAATACGATCGAATCGGGTTTTACACCCTGTATTTACCACACAATTTCAGTGTGGCAGAAGTGAAGGCTCTCTATGGCAAAACGCTCTATTGCCAGAACAGTGGTGATCCTATACCTCAGGACGAGATCGATGCCCAACTCTTCAAGATCTCGATGGCCAACAATAAAGAAATACGAAGAATTATAGAAAAGTACGACGATCGCTTTTGGGGAGATGTTCCGGTGATTGAACCTGCAGTCAGTCGCTTGATGTCGGAGCGGGCCTATGAGTACATGATTCATATGCTAGAACACCCTTTAGTAGAAGGAACAATTGAAGAAATTATGGACGAAATGAACCGCTGATCGGTCAATTGGGGTCGTAGAGCTAAAATTCTTCTATTCCGTTAATAATCAGTATATTTTGGGAGGTCCCAATCCTATTGCCTATGACCACGCTGCAATACAAATCGAAAGGAGAAGATGTCCACGTATTGGAAGAAATACTCGTAGCTCTTGGCTATGACGTCTTTGTCTCAAATTTTTTTGGCAGCGATACCGATGGCGCGGTTCGTGATTTTCAGCGCAAGAGCGGTTTGGTTGTCGATGGGATCGTAGGGCCGAAAACTTGGGCAGTCCTTATTGAAAAACACCAGGTCATTACCTACAACAACAAACTACTTGGGGAAGAAGACCTTATGGCATTCGCCCAGAAGTACGATTTGGAGTTGGCTGCGGTGAAGGCAGTGAATGAGGTCGAAAGCCGTGGTAAGGGATTCTTGCTGTCTGGTAAGCCTGTTATCCTTTTTGAAGGCCATATCTTCTGGAAAGAACTCATCAAAAGGGGGCTCAATCCAGCTCTTTTTGTCAAAGACGGAACCCGTGATATTTTGTACAAACGCTGGACCCGGAAGCATTATGTTGGTGGAGAAGGCGAGTATGGTCGATTAGAACGGGCCATTGGAATAAGTACTTCCCAAGCCGTCGAAGAGGCGGCCTATAGTTCGGCTTCCTGGGGTGCTTTTCAAATCATGGGGTTTCACCATGAAAAATTGGGATTCCCGACAGTTCAGGCCTATGTTGAAAGGATGAAGGAACACGAGCGAGAACACCTCGAGGCCTTTGGGCAGTTCATTCAACACACTGTTTCTCAAGGAGACACCCTCTTGCACTGGCTGCAGCAGAAGAACTGGGCCAAATTTGCCAAAGGCTACAACGGTCCGGGATACCGCACCAACAAGTACCACACCCGCATGAAAAAGGCCTATCAGAAGTATGCTAGGGCCTAAAACGCCTAATTCACAAGACTTACTGAGAATTCAATTGCTCGAAAATTTCGGCTTCGGTGGAGCGCTTTTCGATCACAAAATCCAACTGCTTGCAGTAGCGCTGTTCCATTTTACTGATGGAATCGATGAAGACTTTGACGTTGACTTCGAAGCGGATTCAACCTATACCCAATACATTCCAGATTCTACTCTGGTCCTTATAGAAACGTACGAACGATTGGAATGAGGGTGTTTCCGAAAGTTGTAAATTGAAAAGAAATGCACTCGAATGACCATTATCCGGCTCTTTTCCTTGCTCTTTTTTTCCTTTTTTGCTTTTACACCTCTGATCGGGCAATCCGTTTATCAGCTCAAGAAACCAGAAACCCGGGATGACGGATGGCAAACGGCCTTTGTTGGGGACGTTATCCAGGATACAGTTCCCCTTTTCAAGGTCATGGAGCAATTAGCCCGAGGCGAGAGCCAGTTGCATAGTGTCTTGCTGTTGCAAAATAATACCCTGGTCTTTGAGGAGTATTACGGCAACTATAAGCTCGATTCAGGGAGAGGTCTTGGATTCAGGAAAACGACTCTATATGACCCCCAGGGATCTGGCCAAAATTGGGCAACTTGTTTTGCAAGAAGGACAGTGGAGGGTGAACCATTGATTTCTGCCAGTTGGATTCGAGAGGCTACAAGTCCGAAGACAAAAATTAGAAAACGCTAAAAGTTTTTACCCGGAAGGGATACGCTAAGACAATGCTACATAACAAAGTCATCAGTCAAAAATTCGAGAAGGGGTAGGGTGATGGCCAAGCTTCCTGTTTACTAATAAACCGAAGTAATGAAAATGCTCTATAGATTTCTTTTCTCCGCACTCTTTGTATTTGCCGCTTGTGAGACCGCCGAAATGCGGGAAACACCTGGTGATGATCCCATCAATCCAGAACCCTCAGTGACGACTATTATGCCGTTGGGGGCGTCTAGAGTCGATGGTGCCAGACCCATTTACGAAAGCTACCGCTTTGAACTATGGAAGGACTTAATTGATGGGGGCTGGTCTTTTGATTATATCGGTACACGGGACGATGAAGCAAATTATCCGGCTTATAACAGCCAGTCTTTTGATGTGGATCACGAAGGTCGTGGAGGGTGGACTTCGGGTCAAATTCGCCAAAACCTAAATGGCTGGTTGCAACAAGCTGGAAGTCCTGATATCGTACTATTTAGTTCACCAGGAGGCAATGATGCTTTGCAGAATTTACCTTATCAAGATGCCATGGAGAATATCAACGCCATCATTGATCTACTTCAGGCGAATAATCCGGAGGTCATCATCATAATTGAACAGATGGCTCCTGGTCGTACCGACTTTATGAATGCCGAGTTAACGTCTTATTTTAACCAGCTTAGAGAGGATATTGCCGGCTTGGCAACCGCTCAAAGCACCTCTTCGTCGCCCATACTGATTGTGGATATGGCAACGGGTTTTACGGATAGCTTGTTGGCCGATGATGTCCACTACAATGAGGCGGGAGCCATCTTTGTAGCAGACCGGTATTATGCTATCTTAGAGGAAATCCTTTCCCAGGATTAGTTCTCAAGTTTAGTTTTCCGGCGGTACGGTAGGCGTTTTTGTTGTCGTACCAATCCGCTTTTAGACTTCCACCGCTCTGTGCCCATTTGATATAGAATTTATAGCCTTCATTGATAATGGACTTTCCCCATCTGGTAGATTTCCACTTCGCCCAAATTATTGGTCCAAACGATTTTTCTCCGGAGTTTAAGGAAACTCCCGGTTTGCGGAATGCACACCATTTTGTCGTTTATTGATCGTCAGTTTTATCTGAAATAGGGTACTGAATTCTATTCCGCTGGGCACCTGAAATTCTTCGATGGAAGAAGCATTTAACCAGTGTATGGTCTGTTCTTATTCGGGTTCGGCTAAGTTATCTTTTACATGCAGTACGAAAAGAAACAAATTTTTGCAAACGGTCTCGGGGACAAGGCTCTTTGTGCAAAAGAAGGTGTTTTCTTAAAAATGAACACTTCTTGAATATCGATTTACTATTTATTCGATGACTGACCTCCGAATGTTGTGAAGCCTGTAAATTAATGGGTATTCAGCTGTTTAAATTTTTTAATATTTGGTGTTCTTGAGAGTGAAACCAAAGGTTAAGAACCGATCTTTCCGCTGCTGTCCTTCAATAACGAGACTTTCGAAGGTGCGCAAATAGTTTACCTTCAAATTGAGAAATGTCCAGACTGGAAACTCCAACCCAAAATCTGCACGCCAGCGAAAATTCCTTTTCTGCGAGAGAGAAGGTTGAAAGAAACTCTCGTGGGTCAAGATCATTTTCTTTTTAAAAATAGGATATCGACCGTTCAGCCAGACCGTACCCCTGAAGGTATTAATCGCCGAGTTCCCGTCAAATTCGTCTCGGTTAAAATCTTTACGCTTGTAATCTGTGTGCTCGTACTCGGCAGTGAGCGACATCTTCAGCCAGCGCTCTTCACCCTGAATGACTTGGTAGGTAGCTCCGGCGCCTAGTAGGTAGCGCAAATTAATTTCTCGACGGAAGTTGGTGCTGACAAATCCAAGGAGCTGAGGATAGATTCGTCTCTCCGGATTAAAGTACAGGAAGTTCAGACTCAAGATGTCTTCATCTGCTTTGGCTTTCCCAAATTCCTGGTAGACATAGGAGTTTTGCGTTTTAAAGACAGCCTTCTTCCAAGTTTTAAACTCCAGATCTGATTTCGCTCTGAAAATCAGGGTTTCAACATTTCCACTTTGCCAAAAGCCCGTAAGAGAAAGGTTCGCCTTAACCTTGGTAGAATCTTTTACTGAAGCAGAGGTTCTGGCCTCCTGCGCCTGAAGAAGGAGGGGGAAAAGAATCAGAATAAACAGATAGTTCTTCATCGTACTTCTGGTTTGCTTCTAAAATCGGGGCGAAAATAGAGACAAGGACTTTATCAGCAAATAGTCAGAGTATAAAAAAAGCCCTTCTTTTAAAAGGGCTTTTAACTAATTCATGAATAGGATGTTTATTGAAGTTTGCTTGCGTTTCGGTAACCTTCATTGTCTTTGTACCAATCCACGTAAATGGTACCTCCTGAACTTGCCCAATCGTTAAAGAAATTATAGGCTTGGTTCACTGGGATTCTCTCCTTTGGAACTTTAAAGTCGTGGGCGATATTAATGGCCCAGGGTAATCTTCCGTCCGTTTCATAGTTCCCATCGGTATCTTGATTTACTCCCTCAGTGGTGGCTACATTAGCACCCAAACTCGTTCTTAGGCGATTGGGTAAGTGAATCTCTCTGCTTCTTTCGTTGTTTACAATCAGGAAGGCGTTATGTGGTGCGATTCCCAATTGAGCTGTGCTAAGTGGAACTGTGAATTCAATGGATACTGTTTTCTGACGTCCGACCATCTTTCCGTTATTGTCAAACAGAATGACCACTGCGCGATCTTGATCGTTTTCGACTCCATTGGCGCCCACACTAATGTAACCTTCGACCAACTCGGTACCCGTTACGGAAGCGACTTGGTAGGGTGCAATACTTTCGAATTCTATTCCAAAGGCGTTGTTAAGCCCCGCACCATCTGAAGTAACCTCAAAATGAATGTCGACTTGTACTACTTCGTTTTGCGCATTTAGAATGGCTACAAAACGGTAATTAACAGCGGTATCGTTAAAATCGTAATCTCCTTGGAAAGGCCACAGGTCCTCGAAGGCAACTGTTCCCCAACCGTATTTACTCGGGGTAAAGGTTTCGAAGGCTTTATCCGCTTCATTCGGATAAGCATCTTGGCTATCGGATACGCCGTCGCCATCAGAATCAGGGTCTTCCACTTCGACGGTTACCGTGTAAGTAGTTAGATCATTTATAGTTCTTTCAAAGTTGACTCCAGACGTTGCATTAGGTCCATATATGTATTCCCATCCTCCAGTTTGTGTATCCATGATAATTAGATCCGAACTGGAACTATTATTCGCTAGCCAAAGTTCGTTGTTGGAATCAAAGGTCATGGAAGTTGGGCTAAAAGGAAGGTTGTCTGCACTGATTCGTACCGCGTTATATCCATTTCCGGCAGCATCCAACCGGTAAAGTCCTCCAAAGCTGGCCAAAAACATGGTTTCATCTTCTGCGAAAGCCAAATCACCCCCTTGGGTAACATTCAAATTGCTAATGTCCCAGGAAGAAAGTACTGTTGCTGTGGTTGGATCTATCGTGTATAGTTTTGCCTGGGTAGAAAAGTAAAGCAAACCGTCGTTATCGTTATAAGCCAATCGAGGTCCTCCCATTCCAACATTCGCAATAGTCGTCCAAGAATCATTAATCATATCATAGCGCATGAGTGGATAGTTACGGTTTTTACCGATGGAGTACAGGTATAAGTTGGCATGGTCAATAGCAGCTGTCCAGCTGCCTTGGGGCATAGCGGCTTTCTCCGTCAGATCTCCGTTTAGTGGATCGACCGTAAAGAGCTGCCCTGATCCATTAACACAATACAGTGTATCAAAATCAATTGACTTATTGGAGGCTTTAAAATTTTCGACTTGAGCTTTTCTGGATGAACCAGTAGACATGTGTACATAGAGTGCATTACCGCCTTGAATGTCAACGATATTACCGCTAAAAATCCCATTTTCATTGCGATGTACATATATTTTTTTGTAGTAGTTGGCCAAGGGAACCGTATGCTCTATCTGACCATTTACTGGTTTTCCTGTAAAAAGGACTTGGTTGTAGTCATCTGTTTCAAAAACAATATCCGTTCCTGTTTCCCCATTATCGTAGGTGACGTCAACTTCTCTTTCGTTAATCCGGAGATCGTTGTAGGCGTAAATGGTGTAAGTTGCGCTGGGAGACAAATCTTGAACACTAATGGTTACTTCTCTTGAGGTCGAAAAATCAAAGCCTTCCGGAACGACCAAATTCATCATGTTGTTTTCTTCCGCTACGATAGGTTCTTCTTCAATTAGCTCGTCTAGGCTCTTTGGAGTACAGGAGAAAATGAAGAGTATCGCACTGAGAGCAATCGTTTTGAGGATTAAGTTTGACTTTTTCATCTTTCTTAGGTTTACTCTAATATGCCAATTCTTTCCTTACTAAAAGATCGCAAATATCTCTATAGCCGAATTGAAAAGTCGGATGGTGGATAGCTGTCGATGAATTGAAAATGGAACACTAGCTATTTTGAAGCCTTTTGAGCTTTTATCGGGTCTAATCTTCGACAACCAATTGGCGAAGGAGTAGCCGAGAAAGGGTGTTTCGGCGACTTTATTTAACTTCACTCCTGTGATTGCGGAAGGTGAGAAAAGGCTATTGTTAAGTAATGAAGGAAAAAGAAGAAAATCACTTTTGGATTTTCCGTCCCGCATTGTACAAAGATTGGGTTAAAGAGCAACGTTCAACCAGAATACCTGCCCTTGAGCTTTGGATTCGAATCTTTTTGGCTCCACTGATTTGCTTGGCAGGAGGGTACTATATAAATGGGTTTTTATATCCCTTACTATTTGCCTTTTCGATTAGTCTTTCTAACATTCAAAAGGAGTTAGAAAAATTCAATTTTCTGTTCTTTGTTCCCAACCTTATTCTTTCTTTTGCGGTCTTTTGGATGGGGGTTTTAATGTGGGTTCTGTTCGGGAATTTTCTGAAACTAGTACTTGGGGTAAACATGGATGGCGCTTTTTGGTTTACCGGTATAATCGTTTTTGTTTTCACTCCAATACTCTTATTTCGATTGTACGCCTTGTTTTTTAATTATCATATGAAATCGACCAGTAACCTACTGAGAATAGCTCTTTGTTTAATCTTGATTAATTCTTCTTTTTTCGCATCTGACTATCTTAAAACAGATTTTTTTGAACTGTGGATAAGTGATGATCAAACCAATTTCCCTTACTTCGTCTGGCTGGTCTCCTGTTGTTTGACCCTACAACTCCTTATTTATTCTAGGCATATACGACCAGACTCTACCTCCAAATAAGAAACCCCGTAAGCGGACAGCCTGCGGGGTCATTTTCATCCTCTTATTTTACTTTATTCTTGTTCTTCCAAATCGACCAAGTTGTCCTCCGGAATTCGATCGATCATCTTGTTATAGGGATCGATTCCTGCTTTCAGGGGCTGCTTGTCTACCGTAAAAGTGAAGGTGGAGGCTCCTGGTTTTATCCATACCTTTTCGAGCAGGAGCGGGTTCTTGGTGGACATCCCCTTGGTGTTCACGGTGTCCTGAGCAAAAATCCCAATATCCAGGAGGTTTTCCTGGGTAGGGGAGTCAAGCAGTTTACCTAGACCATCATAGTGGTTCTTTTCACTTTGTACTTTCAAAGTCACCTCGTACTTACCGTTGTCCAGTTTTCGGTAGGTGGCTTCTTCTGTTTTGTTGGAGTAGAGGGTAATCTTCTCAAAGCTGTCTTTGAGGTAGTACTGCAAGCTATCCGGTGTGGCTTTCTTCATATAATCGTACCACTCGTGGGTCGTTGTAAACGGAGCCTCAGGTCTGAATTGAGCCTCTTTCATATAAGCTCCAAACTGTTCATTGAGTTGGTCTTCTCCGATGAGGTCTTGTAATGCATACAAGATCAAACCTCCCTTGCGGTACCATACGTAGGACTGGGTATCGTTGTCGAGGAGGGTCTTCTCGAACTTACTCTCATTGGCACGTCCACCGAGGTAGCGATCCAATTCTTCTCGAAGGAATTTCTGCATGGCATCGACGCCATACTCCTTTTTCATCACCATCAGAGAAGAGTATTCCGCCATGGATTCAGAAATCTGGTTGGCTCCTCTAGTAGCAGAAGGGGTAATCTGATGTCCCCACCACTGGTGTGCGACCTCGTGAGAGGTTACGGTGAATAAATAATCCAAATCGTTCGGATCACTGAAGTCTCCTACCCAGCCAAAGCTTTCTGCATAGGGAACGGTGTTGGGGAAAGACTGAGCGAAAGTAGAGTACCTGGGGAATTCCAAAATTCGCATCTGCTTGTATTGGTAAGGAGAATAGTTTTCGGAAAAGTAATCCAATGACTTTTTGACCCCATCGACAAAGCGATCCAGGTTGTATTTGTGTCCAGGGTGGTGGTAGATTTCAATATTGACTTCTTCCCCATTGGATCCGTTCCAAACATCCCGATGCACGTCGTAGCGAGCCGAAGAGATATTGAAGAAGAAATCCAATTCTCCTGTCATTTTATACTGGTAGTACTTACGGCCGTTCTCTTCCCATTCCTTCTGAAGAAGCCCCGGCAGGATGGCAATCTGATCGGGAGCAGTACTTACTGTACCTTCAAAGGTGATGTAGTCGCCGTCATCGCTAAAGAGCAGGTTCGACAACCCCCATTTATCATTTTGATCAGGCAGGGTATAATCCTTCTTGGGCAGGCCGTATTTTTTACGGTCCTTATCGCTACTTAGTTCTCCTTGGCTACTGTAGCCCATAGACGGGAAGACTCCGTTATTCATAAAGGTCCCGTTATCGACGATAGAAGAGCCCGAACCTTCATTCGGAAAGCCCTTGTAAAAGGCATTAAAAGCCAAAACCATTTCGATGGTATCTCCGGGTTGAAGCGGTTGCTCGAAATTGTAGATCTGGTAGCCAAAGTCTTTGTATTCCTTGTCCAGAGCAGGTTCTTTTCCTTCGATGGTAAACTCAGTCACCTCCTTTTTCAAAAGACCTTCTCCGCCCCAATTTAGGTGAAGGTTTTTGATGGGGTTATCGGTCTTGTTGGTCATCGTAAACACCCCTTTTAATGTGGCTGACCGCTCTTCAGGCATCAGATCGGCAAAGAGCTTGACATTGGTTACTTTGGGTTGATCGATTTTGTCATACTGACTCAATTGCTTTTCGTACTCGGCCTGGGCTTCAGTACCCTCATCCGAAGTGCGGTATTTGTTGATGTTTACTGTGCTGTCGTAGATGGTATACCCTGATATTCCAAACCAAACCAGGGCCACCAGAATACCGGCCGTTGCCATGGGTTTGAGACGTTTTCTGGCCACCTGAAAACGAGCCTTTCTGCCGGAATCTGTCCCTCGTTTCCAGAAAAGGAAACCGATTAAAGTGAGGACCACACCCAGGGCTATCCAGTAGGATCGGAACCATAACAAGGCGCTGGTGAAATGACCAAAGCCATTCATGTCCGAAATGGTATAGCTTGGGCTGTAGCTGTAGAGGAACATATTGTTATCGATGTCTCCCAGCGCATTCAATCCGAAAATGAACACCCAAATCGCAATGGCCACTACGTGTCCGAGGAATTTACGGGTGATGATGGAATGCACGCAAAAAGCAAGCATGACATAGCACACGTATTTCGGAAACTCGAACAGATAGAGATCGTAGAAGTACTTCCCAAACTCAAAGTTGGTATAGCCTTTCAGTACTTGGTTCAGGACTCCACTAAAGAGAACCATGTTCACGAGGAAGAAACAAAGTACCACGAGGGCCAGGAATTTGGCCCCATAGACTACGCCATTCGGGATCGGCAGCGTCCCAAAAATCTGGTTGTAGTTGACGGTGCGCTCCCGGTGCATGACTTCCCCGGTCATAAAGACGATGAGAACGAAAACCAGAATGATGTAGGTAAAGTCTTTGACTTCCAGCATATAATAGGTCATCGGCAGGGAGGGGGTTCCATAGATAGGAGCTCCAAACCAACCGTCAAAGAACAAGAAGGCCACCGCAGCGACAAGGATGGCTTTAAAGAAGTTATCCGAAAGGATGTTCTTGAATTCTACCCGAGTCAGCTTGAATAAGGTCTTCAAGTTGAAGCCTGTGGTAAAGACCTGTGCCACGCGGGGCAGGGGAGTCTTTAAGGCCGCGGTATTGATGGCGTTGCTTTCGGACCCTTTTTTCTTGCGACCCAATTTCTTGCGCAAAAAGCGTTGGAAATCAAAACGGAAAACCGTGTACAGCATAATGAGAATCCCGGCACCCAACCACAGCAAGCGGTTGTAGAGCAATTGACCCTCAAAAGGAATCATCAGGGTATTCTGCTCTTCCGGAGTCCAGTATTGAATCGTGTTGTTCACTGCCGTCAACGCAAAGGGATCCAAGAGACTGGTCAGTTCTCTATTCTCGAGGTCCTGCGAAAGAGTCAGCGAAACCAAATAAGTGATAAAGAGAATGGCCCCTCCGGCATAAGCCAGCATCACCCGCTTAGTCAAACTCACCAGGGCAAAGAAGATACAGCCCGTAAATAAGAGGTTGACCCAATAAACAGTAAGCGTCGGTTGAAGGTAATGCCACAGATTAAGGGCGGTATAGCGCTCTGGTTCCACATAGCCTGCATGAGGACCAATCAAAGAGCCCAGAATGAGTCCAAGATGTAGTCCTAAACTGATGAGGAACAAGATGCTCAAAGAGCCAAAAAAGCGTCCGAGTAAGTAGCCCTTTTCGGTAATCGGAAAAGAGAAAAAGTAATTTTCGGTCTTGTGGTCGATATCGCGGTACACGGGTACACCCATCACGGCACTTGCGATCATAATCCCAAAGATACTCAGGGTGGTCATGATGGTTGCCAAGGCCGATGGGGCGTTGACAAACACCTTTTCAGAGGAAGGTCCATTATCTCCGATAGCAACGAGAAGGCCAAAGAGAAAAAGTATGCCGAAGTAGGCCCAAGTGGCTGGACGCTTCAGGCGGTATTTAAGCTCAAAAGAGAATATTTCTTTAAACATGATAAATCACTTAAGAGATTAAACAGGAAGGTTTTGCATACGACTGGTGATCTCTGAAAAGTAGACGTCTTCCAGAGTGGCCTTGCTTTGTTCAAAGCTGTCATCGGGCTGGCTGTCGCTCAGTACGTGGATCATGGTTTCCCCCGCGATGAGGTGGAGAGAAATCACCTGGTGCTCGGCCTGGTACTGTTCCAGTTCGCTGCGTTTGATGATTTTCTTCCAGATTTTGCCTTGGACGGCATTGACCAGGTCTAAGGGATTTCCTTGGGCAACCACTTCCCCTAGGCAGATGATGGCCATGTTGTGGCAGAGGTTAGAAACATCTTCCACAATGTGGGTCGAAAGGATCACCACGGTGTTTTCTCCAATTTCACTGAGGAGGTTGTGGAAACGAACACGTTCTGCCGGGTCCAAGCCAGCGGTCGGTTCATCTACAATGATCAGTCGGGGATCCCCGATAAGGGCTTGGGCGATTCCAAAGCGTTGTTTCATTCCCCCAGAATAAGTTCCCAGGTTTTTGTTGCGGACCTGCCAGAGGTTGGTCTTCGTTAGCAGGGATTCGACCAAATCTTTGCGCTCTCCTTTTTTACTGATCCCTTTGAGGGAGGCAATGTGGTGAAGCATTTTGTAGGCACTAACCTTGGGGTAGACCCCGAATTCCTGAGGGAGGTACCCCAATATTTTCCGAACCTCTTCCTTGTTTTTAAGGACATCGATTTCTCCGAGCTGGATGCTGCCGGAGTCGGCTTCTTGAAGGGTTGCGATGGTTCGCATCAAGGAAGATTTTCCTGCCCCATTTGGTCCGAGAAGGCCAAACATTCCGTTGGGAATCGTGAGGTTGACATTTTTAATGGCGTGTACGCCGTTGGGATAAGTCTTGTTGAGGTCTTGAATAACTAGGCTCATTGTTATCGGGTTGGTTAATGAATGACTGGGCACATGGAAGCGCCACCTTTAGCTAGACGCCTGTAAACTAAAGTTGTAACAAAATAGGGAAAAGTGGGGAAGTTGTTTTTTGTAGATCGAGATTCAATTCTTGTCCCAATTCGGGATTATTCATAATCTCAAAGTCGATCAGATTAAAACTAAAACTCCTCCCAGCCATTTCCGGTAACCCCATATTCTTCCATAGCATCTTTCAATTTTTGGGACACGAAGTAACCTAGATGAGGTTCATTGGTCATTCTAATCAAATCATAGGTAGTTCTGTCAAAATCGAAAACAGCGGGAGAGGAATATAAAGACCTTGATGAGTTTTCATACTTAAGCTCCAGCTTAACTCGCTTGTACTCTTCAGCATCCTTGATCTGTACAGGCTCTCCTTCTAGTTTTCCTCCAAAAGGGATCCCTTCAGCTGCATAAAATGAGCTTTTCTCAATGTCGATCAATATGTGATCAATAGGGTCGGAAATATGAAAAAGGAGATAATCATGGATATCCTGGTCTCTATGCACAAGATGAATTGGCCAGGTTTTATGCGGAGGTAAGTCAAAGTCCTGGAGAAACTTGACAAAAGATTTCTTCAAGGTCAATACTACTGGAGCTAATAAAATCCCGGTTAGTTGGGTGGTTAATTTTGCTTTCGGATGTAGCGCAACTATAGGGGTTTGCCAATCATCAGGTAGTTCTCCTTCTATACCGCTATAAACTTTTTCCCAATCTGCATGTTTTAGCCATTTTGCTAGTTGAGGAAATGTGCCCATTTCACTTGGATCGGTACAAAAGCTTGTAAGCTTGTAGTAGTTCATTTTTTGGTTTGACTTCCGGCGGCAATTTCATCATAAAAATGGAAAGTGTGATGAGGGAGTACAAAGGACTTCTTGCAATGACTTTCACTGATTTCCTTGTGAAAATTCAGACCTTTTATCTTATTCTATTGTCGCTGTAGAAATTATAAGCTTTTTATCTCTCCCATTGGTCAGAGGTTAGGTTTCCCTTTTTCCATTCAATGATGCAATACTTTGCTTCCATAGCGTAAAAAGTCTTAGAGTTCGCTATATCTTCCAGTACTTTCAGGGCTTGCTCTTCATTTACGCTTAACCAAAACATTGCAGTCCAATTCCGAACGTTACCATTTTCGTGATCAAGAAGATTACTGATGAAATAAGGGTTATTCTGCCAAATGTACTTTAAAGAGGCCCTGATTTTATCTTCTGCTTTATTGCCAGTTTTGTAATCGCCAGTTTTAGACGAATTATCTTGAATAATTGCGGAATCAATGAAAACCGCTACTGCCTCATCTAGACTATTAAATTTCATTCCGCTGTTAATTTATTTGACTGCTTCGCTGCTCTGCCTGCCTAAGATATCAATACCGTATTGATACTGTCTTAAAAAAGCTCGTTGTTCTTTACAGTACTCTAGTTGTTTTTTTGAATTGTGAATAAAACAGTCTTTTAGTGAATCAGCACAGCTTATCGATTACACTTTCCTTCCTTTTTTTTATGGAAAACTTCAAATCGTCTCTCGAAATTCTTGATTAGGTTGGAGAAGCTAAATACCAATTGTTTTATTGAATAAGTATAATTTTCAAAGGCCTCTTTAAAAGACCATCAATTTAGACAAACAATCAAGCAAAAGGAAAAGGATGCGAAGAGTAACAGATGTAGTATTATTAATAGGGTGTTTTTTCATATCGATGTTGACATGTAAAGGTCAAATTCCCAACGAAAAGGAAGTCTATGCATTAATTAATGATCTTCCCTATACTTTTACTAGTGAACCTCAAATAGATTTACACCCTTTATCCCTTGATATTGTTAAGTCCAGAGATATTTTTAAGAGGCTACTAATTAAAAGATCTGTTAATCTTCTTTTTCCTGAGGTCTCGAAGAAATTGAATAGTCAAAGAGATTCAATTAAGAATTTGAATTTATCAAAAGAAGTAAAAGACAGCTTGCTTTTTACGGTTAACTCAATGTACCCAAGAAAGTTAATAGACTTATTCAGTCAGACTGATAGGAAGAAAATGGAGAGCGAAATCCTTCTTAAAAAGATCAAATGGAGAAAGCGTAAGGCGAACATGATCAACTTTTCCAAAAGAAAGTCCAAAACGAGGATATCGTTCCCTTTATTTAACCAACAAAAGAATTTGGCGCTATTTTTCAGGACCTATAATGGCGAATACGAGTTAGTAGTTTTTAAACTGACAGATTCTATCTGGCAAGGCTACGGAAGAGCCAGGGTGGTTCCTGTAAACCTCAACTAGACCATTGATGGTTCAAATCTCAATTTCGATGAACTTTTTTAGTTATGATTTACCGTATTAGGGCAGCTTCTATTAACAAAATTATTGGATCAATAGCCTCCATCAAAATGCGAGACGATTATGCTCCAGAGTTAATTAGAGCGGTTGGCCGAATGAAGCAAAGAGGAAAACTAGATATTCTTCCTGACCTCAACGGAATTGAGATTCGGAAGCGGGCTAAGCCGAATGACATTATTATCTGTATTCCTTTATCTCGATCTGGGATTCTCATAAGTCAAAGTTTAAAGCAAATAGTGGAAGGTTTCAAGTTTCCAGATGAAGTGCAATGGGTTGAGGCGACAGCTACTCATTATGACAAGTCTTTTAAATATCATTACTTCTATAACTATGAATCACCCGAGAAAGATTTAATCGATTGGGATCGATCTAAGTATGTGGAAGTTAATCATGTTGGCAAGCCAAAGTCAGAAGTGCAGTATTCAATTAGTCTTGAGGAAATTGAACATATGAGGAAGAACCGTAAGGTGCGGTATGACTCACCAAAATCACTTTATTTTAAGCGTTCCATCCCCTATGATTTCTTTCGATTAGTATATTCCACTCCGGGATATTTTGTGTCGGAAAGCTTAAGAACGCCCTTGAAGAAAGTGATTGTGAGGGTGTAGAATTGACTCCAATCACTGAATTGGGTTTTGATGTGGTGTTTGAGTAGGACTAAAATTTAGTCAGGATTGATTCACTTTGTTAATCTTCCCTACTGGCTCCAATGCTGCAAATAAGAAACCACGAAGCTATCGCTTCTAGTTTTTCCCTTATCCCCACTTACAAAACTTCGTTTTGACGTGGTCATAAATGAAAAAACCACGCCTTGTGGCGTGGTTTCTTGAGTGTCGTGGAGCCGGAGGGATTCGAACCCTCGTCCAAACAAGCAACTTCAAAGCTTTCTACATGCTTAGTTTTTGTTCGGTTTTCGAAGTGTAACTGACCAAAAACCGCCTATTACACCCTTAGCTTCTTTAGATTTAAGTGATCGCCGAAGCTGCGATTACTCTATGTTGACTTTGATGGTGCCTCTTAAAGAATCGCCGTCAACAAGGGCTATTCAGAGACATTCAGCTTTCCCGCCTCGCGGGACTAGGCCAAGACTTACTATAATTCAGTCAATTAGGCAGCTAAAGCGTAGTTATTTTCGCCATTTAAAAGGTTGGAACAGATATTTACGAGCATTAATTCCATAGCTCGGCATGCTTACCCTGTCATTGATCTCGCTGTCAAAACCGGTCGGCCCCAATATGTTAAAGAACGCGGGGAAATCCCCATTTCTCAAAAGGAGGGCAAAGTTAGCAAAAAAGTTGCCCGCCAGTACGAATACGTATATTTGAGGGCAAAAGTTGTACCAAAGCGCAAAAATGAAGTTTGGACTGATTCGTGAACGCAAAAACCCGCCAGATCGTCGGGTTGTTTTGTCTCCTGAAGCCTGCCGAGAGCTACTCGATCAATTCGAGGACCTAGAAATCATTGTAGAACCTTCTCCTATCCGTGTTTTTACGGATGCGGAATACGAGGCCCAAGGCATTCCCGTGCGGGACGCAATGGATGAATGTGATGTTCTCCTTGGGGTAAAAGAAGTGCCAATCGATGCCCTGATCCCCAACAAGAAGTACTTCTTTTTTCGCACACGATCAAAAAGCAGCCTTATAACCGCGATTTACTAAGAGCGGTATTGGAAAAGAGCATCGAGCTCTATGACCACGAGGTCATCACTAGCGCCAAGGGTCAACGCCTGGTTGCCTTCGGACGCTATGCGGGAATTGTGGGCGCCTATAATGGGATTCGTGCCTGGGGACTACGCAAGGGTACTTTTGAATTGCCTAAAGCCGAAAATCTGAAAGATCAGAACGAACTGATTCAAAAGCTTCAAGGGGCTGATATGGGAACGGCCCGAATTGTACTGACCGGGAAAGGTCGAGTAGGGAATGGAGCACGAGAGATGCTGGTCGGGATGAAGATGCGAGAAGTCACAAGTGAGGAATTTTTGAGTTCTACTTTTGAAGAGGCGGTATTCTGTCAAATCGATGTGATGGACTACAACGCCCGTGAAGACGGTTCAGAAGGCAGTCGTTCGGACTTTTTTGAACATCCAGAAAAATACAAAAGCATATTTTCTCGATTCAGTCACAAAGCTGATCTGTTTATTGCTGGGCATTTTCACAACGATAAAGCTCCCTATTTGTATACCCGTGAAGACGCGCGTCATACGGATTTTGCCATTGAGGTGGTAGCTGATATCAGTTGCGATATCGACGGGCCGGTGGCCTCTACTTTACAACCCTCCACGATTGCGGATCCCGTTTACGGTTACGATCCTGTTCAAGAGACTGTTGTGCCTTGGGATCAGGAATCCGCAATTACGGTTATGGCTGTGGACAATCTGCCTTGTGAGTTGCCGAGGGATGCTTCGGAAGGATTCGGAAAAGCTTTTGGTGCAGAGGTGATTCCCGCTTTCTTTAATGGGGACGCAAGAGGTGTTTTACAAAGGGCCCGAATGACCCAAAACGGACAGTTAACGGAAGGCTTTAGCTACCTCACGGATTATGTGGAAAAGAGCTAAAATTCTTACCTTATTTTGTGCTAAAATTCGCTAATTGAAGGAGTTAAAATTCTATTAGTTATTAACATTTCTTTCCTGGGCGAGCATTCTTTGTATATTGTCTTCCCTTAATTGGTTAAACAAGATGCACTTTAATTGGCTAACCAACCTACCAAAAGACCAAAGCTTTAGCCGGCTGGCTATTGAGCTCGAATACGAGCTCAGGCCCAGAATTACCCGCTATTTGCTCCGTAAATTCGAACAGGATTTCGGGGATGACTTCTCCTCATTTTATTTTGATGTCGATGTAAATACCAGTGGGTGCGCATTGGGCGGTCCACTCCGGAACGATTCCGCATGCGCTTGGCTCAAGATTTTGACGCAGAGATCAACGGATCTCAACAGCACCTGCACATCGCGTATTTGTAGGAAAAAACTTCGCTTTTCCGCTAGGTTAACCCTACTCTTTTTGTTATTGTATTGATTCTGTTGAACTTTTCGATAAACGGCACTTATTTTTTCTATTTGCGTATAAAATTCGCGGGTTTTTTTCGTTCAAAATTTAACACCTCTTCCAAATCCGTTTAGGAGGAAGAGACTTATTTTAAGTGACCTCCATGGGGGCAAGGGGTCTAACAAACAAACAAACCATTAACGCTTATGGTACTGAACAATACCCGATTTTTGTTTACCCTGGAACAAGCCGACAAACACTACAGACTTTACAAACGGAATATGCTGCATCAAGCCCAAGAGAAAAGAGGAGAGTGGGGGCAGCTTTATCTTCAGAAGGCTCGTTTTCACCTTGAGATGTATCAGTCTTATTTCAACCTCTGTTTTAAGATCTTTCCGGAAGAACTCCATTAGTGCAATAAAGAAAAAAGGCCGCCCAGCAGCAAGGACGACCTTTTCCATCAAGAGTGCCTGAATTGCCCAAACATTCACTCCTGTGGTTCCCAATCAATTCTTCTTGTGGCGAACATGATGATCGCCAGGATCACAAACAGTCCCACACTACCGACTAAGAGGGCGTAGTTTTCGAGTTGTATGATCACAAAGATGAAGGAGTAAAGTGCCGTCATCGAACTGAAGATCAGCAACGAAAACTTGAAGCTCCTCAATATACTTGCTGAGTAAAGGGTGATCAGCCCTATAACGGCTAAGCCCGAAATCAAGTAGGCCCGCAAAAAATTCTGGTGCTCTGTTATCGAAATAAGCAGGGTGTAAAACATCACCAAGGCCAAACCGATCATCAGGTATTGGAAGGGGTGAATGCTGATTTTACTGATGAGCTGAATCAGAAGAAAGACCAGCAGGGTCAGCCCGATAATCATAAAACCGTACTTACTGCTTCGCTCTGTTTTTTGGTAGTCGTCTATGGGTACAATCAGGTCTGTTCCAAAAGCGAACTCACTTAGTTCAGGGAGGTTGTAAAAAAAGGACTGACCAAACTGCCGATTGATTTCCAGGATTTTCCATTGAGCCTTAAACCCATCCGGGCCTATGGTCTTGCTGTCGTCTTCGGGCAAGAACTCTCCGCTAAAGCTCGGCGAAGGCCAATCGGATTTCATCGCTGTCGTGGTGACTTTTCCGATCGGGACAAATCTGAGGCTCTCACTTCCGTTCATCTCCATTTGCATTTCAAAAGACAGGTTTTTGTCTTTGAACTCGGTCATGGATTTGATAAAGCCACTTTCCAAGGTACTGATGCGTTGGTTGTTGAATTTGGGTTTTAAGTTGTAGCGAGCCGAATCCAGAGCAAATTCCACTTCGGTGCGGATACCCTTGAGGTTGGAGGTACGCAGAAGTAAGGTCGCCTTGGACCAGAGGATGTCTTTATCGGGTACCTCAATAGCGCTAAATTCAAAGCCCTCGAAGTTACCACTCAAACGGAGCTGAGTGGAGTAGACCACAGACTCGTAGATCCCGTAGTTCAATACTTCCGTATCGATCTTGGATTGAATATCCAGGTTCTCGGGTAAGAAGTAAGCCGTGTGAAAGACCTCCTTTTCGGTCGTGATGTAGGCCTTGGTATCGGGGTTGAGCACCTTTTCTTGCTCAAAGGTGCGGTATGGGATTTTGATAATGGGTCCGTAAAGGGTGACCGACTTACCCCATTTTCCATTGATTTCGTCAATCACTTCCTGTTGCCGTTGTCCACGTTCTTTAATCAGGTCCTTGACAAAGGCCAAGGGAATTAAAAGTACGAGGAGGATAAAGCCGACCACCAGCATGCGGAGCGAGATGGAGTTTCTAAGCCAATTGCCAATTCGATTTGATGTACTCATAGGTGTCTATTTAGAATTAGGATTATCGTTTGGGTTTTCGGCTTGTTTGATTAGGTATTCTAGGGCCTCCAGGTGTTTTTGAAAGGCTGTTCTTCCCGCCTTGGTCGCCTTGTAGCGGGTATTGGGTTTACGCCCCACAAAGCGTTTTTCTATACTGAGGTATTCTGCTTTTTCTAAAGTCTTTAAATGACTGGCCAGGTTTCCGTCGGTCAGTCCAAGGAGTTCCTTGAGTCGGGTAAAATCAACTTCCTCATTGACCATGAGAATAGACATGATACCCAACCGGATTCGGTGGTCAAAGAGTTTATTGATGTTATCGATCAATCCCATGCTTAGCCCTGACGTTCTTTTTGGTACATGAGTCCTCCGTACAGAATGTGCATCACCCCAAATCCAAGGGTCCAAAACCAGAACCCGTGGCCCGGAAAGGCGGCACAGAAAAGCCCAAGTACAATTTCGATATAACCCAGGTAGCGGACCTGCCCCAGGGTGTATTTGGACGCGTTGACCAAAGCCAGACCATAAAAGATCAGCATAAGGGCCCCGGTCAGACCAAAGTGATCGCTTTGAATCTTAATGAGAATGTAGATTCCACCGGTAAGTAAGGGCACAGCAAAGTTGATCAGTAGTCGGGTAGTCGTGGCATCCCATATGTTTTCTCCATTCTTTTTGGCTTTGCGATAAGAGAGCCCAATGGCGGTAACTATACTCAAGAAGGCAATTCCCAATAAAAGGGCAACCAGGAGCGAAAAGGAGGTACTGTGTGTTCTCAAGCTTTCGCCTTCAGCGGGGAGCAGATAGACATAGGCAATACCTGCGCCGATTAAGGCATAAAGGCCAGCGAGTATTCCGGATAGGCCACTCAGCGATAGAAATCGAGAGGAGCGGGACATGAGGTCCTTGATTTCGGAAAGGTCATCCAGGTAGTTCTTTGATTCCATTTAAAAGTACTTTGAAATACAAAGTAAAAATAATTTAATTTTCCAATTGAAGTACTATCTTTTGAAAAATTTAAGAGTGAACCCGGCCGAAGACTACATTCTCCAACAAAAAGAACCCTATAGAGAGATCCTCCTCTTTCTTCAGCAGTTTATCGAGCGTCAAATCCCTTCTATACAGCTGAAATACAAGTATAAGATACCGTTCTTCGACTATAAAGACAGACCGTTCTGTTATTTGAATGTACCCCGTAAAAAGACCTATGTCGAGCTTGGATTCTGGCATGCGGCCCACCTCACCTTGCATCCGGAACACCTGCATTCCGATGGTCGCAAAGTCATGCGCTCCTTGCGATTTCACTCTTTGGAGGCGATTGACCCACAGGTATTGGAAGACCTGCTTCAAGAAGCGGTATCCAAATCACACCTGGGCTTTTATAAGAAGTAGAACTTAGCTCTTCTTCAGGGAAATCAAACTGTTTTGCTGTAAATAATAAAAGGTGTCGTAAAGTTCCTTGAGTTGGGGGTAGTTTTCGACCAAGAAGAAGACATTTTTGACATCAAAGACAAACTGCAAGTTGATGTTCTTACCGTCGGGGGAGGCTTTGCAATCGTACTTTAATGAAGCCTGTCCGTCTAGTACACTCAATTCCTTTTTCGCAGGCAAGTCCTCAATGACGTAGCCTTCCGGAACAGGAATAATGGCATTGAAGCCATAGGATCTGGGATAACCAAATTCCACCGGGAATTGCCGCTTCTTATTCTTGAAGGGGGAAGAGCTCAAAAACTTCACAATAAAGGGATTGAAACGTATTCGGTTGTCTTCACTGAAGCCCGGCATTTCAAAAACATAGTTTTGGGTCAGTTTTTTTGGGGTACTGCCGGGAGCAATCTTGTGCTCGCTGATTTCAATAAAACTGTTGTCTTCGATTTTTTCTAGAAAACCTTCTTCTCCTAACTTATCGAGAGTTCTGTAGCGATCGGATGCACTGTACCCCAGAAGGATTTCTCGATGACGCCCCTTAATGACCTGATTATCCAGGTCAAATTGCAGCATAACTTGACTGGTGGATTTATTTCGGTTCGATACCGGCAGGTCAATCCAATAGCTGTCTTTCTTAAAGTCCATGACCCGCCCGACATAGTTGAGTGCACGATAGGGTAGCATTCCAAAAGGAGTAAACTTATCGCTGGCGTCCAAAACATAGTCCTTTCCATCGATGGTGGCCAAAGCGACTAAATAATTAAAGTCGGTGATATTGGCCTGATTACGTCGAGGTAAACCGTTTTCTCGGGTGGACAAGAGTACAATCTTGGCGGGAATATCGGCCGCTTCCAGCATATTGATGAGGGAGATATTGATTTCGCCAATATTCCCCGTTCTATTTTCGTAGGCCTTTTTGACGCGCACCTTGCGGTAGATCCCATACTTCTCATTCCAATTGAAATGGTCTTGTATGTGCTTGTAAACAGCGCGGGCTTTTTCCATTGTGGTCTGAGCCGACTTCGCGTTACTCGGCAAAGCCTTGGTAAAGAAGTCCTGTTTACCCACTTGTCTACCAATGTCCTGATCCTTGCGATACTCTTTGTCTACATCCTTCCAACTTTTGGAATACTTTTCGACCCCTCCATTAAAAGGGTAGAACTGCGAAAGTTCAAAGACCAGACGCGAGATGTAGTTCTCGCTAGAGAGCATAAAGGGTTCGGTCTCTCGAAAAGCGGGCACATTTTCGATAGCAAAATCCAATACCTCGCAAGAAGCCGATTGAGAACTGCGTGGAACAGAAAAACAATTTGGGCGTTCTGAGTTTAAATTGAGCGAAAGCGGGAGATCTCCTTTTAGGACCCGGTTATACACATAGTTCCCTGGTATTTCGGCATGAAAACGGCTGTAGAGCTTTGGTATGGATCCCTGAAAATCCCAGCGGTCCAAATTGAAGTAAAAAGGAGATTGCAGGGTGTATTTGTACTCAATGATGGACCCCACTTTTACTTTCGGAAAAGTAAATCGGTAGGCCGACCAATTGGGGGTTTCGTCCACCAAAAACTGAGCAGATTGGTCGACTCCTGTTTTTTCGCGTCCGTTGTGGGTGATGGCCTGGAATTTGACGATTTGTTCTTTTCGTTTATCGGTCCTGTAAAGGGGAATTTCCTGATTGGCCAATTCGAGCCCTTCCTGATTGAGGATCTTGATTTTGGTATGGTACTCCTTCATCAAGTAGATATAACCGTTGTCTTTCAGCTCAAAGGTGTAGACACCGTATTCGAAAATAGCCATGGCTTCGGCTTCGGGATCACCAGGAAAATGATCCATCTCGAGTTCTTTGACCGTCACGTTGCCAAAAGGTTGGCTGTATTGGGCGCTGAGACTAAGGTTGAGAAATAAAAAGAGGAGGAGTAGAAAACTTCGGCTCATCAGGTGGTTGGTTTAGGCCCGGAAGATAACCGCTCCCCACCAACAGACCAAGAAGTTTTATGTAT
The DNA here is from genome assembly GCF_002954325.1 of Aureicoccus marinus. Classification (GTDB taxonomy): domain Bacteria; phylum Bacteroidota; class Bacteroidia; order Flavobacteriales; family Flavobacteriaceae; genus Aureicoccus; species Aureicoccus marinus. The sequence continues at coordinate 190,016 of NZ_MQVX01000001.1, forward strand.
TCTGCACCACTTCTCTCAGTCGGACAAGTTGGGTCAACAGGTCTTCCATCAAATCCAACTGCAGCATATTCGCACCATCACTTTTCGCATTTGCTGGATCATAGTGTGTTTCCATAAACAAGCCATCAACTCCGACGGCAATACCGGCTTTGGCCATAGTACTGATCAGAGCAGGGCGACCACCGGTAACTCCAGAAGCCTGGTTGGGCTGTTGTAGAGAATGGGTAACATCCAGAACCACAGGAGCGTAGTTTTGCATTGTTGGGATACCGCGGTAGTCCACTACCAAATCTTGGTAACCAAACATGGTCCCCCTTTCGGTGAGCACGACCTGCTGATTACCGCTGTCAGTGACTTTTTTGACGGCATGAGACATGCTCTCCGGGCTCATAAATTGCCCTTTTTTGAGGTTAACGGTCTTTCCGGTCTTCGCTGCAGCAACTACCAAATCCGTTTGACGCACCAAAAAAGCGGGAATTTGCAGAACGTCAACGTACTCGGCAGCCAAGGCTGCATCTTCAGGAACGTGGATGTCTGTCACGGTGGGAACCTGGAACTCTTGGGATACTTTTTGGAGGATTTTCAGGGCTTTTTCGTCCCCGATTCCACTAAAAGAATCGATTCGGCTGCGGTTGGCCTTCTTAAAGCTGCCTTTGAAAACGTAGGGAATACGAAGTTTATCCGTAATGTTCACTAGTTTTTCGGCAATGCGCAAGGCCATTTCTTCCCCCTCAATTGCACAGGGTCCAGAGAGCAAAAAAAACTGCCCGGAGTCGGTGTTTTTAATCTGAGGGATTTTGGAGAGTTCCATAGAAAAATGTTTTCACAAAGATACTTTTTCAGATCCGAAAATTTTTCGGCCTAAGTGTAGGGGATTCAGACTATATTTGCGGGCTGAAAGCGAGGGCTCTTCCTAACTGAGAGTCAGATAAAAGCACCTATGGGCACCATCAAAAACATTGCAATCATTGCACACGTTGACCACGGTAAGACCACCTTGGTAGACAAAATCATGTACCACTGCCGTTTGTTCCGCGAAAATGAGAACAAAGGAGAGCTGATTTTGGACAACAACGACCTGGAACGCGAGCGTGGAATTACCATTGTCTCCAAGAATGTTTCGGTTCAGTACAAGGACGTTAAAATCAACATCATCGATACCCCTGGTCACGCCGACTTTGGTGGGGAAGTGGAACGTGTTCTCAATATGGCTGATGGGGTTCTTCTTTTGGTTGACGCCTTTGAAGGACCGATGCCTCAAACCCGCTTTGTCTTGCAAAAGGCGATCGAATTGGGATTGAAGCCCTGTGTAGTCATCAATAAGGTCGACAAAGAGAATTGTACCCCTGAAGAAGTTCACGAAAAGGTGTTTGACCTGATGTTTGAACTGGGGGCTGAAGAGTGGCAACTGGACTTTCCTACGGTATACGGTTCTGCCAAGAACAACTGGATGGGCGAGGACTGGAAAACGCCAACAGAAAATATTGAACCCTTATTGGACATGGTACTGGAACACGTTCCGACCTTTGAACCTACAGAAGGGAACACCCAATTGCTTATCACTTCCCTCGATTTTAGTTCTTTCACTGGGCGAATCGCTATCGGTCGCCTGCAAAGAGGTAGTCTGAAAGAGGGGCAGCAAGTCGTGCTAATCAAAAGAGATGGGTCTACTCAAAAAACCCGCATCAAGGAACTCTTTGTTTTTGAAGGTTTAGGCCGTCAAAAAGTAAGCGAAGTGCAAACGGGAGACATCTGTGCCATTGTTGGTATGGAGAACTTCGAAATTGGCGATACGGTCGCTGATTTTGAGGAGCCAGAAGCCTTGAAGACCATCGCGATCGACGAGCCGACCATGAGCATGCTCTTTACTATTAACGACAGCCCTTTTTTCGGGAAAGACGGGAAGTTTGTAACCTCTCGCCACCTCAAGGAACGTCTCGAAAAAGAGCTCGAAAAGAACCTGGCTTTAAGGGTAGAAGAAACCGACAGTGCTGACCGCTTTATGGTCTTCGGCCGTGGCGTACTTCACCTCTCGGTTTTGATCGAAACCATGCGAAGAGAAGGCTACGAACTGCAAATCGGTCAGCCCCAGGTAATCCTTAAAACCATAGACGGGGTGACCTGTGAACCGGTCGAAGAGTTGACTATTGATTTGCCGGAAGAAGTATCGGGTAAGGCAGTAGAAATGGTGTCAATCCGCAAAGGAGAGATGAGGAGTATGGAGGCCCGTGGAAGCCGAATGCTCTGTGAATTCGAAATCCCTTCTCGGGGAATCATTGGATTGAGAAATCAATTGCTTACCGCGACAGCAGGGGAGGCTATTATGGCTCACCGCTTCAAGGAGTACCAACCCTTAAAAGGCGATATTCCTGGTCGTATCAACGGTTCTTTGGTTTCGATGGAAAACGGAACGGCGATTCCTTACTCGATCGATAAACTACAAGAAAGAGGGAAGTTCTTTATCGATCCGGGAGAAGAGATCTACGAAGGACAAGTAATTGGTGAAAACTCGCGAAACGATGATATGGCCATCAATGTGACCAAGACCAAAAAGCTATCTAACGTTAGAGCTGCGGGATCAGACGATAAGGCCAAGATTGTACCAGCAATCAAGTTCTCTTTGGAAGAAGCTTTGGAGTACATCCAAAAAGACGAGTACGTTGAGGTGACTCCAAATCACTTGAGATTGCGCAAAATCTTCCTGAAAGAGGTCGATCGCAAGCGCAACAAAACCGTCTAATTCGGACTATTGTTCAAATCGGTGCATGTGGACGCAAGACGCGGCTGCACCGATAATACCAGCATTGTTCTTCAATTCTGCAGGAACAATCGGGGTTTGTATTTGGATCATGTGGCTGTACTGATTCCACTTTTTGGAAGCTCCTCCACCGACGATTATGTAGTCCGGGTTGACGACGAGTTCCACGTAGTTTAAAAATTTGTTGAAACGTTTGCCCCATTTCTCGTAGCTGAGACCATCGCGTTCGCGGGCTGAAGCGGCAGCGTAGTCTTCTATTTTCTTGAAGTCTTTATACGGCATTTGACCCAATTCAAAATTGGGAAGGAGTTCTCCGTTAAAAAAAGCACCACTGCCCAAACCTGTACCCACGGTGATCATCAGTACAAAGCCTTTCTTGCCTTTTCCAACACCGTATTCCATGGAGGCAAAACCAGCAGCGTCCGCATCGTTCACCACGGTAAACTGTTGACCCGTATGTTGGCTGAAGAGGTCTTCGATATTGGTGCCAACCCATTCTGGATTGAGGTTCCCAGGGGAAGTGCACACGCCATTCTTAACGATGGTCGGGAAGCCACAACCTACGGGACCACTGTAGTTGAAATGATCGATAATTTCTTGAACCACTCCGGCCATTTCCTGAGGGCCTCGGGAGCCTGGGGTTTGGACACGAAAACGATCCGTAGTCATTTCTCCGGTTTCTGCATTGACCAGAGCACCTTTCATACCGGTTCCACCGATATCAATACCAAGTACTTCCATGAAGTTGATTTATGAGTGAGTTGAGTAGATGAGAAGCGGTAACTGTAGTCAATCTAAACGGCTTTTTGGATCACTTCAAACATCTTGTTTCCATCGCACTTAATGGTCTTGTGCGGATATTTTAAGATCAGGGCGTAGTCGTGGGTGGCCATGACAATGGTACGCCCGGTCTGGTTGATTTCTTGGAGGACCTTCATCACCTCGACACTGGTTTGGGGGTCCAGGTTACCGGTCGGTTCGTCGGCCAGGATCAGTTCGGGATCATTCAGCAGCGCACGGGCGATCCCAACACGTTGTTGTTCCCCTCCCGACAACTGATGCGGAAATTTAAAGCCTTTACTTTTCATTCCAACCTTGTCGAGAACTTCTTCTATTTTCAATTGCATCTTGGCCGGCTCCGTCCATCCGGTGGCCTTCAGAACAAATTCGAGATTTTGCTCAACACTGCGGTCCGGAAGAAGTTGAAAATCTTGAAAAATAATGCCGAGTTTTCTTCTGAGGTAGGGGATGTCCTTCTCTTGCAGCTTTTTTAAGGAGTAGTCCACTACACTGGCCTGTCCTTTAGATAAAGGCAGGTCACCGTAGAGGGTTCGCAAAAAGCTGCTTTTTCCGCTACCGGTTTTTCCGATGACGTAGACGAACTCGCCTTTCTTTACCTCGAGGTTGATATTGCTTAAAATCAGGTTGTCGTTCTGAAAAATATCGACATCCTTCATTTGTAAAACTGTTTCGGCCATTGGGGTGACTTTTCCCTAGTAAAGGTAATAAGGATTTCCGGAAAAGGGCAGGGGTATACTTTGGCCCATTATTTGACGTTCTAAGAAAAGTTCTCGAGGCGCACGAGGTCTTGAAGCAGAACAGAGAAGCTATATGAATCGATTGCACCTTATCTTGCTGTTTGCGGGATTGTGCTGCTCGGCCCTGTATGGCCAGCAAAGTGTACAGCCCCAAGAACAATCCCAAACATTTCAGAAAGCCCTTCGGCTGTATCAACAAGGGAACTACACCCAGGCACAACCCCTATTCCGGCAGGTTCAGGCCGGCTCAGACAATGATCTCGAACGGGGAGAAGCCCTCTACTACGCGGCCAGTTCAGCAATACGCTTGGGAGAACGCCAGGCGGATCGCGAATTACTCGGTTTTGTCGAGAAGTACCCCCTATCACCCAAGCGTTGGGCGGCCTACAAGGAAGTGGGGGACTACTATTACGGTATAGGCCGGTACCTCTACGCCCTCAAATGGTACCGTCAAGTGGATCCTGACTTTTTGAGCGATCGGGCTCGGGACCGTTTTATTTTTCAATACGGCTATTGTCTGTACGCTGCTGGTAATAAGGAAGAGGCCAAAACCTACCTCAGTCAGGCCAAGGAAACCGAAGCCTATGCTTCTCAGGCCGCTTATTACCTCGGGTTTATCTCATACGAAGAGGATGATTACCAAGGGGCCAACCAGGCCTTTAGCGAGGTAAAAGACCCCAAGCTTCTGGAAGAAAAGCTCAGTTATTTTCAGGCCGATATGAACTATAAATTGGGCAAGTTTGAAGAAGCCATTGCCCAGGCCAAAAACTACCTGCCCCGTGCAGATGAAGAAGAGAAGTCCGAACTAAACCGTTTGATCGGTGAAAGTTATTTTCAACTCGAAAATTACGCTGAGGCGTTGCCTTTTCTGGAGAAGTACCAGGGGCGCAACGGCAAGTGGACCAATGCTGATTTCTACCAGTTGGGCTACTGCCACTACCAACAAGCCCAATACAGTGAGGCGATTGAATCCTTCAACCGAATTATAGAAAGCCCGGATGCTCTGGGGCAAAATGCCTATTATCATCTGGGGCAGTCTTATTTACAAGAAGACAAGAAAACCGAGGCTTTGAACGCGTTTAGGCAAGCCAGTTCCATGGATTTTGACGGTGCTATTCGCCGTGAAGCTCTTTTGAATTACGCCCTGCTCAGCTACCAAATAGGCAATGCGTATGAGCCGCCTACTCGGGTCTTGCGTACCTACCTCGAAGATTACCCTCGGGACCAAAAGCGCCGCGAAATCGAGAAGCTGCTCCTGGATGCCTACGTCAGTTCACAAAACTTTCAGGATGCCCTGGAGTATATCGAAGCCAACGGCAAGGATCTCGATAAGCAATCCCGGCAAAAAATCTTTTTCTTTCGGGGGATTCAACTCTTTGCTGAAGGGACTTATGCAGAGGCCGAATCTCTTTTTAGCAGGACTTTGGAAGAAAGCAATTCCACACTCTGGTCTTCCCGAGCTCTATTTTGGCGAGCGGAGTGCTTTTCTAGAGCGGAACAACACGAGCAGGCCCTGGCGGATTTGATCGCTTTCGAAAACAGCCGAAAAGCAGAAGAAACTCCAGAGTACCCCGAGCGAAACTACCATTTGGCCTACGCCTATTTACGACTGGAGCAATTCCCCCAAGCCGCCAAGCGATTCGCGGACGCCCGAGCCAATTTCTCCGTCGAAGATGCCCGTTGGCAGGATGCACAAGTTCGTGAGGCTGATGCCCATTATGCGGGCAGCCAATACAGTAAAGCCATCAGCGCTTACAAAAAACTAGCCCCGACGCATCCGGAGTATGATTACAGTTTGTTTCAACTCGCCAAATCTCAAGGACTAGTCGGTCGACCGCAGCAGAAAATGCTGGAACTCGCTCGTTTAGAACAGGACTATCCGGAATCGAATTACCGGGACGATGCCCTTCTAGAACGGGCAGCGACCTTGGCTGAACAAGGGCAAGAAGGGCAGGCTTTAGCGGGATATCGTCGCTTGATCCAAGACTACCCTGAAGGCAATTTACACTTGACGGCTCGCCTAAGGGAGATCCTTATTCTCTATAACCAAGGAGAATTGGATGCCTCTCTTGAAAAAATCAATGCACTGGTGCAGGCCTATCCAGAATCCGCAGAAGCCACACAGGCGGTTTCGACGGCCAAACTCATCTATATGGACAAAGGAGAGGTTTCTAAATTTGCCGCTTGGGCTAGGGACTTGCGTTTTGTGCAGCTCACCGATTCGGAATTGGAAGAGGCGTCCTATAGTGCGGCACAGAGCCTCTTGGATCAGGGGCGTACCGCAGAAGCGATTCGGGCCTGCGAAGATTACCTGAAGGCCTTTCCTCTAGGCGCTCGCTCCGGTATTCTTTCGTTTGAACTGGCCGAACTCTACTACAACCAAGGACAAAAAGATTCTGCCTTACCCTACTACCAGAGGGCGGCCAAGGCATCTTCCAGCTACAGTGAGAAGGCCCTGACCCGGGTAGCCAGTTACTATGTCGAAACGGAACAGTTTTCTCTGGCGTCACCCTATTTGGAAGAATTGCTTCAAACAGCCCAAGTCGAAGAGAACAAACGATTTGCCCTGTCCAACCTGATGAAGTGGTTTTTTGAACAAGGGCAGTTTGATCGTTGTGTACAGTATTCCCAACAGCTGCTGGAGAAACCCGGTCTTGGCCAACGTTTAGAAAAGGAAGCCTGGCTCTATCAGGCTCGTTCGTCTTGGGTGACCGGCAATAAGAATCAGTCCAAAAGAGCTTATGCGGAATTACTAAAAACAGCTTCAGGCAGTCGAGCGGCTGAAGCCCTCTATTATCAGGCTTATTTTCAGAATGAATCAGGTGATTACCTCGACTCGAACAGTTCCATCGAAAAATTGGCCCAGTCTTATTCGTCCTATAAAGAATGGGGTGCTCGAGGTCTGATCTTGATGGCTCGAAATTACGATGCACTCAAGGATCCTTTCCAGGCGACCTATATTCTGGAATCCGTTATCGAAAACTTCGGAGAATTACTGCCTCAAAAAATGGAAGCCGAAGCCCTTCTCGCTCAGATCAAAGCCCGAGAGGCCCAGAACAATTCATCAGTCAATCCTCAAAACAAGCGTCCATGAGAACAGTCATTTCTATCGTATTTCTGCTGATCCTTGGGCCCGCTTTGGCTCAGGATAAACCCCTGAACACACAGACGGTAACGGTGACCCGCTCTTATGCGCCCTCGATCGCACCGGCCAGTAAAATTCTTTCGGAACCCGGATTGTCGGATTCCCTCTTTTTGAAAAAACGACCGGTACAGTGGAGTCGTTTTACGGCCCCTGTGGCCTCTACTTTCTCACCAGCCAAAGGCAAGGCCGAGAAAGTGCAACCGGAGCCCCCAGAAAAATTGTACAATACGGCAGTCTCTTTAGCAGCGGGTAACTTCACCAATATTGAAGCCGAGGCCTTTACGCGCCAGCCTCTGGGTACTGGTCGAAACAGCTATGCCTTGGGGTTGGAACACCGATCGGCCCAAGGCGATATTCTGGACAACCCCCTGCCAACCTCCTTCAGTCAAACCGCTTTGGAAGGGGGCTTGCACTTTAAGGGGAAAGAGAATACCGGCCACTTGCTGATGGAAATCCAACGCGATATTTACCATTGGTACGGTTTTGATCGGGATCTTTTTGGTCCTGAATCCTTCCCCGAGTCTGGGGTGCAACAGCGCTACTTTACCGGAGCCTTGAACGGACAATACACAGACGATAAGGTTGCGGTCGATGGCGGGTTTCGGTGGTTTACAGACGAAACCGGTTCTGATGAAAGCCGTTTGCAGTTTGGTTCTCGCTTTGATGTCGAAATCGAGGAGACCCGGGTGAGTTTTTTACCCTCGATCGATTGGGTTCAAGGCCAGCAAAGTGTCACTTCTCTGAGGGAAGTAGCTGCGGCCAGTCCAGATCGCTACAGCCAAGCCCAGGCCGAAATCGCGGTGTACTGGTCGATCAAAAAAAGGAGTGGGATCTCCAAATCGGTGGTGCCGTTGTGTACAATGTCGATGCTTTGGATCGGGATCAGGGCTTCTCGGTTTATCCCCGAGTTAAAGCACGTTATCCCTTGCAAAAAGAAAAACACTACTTCGTTGGGGAGGCCACCGGTGGTCTCAAACAGAACAGCTATGCCCAGGCAGTGGCCGCAAATCCCTTTGTTGCCCCTAGTTTGGATATTCGCCCCAACCAACAGCAATACCTGGTAAAAGGGGGCTTACAGGGGCTGATTGCAACCAATGTGACCTACCAAATTGGAGTGGCTGTGGAATCCAATGACCAGCAAGCTCTATTTCAACTTAATCCATACAATACTTTCCGAACCGATGAAGCTTATGCCTTCGGAAATTCCTTTGAATGGCTTTATGAAGATGTACAGCGTTATGGGGGTTATTTTGCCTTGCAATGGGAGCCCAAAGAAGCCATTTCTTTCCGAACAAGTTGGCAATTTGACCAATACAGCACCGCATCGGATAATCCGGCATGGAACTTACCCAATTACCAGGGAGAGGTCGCCTTGAGTCTGGAGTTTCTGGAAAACTGGCGATTGACCAGTGAACTCTATGTCATTGGAGAAAGAGAAGACCTGAACTCAATTGTGGTTGGGGCAACCGTTCCTATACCAGGACAAGGAGAGCCTTTTCAACTCGAACCTATACTCGACCTCAATTTGGGTGTTGAATACCAATGGACACCCCAATGGAGCTTCTTTTTGCAAGGGAGGAACCTGAGTAATCAGAACTACACCTTCTTTGCGCAGTACCCTGCACAAGGGGCCCAGCTCTTGGGCGGAGCCCGCTACCGATTTGATTGGTAAGACCGCTGGGCTTCTTTGGGAATGAAGTATTTTTACGTCTTCCTAATCACGCCCAAATCATGTCTTCCGCCAATCGACTCTCCTTTATTGATCCTGCCCGTTCCAGGCTATTTTACGGCTATGTGGTTCTGTTTATCGGAACCTTGGGTGTTTGGTGCAGTATTCCGGGACAGACCATTGGTGTTTCTGTTTTTACCGACCCGGTCATGGATGCTTTGGGGCTCAGTCGGGATCAGTTCAGTAACGCTTATGCTATAGGAACCATCCTGAGTTCCCTGTTCATCTCCAAGGCAGGGCGCTGGTTTGATCGATTTGGGGCCCGGTATGTAGCTTTTGCAGCTACCTTAATGCTTGCATTTTCGGTGCTCTTGTGCTCCCAAGCCGATCGTATGAGCTTGCGCTACAAGGGGTTTTTGATCTTTCTGCTGCTACGGTTTCCTTTGCTTTGATGATCGTTTTGTTTTTCCTGATCCGCTTTAGCGGGCAAGGCGTGCTGACCATGTCTTCTCGCAATATGATCATGATGTGGTTCGACAAGAACCGAGGCAAGGCCAACGCTTTTACCAGTGTCGCCCTTTCCTTTGGTTTCTCTTCCGCTCCCCTTTGGTTAAATGAATTGGTCGAAGGAGAGGGCTGGCAAAGGACCTGGCAATGGATGGCCGCTGCCTTGCTCTTTTTTAGTCTGGTGGTTTTTCAGCTTTACAGAAACCGTCCCGAGGACCACGGCTTAGCTGTCGATGGTGGCTCAAGAGCATCCAAAGAAAAAGCCCCAGAAGTAAAACGGCCCTTTTTGCGTTTGAACAAGCCGTTTACCTTGGAAGAGGCCAAACAAACCCGCGCTTTTTGGATGTATGGACTTTTGTTGGCCTTCCACAGTTTTTTTATCACCGGCCTCACCTTTCATGTGGTATCAATTTTTGAGAGTTCGGGTTACGAAAAGCAAGTGGCTATTTCTTTGTTTTTGCCCGCTTCGGTTATTTCGGTCTGTTGTTCGACCCTCTTCAATTTCTTAAGTGATTACTTGCGCTTAAAGGGTTTCCTATTCGCCAAGACCGGTGGGGGGCTTTTGGCGAGTATCGGTTTATTCTATCTGGATTCCTCCTGGGGAGTGGTGGCCTTGACCATCGGTATTGGTATTATGGGAGGCTTTTTTGCTGTGCTAAATTCAGTGACCTGGCCCCGATTCTTTGGAAGGGCGCATTTAGGGGCGATCACCGGAAAGGTGACTTCTTTCTTGGTCTTAGGAAGTGCCTTGGCCCCGAGTGCATATGCCTATGGTTATAGCCAACTGGGAAGCTACCGCTACTTGGGGCTTTTGGCCATGGCCTATTTGTTGTTTATTCTTGCAGGGAGTATTAGGGCGAATAATCCGCAACAATCAGCGAGCTGATTTGGGCGCAAATACGATTTTATCTATCCTTTACGTTAAGGAAATGGGGAATGATGATAGCTTACTCTACTACAAGTCAATCCAATAGCTTGCGCGATTGGGGGATGCTCTTGGCCAGCATCGTACTATTTTGTACTCCTCTTCAAGCGCAAAACCTCATTCTAAATCCAGATTTTGAGGACCGCCTCTTTTGTCCCAAAGCGCTCGGAAGTTTTGATCAGGATGTGGAGGGCTGGACCTGTCCTACTCAAGGCAGTACCGACTACTTTCACCGCTGCAGTGAGGTCATGGGAGTGCCTAAAAATTACAACGGAAACCAAGAGGCCTATTCTGGTGACGCCTATGCCGGACTCTACTTTTTTGCTCCTGGAGATTACCGGGAATACCTACAGGCAGAATTGAGCCAAACCCTGGAGCCTGGGCGCAAGTATCATTTTGAAGTCTACGTCAGTTTAGCCGAAAGTGCTGACTTTGCCGTGCGCAAATTTGGCCTGATGTTCAGCGAACAGCGCATACAGATCGAAACAAGGAAATACCTCTCCAAAGGACGTTTGTTAGAGCAGACCGGAAACCGTATCCATACCATGGAGATGGAAATGGATCATATTGACGAGAATCGAGATCGCTGGTTCAAATTGAATATTTCATTTACGGCTAAAGGGTTCGAACGCTACCTGCTGATCGGAAATTTCTATCCGAATAAAGGAACCCAACGCATTAAAACGGAACGCTGGGGAACCAAGCAAGGAGCGTATTACTACGTTGATCGTACAGCGCTTTATGAAGACGGAAACAGCCTGCCCAATTACGAACTGGAAAAGCGCTATCACTTTCCGAAAGTCTATTTTGCCTTTGATTCCGATAAGCTGGATGGAACGGCTAAAGAGAGCCTTAAGGAGATGCAGGCCTTTTTAAAGAAGAACCGGGACTACTACATCATTGTCAGTGGGCATACCGATAGTTTAGGGCAGAGTGAATACAATACCGATCTTTCCCACAGACGTGCCAAATCCATTGCTAAACAGTTGGTCTTGCTGGGTGTAGACCAAGATAGAATCAGACTCGAAAGCTTTGGGAGTGACAAGCCTTTGGCCAATAACCACAGCGAAAAAGGACGTCAAAAAAACCGTCGTGCCGAGTTCAAACTGAGTTTAGTTGAACCCTTTCCACAACGCTAGTTCTAACGTCCTTTGTATTGTAAGGAGTGTTTGGACTACCAGCTAATCGGCAGGCTAACGCGGGTGGTATCCCATCCCATGACTAATTCTACTCCTTTACCACTGTTCTTATAAGCGATAGAGAATTGCTCCAAGGAGCTTGAATCTGAAGAGGCAGAAGCCTGTACACGCACTACATCCGCAGCGCTGTCGTAGAAGTAAGCTCCCCATTGGTTCAGATTCGTATTCAAAATAACGGTCCACTCTCCTTCACCTGGAATGGTGAATAGGGCATATGTTCCCGCTTTTACAGCCTTTCCACCAAATACTACGTCTTGGTAAAAAGTAATCTCAGGTGCCTCGTTAGCCCCTGTTCTCCATACCTTGCCTACTGGGGCCAAATCTGCAAGGGATCTTTTTTCTCCTGTTTTAGGGCTCGTCAGGTTTGGGCGGCTGTAAATGATTCGAACATTTTTGTTTGCTTCCTTGTAACTGGTCGGATAAGAAGCAATATCCGCAGGACTCACATCTGCTTTGCTGAATTTCTGTGCAGAGGCTGTAGCGCTGATAAAAAGGGCTGTAAAAAGTCCGAGTAATAACCGATTGTTCATAGTGATGTCGTTTTTGGTTTACACTGGGCTCCAAAATTAGGGAGCCTTCCTACTTGGTAGTAAAAACGCCTAAAAACTTTCAAGCTGATAGCAGGGAAGGGAAAAAGACCTTAGATATTTAAAATATGTCGTAAAAAACGCTTATAAAAGTTAAAATATGTTATTGATTACTTAATTGCTATTTCATATTGACATATTAAGGCGGTTATTGCATTCAAATTATTAGCTATGTGTGGAATTGTATGTGCATTTGAACCCAAACAGGACGTGAGCGAATTGCGTCCGCAACTTTTGGAAATGGCGAAAAAGCTGCGTCATCGGGGTCCCGACTGGAGTGGAATTTACAGCTGTGAATCTGCCGTAATGGCCCATGAACGTTTGGCTATTGTGGATCCCGCCTCTGGGGGACAACCCCTTTACAGTGCAGATCGGCAGTTGATCCTTGCAGCCAATGGCGAAATATACAATCACCGGGAGTTAAAGGAAGAATTTACTCCGGACTACGACTACCAGACCGCTTCGGATTGCGAAGTGATTCTGGGGCTTTACCAAAAATTTGGTGCCGATATGCTGGACAAGCTCAACGGGATCTTTGGTTTCGCCTTATATGATGAAAGTGAAGACCGTTATTTTATTGCCCGGGATCATATGGGCATTATTCCTCTGTACTATGGCTACGATCAATACGGCACCTACTATGTCGCTTCAGAATTAAAAGCCCTGGAAGGTATTTGCCAGCAGATAGAACTCTTTCCGCCTGGACATTACCTAGATAGTTCTGAGGGCGAGATCAAGCCGTGGTATCAGCGAGATTGGCAGTCTTATGAGGCAGTCAAAGACAACAGCACCAGTATCGAGGATCTACGCATGGCACTCGAAGAGGCGGTACACCGCCAGCTGATGTCTGATGTACCTTATGGCGTGCTGCTTTCCGGAGGATTGGATTCTTCCATTACTTCTGCAGTGGCCAAGAAATATGCCCAAAAGCGTGTAGAGAGCCAGGACACTCAGGAGGCCTGGTGGCCTCGATTGCATTCTTTTTCGGTCGGATTGAAGGGTTCACCGGATTTGGCCGCTGCCCGAAAAGTAGCCGATCACATCGGAACGGTCCACCACGAGATCGAGTTCACCATACAGGAAGGGCTAGATGCGATAAAAGATGTTATTTATCATCTAGAGACCTACGATATCACCACGATTCGCGCCTCGACTCCGATGTACCTCATGGCTCGGGTGATCAAATCCATGGGAATCAAGATGGTGCTCTCTGGCGAGGGTGCCGACGAACTCTTTGGCGGATACCTGTATTTCCATAAGGCGCCCAATGCTCAGGAGTTCCACGAAGAGTTGGTTCGCAAGCTCAGCAAGTTGCATATGTACGATTGTCTGAGGGCCAACAAATCCCTTTCTGCCTGGGGGATTGAGGGCCGAGTTCCTTTCTTGGACAAAGAATTTATGGATGTGGCCATGCGACTGAACCCAAAAGACAAAATGTGCAGTTCAGAGAGAATGGAAAAATGGGTGCTTCGAAAGGCTTTTGAAGAGTATTTACCGGCCGAAGTCGCCTGGAGGCAAAAAGAGCAGTTTTCCGACGGGGTTGGCTACAGTTGGATCGATACCCTCAAAGAAGTGGTAAACCGCGAAGTAAGCGACCAGCAAATGGAGCAGGCGACCTTTCGCTTCCCTTTCCAAACCCCGCAGACCAAAGAAGAGTACTTCTACCGCAGCATCTTTGCCGAGCACTTTCCATCGGCAGCAGCGGCGAAGAGCGTCCCTCAGGAAGCTTCAGTGGCCTGCAGCACCAAAATTGCGCTGGAATGGGATGCCGCATTTAAAAACCAAAATGAGCCCTCAGGAAGGGCTATAGCAGCGGTTCATACCGACGCCTACGAATAGTTTTCTATTAGGGTTGAGTCGAGGGGGTCTGGCCTGGTGCAGGACCCCCTACTCATAGACTTCGGTTATTCACAAGATTTTGTTAATAACTAAGCACTTAAAAACCCTTCAATGCCGCATATTTACTAGCTTTTCGTTATATTTGTGAGATTTGAAAATCGCCAAAATTTAAGGCCTAGCTCATGAGCGAAAACGAGAAAAAGAACAACTACTCCGCAGACAGTATCCAGGCACTGGAAGGAATGGAGCACGTAAGAATGCGTCCGTCCATGTATATCGGTGATGTCGGGACCCGTGGACTGCACCATTTGGTGTACGAGGTGGTCGATAACTCCATCGATGAAGCCCTTGCTGGACACTGTGATACTATTGAAGTCATTATCAACGAAGACAACTCCATTACCACCCGTGATAACGGACGGGGTATTCCGGTAGGTCTTCACAAGAAAGAAGGGGTTTCGGCTCTGGAAGTAGTAATGACCAAGATCGGAGCAGGTGGAAAGTTCGATAAGGACTCCTACAAGGTTTCGGGAGGTCTCCACGGGGTCGGTGTATCCTGTGTGAATGCCCTTTCGAGTCACTTAAAAGCCACGGTCTACCGAGAGGGTAAAATCTGGGAGCAAGAATACGAAAGAGGGAAGACCCTTTACCCGGTAAAAAGCGTAGGGGATACCGATGAAACCGGTACCGTAGTTACCTTCAAGCCGGATCACGAGATTTTTAAGCAAACCACCGAGTACAGTTACGAAACCTTGGCCAATCGTATGCGCGAGTTGGCTTACCTGAACAAGGGGGTGAGTATTACCATGACGGACAAGCGTCAGAAGAATGAAGATGGCAGCTTTGTGGGCGAAACTTTTGTATCTGAAAAGGGACTAGAAGAATTCATCCGATTTCTGGACGAAACCCGAGTACCGATTATTCAGGAGGTTGTCGCTATGGAGGGCGAGAAGAATGGAATTCCGGTCGAAGTAGCCATGATCTACAACGATGGGTTCTCCGAAAACCTGCATTCCTACGTAAATAACATCAACACCCACGAAGGGGGTACCCACCTTTCTGGATTCCGTCGCGGACTCACCACCACCTTGAAGAAGTATGCCGAAGGTTCTGGAATGCTGGACAAGGTCAAATTCGAAATCTCTGGTGATGACTTCCGAGAAGGATTGACTGCCATTGTTTCGGTGAAGGTTGCGGAGCCTCAGTTTGAAGGGCAAACCAAAACCAAGCTGGGTAACCGGGAAGTTACCTCTGCAGTAAGCCAGGCGGTTTCGGAGATGCTCACTGATTATTTGGAAGAGCATCCGGATGATGCAAAGCGCATAGTCGAAAAAGTATTGATCGCTGCTCAGGCCCGCCATGCGGCGGCTAAAGCCCGGGAGATGGTTCAACGCAAAAGCCCCATGGGCGGCGCTGGACTTCCGGGTAAATTAACCGATTGTTCTGAGCAAGATCCAGCCAAATGCGAAGTCTTCCTCGTTGAGGGAGATTCGGCAGGTGGTACGGCCAAGATGGGCCGTAACCGAGAGTTTCAGGCAATTCTGCCGCTTCGAGGTAAAATCCTCAACGTCGAAAAAGCCATGCAACACAAGGTTTTTGAAAACGAGGAAATCCGCAACATTTATACGGCCTTGGGCGTCACCGTAGGAACGGAAGAAGACAGCAAGGCACTCAATCTCGAAAAGCTGAGGTACCACAAGGTGGTGATCATGTGTGATGCGGATGTCGATGGGAGTCACATTGAGACCTTGATTTTGACTTTCTTCTTCCGCTACATGCGCGAGTTGATTGAGAAAGGCCACGTTTATATTGCCACTCCACCGCTTTACTTGGTGAAGAAGGGATCAAAGAAGCGTTACGCCTGGGATGATAAAGAACGCGACTCCATTGTAGAGAGCATGGGTGGTTCCGGAACCAGTATTCAACGCTACAAAGGTCTTGGAGAAATGAACGCCGAGCAATTGTGGGATACCACCATGAATCCTGAGTTTAGAACCCTGCGTCAAGTAACAATAGATAACGCAACAGAAAGCGACCGAATTTTCTCTATGTTGATGGGAGATGAGGTGCCGCCGAGACGCGAGTTTATTGAGAAAAATGCGGTCTATGCCAACATTGATGTCTAGCTAGACGCTTACATAACTGCATTTCACAACAAAAACTCTCCAGCCCCTGGGGAGTTTTTTAGTTTAGAGGAAAACTTACAAAAATGAAACGTATTCTTTGTCTTTTTGCTTTGTGCGCCTCCATGACGACCCAAGCACAGGATTTGAACGATATTTTTATCTCTGGGCTTGAGGATGCAGAACGATTTGCAAACGACTACACAGCACCCGCAGCGGAAGCTTTGATGTTTAATCTGGCCAATGGTTGGTACAATAGCGGACAAGCGAAAAAGCTCGGTGGATTTGAGATTTCAATTGTCGGTAATACGTCCTTTTTCAAGAACATGGACAATAAAACTGGATTTATACTGGATCCAAGTCAATACGAAAATTTAAGATTTAGAGATGGCGACCCTTTGGCTCCACGAAGAGTATCGAGTGCGCTCGGTGATATTGAAGGAGTGTTTGTTGTCGTCGACGACGGTAGCGGTCTTTTCAATGAAGAGTTTGAATTGCCTTCTGGATTGCTGTCTGAAGGAATCAATTTTGTCCCTACTGGGTTTTTGCAGGCCAGCGTTGGACTGATTAAAGGAACCGAAATCAAAGCCCGCTTCGTCCCTAAGATTTCCATTGAGGATGAAGGTGAATTGGGTCTTTTTGGTGTAGGTATCCAGCACGATTTCACTTCTCACTTGCCAGCCGATAAGGTTCTGCCTATCGCCATTTCTGGGGTTATTGGATACACCAATGTCAACTTCAATTACGAGTTTACAGAGAGTAGCGGGGTTACCGGCTCGGATCAACGTGTAGAATCCGATTTTGGCATCTGGACGTTTAGTGCTGTAGCCTCTACCAGGCTTCCGGTCATTAACTTTTACGGAGGATTGAATTACATCAGCGGAAAGGCTGAAAATTCCATATTGGGACAATACACTGTTCAAGAAGGACCTTTTCAAACCACTTACACCGATCCTTTTGTGTTGGAGACCAAAGTCAACGCCGTCTCTGCCAATATCGGAACCAAGTTGAAACTCGGATTTTTCCGCATCAACGTCGACTACAATATTTCTGAATTCAGTACATTAACCGCAGCGGTTAACTTTGGATTCCGTTAGACCTAACCACGATTTTCTTAACTAAATAACTCAACTAGGAACCCCTGTTTCGGCAGGGGTTTTTTTATTCCTTCTCGGCAAATATCTGTCCCGAAGGCATCAGCAATTGTCGAGGGTCTGTCAGGTTATCTAGTCGTACAGAATCCTTAGGAAAGTCTGTTCCATAGTAATCGATCAGGTAGGTATCGCCTTGAAGTTCCCAGGCATAGTCGGTGTAAAAGTGCAAAGAGTTGTTGTGGAATACCTGATATCGACCAAGGTAGACATCATTGAATATCCATTCTTCTTTGACTTGAATCGTCTGAGAGTCGGGGGCTGAGGTTTCAACGCTGCTGCGCACCCAGATGCCTAAAATAGGATCATTGTTTTCGGGTATGCGTGAGCAGTTGATCGCCACAGCCAAGACCAAGAGGCCCAGGAAGGTGTGTCGCCTTTTCATGCGTAAGTAGGTTTTTTCTGATTTGGGACTATTATAACGGCTTAGAAATTTGTTTTGGTATAGATTTTTCGACCAACGGTAAGGTAGCGGCCAAAAGCCCTTATTTTCTTCGGGTTGACAAAATGACTCTGTACATTAATTTTATGTCAAGACCTGCCAATTATCATAGAGTAAATGGGTTAAATCCACTATTTTTGCCCCCGAATAATTGAAAAATACACATCATGAAAGTTACGGTTGTTGGTGCAGGTGCTGTTGGAGCAAGTTGCGCTGAATACATTGCAATGAAGGATTTTGCTTCTGAAGTCGTTCTCCTGGATATCAAGGAAGGATTCGCAGAAGGGAAGGCCATGGATTTAATGCAAACGGCTTCTCTGAATGGATTCGACACGACCATTACAGGAACCACAAACGACTATAGCAAGACAGCCAACTCCGATATCGTGGTGATTACCTCAGGAATTCCACGCAAACCTGGAATGACTCGGGAAGAATTGATCGGGATCAATGCCGGGATTGTCAAAACCGTGAGCCAGAATCTTTTGGAGCACTCTCCGAATACGATTGTCATCGTGGTGAGTAACCCGATGGATACCATGACCTACTTGGTGCACAAAACAACAGGTCTTCCTAAAAACCGCATCATCGGAATGGGTGGTGCCCTTGACAGCGCGCGTTTCAAGTACCGATTGGCTGAAGCCCTTGGTGCTCCAATCTCTGATGTTGATGGAATGGTGATTGGTGGACACAGTGATAAGGGAATGGTTCCATTGATCAACCACGCCGCCAGAAACAGTGTAAAAGTGTCAGAATTCCTAAGCCCAGAGCGCATGCAACAAGTGGTGGAAGACACCAAAGTTGGAGGGGCTACCTTGACCAAATTATTGGGAACCAGTGCCTGGTATGCTCCTGGAGCAGCGGTATCTGGATTGGTTCAGGCGATTGCTATGGATCTTAAAAAGATTTATCCTTGTTCTGCTCTTCTTGAAGGGGAATACGGGCTAAACGATTTGTGCATTGGTGTACCTGTGGTTTTGGGACGCAATGGATTAGAAAAAATCGTTGAAATTGAACTTTCGGAAGCAGAGCAGGCCAAAATGGTCGAAAGTGCAGAGGGAGTAAAGAAGACCAACGGTCTCTTGAACACCTAATTTCATCGAAAATACGAGCTATAAATCCCGCTTCTGGCGGGATTTTTTATTTGGGGGCTGATCCAATTGGGAATTGGTGTTTGAAATGATATATTTGCACGCTGTTTGAAAAAACTTCTATAAACACCAGAATTCATGCAGAGTAAAGGACTCATTAGCTTTTCGCCATTCTTTTCGGTTTGGTAAGTATCTACCAACTCTCTTTTACCTTTATTACCAATAAGCTAGAGAAGGACGCCGATAACTACGCGATCAGCCAAATTTCAGAAGATCAGGAAAACTACCTTAGCCTGCGAGAGGCAGAGGCTGTGAGCTATCTCGACTCGATTGGCAACGACCCTGTTTTGGGTTACACCAGCTACAACGATGCGAAAACAAAGCAGCTGAACAAAGGTCTTGACCTGGAAGGGGGGATCAACGTGACCCTTCAAATTTCTGTAAAAGACATTTTAAAAGGATTATCCAACAACAGCTCCAATCCAGTGTTCCTGCAGGCTTTGGAAGACGCTGACGAAGCTTCTAAGAACAGCCCGGATACCTACCTCGAACTCTTTTTTGATGCTTTTGACGAGAAGAAAGGAACGACCACTTTAGCGTCTCCTGATATTTTCGCCAATAAAGGTCTGGAAGAGGATATCGATTTCGAGATGAGCGATGATGAGGTAAAGCCTATTCTTCGCCGCAAGATTGACGAGTCTGTTGAATCTGCCTTCGAAGTACTTCGCGAGCGTATTGATGGATTCGGGGTAACCCAGCCCAACATTCAGCGGGAAGGGAATTCTGGTCGTATCATCGTCGAGCTTCCTGGAGCGCGTGACGTTAAGCGTGTTTTGACCTTGGTTTCCAGTACTGCCCAATTGGAGTTCTGGGAAACCTACAATCCTCGTCAGGACCAGTTCTTCGGATTTATTGCAGAAGCCAACCAGCGTTTGGCTCAAATCTTGGATCCAAAAGAAGAAACAGAAGAGCAAGAGCCTGAGTCAGAATTGGATTCTCTCTTGACCGATGTAGCAGAAGACTCTTTGGATCTTTCTCAAAGTCAACCGTTGACGGATCTCTTGGACTTCCAAATCGTCGGTTACCAGATCGCCAGAGCACGTATTGCAGATACGGCGACTATTGGAGAATACTTGAGAATGCCTGAGATTCGTTCCTTGCTGCCTGCACAATTAAAATACACCAAGTTCGCCTGGGAGCGTCCAGCGAACGAAGACGTCGAGTTTGTAGGCCTCTACGCCCTCAAGTCTAATCGTTTGGCCATGCCAGCGATGAGTGGTGACGTAGTCGCTGATGCACAGCCAACTTTTGATGAGAGAGGACGTCCAGCCATTAGCTTGAACATGAACGTCAAGGGAGCCCGTGACTGGGAAGAATTGACCGGGATCGCTTACAACAACCAAACCGGGATTGCTATTGTTCTGGATGAAAAAGTATACTGTGCTCCTGGAGTTTCTGAAGGTCCTATTGCCGGAGGGAACGCCCGAATTACAGGAGATAACTTTACTATTGACGAAACCAGTGATATTGCCAACGTACTTCGCGCCGGTAAACTTCCTGCCAAGGCCGAGGTAATTCAATCTGAAGTTGTTGGTCCATCTTTGGGTCAGGAAGCCATCAACAGCGGTTTCAACTCCTTCATCATCGCTATGCTCTTTGTGTTGGCCTGGATGATTTTCTACTACGGACGTGCAGGAGTATTCGCCAACGTGGCTTGGTACTCAACATCCTCTTGATCTTTGGAGTACTCACCAGCTTAAGTGCGGTACTGACCTTGCCTGGTATTGCCGGTATCGTTTTGACTATTGGTATGTCGGTGGATGCGAACGTTTTGATCTTTGAGCGTATTAAGGAAGAAATTGACCGAGGAAAAGGTCGTATGGAGGCGATTAGTGACGGTTTTGGTAACGCCTTGTCTTCTATCCTCGATGCCAACATTACCACCGGTCTTACAGCGATTATCCTTTTCTTGTTCGGATCCGGTCCGATCAAAGGTTTCGCAACAACGCTTTTGATTGGTATTGCGACTTCCTTGTTCACGGCTATCTTCATCACTCGTTTGTTGATTGAGGGCTATTTGAGCAAAAAAGGAAATGTCTTGACCTTCTCAACGGCCATGACCAAGAACCTGTTCAAGAATTTCGATATCAACTTCTTGGGCAAGCGCAAGATCTCTTACATCATCTCTTTCGCCTTGGTTGGAATTAGTGTCTTTGCGCTAAGTACCCGTGGGCTTCAAGAAGGGGTTGATTTTGTCGGAGGTCGTTCGTACCAGATCCGCTTCGAAAAAGCGGTAAATCCAGCCGAGATCTCTTCTGAATTGAATGATATTTTTGGTAGCGGAACCAACGTAAAAACATTCGGTGAAGCCAACCAGATCAAAGTAACGACTCCCTACAAGGTAGATGTTGAAGGTCTGGAAGTGGATGACGAAATTCACGGCAAGCTTTTCCAAGTAATGCAGAAGTTCATGCCTGATGGCAGTACTTTGGAAGACTTTGTAGAGCTGAAAGAAGATAAAACCACCGGTATTCTTTACCGAACCAAAGTGGGTCCAACCATTGCTGATGACATCAAGAACAATGCTTTCTTGGCCATCTTTGGATCTCTCTTGGTGGTATTCTTGTACATTCTCTTGCGTTTTAGCCGCTGGCAGTTCTCCCTTGGAGCCGTTGTGGCGGTATTCCACGATGTGATGATCGTATTGGGAATCTTCTCGTTGACCAGTGCAGTGATGCCTTTTAACATGGAGATCGACCAAGCCTTTATCGCGGCAATCCTGACGGTCATTGGTTACTCGCTCAACGATACCGTGGTTGTATTCGACCGTATTCGTGAGATCGTGAACCTGAAGGGCTGGAAGAATGGAGATCACGTCAATGAGGCTTTGAACAGTACCCTAAGCCGTACGTTGAATACCTCTTTGACTACCTTGATTGTACTCTTGGCCATCTTCGTTTTTGGCGGAGAGAGTCTACGCGGATTCATGTTCGCCATGATCATCGGTATCCTAGTCGGTACCTACTCGTCGCTCTTTATCGCGACGCCGGTCATGTTTGATACCTTGAAGAAAAACATCAAAGACGGTTCTTCAGAATAAGAAGAGCCCTTACTCTACAATATAAGTGTTTGCTATTGATCCCTCCTCGTGAGGGATCAGTTGTATACGGTGGGTTGGTTTCAGCCCTTGCTCCGGATGATGGCTGACATAGATTAGACTAGCATCGGATTCCTTATACATCAGATTGACCAGCTCGACAAAGAGGGCGACTTGCTCTGGATCCAGCCCCCAAGTCGGTTCATCCAGAATAAGCAATGGAGGTTGCTTTAAAAAGGCTCTGGCGGTCATCACTAGGCGTTGTTGCCCTTGAGAAAGATTGCGAAATGCATTCTTGAGGGGGATTTGCAAAAGATCCAGCCATTGGCGGGCGATCCTAAGCTGTCGATCGCTGGGCAATTGATAGAGTCCTACAGAATCGTAATAACCCGACAGCAAGACTTCTAAGGCGTTCTGGTACCCCCCAAAACCTTGAAGCTGAACAGGAGTGAAGTAGCCGATATGGGATTTGATCTCCCAGACACTTTCGCCACTGCCTCGCTTTCGCCCAAAGAGGGAATAGGGTTGGCCGTAGCCCTGGGGATTGTCTCCGGTAATCAGGCTGATGAGACTGCTTTTTCCGCTTCCATTGGGTCCGCTGAGTTCCCAGAACTCATGTGTCTTAACCCGCCAGTGAATATCCTGGAGAATGCATCGGTTGCCGTAATGCAGCTCCAAGCCCTTCATCTCGATCAGGCTGTCGAATTGCTGTGGTACTTTTTGTTCAGCAAATTCGGGCAGGCCCTTTGCCTGTATGGCGTTGGCAAATTCCGTAGATCGGGCTTTATTTTGGTGCGGGGCCAGTTGGCGATACCTCAGATCAAAATCCAACTCTTCTGCCGTCCAAGGCAACAGAAAATCGGGGCGGTGGAGAACCTGGATAATCCAGCATTGGGACGAAAGCTTGTGAAGTTCTTCCAGAAAATATGCACGATTAGCAGGGTCCAGGCTTTCTAATGGACTGACCAATAGTAAAACCTCCGGGGCTTCTTGGATCAGCTGTGAGAAAAGAGCTCTTCGTTTTTCACCACTGCTTAAATGACTGAAGTGTTTGTTTTGTGAAAGACCACTGTTTCCGTGACGACTTTCGTTCAGGAGAAAGCGATCAATAGCTCTTTCCGAGAATTCTGACCATCCTAGAGAAGAAAGACTGGGATAAGCGGATTGAAGGGTCTTTTTAAGCTCGTCGAGGAGCTCCGCTTCACTGGGATTTCCCAGAGGGTAAATCGCTAGGGTTTTGGGCTGATTCACTTGGTTTTAGTGAACTCCATTCGATCGCCAACCTGCATGCCTAAAGCATCGGCTTGTCCACCGTTGATCTCAAAAACGTATTGGGCAGGGCCCTCAGACGGTAAGGAAGATTCATCCAGTGGCTTGGCATTCTTTTGAAAGGAAATGATTTTTTTTTCCGCATTCAGGTAAATGATGTCCAGAGAGATTTCGGTATTCTTCATGTAGAAGTAACGCGGCTGTTCTTCAGGGAAAATAAAGAGCATGCCTCGATTGGATCGCAAGCTCTTACGGTACATCATACCGGTCTGAATTTCGTAATCGTTGTCGGCAATTTCAATCTCGAAATCAGCATAAGGCTGTTCGGTAGAATCTTTGAACATCTTGAGCTGACCTTCCACGGCGAACTGAACATCAGAAGAAGTGTTGATGGTCTTCTGGTCCTTTTCTCCACAAGCAATAGTGAGCAGGATAAGCGCTCCAGCGAGAAAAGAGGATACATGTGATTTGTAGGTGGCCATAGCTCGATTATTGGCGGATACTGACTCCCGGCTTGGGACGGAACATCAAGTAAAGTCCAAAGAGTACAAAAGGAATACTGAGGTACTGCCCTGTAGAAAGCGAATCACCGATGGCGGTCTCAAAGCCTCCCTGGCTTTTCTTGTAGAATTCTAAAACAAAACGGATGGTCCACATACCCACCAGCCAAAAACCAAATAAATATCCTGGTTTATCGCGTTTGGAGGTGTTGTAGATTCCGAAGTACATAACAATAAAAAGAATCACGTACCCTACGGCCTCATACATCTGAACCGGATGGCGGAAGGGAATAGCGGCCAATTGATCCGCAAATTCAGGCTTGTTTTCCAGGGCTTTATAGGCTGCACTAGCTGTCTTTTCTTTGGTGATGGCCATGGCCTTGTAGGCCGGCATGTCCGAGGAGTCTCGAATAAATCGGGTGGCCAATGCGAAACCTTCATCGACTTCCTTCCCGTTGATTTCCGAATTAAAGAAGTTACCTATTCTCACGAAGGCGGCTCCAATCACGCTCACGATACCAATGCGGTCCAGAATCCACCAGAATTTGATGTCTTCGAATTTTCTGGAATACAGATAAATACCAATGACACCCGCGATGGCTGCTCCATGACTGGCCAAGCCGGTAAATCCAGTAAATTCATAACCGTTGATCAAGCCGAACAATCGCCCATCTTGGCTACCGCGAATCGGAAGCAGGATTTCGATGAGGTTGTTTTGATAGTATCCCCAGTCGTAAAAAAACACATGACCAAGGCGGGCACCCAACATGATGGAAACCACAGCGTATACAAACAGGGAATCTAGTTTATCCTGGGAACGACCTTCTTTTTTGAAGATCTCTTTCATGAGGTACCAGCCCACAATAAAGGCTGCAATCCACAAAAGATTGTAGTATTTGATCTGGATAAACCCTAGGGTGAAAAGGGTGTCGTCCGGGTTCCAGTTGATTCCAAGAAATACCATGGTTGAGCTTTTTGGCTAAAATAAGGAAAAACCCCAGCCAGAGCAGGAAAATTTAGCTCATCGACTCAAGTTTCACTTTTTCTTGTGAGATCGGGAATCAGGGTACAGGATCATGCCCGTGTCCACCCCAGGGGTGACAGCTAAAAATCCGTTTGATTCCCAGCCAACCTCCTTTAAAAAGTCCATACTTTTTAAGGGCTTCCAGGGTGTATTGCGAACAAGTAGGGGAGTAGCGGCAGGTGGCCGGGGTGTAAGGCGAAATACCGTACTGGTAAAAGCGAACTAACGCTATGAACGGGAGGCTAAACCAATACGAGAGCCCGCGTTTTTTCATTCTACACTATAGGTGGTTCCTTCTTTCCCGTCCTTGAGTTGCACGCCCAGGTTGGCCAACTCATCTCGAATTCGGTCTGATGTGGCAAAGTCCCGGTCACCTCTTGCCTGCGTTCTCAAGTCGATCAAAAGTTGGATAGCTCCATCCAGAGCCTTGTTATTTCCACTTTGTTGTTGAGGAGCTAAAAGCCCGAGAACATCAAAGATAAAGGCTTTGAAAAGTCGCTTGAATTCTTCTAAGTCGGAAGCGTTCAAAGACATTTTACCTTCTTGTGCCTGGTTGACAAACTTGACACCGTCAAAAAGGTGGGCAATCAGTATAGGCGTGTTGAAGTCATCTCCCATCGCCTTGTAGCAATTGGCTGCCCAAGCTTTTAAATCAAAGTCGCTGTTTTTACCAGCGTCTAGGGTTTCCAATCTTTTAAGTCCATCCATCAAGCGCAAATACCCTTTTTCAGAGGCTTGTAAGGCGGATTCACTGATGTCCAAAATACTGGTATAGTGGGCCTGTAGCATGAAGAAACGAACTACCGAAGGACTGTAGGCCCTAGTCAGTAAAGGGCTGCTGCCATTGAAGATCTCGTTCGGATAAATGTTGTTGCCCGTCGACTTCGACATTTTTTTACCGTTCAGCGTCAGCATATTGGCGTGGAGCCAGTAACGCACTGGGGTTTCCCCATTGCAAGCTTCCGCCTGGGCGATTTCACATTCGTGGTGTGGGAACTTGAGGTCCATTCCACCCCCGTGAATATCGAACTGTTTTCCGAGGTATTTGGTGCTCATCGCAGTACACTCCAGGTGCCATCCCGGGAAGCCATCCCCCCAGGGTGAAGGCCAACGCATGATGTGCTGAGGCTCTGCCTTTTTCCAAAGGGCAAAGTCCTGCGGTGCTTTTTTCTCGCTTTGGGCCGTTAACTCACGGGTATTCGCAATCATATCTTCCAGCTTGCGACCGCTGAGTTTACCGTATTCTCTGTCTTCGTTGAATTTGATCACATCGAAGTAGACCGAACCATTTTGTACGTAGGCATAGCCGGCATCGATAATTTCTTTGATCAGTTCAATCTGTTCAATGATGTGCCCGGTAGCTGTCGGTTCTATACTGGGCGGCAAAAAGTTCAGTCTTTCCAGGGTTTGGTGAAAGTCTACGGTATAGCGCTGCACCACCTCCATGGGCTCAAGCTGCTCCAGTTTGGCCTTTTTGGCAATTTTATCTTCCCCTTCGTCGGCATCGTTTTCCAGGTGCCCCGCATCGGTAATGTTTCTGACATAGCGCACTTTGTACCCCAGGTGACGGAAGTACCGGAATATCATGTCAAAAGACAAGAAGGTACGGCAGTTCCCCAAGTGGACATTGCTGTATACGGTGGGTCCGCAGACATACATGCCCAAATAACCCTCTTTAAGAGGAAGGAGTTCTTCTTTTTTTCCGCTTAGCGAATTGGTGACGTAAATCGGGTGTTGTTGGTAAAGTGGAGCCATGCTCTAATGAAAGTCCGTATCTAATTTGATGTAGTCCAAAAACGCACGTTGTTTAGCCTCTTCTTTAAAGACCCCACCGTATTCCGCGGTTACCGTGCTGCTCTCAATATCGCGAATTCCACGTGAATTGACGCAGAGGTGCTTCGCATCGATGACACAAGCCACATCTTCTGTTCCTAGTACGGCCTGCATCTCTTTGACGATTTGCATGGTCAAACGCTCCTGAACCTGAGGACGTTTAGCAAAATAGTCAACAATACGGTTCATTTTAGACAGCCCAACTACGGTCCCATTCGAAATATAGGCGATATGTGCCTTCCCGACAATGGGTAGCAAATGGTGTTCGCAAGTAGAGTAGAGCGTGATGTTCTTTTCTACCAACATCTCCCCGTACTTGTACTTGTTATCAAAAGTTGAGGAGGTGGGTTTGCGGTCGGGATGAAGTCCTCCAAAGATCTCCTTGACAAACATCTTGGCCACCCGTTTAGGTGTGCCTTTGATGCTGTCGTCTTCCAGATCCATACCGAGTGTCCACAAAATGTCTTTTACATTCTCCTGGATACGGTCCATTTTTTCTTGATCAGAAAGCGCAAAGGCGTCTCTTCTCAAGGGAGTATCCTGAGCGCTACTCAGATGATCTTCTTCGTTTTCTTCCCAGCGTTGGTCGATGTGTTCATCGATTTTCATAAGGCTAAATCAGGGGGCAAAGATATACATTAATAGGCGATTAACATCTCCAAACCCCCGGTTGACAACATAAATTCTTGTTAAGCCGGACTCCGTTATATTTTTACAACTACCAAATCTACAGCTACTTATGAAGGGGCAATTCTTCTTTGTCGTCGTTTTATTTTTCTCTGGCCATATTCTGCAGGCGCAGATTTCGGCAGATTGCTCGACGGCCATCCCCATATGTTCCAATACACCGATCAATTCAGGTACCGATGGATACGCTTCTGATGACTTTAATGGAGCGGCCAGCAGTGGCTGTTTAGAACAAACCACTACAGGCGCCATTGAGTCCAATTCGGCCTGGTACCGTTTTCGTGTAGGTGCATCCGGTCAATTGGGTTTCAATATCATGCACGACCCTTCGGAGGACTGGGATTTTGCGCTGTACCAGACCAATGATTGCACTCAACTCGGTGAGCCTGTACGTTGTAATTTCTTCGATAACCGGGATCAGAACAGTTATATCGGGGTAGGCGAAGACCCTACCGGAGATAATCTAACCGTGCAATACGAGGACTGGATCCAGGTAGAGGCGGGACAGGAATATTATTTACTGATCAACAACTTTAGTAAGCTAAACTCCGGTTTTTCTATCCAATTCTCTGGACAAATCTTCTTGGACTTTCCGGATACCGCCTTGGACTGTTCCATCGTGGATAACCTCCTAGGACCGGGACAGATCTTATGCGAGAACGGAACGACTGAACTCAATGCGTCTACCATGGGCGCCCTGGGATACCAATGGTATGCCGACTTTGGAACTGGATTTGAACTGCTTCACGGGGAGGACAAACCCCGCTATACTGTTCTTCAGGCCGGATTATACCGGGTTGTGGTGGATTTGCCAGAAAATACGAACCGGGTGAGTGATGTTCAGATTGAGTATACCGAGATACCGAATTCCTTTCCCATAGAAGACCAGGGCTATTGTTTACCCCTCGGGGAGGAGGTCTTTTTCGACTTATCCGCTTTGGATTCTCAAGCATTGGGCAGTCAGGACCCTAGTCAGTTTCGGGTAAGCTATCACCATTCCCAGCAGGACGCCGACTTGGGTGTTGGAGCCTTACCCTTGCAGTACCAGACCCCCCCGGGAACAGAAGTGGTTTATGCCCGGGTGAGTTCTCGACTGAATCCAGATTGTTATGACGCTTCACATCACTTTCAACTCAGTGCCCTGTCTGAGCCACTTTTTGACTTTCCTTTAGAGGTGTCCATATGCGGGAATGATCCGGGTGTACTTATTGGCGAAGACAACCCTAACCCAGCCTATTCTTATGAATGGAGTACGGGAGATAGGGGCCCAGAATTGTGGGTCGAAAACCCCGGAGACTATGAATTGACCATTACCAATAACTTTGGATCGTCCAGTTGCAGTAGCACAAGGATCGTTCGTGTACAAGCGGTTCAAGTGCCCGTGATTAAAGAAATTCAGATTGATGATTTGCAGGCCTTAAGCACGGTTACCGTGGTGATGGACCAACCGGGTAATTTTAGGTACCAGTTGGACGGAGGACCTTTTCAGCCGGGCTTCCGATTTACGGGAGTTCGCCCTGGTGTACATCGATTGGTTATTCAGGATGAGCAGGGTTGTATCAGCATTGACGAAGAAATTGTCGTCATTGGATTTCCTGCGTTATTTACACCCAACGGAGATATACAAAATGAAACCTGGCATATCGTAGGGCTCGATTATCTGGAAGATCCAATCGTATCCATTTTTGACCGCAACGGTCGTCTTCTTCAAACAGTCACGGCCAATTCTGGCGGCTGGGACGGTACTTACCAAGGTCAACCCTTGCCTCGTGATGATTATTGGTTTCGATTGACTTACCGCGATACCCGAGGTAACCGAAGCGAAGCCAAGTATTTGCGTACTCATTTCGCTCTTGTACGCTAAAATCTCTTTTTTGAGGTGTACGGTCATTGATCGAAAAGTCAGGAACTCTTCCATAGTTGAATAATAAAGTAGAGGAAAGTACAGTTATAGGTGTTGTATTATTGCGGAACAAAAATTAGCCCAAATCCCAATGAGAACACTGTATCGTGCTAGTTGTTGCTTCATATTCCTCCTGCTGCCCTTCCTGGTACAGGGGCAAAATTCTCCCGATTGTTTTACTCCCATTCCGATTTGTGCTGATGCCCCCTACGCCGGGCTAGCCGATGGCGGTGGTGCGGACGATTTTGATCCCAATGTGATCACTCAAATTGGCTGTTTGGAAAAGGGGAGTAGTAACAACGCCAATATCGAGAACAACTCTTCCTGGTATGTGTTTCGAGCTTCCCAAGACGGTATGATTGGTTTTGATATCGAAGCCCTCAGTAATTCTGCTGACTGGGATTTTGCGGTCTTTGGGCCGGATGTACAATGCACCGATATCAGTAACGGGAGTGTGCAGCCCATTCGATGTAATTACGAAGCCAATGTCACCGGCTATACGGGCCTGGGGACCAACCCCATCAGCGGACAAAACGGAGCGCCCAATGTGACCGGAAGTCAAAACACCTATGACGAAATGATTCAGGTTACGGCAGGGGAAGTGTATTACCTCTTCATCAACAACTACAACACCAACTTTAACGGGGATCCAGAGCCTTATGAACTGACTTTCACCGGTCCCTTGGTCGATAACGACCCCGCAACAGCTTTGGACTGTACCATCCGAGATGAGTTTTTAGGCCTGAACGATATTATTCGCTGTGAAGGAGATCCCGATGTGGTTCTTTCGGCCGCTAGCAGCCCTGCTGGGCCCAATGTAGTTAACTACACCTGGACACGGGATAACGAAGACGACGGTTTCATTGATGAAGTACTCCTTACAGGAATAAATGCTTCTGAGTTGACTGTAGTTTCACCCGAATCAGGCCGCTATTTTGTCTCTATCGAAACGACTACCGGCGAAATTATTTCGGATGACATTCTCATTACCTGGTACGGGGCTCCTCAGCTCAATCCGATCCGGGGTGTGGAAGTATTGGACGATTACCTCAATGGAGATTTGGATACCTATTCGATCCAGGTTAATGTAGTAGGAACAGGAGATTATGAGTACCGCTTAAACGACGGAGAATTTCAAGATGACCCCGTTTTCTTGGATGTGCCTGCCGGCTTGAACAATTTGGTGATCAACGATAAGAATGGATGTGGATCGACAACGACAGAAGTCTATGTGCTTGGTTATCCGCGGTTCTTTACTCCGGACGGAACAGGAACTCCTGAGACTGAGCGCTGGAATTTGAGAGGGATAGATCCTAACTTTCCTTTTGCGTACCGCCTCTACATCTACGATCGCTACGGTAAGCTGTTAAAGCAACTGAACGAAGGTTCTGTGGGCTGGGATGGTATTTTCAATGGCCGACCCCTGCCGGCTACGGATTATTGGTTCCGAGTCGATTTTGAACGGGATGAATCAGGCACCATCGTCGCTATGTCTTCCCGCTCACATTTTACGCTAAAGCGTTAGATAAAGCATTAAAAAAGCCCGGTCAAACCGGGCTTTTTCTATTTAGAATTTTAAGGTGTAGCTCAAGACGACATTCGTTACACTCTGATCGTTTAAGGAGGAGTTGGTACTCCCAGAGTCAAAGAAGAATTCATTGACCATTCTTTGGGAGTGACTGACCGCAAGATCGATACGGCTGTCGTCAAAGGAGAAGCCGAGTCCACCACTGTAGGCTTCTAGATCTCCAATAAAGTCACTGCTCTCGTACGGGCTTTCTTCCAATCGGTAACCACCTCGTAGACTGATGTTGTTAAAACGCCATTCCCCTCCAATACGAAAGCTCTGAGCGACCCCAAGCTGATCTGTGATCAATTGGTTTTCGGCGGCAAATGAAGGATCCGAATTGGGTCTCAATTCCGCAGTAGAGAAGTCTTGGTATCCATAATCAAAACTCAAAAGCCCTTGCTTTCCGAAAACCAAAGCTGCACTTCCAGTTACTTTAGAAGGGGTTTTGATTCGGTGCTCGTCAAAGAAATTCAAGACATTGAAGTTGATAAAACGGATATCCGAATCAGCCAAGTCTGAGTTTATACGTTGAGCTGTATCGTCCGTTAAGCGGTACCAAGTAGGAGACTGAAAACTACCGCCAATTCGAAGAACATCTCCCAACCGAGCAATAGCGCCAACACTAAAGGAGAAACCTGTTCCTTGGGTACGCAGAAAATTGTCAAAGTCTACAAAACTGATTCCTGAACCGGTGTCGTAACCGCTCTCTGAAAAGAAGGTAGTCCGCTCATAGAAAATCGAGTGAAAGTTCAGGGAGGCTCCAATATTCAAAACGTTCTCGTATTGCCCTGAGGCGTTCACCGTTATGCGGCTGTTGTAGCCATTGGTGGCTTGCAGGTAGTCCTGGTTAACACTGCTGTAACTCGCGTTGGAGACATAGGTTGTTCCGTTTTCGTTACTGGCATCCGTCGGATCAATGACCCCACCAAAATACCCCAGGAAGGCCTGCTGACTTCCAAATCCTAGATCACGCCCTACGTTGAGGTATCCTTCTTCCAGAAGTTCACCATCGCGTAGTAAAAGATCCCCGAAAGGAACCCCATTGGCAAAATTTTGGAAGTAATTGTCAATTCCTTCCTCGCTGCTGCCAATCGCTCTGTATTCGTTGTCAAAATCCTGTACCTGATCGTAGTTAATTGCCAGCGCCACTTTTCTCCAGGGTCCATTATTGCGGTAGACAAAGACGGCTCCTGCCTGATTTAAATCGATGCTGTTAAAAGGGTTAGACGTCAGCGTTCCTCCATAAGAGACATCGTTTTGGATGTTGAAGTAATTGCCCGTGATCACAAACTGATCTTCGGAAAAAACCGAAGAACCAGCAGGATTGACATTCAGGCCTGAAAGGTCTCCGCCTAGTGCTCCGAAGGCTCCTGCCATACTGTGATAGCGTGCTGTTCCTTTGATGTCTTCTAAGCTGTAGCGAAGCACATCGTCAATTGTTTGCGCCTGGATAAAGGCAAAGCCAGCCAGGAGCAATCCTAGTGATAGTATACTCTTTTTCATGGGATGAATTGCTTGGATAATTTGAATTTAGTCTGCCCGAGAATTAGTTTCTTCTTCCGCTAGATCGGCCTCCGCCACCTGAAGAGCGACTGCTCGATCTGCTGCTTGAACTTCTCGCGCTTGAACGGCTGCTCGATCTGCTGCTCGAGCTGCGTGCACTGGATCTGCTTGAACTGCGTCCACTGCTGTATCCAGACGAACTTCTTCTCGATCCGGAGGAAGTTCTCGTTCCTGAAGAGCGAGTAGAACCAGACCCACTGCGATAACCGGAACTTCTGCTAGAACCAGAAGAACTTCTTCGGTATCCACTGTTGCCTGAGCTTCTTGTTGAACTGTTGCCGTAGCTTCTTCGTGTCCCGGAACTTCTGCTGTATGAATTGCTTCTACCTGAACGGGTGTTGCTATAGGTGCGCCCTGTAGCCCGAGTCGTACGGTTCGAACGGTATTGTTGATTCCGTGCGTAAGCGCTCATACGCGAACTCCGTGTTGTGCCATTAGAACGTACGCTTCTTGCGCTACTTGACGTAGTCAAATTAGAACGTCCTCGAAGCGAATTGGCTGCGATTGCGGTATTGGAATATCCGCGACGCCCTCCGTTGCGGCCCCAGTTGTAGCCACGGGTGTAGTAGTTCGGATGTCCCCAGCGATTGTTCCAGCCCCAGCCGCGGCCCCAGCCCCAACCGGCCCAGCCCCAGCCTGCATTCCAACCCCATCCGGGACCCCAGCCGTTCCAGCCCCAGGAGTTCCAACCCCAGCCGCCCCAGCCCCAGGAGTTCCAACCCCATCCGGGACCCCAGCCGTTCCAGCCCCATCCGGCATTCCAGCCCCAGCCGCCTCCCCAAAAGGGATCGATCCAGCCACCATTCCAGCCCCATCCGTTGTCGTAGACATTGATGACGACCTGGCTTCCATTGTCTCCCCAGCTTCCGAATCCGTCGTAAGCTTCTGGAGCAAAATAAGTGGTATCACGGGCGAATTGCGTACTGTCCTGAATAGAGTTGCTCGAATAACTATCCGGGTCGGTGAATATTTCGCTTTCTAAAATTTCGTTGTACTGATCTGCTTTTTGTCCGAAGTAGTCTCCGTACAAATTGTTCTGAAGGTCCTCAGCAGCCACGCCCTCACCCGTTTTAACCTGAACTTGTCGATCACCTCTTCGGGTACCGTAAATACCATCGTCTTCGTAATCGGAAACCTGTTCATAGGTGACGCAAGACGAAAGACCCAAAAAGAGAAGACAAAGAAGAAGGAGTGGATGATTTTGGCGGCGGAGTAATTTCAGATACATCATAGATTCTTTTATTGTTGAACTACCTTAAAATAGTTAGTTTTACCCAACTTTTTTGATAAAATTAGCACAAGTTTTGTGCCAAACTACAGTGAATGGCTAAAAAACTAACGCCTCGAGCCGAGGATTATTCAAAATGGTACAACGAACTGGTTGTACAAGCCGATTTAGCAGAGAACTCAGGGGTTCGTGGCTGTATGGTGATCAAACCCTACGGCTACGGTATCTGGGAAAAAATGCAAGCCCAACTGGACAAAATGTTCAAGGAAACAGGCCACCAGAACGCCTATTTTCCTCTGTTTATTCCAAAGTCCTACCTCAGTAAAGAGGCGAGTCACGTCGAAGGCTTTGCTAAGGAATGTGCTGTAGTCACACACTACCGCCTTAAAAATGCGGAGGACGGAAGCGGAATCGTTGTTGATCAAGACGCCAAGCTTGAAGAAGAGCTCATCGTGCGTCCAACCTCAGAAACCATCATCTGGGACACCTATAGAAGATGGATTCAGTCCTACCGGGATCTACCGCTAAAGCTAAACCAATGGGCCAATGTGGTGCGCTGGGAAATGCGTACTCGTTTATTCTTGCGGACGGCTGAATTCTTATGGCAAGAAGGACACACCGCCCATGCTACACGGGAAGAGGCGATTGAAGAAGCTGAACAAATGATGCACGTATACGCCAGCTTTGTAGAAGAGTTTATGGCTGTACCTGTTGTTCGCGGTTTAAAGTCAGAAAGTGAGCGCTTCGCTGGGGCCGAAGAAACCTACTGCATTGAGGCTTTGATGCAGGACGGAAAGGCTCTTCAGGCGGGAACTTCTCACTTTTTGGGGCAGAATTTTGCCAAGGCCTTTGATGTGAAGTTTCAAGATAAGGAAGGGAAGCAGGAATTGGTCTGGGCGACCTCATGGGGGGTGTCTACTCGTTTGATGGGAGCCTTGATCATGACGCACTCTGACGACCAAGGCTTGGTGCTGCCTCCAAAATTGGCACCTATTCAGGTTGTTATTGTTCCTATTTACAAAGGAGAAGAGCAGCTGAGCCGTATTGCGGACTATCTAGATCCGTACATCAAGGAGCTTCGTGAAGCGGGCATCAGTGTCAAGTTTGACGATCGAGATACCCACAAACCTGGGTTTAAATTTAATGAATACGAGCTCAAGGGTGTTCCGGTGCGTATTGCTATCGGCTCACGTGATCTTGAGAACGGAACCTTCGAAATTGCGCGTCGTGATACCCTGAGTAAAGAGAGTATTGCCGCGGCCGATATGGTCAAGCATGTCCAAGGCTTGTTAAAAGATATTCAGGAGAATTTATTCACCAAGGCGATTGCCCACAGAGAAGAGCATACCACCAAGGTCGATGGCTACGAAGAGTTCAAGGAATTGTTGGAGTCCAAAGGAGGCTTCTTCCTGGCTCACTGGACGGTACAGCCGAAACGGAAGACCGTATAAAGGAAGAAACCAAGGCCACCATTCGGTGCATTCCTATTGACGCAGAGGAGGAAGACGGGGTTTGTATTTATTCCGGAAAGCCATCCTCGAGAAGAGTGGTTTTTGCCAAGGCGTATTAATGAGTTTTGCATCAGGGTTAAAAAAAACGACCAGCACTTGTAATACTTAAAAATAGTTGTATTTTTGCGTCCGCAATTATGCGACCTATGGCCCGTTCGTCTAGGGGTTAGGACGCCAGGTTTTCATCCTGGTAACAGGGGTTCGATTCCCCTACGGGCTACAAATTAGTAATGAAAATTTTACGGGAAATCCGGTAATAGGGCCCGTTCGTCTAGGGGTTAGGACGCCAGGTTTTCATCCTGGTAACAGGGGTTCGATTCCCCTACGGGCTACAAAAAAATAAAAATGGCAAATCACAAATCTGCTTTAAAGCGAATCAGAAGAAACGAAAGCGTACGTCTGCGTAACCGTTATCAGCACAAAACTACTCGTAATGCAATCAAGAAATTGCGCACTGAGGAAGACAAGAAAGCGGCTGAAGAAATGCTTCCTGGCGTTTTGTCTATGATCGATAAGCTGGCTAAGCGCAATGTGATTCACAACAACAAGGCATCTAACTTGAAGAGCAAGTTGATGATCCATGTGGCTCAGATGTAATCAGCTGTTTTAAAGAATAAGAAGCTCTCCGATTGGAGGGCTTTTTTTGTGGCCAGATTTTAGCGAAATGCTGGTCTTGATGCACGAATAAAGCCAATGATAAAAATGATGTACATGGCCGCGATTGATAACTCAAATACGGTGCCCAAACCATAGGGTTGAAAAACGTTGCGGTAGTAGTTGCACATCAGGAAGTAGAGCATAGGGAAGGGGAGATAAAAAGCGATCAATCCGCGATCTATCCAAAACATCAGGTTGTAGTAGGCAGGCGTGCTGCCTCGTTTTTGTTTGAGTTCCCAGATGTGAAAAAAGGCCGCTGTAGCAATCAAGAATCCTTCAATCATAGCCGGCGCGAGGAATACATCGTGAGCAGGGTCGAGATAGATGAGACAAATGAAGTAACTGATAAAATAAAGGATGACTCCACCTTTGATCACTAGTTGCAGTCTTCTTCTCTTGATCAGTTTGAGGTACACCCAGGCAAAATACAAGAGGGTCAATACCCCATAGATATTGTAAATAATGATGTTGTGCCAATCGTAACGGGGATCCGTGTAAAAGGTAAACTCGGAATAGTTTTTGACCAGAAACCCCAAAAGTTCATTCAAAAAGGTGTATCCAATAAAGAGTGGAAGGTGGCGAATAGCGGTATCGAAGTACTTTTTAAAATTAATAACCCCTACCACCCAAGTGAGGGCGTATAGGGGTAAAATTGGAAATTTTATAAAAATGTCTTCGATTATGCGCCACATGGCCTAAAAATCATCTGGTGGTGGAGGCCCTCCTTGGCTGTAATTCAGAATCAAACTACCATCTCCTTGATAAATTGGTGAAGGCAATAGGCTGATAGGAACTAAACTAGCTTCGGCAGTTCTAGGATTGGACTTGCTACCCAAATCCGCTTGACCTTTTAGGTTAGCGCTCCAGTCTCTGATTAGCTGAGCTTTGCCATCCGATCCGATGTAAAATCCAAATTCCTGATCTCTTTCCGCATTCACAAGAGTGGGAAGAATAAAAATTCCATTTTGACGGGGATGAACCACCTGACGTCCATTCGGGTAGGTTGGACTATTGGGGTTGTTTCCGAAGTAAAAGCGAAGGCTTTCTACTTCTACACCGGCCTTATTGGCTTCTTGCTCAACATAGCTGACGTACTGCCTGATTGTCTCAAAATCAAAGGCGGCATAACGAGCTACGACAAATTCCTGAGGATCTCGTTTAGCTTCATAGGCCTCAATAATAGGAACTCGATTTATAGAGTAGCCATCGTAGAGCCTTTTGGCTTCTTTTAGACTAATCAAGTCTTTTGGAGGTTGCACAGTTGCTTCTTTGGCCGCATTTTCGGCCGGGGCATTTTCATTTTTACCTTGCGTATTGCAAGAGCTCAGAAATAGACATACGCTGCCGCAAAGCGCCAAAAATGGCGTTTGTAAATGTTTCATGTTAATGGTTTTTAATGTTCAACGGCGGGGAAACCTTAGCTAAAGATAAAGTTATTCGTTCATTGTCATTAAAAACTCTTCATTGTTACGGGTTTGTTTCATTCGCTGCTCCATGAATTCCATGGCCTCCACAGGATTCATATCGGCTAGGTATTTGCGCATAATCCACATGCGTTGGATTGCGCTTTCGTCCAAGAGCAGGTCATCACGTCGTGTGGAAGACGAAATAAGATCGATAGCCGGGAAGATTCTGCGGTTCGCGATACGGCGATCTAACTGAAGTTCCATGTTACCGGTACCCTTAAATTCTTCAAAAATCACCTCGTCCATTTTGGATCCGGTCTCGGTAAGAGCTGTAGCGATAATGGTCAGTGATCCACCATTTTCAATATTACGTGCGGCTCCAAAGAATCGCTTGGGCTTGTGCAATGCGTTAGCGTCAACACCACCACTCAGTACTTTACCAGAGGCAGGCTGTACGGTATTGTAGGCACGAGCAAGACGTGTAATCGAATCCAACAAGATGACTACATCGTGTCCACATTCAACCAGACGCTTCGCCTTCTCGATAACAATGTTCGCAACACGCACGTGCTCGGTCGCTTCTTTGTCAAAAGTAGAAGCCACTACTTCACCGCGAACATTGCGCTGCATATCGGTTACCTCCTCAGGGCGCTCATCAATCAAAAGAATGATTTGGTACACCTCTGGGTGGTTGGCTGCAATAGCATTGGCAATATCTTTTAGGAGCATGGTCTTACCGGTCTTGGGCTGAGAAACTATCATTCCCCTTTGCCCTTTACCAATCGGTGCGAACAAGTCCATGATGCGAGTAGACAGCGTGCTTTGCTTCTCGGCCAAGTCGAATTTTTCTTTTGGAAAGAGTGGTGTCAGGTGTTCAAAAGATACACGGTCACGAACCACCTGAGGATCCAGGCCGTTGATTTTATTCACCTTGATTAAAGGGAAATACTTTTCTCCTTCCTTTGGAGGACGAATACTCCCGAGCACCGTATCTCCTGTTTTCAAACCGAATAGACGAATCTGGGATTGAGAAACATAGATATCATCTGGAGACGAGAGGTAATTGTAATCCGATGATCTCAGGAATCCATAACCATCCGACATAATGTCCAAAACCCCTTCGCTGGTAATGATGCTGTCAAACTCAAATTCAGGTTCTTTGTACCTGTTTTTCAAGTCTTTATCGAAGTTGCTGTTCTTCTTGTCTTGACGGTTGTTGTTATTATTGTTGTTGGTGCGGCCGCGCTGCTGTTTTTGCTGTTGTCCGTTTTGGCGGTAGTTGTCCTTTTTCTGGCCATCCTTCCCGTTTTTGGAGTCGGTTTTCTCGTCTCCTTTGGACTGCTCTTTCTCGCGACTTTGTCTTTTGTCCTCGCTGGCCTCCCCGCTTTTGGCCTCCTCCTTATTAGCGGGCTTTCGGCTGCGGGGCTTGCGGGTTTTCGCGGTGTCCTCACCGCTAGAAGTGTTGTCTTTGACTGGAGTTTCTTTTTTGAGGGCTTGTGGGTTAGAAGCCTGAAAATCCAGGATTTGATAGACCAAATCCAGCTTTTTAAGTGAACTGAATTTCGGTACGTTTAATTCTTTAGCGATCTCCTGTAGCTCAGGTAATTTTTTGGCTTTTAGATCTGAAATCTCAAACATGTAAGAAGAAAAAAGTGAATAATACGTGCTCTAGAATACGTGGAGCAACATTAAAAAATTTGGAATAGTGGAAGGCAAAGAAGATTGCCTAGGGTAAGTATTAAATCAATAACGACACAAGTATACAAATTATTTTTCAAGAGGAATGCTTGTTTTCCCAAAAGAGGTTCTATTTTTACGCTCCTTTAACACAGGAGAATATTATGTGGCAGAGAATACAAACCCTTTACCTAGCTTTGGCAGCGATCTTGAATGCTGCTTTGGGTTCCTGGGTGCCTCTTTACAAAGAGAACTCTGCGGATTGGATTTTGGCCACTGATCGACTAGAAGTGCTTATTGGCTTTGGATTAACCGCCCTTGGTGCTTTAATTTGTATCTTCCTGTACAAGAAAAGACAGAACCAGTTTGTGCTGAACAGACTGCTTATGATATTGAATCTTTTTTTACTAGGATTTTTCGTTTTCCGGTCCCTAAACTTATCCGGAGAGACTGTCGTCTCAGAGAAGGGTATTGGGATGTTGATTCCGATTTTTTCTATCGTTTTACTGGTCCTGGCTAACAGGAACATCAAAAAGGATGAAGATCTCGTAAAATCTGTGGATCGATTGCGATAAACCTTACATCTTAGTAGTATTAGTGCGTGAAACCCGGGATCTTCCCGGGTTTTTTTGTTTTACAAAGAGAAGCGTTGACCTACTCGGGCGATGTTTAAACCGGCCCTCTCGACTTGCCTGACCCGGTCTTCGTTTTCGGGCCGATCCGCATGGAGCAGTGGGTTGGTGTGGTTAAAATGGATCAGATAAATCTTTATTCTTTCCTCCAGTGGCAAGGATTCTACTTTTGCAAGAGTTTCCAGAACAAAGGGGTGCGGAATCTCGTCCATATTGCGACCAGGGAGTTCATCCGTATCAAAAAAGGTGGCGTCGATAAAGGCGTAATCGACTTGGGTCAAAACCGTATTGAGATCGCGCTCCCAGAGCTTCCATTTATCAATGTCTGGTACAAAAAGGGCAGTTTT
This sequence comes from Aureicoccus marinus, assembly GCF_002954325.1. Classification (GTDB taxonomy): domain Bacteria; phylum Bacteroidota; class Bacteroidia; order Flavobacteriales; family Flavobacteriaceae; genus Aureicoccus; species Aureicoccus marinus. Next base: position 229,894 of record NZ_MQVX01000001.1, read on the forward strand.
AGAAGGCCCTTCAATAAGGTAGGCAGCGGTCTCAGAATATTCGTCCCGGTGGGGGACCTTTACAGGAACAACAGCAAGGCGATTACTCAGATGTTGAGTGCTATCCGCAGCCAGGGTATGGAGTTGGATATTATTCAGGTGCACCAATTGGTTCCAAGGCCCTTGGGATTCGATAAAGGAGGTCATTCGGGGCAAGCCATAAACCGGTACTTCTTTTGCGCCCATTGCTTCCCGACCCAGGTGAACCAGTCCGATATAGTGTCCCATGTGGGCATGGGTCAAAAAGACCCCGCTGGGTTGAGATAAAGCCGGTTCGAGCTCTTCGGATAAATCTTGCCATTGCTGGCGGATATCGGGGGTCGCTTCAAATAGGTATTGCTTTTTCAGAAGATGATCAGTGATTCCAAGACTAACAACGGGAGTGTGGAGTTCGGGGTGACCCCACAAGGGTTTACAGCAGTCCTTTTGGCAGTTCATCTGGGGGCTTCCGGCATCTTGGGCGGTTCCCAGTACCTGGAGAATCACTTGCGTTGAAGCTTTAGTTTGTTCGGCCGGAGTGGATGGATTTTCGGATTGTTTGCCCGAACAGCTCAATCCTAAAACTAGCGCTACAAGAAGCCCCGGTATTTTTAAAAATGCACCATTTCTCATGATTCCTCTGATTTTATTTTTCCTCTTTTACCAAATTCGATGACCTGCAGGTCTTTGAACTCTTTGCCGTCGACCACAAATTGCAGCGCTGTTCGCGTCTGATGAAACCCATGTTGTCCGCAGGCACCTGGATTCATATGCAAAAGCTGACGTTTGGGGTCCTGCACCACCTTCAGGATATGGGAATGGCCAGAGATGAACAGATCAACGGGCTTGCGGTCCAAAAAGGCTTTGGCTTTTGGGGTATATCTCCCAGGATATCCACCAATATGGATCATATAAATGCGGCATCCTTCGCACTCAAAGTACAATTCTTCGGGGTATTCCTGTCGAACCCGATGACCGTCAATATTCCCATAGACTCCTCGTAAAGGAGCGATGGCGTTGAGCTGATCGCATACTTCGAGTTTGCCCATGTCTCCCGCATGCCAGATCTCATCGGCCTGTTCAGCATAATGGAGAATTCGTTGGTCCAGGTAGCCGTGGGTATCTGAAAGAAGAAAGATTCGCTTCATGGGATTTTGAATGGATAAACAGAGAGGAATATCTTTACAGGGTAAAAATACAGCAAGCCTTGCGATATTTCTTAGAATGTGCCTTTAAGGGAACGGCCTACCACGGCTGGCAAAAACAACCGGACGCCGCAAGTGTGCAGGAAAGGTTGGAAGAAGCCTTGACCTTGCTCCTGGGTGAAACGACAGAGATCACCGGTGCTGGTCGAACGGATGCTGGGGTTCATGCGCATCAGATGTACGCTCATTTTGATGCTGCCGAGGAACTGGACTGTCAAGACCTGGTGCATCGCTTGAATCGATTTTTACCGGAAGACATTGTCGTTAAGAGTATTTGGAAACTTCACGATGAAGCCCATGCCCGTTTTGATGCCACGGCTAGGGCTTACCGTTACCGCATCGTCCAAAAGAAAGATCCTTTTGAATCAGAGTGGGCGCATAGAGTCCATTTGCCATTGGATGTGGAAGCCATGAATAAGGCAGCTTCTCTGCTTTTGGGTCAGCGGGATTTTCAGTGTTTTTCGAAAAGCAAGACCGACGTAAAAACCTATATCTGCGACCTGCGTCAGGCCGAGTGGAAAAGAGAGGGGGATATTCTGGTCTTTTCTATTGAAGCCGATCGCTTCTTGCGCAATATGGTTAGGGCAGTAGTGGGTACCTTACTCGAAGTCGGGTTTCACAAGAAAAGTCCTGAAAGTGTGCTGGAGATTTTGGAGGCCAAAGACCGTTCTCAGGCAGGGGTATCGGTGCCTGCAAAAGGGTTATCTTTGGTATCGATTCGCTACCCCTATTCCGATCAACTGAGATAGGGATATCCATCCAAATTGGTTATGAGTAAAGAGAAAGAACAAGGAAAAACCTTTGATTACCAGCTGCTCAAAAGGGTGATTCACTACACCAAACCCTACCGTCTTGTCTTTTACGGCGTGGCTCTAGCGGCCGTTCTACTTTCGGCCTTTGCGGTGCTCACTCCGGTTTTAGTTCAAGAAGTGGTCGATTCCGGAATTACCAGTAAGGATCCAGACCGCCTGTTGACTTTGGTGATTTGGATGACCGTGGTCTTGGTGGCCGAAGTGGTCTGCCAGCTACTTTTTACCTACTACGCCAACTGGCTCGGTGAATCGGTTATTCGCGATATCCGCATCAAGCTGTTCCGACAGATGATCGGATTTAAAATGACCTATTACGATAACTCTTCCATAGGTGTCTTGGTGACAAGAGCCGTTTCTGATATGCAGAAGATTGGTGAAATTTTCAGTCAGGGTTTCTTTGTGATAATCGCCGATGTCCTGAAAATGGTCGTCGTTGCGGTGGTTATGCTGGTTATGGATTGGGAACTCGCTCTTATCGTGTTTATTTTGATGCCTGTTATTCTGCTTTTGACCCGTTGGTTTCAGCGTTCCATGAAAGTGGCCTTTACCGAAGTGCGAACCCAGGTGGCCCTCCTCAATGGTTTTGTGCAGGAGCGTCTGGCCGGGATGAAAATAGTACAGTTGTTTACCCGAGAAGAAATGGAGAAGCAACAGTTCGAAGCGATTAACGAAAAGCATAAGGCCGGCTGGTTGAAGACGATTTGGTACAACTCCATTTTCTTCGCTTTGGCCGAAATGATCTCTTCGGTAGCCTTGGCTTTGGTCATAGGATACGCCGGATTCAAAATAATTGGCCGGGACTTGAGCATTCCGGAGTCACAGTTTGGGGTCATCTTCGCCTTTGTTTTATTGACTGGATTGCTCTTTAGACCCTTGCGTCATATCGCGGATAAATTCAACACCCTGCAAATGGGAATGGTGGCTGCCAGACGTGTTTTTGAGGTGCTTGATACCGACAGTCATATTCCCAATACCGGAACCCTGTATAAGGAATCCGTTCGAGGAGAAATTAGTTTTGAGAACGTACACTTCGGTTACATTCCCGAAGAAGAAGTGCTGCACGGGGTGAGCTTCGATGTCAAAGCAGGGGAGACCCTGGCCATTGTAGGGGCTACTGGAGCGGGTAAGTCAACCATCATCAACTTACTGAATCGATTCTACGATATCAGCAGTGGAAACATTCGCATTGACGGAACCGATGTCCGGGAATTCGAATTATCGGCCCTGCGTAAGCACATTGCTATTGTCCTTCAAGATGTCTTTTTATTCGCCGATACCATCGAGCAGAATATTTCTTTAGGGCACCCTGATATCAAGCTCTCGGATATTGAGGATGCTGCCAAGCAGATTGGGGTGCATGAGTTTATTTCGAGCCTGCCAGGTGCTTACGGGTACAATGTAAAGGAAAGAGGTTCTATGCTTTCTGGAGGGCAGCGTCAATTGATTGCCTTTTTGCGGGCCTATGTCAGTAAGCCCTCCATCCTGATTCTGGACGAGGCCACTTCTTCGGTCGATACCTATACGGAGCAACTCATACAGAAGGCGACCGATAAGATTACCGAAGGGCGCAGCAGTATTATCATTGCTCACCGCCTGGCCACCATCAAAAAGGCAGATCGCATTCTGGTTATGGATGCCGGCCAGATTGTAGAAACAGGCACCCACAAAGAGCTGCTCGAAAAAGGCGGTTACTACCGCGACCTGTACGAAGCTCAATTCCTAGACGAGGAAGTACTGGGGTAGATCCAATAAGAAGGCGCTTTCTTTGGGGATAAAGCTCTCGCGTAGTTCTGGGTTTAAAAAGATGATCATTATCATTATTAATATCAAGGCCACATAGAGAACGGCCCCAAAGGCGAAGAACAGCATAGTCCTGGCCAGAATCCCGACAAAACTCAGGTCAAAGACTCGCTTCATTGTAAAGGCGTAGTACAGAATCATAAGGAGAGAAGCCATTACCGAAGACCAATAAAATACTTCTTTGTTCCATAGACTGGCAAGACTCATTAAGGTTGTTAGGATATAAGCATGAGAATAGGCATAGGTGTTCAGAACAATATGCTCGCTGTAGTTTAGGTCCTTCATCTTCCAGAAAATCACTTTACTGGTTAAGGCCAAAAAAGGGATGGTTGCAAAGGTGAGTAGGTATATATTGTCAATGGTAAATTGGAGAAAATTCTCCATATTTTCCGCCATCATTTGATCGAAAGCTGGATTCTTACTGGAATCCAGATTCATCATATCGCTTACTGTTAAGATATCTGGAAAGAAGGTTGCTTGAACGTAGTAATTGGCAACTACAAAGGCCAAGGTCAGGGTGATGTACGAGACCGGATTCAGGTACTTCCCTCGAACCCCGTTGATATAATCCAATATGACCACCTCGGGCTTCGTAGTCATATGGCGAAGAGTCCTTAATAGGGTATTGTCAATATTCAGGAAGCGGTCCTTAAAGTCTTCCAATAAATGACTAATCGTCAGTCGTCTACGAATGATCTTGGCTCCGCAACTGGGGCAAAACAGATAGTCCGTGCGCAGAGCTTTGTTGCAGTTTTTACAGTTCATAGCAGTTTAATCGAGAGCGCCAGGCGGTAAGAAGTCATTGATTTCAATTACCCCCAGGAGCAGATTGATGATAAAAGTGACAATGGACAACCCAAAAAAGCCCATCACATAGAGCATTAAAAAAGCCATAGCCTGTACGAGTCGTGTTCCGATTCCGGTTTCGGTATTCAGTCGCCAATAGACATACACACTGTAGGTTGCCATGGTTAGAAGCCCAAGAGTAGCTATGAGCAAGTAATATTTTGGGATGGCAAAAAGAGCAACCAAGCTAACAGGGAACATGAAAATGCTGTAATTAGCCAGAATATAAATGGCCGCGAGGATGTTTTCGACATAACTCAAGCGTTTCACGTTTAGAGCGATTAATCCAGACAAGGCCAAAATCGGGATATAACCCAAAAAGATGAAGGTGCTGTATTCCATATTGGCTGCCGACATCTTTCGGTTGGCTTCTGCGCTGCCGTTGCCGTTGATGAGCTCAAAATCAATCATTTCCCAGGCGTAGGATTTCATCACAAACAAGGTAAGCCCGGATAGGGTTAAGGCAATGGCCAGAAGGCTGGCCGGGTTTAAGTACTTCCGGCGTATTCCATTGAGGTAGCCCAAAATAACGACTTCGGGCTTGATCAGCATGTGGGTAATCGTCCGAATAAAGGTGTTGTCGACATTGAAATAGCGCTCGACAAAGTCGTGAACCAGTCCTTTAAAGGTGATCCTTCCGTGGATTACTTTGGCGCCACAATTTGGGCAAAAGCTGTAGTCGGTTCGCAGCGAGAAATTGCAGTTCTTGCAGTTCATCGGGTTGGTGTTTAGTAGGTGCAGACTATCAGGGGGTTAGCCTAAATCTTTTTTCACTTTTTCGGAAAGTTCGTCCAAAGTTTTGAAAGGCACAAATGCCCGGTCTTTGATGTAAGAGATTTGCCCTGTTTCTTCACTCACGACCAGACAAAGGGCGTCGGTACTTTCGGTTATTCCGATGGCCGCGCGGTGGCGAAGACCGTAGCGCAGTGGAATATTCCTTTCGTTGGACACCGGCAAAATAACCCGGGTGGCTGTGATTTTATTGCCCTGGACAATGGCTGCCCCATCGTGCAAGGGACTGTTTTTGTAAAAGATACTTTCGAGAATAGGCTGGGTGATTTCGATACTCATCTTATCTCCCGTCGACTTGATAAAATCGAGACTGTTGGTCCGTTCCATAACAATGAGGGCCCCGGTCTTGTTGGAGCTCATTTTTTCGCAAGCGCGCAGCACCGCGTCGACGTCCGTTTTGGTCGGAATCTCGGTTTGCTGTCGAAGGAACCGGAAATAGCGACTAAAATTCTGCTTGTTCGGAAAGTTAGCGGAACCGATCATGACGAGGAACTTTCGGATTTCCTGCTGAAAAACCACTACGAGTACGATAAAACCCACTTGCATAAAGCCACCAACAACACTACTGATCATTTTCATGCCCAGTAATTTGGTCAAGTTCCAGAAGGTCCAGACGATGACCAGCCCAATAAAAATATTGATGGCTACGGTACCGCGTAGGAGCTTGTATACGTAATAGAGAAGGAGGGCGACCAGGAGTATGTCGATGAAATCGGTAATCTTAAATTCGAGGAAATTCAGGTACTCCAAGGAAGCGGTTTTTGTAAAATTAGGAAAATTGCCCCAGTTCCTGCACCAGGCGCACGCATTCGCGGGCTTCGGCCACATCGTGGGTTCGCAAAATGGACGCGCCTTTGAGTAAGGCCACCGTATGAAGAGCAGTGGTGCCGTTCAGGGCGTGTTCGGCAGTCGTATCTAAGGTTTTGTAAATCATTGATTTGCGACTCAGGCCAATGAGCAGGGGTAGCCCTAAACTCCTAAAAAGTTCCAATTGGTTGAGGAGTTCAAAATTCTGCTCTCTGGTTTTGGCAAAACCAAAGCCCGGATCCAGGATCAAATCATTAATCCCCAGAGAAGCTGCTTTGGTCTTGAGTTGCGAAAAGTAAAGGGCAATCTCCTTGAAAAGATCTTCGTATTGGGTCTGTTGCTGCATGTTTTGCGGGGTGCCACGCATATGCATGGCCACGTAGGGGACTTGCTGCTTTTGCACCACTTCCCATATCCTGGGATCTTGCTGCCCGCCGGAGATATCGTTGATTAAATCGGCCCCTGCCTGCACAGCTGCTTCAGCGACTGCGGATCGAAAGGTATCGATCGATAAAAAGGTCTTTGGAAAAGCTTTGCGAAGGGCCTTGATGGCGGGTATAACGCGCTGGATTTCTTCTTCTTCAGAAACATGGTCGGCACCAGGCCTGGAACTGTAGCCACCAATGTCCAAAAACAGAGCATCTTCTTTTACCATTTTTTCGGCTTGTGTCAAGAGTTCGCTCAAGGCATTGGAGCGACTGGAGGCATAAAAAGAGTCTGGCGTGCGATTCAATATTCCCATGACTTGAGGTTCAGAAAGATCGACCAATTGTCCTCGGCAGTTTATTTGCATGAAAGGGGCTTGCTTTGAGTGGTTTTTTTATCTTTGGATTCTTGGCAAAAGTGCATATTTTTCGTGGAACTTATGGGGGAAGAGCAACAGGTGATGAATCAAACTTTGGAACAGTACAACGGTGTCTTTGAAAAGTGCCGGGAACTGTTTATGAAAAAGAGCCGCGACTATGGTACTGCCTGGCGTATACTCCGCCTACCTTCCTGACGGATCAAATTTTCATTAAAGCGCAGCGCATTCGAGGCTTGCAAGAACTCGAGGAGCGCAAGGTAGATGAAGGAGAAGAACCTGAATTCATCGGAATCGTCAACTACTGCATCATGGCCCTCATTCAGATGGAGCTTGGGGTGGTCGAGGAACCCGATTTGGACGCGCAGACGGCCTTGGACTTTTACGATAAAAAGGCGGAAGAAACCCGGCAGTTGATGCTGAAGAAAAACCACGATTATGGAGAGGCTTGGCGATCTATGCGGGTGTCTTCTTTGACCGACTTAATCCTTCAAAAATTGCTGCGAGTCAAGCAGATTGAAGACAACGCTGGCAAGACTTTGGTCAGCGAAGGCATCGACGCGAATTACGCCGATATCATAAATTACGCCTTGTTTGCGTTAATCCATATAAAATCAACAAATTGAAACCACTAGTCACTACCTCCCGAATTCTAGTGGGTCTGCTTTTTATTATAAGTGGGCTCATCAAACTCAACGATCCGATTGGGTTTTCCTTCAAACTGGAGGAATACTTCAGTCAGGCCGTTTTGAATTTACCCTTTCTGGAGCCAGTTTCCCTGGGGCTGGCTTTATTTCTGGTCACCATTGAAATCGTTTTGGGAGTTATGTTGCTAGTAGGCTTAAAGCCCAAGATTACGCTCTTTAGCCTGTTGGGCATGATCCTCTTTTTTACTTTTCTGACCTTTTATTCTGCTTATACCGGTAAGGTGACAGACTGTGGATGCTTCGGAGATGCGATCAAGCTTACGCCTTGGGAATCTTTCATAAAAGATGTCATTCTACTGATCCTGATCGTGATTATGGTCATTGGCCGTAAGTACATTCAACCTTACTCCACCCTGAAGTTTCGACTTTATGTGACGGGTATGGCCTTTGTCGTCTGTTTGCTCATTGCCAATCGTGTACTCAACCATTTACCGATGAAGGATTTTCGTCCGTACAAGGTGGGCAATAATATTTTGGCTGGAATGCTGGTTCCGGAAGATGCACCCAAGCCCATTTACGAATACGCTTGGAAGTTTAAAGTAGGAGACGCTGAACAAGTGGTAGTTACCGCCGGTGACTTCCCCACCGTTGAGGGAGGGGAATGGACGGGAGACGTTGAAACCACCCAAGTGCAGGAAGGCTACACGCCTCCCATTCACGATTTTCAATTGAAAAGGAAGGGACCGATTATGCGGCCTACTTCTTAGGTGAAGAAAAGGTCATTTTTGTCATTGCCTATGATTTGATGAAAACCGATGCCGATGTCTTTGAAGACCTCTCTGAACTGACCGGGCATGCCTTTCTAAAAGACTACAAAGTGGTGGGGCTATCGGCTTCCAGTAAGGAAGTTGCTGCCGAAATGAAGAAGATGTACAAACTCGCCTTTGATTTTTATTTCACAGACGAGACCACTTTAAAAACCATGATCCGAGCCAATCCCGGTGTTATGGTACTCGATAGAGGAACCATTACCCACAAGGTGCACCACAATGACTTGGACGATTTAAAAGAGAACCTCAATTTACAATAGAACCACTATGAGAACACCCCTGGTTGCAGGAAACTGGAAAATGAATAAAACACTGGAACAAAGTGAAGCCCTCTTGACAGAGCTTGCCGCAAAGCGTCCAGACACGAGTGCCGAAATTATTGTTGCACCTCCATTCCTCAACCTGCCTGCGGCCGTTCGTCAGCTACAGAACTCTGTTATTGGGGTTGCGGCACAGAACATGCACCAAGCCGAATCAGGAGCTTATACCGGTGAAGTATCAGCCGATATGTTGTTGTCTGTTGGTGTTCGTACGGTCATTCTTGGGCACTCTGAACGCCGATCTTATTTTGGTGAATCAGACGAACTTCTTAAAGAGAAGGTAGATCAGGCGCTGGCCAAGGACCTGCAAGTGATCTTTTGTTTTGGAGAAGAGTTAGGTCAGCGAAAAAGTGGAAGTCATTTCGAAGTCGTAGAACGACAATTGCGCGAAGCCCTTTTCCATTTGGATGCTTCTCAATGGAAGTCTCTGGTTTTGGCCTATGAGCCTGTTTGGGCTATTGGAACAGGCGAAACAGCCAGTCCTGCGCAAGCGCAGGAGATGCATGCTTTCATTCGCCAGTTGTTGGCTAAAGAAGTAGGTGCTGGAGTCGCTGATGCGGTTCGTATACTCTATGGCGGAAGTGTAAAGCCGGCGAATGCGGAAGAAATCTTCTCTCAACCCGACGTCGATGGAGGGTTAATCGGAGGCGCTTCTCTAAAAGCAGATGACTTCGTCGCGATTATTGCAGCTGCAGGTTAAATGACAACTTCTCAGCCCTATTGGGTTTTTCATTTTGATTTAGAGCCGCTTGATGGCTTTCGGGATATCCTGTTGGCCGAATTGGTTGAAGTCGGTTTCGATAGTTTTGAAGAAACTCCGGCGGGATTAAGCGCTTATGTGCAGCCCAAAGAATTGCCAGAAAACTGGTGGAGTGAATTGCGTATTCGTCAGATGGAAGGTGTAAGTCTTTCTTATCGTAAAGAAGAGTTACCCGATATCAACTGGAATGCGGAGTGGGAGAAGCAATTCGACCCGATTGAGGTCGGTGACCGATGCCGGGTTCGGGCAGACTTTCATCCGTATAAGGAGGTGGAGTATGACCTGATCATCTCTCCTAAGATGAGCTTCGGGACAGGTCATCACCAGACCACCTACATGATGTTGGAGTTTTTACTTGAAGCAGAGTTAGAAGGTAGTTCGGTACTCGATATGGGCTGTGGCACCGGTGTCTTGGCCATTATGGCCGAAAAAAGGGGCGCCGTTCAGCTACAAGCGGTTGATATTGATGCCTGGTCAGAAGAGAATTCTCGCGAAAACACCGAGAAGAATGGCTGCGAAAACATCGAGGTACACCAAGGAGATGGGCAAATTCTGCACCGGTGGCCGGCTCAGTTCAACTGGGTATTAGCCAATATTAATCGCAATATTCTTTTGCAGGATATTCCGCTCTATGTCGATACGCTCCAGGAAGGAGGGGCCCTTCTGCTCAGCGGTTTCTATACCGAAGACCTGCCCTTGATCAGCGAGAAATGCGAAGCAGCAGGCGGCCGACTCGAAAAAAAACGAGTCCGGGACAATTGGGTGGCAGCAAAATATGTATTTTAGAGAAAAGCAAACGGCATGGCTGTTAAGGAAAAGGTTTCGGTAGAACTCCTCTTGGAGGAGCAGGAAAGCTTGCAAAACGAATTGATTCTGTTCAATGACGATGTCAACACATTTGAGCATGTAATCACCACCCTTATTCGTGTATGCGACCACAGCCCTGAACAAGCGGAACAGTGCTCACTCATCGTTCATCACAACGGAAAGTGTACTGTGAAGACGGGGGAGTATGATGATTTGAAGCCTCGCTGTTCAGCATTATTAGACGCTGGTTTGAGCGCCGAAATTCAGTAACGAGCACTTCTATTTTTCAGTTAACGGCGGGTGCTTTCTTCCATGTGCATGAGGTACAGACTCTTTTTCTTATTCGTTTTTATTCAAAGCCTGCTCTTAGGGCAAGGCACCTACCCCATTAAAAACTTTAGTCCATCCGACTACCAAGCCCGAAATCAGAATTGGGCGATCGCTCAGACTGAAAACGGCAAAATTTATACAGCGAATAATGCGGGTATGTTAGAGTATGATGGCCTTAATTGGAGATTGTACCCTTCACCCAACCATTCTGAGGTTCGTGCACTCCATGCTGTCGGTAACCGAATTTATATGGGGTGCTACGGTGACTTTGGTTACTGGGATAAAGGAAATAGTGGAAGGCTTCAATTCACCTCTCTAGTCAATCAAATGAGTGAAGAGCTCGGCGAGGACGAGGAGTTCTGGAATATTACCCAGTTTGGCAACTACTTCATCTTTCAATCCTTAAAAAGGCTTTATTTCTACAATTCGGAAACTGCTACTATTCATTATGTTGAAGCACCTTCTGAAAGAGCCCGGCTGTTTCGAGTTAAGGACCGCCTTCTTTTTCAAATAGCAGATGAAGGTATTGTTGAATTATATGAAGGTAAAACCCGGCCATTCGCAGGCGGACAAGGAATATCCGACAAGGTAGTGGTTCAAATTTCGGTGGTAGGGACTGAGATTGTAATGATTAATGAGGATGGAGAATTTTTTGTTTGGGAGCATGAAAATCTGACTTCCTGGCGGCCCATTGATGAAAAGAATTTAAGAGGAGTTAAGGTGTACAGTGCCCTGTATACCAAGAAACGAGAATGGATTCTTGGTACGATTAATAAGGGGGTAATTGTTTTGGATGAGGAGGGAAGAATCCTTTCTAAAATTGACCGATCTAAGGGCTTGCTGAACAACACTGTGCTGAATATTTTTGAGGATCAACAGGGCGTACTTTGGTTGGGTTTAGACAACGGAATTAGTCTCTTGTTTCAGCAATCAGCCTTTAGGGAGTACCGAGATGAACTGGGAGAGCTCGGTGTCGTCTATGCCGCAGCTCGAGTAGAGGATCAACTTTTCTTAGGGACGAATCAGGGCTTATATAAGTATGTGGATGGGCCTGAAAGTCGATTCGAATTAATACCGGGCAGTTCAGGTCAGGTTTGGACCTTAAAACAAGAGGGCGATGTTTTGTTAGGCGGGCACAATTCCGGTGTTTTTCGTTACCAAAACAATCAGTTTGTGTGGTTGAATAAAGGAACAGGTGTTTTTACTATTCAAGATGTTCCTGATCGACCGGATCTGCATCTCTTGGGTACCTATGAGGGGTTAGGAGTGCTCAGTAGTCAAACTGGAAATTGGGAGTTTTTAAGGCAGATACCAGGGTTTAGTGTCACTTCTCGATTTTTTGTTTGGACAGGTGAAAACACCTTATGTGTGAACCATGAATACAAGGGTCTGTTTAATGTAAAACTGAATGAAGATTTTACTCAGGCAAACTTACTGAATCAGCACACACCTTATGGGCAAAGTAGTGCTTTGATTCAATTTAGAGATTACTCGATTTACGGCCATAATAATGGGATAGAAGTGTGGGATCAGGCGAATTCACAATGGACCAGAGATACCACCTTAATGAGGCTGCTACATTCTGATTCTGACAGCCTGGAAGGGATTCTTATTCCTGATGAAGCTGGGGGCGTACTTTGGGGTATTGGTCAGAATGGTCTTTTCCTTATTTCACAACAAAAAATTGATGGACGATTCGTGGGCCAGCAATTGGATCTTAGTACGGAGGTAAGACAAACCTTGGGAACAGCGGGTTTTGAATGTATAAGTCGAATTGGTGAAGAGTCCTATTTGATCGGTAGGAATGAAGGCTTTTTAATTCTGGACATAACCAAATTGGGCGAAAATCCTCATGAACTAAGTCTTTTATCCGCGCATCAAGAACTATTTTCCCAGGAAAGCCGCGTATTGAATATTCAGGATTTAGAATTTGATCTTGGAGACGAGCCTGGGGAGCTTGTATTGGAGATGGGTGTGAACCAAATTCCCGTTTATCAGGAGGTATATTACCAGTACAGAATTCCTGGAGAGGTAGATGCATGGTCTGATTGGACCACAGATCCTATCATCAGACTTTCTGGATTACCCATTGGCGAATACAATGTTGAGTTCAGATCACGTATTAATATGAGTTTCAATACCAATGATCTCCAGATTGGTTTGGTCATAAAGTCTCCTTGGTATGCCCGATGGTGGGCGGTTGTGCTTTATATTCTCGGCTTCCTATTAGCCTCTTAGTAATACATTACATCTACAGATCCTACTATAAAAAGGAACAAGAAAGGCTCGATTTAAAAGCACAGGAGGAGCGGATACAAGAGAGTAGGGAAGCTCAGCAGAGAATTACTCAAATGGAATACGAGCGTTTGCAGCAAGAAATGGAAAGTAAAAACCGTGAGCTTGCGGTTTCTACAATGAGTATGATCAAGAAGAATGAATTTCTTAACGAAATAAAAAAGCAATTACAGTCGACGGATCTGGATGAAGTGAAGCCCATTATTAGGAAGATTAATAGGAGTCTTAGTAATGAGGACGATTGGAAGTTTTTCGAAAATGCCTTTAATCAGGCTGATCAACACTTTCTGAAGAAAATCAAAAAAACGCACCCAGATTTAACCTCTAATGACTTAAAAATCTGCGCCTATTTACGTCTTAATTTAAGTTCTAAGGAAATCGCACCATTACTAAATATCTCCGTTAAGAGTGTAGAAGTGAAGCGATACCGTTTGCGTAAAAAGCTGGGAATCCAGGCTAAACAGAGTCTTATCGACTATATACTTGAGGTTTAGCAACTCTACTCCAACCTTTACACACCTCTACATCGCCACTACAATACCCTGATTAGTTCTTTTTCTTGCAAAAGGTTAAGCCCAAGTTAATAGAAGGGTGATTATTGCGTATATCCCAACTACACTGGGTTTTTTTTGAGTATTTGGTGATTTATGAAGGAAATTCTTACCGTCTTCGAGTTTTGTTGTGTTTTTATAACCGGAATAAGCCACTACTTCCGCTTATATTGTAATCCAAACAATTCAACAAATGAAAAGAGAATTACTGTTACTGGTTCTCGCAGTTTTTTCATGTTCCATCTACGCTCAGAAAAGAGTTAGCGGTACGGTTTACGACGCAGGTCTAAACGAACCGCTCCCTGGAGTGAACGTTGTGGTAAAAGGAACAGCGAAGGGTACCAGTACCGATTTTGATGGCAACTTTGTCTTGTCGGACGTGAATGTAGGGGACGTACTTGTGTTCTCCTATATTAGTTTCAAAACACAGGAAGTAACTGTTAGTGAGCTTGCGGTGTACAATGTTTACTTACAAGAAGACCTCAATTCTTTGGATGAGGTTGTTGTAATTGGATATGGTACACAAACCAAAAAGGAGATTACAGGGGCAGTTTCTGTTGTAGGTTCTGAAACAATCGAAGAATTGAATCCCCAAAGAATTGAACAAGCGCTACAAGGACAGGTAGCCGGGGTACAAATCACCTCCAGTTCTGGTTCACCAGGAGCTGCTTCTAATATTCGTATTCGGGGTATCTCGACCAATGGGGATAACCGACCGCTGATTTTGGTTGATGGGAACGTCATTGAGGACCTCAGTGTGATTAACCCTGGTGATATCGAAAGTATCAACGTTCTCAAGGATGCCACCGCAGGTATTTATGGTGTGCGAGCGGCAAACGGGGTAGTACTCATTACAACCAAAACGGGGCGTCGCAACACTGGACTTAAGTTCAGTTATAATGCCTATGGAGGATTTCAGGAAACTTCCCGCAGACTGCCTTTACTCAATGCAACGGAATACGCTCTTATAGTTAACGAGGCGCATGCTGCTGGCGGGCAACCCAATCCTTTTCCAGTTGTTGGAAACTTAGGACAGGGCACCGATTGGCAAGACCGTGTCTTCCAACGTGCTCCTATTTTCAATCACGATATCTCTGTTTCTGGAGGTGGTGAAAAATCCACTTACTCCGCAAGTGCTTCTCTCTTGACCCAAGATGGTATCGTCGGTGGTGATAAGGCCAACTTCAAGCGTTGGACCACCAGAATTAACTACAACCTAGACCTCTTTGAGAAAGTAAAGCTTACCGCGAACCTACTCTATACAGGTACAGAACGTAGTGCCTTGCCAGAAAACTCTTTGGGATCTGTTCTATTTAACGCCCTGAATAATGCGCCAACTTTTTCTGTTCGCGACGCTAACGGAGACTTCACTTTGGCAGAAGGTTTAGGGAACGAGGTTATTAACCCTGTTGCTCAAATCGCGAATACTTTCAACGATACGGACGTTCAGCGTATCAGTGGAAAGTTTGGTTTGGATTATGAAGTGCTTCCAAATATCACCGCTGTAACTAGTTTGCAGTTCAACTACGCTGAAGTAGAAGGACGCAGCTTCTTACCTGAAGTATTCTACGGTTCAGGAAAGGTATTCAATATTGACCGAAACGTAGTGAGTACAAGCGATAACATCTTCCGTGATTACACCTTTGATGCTTTCTTGAACTACGATACTATATTGGGAGAAAATCACGATCTCAAGGCGACTTTGGGTATGTCTGTTTTCAAAACAAGAGGAAAATTCTCTGGCTTTACGGGTTTCGATATTCCGGATAACAGCTTTAAAAACGCCTTTATCGAAAACGCTTCCGATGTAGTAGATAACTTCATCAACGGGGGTGATGAATTCGATTCACGCTTACTGTCCTATTTCGCTCGAGTCCAATACAACTACGCTGGCAAATACCTATTATCAGCGGTTATTCGTCGTGACGGTTCTACCGCCTTCGGTCCTAGAAACCGCTTTGGATGGTTCCCTTCCGGTTCTGCGGGATGGGTCGTTTCTGAAGAGGAATTCTTGCGGGATAGCAACTTCATTACCTTCATGAAATTCAGAGGCAGTTACGGTATTGTCGGTAACGATAGAATTCCTGCGAATGCCTTCCGTTCCGTTTTATCTGGAGAAGGTGCCTATGTGTTTGATGATCAACTTCTCTTTGGACAGGCTGTTGGTTTAATATCTAATCCTGAAATCCAATGGGAAGAGCAAAAGACACTCGACGTTGGTGTCGATATGCGACTCTTTAAGGATCACGTAAACATCACTGCAGATTACTTTAACCGCCGTACCGAAAACCTTTTGGTTAGTCCACCGGTTTCTGGAATTCTAGGAGCTTCTGCCCCTGGATCTGGATCTCCTGTGGTAAATGCCGGTACCGTAGAGAATCGCGGTTTTGAGTTTGCTTTCGGATACGATGAAAGCATCAATGAGGACCTGAGTTTTGGAATTAATTACAACGTCACCTTCCTCGATAACGAGGTGATTTCGGTAAACAATGGTGTTGGGTTTATTCCCGGAGGTGCCTTTGGTGTTGGACAAGAACCACCATCAAGAATGGAGGATGGATTCCCTTTAGGCTACTTCTACGGTCTTGAAACAGACGGTCTTTTCCAGAATGTCGGAGAAGTTTCGGCTCACGCCACTCAGGCAAACGCCGCTCCTGGTGATCTTCGCTTTGTAGATCAAAACGGGGATGGGGTCATTGACCTGGACGACCGTACTTATATCGGGGATCCTATTCCGGACGCTACCATGGGTCTGAATATTTCTGTGAACTATAAGAATTGGGATTTTGGAGCCTATGCTTTTGCTTCGATCGGGAATGAGATTGTGCGTAACTACGAGCGTAACCAGCCTTTGGTAAACCGTTCTGTTTACACGCTGAACCGTTGGAGAGGAGAAGGCACAAGTACAACTTTCCCACGGGTAACCACAGGAGCAACTTCCAACACCTTATTCTCTGACTTCTTTGTAGAGGATGGTTCTTTTGTCCGTATCCAGAATGTTCAACTGGGTTATACCCTGCCGAGTGACTGGATGGAGAAGATGGGTGCTGACTCACTTCGTTTTTACCTCTCGGTAAACAACTTGTACACCTTCACTGAGTACAAAGGATACGATCCAAGTGCCTCATCAGGAGCACCAATTGGAGGAGGGATTGACCAAGGGTTCTACCCGGTCCCCAGAACATATTTCTTAGGCGTAAACTTCAAATTCTAAGCAGATGAATTTCGAAACAAAACTCAAAAGATTCTTCGCGATAGCAATTGTGGCCTTTATGCCCTTGAGCTGTTCGGACGAGTTCCTTGATGTGGATTCGTTTGAGGAAGATTCCGAAAACTTTTTCAATACTGAACAAGACTACCAAAACGCACTTATTGCGGCTTATGACTTGTTGCAGTCGACCTATATCAATGTCATGCTGGGCGAAATTGCCTCGGACAACACCTTGGCCGGTGGTGAAAGTGCTACCGATGTGCCAGGTATTCAAGAAATCGATGACATGGTTCACACACCGCTGAATCAGCAACTACAGGATATGTGGGGCTGGATGTTCTCCGGGGTGAACAGGGCCAATTATATTCTCGAGTTCAAAGACAAGACGGATTTTGCCGGTAAGAATGTTATTATCGCCGAAGCGACCTTCTTAAGAGCTTACTATTACTTCGAGCTTGTCAAGTGGTTTGGTGATGTGCCTCTTTCAGTTGATCGCCGTCTCTTGTTTGGTGATCAAGATGTTGTCGAGCGAACTCCTGTAGCGGAGGTCTACGCTCAAATTGAGCAGGACTTGCTCTTCGCGATCGATAATTTGCCAGAGGTACAATCACAAACGGGTCGTGCGACCAGAGGAGCTGCACAGGCTCTTTTAGGGAAGGCCTATTTGTACCAGGACAAGTTTACAGAAGCGGCTAACGTATTGAATGACTTGATTAATTCTGGTACCTATGACCTGCTTGCTGATTACAGCACTATGTTTGAGAACGACAACGAAAACAATATTGAATCTGTTTTCGAGGTCCAGTATACTGACATTGAGGGAGCTGGTTTTGGATGTCTTCAATGCAGTGAAGGAAACGTGGCTGTAGGGTTTAATGGAATCCGTAACTATGCTGGTCCTTTATTCGAATCAGGCTTTAGTTTTAATGTTCCAGTTCAGGAAGCCTATGATGCTTTTGAAGATGGTGACCTGAGAAGAGACATAGCCATTTTGGACATCAACTCTTGGGCAGAAGCCAACCAAGACTTCGCAAGTGGAGCAGGGATTTCCTTCGTGGAAGGTTTTGAACATACTGGTTACTACAACAGAAAGTATATCGCCCGTCAGGGTGATTTAAATACAGGGGATGCCAACTTAACGAACCCGAACAACTACAGAGCGATTCGCTTTGCTGATGTTCTGTTGATGGCAGCAGAAGCCCTGAATCGTGGTGGGATCAACGAGGCTTTGGCTCAAACTTATCTAAACCGGGTGCGTACCCGCGCTGGATTGGCTGATGTCATGGCTACAGGATCTACTTTGACCGATGCGATTTACCAAGAGAGAAGAGTTGAATTGGTTGGCGAAGGCCACCGTTTCTTTGACTTGGTTCGCACCGGAAGAGCAGCCACCGAAATTGACGGTTTTCAAACCGGTAAACACGAATTATTTCCCATTCCCGCCATCGAAATTGAACTTGCTGGCAATCGCTGGGCTCAAAATCCAGGGTACTAAAAATAAAATTGATGAAGATGAAACAACTTAAAAACGTATTTGTATTTCTTTTGGCCGCATTGTCTTTTACGGCCTGTGAAGAAGAGGAGATCGTATCCTATGTATTACAGGATATCTCTGCGCCTACCAATGTCAATGCCATCTTCGACATTGCCCAGGATGAGAGTGGCGAAGTAAGCGTTACTCCAACTGCGGTTGGTGCATCTGTTTTCGAAGTGTACTTCGGAGACGTTGACAACGAAACACCAACGGAAGTCGCCCCAGGCGAAACCGTTACTCATGTCTATGCAGAAGGAGAATTCCTTTTGCGCGTCGTGGCCATTGGACCAACGGGCTTGACGTCGGAACTGAATCGGGTGATAACCATTGCCTTTACGCAGCCGACCAACCTCGAGGTTGATATTGAAATCAGCCAGGCGAATCCATTCGAGGTTCTCTTTACTCCAACTGCGGACGATGCAACTGTATTTGACGTCTTCTGGGGTGATGTAGAAAACGAAACGCCAGAGACCAAAATGGCCGGTGAAGAATTCAGACACCTTTATGCAGAAGTAGGAGACTACACCATTCGAGTAGTGGCTAGAAGTGCCAGCGCAACAACCATCGAATACAGCGAAACGGTTTCCATTACCGGAGCTAGTGATCCGATTGTACTGCCAATTACTTTCGATATCCCAACCGTAAATTACGCCTTTGGAACATTCAACGGTGCGAGCTACGAAGTGGTTGACAACCCTGACCTTTCAGGAGCCAATACAGAAGAATCCAAAGTTGGTGCGATCACCAATAGCGGAAATGCCTTTGAAGGAGGAGCCTTTACTTTAGGGACTCCAGTAGACTTTAGCGGTGACAATAAGACCATTACCATGAAATTCTGGTCTAATGTAGCTCTGCCTATTCTCTTGAAATTTGAAGGAGGAGTTAATGGAGAACGCGAGAACGAAGTGGTTGTAGATCACGGAGGTACTGGATGGGAAGAGTTGAGCTTTGACTTTGGTGTAAACGCGGTGAAGAGTTTCATTGACGGTTCACAAGGAGTAGGTGAACCCTTCGTCCCAACCGGACAGTACGGAACTATTGTACTCTTTGTTGATGGTCCTGGTACAACAGCCGGAACCTTCTACATGGATGATATCGATCAAAGCACCGGTGGCGGTGGAGGAACGGACCTCTTGGAATTGCCATTGACCTTTGATGTTGCGGGTGTAGACTACGCGGCTACGACTTTTAATGGAGCGGAATACGAAGTTGTCGCTAACCCCGATCAATCCGGAGCCAACACTTCTGCTTCGAATGTGGCTGCGGTAACGAACTCTGGTGTGAACTGGGAAGGTCTTTTCTGGGAACTGGATACCCCAGTTGATTTTAGTGGAGACAACAAGACCATTACCATGAAACTATGGTCGACTGTTTCTTTACCTATTCTCTTGAAATTTGAGGGTGGAGTCAACGGAGAGCGTCAGAACGAAGTGGTGGTAACCCACGGCGGATCTGGATGGGAAGACTTGAGTTTTGACTTTGCTGTCAATGCCGTTAAGAGTTTTATCGACGGATCTCAGGGCGTAGGTGAGCCTTTCGTTCCAACGGGACAGTATGCTACAATTACTCTTTTTATTGACGGCCCTGGAACAACACCGGGAACCTTCTACCTGGATGATATTGCTCAAGACGGAACTGGCGGCGGCGGTGGACCCATGGCTCCATCCGTTGGACCTGATGCACCTTCTTTTGATGCAGCTGACGTGATCAGTATTTACTCAGACAGTTATACAGATAACCCAAGAGACGGATTTAACTTCTACGGTTCTGCGGCATTTGAAGAAGTAGACCTGGGAGGAAATATGGCACTTAAATACACTTTCGTAGAAGGTGGTGGAGGAAATTTCCAAGTGATTGAATTAGGGGCGAATCAAATCGACGCCGTTGGTGCTGGTATGACCAACTTCCGTTTTGACGCTTGGTTCCCAAATGAGGTTTTGGCCGAAACTGCTGCGCTCTTCAAATTGGTTGATATCAATGGAGCAACAGTTACAGAAGCACTGATCAATGTGAATGCTTCTTCTGATCCTGCCATTGCTCAAGGACAGTGGTTGACTTTTGATTTCACTATTGCTGAATTGCAAGGTCTTGGATTGGGTGCAGGAAATAACATTCAGCAATTCGTGATCGATTTGATCAACTCGGGTGAAGTGTATCTGGACAACCTCTTGTTCTATGTGGACAATGGAGGTGGAGGTGGAGGCCCAATCGCTCCGACGATGGGACCTGACGCTCCAACTCAGGATGCTGCTGATGTAATTAGTATTTACTCTGATAGCTACACCGACAACCCAAGAGACGGTTTCAATTTCTACGGCTCCGCTGCTTTTGAAGAAGTAGACCTCGGTGGAAACATGGCGCTCAAGTACACCTTCGTTGACGGAGGTGGCGGAAACTTCCAGGTCATTGAGCTTGGTGGTGCTAACCAAATTGATGCCGCTGGTGCTGGAATGACCAACTTCCGTTTTGACGCTTGGTTCCCGAACGAGGTTGCGGCCGATACACAGGCACTCTTCAAGCTGGTTGATATCGGTGGAAGTGTTACGGAGGCTATTATTACCGTAAACAGTTCTTCGAACCCAGCCATCGCGCAAGGACAGTGGTTGAACTTTGATTTCACCATTGCCGAATTGCAAGGACTTGGATTGGGTGGAAGCTCTAATATTCAGCAATTTGTTGTTGACTTGATCAACTCTGGTGAAGTATACTTGGATAACCTTTACTTCTACAACGACGGTAGTGGAGGCGGAGGCGGAGGCCCAATCGCTCCAACGATGGGACCAGATGCTCCAACT
This sequence comes from Aureicoccus marinus, assembly GCF_002954325.1. GTDB lineage: Bacteria > Bacteroidota > Bacteroidia > Flavobacteriales > Flavobacteriaceae > Aureicoccus > Aureicoccus marinus. Next base: position 251,056 of record NZ_MQVX01000001.1, read on the forward strand.
CAGGACGCTGCTGATGTGATCAGTATTTACTCAGATAGTTACACCGATAACCCAAGAGATGGTTTCAACCTATACGGCTCCGCTGCTTTTGAAGAAGTAGACCTCGGTGGAAACATGGCGCTCAAGTACACTTTCGTTGACGGAGGTGGCGGAAACTTCCAGGTCATTGAGCTTGGTGGTGCTAACCAAATTGATGCCGCTGGTGCTGGAATGACCAACTTCCGTTTTGACGCTTGGTTCCCGAACGAGGTTGCGGCCGATACACAGGCACTCTTCAAGCTGGTTGATATCGGTGGAAGTGTTACGGAGGCCTTAATCACCGTGAACAGCTCTTCGAACCCTGCGATTGCACAAGGTCAGTGGTTGAATTTTGATTTCACTATTACGGAGCTAGAAGGACTTGGATTGGGTGGAAGCGCAAACATCCAGCAGTTCGTGATCGATTTGATTAACTCGGGTGAGGTGTATTTGGATAACTTGTATTTCTACAACAACTCTGCGGGTGCACCTATTGCTCCGACAATGGGCCCTGCTGCTCCTACTCAGGATGCTGCTGATGTAATCAGTATTTACTCTGATAGCTACACGGATGTCCCCAGAGATGGTTTCAACTTCTATGGTTCTGCTGCTTTTGAAGAAGTAGACCTTGGAGGAAACATGGCGTTGAAGTACACCTTCGTTGATGGAGGTGGCGGAAACTTCCAAGTCATTGAGCTTGGTGGTGCAAACCAAATTGATGCGGCCGCGGCCGGTATGACCAACTTGAGATTTGACTTGTGGTTCCCGAACGAGGTTGCTGCAGATACGCAAGCACTCTTCAAATTCGTAGATATCGGAGGAAGTGTTACCGAGGCCGTTATGGTAGTGAATGACAGTTCTAGTCCAGCGATTGCTCAAGGGCAGTGGTTGTCTTTTGACTATACCTTCACTGAACTTCAAGGCCTTGGTCTTGGTGGTAGTGCGAACATCCAGCAGTTTGTTGTTGACTTGATCAACTCTGGTGAGGTATATATCGACAACATCTACATGTACAAATAAGACAAGAGATGAACATGAGAAAGATATTGAACAAATACAGTGTGCTCTTCTTAGGCCTGGTCCTTCTGATTTCTTGTCAGGAGGAGGAGCCGGAGTTGCAGACCATAGTGGTCCCGATGAACTTGTCGGTTAACGCGACAGTTTTAAATGACCAATCAGGAAATGTTACCGTGAGTCCAACGGCGGATGATGCCTTGTACTTTCACGTGATCTTTACGCCCGGTGCAACACCGCAGGTACTTTCGCCAGGAGAGACGGCGAGTTTCCGCTTTACTCAGTCCGGTCAATACCAGGCTCCAGTATCTGTGATTGCATTTGGTGTTGGAGGCGTTAGCTCGAGCACAACGGTGTTTTTGGATATGGATGTGCGACTTTTTATCGATCAGTCTACACTCGAAATGATTGGAGGAAGCGGATCCAAGCGTTGGGTTTGGGATCAGACGGTAGCCGGACACTTTGGAGTTGGACCTTTAACCAATAACTTCCCTGAATTTTTTAGTGCAGGACCCAATCAGTTGAACACTTGTCTTTATGACGACGTGCTGACCTTCAGCTATGACGATAATGACAATTACAACTTCACCCTAGATCCCGGTGCAAATAACGAGGTCTTTATCAACTGGGCAGAAGTCAATCGCTTCTTCCCTGATGCAACACCAGGACAGTTTGTTGATGAGTGCCGTGATATAACCACCCAAGTTCCCTTTCAGGAAAACTTTGTCATCATCGACAATGCCGATGGTACGCGTACCCTGGATGTAGGAGACAGCTTTATGAGCTACTGGGTAGTGGTTTCCGGAGAATACGAGATTGTTGAATTGACTGCCGATAAACTGGTATTACGAGGAATTAGTTCTCCTTTTAACGGAGACGATCCATTGGCTTGGTACTCCACTTTTGTTCCTGAAGATGCAGGCAGTGGAGGTGGAGGCGAAGATCCAGTCTTTGATACCTTGATTTTTGAGGAGGAGTTTGATACGGGGACTCTGGATACCGCTACCTGGAACTACGAAATCGGGACCGGTGAGAACGGCTGGGGTAACGGAGAATCCCAGTACTACACCGATCGACCTGAGAATATTGTAGTGGAGGATGGGATGCTAAAAATCACCGCGCGCCAAGAAAACTTCGCCGGAAGTGCTTACACCTCCTCCAGAATTCAAACTTACCAGAAGTTTGAGTTCCAATACGGACGGGTAGACATTCGAGCTAAACTGCCTACAGGCGGTGGAACTTGGCCAGCACTTTGGCTCCTCGGATCAGATTTTGAAACCAATGCATGGCCTGCTGCCGGAGAAATTGACATTATGGAACACGTAGGTAACCAACAGAATACCATTTTTGGATCCACCCACGATCCGGCTAACTTTGGAGGAAATTCCAGATCCGTTAACACGGTTGTTGAAGGGGTGTCAGACGACTTTAATGTGTATTCCATCATCTGGTCCGAAAATACCATTCGATTCCTGATTAACGACGAAGAATACGGAGCACTTAGTAATAGTGGAAGTCTACCGTTTAACAAAGATTTCTTTTTGATTCTCAATGTAGCCATGGGAGGAAACTTTGGCGGAGCAATTGATCCGGCCTTCAGTTCTTCTACAATGGAAGTTGATTACATCCGCGTCTACCAATAAGTGTGAAAAATTTTTGAATAGGGATTAGTTCCTGGAATTGGGATTCTTGCAAAGTGAGCGCAAGGATCCCTTTTCTTTTTTTACATTTAGGGTTCGCTTAAACACCTAATCAGCGCACCCCAACATGACCGAGTTTTTCAAGTCTGAATTGAAAGACAAGTTTCTTGAGTACGCCTGTTCCCGGGACGATTACTTTGAGACACAGCTACTCTATGACGAATTTCTAAGACCCAACTACGACCGGAAATTTGCTGAGAAACTGATCGAAGAGATTCTGGAATACGACAACCAACTCCTGGATACCATCAGCGGAAATGGAGTGAAAGTCTTCATGTTGTCCTCGACCGCCTATACGGATGAGTTTCTGGAAAGCGGTGGCTTTAAAAATCTGTTTATTCAGGAAGAGGAAAAGTGGGATACCTTCTTACAACACCTGGGCGGAGGGCGTTCTTCTAAGAAGAAACCTATGAAAAAAAGTACGAAGTCTTCCCTGAAAAGGGAGCGGCAGTGGATCATTTTGCTCTTGTGTATGTTGGGTTTCAGTTTTTTGGTTTCCTCAACAGCAGTGGTATGGACTTTATTCGGCGAGCCCAAAGTCAGCGAAAAGGAATTAGAAGAAAGGCTGAAGCGGATGGAAATCCGCCATATGGAAGAAGTGCAAAGTCTGCAAAGGGAGCTCAATGCTATACGTCAATATCATGAAGCTGATTCCAGTCAATAACGCCATTCCCACTGTTGATTCTTATCATTACGCTTGCCTAATTCTCCGATGAGGTTATCGTATTGAGCGGGGTCTTCCGAACAGGTTTTTATCGCGATTACTTGAGGATGTATTTGTGTAGTCTGGTCGTATATTCTGGATTTAATCGTCGACAGGGCTTGCATGGCTTGTTGAATACTGGTACGATTGATTTCGCTTGGAAGAGGCAGGGTACCTGTTACTTCCCTAGATTTAATACCGATAATCTCAATTGAAAGTGTGCCTGAAATATGATTCGATTCTGCGGCCAAACCCAAAGCGAAGAGATCGCCAAAATTGATGTTGGATTTATGGGCTTTGATGTGGGCCACCAGCCGCAATCCCACCCCGATACGGGCCTGACCACATTCCTCGGAATTCACCGTTCGGAACTTGGAATAATCCATAATCACGCGGTACGAGGAATTCTTTTTTGACACAAAGCTATTGCTCACACTGAGATCGCCTCCCCGATCGTGCTCCAAAACCGAGACCAAGACATTTTCGTTGATAAGAAAGTCCAGTTTTTCTTGTTTTGAGCACTGCCCTAAATGCTTGCGCAGGCTTTGTTGCTTTTGAAAGAGTTGAATAGGATGGGCATATTCCAAAGGATCTACGGGAACATAGCCGCTTATTTTTTGAGGGCAGTCGTTTCCGGTGCCAGCGTTTGATAACTCTTGCAGGAAAGGCTGAAACAAGAGAGAAGAACAAGTACGCAGAGTGCTTTCATGGGTGAAGCTTTTCCGCAAAATACATGGAAGGGCTTCTGGTGGCAAGCGCTATTGAGGGAGGAAGGCGTTAGGTTGAGTGAGTAGGAAAGGGAATGGCGAAATTACATCATCCGACCCATCCACCGGAATAGTCCGTAAAACACCAAAGCGATTGCCGCATACAATAAACCATAAAAACCCAAGAGGCTCAGGTTGTGTATATCCAGGTTAGAAAAGTAGAAAAGGCCTTGCGAACGATGTTGATAGAGATCCACGACCACCGATCCGACTTGGGAAAGGAGGACGATGAGAAGGATGTGACGGCCTTTTAGCATGATGTTCGTTTTAATAGATAGACGCCCGATAAAATCAAAAGTTACGCCTAGGGGTGTTAAAGTTTACTGTATCCACAAGAGGAACTCCACATAGAGGCGTTCCCAGTAGTTGATTTGGGTTAATCCAACGAATAAAATAATAAGTAAACTGGACAACATTGAGGTAGCAATGCTACGCTTCACGTTTTTTCGACGAACAGGAGGCTGTGCCGGGTAGTAAGCAATGTTTCTGATAACAAAACGACTGCTCTGAAATAGAACATAGCAAATCGCTCCCAGGAGCACCCAGGCCAAAGCCAGGTTGGGAAGCAATTCAATCAGTTCTTGTAGTTGGGAATCAGTCCACATAGTTTATTCTCTCTCTTATAACGAAAAAAAGTAGCAAAACGTATGCCACAAACGGACTACAAAATTAGGGGTTGGAAGAACCTGTGCTGTTTGGGAGAGCTCTATTTAACCTGAATTTAGCTTTTGCTTAAAAGGAAGATATTTAACGACTGAAAACATAGAGGAGACCATCTGCCGCTGTACCGGCGTCAAGCCGCAATCGATTTTGTCTCCAGGACAAGGTGCCCAATCTTTCTCCTTCGACAATAAAATCATAGGTGTAACGAAGTTCCTCTTCTTGTTGGATTAAATCAAATGAATAAACACCATTCGCAAGGGGAAACTGTCCTCTTTTAGGGTCGTTTTCGTCTAAGTTTGACGAGACGCTAACCACAGAAGCAAAAAGGTTAATATTCCATTTCAATTCTCCAGGGTTAAAATCCGTACTTGACCCTGTAAGTCCTCCAGAAATGTTAGATAACTGCCATTGGCCTGATAATAGGCGAACCTCGTTTTCGTCTTGTTCTGCTTCTGTACAAGCCAAAAGAGTAAGAAAGAAAAGGTAGAATAAGGAGCGTCTCATGATGAGGTATTTAGCCTTAGACAAGATGCAAAAAAAATCAAGGTCTTCCGTCTGTCAAGCGCAGAGCATCTTCATCAATCCAAAGACTATCGGTTTTTCGGTTAAGCAATCCGTGATTCAGGAGCAAATAGGTGCCTTTTTCGCTGGTATCGCCTCGTTTGGTCTGAGGCGAGTAAAGTCCCCGAATCAAATAGGTCTTTGCAGAGCTTTCTAAGCGGTTCGGTTGAACTAAAATGTATAAATCCACAGGATCTACTTCGGTGACTTTATTGGCACTTGGACGGCCAGAAAACTGCATAAAACGTATAAAGTAATCCGAGGTATACAGGGAGTTTTCTGAAACAAATTGAGACATCCATCCCACCAAAGATTCTGATGGTTGTTTTTGCACTAAGAGCAGATGACGCAATCCCAGAGGACCTTGGTCTGTAGCGATGCTGTCTTCTACCCAGATCTTTTGTAAGGTGTTGGTTTGCTTACTCTCAGGCAGAGCAGGGGACGATTTTTGTTCTCCTTCAGGCAAGATAACCACAAAGGTTTCTTCTTCCTGGCTTTTGTGGTATTCCGATTCAGCGAGCTCAATTTCCTTTTTAAGACGTTCAATATTTTCTTCCTCCTCCTCCAGTTCCTTTTGCAAGGTTTCAAGAGTTGATCTGGTCTCTTCCCGTTGGCGTTCTACTTGGGATCGGGTCTTGGGATCGACACAGGCAAGAAAGAAAATGAATACGCCCAAAGTGAACAATAGGACTCTCCGGCTATTCATACTTATGGGGTTTGGGGCGGGCTAAAGGTAATTATTCTTTGGAATTAGCCGGATTCGGCCATTGATAAAGAAAAATTAACGGCTAGTGTTAAAGTCTACGGCTTCTCTAGGCGATTGACTTATCTTGGTTCGCAGTTTTTACACCTAAACATGAAGAATACACTGCTACTGACCGGCATTTTATTTGCTACAATGCTACACGCCCAGGTGACACCAAACTGGGTGCGTTATCCTTCCATCTCTCCGGATGGAAAAACAGTCGTTTTTACCTATAAAGGAGATTTGTTCTCGGTACCCGTAACAGGAGGAGAGGCACGACAGTTAACCTACCACAAAGCCCACGATTACAAGGCTGTTTGGAGCCGCGATGGCAAAACCATTGCCTTTGCCTCGGATCGCTATGGGAATTTTGACATCTTTACCATAGATGCGGCTGGGGGACCAGCAAAACGCCTGACTTTCCACAGTACAGACGAGCATCCATTTACCTTCAGTGCCGACGATAAAGGCGTGGTCTTTGGAGCAGTTCGGCAGGACTTGGCCGAACACAGACAATACCCTACGCGTTCTCAACCCGAGTTGTATAAGGTTCCACGTAATGGGGGCCGTGTTGATCAAATTCTAACGGTTCCTGCCGAAGATGTGCGCATTAGTGCCGATGGTAATCGCTATATCTACACGACAAAAAAGGGGGAGAAAATGAATTCAGAAAACACCACACCAGCTCTATTGCACGCGATATCTGGACGTACGATCCCAAAACCGGAAACCACAAAAAGTTGACGAATTTTTCGGGTGAAGACCGAAATCCAGTCTTCAGTAAAAGTCAGGAACGCATCTTTTATCTGAGCGAAGAAAGTGGAACCTTTAATATCCACGAAATGGACTTGGAATTCCCAGGAAGCTCCAAGCAGCTGACCCGTTTCGAGAAACACCCTATCCGCCACTTAACGGCTGCTCAGGGGGTGATGACTTTTAGTTATGATGGAGAATTGTACGCTTTACGCGAGGGGACACAAGCCCAAAAAGTTCGGGTTTTTCTGCGCAGCTCGGATGTCGAAAACAAGGATCAGGTGGTTTCCATTTCCGGAGGAGTACGTGAGATGCAAGTTTCGCCTAACGGAAAAGAAATCGCCTTTATCTCTCGAGGGGAAGTCTTTGTAACCGCTGTAGAAAGCGGATTGACCAAGCAGATCACCAAAACTCCCGAACAAGAGCGCTTTGTTCAGTTCACCCACGATGGGAAGGGATTGGTCTATTCCCGGGAGGTCAATGGAAAGTGGACCTTGTTTCAAACGCTAAAACAACGCAGCGAAGAACCTTACTTTTTCGCTTCGACTCTATTGGAAGAGAAGAAGTATATAAAGGGCGATAAAGAACACTACTTGCCTCGCTTTTCTGCCGATGGAAAGTATGTGGCCTTTATTGAGGACCGTCGTAGTTTGGTTGTGATGGATTTAAAATCCAAATCCAAGACCACCTTGCTTACACCGGACGATCTTTACCATATGACTGATGGTGATCAGTACTTCACCTGGAGTCCTGATAGCCGTTGGTTACTCTTTAGCTGGGGGCAAAGCCTGAGTAACGAAGAGGTACTCTTGCTTTCTAAGGACGGAGAGCAGCGGATTAATCTGACCCAAAGTGGCTACTACGATTACTACCCCAAATGGATTGGCAAAGGGGAACAAATGATCTGGTTCAGCAACCGGGATGGGCTTAAGAGTTACGCGACCAGTGGTCGTACACAGACCGATATTTACACCATGTTCTTTACCCAGGAAGCCTGGGATAAATTCAGCCTTTCTAAGGAAGACTACGACCTCAAGAAGCTGCTCGAAAAAGACAGCAAAAAAGATAGTGGTTCGGCCAAAAAAGAGGATGATAAAAAGAAGAAGAAAGACGCCAAAAAAGACGAGAAGAAGGAAGCTGATCCTCTGAAGTTGGATTGGGCCAATGCAGAAAACCGCAAAGCGCGTTTGACCATTCACTCTTCGCGTCTGTCGGATGCAGTCTTGTCTAAAGATGGCGAAAAGCTCTACTACCTCGCTCAATTCGAAAAGGGATACAACCTTTGGGAGACAGAACTAAGAACCAAGAAAACCCAGCAACTGATTTCTCTTAAAGGAAGAGGAGGTTCGCTACAATGGGATGCTAAGCAAGAAAACCTCTACCTGCTGAGCGCTGGACGAATTTCGAAGGTGAACCTCAAAACGAAAAGAACCAAACCGGTGGCTATGCGCTCCGAAATGCTATTGGATACTGAGGCGGAACGCAAGGCCATGTTTGAGCATATCTGGATTCGAACCAACAAGATATTCTACACCTCAGATTTTCATGGTAAAAACTGGGACAAGCTCAAGACAGAGTACGAAAAGTACCTGCCTCATTTGGGTAATTCTTTTGAGTTCGCTGAAATGATGTCCGAGATGTTAGGAGAGTTAAACGTGAGTCACGCGGGAGCAGGGTACAACAGCAGCATACAGAATGGAGATGCGACCGCTAGCTTGGGAATCTTTATGGACTACGCTCACAAAGGAGATGGACTGCGTGTCGTTGAGGTCATGAAGGGTGGGCCTTTGGATAAAGCAGGCCTCAATGTCCGTAAAGGGGATATCATTCTAAGTGTTAACGGAACGGTGCTAAGTCCAGAGAAGGACCTGGCCTCCTATCTGAATAGACTGGCTGGTAAGATCACTCTACTCGAACTGCGCAAAGTTGATGGGAGCACTCAGCAGATCACCGTCAAGCCAATCACAACTGGTCAGGAAAATCGTCTGCTCTACAACCGCTGGGTTAAGAAGAACGAATCCGAAGTGGCCAAGCGCAGTAATGGTAAATTGGGTTATGTCCATATTCCAGGGATGAGCGATGGTCCTTACCGCAACATCTACGAGAAAATGCTGGGTAAATATGGCGATAAGAAGGGTGTTATTGTGGATACCCGTTTTAATGGAGGAGGAGACTTGGTAGCCGATTTAGCCATGTTCTTTACCGGAGAGCCTTTTATTTCTTACGAAACAGAGGCGCGTCGTGTGGGAGGAGAACCCACTTCGCGATGGACCAAACCTACCCTGGCCATGTTCAATGAATCCATGTACAGCGACGGGCATTGTTTTGCCAGTGGGTACACGGATTTGAAAATTGGAAAGACCGTTGGAATGCCTGTCCCGGGTACCTGTAGTTTTGCTGGATGGGAAGGATTACCGAACGGCGGCTATTGGGGCGTTGTGCCGGTAAGCGCCAAAAACAAAGCAGGGGAGTGGATGGAAAACAACCAGACCAACCCGCAGATTCTGGTCAAAAATGATCCAAAGATCATCGCCGAAGGTCGTGACCAGCAATTGGAGCGGTCCGTGGACGAATTGCTACAAGACGTGAACTAGTACTGGTGAAATCCAGCACTGATAAATTCTAAAACAAGAGGAAGGGAGGCCCGCCAGTAGGTCCAGGTGTGGCCTCCGTCTCTTACACGGTATTCGTGTTTGATTTTCTTTTTAGTCATCGCGATATGCATTAGGCTGTTGCCCTCAAAAAGAAAGTCGTCATCCCCACAATCGATAAACCAGCGAACAGAATTCAGATCTTTTTCGCTCATGCTTTCCACCAGTCGAAGCGGGTTATTAATGTCCAGGTATTTTTCAAGTTCTTCCTCGGAGAGCTTTTTGTTTTTAAGTTGTTGAAATCCGGCGAGCTCTTCGGCCGTTTGTGGCCCCATCCAGGCACTTAAGGGGCAGGCTGACGCAAAAAGATCAGGCCGGTGCAAGGCGTAGAGAAAAGTGCCTCCTCCACCCATAGAAAGACCGGAGACAGCGCGATAACGCTTTTCTTTCTTAATTCTAAATCGCGATTCGACCGTGGGCATCAGTTCCTCAAAAAAGAACTCCTCAAACTTCCATTTTCCGTCTATGGTATTGGTGTACCCAGGCTGCCCGGTATCCGCGTCAGGCATGACAATGATCATCGGGGTTGCTTTGCCTCTGGCTATGGCTTGGTCTGTGATTCGCCTTACCTCTCCAAATTGGACCCAGCCCGTGTGGTTATCGGTATATCCGTGCAGGAGGTACAGGACGGGGTAATGCCGTTTTGAGAGTTCGTAATCCGGGGGCAAATAGACCGCGTAGTTTCGCTCTTCTTTTAAAATCTTACTCTTTACCGTGAGGTTGTCGTATACTTTACTATGTTGCCCGTGGATCTGAGCGACCGTCAAAAGCGCAAGGAAACACAGGAGGGTTTTCGGTAATAAAAGAAGATTTTTTAACATTTTTTCTGTTTTGAACGTCAGATTGTTGAGAGATTGATTGAAATACTTGTACCTTAAAGTCGTTAAAATCCTACATTTAAACAAAATAATATCCAATGGGAAAGTTTGAGATTAAAACAACTGCTAAAGGAAACTTCATGTTTAACCTCAAAGCAGGGAATGGCCAGATCATTCTCACTAGTGAGCAGTACAACAGTAAAGCGGCCTGCGAGAACGGCGTGGAATCTGTAAAAAAGAACGCTTCTGAAGATGGACGTTTCGAAAGAAAAGAGGCTAAGGATGGTAGCCCTTATTTTAACCTAAAGGCTTCCAATGGTCAGGTCATCGGAAAAAGCGAAATGTATTCCAGCTCTTCCGCTATGGAAAATGGAATCAGCTCGGTGAAAAAGAACGCTCCTGACGCTTCAGTAGAAGAAATTTAACAGCTGCAGCTGAATAATTTAAGCCTCCTTCGGGAGGTTTTTTTGTTTTCAGCCCCTATCTTGTAAACAAAATTGCTAGATCCGCCTATGAAATGGAAAGCTTTCGTATTGGGCGTCTTCTTTGTGCTGGTTTCTTGCGGCACTACAGACACCCCTGATGTACCCGAACCGAACACCGATATTATCCCTGCAAACCTCACGGTTGAAGTCGTCCGAGTTGGTTCTGATTCCCAAAATCCCAATGGGGATGGATCAGGAGAAGTACTTCTGAGTGCCAACGCCGATAATGCTGTTCGCTTCACCTTTCAATTTTCTGATGGACAGCTCATAGAATCCAATACCGGACAGGTTCAGTACCGCCATGATTTGGCTGGAACGAGAACCTACGCCGTATTGGTGAAGGCCATTTCCGAAACAGGGAATGAATTGGCTTTATCCCGTCAGTACCAGGTCTTTGTTTCTTCAGAATTGTTCTCGACTTTGGTCTTTTCGGATGAATTTGATGAAGATGGGGCCTTGGATCCTGAAAAGTGGCATCACCAGATTATTCCACCCCAAAACGGAGGATGGTTCAATGGGGAGCAACAACACTATACGGATCGTTTAGACAACTCTTACGTGAGCGATGGGACACTGAAAATCGTAGCAAAGAAAGAGACTTATACCACCCAAAATTCTACCCGGGAGTACACCTCGGCGCGTTTGAATTCTATTTTCACCTTCCAGTACGGCCGTGTCGAAGTTCGAGCGAAGACGCCGTCTAGAGGAGGGACTTGGCCTGCGATCTGGACGCTGGGCGCCAACATCAATGAGATTGGCAACTACCACGGAACTACTTTCGGTAGTGTGGGCTGGCCTGCTTGTGGCGAGATTGATATCATGGAACAAAAAGGTTGGGACAAAACCCGTACCATTGGCTTCTTTCACTGGGGCAACACCAATACGGGTGCGTACCAGAATGAAGGGGGGGAGATTGATATCGCTGGTGTGGGAACCGACTTTCACATTTATTCCTTAGAATGGACCGAAAACAGCATGCGTGTCGAAATGGATGGGCAATTGATTTACGAGTTGTCCAATACCCAAGATAAACCCTTTGACAATCCCCACTATTTGCTGTTAAACATCGCCATGGGTGGTAACCTGGGAGGGGATATCCCGGCAAACTTCACTGAGGATGTAATGGAGATTGACTACGTACGAGTGTATCAATAAGTCGGCTTATCTCGAGGCTGCATAGGACTCGACCTCGTCAAGTATACGAAGCATATTCGCACCCCATAATTTGGTGAGGGCTTCTTTGTCGTATCCACGCTTGATCAATTCTCGAGTGACATTGATCGTTTCGGAGCTGTCCTGCCAACCGGCAATACCACCACCCCCATCAAAATCGGAGCTGAGTCCTACTTGATCAATTCCCATTTTATCGACCAGGTAATCTACGTGATCGGCGAAGTCCTGCACATTGACCTGAGCAGGCGCCTGCTTGTCTTCTGCGGCCAGGGCATTAGCCAAGGTTTGAATGCGGAAGCGACTGTTCATAAAGGCAACGAAGTCTTCCTTGAGCAGTCGGGAGAATTGAGAGCGATCGAAATACGGTAACCCCAATTCGCTTGCGGCGCGTTTTAAATACTGCTTCATAAAGGCTGCACGGGCATTGTGTTTTTCGGTGTGCAAATAGGAGCTAAAGGCTACCGCTTGCACCAATCCTCCTTTTTCTTTGAGCGCTTGGAGTTGCTCATCGTCCAAATTGCGGGAGTGACCACAAAGGGCTCGGGCAGAAGAATGCGACGCGATAATGGGCGCTTCGGAAAGTTGAACCATCTGCATCATGGTCTCTCGGGAGACGTGGCTAACATCCGCCATGATTCCTAAGCGGTTCATCTCGGCCAAGGCTTCTCGACCTAAACCACTCAGGCCTCCGTGAATCCAAATATCATCTTCTTCCCCGGTATTGGAATCACACAATTGGTTGTGCCCATTGTGCGACATCGAAATATAACGGGCTCCACGCTGATGATAATCCTCCAATTGCTTGAGGTCGGTCCCCAGTGGGTAGGCGTTTTCTACACCGATCATGATGACCTTTTTGCCTTTTTCCAAAATCCTTTTAACCTCGGAGGAAGAAGTAGCCAGTTCGACCTGCTCAGGAGCGTACTCCATGCAGAGACGATCAATGGCATCAAATTTAGAGAGGGCAACTTCTCTTGCGTTTTTGTAGGCCGCTTCATTGAGCTCACCCTGCCCCGTAAAGACGATAAGCCAGGCCACATCCAACCCTCCTTGTTTCATTTTAGGCAGGTTGAATTGGGTGTCTAGATTTTGGGTGTAGTTGACCTCCTTAGTGAAGTTAGCTACATTGATATCGATGTGGGAATCGAGGGTCAGGAGTTCTGAATGTAGCTCCTGAACGTGTTGATCAATAGTGCTTTCTTGCATTGCTCTCTTTTCGGTACAAGAAAAGGAATTCGCCCATAATTCTAAGACTAATGGCTATTGAATTTCTGGTTTTACCCGAGCTCCGTCCTCTCCGATACTAATCTCTGAACTAATCAAAATATTACGGGAAGAGTTGCCCAGTTGAATAAAATAGTCTCCGGGTTCAACCACCCAAGAGGACTGATTTTCATTCCAATAGCTCAAATCACTTAAAGGGATTTCAAAGGCTAAGGTTTGGCTGGTACTCGGTAAAAGAGCACTGGTCTTCGCGAAGGCTTTCAGTTCTTTTTCCGGACGCTCGACGGCCGATTCTCCTTTTCCGATATAAACCTGGACTACTTCTTTTCCCGCCAATTCTCCCGTATTGGTCACCTTAACCTGCAGAATGATTTTGTTTTCTTGGATTTCCGTCTTCAGCTCATCGAGTTCAAAAGTGGTGTAGGACAGACCGTATCCAAAAGAATAGGAAACCCGAAGATCAGCATGGTCAAAATGACGATAGCCCACAAAGATGTCTTCTTCGTACAGAGTGAAATCGATATTTCGCTCTTGCTCTTCTTCGGGTTTGGTTTCGGGGGGACCTTGCATCAATTCCATCAGCATGCCGGGCAAGGACCATTGGGTTCCCACAAGGGGGAAGTTGGCATGAGAGGCGTGGTCTTCCAGTTTTACAGGAAAGGTCATGGGGAGCTTTCCACTGGGGTTTACAGCACCTTTAAGAATATCAGCGACGGAGTTACCGCCTTCTTGCCCTCCTTGCCAGGCCAAAAGAATGGCGTCGGGGGCCTCTTTCCAGGAAGCGGTTTCAATGACTCCTCCAATGTTGAGTACCACGATCACGGCTTTGTTCTTTGCGTGAAAGACCTCGCAGGTGTTCACAATCATTTGTTTTTCGGCCTCCGTCAGTAGGTAATCCCCTTCTGGCAACCGATCTCCACCTTCTCCGCTGTTGCGTCCGATGGTAATAATCGCAGCTTCTGCCGTTTCCGCCATTTTGACCAGGTCTTCAGCCGTATACGTCAGGTGAGGAGGGATATAGGGAGTGAAAATAGCGTCCATGCCTTCTGGTTTTTGGAAGCCTTCTTTATTCTCGGCCTTGTGCTTTTCAAACACCTCTTTGGAATAGTCGTTTACGGTAAAACCAGCATTTTCAAGCCCCTGATCCAGAGAAATGGAGTAGGCTTCGTTGACATCTCCAGAGCCTGTTCCTCCAGCGATAAAATCAAAGGAAGTCACTCCGATAAGCGCAATATTGTTTTGGTTGGTCAAGGGCAATGCAGATTCGTTTTTGAGAAGAACCATGCCTTCTGAGGCAGACTGCCTTGTTAGGGCGGCGTGGGCCTTAAGATCCGGTTCATTGCTGTATTCGGTCCCTTTCATCTTGTGTGAGGTAAAGACCAGGCGCAGGATGCGGCGAACGGAAGTGTCGATAGCCTCTGACGAAAGAGTGCCTTCTTCTGCCCCTGCTTTAAGGGCTTTCCACTGGTTGTTTGTACCGGGTTCCAAGAGATCATTACCCGCCATGACCATTTTCACGGGATCGTATCCACCAAACCAATCGGTCATAACCAAGCCTTCAAACCCCCACTCATCCCTGAGAATATCCGTCAGGATTCTGCGGTCTTCGGCCACATAAGTACCATTGATTTTATTGTAGGACGACATGATGGTCCAGGGCTGTGATTCTTCCACCATGATTTCAAACCCTTTGAGGTAGATTTCACGCAGGGCTCTTTCCGAAATCCGAACATCGTTCAGGTTGCGATTCGTTTCTTGGTTATTGGCCAAAAAGTGTTTTACGGCAGTACCCACACCATTAGATTCTATCCCATTGACCAGGGCGGCACCCATCTTCCCGGAGAGCAGCGGATCTTCCGAGTAATACTCGAAATTACGGCCACATAGAGGGTGGCGCATGATATTGGCTGCTGGCCCCAGAATCACATCGATTCCATATTCTTTTCCTTCCTTACCCATGGCCTGACCGACTTCTTGGGCCAGCGAAGTATTCCAAGTAGAAGCCATCAAGGTTCCAATAGGGAAAGCCGTACAGTAGTAGGTTCTCTCTTCACCCTTGCGGGCAGGTTGTATACGCAAGCCGGCTGGTCCGTCAGAAAGATAAATGGTGGGTAATCCCAAACGGGGAGTGGGAACGATGGTTCCCACCGCTCCAGGGATTCCGGTGCCTGGTTCTACTTGACCCATGGCAGAGGCAAGTCCGGACCCTTTGAGCAGGTGAATTTTTTCTTCTTGAGTCATCAGGCTCAAGGCATTACTTACTCGCTCTTCAAGAGATAGGCGATGATCTTCATAAGGATCAAGAGTACTGTTGCCATTTCGATCGGCAAAAAGCTGGCCGTCTACCTCAATGTCGCTGAATTGCGCTTTTTCGACGTAGTCATCTTCAAAATCAAGGAAGGTGCTTTTGAATTTATTGGCGGTGAATAGAACGACAATAATTATAAGGAGTAAAATGATTCCCAATCCTATTCCGATTTTCTTCAGTACTTTTTTCATTTCTTTGGTTTGTGGCAGAATGACACAAATATAAATTATTTATTGTGGCGAACTGACACAAAAGTTTATTTTTGTGGTATGGATGTTTCCGATTTCCTGCATAATGGAGACAAGAGTTATCTGCCCAATCTCAGTTTGGATCATGTTATTCTGGGGTATGAGGAGGGGCAACTAAAATGCTTGCTCTTGCAGACCAATGAGGGCTGGAATTTACCGGGGGGACTGATTAAACGAACAGAGTCCGTTGAAGAAGCGGTCGATAGAGTGCTTCAGGAACGCACCGGTTTAACGCACGGTCATCGGGAGTTTTTAAGCGTATTCGGAAAGCAAGATCGATCCTTTGCTCAGCAGTGGAAGCAAATGCTCGAGAGTTATAAGCTGGAGTGGAAACCCGAGTTCTGGATTAACGATCGCTTTGTAACGCTGGGCTACTATTCCCTGGTCAATATTCGCGATGTAGAGCCGGTTAAAGGGGAGTATAATCAAGATATCGCCTGGTTCTCTTTACAGGATTTACCCGAAATGTGGATGGATCACAAGGACATTGCTCTGTTTGCTCATGAAAAATTAAAGAGAGACATCAAAGAGCAAATGGCCTCCCATTACCTCCTCAACAGCGAATTCACCATGCCAGAATTGCATCAGCTCCATCAAACTATTTTGGAGCAAGAACTGGACCGCAGTCGGTTCCAAAAGAAGATGTTATCGAGCGGCAAATTTGAACGTCTGCCGCAAAAAAGGACCGATAAACCGGGTCGAGCTCCTTTTCAATACAGGGCAAAATAGCATTTTTAGGGACGTGATTAAGGCTTTGGAATCTGTTTGCTTTTTACTTGTCGTACAGCGAATGAATCGAACCCCAAGAAGATTACTTGGAAAAGACATCAGAAGATGATGTGGAAGAAAGCCCGGCAGTTTTTCCTTTTGAGACTACTTCGCTTCCATCACCTGTACCAACGACATTGGTTACCTACATTTAAGAAGCTGGATTCAATGGGGGAGAAAAGACCTTTATCTGCAACAATAATCTTCTGGACCAGATCACAGAACTGCTCGAAAACAAAGTGGCGGTGGCTTCCCTTAATTATCGTAAAATCCTACCGGACGCTTAAACCGCCTTGTGGATATCTACCGATGACGAAATGGCTGAATCGACCAGTACGGATCTAATCGTAAGAGAAAGCACCAGGGTGCTTGGAATTGCCTTAAATGCCACCCCATACGGTTTGGATCTTGAAGGTCGATGGATGATCGATGTGTTCAGGGAGTAAGATCCAGTATTTAGCTAAAGCGAGGCCTTTTATGGATTAATTTTTCCAGCTAAAAATTCGAAATCTGCAGAAAGGGTCTTTTCGAAAACGGTGTAGTCAAACCACCTCTTCACAAAGGCGAGATTTCAGGCCTCAATGAACAACTACTTTTATTGACATTCTCGCGAATTACCGGGTGTAAGTTTGTCATTATAACAGAGACAACTTCACAAAATTGGAATTTGGCAAAAAGAACCTAGTGGAGATCTAGATTTGAATTGCCGACGTATTTTTCGAACAACAATAAAAGTAATATGAAAGACACAGGAAGATTATTCGCATGGGGCTACGTTGCCTCTGTTGCATTCTTTTTCATTGTACTGACATTGGTAATCACAGCGATGAATTAAAAATGCGGACAGGCCAGGCTATGAGGCCAGAATCCGAAGGTTACAGACTCGATTAAAGTCTGAGGAAAATATAAAACCACGCCCCGTAAGGCGTGGTTTCTTTTTAGGGATTAAATACAAGATCTTCCGGATAGGAGTCCTGACTGATCGGGGTTCCTTCGGTGTTTTCGACCAGTACGGGTTCTTTTTTCTCGGGGGAAGAGGAGGTCGGAAGTAAAAAGCTCAAGCCGAATACCAATAAGACCAGAGCAGCGACCTGGTAAGCCGGTATGGGCCGGTTAGCCAATCTGTTCAAATTCAAGGCACTTTGTTGCGTCCAGCTCCTTTCCGACAGTTGGTAATCACGTTCTGAATCCGTCTGCCGAATGGTCGTGACGAAGGAACGGTAATCCGAGTACTCTTCTGCGGTTAACCATTCTTCTACCATGGGGCGTTCTTTTGAAGTGAGCTCTTCAAAAGATTTATCAGCGATCAGGTCAAAGAGCTCAGAGGGAATATTTTCGTTTTTCATGACTGTTGTGCTATTTCTTCTCTTAATTTTTTTAAGGCGTAAAAAAGCCTGGATTTTACGGTGCCTTCACTGCATTCCAGGTAATCACTTATTTCGGCAATGGTTAGGTTGTTGCTGTATTTGAGCAAAACCACCTCTTTGTGGTCAAAAGACAGACGATTCAGCGCTTTTTGAACCAAGTTTTTCTTAGCGTTGAAGAGAGGTTCTTCAACTTCAAGGGTACTCCAAGATTCCGCTGACTGTTCCACTTGTCGGAGACTGTGGTATCGGATTTCGTTTTTCCATTGGTTTTTGGCGATCGAAAAAAGCCAAACTTTGAGTGATTTGTTCGGATCGAAGAGCTGAGGTTTTCGGAAGACCTTTAAAAAGACGTTTTGGGTAATGTCGCGAGCCAGTTCTGAATCTCCGCTGAGCCAGGTGACAAAGCGGAAAAGGTCCTGGTGATTGCGCTGGTATATCAAAGAGAACACCTCCCGGCTTCCGCTGGAGGTGAACTCTTGCATTAGTCTTTGATCGTCTAAGGGCATCTGAATATGGTCCGGATTCAAATTAGGATTTTTAGTCTGCCCGGTCAAACCAACTCAGTACTTCGTCTTTGCGACCACTGTCCTCGGCAATGCGATTAATAAAAACTAAAGCTTGTTTGTATTTCACTTTTTGACCGGTACGGGCGTAGTGATTGCGCAAGTGCATCAAAGCCGGCAGATAAGTCAAATTCATACGCTCTTTGACCATTTGATCTTCCGGATGGGTTTGAAAGTTTTGCAAGAGATAATCCAGGTAGTACTTCTGCTCAAAATTGGTTCTCATCGCGGCGGTATTATCGAACGGCTGGGCGGAGTACCGAATCACGTTTCCGACCAGGTACATTTTATTCTCCAATCCGAATTGCTTGAAATAATCCAAATCAGTTCCGCCAGAGATGTAGGCTGGACGATTACTGCCACGAAGTACTTCTGCAGCCAGATAATCCGCATAGGCTGTAATATTCTTAAAGTCCTTTTGGAATTTAGCTGGTGATTGAATGCCCAGTAATTTGAGCACTTTTGAGCGGTACTCGTCTTCGGTAGCTAAGATCCATTTGTTGATGACCAGGACATCCGTTCGAATACCAGCGCCGTACTGCAGAACCCATTTTTGCATACTGTCGGTATCGCCATTGGTAATAATGATCCCGTTTTGATCGATCGATTGCAATGCATTGTAGTTCCACTTCAAACTGGCGTTACTGTAAATATTGCTCTGGAGCATTCGAGGAGCGAGATCTTTCAATTTCGCTGATTCAAATTCGGGCACATACACCGCCAGTAGCCAGCCGTAGACTTCCGGTCGATCGGGGTCGATGCGGTAAGCCGCTGCAAAATAGCGGATCGCCTTTGCTCGAGGAGTATTCATCCCCTTGATGTATTGGTAGTCAAAGGTCTCACCGATGTGGGGTTTGGCCTTGACCAGAATGGGGTCTAATTGAGCGTAAAAATCATTCTTGCCATCGGACCAAAGGTCGGGTTGCTCCAGTTGGAGTTTCGCTCGTTCTGCTCGGTAATAATTGGCCCATGCCTCGGTATTGGCCGGACTCTTTTTGAGCTCTTTTTGCCAAAGGGAAGATTGTTCCTCATAGTAAGAAACTGGATGTACCTCTTTAGCAATTCCGAGAATTTTTTTGGGTTTCTGAGCCAAAAGAGAAAAGCTAAACAGAAGGCTCATACCAAGACAGGTAAGGGGCCGAATTGATGTACTCATGTGAAGGGTATTTTGATGTTCGTTTTGAGATAGTACACTTCAAAAATCAAAAGGTTCAAAAGAAGTTGATTGAGTACCTTTCGGTAAAATTGCTCAACCGAATAAGAGCCGGCATGCGCTTCGATTTAAAGAGACTCATTCCTTATACCTATTCCTGGCGAAACACCTTTATTATTGGGTTGTCTTGGGCCGTGGTCAGTGGACAAGCCTTTAAAGTAAATGAGGACTACAGTGTCTTTTTATCTATTTCGGATTATTTAGCAGCAGACGGGCAGCGTCTTGATCAGGTAGGAGTAACCCCAGAGCATCATGTTCCCGCCGAACGAGCTTTGGAGTATGTGCTCACTGAATTAATCAAGTAGTCAGAAGACAATACTAAAAGAAAAACCACAGCCACTGCGCTGTGGTTTTTTATGAAGTCCTACGGCCTGTTTTAGTGAGCCTTTATAAAGGAATAAAATGGGTGTTTTGGGAAAGGGATATTCCTTCAGTTGCCTGTAAAGAGTTAAATGTTAAAATCTATTTTTATTTAGAATAAATATAGATAAGACTAGGTTTTTATGTTTTTGAACTTTAATTTCGACCCCGAATTATTGAAGTTATAACACCATTTAACTATGAAAAATCTGAAATATATTTCCTTGGCTTTGCTAACGGGTCTCGTTTTTATCGCTTGCGAAAAAGAAGATGATGGCCCCGTCGATCCCATCGCAACTTGTACTGATGGGATTCAGAATGGCGATGAAACCGGGGTAGACTGCGGAGGCAGTTCTTGTGCTCCCTGTACGACCGTTACTGAAATCCCCGCGATCTACAGCTTTCAAAGAAATGGAGAATCGACGGTGAGTTTTAGTGGACAAACCACGCGCCTCATGATGGCAATAGAAATTCTTGGACTTCTTAGAGACAATACCTCCACGGAAGCGCAAATTATGGCCGCCTACAATCACCAAGAGGGGGTTGCTGATTTTAGTGATGCGGAATTGAATGCATCAGACAAGCAGGTACGAAACAAAACCGCTGGTTCTTATTTTTTTCAAAACTTCATGCCCTCTATTGCTTCCTCAGCGGTAGTTGCAGATTTTGAAGGCTTTGTAACAGGTCAAGTGAATGAGGTTTTTCCGGCCTGGAACACGGTAGCGGCTGCTGGAAATGCTGGTCAAATCGCCGATGGTAGCTCAACGCGATACGTCAATGCCAAAGGATTGGAGTACGACCAAGCCTTCATCAAAGGCTTAACAGGAGCTTTTGTGGCTGATCAGATCGTAGGTAACTACACTTTTCCGGGGAACCTTGAGCGCTTTGAGGCTGCCAATGACGAAGGAACTATTGTCGATGGCAAATCCTATACCGATTTGGAGCACGATTGGGACGAGGCTTACGGCTACTTCTTTGGTCTAGCAGCCGACGGTGCTAATCCCCTAGCTGCACTACTCGAAGGAGGAACTCCAGGTGATTTCAGCTCAGGCGATGATGAATTCCTATACAAGTATGTAGACAATGTCGAGGCCAACTTTGAGGGTACGGCAGAAACTATTTTCGAAGCCTTCAAAGCAGGTAGAACTGCTATTATAAATAAAGACTATGTCGAAAGAGATGTCCAGGCCGATATCCTACGAGAACAGGTGGCTTTTGTGGTTGCTGTCCGTGCCGTTCACTACCTAAAAGCCGGAGGAAATATGGCTGCCAGTCCCGGGACAAGGCTTCATGATTTATCGGAAGCTTATGGTTTCATCTACAGTCTACAGTTTCTTTTGGAGCCGGGAACCAATGACGAGTTCTATTTTACTCGACAAGAAGTGGAGGACTTCCTGGACACTATTTACAATAATCCAACCAATGGGTTTTGGGGTGTGACAACTGCCGATTTGAATTCGGTAGCAGAGGCCATTGCTGTAAAATTTAGTTTCAGTGTAGCGGAGGTTGAATAACCCCTGCAGAAGCGCTTGAAAATTAAAGCTATTTAGATCAAATAAAATCAAGATAAGGGCGGATTTGAAGCGAACATGTTTTATTTTTGCCTGCCATTTAGAATTAATCTGAATAAAAATGATGAAAGGAAAAGCCCATTGGATCTTAACAATTTTATCGGCTCTTTTTATTTGGGCCTGCTCAAGCACAGGGGATGATACCCCTATAACGGATGATGATGGAGTGTCTCTGACCTTTGATCGGGGAGCGATGCTGGAAAATTGGGCAGACAACATTATTCTTCCTTCTTACAACCAGTTTCTAGTTGATTACGCCGCCTTCAAGGCCGACTTCGAAAGCTTTCAAAATGATCGAAGTGGGTCGAATCTGATCGCCTTGCGTTCTTCCTGGGTAGACGCCTACCTCAGTTGGCAATCGATTTCTCCATTTGAAGTAGGTCCTGCGGAAGACAATGGACTAAGGCTGAATGTCAATACCTACCCTACGGACGTCGCTTTAATTGGAACGCACATCTCCTCAGGGAGCTACAATTTAGACCTTTCCTC
Organism: Aureicoccus marinus; assembly: GCF_002954325.1. Classification (GTDB taxonomy): domain Bacteria; phylum Bacteroidota; class Bacteroidia; order Flavobacteriales; family Flavobacteriaceae; genus Aureicoccus; species Aureicoccus marinus. Next base: position 273,218 of record NZ_MQVX01000001.1, read on the forward strand.
CAACCGCGATTCCAAAGGTTTTGCGGCTTTGGATTACCTGATTAATGGAATTGGCGGGAACGATGCCGAAATAGTTCAGGTCTACACCGATGCCATAACAGGGGATGCTCATGTCGCTTATTTAGGGGAGGTAATTAATGATATTGATACCCGGGTGACCACTGTTCGTAATGCTTGGCAAAATGGATACCGCGATACCTTTGTTCAAAACGATGGATCTTCGGCTACGGCTTCGGTTGATCGCTTTGTAAACGATTTTATCTTCTACTACGAGAAATTCCTTCGAGCAGGAAAGATGGGAATTCCTCTGGGCGTTTTTTCTCGTACTCAAACACCAACTTTGGTTGAGGCATATTATTACCCCCAGCTATCCAATCAGTTATTCTTGGCTGGTCTTAGTACAGTTGAAGACTTTTTTAACGGAAAAGCGTTTGGAAGTTCGCGTACCGGAGAGAGTTTAGCCTCTTACCTCACCACTCTTAACCAGATCACTTTACGAAATGATATTCGCAATCAATTCTCCAGCGCCAGAACTGCGGTAAGTGGTTTGGGACCCTTTCGGGCTGAGTTAGAAAATAACAGCCCAGCGGCGGATATGTTTGCCGCATATGATGAAGTACAAGGGGCAGTGGCTCTGTTCAAAGTCGATATGGTTTCGGCCATGAGTATAGCCATTGATTTTGTCGATGCCGATGGAGACTAGATGAAGGACTTAATCCAGACCTATCTTTCAAAGAAATCGGAGGCCGCCACTTTGGCGGTCTTTCGTGTTTTCTTTGGTTTGATGATGGTCTGGAGTCTGCTGCGGTTTTGGTATAACGGATGGATTGAAAGCCTTTACCTGGAGCCTGGCTTCCATTTTTCGTACTACGGATTTGAGTGGGTAAAACCGATCGGAAATTGGACCTACCTCTTGTTTGTAATCTGCGGTATCACGGCCCTCTTTGTAACACTAGGATATAAATACAGGCTTTCTATTGTCGTGTTTTTTCTGTCTTTCACCTATATCGAGTTGATGGACAAAACCACTTACCTGAACCATTACTATTTCATCAGTATACTTTCGTTCTTGCTGATTTTTTTACCTGCAAACGCCTACTTCTCTCTTGATGCCATGGGGAATACCACGAGAAGATTTCAGTTTATCCCTCGTTGGAATGTAGATGCGATCAAAGTTTTGCTGGTTATTGTTTATGTGTACGCTGGGCTAGCCAAGCTTAATTCCGATTGGCTCGTGGAAGCTCTGCCTTTGAAGATTTGGCTTCCGGTCAAAGCCGATACGCCACTGATTGGTGAACTCTTGGGGGAGCCATGGGTGCACTATATGTTTAGCTGGTTTGGAGCCTTGTATGATTTGACCATACCCTTTTTCCTGCTGTATAAGCCGACGAGAAAGGTCGCCTTTTTCTTTGTGGTTGTTTTCCACATCTTGACTCGGCTACTCTTCAATATTGGGATGTTTCCTTACATCATGATTGTCTCTACCCTGATCTTCTTTGACAGCCCCCTACACCAGCAAATCTTGAATTTCCTTTCTCGGCTGCTCCGGATTAAAACAAAGGTGTTTGACAATGGGCTCTCTTACGCGATGAGCTCGGGTTTAAGAAGGAATACAGTCTACGGAGTCGTTTCCTTGTTTTTGCTTGTTCAATTGCTTTTACCCTGGCGGTATCTGGCCTATCCAGGAGAATTGTTTTGGACGGAAGAGGGTTATCGATTCTCTTGGCGGGTGATGTTGATGGAAAAGGCAGGCTACGCACAATTCAAAATAGTCGACGGCAGGACCGGCCAGTGGTTCTATGTAGACAATACCGACTTTTTGACCCCTTTTCAGGAAAAGCAGATGAGTTTTCAGCCGGATTTTATTTTGGAATACGCTCACTATTTAAAAGACCATTTTGAAAGTCAGGGGCATAAAAATATTGAGATCTATGTCGAGAGTAAGGTGACGCTCAATGGAAGGAGAAGCACTACTTATGTCGATCCGAACGTAAACCTGGTGAGTGAAGAAGAGTCATTTCGCCATAAAAAATGGATAATTCCTTTTAAAGATGAGATTAAAGGTATTTAGCACTTTTTGTTTTCTGCTTATAACGGCTACCCTGATGGGTCAAGAACGCCTTAGGGGTCAAGTCGTTGATCAACAGGGTGTACCTGTTGTAGGGGCCGAGGTGTATATCAGGCAAACAGAGACCTTGAGTATATCCGATGAAAAAGGCGAGTTTGTGCTTGAAGCAATCCCCTTCGGGACTTATGACGTGGTCGTTTTTGCCTTGGAGTACCGGGTTTATGAACAGCAACTTGAGATCAATTCGTCTACTGCTCTTCGGATTCAATTACAACCTCTTGCTGCTCAAGAACTCTCGGAGGTCGTTATTACTCAGGAGCGAGAAAAAGTCTTCGCTTTGCAAAAGCTCAAATCGGTTGAAGGTACGGCCATCTATGCCGGCAAAAAGAGTGAGGTCGTTTTGGTGGGTAATATCCCCGGCAACCTAGCGGCCAATAACCCTCGACAATTGTACAACCAAGTCGCCGGCCTGAATATATTCGATTACGGGGATGCAGGACTTCAGCTAAACATTGGCGGCCGGGGGCTCGATCCCAACCGAACCGCCAATTTTAATGTACGCCAGAATGGCTACGACATCAGTGCGGATGCATTGGGATACCCGGAAAGTTACTACACACCTCCGGCAGAGGCACTGGATCAAATTCAGGTGGTTAGAGGAGCGGCTTCTCTGCAGTATGGGCCTCAGTTTGGCGGCCTTATTAACTTCAAGTTCAAGAAACCCAACCCGAATAAAAAGATAGAATGGGTGTCCAGACAAACAGTGGGTTCCTTTGATTTAAAAACCAGTTTCAACAGCCTTACCGGAACGTTAGGGAACTTCAGTTACTACACTTATTTCAATTACAAAGAGGGGAGTGGGTTTAGACCCAACTCCAATTTTGATAGCCGGAACTACTTCGGACATTTTGAATATCAATTTTCTCAAAAAACCAGTTTGGCCTTTGAAGTGACCATGCTCAATTATTTGGCTCAACAGCCCGGAGGATTGACCGATGTTCAGTTCATACAAGATCCTGTATTTAGCAACAGGGAGCGCAATTGGTTTGGTGTGGATTGGAAACTCTATTCCTTACTTTTCAAGCATCAGTTTTCGTCCAATACCGATTTTAGTTTGAACCTCTTTTCATTAGACGCTTCCCGCGAAGCTCTGGGATTCCGAACCAACCGGGTTTCTCAACCGGATGATCCCAACGAACCTCGCGAATTGTTGGCCGACAACTTTCAGAATTGGGGAGCAGAGGCCCGGGTTCTGAATCGGTATAAAATCAACGATTCCGATGCCGTCCTGCTTTTGGGGGCAAAGTATTACCAAACATCGAATGACCAGAGGCAAGGTCCTGGAAGTAATAGCAACGATCCGGATTTCAATTTCGCCGATCAGGATTTTCCGAACTACGAGCGGCAGTCGCAATTTGAATTCCCCAATTTGAATATGGCTTTTTTTGGAGAGAACATTTTCAATCTTTCTAAAAAATTCTCCTTGACCCCAGGTTTTCGGTTTGAATACATCAAGACCGAGAGCGAAGGGAGTTTCCGCAACATCGTTTTGGATCTGGCGGGTAACCCCTTGCTCAATGAAGAGATTGAAGACAACCGTACCTTTGAGCGCAACTTTTTACTGCTGGGACTAGGGGCGTCCTACAAGCCTACAGCTAACTTGGAAGTTTACGCCAATTTTTCTCAAAATTACCGCTCGGTTACTTTTAGCGATATCCGCGTCATTAACCCTTCTTTTCAAATCGATCCCAATATATCGGATGAAGACGGATTCACGGCAGACCTGGGGATTAGAGGCCGCGTAAAGAATGCCTTGACCTATGATGTGAGTGCCTTTGGCTTGCTTTACGACAACCGATTGGGCGAAATTCTCAAGAACGAAACCCGAACCAATGCTTTGGGCGAAGAGGTCGAAACTGGCCGAGTGGTGCGCTTTCGGGGGAATATCGGAACCGCTTTTATCTATGGCTTGGAGTCCTTTGCCGATTGGAATATCAAAGAAGTTGCTTTCCCGGGACTAGAGAAAGCGAAGCTGAATCTCTTTGTCAACTTGGCTCTGACAAATTCGGAGTATACTGATTCCGAGCAGAACAATGTGGAGGGGAACAAAGTCGAATTTATTCCGGAAGTCAATTTGAAGACTGGACTGAATTTTGGTTACGGGAACTTTTTGGGAAGTCTGCAGTATACCTATCTCTCGGAGCAGTTTACAGATGCGACCAATGCTCCTCAGGATATCAATGACAACCAAAGGGGTATTGAAGGGACAATCCCAGCCTATGATATCATGGACCTTTCGTTCTCGTATTCCTGGAAAATGTTCAAGTTAGAGGCCGGAGTCAATAACGTATTGAATAACTCCTATTTTACTCGGCGTGCAACCGGTTACCCAGGTCCGGGAATTATTCCGGCAGAACCCAGAACGTTTTACACCACTCTTCAGCTGAAGTTGTAGAAGGGGGGCGCAGACTTATTTACTGGAGTTGATGGATTCCTTATTTTCTTCTGACTTTAGCTGGGATACCAAGTTTGAAATAGATTCCTTCAAGGTGAATTCAAAGTTCTTTAAGTCGTTGCCCATTTGATCGATCACACTCATGATATCAACAACGGTGGTGGAAGAATCAAAATTGAGGATCTTCTGTAGAAGTGAATTCGCAAAATCAGCGTATTCTTTTTGGTAATTATAAACCTCGGAAATGGCTTGAACGGTCTCAAAATCAAACTCTTGAATGATCCCGGAGATTTTGGCGGCTTCAAAGGCGGTATCATTCAAGTTTGCATAGCCTAAGCCCTTCCAGCCTTTAATTTCCGTGTGCTTAAACACGGTATTCCCAATATAGGGTTTGAGGTAGTCCGATTCTTTTACCTTATTGCGATTTGCATCAAACTCCAGCTCAATCGATTGGTGATATGCATAGGCTGAGTCTAGTTTTGCTTTGTTGTTTTCGAGCTCTTCGATAATAAAGGTGAGGGACTTCTCTTTCTTTTCGTAGGTTTTCTTTTCGCTTTGTTTTTCGCCAGCGTAAACGCCTAGATAAACACCAAAGGCGACAATTAAGAACTCGATGAAGTATTTGGAAATCGTCCTGATATTTAAAACCATATTCTCTCTATTGATCTATTCGTTTGGGTAAATGCGGATCAGGTTCGCTTTAGTATCTTGTGTCTTTATGATGCCAAGCAAATGAAAAGACTTCTTTACTCCCTGTCAGCACTTGTTCTTTTATTGTGTGTTTACGCGGCCTATATTTTAAATTCCACAGGCTTTTTTAGGAAGGTAGAAAATACGAATACCCAGGCAATTCTTCAATCGATTCCTCTCTATGGTACGGAAGATTTAACCGTTAGTCAGCAAGGTGAATTTGTTCTTATTTCTGCCACCAAACGCGGGGTGCAATATCCGGATGCTGATCATCAGGATGGTCTCTATTTTATGGATTTACAAGAGGAAGGGGCAAGGCCGAAATTGATTTCAGGGAATTTTAAAAAGGCGTTTCATCCCCACGGCATCGACATGGTTCGATTAGATAGTAGCCGACACCGACTTTTTGTAATTAATCATGTGGATGAGGTTAATTCGGTGGAGGTCTTTACTTTACATAATCGAGATAGCTTGGTGTTTGAGGAAACCTTGACCGATAAACAGATGTTTAGTCCCAACGATATTGTTGCTCTCGGAGATCGGGAGTTTTACTTTACCAATGACAAAAACGCTAGCAGCACTTGGGGGAAATTTCAAGAGAACTATCTGGGTAAGGCTGCGTGCAAAATCACCCATTATAACGGACAAGAATACCGAACGGTGGCCGACGGCCTGGCCTATGCCAACGGAATCAATTACGATGCAGAAAGAGAGTTGATGTATATCGCTTCCTCCCGGGGATTCTCGGTCAATGTGTACCACAGAGAAAGCAACGGAGATTTGACCTTGCTCAAAAGCATCCCGTGCGATACTGGTGTAGATAATATCGAACTCGATACCAATGGGGATTTATGGATCGGCTGTCATCCCAACTTAATGGCTTTTAAGTCTTACAGCCAAGGCAAGAAGGCAAAGGCTCCTTCTGAAATAATCAGGTTGGTCTACAAACAGGATGGAAGCCACATCCTGGAGTCCTTCTTTGTGGATGACGGCACCAATATTTCTGCCTCTTCAACGGCTGCGGTCTTCCAAAACAAAGTGATAGTTGGTAATGTTATGGATGATCACTTTGTGATTTTGAAGAGGTGATACTTCTGATAGGGACTAGTCAATTTAGGCAGCTTGTCGAGTAATTGCCGCGTTGGGCAATTATATAATTCATACTCAGTAGGTTTTACAATCTTGCATGGCCCTACTATGCTATGAAGACTGTAAAAACCAATACTGGTAGAATTCCATTTTTGGATTTCCTCAGAGGCGTTGCCCTCTTGGGGATCCTACTTATCCACTGCGTACAGCAATTCAACGTACTCTACCCAACTTCCTATGAAGGTCTTTTCGGGGATTTTTTTTCTGGCCAATTTGAAGCCACCCTCAATTTTCTGATCGCCGGTAAATTCATCTTGATTTTTTCTCTGCTCTTTGGAATTAGTTTTGGCTTACAGGCCAAAATGAAAAGGGAATACGACAGTCCCTTGTTTTTTTATTCCAAGAACCTGGTTCTTTTTGTCTTTGGATTTGCGCATTTAATGATTTATTCCGGTGATATACTTTCGAAGTATGCCATTATGGCTGTTGTGCTGTATCTATTAGTCAAGGGGCTTAAGCCGATTTATATCAAGATTCTATTCTTGGTTTTTTTCTTTCAACTCATACCGGCCGCGCTCCTACTTGTGCAGGGGGATTTATTCAAACAAGAGTTGGTAGATCAACGCATTCGAGGTCCTATCTATCAATTCTCAGGCCTCTCTGAGGTGATTTACTACAATATGGAGACCTCTTGGTTACAGGCGTTTACCAAAAAGATGCTCAGTCCGAGGATGCATCGAATTTTTGCTTTCTTCCTTTTGGGGTATCTCATCACCACCTACGATTTAAGGCGATTACTGAAAAGGTCGGAGAATTGGTCTAAACACGTCTTTGTCGTCTTGTCGGTTGCCGTAGGACTTCTGTATTGGATGAAGTTCTATATGGGCGGACTAGGGATAGAAGGAATATTTAAGAACTCCTTCTCTTCGAACGGGTTCATGACTTTTGCGCTTACCCATCTTTGGAAATGGTTTATCCTATTGGTCATTACCAGCTTTTGGATCTGCTCTGTACTGCTGCTTCACCAATCCACTGATCCGAGATCTTGGTTCATAAAGATGTTCTCGAATGTCGGAAAAATGAGTTTGACCAATTATCTGCTGCAATCGATTTTGTGTGTTATCATATTTTACGGCTTCGGCTTTGGGCTATATGCGCTCGGGTTAGAGTGGAGGCTACTCTTAGGAATGATTGTCTTCTTGATGCTGGCTTTCTATTCCACCTATTCCCTGGATCGATACAACTACGGTCCATTTGAAGAGCTGTGGAAGAATCTTTCAAAGTGGGTGTATAGTTTGCACGCTCTGCCATCCAGTGTGATTCCCCTTGGCGTCAAAAAGTATTTAAAGAGAAAGCTTTAGGCTTACTGAGTTGTTCTACTCAGTGGATGTCAACGCGTTTTTTAATTAGAATTCTACCTGCGTTGATCAACAGGACCGTCAGGCAAACGGCTACCGTTCCAATGATGTAAGGGTAGTTTCCGTCAAAACCTGAAGGGGACACATGTTTTAAGAGAATACCCGAGTAGGCCCAAACAAAGACCAGACCATAAGCTCTATTCCAGTCTTTATTCATGCGCAGGATTCCAATCACTAAACCGATCACCAGAATCAAACAGGTCCAAATCGATTCACTGATACCGAATCCGTTCCATTGAATGCTGACTAGAAGGGCGGTGATATTGGCGATGGTCGCTACGGTTATCCAACCAAAATACACGCTGAAGGGTAGTCGAATGAAAAGTTTCTGTTTGCCCGTGAGCTTGCGGGTGTTAACCATATCAGCAATCTTAATGAGGGTGATAAGCAAAACAAGCATCAACAATACGGACAGCCAAATAATCCCATAATGCCAGGCAAAAATCCAGGCAATGTTAGCCAGGGCGTTGATGATGAAAAACTGGCGAATACGGGTGCTACTTTTTTCATCAGTTTCAGACAGCCCTTGTCCAGTGCCAAATTGGTAGATGGTATACCCTAAAAGAAGCAAGTAGATAAACCCCCAAATGGAAAAGGTAAGGCCTGCTGGTGTAAATAGATTGCCTAGCTTATCGGATGCTTCCCCGGTCGTAACTCCTCCAATAGGCAAGGCATTGGCCAGGTAGTTCACAGCAATCACAACAGTGAAGGCCAAGGCCACCAAGATTTTGAGAGCGGTATCTTTTTTAGTCATGGTAAAGCAATTAAAGTTGGCGACCGAATATTAGTCTAATTGTGTTTTAGTGATGAAGATTGCTTTTTCCAAGATAGGGATTTATAGGGTGTTCCATTTTGGAAAGATGTTTTTGTGGCAAGGATTGGCTTCGCCCTTCCTGACAAAGCTCCGTAGTCTAAATGAAAAGCTTGTAAACCTGCGGTTTAGGCCCTTTTTATTTTCATTTCGATTAGGAAGCGAGCTTCCATCTCATTCAAATAAAAAAGCCCGCCTTGCAGGGCGAGCTTTTCATTCTTAAGTGACCTCGGCAGGATTCAAACCTGCAACCTTCTGAGCCGTAATCAGATGCGCTATTCAGTTGCGCCACGAGGCCTTTTGGTAAATCTCTTGAAGGATGATTTTCAAGAGGGGTGCAAATATATTTCTTTTTAAATTTACTTCAAACTCCCAAGTTCAGTTTTCCATGAATCTTAATGAATTTATTCGGGATATCCCTGATTTCCCTGAGCAAGGCATTGTTTTTAAGGACATTACCCCCTTGATGGGAAATCCTGTAGCGCTTCAAGCTGTTCAGGAAGGTCTTCTGGATTTACTCCAAGGCCTGAAAATTGACAAAGTGGTGGGCATGGAAAGCCGCGGGTTCTTCCTGGGACCGGCTTTAGCGATGCACCTGAATGCTGGCTTTGTTCCTTTGAGAAAGCCCGGTAAACTGCCCCATACCACCTTGAAGCAGGCCTATGGCTTGGAATACGGAAAAGATGTTCTTGAGATGCACACGGATGCCATAGAAAAAGGGGAACGGGTATTGATTCACGATGATGTTCTGGCTACTGGAGGGACGGCCGAGGCAGCCTGTAAGCTCGTCGAACAAGCCGGTGGAGTAGTGGTTCAATGCAACTTCTTAATTGAACTGGACTTTCTAAAAGGACGCGAACGCATCTCTGCGTATTCCGTTCAATCCCTATTACATTATTAACCCAGCGCCTGGCAGGTGACATAGTAGCGGTAGCCAACCAATGCCAACTGCCACTTCTTGGCTTTCGCCAAATCCAAACCTTGCTTCGTAAAAGAGGGTAATACTGCTTTGTTGACCTTGGCGAGCCCTTGGAAGAAACTTTGCTTCATTGCGGTTGGTTGAGCTGCAAAGAAAGAAAAAACCCGGCACATGGCCGGGTTTCATCACAATCGCAGGTCGTGTCAATTTGCTATTGCTTGTTGCTTTTTAGCATGGTCTTCGCCAGATCAGCTCCGATCAGCGATTCCAGGAGATTGGCCTGGGCTTTGTCCTTTCCGCCTCCTTCAATATAAAACTCGGGAAGTTTTAAGGCCTTGAGCTCTCTGGCTACGCCAACGGCGGTTTTGTATTCCCACTCGGCTCTTTCTTGCGGAGTAAGTCCCGCATTTACGAGCTTGGCGTTCTGATAGGCTTCTGCATCCGCAGCGACCTTCTTACTCTGGGCTTTGAATTTTTCCACCTCAAATTGTTTCTTCTCTTTGACGAGGTTGAACTCAGCCACTTTGGCTTCGGTCTCTGCAGCGATCGTTTTTTGGATCTGCTCTTTCTCTAGACGGGCTCTTTCGGCCGCCTTCTCGGCTTCACCACGGGCTTTCTCTTTTTGTGCCCGGTAAAACTCACGCTCGGCTTGTTGCTTTTCGAGTTGGGTTTGTGCCACCTCCTCCTTTTGCAATTGCAGACGCTTATCAAAGGTCTCCTCCCAGTCAATCTCGGTAACCACCGCCTGAACGACGGTCAGTCCGTACCCTTTGAGGGAATTGCCTGGCTCCCTTACGGGAAGACCATCTTTGATTTTAATCCGAAAGCGTTTTTGCTTGGTTTCTTGATTCACCACCGTTCTCACGGTAGAAGAATCTCCGATTACCTCGCGGTTCTCACTTTCGTTGTACTCTTCCAGAACATACATTCCGTTTTCGAGTTGATCTTTAAAATAGCGGTCAAAATCCGAAGCCTGTCCAGAAATATAATCCTGGGCATCCATGAGCTTACAGGTGTTTTTGATCGACTGATCAATGTTGGGGATAATCCGCGAACGGATTAGGTTTTTTTCAGTTTTGTTTCGATCGGCTACAGATAAGAACTGCGCTTCATCTTGTGTGTTGATGCTGATGACCACGGAAGTCGCGATTCGGGCTTTTACCGCATCGCTGAAAGCCCAGTATTTGGCCACGTCAACATTGGCGTATTCACTTTGCTCTCCAAGTTCGCCATCCCGACCAGGAATCACGTATTTAATCGGTAGTTCAAATTGTATAGGAATAAGTCTTCCCCACATTTTGGTGTTGATTCCTTGTCTAAAAACGGCCTTTTGACCGCCCCAAGGGTATTGCACTGCGTAGGCTGTACCAGGCTCGGCGTAAAACACCGTACCCGAAACGATGCTGAAGACAATACCGACTAAAAGAATTTGGATGCTTCGACGCGTGGTAAAGCGTTGAAAGAAGGTGTTGTTTTTAAGTATTGGATTTAGGATGAGGGTGATGAGCCCAAAAAGAATTATTAAAATTCCGAAAAATGTAATCATAAATTAGTTGGTGTTAAAGGTTAGTAATTGTTTAAAGCAGTACCTGAACGAGGTGTACAAATAGGGACACGACAAATTCAATAAATGCGATCATGATGTTCTGATTTTTTGATGATTATAAACTCCTTGATTGATGATGTTTGATCAATATAAAATGAGGAATGTCATGTTTCCAAGGATTTGGAAGGAAATCTATGAAAGAGAATACGAAACTGTAAGTTTTTAAACGGAATATCTTTCAGAGTTTGAGTGACCTCCTTGGGCAAAGTTTTTGTTTGTAATTATAAAAATTCAGAAAGGTTTCGGATTATCACAAATGAAGGGGGTTTTTTGAGGGTATTTTGAAAACCAAGGGGCGTTTCGTTTAAAAAACAACCAAAAATGGCCAATCCGTTTATTAGGCCATTTCCTAATTCTGAAATTTCACTAAATCCATAACACAAAAAAACCAGCCATTTTCGGACCGGTTTTTTCGATTGATTGGTTGGGTTGAGTCTTTATTTTTTGGTGTTAATGACCACGACCCCGTTTTTGCCCTTGCGGCCATACAATTCTTTAGCAGACTCTCCTTTCAATATATTGATGCTTTCAATCTTGTCTGGATTCATTTGGATCATCTTGTCTTTGTCGACCACCTTACCATCGACGATGTACATGGGCTCTTTATCTCCATGATTGCGCACCACGACAAATTCGTTATCGGTATCCGAGATCACCTTGACGCGAACCGAATCGCTAGAGTTGGTGCGAATCACTACCCGAGAACCATCGGTCTCCGATTCCTTTACACGCTTCTTTCTTTTGCGGCGCTTGCTTTTGTGCTTTCCTTTCTCGTCCTTATCCTCAATTCGGATGACCTCTACTTCAACCTCCTCTTTTGGATTTAAGTGGATGATTTCATCCTCATTAAGATCTCCTTTAATTCGGATGACCTTGTGCTTATCGGTCAGGCGAATCACTTTTTCAGCTCCTCCTTCGATATCGATGGTTTCGAAGTGAACACTATCACCTATTGATTTCCAAACAATACTGTCTGCTTTAAAGGTGTGGGTTTTATCGCCATTGAGAATAATTATTTGCTCTTCTTTTTCTCCACCATTGCGGTCTCCACGAATGACAAAGGTGTTCCCTGCTCGAATACGCTTGCCTTTGTATTCCATGTTTCCGAAAGAAATTTGATTGCTCTGGTCATCGTAATGGATGGCAATAGGGGAGATGGGCTCCTCTCCGTTGAGGTTGTAGTTGCCGTTAAACTGGGCACCGTTCTCTCCCTTCCCGTTCATGGACAATTCAATGCTGATGATTTCTTTGTCGTCGTTGCGAACAACGGTGTACGAGAAGTCGATTCCATCCTTCGCCAAATCCGATTTGATTTTTTGAAGCTCTGCATCGGTCGTCGTGCTGTTGATGATAAGGTCAATGGATTTTACCCCTTCCATAGGCTTGCGCGGCTGGCGTACGGTATTGATCCCTCCCTGAGCCGTTTTGGGCTTTTTGGCTTTCACTTTTTTGCCGTAGCGCTCTTCGGCTTGGCCAAAATCTATAAAGCCTAAAGGATCCTGAGGATTGTTGTTCAACAAGATTTCGAAGTGAAGGTGGGGCCCTGTCGAAAGACCAGTGCTTCCAACGAAGCCAATAAGGTCTCCCATTTTTACGCTTTGGCCTTTTTCAACCATTCTCTTTTGCAAGTGCAGGTAGCGCGTGGCATACCCTTCTTGGTGCTCAAGACGCAGGTACTCTCCGTTCTTCTCGTTGTAATCGCTAATCTGTACAAGACCATCAGCACTTGCATAAACAGGTACGCCGGTTTTCGCACTGAGGTCAATGCCCTTGTGCTGTTGCAGATTCCCATTGAAAGGATTCTTGGCCGGGCCAAATCCGGAGGTAATCCGGTTGATTTGGTTTGTGGCCAAGGGACTGATAAAAGATACTTCCCAGGCGCTTACTTCTTCGGCATTGGCATAGCTGTAGCGCAGGACTTCTTTTTATTGAAGCTCAATAAAAGACCGCGATCAGGGGTAATACAAGTAAGAACTTCCAGCGTTTTGCTGGGGATGAAGGCTCTTGATTGATCATAACTATTCGTTTTTTGATTAATGAATTAAAAAAGGATGCGGACAACGCTGGGCTGTCTTGATGAATACTGAGTTTAAGCAGTGTCTTTTGGTAATTGCGGCTCGATTCCAGTTCTGCCGTAGCGGATTGGTCAGCCAAAAATTCCAGGTTTTGTTCGATATTTTTTCTAAACCACCAAGCAAACGGGTTGAACCAGTGCAGGCAGAGGACCAATTCCGCAAGCAGAATATCGATCGAGTGGAGCTGTTTGGCGTGTGCTCTTTCGTGGGTTAGAATCGCCTCCAGCTCGTCCTCCGGATAGGCTTCCGGATTAAAAGCTATGTAGCGGAAATAAGAAAAAGGCGGGTAGCTTATCGGCAACTTTACGTAGCGAAAACCTTCTTTCTTGTGTTGTGGGTAGCGTTGCAGCATGGAAGTTAGTCGCCAGCTCTTAAAGGCCAAACGCCCAAGGAGGAATAGGGTGGTGGTACCGTAAAGCATGAGGAGCATGCCTTGCCAGCTCGACCAAATGGAGCTAGACTCTTGGCCGGTTTCTTCAATGATCTGTTCCACCGAATTAGCCGGAACCAGGACGGGTTGCCATTCCACGAGTACATCGGTATAGGTGGTCCAGGTCAAGAGGGGCAGGACAAAGGATACCGATGGTAAATAAAAGGAACCAGCGCGAGACCTGAAAGTGGGTTTCTTTATACAAGAAGGCGCGGTAGAACAATAAAAACAAGGATAAAAGACCGGTGGCTTTGAGCAGGTAGATAAAAAAGAGTTCCATGGGACTATTTGGATTTTTCAATCAGGTTGATGATTTCTTTTAGTTCTTCTACACTGATTTTTTCTTCTTTGGCGAAAAAAGAAACCAGACTCTTGTAAGAGTCGTCGTAGTAATCAGCGATGGTCGCGTTCACGTACTTCTGTCTGTACTCGGTTTTACTGATCACCGGATGGTAGCGGTGGGTGTTACCGAAGGCTTTGTGCCCGACGAATCCTTTCTCTTCGAGATTCCGAACAATGGTCGATAGGGTGTTGTAATGGGGTTTGTCCTCAGGCATTTCGGCCAAGATCTCCTTGACAAAGGCTTGTTCCAGTCGCCATAAGATCATCATGATCTCTTCTTCTTTGTTCGTTAATTTCAGCATAGTCTTTTATCTTGGTTCCAAACCTATTACTAAAATTTTAGTTACGCAACTAAAAACGTAGTAGTTTAACTAATTTTTTAGGAAAATTTTGTGAACGCCTCTGTAACAAGGCCCTAAGTTGAAAGACAAATGTTACCGTTATCTTTGCTGAAACACTTACCCCTTTGGAAAACTTTTTATACGTCATCGGTGGCCTCATTCTGCTCATTGCAGGTGGAAACTGGCTCCTTAAATCTGCGGTAGCCCTTTCTCTCCGCATGGACATTCCCAAAATTGTCATTGGGATGACGGTGGTTTCTTTTGCTACTTCTGCACCTGAACTCATTGTTAGCATCAAGGCAGCCCTGGAGGGTTCTCCTGATTTAGCATTAGGGAATGTGGTGGGTTCCAATATTGCCAATCTCGGTTTGGTCCTGGCGGTCACCGTTCTTATGGGAAGTATTGACGTACGGAAAAGCTTCTATACCACAGATTGGCCTGTGATGATGGTAGCTTCTTTGCTTTTTGTAGGCTTTATCTACGAAGACAAAGAACTTCAGCAATTCGAAGGCATCATCATGGTGGTTCTTTTGGTGCTCTTTCTATTCTATCTCTTACGTGTTCAAAAACCAGCGGTCGTTGATGAAATGCCGGAAGACGATAAGCCCATGTCCTTAATTGCGACACTCTTTTATCTCTTGGTAGGAGGTGCAGGGCTTTGGGCGGGATCTGAACTCTTGATCGAAGGGGCCAAATCATTGGCCAGTAGCTTTGGGGTAAGCGAACGGGTAATCGGAATCACCGTAGTTTCCATAGGGACGAGCATTCCTGAACTCGCCGCTTCCGTTATCGCTGTCCTTAAAAAGGAAAAAGCGATATCGCTGGGGAATTTGATCGGCTCCAATATTTTCAATTTGTTGGCCGTGCTGGGCATCACTTCAATTGTAACCCCGATCAAGGTCATTGACGAAGGCTTGCTCGAAAGAGATATCTTCTGGATGCTGGGAATCTCCTTTCTTATCCTCCCCTTGGTTTTCTTCCCAAAGGGATTGCGTCTGGGCTGGAAGGATGGCTTTGTTCTCTTGGCCCTCTACACCTTATTTGTTTATTCCACCTTGGCTTAAAGACAATAAAAAAGCCACCGTGAAGGTGGCTTTTCATTTAGGGTGAAGTGCTCTTAAGCAGACTTGACAGTCTTGATGATACGAGCAGCTACTTTGTATGGATCAGCGTTTGATGCTGGACGACGATCTTCCAACCATCCTTTCCATCCACTCTCTACTGTAGCAATTGGAATACGGATGGAAGCTCCACGGTCAGATACTCCGTAAGAGAATTGATCGATGGATTGGGTTTCGTGGTCTCCGGTTAGACGCATATCGTTGTTGGCACCGTAGACAGCAATGTGCTCAGCAGCAACCGGGCGGAAGGCTTCACAGATCTTGTCGTAGGTCTCTTTGTTTCCAGCTGTTCTCAAAGTACTGTTCGAGAAGTTAGCGTGCATACCACTACCATTCCAGTCACCTGTTACAGGCTTTGGGTGAAGTTCAATGTAGTATCCATACTTCTCGGTGATGCGGTTGAGGAGGTAACGAGCTACCCACAGTTCATCACCGGCCTTCTTTGCGCCCTTGGCGAAGTTTTGGAACTCCCACTGTCCTGGAGCAACTTCCTGGTTGATCCCCTCGATGTTCAATCCTGCTTCAAGGCAAAGATCCAAGTGCTCTTCTACGAAGTCACGCCCCCAAGTGTAGCGCCCACCAACGGAACAGTAGTACTGTCCTTGAGGTCCAGGGAAACCACCACGTGGGAAACCTAGCGGAAGATCCGTTTCGGTATCCATCAGAAAGTACTCCTGCTCAAACCCAAACCAGAAATCGTTGTCATCGTCATCAATTTGTGCTCTGTGGTTAGAGGCGTGAGGTGTACCGTCGGGGTTTAGTACTTCGGTCATTACCAAAAATCCGTTCAAACGATCCGGATCGGGGTAAATCGCTACGGGTTTCAACAAGCAGTCTGAAGAATTTCCTTCTGCCTGTAGGGTAGAACTCCCATCAAAAGACCACATGGGGCAGCTTTCTAGCTTCCCGTCGAAGTCCTCAATAATTTTTGTTTTACTTCTCAATTCCTGGGTTGGTACGTAACCATCCAGCCAGATGTACTCTAATTTAGACTTGCTCATTTTGCGTCAACCTTTAATTCTTAAAGGCGTCTAAATTAGACGATTTGGTAAAAAAAATAGTTTCCTGACGGAGATTCGATCAAAATTTATCAACATCGGACTATAGGCTTGATCCCATTTGAAGTTTTCTAGCGAAATGGCGAATAAAATGCGAAAATCGGAAGCCTAAACAAACTGATAGGACACCGCGACTCTCTGAAATTCATTTACTTTTGCGCAAAACAGGAAATCATATGAGCCAAGCGGCAGATGGTAGGTATGCACAACGGGGAGTTTCGGCTTCTAAAGAGGATGTGCACGCAGCGATCAAAAATATAGATAAGGGCCTTTATCCCAAGGCTTTCTGCAAGATCGTACCCGATTATTTAACCGCCGATCCGGAGGCAGCTTTGGTCATGCATGCCGATGGGGCAGGAACCAAGAGTTCTCTGGCTTATATGTATTGGAAAGAAACCGGGGATTTATCGGTTTGGAAAGGGATTGCCCAAGATGCCCTGGTCATGAACCTGGACGACTTACTCTGTGTAGGGGTAACGGATCAAATTTTACTTTCTTCCACCATAGGCCGAAACAAAAATCTGATCCCAGGAGAGGTGATCAAAGCCATCATTGAAGGAACAGAAGAGTTGATTGAGGAACTCGCTTCTTTTGGTGTGCAGATATACAGTACCGGTGGGGAAACGGCCGATGTGGGAGATTTGGTCAGAACGATCATTGTCGATAGCACAGTTGTTGCCCGTATTAAACGGAATCAGGTGATCGACAACGCCAACATTCGCCCAGGAGATGTCATCGTAGGGTTAGCTTCCGATGGTCAAGCCACTTATGAGAAGGAGTACAATGGCGGAATGGGAAGCAATGGCCTTACTTCGGCAAGACACGATGTCTTTGTCAAGGACCTGGCCGCCAAATACCCCGAGAGTTTTGACCCCAGTGTTCCTCAGGATTTGGTGTATACGGGTTCTCGTCGCTTGACGGAAGAGGTCTCTGGAACTCCTTTAGATGCTGGTAAGTTGGTTCTTTCTCCGACCCGTACCTACGCTCCCGTAGCCAAGAAGGTCATCGATGAGATCGGAACCCAGCATATCCACGGGATGGTGCATTGCAGTGGAGGTGCCCAGACGAAAATTTTACACTTTTTGGAGAAAGGACACGTGGTCAAGGACAACCTTTTTGCCTTGCCACCGCTCTTTCAAATGATCTCAGAAGAATCGGGTACGGCGATGAAAGAAATGTACCAGGTCTTCAACTGTGGTCACCGAATGGAGTACTATGTGCCTGAGGAAGTTGCGGATCAACTCATCGCGATTTCAGAAAGCTTCGGAATCCCTGCACAACGCATTGGTCGGGTGGAAGCTTCCGATACTAAAAGCCTGACTATAAAAAGTGCTTTTGGTCAATTTGACTACCGCTAGCCTTTTCGTAACTTTTGGTTTATTGTCAATAAAGGGGGGATTTAGAGGACTAGCCATACGGCCAAAAAGCTGTAAATTCGCCCTCCGGATAGATTTCACGGCATGATCGACAAACTCAATATTATTCAACAGCGCTTTGATGAGGTAGCTGATTTAATCATTCAGCCCGATATCATTGCAGACCAGAAGAGGTATGTCAAACTCAATAAAGAGTACAAGGACCTCAAGAAGATGGTGGACAAGCGCAAAGAGTATCTGGAAGTGCTTGCCAATTTAGAAGAAGCGGAAGCGATTCTTGCGGATGGCAGCGACGCCGAAATGGTGGAGATGGCCAAGATGCAACTGGATGAGGCCAAGGAATCCCTCCCACAACTCGAAGAAGAAATCAAATATCTCCTTATTCCCAAAGACCCAGAGGACGAGAAGGATGTGGTCATGGAAATTCGCGCGGGAACCGGGGGTGATGAGGCCAGTATCTTCGCTGGAGACCTCTTCCGGATGTACTCCAAATACTGCGAATCCAAAGGGTGGAAAACAAACATCATGGACCTTTCTGAGGGTACAAGTGGTGGTTATAAAGAAATTCATTTTGAAATCAGTGGGGAAGATGTTTACGGAACCCTCAAGTTTGAAGCTGGAGTGCACCGGGTACAACGAGTACCTCAAACCGAGACGCAGGGTCGTGTACATACCTCGGCTGCGACGGTCATGGTCATTCCGGAGGCAGAAGACTTCGATGTACAGATTGACCCCAAGGATGTTCGAATCGATTACTTCTGTTCTTCAGGACCAGGAGGACAATCGGTTAACACCACTTACTCTGCAGTTCGCTTAACCCACGTTCCTACTGGATTGGTGGCTCAATGCCAGGACCAGAAGTCTCAGCACAAGAACAAAGAAAAGGCGTTCAAAGTACTGCGCTCTCGTCTATACGATTTGGAATTGGCCAAAAAGCAAGAAGCCGATGCGGCCAAAAGAAATTCCCAGGTGAGCAGTGGAGACCGATCCGCCAAAATCCGCACTTACAATTACCCTCAAGGCCGGGTGACGGATCACCGAATAGGCTTGACTTTATACGATTTACAGAACATCATCAATGGAGATATTCAGAAAATCATTGATGAGCTGATGTTGGTAGAAAATACCGAAAAGTTAAAAGAGGCTTCAGATCTTATTTAGGCTATGACCAAGGAACAACTCGTTCAACAAATTCAGGAAAAATCATCTTTCCTCTGTGTGGGCTTAGACCCCGATTTGCAAAAGATTCCTGCACACCTGCGGGATTTGGAAGATCCGTTTTTTGCCTTTTGCAAGGCCATTATTGATCATACTAAGGACTACTGTGTAGCGTATAAACCCAATACGGCTTTCTTCGAAGCCAGGGGAGCTGCGGGCTGGCAATCTCTAGAAAAGACCATAGCTTATCTCAACGAGACATGCCCAAATCACTTCATTATTGCTGATGCAAAACGAGGGGATATTGGCAATACAGCTACCCAGTACGCCAGGGCCTTCTTTGAACAGATGGACTGCGATGCGGTGACCGTAGCCCCTTATATGGGCCGAGATTCGGTAGAGCCTTTTTTGGCTTTTGAAAAACGCTTTTGTGTTTTGTTGGCTTTGACCTCCAATCAAGGAGCCAAAGACTTTCAAACGACACGAGAAGAAGCTCCCCTCTATGAAGAGGTGCTTACTACCTCTCAGACCTACGCCCATAGCGAGCGCTTGATGTATGTGGTGGGTGCCACCAAAGCGGAATACCTCGAACGGATTCGACAATTAGTACCAGCGAGTTTTCTTTTGATTCCCGGTGTTGGGGCACAGGGTGGAAAATTAGACGAGGTCTGTGCAGCAGGAATGAATAAGGAAGTCGGACTCCTTGTCAATAGTTCACGAGGAATCATTTATGCTTCAAGCGCGGAAGATTTCGCTCAAGTGGCTGGTGAGCAAGCCCGGGTACTTCAACAGCAAATGGCCGAAGAATTAAAGAAGCAAAGGGTATTTTCTTGAGTTTAAACGCCCAGTTCGTCCAATAATTTTTTGAGTTGTTCGGCTTTGGCTTGAAAGAATTCTCCGCGAAGAGGATCCTTCTTCAGGCTTCGGGCAGCAAGCTCATTAAAGTGTTGGTAACGAGATTCCAGGATGCTAAAAGCTTCGTTAAGTCCTTCGATGGGAGTAATATTCCCAACTTTGCAATTTTGTTGTAACATGACGGTAAGATTTTGGTCTTATAAAAGTAATACAGGGGAATGGGTTGAACCCCATACCTCCTTGGTTACTGAACCGAATTTATTGGTTATTGGTCCAAAAACCAGGCCAATACCTGTGAAGAAAGACCTAAAATGGGGAAAGAATGAAAAAAGGACTTCGTAAGAAAAGTTGTAATTTGTCAAAAAATAAAGCTTGATCCACTACACTGTTTATCCCAATGCCCAGTCCGATGAATGGGTGACTTTCGTTCACGGCGCTGGAGGCAGTTCTACCATTTGGTTCAAGCAACTGCGTGATTTTAAAAAGCACTTCAATATTCTCCTGCTCGATTTGCGCGGGCACGGAAATTCACAACCCAATCTAAAGGAGGCTTTTAACGATAAGTACACCTTTGACTCTATTACAGATGATATTGTAGAGGTAATTAACCACGAGAGTATCGAAAAATCTCATTTTATCGGGATTTCCTTGGGTACCATCCTGATTCGAAATTTGGCGGAGCGTTACCCAGATCGCGTACAGAGCATGATCATGGGCGGGGCGATTCTTAAATTGAATTTCCGTTCACAGGTCTTGATGCGTTTGGGTGTTCTTTTTAAGTCGGTTGTCCCGTACCTCTGGTTGTACAAGTTCTTCGCTTTTGTTATCATGCCGAACAAGAACCACCGCGAATCCCGATCTCTTTTTGTGCGAGAGGCTAAGAAGCTCTACCAAAAAGAATTTATCCGTTGGTTCAGGCTCACTTCAGAAATCAATCCACTGTTGAGGTTCTTCCGCTCAGTTGATATTAAAATCCCCACCCTCTATGTGATGGGTGAGGAGGATTACCTGTTTTTACCGAGTGTTCAGAAAGTGGTCAATGCACACCAGGTTTCTTCACTCCATGTCATTGAGAATTGCGGGCACGTGGTCAATGTAGAACAGCCTACTGTTTTTAATGAGACGGTTATCAGCTACCTCAACGGGCTGAGTCGTTCCTAATCCACCTTCTTAAGACTAGAAAATAGTCTAGAAAAAACCGGCCCATCAAGGCCGGTTTTTAACTAACTAACTCAAAAATGCTTACTCAGATTATCCGGTTCAAAAGTCCTTCTACCGTGTAATGAAGAAGTAAAAGTCACTTTTAGGAATTGGTTATAATCTAGGGTTGCTTACAAAGCAAACGGTACCCGCAGAAAAATTATTGCAGTTTTTCCAGTCTTTTTATCAAAGATTCGATAAACGGGTCGGATTTGTAGGGTGTTTCCCTTAATTTCTCTGGTCTTGCAGAGCAAAAACTTTTTGTAAAAGCCGGGTGCCGCGCGCAGAAACTTTGGAGCGAATTTCTTTCTCTTCCTCCCCAATAACCTGGTAAACTCCCCCGAGGGCTTCCCCCGTTACATAGGCCGAAAGATCCGGATTGACATCTCTGGTGAGGGGAATATTGTTGTAGCGCGTGATCAGATCTGACCAAATACGATCGGCTCCAACCTTGGCAAATGAACTTTGAATGATAGGCAAAAAACGGTTGTACAATTCTTGCCGGGTTCTGCCTTCTAAAAAAGTGGTAGCCGCAAGTTCGTCGCCCAGGAGAATGTTCTTAGCGTCGGCAAAGGTGATCCCGCTGACGGCATCGACAAAAACGGGTATAGCTTCACTCACGGCATCTTCCGCAGCGCGGTTGAGTACTTTAAGACCTTCATCTGCCAATTTGCTCAGTCCGATATCCCTAAGGGCTTTATCTACTTTTTGTAAATCGGAAGGCAGCCCGATACGAACCAGAGGATTATTGAAATAACCCCCTTCGTCTGCCAAGCCTGATACTCTTTGGTCAATTCCCTGCTGGAGTGCAGCTTTAAGGGCTTGGGCAATTTCTACTTCCGTAACTGGACCTTGGTTGGGAAGTTGACTGACTACCTGTTGTAGTTCGTCGCAGGCACTAAATACAAAGAGGGATAGAATGAGAACCCATTTTGCCGGAGCTGTTTTCATGGTCTAGAGTTTGAGTTAAAGGTACAAAGATCGAGTGCAGCTGCTCGAGCATAAAAATCAGCCTTCTAACGACTATATTTTTCTTAATGTTTCGGTGATTTGAGTGCGTATTCCGTAAATTGCAGGGCCGAAAACGCTCTTTTTTTATCAATGGAACAAAATCCAAATCGCCCTACACACAAAATTAGAATTGTAACCGCTGCTTCGCTCTTTGATGGTCATGACGCCTCCATCAATATCATGCGAAGAATCATGCAATCCAGTGGTGCTGAAGTTATTCACCTCGGGCACGATCGCAGTGTGGAAGAGGTGGTTCGCTGTGCTATTCAGGAAGACGCTCAGGCGATTGCGATGACTTCTTACCAAGGAGGGCACAACGAATATTTCCGGTACATGTATGACTTGCTTCAGGAACAAGATGCCGGACAGATCAAAATCTTTGGAGGCGGAGGCGGAGTAATCTTACCAAAAGAGATCAAGAGCCTGATGGATTATGGTATCGAGCGCATTTATTCACCAGACGATGGACGTGAACTCGGACTACAGGGGATGATCAACGATTTGATCCAACGCAGTGATGTTCCAACGCCGGATATGCCAGCAGACCGCAAGGCCAATTTGCGCGAGCGATTAGAGCAAAAAGACGTGGTGTCTATCGCCCGACTCATTTCATTGGCAGAGAACCGTGCGGAAGATTTTAACGAAGAAATTAAAGGGTGGGAAGCGCCTGCTCAACCAAGTCCTGTACTGGGTATAACAGGTACCGGAGGGGCAGGAAAGTCCAGTTTGGTTGACGAGTTGGTTCGTCGTTTTCTTTTGGAGCATCCGGAAAAAAACCTGGCTATCCTTTCGGTCGACCCCAGTAAGCGAAAAACGGGAGGCGCACTACTCGGAGACCGTATTCGAATGAACGCCATCGATCATCCTCGGGTGTATATGCGTTCATTGGCGACACGACAATCCAACCTGGCCCTTTCTAAGTATGTTGCAGATGCGCTGCAGGTTTTGCAATGGGCCAAGTTTGATTTGATCATTCTAGAGACCTCGGGTATTGGTCAATCCGATACGGAGATTCTGGAACACAGCGACGTTTCGCTTTATGTGATGACTCCTGAATTTGGAGCGGCAACACAGCTCGAAAAAATCGATATGCTCGACTTTGCGGATTTAGTCGCCATCAATAAGTTTGACAAACGAGGTGCCTTGGACGCCCTGCGTGATGTGCGCAAACAATACGTGCGTAATCATAATCTCTGGGAAGAAGATCCGGAGAGCCTGCCCGTATTTGGAACGATTGCCTCTCAATTCAACGATCCTGGAATGAATACCCTTTATCGCCAAATCATGGAAGTGATTTCGGAGAAGTGTGAAGTGGACCTCGCCAGTCAATCGAAATTAAATGAGGGCGAAAGTGAGAAAATTTATATCATACCTCCGGCCAGGACCCGCTACCTGTCTGAAATTGCCGAAGGCAACAGGCTTTATAAAGAGGCAACGGAACACCAGGCAACGGTGGCCCAACATCTGTATGGCTTGTATCAGTCTATCATTGGTTTGACCCAAGCAGTGGGCAAAGCGCTGCCGGAAGGCGAGTTTGTCAATAAAAAGGACCTGGATCGGGAGCAAATACTCAGCGGAATCTCAGATCCCGCAAAGAAGGAATTGGCCGAGCGTCTGCTGGAAGAATTTGATCGGGTAAAGCTCGAGCTCAATCCTCACCACTGGGAAGAGTTAGCGCAATGGCCTGAAACCAAGACACGGTATAAAAATGAGGAGTACATCTTTGAGGTGAGAGGAAAGGAGATTCGAATTCCTACCCACACCACCTCTTTGTCCGAAAATCAAATCCCCAAAGTCGCTCTACCTTCTTACCAGGCGTGGGGAGATATTCTGCGCTGGTTGCGAAAAGAGAATGTACCGGGACGTTTCCCATTTACATCAGGACTTTATCCCTTTAAGAGAACCGGTGAGGATCCCACCCGTATGTTCGCTGGTGAAGGCGGGCCAGAGAGAACCAATCGTCGTTTTCATTATGTTAGCCTGGGAATGCCGGCCAAGCGCCTTTCGACTGCCTTTGATTCGGTAACCCTCTATGGACAAGATCCAGATCACCGACCTGATATTTACGGGAAAATCGGAAATGCCGGGGTATCGATATGTTGCTTGGACGATGCCAAAAAGCTGTATTCTGGCTTTGACCTGAGTAATCCGATGACATCGGTAAGTATGACCATCAATGGTCCGGCCCCCATGTTGTTGGCCTTCTTTATGAATGCCGCGATTGATCAGAATTGCGAGAAATACATTCGCGAGCAGGGCCTCGAAAAAGAGGTTAGCGCCAAAATTCAAAAACTTTATAAAGACCACGGTTTGTCGGTACCACAATATGCCGGTGATTTGCCAGAGGGGAATGACGGACTGGGCTTAATGCTTTTGGGTTGTACAGGAGATCAGGTCTTGCCGGCCGAGGTCTATCGGCGTATCAAAGCCGAGACCCTATCTCAAGTTAGAGGAACCGTCCAAGCCGATATTCTCAAGGAGGACCAGGCACAAAACACCTGTATTTTTTCAACGGAGTTTGCTCTTCGCCTGATGGGAGATGTGCAGGCCTACTTTATTGAGAAAGAAGTACGAAACTTCTACTCGGTTTCTATTTCCGGTTACCATATAGCTGAAGCGGGAGCCAACCCCATTACTCAGTTGGCCTTTACCTTGGCCAATGGATTTACCTATGTGGAATACTACTTGAGTCGGGGGATGGATGTCAACCAGTTTGGGCCCAACCTTTCGTTCTTTTTCTCCAACGGAGTGGATCCTGAGTACGCGGTTATTGGTCGAGTGGCTCGACGTATCTGGGCTAAAGCCTTACGCGATAAGTACGGAGCCAATCCTCGAGCGCAAATGTTGAAATACCACATTCAGACCTCTGGAAGAAGCCTGCACGCTCAAGAGATTGATTTTAATGATATTCGAACGACCCTGCAGGCCTTGTATGCGATTTACGATAACTGTAATTCTTTGCATACCAATGCTTATGATGAGGCCATAACCACACCGACAGAAGAATCGGTACGACGGGCCATGGCCATTCAATTGATTATCAATAAGGAGTTGGGTCTGGCCAAAAACGAAAACCCGCTACAGGGATCCTTTATTATCGATGAGTTAACCGACTTGGTGGAAGAAGCCGTGCTGATGGAATTCGATCGTCTCACCGAAAGAGGTGGCGTACTTGGAGCGATGGAAACCATGTATCAGCGTTCAAAAATTCAGGAAGAAAGTCTGCACTACGAAATGCTGAAGCACACCGGAGAATATCCGATCATTGGAGTGAACACTTTCTTGAGTTCTAAAGGATCACCAACGGTACTGCCTGCCGAAGTTATCCGAGCGACTGAAGACGAAAAGAAACGTCAAATCGAAACCCTCGGCTTGCTACATACACGTTATTCTGAGGGTACGGAAGATAGGCTTAAGGACCTGCAAAGGGCAGCGGTGAACAACGAGAACCTATTTGAGCACTTGATGGAAGTGGCTAAGTACTGTTCTCTAGGACAAATTACCCAGGCCTTATTCGAAGTGGGGGGAGAGTACCGAAGAAATATGTAAGCTTAAGACAAGCGTCTAAGCTTCTTCCAGTCTTTTTGAAAAAGAAGGACTTCTTGACGGAAGAGTTCCAGGTATTCGCGATCTTGAACCCCGTCATTTTCTAGGCCACGGATATAGGACAAAAGGTTTTTGGTAGCTGTTCCCCAGCGCCTGCCGGGCTTGCTTGTACGTCTTTCTTGGAGGGATTGAACGAGCTCCATCAAAATGCTGGACTCATAGCGCAGGGCTTCTGAAATTTCTTCTCTTAAAGAAGCAACTCGTTTTCGGCTCGGAAAGGAGGTCATCCAAGGGTAAGCGTAGGTCTTTATAGGCTCCTTTTCTCCTGTAAAACCATAGCAGGCTGACAAGGCATTGGCAATACCAGCCACCTCATGGGTTCGGGAAAACAGACGCAGTTTTAAAGAATCGCTTTCTTGGGACACAATTTTTCTTTTTATCAAAGTTACTAGAGGTAAAGTATATTATATCTTAAAAAATTAAGGCAAAAACGATAATATGCTTTAAATATTAATTAAATTTAGATTTAAAGCCTAAATAATGGATGTAGTTAACTTTAGAATACTGGAAGCTTTGCAGGAGGATGCACGAATGCCTTTTACTCGGATAGGCCAAGAGCTCGGAATGAGTTCACCAGCGATTAGCGATCGGGTGAAGAAAATGGAGGATCTGGGAGTCATTCGTGGGTACAAGGCCATTGTTGATCCTAAAGCATTGGGTTATCAATTTCAGGCGATGATTACCCTGAGGGCCTTTGTCGGAAAATTGCGTCCTTTATTGGATAAAGTACCTCAATTGCGAGAAGTACGAAATTGCTACCGTATCACCGGGACCGAGAATATTATCATGGAAGTGGTCTTGGAAGATCAGGGTCATTTAGAGCGCTTTATCGATTTACTCATTGCCTATGGTGAAACCAGAACCCATGTTGTTTTATCTCAGGTAATTGCGCAAAATCCATTGGGTAGACCTCTGGCAAAAAAGGATTGATAGGGGGAATCATTTTCAATATCTTTGTTAAGCAGACCGCGTTTTGGCGGGATTTTTGATGCGTACCTGGCATGAGCAAAAAACACAGCACTCTTCTTCTCTTTAGCTTCTTTTACATATGGGTAAATGCCCAACAATTCACCATTAAGCCAGGTGAGGTCTACGATTCTATTCCCGTGGTAGGTGCCGGAGAAAGCTACTCCATCTTTCTGCCCAAGGGATTCAAACAGCAGGGCAAATGGCCCATCCTTCTGGTCTACAATCTTCAGGGTAAATCAACAGATCAATTGCGTAAGCTCACCAAACTGGCGGATCGAGAAGGATATATGCTCGCTGCCAGTCATCAAGTCAGTGATAGCTTGAGTATTACGGATAATGTATTGGTAACCGGTCGGATGATTGAGTCCATCAAGGCCCTTTTTCCTATTCATCTCGGACGAGTCTACACCTACGGACGAGGAATTAATGCCCGCTTTGCTAATCTGGTTCCGGTTTTGCTGAAAGATGTGGAGGGGGTGATATCAGATGGGGCCGGACTGGCCAATCAGCAATTGATCAGCACCAAGAATTCTTTCCACTTTGTCGGTATCATCAAACCCACAGACTTTAGCTATCCGATCATGACCTTGGATGTAGAACTTCTGAACCGACTTAAGTTCAGAAATCAACTTCTGCTGGAAGAAATTGTGGATTCTGTGGATCAGGAGAAAGAACACGAAGCCACCCTAGGACGGGCTTTGCGCATGCTTACACTGGCTTCTATGAGGGACCAGTACACTCCCCGAGATACCGCCTATATCAATCAATCCTTTGTGGAGGCTAATGGGCAGGTCCAGCGTCTGTACGCCAAAGGAAAGGCTCAGAGAGCTTTGCAGTGGATTGCGGCCTGGAAGGTGTCTTTCACCGGTTTGAATAAAAATCAGGATTGGTCAGAGCAGGAAAAAGAATGGAAAAAGAGCAAATTATTCCGCTCCCAAAAGCGCGAAGAGCAGGGAGCTTTCTTTAAAGAAGAAATACTCAAGGAGGATTATATCTACTACCTGCAGGAAGACATGGAGGTCACCAATTTCAATAACCTGGGTTGGTGGAATTCGCAATTGGCCGATATTGCCGAATTTCTGAAAAGTAGTAATGTACGCGAACAGGAAATGGGTTATCGTTTAAAGAGCTTTGTGAATGCCCTGCTGGACGATAACCTGGAACTTATGGAGACTGAAAAGAATGCCAAAGAGTTTGACGAAACCCTCTATCTGTGGATGCTAAAAACCTTGACCTTGCCGGATAGTCCAATAGCCTACCTGAAGGTAGCTTCTCTGAGTTCGTACCGTGAAGACTATGGAACGGCTTTATTTTATTTGGAAGAACTACTTAAAACGGGCTATGAAGACCGGGCGAGCTTATACCAGCTGGAGGACACGGCGCTGTTGCGTATTACGCCTGAATTCAATGCTCTAATCGATCGATATTTTGACAAAGGTTCCCGTTATCAGCCAAAATAAAAAAGTCTTACTGCCCGCGGCTTTGCTTGTGGCGGTTTTGCTCCTTAGCGGATGTCAAGAAAAGAAGTACCTGGATAAACGCGAAGAAGGTGCAATCACGCCGGAATTAAAAGAAGCGTATTATTTCCAAGCCGACTTGAACCGCCAATTCAGCGATCCTAAAGATTCGCCCCTAAAAAAGAAAGATCTCAAAAGGTTTGAAGAGCTTTCGTTCTTTCCGCTCAATGCGGCTTATCGGGTCAAAGCTCAGTTTTCGCGCAGTGCCGACAGCACACCTTTTTGGATGCCCACAACCACCGGTCGCAAATCTAGAGAGCGCATTTACGGCATACTGCAATTTGAACTTGACGGACAACAGCATCAGCTACAAGTGTACCAAGAAATTGATACGGCTGGTCAGGCCAGTCAAGGCGACCTTCTTTTTTTGCCTTTTGGGGACGATACCAATGGGCAGGATAGTTACCCTGGGGGACGATATTTGGACCTGAGTATACCTCAAGGGGAGGACGTCCTGCTGGATTTCAATCAAGCTTACAACCCCTATTGCGCATACAATGCCAAATACTCTTGCCCCTTGTTGCCTGCACAGAACAGACTTTCGATTGAGATTCCAGCAGGTGTCAAATACCCCGAGCCCTGGCAGCATAAATAGATAACAAAAAGCCCACTCTTTCAAGTGGACTTTTTTCACTAGTAAACCCTAAAGAATAATTATCATGGTTGGCTTTCGTCCTTTGATTATAAGGATAGGAAGAAAGATAATTTATAAAAGTCGTTAGGAGCAAAACGGCTGTCTTCGTCCGCTAGATTTCCTCCGAAAGAAAAGCGAAGTCCGGCATTTCCTTTTTGAAACTGGATGTATGGTCCTAGCCAAACATAGCCATCTACACGATCGAGCTCACCTCCGCCATTAACTTCTCCACCAGAGAGGTACAATTCTTCGAAGTGACCTCCTACAGAGAAGAAATCAGAGACTTTGTACCCCAAGTTCAGCCAGTAGTGGATGTAGTTGTTTGTTGCATTTCCGGCTGCAGTTTCATCACTCAAGGCTGCATAGTATCCGAAGTATGCCTGACCTTCGAGTTCTTCCGTACCCAGGTTAACGGTTAGGTTAGGAACGATACCATCCCCAATAACACCCGGTTGAGCTGCTCCACTGGACAAGAGGCTACCCATGGTAAAACCCAATTGAGGGTTAATATCGAAGGCTCCTATTGTTTTGTTGTATCCAATACCGAATTCTGTCCACTGACCCCAGGCAGATCCTGTTCCAGCGCCCCACTGAATACCATAAAAAGTCAAAGCCTCGGTTTCGTTCAGCGAATAAGACACAGCCATCATCGGGTTAAAGCCGAAAAAGGCATCGTGGTTGAGGCTAAGCCCCACGCCTACTTTATCGTCAATACCGACTTCTTCTTGTGCGAAACTCTTGCCTGTAATTGCCAATGTGCCTAAAAGGGAGAGCAGGATTATTTTTTTCTTCAACATAATTTCTAAGATTTAAAAAGGATTAATAATTGGTTATAATTCCCATTATATCAGCCCTTTACTGATATTTTCAAGCCTGAGGTCTTGCAATGGAAAGTTCTTTTTGTAGAGGACCACTGGTGTTCCGTGAAGAAGGTGCCTTTCTAAGTCTTTTTTTGTTACTTTGAAGAACGATACCTGTTATCATAATACACGGATTAAACACCTTTTTAAAGGTCTTGATCTACCTGAATGTGTTAAGTAATAAGGTTCTAAAACGGAGTGTTCTGCCAAACGCTCCGTTTATTTTTAGTGCTGATTCATACGGAAATCCGCATAAGCATCCATTCCGTGTTCGTGGATGTCCAGCCCTTCTAATTCTTCTTGCTCGCTTACACGAATTCCAACTGTTTTCTTGAGTGTAAACAAGATGCCAAAGGCAGTGAGGGTGCAAAAGGTAGCTACCGCTCCTGCGCCTGCCAACTGAACCAGAAACTGATCTACACTCGCTTTGGATCCAAATAGCCCCACTGCCAGGGTTCCCCAAATTCCGCAAACAAGGTGAACTGCAATAGCTCCAACTGGATCGTCGAGTTTGAGTTTGTCGATGAGTGCCACCCCAAGAACGATAATTAACCCAGCCAGAAAGCCAATCATTACGGCTTCGTTAGGACTCATCAAATCCGCACCTGCGGTAATGCCCACGAGCCCGCCGAGAATTCCATTGAGAAACATGGTTAGATCGTATTGTTTGTACATGATCGTAGAGAGTAAAAAGGCACTAACTCCGCCGGCTGCTGCGGCCAAAGAAGTGGTGACAAGCACCAAAGAGGTGCCTGCTGGGTCTGCTGACAAGACCGAGCCTCCATTGAAACCAAACCACCCCAACCAGAGAATAAGAACCCCTGCGGCCGCAAGAGGTAAGTTGTGTCCAGGAATAGCCTGGGGCTTGCCGTCTGCACTGAATTTACCAATTCGAGGACCTAAGAGGAAGACTGCGATTAGTGCCGCCCAACCTCCTACAGAGTGAACCAAAGTGGAACCGGCAAAATCGTAAAAACCGGCTGATTCACCATAGCTCATGGTAGACAGAAAACCTTTACCCCATTGCCAGGATCCAACAATTGGGTAAACAAGACCTACATAAATCAAGGTAAAGATCATAAAGGCCCCCAGTTTGATGCGCTCGGCTACAGCACCGGAAACAATGGTCGCTGCCGTAGCGGCAAACATCCCTTGGAATAAAAAGTCGGTCCACCAGGTGTATCCTCCCTCTGCATAGTCGGGAGTCATTCCGTTTTCAGGGGCCGAAATACCCCAACCGGCAAACTTAAAGAAGCCAGCGTCCCCGGTTTCAAATCCTGGATACATCAGGTTAAATCCTCCAATATAATACACAAGAAGGCCAACGCAGATTATAAATACATTTTTGAAAAGAATATTGACGGTATTCTTTTGGCGTGTCAAACCGATTTCCAAAAAGGAGAAACCGAGGTGCATAAAGAAAACCAGTCCTGTACAGACCATCATCCATACATTGTTCACCGTAAAAAGTCCTGTTTCCATCTTCGTTCTTGATTAGTGATTAGTTAATGCCCGCTTTACCGTTTTCACGGGTTCGGATGCGATAGGCCTCTTGGATTTCGGAGACGAAAATCTTTCCGTCCCCCACATTTCCGGTAACCGCGGAATCGAGTATAGCTTCCACGGTTCGGTCCAGAAATTCATCAGAAACGACAATTGAGAGGTAACGGCGTTGGATATCGGAAGTACTGTAGGTGATTCCACGGTAGACGTGGCCTTGGGTCTCGTTTCCAACTCCTGTTACGTCCCAGTAACTGAAGAAGTTCACCTCGATGTTGTGAAGGGCTTTTTTCACATCATCGAATTTCGATTTACGAATGATCGCTTCAACTTTTTTCATAATTATTCCTTGATGGTTTCGCCAAATATAAAGGCGGGATTTCTCGATAACCTAAAGAATTGAAGCTTTGCAGATTATTTTTCTCAAATCCCAAATGGGAAAACCTTTTGGTTAAGGAATCATTAAAATATTTGGAGAAAAATTATCAGGAGGCTGATAAAAATGCAGAGGGTAATCTAAATGCTTAAATGAATTACAACGTTTTCGTAAAAAAGCTGGTAATTATACAATGAGGAATTAGCGGTTACTCAGGGCAAATCCGAGCCATAGAAAGAGGTAGCCAGTGGCAATACTGAGCCCGAGATAGGCCAGAAAAGGCAGCCAAGCTCCCTCACGGAGGAGTTGGTGTTTTTCGAGTACAAAGGTGGAAAAAGTGGTAAAACCTCCGCAAAAGCCAGTGGCAAATAAAAGGGAGTATTCAGGTGGAAAATTAGAGTTTCTAAGACTGTAGCCAGTCAGAAGGCCAAGAATCAAACAGCCCAAAATATTCACAGAGAAGGTTCCCCAGAAAAAAGAAGTAGAGAGAGTATTGAGGTGCTTCGAAAGAAGGAATCTCAAAAGACTCCCCAGACCTCCGCCCACAAAAACAAGTAGTGCTTGCTTCACGGGTCAAATGTAGGAATTAGATGGCTTTCTTGTACTCGGTGGGTGCGTACTTCTGATCGAAAAGGCGCAGGATTGGTGTTTCAGAAATACGTCTAAGTGGACGCTTGAACATATCCAGGGCACCATTAACGCTAAAGATAAGCAGGAGGCATTGATGCCGAGTAGGACCATTAGGATGTAGAGAAATGTTGTCATGTTTTTGTTGATATGCACATACAAAATTACTCCTTTTCCCTTCTCAGCCGCGGGATGACCGGGAATATGTTGCGAAATGCAAGATTCTTGTTGTGAAGTGTAAAATCCTGTTAATTCTTCAATATAAACTTGACAGAAAATAGGAATATCACAAAGATGATGAAGCCGATAAGCACCTTCCAGCTCCCCGGATAGTTTTTTGTGTGCAGGGCCTTGTCTTTTGAATACGAGAAGTAGATCAAACTGGCGAAGCCTAGAAAGAAAAGTCCTGCAAAGACGAGTTGACCAGTAGTGAACATAGGCTTAAGAAGTAACGACTTGTTCCCTCCAGCCATGCGGATCCTCGCTGCGGTTGTACTGGATGTTCATCAACTGATTTTTAAGGCGTAGAGCATAGGAGTCTTTACTGAGTTCTGGAAGTTCGTAGCGTTTGCCTTCATAACTAAATCCGCTGATCGGACTGACCACTGCGGCAGTTCCCGCTCCAAAAAGTTCAGTCATTTCGCCACTGGCTATTCCTTTAACGAGCTCGCTAACGGCAATAGGACGAACTTCGGTTTTAATACCCATGTCCTCTGCCATTTGAAGTAGGCTCTTACGGGTAACTCCGTCCAGGATTCTATCGCTAACAGGGCAAGTGACCAAGGTATCCTTAAGTCGAACAAAGATGTTCATGGTTCCTGCTTCCTCGATGTATTTGTGTTCTGTAGCATCTGTCCAGACCACTTGCTGAAATCCTTCCTGCTTGGCTAATTGGGTTGGGTAAAACTGTCCGGCATAATTTCCAGCGGCTTTGGCGTAACCAAATCCTCCGTTGGCCGCACGACTATAATGCTCTTCGATTTTTACGGAAACAGAACCTGTGAAATAAGACTGTGCAGGTGCACAGATGATCATAAAGGTGAACTCTTCTGCCGCAGAAGCAATGATCCCCGCCTGGGAGGCAATCATAAAGGGTCTTACATACAAGGTGTTCCCAATACCGGGCTTGATCCACTCTTGATCCAGACGTAATAATTCGTGGAGTCCCTCAAAGAAGTATTCCTTTGGAAGAGGAGGCATCGCCATGCGTTCAGCCGACTTATTGATGCGCTCGTAGTTTTGATCGGGTCGAAAAAGCCAAACTCCACCTTCGTCATCCTTGTAGGCCTTCATTCCTTCAAAAATGGCCTGACCGTAATGGAAAACACGGGCAGAAGGTGCGATCTGAAGGGGTTGGTACGGTTGGATTCTCGGGTTCGACCAAGCTCCGTTTTTGTAGTCACAGATGAACATGTGATCCGTGAAAATTTCCCCAAATGGCAATTTGTCAAAATTGACTTGATCTATTTTGCTGCTTTCACACTTAGTGATCTGAAGGGTGGTTGTCTGCACAGAAGTTTATTTTTTTCAAAAATAAGCAAAAAAAATCCATTTTAGGCCATCATAATTACACTATTTATTGAATAAGAACAGATTTACTGACAATACTGTAATTTCTCTTCGACTTCCATGGAAGCTTGCTACCTAAGGCTATAAAGGTACCTATTTTTGCAGCATAAAGGCATGGAGAAAAAGATTGTACAAACCGCCGATGGCAGTAAAACCATTGCTATTCCGAAGTGGAACGAATCCTACCATTCCAAGCATGGGGCTTGGCAGGAATCTCAACATGTATTTATTCAAATGGGTCTTGCTTATACAGGGCTTTCAAGTCTCTCGATTTTTGAAATGGGGTTTGGAACGGGTTTGAATGCCATACAGGCTCTTCTCTATGCCGAAAAACACCAGATCAATATTGATTACCACACCCTAGAGGCCTATCCTTTGGAAGAGGAATTGTGGCAACAAATGGACTATGAAGACTTCTTGCCCAGCCGTCTCATGAAGGACTTTTTTGGACGAATGCACCGGGTAGAGCCGGAGCAGAGCATCCGCTTAGCCGACTTTTTTAGGTTTACCAAGTACCACGCCGATATTCACGAATTTTTACCGCCAACAAATCCCGACCTGGTCTTTTATGATGCCTTTGGCCCTCGGGTACAGCCTGACTTGTGGACCTCGACCATTTTTGAGCGCCTACACAGCATGATGTCGCCAGGAGCGATTTTGACAACCTATTGCGCCAAAGGCGAAGTTCGAAGAACCTTCCAATCTCTTGGTATGGAGGTAGAACGCCTACCTGGCCCTCCCGGAAAACGGGAGATGCTGAGGGCGACCAAGGCCAAATAGCCCCCTCGATTTAGTTTTATCTTTGCATAAAAACGGCATGAAGGTATTGATTACAGGAGCGACCGGGCTCGTGGGTACTGCGCTCAGAAAACACTACGAGGAGAAAGGAATAGAAGTGCATTACCTCACCACCTCAAACAAGAAGATCGGGCAGGGCTATGGATCTGGATTTTTGTGGAATCCGCGCAAAAAAGAAATGGATCTTCAGGCATTTGAAGGTGTGACTCACCTGGTAAATCTGGCAGGGGCCTCTATAGCCCAGCGCTGGACCTCGAAGAACCGCAAGAGTATCCTCAATAGTCGCATAGACAGTCTTTCTACTTTAAATGAGGCTCTGAAGCAGCTGAATTCAAACAAAATCGAGCATTTCTTAACTGCTTCGGCCATTGGGATTTATCCGAATTCGTACAGCACGGAATACCGAGAAGAACACGCCGGAGTGGACAACAGTTTTTTAGGAGAAGTGGTGGAAGCATGGGAAAAAGCGGTGCAACCCTTTGATGCACATGCCTTCCCGGTTTCTATTCTGAGAATCGGGATTGTGCTGGATGCAGAGGAAGGAGCTTTGCCCAAGTTGGTTCAGCCCATCGTTTCTGGTGTAGGAGCTCCCTTAGGAAGTGGCCGTCAATGGCAATCCTGGATCCATATCCAAGATCTGGTTGGCATCATTATCCATGCCCAAAAGCATACACTGTCAGGAGTATACAATGGGGTAGCTCCCCAGCCTGTTCGCCAAAAAGAACTGACTAGAGCCGTGGCCAAGAGCCTGGGTAAAAAAATCTGGCTACCTCCTGTGCCTTCCTTCGTATTGCGGCTCATGCTTGGCGAAATGGCCTATATCGCCTTGGCCAGTCAGCGAGTGAGTGCCGAAAAAATACTGCAGACCGGATACGCTTTTACCTTTGATAAGGTGCAGCCCGCCTTGGACTCTCTCTTGCCCAAGAACTAAGCGAAAATGACATTTTGACATTTTACGACAATTGGCAGTACTTTTGCCCCTTCATCATTCGAATTGCATAAGCATTGACATCACATGAAAGAAACCGAGCATAATAAAGAAGAGCTTAAGGACCAAGAGTTGAACCAGGAAAGCCCGCAGAACGAAGCGGAGGAAGTGGAAGAAACGGCTCCTGTGGAGGAAGATCCGGTAGCAAAATTAGAGGGAGAGCTGGCTCAGGAAAAGGACAAGTTCTTGCGTTTGTTTGCAGAATTCGAGAATTACAAAAAGCGCACCACCAAAGAACGTCTGGAACTTTTTAAAACAGCCGGACAAGAAGTCATGGTGGCCTTATTGCCTGTCATGGATGATTTTGAGCGTGCCCTAGCCGAGATTGATCGGTCAGGGGACACTGAACTGTTGAAAGGGATCGAGCTTATTCAAAACAAACTAAAAGAGACCCTGAAGGCAAAAGGATTGGAGCAAATGGCTGTAGGAGAAGGAGATGCCTTCGATGCAGAAATTCACGAAGCTCTAACCCAAATCCCGGCGCCGGACAAAAAGCTCAAAGGAAAAGTGCTCGACGTGGTCGAAAAGGGATATATCCTGGGCGACAAGATCATACGTCACCCCAAGGTGGTAGTAGGTCAATAATAGGCAAATGATGAAACAGGATTTTTACGATATACTGGGGGTAAGCAAGGATGCTTCGGCAGGCGAAATCAAAAAAGCCTACCGCAAGAAGGCCCTGCAATACCACCCGGACAAAAACCCCGGTGATCAAGAAGCAGAGGCCAAGTTCAAGGAAGCGGCTGAAGCTTACGAAGTACTGAGTGACGCCGATAAAAAGGCCCGCTACGACCGCTACGGACATGCTGCCTTTGAAGGGGGCGGCTTCGGTGGAGGTGGTATGAATATGGACGATATCTTTAGCCAATTCGGAGATATTTTCGGAAGTGCCTTTGGAGGTGGTGGTTTCGGTGGATTCGGTGGCTTTGGTGGCGGACAGCGGCGCGTCAAAGGAAGTAACCTTCGTATTCGTGTAGGGCTGACCCTGGAAGATGTCGCTCATGGAGTAGAAAAGAAAGTCAAGGTACGCCGAAAGGTAAAGGCCGATGGGGTTACCTATAAAACCTGTCCGACCTGCCAGGGTAGTGGTCAGATGACCAAGATAACCAATACCATTTTAGGGCGAATGCAAACAGCGACCACTTGTACTTCTTGTGGTGGAGCTGGCCAAGTTATAGATCATAAACCAGCGGGAGCCGACAACCAAGGGTTGGTTGTGGAGGAAGAGACCGTCTCGATCAAGGTGCCGGCGGGAGTAGAAGAGGGCATGCAGCTCAAGGTAACCGGAAAAGGAAATGAAGCCCCCGGTGATTCCATTCCTGGGGACCTTTTGGTGGCTATCGAATTTAAGGAGCACGATACCTTAAAAAGAGATGGTGACAACCTGCACTACGATTTGTACATCAGTTTATCGGAAGCGGTCCTCGGCGGAGCACGGGAGATCGATACCGTCGATGGCAAGGTGAGAATCAAATTGGAAGAGGGAATTCAATCCGGAAAAATCCTGCGTCTTCGAGGCAAAGGGATCAGTAGTCTCAATGGCTATGGCAAAGGAGATCTCTTGGTTCATGTGAATGTGTGGACGCCCCAAAACCTCAGTCGTGAACAGCGTGAATTTTTCGAGCGCATGCAGGAGGATGATAATTTTGAACCCAAGCCTGAAAAATCCGATAAGTCCTTTTTTGACCGAGTTCGCGATATGTTCTCCTAATCTTCGGAACTGATTAAAATAAAACCGTATATTTGAACTAGTATTGGTATACCAATATTAATTTTCTTTTTCATAGCAATTTTTTTCCCATCCTTGATCTGATTAAGGGTGGGTTTTTGTTTTTAGAGGGGGGTGGCTTCCCTTCTCGGGTTTTCTTTATATTTGGTAAATTTAGAACTATGGACAACATCCTTGTTGTTGATAGGGTTTCGAAGAAATACGGGGATTACACGGCACTCAACCAACTCTCACTCGAAATTCCTAAGCACTGCATATATGGCCTTTTAGGTCCTAACGGAGCGGGAAAAACTACCCTTATTCGGATTATAAATCAAATCACCTATCCAGACACTGGATCTGTTTATTTTGATGGGGAATTACTCGAACCCCAGCACATTGCTCAAATTGGCTATTTGCCCGAAGAAAGAGGGCTCTACAAGAGCATGAAAGTGGGAGAACAGGCTCTTTACTTGGCCCAGTTAAAAGGGCTGAGTAAGACAGAAGCAAAAAAGCGGTTGAAATTCTGGTTTGAACGCCTCGAAATTGGTGATTGGTGGAACAAAAAGATACAGGAGCTTTCTAAAGGGATGGCTCAAAAAATACAGTTCATCGTCACTGTCCTTCACGAACCAAAACTCCTGATTTTTGATGAGCCTTTTAGTGGCTTTGATCCTATCAATGCCAACAAAATAAAGGAAGAAATTATCTACCTCAAGGAGCAAGGCACCTCTATTATTTTTTCGACTCACCGCATGGAATCGGTTGAAGAGCTCTGCGAGTATATCACTTTGCTCAATGAATCCGAAAAAATTCTGGACGGAAAGCTTTCTGACATTAAAAAGGCCTACAAGAACAATACCTATCAGGTGGGGGTGCGTCTCAATGTGGGTGAAGAACAGGCCTTGGCACGATTGCAAGGTCAATTGAAGATTTCCAACAGTGCCTATGACAAACAAGAAAATCTCTTGGATTTTACCTTGAATCTTCCCAGTCCGGATACACACCAGGCCCTTCAAGTAATCAATGGTTTAGGAATGCTCAGTCATTTTGAAGAGACCATTCCCTCAGCGAACGATATTTTTATCAGAACCGTAGAAGAAAAGCAACAGCATGGGTAAACTCGGTCTGATCATCAAAAGAGAATACCTGGCCAAGGTCAGGAACAAGTCCTTTATCATTATGACTTTTCTCAGCCCGGTGCTGATGGTGGCCATGGTGGTACTTATTTCGTTTTTGGCCAAGGTCAATGACAGCGAGAAACGGGTCATTTCGGTCCTTAATGAATCGTCCTACCTGCTGGAGCTTCGAAACCAACCAAAGTATTTCGTATGTGTCTCTGCGTGATATCGATTTGGAGCAGGCCATCGATTCTACAAGATCTTTGGGATTTTATGGGCTCCTGCACATCCCAGATGAACCCAGTTTGGAACAGGCGGCAGACAGCGCTTATTTGTACACCAAAGACAGCCCTGTGAGTTTTGTTCTAGAGCAGCTCGAAGGGGTGTTCGAAAGTGAATTGCGTAAAAAACGCCTACAGGATCTTGGGCTAAGTCGAAGTGAATACTTGCAAGTGGATCGGTCCTTTGAGATTCGGGCATCGACCTTTAGTGGGGAGGCCAACATAAAAGGAGTGAGTGAAATTAAAGCCTTTATCGGAGGAGGATTTGGGTATATGATTATGATGTTCATTATCATATACGGTGGATTTGTCATGCGCTCGGTCATTGAAGAGAAAACCAGCCGCATTATCGAAGTGATCATTTCTTCGGTGAAGCCTTTCCAGCTGATGTTGGGTAAGATTATTGGCACCTCATTGGCAGGGGTTACTCAATTTGCAATTTGGATTGTTTCGGCCAGTATTTTATTGGTTATCGCCTTATTAGTTTTTGGGATAGACCCCAGTATTTTGGTCGACCGCTCTAATATGTCTGCTGTTTCTGCGGGCATGTCATCAGACCTTTCGCCTGAAGTATTTGAGCGGGTTCGCATTATAGGAAAGGAAGTTTTGCGCATTCCTTGGGTCAGCCTGCTTTTCTTTTTCCTCCTGTATTTCGTGTTAGGCTATCTGATTTACAGCTCGATTTATGCGGCTATTGGTGCGGCGGTCGATAACGAAACAGACACCCAGCAGTTTATATTTCCGATTATTTTGCCCTTGATGTTGGCCATTTATGTGGGCTTCTTCTCGGTATTCAGTAATCCTCACGGGCCTATAGCGGTAGGCTTCTCCCTCTTTCCGTTGACTTCGCCGATTGTCATGTTAATGCGACTGCCGGCCGGAATCGGTGAGAACGGCGTCCCGGTTTGGCAATTGGTGGTTTCCATCCTCTTGCTGATCCTGACTTTTTTGGCCATTGTCTGGCTCGCAGCAAAAATTTACCGGGTGGGAATTTTGATGTACGGCAAGAAACCGACCTATAAAGAGTTATGGAAGTGGCTCAAATATTAATTACTTTGACAGTGTAATGGAGGAACTTCGCAGCTTTTTTGAAAGGGACATTTGGGGAAAGATTCAAGAGGTCTTGAATTGGGGCTTTCACTTTAATGTAGGAGAGAAAGAAATTCACCTCACCATTGGCCTAATTCTGTTGGTCATCGCCGTTTATGTCGCCACCCGCATCTTGCTCAAGTGGTTGAGACGATTACTGACTCGGAAGATGAACGAAGAAGACAAACTGAAATTCATCAGCGTCTTCAAATTCACCGATTACATCATTTACCTCACCGTGATCCTCTTAACCTTAAACGCAGCGGGGATTAATGTGACCGTTATTCTTACCGCTTCCGCTGCCTTATTGGTTGGTTTGGGTCTTGCTTTGCAGATTTTATTTCAGGATATCTTGGCAGGTATCCTTATTATCGTAGACAAGAGTGTCAATGTAGGGGATGTGGTGGAAGTGGATGAAAAAGTCGGGAAGGTATTCGAAATCAAACTGCGAACGACTCGTGCCATTACCCGCGACGATAAGGTGGTCATCATTCCCAACCACAAGTTTATTACCGATACTGTTTTTAACTATACCCAAAACCACCGTACCACCAGAGAAAAGATTTCGATAGGTGTTGCTTACGGGAGTGATGTAGAGAAAGTCGAAGAGATTCTGATCTCGGTTGCCGAAGACCAAAGCGGGGTATTGCAAAATCCGGAGCCCTTTGTGCTTTTTGAGGATTTCGGGGATTCTGCCTTGCTCTTCACTTTGCAATTTTATATCAATGATAGTTTTCAGGTTCCTCGCTTAAAGAGCCGTATGCGATTTACGATAAATGAGCGTTTTAATTCGGCGGGTATTCGTATTCCTTTTCCACAAAGAGACGTGCATTTGTTTTCTTCGGAAGGGAATTCATCCAGCCCTTCGAACCCATGAGGAAACCTTTTGCATCCTTGATTTATTTTCGGCCTACCGTTCTGTTCTCTTGCCTTTTATGGGCCATGTCCTCCTGTATGGCTCAAAGTACAGACCTTTTGCGATTGGAGTACCTTCAAATTCCTTCGAATGAAAGTGGGGTACGCACTAGCCGAATCAAGGCACTCGCCAATGTTCCCATTTTTTGGATTCGACCAATGTTCTCTTCGCAGGTTTAGAGTACAACCGATTGCAATTTAATTACGAGAATGAATTGGATTTTTCGACCGCTGCGATCGAAAATTCTCGATTATCGATTTGAATCTGGGCTACCTGACCGATTGGAATGAAAAGTGGAAGTTTATTGGAATTTTGACCCCCAGGGTGGCCTCCAACTTTCAGGAAGGGTTAAAAGCCAGAGATGTCTTTTTGAATGCGACAGCAACGCTGTGGAAAGAACAAAATAAAATAGAGAAGCCTTTTCGGCTTATTCTCGGTTTGACATTCAACAGCACCAGTGGATTGCCGGTACCTTTACCCTTGGTCAACTACACCCGGCGCTTCCGCCCGAATTGGTCCTTTACCTTAGGGGTCCCCAAGATGGAAATACGCCACTGGATACGCCCCCAACAATCCATTTTTGTCGAAACAAAACTGGATGGCTACTTTCTCAATATCCAAAACGATCTGAATCTGGGAAACGGCGATATTGCCTCCCGGAATTCTCTTTCGGCCCTAATTGTGGGAGCCGGCTACGAATACCAGATCGGAGACCGCCTCAAGTTCTACGCCCTTGGAGGGACTACTTTGATCCAGAACGCGATTTTAAGGGACCGCCAACGCAACAATTTACTTACCCTGAACAACCAAATGAGCTTCTACTTTAAAAGTGGTGTTAAGCTCAGCCTTTTTTAATCCAGAAGGAGTTAAATTTGGATTATGTCGAGAATTCTAATTATTGAAGATGAATCCAGTATACGCCGTGTACTGGTCAAAATATTAGGGGAAGAAAACTCCCAGTA
This sequence comes from Aureicoccus marinus, assembly GCF_002954325.1. Classification (GTDB taxonomy): domain Bacteria; phylum Bacteroidota; class Bacteroidia; order Flavobacteriales; family Flavobacteriaceae; genus Aureicoccus; species Aureicoccus marinus. Next base: position 314,762 of record NZ_MQVX01000001.1, read on the forward strand.
CAAAGTATTCGAAGCCGAAGATGGAGCGGCTGGTTTGGCTATGGTTAAAAAGGAGGATTTTGATTTGGTTCTCTGTGATATCAAGATGCCTAAAATGGATGGAATTGAGGTTTTGGAAGCCAGCCGTAAGGAAAAGCCTGAAATTCCCTTCATCATGATTTCCGGACACGGAGACCTTGATACGGCGGTGAATGCTATGCGTCTCGGTGCCTTTGACTACATCTCCAAACCCCCAGACCTGAATCGCTTATTGACCACTGTTCGCAATGCTTTGGATCGGAAGGTTTTGGTTCAGGAGAATAAGATCTTGAAGAAAAAGGTCAGTCGCAATTATAAAATGATTGGCGAAAGCCCTGAAATACAACAAATTCAGGGGATAATCGAAAAGGTTGCGCCCACCGATGCCCGGGTATTGATTACCGGTCAAAATGGAACAGGAAAGGAATTGGTTGCCCATTGGTTACACCAAAAGAGCGAGCGTTCTGCCGCTCCCTTGATCGAAGTAAACTGTGCGGCTATACCAGCCGAATTGATTGAAAGTGAGCTTTTTGGTCACGTCAAAGGGGCTTTTACTTCTGCTGTGAAGGACCGAGCGGGTAAGTTCGAAACCGCGCACAAAGGAACCCTCTTTTTGGACGAGGTCGGCGATATGAGTTTGTCGGCTCAGGCCAAGGTGCTTCGAGCTCTGCAGGAGAACCGAATTTCCAGAGTAGGTTCTGATAAGGACATCAAAGTCGATGTTCGGGTCATTGCTGCAACCAATAAAAATTTAAAAGAAGAAATTGCCGAGGGGCGTTTTCGAGAAGACTTGTATCACCGATTGGCGGTCATATTGGTCGAGGTTCCTTCGTTGAATAATCGACGCGATGATATTCCTTTACTTATTGATTTTTTTGCGGATAAAATAGCCTCCGAGCAAGGAACCGCACCGAAGAGCTTTTCAAAGAAGGCGGTAACCCTCTTAAAGGGATACGATTGGACCGGAAATATTCGAGAACTGAGAAACGTAGTAGAACGCTTGATCATCTTGGGAGATCAGGAAATCAGTGAGCAAGACGTAAAAGCTTTTGCAAGCAAATAATGGGCTTTAGGAGGCGGCCCAGAGAACGCTGTGGAATAGCCCTAAAATACCGAGGGCCAGGCCAAGCAGGATGATGGTAATCTTCAGTTTCATTTAGTGGTCATTGGGACGCGCTAAAAATAGAGCCAACATCCTTGAGTGAAGCAAAATAATCGACCAAGTGGTATTTTTTTAGAAGAAAGTCATGAATAACCAGAAGCATACAGAAAACTACTTTTTTTCGGAAGATTCTCGTTTGAAGGACTACCCAACTCGGGTAGATCTCGGTTTGGACAATAAGGGTCTCAAGAAAGAATTGAACCGTCTCAGAGAAGAACTGGCCGCCTTTCAAGATAAACTCTATGCGCACGGGAAGTACGGGGTCTTGGTTTGTTTACAGGGAATGGATACTGCTGGTAAAGACAGTTTGATCCGCGAAGTATTCAAGGAATTTAACGTGAGAGGAGTGGTGGTTCACAGTTTTAAAGTTCCTACTTCTAAAGAACTGAAACACGATTATTTGTGGCGCCATTATGTCGCTCTGCCGGAACGAGGTAAGTTCTCGGTTTTTAACCGGACTCACTACGAAAACGTTCTGGTTACACGGGTGCATCCGGAGTATCTTCTCTACGAAAACCTGCCTCATTTGACGCGAGTAGAACAGGCTGACGAGAAGTTCTGGGCCGATCGCTTTCGACAGATTCGGGATTTTGAGCGACACATCAGTGAGAACGGTGTTAAAATTCTGAAGTTTTACCTGCACTTGTCCAAGGACGAGCAACGCAACCGGCTTTTGAGACGTTTAGAAAAAGAAGAAAAGAACTGGAAGTTTTCTCCGGGAGATTTAAACGAGCGCAAGCTTTGGGAACAGTACGAAAACTGCTATCAAGAAGCGCTGAGTGAAACCAGCACAGAGCAAGCTCCATGGTATTGTATTCCAGCCGATGATAAGAGAACAGCGCGGGTACTGGTCGCTTCGATTCTACAAGAAACCCTGACCGTACTCGATGATGTGCAGTACCCTCAACTGGAAGAGAAAGTTGCCCGGAATATTGAAAATTTTAAAGAAGTACTTAACAACGAAGAATAGACCCATGAAAAGAAAGATTTTATTCTCGATGCTTTTGGTTTTTGGCTTAAGCTTAGGTCAAGCCCAAAGTGAAAAAGACGCAGCTCAGATCAAGAAAATGTACAATTCTGTACTCACAGAAGGAAAGGCCTACGATTGGTTAAATCACCTTTCCAATCAAATTGGGGGACGTCTCTCTGGTTCGGTTGAAGCACAACTCGCGGTAGAGTACACCCAGAAGGAATTGAAAAAACTCGGTTTGGACCGGGTTTGGTTACAACCGGTCATGGTGCCAAAATGGGTAAGGGGAGCCCCCGAATTTGCCTATATCGAAACCCAGATCGGTATCACCACCAATGTTCCTATTTGTGCACTTGGAGGGTCAGTAGAAACCCCTAATGGAGGGATCAAGGCCCAGGTTATTGAGGTTCAGGGGATCGAAGAATTGGCCGGTTTGGGAGAAGATAAAATCAAAGGAAAAATCGTCTTTTTTAATCGCCCGATGGATCCGACCAATATCAGTACTTTCAAGTCCTATTCTGGTTGTGTTGATCAGCGGTATTCTGGTGCAGCGGAAGCCGGTAAATATGGCGCAGTAGGAGTGATTGTCCGTTCTGTGAATTTGCGATTAGACGATCTGCCTCATACGGGATCGATGTCTTATGGCGAAACTCCCGTAGAACAGCGTATACCAGCAGCAGCAATTAGTACCAATGGTGCTGAACTCCTCAGTACAACGCTTAAACTCAACCCAGAAACTCGTTTTTTCTTTAACCAAAACTGTCGGGTCTATGACGATGTAGAATCCTTTAATGTGATCGGTGAAATCCGGGGCAGTGAATTTCCAGAGGAGATCATGGTTGTTGGGGGGCACCTGGATTCTTGGGATCTCGGAGATGGTTCTCACGACGACGGTGCCGGCGTTGTTCAAAGCATGGAGGTCTTGCGCTTGTTCAAGGGGACCGGTTACCGCCCTAAAAGAACCATTCGCGTTGTCCTTTTTATGAATGAAGAAAACGGTCTTCGCGGAGGGAGAAAGTACGCTGAAGTGGCTCAGAATAAGGGAGAGCAGCATGTGTTTGCACTCGAAAGTGATGCCGGTGGGTTCACTCCACGTGGATTCTCCTTTGATTGCAGTGATGAGAATTTTGCACAGATCGAATCGTGGAAACCCCTATTTGAACCCTATCTGATCCACCTCTTTGTTCGAGGTGGGAGCGGTGCCGATATCGGCCCCTTGAAGGATCCAAACATCATTCTTTCCGGTTTGCGTCCGGATTCTCAACGCTACTTTGATCACCACCATGCGAGAACGACACCTTTGAACATGTAAACAAAAGAGAGTTGGAGTTAGGAGCCGCTACTATGGCGAGCTTGGTTTATCTAATGGACAAATACGGACCAGTTAAAACGCAAAAGATTAAAGGATAGCTGTATTTTTGCAATCTCATAGAAAAAAATATCACCATGCAAAACGGCCTGTACGCCCAATTTAACACCTCCAAAGGAAAAATCACCGTTGAACTGATGCACAAGCGCACCCCTGGAACGGTAGGGAACTTTGTCGCTTTGGCAGAAGGAAATATGGAGAACGGTGTAAAATCGCAAGGTAATCCGTACTACGACGGTTTGAATTTTCACCGTGTTATTGCTGACTTTATGATTCAGGGAGGCTGCCCCGAGGGTTCAGGTTCCGGAAGTCCAGGATACCAGTTTGACGATGAGTTCCACCCGGAACTGCGTCACGATGGTCCCGGTGTTTTGTCTATGGCGAATGCTGGCCCTGGTACCAACGGGAGTCAGTTCTTTATTACCCACGTCGCCACACCTTGGTTGGATGACAAGCACACCGTCTTCGGGAAAGTGGTCGAGGGTCAAGATATCGTAGATACCATTGCACAGGGTGATACCATCGATCAACTCAAAATTCTAAGAGTGGGGGAAGAGGCTGAACAGTGGAATGCCATTGAAGCCTTCCGTACTTTCGAAGGAGCGCGCGAAAAGCGTATTGCTCAAGAGAGAGAACGCAAGTCAAAGGAGTTGGATAAATTAGCCGCAGGTTTTGAGCAAACCGAATCAGGTCTTCGCTACAAGCAAATTCAAGCGGGAAGTGGACAGGCCGCAGAGAAAGGTAAAAAAGTTGCCGTCCACTACGAAGGGAGTCTTGCCAATGGACAGGTTTTCGATTCTTCTTATGCCAGAAAAGAGCCTATTGAATTTACTTTAGGTATAGGGCAAGTAATTGCCGGATGGGATGAAGGGATTGCTTTGTTGAAAGAAGGGGAAAAAGCACGCTTTGTCATTCCTTCTGATTTAGGCTACGGAAGCCGCGGTGCAGGGGGGGTAATTCCTCCTGATGCGACCTTGATATTTGACGTGGAGTTGGTTCGTGTCGGCTAAATTATCGCGCACGATTTACACTAATTAGCAGTAAAAATGCGTTTACTGCGAGCAATGTTACCAATACTGAGAGTAGTTGCGTCACCATGGGGCGTGCTTTTGGTTATTATTAAATAGATTTACATCTATTAAACAATACGGGAAGAGAAAACCCTACTTCGGTTTCTGCTTAAAACTGAGATTTTGAAGTAGGTCATAACTTCCTTACTCTGTAACGGAACCAAACACCTAAATCGTATTTTTTGGAACACCTAAAATATCCTATTGGGTTATTTGAGCTACCCGAATTTGACCTGCAACTCCTAAGTATTTGGAAAGAAGAACTTCAAGATTTTCCATCCCAATTACGTCAAACCGTACAGTCCCTAAATGATGAACAGCTCGACACGCCCTACCGACCGGAGGGTTGGACGGTACGTCAATTAGTGCATCACCTAGCCGATAGTCACCACCACAGCTATGCCCGTTTTAAATGGGCGATGACCGAGAATAGGCCCATCATCAAGGACTATAACGAAAAGAAATGGGCGGAGCTGGAAGACGCTAAGACGACGGACCTAGAAGCCTCCTTATTGCACTTGGAGGCGGTTCATTTACGTCTCCTCAAGCTTTTGGATCGGATGGAAGAAGAAGATTTTAGAAAGGTTTACATTCATCCCTCCGAGCCTGATCCTGTGAGTTTATTTGAGAATACTGGCCGGTACGCCTGGCACGGCAAGCACCACCTGGCCCATATTCAACGATTGATCCACCGCGAAGGCTGGATGTCGTCCTAGGAAGTTTTCCATTTGATATTACAGCCAATACTCGGCTTTTGATCTTCTGAGATTCGCTCTCCCTGAAGCAAGGCTTGCATGGCTGATCTCAAGTCTTCTCCGGTAACAGGAAGACCATTGCCTGGACGAGAATCGTCCATTTGTCCTCGGTACACCAGGGCATCTTCTGCATCAAAAACATAAAAATCAGGGGTGCAAGCGGCATCATACGCTTTGGCAACGAACTGGGTTTCGTCGTAGAGGTAAGGGAAGGTATAGCCCTCCTCCTTGGCGGTTTGGGTCATCAGGTCCGGATGATCTTCCGGATAGTTGACCACATCGTTACTGGAAATCGCCACAAAGCCCAAGCCTTGATTTTGAAACTCCTCCGCCAAGGCAACTAGTCCGGCATTAATGTGTTTTACAAAAGGGCAGTGGTTGCAAACAAAGGCAATTAAAGTGCCTTTTTCTCCACGTATATCAGCTAAGTGAAGGGACTGACCGGAGACGGTGTCCGGGAGTTGAAAATCGGGTGCTTTGCTTCCCAAGGGAATCATGTTGCTAGGAGTTCTGGCCATTATCCTGTACTTTTCTACAAAGGTAAGACAGAGGCCATGGAAGAAAAAGTACTGGATTGGGAGACTTTCACCCAGGTCGATATGCGCGTGGGAACCATCGAAGAGGTTCAAGAGTTTCCGGAAGCGCGTAATCCCGCATACAAGCTCAAAGTTAATTTTGGAGAGGAGATTGGAATTCGCTGGTCCTCCGCACAAATCACCCTCCGCTACACTCCTGAGGATTTACTCGGAAAGCAAATAGTAGCCGTGGTCAACTTTCCGCCCAAGCGCATCGCAGGCTTTAAAAGCCAATGCTTGGTGCTGGGAGCAGTTGAAGGCAAGGATGTAGTGGTCCTCCAAACGAGTACCCCGGTCAAAAACGGATTACCGATATCCTGATTACATCTGTGGTCCAAAGAACACCGCGTTCATCATGAGCTTGTTGGTACCGTACCAAAAAGCTCTGAAGTTGGTGTTATCCGTAAAAGCCATAACACGACCGCGGCCGAATCGGGCCACCTGAAAAGGTACGCTGTTGGCAATTCTCTTGGCGTTTTCTTCCGAAATATAGCCGCTTTGCAAGGGCTTGCTGGTGTATTGAATTGGATTATCGTAGCTATTAGCAGCGGGCTTCATGTAGAAGTTCGTATTGCGGAATAGGGAGATGCGGTCACCCGTATACCCATAAACTACAGGGTGAGAACGATCGATTTTGGCTTCAAAAATGGCACCTCCAGTTACCTGGGCGCCTAATAAATCTCCTTTTTGGTCAAAACGTATGTTTTTGGCCACCAGGCTATCCGGGATAAAGTTGAGATCGATTAAGCCTCTCGTTTCATCCAGCGCACGGTGTTTCTAAATCCGATAAGACTACCTCCGTTCTGAACAAAATCCTTGAGGTTTTCGGTCGCACGCTTACTAAAACTTCCGCTGTAGCTTGGGATGATGATGTCGGTGTATTCCCGAAGATCGACTCTTCCCAAGGCGGCAACATCCAGTTTGGTAATGCGCATATTATAGCGTTGGTCAAACACATGCCAGATTTCCCCAGCGTCGTAAGAGCGAACACCATTGCCGACCAGCACAGCCACTTTTTGGGGTCGTACCGGATCAAAATCATTACTTCCCAGGTCTATGCCCTGGGTCAGCCCTGTGCTAACCCCAGTGATTTGTACTCCTGCAGTGGAACCCAAAGAATTCAAATACTCATACAATTCCTGAGGGGTTAATTTTTGACCTACGACAGGTACCATAATGGTTCCATAATCGTAGCTCTTTCCATCGAGAACAAAGGGAGATTTGGCCACCTTGGCACGCAGACCTTTCTCCAGTAAGGCATTCAAGACCTTGGGGCTGTAGTAGTGGTGCCATTCAAAAAGGTAGGCGTAATTGCTCTGGGAACTCACGCCACCTTTATTGGGCTTAAGGTCCGTTATTTCGGCTCCGGCTTTAGAAAGGTTCGTTTGACTTTCGTAATTCAAATCAAAAGCCAGGGGCAGGGTCCAGGCCGAAACATCATAAAAAAGACTGTCGGTAAAGGTGGTTCTCTTTTCGAAGATGGCTCGAATCAAGCGAGGATTTTTCTGGTCCATCGGTACAACATAACCCTGACTCGCAGGAACCATTTGGCCTTGGATACGGGTGTCCTGGGCCAGTGCATGGATTTTGATATTTTGCCTTTTGAGAATTTCAGCCAGGTGATAAGCACGTGCTGGGTCTTTAGGATCTCCGAAGACGTAGGCCTTTGTTTTAGCACGCGCAGCCTCCGCTCTGGTGTCTTGGAAAAACTGGTGCTGGTACTTGAGAATCTTTTCCTTAAGACCTTCAGCGGCAGCAATGGTCGAAAGGGCTGTGGTAAATTGATTGCGAATGGTAAAAGGGAAAGTCAGGATCCCGTTTTCGCTCTCTTGAATATGTCCTCTGGAGCTTCCCTGCTCAAAGAGAATACCGATTCCTCCGTTCACATCCGGGAAGGTAGACCCCTTACCGTAATAGTAGTCGTCGTAGTTTTCTTCTGAGTAATACAAGGAGCCAATTTTGTCCAGGGCTTTGGCGTGGTAGGTTCCGATCGCTTTGGTCAGTTCTTGGTTCAGGTCAGGAGTGAGGGGGTGGATACGACTGGGTTCTCCCGGCTGAAAGAAAAAGGTCGAATTGGTTCCCATTTCGTGGTGATCGGTCAGGATGTTGGGCATCCACTTGTGGAAGGTCTTAATGCGAACACGGCTTTCAGGAAGCTGTACAGGAAGCCAATCCCGGTTCATATCGAACCAATAGTGGTTGGTACGCCCTCCCGGCCATACCTCCCGGTACTCGCGGTCATTGGGATCAGGATTAAGACGAGCGGATCGGTGAACATTCGCCCAATAGGCAAAACGCTGCAGTCCGTCCGGGTTAAAGCTAGGGTCCAAGAGAATGACTTCGTTCTTCAAAAGGTTTTCGATGGCGGGTCCTTCTGCAGCGGCCAAGTAATAGGCGTAGAGGAGGGCGGCATTGGAACCACTTGGTTCATTTCCGTGAATAGAAAAGCCTTGGTAAACAACAATAGGTTCTTGCTCGGCACTGGGTCCTCCTTCGGTAGCTCCTACATGCTTTTGACGGATATCTTCTAAGCGTGCCAAGTTATCGGGGTGCGAAACAGTGAGTAACAGTAGTGGACGCCCTTCGTAGGTGGTGCCTCTATTCTCGATCTGAATTCGGTCACTCGCGGCGGCAACAGCCTGCATGTAATAAACCAGTTTGTCGTGAGTGATGTGCCATTCCCCAACCTGATGACCAATAACGGATTCCGGGGTGGGTATGGCTGTATCGTAACTAATGTTCTGGGGCAGGAAGTAATCCAGTCCGTACTTTTGATCAGGATCGATTTCCTGCGCGTTCAGGCCAAAACCTGTCAATAAGGTAGCAACAACTAAGGCCCCCTTAAAAAGGCGGCTACGAAGAATTCTATTCATCAGATGTACTCTTTGTGATCCCGGTATTCGGGGGTTAATGGCCAGACGATCAATCAGATGTCATCAAAATCCAGGTCAGTAAAGGAACCTGTTGATTGCTCAGCACTATCAGACTGGCCGTTTTGTTCTTCTTTTTTGAAGTCCTTTCGGTGTCTTTCCGAGATTACTTCCATTCCTTTCTCCTCGATGATATAATCCATCATCTCTTCCATGATCTCCCTAAAAGATTGAAAATCTTCTTTGTAGAGATAGATCTTGTGTTTTTTGTAGTGAAAAGAACCATCGTCGTGTGTAAACTTCTTACTCTCTGTAATGGTAAGGTAGTAATCTCCAGCCTTGGTGCTGCGCACGTCAAAAAAGTAGGTCCTACGACCTGCCCGGAGCACTTTGGAGTAGATCTCTTCCTGATCCATTAAATCTTTCTCGCTCATGGACTGCAGTTCGGTTTGGTTATTTTATCGGTCTCTCAAAAATGAAAAAAAAATGGGAACGAGCCAATTCTTTTTTGCTTACCCCTTAGAAGCCAATTGTTCCTCGTATAAATCCTTGTAATAGCCAGGAATAGCTAGTAATTCATCGTGAGTTCCCGATTGAATAATAGACCCTTGATCCAGTACCAGAATATGATCAGCATGCCGAGCGGAAGAGACCCGATGACTCACCAAGAAAGTGGTTCTGTTTTTGGATTCATTTTGCAGATTGCTGAGAATTTCTTCTTCTGTTTCGGTATCGACTGCAGAAAGGCAATCGTCAAACAGATAGATCTGGGGTTCTCTGATCAGCGCCCGAGCGATCGATACCCGTTGCTTTTGACCACCGCTCAAGGTTATCCCCCTTTCACCCAACATGGTTTGGTACTGCTTGTTAAAACCCATGATATTCTCATGAACTACAGCTTTGCGTGCATACTCTTCAATTTTTTCTAAGCTGGCCTCTTGGTCCCCAAATCGGATGTTATTTTCGAGGGTATCGGAAAATAGGAAGGCCTCTTGTGGTACCGCTCCGATATTGCTTCTGAGCGCGTCCAGTTTGAGCTTTTGTATGGGGTTGCCATCAACCCTAATCTCCCCATCCGTACAGTCGTAAAGGCGAGCGACCAATTCGAGTAAGGTTGTTTTTCCGGATCCGGTATTTCCCAAGACAGCCAGGGTTTGTCCAGGTTTTATAGAGAAAGAAACCTCCTTCAAGGCTTCAATCCCCGTGTCGGGGTAGGTAAAACTCACCTTATCAAAATCAATTTGTCCTTCAATGGCTTCGGGGACGAGTTCTCCACTGATAATTTCTGGTTCTTGATTCAAGAATTCGTTTATCCTCTTTTGGGAGGCTTCTGCCCGCTGGACCACGGAGGTTAGCCAGCCGACCACGGCTACGGGCCAGGTGAGCATATTGACATAAATCACAAACTCAACGATCAGTCCCAGCCCAATTTCGCCAGCGATATACTGCTGCCCTCCAATGTAGATGACATTGATGTTGCTTATACCAATAAGAAGCATCATCAGCGGAAAAAACCAGGCATTGACCTTGGCCAAGCTCATGCTGGTTTGCTTGCCCTCTTCCGAGAGATTCTCCATGTCGGAGTTCATTTGCGGCTCGAGTAAGTACGCTTTGATCACAGTGATCCCGGCAAAGGACTCCTGGCTAAAAGTCGAAAGCGTCGAGAGGTATTCCTGAACCCGGGTACTTCGGTGGTGAATGATGCGGCTAATTTGGTAGATCAGAACCGAAAGAAAAGGCAGAGGGAGTAGGGTATACATCGCCAGCTCGGGAGCCTTGATGAACATCAGCGGAATTAAAATAGCAAAGAGGGTAAGGGTGGTAATACCATACATGATCACAGGCCCTCCGTACATGCGAACCTGGGTCACATCTTCGCTGATTCGGTTCATCAAATCCCCAATACGGTTGTTCTTGTAAAAGCTTTGAGACAGTTTTTGGTAGTGCTCGTAGACCTCGTTTTTCAGGTCAAACTCGATATAGCGCGACACATTGATGATGGTCTGGCGCATAAAAAAAGTAAAGAGTGCCGAGAGCGCAGCGGTTCCAATAATGATTCCGATATATAGCAGAAGAGTACTCGTTGCTTCTTCCTGAGAGAGTTGGTTGTCACGGGCTAATTCCATGACATCCAGTGCTTTTTTAGCATAAGAGGGCAAGAAGAGTGCAAATACCCGGGCGATGATGGTAATGATGACACCAAGGATCAGTTTGAACCGGTATTTGCGAAAGTATTTGTGAAGGTGTTTTAGTTCTTTCATCGGGCCTTCAAAAATAGGAATATAACACTACTTTTGTAGGCGTTAATTAGAAGAATCTCTAGGCGAATACTCCTTTCATGCTCACCCGTAGACACATCAGAGTCAAAGTTATGCAGTGCATTTACGCATTGTCACAAACCCGTGAAGAATCCCTGGATGGGCAAAAGAAATTCCTCAAAGGGAGTATAGAGAACATGTATGTGCTCTATTTGCTGCAGTTGAGCTTGTTTACCGAGCTTCACAAGTTAGCAGAAAAACATGTGCTTCACGACGAGAAGAAGTACTTAAGTGACGAAAAAACCAATTGGAGGAACCCGCGAAAATTCATCGATAATCTTCTGCTGCTGCAACTGCAGTCCAATACCCTCTTGAAGGAGCAGCTCGAAAAACGCAAGTTGAAAAACTGGTACCTCAATGAGGAGTATGTCAAGATCGTCTACCGAGACCTCGTTGATAGCGATTTGTATAAGACCTATATGAAAGAGGAAGGTCGCAGTTTTGAGAAAGACCGGGAGTTCTTGACCGAGGCTTTCAAACAAATCATCGCTCCCAACGAGAAAATTTACGAGTACTTTGAAGACGATCGCCTAACCTGGGTGGACGATATCCCGCTGGTCAATACATTTTTGTTGAAGCTCATGCGAAAAGCGGCGCACGATACGCCGGCATCGTACTTCTTACCAGAGCTATTGAAGGACCAGGCCGATTTGGACTTTGCCAATGAACTCTTGACCAAAACCCTGCTTAAGGATGGGGAATGGGAGAAGGAGGTAGAAGGAAAAACGCCCAACTGGGACAAAGAGCGAATTGCCGAAATTGATTTTATTTTGCTTAAGATGGCCATCTGCGAACTTCTGAGTTTCTCGTCTATCCCAGAAAAGGTGACCATCAACGAGTACCTGGAGATTGCCAAGGAATACTCGACTCCAAAAAGCAGCATTTTTATAAACGGAATCCTCGATAAACTCGTTAAGGAATATAAAGAAAGTGGAAAGATGCGCAAAAGTGGTAGGGGATTACTCTAAGCCACCTCGTTGAACATGTCCACCGTAATATGTATTTTTGAACAAAACTTAATTACCCATGAAAAGAACAGTTTTATCCTTTGCTCTAGCCGCTCTTGTGAGTGTTTTTGCTATTAGCTGTAAGGAAAAAGCCAGTGACAAGGTGATCGAAGACAATGTTGCTGTTGCTTCTGCCAGAGATCAAGTACAAAAGAAACTTCCTGTTATGCAATTCAATAAAAGAGAGCATGACTTCGGAAATATCGTTTCTGGAACCCCTCAACAGACCGTATTCACATTCACCAATACGGGAGATGCACCTTTGATTATTACAAACGCCGAGTCTACTTGCGGATGTACAGTTCCTGAATATCCAAGAGATCCAATCGCTCCTGGTCAAACAGGTGAGCTTTTGGTAAAGTTCAACGGTACGGGTAAAAACCAAGTGACCAAGCAGGTAACAATTACAGCGAATACGGCCGCCGGAAAAGAAATTCTCCGCATTAAGGCTTTTGTTGAGTCTAAAGCTGACGGGTCCGTTGTATCACCTTGGAACTCTAAGTAAATGGAAGCACTGAATAACTTTCTGCCCATCATCCTCATTTTTGTGGTGGCTTATTTCTTTATGATTCGTCCGCAAATCAAGCGTCAAAAAGACGAGAAAAAGTTCGCGGAATCGTTGAAAAAAGGAGACAAGGTCATTACCAAAAGTGGAATGCACGGAAAAGTAGTGGAACTCAATGACAAGGACAATTCCTGTGTAATTGAGACCATGGCAGGCAAACTGAAGTTTGACCGTTCCGCAATCTCTATGGAGATGAGTGCTCGTCTTAAACCGGCTGCTACGGCAGAGAAGAAAAGTTAATAGCCTTACCGGCAAACAAAAAACCCGCCTTCAAGGCGGGTTTTTTATTTCTTGTATTTGTCGTTGAGGCCTTTGCCATCGAGGATCATGGGCACAATAGTGGTCCACCGCTTTATCTTGGTTTCTTCTCGCTTAGCAGAGCTAATGTGCTCGGCATAATCGCGTTGCTTGCTGGGGCTCAGGCTTTCGAAGGCCCTTTTAAAATCAGCGTCCTTTTTCATCTCATTTTGGAGGAGCTCAGGAAGAGCTACCGCTTGGGGAGCTTTGCGGTCAGCGGCAATGCGCTTTCCTTGCTTTTCATTTTCTAAAGCCTCCAAAACATAGGCCTTTACCAGGGCTTTGTTATCGGGTTGCGGGGCTGTGAACTTCCAATGCCGCATGGCTTTGGTCTTCCCTTCTTGGGCGTTTTGAAGGACGCCTTCAGCGTCCTGGAGTAAGCCCCCTTGAAAAAACCAGACACCGTAGTGTTTTTTGAATTTGGCGATGCTTACAATGTTCTTTTTATTCCAGGTGTAGGTGGGTAATTGCCACTTGTAGTCTTCCTCTAAGCCGCATTCTTTAATCCATTGACGCAGTGTATTTACACCTTCAGAAAAGGGGTGCTCTTCTTGGTAAAAGAGGTCAATTTTTTCGCATTTTTCCATTGGACTTGAAGCGTTTTTGTGTTCTCTCTGCGATCCTTACAATGACCTGAACAGCCTTCTCCATACTTTCTAGAGGGATGTACTCATAGGGTCCATGGAAGTTATGACCACCCGTAAAGAGGTTGATACAGGGCATTCCCTTAAAGCTGAGGTGAACAGCGTCTGTCATGCCTCGTATCGGTCGATTAAGGGGTTTGATGCCCGTCTCAACGATAGAGCGTACGGCGATTTCTACCGCATGAAGATGTTCATCGATGATGGGCTTCATATTGGTGTACTCTTCCATAATATTCAGGCTGCAGTAGTCCCCTTTTTGTTCTTCATTGACGCGATCACGGCAATAGGCCAGGAGTTCTTTTCTGGCTTTGTAGTGCTCTTCGTCAATATCGCTAATGATGAGGTGTAGTCGAGCTTTTTCTACATCACCTAACAGTTTAGTCATGTGGAAAAAGCCTTGTGATCCTGAAGTTTTTTCAGGTACTTCTTCTGCGGGAAGCATCCCCATAAAAGCCCGAGCCATTCCCAGAGCGTTCACCATTTGTCCTTTAGCGATTCCAGGATCAATTCCTCTGCCCTGAAAGTCTACAATAACATTGGCCGCGTTAAAGCTCTCGTGTTGTATCTCCCCAATACCACCTCCGTCAACGGTATAGGCCCATTCGGCCCCAAAACGCTGTAAGTCAAAAAACTGAGCCCCTCTCCCGATTTCTTCATCGGGAACAAAAGCGATCCGAATAGGTCCTCGTTTGATTTTAGGGTGTTTGATCAAGTAGTCTAGGGCCGTCATGATTTCTGCAATGCCTGCCTTGTCATCGGCACCTAATAGGGTGGTCCCATCGGTTGTGATCAGGGTTTGTCCTTTGTATTGATTGAGTTCGGGAAACTCCTCAGGGCGCAGCCAGGCATCCAACTGCTCGTTGATGAGTAGGGCCTCTCCGTTGTAATCCTTGTGCACTTGCGGATTGATTCCCGTACCGTTGTAGTCTGGACTGGTATCATAATGCGCTATAAATCCGATGGTGGCGACTGGCTTTTTGGTGTTGGCCGGCAGAGTAGCCATGATGTAACCAAAATCATCGATGGTCACATCGGCCAATCCCAACTGATACAGTTCCATCACCAGTTTCTTGGCCATGTCTTTTTGTTTGGCTGTACTCGGGCTGGTATTGGAGTGAGGATCGCTCTGTGAATCGACCTTCACGTATTCCAGAAAACGCTCTAGTAGTCCGTTCATTTATTGGATTTTGTCAGAATTTTTGGTAATATATCTGTAAAATGCGGCCCCTAAATTGCCATTTTCTAAATTTAAAGAAAACGATTGGATATGAGAATTGCCTTCGTTCTAATGTGCTTTTTATCCGTTACGGGCCTGGTCGCTCAGCAGGATTGTTATTTGGGTGTCGGTGGTCCGGACAACCAGACCATTGCGGAGGTATTTCAGCTGGATTCCGTTCAGCAGGAGCAGCTGGCCAATTTGGGTGCTGAACTCAACTACCGCAATCAACTCCTTGCCCAAAGAGCAGAATATTTACTCGATCTGCATGCGCAAAGCTCGCCAGAAGATTTATTGGTCATGTCTTTTGAATACCGTCAGGTGATCGACAGCATGCATACCAACATGAGGATGATTGACAAGAAGATGCTCAGTCTCTTTAATGATAAACAGTACAATATGTACATCAAGCTCTGTAACCAGGCCATGAGCAGTCCTATTTACACTTCCAGAGCGAATCAAAAGCAGAAGAAAAAGAAGGATAGCCGTTAGTTTCTTATTTGTTTCTATTTTTGCCGAAACTGCAGGGCATGTATAAGCACGTCATCCGGCCCATTTTATTTCTTTTCGACCCCGAATTCATTCACCACTTTGCGTTTTACAGCATCCGGGTGTTCAATCGTTTGGGTTTCTCTTTTTTGATCAGAAAATGGTATCGTATGGACAACCCTGCCTTAGAAAGGGAAGTCTTTGGGCTAAAGTTTCCGAATCCGGTAGGCCTGGCCGCTGGCTTTGATAAGGACGCCAAACTCTACAATCAACTCTCCGATTTCGGTTTTGGATTTATTGAAATCGGAACCGTCACACCAAAGCCCCAAGCGGGCAATAGTAAGAAGAGACTATTTCGTCTTAAAGCCGACCAGGCCCTCATCAACCGCATGGGCTTCAATAACGGAGGTGTATTTGACGCGGTAAACCGATTAGATAAGGAGCACCGGGTATTGGTTGGGGGAAATATCGGAAAGAACAAAGTCACCCCAAACGAGAAGGCGATCCTGGATTATATGATCTGCTTTGAAGCGCTGTTTGATTATGTCGATTACTTCGTTGTCAATGTCAGTTCACCCAATACTCCGGGCCTACGTGAATTACAAGACAAAGAGCCGCTGGAATTGCTTCTGAGAAAGCTCAAGACCCAAGGGGAACGGTTTGCTGAGAGAAAGGGTATTGCTCCCAAGCCCATTCTTTTAAAAATTGCTCCGGACTTATCGGAGAACCAATTGATGGACATCATTGAGATCGTTAAATCCACTCAAATTGATGGGGTTATTGCAACCAATACCACCATTTGGCGTGAAGGCTTGAATTCTCCCCGTCGAGTTGTTGCGGAGGCAGGCGGTCTGAGTGGTAAGCCATTAAAAGACAGAAGCACTGAAGTCATTCGCTTTTTAGCCGAGAAGAGTAATAAAGCCTTCCCTATTATTGGAGTGGGAGGAATTCACTCTGCTGAGGATGCCTTAGAAAAACTGGATGCCGGTGCCGATCTTGTTCAACTCTACACAGGCTTTGTTTACGAGGGGCCTCAATTGATACGCAACATCAACCAAGCCATTCTGGAACGCAGCAAGGCAGAAGTCAAAGAGGCGGCGCTAACCTAAAAACGCCCATGACCGAAATCCTACTGGCCTTTACTTTTGCTACTTTTTTTCTGGCCCTCTCTCCAGGACCCGATAATATTTTTGTGCTAACCCTGAGTGTGACTCACGGGTTCCGCTATGGTTTAGCCACCATTGCCGGCTTGATGACGGGCTGTTTTGTACACGCAACCTATATGGCGTTTGGGATTTCGGCCCTGTTGATTCAATGGCCGGTTCTCTTGTATGGAATCCAGTTTTTTGGAGCGGCCTACCTACTTTACCTGGCCTATCAGGTATTCAGGAGTCCTGCGGAAATAGGGGAGGCCTCTGTTGACGCTCAGGCACCTTTGCTGATCGCTATGTATAAGAAAGGGTTTTTGATGAACGTTTTGAATCCCAAAGTGAGCTTGTTTTTTATCGCCTTTTTTCCAGGGTTTTTGTTTGAGTCATCTTGGCCCTTTTGGCTGCAGATTTATACGCTCACGGCCTTGTTTATTGTGGTCTCATCGTTCGTTTTTGGGAGTATTGCTCTGGCCGGTGGGGTTTTTACTCAAGCCCTAAAAAGACCCGGTGTTGGTCAGGTCATGAAGTGGGTGCAAATTCTTGTTTTCGTCGGGATCGCAGTATATTTAATGGTCGTTGAACCCACAATACCAGAATTAGGATGATTGAGCTGGTGGAATGCCCTCGCGATGCTATGCAGGGTATAAAAACCTGGATACCTACCGAAAAGAAGGTCCTCTATTTGCAGGCCCTCCTGAATTGTGGCTTTCACACCCTGGATTTTGGGAGTTTTGTCTCGCCCAAGGCGATTCCTCAAATGCAAGACAGCGCCGAGGTATTGGCTGAACTGGATCTGGATAAATCCAAGACCAAACTGCTCGCTATTGTCGCCAATTTGAGGGGAGCGCAAGCGGCTGCCGAGCACCCTCCAATTGATTTTCTGGGCTACCCTTTCTCTATTTCGGAGAACTTTCAGATGCGGAATACACACAAGACCATCGACCAATCCGTGGACGTACTCAAGGATATTCTCGAGGTGGCTGAGAAGTCCAACAAACAAGTGGTCACCTATTTGTCTATGGGATTTGGAAACCCTTATGGAGATCCCTGGAATGTCGATATTGTCGCTGAATGGGTGGAACGGCTATCGGCCTTAGGGGTCGGTATTCTTTCACTTTCGGATACCGTGGGTAGTTCGACACCTGAAATTATTGAATATCTGTACAGCGATTTGATTCCACGTTATCCAGGGATGCAGTTCGGAGCACATCTGCATACCCGACCAGACCAGTGGCACGAGAAAGTCGATGCGGCTTATAAGGCCGGTTGTCGTCGTTTTGATGGCGCTATACAGGGCTTTGGCGGATGTCCTATGGCCAAGGATGAACTCACCGGAAATATGCCGACCGAAAAAATGTTGAGTTACTTCAATACACACGACCTGCAGACCGGGGTTGATCAATTGGCTTTTGAGGCAGCCTACAACAAGGCCTCCGATCTTTTTTCAGTCTTTCATTAAGAGGGAATTACATAGGTGAAAACCCCTGAAAAAATCGTATATTTGCACGCAATTAATCATTAATTGCTATGCAAGCTCACCTTTCCAAAATCGTCGGTGAGGGATTGACCTACGACGATGTTCTCCTGGTTCCTGCTTATTCTCAAGTTTTGCCGCGTGAAGTAGATATTACCACGCGCTTCACCCGTAATCTAAGGTTGAATGTACCGGTTATTTCGGCGGCCATGGATACGGTCACTGAATCGAAAATGGCCATTGCCATTGCTCGAGAAGGAGGTATTGGAGTTCTCCACAAGAACATGACGATTGCTCAACAGGCCAATAAGGTCCGAAAGGTAAAGCGTGCAGAAAGCGGGATGATTCTCGATCCGGTTACCCTTCCCTTGACAGCCTTAGTGGAAGACGCCAAGGCGAGTATGCGAGAAAACAGTATTGGCGGTATTCCGATCGTCAACGACGATGGTCGCCTGGCAGGAATCGTGACCAATCGGGACCTGCGTTTCGAAAACAACAACCGCCGTCCGATCACGGAAGTCATGACTTCGGAAAACTTGGTAACCGCTGCTGAGGGGACCACCCTACAAGAGGCTGAAGGAATCTTGCAGGCCCATAAAATTGAAAAGTTACCGGTTGTTGATAAGGACAACACCTTGGTTGGTCTGATTACTTTTCGTGATATCACCAAGCTGACCCAAAAACCAATCGCCAATAAAGATCAGTACGGGCGTTTGATGGTGGCTGCGGCCATTGGGGTAACCCCCGATGCAGGGGAACGAGCTGCTGCGCTAAAGCAGGCAGGAGTCGATGCTATCGTTATTGATACTGCGCATGGCCACACCTTGGGAGTGGTTAATACCTTAAAAGAAATTAAAGCGGCCTTCCCGGATCTGGAGGTCATCGTTGGAAATATTGCAACAGGGGATGCTGCGCGCTACCTGGTGGAGGCTGGAGCAGATGCCGTCAAGGTCGGAATTGGTCCTGGATCCATTTGTACAACCCGGGTTGTCGCCGGTGTTGGTTTTCCTCAATTCTCAGCTGTTCTGGAAGTGGCAGCAGCCATTAAAGGATCTGGCGTCCCTGTTATCGCGGACGGGGGAGTACGCTACACCGGGGATATTCCAAAAGCTATTGCGGCAGGAGCAGACAGTGTCATGCTGGGATCCCTGCTGGCCGGAACAAAAGAATCTCCCGGCGAAACCATCATCTACGAAGGGCGTAAGTTCAAGTCTTATCGCGGAATGGGTTCTGTTGAGGCTATGAAAGAAGGTTCCAAAGACCGTTACTTCCAGGATGTAGAAGACGACATCAAAAAACTGGTTCCAGAAGGAATCGTTGGACGCGTTCCTTACAAAGGAGAGCTCTACGAAAGCATGCACCAGTTCATTGGAGGTCTACGGGCCGGGATGGGCTATTGTGGCGCCAAAGACATCGCTAGTCTCCAAGAGAACGGGAAATTCGTCAAGATCACCTTCAGCGGGATCAAAGAGAGCCACCCCCATGATGTAACCATCACCAAGGAATCTCCTAACTACAGCCGATAAAAGAAGGATTACTTTCCGGTCTGACGACGGGAAGCGCGAACGCCTTTTTTGTATTCTTCCTCGCCGACAAAGCGCGCGATTTTGAAGAATTCCGGAGCTTTTCTAAATCCGGGAACCGGAGTGATGATATTAAACTCTTCATCCAGAAACACGGTGGTCGGATAACTCAGTTTGCCCTGAAGTAGAGCGGCGGCTAGTTGGTGGTAGCCACGACGCCACTGGCCACGTACTTGAAGGTGTTTCCTTTGAATACAATGTCTGCTTTTTGCTCGGCATCCAGCTTGACCAGGTAGTACTTTTTACTCATGTAGGCCATGAGCTTGGGGTCGCTAAAGGTGGTAGCGTCCATCCGCTTGCACCAGCCACACCAATCGGTGTAAACATCGACAAAGACTTTTTTGGGATTTTCGTCCGTCACGGATCGTTCATAAGCTTCTTCCCAGCTTAGCCAGACGACTTCTTCTTTGGGTTCCTCCATCGGAACCATCATTGTTGCTTTCTGCCCCATAACTGGGACAACCAGTCCCAATGCCCATACGATAGTTACTATCCATTTCTTCATGACAACTCATTTTACTTCCTTTCCTTAGTGGGAGAGGAGCAAGAAAACTAACGTCAATTTTACGAAAAAATTGCCTTAAAAGAAATCGGCAAAAGACTTAAAACACTGAAATACAATTGATTAAGCTTTTGCGGAAGCTTTCTTTTTAGCCGATTGAGCAGCAAAATCGATCTGGGGATCTTTTTGATGCCTGAGTAAGTCATCAAAATTTTCGCGTTCGCGGATCAAATAGGCCTGTCCCTGATGCCAAAGCACCTCCGCCGGACGGTAGCGGGAATTGTAGTTGCTTGCCATGGTAAAACAATAAGCGCCTGCATTGTCAAAGCACAGTAAATCTCCTTCCGATATTTCGGGGATGCGTCTATTGCTACCAAAGGTGTCTGTTTCGCAGATGTAGCCAACAACTGAATAGAAGCGCGGTTTCCCTTCCGGATTACTCAGGTTGCGAATTTCGTGTCGTGATCCATAGAGCATGGGACGGATGAGGTGGTTGAAGCCCGAATCGATACTTGCAAAAACGGTAGAGGTGGTTTGCTTGACCACATTGACAGGGGCGACAAAATACCCGGCTTGGCTCACTAGGAATTTGCCCGGTTCAAAAGCGAGCTGAATGTCGCGGCCCAGTTCCTGGCAAAATTCCTTGAAGCGCTGGCTTAGCTTCTCACCCAATTCCTCAATATTGGTCTCGATATCATTCTCGCGATAAGGTACTTTGAACCCGCTCCCAAAGTCGATAAAATCAAGATCGGGGAAGTGTTTAGCGGTATTAAAGAGGATTTCTGAGGCGTGCAAAAAGACCTCGATATCCAGGATGTCACTTCCTGTGTGCATATGAATACCGTTCACATGCATGCCGGTGAGCTCAATGATACGCAAGAGGTGGGGGGTCTGGTGAATACTAATGCCAAATTTGGAATCGATATGCCCCACAGAGATATTGCTATTGCCTCCCGCCATGACGTGCGGATTGATGCGAATACAGACGGGAATATCCGGATGTTTTGTACCGAATTGTTCGAGCAGCGAGAGGTTGTCGATATTGATTTGTACCCCTAAGCTAGCGGCCTCTTCAATTTCTTCTAGAGAAACTCCGTTGGGGGTGAAGATGATATTTTCTGCCGCAAATCCCGCCGTGAGTCCCAGGCGAACTTCTTGTATAGAAACCGTATCCAGTCCGCTACCGAGAGAGTTCATCAAACGCAGTATGCTGAGGTTGGACAAGGCCTTCACCGCGTAATTAATACGCAGTCGAGGTACAGAAGCAAAAGCGCTGGTCAGGCGTTTGTACTGCTGGGTGATTTTTTCTGAATCGTAAACATAAACAGGGCTTCCGAACTCCCGGGCTACCTCGATTAAATCTTGATCTCTCATATCGGTATTAGAATGATTTCAAAACTAGCTGACCTCAGGCGAAAGGCCAAAATATTCCAGAAATTTACCAGCTATATAACAGCTTGTTATAAGTATAACATTGTAGAAGGCGCATTTGTTCTCCAGAGCAAAGAGGCCTACCTTTAAAAGAAAAACCCTATGCATCTGGCCCAATTCCCACTTCAGTCTGTTTTTTATCCGGGCGAAACCGTTCCTCTACACATCTTTGAAGACCGCTACAAGCACTTAATTAGTGACTGTAAGAACGAGACCATCACTTTCGGAATTCCGGTTTACCTCAATGAACGACTTCAATTTGGGACAGAGGTCCAATTGGTGGAGGTCGTAACGACCTATGCCGGGGGCGAAATGGATGTCGTCTGCCTAGGGCGTCAGGTCTATGAGCTTTTGACCTTTGAACCGGAGATGAAAGATAAACCCTACGCGGGAGGCCTGGTCCGTTTTCTCGAACACGAAAACGATGGGACGCCTGAGCGCAGAGCCGTTGTCTTTGAAAAGCTCAAGCGACTCTATGAATTGATGGGCGTGGTGCTACCGCCCGAAAAGGAAGCAGAATTCAACAGCTATCAATACGCTCATAAAATGGGATTGACCTTAGAGCAGGAATACAAGATGTTGCAAATCAGTCGGGAATCCGAGCGGCTGGATTTTATAGATGCCCACCTCAATACTACTATACAAGTGCTGCAAGAAGTGGACAGAACCAAACAAAAAATCGAATTAAACGGTCATTTTCGCAATTTCGACCCGCTTGACTTCAAGAAATTTGAATTGTAGACCAGAAGCCCATGAGAAATCAGGTCTGTTTGCTATTTTTGTGCCCTAAAGAAAAAGTCAATACATGAACCTCCACGAATATCAAGGAAAAGAAATTCTGGCCAGTTTTGGTGTACGCGTACAACGAGGCCATATCGCTACAACCCCCAAAGAGGCTGTAGATGCTGCTAAGCAATTGACCGAGGAAACCGGAACAGGTTGGCACGTGATCAAGGCTCAGGTTCACGCCGGAGGCCGTGGAAAAGGCGGTGGTGTAAAGTTGGCCAAAAATCTCAAAGAGGTAGAAGAAATTGCCGAGCAAATCATCGGAATGAATTTGATTACTCCTCAAACTTCTGCGGCAGGAAAGAAGGTGCACCAGGTTCTAGTCGCCGAGGATGTATACTACCCTGGAGATAGTGAAACCAGCGAATTCTACATGTCTGTTCTCTTGAACAGAGGTGCCGGTCGCAACATGATCATGTACTCTACCGAAGGGGGAATGGACATCGAAGAGGTGGCCGAAAAAACGCCTCACCTCATCTTTACAGAAGAAATTGATCCGGCTGCTGGCTTGTTGCCTTTCCAGGCACGTCGTGTAGCTTTTAATCTTGGATTGAGCGGAGTAGCGTACAAAGAGATGGTTCGTTTTGTAACGGCCTTGTATAAAGCCTACGAGCAAAGTGACGCAAGTCTTTTTGAAATCAACCCGGTCCTTAAGACTTCTGACGACAAGATCATGGCGGTTGATGCCAAGGTAAGTATTGATGACAATGCTTTGTTCCGTCGCAAAAACTACGCAGAGATGCGTGATGTGCGCGAAGAGAACCCGATCGAGGTAGAAGCCAAAGCGCTTGGTTTGAACTATGTTGACCTGGACGGTAACGTCGGTTGTATGGTCAATGGTGCTGGACTAGCGATGGCAACCATGGATTTAATTAAAATGGCAGGAGGCGAGCCTGCGAACTTCTTGGACGTAGGAGGAACAGCAGACGCCAAGCGTGTGGAAGAAGCTTTCCGAATCATTTTGAAAGATCCGAACGTAAAAGCCATCTTGATTAATATCTTCGGTGGAATCGTGCGTTGTGATCGGGTCGCTAACGGAGTGGTTGATGCCTACCGCAATATGGGAGACAGCATCCAGGTTCCGATTATCGTTCGTCTGCAAGGAACCAATGCCGAAGAGGCTAAAGAAATTATTGATAATTCAGGTTTGGCGGTGCATTCCGCTGTTCAGTTCAAGGAAGCTGCTGATAAAGTAGAGGCTGTTTTGAAATAACCTTAGCATAATTTTAAAGAAAAGGGGAAATGTGTAGTTAACATTTCCCCTTTTTTTATGCCCCAGTATTTCCCTTTTTTTCTTGCGGTAATCGCAATCTAAGATGGTCTTCTTTTGAGGTATTCTCGGGTCTTTGACCACCTCTTCGCCGATCTATTAATCTCATTTTTTAAACAGATTTTGATTCATTAACAGCTTAGTGTTAAGAACGTTAATTGTCGGTTAAATCCCACAATACTGGGCGATTTGAATGGAGTGGCTGCGTACTTTTGAGTAGGTCAAGTGTTGAGGATATCGCAACTCAGGACTGTTAAAAGAAGTTAAAGTTGTAACATCCTCAATAGATAGCCGTCTTTAACGTGTAATCATCAATTAATCATCAAATCAAAATCGATCAGTCATGAAAAAAGTAAGTATTGTTTTAGCTGCAGCCGCTATGTTGTCTTTCTCTCAAGTAAGTGCTACTCCAAATCCAACTGAGGATCCCGGAAAAAGACTTACCCAAGAGATTCACGGTCTCTTGAAAGAAAACAACTTTGCTGCGAACCAGGACGTGGTAGCGCAAGTGCGTTTTATGATCAACAAGGAAGGGGAGATTGTCATCGTAACAGTGGATTCTGCCGATGAGAATGTCGCTTTGTTTGTAAAAGGACGTCTGAACTATCAGAAGATTGATACGGAAGGTCTGACGAAAGGCCAGATGTATTCTATGCCTTTGCGTATTACTGCATAGTAGGAACGAGAACAAGAAAAAAGGCCTCAACCTGAACCGGTTGGGGCTTTTTTTATACGAAACGACCATTTTCGGAGTTATAGAAGATACCGGAAGTGACGTCCCGATGAATTCCTACGAAGAAAAGCTTAGCATACTTTCCGAAATGATTGCCTTTGCTCGCATCGATGAGCAGATGAAGCAATCGGAATACCTCTTTCTCCAAGGGGTGGCACGTCTACTTCGCATTGATCAGCCCACGTTTGAACATCTCCTTAAAAATAAGGTTGAGCCGAAGCGCTTAAAAAGCCAAGCCGAACGGCTGGTACAGTTCCATCGTTTGCTCCTGCTGATGAATGTCGATCAAGAACAGCATCGGTTAGAGATTCACGAGCTTCATAACATCGGTTTACGGATGGGGCTTCCTCCTTCTGCGATTGATCAGGTTCTTGAAGTCATGTACTTGTATCCAGACAATGCTATTCCTCCGGATGTCCTCATCAGGATCTTCAGGGCACATTACAATTAAAAAAACGCCAAAATGACAGTAAAACTTCGTGTTGAGCTGTCAAAACGGCATTGATTTGACTCGTTTTGGGATTGGTACATCCTTTGTCTATTTACTGGCAAATGATAAACGCAATTCAATCTTAAAATTTAGCATCATGAAAACAATTCGTACAAACAATTTGTTATTTCCGTCCTTAATGAACGACTTACTATACACAGACCTATTAGGTGGAACAGAAGTTCCCCGCAATCGCTTTAAGCCTGCGGTGAACATCAAGGAAACCGAAACAGGTTTTGAATTGGAGCTCATCGCTCCTGGTCTTAAGAAAGAGGACTTTCATGTAGAGGTCGAAAACGAACTGATGACCATCAGTGCAGATTTCGAAGAGAACAAGGAAGAAAACAATGAAGGCTACAGTAGAAAAGAATACAGCTTCCGTTCCTTTAAACGCTCCTTTACCTTGCCTGAGACCATCGATGACGAGGCGATTAAGGCCGATTATAAAGACGGAGTACTAAGGCTCAGTCTCCCTAAGAGAGAAGAAGCCTTGCCCAAGCCGAAGCGTTGATAAGCATAAAGTAATAAAAGAAGATGCACCGCAAGGTGTTTCATGTTGATTGGTTTATTTGGTTGGTTGAGAGACCCTTTTGCCCCCCGGCAAGGGGGTCTCGTTTTTTGAGGATTACTCCTCCGTCTGCAACATCTTGATTTCGTCTCGCAGTCGGGCCGCTTCCATAAAGTCCAGGTTCTTCGCCGCCTCTTCCATGGCCTTGCGCTTTTGTCGAATGACTTTGGCCTTTTCCTCCGGGGTGAGGTACTTCAGATCAGGTTCCTCTGCTTTTTCAGTTTTTAAACTCGAGACATAAGGGTTGGTAGATCCTGAACTCAGGGCATTATCCAAGCTCTTGTTCAGAGCTTTGGGTGTGATGTTGTTTGCCGTATTGTAGTCCATCTGTTTTTTGCGGCGGTACTCTGTCTCGTCTATGGTTTTCTGCATGCTATCGGTAATCTTATCGGCATACATGATGGCTTTTCCGTTGAGGTTACGAGCAGCTCGGCCCACGGTTTGGGTCAGAGAGCGGTTGCTTCTCAAAAAGCCTTCTTTGTCGGCGTCGATAATGGCCACGAGAGAGACTTCAGGTAAATCCAGCCCTTCCCTCAGTAGGTTCACCCCAATAAGGACATCGAAGAGCCCTTTGCGGAGGTCTTGCATGATTTCTACCCGTTCCAGGGTGTCCACATCACTGTGAATATAACGGCAGCGGATATCGAGTCGGGCCAGGTACTTGGTGAGTTCTTCAGCCATTCTCTTGGTTAGCGTCGTGACCAGGGTACGTTCGTCCAGTTCAACCCGGGCTTGAATTTCTTCGATCAGATCATCGATCTGGTTTTCACTCGGGCGCACTTCAATAACCGGGTCCAAAAGACCAGTCGGTCGAATGACTTGCTCGGTGTAGACGCCACCGGCGTGCCCCAGTTCGTGGTCGGCTGGCGTAGCACTCACATAGAGTACTTGGTTCTGTAGGGCTTCAAATTCCTCAAATTTAAGAGGACGGTTGTCCAGAGCAGCAGGGAGTCGAAAGCCGTAGTCCACCAAATTCTCTTTACGCGAACGGTCCCCGCCGTACATGGCATGAACCTGAGGGATGGTCACGTGGCTTTCGTCCACCACCATGAGGTAATCCTCGGGGAAGTAATCCAAAAGGCAGAAAGGACGGGTGCCTGGAGCTCGCCCATCCAGATAGCGGGAGTAGTTTTCGATTCCTGAGCAGTAGCCCAGTTCCCGCATCATCTCCAGATCAAAGTTGGTTCGCTCTTCCAAGCGTTTGGCCTCCAACGGTCTGCCGATTTCTTTGAAGTAGTCGATTTGCTTGACCAGGTCGTCCTGGATTTGGTGAATCGCATTTTGCAAGACATCCGGCGAGGTCACGAACATATTGGCCGGATAGATGTTGAGGGATTCGTAGACTTCGATAACCGAGTTGTTACGGGGGTCTAGTGCTTCAATTTCTTCTATTTCGTCCCCAAAAAAGTGGATGCGGAAGGCGTGTTCTGCATAACCGGGGTAGACGTCAACAACATCTCCTTTAACGCGAAAGTTTCCGTTACTGAACTCGGCAGTGGTTCTGGAATACAAACTCTGCACCAGCATCTGCAAGAACTTGGTGCGGGCCAAAATTTCGCCTCGCTTGATGCGCACTACATTCTTCTGAAATTCTACTGGGTTTCCGATGCCGTACAAGCAACTTACAGAAGCCACCACGAGGACATCTCGTCGGCCAGAGAGGAGGGAAGAGGTGGTGCTCAAACGCAGTCTCTCTATGTCTTCATTAATAGAGAGGTCTTTTTCGATATAGGTCCCACTGGAAGGAATGTAGGCTTCCGGTTGGTAGTAGTCGTAATAAGAGACGAAGTACTCCACCGCATTGTTCGGAAAGAACTGCTTGAACTCCGAATACAGCTGGGCCGCCAGTGTTTTGTTGTGAGCGAGGACCAAGGTCGGGCGCTGCACTTCTGCGACTACATTGGCCACCGTAAAGGTTTTACCCGATCCGGTCACACCAAGAAGTACCTGGTGTTCCTGGCCATCTTCAATGCCTTGAACGAGTTCAGTAATGGCCCCCGGCTGATCTCCGGTTGGGCTAAATTCAGATACGACCTCAAACTTCATCGGTGCGATTTAGGGGTAAAAAAATGGATTGAAAAAGGTGAATAAAGGTAGTGGATTAGCGCTTCAAACTGAAATGTCCTTTCACCACATTTCCTTGGGTGTCAATGGCGACATACCAGTAGTCTGAAGCGGGCAAGGGCCGACCGATAAAGGTGCCATCCCAGCCGTCTCCAAGCGAGCTGAATTCCTTGAGGAACTTTCCGTAGCGGTCAAAAATCCGAATCCTTGGGAAGACCCGTGACACCCCTTCAGGCGGAATGTATTGCCAAGTGTCATTCGGGAAGTTTCCGTCGGGCGTAAAGAAAGCGGGGAAGCCATTCACCGTATTGTCAATCAGGTAAGTGGCAGAGGTAGTCCCGCAGCCCTGCTCGTCCTGCACATAGATAGTGTAGGTATTCAGATCCAGGTCTGAAAAGACCGGACTGCTTCGGTAAGGTCCTGCCTTGTCCAGGGCAAAGGTGTAATTGCCAATGCCACTCACGATGGCTTCGAGTTCTAAGCGTCCGTTGCGGAATTCGCCTCGAATGCGGTCAATGGTCGCGATTTCAGAAGAGAAGACATCAAACTCCATATAGCTAGGACATTCCAGATCCAAGAGTGGTCCGGCCAGGTTATAGGGTTCGTAAGCATAGCGCCCGGCTTCCGTAATATCTACGGAAAAGTCTTCACTTAGGAGTTCGGTTCGCCCGTTAGGCAATAGGCGGTACCAACGGTAGCCGTCAGCTAAGTCCGGTGCATCCAGGGTAAAGGGCAATTCGTTTTCGCAAATGGAAACAATTGGATTGAGCGAGGCTTCAGGTCCCAGGGTTACAAAATCGCCGACGACCGGATCAAAGTAAGGTCCGCAACCCACCTCGGTAGAAAAGGACTCAATGGTAACACAGCCTATAGCATCTCCAGCTTCGTTGAATGGAACAATCCGAATGAAGTAGGTGGTATTGGGTTCCAGGTCAATAATGGGTGTGGAATTGGTCGGAAATTCATCGCCACCCAAAATAGTATCTTCGGGCGTCTGGGGCGTAGGGGTTTTGGTGATGGTCACCCGGTAGCCTGTGGCCCTAGGAGAGGCTTCCCAGGTGAGGGTGGGACTGAGCGAAACATTGATTTCTCCATCAAAGGGAGAGACCATTCGGCTACAGTCTGGTAAAGCGACCAGTTCACCGGTGGTAAAACTAAAAGTCGAACAAGAAGCACCATCTCCCACGGAATTCACAGGGATGATTTCCACTTCAATAAAGGTGTTTTCTGGCAGTACAGTGGGGGGATTGAATGAAAGGCTCCCTGTGACAATTTCATTGTGGATAACGCTTCCGCTTTCTCTCAAAATGACTCGGTACGAGGTAGCCCGGGTGGAATAGTCCCAGCGGATGTCCGTAAAGACGCTCACGTCGGTGGCCCCATCCGTGGGGATGGTCATCTGTCCGCAATCGGGCAGGGTAGTAATGCTTTCCGTCGTAAAGGATCCCAAAGGGCATTCGATATCGTCTTCAATTGTAAAAGGGAAATCCAGAATGACCGTTACGAAAATAGTGGTGTTCTCAGGGAGTCCTTGGGGAGGTAGGTAGAAGGTGGTGTTACCGACCGGAAATTCCCCGAGTTCATCCCCCAAAAGGGTAGTCCCTAATCGGAGCTTGTAACTTGTAATTCCAGCCGATTCACCCCAATCAATTGCTGTACCGACCGAAACCCCAGTGGAACCATCCAAAGGGGTAATCATACTCGAACAGTCCTGCGCTTGCAGCGACCATCCGAGTAGGATTCCGGCAAGTATGAGCAATTTTTTGAGCATCTGACTTCGTCAAACACTCTAAGATACTATAAATCCCTCTTTTTCAGGAGTGCAAACGACCAATAGATGAAAAGAGTCGTCCAAACCAGGGTGATTAAAGTTTCTGTGAAACGGACCTCGTAATCGAGCTTCAAGGTTTCTCCAACCTGATTGGCTACCGCCTGCACTGCACCGAGCCTCGTAAAAGGTTCGTCGATGAGTCTGGACATGGATTCCAAAGGAAAAAAGCCTTTGATTTTATCGGCCATATCCCAGGAAACCACTTTCCATCCGAGAAGACCAAAAATGATCTGTTCTAAAATGACCCACAGGATCAAAAAGCCCAACGCAAAGGCCGAGCGTTTGACCAGAATTCCCAAGAAGAGACAGAAGGCAAAAAAGCCGGTTAGTTTGATAAAGAAGGCCAAAAGGAATTCCATATCCCGGAAGATGATGGCCGCTTCGGTATAGTCCGAATAGATCAGTCCTAAAATCATGGAAAGTACAAAGACAAAAACCGTTGAAAGTCCAGCGAAGGTCAGTACGGTCAAGAACTTCGAAGCAATAAACTCCTTCTTGGATAAACCATCGATCAGGTTCTGTTTCAAGGTCTTGTTGCTGTACTCGTTCGCCATCATGGAGACGATTACAATGGCTAAAAACAGCTTGAATATGGCCGTAATAAAGGTATTGAAATGCCAGATATAAGGGAAGTTAAAAATCCCCTGATCTGCCAGGTGGAATTCAACCGGTCCAATATCAAATTTAATTGCCGCAACAAGGGCAATAAAGGTCAATAGAACAAAGTACGAGATGATCAGCACCCGGCTGGCTCGGTTGTTCCAGAGTTTGATGAATTCTATATGGAGGAGACGTTTCATTATTTCTTGGTTAAGGTTAGGAATTGTTCTTCGAGGCTCTCCTTGCGTTTAACAAGGTGAGACAGGACAAGGCCTTGGTTAAAAGCCCATTGGTTTAAATCGACCGCAGACATTTCTTCTTCCAGATAAGCGGTCATGGTATCGGTCTCCAGTATTATTTTTCCAAACCGCTTGTCTTCTTCCAAGAGGTTTTTCAACTTCTCCATATCGTCACAACGCAGTTCGAAAAAGCCATGACTGGCCAGCATTTCGTCTACGGGACCTGAATAGAGTTTTTCACCTTTTTGCAAGATGACCACATGGCTACATACTTTTTCGACCTCGTCGAGTAGGTGGGATGCCAAGAGAATAGTCGTTCCCTGTTGGGCAATTTTTTTAATAATTTCTCGAATCTGGTGAATCCCCTGTGGATCCAAACCATTGGTCGGTTCATCCAGAATGAGTATTTCCGGGTCATTGAGCAGGGCAGAGGCAATAGCCAATCGCTGCTTCATCCCTAAAGAGTAGGTTTTGAATTTACTGTCTTTTCGGTCCAGCAAGCCTACGATTTCTAACTTCTCTAAGATTTTATCGGCCGGAACATCCTTGATCTTACAGACCAAAGAGAGGTTCTGAACAGCGGTCATATACGGGTAGAAGTTCGGGCGTTCGATGATTGCACCGACTTTTTTGAGTGCTTCGTGAGTCGAAACGGTTCCATCAAACCAGCTGAAATCGCCGGAGGAACGGTTGACTACGTTGAGGATGATTCCGAGAGTGGTTGATTTACCGCTGCCGTTTGGGCCCAATATGCCATAGACATTGCCCTTTTCTATGGTAAAGGACAAGTCCTTTACTGCTTGCACCCTTCCATAGTTCTTGGAAAGGTGATTCACCGTTAAAATGGTTTCCAATATGATTGCTTTTAGTGTTGGTTGTATTGTTGTATAAAGGTAGACGAAGTCTTTAAACTTTTGTTACATTCACTTTATGTCCGAAGAACGATTACTCTCGAAGAAAAAACCGGCCTTCCCGGTTTCTTCTGCTCTAGCGAGCTACCTTGAAAAATACAACCGCCAAATTGAAATTCCTGTTTTTTACGACGATTTATTGCGGTTTCAGGGTTCCATTGCCGTCCATGATAAAGACGGCGAAGACACGCTCTGGGTCCGGGTGTACTTCTCTGATTTTGATCGGGAAGAAATTGACCTAAGCCTGAAGCAGGTGTATTCTATCCTGCACTCGGATGGTAGTGATCGTATTTTGGAGTTTCTCAATATTGATGCGGTGGATTACTGCACCTTCGGAAATTCAAAACCCTTCCGGGTGAAAGTGAGGAACATCCTCAACGACAACTACACCTACCTCTACATCAAAAAGACCGATGCCTCCCGGATTTACGGACTGGAACTGGAACACATGCTTTCGCCTTACAACCTAAACTTCTTGGTTTACAAGGATACTTTGATTGAGGAGCACATTGCGGGTATTCCAGGGGATGTCTTTATTAAAGACTATCTGCCCGATTGCAGTGCAAGAGAGCAGGCTCAACTGGCCAAAGAATTCGTCAAGTTTAACGAGCGCTGCATGATCCGTTTACTCGGTGATATGCGGGCGTATAACTATGTGATTGTACCCACTCACGATTTTGATCATGTGGAATACAAAATCAGGGCTATCGACTTTGATCAGCAGTGTTTCGAAGGCAAGCTCAAGGTCTACCGTCCCCAATTTTTCAAGGAGAATTTTCGGATGGTAGAGCTGGTCAGTGAACGACTCAAGCAGGAATCTGTGGATCAGTACCAAATTGAAGAGAGGTCCATCATTGCCAAACGCTTTAAAAGTACAGCAGACCGGGTTCGAGAATTGATCGAGATCGCCGAAAAAGACTCCATTTCTCTGGACAAGAACATCTTGCGCTTACGGGAAGAAGTCTACGAGATTACCCACGACATGACCTTCCGCAAATGCGAGACCATGGGCGAAATCCTTAAAGCCGTGTTGGATTTTGTGATTCGTAACTACGAAGACATGAATCCCAAAGGATAATTAGCTGTTCTCTTCTCGGTTGAAGTAGACCAGGTAGTAGTACATCTGTCTCTCCTCATCCCAGCCCTTTTCGACAAAACGCTCAGCAGACTCCGGGTTGATAAAATCCATTTTGATCTGGATGTTGGTGTCGAGCTGAATAACATTTTTAATCTTCTTGCGGGTTTCCGAAACCGCCTTGTTGGCGATATCGAAATGAGAGACATCCTCAATGCTGTACTTCGGGCCTTTTTCGACCTTGTAGTGCTTGAATTCCGGAATGAGCTCTGGGTTTTCGATGACCTCGTTTAAGAAGCTACTTTCTTCAAAAGCATCATTCTTGGCAAAGTGGTTGACCGCTCGGTTCATAAACAGCACCTCCTGCTGCTTGTCCTCGGCAGGCAGAACCACATCTTTTGCAAAATCCTTGCAGAATTTCAGGTAGTTCTTGGTGTAAAATTGCTCGTCAGTACGCGGACTTACTCCCAAAAATTGCTCTAGCCAGTAACGGGCATCGTAGCGGTTGCTGTCTACAGAGAGCACGCGGAACCCTTCTTCCTGGTCGACCCGAAACACGAGGCAGCCTTTGTCGAGCTTATTGATGTTGACCCCTTGACGAATCAACAGGTCCAAACCATCAGCCTTTTCAGCGAATTCCAAAAAGTCGTGCTTGAGCTCGCTCTTAAAAATACCAATGGCTTCTATTTTCTGCTGGTCCAGCACCACATCGCTGAAGTGGGCCAAATACACCTCTCCACTTTTGATGTGGGGATGATTGGACTGTTCAAAGAGGTGGGTAGTGATTTTTTTAGATTCCAGGTGAAAGCTGTCCGGGTCCTGAAAAATGGAGCAGATAGACTGGTAGACAGGATTGAATTCCAGATCGGCCTCGTGTTCGAACTGGAAGAAATTTTCTTCCTTCTCCCGAAAGGGTTTGAAGAAATATTCCTTCAGCAGGTGAGCGAGTTCGTCATTTAAAGGGTGTGGCTTGTCAGAAAAAAGAACAGTTTCTCCTTTGTGTTTATTCCCTACTCGGTGCAGGGAAAGGGCCTCGATTTGGGCCGAGTATAAGTTCAGCATAAATTAATTCCAGTTCTCGTC
The DNA here is from genome assembly GCF_002954325.1 of Aureicoccus marinus. Taxonomy (GTDB): domain Bacteria; phylum Bacteroidota; class Bacteroidia; order Flavobacteriales; family Flavobacteriaceae; genus Aureicoccus; species Aureicoccus marinus. Next base: position 347,878 of record NZ_MQVX01000001.1, read on the forward strand.
AAAATCCAGGTCGTCGTAGCTGTCTAAGGAGCCATCGAAGTCGACTTCCGGATCTGCTTCAAAATTCTTTTCAGGGGGTTCGGCGGGCATATCTCCGAAGGAGAATAGCAATATGGGGTATTGTTGTCCGGCTTCTTTTTCAACCACATCAGCCAATTCGATAAAGAAGGTCCACATATTGAAGTAATCGTACACGTAGATCAACTTGGGTTGATCAGCGTACATCACTTCTTGCAGGTGCACCTCGTTCATTAGGCGAGGGGGCTCCACAGCGTCACCCATATCAAAGAGGGCCACTTCTTCATCCTGTTCCCAGTTTTGGTTGCAGGTGTAAAAGGAAGCCATCTCATTTCCGGCGAAGCCAAAGGCTTGAACCACCACATTGTGAAAATCCTCCAGACTGATTTCTTCCTCCACAGCGACGTCTCTAAAGACATCTTCTTCCGCATCCAGTATAATTCGGATTTTGTAAATCATGATTGAATTGCTAACGCGTAAAATTACAAAGATTTTCTACTTGCTCTGTTGCGAGAAACGGCCAGCCACAAATAGTACTGAAGTCCAAACAGGGCACTGGCTAAAACCAGGTGTAAAGGCTGAGTGCTAAAAGGGAAATCGAAGTAATATAGGGCGATTCCCAATACAATCTCTGCAAATATCAAGACCAAAACAGCCCGTAGTTCGGCCAGAGCAAATCCCAATTTTTTCATGGCCCACCACAGGTAAAAGTTCAGAGCAACTACCAATAAAGAAAGGGAGCGGTGTACATAGAAGGTCCATTCAGGTTGGGCCAACCACTGATCCTGGGCGTAGTACCCCATAAATTCCACCTGATCGTCGACGTATTCCCTCACCTGTGTTCCCAGGTAAATTTGTACTGCAGTCAGTACGAGAGAAAACAAAAAGAGCTTGGGGAAAGGTTGAGGGTAAATCTCGCGCCTTAGCGGGTGTTTCTGAAAATGAATCAGGGTGAGGAGCAGGCATACAATGACCAGTGCCATGAACATATGCAAAGTGATCTTGTAAGGATTGAGTACAGAGTACACTACGGTTGCTCCTAGCCAACCCTGGAAAGCCATTCCAAAAACAACGGCCCAACTCAGGTACACATACCGCCGGAAGGATCCCCAAAAACTAAAAGAGCGAAGGGCCAACAAAAGGGTAGCCAGACCAGCCAGAGCTCCCAAAAGCCGGTTAATGTATTCGATCCAGGTGTGCCAGACATTGAATTCCGCGTAGTCGTGACGCGTGTAATCTTCCCAGTTCTCTTCCGTATAGGCTTCACCGGTGGTAAAATCCTGCTTGGCTACCTTGAGTTCTTCATTTCGGATGATCACCTGCCCAGCCTCAAATTCTCGATTTTCCTGCCAGAGCAAGGCCTCTTCTTCTGTTGGCGGTATCCAATATCCAAAGCATTTGGGCCAGTCAGGACAACCCATACCGCTTCCGGTCATGCGCACAATAGATCCGGCTGCGATCACCAAATACACCAAAATCAAACTCCACCAGGCCAGACGTTCAAACTGGTTCATAATCCAACGGGTTTTAATCCTAATTTTTCACCTTGCTTTAGCATATACTCAAAGGCGGCCTCGTACTCATTCGGGATCACACCCTCCAGTATGGCCTCCTTAATGGCTTCTTTAATGACGCCGATTTCACGAGAAGGTTGCAAAGCAAAGACCTTCATTATTTCTTCACCACTCACAGGAGGCTGAAAATTGCGCACCTGGTCCCGGGCTTCCACTTCTTCAATTTTTTGACGGACCACCTGAAAGTTTTTCCGGTAGCGTTTTTGCTTGTTGGGGTTTTTAGTGGTGATGTCTGCCTCACACAACATCATCAAGTCCTCAATGTCTTCCCCGGCGTCAAAAATCAGTCGTCGTACAGCGGAGTCCGTTACAAAGTCCTGAGAGAGAATAATTGGACGGGAGCTCATTTGTACCAACTTTTGAACGTACTTCATCTTTTCGTTCAGGGGCATACGCAGCCTTTTAAAGACCTTGTACACCATCTTACCACCCAGAAATTCATGTCCATGGAAGGTCCAGCCAATTTCTTTATCGAAACGTTTAGTCGGTCCTTTACCGATATCGTGTAAGAGGGCCGCCCAGCGCAACCAAAGTTTATCACTGGTCTTCGCCAGGTTGTCAACGACCTCTAGGGTATGCCAAAAATTGTCTTTATGGCGTTGCCCTTCAACCTCGTCAATTCCTTCAAGTCGGGTGAGTTCGGGTAGAATTTTATGCAGTAAGCCCGTTTTGTGAAGCAAGGCAAAGCCAATCGAAGGCTTGGGAGTTGCCATAATCTTGTGGAGTTCATCCACGATGCGCTCCCTGGAGAGAATTTGTAGGCGGTTCCTTTGATCTTTAATGGCCTGAAGACAGACGGGGTCTATCGCAAAATTCAATTGGGTCGCAAAACGAATCGCCCGAATCATCCGCAGTGGATCATCTCGGAAGGTCAGTTGAGGTTCCAATGGGGTGACAATGCGTTTTTCCGCTAGGTCCTGTTGTCCCCCAAAAGGTCCAAGAGTTCACCAAAATGGGCTTTATTGAGCCGTATGGCCAGTGCATTAATCGTAAAATCACGGCGCTTTTGATCGTCTTCTAGGCTTCCGTCCTCTACGGCCGGTTTCCGGCTGTCTTCCCGGTAGCTTTCTTTTCGAGCCCCAACAAATTCCAATTCGTATTGCTCGTGTTTGATCATGGCCGTACCAAAGTTCTTGAAAATACTCACCTTGGTTTTGCCGGGTATTTTATTCGCCACGGCCTGCGCGAGCTCAATACCGCTTCCCAGGGTGACAATATCAATATCTTTTACCTGAGGGCGCCCTAATAAATAATCCCGCACAAAGCCGCCAATGACGTAACACTCGAGTCCGAGTTCGTCTGCCACTTCTCCAATGAATGGAAAAATGGAATCCGTTAAAGCCTGTGAATGATTTTCTTGTGCCATGAACCGAATAGACCGGGAAATTAGACCCCTTTCAGCAGTGCTCTACGGACAATTAAAGCCAAATCTTTCCGAAGAATTTGTCTGCCAATGGAGTTCTGGCAAAGGTACCACATCGTCGACTCCTATTAAAATAACGGGGCCATTCTCTTTGGGTAAAATAAGAGCGGAATACGGCCTTAGTCTTGCGGCAAAAATAAAAGGGAAGGCAAGTCAAAATGAGCAGATAGGGCCCTCCATTGTCGGGTGTTTCCGCCTTGCTTGACATTGGTCTTTTTCAGGGCCACTTTTTGGGTGCCCAGGATCGGGATGGGTTCTGCTGGCTTTTGATCCGTAGGAAGAGAGTGAGTGCCCTGTAGCAGGGCCATGGTTTTAAACCACAAATCATCAGCTTGCGGGCACAGACGCATAAATAGCTCTTCCTCTTTATAAAGAGGACTCAGGCTTTTCGGTGGATAAAGGGTACCCCATTGGCCAATGGGCAGAAATGCCCTTGGGTTCACTTCGCCTTCAGCGGGTTTTCTCCAGGCGGCTGAAGGAAGGGGTTGTTGATCTTGGTCATACCGAAGATAGACCGTTCTGACGGCTAAGATATCCGTCGGTCTTTTTTGGTGTTCCTTCCAGAAAAGGCTAAGCCATTCCCGGTGGTACATCATATCGTCATCACAGGTAAGAACCACCTCGTCTGGGTAGAGTTCTAAGGTCCCGACCAGTTTTTTGTGTGGGCTGTTTAAGGGGGTAAAATGAAGTTCAACCTGGTCGGAGCACAGGGCATGAACTGCTGGGGGGACTTTGGATTTCAAGGCTACGTTGAGCCAGATCAGGATTTTTTTAGGCCGGCAACTCTGATCCAGTAAACTGCGGATAACCAAGTGTAAACTTCCCAAGCGCGGTTCGATAGAGGCCAAACTAATCACAAAAGGAACTACCGGTTTACTCGGATCGAGCAATTCTTCCAGCGGGCGCTGTTTGAGTCGCCAGGAGTGAAATAGAGAATAGGGGAGTTCTTTGATGAGTTTCACGAGATAGCCTGCTTAAATTTCTGTTCGGAAAGGCTTGCCGGCGGGTATTTCAGGCAACTGTATATAAGAGCCGATGATGGCATTGTACTCGTCTGGTAAAAACTCATTGCGGCCATCAGCTGGGTAGAAGGTCATTTCTCCAAAGAGGATGCGGCCGTCAATGTTGTAAAGATCAACGCGAACAAAGGGGAAGCGATCAGCAAGCTTACGGGAAACTTCTACCATTTCTTCAAAAGCGGGTGGTTTGGGGTAATCATCTTCCATGGGCTGGTAATTCCCCTGGCGGTAGAAGGCCTGCTTTTCCCACGCCATATTGTAATAAGCCCGGCGGTGTTCGGTGCTGCGGTCCTCATCCACTTGAACAAATTTGGGTTCTCCGTTAAAGCAGTAAAATTTATAATCTGCAATTTCTTCTTTTCCGAGTTCGGCCAGGAATTTTTCGGCCACGAAACGGGGCGGTACATCTTTGTAGGCCCATTCTTTTCCTCCTCGCCAGTACTGGTTTTTCATCTGCCACTTTCGAAGCAGAAAACGGGCCTTTTTTAAGTTGAGTTTACTCTTATCCGGGACGATGAGGTTGAAGTGAAACCCATGGGTTCCTTTTAGTACGTACTGCTGTGGTAAGGCGTCAAAATCGACCTCGGAGGCGCTGTTGTATAAGGCGATAAGCTCATTGAGGTATTGGGGCCCAATCTTTTCTTCCACATACTGCCGCACAGCGTACTTGTCGACGAGTTGATTGAGTATTTTCGGACGGTAATATACCTTCATCCAATGGATTTTCTGATTGAATTCCACAGGATTCTCGAGATCCAGCTTTTTGCCGGTGTAGTATTCGTAATACACTTTGGCGTAAAAAGGATCCGGAAGGAACTTACATTTCTTTAATAGAGCGAGGCCAAGTCTGCGCATGGTGGATGGTTGAAGACTTAAAAGAAAACGACTTTTTGCCGTTTCTCGGGTTTTCAATACCCCTGAGGAACAAATATAAATGAAAGACTTTTTTATTTTTGCCGGAAGCAGAAGAACAGATGGATCAACCCAAAATATCGGTTATTGTAAGTACTTACAATTCAGAGGAATGGCTTAAAAAAGTTCTTTGGGGGTTCAACTGCCAACTCTTTAAAGAATTCGAATTGGTGATCGCAGATGACGGTTCGGGTCCGGCAACCAAATCTTTAATAGATCAAATGCGGGAGGAAGTTTTTTTTCCGATCCAGCACATATGGCAGGAAGATGAGGGTTTTCAAAAGTCCCGAATCCTCAATAAAGCCGTGAGTGCTTGTCAGGCTGACTACATCATTATGACCGATGGGGATTGTATTCCGCGAGAAGACTTCACGGAGGTTCATTACATCAATAAAGAAGAGGGATTTTTCATTTCTGGCGGTTATTATATGCTCCCCATGAATATATCAGAAATGATTGGGCTCGAGGATATACAGACTCAACGCTGCTTCGATATTCAATGGTTAAAGGAGAAAGGGATACCTAAAACCTTTAAGAACAACAAGCTGACGGCTAAGGGGTTTATCTCTAAACTGCTCAATACGATTACTCCGACCAACGCAAGTTGGAATGGCCACAACTCTTCCGGCTGGAAAGCGGATATTGAAAAAGTCAATGGTTTTGACGAACGGATGCAGTATGGAGGGCAAGACCGGGAACTGGGTGAGCGGCTTTTTAATACAGGTATTCTCTCTAAGCAGTTGCGCTACAGTGCGGTTTGTGTGCATTTGGATCACAAAAGAGGGTACAAGACACCTGAATCCATTGCCAAAAATCAAGCGATAAGAAAAGAAACAAGAAGTCAGAAAAAGACCTGGACCGATTACGGCATTACCAAGTAGTAGGCCAATTCGTTTTTCTTTTCGAGGCGCTTTAGCTCGCGGAAGCGCTCATACACGCTAAGAGCATTCAAATAGCATATGGTAATCCCTTTCTTTCCGTCCATAATTCCCAAGCGAAGAATGTAGTTGTTGAAGAATTTCCAGAAGGGCTTTACATACAAAGACAGGTAGTTGAAGTGCTTTTCTTTGTAAAAAGCTTCTCTGGCCTTCAGACGCCCGTAATGCAACATTTTGCCTTTGTAGTCTTCAAAGTCTTTGTAGCAATAGTGCATCAATTTGGATCTCATTTTACCAGAGGTTCCATTGACTTCTAAAGTTTCGTGCACCAATTTGCGGTCCGTGAACTTTACCTTGCTTTTTTTGAAAAGTCGGTGATTTTTATCGGTTTGCCAACCACTGAATCTCAAGCGGTTGTTTTCGAACATGAATTGGCGATAAAACCAGTAAGCATCATGGGTCTGGGGCCCGGCTAGGGTTTCTTGAATTTCGTCTCGTAACTGTTCGGTGACTACTTCGTCAGCATCGACAAAAAGAATCCAGTCGTTACGGGCTTGCTCTAGAGCGTATGATTTCTGAGCGGTGAAGTTTTTGAACGGGTGTTGAATTACCCGAACATTTTCTTGCTGCAAGAGGTACTCGTAAGTGCCGTCTGTACTATACGAATCAATGACAATAATCTCATCGGCAAAAGCGATGGATTCAAGGCATTTTTCGATATAGCCAATCTCGTTATAGGTAATGACTAAGGCACTTATGCTAGGTGTTGTTTGATAACTATCCTTCATGCGATCTCTGCGTTGGGGCGTGTCCTCTGTCCTAATAACTAAAAATTACAAAAAAAATTTTACACGATAGTAATTATCCTACAAAGATAGGAGGATACGGCCTAACACCAAGCGTAGTCCTTTTTAAACTGCGACCTTGTGGGTTCTCAAGGCGTCATTCAAAGAGGTCTTTTTGTCCGTACTCTCTTTTCTTTTCCCGATGATCAAGGCACAGGGCACTTGGTAATCACCTGCGGGAAAAGTCTTTGTATAGCTCCCTGGTATAACAACTGACCTGGCAGGAACCCTACCCTTGTACTCTACAGGTTCCGATCCACTGACATCGATGATCTTAGTAGAGGCCGTTAAGACCACGTTGGCCCCAAGAACCGCTTCTTGCTCTACGCGTACACCTTCTACCACAATACAGCGAGATCCAACGAATACGTTGTCTTCGATGATTACCGGTGCGGCTTGAAGAGGCTCCAGCACTCCTCCAATACCAACACCACCACTCAAGTGGACGTTTTTTCCGATTTGGGCGCAGCTACCAACCGTAGCCCAAGTATCAACCATAGTCCCTTCATCGACATAGGCGCCAATATTGACATAACTCGGCATGAGGATAGTGGAGGGAGCAATGAAGGCTCCGTGCCTTGCAACCGCGTGGGGAACCACACGAACTCCTTGTGATTTATAATCTTTCTTGAGCGGAATCTTATCATGAAATTCAAAAATTCCAACTTCTAGGGTTTCCATTTCTTGGATAGGGAAATAAAGAACGACTGCTTTTTTCACCCATTCATTGACTTGCCATCCTCTGACGTAGGCTCAGCACAGCGCAATTGGCCCTTGTCCAGGGCTTCGAGTACTGCTCTGATGGTGGTTTTCACCTCTTCTTTTTGCAAAAGACTTCGGTCTTCCCAAGCCGCTTCAATGGTTGATTTGTATTCGTTCATTTCCGAAAATTTGGGGCAAAGATAGGGTGCTTTGGGTCGAAAAATGCAGGCTTTTATAGAGATTACAAAATTGATTTATTTTTGTGGAAAAGTGAAGCTTGTCAAGACTCTTAGCGCTCGATTATGGCAAAGTAAGAACAGGGGTAGCCGCCACTGATGAAGGGCGGATAATCGCGAGTGGACTGCCGACGGTAGCCACTTCTAAACTCTTTAACTTTCTGGATAGTTATCTTGCGGAAGAAAAGGTAGGAGCTTGTGGTAGGTCTGCCGGTTCAAATGGATGGGAGTCCATCCGAGTCGGAGGGAGACATTCAGAAATTCTTGCAAAAATTTGTGCAGAAATATCCTGAGATGCCTGTGCATAGACAAGATGAGCGCTTTACATCAAAGATGGCCGCCCAAAGTTTGCGTTTGGGAGGTGCCTCGAAGAAGAAAAGACAAAACAAAGGTTTAGTAGATGAGATCAGCGCGGTCCTGATTCTACAGGCCTTTATGGATAAAAACCCCTTTTGATACCTGCGGGATCAGAATTGTAACTGTTATATGGTATTACCTATTGTCGCCTATGGCGATCCTGTACTAAAGAAGAAAGCCGTTGACATCGATGCGGACTACCCAAAGCTGAAGGAACTCATCGACAACATGTGGGATACCATGTACAATGCCCATGGTGTAGGTTTAGCTGCTCCTCAAATCGGCTTGGCCATTCGTTTATTTCTGGTCGATACGGCTCCTTTCGCTGAAGATGAAGAGTTGACTGAAGAGGAGGTAGAAGAGCTTAAGGCTTTTAAGAAAGTTTTTATCAATCCTACTATTGTGGAAGAAGAAGGAGAGGAGTGGGCCTTTAGTGAGGGCTGTTTGAGTATTCCAGATGTCCGAGAAGATGTGTACCGCAAACCGGAATTGGTACTGCACTACCAGGATGAGGACTTTAACGCTCATGAGCTTAAGTTGGACGGAGTTATTGCCCGGGTTGTTCAGCACGAATACGATCACATCGAGGGAATTCTCTTTACCGATAAGCTGTCGAGCTTAAAAAAACGGCTATTGAGAGGTCGCCTGGAAAAAATCAGCAAGGGTAAAATAAGTGTCGACTACAAGATGCGATTCCCGGCCATTAAAAAAGGACGGTCTTAGTCCGATAAGCCCTCTTTTTCCTTAATTTCGTCACCCTAAAATACAGACATTGACACTAGATAAAATTCTTTCAATTTCCGGTAAACCCGGCTTGTACAAGCTGGTGACTCAAACAAGAACCGGATTTGTTGGTGAATCCCTACTCGACGGCAAACGCATTACCGTAGGTTTGAGAAATAACGTGAGTGTTCTTTCTGAGATCGCCATCTACACTTTGGAGGAGGAAGTTCCTCTGCGTGAAGTCTTCTTAAATATTCAAGTAAAAGAAAAAGGAGGCGAAACCTCTGTCAGTCACAAAGAGGATAAGCTCAAATTGGAAGAATACTTCTTTGAAGTGTTGCCAAACTATGACGAGGATCGGGTTTACGCGAGCGATATCAAAAAGATCATTCGCTGGTACAACCTACTTCGTGAAAAAGGAATTACCGATTTCTCGGATTCCAATGAAGAGGAATAGGACGATTACTCCTCCGTCCCAAAAACGGGAGACTTGTAGTAATTGATCCCTTCCTTATCCCACCTTTGACGTTGAGATTTTAGCCTTTTCAGGTAGAAATCCCATTCCCTGTGCTCTTGTTGGCTCCAGGCCATTTCGGCATATCCTGCCATTCTCGGATAGGCGAGGTATTCCAACTCAGCTGAATTGGAGACGGTTTCGGACCACAAAGGCGCTTCAAGCCCGAGAATATTCTTTTGCGCTAAGCCGGTGACAGCTTCATCCGGATTCCAGTTGTAGGCTTTGTCTACAGGGATGAATCCCGCCCAAGTCAAACCGTATTCAGAATATTTGTCGTATTTCATATCCAGATAGCTGAAGAAGGCAGGAGAGAGAACGACTTGCATTCCTTGTTCTCCTCCTTTTGCGGCATTTTCGGGTGTTCTCCAGTGTTGTAGTACAGTAGAATTGCCCAGCTTGGCTTGTACAATTTCATCCCATCCCATCATGCGTTTGCCTGCCTTGGTAATCAAGGGTTCAACCCGTTCCAAGAAGTAGATATAGTCCTCTTTCTTGGTCACATGGCTTTCGTCTCCACCGACGTGGAAGAAGGGCCCATCGGTTAATGCAGTAATTTGCTGAATGACATCTTCCAAGAAGGCATAGGTTTTGTCGCTTCTGGTATCAAAAGTGCTGAAGCCCACTCGGGTACCCGTATAAGGCTTTGGGGTTTTTCCGTTTCCGTTGAGTTCTGGATAGCTCACTACGGCCGCATTGGTGTGGCCAGGCATATCGATCTCGGGAACGATAGTGATGTATCGGCTTTTCGCGTAGTCCACCAATTCACGGTACTCTTCCTGCGTGTAGAATCCTCCGGGAGTTCCTCCTACTTCTGTAGCGGCACCGATTCCGGTCAGTTCTGGCCAGCCTTTGATTTCGATACGCCATCCTTGGTCATCGCTCAGGTGCAAATGCAGGTGATTGACTTTGTAATAACTCAATTGATCAAGGAGACGCTTAACTTCATCAACACTGAAGAAGTGCCGAGCCACATCCAGCATCATGCCTCGGTAGGCATAGCGAGGACGGTCATTAATTTCTCCCCCAGGAACCACCAGGATTCTGCGGTTGGCCAGGGTATCGTTGGTCTGATGGGGAATATTCTGTTTCAGGCTTTGTAATCCTCTATAGGCTCCCGCGGGGTCGGAAGCCTCTAAAAAGAGGGTATCCTGCCCGATACGTAATCGGTAGGCTTCACTGCCTCCATCTGTAGGGGGTACAGACCGAATGACTAAAGGTGAACGCTGAGCCAATTGTTCTAAAGGGAGCTCCCAGCCGGTTTGCTCTTTCAATTCAGCCTGAACGCGCTGCTGCAGTTGTTGCCAGGATTTGGATTTGTCTTCCAAAAGAATCGGAGTGAGGCTGTCCAGAGGAAAGGCGCTACTGTCTGCAAGAATTTCGGATGGCCAGGGCAAGAAGGCCGTTTGTTTTAAATCTGTTTTGGGTAGGTTCAGCACTTCCTTCTCTGGAGTGCATTGGCTGAAAAGGCTCGTGCCCAGTAAAAGCAAGAGCGTGGTTTTGATTCTCATAGAGACCTATTTTATCAGATAGGGTTGGAGCACGGTTTTCCAAATCTGGTAGCCGGCGTCGTTCATGTGCAGATTGTCCTCAATGAACAGATCGTTCTTGAGCTCCTCTCCATTGAGCATGGGCTTCCAAACATCGGCATACGCCATATTCTTTTTTCTCTTGGACCAACGGTAAAACCGCTTGTTTAATTTCTGATACTGCCCCTTAAGGGACCACCGGGCAATACTGGGTTTGGCTGATATCAAGACAATTTGGCAATCCGGATTGTACTTCTTGATTCTGCGAACAATTCGACGCATTCTTCTCATGATTCGATCCAGAGATTCCTTCATAAAGATATCATTATCGCCTTCGTAGATAAAGACCTGGTCGGGATAGTGGTCCAGGATGAGGGGGGCTGTATAACCTAAAAGATCCTTTGCTGTCGATCCCCCAAAGCCGGTATTGATGATGTTGTGTTGATCAGAAATTTCCTCCACATTTTTCCACATCCGAATGCTGGAACTTCCAACAAAGACCACCGTTTTTTGGTCAGGATTTAGACTCGGGCGCAGGGAGTCGTACTTCGCTTTAAGGGTTTGAACCTCTTCATCAAAGCGACCTTGGGCCCAAGAAGTTTGAAAAAGTAGGGCTGCGAGGCTAAAAAGTAATAAGGTCTTTTTCATCTAGTCGAGCATAAAAAGGGCGTTGGCCATAAAGAGTTTTCCATTTTCCCAAAATCCTCGGAAGAGCGGATTGTCCACCATAAAAACAACGGATCCACGTCCCATTGGCTGTACGCCAAAGACCAGGGTATTTTGTATGTTCTTTAGGGCCTTACTTCCGGCAAAACCAGAGACCGCTTGTGCGTCACCTTCAAGGTAGGCTACATTTCCGCGGTCTAAATAAGAGAAAGCAGACGAGCCTAGTTTTAGGCTGAAATACTCTTGGTCATAACCGAAGGCCATTGGATGACTGGGATCCACTTTGGTTTTAAAGATAGCGCCTGTTATGGCTCCCATAATGCGGGTACGACTGGTCTGATCAAAAGGTTCTGGCTGTTCGTTTTTATCACCCTCCCCGGAACGATCGGCGTACTCCAGGCCAAAACCGGCGCTCTCTCCGGCCAGGTTATTAAGTGCATTTTCCATCGCGATAAGTCGTCCACCCTGACGCACCCATTCTTTGAGGTCTTTTTTCTCCCGGTCACCCAAAACGCCGAAATAGCGACCGCCAGGTAAAATAAGTACATCGTATTCATCTAGATCGACGCGTTGCCAGTAGTCGGTGTCCAGAACGGTAAGGGGATAGTGCAATTGCTTTTCAAAAAAGTGCCATACCTCCCCAAAGCGATACAAGTTTACCCCATCTCCGCTGAGAACGGCAACTTTCACCGGCTTGATCATTTGCACATAAGAAGAACCGAAGTCCTTTCCTTTGTCCACGTAGCCACTGTTTACGGGGGTAAAGTCCTGTTGGTATTTATTTGAGACGGCTTGTAAGATGGAGGCAAGATTATCCAAATGGTCGTTGTCGGACTGGGTAATGATTAGAGTGCCTTTCTTGTATGAACCGCCTTCAATTTCAAAATCCTTGTATGCCTTGCGAACACGCACCTTTTGTTGCAATAAATCCGCGAGCATACGGGCATCATCCATACTGTTCCAGTCTGCTAGATAGGCGTAGGAAGCGTTTAAAGATGCCGATGTTGTGTTTTGAAAATAAGGAACCTCGGCATGAGTGGTGTCGAAGTTGAGTAAAGAGCTGTTGTTGCTACTGCCCAAAACAGTTTCCGTCGCCATGGCATCCAAACCATAGGCGTAAGGGAGAGACCAGGCGGTGATATCATAGGTCAATGAATCGGTGAGTTTGGGTTGAGGCTCAAAGAGCACCTTAACCAGTTTGCTTTTGGGCTGCCGGCTGTTAACCACTAAAGCCTCTCCGTAGCGCTTTGACCCTCGGACACCGGTTTGGTAGTTGTAGCCTTTAATGGTCCCTGGGTTTTGAATGCTGTATTCAATCTCGTGGTGGTCAAGTAAGGAAGCCAAGGCCTTGACTTGGTCTTTGTTTCCGCTCATGACATAGCTGTTGTACTTGGCGCTCCTGTCCTGGTAGTACTTGGCGTATTCTTGGTTGAGCTTTTCGATGTTGGCCGCCGCAACCTCAACAGTAGACATCCCGGTCGTGTAATGGTGGGCTAATCGGTCTTGTAGGCTTAAAGTGTCTCCATTGCTGTTGATAATCGCTAGCCCGGCTCGGCCGCTTCCCCCTTGCTCATAGGTCATTCCTATGCCACCGGTGTACATGGGGTAAGTATCTCCATAACTCGGGTAGAAGAGATCGAAGCGCTCCTTGGTAAAGTAGAACCAGCCGTTTTGATCAAAATACTTGGCGTGGTTTTTACCGATGGTTCGTTGAAAGCTCCGTTGAAAAGGCGTGATCACTTCGTGCAGGGGTTCAGCTGCAGGAGCAAAGTAGTAAGGGCTATCGACTCCCTGTTCGTGAAAATCTACATGAATATGAGGAATCCACTGGTTGTACATTTTTAGCCGCTGCTGACTTTCGACCTGGGTTAACCAAGCCCAGTCTCGGTTCAAATCAAACATATAATGATTGGATCGGCCTGACCACCATCCTTCCCAGTGTTCCTTGCTATTGGGATCTGTTTGGAAAGGGGTGTTCTTGTATTGATTGTACCAGTTGCTGTAGCGATCACGTCCGTCGGGATTGATACAAGGGTCCATGATGACCACGGTATTCTTAAGATAGTCGGATTTGGAGGTCAACAAATCGAAAGCGGTCTTCATGGCTGCTTCTGTGCTGACGCTTTCGTTCCCATGCACATTGTAGCTCAACCAGACGATGGCTTTGTCTGAACCAGCGGTGCCAGAAGTCTGAGCCAAATGGGCTTGGCGAATTGACTCTAAGTTGTCAATATTTTCTTCGGTCGAAATGTAGGCCAGCAGTAGAGGACGGCGTTCATTCGTGGTGCCATATGAGGTCAACTTCAGCATCCCATTTGAACTTTCGGCCAAATGTTCGAAATAATCGGTCACCTCGTAATGTCGGCTAAACTGAGTTCCTAATTCATATCCTAAAAATTCACTTGGTGATTGGATTTTTTGAGCTTGTACCAGAGCAGTAAAGCATAGCACTAGGGCTAATATCTTCTTCATCAACTAGTTGGAGTTTTTTCTCGATTTAATTTTAGCCAAATGATTTCGGCAGATCCACCCTAATTAACGAAATTTTAGTAAATAAAGGGAGCGGGTACGATATATTTACAAAGTTTTTGCACTCATGCCTTCAGACTGTTTGTCTTTTACTGAAACCTCCTTTCTTTCTCCCCTGTTGAAAGACTATGTTACGCAGAAAAAGGAGCTCCAACCCTTCTACAACCGCTACCCAGAAATAGAATCTTTTCAGGCCCAAATCGCCGAAAAGTCGAATTCTTATAGCCGTTCTTCCAGGGCCATTTTGGTTGATGAAATAAGAAGACAATACACAGGCTTGCAAAAAACGGAAGCTGTCGAAGAGCAACTGCAAAAACTCCTCGAATGCAATGCCTTTACCGTTACCACAGGTCACCAACTCAATTTAGGGACCGGGCCCTTGTATTTTCTCTATAAAATCAGTGCAGCCATTAATATGAGTCAAAAGCTCAATGAACGATACCCGGATCAACATTTTGTGCCGGTGTATTGGATGGCAACCGAAGATCACGATTTTGAGGAAATTAATTTCTTCCATCTCGGAGGACAAAAGATTCAGTGGAACCGTCCTTTTGGCGGGGCTGTTGGACGGATGGACTTGAGTGGAATGGAGGAAGTATTAATTGGCTTAAAGCACTTATTAGGCCCAGGGAAGCACAATACAGCCTTGTTGCAAATAATTGAAGAGGCGTATACGGATTCCCCCAATTTGGCTTCGGCTACTCGTCACTTGGTGCACACTCTTTTTGGGGAGTACGGTCTTGTAGTACTGGATGCTGACTCAGCTGCTCTAAAGACACTTTTTGTTCCGGCCATGCGGCAGGAGTTGGAGCAGCAAAGTAGCTATGAAGCGGTCACAGCAACCAATGAGGCCCTAAAGCAGGTACACTCTGAGTACAAAATTCAGGTGAATCCAAGGGAGTGTAATCTATTCTACCTCACGGACCAAAAGCGTGAGCGTCTGGTTCAGGACAATGGAGGGTTTGCTTTGGCTGACGGTTCTCAGTATTTTAAGAAAGACGCTCTGCTCCAGGAATTAGAGGAGCATCCCGAACGATTTTCGCCTAACGTCATGTTGAGGCCTTTGTACCAGGAAGTGATTTTACCCAACCTCTGTTATATCGGTGGAGGAGGTGAGTTGGCCTATTGGCTGCAGCTGCGAGCCAGTTTTGAATCCTTCCACGTACCCTTTCCGATGTTGCAGCTCAGAAGTACGGTCTTGATCTGGTCTGCCAAACAGGCTGCTAATTGGGAAAAATTGGGATTGAGTCGAGCAGATTTGTTCAAAAAAAGAGAGGAACTGGTGAACTTCTTTGTTCGTAGAGAATCGGCTTTACCTCTCGATTTTTCGGATCAGAAGAACCTACTTGTGGAGCAATTTAAAGCGCTGCACTTGCTCGCCGACCAAACGGATGCTAGTTTTCGCGGTGCTGTAGCGGCCCAGGAAAGAAAACAAATTAAAGGCCTGGAGCATCTAGAAAAACGGATGCTCAAGGCTCAGAAGAAAAAACACAAGGACCAAATTGAGCGCTTGACGGAATTGCACGAAAGTCTTTTTCCGAATGGAAGCTTGCAGGAGCGTTTTGACAACATCACTTCTCACTATCACACCTCGAGTGGACAGTTGATAGACCGGTTAGTCAAGCGTGTTAATCCGCTCGAATGCCAGGTACTTCTCTTGACTTTAGACGCCGATTAAGGCACCAATAATTCCTGTTTCCATCCTTTGTTCTTTCTGCGGTAGCGCAGTCGAAGATGTCCTTCTCTTCTCAGTTGAAGAGATTCGATTTCTTCCACTTTGAGGTGATAAACTGTAAAGTGTTTTCGGCCTTGATCGTTCCATTCCAAGGTCTGTTCTGAATGAGCAACGGAGCCAGGAGGCATGGCTGAGGAGTAATCTCTTCTGGCCCCTTTTGGCATATTTTTCCAAAGGGAATCCAAAATTTCTTCGTCTTCCAGTTTTACACAACGCCCCTTTAGTTGAAGTTGCCAGCGTTTTTTGGGGTGATAGAACAGTGCTGTTGCCTGCCCTTTTTGATGAAGTTGAGTTGCTTTTTCGGAGCGGGAATCCGTGTAAAAAGCGATCCATTGATCTTGTCTGCTCCGTCTCAAGACGACGGTGCGCAGCGCAGGGTATTCCTGGTCGTGTGTGGCCAAAGTAAAGAAGCGAAAAGGGTGGTCCTTTTTTCTAAAACCTTTTTCTAGATGCCTGAAAATCTCCTTAGTGGTGGGGTAGGATTTCGTCATTTTTCAAAAATAATTCAAAATCGGGGTAGGGTAATAACGCTAAGACTTGTTTAAGTATTGAAAATGACTATGAAAAAGGAAGTTTTCTTCCTTAGTCAACTGTGAATTAGTCAATTCATGTGTTAGGTTGGTTTTGATTTTATTGCAACAAACCCCGGGGTGGTTCCCGGGGTTTATCTTTTTAAATTCTAGGCTTTCTCACTTTGGGCAAATTACTATTTTTGCCCATGCATCAAAAGGTCTTAATTCTCGACTTCGGGTCGCAGTACACGCAGCTGATCGCACGGCGCGTAAGAGAACTCCACATTTATTCAGAAATCATTCCTTTCAACAAGGTGCCCAACACCTTGGATGATTATCAGGCGGTAATCCTTTCGGGATCCCCTTCTTCGGTTCGCTCAGAGCAAGCACCGATTCCTGATTTATCAGAAATTCAAGGAAAAAAGCCACTGCTTGGGATTTGTTACGGAGCCCAATTTTTGGCTCATGCCCACGGCGGCGTAGTTGCTCCGTCGGCTACTAGGGAATACGGAAGAGCCCGATTGGCGGAGGTCAATAGTGCTGATCCATTTTTCAATGGGGTAGAAAAGCAGAGCCAGGTGTGGATGAGTCACAGTGATACCATCAAGCAACTCCCTGCTGAAGCGGAAGTTTTGGCCAGTACCGAGGATGTTGAGTTTGCTGCTTATCGCTTTAATAACCAGACGACTTACGGAATACAATTTCACCCAGAAGTTTACCATACGGAAGCCGGGAAGTTGATAATCAGGAATTTCTTGGTAGACATTGTAGGGATGAAGCAAGACTGGACACCGGATGCTTCGTGGATTCAACCGTTGCTCATTTAAAAGAGAAACTGGGTAGTGATAAAGTGGTCCTCGGCTTATCTGGAGGTGTGGATTCCAGTGTGGCGGCCTTCCTATTGCACAAAGCCATTGGCAGTCAGTTGCACTGCATCTTTGTCAACAATGGATTGCTCCGAAAAAACGAATTCGAGCAGGTACTAGAGCAGTATCAGGGATTGGGCTTAAATGTCAAGGGGGTTGATGCCTCGGCACGCTTTTTGAAAGCTCTTGAAGGAGAGTCGGATCCAGAGAAGAAACGCAAAATTATTGGACGGGTCTTTATCGAGGTGTTTGACGACGAAGCCAATTTGATTGAGGACGTGAACTGGCTTGCTCAGGGAACGATTTATCCAGACGTAATCGAATCGGTTTCGGCTACGGGAGGTCCTTCGGCGACCATTAAGAGCCACCACAATGTGGGAGGCCTGCCCGATTTTATGAAATTGAAAGTGGTGGAGCCACTGAAGCTCTTGTTCAAGGATGAGGTACGACGTGTCGGTAAAAGCATGGGTATGTCTCCAGAAATTTTGGGCAGACACCCCTTTCCCGGTCCTGGACTTGGAATTCGTATATTAGGCGATATAACCGCAGAAAAGGTGCGCATTCTCCAGGAGGTTGATGCCATTTTTATCAATGGTTTGAAAGAATGGGGACTCTACGATAAAATCTGGCAAGCGGGAGCCATGTTGCTGCCTGTGAACAGTGTAGGGGTAATGGGGGATGAAAGAACATATGAAAAATGTGTAGCGTTGCGCGCTGTCGAGAGTACAGATGGAATGACTGCGGATTGGGTTGATCTGCCGCATGATTTTCTTCAGAAAACGTCCAACGATATCATTAATAAAGTAAAAGGTGTAAACAGGGTGGTGTACGATATCAGTTCCAAGCCGCCTGCAACAATAGAATGGGAATGAAAAACAATTGTCTCAAAGCACTCCTCCTTTGCCTACTCATTGCTTTTACCGCTTGCAAGGTAACCGCACAACGAAAATTTAAGACCCATGCTGTTAAGGAAGGGGAAACCCTCCAAAGCATTGCCAAGCGATACGGGGTAACCCCATACTCCATTTTGTTGGCGAACAAAGACGTCAAAAAGGCCACAGACATCAAGCCGAATACCTTTTTGATTATTGACTTGAGCAACAGTACGATCAAGCCTGGACCCATTACTCCACCTGCGAGTACTGGAACTGTTGAGCGGGATACGGTGAAACCGGGTCCAAGCGATTCCAATCCACTGCGCTTTACAGCACACCGAGTCATTTCTAAAGAGACCATTTTTAGCCTGACTCAACAGTACGATATTACGGAAGCCCAACTACGACAATACAATCCCGAATTGAACAGTCGGGGATTGCAGACCGGTATGGTTTTGCAGATTCCTCGGTACCCTAAAGTGGTCGAAACGAAAGCAACAACAGAGCAACCTGAACGAATTGCGCCTTTGCGTTTTATGTCTCACAAGGTTCGTCGGAAGGAGACCATTTTCAGTATCACACAATTGTATGGTATTAAGGAAGCGCAGCTTAAACGATACAATAAATCCTTGTACTCTGAAGCGCTGAAAAAAGGGATGATTCTGCAAATTCCACGCTACCCAACGGAAGAGCAAATCGTCAAAATGGGGTTGAACTTCGACACCATCACGGTTCAGCCAAAGGAAACCCGTTGGAGTATAGCTCACCGTTTTGGAATCAGCCTTGATAGCCTAGCAGCCCTGAATCCGGATCTGCCTAAAAACAGTAGTTACCTCTCGGTGGGCCAACAACTCAAAGTGCCGGTTTTGGTTAAAGAAATGATGGAGGAAACCACTCCATTGTACGAGTCTTACACTGTTCCTACACAAATGACCTTATACAGTTTGAGTAAGCTGTATGAAATTGAGCAAAAGGAAATCCTGCGACTCAACCCCGTCATCGTGCAAGAAGGGGGACTTAAAGAGGGCATGGTTCTTCGCTTTCCGAAGAAAGAAGCCCCAGAACTGGAGCTTACAACAGAGAACTACGTGTACTACCCTGTTAGCGCCAAGCAGAATATATTTAGAATCACGCAGGAGTTGGGGGTTAGTCGCGATACCCTGTTCGCTTTGAATCCAGAACTCGAGGCCGGATTAAAAGAGGGAATGATTTTGAAGTTGCCCAAAGAGAGGGCCCAAAACCTCAATGTGAAAGAAGGTTTGGTCCTGAACCAGATCAACTTGATCGATAGCCTGGATGTCAATGTTCGGCCGCAGTTGGTTTACCTTTTGCCTTTCCGCTTGGATCGGTACGATTTGGCCGATAAAGAAAAGGCAGCACGCCAGCTCAAAGCCCGTACCGATAGCCGCTATGCCATGGGCTTGTATACAGGAGCTATTGTAGCCCTTGATTCGATTAAATCCATGGGGATGTCAGTCGATGTAAAATTTTGGGATACTCAGCGTGATTTAGAGCGCGTAAAGAACCTTTTGGAATCCGATCCTTTAACCAATGCCAGTGCAGTGGTGGGGCCAGTAGATCGAAAACTTCTTGGTGAAGTAGCCATTCAGGCCTCCAAATACAACGTGCCTGTGATCACGCCCTTTTTGGCCGATAGCGAGCTCACTTTACAGAATGTCTATTTTTCGGTTCCGGATGAAGAAAGTCTTCGGGTTAAAATGCTGGATTATTTAGCTTCTAAAAGAACGGATGAGAACATCATTATCATGGCCGATGAAGTGCATATGGCTGTCCGTGATTCTATCTTAAGCCGTTTTCCAGAGGCCAAGGTAGCGGACCTCGTAGAAAATACTTTGGACAGAGAAGCATTCGCCGAAATGTTGTCTGAGGAAGTAGAAAACTGGGTCATTTTGGAAACCGATATGGGCAGTATTGTGGCGAGTATCACTTCTATACTCAACGCAGCAAATACCGACAAGAAGAAGGACGTACGCATGTTCACCACGCATTATGACAATGCCTTTGAGGACAAAGCAATTTCAAGGCCGCATCTAGCGAACCTGAATTTCACCTTCCCTTCTGTTTTTAGGGAAGTGGCTAATGATCAATTTATGGAATCCTACCGCAGTCGATGGGGAGTAGAAGCTGATCGTTATGCGATCAGAGGGTTTGATTTAACCTTTGATCTCCTCTTGAAGCTGGGCTACAAAAACAACCTCTTCCAAACCACGCCTTTCATTGGTGAGACCGAGTACAGCGGTAACCGTTTTAATTACTTCAAGGAGGTAAATAACGATTGGAATTCTGGATACGGAAACAAGGCTTCCTTTATCCTGCGATACAACTATGATCTTACCATTAGCCAGGTAGAAAACGAATGATTCTTAGTTCCCCTCAGCACATAGGAAGTCTAAAGGCTTTCCGGCTATCCCTGTCGAATAGGTGGGGGTGGAAGAAAGGGAGATCACTACCTGTACTGCTTTTAGTGTTGGTTTTGGCTGCTTGTGCAGTCAATGCACAGGAGGAAGAAGGCTTGCCCTGGCGAGAAGAATGGCGTTTGACCTGGGAAGACTTTAAGGGAGTTGTACCTATGGGCACTGTGGCTGCAGCTACTACGGCGAGCGGGATCAGTTATTCCTATCAGGCGGAATGGCAAGGAAGCGGGGATGTTCAGGTTGTTTTTGATGTCAAAGCGCATTTCTACCCCACAGAATCCTGGTACCGCCCAAGTGTTTGCAATGACCATATCTTGAATCACGAACAATTGCATTTCGATATTGCTGAAATATTTGCTCGCAAATTGAGGCAGCGATTGGAGTCCAAAAAATACACCCGCAATATCAAGTCGGAGGTCAAAGAAATATACCAGCAAACCGTACGAGATTTGAGTAAGTTTCAGAAGCAGTACGATCGCGAAACCAACTTCTCCCGCAACCGAGAAAATCAGTTGTTGTGGAATGAGCTGATTGGTAAAATGCTTAACGCCAATACTCCCTAAACATCACAAATACGAAAGGCTTCTTTTAAGGAATTCAGAGGCTTTTTAGCCGTTGGAATGAATTCCTGGGCGACATACCCCTGGAATCCTGTTTCGTAAATGGCTTTCATAATCGCCGGATAATAGAGCTCCTGGTTATCCCCTATTTCATGTCTTCCGGGTACCCCTGCAGTATGGTAATGGCCAAAATACGGATGGTACTGCTGTATGGTTCGGATAATGTCTCCTTCCTGGATTTGCATATGGTAGATGTCGTAGAGCAACTTGAAGTTGTCGGTATCGAGTCGACGACAGAGCTCCACAGCCCAGAGCGTATTATCAGCCATATAGTCCGGGTGGTTGATCTGGTTAAAGAGCTCCATTTGAATGACTACACCGTGTTTTTCGGCCAAGGGAATAATTTGCTTAAGGCCTTCAACACAATGTTGTAGTCCAACTAAATCGTTCATCCCATCCCGGTTTCCGCTAAAGCAAATCAAATTGGTGTAGCCCGCTTCGGCGACCAAGGGAATCATTTTGGTGTAGTTGGCAATCAGTGTTTCGTGGTACTTGGGATTGTTCCAGCCCTCAGTCAAACTGATCTCGGCTCCATTGCACATGGAACAGTGAATCCCTTTTTCTTTGAGTAAAGCCCAGTCAGCCGGTCCAATAAGGTCTATAGCCGGAATACCCCAGTCGACCAGGACATCCAAAAAGTCAGCAAGAGGCATATCGCTATAACACCATTGACAGACGCTGTGGTTGATGTTGTGTTTGAGCTTTTTAAATGCTTGCTCTGATTGGCCTAGAGTCCTCGCCTGAGCGGCAGGGATACTTCCTAATCCGACGGCTGCCACGCCGGCCTTTTGCATAAATTTTCTTCTTTCCATGCTGCTAATGTCTGCTTCAAGGTACACTATTTTACAAGGAAATTGGGCAATGTGAATAAGCTCTTACAGGATTAGTTGCCTGTGCAGTTCAGTTTCTTAACTTTACACCCCGTAAACGAAACTCCACATACTTCTAATGTCTACTACCAAATACATCTTCGTTACGGGCGGAGTAACCTCCTCACTTGGAAAAGGAATCATCGCTGCATCACTGGCTAAATTGTTGCAGGCCAGAGGTTTTAGAACAACCATTCAAAAGCTTGATCCCTATATCAATGTCGATCCCGGAACACTGAATCCCTACGAGCATGGCGAATGTTATGTCACCGATGATGGGGCCGAAACGGATTTGGATTTGGGGCACTACGAGCGTTTTTTGAATGTCCGTACTTCCCAGGCAAATAATGTAACCACTGGACGTATTTACCAAAGTGTTATTCAGAAGGAACGCCGTGGAGAGTTTCTTGGAAAAACGGTACAAGTAGTTCCGCATATCACCAACGAAATCAAAGACCGTATTCAACTCTTGGGAAAGAGTGGAGAATACGATATCGTCATTACCGAAATCGGGGGAACTGTCGGGGATATCGAATCCCTACCTTATATAGAAGCGGTTCGTCAATTGCTTTGGGAATTGGGGGATCAAAATGGAATTGTGATCCACTTGACCTTGGTTCCTTTTCTTTCCGCAGCTGGGGAACTTAAAACCAAGCCTACACAACACTCAGTGAAGACCTTGATGGAAAGTGGGATCAAGGCCGATATTTTGGTTTGCCGTACCGAGCATGAAATTTCCGCGGAGAAACGCGAAAAGCTCGCGCTTTTCTGTAACGTACAAAAAGAGGCGGTAATTCAGTCGATCGATGCTTCTACCATCTATGAAGTGCCTCTGCTAATGCAGCAAGAAGGCTTGGATAAGGTCACCCTAAAGCGTTTGGGACTTTCGGATGAGGCTCAGCCCGATCTTCAGAACTGGAATCAGTTTCTTACCAGGCACAAGAACCCCAAGGCCAATGTGACCATTGGGTTGATTGGGAAATACGTGGAGTTGCAGGACTCTTACAAGTCGATCTTGGAGTCCTTTATCCATGCTGGGGCTCAGAACGAGGTCAAAGTAAAGGTGCGCAGTATTCACTCCGCCCACTTGAAAAAAGAGAACCTCGAAAAAGAACTGAGTGGGCTTGACGGAATTCTCGTGGCACCAGGTTTTGGTGAACGCGGTTTGGAAGGCAAAATCCTGGCCGTTCAATACGCCCGTGAAAAGCAAATCCCCTTCTTGGGAATCTGTTTGGGGATGCAAATGGCCGTCATTGAATACGCCAGAAATGTTTTGGGACTAAGCGAAGCCAATACAGCCGAGATGAAACCGGACAGTCCGCACCCGGTCATCAACCTGATGGAAGAGCAGAAGAGTGTAACCGATAAAGGAGGGACCATGCGTCTTGGTGCCTGGAAGTGTCAGTTAAAAGAAGGTACACTAGCGCAGGAAGTCTACGGAGAAAGCGACATCACTGAACGTCACCGCCACCGCTTTGAATTCAATAATGCTTACCTGGAGAAGCTGGAGGCTGCCGGTATGAAAGCTTCCGGAATCAATCCAGACACCGGACTGGTGGAGGTAGTTGAAATCCCGGAACACCCTTGGTTTATTGGGGTACAGTATCACCCGGAGTACAAGAGTACTGTGGCCAATCCACATCCTCTCTTCGTCGGCTTTGTCAAGGCGGTCTATACCCACAAACAAAAACAAACTAATGCCAGTTTGGCATAGAGCCCTTGTTTGGGCCTATATTTGCGCTTTGTAAGCAGGCCCTTCAGGAGAAGCTGAAGAAGCCCTTACATTCTACAAAGAACACATGGAAGAAAGAACACTAGACAAAAAGTCCATCATTGGGTTTGTCCTTATGGCCCTGATCATGATGGTTTGGTTGTATTTAAACCGACCTTCAGACGCTGAGCTGGCTGAACAACAAGAAAAGCAAAAGCAGGAACAGCTTGCCGCTGAACAAGAAAATCAGGTGGCAGAGCTTCCAGTAGTCAAGCCCACCTTACCGCAGGTCGATACGGCAGATTCGGTCTCTATGGCTCAGTACCAAAGCCGTGTAGGGCGCTTTGCGGCAACGGCAGTGCAAGAAGGCTCTACTGTTCTCGAGAATGAACTTTTGCGATTGGTCGTCGACCACCGAGGAGGACAAATCATTGAAGCGAAGCTGAAGAATTTTGTCGATCACGATTCGGTTCCGATTTACCTGATCAATGAAGGCAATGCCAATTTTGATATTCAATTCTCAACCAGCGACAATAGAGTACTCAGTACTTCTGAACTCTATTTTGAGCCGGAAGTGAGTCAGAAAGACGGTAACCGTATTTTGACCCTCCGAGCAAAGGCCGGCCCTTCTCAATTCCTGGAGTACCAGTACAGTGTGAAGCCGGGCGAGTATTTGGTGGATTTCGTAGTGCGTTCCCAAGGACTTCGAGATGTATTCAATACCGCCAAGCCCGTAACCCTGGACTGGAAGCTCAAGGGAATTCGTCACGACAAGAGTATCCGTTACGAGAACAGGTACACCCGACTGACCTATATGCACGATGGTCGGGTCAGTAAACTTTCTGATAGTAGTGAAGAGGATGACGATGAAGAAGAATTGATTCAGTGGGTGTCTTACCGTCAACACTTTTTTAGCTCCATCCTCGCTTCTAAAACCGCCTTTAGTGGAGCCAAGATGTTCTCAAAAAACCTGGTGGAGGAAGAAGACAAAGAACAAAAGTTTACTAAAGAGTACCACAGTATTATACCATTAGAGTTGCAAGCGGGGGAATTGGCCCAAAGCATGAACTGGTATTTTGGTCCGACAGATGCCCAGGAATTGAAGCAGTACTCCGAGTTGGAACTGGTCGAATCCATTCCTTTTGGATGGGGAATCTTCGGATGGATTAACCGTTATATTTTTAATCCCTTCTATTCGTGGTTGAGCTCGTTCTTGCCTTTTGGTATTGCTATTATTGTAATGACGATTGTTGTTCGACTTCTGCTCTCTCCGGTTACGTATAAGTCTTATTTGTCCCAGGCCAAGATGAAAGTCCTCAAGCCAGAGATCACTGAGATCAATGACAAGTACAAGGACAACGCCATGAAGAAACAGCAAGAGACTATGAAGCTGTACAACAAGGCTGGGGTAAGCCCAATGAGTGGTTGTGTACCTGCCTTACTGCAGTTGCCGATCTTCTACGCCTTATTTATGTTTTTCCCGACTTCTTTCGCCTTGAGACAGAAGTCCTTCCTGTGGGCGGAAGACCTTTCTTCTTACGACACCATACTGGAATTGCCCTTTTCTATTCCCTTTTATGGAGACCACGTAAGCCTGTTCCCGATCTTGGCGTCCATCGCCATTTTCATCTACATGAATATGACTACGGGTCAGAGTATGCAGATGCAGCAGCAGCCGGGGATGCCGAATATGAAGTTCATTATGTATTTATCGCCCGTCATGATGTTGTTCTTCTTCAATAACTACGCAAGTGGTTTGAGTTTGTACTACTTCATTTCGAACTTGATTACCATCTTCATTATGTTGGTCATTAAGAATTACATCATCGATGAGCAAAAGATTCATTTGCAGATCGAGGCGAATAAGAAGAAACCTAAAAAGGAGAATAAGTTTCAGAAGCGTATGCGTGAGTTGATGGAAGAGGCGGAAGCGCAGAAGAAACAAGGTCAGCCACAGATCTCTTTAAAGGGAAAGAAACCAAACAAAGGGGCTAAAAAATAAAAAGCCCCTCCGGTGAGGGAGGGACTTTTACCACTACAAGGTTTAGTTTGGAAAGATTCGGGACTGTAAAGATGCAGCCGAATTCCTTTTAAAAAAAAAGTTTAGTTGTGAGAGGTGGATTTCTGTAGGGAAAAGAACCCTATTCTGATGTGACATCGATGAACTGCAAACCCCAGTAAAATCAATGCATTTCATCGATTCGACGAACTACACTTTTTATCGATAAACGACTCGACGAACGGTATTCAAAAGAAAACCGCTGGAGATCATCCAGCGGTTTTTGTTGTTAAGTGCTCTTTTTAAGCACATTAGGAGATTTCCTAATGAATTAATTTGAAGTGTCTGGAATAAGAACGGTATTGATTACGTGAATCACGCCGTTGTTGGCTTGTACATCAACAACTACAATTCCAATACCAGCATTTCCGGCACCGTCAGTGACTTCAGCGATGTTTGGCGCAGTACCAGGTAGGTTAATCGTAATGGCGTCTCCTTCTAGGGTAGCAGGAGCAATTCCATCAGTCAAATCACCACTGCGAACATTGAGCTCGTTCAATACATGGTGTTGCAATACACTCGTCAGCAGACCTTCTTCGATATCGTCAACCGTCGTCCAGTCCATATTGCTGTCGAGTAAAGTCTGGAAAGCGTCAGCTGTTGGAGCGAATACCGTAAAGGGTCCTGTACCTGAAAGAACACTTACAAAATCGGTTCCAGGAGTAGCTGTAGTCAAGGCTTCAACCAAAGGAGCGAATGTAGGATCAGCAGCGGCAAAAGTGACAACAGTAGGCAGGTCGATAACTTCATTTACGGCGTGAACTACTCCATTAGTCGCCACGATATCAGCAGCAGCAACCGTGCTGTTTCCATTGATCATCACCCCGTTGTCAATATTGATGTATTGACTCAGGTTATCTCCGTCCGCGTTTGCAGCAGCAGTCGTCACATAGCTATTGCTCAATTCATCAGCAAAGGCAGCGGTACCTGGAATAACATGGTATGAAAGCACATTGTCAATATCGTTTCCGTTCGGGTTGGTGAAGGAAGCAAAAGCGCTGTTTACTGGAGCAAACACAGTGAATAGTTGCGTGTTGTCAGAAAGAAGATCTGTAAAGGTGGTGTTTCCATTCGCAGTCAAAGCGCCTACCAAGGAGCTCAAATCGCTATTGGCAACAGCATGATCGACGATCGTTGGAAGACCAATTACGTTATTTACAACGTGTACTACGCCGTTATCTGCCGTTACGTCCGGAGTAGAAACGGTTGCTACACCGTTAATAACAACTCCGGCAGAAGTGTCAACGAACAAACTCAGATTCCGTCCGTCAGCACCTGCGGTAGAAAGACTGCTCCTGTAGCCTGTCGTCAAGTCTGTAGAGCGATTCGTTCCTGATACCACGTGGTTTAAGAGGATTTGGGTAAGCGTACTCGTAGGGACCTCGTCAAGAGAGTTGAAGTTGTTGGCGGCTAGAAAATCGGTGAAGGCCTGGTTGGTCGGAGCAAACACGGTAAAAGGTCCGTCCCCTTGAAGAGTGGTTACCAAATTTGTACGGGTCAAAGCTTCAACAAGGATGCTTAGGTCATTGTTAGCGCCTGCCAGGTCAGCGATGGTAGTCGCTGTCATTTGCATGTTGTCATCGTCATTGTTGTTGTCACAGCTGGCTAGTGTAAACAAACCGGCCATGGCGAATACTCCAAATAGTTTTGCAATTTTTTTCATGGATTTTGTTTTGAAATGTAGTTGTTAAACATTATGAATATTTGTTTGGACAAATGTGAATCTCTGGTTTTGAGACACTTAGATGATAATAAGGTCTAAAAAACTGATAAACAGTAATTTGAAACAAACGTTTTCAAGACGTATGATTTTCAGCAAGGTTGCTTTTGTTCAACAATAATTAATAAATGTTTAACAAAAAATAAAAATCCTTGACTTTTTTCGTTATTCTTAATCCTGTGTCTTCAGCGCGTAGTTCCCTTTGCAAAGCCTAGCTGCTGAAGCTTATTTTTTGATTAATTTTGTCCTTCCAAATTTGATCGAATGGGACGGATTGTAGTCGGACTTTCCGGAGGTGTAGATTCCAGTGTAGCCGCGTACTTGCTTAAGGAGCAGGGGCACGAGGTGATCGGCCTGTTTATGAAGAATTGGCACGACGATTCAGTAACGATTTCTGATGAATGTCCATGGCTGGATGACAGCAATGATGCCCTGATTGTTGCTGACAAATTGGGAATCCCTTTCCAGACCATCGATCTCAGCGGTCCTTATAAAGAAAGAATCGTTGATTATATGTTCTCGGAGTACCAACACGGAAGAACACCCAATCCCGATGTTTTGTGCAACCGAGAAATAAAATTCGATGTCTTTTTGGATCGAGCCCTTCAGTTGGGGGCTGATTTTGTAGCAACGGGCCACTATTGCCGAAAAGGAGAAACCCAAAATGAGGCCGGCGAAACCGTTTATCAATTGCTCTCTGGAGTGGACGGAAACAAGGACCAGTCCTATTTTTTATGCCAGTTATCTCAGCAGCAGTTATCCAAGACTCTTTTTCCGATTGGACATTTGGAAAAAACGAGGTCAGAGAGATTGCTCGCAAGGCCGATTTAGTAACGGCAGAGAAAAAGGATTCACAAGGATTGTGTTTTATCGGAAAGGTTCGCCTTCCGGAATTTTGCAGCAAAAGCTTAAACCAAAACAAGGGAAAATTATCGAAGTACCGGCGACCGACAGCCAGTACACCAAAACCCTTGAGCTCAGCCTGGAAGGAGAAACCCTCTGGTCTAGTCTGGCCCAGGAGTTTAGCTATACCCCGGAGTCTGGTATAACTGTCGGGGAGCATTACGGAGCTCATTTTTTTACTGTAGGGCAACGCAAAGGTTTGGACGTTGGGGGAACACCGCTCCCTCTATTCGTCATTAAAACGGATGTCGAGAAGAATATTTTGTACACGGGACAGGGCAAGGATCACCCGGGCTTATTCCGCAAGGCTCTCTTTATAGCCCAAGAGGAGGTGCATTGGGTTCGACCCGACCGCGAACTTCCGCTCGGGGAAGCCCAGAAATTCCAAGTGCGTATTCGGTATCGACAGCCACTGCAAGAAGCCACCCTGTACACCACAGAATCAGGAGTATATATTGTTTTTAATGAGGCTCAGTCGGCGATTACCCCCGGTCAGTTTGCAGCTTGGTACGATGGTGAAGAGCTCGTCGGGTCTGGGGTTATCGCTTAATTGATTTATCTTTCCTTAAAAGCATTCGTATGACAACTTCGGAGCCCCAGCGCGTTCGGGATTTATTAGGTATTCATTATCCTCTTATTCAAGGGGGTATGATATGGGCCAGCGGCTGGAAACTGGCTTCAGCTGTTTCGAATGCCGGTGGATTGGGCCTGCTCGGAGCTGGGAGTATGTACCCGGATGTCTTGGAGGAGCACATTCAAAAGTGCAAAGCGGCCACAGACAAGGTCTTTGGCGTCAATGTTCCCTTGCTCTATCCGAATATTGAAGAATTGATGGAGATTATTCTCCGAGAAAAAATCCCCGTGGTCTTTACCTCAGCCGGAAATCCGAAAACCTGGACTTCAACCCTAAAGCAGGCCGGTGTTAAAGTGATTCATGTGGTCAGTAGTGTAAAGTTCGCTTTAAAAGCCCAAGACGCTGGTGTTGACGCTGTGGTTGCAGAAGGATTCGAAGCGGGTGGGCACAATGGAAGGGAAGAAACCACCTCCATGGTTTTGATTCCAGCGGTCAAGGCCGCCATTGATATTCCCTTGATTGCCGCAGGCGGTATAGGAAGTGGTCGGTCCATGCTCGCGGCCTTCTGCCTAGGCGCGGATGCGGTTCAGGTGGGAAGTCGTTTTGTCGCGAGTCATGAGGCCTCGTCTCATCCTGCTTTTAAAGAGGAAGTCATCAAGGCCAAAGAGGGCGATACCGTACTCACCCTGAAGGAACTCGCGCCGGTTCGACTACTAAAGAATCCCTTTTATGATGAACTTCAACAGGCCTATGCCGAATGTGCCAGTCCTGAGAAGTTAAGAGAAATTCTGGGTCGGGCCAGGGCTAAGCGGGGCATGTTCGAGGGGGACCTCACCGATGGAGAACTCGAGATTGGACAGGTATCCTGTACGATTAACCGCTTGCAAAGCGCCGCAGAAATAGTGGAAGAAATGGTCGCGGAATGCCGACAACTGCAATCGGTTTCTTACCTCTAAAGAATTCCTTCCAAATCGGTATCAAAGAGCAGTTCTGGATAAGTGGCGTCTTCTAGAATTGCAGAGGTATTTCCTTTGTACTCTTTTCCTCTTAAGCGGTGAGTGGGATGAGCTTTAAGCACGCCTTCCGGGCTGGGCTGTACTATATTCGACAGAAAATCTTCCAAGAGTTCCTCTTCACACTCCCTCAACCAATTATCCGCTTGGTCTTCCTCGAGGAAGACCGGCATACGGGCTTCCTTCATTTTGGGGTTGTTGTGAATTTTGGCCATCATGTCGTTGCCCTTGGTGGTGATGATGGTAAAGCTTCTGATCCATTCCTCATTAGCTGGATTGAGCCAGTCACTGTATAGACCCGCTGCGATCAGTGGACTGTCGTCGGTTTTAGATACAAAAAACGGATAGGTATTCCCCTGAAAATGATGGTGTTCATAAAAGCCTTCCAAATAGATGAGACAGCGGTTGTTTTTAACAGCCGTGCGAAAGGCCGGTTTTTCTGTAAGGGTCTCTGACCGGGCATTCAGGGTGTTGTTCCAAAGTTTCTTCTTGGACTCCTCATTTTTGACCCAATGCGGTATCAGCCCCCATTGTGCGACCGACGGAAAGTCGGGAGAATCCGTCGTGTAGATCAAGAGCTTGGGATGACTGAAACCAGAGGCGTGAAACAAGGGCAAATCCGTATAGGGCAGTAGTTTTTTAGTGATCTCATCAATGGCTTTGAGATCACCTAATCGCTTGGCCTTATGCAGTTGCGTGTGCAGTTGAGTTTTAATGTCGTAACACATCAGAAACAGGGATTTAGCGGCGGTCATTTAAAGATAAGAATTGTGTACCTTGCCTGCCAAAATCAAGTCAGTAGAATGTCTACCCTCGTTCAAAAATGGAGGAGTATTGATCCTTCCAATCGCCTCTTTTACATCTTTCTTTTTTGCTGGACGATTGCCGGTTGTTTGCAGTCCGCTTTTATGGAACTCTCCGGAGAGGAGGCCTACTACTGGATGTTTGCACAGCAGTTGGAGTGGGGGTTTTTGGATCACCCGCCTCTGGTCGCCTTTTTTACCCAACTGGGTTACTTCTGGCTGCCGACCAATTTAGGAGCGCGCCTGTTTATGGTCTTGCTCAGCACAGGAACATTTTATGTGCTTTACCGCACTATAGAACCGAGGAATCCCAGATTGCTCATCACCATGGCCCTGGGGCTGGTCGCTTTTCACGCCGGGAGTTTTTTGATCAAACCGATGTGCCCTTGATCTTTTTTGAGGCCCTGTTTTTGTTGGCCTATAAGGAATACCTAAGGGAAGATGGCTGGAAGCAAATCCTGCTCATGGCTGTGAGTATTGCCGGGATGTTCCTCAGCAAATACCACGGAGCCTTGGTCGTCCTTCTCGTGGTGGCGTCTTACCCGGCGGTGACCAAAAGAAGGTCATTCTGGGCAGTGGTCGGTCTGGTCGTTTTATTGATGTTGCCCCATACCTACTGGCAATATACCCACGATTGGGCCAGTATTCGATTTCACTTGCAGGGCCGTTCCGATATCACCTTTAAGTGGAATAACTTGTTCAATTACCTCTGGAGTCAACCGCTGATTTTGGGGCCACTGGTGAGCTTGGTGCTTATGCCGGCAGCCTTTCTTTATAAAAGCCAGGACCGATTTGAACGGGCCTTACGGTTTGTTTTTATTGGGGTTTTGGTCTTTTTCTTGCTGAGTTCCATTCGTGTATATATTCACAAACACTGGACGAGTATAGCCGTATTGCCTGGTTTGATTCTGGCCTATAACTACCTTATTCCTCGAGAAAAGTGGCAAAAGTACTTGCGTACCCTGACCCTGATCACTTTGGTGCTTTTGGTACCCGCGCGCCTCTATTACGTCTATGATTTTGTGCCGGACAAATGGGATGGAAATCTAGAAGTCTTGCACAACTGGCAAAGTTGGGCTGAGGAATTAGACTCCATCGCAGGGGAGCGAGAAGTGGTTTTTTTAAACTCGTATGAGAACGCCTCCCGTTATACCTACATGACGGGTAAGCCGGCGCATTGTGTGAGCAATTACTTTTTTAACAATACCCACTTTGACTACTGGGATGGGGAAGATCGCCTTCAGGGTAAATCGGTATTCCTGATCAACAACAAACGAAAAAATCAAGAGTTCAAGACCTACAATACTGGCATTAATGTTGAGATCCGCTACCGGGAGATCGACAATTACCGCTCCTATTCAAAGGTGTGGGTGGAGCCTCTTGACGAAATCGAGGACATGCAGGCAGGGGGAAAAAGAAAGCTCCGGGTATTGGTCACCAATAATCACAGCTACGAGGTGAGCGCTAAAAACAATCCCGAATTGCCACCGTATTTGGGTTATTTCTTCCTAAAAGGCCAGGGGCGGGGCTATTCCGATGGGTTATCCGCTGAAGCTCTGGAATTGGCTCCTGGGGAATCGGTAGAAATGGAATTCACAGTGAAGGCTCCTGAAAAACCCGGAAACTATCAACTGCGTTTTGGGGTGCAAACAGCATGGATACCTGCGACCATTAACAGCCGCAGGCATGCTTTAAAGGTTACAGACTAGGCTTAATCGAGAACGAAGCGTTCTTTGAGAACATTGACGGAATTTCCACCGACCATCACCTCAAATTCTCCAGGTTCAACCACCCATTTGTACTGGTGGTCAAAATACCCCAGTTCTCTCCCTGTAAGGGTAAACCGCAGCAGTACAGAGGCACCCGCTTGCAGGTAAACTTTTTCGAATCCTTTGAGTTCTTTGATTGGTCGAACTTGATTCGCGACCAAATCGCGTACGTACAACTGGGCCACTTCTTCTCCAGCTCGTTTACCTTTATTTTCCAGTACGACTTCCACCTGAACCGCTTTAGGGTTCGACGCGTCTACCTTGAGATCAGAATAGGCAAATTCGGAATAACTCAAACCGTAACCGAAAGGAAAAAGAGGGCTCTTTTCGGAATCCATATAATGCGACCAAAAGACGATAGGCTGTGGGTCTGGTCGGCTTCCGTTGTATTGGTTGTAGTAGATCGGTACCTGCCCCAAATTACGTGGAAAGGTCATTGGTAACTTACCCGCTGGGTTGTAGTCTCCAAAGACGACATCCGCTACGGCATTTCCGGCCTGACTCCCCGGCTGCCAGCACTCCAGAATGGCGGGAATGTTTTCGGCTTCCCAAGAGAGGGTTAGAGGACGACCGTTGAATAAAAGCAAGACCATATTGGAATTGGCTTTATGCAGGGCTCTGATCAATTGGGGTTGAATACCGGGCAACCCAATTTCAGCTCGACTGCGGGCTTCCCCACTTTGGAAGCCATGCTCCCCAGCGACCAAGACCACTACATCGGCCTCTTTGGCGGCGGCAACCGCTTCTTCCAAACCGCTCAAATCATCTTCATTGACTTTGACTTCTTGTACAAAGGCGACTTCAGGATCAAAATATTCAGGGCCCTTGATGTACTTCAGATAGGGGTTTTGAGCACTTAAACCTTCCCAAACGGACACCGCGCTGTTATCGTCTGAAGCAATCCTCCAGCTGCCCAACGGGCTGTTTTTATCTTTGGCCATCGCACCGACGACTAAGATGTTCTTTTGCTTCTTTCCGAGTGGTAAAAGCTCGCCTTCATTTTTTAATAAAACCATACTGCGGCGGGCCATATCCCGAACCCCTGCTTGGTGATCTGCGTGGTAAATGCGTTCCTTTTCTCGTTCCAGGTCACAGTAACGGTAAGGATCTTCAAAAAGACCCAATTCAAATTTGACTTTAAGAATTCGCCGCACTGCTTCGTCAATAACGGCTTCATCAACTTTGCCTTCGCGAACAAGGGCCGCCAGGTGGGCCACATAGGTGCCCGATTCCATTTCCATATCAGAACCTGCGATAGAAGCTTTTAAGGCTGCGTCCTTCTCATCGGCAGCAAATCCATGGGCGACCATTTCCTGAGTTGAAGCCCAATCCGAGACGACAAATCCTTGGAAGTTCATTTTTCCTTTCAGCATTTCGCGTTGCAAAAAGGCGTTTCCGGTTACCGGTACGCCATTCAGCAGGTTAAACCCATTCATCACCGACTTGACATCCGCATCAACGGCTGCCTGAAAAGGAGGGAGCACCTGGTTGTAGAGGGTATGGGTGCCGATATCCACGATTCCGTATTCGATTCCGCCTTCTACAAAACCATAGGCGGCAAAATGCTTCGCTGTTGCGGCAATGGTATTGGGGGCGCTGAGGTCACTTCCCTGGAAACCGCGAACACGGGCCGTTGCTATTTTACTCCCCAGATAGGGATCTTCTCCTGCTCCTTCCATAACTCGTCCCCAACGGGCGTCTCTTGAGATATCAACCATAGGGGCAAAGGTCCAATTGAGCCCCACCGCAGAAGCTTCATTGGCGGCGATGGAGGCAGATTGTTCGATCGCTTTTAAATCCCAGCTGGCCGCTTCGGCCAAGGGAATAGGCGAAAGGGTTTTGTAACCGTGAATCACATCAAACCCAAAGAGCAAAGGGATTCCCAAACGGGATTCTTCCACCACTAGTTTTTGAAGCTTGTGGACTTCTTCCACTCCGCGAACACTCAGCATGGCGCCCACCCAGCCTTTGCGAAGGTGTTCGTATTTAACCGCAGCGTTTCCGCCTGTAGGGGCAGGACCGGTGACATCGTAAAAACCATTGTATTGATTCATCTGACCGACCTTTTCTTCCAGGGTCATCAACTGCATCAAAGAATCCACTTGAGCGTCGTAGTTTTTTTGTGCCATAAGCGAAAGGGAGCCCAGTAAACAGGCTACTAGGAGTTTATGCTTGAACATAATTTGAAATTGATTCTGAATAGGGTTAGCGTCGAATTTAACCCAAATCCCTCAGAGAAAAGGAGGGAAAAGCGATATTTGTGGCCTGAAAACGATTTCGTAGTTCATAAATCTTTCAATAAGTCCTTTTGCCCATGAATTCTCGCCAAGAACAACTCGCCGCCTTCGATCGCTTATTAACTATTATGGACGAATTGCGCGAGCAATGCCCCTGGGATAAAAAACAAACCCTGGAGTCTCTGCGTCACCTGACGATAGAAGAGACTTATGAGCTTGGTGACGCCATCTTAGACAACGATTTGGAAGAAATCAGCAAAGAGTTGGGCGATCTGTTGCTCCATATTGTTTTTTACGCTCGAATTGGTCGGGAAAAACAGGCCTTTGATATTGCCGATGTGGCCAACGGGATCTGCGATAAACTGATTCACCGCCACCCCCACATCTATGGCGATGTAGATGTTGATAATGAGGAGGATGTCAAGGCCAATTGGGAAGCGATAAAACTCAAAGAAGGTAAAAGAAGCGTTTTAGAAGGAGTGCCCAGAAGCCTACCAGCTCTTGTCAAAGCCGGGCGCATTCAAGAAAAAGTGGCGGGTGCCGGATTTGATTGGGAAAAACCGGAACAGGTCTACCAGAAGCTCGAAGAAGAAATGGGGGAGTTACAGACCGAAGTCCAGGGCGGAGACCTGAACAAAATAGAAGCCGAATTCGGGGATGTTCTATTCTCGATGGTTAACTATGCTCGGTTTTTAGGGGTTAATCCTGAAAATGCCTTAGAGAGAACCAACAAGAAATTTTCGAGACGCTTTCAATACCTGGAAAAAAGGGCTAAGGCTGCCGGTCAGAATCTTCAGGAAATGAGTCTAGAAGAAATGGACCAGTATTGGGAAGAAGCCAAACAACATGATTAGTATACTGCAGTCTTACACTCGTGACTTTGGAGCGCACCTGCGATTGGCTTATCCCGTCATTCTCGGCATGCTGGGCCATACCTTTGTGGCCTTTGCTGACAACGTGATGGTCGGGCAATTGGGACCGGCAGAACTGGCTGCGGTCTCTTTGGGGAACAGTTTTGTGTTTATTGGGATGTCTTTGGGGATTGGATTTTCCGTTGCCATTACCCCTTTGGTCGCAGAAGCAGATGGAGAAGGAGACAATTCCAAGGCCAAGAATGCACTCAAGCACGGACTGATTTTATGTACCACCTTGGGAGTTTTGCTGTTCGCCATGATTTGGCTGGCCAAACCCTTATTGGCGCATATGGATCAGCCCGAGGAAGTGGTGGAGTTGGCCAAGCCCTATTTGGATCTGGTCGCGATTAGCTTAATTCCTTTGGTCATCTTCCAGGCCTTCAAGCAGTTTTCGGAGGGCATGTCCCAAACCAAATTCCCGATGTACGCCACTTTGTTGGCCAATGTGGTGAATATCCTTTTGAATTATATCCTCATTTTCGGAAAATGGGGAGCGCCAGAAATGGGAGTGGTAGGCGCGGCCATCGGAACCTTGGTCTCTCGAGTTCTGATGCTATTCTTTCTCTGGGGTGTTTTGTATCGGGACCGTCGTCTAAAACCTTTCGTCAGTGGGTTTGCTTTCAATAGGACGAGGAAGGTTTATTTCAAGAAG
Organism: Aureicoccus marinus; assembly: GCF_002954325.1. Classification (GTDB taxonomy): domain Bacteria; phylum Bacteroidota; class Bacteroidia; order Flavobacteriales; family Flavobacteriaceae; genus Aureicoccus; species Aureicoccus marinus. Next base: position 384,070 of record NZ_MQVX01000001.1, read on the forward strand.
ATCTTGTCTCTCGGATTTCCGACCGCCTTACAGATGTTTTTTGAGGTGGCCATTTTTACGGCGGCCATCTGGTTGAGTGGTGTTCTTGGAAAGAATGCCCAAGCGGCCAATCAGATCGCCCTGAATTTGAGTAGTATGACCTTCATGGTGGGTATGGGACTGAGTGCCGCGGCCATGATTCGTGTCGGGAATCAAAAAGGACTGGGGAATTGGTCTGAGCTCAAACGCCTGGCCCACTCTCTCTTCTTTTTGACTTTTTTAATCGAGGTGATTTTTGCCTTGGGATTTTGGTTGGGGGCTGATTATTTACCGACGATTTATTTGGACGAAAACAACCTTGCCTTGCAAGCAGAAAACACCGAAGTCATACTGCGGGCTTCCCGATTGCTTGTGCTCGCTGCCATCTTCCAAATTTCCGATGGGTTGCAGGTGGTCGTCTTGGGCGCCTTAAGGGGGCTTCAGGATGTACGCATTCCAACCTTGATCACCTTCATCGCCTATTGGTGTATTGGATTCCCTATTTCTTATTACCTCGGGATACAAGGTGGCCTGGAAGGAAGGGGTATTTGGATCGGGCTTTTAGCCGGTCTCACGGCTTCCGCCCTAATGTTGTATCTTCGGTTTCGATATTTAACAAATAAACTCCTGTTGGAGCCTTTGCCTTCTCGTTGAGGCTCCCCCTGAATGCTTTATGGACGTACCCAAGTTTTTGTTGGCTGATAATACGGATTATCCCAATGGCATCTTCATTGTGCATACCGAGTATCCACGTTTCATTATCAACCTCGAAAACGATGAGGTCGAATGGCTGGAAGAGTTTAGCCAAGAAGATCGTTCTGAATTGGAACTCGAAGCCGAGAACCTGATCGATGCCGCTACGGCATTTTACGATCGCGAGGTTCACCGCTACGCCGATTAGTCACTTTTAAATTGCCCCTGTTTTGGAAGGACTCCTCGAACTGGACAAAGAACTCTTTGTATTTCTAAATAATCTGGGTTCCCCAACCTTTGATGGGTTTTGGATGTTCATTACCGGGAAGTGGAATGCCATACCCCTTTACGCTTTTTTACTCTTTTTGACCTATCGCACCCTGGGTTGGAAGCAAACGCTTGTCAGTTTGTTGTTTGTCGGATTATTAATTACGGCGACCGACCAGCTGGCCAATGCATTTAAATACGGTTTTGAACGACTTCGTCCTTGTCATGACCCGGACCTCTTTGAGCGTATTCGGCTGGTGAAACCAAGATGCGGCGGTAAGTTTGGCTACTTCTCGGCCCATGCGTCCAATTCCTTTGCCATGGCCGTTTTCTTTTTCCGCTTACTCTCTTTTAAATGGGGAAAGAGGATGCTGGCCCTTTTGTTTTGGGCTCTACTGGTGGCTTACAGCCGGATTTATATCGGAGTTCACTTTCCTTTGGATGTGGTTACGGGCATCGCTATTGGCAGCGGATTGGGGATCTTGTTTTCCCTTCTTTTCAAAAAAGCAGTTGAACGGTATCTCCCGGATACGTTAATGCCAGGTCAATGATTTCGGATCGTCGGTATTACCTGCTGTTGGGACTCTTGATCTGGGTAATGGTCATGGGACTTCCGGTGACCCTTTTCGAAAACGATTCCAATCAATTTGCCGTAATGGCCCTGCGGATGGTGCAGGAGAACGATTTCCTTCGGCTATTTAAAGGGACTGAAGAGTACCTCGATAAACCGCATTTACACTATTGGTTGGCGGCTGGAAGTTTTTCGTTATTCGGTGTTTCGGAATTCGCCTACCGCTTACCCGCTTTATTGGTGCTCCTCTTAGGAGCTTACAGTTGCTATGGATTGGCCAGCTTACTGTACCGTCGTTCTGCCGGGAAGTTGGCTTCGTTAATTTTTTTAAGCTCACAGACCATTGTATTGTCCGCGATTGACGTTCGAACAGATGCCGTCTTAACAGGCTTCAGCATCTTTGCTATTTGGAAATTGATCGCCTTTATAGAAACCCGAAAGACCAACGCCCTTTTTTGGGGGGCGATAGGCGCAGGACTCGCATTTTCAACCAAGGGACAGATCGCCTTGGTGGTCATCGGAATGACTGTACTCTGTCATTTGGCTTATACCAGGCAGTGGAAAAGACTATTGGATGCAAGACTATTACTGGCTCTTGGAGTATTTGCTTTGACCATCAGCCCCATGCTTTACGCCTACTATCAACAGTTTGATTTACATCCCGAAAAAATCATTCGTGGTAGAGGGGATCGAAGTGGGATCTATTTTATTTTCTGGGAGCAGAGTTTTGAACGCATGAGTGGCGAAGGAATGGGCAAAAACAGCTCCGATTATTTCTTTTTCTTCCACAGCTTTTTATGGGTGATTCTACCCTGGACGGTATTGAGTTTATTGGCCCTTTGGGTAAGGACTTCTCAGGCGATCAAGCTACGACTCAGGAAGGTGCGTGGCCTGGAGTTTGCCACCCTCGGCGCTTTGTTTATTATTTTTCCACTGATCAGTTTTGCTCAATTTAAACTCCCGCATTACCTCAATGTTTTGATGCCTCTGTACGCCGTTCTGACTGCGGGCTATTTGGATACCCTTGACCGTCGTCAAAGCGGGCGCTTGATGAAAATACTGTTGCCTATTCACTACACCATTTTATCGTTGTGCTTTGTAGTCATTTGTCTTTTGGTCTTCTTCGTCTTTCCTCTGGACTCGGCATTTGCCTACTTCCTGTTCTTTATGGGATTGATCTGCATGGTTCTTTATATACTCAAGATTGACCCCCCTTTTCCGCGTCTGATCACCTTGGTTGTATCCACTTCATTACTGATCAATGCGGTACTTAACTTGCATTTTTATCCGCGTCTACTCCATTACCAGGGAGGGTCCGAAATGGCCAAACTAATCAAGGAAAAGCAAATTGACGCCCAAGGGATTTACAAATGGTCCGATGACCACACTTGGGCCTTGGATTTTTACAACCGCCGTCCAACACCTGTTTTTGACCCTAATACAGATCTTGAAGAGGGCCAGGAAATTTGGCTCTATACCAATGAAAAACAGAAAGTAGACCTTTTCAACCAAGGTTGGGAGTGGTCGGAAGAATTGGAGGTGGATCAGTTCCGTATTACCCGTTTGCAAGCTCGTTTTTTAAACCCGCACAGTCGCAAAGAGGTTCTCAGAAAGCATTATTTACTCAAGATGACGGAAGCTCCTCATCAGAAGGAATAGGCATGGGCTTCTTGAAGTGATAATACATCCCGAATAGTGAAATCAGGGCCTGACTCAGGAAGAAAGTCAAGCTGATACTGACTGCTTGCTCTTTGCTGAGTGCCAGCCAAAGATGCCCATAATAAAAGGTCGCTTCCCGGAAACCAAGCCCCCCCGGTGGTGAAATGGGGAGGGCAGATGCGATAGAGGAGGCCAGAAAGACCAGCAAATAAGACAGGTGTTGGGTCTCTATACCAAAGGCGTACAAAATGCATTCGACGGCGAGCAGTTGAAGTCCTTGCACCCCAGCAGAATAGAGGCTGATTGCCAGAAAAAGGGCAACACAAAGGCAAAAAATCGTTTATTGAGGTACCAAAAGACAACCACTGAGGAGGGCATTCCCAACCAGAATAGCCAAGACCACCCCTGCCAGATATCGGCTGGTAAAATAAGGGCGATAATACAGCCGTATAGAAAGAGCAAGAGCATTCCACTCAATCGGTCCAGGAGCAGGGCACTGACGACCTGCTTGGTTTTTACGGGGTAGGTTTTTTGTATGACATACCCTTTGTAGGCGTCTCCTCCGATTCCACCAGGAATGAAGAGGTTGTAGAACATGCCGAGCAAATAGAGCTTGAGGTTTTCGAGCCGTGAAATTGGAGCGCCTATTTGGTGCAGGTATCCCTCAAGTCGAAGAGTAGCTAAGGCTTTGGATGCCCCGACCAGAAAGACAGCCAAAAAGAGAAGTCCCCAATGGGCTTTGGCCAGAATATCGGCGACATCCTCGGGATTAATTTTGGTAAAGACAAAGTAAATCAGGACAAACCCAATAACCAGCTTGAGTGCGGTAAAGAGAAGTTTACGCTGCTTTTTCCCGATCGCCAATGCTCACTTTTTTAATCCGGTAAGGTCGTTTTTGCTGGGATTCGTAATAGGTGCGAATGAGTAACTCCATTACGATACCTATGGTGAAGAGTTGAATTCCTCCCAAAATGAAGAGCATCCCGAAAATCAACAAAGGACGAGTTCCAATATCTTGCCCCCAGCCGAACTTAACGATGAGCAAGAAAATATTGATTCCTACGCCCAGGATGACCAGCAATACCCCGAAGATCCCAAAGAGGTGAATTGGGCGCTGAAAGTACTTGCGAATAAAGAGCAGGAGCATCATATCGGCTACCACCTTAAAAACACGTTCCAGTCCGTACTTGGATACTCCAGAATGTCTAGCGTGGTGCTTCACGGGTACCTGCTTGATCTGGGCTCCTTCCAAATACGCCAAAAGAGTAATAAAACGGTGCATTTCGCCATAAAGGTTAAGGCCTTTAGCGATTTCTTTGCTAAATACCTTCAAGGCACAACCGTTGTCTTTGATGTCGAGTTTGGTGACTTTTCGGACCAGGAAATTGGCGATTTTGGAAGGGATTTTTTTAACCAGAGAATCCTTTCTCTTTTGGCGAATCCCCGTGATCAGATCATAGTCTTCATCAATGGCGTACTCCAGCATTTGAGGGATATCTGACGGATCATTTTGCAAATCTCCGTCCATGGTAATAATGAATTCCCCTTCCGCGTAATCTATACCAGCCGCAAGTGCCAAGCTTTGGCCGTAATTCTTTTTAAGCTCAATGAGGTGCACCTTATCGTCTTGCATCTCTTTGACCACCTTACGGGTTGCATCGGTAGAAAAATCGTCTACATAAATGATTTGGTAGGTATAGCCCTCCAGACTTTCATGGATCTTTTCGGTGAGAAGAACAACGTTGTCTTGTTCGTTGTACAAGGGAACAACAATAGAAAGCAATTCTTGGGTTACAATACTCATCGGCGTCTAAATGAGCGCAAATTTAGTTTTTTTCTACGACTGACCTTCCTTTAAAAAGTCCTCTACCAGGCCCAGGGCTGCTCGGTAAGGAGTTGCCTGTCTTTTCTGAATGGCTTCCAGCTTTTCAGAGAGGGCAGCCTTCATTTTAGGAGAATCTTGGAAGGCCTGCTGCAACTGCTCTTTCAAGGATTGATAAAACCATTCGGCTTCTTGCTCCGATCGCTGTTGATCGAATTTTCCACTGGCCAGACTTTCTTTGATATAGCCTTCGATAAGAGACCAAACTTCCTCAATACCCTGATTGTGGAGACCTGAACTCAACAACACTTGCGGACTCCAGCCGTCTCCCCGCTGCTGCAAATAGTGCAGAGCTCCTTGAAATTCCTTTTGAGCTCTTTGGGCGCGCTGCTTGTTTTCGCCATCGGCTTTATTGATGACTATGCTATCAGCCATTTCCATAATGCCCCGTTTGATGCCTTGTAGCTCATCTCCGGCACCGGCCAATTTCAGGAGGAGGAAAAAATCCACCATGCTGTGCACGAGGATTTCGCTTTGGCCTACCCCCATGGTTTCAACCAAGATTACATCGTAACCTGCTGCTTCACAGAGGATCATGGATTCTCTGGTCTTTCGAGCGACGCCACCGAGCGTTTCGCCAGATGGAGAAGGGCGAATAAAAGCATCCTCATCCCGAGAGAGTTCTTGCATCCGGGTTTTGTCACCCAAAATGGATCCCTGACTCCGCTGGCTGGAGGGGTCTACCGCTAGCACAGCAACGCGATGTCCTTGGGAGATCAATAGTTTTCCGAGGGCTTCGATAAAGGTACTTTTGCCAACACCCGGCACCCCCGTAATACCGATGCGTATGGAGTTCTTTTTTGCGCTCATAGCGGCCGATAAGATCGCTTCGGCGGCCATTTGGTGTTTGGGATGGTTGCTTTCGACAAGGGTGATTGCCCGGCCCAAGGCGGCGCGATTCCCCTGAAGGAAATCCTGTATCAACTCGGGTGTTTGCGGGGAATGACTCATGATTCGAAGGTACGAAATGACCCTGTACTTTGGCCAAAATTTAAGAAGGTAGCCCACTGCTAGCTAAAAGCGATTCCTTAATTTCTAAATCAAATAGCATACTATGTTAAGTAATTCAAATGACCACATGACCAATACCGGCGGGCGATCGGGTTTTGTGGTTTCTGCCGATGGTGAATTAGCCTTGGCGCTAAGCCCTAGTGCCAGTGAAGAAGAAGGTTTACCACAGCGAAGTAGTCCGGAACAATTACTGGCGGCTGCGATCGCCAGCAGCTATGCCCAGGTGCTGATGGATTCAGCGACAGAAAACAGCACGGTTATTTCTTCAGAAATTCGGGTGACCGCTGCCGTAGCCCTTATGGAGGAGGAAGGGGAGGAGATTCTTGAAATCGTCTTGGAGGCCCTGATTCCAGGTTGCTCAACAGAGGAGGGGAGCGCGTTGATGCAAGAGGCCTACGACTACTGCCCCTACTGCCAAGCGGTATATGAAAATGTAACCGTTCATCTGAATCTCCTAGAGGAAGATTAATTTTTTTTGTCACAGGCGTAATTCGCTTACGTCTTTAGACCAAACCACCTGAAAAAAGACATTTTGGCGCCAGACCAATCCCTTTTATTACAGCAGTGCAGGGAACACAACCCCAAGGCACAGATGCAGCTGTATCGGCAATATGCCGAGGGCATGTTTCATGTGGCGATTCGCTATGTGGACCGGCCGGCGGATGCGGAGGATATTGTCCAGGAATCCTTTATCAAGGCATTCGACCGCTTGCATCAGTTTGAAGGGCAGGTCAGTTTTGGTGCCTGGTTAAAGCGCATTGTGGTGAACCGGAGCCTGGACTGGATTCGATCCAGAAGAGAGGTGGTCAATGAGTGGGAAGAAAATGAAGTGATTGATCTGGATCAGACCAACGATTGGGAAGTAGATTCCACCGTGAGCCTGGAACGGGTAGAAGAAGCGATAAAGCGACTCCCCGAAAAATACAGAGAAGTAGTGCTGCTGTATTTGGTTGAAGGGTATGACCACGAAGAAATCAGTGAGATCATTAAGATTTCACCCTCCAATTCCCGAGCCCGATTGGCCCGCGGAAGACAGAAATTAAAAAAGATGCTAGAAAAGAGTCATTATGGGACAGGATCTTAGAGACTTATTTGAAGAAAAGAGAAGGGCGTCCGAAGGGCGGTCCATGCCGAGAGGTCATGAGGAGCGGTTTGCCGAGCGTTTGCAGCGCAATACACAATCCAAAGAAACCTATACAATCAAACCCCTTTGGTGGAAAATTGCTGCAGCCGCCGTGATTATAGCGGGCTTGCTATTTGGTTGGCAACAGAGCCAACGGGGTCCGGTAAAAGACAGCCTTGATCCTGATCAGGAAATCGTGAATCAGGAGCACCAAACAGAAGACCCCTTGGTCAATTACAGTTTGGGCGATGTTTCTCCAGACCTTCAAAAAGTAGAACAGTTTTACGTCAGTCAGATCAATTACCAGCTTTCTCAATTGCCTCTGCATCAGGACCAGGGGGAAGTAGTGGATCAGTACCTCGAACGTCTGGCCGAGCTCGACGCGGATTACAAAGCCCTTAATCAGGAGCTTTACCAGCAAGGGCCTAATGATCAATTGATCGCGGCTCTTATACAGAATTTGCAATTGCGCCTCAAGTTGATTGGGAAGTTGCAGAGTAAATTAAATCAATTAAAATCATCAGAAAATGAACAAGTCTCTACTGTTATTATTTAGTGCTTGTCTCTTGGGCGGGACGACCCTGGCCCAAAAGCAAAAGAAGACCTACAAAGAGGTCTACAAAGTCGAACCGGGTGCGGTTCTCGACATCAACACCGCCCATGCCGATATCGTCTTGGATTCCTGGAACAAGAACCAGATCGAAATCAGTGCCGAAATTGTTTTGGAAGGGGCGACGGAAGAAGAAGCCTTGGAATACTTCAAAGAAAATGGCTTGAAGATTCAGGGAAACAGCAACAAGGTCGAAATCAAGTCCGGAAACCGTTTCTTTTTTGGAGGACCTGATGTTTGGACAGCCGAGGCTACTTCTTTTCCGAATCTGGAATTGGATTTCAATTTTAGCGAACTAGCGCCCATTTTTGAACAATTGGCCATTCCTGAATTGGTGGATTCGATCATGGTCGCTATTCCGGAGATGCCTCCGATGCCTCCTTTAAAAATGAAAACTTTCGACTACGACAAGTACAAGAAAGAAGGCAAGGAGTACCTGCGCAAATGGCAAAGTGAATTCGAAGAGTCTTTGGACGAGGACTACCAGAAGAAGATGGAAGCTTGGGCCAAGAAGTTTGAAGAGCAGGCCAAGAAGGCGGAGATCCGTGCAGAGAAAATGGAAGAGCGCGCAGCGCTTATGGAAGAACGCGCTGCTCGAATTGAAGAGAAAGCAGCCGAAATGGAGAAACGTGCTGCCGAAATAGAAAAGCGGGCAGAAGAGAAGGTCAAGCGCATTTACGAAGTGCGTGGGAATGCCTTTTTCTCCGAAGCACCTTCTTCTAATCGCTTCTTCTTCCGCACCAACGGAGATACCCGGAAGTTCAAGGTCAAGACCCAAATCAAAATCAAAATGCCCAAGTCGGTCAAGTTACAACTAGACGTCAAGCATGGAGAAGTTACTTTGGCCAGTGCTGAAGACATGAAGGCTAACCTGAGTTATGCTCGCCTACTGGCAACTCGGGTGGATGGGAAGAACACACAAATTGAGGCGGCTTACAGCCCAATCCGGGTGGAGGATTGGAATGCTGGCCAACTCAAGGCGAACTATGCGGAGCGGGTTGACCTGCTCCGCGTAGGACAGCTGAATATGGATGCGGTTAGTTCGAATGTATTTATTGAGCGGTTAGAAAGCAGCAGTTTGCTCTCTCAGCAATTGGGTGCTCTTGAAATAAAAACCATCACTGAAAACTGCACCAACTTGGACATCACGACCGAGCACGGAGAAGTGGTCATACAATTGCCCAACTTTCCGATGGAGCTCTATCTGTTTGCTAATGCATCCGAATGCCAATTGCCGAGTAGTGGATTGGATTTGAATGCCAGCCGAAACAAAAAGATCTACCGCGGGGTCTTGGGCATGGGTAAAGCCAAAAACAACCTCAGTATTCAATCCCAGTACAGTTCTGTAGTACTCGCGCAGCAGTAAGCTTAATGCGCCTGGGCCTCTTTTTTCAATAAGTGAGGGAAGTTGGCCTTAAAACGATTCAAGCGGGGAATACTTACAGTCTGAACATAACGTTGATTCGGGTTTCTTTTTTCATAGTCCTGATGGTACTCTTCCGCTATATAAAACTTGGTAAAAGGACTCACCTCGGTTACAATCGGTCGATCGTAGACCTTTTTTTCTCTCAATAAATCGAGGTACTCTAAAATCACTTTTTGTTCTTCCTCATTCTGGTAAAAGGCAATGGATCGGTATTGAGGACCCTGTCCGGGCCTTGACGATTAAGGGTCGTTGGGTCGTGTGAGCCAAAGAAGACCTGTACCAACTGAAAGAAACTCACTTTCGAGGGGTCGTAATAAACCTTTACGGTTTCCGCATGCCCTGTTCTCCCATAAGAGACATCATTGTAGTTGGGATTGACTTCCGTACCTCCAGCATATCCGGACTCCGCTTCTACCACCCCTTCAACACTCTCATAAATCGCTTCAACACACCAAAAACAACCGGAAGCAAAATAGGCTACGGTATATTCCTGAAGATTGACATCGTTTTTTTCAGTCTCCTCCTTCTCAGCAATAAGGGGCTCGTTTTCTTGTGTTTTCTTGCCTGTAGAGTTGCAAGAACTAAATACCAGTACTACACTGCCAAAAAAGGCGATAAGGAAGCTCATTTTCGTTTTCATCATGTCTCTTTTCTTTAATGGTTAGTAAATTTAGGTCGAACCTTACAAAATCTCCATTTTTTATCATTCTTTAGGATTTTTACATGGTAGAACAAGCCGTTTTTAGACCTCTCATTGATGGGGTATCCTCCCGAACTAACTACGTCCCGGTGGACCTTTCAAAATCAAACCCCAACATTTCCGCTGAATTGGTCCAAGACCCGGAGCGTTGCGCGACCTTTTTGGAGGAGTATTGCCAGGAGCGTGCTGCCCTTGTGGCCTATGGAGGCTATATGGAGAACAGGGATCTCTATACGCAAAATGGCCTTTTTCAGAGAGGCGAGACCCGGAGCCTTCATTTGGGGGTAGATTTTTGGTGTGCGGCCGATAACCATATTCTGGCACCATTCTCTGGACGAATTCACAGTTTTGCTAACAACACCGTCTCAGGGGATTATGGCCCAACCTTAATTCTTGAACACCGAACAGAATGGTCAGAAACTCCTTTTGAAGGTTTTAGTCTTTATGGCCATCTGGCAGAAGAGTCCCTTGCCAATTGGATTGTAGGCCAAGAAGTTAAAGCCGGAGAAGTCATCGCTAAGCTGGGGGAGGCCCATGAAAATGGCGGTTATGCGCCCCACTTGCATTTTCAACTAATTCTGGAGATGCAGGATGAAAAGGGAGACTATCCGGGAGTCTGTGCTCCTTCTGATCAGAGGAGATTCGTCGCTAATTGTCCTGACCCCTTACCATTTCTCGGACTTTCTGCTCCGTAATCGGAAAGCTCACTCCACACAGAAGCAGCCTGTTCAAATCATTTGAAGACGTTAGAATTCCTCTTGGCGAGCTTTTAAGCACATTCGAGCTTGGCCCATAAATACGGTAAAGTATTCAGGAAAACGATGTATACAATAGGGCTCATCGGCCTGTTCTTTCTTCTAGGACGGCAAAGCACGGCTATCCGAGCAAAGCATGGATCTGCGCTTTTGGAGGTGCTGAAAGAAAGTAAAACGCCTTCACACAGCCTCCTTTTACTCAAAAATTCACTTATCAAGTCCTAATTACGCCTCAAAATTAGGGGGGCAGCCCCAAAAAAGTGGAGCTAATTGGTCGGTAAACGGACACTCTCATCGGTAAGCGGTATGTCAAGCTGAATACCGTTACCGATGCTTTTTTACACTTCAACTGATTTGGTGTTTTAAATCGAGTAAATCTTGTCGATAAGCGAGTATTAAAGGGCTTCGAGGGACCTGGATCTACTTTAGTCACAAATCAAAGCCCAAGTCATGAAAGCTACTTTAACTCTTATCGCCCTTCTTTTCGCTACGACTTTCGCTGCTGCTTCCATAGCTGTTCAAGCTCCTGAAGTAACTCCTATTATCATTAGTGTTGAGGTTTCTACCGAAGAAGTAAAAGAAGTTATGGCTGATAAGAAAGAAGTTGCTCGCCTTTACAAATTCAAAAACTCTCGCATCAAGAAAGCTTTGTCTTTCAAGACGAAAAAGAACAAGTCAAAATTGGCTTAATAAAACCCAAACCCAAATCTTTCCAAAACCTTAAAAACAATTATTATGGATCTTTTTACTCTATCACAAATCGCTCTAGCTGGAAGTTCACTTTTTGTATTAGCTTCTTTGTTTTTCTCTGTACGTTTATCTCAGGCTATAGCTCGCCAGAAATAGAAAGAAACCAAAGTTAGAGGAGCAGGACCTAGGTCTTGTTCCATCGACCCTATCCATCGGAGGCTGGTGCCTCCTTGCGATATTGGATCAAGAAAGACTCTTGATCTTTTGTCGTTTCTCCCCCTCAGTAGCCCGCATTCACTGATTTTGAGGCGCTTTGTCTTACCTTTGAGATTCTCTAAAATCAGTATTGTGCGATATTTACTTCTAACCCTTCTAGCGCTTTGTAGCGGTGTAGCTCTTTATGGCCAAAAGCCTGCCTTCTCTTACATGGACATTTTTGATTTGCAATATGTCTCCCAACCCCAGATTTCTCCAAGTGGGGAATGGGTGGTCTATCGACGTATGGGCTTCGATGTGATGAAAGACCGCTCTAAAGGTAACCTGTGGCTTATTAAAACCGACGGTGGTCAACACCAGAAACTCACCTCTAGAGAAGTCAACGAAAGCTCTGCAGTATGGTCACCCTCAGGTGATCGCATTGCCTTTAGCAGCTCTACAGACGAGGGCTCCGAAATTTATATCTATTGGGTAAATACCGGCAAAACCGCCCGAATCAGTCAGCTGCCCTTTTCTCCGGGCTCCATTACCTGGTCGCCCGACGGAAGTCAATTGGCATTTGTCATGAATGTACCCAAGTCGGCTCCTGTTATTGCCAAGCTGCCCAAAAAGCCAAAAGGAGCGAAATGGTCCGCAGCGGCACGCATCACTGACCGCCTCAAACACGAGGCAGATGGTCAAGGCTATGTAAAGCCCGGCTTTCGACACATTTTTGTGATCCCTTCCAATGGAGGAGCCCCTCGGCAAGTGTCCAGCGGGGATTGGAATCACGGAGGATCCCTATCCTGGGCTCCTGATGGTCAACATCTTTATTTTTCGGCCAACCGGTTGGAAGACTGGGAATACCGTTTTCGCAATAGTGAAGTGTACTCCTTAAATGTACTGACCAAAGAAATCAAAGCGCTGACTGAACGCGATGGACCGGATTACAGCCCAGTGGTTTCTCCTGACGGAAAAACCATTGCCTACATTGGGTATGAAGACAAGTACGAGGCCTATCAGGTGCGCAAGATTCACTTGATGAACAGTGATGGTAGTAACCAACGCAGCATTTCAGATGCCCTGGATCGCAGTGTTAGCAGCTTGCAGTGGAGTGTCAAGGGAGATGGGCTATACTTCAATTATGACGATAAAGGAAATGGAAAGATCGGTTTCATTACACGATCAGGTAAGGTCACAAAACTAGCTGAAAACCGCGGAGGAACCACCTTGGGAAGACCTTACGGTAGTGGTACCTACTCCGTATCGAAGAACGGGACTTTGGCTTATACGCTTTCAACCCCCGCCTTTCCTGCTGAATTGGCCATAATCAACCCGAAAAAGAAAGGAGTGAGAAAGATTACGGACCTCAATGCAGCCCTGCTTGATTTTCGCACGCTGGGCAAGGTAGAAGAGGTCTGGTACAAGTCGTCTTATGATGGACGCGATTTACAAGGTTGGGTGGTCTACCCGCCAAACTACGATCCGGCAATAAAGTACCCCTTTATGGTCGAAAATCATGGAGGTCCAATTTTGAATTACGGAGACCGCTTCTCCATCGAAATGCAGCTTTATGCTACCGCAGGCTATGTTGTGTTTTATCCCAATGCCCGTGGAAGCACCAGTTATGGAGAAGAGTTCGGAAATACCCTTTACCGCAATTACCCAGGGCAGGATTATGACGATACCATGGATGGAGTGGATCACTGCATTAAGATGGGGATTGCTCACGAAGACCAGCTCTTTGTCACCGGTGGAAGTGCTGGAGGAATTATGACCGCCTGGATGATTGGAAAGAACAACCGCTTTGAAGCCGCTGTCGTTGCTAAACCCGTCATGAACTGGATCAGCAAGACCTTGGTGGCCGATAACTACTACGGTTACGCCAATTCACGCTACGAAGGTCAGCCTTGGGAGAATGTCGAGCACTACTGGAAGTTTTCTCCTATTTCTTTGGTGGGAAACATCGAAACCCCCACTATGGTCATGGTAGGTATGAATGACTTACGAACCCCTCCGAGCGAGGCCAAGCAGCTCTATCACGCTTTAAAATTGCAGAAGAAAGAGACCGTTTTGGTCGAAATTCCCAATGCCAGTCACGGTATTGCCAATCGCCCCAGTAACCTGATCGCCAAAATAGCGCATACGGTGGCCTGGTTCGATAAGTACCTGCCAGAACAGGAGTAAGGTCAAAATGAATAGCCTTTTACGGGACTTGAATGTGCTGGCCCAAAAAGAGCGCATTCATAAACAGACGGTTGGTACCGTACCAAGAACCACGGAAGTTCGGGTTGTCTGCAAACAGGACAACCCTTCCACCGCCCAAGCGGGATACCAGAAGTGAGGCAGAAGGCTTGACAAATTCTTCCATATTCTTCTTGGTTAAGTAGCCATCAATATGGGGTTTTTGCGTGTACTTCGCTACCGTGGAATAGGCATTTTTACTCGGCTTCAGCCAAACTTCGTTGTTTTTGTAAACCGGGATGCTGGATGTGGAATATCCAAACCCTAAGGGGTGGGTCAAGTCCAGATCAGCACGCAGTATAACACCTCCAACTTCTTCTTTGCCTTCAATCTCCGAGGCATCGATATAGGGTAGGCGCTTTAGGTTGGTGGTGTCAGCTTTCTTTCCCTTTGTCTTGGACTCGGTCACTAGTTTTTTATCGATGGCCCAAGAAGAGGCTGTCCCAATTGTGATTAGCGTATTCCCACGGCTCACCCAATCCTTGATCTTTTGCTGATCCCGCTTATCGAGCTTGTAGCGCCCTGAGATCATCACCAGGGTGTTGTAGCGAGAGAGGTCCATGCGCTTGAACTGGGCTAAACGCAATTTGGAAATCGGCATGTGCAATCGCGTGTCTAAAAGGTGCCAAACCTCACCGGCCTCATAAGAGCTTGTCCCTTCTCCGATAAGGAGTGCGGCTTTGGGTTGATCCAGTGTTCTAAAGTGTCGGCTACCCAAATCAATCCCGTTCGGCGTATAACCTGTACTCAGAGAGTATACGGGCACCTTGTACTTTTCCCAGGCTTCTCGAACCCACTGGTAAATTTTTTCTGGGTCAGCCTTTTGGCGAGATACCGGTAGCATCAGTGTCCCTGCTGCAAAATTCTGTTTGCCTCTGTTGGTTTCCGATTGAAAGCCTTTGAAAGCACTGGCTAAAACCAAACCTTTTGATTGTAAGTAATACAAGGCCGCGTTCGCGTTGTAATCCTGGTAATCGAGCAAGTAGGCGTAATTGGCCTTTTCCGGAGCAGGTGCTTCGGGTAATTGAGACAGATCGGTGATTTCTTCCTGCAGATTAAGGGCAGTTTCCGCCTTGTAGGGAATATGATAAAAATTCGCCACAGACCAGGCGGAAGCATCGTAATAGACACTGTCTCTGTATTTGCTGTAGGTCTCAAAGAAAGTTTGCACCATGCGGTATTGAGGCTGTGAAGTTGGAACGACATAGCCATTGCCGCTTTTATAGAATTTGATACGATGGAGGAGGAGTTTGTCAGCAAAAGCCTTAAAACGGTTGCGATCTCCTTCATCATTGATGTAGTATCCGCGGATTTTGGTTTTGGACCAGCCTTTTAAAGCCGATTCAAAAAAGCGTTTTTGGTAATCTTTCAGCAACTGATCGTTTTCTACTGCGGCCTTTACTGTGGTCAAGCCAGAAACATATTGGTTGCGAATAGTGAAAGGGAAGGTGATCTCGCCATATTTGGTTTTTTGAACATGTCCTCTAGAACTGGCTTGTTCGAAAAGAAGACCTAATCCCCCTTGCAAGTCGGGATACGAGGATCCGTAACCCGGATAGGTACCGTCGAACACTTCCCGTGTAAAGTAGAAGGAGCCGATACTGTCCAGCGAACTGGCAAAATACTCTCCAAACAGATTGTTCAGGTCTTCGTAATTCTCTTTGGGCATGATAGGATCCAAGGAACCAATGTCCTTCATGGGTTCAAAGAAGTAGGTGCTTTGGGTGCCCATTTCGTGGAAGTCCGTCACCACATGCGGATACCACTTGTGGTACCAGTTTAATTTTCCACGACTTTCGGGGTGAATACCCAAGAGCCAGTCGCGATTTAAATCAAACCAATAGTGGTTGGTTCTTCCTCGTGGCCAGGCTTCGTTGTGCTCAGCGTCTTGTGGATCGTTCACCAGAGGGGTTGCGCGGTAGCTATTTGCCCATTGTGTGTGCCGGTCTCGCCCGTCTGGGTTGATGGTTGGGTCTAGAAAAATGAGGGCTTTTTCACGGTATTTTTGAATGCTGGTGTGGTTGGAAGCTACCAGTGTATAGGCGGTAAGCAGTGCCGCTTCTGAACTAGACGGTTCATTGCCATGGACATTATAGGCCAAATTGATAATCAAGGGTAAGCTGTCATCTTGGGACTTGAGCTGGGCTCTCTTCCATTGGGATTCTTGAATTTCACCCAATTTTTGAAGGCGGTCAGGACGGCCAATAACAAGAAAAACCAATCGTCGGCCCTCATGCGTACGTCCATAATCGACCAATTGTGCACGGTCCGACACCTTGGCAAGCTCCTCTAAATAGCTAACAATGCGATCATGCCGGGTGTGGTATTCTCCAATGCCATAGCCCAGGAACTGTTCTGGACTAGGGATATCTTGTTCAAAAGGGGTGTAGGCTTTGGTGAAGTAATCTTGGGCGGAGACGGTCACGGATAGGAGTAGACCGACCAATACGGAAAAATAGCGCATAAGTGAATGATTTGCTTAAAGATAAAAAAGACTCTTCGCTTAATCTACACTGGTCACGCCTTCTTTAATTTCGGAGAAGAGCAGGCGGTAGTGGGTGCCGGGGGATTCAGGTAGTTTTTCGATTTCGCCCATCAATTGTCGCGCAAGATTACGGATCAATTTGAGTCCTAAAGATTTAGAGTTCTGTGCCGTAATAGAATCCGAAAAGCCGAGACCATTATCGCTAATTTTCATCTGGTATTCTGTACGACTTAGCTTATTTAGCTGTAATTGAATACAGCCATTTTCTTCTCCGGGAAGACCATATTTAAGCGCATTGGTCACAATTTCGTTGATAATCAACCCCAGGGGAATAATGGTGTCGATATTCAACTTGCAGTCCGGAATATTCAATTGCAATTGAACCTGGTCTTCGTGCTCTTTGGTGGATCGAATCAAAAAAGCACAGAGTTCTTCCAGGTAAGGTTTTAGTTCAATCTTGGAGACGTAATCATCTCTCTTGTAGAGCATCTCGTGCACCATCGCCATGGTAACTACGCGGTGTTGACTGTTCTTAATAATCGCACTGATTTTGGGATCATCAACAGCCCTCGCCTGCAGGCTCAATAAACTGGAAACCGTTTGCAGATTGTTTTTAACCCGGTGATGAACCTCTTTGAGATAGGTTTCTTTTTCTTCCAGGCGATCTTGTAGCTCTTTTGCACGTAACTGATCCTGCAACCCAATTTTGAGCTTGCGGATATTCAAGCCGAGTATGGCGCCAATGCCGAGTAAGGCAAAGCCCAATCCATTCCCTTGATTTCCGTCAAGAAGGATACTTAATCCGATTCCGGTAGAGACTACAATGCCTAAGGCGTTAAACGCCAAAAGCAATCGGGTGTTTCTCAGCAAATCGGGTGCTGCAGAAGGAGTGTCGTTCATCGAAAAGGCCAACCAGGCCATATAGTTCTACATATATAGTGTAAAACTACCGGAATTTTATCGGAAAGTCAATACGCCTTTTTTGGGCAGTATTCCAGACTTTATAACAGGCCTAGTTCTCTTGGGTAAGAACCCATTCTCCCTTGTCTAATAGAGCTTCTGCCTGTTTGAATTTCAAGGTTTTACTCTCACCGGACATGACGTTTTTGATGGTCACTTTCTCGTTGCGTCCAATTTTTGGTTTATCCCGAATAATGGTTTCGGTCACTTGAGGCGCAGGACGTCCTGTCTGTCCTGCTGCACGATTTTGGGCAGCCAACTCATCGCTGTTAGGGATTTCTTCCTTGGTCGTCTCTAACTTCTCTTTGGAACGACGAACTTGTTTAGCCTCCCGAATTTGGGTCCCTTCTTCGGTGGGAAGTTCTCCTTTAAACAAGAAGGCAATCACCTCTCGGTTGACCTTGTCGATCATGGCTTTGAAAAGCTCGAACGCTTCAAACTTGTAGATCAAAAGGGGGTCCTTTTGTTCGTGAACAGCAAGTTGAACCGATTGTTTGAGTTCATCCATCTTACGCAAATGCGTTTTCCAGGCGTCGTCAATAATCGCCAAAGTGATGTTCTTTTCGAAATCAGTAATGAGCTGTTTTCCGTTGCTTTCAAAGGCTTTTTGGAGGTTAGAAACCACATTGAGGGTTTTCACTCCATCCGTAAAAGGAACAACAATACGCTCGTAGTTGTTGGACTGGTCTTGATACACTCGCTCGACTACCGGAAAGGCGTGGGCCGCACTGCGTTCCATTTTTTCTTCGTAGTGCTGGTACACCAACTCATACAATTTCAAGGTGAGTTCCTGCTCGGTCGTTTTTTCGAATTCGGCTTCATCAAAAGGAGAAGTCAAAGAGAAGAATTTGATCAGTTCAAATTCAAAGTTCTTGTAATCACTGGCGAGTTTATTCCCATTGACAATGCTCTCGCAGGTGTCGAAGATCATATTGGCCAAATCCACTTTCAGGCGCTCACCTTCTAGTGCGTGGCGGCGGCGCTTGTAGACGACCTCTCTTTGGGCGTTCATCACGTCGTCATACTCCAGTAAGCGCTTTCGGATACCGAAGTTGTTTTCTTCTACTTTTTTCTGGGCGCGCTCGATGGATTTGGTCATCATGGAGTGTTGAATTACTTCCCCTTCTTCCAGACCCATTCGATCCATCATTTTGGCAACACGCTCCGAACCAAACAAACGCATCAGGTTGTCTTCTAATGAAACGTAGAATTGCGAACTACCGACATCTCCTTGACGACCGGAACGACCACGCAGCTGACGGTCAACTCGTCGGGAGTCGTGACGCTCTGTACCAACAATGGCCAATCCTCCGGCTTGTTTTACCTCGTCGCTAAGCTTAATGTCTGTTCCTCGACCTGCCATATTGGTTGCAATGGTTACTACCCCTGGATTTCCTGCTTCTGCGACAATATCCGCTTCTTTCTTGTGCAATTTGGCGTTCAGTACATTGTGCTCGATTTTACGAACACTGAGGAGTTTAGAAAGCAATTCAGATATTTCTACAGAAGTAGTACCGATCAGAACGGGACGACCAGCTTGCGCCATAGAAGTCACTTCTTCGATAATGGCGTTGTATTTTTCTCTTTTGGTTTTGTAGATCAAATCCTGGCGGTCATCACGAGCGATGGGACGGTTGGTCGGAATTTCCATCACATCGAGTTTGTAGATTTCCCAGAATTCGCCAGCCTCCGTAACCGCAGTACCCGTCATCCCCGCAAGTTTATTGTACATGCGGAAGTAATTCTGCAGGGTAATGGTCGCAAAAGTCTGGGTAAGGGCCTCGATCTTAACGTTTTCTTTGGCTTCAATCGCTTGGTGCAAACCATCAGAGTAACGACGTCCGTCCATGATACGACCTGTTTGCTCGTCCACGATCATCACTTTGTTCTCGATCACTACATACTCCACATCCTTTTCGAAGAGGGTATAGGCCTTGAGCAATTGGGTTAAGGTGTGAATCCGCTCACTCTTCACCGAGAATTCCTTGAACAGTTCGTCTTTGAGTTCCGCTTCTTTTTCGATTTCTAGACCCTGTTGCTCAATCTGCGCAATCTCACTCCCTATATCCGGTAGGACAAAGAATTCGGTGTCTTCGCTGCCCGAGATGTGGTTGATCCCCTTGTCGGTCAACTCGATTTGGTTGGTCTTCTCTTCGATGGTAAACAGGAGTTCCGCGTCGACCTTAGGCATTTCGCGGTTGTTGTCCTGCATATAGAAGTTCTCGGTCTTTTGAAGAAGTTGCTTAATTCCTTCTTCACTCAGGAACTTGATAAGCGCTTTGTTTTTCGGTAAGCCGCGGTGTACACGAAGTAAAAGGAATCCCCCTTCTTTGGTGTCCCCCTCCGCGATTTTCTTTTTGGCTTCCGCCAAGACTCCCGTCAGGTAAGTTCGTTGACGTTGAACGATATCGGCCACCTTAGGCTTCAGTTCATTGAATTCATGACGGTCTCCTTCCGGAACAGGTCCAGAAATAATAAGCGGCGTTCGGGCGTCATCGACCAAGACCGAATCCACCTCATCCACGATAGAGTAGTGGTGTGGTCGTTGTACCAGATCTTCCGGCGTATGTGCCATATTGTCACGCAGGTAGTCAAAACCAAACTCGTTGTTGGTTCCGTAGGTGATATCTGCGTGGTAGGCCGCGCGGCGAGCCGGCGAATTGGGTTGGTGACGATCGATACAATCTACCGTCATACCGTGAAATTCAAAAAGGGGCGCCATCCAAGTACTATCTCGTTTGGCGAGGTAATCGTTTACGGTGACCAGGTGGGCTCCCTTACCCGCTAGTGCATTCAAATACAAAGGCAAGGTTGCCACAAGCGTCTTTCCTTCACCCGTCTGCATTTCCGCGATTTTTCCTTGGTGCAGAGCGATCCCTCCGATGAGCTGAACATCGTAGTGAATCATGTCCCAGGTCACTTCTTTTCCGGCCGCATCCCAGGAATTGTTCCAGATCGCACGGTCCCCGTCCAGATTTACATAGTCCTTCTCTCCAGAGAACTTCCTGTCGTAATCCAGAGCAGTCACCTCCAGGGTTTTGTTATGGGTAAAGCGTTTCGCAGTCTCTTTTACAACAGCGAAGGCTTCCGGTAGAAGGTCGTTTAGGGTTTTTTCGGAAATCTTGTAGCGTTCCTCCTCGAGCTTATCGATCTCGGTATAGATCTCCTCTTTGCGATCGATATCGCTAGATTCCGAGGCCTCTTTAAGCAAGGCATCTATTTTGGCTTGGACCTCTTTTCCGTCTTCAGCAATACGGGCCTTAAATTCTTTTGTTTTCCCTCTGAGCTCGTCCAGCGAAAGGGATTCGAGTTTCTCCTCCTGAAGTCGGATTTCTTTGACCAGGGGTTGAAGGGCACTGACATCTTTTTTGGATTTGTCTCCGACAAAGACTTTCAGTACAGAATTGATAAAACTCATGGATCTATTTTTCGGTTAAGCGGCAAAAGCCGTTCCAGACTGTTTTTGGCCCTAAAATGGCTCCAAGGCTGCCAAAATTACATAAAAAAAAGCCTCCAAAGGAGACTTTTTATATTGCGTTTAGCGCTTGTTTTGTTAGTATTCGTCTTCGTTCCAGAGGTAATCCTCCTCTGTAGGATAATCTGGCCAAATCTCTTCGATGGATTCGTAGATTTCTCCTCCTTCTTCCTCCATGGATTGTAGGTTTTCTACAACTTCCAGTGGGGCACCAGTTCGGATAGCGTAATCGATTAGCTCGTCTTTGGTTGCCGGCCAAGGCGCGTCACTCAAATAAGAAGCCAGTTCTAATGTCCAATACATAGCAATGGAGTGTTATTAATTTTTGCAAAAATAGATTTAATCGGGACTTTGTCAAGAGAATTGTGTTTTTTTTAAAACAACGCTCAGATAAGGCAGAAACGCTGGGGTTTCGCGAATTATTGCCCAGAGATCCAACGGACTTCTTCTGCACCCAAGCTCGCAGACAGATGGCGAGAGAGGACAAAAAGGTAATCCGAGAGCCGGTTGACATAGGCCAGACTGGTCTCAGAAAGCTTCTGTTGTTCATCGAGCATACTCATGCGGCGCTCGGCTCGTCGACAAACGGTACGGGCCAAATGGCAGTACGAAACCGTGGCGTGCCCCCCCGGTAGGATGAAGTGCGTCATCGGGGGAAGCGCTTCATTCATCTGGTCTATAGCATTTTCCAAAAAAGTTATTTCTTTTTCTCCGAGGGTCTCGATTTTCAGCCGTTCGGATTTCTCGGGCTCTGTTGCTAACTCAGCACCAAGAGTAAAGAGCTCTGATTGAATTCGTGTGAGATCCGATTTGGTCTTTTCATCAATTTTCTGATCCCGAATCAATCCGAGCCAGGAATTCAATTCGTCCAGGGTGCCGTAACTCTCAATGCGAATGTGGTGTTTGGATACTCGACTGCCTCCGAATAAACTCGTCGACCCTTTGTCTCCGGTTTTGGTGTAGATTTTCATGAATCCCTTCTTTTTCGGTCCATGAAGCGCCTCGATTTACGCGATTTCTGTTGCCGCCGATTTCTGGATAACATCCCAAAATAGACCAGAGCCAATCCTCCCAGGATATAATAAATGGTGTAATCTTCTCCGAATTCCATACAGTAAAAATACGCTTTTAGAAGCGCAGTCTAAAATGCTCCTTTTGTTGACCAGGTCGCACGATAACTAAACCGCAACTCCAAAACTCTGCGGTCAATTGCAAGGATTTTTCCGAAGAAATGGTTTGCCAATGAAGTCCCTGGTCTTCTCTATGGATTTCGGGAAGGATGATCAAACTGTTTTCTGGCCAGTTACTGGACCTCTGAAGAAGAGATTTGGCTTTTTCCGGTCGCAGCACAGCCATAAAGGGCTCTTCGCTGGACGGAAGCTGTGTGATGTCCACAAACCTTACCGAGTCAAACCGGGCGTCCAATTTGGGTTTTGGGGGGAGTTCAGGATCCCAATAAACCGTGCGGAAGTTGAAATGGGCGATACATTTTTGAAGAAGACGCCAGTATTGAGGCCCTTGAAATCGGGGAGATCGGTACAGGGTCTTGGTCAAGAGAGTGTACAGGAAAGGAGAGTGGACTCCATATTGGTTGGTGGCTTTCCACCAGAATCTCAAACGATGAAAAAGGGATAAGCGACTCATCAGAGATTAGTATTCTTCCTGGTAATAGCGGTACAACAAAAAGGCATACCGAACACCCAGAGCAATCCAAAGCGGAATGAGCACGGGAGAAAAGGATTGAATTCCGATGGCCCAAACACCCAAACTCGCCAGGAGTCCGAGTAGCAAGAGGTAGAGGTACCAGCCAACCCACTCTATAACATAAGATCGTTTGAGCAAGGGATAGGCAGCCATTAGGTTTAGAGGGAAGGCCCACATCACATTGAGGTTCGCAGCGGTGGCTCTGTGGTCCGTAGCAAACCAGAGTAGAACGACGACTAGCCCGATCAAACCGGTCAAAGAAAAGACGGAGAAATCCACCCATTGACTTCTTTTCTGGTATTTGTAATCGATGTAGGTATACACCAAAACCACAATCATCAGCACACTGATCCAGAACAGGGGCGAAAGAAAAAAGGCGGTAGAGGAGCTCAGTTCCTCATAATCCAAAACAGTGCGTTCCCTTTCCAGTAGGGGTGCTCCGGCCAGCTCGGTATTTCTGATTTGAGACAGGGCATAATAGGGTAAAAAGAGGTGTTCGCGTACGGTGGCCTTTCGATCGATCACCGACCCCAAAGCCAAGTCAATTCCAAAGGAAGACCAGCTGTTGTACGAAATATTTTGGCGAATCAATTGCCTGAAGGTGTATCTTTTTTCTAGGTGAGAGTCCTTGAAAACAAGCGAATCCCCATATAAACTCGTGAGTACATCTCCAGTAATCGTCGAGCAGTTATTGAACAAGTAATCGTAGAGGTATTCCCGGTTTTCAGGGAGGTAATTGTTTTCGAGGAAGACGAAGAACTCTTGCTTCTGTTCTTGATTTAGCCGTAGAATCTGCTGCTTGACCCACCGTTTTTCGAGCTCATAGGCAAACAAAAATTCCTCGAAGGTGCTTCGAGAGAGTTGGTACATCAATTTCCCTTGGGTAAACTTGAGGTAAAAGTTTGGGGTATTAAAATTGAAGGTGCCGTAGTTGTATACGTAGTCGTATCCCAAAACAGGATCCTGCAAGCGAAAAGCGCTGTGGCCAAAGGAGGAGTAGAGTTCAGTTCCTCGGGCACAGGTCATCAGACTTATTCGGGCTTGGGAAGAAAGCTCAGGCAATCGTTCCCGGACCATGGCTAGACGAGCTAGAGAATCCGGCTCTACCGATTTAACCGAACGGGTAGGGGTTTGAAACGCCAAACAATTCAGGACACAAAAGAGGCCCAACACAAGCGTGGGGAGTAATCGAATAGGCCGCATAAGAGAAATCTGTAGAGCAAATATAGGATTAGTATTTTTACCCCTAGAGTATAGACCCATAACCATGTTGAAGAAATTCATCCCTAACGCCTTAACCCTGATGAATCTGGGCTCAGGCGTTTTAGCCATCATCGCTGCCTTTCAGGAAGCCTGGTCTCTGACCTTTTTGTTTTTTGTCCTTTGTTTGGCACTGGATTTTCTGGATGGAGGGGTTGCTCGCGCCTTAAAGGTTCCGAGCGAACTGGGTAAACAACTCGATTCCTTGTCGGATGTCGTCAGCTTTGGGGTACTGCCCGCTTTGGTGATGTTTCTTTACATGATTCCTTATTATCCGGATTGGAATATAGGCCGTGTCTTCTCCGAGGGTCGATGGGAAGAATTCTTGCCTTTAGTTGCGGTTTTGGTACCCATGAGCACCGCTTTGCGATTGGGTCGTTTCAACCTGATGGAAAGCAGCTCCTATTTTTTGGGATTGCCCAGTCCAGCCAATGCCTTGCTCTTGATGAGTATTCCCATGATCCTGCGCTCTGATAAAAGCCCTGAAGCCCTGTTAGCGTTTCTTGCAAACCCCT
The DNA here is from genome assembly GCF_002954325.1 of Aureicoccus marinus. Classification (GTDB taxonomy): domain Bacteria; phylum Bacteroidota; class Bacteroidia; order Flavobacteriales; family Flavobacteriaceae; genus Aureicoccus; species Aureicoccus marinus. The sequence continues at coordinate 408,313 of NZ_MQVX01000001.1, forward strand.
ACACCTTGGCAGCAATATGCCTGTTTAGTACCTTCTTACTGAATGCTCCGTTCCGCCTCTTTACACTCAAATTTAAAGGGGGTTCTTTTCAGGATAATATCGTTCCAATTCTCTTTTTGATAGCAGCCTTGGTGCTTTTACTCACCTTGGGTTATCTGGGAATACCCCTGATCATCTTGTTGTATATCGGGATGTCCTTGCTGGGAATAAACAAGAAGAAAGCCTAGAAAACTTAAAAGTCCAGTTTCTTTTTTCGCAGTTCGAAGTTCTGTCCGAGGTAGACTTTCCGAACCATCTCGTCCTGTGCCAGTTCTTCCGGTACGCCCGCTTTAAGAATCCCACCTTCAAACATGAGGTAAGAGCGTTCGGTAATCGCCAAGGTCTCTTGAACGTTGTGGTCGGTGATTAGAATCCCGATGTTTTTGTTTTTGAGTTGAGCCACAATACGTTGGATGTCTTCTACGGCAACAGGATCGACCCCGGCAAAGGGCTCGTCCAATAAGATGAATTTAGGATCTGTGGCCAAAGCACGAGCGATTTCTGTTCTCCGGCGCTCTCCCCCCGAAAGCAGATCTCCGCGGTTCTTTCTAATGTGTCCCAGACCAAATTCATTGATCAGGGATTCCAGCTTCATATGCTGTTCTTTTTTCGAAAGATTGGTGGTTTGAAGAACACTGAGAATGTTCTGTTCAATACTCAGCTTGCGGAAGACCGAGGCTTCTTGTGCGAGGTAACCAATTCCATTTTGGGCTCGCTTATACATAGGGTAGCGGGTAATCTCCTGCTGGTCCAAAAAGATTTGGCCTCCATCAGGTTTGACCAAACCCACAATCATGTAAAAAGAGGTGGTCTTTCCCGCCCCATTGGGCCCCAAAAGTCCGACAATTTCGCCTTGGTTGACCTCCAGTGAAATTCCTTTCACCACCTTTCGGCCCCCGTAAATCTTTAGAATGTTATCTGCGCGAAGTTTCATCTCTACTAATCAAAACTAATCATTATTCCCAAGATTTTCTTCTTGGTATTCCGCTTCTACTTCGCCCCAGTACTCGTGGGCTCGGCGAAGGTGAGGAATCACGATGGTTCCTCCGATAAGTGTCGCAATTCCCAAGGTCTCGAGAATTTCTTCTCTACGGGCCCCTTCTTTGTAGGCGGATTCCAGGTGGTAGCGTACACAGTCGTCGCAGCGCAAAACAGTGGAGGCAACCAAGCCCAGTAATTCCTTTGTTTTTTTGTCCAGAGCGCCTTCGGCAAAGGCATTCGTGTCCAGGTTGAATATGCGTTTAATGAGTTTGTTGTTCTCCTCCAGAAGTTTTTCGTTCATCTTGGAACGGTATTCATTGAATTCTTGTACTGCAGACATAGGTCGTTTTACACGTTAGGCATTTGCGAAGGAGGGGAACTCGCCTTCTTCTTTTGTTTGTTTTCTTGGCGAATAACCAAGGCCGAAATATAGATGCTGATCTGGTAGAGGATCAATACCGGAATGGCCACAATGATCTGGCTTGCCACATCGGGAGGAGTAATCACTGCCGACAGAATTAAGACGATCACCAAAGCGTATTTTCGGTATTTCTTTAAAATTTCGGGGGTGACCAAACCGATCTTGGTCAAAAAGAATATGATGATGGGCAACTCAAACATAACACCACAGGCGAGTACAGAGGCCCGTACGGTGGCGATAAAAGAGCTGATGTCGATTTCGTTATTGACTTCGGTACTGACTTGGTAGGTGCCTAAAAAGTTGATAGAAAGAGGAGTCACCACATAATACCCAAAGAGGACGCCCATAAAAAATAGCAGGGAGGCAATCACGATAAAGCCTCGCGAATACTTGCGTTCTTTCTCGTAGAGTCCAGGGCTTATAAAACGCCACATCTCCCATAATACGTAGGGGAAGCCCAGGATAAAGCCAGCCCACATGGAAGTCCAGATATGGGCCGAAAACTGACCAGCCATGGTTCTATTCTGTATAGTAAAGGGCAGCTCAGCTGCACAGAAGGCCGATTCCATACCAAAGAATTGGGCAATGGAGCAGAAAAATTGGTAGGTAGGGAAATCCATCTTCTTGGGACCGAAGATGATGGTGTCAAAAATGAATCCTTTGAATACAAAGGCAAAACAACCCACCACCACAATGGCCACAATGGAACGGATCAGGTGCCAGCGGAGTTCTTCGAGGTGGTCCAAAAAGGACATTTCATTAGGGTCCTGGACATTCTTGGTCTGGGGCATTAAACAATTCCTTCGTTAATGAGGTTATGAATATGAACAACCCCATGGTACTTTCCATTTTTGGTAACCAGTACCTGGCTGATGTTCTTTTCGCGAATAAGCTCAAGGGCTTTTACGGCCAGGGTGTTGTGATCTATGGATTGCGGATGTGCGGTCATGATGTCAGCGGCTCTCAAAGCGGCGATATTGTCATGAGATTCCAACATTCTGCGCACATCTCCGTCGGTAATGATGCCGATGATTTGATCCTGATCCATTACCGCTGCCACTCCCAACATATTTTCTGAGATCTCCACGATGACTTTCTTAATAGGAGTGTCGGCTTCGACTTGGGGCTTTTTGTTTTTGGAAGAAATATCGCCAACTCGGAGGTACAGTTTTTTACCCAGGGCTCCTCCGGGATGGTAATGGGCAAAGTCTTCCGGACCAAATCCTCTCAGTTCCAAAAGCGCAATGGCCAAGGCATCTCCCATGACCAGTTGAGCGGTCGTACTGGTTGTCGGGGTCAGATTCAGTGGGCAGGCTTCTTCTTCCACATGGGTATTTAAGCGAATATCCGACTGTTGACCCAAGGGGGAGTCTTCACGACCCGTCAGTCCGATTAATACATTGCCTCCTCTTTTGATCAGGGGAATGAGCATACGGATTTCTTCCGTACTCCCGCTATTCGAAATACAAAGCACCACATCGAGCTTCTGTACCGTTCCCAAATCTCCGTGAATGGCTTCGGCGGCATGCATAAAGACGGCCGGGGTTCCCGTGGAGTTGAGCGTTGCGACAATCTTGTTCCCGATTAAAGCGCTTTTTCCTATACCCGTGATTACCACCCGACCGGAGCAAGCCTTCATCGCGAGAACCGCTTTTTCAAAAGACTCGTCGATCAGTTCACTGAGTCGGATCAGAGCGGCTGATTCCTGGGTGAAGGTTCTTCTCCCAATTTCGATAATGTTTTTTGCAGGTTGAGTAGGCAAGTCGAACTAAAAGTTTGTCTTATATTTAGTTTACAAAATTAATCAATTGAGGGCTTTAACCGCTGCTGGCGGTTTTTTTCTTATTTGCAGGAAAATACGCATAAATCTAATTTTAGCGTTAGTCTCTAAACGATCGATTTCAGATTAGACTATGGGTCTTACATCGACAGACTTGCATCAGGCTTTGAAACAACACTTTGGGTTCTCTGAATTCAAAGGGTTGCAACAAGGAGTGGTTGAAAGTGTATTGGCAGGGCAAGATACCTTTGTCATTATGCCCACAGGCGGCGGTAAGTCCCTTTGCTACCAACTGCCTGCTTTGATGAAAGAAGGCACAGCCATTGTGGTTTCTCCTTTGATTGCCTTGATGAAAAATCAGGTGGATGCGATTCGAGGCCTGTCCGAACAACACGGCATTGCTCATGTGATGAATTCCTCCTTGACCAAGGCCGAAATCAAGCAGGTTCGGGAAGATATTCTGGATGGGAAGACCAAATTGCTTTATGTCGCCCCAGAATCCCTGACCAAAGAAGAAAACGTGGAGTTCCTTAAAAAAGTCACGCTTTCTTTTGTCGCGATCGATGAAGCCCACTGTATTTCGGAATGGGGGCATGACTTCCGGCCGGAATACCGGAATCTGCGCAACATCATCAATCGTTTGGGACAAGACATCCCGCTGATTGGATTGACAGCCACAGCAACACCTAAAGTTCAAGAAGATATTATCAAAAACTTGGGCATGAACGACGCCCAGGTATTTAAGGCTTCCTTTAATCGACCCAATCTCTTTTACGAAGTACGGTCCAAGACTCGCCAGGTGGACGCCGACATTATTCGTTTTATTAAACAGCGCAGTGGTAAATCGGGCATCGTCTATTGCCTGAGCCGCAAGCGCGTTGAGGAATTGGCTCAGGTTCTTCAGGTCAATGGGATTAGCGCAGTGCCTTACCACGCTGGTTTTGACTCCAAAACCCGCTCTCGCTATCAGGATATGTTTCTGATGGAGGAGGTGGATGTAGTCGTGGCCACCATTGCCTTTGGAATGGGGATTGACAAACCCGATGTTCGTTTTGTTATCCACCACGATATGCCCAAGAGTATTGAAAGCTATTACCAGGAAACCGGTCGGGCGGGAAGAGATGGGGGAGAAGGTCATTGTTTAGCTTTTTATGCTTACAAAGACATCGAGAAGCTAGAAAAGTTTATGTCGGGCAAGCCGGTCGCTGAGCAAGAAGTAGGGCAAGCGCTGTTGCAAGAGATCGTCGCTTATGCCGAAACGTCCTTGTCACGCCGAAAGTTCATCCTTCACTATTTCGGCGAGGAGTACGACGCCGAGCATGGAGATGGGGCCGAAATGGACGATAACGCCCGTAATCCAAAACCGAAGGAAGAGGCAGGGCCAGAGGCCCGTAAGCTGCTCGAAGTCATTCTTCAGACCAAAGAAAAATTCAAAAGCCGGGAGGTGGTTAAAATCTTGGTGGGTCAGCTGAATTCTCTAATCAGTACTTTAAAAATAGAGGGCCAGGATTATTTTGGACTGGGTAAAGAAAAAGAGGAATCCTATTGGATGGCCCTATGCCGGCAAATGCTCGTCGCTGGTCTTCTCAAAAAAGATATTGAGCAATATGGTGTTCTTCGAATAACGCCAAACGGTAAGGACTTTTACGCTTCTTCCGAAGGCTTCACTATGGCCCGGGATCATGAATTTCCTTCCAAAGAAGAGGCTGATAAACCGATCCCTGCGGGAGTTGGAGGCGCTTTGGATCGGGATCTGATGAATCTCCTAAAAGATTTGCGCAAGAGTGAATCCAAAAAACGAGAAGTTCCTCCTTTTGTCATTTTTCAGGATCCCTCCTTGGAAGATATGGCTTCGAAGTACCCGATCACTATGGAAGAACTTCAGGCCGTACATGGGGTAGGAGAAGGTAAGGCCAAGAAGTACGGAGCCCCTTTTGTCGAATTGATTAAGAAATACGTTGAAGAAAAGGGCATAGAGCGAGCCGAAGATATGGTAGTCAAAAGTACAGGCGCCAATTCAGCTTTAAAGCTCTATATCATTCAAAACATCGACCGCAAACTACCGCTGGATGATATTGCCGATGCCAAAGGCTTAGGGCATGACGAACTCATCAAAGCCATGGAGCAAATTGTTTTTAGCGGAACGAAGTTGGATCTGGGTTATTGGATTGACGAAATCCTGGATGAGGACCAACAAGAAGAAATCCACGAGTATTTTCTAGAGGCCGAAACCGATTCTATTCAGGAGGCCGTTGATGAATTTGAAGGAGAGTATGAAGACGAAGAGATTCGCTTGTACCGACTTAAATTCATTTCGGAAGTGGCCAATTAAGACTAAGGCCGCAAAAATTCTAAACTTTCAAAAGGCAAGTTGCGCAGGAGCATGAAGCCCAGCGCCAAGACGAGTATGACCAGAGGCGCGTAGCGATGGGTTAACCAGCTTTTTTGGTTTTCGGCCCAGAGGCGGAGCTTGTCTGTTTTTGGGTGCCTGAGTAAACCCATACCCTTCAGACTGTAGTGCTGGAAGAGGGCAAGGAGCGCCAAAGGCAGGAGAGCATTATGTGAAGCGGCTTCCGTAAGCTGCCCATTGAGCAAGTCATGAATAGCGCGTTGACTCCCGCAGCCCGAACAGTAGATTCCCGTGTGCTGATGCAGAGGACACTTCGGGAAAAATGTGTTTCCTTCAGGATTGACCTTAAAAAAGAGTAGGAGTGCCAGCAAGGCCAGCACTCCTATTCCTATTGTTAACCAACTTTTCTTAAAAGTTGAAATCACCGTTACTGGCTTCTGCGAAAATGGCAAACCCAAAGATGGCGAGATAAACCACCATAATGACGACAAAGAGGCCTATTCCGACCAGTCCCCAAATTTTGGCGTTTTTGGAAGCCCTTTCGGCTTCAGCATACTCTCCTCTTTCGTAAAGTTCATTCACTCTGGCGGCGTAGATGATACTGACTATTCCAGTCACCTGGCAGCACAAAATGGTGGTGATAATGGCCAAGGCCAAGTAATTACTTGGCTTCGGCGGTCTAACAGCTGGATTATTGGTTTCCATAGGTCTATTCTAATTCAATACCGAATTGATCTAGGATTTCTTGCTGGCGCTGCTGAGACTGCTCGAACCAGGCTTGAATTCCTCCAGCTTCAATGATTTGGAAGACCAAGATTCCTACAATGATTAGCGAGATGACCATGCTAATCCAAGAAATGATTTTAGCTGTTTTTACGGTCCCAAAATTGGTGTAGAGCTCTGGGTTTTCGTTGTACGTTGAGGTATCTTTCTTTGTCAGAAACAAGGCAATTCCCGCCATGATGACCCCTCCGATACCGTTACTGAAGCAGCAGCAGATAAAAGAGACGATCCCCAGAATGAGGGCGGTGGTTGCATTGGGCAATTTTTGTTGTTCCATAATGTTAATTTAGAGGAAAAGTTTATAAATAAAGTTTGCTAGTATTAAGGTTATTGTGCTAAAGGCCAAAAAAATAACTCCTTTTTGAGGTATAGCTTTTGGTTTTATAAGATTGATTAGGAGCGCAAGAAAAAAACCGATCATCGGATAGATGGCCGGGTACATTTTAAAAGCTTGCCACAGTTCTCCATTGACTAAAAACTGAATGGATCGTTGAATCCCACATCCCGGACAATCAAAACCCAGCATCGCTTTGGTTTGACAGGGAAGCATGTACTTCTCCAAGGAAATCCCTAATAGGACAGTGACTTCGCTAATAAGAGGCGCAGCGCCACAAGTACAGGACATGATTGGTCTGTTTTCAAGGTTAAAATACTATTATTTTTGCATTTAACCTGAAGGAATAAAGCAAGGCCATGAGAAGTTTGACCATTGGAGATCGCGTAGAGGTTTTGGATGAAGCCCTCCAGGGAGTTGTTCTTGAGATTCAGGGAGATCAGGTATGGGTCGAACTGGATGAGGGCTTTGAGTTGGAATACGCTTTGGATCAATTAATTCGCTTAGGGGAAGATTTTCAGGTCAGTAATTTTCAGGCAGCGCAATCCAAGAACGCCAAGGATGCCCCCCAGAAAAAGAAGGGAAGCCCTAAGATGCCCAAGAAGGAGGTGCCTGCCTTGGAAGTTGATCTGCATGCGCATCACCTCAATCCAGAGGCAGACCGGATAGACCCTTTTGATATTCTTAACTTGCAATTGGACACGGCAAAAAGGCAACTGGACTTTGCTATCTCAAAAAGAATTCAGCGAGTGGTATTCATCCACGGTGTGGGACAAGGGGTGCTGAAGACGGAATTGGGTTTTTTACTGAAGAAATACAGTGGAATACGCCATTACGAGGCAGATTTTCAAAAATACGGATGGGGGGCAACAGAAGTGTACCTCTACCAAAATGCAAGAGAGGAATACTAGGGGCCTAGTTGGTCGTTGTAACCGTCCCAAATTCATTAATGCTCAAATCGGTTATGCGCTCATTAGTTCCATTGAGCAAGGTCACCCCTTCCAATTCGATGGTGTGGGTGAAGGTCACTCCGTCTTCAGAACTGGTTGAAACCATGACCGTTCCTGCAGAAGCTTGAATTTCTTCAATCACAATCGGACTGATCGGGGGAATATCATCGCAGAAGTAACTGCTAGAAACCGAACCGTTAAAAATCCGATAGGTAAGAGAACTGTTCGTCGGAAAGCTACTTGTGCGAGGGGCTTCAGTCACTTGATTGGCAAGTAAGCCAGAAGCCAGATCTAGAATAAGAACTTCGTCCCCATTGATCTTGAAAAAAATGGAGGTTGAGGTGGTAATGGGGCTGTCGCAGCTCTCTGCTGAGACACTGTCAAAATCGAGGGTTTCGATTTGTAAATTTCCGTCGTCACAGGCGGTAACCAGTAGGGCGAGGATGGCAAAGGTCACAAGAATACGCTTTCTCATAGATTCAAAAGTAAAACTTCGCTACCTCGGTTGCAATCTCAGAGGCGACTATTTCTGGAAAAATAATACTTTTACCATCCGCTAAAGACCGGCATATGACAAAGAAGGTTTATTTAGATAACGCAGCAACTTCTCCCGTTCGGGATGAGGTGATTGCCGTTATGACGCAAGCCCTACAGGAGTGTTATGGAAACCCTTCTTCCATCCATTCCTTCGGCCGCAGTGCCAGGTCAGCCATTGAAAAAGCACGCAAGAGTATTGCTGCGCATATGGGTGCCCAGGCTTCTGAAATCATTTTTACCTCAGGAGGTACGGAAGCCGATAATATGATTTTGCGCTGTGCAGTCCGAGATTTGGAGGTAGAGCGAATTTTAACCACCAGGATTGAGCATCATGCCGTTTTGCACACGGCCGAAATTCTAGCAGAAGAGACCAATGTAGAACTTGAGTTTATCGAGGTGGATTCTGAAGGGCAGCCTTCGATGAGCGATCTTGAAAATAAGCTCAGTGCCTCACCGAAGAAGGCATTGGTGAGCCTTATGCACGTCAACAATGAGATCGGCACCATAATCGATATTCAGAAAGTAGCTGGACTCTGTGAACAATACGAGGCTTATTTTCATTCCGATACGGTTCAGTCTGTAGGTCATTACCCCTGGAATGTAGCCGAATTGCCCATCCACTTTATAACCGCAGCCGCTCATAAATTTCATGGGCCAAAAGGTGTTGGTTTTGCCTACATACGAAAGAATACGGGAATGAAGTCCTTTATTGTCGGAGGAGGTCAAGAACGTGGGTTTCGTGCCGGAACGGAACCTTACCACAACATTTTGGGTATGGAGAAGGCTCTGGATCTTGCTCTGGAGAATATGGATAAAGAAAAGGCCTATGTCAAGGATCTGAAATCCTATTTCATTGATCAATTGGAGGAGCGCATCCCGGGTATCGCTTTCAACGGTTGTTCATCCGATCTCGAAAAAAGCACCTATACCCTTGTGAATACCCGCTTGCCTTTGAATGAGCAGCAGGCTCTTATGCTGCTGTTTCATTTGGATCTAAAAGGGATTGCCTGTTCAAAGGGAAGTGCTTGCCAATCGGGAAGTGAGGGAGGTTCTCACGTGCTGGCTCAAGTCCTTGATGAGAAGCAGAACCGTTGTCCTTCTTTGCGTTTTTCGTTCTCTATATACAATACCAAGGAAGAACTGGACTATGTGGTTGAGGTATTGGAGGCCTTTGTAAAAGAGGGGGCTGTAGCGAAGGTTTAGCTTTCCTGCTTCTTGCGTTTTTTCTTCTTTTCCTTGTCGTAAGGAAATTTACGAGAAGCCTGTTTCATCATTTTATCGATGAGCTCTGTGGTATTCTTTCCGGATTTTTTGGTGATCTCCTTTTCGAATCGCCAGAGTAATTTTCCGCTCTTAGCATCTGATATCTTGATCCCTATACGTCCGTAGTTAGAGTCGCGGTTAAAGTAATCCCATAGATTGAATTTTGTCGAGATTCCCTTAGAAAGCAGAATGTTCAAGGTAAGGTTTCCGCTGATGATGCCATCGACCTTCAGAATTTCGCAAAGTTCTTTAGTGGTGTAGATATCGATATTGGCATAGGTTACGCCATTCTGTGCCAGTAGGGCGTTGGTATCTTTGGTATTTTGAAATTCAACTTGAAATTTCTTGCGCTTGCGGCGATTGGAAAAGTAGATCTCCAGGGCCTCTTGCACCGCGTAGCCCTCGTTTTGTGCAAGGCGTTTTTTCTCAAACCTTGCGAGGTCCTGATTGAGCTCTAACTGCGTGAGAAAGGGGATGATCGCAAGCACTTCATGGTCGCTGGAGAGCTCGTCAAATAGGCTACTTTCGTAGATGTCTTTTTGAGCGTAAACGGAGGCGAAGAAGCAAAATACCCCCAAAAAACCCAAAAGCTTCTTTCTTCCTGAATGTGCCATATCCTGCCAGCGGTTTTAGAACCGCATTCCAACTTTAATATTTAATACCCTTGGCGTCAGAAAATTGGGTACGGCAAATTGACTTTGAGTTTCTACGTCTCGCACCCAAGTATTGGTAATGGAGTTCTGGTTATTGAACATATTGAACAATTCAAAACCACAATACAGTTCTTTGAATGCGTGGAGCCATTGATCCGGATCTGCCCGATTGTCTGCGTCTACAAAAATATAGGAAATTCCTAAATCTGCCCGGCGATAATCCCGCAGTCTGCTTTGAAAATTATAGGGGTCCTCATTGTTCGGAGAGCCGCCCGGGACACCTGTATTGTACACCAGATTTAAATAGAGCCTTAGGTTGGGAATACTGGGAACGTAGTCCTGAAAAAGTAAACCGAACTTGAGGCGTTGATCTGTGGGTCTAGAGATAAAGCCCCTGCTTTGAATATTTTCTTCTGTTTTGAGGTATCCAACACTCAGCCAGGACTCTGTTCCGGGAACAAAAGTACCATTGAGGCGAAAGTCAAATCCATAAGCGTAAGCGGTCGCATCATTATCTGCCCGATAGCGAATGCGCACATCTTCCACGGTATAGGCATTCACTCGACTGAGGTTTTTATAATACGCCTCGCTATTAAGTGTAAAGGGACGGTCCCATAGAGAGAAGCTATATTGGTTGGAGAAAACGAAGTGCCAGGCCCTTTGTGCTCTCACCTCCGGGTTGAGTTGCCCGTCGAGTTGCCTGAATTCCCTGTAAAAAGGCGGTTGTTGATACAGGCCAACAGCCAAATTAAAGAGCACATCGCTTGCCCAATCCGGTTTGATGGAGAACTGTCCACGTGGACTAAAAAGAAATTCGTTACTGGGTGGGGCTCCTGGCGTTGTTAGGTTCCAATAATGCGTTCGGAAACCGAGGTTGTAATACACCTCACTGTTTTTCCACTCACGCCGATCACTCCACTGTAGGAATCCGGTCAGTCGGTCAGTAGCGGAGGTGTTCTGGGCACGAACGGCGTCAAAAGGAAGAAGCTCTCCTTCAAATGGGGTTTCGGGTTGGTCATTGGGAACGGGAGGCTCGTTCGGTCGAATCGAAAATCCAAGGGAGTCGATAAACTCGGACTCGCGAAGGACATCCCGAAAGTCTTCTCTCGCGTAATTGAGTCCCCATCGGATTTCGCTGTTGTCTTTTCGGGTAATTCCGCGGTGCGAAATTCGAAAAATCAAGGCGTCGAGTTGGTTCCGAGCTCGGGTGAGTTGAGCTCCGGCTCCACGCGAACTGATGACTTCTCCTAAATCTTCACTGCCCAAATCGGTATTGATACTCGCCAATTCATAAGAGGCGATCACATCCGAAAACTCCTCTTCCAAGGTGTGGTAGAGAGAGGCCGTAAAACTCATCTCCGTATTTTCATCTGGGGTTACTTTGGCTTGTAAGGCACCAAAAGAAGTATTGAATTGGTTGTTCTCTTGTCCCTCGTAAAAGATGACCAGGGCTCTGGGGTCGGTTAATGTGCCGAAATTGGTCTGGCGGTTTTGGGGTTCGTTCCGGTAGTTGTTCCTTGAAAAGGTTCCTAAAAAGCTCAACTGCCAGGTAGGGGAGAGGGAGTAACTCAGGTAACTCTGAATATCAAAGAAACTCGGGTTGTAATTGCTTTGGGTTTGCTGTCGGTTTACAAAAAGTCCGTTGTCTCTATAGCGCAAGCCCACCAAGGCGCTCAGGGCTTTGTTTTCGGATCGGGATTCCCAGGTGAGACTTCCTCCCAAAAGACTTGCTTCGGCTTGTAAGCCCCAACTCACGGGCTTTTTGTAGGTGATGTCCAGTACTGAGGAAAGCTTGTCGCCGTACCGAGCCTGAAACCCTCCAGCAGAGAATTCCAGCTTTTGAATCATATTGCTGTTAACGAAACTAAATCCCTCCTGTTGAGCAGACCGGATCAAAAAGGGACGGTACACTTCAATACCGTTGACATAGACCAGGTTTTCGTCAAAGTTTCCGCCCCGTACATTGTACTGGGTGCTGAGTTCGTTGCTAGCCGATACACCGGGAAGCAACTTGAGTATAGTTTCCACCCCCGGGTTCGCACCGGGAATCTTTCGAACCAATTCAGGAGCTAAGGTTGTAATTCCTTGAAATTTTTTGATCCCTGTGGCGGTTACTTCCACACCGCTCACTTGAATGGGGCCCTCCTTCATGACCAGGTTAAACTCAAAGGTTTCGTTGGTGTTTAAGAGAAGCCCATCAATAATGATGTCCTGGTAGCTAATATGAGAGAAGACCAAAGTGTTTTCGACATCAGCCTTTATCTGTAGTAAGTAAAATCCGTTGTCGTCCGTTGTTGTGCCTCCCGAGGCCGAGCGGATGTTGACCTGAGGAATAGGTTGATTCAGGCTGTCCAACACAATTCCGGTGACCGTCGCTGTTTGACCACTACTCAAAGAAGGCAAGAGCGTCAAAAGACCCAGGAGCCAGAACTTAAAGGAGTTCAATCGTCTGTTATTTTCTGTTGAAGATGCTTTCAAAAACGGTTGAATTGCCCACTTTATCCCGGACAACAATCTTGAGTCGACAAGTTGTCGTATTCAGGATGCGGTCGTCAAAATTGTAGGTTAGGGTTTTATTTTTGGGTTCGTACTCCATCAGGATCCACTGTCCATTGATGCTCGCGGCATAGGTGTCGATCCCGGTACCCTTATCGTCAATTTCAAGACTGAGGTAGCTGTAGTTGTTCAGCCATTGTCCCGTTTTAAAGTTTCGGGCCCGTATGGTAGGTGCCAGGGTATCTTTTGCGATCACAAAACTTCCCAAGTCGCGGGTGCGGGTGCTAAAGGACGATTCCCGCTTATAGGTTTTGTAATAATTCGCGCGTCCGTTTTTGTCTAAGCGACCGATGTAAAGTTGCTTTCGTTCGCTAGCGGGGTATTTGGATACATCGAAACTCAGGGTAAAGTTCTTGTGTACCGCCAGTGTTCGGTCGTGTACCTTGAAAGTATCCTTTTCGAATTTGAGGTCCAGGAAAACATCCTTGTAGAAGGAATTCGAGGGAAAGCTCACAGAAGCTCCTTTAAAGTCGAAGTTGACATTCTGTTTTCTGGGAACAAAATAGGCCGATTTGAATACTTCTGCTTGTTGAATAACCCGTTGATTCTTTCCGAGAACTGGAATACGCACCTTGGTGGTATTTCCTTCTATATCGGCCAGGGTAAGCCGAACGTCGATTTTATCTCCGGCTTTTACCGGCAGTTGACCATCGTTGTCTAGGTGAGAGTAGATACTAAGTGCGTTGGCGGGATCTCTGAAGCCTTTTTGTATACGTTTGCGGTATTGTGCAAAGTAAGGGAAGTCGATTAAGGTGTTGATATAACGGGTCTCGTTAAAGGCAAAAGATTCAAAGTCAAAAGCCGTCAGGAGTTTGCCGTTGGCCGTGATTTGGGCGGAGTAGATCCCATTGCGGTTATAGGCTTTGTCTTGCTTGTCGTGGGCAACAAAACCGAAACCGATATTCCCTATAGCCTCGACGGGTTCTGTCGCATAGGTGCCATCTTCTTTTAAAGTCAGGGGAAGTTGAATTTTTTCTTTGCTGCCATTGACAATGGCGCTATTGCCTAAGGGGTAAGCATACACTTCCTGTACATTGGGGGGTGTGGTATCTTCAACCTCGTAACCATAGAGCAGGGGATTGGTCGGTTTTTGGCTTACACTGTTGCGTATTTCAAAATGTAAATGTGGCCCTGAGGATCCACCTGTATTCCCGCTATACGCCAAGAGATCACCTTCACCAAGGCTCAATTCCCCGTAGTCCGGAAAGAGTTCGATTTCATAGGATCTTTTCTCGTACTGTGCCTTTTTTACATAGGCCTCAATTTCTGGAGCAAACTTTTGTAAATGCCCATAGACGGAGGTGTAACCGTTCGGGTGTGCTACGTAGATGGCCTTGCCGTATCCCCAATGAGATACTTTGATTCGGGTGACCGTGCCCGGGCCGATGGAATAGACGGGCAATCCCTGTTTACCCTGGGTTTTAATATCGATTCCTCCATGGAAGTGGTTGGATCTCAACTCGCCAAAAGTCCCTGCCAGAATCAGGGAATTCCCATAGGACTGGCAAAGTTGTTTTTGCTTTCTTGTTCCTGGGCGAAGCTGCACGGCGCCAGCATAAAACAGACCAAAAAGCAAAGAAGGGTAGCGTTGCGCATAAGCGATTCAGGGTTTAGTACGAAAGTACTTATCAATATTCAATAAGTAAAGTCTGTGTTAATAACGTTCACTCATCTCTCGGTATTACACTTGGTCGATTGTTGAGGTATGGTTAAATTTGTTTAATACACATGATGTACGCCTTATGGCCGAATTGCTCTCTGTTGTGGATTCCCTGGAAAGTAGAGTGCATCAGTTGATTAAACAACTGGAGCAGCTCCAACAGGAAAACGCGCTTTTGCAAAAAGAATTGGATTCATTGGAAGAGAAGCAAAAGGAAAAGTCTGAGGTCGCTGAAGAATGGCAAGAAAAATACCAGGCTTTAAAAATGGCGAACAGCATGTTGGGTAGTAATACAAATAAAACAGAAGCGAAGCTCAAAATAAATACGCTAATCCGAGAGTTGGATGATTGCATAGCTCAACTTTCGGCCTAGCCCATTCCATATGGGAGAAAAGCTCAAAATAAAGCTTTCTATTGCTGACCGGGTTTATCCATTGACGATTGACCCCAAGCAGGAGGAAGGACTTCGAAAGGCCGCGAAAAATATCGATTTCTTGGCCAAGAAATTTGAGCAAAACTATGCGGTACGGGATAAACAAGATGTGTTGGCCATGTGTGCCTTACAGTTTGCCTCCCGAATTGAGCAGAGCGGAATAGAAGAATCGGAACAAATGCAGCAGGCGGCTGACCGGCTCGGAGACCTTGAAGCTCTCCTGGCTCAAGCCCTTGGTTCGGTTTAAGTTCTTTGCAATAAGCTAGAGTTACTGCCCACATTGGCATTTAATTTTGACAAACTCAACATTACACTTTTTAAAAAGGGTGAGTTTCGGTTGTAAGAGCAGGCCTTCTTGTCAAGGATCCTCGCGCAGCTGGTTAGCCCTAAACCTGTTTTTAGGAGTTTGTACAAAACTTCCGCTGATGTGGGTTTTTTATTTTAATACAACACAGATATGGACACCAATATAACCTTGATTGTTGTCGGTTTAGTCGCTTTGCTTCTCGGCTTCGGAATCGCAAAAATCTTGGAAAAAAACAAAGGAACACAACTCATCAATTCTGCTAAGAAAGAAGCAGAGACTCTTTTGAAAGAAGCGAAAAAAGAGGGGGAAAGCATCAAGAAGGATAAAATTTTTCAAGCCAAGGAGAAGTTCTTGGAGCTGAAGGGTGAACACGAGAAGGTCATCATGGGCAAAGAAAAGAAGATGGCCGAGGCCGAAAAGCGTATTCGCGATAAGGAATCCAAAGTCAGCAGCGAGCTGAACCGCAACAAGCAACTGAACGAGCAGTTGTCTTCTAAGCTGGCCGAAGTTGAGCACAAAAGTGAAGTGCTGGACAAGAAGCAGACAGAAACCGAAAAATTACACAAAAGCCAAGTACAGCAGCTGGAGGTCATCTCTGGTCTCTCTGCCGAGGACGCCAAATCCCAGTTGATGGAGTCCTTAAAAGAGACGGCCAAGACTGACGCCATGGCCTATTTGCAAACTACTCTGGAAGAGGCCAAACTCAGTGCACAGCAAGAGGCACGAAAGATTGTAATCAACACCATCCAGCGCATCGGGACGGAAGAAGCCGTAGAGAATTGTGTTTCTGTTTTTAACTTGGAATCAGACGATGTGAAAGGCCGTATTATAGGGCGTGAAGGTCGAAATATCCGAGCGATTGAATCAGCCACTGGCGTAGAGATCATTGTGGACGATACACCGGAAGCGATTATTCTCTCTTGTTTCGATTCGGTGCGTAGGGAAGTAGCGAGACTCTCGTTGCACCGTTTGGTCACTGATGGGCGGATACACCCGGCCCGAATCGAAGAGGTTGTTAAAAAGACCGAAAAGCAAATCAACGAGGAGATTATTGAGATTGGAAAGAGAACGGTTATCGATTTGGGTATTCACGGATTACACCCCGAATTAATCAAGGCGGTAGGACGTATGAAGTACCGGTCTTCCTATGGACAGAATCTGTTACAACACTCGCGTGAAGTAGCGAAGCTCTGTGGGGTGATGGCGGCAGAATTGGGTCTCAATCCCAAATTAGCAAAGCGCGCAGGTCTGTTACACGATATCGGGAAGGTACCTCAAGCCGAAGTTGACATTGAGACCCCACACGCCATCCTTGGTATGGAATGGGCAAAGAAATTCGGCGAGAAAAAAGAAGTCTGCAACGCCATTGGAGCTCACCACGACGAAATAGAGATGACCAGTTTAATCTCGCCGATCGTCCAAGTCTGTGATGCCATTAGCGGTGCACGCCCTGGTGCTCGTCGACAGGTTTTAGATAGTTATATTCAACGATTGAAAGACCTGGAAGATATTGCTCTGGGCTTTAAAGGAGTGGAAAAAGCCTATGCTATTCAGGCAGGCCGCGAGCTGAGGGTTATTGTTCAAAGTGAAAAAGTGAACGATGACAAGGCAGCTGAGCTGTCGTTTGAAATCTCCCAGAAAATCCAAACTGATATGACCTATCCGGGGCAGGTGAAAGTCACCGTGATCCGAGAAACCCGTTCAGTCAATATCGCCAAGTAGAAATCAAGTACCTGATAGAAGTCATTTTTTAGGACAAGGCATCGGAATACATTTGAAGTATTCTAAAAGTCTTAGTCATGAAAAAAGAGTCCCCGTATCCCAGATTATGACCCGCGAGCTGGTGACCCTCAGTCCTGTAGATGACCTGGTCACAGCAGAGGAACTTTTCAAAAAACATAGAATTCGGCACATTCCGGTTGTTCAAGGGAAAGAAATCCTAGGAATGCTTAGCTACACAGATTTATTGCGCATCAGTTTTGCCGATGCCATTGGCTCTGAAGAGGAACAGGTTGAAACCATTGTCTACAATATGTTCTCCATTGAGCAGGTGATGGCAAAAAATATCATCAGTGTTCCTTCTACCGCAAGTATACGTGAGGTGGCCGCTTTTTTAGCGACCCAAGAATTTCATGCCCTTCCGGTCGTTGACGGGGAAGAATTGGTGGGCATTGTGACCACCACAGACCTGATCAATTATTTGGTAGAACAGTATTAGGGGCAGAATTAATCCACGCCTTCTGTCGCTTCGTTATCGGAAGGAGCTTCTTCTTCGACCTGCTTATTGAGCTGATTTTCCATGATATTTAGCTTTTTGAGCTTGGCCTTCCACGTATCCAAGGATTCGCGGTGCTTGGTGATCTTGGAAACCACTTCTTTTACCAGTGGGTTGTCTTCTGACGCATTCGAGAAGAACTGCAGGTTGTTTTCGAGCTGTCTGATCTCTGCATTGCTCTCGTCGATCTTCTTGCGGATAAACGAGCGTTCCTTTTGGATAGCTCTGTCATCCTGCCCACCAGCTAATTGGCTTATTTTGTCTCCGTACTTCAACAGTTCCGATTCTTGCTTGTCGATATCCAGTTTTTTGAAAAGGGCATCGATAATTTTGTTGAACTTGTTGTTGATGTGGAGTTTGTTCTGAGGAATACGTCCAAATGATTTCCATTCGGCGATAAAGCCTTTGATGGCATTGAGGTCGTCTTCTCTTTTACCGCTCAATTGAAACTCTTTCAGGCGATCTAAGCACTTTCTTTTGTTCTCGTAATGCTCGAGTTCTACCTGGTGAGAAGCGTCTCTTTTATCGTGTAGACGGTCAAAGTAGTGATTACAGGCCGCCTTGAAGTCGTTCCAAATCTTATCAGAATATTTCCGTGGCACATGGCCAATCTTCTTCCATTCGTTTTGGATTCTCTTCATTTCAGGAGTAGCTGTTGCGTGATCCTCACTGTCCTTTAGGGCTTCTGCCAAGGCCAGTAAATTGCGCTTTTTCTCCAGGTTGTCCTGTTGTTCCCTCTTAAGGTCTTTGTAGAAGCTGTTCTTTTTGCGGTTAAATTGTCGCACAGCTTCCTTGAATTCAGACCAGGTCGCCTCATTTACTTTTTGAGGGACTTTCCCAGCTTTAAAGAATTCTTCGCGAAGAGCTTCAACTGCCTTCATTTGCTTTTGAAGGGCTTTGTGGTCTTTGGCCAAGCCTTCTGCTTGATCCAAGATCGAAGCGATAATTCCTTTTTTCTTTTCCAGGTTGACTTCGTACCCGGCTTCGAGTTCTTTGAAGTGATCCTGCCGTCTTTGGTGCATCAGTTTGGTTGCTGCACTAAAACGCTTCCAAATGGCTTCACGGTGCTCCTTAGCTACGGGCCCTATATCTTCTTTCCAGATTTTGTGGAGGGTCTGTAGCTCGAAGAAAGCTTTACTCAGGTCGGGTTCTTGAACCAAGCCCTCTGCACGCTCCACTAGCTTTTGCTTCTCTTCCAAATTGTGTTTGAAATCCAGATCGCGCAGCTCGCGGTTCAGGTGTAGGAAGTCGTAGAATATTTCGGTGTGGTGGTGATAAGTTCTCCACACATCGTTGTATTGGTTACGAGGTACTGGCCCTGCATTTCTCCATTTTTCCTGGAGCGCTTTGAAGTTTTGGTAGGTGTTGTTCATGTCTTCCTCGACATTGATCAACGACTTGAGTTCTTCAATGATGGCCAGGCGATCCTGAAGGTTGCTCTCGAGTTGTTTTTCCAGGTTCTTGTAATAGGCATCTCGCTTTTCTCGGTATTCTTTATATACTTCGTTGAATTGCCTTTTAGAGACTGAGCTGAATCGAAAATCGATCTCATTGCCCCCGTTTTCTAGGAATTCTTCCTTCTTTTCTTCAAAGAGGGATTTGAACTGCTGATCAAAGGAGCGTTTGATCTGATTGACGTGGGTGTTGATGGCTTGAACCTTTTCGGTTCTCACCAACCTTTGCAACTCTCCGACCAAGTTTTCCATGGAGAGGGAATCGTAGTCCAACAATGGGATTTGGTGACGGCGGTTGTTGTCGTCGTCTTCCGCATCCTCTGCGTTGGCTTCATCAATTGCCTCTTGGGTCTCTCCAGGACTTTCTTCTGTTTGTCCTTTTGCTTTGGCTTCTGCGGGGCTTTCGGCTGATTCAGCGCTGGGCTCTTCGCTCTTAACAGGTTCTGACTCCGAAGGAGCTGGTGTCACTTCGGTCTCGACCTTTTCTGCAGGAGCAGGGTTTTGCTCAACTGCTTTTGTTTCTTCGCTACCTGTCGATTCTGGCGACAGTTGTTCGTCTTTCTCAATCATGACGATGCTCTTTATTGGTTAAGTGATGACCACATCAAGTAAAAGATCTGGTTTAATTCACCTGGTAAAAATACACAAAGTATTCAGGCCACAAGGAAACGTAGAACAGATATATTGACCGTTGATCGGCTCTTTACGAAATGCGGTGCTGTTGCCAGATCTCCCAGGCCTTTTCGGCTTGAAATTCCAGCATGGCCAAGCCATTTTGAATAGAGGCGCCAGCTTGTTCAAAGGCTTTTAAAAATGCTGTTTTATCCGGGTTGTAGATCAGGTCAAATCCCAGGCAATTCGAAGAGATGGTGGAGTAGGGAATGGAGGGTTTGGTTTCGACATCTGGAAAGGTTCCCAAAGGGGTAGTATTGACCACCACCTGATAGCCGCCTAAGCCTTTTTCTTCCAGGTCTTGGTAATTCATTCCTGTTTTCTCTCGGTCTCTGGAGACTCTGTCTAATTTAAATCCGAGTTGTTTGAGGATGTAGCAGACGGCTTTTGAAGCTCCGCCGCTTCCAAGCACCAGTGCTTTACCTCTGGTGGAATGTAGATGGGGGAGGAGGCTTTGCTCAAAGCCATAGGCGTCGGTATTGTAGCCTTTTAGCCCCTGCGGTGTTAGGGCGATGGTGTTCACTGCGCCGATTTTTTCAGCGACAGGGTCAAGTGTACTTAGGAAGGGGAAAACCTTCTCCTTGTAAGGAATGGTCACATTCATTCCAGAGAGGTTTTGAGTCTTCAAAACTTCGTGTAATTCTGTCAAGTCTTGAAGATCAAAATTTACGTAGACCGCATCTGTTCGCTGTTCGCGCTTGAATTTTTCCGTAAAATAGGATCGAGAAAAAGAGTAATCGATGTCCTTACCCAGCAGACCGTAAATTGCCTTTTTTGCGCTGTTGTCTGTCGCCATACCATTCGAGTAAGAGTAGAATTACAATGCCCATTACAATGTACAAGCCCGCCCACAAGGTCTCCTCTAGGCCGAAGTCAGGCACGAAGCGCTTGTAATTCTGAATAATTTTATCGCCGTTGGTATCCAGAAGGATGTTTCCTCCTGAATCTGTTTTGAATACGGTTCTTTTCCAAGGCCAAATAACCCCCAAGGAGCCGGTGATGAAGCCTACAATAACAGCCGTCGTGATTTTTTTGTAGCGCTTTAGTACATAGCCCAGCAAATGTGAGAGCGTGACCAAGCCGGTTAAAGATCCCAAGGTAAATACCGCAAGAATCTTCAAGGTGTGAAGGCGCTCCTCGTTTTCCATAAAACTGTAGTCTCCATTGAAGAGCTCCGAGAAGGTCAGGTAAAGGGCATTGACCGAATCAACCAACAAGAGCACGTAATTGCCCAGTAAAATCAAAATAAAGGAACCTGAAAGCCCGGGGAGAGTCATCCCGGAGACACTAATAATGCCACAAAAGAAAATAAAATACAGGTTGTCATTCTCTGGTGCCGGATTCAAAAAACTGATTGAAATACCCAAGATCAAGCCCAAAATACCAGCGGTCAGAGTTTTTTCGTTCCAGTGTTTAAAATCTTTAGAGATGTAGTAGATCGAGCCCAGGATCATTCCAAAAAAGGCCGACCAAACATAGAGTTCCTTTTTTTCCAGAAAGTAATCCAGGAGCCGGGCAACGCTGAAATAGCTGATGAGCATACCGGAAAGAAGGAAGAGTAAAAAGTTACCATTGATGTAGCGGTAAAAACTGCGAAAACGCCCAGAGAAGAAGAGGCGAAAGGCCTTACCGTTGATTTTTTGCAAGGAGTATATAAATTCTTCATAGAAGCCTCCCACGAATGCGACGATCCCACCAGAGATTCCAGGCACTTTGTTAGCCGCTCCCATGGCCATGCCTTTAATCAACAAGAAAATGTAATCAAGAATCGATCGTGAATACTCCATACCTGGTTCTGACCTAGTTTTTAGCGGCCAGCCTTTCCAGGATAAAAATAAGTGAAAAACCCAGTATCCCTAGGAGAACAGCGCCTAATAATTGCGGATCACCGTCGAATTGTTCAGGGAAGAGGTTGATTTCGCGAATAGGGATAACCTTATCGTCAATCACACGGGATTCAACCACTTCTTTCCAAGGCCAGATTTTATTCAAAGAGCCCAGGATAAAACCGGTCAATAAGGCCAATGTGCTGTTTCGGTAATGTTCAAAAAGCCATTTCAGGAGTCGTGAAAAGCTCAACAAGCCAATAACGGCTCCCATACCTACCGTTAATACTTCTGCAATTTTTCTTTCGTGTACCGCGTCCAGTACTGCTTTGTAAGAACCCAAAAGTACCAGAATGAAGGATCCCGATATCCCTGGAAGAATCATGGCGCATACCGCTAGGGCCCCGGAAAGGAATAGATAGGGGAGGCTATCGACTTCCGCACTCACAGGCAAGATGGTAATCCAGAAGGCTACCCCTGCTCCAGCGATAAAGAGCGCAATGGAGAGGAAGGACCACTTTTTAATTTCTTTCCCAACAAAAATCACGGAAGCCAAAACCAAGCCAAAGAAAAAAGACCAGACCAAGACCGGGTGATTTTCGAGCAACCAACTTAGGGCTTTGGCTAATGAGAATATGCTGATGAAGATTCCTCCAAAAACAGAGATAAGGAAGGATCCGTTGATATGCTTCCAAACTGCAGCAAAGCCTTCCTTTCGCCAAACATGGATCAGACTAGGGCTAATCGAATTGATGGACGAAATTAATTCTTCGTAGATCCCGGAAATAAAGGCAACCGTTCCCCCGGAGACACCAGGTACAACATCGGCCGCGCCCATGCCCATGCCCTTGAGGACCAAAAAGGCAAAATCTTTGGTACTTCTGTTATTCTGCATAAACGCTTCTTAGGTAGAGGCTTTTTTGTGAACTGAAAAGATATCAATCACCCAGGGCAATTGAAGAAATTCTGGGAAGTAGGTTTCGAAAACTCGGATTTTGTGCACATCCATTTGTAGTGCCTTCCCAAAGTATTCTTGAGCAGCACGTGTTTGGTGTCTTTGTAATTCTGAGCCTGCTAGCAAATACAAAAGTTCCGCACTTTCAGGATGAAATTCCACTCCTTGTTTTAAAATATCGATCGCCGCTTCTGCTTCTCCATTGCGCAGGAGAACATCTACCCAACCCATGTAGGTTTCTAATTCGTAGTTGCCCAATTCCACCGATTGGCGGTAAGCATAATCGGCTTCGTCCCAGTCTTGTAGGGCTTGATAGGTCAGAGCGGCCTTCTTCCAATACACTGGATTCTCACCGTCAATACTAATAGCTTTATTGACGTAATGCAGGGCTCTTTTGTATTCTTCTAAGCGAAAGTAGAAGTCAGTGATCGCCAGCCAGCCCTTATCCAACAGAGGATCTTCATGAACGGTGTTGTAATAGTAGTATTTGGCCAGATCAAAGTTCTGCAGTTTTTCGTGGCACTTTCCGATGCGTAAATACGCATGAGAAGTAGGGTCGTCGATCTGCATGGTCATTTCGTAGCACTCAATCGCTTCGTTGTAGCGCTTTAGTCGCTCCAATACCTTGCCTTTCTCAAAATAGGCGCCGATGAACTGGTCATCCGAAATGATCGCGAAATCAAAGGCGACCAAGGCCTCCTCATCCAGCTCCAGAGTGCAATACATTTTACCCAATTGATGCCAGGCGACCTCGCAATAAGGATTGCGTTCCAAGTAATCGTTCAAAAAGTGAACTGCGCCTTGAAAGTCTTCTAGAAATTCAAAGCAGTACACCACATTATAGAGGGCAGAATAGTCTTTTTCATCAAACTCCAGGCACTGGATAAAACTACGCTTTGCTTTTTCATAGTCATCCATAAACAGGTATTCCATACCGAGTAGAGAGTGAATGTCTAAAGCGTCATCGGTCATGTGCAGGGCTTCCAGGAGCAAGTTTACGGCTCCTAGGTGATCGTCTTGCTTGGAATGAATATTAGCCCGCTGTATGTATATTTCGTCGTTGCTGGGGTCCAATTGCTGAAGCTCGTCTAAAATACCCTCAGCTTCTTGATAGGCATCTTCGAAAACCAATACCTCTACTCTCAAGAGTTTCAGTTCCATAGAGTGGGTATGCTGTTGGAGTCCAATCTGGATAGCTTTTTTGGCTAAGGAGAGTTTACCGTGGTTGAGGTAGTGATGGATAATAGTTTCAAAATCCTCGGAATCAAAGAAATAGACGTCGTCTGTTTTGAGCATCAATTCAAATTTCGATACAGACTTGTCCGGTTTTTCGTTAGGATTCAACGCCATAGGAAGGAGTTTGGTTTTACCATGGACTTAAAATTAGCGTTAAGAAGAGGCCGTTGATTTCGGGAGCCGCAATCTTATCAACATTTTAGTCAACACCAAGCTGCTCAAACGAATCTAGTATGTCAACAATTTGTTGGCAAGCGTGGGTTATTTGATGTTTAGAGATCACCAAGGGTGGCGTAAGTCGTACGGCGCAGGGTTCAAAGAGGAGCCAAAAGAGGATTATTCGTCTTTTGATGCCTTCCAATACAAGGAAGTTGGCTATTTCTGCTCGTTCAAAGAGTAATGCCAGCATCAATCCACGTCCGCGGATTTCTTTTATCAGGGGGTGTTTCAGCTGGATCCTGAAAAGCGCTTCTTTTTCTAAACTCCCCTCCAAATGATTTTCCGAATAGAGGGCCTTCAAGGTGGCTCGGGCCGCTGCTGCAATGACAGCGTTACCTCCGAAGGTGGTGATATGACCCAGTTTTGGTTCGCTTTGGAGTGTTTTCATCAATTCAAAAGAGGACAACAGGCCTCCTATAGGCATTCCTGAAGCCATACCTTTACCAATCACGAGCAGATCAGGGGTACAATTAAATTGCTCAAAGGCAAACAGGGTCCCACAACGACCAAAGCCCGGTTGAATTTCATCCAGCACAAGAAGAGCCCCTACTTCATCACAACGCTCACGTACCTTTTTGAGGTAATCGTTCTGGGGCAGGATAAAGCCGGCTCCTCCCTGAATGGTTTCCAGTATAACCGCGGCGGTATGGGTCGTGATTTTTGAAATTTCCTTCTCCTGATTGAAGTGCAAAAAGCGCACATCCGGAAGAAGGGGGCGAAAAGCCCCTTTACGGGCTTCGTAGCCCATAAGGCTTAGGCTGCCTAATGTACTGCCGTGGTAGGCGTTTTTTGCGGCGAAAATCTCGGTGCGTCCTGTGGCTCGTCGTGCTAATTTAATGGCGGCTTCCATGGCCTCTGTGCCGGAGTTGACCAAGTAAAGACACTGCAATTCTTGTGGGAGTTTGGAGCAGAGTTCTTCGGCGTATTTGACGGCAGGCTTTTGTATGGTTTCGCCATACACCATCACATGCATGTAAGTGGCGGCCTGTTCTTGAACAGCTGCTACAACTTCGGGGTGGCAATGACCTAAGCTACAGGCAGAAACCCCTGCGACAAGATCCAGGTGTTCCCGAGCATCCTTATCGATAATGAGGCAACCTTCTGCACGGGCTATTTCAAGACCTAACGGGTGAGGAGTGGTTTGTGCCTGGTATTTAAAAAAGGCGTCTCGCACGGCTTATCGTTTTTTTTTATGAGCTGCTGTTCTGCTCCTTTTCGCTCGAAGTTGTTCCTCCTTATCGATGTTTAGAGGGTCATTAATACCGCGAATGGTGGGCAAGACGAGGTTGTTGTCGTCTTCGTCAAAAATATCTTCTTTGGTGAGTAACCGTTCATCTCCGCGCCAAATAAACCCTTTGAGTTTTCGGCTGTCTTCAGGGAGGTCTTTATCTGGGAAAATATTCCCATCGGGATTGACAAAAAAGGTGATCTCGTCAATAGCATTATTCAGCATATGCAGTCTGATCTTTGAGCAGATGGTTTTGTCTATACCGAGGAGTTCCTGTTTGTCATTATACATATAATAGATGACCTCGGTATTTTTCACCAGATCAATATCCTTGAGCACATTGTCTTCGAATTTGCCAAAAAGATCCTTCCCTTTGGCCTGGTTATAACCTTGCTGGCCCACCGTGTCCAGAGCGATGACAAAGGCGTTGTTAATGACCTTGAGGGAATCCAGTTTTTCCGTTTCCAGATCGGAGATGAGGTAGATGCTATCACCGGTCATTTGATTTTCGGCATTCCACATAATGGGGTCGCTTACCAATTCGGTGATCCCGGTCTTCTGTTCGAAGTGAATTGAATCGCATTTCCCAGCCAAATCGGTTTTGAAGAATCGGGCCCTACGGAAAGCTCTGATGACCCTTTCGTCCGGTTTTCCGGTCACCATCAAGGTGTCTCCATGCATGTAGAGGGAGTCGTTTTCGACCATATTGATCGCTACGGCTCTCCTGGTAGCAAAGACGGAATCTTTGGCTTTGAATACCTCGGCATAATGGGCCCGAACGACTCCGTCATTCACGGTGTCTGTAACCTGAATATTATTGGTAGCCGAGGCAAATTCCCGGGTCTTATCAAAGAAGACACTGTCCCCTTCGATGATCCGGTTATCGTAGTAGATTTTTGTTTTACGTACTCCGTAGCCCTGTTCTATGGAGGTGTCGTAGAAACCTCGCTCACAATACATGGTATAGTCTTCTCCTTTGATCGTAGAAGGTCCCCGCATATAGGCGTTTTTGGTTTCGGTGTAGTAGTCCATTTGCCTGGAGTCGATGGTGTAGTCAGCATTTTCGATATGGACACTGTCCTTAAAGCGGTACTTTTTCAACTCCATAAAATAGGTGCCGACTCGACTCGTCAGGGTGTTTTCGGAATCGACTATGCGTGCACCACTGCGGTAATACGAACGTTGAGCTGCCCGATCAAAGTAAAGGGTGTCGGTATAAAGCGTCATTTCGGAATTGGTCAGCTCGACCTTTCCGAAAGATTTGGCAAGTCGGGTATTGCCATTGTATTGCACTTGCCGGCTGTTCATTTCGACAGAGTCTCCCTGTTGCAAGCGAACCTGTCCGATGGCGCGCAAACGATTCTCTTTGGGGTAATAAATAGCGACGTCGCACCACAAGTCTGCCCCCTGGTGCTCAAACTGTACCTGCTTTTCTTCGTCTCGGCTAAAAATAGAGGCGCCCGGGTACCGAGCTTCGTCCTTGGAGAACGTACCTCCGTAAACGATTTGAATTTGTTTTTCTTCGGTGGTTTCTTGTGCCCTAAGGCCCGAGAAGACAAAGAGGAAAACCAGTCCAAAAAGAAATACTCTCATAACCCAAAAGTAGGGAATTCGTCTATCGACCAGCGGTATTTAACGAAAGATTGTCTGCTTGCGATCAGGGCCAACAGAAACGATCTTGATCGGAACGTCCACTTCCTTTTCAATGAAGTCGATATAATCCATCAAAGCGGGTGGTAAATCGCTAACCTCCGTTAATCCAGTCAAATCCTTCTTCCAGCCCGGTAAGCTTTTGTAGATCGGCTTCAAATGGGCGTCATCAATGCTGTAGGGCAGGTGGTCAATACGCTCGCCTTTGTACTGGTAACCAACACAAACTTCCAGGGTGTCAAATCCACTGAGAACATCCGCTTTCATCATCATCAGTTCAGTAACGCCGTTGACACGGACTGCATACTTTAGAGCGACCAGGTCCAACCAGCCACATCGTCTAGGACGACCTGTGGTGGCACCGAATTCGTTTCCGACACGCCCTAGTGTTGCTCCGGTTTCATCGAAGAGTTCAGTAGGAAAGGGACCACTGCCAACGCGTGTTGTGTAGGCTTTGAAAATACCAATAACCCGACCGATGCGGTTTGGCGCTACTCCCAATCCGGTACAAGCTCCGGCCGCTGTTGTTGTGGAGGAAGTAACAAAAGGATAGGTTCCAAAATCCAAATCGAGCAGAGATCCTTGGGCTCCTTCCGCCAGGATTTTCTTTCCGTTTTTCTGGGCCAGGTGCATATAGTCTTCACTGTCGATAAAGGTCATTTGCTTTAGACGATCAACAGCAGCCATGAATTCTTCTTCCAGCTCCGCTAAATCATATTGAATATCGACATTGTAGAAGCCGATCATGGCTTCGTGTTTGTTGGCCAAATTGCGGTATTTGGTTTTCCAGTTGTCAAATTCTAAATCCCCGACACGGATACCATTTCGACCCGTTTTATCCATATAAGTCGGCCCAATACCTTTTAGCGTTGATCCGATTTTGGCTTTTCCCTTGGCCGCTTCGGAAGCTGCATCCAACAATCTGTGGGTGGGGAGGATCAAGTGGGCTTTTCGGGAAATGAGCAGTTTTTCTTCCAAAGCCAGACCAAAAGGCTCCAGGTTATCAAGCTCCTTTTTAAAGATGACAGGGTCGATGACAACTCCATTCCCAACGACATTGATGGCATTGGGGTGAAAGATTCCGGACGGGATGGTATGCAAAACGTGCTTGATTCCATCAAATTCCAGGGTGTGACCGGCATTGGGTCCTCCTTGAAATCGAGCGATCACATCGTAATCCTGGGTTAAAACATCAACAATTTTTCCTTTTCCTTCGTCTCCCCATTGAAGACCGAGTAGTAAATCCACCATGTGGTTTGTGGTTTATTGTTTTTCGTTGCGCTCTCCGTAGAAATAGAGCGAATGGTTGCTAATGGTAATATCGAAAACCTCTTCTATGGTCTTTTTGATCGACTCGATACGAGGATCACAGAATTCGACCACTTCCCCAGTATCCGTAAGGATGACATGATCGTGTTGTCGGTCAAAATAGGACTTCTCGTACTGGGCGTGGTTGTTGCCAAATTGGTGCTTGCGTACCAATTTACAATCCATTAAAAGTTCGATGGTATTGTACAAGGTTGCCCGGCTGACCCGGTAGTTCTTGGTTTTCATTTTGATGTACAAAGACTCTACATCAAAGTGTTCATCGCTGTCGTAAATCTCTTGTAAAATAGCGTACCGCTCTGGGGTTTTGCGGTGTCCGTTTTCTTCCAAAAAGGAAGTAAAAACATTCTTGACGATTTCTTGATTTTCAGCTTTTGACATGAACTATGACTACTAAGCACACAAAGTTAGGCGAAAAATTATATCCGTGCCACTTTATCGATACCTTGAACCTGCTTTAGGTTGTTAATCAGCTTTTTAAGGATGGAGTTGTTTTTGACCACCACGGCAATGCGCCCTGAAAAAGTCCCGCCTTCCGTGCTAAAATTCAGGTTTTTCATATTCACATGCATGTGTTCCGAAATGATATTGGTGATCTCGTTGATCAGTCCCATATTATCAATTCCCGTGAGTTTGATATCGGCGGTGAACTCTTCCTGAGAGGAATCAATCCATTTCGCGCTGATAATTCTGTAGGCAAAGTTGGATTGGAGCGAAATGGAATTGGGGCAGTTCTTTTTGTGCACTTTAATCCCGTCATTGACGGTAATGAACCCAAATACATCGTCTCCTGGAATCGGGTTACAGCACTCAGAGAGTTTGTAGTTTAACTTCTCTTCCTCGCTGCCAAAGACCAGCATATCGTAATTGGCTGTAATCTCCTCCTTGTTGATGTCGGGTAAAGAAGGGGAGCGGCGTATTTTATTCTTGAAGAAGTTCAGGAAGGCATTGTGGTATGAGCTTGCGAACTCCTTGATCTTTTGATTCTCAATGATTCCATTCCCAACACGGTAAAATAGATCCAAACTCGTTTTCAGTTTGAAGTAGACGACCATCTTGTTGATGACCTCTTCGTTGAGTTTTATTTTCTGGGACTTGAGTTTTCTTCTCAATATTTCCTTGCCCTCTTCCGCGATTTCTTTCTTTTCCTCTCTTAAGGCTGATTTAATCTTGGAAATGGCGCGAGCGGTATGCGAGTAATCCAACCAATTCTGATTGGGTTTGGCACTTTCGGAAGTGATGATTTCGACCTGATCCCCACTGTGCAAGACGGTGTTTAGGGGAACGAGTTTTCCATTCACTTTTGCTCCCCGCGTTTTTAGCCCAACTTCGGTGTGCACGTGAAAAGCAAAATCCAAAGGAGTGGCTCCTTTGGGTAAACTTTTTAGTTCTCCTTTTGGTGTAAAGACAAAGATCTCTTTGGAGTATAAGTTGAGTTTGAACTCTTCTACAAAGTCTACGGCATTGCCGTTGGCGTTTTCCAAGGCTTCCTGTAAGCGGTTTAGCCAGACCTCAATACCTACTTCTTTCTGTTCTCCATGCTTGTATTTGAAGTGTGCTGCATAGCCTTTTTCAGCGATTTCATGCATGCGTTCACTTCGGATCTGTACTTCGACCCATTTGCCTCCAGGCCCCATTACCGTGATGTGCAGGGCTTCGTAGCCAGTAGATTTAGGAGAGGTAATCCAGTCCCTCAGGCGTACGGGGTTAGGTGTAAAGTGATCGGTGACAATGGAGTAGATCTTCCAAGCAATAAACTTCTCTTGATTTTGCTTGGACTTGTAGATGATGCGAATGGCAAACTTGTCGTAAATCTCGTCAAAGCCGACATTCTGTGCTTTCATCTTCCGGCGGATCGAAAAGATCGATTTCATCCGTCCCTGAATCTCATAGTGCAGTTTTTCTTTGTCGAGAGAGGAGCGAATGACATCCGCGAAATCTTGAATATATTCTTCGTTTTCGTCCTCTGTATCTTCAATTTTGACTTGAATGTCTTTGTACACTTCCGGTTCGGTGTACTTCAAACTGAGATCCTCCAATTCGTTCTTGATGTTGTACAAGCCGATTCGGTGGGCCAGGGGCGCGTAGATGTATAGGGTTTCGGATGCAATTTTCACCTGCTTGTCTTCCGGCATGGAATCCAGGGTGAGCATATTGTGATAACGGTCGGCAATTTTGATGATAATCACCCGAACATCATCGTGAAGCGTCAGTAACATTTTGCGGAAATTCTCCGCCTGTTGACTGATGTCTTTGTCCTTTTTCAGGTGTGCAATCTTGGTCAAGCCATTAACAATACGGGCGACCGATTCTCCAAAAAGACGTTCAATATCGTCTAAGGTGTAAGGGGTATCTTCGACCA
Organism: Aureicoccus marinus; assembly: GCF_002954325.1. Taxonomy (GTDB): domain Bacteria; phylum Bacteroidota; class Bacteroidia; order Flavobacteriales; family Flavobacteriaceae; genus Aureicoccus; species Aureicoccus marinus. The sequence goes on from NZ_MQVX01000001.1 coordinate 438,563, forward strand.
CATCGTGCAACAGGGCTGCCGCAATGGAAACTCCGTCCAAACCGATTTCAGAAGCCACAATTTTGGCGACTGCAATCGGATGAAATATATAGGCTTCTCCGGACTTTCTTCTTTGCTCTTTATGTGCGTCAACGGCAACATCAAAAGCAGAACGAATCAGTTTTTTATCGTCGGCGCTGAGCGTCTGATAACTGGTCCGCAGAAGCTCCTTATAAGCCCGGGCGATTTCCTTGTTTTCCTGTTCGAGATCGATTTCCGTCATGAACCTATAAAAGTACGCAATCTTTGTCTTTTAATGAGTATAAACTAAGCAGGGAATCGTCCGGAAAGTCTCAGAAAAATACCTCTGATAAATTGGCAATCAGGACATTGTACGCTGTCGAAGGGCCTCATAGATAAGGATCCCCGTGGCTACAGAAACATTCAGAGAGTCAATGCGGTCTTTCATGGGAATGCGTACGACCGTATGAGATTCTGCTAGCCATTCTTCCCCTAAGCCTGTGGATTCTGTGCCGACAACTAGGGCACAAGCGCCTGTATAATCGGCCTCCAAATAAGAGATGGAACCTTCCAATGCAGCGGCATAAATTCCAATGTTTTTCTGTTCCAGGAACTCCAGGGTTTCCGTCGAACTCGCCAGGGCGATGGGCAATCCAAAAAGACAGCCGACACTGGAGCGGATGATGTTGGGATGATAGAGGTCTGAACGCGGATTGGCGATGCAAACGGCATCTACGCCAGCGGCTCTTGCTGTGCGCAATAGAGCGCCTATATTCCCTGGTTTTTCAGGAGCTTCGGCGACTAATACTAAGGGATTTTCGCCTGGTAATTTAAGATCTTCCAAACGGTGACTCTGAGCGTAAGCCAGTCCGATTAGTCCTTCGGTACTGCCTCGGTGAGCCAACTTTGCATAGACCTTGTCGGAAACCCGAATAAGTTCTTCGGCCTGACTTTGTTGAATGAGGTCTTCTTTTGGAGAAGTATCCTCTCGAAAAAACAAATGAGAAAAGCGGTAGCCCGCTTCCAGGGCAAGTTCAACTTCTTGGATCCCTTCAATGACAAAAAGGCCGGTTTCTTTTCGCAACCGGCCTTTGTCTTTGAGCTGCAGAACCTTTTTGACTAAGGGGTTCTGTAGACTGCTTATTTCTTTCATTCGATTTACTGTCTCTGGTACTTTCCTTCGTATCGCTTCCACAGTTCGGTCTGGTGACTTTCGAGACTGATGAGGCGGCCGTCAATAAAGGCATGGGTCAATTGATTCCCTCGCATATCCAGTGCATCCCCTTTAGAGATGAATAGGGTGGCACTTTTCCCGACTTCCAGGGTCCCGTAATTGGAATCAATGCCGAGTATTTTTGCGGTGTTACCTGAAATCAATTGCAAGGCTACTTCCTTGTCTAGTCCTTGCCCGACCACTTGCCCGGCATAAAAGGGAAGGTTTCTCGTTTGAAAGTTGCTAGCACTGGCATTTTGAAGACCGACTAGCAAACCGGCGTCGACCAAAAGACGAGGCAATTTATAGGCGTAGTCGTAGTCGTGATCTTCGGAGCGGGGCAGGCTGTGCGTACTTTGTACAAGAACAGGTACCTGGTGTTTTTTAAGAAGATCAGCCACACCTACGGCTTGATATCCTCCAACAAGGACGACTTCCTTAATCCCGGTCGCCTTGGCGGTGGTTACCGCATCGATGATTTCTCTTTCTCCATCGGCATAGATGTAGAGTTTCCCGCTTCCGTTAAAAAGCTTCTGCATGGCCTCCATGGCCGGGTTTTGGATGCTGCTGGGGCCTTTGCCATAGGCGGCGGATTCCGTCATGAAATTCGCGACTTCTTCTACCTGATCAGCGTATTGCTTATTGGGTTGAAATCCGCGAGGTTCTCCTAACCACCAGCGCCCTCTTCTGAAGGAGTTCGGCCAATTCAGGTGTACGCCGTCGTCTTCTTTGACCAGGGCATCTTCCCAATTCCAGGCATCCAACTGTACGATGGAAGAGGTTCCTGAAATTCGACCACCCTTGGGGGTGATCTGCGAAAGCAGAACACCATTGGGGCGTAAACTTTCGACCACTTGAGATTCTGCATTGTAGGCAATTATACTGCGAACATGCGGGATCATCCCTCCAAGTTCATCTTGGTCATCTGAGGCGCGTACCGCATTGATCTCGACCAGACCAAGCGACTTTCCTGGAGCGATAAAACCAGGGTAGACATGCATTCCGCTTGCCTGAATGACTTTTCCCTGACGAGCAATACGCGTTCTCGCATCACCGACAAAGCTCAGTTTGCCATCGGCAAACATCAAGAGGGAGTTTTCGATCACTTTTCCGTTCCCCAAGTGGGCCGTGGCTCCTTCAATGGTGAAGGCCTCGGTCTGGATCGGAGCAGGGGTTTGTTGGGCATAGGTCAGTACAAGACCCAACAAAAAGCTAAAGAGTATATTGAATTTTTTCATCTTGTCTTTTTAGAGCGTTTCGCATTCGAAACGCGGTTTTTTGTTTTGTCTTGCAGGCTGTGTTTTACCTCCACTGGCTTTTACCTTCAACATCTTGCGAACGAGCATATTCTTTTGCTCGTCGATGGCCGTTCTCTTGGCTAAATCCTGTTGCTTGTCAAAGTAAACAGCCCCTTCAATCATGGTTTTTTCGGCTTTGGCATAAACCGAAAGGGGGTGATCGGACCAAAGAACAAGGTCGGCATCTTTTCCTTTTTCGATACTTCCAACACGGTTGTCTATACGCAAGAGTTTAGCCGCATTCAGGGTGACCATTTGCCAGGCTTCAATTTCGGACATGCCCCCGTATTTTACGGTTTTGGCAGCTTCTTGGTTCAAACGACGAGACATTTCGGCGTCATCACTATTGATGGCAACCGTTACCCCTGCGCGGTGCATAATGGCAGCGTTAAAAGGGATGGCGTCTTTTACCTCGTATTTGTAGGCCCACCAATCACTGAAGGTCGATCCACCAACTCCGTGTTCGGCCATTTTATCGGCCACCTTGTAGCCTTCCAGGATGTGGGTAAAGGTGTTGACACGGAAATTGAATTTCTCGGCCACCTTCATCAGCATATTGATTTCGCTCTGAACGTAGGAGTGGCAACTAATAAAACGCTCCTTGTTGAGGATCTCCAGCATAACTTCCATCTCTTCATCGTAGCGGAAAGGTTGACCACTGGCCTTGAGTTTGCCATATTCCCGCGCTCTTTGGAAGTAATTGATGAAGACTTGTTCTACTCCCATGCGGGTTTGTGGGAAACGAGAATAGCTCTGCCAATTGGACTGCTTGACATTTTCACCCAAGGCAAACTTGATGAACTTAGGCGCATCGGGGAACAAGAGTCCTTCAGCGTCCTCACCCCATTTCAGTTTCAGAATCGCGGAGCGTCCACCAATCGGATTGGCCGATCCGTGGAGCAATTGAATGGTGGTGACACCCCCGGCGAGATTGCGGTAAATATCAATGTCCTTGGGGTCGACTACGTCTTTCATTCTCACTTCAGCAGAGGAGTTGTGTCCCGCTTCATTAATGCTCAATCCTGCGATGTGGGAATGCTCATCGATGATTCCTGCAGTCAGGTGCTTCCCGGTTGCGTCGATTACCTGAGCTCCGGAAGCTTTCAGGTCTTTGCCTACTTTGGCAATCTTTCCTTTTGTAACCAGTACATCGGTATTTTCCAGAATCTCGGTTCCCGTCCAGACCGTTGCTCCTTTGAAGAGCACATCCTGGGATTGGGGTTTCTGGGCGTTTCCATAGCCCACGTTGGGGTAGAGCAATGGAAGCACTTCTGGAGCTTCCTCCGTTTTGGCTTTCTTTTCTTTTTCGGCGAAGGCCTCCGTTAAGTTCGCTCGAAACTGGCTTTCTTGACCATTGGGAAGCAAGAGGCGACCACGAATGATCTGGTTGTTCTCCATTACTTTACCGGTCAGGCGATAGAGATCACCTGCATCCGTGGTAAAACGAACAGCTAACCAGTTGTCTTTATAGGTGATTTTAGACGGATAGTCCGTTGAATCTTTGGATACTTTGATCTTGGGTTTTGAAGCAGTCCCGCTGATGCTCATTTTGGTGACCAATCCACCGGCGTTTAAGGTGTAGTCACCCCGCAGATCAATAAGGTCCATATCGCGAGCACGTGCTTTTTGCCCTGTACCCAGTTTTCAAAATACGTAGTTGAAGCGTCAAAAGGAGCGCCAGAGGCGATCACAAAATTCGCCCATTTGCCTTTTTCTAAACTCCCCACTTTGGCGGTCTGACCCAATATTTGGGCAGGAGTCATGGTCAAGGCACGCAGTGCTTGTTCTTCGCTCAGTCCGTATTTCATCGCTTTGCGAACAGCACCCAAAAACTCTTTCGGTGACTTGAGTCCCTGTGTGGTCAAAGCAAAAGGAATTCCTGCTTTAGAAACCTGTGCGGCGTTAGAAGGAGCCTGATTCCAGTGACGCATATCCGAAAGGTTGACGTAATCCGCCTGGTAAGGATTTGATACTTCATAGGCGGCTGGAAAGTTGAGGGGCAGCACGAGTGTATTGCCCATTTGCTTCAACTTGTCCAGGTATTCGTATTCATCTCCACCACCGAGAATGGCATAGGAAATACCAAATTGCTTTCCGATTTTGGCTGCTCGAAGCACATTCCCCTGGTTCCCCGCGACAAAAAGTTGCGCAAGGCCTTGGTTGTCTATCAGGGCTTCCAGTGAACGGTCGGTGGTCGCGACTCGCCCAGAGCGGTACCAATTCATATCGTGATAAAGTTGACGCATGAGGGCCGTAGAACCCATTAAAGAGGTCGGGTACGATTGACGACTGGCAATACTTTTAGAGAAAGAGAAGTACTGCCCGGATTCGTCTTCTAACAGGCGCTCAGCAGAATTACCTTGATCATTTAGTGCGACCAGGATCCCTGTCCCACGAGCAATACCGTCTTCGCGGTGAGCATTGACGACTCCGAATCCTGCTGCACGCATCGTGGAAGCTGATTTTTTGTCGTAGTTAAAGTGTTCGACGGCTCGCTGTTCCGGCATCACGTGGTCGTTCCAGTAAAAGCCGGCACGAGAAGCCTCGTATTGAGGTGAACGTCCGGATCCAGCGGCTCGTTTGGGTTTACTCACTCCAAAAGTTCCAAAAGGATCAATAAAAGAAGGGAAAATACTTTTTCCCTGAAGGTCCATAACCACGGCATTGGCAGGAGCGGTAACAGAACTGCCTACAGCGGCAATTTTACCTTCCTTGATCAACAGGCTTCCGTTTTGGATGACCTGACCGGGTTTGAGATAGAGCGTGGCGTTGGTTAGTAAGTACGCGTTGGTGTTTGTTGTTTTGACCCCATCATTCTTCGGAAAGTATTCCTGGGCCATCATACTACTTCCCACAAGGAGGAACAGCATGAGCATTCGTAAATTCTTCATTCTTGTGTTTAGATTAAAGTACCTCTAAAGGTACGAGAATCCTAGGGAACCGGGATGGAGGAAGGAGGAATGAAAGAATCGATGCGGTGGTATCCAATGAGAAGGGCGACCACACGGCTGTAGGAAGTGATACCTGCGGTTTGTTGATTCACTTTTAGGTAACTGTCAAACAGGGCTTTAAAGATAGGCTCCGTTGGATTTTCGTGGGCGTCCCAAAAACGGCGCAGTTCCCGGTAATTTTCTTTAACCCCTTCATTTAATAAATCGAAGTAATAGGTAAAAGCTTCCGGATCTCTTCTCCTGAGGTCCCCTAAGAGATAGGCCAAAGCTGAAGAATAGGCAGCGTATTGCACCTGGTAATTGTCTGACTGAAAACACAGCCAATAGCCCAAGAAATTGGTGTCGTCTTCCGCAGAATAGCCCAATTGATGCCCCACTTCGTGGGCCGCAACGGACGGCCAGCGAAAGGAAGGGATCTGACCATTTACCTGGGCTTCTCCCGAGAAAGGGTTCAGGTAACCTCCATAACCCATATAAGAAAGGGGAACCGAATAGAGTGAAGTCTTTTGGCTTGGATAGTGGTAGGTTAAAATAGGATGCCTTTGACTGGCCGTGGCGTAAGTCTCGGCAATTTTTTGATAGACTTCGGTTCTGCTTGCATTCGGCTGCACAGGAGCTGTACTGTCTAAGGTGATGTTTTCTTGGATGGCATTGATGTAGCTCACCATTCGCCCGGTTAAATCGAGCAGTTCTTCGGTGCTGTACTCGGTGGAGATGCCGAGTTGCTGTTCGAGGGGGAGTCGAAAATAATTCAGGCCCCAGAGGAGGTAAAATGTTCCATACACGACACTGATTGTCGCTAGAATACCTTTGATTTTAAACCAGGTATTGCTCCAAAAATGACGCAGTGTTTTGTACAGGCTTCGAATGGCCCAGAGACCAAATAGGGTGTACATCAGATCTCCTGCAGAAAGAGGTATCCACCCCCAGAGCAGCCGATTCAGCTGCCCTAAAAGTGGATATATACCTTGACTGTAATAGCGTTCGACAAATTCAGGGGATTCTGATAAAAGCTGCACGATGCCGATCTGTATGGGCAAGAAGAGCACCAAATAATCACGGACTTTCCACTGGTTTAGTCGCAACCGAAGCATGGGCTTCTTATTGTTGTTCCGAAGGAAGAATTTCGATGTCGAAAATCAGGTCTGCGTTGGCAGGAATAGGGCCACGAGGTCGATCTCCGAACCCGAGGTATCCCGGAATAAAGAAACGCACTTTGTCACCTTCTTTCATCAAAGCCAATCCTTCACGGAAGCCGGGAATCAATGGGGCGTCCGGACTGTTCAACATTTGAGTCGGTCCAAATTGTCCTCGGTGCATTTGAAAAATACGACCAAAGTTTTCGTCTTGCTCTGCAATGGCCTTATCACTCGTGTCGATCAGGGTGCCATCGGCCAACCATCCCGCGTAGTGTACCATCACGAAATCTCCTTCTTTCGGTTTTGGACCGTCCCCTTCTTCAAGCATCAGCCACATCAAACCGGTTTCTGTGAGCTCCGCTTTTTCTTTTTGGGCCGCTGCCTCTGCTAAGAAGGCTTCTTTCTTCTTTTTCATCTCGGCAACACGGGCCTCCTCTTCGGCGAAGTAGTCCTTCATGATCTGCAGGGCATCAAATTTCTTAGCAGCCTTTCCTTGGCGAATGATCTCGATATGATCCATGATTACGGAATCTACCGGTTTGTTGCCTGCTGCTACAGGGACATTCGCAATGGAGTCAATAATGTCCAGGCCTTGAATAACCTCACCAAAAACCGAGTGAACCCCGTCCAGGTGAGTCGGGGTGCCATGGGTAATAAAGAACTGACTACCGTTCGTGTTCGGGCCACCATTGGCCATGGAGATGACTCCTTTTTTGTCGTGCTTCAGGGAGTCATTGAACTCATCTGCAAAACGGTAACCCGGGTTTCCGGTTCCGTTCCCCAGCGGGTCTCCCCCTTGAATCATAAAGCCTTTCATGACCCGGTGAAAGATAAGGCCATCGTAGTAGCTCTTACCCTTGAACTCTTCACTGACAAATTCACTGTTTCCTTCTGCCAAGCTCACAAAGTTGGCGACGGTCAAGGGTGTTTTTTCGTATTCCAATTGGACCAACATATCTCCTTTGTTGGTTTGGATATCAGCGTAGATCCCGTCTTCCAAATCAGGAAATTTGCTGGTCTTACAAGATGCTAATAGCACCACAAAAGCGAGGGAACGAATCAGGTATTTCATAGGTTTAATTCTGAGTACTGTCTTGTTTTTTAATCAGTTCTAGCAATTCAATTTCTGCCCGTATGGGGCTGTTGGGGGCAATTTGATCCCCATCACCCGGATAGCCAAAGGCTAAGGCAGAAGGGAAGAAAAAGCGCAATTTATCTCCGGGATACATTTCCTTAATACTGCTTTGCAATCCCGGAAAAACGGCTTGTTCGTCCACGTAATAACGCAAAGTATCCGCCAAATAATACGGGGAACCATTTAATTTTTGGTATTCCAGTCGAATTTGGGTGCGATCCCCCTTGGTGGGCAAGAAGTTTTCGGGCTTTTCCGACAACAGGGAAGAGTCTCTCTCGATGACGGTGTACCAATAGCCGTTACCGCTTCTTATATAGGTCTGAGAAGAATCTTGATCAATCAACCTTTCGATGAGTTTTTCTTCTTCGGCCAATAACTTTTTGCTGCGTTGAGCGGATTGTTGAATAAAACTTCCGGAGCGGACTTGTACCGGTCTCCGTGCCTCCGGTGTGCTGCAACTTGACAATATCAGTAGAGTCAAGAAGAGGGGGAGGAAATGGCCAATGCGTTTGTTCATGGTGATTGTAATTCTTTTTGGTATGGGGGTAGCAGGGATTCAAATCGCTGCAAGGTCTCTTGCAAAGATAATCGACTTCGGCCTCCAGCCGCATTTTGGTGACCTCCACCTTCAAAGTGTTCCCGCGCAAAAGAGTTCACAGAAAAGTCGCCGATCGAGCGGAATGATATTTTAATGATACCCTCTTCCTTGTTCTCGGTAAACAGGACAGCAAAGCGAATCCCTTCAATACTCAGGCCGTAGTTGACAAATCCTTCCGTATCGCCTTTGCTGTATCCTTCCGCATCCAGTTCTTCTTGGCTCAACGACATATAGGCCGTTGACATTTCTGGGAGTTGAACCATATTGCTTAAAGCGCGACCTAAAAGGTTTAGACGAGCAGGGGAGTTGTTGTCGAAAATAAGGCGCTGAATAAGACTGTGATCAGCACCGATTTCAATCAAATGAGCCACCACACGATGGGTTTCGGCTGTCGTGGCCGGGTACTTGAAGGAGCCGGTATCCGTCATAATGCCTGCATATAGGCATCCGGACATTTCGGCATCCAGAAGCTCGAGATCCCCTAGTTCCTTTATCGCTCCGTAAACCATTTCGCAGGTGGAACTGAGGTGGGGCAGAGAATAGGTGTAACGGGCGTAGTCATCGGGCTGCTGGTGGTGGTCGATCATCAGGAATTCTCCTTGTGCTTTTTCCAGGGATTTTAGCATATTACCCGCTCGAGAGAGGGCATTAAAATCAAGGGTACACAAAAGATCGGCGGCTAGAATCAAACGCTCCGCATGCCCCGCGGCATGGTCGTAGATCATCACCTGATCATCCCCGGGCATCCACTTCAAAAATTTAGGGTATTCGTTGGGTGCAATTACCTTGACCTCATGTCCTGTTTTTTGAAGATAACGGGCCCACGCCAGACAAGAGCCCATGGCGTCTCCATCCGGGTTTTTATGGGGTATCACAACAATTTTTAAGGGAGAAGAAAGCCTTTCTTTTAGCGACTGCCAGTCCGTTTTTTTCATGATTGCGAAGATACAACAATTAACACAGGGGTAATTTCATAAGGACTACCTTTGAACGGCTTTTCGAGCACCCTTTTACGGTTGTGGAGAAGAGTGATAAACCCAGCTGTAAAATGAAAAGAGTTGATCTATTGACCTTCAGAGGATTCCTTGTTTCTTACCTGATCGCAGGGCTGTTTTTAATCGGTTGTAAATCGACTGTCGAACCGACCGAAAAGAAAGAGGAGTTCGTCATCGCTTTTGGGTCCTGTAACAAAGTCGATCAACCCAATCCCTTCTGGGGAAGTGTTACCCATCTTCGTCCTGACCTTTGGATATGGGGCGGAGATAACATCTATGCCGATACCGCTGATATGGAGGCCATGAAAGCCATGTACGAGGCGCAGAATGCCGTTCCGGGCTATGCTCAACTCCTTGAGAATACCCCGGTGATAGGCACCTGGGATGACCACGATTATGGGTTGAATGACGGAGGCAGCGAATTTGACAAAAAGGAAGAAAGCCAGCAACTACTACTCGATTTTCTTGGGGTTCCAAAAGACAGCCCAAGACGCGAACAGGAAGGGGTTTACACCGTTCATTCCTACAAGCATCAAGGGCAGGAAATTCGCGTATTTGTATTGGATACGCGATACTTCAGGACAGCATTGAAAAAGGGCGAAGGGAAAAAGCGTTACACACCCACCGCGGCTGCCGGGCAAAATATGCTGGGCGAAGCCCAATGGAAATGGCTGGAAGCCGAGCTCAAAGCCTCCAAAGCACGATTTAACCTACTGGTCAGTAGTATCCAATTTATTTCGGAGGAACACGGTTTTGAAAAATGGGCCAATATGCCCGATGAAATGCGGCGTATGGAAAAGCTCATTCAAGAGAGCGGGGCGAAAGGAGTCTTCTTTATCAGTGGCGATCGCCACATCTCGGAGTTTTCGAAAAAGGAACTCCAAGGCCTGGAGTATCCTCTTTGGGATTTTACCAGTAGCGGCTTAACCCATTCCTACTCCAGTTTTAGTGGAGAGCCCAACAGACACCGAATTGGGGAAGTGCAGTTTGAAAAAAGTTTTGGACTTATCCGGCTCGATGTTGACAGCGGACTAGCTGTTTTTGAAATTAGAGGGGAAGAAGGGAAGGTATTACAGAGCTTTCGCCAGCTTTATTAAACTGTAAAGAGGTTGTAAGGCACTTTAAAAAGCGTATTTTTGCCAAAATTTTTTGAAACATGTCTGGAAACAGAACTTTTACCATGATTAAGCCTGATGCGGTTGAAAAAGGACACATCGGAGCCATCCTAGAGAAAATTACCGCTGCAGGATTTAAAATTGTAGCGATGAAGTATACTCATTTAAGCCAGCGTGATGCCGAGCAATTCTACGCTGTACACAGCGAGCGCCCATTCTACGGCGAACTAGTTGCTTTTATGAGCAGAGGCCCTATTGTTGCTGCTATTCTAGAAAAAGACAATGCTGTTGAGGACTTCCGTGTTTTGATCGGATCGACAAACCCAGCGGAGGCTGCAGAAGGAACTATCCGTAAAATGTTCGCTACCGATATCGCAGAAAACGCGGTTCACGGATCAGATAGCGATGAGAACGCTGTCATCGAAGGCGCCTTCCATTTTTCTGGTCGCGAGATCTTCTAAGAGGAGCTTCCTATAACAATTTAAGCTCTTGAATAAGCTCTTCTCCGAGGTGCTCGTTCAGGAGCTTTATTATTTTGGACTTGCCCATCAATAGTTCCTGGCGCAAAGGAGCGGAGGTAAGTCGCACGTTCAGGCAGCCATTGTGCCACCATACTTCCTGGGTATAATTGGCAATTCCCGGACCCATTTGTTCCGTCCAGGCATGTTCTGCCCTCACCTTATTCAAGCCTTTTTCTAGGCGGGTGTTTTGCAGAAACTCCTGCATTTTATTCGAAAGACGAAACTCTTCTTTGGGGTTCATAAGTCCAGGGGTTCGTAGCGTTTATAGACGTACTTGATCTGTTGCTCACTGACCAATTCCAAACGGTTCTGGTCGAGATAGGTCAATTCCTCCTGCCATTGCAGGTCTCCGTTGCTGTATTCCAGAACGATACTTCCGTCTTCCAGAATTCTACATCGAAAATTCTGGGCGTCATCAGAGGTTAGGTACTGACCATCCAACTGCGGTTGTACTTTTTTTCGATAACCCCTTGGCTCTTCGAAGAAGAAGTAATCGATCGTGGTATTGACTCCGTAAATCTTTTCTTCACCTTCCGCAAATACAGCCTTTTCAATCTCCCAGTAGCCTTCCAATTGACTGAGGTCTTTTGGAGCTTGACTTGAGTTACATGCACTCAGTAGAGCGCTAACGACAAGGATGAGTAGGCTTTTTTTCATGAAGACAAGGTAAACATTTTATACCCCTCTCCGGTCGCCTTCACAATCTCTTCTGTTCGCTCGGGATGGGTGTCGGTAATGAATATTTGTTCGTATTCTTCGCCTTTTACAAGCTTGACCAATTGGGCCACGCGGTTTTCGTCCAGCTTGTCAAAAACATCATCTAACAATAGAATCGGAGTCGTGCCTGATTGGGTTCTTAAGAACTGGAATTGGGCAAGTTTTAAAGCGATCAAAAAGGACTTCTGCTGCCCTTGACTGCCAAACTTTTTCATCGGGTAGCCCTCAATTTCGAAACGGAGATCATCTTTATGAATGCCTACTGAAGTGTATTGTAATGCCCGGTCTTTGGCTTGATTTTCTTGCAGCAGCTCCAGTGTATTTTTCTGGTGCAGACCGCTGTGGTACTCCAGTGCGATATTCTCTTTTTCACCCGAGATGATGCGGTATTGCTCGAGAAAAAGGGGAGTGAATTCCGTTAAAAAGGCTTGTCTCTTTTCATAAATTGAACTTCCGTAAAAGTGCAATTGCTCGTCGTAGATCGCCAGGTTTTCGGCATCAAAGGTGTGATTGGCAGCGAAGAACTTGAGCAGGGCATTGCGCTGACTCAAGACCCGTTGGTAGGCCAATAGATTTTCGAGATAAGTGGAATCGGCTTGCGAAATATTTCCGTCGATGAACTTGCGGCGCACATCGCTTCCTTCGGAGATGAGGTCCCGGTCGGCAGGAGAAATCATCACCACCGGCAATAACCCAATGTGCTCTGTTATTCTATCGTAGAGCTTCCCGTTGCGCTTGAGGATTTTTTTAGCCCCTTTCTTAAAACCACAACTGATTTTTTCGGTTGATCCGTTCTTTTCGAACTGTCCTTCGATCAAGAAAAGCTCCTCCCCGTGTTTGATGTTTTGGGTGCTCAGTGGGTTAAAATACCCTTTACCGTAAGAAAGGTGATAAATGGCATCCAGAACGGTCGTCTTCCCGATGCCATTGGCGCCAGCAATACAATTGATGGAGGCGGAAAACTCCAGCTCGAGCGAATCAAAATTCTTGTAATTCAGAAGCGAGAGCTGTTTGATATTCATAGGGCGGACCGAGGTAGTGAAGTAAGCTTCAGCGGAATCGCTGTTTTACCACTCCAAAAATAAAGAATAATTGTGGGCCTCTATTTGAAGAAAAAGGTTATTTTTGCCCGACCAAAAAAATGACGAATGGCCACGTACAAAAAGCGAGGATACAAGCCCAAGACCAAGGAAGAAAAGGTAGAAATAGAAGAACAAAACAGTACAACTGCAGAGGTTTTTTCTACCCTTGACGAGAGTGCTTCCAAAACGGAAGAGTGGGTTTCTAAAAACCAAAACTTCATTCTTATCGGTATTGGTGTAATCGCTGTTGCGGTGCTTGGTTATATTGGATTTACCCAATGGATCCAAAATCCAAAAGAGGAATTAGCAGCCAACGATTTGTACTATCCACAACAGTACTTCGAACAAGCTTTTCAAAATCCTGGGATCAAGGATTCGCTTTTGCAACTTTCTTTGGACGGTGCAGACGGAAAGTTTGGTTTGATCGAAATCATTGAGGAATACCCTGGAACAAAGGCAGCAGATTTGGCGCGTTACTCCGCAGGTATGGCCCATTTAGAGCTGGACAACTACCAAGAAGCGATCTCTTACCTGGAGCAGTATTCTTCCAGCGATGATACATTTGGCGCTCTGGCCAAAGGAGGTATTGGTGACGCTTTTGCAGAACTGGGACAGGCAGACGATGCTTTGGACTACTACGAGAAAGCAGCGAGCCACTCAACAAATGATTTTACGACTCCACGTTTTCTTTACAAGGCTGCTGTTTTGGCGATAGAGAATGATAAATTGGATAGAGCTCTACCTTACCTCACCCGCATTCAGGAGGAATTTCCTAAGTCGGATGAGGCGGCGAATGTTAAGGCCTTGATCGCTTTTGTAGAGACCAAGTCCTAAGGGAGTGGCCACTTCACAAACTCATTTATCTGCTTACAATCCGGAAGACTTGCCGGATGTTACAAACAAACGTTTTGGGATCGTTGTTTCTCAATGGAATGACGAGATCACGAATGGGCTTTTGGCTGGCGCGGTAGAAACCTTGCAAAAGGCGGGTGTCACTGAGGACCGCATTTTTATCTGGGAGGTGCCAGGTAGTTTTGAATTGGTCTATGGCTGTGCGCAAATGGCCAAGCAAAAGGCCCCTGATGCCATTATAGCCTTGGGAAGTGTCATTCGAGGAGAAACAGCTCATTTCGATTTTGTGTGCTCAGGAGTCACACAGGGAATCACCCAATTGAATACACAACTCGACTTACCAGTCATCTTTGGGGTTTTGACTGACGACACCTTGCAGCAGGCGCAGGACCGCAGTGGAGGCCGTCATGGCAACAAAGGTATCGAAGCCGCCGTGACTGCGATGAAGATGACCTCCTTCAATCCCTAGTACTTTTGTTAACATTTTTTGGCAGCCCTCATTCTAGGCTTGGCTGCATTTTCAGTACATTTGAGTAAGACGCTAAGCGGTCTTGCACATGAGAAATCTCTTTCGACTTAAACGCAACAAATCCTTCACTTACAAACCCCGGTACTACCAGGGGGAGGAGAATCCGTTTAAAATCGAACACAAGCTTGATCAATTCCGCTCAACAGCGCAACACCAAAGAGGAATCAAAAATAAGGTACTGAATGCTCTAGCCGATTGGCAGACCGAGGGCGATCGAGACATGCGTATACGCATCGCCATAATCCTCGGAGTACTGATCTTACTTTTCCTGTTTATAATCGATTTTGACCTTTCCATTTTCCTGGACAACGAATGACGGAAAAACGTATTCAATTATTACCCGAGCATGTAGCTAACCAAATCGCTGCAGGCGAGGTTGTTCAACGACCTGCCTCTGTTGTGAAAGAACTGATGGAGAACGCCATCGATGCGGGAAGCGACCTGATTCAACTCATTGTCAAAGAAGGCGGTAAAACGCTGATCCAGGTGACTGATAATGGTTCCGGAATTCCCGAAGAGCAAGTGGAATTGGCTTTTCAACGGCATGCAACCTCCAAGATCCGCCAGGCGGAAGATCTGTTTCAGATCCAGTCCAAGGGTTTTCGCGGGGAGGCTCTGGCTTCGATCGCTGCTATTGCTCATGTCGAATTACAGACGCGTCAGGCCCAGGACGAAACCGGTCTGCGTGTCCGAATCGAAGGCGGAACCCTAAAAGAAAAGGAAGCCTGTGCCAGCCAGGTCGGCAGTTCGTTTTCTGTAAAGCAACTTTTTTATAATATCCCTGCGCGAAGGAACTTTTTAAAGTCCGACGCGGTAGAGCTGCGTCATATAACGGAAGAATTCCAACGCATCGCTTTGGCCCATCCTGAAGTGGCTTTTCGTTTTTATTCCAATGGCAATGTACTCTTTGATTTGCCACCGGGTAACCTCAAACTTCGGTTGGTTCACGTCCTAGGCGCAAAGACCAAAGAAAAGCTGGTGCCGGTGGAAGAAGAAACGGATGTGGTCAACCTATCGGGTTTTATTCTTAAGCCGGACTATGCCAAGAAGAGTAGGGGAGAACAGTATTTCTTTGTCAATAACCGCTTCGTCAAAAGCCCTTACCTGCACCACGCGGTCATGGCGGCTTACGAAGGACTTTTACCGGCTAATTTTTACCCGGGTTACTTCTTGTTCTTGGAAGTGGACCCTGCCCGGTTAGACGTGAATATTCATCCGACCAAGACGGAGGTGAAGTTTGAGGACGAACAAACCCTCTATGCCATTCTGCGTTCTGCCATAAAGCATAGCCTGGGGCAATTTCAGGTGGCGCCTACCTTGGACTTTAACCGGGATCCTAACCTAGATACCCCTTACGAATACGAATCGAAAAACCCAGAAAAGCCATTACTGCAAGTAGATAGTAGTTTTAATCCTTTTAAGGACAGCAGCCCGCGACCTGCGCGGGTGAGTAAGGAGCAGATTGAAGCGACGACGGAGGTATACGAATCGGGCTTTAGTTCTTTGTTGATTGAAGAAGAACCGGAGACGACCGAGAACCGATTGTTTGAGGAAGAACCGGACTACGTTGAAGGGATGTCTTGCTTTCAGTGGAAACGCAAATACCTCTTGGTCGATAGCCCGAAAGGACTTTTAGCTGTAGACCAAAGCCGGGCACACCAGCGGGTCATCTACGAAACCTTTTTGGGGAGCATGACCGTCCAAGCGGCAGCCAGCCAACAGCTTCTGTTTCCTTTGGAGCTGCATTTTTCAAAGAAACAGATGATGGCTCTGACCGAAATTGAAGATAGCCTGAAGGCCCTCGGTTTTGATTTTGCCATCGGCGAGGACCAAGTTCTTTCAGTTCATGGTATTCCGAGCCTTTTGCCCGAAGGCCGCATTCCGCATTTGATTGAACAATTGATTGCTGATTACGAGGAAGGCATGAGCGCCGGAGAATGGACCCAGGCAGAATTGCTCGCCAGAACCCTTTGCAGATCGGTTTCGATTCGCAGTGGGGATGTATTGGAGAAAGAGGCCCAACAGGCTTTACTCAGTGAATGGCTGGCTTGTAAAGAGACCCTCTTGAGTCCATTTCACAAATTGATCTATATTCGGATATCCGAAGGAGATATTCACAAAAAATTGAACTGATGATGCGAATGACTGATGCAGTAAAGCATCTTTTGATAATCAATATTATCGTGTACGTATTACAAAATATGTACCCGGAATTCATGACCGTAAATTTTGCGGAATGGTTCATTGAGCATCCCAACTTTAAATATTGGCAGCCATTGACCCATATGTTTATGCATGTTGCGACTTGGCATATATTCTTTAATATGTTCGCTTTGGTTTCATTTGGTTCTGTATTAGAACAACAGTGGGGCACAAAGAAATTTTTATTCTTTTATTTCTCTGCAGGCTTGGTGCTTTTGCTTTATCAATGGCAGTTAGTTATTTAAGAATTTATTTGGCACTGGAACCTATCCTAAATTCGGGTACAACTCTGGATGAGGTGTGGTCTGTACTGGCTAGAGGTGAATTCTTGATTAGCTGGACTTCCCTGGTTGAAGAATCCGGTATATCTCAGATATTACAGATTTTTAATGGAAGATCTCTTGGCGCCTCCGGGGCAATCTACGGATTACTCGCGGCTTTCGTTATGCTTTATCCGAATGCACAATTAGGTATATTGTTTATTCCTATTCCAATTAAGGCGAAGTATCTTATCCCAATTTTAATAGGGGGTGACTTATTTTTTGGAATCTCCGGCCTAAATACTGGTTTTGGGCATTTTGCACATATTGGAGGTGCCTTAATAGGATTTATTATGATGTGGTACTGGAAGAAGAATCAGTTTAACCAAAACCGCTGGAATTAATGGCTGGAGGTCTTTCCTATCAATGGGCACGTCTTAACCAGGCCGAAAAACTCATTGCACTCAATGTTGGGGTTTACCTGCTGGCGGGATTGCTGAGCACCTTTGGGATCTGGAATGCCAAGCCTTTGTTTTGGTTGCCTTCGGACTTGATGGAGCTCATGGGGCAGCCTTGGTCCATCATTACCTATTCCTTTTTCCATGGAGGGCTATTTCATCTGTTGTTTAATATGCTCTGGTTGTACTTTTCGGGTCGTATGGTCTTGAATTTATTCGACCGGATGCGCTTTTTGAGCGTTTATTTCTTGGGAGTCATTAGCGGAGGACTCCTGTTTTTATTGGCTTACAACCTTCTACCCAACCTGGTTAATCAAAATACAGTCCTTTTTGGAGCTTCCGCCGGGGTATTGGCGGTATTTATCTTTATCTGTGCCTATATACCCAATCAAGAGGTTCGCTTATTTGGTCTGATCAATATCAAACTTTGGAAGATAGGTGCCTTTTTCGTTGCCCTGGATCTCTTGCGTATTGCTGGTGATGCGGAAAATATAGGAGGCTATATCGCTCACCTGGGTGGAGCGATTTTAGGTTATGCCTACGGACGACAACTCTTGCATGGGCGAGATATAGGTGGCGGTTTTACAAAATTTCTTGAAGGCCTCGGACGCGCTTTTACACCCAGAGAAAAACGACCCTTCAAAAAAGTATACAAGAATTCCCCCAAAAAATCGAAGAAGACCAAGACAGCTGCTTCGGATAAAACCGAGAAGCAACAACAAATTGACGCTATTCTCGATAAGATTAGCAAATCGGGCTACGACAGCTTGAGCAAAAGTGAAAAGGACTTTTTGTTTAAAGCAGGCAAAGAGGACGAATAAAACAAGGGGGTGAATACCACAAGACGATATCGGTTCAGTGCCGGTATAACAATTCTATTCGGGTTGTTGTGCCTGGCTTCCTATAGCGTTTCTTTTTGGCCTTATCAGTCTCATCCCGGAGTTGCCCTGCTTGGGCTCTTTGTTCCCCTGCTCATGGTGGTCAATTGCTTGCTGTATCTGTATTGGTTGATTCGCAAGAAGAAGATCCTTTCCTTTCCTCTTTTGGTGTTGATCATTGGTTACTTTACGGTAGGCTCTGTTTACCAGCTGCACGGTACCTCGGAGGAGGTAGAGGATTCCTTTAGCCTGTTGAGCTTTAATGTGCGAAACTTCAATAAGAACGGAGAGATCCCGGAAGAGGGGGTTGATTCTTTGATCATTGATTTCATTCGGGAGGAAGATCCGGATATACTTTGTCTACAAGAGTGTTTGTACAGCATGAAGCGAAGCGATGTACTTCCTCAATACCCGCATTCCTTCATTGATTTTATATACAGCTGGGAGCCTCAGCCAATTCACGTGATTCAGGCGGTATATTCCAAGTACCCTCTTTTGAACGTGCAGTCGATCGATTTTCCGGACAGTGCAAACAAAGCGATAGCCATGGACGTGGTTAAAGGGCAAGACACCCTCCGTTTATTCAATATTCATCTGCAATCCTTTGCAATTATTCCCCAGGTCGAAAAACTCAAGGAAGAGGATTCTGACCGTCTAATTCAGCGAATGGGAAAGGTGCTGATCAAGCAGCAGGAGCAGGCTGCATTGCTCCAAGCCGAAATAGAGAAAAGTCCTTACCCGGTCATGGTAGTTGGGGATTTTAATAACAACCAGTTCTCCTACGCCTACCGGCAAATCAAAGGGGATCTACAAGACACCTACCGTCAGGCAGGGAAGGGCTTTGGTCAGACGTACAACCTGTGGGGGTTTCCGATGCGGATTGATTTCATTCTGACCGACCCCTCCATCAAAACGCTCTCGCACTCGACCTATGACCAAAAGATGTCCGATCATTTCCCGATTCGGGCGGAATTACTGTATCAGCCTTCAGCCAGGGGCAAGACAAGAGGTAACTCCTTGCATTAGGGCCTTCGTTAAAGAGTAAATCCAAGCCGCTAGCATTTTTTATAAAACCATGGCGATCAGAGAAGACCTGTGGATAGACCGGAGGCTGGAATTGTATTTTCTTTTTAGCATTCACCAAAAAACGCATATCCTTTATTTCGGTCTGACTTTCTAGTTCAAGAGGGGTTTGGTATTGGGTGGTTTTGTTTTCTTCAAAGGGAATGTCGAGCAGTTCACACAACAGGCGGTGGCTGGCTAGGCAAATCTCGAGTAAGGAATCGCTGGGCTGCTCAAAAAAAGGAGCCAATTCATCTTCGTAGAATTCAAAATAAGGTGAGCTTCTGTAAGCGGCTTGCAGGCTTTTCCAGTGCAAAGAGGCCCATCGACTACTTTGATCTACCTGAACTTCGGCAGTTTTTTGTCTTTCGCTTCCCTCTTTTCGATGCAAGATCGGAATGCCTAGCATTTGGCGTCCCTGATCTGTCGCAATATAACAGCGGTTGCGGTAGGTTTGCTTTTGAAAATTATCACAGACTTCCAGACGCACCTCCCCCTGGAGTTGAGCAACCAAACTCGCGATATTGGGGAAGTAGGAAGGTTGAAGCAGTATCAAGATTGCTTTTTCTTCTTTTTTCGGTAGAAGTCATACCCGAAATAGCCAGCGACGGCAATCAGGAAGTAGGGCAAGAACGAGATCGGTTTTCCGGAACCACCCACGGTAGTGAAAAAGCGGTCCCAACGGGGACTGCTTACCCAACTGAAGAAACCGTCGGTAAAGTTGTCAAAGGACAGCCAAATGAATACAGGCTTCCCGAGAATGTGATCGGCAGGAACATAACCCCAGGTACGGCTGTCTTCTGAATTATCGCGGTTGTCTCCCATCATCCAGTAGTAGTCCATGGCGAAGGTGTATTCGCTGGTGGCCTGGCCATTGATGAGGATTTGGTTTCCTTCCACTTCCAGGGTGTTGCCTTCGTAACGGGTAATGATTTGCTCGTAAAGAGGCAGGTTTTCTGCATTCAGCTTCACTGTTGCGCCTCTTTGCGGAATATAGATAGGACCAAACTGATCCCCATTCCAGGGATAAGCCTTTTCTTCCTGAGGGAAGGTGCCGTACTGGTACTGACCTTTGGGTTGTACAAAACGCACGACAGAGTCGACTAGAGACGACTTTCTGAGTTCGGTAACCATGTCATCGGTCAGACCGGCAACCCGTCTTACTGGGCGTTCTTCTGTTAATTGCAAACCTAGCTGCCCCAAGACCTTCGCTGGGATGCCTTTATGACCCGTTATGAGAAGAATTTTATTGGCTGCTGTCAGGCGGCGAGCTCCCAGAATGTAACCGGCCTCTGCCAAAAAATTCACAGCTGCTGCATTTTGTTGGGTATCGTCTGTTTTGAATTCCCGATTGAATTCATCGGCCCCAACCTCGGTGAGCAGGGTATGCGAGATTCCGCTCTTTCCGTAAACCCAATGGTTGTGCTGAGGCTTTGCCCGGTCACTGAGGATCAAACGCTCACCGTTCACATGCACATAGCTGTCTATGATTTCTAAGGTATCACCTGGTGTTCCTACACATCGCTTGACGTAATTCGATCGCTTGTCAATAGGCTTGTAAACGCCGGGTCCATTGTCGCGAAAAACCCGAACCGTATCAACGGGCCAGCTGAAAACTACAATATCGTTCTTGTGGATTTTTTGGAATCCGGGCAGGCGCATATAAGGCAACTGTGGACTCTTCAGGTACGACCTGGATCGGATCACAGGCAGTGTATCGTGTACCATAGGTGCAGCGACCGTGGTCATGGGAACCCGTGCCCCATAGTGGAACTTACTCACAAACAAAAAATCACCTACACGCAAGGTGCGCTCCAGAGATCCTGTTGGTATGGCATAGGGTTGAATGAAATAGGTATGAACAAAGGTGGCAGCCACTACGGCAAAAACAATGGAATTCACCCAATCTCCGCTCGCACTGGTGGGTTTTAGAGAACGTTCTGGTCGATAAACGACTTTGCTTTGGTCCTCGAAATAAGAAATGTAAAAATTATAGAAGCCCAACGATAGAATCGCGGCCCAGGTTTGCCAAACTTCTCTTTGGTTGAAGCTGCGGGCGGTTTCGACCCATATCACGGGGAACATCAAGAGGTTGATGATGGGTAAAAACAAAAGGGCGACCCACCAACGCGGTCTCCCAATGATGTCCATCAAGATGACGCCGTTGTAAATAGGTACTGCGGCTTGCCACATCGGGCGGCCGGCTTTAACATAGAGTTTCCAGGTTCCGGCAAAATGTAAGGCCTGAACGATAAAAAAGAACAAAATCCACTGTCCCCAAGTCATGTTCGATTGGTTTTATAGCGTTCCAAATATACTTGTTGTTTTCAGGATGAAGGGAGGTTTAACACATCTTTCATAGTAAAGACGCCGCTTTTCCCCTGTATCCACTCCGCAGCGATGACCGCTCCAAGGGCAAATCCATCGCGATTGTGTGCTGTATGAATCAGTTCCACCTGATCCACTTCGCTTGAGTAGGTGAGGTGATGGGTTCCTGGGACCTCTCCTTCCCGATAGGCTCGAATGGGCAGATCACGGCTGTTGTCAGGATGCTTGCCTTCCTCTACCAAGGAGTAACCGGTGTAGTCTGTGTGTTTGATGAGGTCTTCCGCAAGAGTGATTGCAGTTCCACTGGGAGCGTCCAGCTTATGAATGTGGTGGGTTTCTGAGAGCTCTGCTCTATACTCTTTACGGGCACCCATCAACTGGGCCAAATAGCTGTTTAGAGCAAAAAATAAATTTACGCCCAGACTAAAATTGGATGCGTACAAGAAGGCTCCCTTTTGCTGTTGGCACAATTCAAGGGCTTCTTCATAGCGATCAAGCCAGCCTGTAGTCCCAGAAATGACCGGAATACCTGCCGTGAGCCCTTTTTCAATATTTCCGAAAGCCACTTCGGGCAGACTGAAGTCGATGATGACATCGGCTTCTTCCCAAGGATCCGTTTCTGTACCGTCGTTGATTCGTGCGCAGATGTGGTGGCCTCTGGAGAGGGCAATACGTTCAATCGCCTTGCCCATTTTTCCGTATCCGAAAAGTGCAATTTTACTCATGCTTCGGCGGTTCTAAACCTAAAATTTTATTTGAAAGGCCATCCCGTAGTACGGGTTCATCATGAAGGGATCCCGTTCCAGAAAGGGCTGAAAATCAATGGTGAGTTCCTCGCTGACGTTGTACTGTTTGAGGTGGGCGTCCACGTTGGCATCGATAATGTTTAGTGCGTAGAGGACGATGGTGATCAAAAGAGAAAGATCCCGGTCTTCCTGAAAGCGCACTTGCGCATCTTCTAAAGCGGTATCCGATACATCGGGCCCTAAACCATCCCCGTTGATATCGTAAAACTCGTCCGTCACTAAGCCCGCTTTTCGCGCCTTAAAGGCATCGCGGTAGCGGTTGTATTGGGTATTGTTAAAGTTATAAGCGTAGACTCCCGTTCCTAAGGCGGCGTAAACCAAAGGTACTTTCCAGTATCGCTTGTTGTAGGCCTGGCCTAATCCAGGTAAAAGGGCGGAATAAAAGGCAGCCCGGCTCGGAGCCAAAGGATTGATCTTTCGCTTGACCACTTCTTCTACCTTAAAACCACGACCATTCAAATTCTGAGCAAGCGAATCGGTATCACTCTGGCGGGGAATACTGTCTTGCTGAGCAAACAACAGCCCAGTACAAAAGAATAAAAAGATCGCTAGGGTCTTATTCGCCACTACTTAAGAGTTTTTTCAAGCGCTTAAAGTCTTCTTTGGAGTGAAAAGGAATTACAATTTTACCTTTTCCTCGGGCGGAACTGCTCACCTGCACAGCCGTTTCCAAGTAGTCTTCAATGGCCTCAACATGTTTGGAAATATAGGAGGGGAGTTCGGGACTAGCAGAACTTCCTTTACTGGTTTTCTGGTCCTTATCCTTGTATTGTTTAACCAATTGTTCAGTGGCTCGGACCGAAAGTTGTTGATTCTTTATCTTTTCAAAGAGGCCCAATTGATCCTCTTCAATATCGACGTTGACCAGCGCTCGTCCGTGGCCCATACTGAGCTGGCCATCGCGCATGGCGTTTTGTAATTGCGGATGTAATTTGAGTAACCGGAGGTAATTGGTGATGGTCGATCTCTTTTTCCCCACCCGCTCACTCAATTTTTCTTGGGTCAAGCTGACATCGTCGATCAAGCGCTGGTAGGAGAGGGCGATCTCAATCGGATCGAGATCTTCCCTTTGTATGTTTTCGACCAAAGCCATCTCGAGAGACTCCTGGTCATTGGCAATTCGAATATAGGCAGGAATAGTCTTCTTCCCGAGTAATTTAGAGGCTCTGAATCTTCGCTCACCCGATACCAACTGGAAGGTGTTGAAACCGATCTTTCTTACGGTAATGGGCTGAATGATACCCAATTCGCGAATAGATCCGGCCAACTCTTTTAGGGCTTCGTCATTAAAAACCGTACGGGGTTGAAATGGGTTGACCTCAATAGAATCGAGTTCCAATTCCACCACATTCCCAATCACCTGGTCTGCGTTCTTATCGTCGACCGACTTGATGTCATTTTCAGGATCTTTGAGCAGGGCTGAAAGGCCTCTTCCTAATGCTTGTTTTTTCGCTGCGCTCGCCACCTACTGTACTTTCTCTTTGTTCTTATTCAAAATTTCGTTGGCCAGGTTGAGGTAATTGGATGCCCCCCGGCTACTCGCGTCGTATTTAATAATACTCTCTCCAAAACTTGGAGCCTCGCTGAGTTTGACGTTTCGTTGGATGATGGTGTCAAATACCATATCAGAAAAGTGCTTTCTCACTTCTTCCACGACCTGATTGGACAAGCGTAAACGAGAATCAAACATGGTGAGGAGCATTCCTTCAATATCCAGTTCACTGTTGTGTAATCGCTGTACACTTTTGACGGTGTTCAACAGTTTGCCCAAACCTTCCAAGGCGTAGTACTCACACTGGATTGGAATGATCACCGAGTCTGCAGCAGTCAGTGCATTCAGGGTTAAAAGAC
This sequence comes from Aureicoccus marinus, assembly GCF_002954325.1. Taxonomy (GTDB): domain Bacteria; phylum Bacteroidota; class Bacteroidia; order Flavobacteriales; family Flavobacteriaceae; genus Aureicoccus; species Aureicoccus marinus. Next base: position 462,553 of record NZ_MQVX01000001.1, read on the forward strand.
CAAGCGAAGGAGCGCAGTCGATTAAGATATAATCGTACTCCTCACGAAGCTTAGAAACGGCTTCCTTCATCATGTACTCCCGGTTGTCCTTGTCGACAAGTTCAATCTCGATCGCAACCAGGTCGATATGCGCTGGAATGAGATCGACATTAGGCGAACTGCTCTTGACAATAACATCGTAAGGACTCGCGGTGTGTTCGAGTAATTGGTAGGTGCCTAATTCTACGGTATCCACCTCTACTCCAAGGCCTGAAGTGGCATTGGCCTGGGGGTCCGCATCAATCAACAACACCTTCTTTTCCAGAACTCCCAAAGAGGCTGCGAGGTTGACTGTAGTGGTTGTTTTACCTACACCGCCTTTTTGATTAGCAACGGCTATTATTTTGCCCATTAATCAGTAGTTGAAGGTTAAAAGTACAATATATCTTGCGGCTGGAAAACGCAAAATTGTTAACAGTCGGTGGATAACCTTTATTTCTTCGAAATTGCGTTGAGAATTTCAATTGCGGTCTCACTGATCTTCGTGCCTGGCCCAAATACAGCAAGGGCTCCAGCATCAAAAAGAGCGGGATAATCTTGTCGGGGAATTACCCCTCCTACAATCACGCGAATATCGCCTCGTTTATAGGCTTCCAGTTCTTTGATGACCTCGGGAACCAGGGTGTTGTGGCCACCGGCAAGGGAAGAGATACCCAAGAAGTGGACATCGTTTTCGACAGCCTGTTTAGCGACTTCGGCTGGGGTTTGAAAGAGCGGCCCGATATCGACATCAAAGCCCAAATCCGCATAGGCGGTAGAAACCACTTTGGCACCGCGATCGTGACCGTCTTGGCCCATTTTTGCAATCAAAATTCTGGGTCGACGCCCTTCCTCCTCCGCAAAGGCATCTGCCAAGCTTTGGCCTCTTCAAAACTGGGGTCCTTTTTAATTTCTTTAGAATACACGCCTGTAAAGGATTTGATTTCGGCTTGGTAGCGCCCAAAAGACTTTTCCAGAGCCAGACTTATCTCGCCCAAGGAGGCTCTTTCCCGTGCTGCACGAACCGCCAACTCAAGCAAATTTTCTGCTGCATTACCTGCTTGTATGGCCTCTGCAGCCTGCTCTAATGCTTTTAAGCACTCTTGGGTTTTCGCTTCGTTGCGCTGCTGCCGAAGTGCTTTGAGTCCTTCTAGTTGGCCTTGGCGAACTTTTTGGTTGTCTACCGCCAGAATCTGAAGTTCCTCTTCTTCCTCTAAGGTATAACAATTGACACCAACAATTTTTTCTTGCCCACTGTCAATGCGCGCTTGCTTCCGCGCAGCGGCTTCTTCAATGCGCATTTTAGGGAGGCCCGCTTCAATAGCCTTGGTCATCCCGCCCATGGCTTCGACCTCCTCGATCAATTGCCAGGCCTCTTCGGCAATCTCGGCGGTGAGTTTTTCCATTTGGTGACTGCCTCCCCAAGGATCCACTGCTCGGGTAATCTGGGATTCTTGCTGGAGGAAGAGTTGGGTGTTCCGAGCTATCCGTGCCGAAAAATCCGTTGGTAGAGCAATGGCCTCATCCAGGGCATTGGTATGCAAGCTTTGGGTTCCGCCAAAGGCAGCGGCCATGGCTTCGATATTGGTGCGCGCCACATTGTTAAAGGGGTCTTGCTCGGTCAAACTCCATCCACTGGTTTGGCTGTGTGTACGCAACATGAGGGATTTCTCATTTTCTGGTCCGAACTGACGTACCAACTTGGTCCAGAGCATGCGCCCGGCTCTCATTTTAGCGATTTCGGTAAAATGACGCATTCCAATCCCCCAGAAGAAAGAAAGTCGGGGGGCGAATTGATCAATTTGGAGACCGGCAGCCAATCCTGTTCGGATGTATTCCAAGCCATCAGCCAGGGTGTAGGCCAATTCCAAGGCAGCAGGAGCGCCAGCTTCGTGCATATGGTAGCCCGAAATACTGATACTGTTGAATCGGGGCATATGCTCGCTGGTATACCCGATGATATCCGAAACAATTTTCATGGATGGGCTCGGTGGATAGATATAGGTGTTGCGGACCATGAATTCCTTGAGAATATCATTCTGAATGGTGCCGGCCAATTGGGCAGGGGCTACGCCTTGTTCTTCTGCAGCGACGATATAAAAGGCCATTATGGGCAGAACGGCCCCGTTCATGGTCATGGAAACCGACATTTTGTCCAGGGGAATTCCCTCAAACAAACGCTTCATGTCTTCCACAGAGTCAATGGCCACCCCAGCTTTACCCACATCGCCAATTACCCGCTCATTATCACTGTCATAGCCTCGGTGGGTGGGAAGATCAAAAGCCACGGACAATCCCTTTTGCCCGGCCGCCAGGTTTCTTCGGTAGAAGGCATTGCTCTCTTCAGCCGTTGAAAAACCAGCGTATTGTCTTATGGTCCAAGGTCTTTGCACATACATACTGGGGTAGGGCCCTCTTAAAAAAGGAGGGAGGCCCGCCGCAAAGCCGAGATGATGGACGGTCTGTTCCGTATGGGGAGTTGCTTTTTTACTGCTCATGAAGTACTCGTCGTTTTTTCTTCTTGCATTCTGGCCTTCTCTTTAGAGGCTGAAAGTCTTCGCAGAGGAAGAGGTTCGATCAGGGTCTTTTCATTTCTAGGAGCCGGGAAGGCCGTCGCGGCATACATAGCCATTTGATCATCGGGATTGGGGTATTTATTGGTCCCGATCAGCACGAGCTCTCCCTGGTCAAAAAGCCCCTGTTCCTTTTCTGCGGATTGGCGAATCCGCTTTTGAAGTCTTCCGGTATGCAAGGCATCCAAAAGACCCCCTTCTTTTTCCCAACGCACCCACAAGGCATGAGCTTTTTCGACTAGCTGGGCCGTTAGGGCTTCGACGTAGTAACTGCCGTCGGTAAATCCGGCATGCAGTCCACTTTCGTGTTTTAGGAGCAGCAATTGGTTTCGTGCAATGCGGTGCCCAAAGTCGTTGCTGTTGCCGTAGATGACATCGTAAGGGGCATTGTAGATCAAGTCAGCCCCACCGAGGATTCCGGCCATACACTCCGAACAAGAGCGCAGTAAATTGACGTTGTAGTCATACACCGTCTTGTTGCGAAGGGCTGGCGTTGCTGTGAGGTGAATGTTTAGTTCTGGCCACTTTTGTTGCACCAAAGTGCGTAAAGCGCGAAGCTTAGCTATTTCATAAAAGTAATTGGGGCCAATTCCTATGCGTACCCGAAGGGCAGTAATCTTACCCGCTAGTTTTGGGTGTTCGATGTAGGCTTGCATATGTCCCAGAATTGCGGACAACTGTTCGGTGGCGTTGGCTCCGCTGTTGGCATAGGGCAAGGCATCGATCCCAAGGAAGGCCTCTCCATGCAGCTGCTCGGCCAGCTTGCTAAGTGATTCCCATTCCTTATCCAAAGTAGAAGGCCAATTACCTGTGGTACACAGTTGACCAATGGGATCGTGAAAAAAGTGTACTCCGTTTTGTTGTTTTTGAACAGGTCCCGTTAAGCTGTCCAAGGCCCATTGCGGCCAGTGTTCTGTTCTCATGTAGAGCGGAAAAGGAAGTTCCAGGAGCTGATCCAGCTCTTCTTTATTTTCGGGAATAAAGGATTCGACCCAGAAGGCTTCCATGCCTTGCTGATGGCCTTCTTCACTGAGAATTTTTAAACTCCTGAACGAAAGGGGTTGTTCATCGGCATAGAATCCAAGCCCCTGCGTTAAGGTCCAGTCTTTAGGGGGTTCTATTGCAGGGAGTTCAGGATAGTCTTCTGCCGTATAAAAAGGCTTGGTCGCAATCCCTTCCGGGGAATTCCACACCAGGGTGGATTGGTAATCCGCACCCTTGAGGGCAACCTGTATTTTTTGTTTCCAGGCCGCGTCGCTCGGCTTATCAAATTCCGAAAACAAATCAGGGTTCTTCATTCTGCTTTTTTATGCTGTCCAGGTGCTCGATGACAAACACCTCTTCGTTTTCTTTCTGCATCCCGTAACGTTCCCGGGCGTAGCGTTCCAGTTCTTTGGGATCTTCCAGGGCTTTCAGTAAATCCTGGTCTTTACTGATTTCCTTTTCGAGCTGGGCTTTCTCGTATTGCAACTGATCAATCTCTTTACTTAATTCCTGGTGGATTTGAAAAGAATTGGTGTCAAAGAAAAGCATCCAGACCACAAAGAGGGTCAGGACGATCAGGTAGATGTTTTTTGCGTATTTAAGATACCCCATGCTGTTGAATTTCGGATTGAAGCATACGGCTCAACCAACGTGTGTTGGCCGGTTTGTGATCGTAATTGGGTACGATAAAATCTGCACAGGAGCGGGTAGGGGCCACAAAGGCGTCATACATCGGCTTCACCACTTCGCGATAACGCTGGATGGATTTATCCAGGTCGTGGCCTCGTTCACTGAGATCTCTTCTCATTCTGCGCAAGAGACGTTCGTCGGTGTCGGCTTCAATAAATAGTTTAAGGTTAAAGAGGTCCCGCAGTGCAGGGGGGTGGAAGACCAAGATTCCTTCGACAATGAGAATCGCTTTGGGTTCAATTCGAAGGGTTTCCGCCAGACGGGTTTCCTCAACAAAAGAATAACAGGGACAGTCGATGCCTTTTCCGGCTTGTAATTCTTTGATCTGGGACAGCATCAAATCGAAATCTATGGAGTCGGGATGGTCAAAATTGACCCGACTTCTCTCTTCTCGGGACATATGCCCCAGATCCTTGTAGTAGAAATCTTGAGAGAGTACGCTAACGGCCTCTTTGGGCAAGTCCGCAACGAGTTGATCGACAACCGTTGTTTTGCCACAACCTGTACCTCCAGAAACCCCAATTATCAGCATAGTTATTCTTTGGTTCAAAAATAAGAAATCCTAGAGGCATCCTTCGGAACTTTGGAAGCGAAAGATCATCCCTTCCTCTTCTTTATTCCAAGAAAAATTTCAGGACAAGGCTGGATTCTGCAGTATAGCTTTGGGGAATGATCGAGATTAGTAGTAATTTCAACAACTTTTAATTTTCGACCTCATTTCATGAAGCAATCCTATTCGATTTCGGTAGATGATCAGCACACTTTTGAGCTGAGCGCTGCCGATTTAAAGGAGCTGGATGTGCACCGGGTATCCCCCACAAGTCTGCACGTGCTTTACCGAGGAGAGTCTTTTCTTCTCGAAGTCAAAGAAGCCCAGTTTCACCAGAAAAAATACCAGATACAAAGGGGCAGTACCCCCCATGACATTCAGATCGTCAATCCCTTGGACGCGCTGATTTCTTCTCTTGGATTTTCTCTGGATTCCAAAAACGATATTCAACAAATCACGGCACCGATGCCCGGTCTTATTCTGGATATCCACGTCAAAGCAGGGCAGGAGGTTCAGGAGAATGATCCTCTGCTTATTCTGGAGGCCATGAAGATGGAAAACGTGGTCGCGTCTCCTCGAGGGGGAGTCATCAAGGAAGTGCATGTAAGTCAGGGAACTGCTGTAGAAAAGTCCCAACTTTTGATTGAATTCGAAAACGATTAAGTAGATGAAAAAAATTCTGGTAGCCAACCGCGGAGAGATTGCGATCCGTGTAATGAAAACGGCGAAGAAGATGGGGATACAAACGGTAGCGGTTTATTCTGAAGCCGACCGCAACGCCCCTCATATACGCTATGCTGATCAGGCTTTTTGCATCGGTGCAGCGCCTTCGAATGAATCCTACTTACGGGGAGACCGCATTATTGAACTCGCCCAAAAAGAAGGGGTTGAAGGAATCCACCCCGGATATGGTTTTTTGAGTGAGAACGCTGACTTCGCTGAAGCAGTGGAAAAAGCAGGGCTCACCTTTATCGGCCCAAAATCCGATGCCATCCAAATTATGGGGAGCAAGCTCGCTGCAAAGGACGCGGTAAAAGCCTATGATATTCCGATGGTGCCGGGTACGGATCACGCCATTACCGATGTAGAGGAAGCACAGAAGATTGCCGACGAGATCGGTTACCCGATTCTCATCAAAGCTTCTGCTGGAGGTGGAGGTAAAGGGATGCGGGTCGTTGAAAAAGCAAAGGACCTGAAATCCCAAATGGAACGGGCCATCAGTGAGGCCACTTCGGCCTTCGGAGACGGCTCTGTTTTTATAGAAAAGTATGTGGGATCTCCTCGTCATATCGAGATACAGGTCATGGCCGATACCCACGGAAATATTCTCCACTTCTTCGAGCGGGAATGCAGTGTGCAACGACGCCACCAAAAAGTAGTGGAAGAGGCACCATCGGCCTTGCTTACTCCTGAACTTCGAGAAGAAATGGGGCAGGCAGCCGCGCAAGTTGCGCGTTCTTGTGGATATGTTGGAGCGGGCACGGTAGAGTTCATCATGGATGAGCAGCTGAATTATTACTTCCTAGAGATGAATACGCGTTTGCAGGTGGAGCATCCGGTGACTGAGATGATTACGGGAGTTGACTTGGTTGAGTTGCAGATTCGTGTGGCCCGAGGAGAAGTTCTTCCCATGAAGCAGGAAGACCTCAGGATCGAAGGACACGCCTTGGAACTACGCGTTTACGCAGAGGACCCCTTAAATGACTTTTTACCCAGCGTGGGTCTTCTGGAAGAATACCAGATACCCGAGGGACCAGGCATACGGGTTGACAACGGATACGAGCAGGGAATGAACATTCCCATTTACTACGATCCGATGCTCTCAAAATTGATCACCTACGGCAAAAGCCGGGAGGAAGCCATCAGTCTGATGATTCAGGCCATCGCCAACTACCGGATCAAAGGAGTCGAAACGACCTTGGCCTTTGGTGATTTTGTCTGCCGGCATGAGGCTTTCCGTTCCGGAAAGTTCGATACCCATTTTGTCAAGAAATACTACGCTCCGCAAGACATTAAAAAGGCGGCCGAAACCGAAGCCAAAGTCGTGGCCTTAACCGCTCTTTATCAATACCTGGAAGACCAAAAAGAATTGCGCATACCCTTGTCATAAACTATGGACTCAAAACAGAAAATACTTCAGGATAAATTGGCTCAGGCCCGATTGGGTGGTGGGGAAGACCGCATAGCCAAGCAACACGAAAAAAAGAAGCTGACGGCTCGTGAACGCATCGAGTTTTTGCTGGATGAAGGTTCCTTTGAAGAAATGGGCGCCTTGGTGACTCACCGGACCACCGACTTCGGAATGGAGAAGCAGCAGTATTATGGCGATGGGGTGGTAACCGGTTACGGAACCATCGATCAGCGTTTAGTCTATGTCTACGCCCAGGACTTTACCGTCTTTGGAGGAGCGCTTTCCGAAACCCATGCCGAAAAGATTTGCAAAGTGATGGAGCTGGCCATGAAGGTTGGCGCGCCTATTATTGGGCTGAACGATTCCGGAGGAGCAAGAATCCAGGAAGGGGTACGCTCTTTGGGTGGATATGCAGACATCTTTTTCCGCAACGTACAGGCTTCAGGGGTAATCCCTCAAATCTCGGCTATTATGGGTCCCTGCGCTGGAGGTGCCGTTTACTCTCCGGCCATGACCGACTTCATTATGATGGTGGAACAAACCAGCTATATGTTCGTCACCGGGCCCAATGTGGTCAAGACCGTCACCAACGAAGAGGTAAGCGCGGAAGAACTCGGCGGTGCTTCAGCCCATGCGGTTAAATCAGGGGTGGCGCACACGACCTCTCCTCATGATGCGGCTTGTCTGATGGATCTTCGAAGATTACTATCTTACCTTCCTCAGAATAACCAGGAGGTTCCGGCAAAACTTCCCTTCACCCTTGGCGAGGAGATTCGGGAAGAACTCGAAAGTATTGTTCCCGATAACCCCAACAAGCCTTATGATATGCATGAGGTGATCAGTGGGATTATCGATGAAGACAGCTTTTTTGAAATCCACAAGGACTACGCCGAGAACATGATCGTTGGCTTTGCTCGCCTTGGAGGCCAAAGTATAGGCGTAATTGCGAATCAGCCACTCTTCCTCGCCGGAGTATTGGGCGTGGAATCATCAAGAAAAGCAGCCCGGTTTACACGCTTCTGTGATGCCTTTAATATTCCTCTCTTGGTTTTGGTTGATGTGCCTGGATTCTTGCCAGGAACGGATCAGGAATGGAACGGCATTATTGTTCACGGAGCCAAGTTACTCTATGCCTTGAGTGAGGCGACGGTACCAAGAATCACGGTGATCACCCGTAAGGCTTATGGAGGGGCTTATGATGTGATGAACAGCAAGCATATCGGTGCAGATTTCAATTACGCCTGGCCAACCGCAGAAATCGCGGTGATGGGAGCCAAGGGTGCCAGTGAAATCATTTTCCGAAAAGAAATCAGTGCGGCTAAAGACCCGGCCAAGAAATTGGCCGAAAAAGAAGCCGAGTACGCTGATAAATTCGCCAATCCATATCGGGCAGCTGCGCGTGGATTTGTCGATGAGGTCATCTTGCCCAAAGAGACCCGCCGCAAGCTGATCAAGGCCTTCGCTTCGCTCGAAAACAAACAGGTAGAAAGTCCATACAAGAAACACGGAAATATTCCCTTGTAATGGTCGCTCTATCGGCATATCGGTGGAGGTTGACTTTTCTCTTTTTAGTGTTGGGTCTCTTCGGAGCCTTTGCCCAGGTAGAAGTAAAAGGGATCGTTGTATTTGACGATAAGCCGGTAGAGGGAGCATCGGTCTTTTTGAGTGGTACTACCTACGGAACCGTGAGTAGTGATACAGGGGAGTTCCTATTGGAAGTTCCCGAAGGCAAGTACAGCCTTGTAGTATCGCATTTGGGATTTAAAAATGTCGTCTACGAGCTCAATACCGCCGAGCTTCCAGAGCGCCTCAAGGTCGTTATGGAAGAGGGCGAAATCGCCCTGAAAGAAGTTGTTTTAGAAGGAAAGATGAGTGCTGAAGATCGCGCCTATTTTCTCAACCAATTCAAGTCGGAATTCATCGGTAGAGGACTGTTTTCGAACCAATGTAAACTGCTCAATCCCGATGATCTGCGTTTTAGCTATGATCGACAGTCGGGCACGTTACGGTTTATGCCGACAAGGCCCTTATTTTGCGCAATACGGCGCTGGGGTATGAGATCAATTACAGTCTGGAGTACTTCGCACAGCAAGGCCTGCAGACCTCCTTTTTGGGTTATTCTCGCTACACGCCGCTCAAAGGAAATAAGCGCAAGCAGAAACAATGGATACAAAACCGCCTTCGAGCCTATGCCGGATCCCGGCGTCATTTTTTCTCGGCCATTGCCAACAGAAGATCGACTGAGGAGGGTTTTTTGATCAGTCAATTTGTGCGGAAGAGAAATCCCCTATACCCAACGGAGAAAGAACTAGAAAGAGCCAAAGCCATCTTGCGAAAGGTGGGTACGCTAAACTTCAGCAGTCGAAACCAAAAACCCAAAACGGCTGCAGATTCAGCAGGAGTGATCATTCGGCGCAGTCGGGAGGTAAGCAAAATGGTGGATCAGGTTTATGCAGTGGGAATAGCCGACTCTCTTTTATTCCGGAAGTACAACGGGAAAACTGTTTTTCAATTTGACGACAATTTACGGGTATCTTATTCGGCTCAGGGAACTCCATTTGAATCTGATGAAATGCCCAAGAGAACCTTGGAGTCCATTGTGATCCCACTTTCTCAACCGAATACCATTCTCCCATCTGGGGTACTCGAAGTGCCACTAAATGTATTCTATGAAGGGCATTGGTCTACGGAAAAAATGGCGGTCTCGCTGCCCCTGGATTATCGACCATTTGAAGAATGAGTTCCTTGTTTAAGAAGGCGGGTAGAAAATTTCTCCGCCCGAAGAATCCCTTTTCGCCCCGGTGACGCTGGCGTATATATTGATTTCTTCTCGTTGTCGCAGAAGGGCCATAAAAGCGAAGACCAAGGCTTCTTTGAACTCAATCCAGTCGTTCTTAGGGACTACAAGGTTGTAGGGTGCAGGTAGTAATTCTTTGAGCTCCTCCATCCAAAAGACATTGAAGGCACCACCCCCGGTTACCAGTAGATTTTGGTCCTCTTTATCCGCCTGTTTAGGCAGTATCTTGACGATTTGCTCGCTCATATGCCGGATGAGGGTACAAAGCAGATCAGCTCTTGGCAAGTCGCTTTGGTCCAGCAGGGGTTGAATATCGTTCTTGAACCACTCCAGTCCTGTTGATTTTGGTGGTGAAAGGGAGAAATAGGGGAGGGAATTGAGCTGTTCTAGTAGAAAGCCATTTACTTTACCGGAACGGGCTTCCCGTCCATCTTTGTCGTAAGGAGGATGGTGGTCGCGCATGAGGTGATTTAGCCCCATATTGGCCAAACCGATGTCGAAGGCGATTCGTTCTTTTTGTTCATTCTGAAAGGAAATATTGGCAATTCCTCCCAAATTCAAACAGGCCGAGAAGTCCGAAAAAAGCAGCTGATCTCCGATGGGAACCAAGGGAGCTCCTTGACCTCCGAGCTCTACATCACCCTGTCTGAAATTCGCCACCACGGGTATGTTTAAAAGTGTGGCTAAGGTTTGCCCGTCTCCAAGTTGAAAGCTAATCCCGTCTTCCGGTCGGTGATGCGAGGTGTGCCCATGACTCCCGACCAAATCCGGCGTTTTATTGATTTCTTTTAAAAAGGCCTGGCTGTGTTCGGCCAGCAGATGGGCAAAGTTCAGGTGCAAGTCTTGGTGATCCTGTTCATTGAGCTCAATGGCTTTGGCCAGTCGATCTTTCCACTCTTCGGAATAAGAAAGGGTCTTGCCTGCGAGGAGTTCAAAATCCCATTGTCCATTCTTTTGTAAGTCAAAACGGCAATAGGCCATATCCAAGCCGTCCAGGGAAGTGCCAGACATCAAACCCAGAATCTCATAAGCGCTATTACTCATCTTCCTTTAAGTTAACCGGGCTCTGTCCTTGGGCAGACAATTGACCGAGGTAGTGTTTTAGGGCAGCCTCCTGAAAGGCAACTCCCTGTTCATAGGTCAGAACAACGCCTTCACAGGCCTTCCAAGGGAGCCTGGAGAGGGCATACGGGTTACCAAAGAGGTATAGCCAGCATTTTTGGGTCTGGAGGAGCTCCAGTAATTCTTTCCATTCTTCCTCCCTCAATCCGAAATTTTTGCCTGGTTTAGGGGAAGGCAGGTACAGTTCTATTAGGCAGTGCGTGCTCGAGGATCCTCCTTCCAGAATACCGAGAGACCTCCCAAACACCCGAACCGAAGGCTGTTTTTTTTTAAACGCTTGAAGACTTTGAGGACTACCTATCAGTAAGGTAAGCGTGTTTTCGGCAATCTCGTTTAAAAGGACAGGGGATGTTGTTGAAGAACTGATCTCTTCGACTGATCGAAGCCCTTTTTCTTTTAAGGCCCACCAACGCTGAAAACGCTGTTCGATTTCTTCTTCTTTCGCCTGCGCTATAATGGCCTCAATTCCAGCTTCTGGCTGTTCTGAAAAACAAAGAACATCGCACCCGGCCTGAAATGCGGCTAATTCTAAGGCCCCAGCTTTTTCGAATCGCCTGGACACACTTTTCATATTCAGGGCGTCAGAGATCAAAATGCCTTGGTACCCCCAATCGCGAATAATCTGAATCAGGGCAGGTGATAAGGTAGCCGGTTCATTTACGCCCATGGTCAACGCAGGAACGGCCAGATGGCCCAGCATCAGACTATCGGCCTGCCCGATTAAATGACGAAAAGGAATCCACTCTTCCGCTTCGAGTTGATCTTTGGTTTTGTCAATTACGGGCAGGTCTAGGTGGCTGTCGGTACGGGTGTCCCCATGACCAGGGAAGTGCTTAAGGCTATTAAGTACACCCGCTTTCGAAAGTCCTTTGGTCCAGGCCAATGCGCGTTGACTGACGGCTTCTGGTCGATCCCCAAAGGAACGGTAACCGATTACGGGATTGAGGGCCTGTGTATTGATGTCAACGACAGGGGCCAAGTTCCAGTGCACCCCGGCTTTTTTGCATTCTAATCCGATAGCGTAACCTACCTGTTCGATGAGGTCAATTCGGTTGCCTAGTGCCCCCAGAGTGATTGGATATGGCCACTTTAATTGATCAGGCAAGCGCATGGATAAGCCCCATTCTGCATCGATGGAGATGAGAAGTGGGTATTTGGAAGCCTTTTGGTAGCGGGTAATCAACTCTGTTAAACGTCCAAAATAATCGGGTTGTTCATTGGGGGAAGCCCCCATTTGTTTTTGGGCTTGAACATTGGCCGCTGCCAAAGCGCGACTTTGAAAAAAGCAGAGTGATCCTATTCCAAGGTCTTGGATAAGGGCCTCCATCGCTTGTATGTGTTCTTCGGTGTCATCCAGGAAGACGGCTGGCATCAAAAACTGCCCTACTTTTTCACGTAGACTCAGCTGTTCTTTGGCCGTTGGGTAAGGAGGAATCATGACTGACCTTCTTCTAATGATTTTTTACCGAAATCAGCCGGGAAGTCCAGCTTGGGAAGGAGTAGTAAAGCAGGCACTCCAGAGACCAAGACCCATAAAAAGAAGTTGGTATACCCCAGCCATTCTTGCAGGTCGCCACTGATCATCCCCGGGATCATCATGCCTAATGCCATGATTCCAGTCGCCAGTGCATAGTGACTGGTAGAGTAGGGGCCCTTTGCAAGGTAAATCAGGTACATTAAAAAGCCAGCAAAACTAAAACCGTATCCAAACTGTTCAATCATGACCACCGCAGAAACTAGGGTATAGCTGTCCCAGCCCATAAAGGCAAGCAGGGCATATCCGGCATTGGGTAGATTTAGACTCAATATCATGGGGAGCATCCACTTGCCTAATCCGTCGCGAGAGATCACCCAGCCGCCTAGCAATCCACCGACAACCAACAGGATTACGCCGAGGGTGCCGTAAATAAAACCGACTTCTTTGGCCCCGTAGCCGAGTCCCCCCATCTCGTTACTGTCGAGCAAAAAGGGAGAAGTCATTTTAACCAGTTGGGACTCGCCCAAACGGTAGGTCAAAACAAAAGCAAGGGCTACCCCGATCTGTGGTTTCTTGAAGAACTCGGCGAAGACTTTAAAAAATTCTTTGAGGCTGGCTTCTTTTTTGGGCGCTTTCTCTTGTTCTTCTTTTTGAATTTTCAGTTTTGGACTGAGTAAGGCATTGGCGCTGGTTAGGGCAAGCATCAGAAGTCCGGTCGCGGTCATGGTAAAGGACCAGGCTTTTTGTGGAGCCATTTGTTCTTCCAGGTAACCCGCTAATACAACAAGGAGGCCCTGTCCGGTGATGACCGCCAGGCGGTAGAAAGTGCTGCGAATTCCAACAAAGAAGGATTGCTGTTTTTCACTAAGGGCCAAAATATAGAAGCCGTCTGTCGCGATATCGTTGGTGGCCGAGGCAAAAGAAATCATCCAAAAGCAGGCCAGCGAACTGATTAAAAAGGCGTTCCCCGGCAGCAAGAAACCCATCAGCACAAAAGTAGCGGCCATCAGGAATTGCATGCCCAAAAACCACTTGCGTTGATTCCCAAGCAGTTCCAAAATGGGACTCCAAAGGGGCTTGATCACCCAGGGCAAATAGAGCAGACTGGTGTATCGACCGATTTCTGCATTACTGATTCCAAGCTGTTTGTACATGATGACCGATACAGAGATCACCATGATATAAGGGAGGCCTTGTGTAAAATAGAGTATGGGTACCCACAGGCCGGCCGGGCTTTGGCGTTTTTTCATGTACCCGAAAATACGGGAATTTTACATCCGGTAACGCACAAAGCCTTCAATTGCTTCGTACTCCGCCATGCCGAGATCGTTGTATTTGTTCGCTGTTTCTTTATTTCTTTGTTCCGCTCTCTGCCAAAATTCCCTTTCGTCATTTCCGGGGAACATGGCACTGTCTTTTTGGGATTGGTGCTTAAAGATAGCGTTGCGTTTTCTTTCCATGTCCTTGGGCCCGATTGGAACCGCCATTTCCATATCGGCAATGTCCCATTCCTGCCAAGCGCCTCGATAGAGCCAGATATAGCAGTTTTCGAGCCAGGGCGATTCTTCTTCAGCGTGCAGTTCCAAGGCTTCGTACAGAATATTTAAACAGACACGGTGAGTGCCGTGAGGATCGGATAGATCGCCCGCTGCATAAATCTGATGGGGTTGTACTTGTTCCAGCAGATCGTAAATGATTTCGACATCCTTTTCAGTATAGGGGTTCTTTTTCACTTTTCCTGTTTCGTAAAAAGGAAGGTTGAGGAAGTAGGCATTCTTTTCTTGCACTCCGCAATAGCGACAAGCCGCGAGAGCCTCTCCTTGACGGATTAGTCCTTTGTATTCCAAAATCGCAGGAGAATCGACTTCTCCTGGTTTTTTGTTTTTGATAAAGTCCCGCACATTGACAATCTGGTTTCTCAGCTTTTCATCGTCTGGTTCAATGGCAGCTGCAAAGTCCAAAAAGCGGACCACCTCGTCATCGAAGACGGCAATGTTTCCGGAGGTTTGGTAGGCAATATGCACATCGTGCCCCTGATCGACCAGGCGCAGCAAGGTGCCTCCCATTGAAATCACATCGTCATCGGGATGTGGACTAAAAATAAGCGCGCGTTTAGGAAAAGGCATAGATCGTTCCGGACGTTGACTGTCATCCGCATTGGGTTTTCCTCCGGGCCATCCGGTGATGGTGTGTTGTAGTTGGTTAAACACCAAAAGGTTAATTTGTTCTGCTGACCCAATTTCGGCAATGAGGTTCCCCATGCCGTATTCGCTGTAATCTTCGTTGGTCAGTTTCAGGATGGATTTTCCTGTTTTTTCGGCCAGCCAAAGGCAGGCCTTTTTGATCAAAGGCTCATTCCAAACGCATTCACCGACCAGCCAGGGGGTTTTGATCCGGGTGAGGGAAGAAGCGGCGGCTTCATCCAGAATAAAGAGGCAATTGGGGTGGTGCTGCAAAAAGGTAGCCGGAACGGATTCGGTGATCTCCCCTTCAACCGATTCCTGAATAACAGCAGATTTTCCTTCTCCCCAAGCCATCAGGATGACTTTGCGGGCTTTCATGATGGTGCCCACACCCATGGTGATGGCCCGTTGGGGTACATATTCCAGGCCGAAGAAATCACTTGCGGCATCCAGTTGGGTTACCCGGTCTAATCGAATAAGTCTTGTTTTGCTGGTCAGGGAAGAACCCGGTTCATTGAAACCGATATGCCCGGTGCGGCCAATTCCCAAAACCTGAATATCGAGTCCTCCAGCTTCCTCAATTTTGTTTTCGTAAGACAGGCAGTATTTCTTGATCTGCTCTTCACTGAGTTGTCCGTTGGGAATATGAACATTTTCAGGTTCGATATCGATATGATCAAACAGATGTTCCTGCATAAAACGGTGGTAACTGTGAATACTTCCGGGATCCATGGGGTAGTATTCGTCGAGGTTGAAGGTGATCACATTTCTAAAACTCAGCCCGTCTTCCCTGTGCATACGAACCAATTCTTCATACACCTTAATCGGGGTAGATCCGGTTGCGAGGCCTAGAACGGCCATTTTACCCAAACCTTGGCGCTGTCGAATCAAGCTGGCGATTTCTTCGGCAACCACTTGTGAAGCGTGCAGGGAGTTTTTAAACACCTCGGTGGTTAATTTCTCGTTTTTTCTGACCTCTGGATCCTGGGGGTCCGAAAGAAAGCTCAAAGGCAAGGTGCGATGTGTCATAATGAAGGAATTTTCTGCAAATAAAGGCTATATGCTGTTTTTATGCAAGAATAAATCAATATAAATGCCGTTTTTAATCATTTAAATATTTAAAACAGCAAAAAACAGCATATTTAAGAAAAGGCTACCTTTGCTGAAAATCTCGTAACAAACCGCATGCTGAAATCAGAAAGACATCAGATCATTCTAAAGGAAGTCGAAAAGCGCAACCGGGTCCAGTTGCAGGATTTGGTTCAGCGATTAAATGTCTCGATCGATACCGTACGTCGGGATGTCAAAGAGTTGGATGGGGAACACAAGTTGCGAAAGGTACACGGGGGAGCTGTGTCTCTGGGTTTTGCCAGTTTTAGCCCGCAACGCAATAGCATCTACGCTTTAGAAGCCAAGACACATATTGCAGAAAAAGCCATTGGAATGGTATCGGAAGGGCAGGTGATTTTTTTGGACGGAGGGACGACTTGCTTAGAAATGGCGCGAAGTCTTCCGGCTGAATGGGAGCTTAAGGTCTTTACTCATAGCATCCCTGTTGCCCTGGAACTGCTTCAAAAACCTCGATACACTGTAGAGTTTATTGGTGGGACGCTTTCTCCAGAAAGCCATTTGGCTCAGGGGATTGCAGCGGTGCGTCAGTTGGCGGAGTTGCATCTGGATATGGCTTTTATTGGAACGGGTTATGTCGATGCAGAACACGGCTTGTCCGAATCGGTTTGGGAAACAGCCCAGATGAAAAAATCCCTGATTGAAGCCGCTCGAAAAACGGTACTTTTATGCATCTCGGAGAAGGTGAATTCTCATCACCGGTTTCGAAGTTGTTCCCTGGACCGTATAGCAACCTTAATTACCGAAAAAGACCCGGGAGACTCCGAACTCAAAAACTTCCAAAACCTCCAACTAGATCTGCGTTAAATTCATGAAAGACTTTACCAAAATAACCGAACAGTCCTCCAATCACGATGGGCTGGAAAACCTTTCTACCCGCGAACTCCTCGAAGGAATCAATCAGGAAGACCAGGGAATTGCCCTGGCTGTAGAAAAAGCGATTCCCCAGATCGAGGCTTTGGTGGAGGCGATTTATCCACGATTTCAAGAGGGAGGACGTTTATTCTATATCGGGGCCGGGACCAGTGGACGACTTGGCATTGTGGATGCTTCTGAGATACCGCCCACTTTTGGCCTTGACCACGGTCGAGTCATTGGGATCATTGCCGGTGGAGACCATGCTATTCGAAAGGCCGTGGAGTTCGCAGAAGACAATCCCGATCAGGCCTGGGAAGACTTGCAGGCCTTCGGTTTCAACGAAAAAGACTCCCTCATTGGGATTGCGGCTTCCGGAACAACCCCTTATGTACTCGGTGGAATTGCCAAGGCAAAGGAAGCCGGTTGGGTTACAGGAGGAATAACAAACAATCCCGGATCCCCTTTAGCTCTGAATTCAGAATTCCCCGTAGAACTTGCCGTTGGCCCCGAATTTGTCACCGGGAGTACTCGGATGAAAAGCGGCACGGCTCAAAAATTAGCTCTTAATATGATCTCTACAGCCCTGATGATTCGCATCGGCCGTATTCAAGGAAATAAGATGGTGGACATGCAGTTGAGCAATAATAAACTCGTCGACCGGGGTACCCGTTATTTGCAACAAGCCCTGGATCTTCCATACGACGAAGCCAAAGCCCTGTTGCAGGAACACGGCTCTGTACGGGCGGCCCTTTCAGCTCGTTAACTCTTCGGTACCAAGCGGTAAATACCCTTGCCTTCTACAGCGACGTAGATGTAGCCATCAGGTCCTTGGCGTACATTGCGTACCCGGCCCATGTCTTCCATGAGTTTGATACGCTCACTGACCTTGTCTCCATCCATAACCAATCTTTCTAAGTATTGGAAGGATAAGGAGCCGACCAATAGGTCGCCTTTCATACCGGGGTATTTGTCAGAATTGATAAAGACCATTCCGCTGGGGGCTATGGAGGGAACCCAATAGTGCTGAGGCTGCTCCATACCCGGACGCTCTGTTTCGTCGGTGATCGTCGTTCCACTATAATTGATGCCGTAGGTAATAACGGGCCAACCGTAGTTTTTTCCTTTGTGAATAATATTGAGTTCATCGCCTCCTCTTGGACCGTGTTCGTGATTCCAGAGAACTCCTGTTTCAGGGTGCAGGGTCAGCCCTTGAGGATTCCGGTGACCGTAACTATAGATAGCCGTTTTGGCTCCTGCTTCATGCACGAATGGATTGTCTGCCGGTACGCTGCCGTCATCGTTCAGGCGATAAACTTTACCTCCATCACGGGTAATATCTTGGGGGTTGACATCGCGAGCTCCTCGATCTCCTACAGTAAAGAAGAGATAGCCTTCTCGGTCAAATTCAATCCGAGATCCAAAATGCTGCCCTTTGGTCGTGTTGGGCCCCGCTTTGTAAAGGAGTTCTTTTTCGACGAGTTCAGTGCCGCTGATCTTGGCACGCATCAAGGCTGTATTTCCACCTGAGCCTTCGCCCTCAGGGGAGGTGTAGGTAAAGTAGAGCCATCCATTAGACGCATAATCGGGATGCAATTCCAAATCTAAAAAACCGCCTTGTCCAATTTGTCCGATTTCCGGCAAACCTGTGATTTCTGTTCTTTGCCCATCTTTGATCTTAAGAAGGGTCCCGGACTTTTCGCTAATGAGCATACTGCCGTCGGGAAGGAAGGCTAATCCCCATGGGATATTCAGGCTATCGACAACAAGCTCAGGTTCTACTCCGGGGATTTCGGGTGTTTTAATGTCAGAATCCGTCGCTTGACCGCAAGCCAAATTGAGCAGTACAACGAAAAAAAGCGCAGCGATTAGATTGTTTTTCATAAATTTATCGTTAAAAGGGTAGAAAATTCCGACAAAAAGCGAATTTAACCCTGGTGAATAGCCATTAAATCAATAAAAATAAGATATAAGAAGCAATAATACCTTAGAATAAAAGACCCCAAATCGAATTATTCTTAACCTAACACGAATTACTTATGCTCCCTGGAATGTTGAGACAAGGTCTCGGCCTTGTCCTGTTGTTTGCCGCATCAATTCTCCTTTCCTCGGCAGAGCATTTCCCTAAGAATCGTTTTGGAAGCCAGAAAGCTCCTGAAGTCACCCAAACACTTCAGAGATCATCTGCGTTTCTGAGCTGGGGAAGCGCCGAGTTTGACAGTTTTGATACCCTTTCCAGCCCCTTGTATACTACGATTATACAGGGAGCGGATCAGGAGGTGACATGTCCGAACGATGGGAGCACACTGGCCAAATTCTTCCTCTGTGGTGCCAGTGATATTCGAACAATTAGTGTCAATCAAAGCGGATCCAATTACGAGTGGCAACGACTTGATCCCAATACCTGTGCCCCAACTGTTGTAGAAGACTGCCCGACCATCAATACGGGATGTACATGGGACGCGGTAGGAAGTAACGCAACTTATGAGCTCAACAGCCCAGGAGAATACCGTGTACGGGTGGACTCCGGACCTTTCTTTTACTTTAAAGTCACCCAGAATCCCCTGAATCCTCAGGCCATTTTTGAAGATATTATTTGTGGAAACCCAGGAAGGGTAGAGGTGACCAATGTTCCAAGTGGGTACGAATACAGCCTTGGAAATCCCAGCGGCCCTTACCAAATCGATCCTTTCTTTGATATTACTTCTCCAGGGACTTACCAAGTGTATGTTCGTCTGCAAAACGTCGCCTCAACAGCCTGTGTCTTTCCTTCGAATCTAGTTACTGTTCAGGATTTAGATATTGATGTCTCGGTGCAGGCCAACGATATTTTGTGTAGTGGGGAGCAAGGAAGTATTGAAGTATCGGTCAGTGGTGTCCCTGGTTTCTACACCTACCGACTCATAAAGAATGGGGTGACTGTCGATACCTTTGGCCCAAATGCGGCAGACACTTATGTATTTGCGAATGTGGGATCCGGAACCTACGAAGTACGGGTGCAAACCAACAAGTGTGATATTCTAGTCGATCAGGATAGTTCTGGAAATCCTTTGGCCATCGGTTCTGGCATCAGCCCGATTGCGGTAGTTGCAACCGCCTCAGACAGTTTTGGGTGCGGAGCAAGTACAGTAGACGTCAATGTTGATACCAGCGGAGGTACGGCACCTTACCGCATGAGTCTAGACGGGGGGACGAGTTTTGGTACACCTTATACCGGTACAGATGTCTTTCAGGTGAGCTCGGCCGGGACCTATAACATCCTGATTGAAGATGCGAACGGCTGTCAACAAACGGCCTCAGTGGAGGTTGCAGATATTCCACCACCGAGTTTTACCGTGACGACACAAGACACGGATTGCGGTGGGGTGAACAATGGCCAGGTCAGTGTCAATGTGACCAATAGCCTGGGCTATGCTTTAGAATACAGTATTGACAATGGAGTCAGCTACCAGGTGAGTAGTGTGTTTTCCGGTCTCCCAGCGGGAACTTACCCAGTCATGATTCGGTACAGTCAAGGCAGTTTCAGTTGTACAACAGCCAGTCAGTCCGCTACCGTTGGCAGCCCAACCACCATTACGGCTACAGCAACAGCGACCGCTGAGCCCAGCTGTGCAGACGAGGTAGGAGGAGCCATTGATATTTCAGGAGTTAGCGGAGGAACTGCTCCTTATGAATACAGCATTGGTGCAGGATTTGGTCCGGGCACCAGTTTTAGTGGCCTGGGAGTTGGAAGCTATACACCACTCGTTCGGGATGCCAACGGTTGTGTACAAGCCCTCCCCATGATCACCTTTGCTCCCCTGGACAAACCCACCGACTTGGATTTTGTGCTGTCCAGTCTGGACTGTATCACCGGTACAGCAACCGTTGATTTAACCGTAACCGGAGGAAGCGGACCTTATACCTATGCCTTGATTTCTCCTGCTGTATCAGCCGTCAATAACGGAACGAATTCCTCCTTCACTGGATTGGGATTGGGAGCCTACATTTTTGAGGTGACCGATACGGAAGGATGTAGCTACCAAGAAAGTTATGCCATCACCGATATCAGCTCCATCGGTGTGCAGGCACAACAGCTGAGCCCTGTAAGTTGTTTTGGGGCTGCCGATGGTGGAGGCCGCTATTTGGTGGATGGTTTCGTCAATACTTATTCCTATCAAATTGACGCGGGTCCTCTGCAAACAGTTCAAACGAATAATGAAATAATTTTGAGCGGATTAGCCGCAGGTACTTACACCATTACGGTAACAGACGAAGACACCAATTGTACCGATACGGCTTCCCTACTTATTGAACAGCCCGCTGCTGCTTTTGTGATTGATCAAGTGGTGGTCGAGGACATGAACTGCCAGAACGGGAATATCGGTAGTGCCCAAGTACAGGTTTCTGGCGGTTGGGGTGGATACCAGTACCAACTGACTCAGCCAGATTCCAGTATAAGAGGACCTCAAGCAAGTGCTGTCTTTTCAGGACTGAGCCAAACGGGTCCGTACACTGTTGAAGTAACCGACCTCAATGGATGCGTTCTTACGGACACCTTTACCCTAACCGCTCTTCCAAGTCCTATGGTGAGTTTGGATCCGAGCTCTGATTTTTGCTACGACCCCTTCGATGCTGCGACCGTCATGCTGCTGGGAAGTGGGGGAGCCACTCCTTATGAATACCGAATGAATTCTGGTGTTTGGCAAAGTGGGGCGAGCTTTGCAGGCTTGGCACCTGGGAGCTATACCTTTGATATCCGCGATGCCAATGATTGCCGTGATCAACTCAGTGTGACCATTGCCCCACAGCTCAATGCTGAGGCTTCCGTTATTCAGGAGTTAGAATGCTCTGGCCCCGATGCCGAAATTCAAGTTAATATTTTTGATGGTTATCCTGCAGGAAGCAGTTATGTCTCCTATGAAGTAAGTATCGATGGGGCTCCGTTTACAACGGCCAGTAACCCCATTGCCGGAAACTCTTTCGTCCATACCGTACCTAATAATGGTTCCATTACTACGGCAACTACTTTTCAATTTGAGGTAACCGATAGCCAAGGCTGTACCGCTGTAACCAATACCGTGACTCTGTTGCCTCAGGAAACTATTGCAGGGACCCTGAATATTACCGATACCCAATGTGGGGATGTGAGCAGTGGAGTCGTGGAGATCGTTCCTGATTTCAATCAGGGAATCCCGCCCTATGAGTTTTCGAATGATGGAGGTCTGAGCTTTGGTAACCAAAATGTCTTTTCGGGTTATGGCCCAGGGAGTTATTCGGATTTTGTCATTCGCGATAGTCGAGGATGTACCAGTCCTGTCCTTACGGCGGTTATCGGAAACAGTGATCCCTTAGATGCCAGTTTAACCCCCGTACCAGCGACTTGTGCTGCGGGAGTAATCGAAGGAGATATACAGGCTTCGGTAGCCAATGGTACAGCGCCGTTTACCTACACGCTTTTTGATGCCAGTGGAACACAAGTGAGTACGACGACCACCGCTTCCACCAGTCATACGTTTACCAACTTAGCTCCAGGTACCTACAGTGTGCAGACCCAAGACGCACTTGGATGTACGGATCTGGACGTCGTGGAATTAGAAGATAGTGAGATTGATGTGGTTCCTGTACCTACCATTCCACCGGATTGTACAACGGACTTAACCAACACCATCACCATCGTGGGTGGAGTTGGTCCTTTCTTAATTCGCTTGGTCGGTGAAGGGGTACCGCGTTATTCTCCGAATAGTCCACCACGTACCCATACCTTCACTGGTTTGGATTTTGGAACCACCTACTACGTAGAAGTTGAAGACACCGGAACAGGCTGTTTGTATATCGAAGAGATTCCGCCCGTTGCAGCACCTTCACCGTTGGATGTGAGTATCAGTAGTACCGATGATTCCTGTGATATAGCCGGGAGTGGAACCTTAACCTATACCGTTAGCGGGTACAGCGGAACCAATGTTGATATCACGGTGCGCAATACAAGCGATGGCAGCATTGTGTTTGGACCTGCCACAGTCGCTGGTGCCGGGCCGTTCAGTCCCATTACCGGACTCGCTCCAGGCAATTACCAAATCACTGTTCAAGACCTCACTTCAGGATGTGAAGACAGTGATGTGACCACCATTGGAATCAATTCTCCGAGTATTCAAGTAGTGAGTAATATCCCGGCGAATTGCTTGGTCAACGCCCAAGTGAGTGTTCAAGGCTTCGGAGGGACGGCTCCTTATCAGTATGCTTATGTTCCCACCGGAGACCCCGCGCCATCCACTTTTGGGGCCAGCAGTACTTTCGAATTGGCCGGGCCTTATCCTGCGGATTACGATCTGTATGTTCAGGACGCGACTGGTTGTATAGCAATGACCACAGTTACGGTAACCGATTTAGGGGGAATCCCGACTCCGGTCGTGGATGTTGTCAACCAGTGTACAGCTACCAGCGGATACCAAATTGATGTTCTTTCTCCATTGAACACTGGCTCTGGACTACCGCACGAGACGTTCCAATACAATATTGGAGGAGGTTTTCAAGACAGCCCGAATTTTACGGTGAGCAACCCAGGGAGTTATACTATTGTCGTTCGCGATCAGAATGGTTGTACCAATACGGTAGTGGCTGAGGTCTTTGATTTCTTCTCGATCACCGCGGATGCTACCTCTGAACCTACTTGTAATGCGGGCGATGGGGTTATCACGGTGACGACCACAGGAGGGAGTGGGAATTTTGAGTACCAGCTTCGCGACGGGGGAACCTTGTTGCCTATAGGCGCTCCGCAATCCACCAACACCTTTACCGGAATCGCTCCCGGGTCTTACAATATTCTCGTTACAGATTTGAGTTCCAATACGACTCCTTTGTGTAGCGATATCTCTACCGTTGATGTGACGGTGGTTACGGCACCTGTTATAAGCGCTACTCCTTTGACTCAAGTGAGTTGTGCAGGGGCTGATGACGGTACCATTCAGGTGGAACTGCAGCCCGGAACCGATACGGATACTCCACTTATGTATTATCTGTATGCTGGAGCATCGGCAACTCCCTTGACAGGACCACAGAATTCGGCTTTGTTTACAGGCCTCGCCCCGGGTACCTATCAAGTAGAAGTGGTTTCAGATCGAGGGTGTACGGACCGTTCAGGGAATTTGGTCATTACTGAACCGTCTGCTTGATGGTCAATGCAACCGCACCTGATTTTATTTGTGTACCTGCAAATAACCAGTTTAGCACGACTACCTTGAGCGTATTTACCGATACCAATGGGGATGGTTCTGGTACCGCAACCGGTACGGCGCCTTATACCTACGCCTTGAATGATGGCACGGCCAATTTTGATGGGACCAACTTCCAAACCAGCAACACCTTTGAATTGGTCGATACGGGAAGTGTTCAAAACCTAATTGTCACCGTTCGGGATGCCAATGGATGTGAATCCTCTCATTCCCTTGCGGTTTCTCCTCCTGACGACCTGACCTTTAATTTTATGATCGATCCACTGAGTTGTGATGCGACAGGTGTCAGTGTGAATCCTGGCGGCATTACGGTGATCATCGATCAGGGGCCCGGGAACTACGAAGTTGAACTTTTGCCTTTGGGCTCTGGTACTCCATTGCTTTCGGGTGGAACAGATCGCGTGGTCTTTCCTATTTCAACTCCTGGGGATTACATTTTTGCGGTTCGTGATCTGGCGGCCGGTGGATGTACTTTCCTTACCCCAGTGGTTTCTATGCCGGAATACAACACTATTTCGGCTGATATTGCCGAGGTGCGACCGGTAAGCTGTTTTGGAGGAAGTGATGGTCAAATCAGTCTGGAGGTAAGTGGATACTCAGGAGTCTATACCTTCGAAGTATTTTCACGAGATAATACAGGGGCAGAAACTTCTACCGGTGTTACCGGAAGCTTTGATACCAACGCACCAATCAACAGTCCCGAAATCATTAGTGGAGTCCCTGCGGGTAATTTGGTGGTACGCATTGAAGCAACCGATTTTCCTTATTGTGATACGGTGAGTAATTCGACCACTGTGCGCGCACCGGACCGTCCTTTGACTTTGAGTGCTGTCCAAACAACCGATGTCAGCTGCGCCCTTCCAGGACGTGGAGAGATTACCGCTACGGCAGATGGTGGATGGGGAAATTACCAATACCGACTTACCGCACCGGATGGAACCACGGTATTAGTGGACTATCCAAACACCGAGAATATTTTTGACGCCTTGGACGCAGGTTTGTACACCCTCGAGGTCCAAGATGCCTTTGGATGTAATTCGACCACTCAAATTGATCTGCCCTTGCCGGATCCGATCAGCGCTTCTATGCAGGTGGCTCAACCTTTGCAGTGTAACAACGACAACGACGGGGCCGTAGAAGCCTTCAATATTGTTGGCGGCCAGGGAACGGGGAATTATCTTTTTCAATTGAACCGAATCGCAGATGGCAGTACCAGTGGATTACAGACAACGCCTTACTTTGGAAGTTTATCAGCGGGAACCTATACCATTACCATTTTCGATGGCTGGGACTGTAGTTTTACCACAGCACCTATTACTATAGAAGATCCTGAGGTGGTCATTGCTGAACTGGTAGAGTTACAGCCACCGGGATGTGGCGATGAGGGTCGCATGTTGCTTACGGTAACCAACCCAGAACCTGGAGTAGATTATTTCTACCGCAGATCGGGGACGACGGATCCTTTCCTTCCTTTTGGAAGTGGACTGGTTTCGGTAGAGATCACGGAGGATATTTTGGTTGATCCAGGACCTTTCCAGTACGATGTACAGAATTCTAATGGTTGCCCTTTTGAACGTTCTAACCAAATTTCTTTGGACCCTGCAGCTCCACTGGTGATTAATCTTGATCTTACGGGTGCAACGATTAACTGTGCTGGTGAGGCGACCGGAATTATTCGTTCTGAAGCCTTTGGAGGGATCGGAAATTACCAGTACTACCTGCTCAATAGCGACGCGGCTGGAGTTCCGAATAACAGCAATACGGTGCGTGGCCAGCAAGATTCTGGAATTTTTAGAAATCTTAACCCGGGGACCTACTATGTCTATGCGCAAAGTGGGGGGTGTCAGGCAATTTCTCCGCCAATTATCATTGAGCCACGTCCTCCTTTGGTCTTGGACTATTTTGAGGTTGTTATGTCCAGTTGCACGGGAGCAGCTAATGGTCAGATTATTTTGGAAGCCAGCGGAGGAACCGGGCAGATTCGCTATTCTATCTCGGATACCTTAAGTGAATTCTTTGAGGGAGACGATCCGACTGAACCGAATCGCAAAACCTTTAATGACTTAGCCGCTCGTCAGTACGATATCATTATACAGGATGAACTGGGGTGTACCATTACCCGTACGGTAACCATTCAGGAACCCATGCCTCTGGTGGCCAGTTTGGGTGCCTCGGCTCCAGAGACTTGTCTGGGCGATGATGATGGTTATATCGAGTTATCGGTAGTGGGTGGAACTGCTCCCTACTTCACCAGCGTGAACTCCTTAGAGGATGCCGATTTTGAACAGAACGATAATCTGCGTATCGATAACCTGGCGGGTGGGGAAACCTATACCATTTTTATCCGCGATTCCGCAGGATGTCAGACCCAGGTCATTGTTCCGGTGGGTATTGGAGTAAACATTCAGCCGGATATTCAGATTGCCTATGGCTGTTCGGGAATATTCCCGACGAATACCGTCTATGTCACCCTTGCGGATGAAAGCATGGCAGACCTATTGTTGTACAGCTTGGATGTTGATGACATCAACCTGGCGACCACTGAAAGACAGTACGGAAACCTAACGCCGGGCAAGCATATCCTCTATATCTACCATGCCAACGGCTGTGTCAATCCGGTAGAATTTGAGTTGGAAGACTACCAGCCATTAATGCTAGAGGCTGAAAAGACCGGCCCGAATGAATTGACCGCCAGAGCAGAAGGTGGTTTTGGAGATTATCGCTTTACGTTCAATGGGGAAGACCTGGGCTCACAAAATGTTTTCCGAATCTCTCAAACCATGGAGGTGGATATCATGGTGGAAGATGCCCAAGGATGCATCGCTCGATTAGTCATGCCTTTCGAGTTTAACGAAATGCCAGACATTCCCGATTATTTTACTCCGGATGGGGATAACCTCAATGAAGAATGGTTTGTCAACAACGCTGATTTATTTGCCGCCATTGACGTGAAGATTTACGATCGATACGGTCGGGTAGTGGCGGAGCTGAAAGAAGTGCCTAAATGGGATGGAACCTACAACGGCTCACCTCTACCTACTGGGGATTACTGGTATGTAGTCAATGTCAATAACGATGCAAACCAACGCTATGTTGGTCACTTTACCCTCGTCAGGTGATAATTCTAACCATTGAACGAAGCTCATGCGCCATTCATCTAAAGATTTATAGTATTCACCTTTAAATTTATCCCGTTCAACACATTTTAGGATCGCTTTTTGAATAAGAAGAGGTAGGTTTACATCGTAAGTGATACTTACACTATCCATTGACTATAAATTTCTTGGAATGCTGACAAAGACAGAAAAAGAAAAATACCCATTTCTGTCCATCTATTCCCTCCATCAGCATTCAATTTTATTTTATTTAAATTTTTTTCGCAGTAGCCCTCCGGGGCTACTGTTGCCTTTTCGTGTGCAGTACCAACTGGTTCTCCTGAGTTGGAAAAAGTGGGGTGAAAACAACCTGGATGAGTTTTGTCAGCGAGAAACCCAAAGCCATTTTCTCTTCAACCTAAGAGTGACAGTCCGGAGGCTAGAGAGGCCTATTGTGCTGAGATCAAGGCCTTTATTTCGGGCTTATAAGTCCTGTTTTTAAATGCCCGCTTCTTGGGCAGTTTTTCTTATTTTCAGGAAAATTTTCTCTACATGAAATCAATGCTTCTTGGAGCGGCCTTCCTCTGTTTTGGTGGGCTCATAGCTCAGGACAGTCTGCAACTAGCCGATTTGTCGAGCTTTAAAAGCCAGGCCGGGAACTGGCAGATCGTTGGAGGGGTAGAAATACATCCCTTTAAGGACATTCACGACAAAGCCCCGGAAAAGAAAAAACGCCGCTGGTGGCAAAAGAAGAATAAGAATAAAATGCCTGAAATCAAGGCCCTAAGTACGGAGCCCGGTACTGGTATTTTGATCAACCTGCCCAGCGAAGGAAAACAAGATGCTTTGATCACCAACTGGGAGCACGGTGACCTGATGTTGGAGCTGGAGGTAATGATGCCCAAGGGATCCAATTCAGGGATCTATTTACAAGGGCGCTACGAAGTTCAGCTTTACGATAGCTGGGGAGTGCAGTACCCTAAATTCAGTGATATTGGTGGTATTTATCGCAATTGGGAGAACGCACCGGAAACCGCCTTTGCCGGTATCGCTCCCTCGGCCAATCCGGCACGTCCACCCGGAGTATGGCAACAGATGAAAATTCATTTCCGCGCGCCGCGCTTCAATGATCAGGGACAAAAAACAGAGAATGCTCGCTTTGTCTATGTAGAACTCAACGGAGTTCCTATGCACGAAAATGTGGAAGTACCTCACGCTACAGGCGGGCCGATTTCGCAGCTAGAAGTTGCCAGTGGCCCTTTGATGATTCAAGGAGATCACGGGGAGGTCGCTTTTCGAAATATCAAATACACGCGCTTTCAACCGGCTACGGCTTCTGTCTCTGATTTGACTTTCAAGGCCTATCACGGAACATTCAACAGCATAGAAGAGTTGGACAAAGCCGAAGTCGTTTATGAAGGAAAGTCTCCTTTTATCGATGTTCGGGTAGCCGAAAAAGAAAACAACTACGGGCTGATCTACGAAGGAATACTGCATATTGATCAAGCGGATGAGTATTCCATCCTCGCCGGATATGGAGGAGGAGCCCGTTTGACCTTGAACGGGAAAGTGCTGGACGAAAACAACACCGCTTGGAGCTGGGGAGGTTTGCGTTCGACGACTTATTTAGAACCGGGACGCTATCCTTTTAAATTAGAAACGATTAAGGCTGCCGGCTGGTGGCCTCCAGTGCTTGGTTTCAGCATTTCGACCAAGTCTACAGAACCGGTAGACTTCCATACGGAGGAGTCTTTTTCGCGTCTAGCTTATATCGTACCGAGGATTTTGGTAGAGCCAGAGGCCGATCCAAAAATGCTTCGTGGCTTTGTTCGCTTTGAAGGAGAAAAATTAAAATCCCACACCATGGGTGTCGGTACACCAGAGGGAGTACACTACGTCTACGACCTGGAATCCGGCCATGTATTGGGCATGTGGAGAGGTTACTTTGTCGACGCGACTCCCATGTGGAGAGATCGCGGCAATGGATCCTTTAACCCCCAGGGCGATGTGAACTGGACTTTTGATGGGAAGGGCTTTTTGAATGCAGACGGGGAGCAGCAATTCCGATCAACAGGGTATTCGGTTGATGCCGAAACGCGCTTGCCGATCTTCCATGGGAAGAGCAAACACCTGAAGTATGCCGAAAAAATCACCCCTAACGCCAACGGTACCGGCCTGCAGGTTCAGATGTTAACCGAGTCCATCGCTGAAGGGACGCAATTGTCTCAGACCAGCTTACCGGTTTATGTGGTGGCTCAAGGAAAAATTGAATCCATCGAAGCGGGTCTATTTAAAGTTAATGAGCGTTATTATATCAAAACAGCCAATGCCGATGCTTTGCGCATGGTGGAGGGTGAGGGGAATACCCAAATGCTCACTTTTGATATGACCGGAACATTGACTTACGAAATCCTTTGGTAATCCTCTAAATGAATCACATGAATAAGATAAAATTTTACAGCCTTTGCCTGTTTTTCTTTTGTGGACTCTTTGGAGGGTCTTTCATTCAGGCACAACAAAAAACCAAGACTCCTCAGGAGTCCGATTATTACCGAATAACCACCCTGCCTGTTCCAGAAGGAATTAAGCTTGAAGGGGGAGGAGTAGCCGCCTTACCCAACGGAAAATTGGCCATTGCGACCCGCCGAGGCGATGTCTGGATGGTCGAAAATCCGACCATGGAAGGGGGGCGAAACCCCCGATACAAGAAATTTGCCATGGGACTTCATGAGCCTTTGGGATTGGAATACAAAGACGGATCTCTCTATACAGCCCAACGCGGTGAACTGACCCGGCTGACCGATACCAACGGAGATGGCTATGCAGATGAGTATTACACCATCTACGCTTGGCCACTCAGTGCGCATTACCATGAATACTCTTTTGGTCCTGTCATCGCCGAAGACGGTAGCTTTTTTGTTACTGCGAATGTGGCCTTTGGAGATGAAGAGTGGTGGAGAGGAGAAAGCCGCGTACTCTGGAGAGGATGGACCCTTCGAATTACCGAAGATGGAGAGATGACTCCCTGGGCCACAGGAATGCGTTCTCCTGCCGGTTACGGACAGTTTGAAGGCGAACTCTTCTATACCGATAACCAAGGGGACTGGAAAGGCTCTGGCGGGGTTTGGCATGTTCCAAAAGGATCTTTTACCGGGCACCCAGCAGGTCTTAAATGGAGTCACCTGCCTGAGTCACCAGTTAGTCTGACAGCAGATCAGTTCTATGCCAAGATCGATAAGCGACAAGAGAGAGCTTCCAATGGTCGCTACATCAAGCCAGAGAACATTCAGAATGAAGAGAATCCTGATTTCGAATACGAGGTCAAGGAGCTCTTCCCAGAAATGCAACCACCGGCGGTGGTCTTGCCCCACGGAATCTTGGGGATTTCGAATTCAGAAATCGTCGAAGATAAGAGTACCGGTCGTTTTGGACCTTTTGCCGGACAATTGTTTGTAGGGGATCAAGGCCAGAGTAAAATCATGCGTGTCGTTCTTGAAAAAGTGGATGGGCAGTACCAAGGAGTGGCCTTTGATTTCCGTTCCGGATTTCAATCGGGCGTCATGCGTATGGACTTTGATACCCAGGGCAACCTCTATGTAGGAGAGACCAACCGAGGCTGGGGCTCCGCCGGAACGACGAACGATGGTTTGGAGTACCTCACCTGGACCGGACGTATGCCTTTCGAAATGAAAACGGTCAAAGCCATGCCTGATGGTTTTGAAATTGAATTTACTATGCCGGTCGATAGGAGTTCAGCCGAGTACCTGGATTCGTATTTTTCCAAAAGCTATGTCTACAAGTTTCACCCGGTATATGGGAGCCCGCAAACCAATATGGAAGAATTGCAGCCCAAAGGTGTGCAGCTCAGTGAAGACGGATTGCGTCTGCGATTGGTCTACGACAACTTACGTCCTTATTACGTGCACGAAGTGGTTCTCACAGGAATTAAGGCGGCGGAAACAGGTCAAGGCTTGTTACACCCGGCTTTCTACTATACCCTAAACAAAATTCCTCAAGGCCAAAAGTTGTCAGCAGATAAGTTGGTTGCCAAACGCAAGCCCAAGAAAAAGGTCGTGAAGCGCGTGGTTAAAAAGAAGAAGCCAAGCAGCTCGAAAGTGGTCTCGGTTCCGACTTATAAGGAGGTTGAGCCCCTGTTGAGAAACAACACCTGCGTCGCTTGTCACCAAGTCAATAAACGCGTTGTTGGGCCATCTTACCGGGCTATTGCTGGCCGTAACTACAGCAATGAGCGTATTGTGGAGTTGATTTATAACCCAGAGCCCAAGAACTGGCCAGAATACGCCACACCCATGGCACCCATGCCCAACGTTCCTCGGGATGAGGCCTTGAAGATCGCGGCCTGGATCAATAGTCTGGATGATAAGCCATAGAAAGTAGCGGAAATTCTTTCTTGAAATTTCAATAGCCCTTCTCCAAAAGAAATCCTTTTCGAGAAGGGCTATTGCTCTTTTATTTCGGTAAGAAAGTCTTATTTTTGCCATCCAATTGCGGGATGTGGCGCAGTCTGGTAGCGTACGCGCATGGGGTGCGTGTGGTCGCAGGTTCAAATCCTGTCATCCCGACCGAGAAAAACCATTGTGGAGACACAATGGTTTTTGTTTTTTAAAGCGGAAAGCTCGCTTTCCAGCTTTATAAAAAACAAAAACAAAGGCCGCTAGGCCTGATGGTTTTTCTCGAGCAACGGCCCCTTTAAGATTGCGCCCCAAACGCAGTGCGGGGGCGAAATCCAGCTTTATAAAAAACAAAAACAAAGGCCGCTAGGCCTGATGGTTTTTCTCGAGCAACGCCCCCCGGATTCAGAAAAATATTTCAACCCCTTGTTAACCTTTTGTCTCCTTTCACAACCAAGGGCAAGGGATAACACACCAGAACATTTTAAACATTTAAAAACCGAAAAATGAAAAAGTATCTATTACTGCTTTTAGGTATTGCAGCACTACAAATAAACGCCCAAACCGTTGAGGGTAAGCTTACTTTAAACGGAAAATCAAAAACCACTCTGGAATTAGAAAGCAATTCTGCGGTTGAGCTTTTTAAAGCTTTTAAAGAAAAAAAGTATCAATTGCGCTTTGTCTACGAGGCCGATAATGTTGAGGGTCTATACGCTAAGAATAAAGAGAAGATGGTCATCTTTTTTAATGTGGTAACCACGGTAAAAAGAGATGGAAAACTGGTAAAAAATGTCATCCGAAAACAGCCTATCCCATACTTCCCTGGGGATATGTTCCTACCTGCAGAAGCTTTTGATTTTGTCTCTGTACTCTCTATGGTCAGCCAGAATGAGAAGGATACTAACTCTTTTCTCCCTGCTTTTAACGAGCAATTAGATGGTATGGAAGGGGAAAAGGAGATGCAAATCCTGAAAGAGGGGATGCCCGGCTATATGCAACCAGGATCTTATACCATTGAATTAAGTATGCAGCCTGTCGGTTACAAAGGCAGAATCAATCCGGTGGTATTCAATTTCATTCTCAGAAAAAGGCCGGGAAGGGCTAAGTATTAATTGCTAAAATCATGAAAATGAAAAATAGAGTTAGCCTTATTCTTGCATTTGTTTTTGGTCTAGCGACCCTTCAAGCGCAACAATTTGTAAAAATGGGTGGCCAGGCCACCGATATTGCGATCAACCCCAAAGACGGGAAAGTCTTTGTTGTATCGAATAAGAACATATTCACCAATTACAATACAATTAGCAAACGTTGGTCAACCTTTAGTACGAGAACTAATAAGGCGAATTCTGTTTCTGTGACCAGAGATGGGGCGGTCTATATGGTTTCGACAGCTGGAGAGGTTTTTATCGAGGTAAATAGAAGATGGATTAAGGTTCCAGGAATAAAAACAGCGGAATTAATAGCCTCGAAAGATGGTCGAATTTATGCCATTGATTTCAGTAAAAAACTCAGACAGCTATACAGAGGTCAATGGAATCAATTAATTGGCCAAAATAGAATTAGCAACGGACTGAACCAGGTGATTGGTATTGGGCCAAAAGAGCTCTATGCTCGAGCCAGTAATAATGCGTTTACCAGGTTTTCTGGAGGTAAATGGAGCACACAACAAGGATATCCTTTAAAAATAGCATTGGACCATGCGAACGGTAATATGTACGCTGTCGGTCAAAACCGAGGAATCTACAAATGGAATAAGCAAACGAAAAGATGGGACATGCTGCCCGGCAATCGTAGTGATTTTAAGGATGTTGCGGTACATAACGATGCCATATGGGCCATTGCTACGGATAAATCCATCTACCGCTATAAACCAAGAACAGTCCACAGCAATTACTTTGAAAAGGTCAGTGGCACGGCCACGGATGTCACCATTAGTGCAGGAAACGGGAAAGTCTATACGGTTAGTGGGAAAAATATTTACACCGACTATGATACCCGTGCCAAACGTTGGAAAGCTTTTGGACCAAAATCAAATGATACCAAACGTATTGCGATAGGACCAAATAACACCATGTACCGGATAAGCACAGCTAACCAAGTAGGCCAGTTGGTAGGTTCTCGCTGGAACTGGATGAGTAGTTTCTCTTTCGATATCGCTACCGATAGTAGAAGTAACCCTTGGGTCGCCATGAAGTCCGGCGGAGATATACAATCCTATAGAAGTGTCAGATGGATGCGTCCGCTGTCGAAAGTAATTATCAATGTATCCAGAATAGCCCCCTTGAACGATTACGAGGCTTGGGTCATCATGAAGGATAATACCATTCAGAGGTACAAAAACGGACGTTGGCAACGCATGCCGGGTAAGGCCATAGACATTGCCATTGATATCAGAAGCGAGGAAGTCTATATCGTAAATATGGTCAATGCTGTTGCCAAATGGAACAATAGCAACAACCGTTGGGATGTGCTGAGTGGTTCGCGAGCTGACGCAAAAAATGTCGCAGCTAATTTTAGGAAGGTGTGGATTACAACCACCAAAAACGAGATCTATTATTACAAAAATTAAGGCCGATCTCCTTAGCAAAAACTTTGAAGCTGTTCAGGCTGTCGCTGAGGATAATACTAGTTCACGCACTCAGCAACACTTTTAATTAGCGGGACTCATAGTCCAGAAGAATACCCTCCGAAATCCATTTTGCCAGGGCCTGGCGGTTATCGGGCTCCAGGATTCTCTGTTGGTCCTTCTTGTTGCGAATATTCCCGATTTCGATAAAAGCAGTAGCTGGATGGGTGTTCTTCACCATATAGAGCGAAGTTCGATTTTCGAAGGTTCCGGAATACGTTCTGTTGGGCTGGTACTTTTTGTACTTCTGCTTGAAGGTTTTGTGAATACTCTCCGCCAATCGTTTCCCGTTCTTGCTCTTTTTGTGGTGGTAAAAGAAGACATCAATGTTTTGGCCTTTGCTTCTGGAATCGATGTGGGTTACAATGAGCCTCTGAAATTTGCCCTTGTATTTTTGGTGCAGTTTGTTCACGACATCTACACGCTGTTTTAGCCGTTCACGCTGATTGAGCGGGATGGTCTTGTTCGGGTAGGCGACCTCGTCACGATCGATTTTCAGTACGCGTTGATCCCGAATCCCGTCGTCCTTGTCTCGGATGATAACATACACTAAAGCCCCATGGGTGATTAGTTCTCGAGCTAAACGCAGGGTGATATCATAAGCGTATTCATCTTCCGCAATGGATTGACCTGCATAAGTGGTCATTGCCCCAGGATCTGGTCCTCCATGACCAGCGACTAAATAGTAGACGGTCCCTTTTAAGCGTTCACTTTTTCGGTAAACAGGATTGTATTTTTTTCCGAAAATGGGGAAGTTCTCTCCTTTGGCTCCAGTTTCTTCATTTCGAGAATGCTCTTCCGATACTGCCGTAGTTTCCGTACCTAAAGGAATCTTGTAGTTTCGTCCAGCAAAGAGTTGGGTGCTATCCTTGAGATTTTCAATATTCAGCCCGACAAATTCCTCGTAGGCCTCGTAAGGGTTAACCCCATGCCGTCTGAGAAGTGATAGTATACCATCTCCATTTTGTGCCGTCACGGTTTTTAGTGAATCCTGAGCAGAGGTGCTGAGAAGGCCTAAGAATACCAATGTTCCAAGAAACAGTATGCTTTTTTTGCTTTGGGGATATCTCATGTAAACCCTTGATTTTTTGATTGATCGTCCGGAAACCCGAGGAACCATTAAATGAAGTTCGGATTTTCCTGAGCTTAAAATTAGAGAAATTTCTCGGTGCAAATAAGCCATTAGTCTTTCCACCACTCCTTTTGAACCAGGGTGGAGTCCTTGATCTGGGTGATTTGTCCAATCTCAGGGACCACATACTCCAGCTGTAATTCTTCTGCTTTGGCTTTGAATCGCTCCACCGGATCTGTCCAGGTGTGCTGCGCCAGTTTAAAGGCTCCCCAATGAATGGGCATGACTCGTTTGGCCTTGACATCGATACCCGCCTGCGCTGTTTCTTCAGGAAACATATGAACGACAGGCCAGAGGGTATTGTACTGCCCGCATTCCATCAAGGCAAAGTCAAAGGGACCGTACTTTTCGCCTATGGACTTAAAGTGATCGGCGTACCCACTATCTCCGCTAAAAAAGATGTTCTCGGATTCTGATTGAATGACCCAGGAAGTCCACAGGGTTTGATCGCGATCAGAAAAGCCTCTTCCAGAAAAGTGTTGTGAAGGGGTGCTCGCGAAAAGAAGGCCCTCGAAATTCACTTCTTCCGACCAATTCAGTTCAGTAATATCTTCTTTTGAAACCCCCCAGCGTTGCAAATGATTGCCTAGGCCCAGCGGGGTGAAAAAGTGTTTCACTTTGTCCTTAATCAGTAAAATAGAAAGGTGATCCAGGTGATCGTAATGGTCGTGCGAAAGCAATACAGCATCGATCTGAGGAAGTTTTTTGATTTCGATGGGCAACTTTCCAAAGCGTTTTCCGTCCAACCAAGGATGGGGGGCCGGGACTTGGCCGAACATGGGGTCAATCAGGATATTCTTTCCTTGCAATTGCAAGAGAAAGGTCGAATGACCGAACCAAACCAAGCGGGCCTCTCCACTGTACTGGGCAATATCGGTTGAGTCGATGGATTGAACGGGCAGGGGAGAAGCAGGACGGGTATTGGGTATACTCCTCAGCATGCCTTTCATGGCTTTCCACATATCCCCTCGAGCCATATCGGCTGTGACTCCGTCGATGTTTAAGAAGTTGTCACCGTTGTGGTTGTCGGTTTTGGCGTACTCTTTTTTCTGCTCGGCAGAGGGCTTTCTTCCAAATTGCGGGCTGAGGTTCATAAAGAGGACGATGCCCAAAAACAGGACACCGACGAGTATACCAATGTAGAGGAGCATTTTACGGAGGATTTTAAATACCTTCTTATTCATTGGATGGGCGAGGTGAAACAACAGCCAAAGATAGACATGCCTTCCCAAATCATAGAGATTAAGGCAACACCTGATTTTACGGACTGCAATTGCTTAGTGGTTCAATGAACTGTCTTCACTTTCGAGCTGTAGCAGATCAATCTGAACTCGCTGGTCCTTTGACTGGCCCAAGCGCCAGCATTGATTCTCGGAATCACAAGGCCATTCATAGTTTTGTCCATTGCCTTGGTAATAGCGAATACTTTGACGAGGGAATCCTTGAGATACCAAATACCATTCCACTGCGGCCGCTCTTTTTTCCGAGAGATTCTTGTTACTTTCCCAGTTGTCTCGCTCTCGGGTGTAGACCTGAATTCCTATTTCCATTTCTGTATAGCGATCGCGAACCAGACGAACAAGTTTGTCTAATTCTTTGCGTGCATTGCCCGGCAGATTGAAAGAACCTGTATTGAAATAAACAGGGCTAAAACCTGACAGTTCTTTGAGGTCGAATAGGGGATTCAACTCCACGATCTTTGATAAATCAGTTTGCCCCGTGCTTAGATCCCAGGTACTGAAGGATTCCAAATGGGTATCAAAAGAAGGATGACTGATTTCCAGGGCATAGAGCCGGTCTTCTTTCACTTCTGTGGTTAATGCTCCTGATGCTGAAGTCACCAAGATCTTTACCGTTTCATTTATACTGAGGTCAATCAACTTAATCTGTACGTCTTTAATCGCCTTCTTGGAAATTCGATCTAGGAACTCCCCTTTAAAAATCAGGGCCGGGTTGTAGGCAAAGGAATAGAGATCGTCGCTTCCCTTTCCTCCGGCGCGATTCGAACTGAAGAACCCTTCATATTGTCCTTTGACTTGGAAATAACCAAAGTCATCTCCTTTTCCATTTATCGGTTGTCCCAGATTGACTACGTTCTCCGGGATACCTAAATGATTGTTCAGTGTTTTAAAAATATCGAGTTGTCCATAGCCTGGATGCCCATCCGAGGCAAAGTAGAGCTGTCCTTCTTCGTCCACAAAAGGATACATTTCATTGCCTTCCGTGTTGACAACTGGACCGGCATTGATGGGGTAGGAAAGTCCACCTCTGGATCGTATTTCACAGTAAAAGATGTCGGATCCCCCATATCCTCCTGGGCGGTTAGAACTAAAATAAAGGCGTTTGCCATCGGGGCTTAAAAAGGGTGGGCATTCGAGTAGTCCGGACTGTTAATAGCCAAGTCACGGCTCATGTCCCAGGTGCCATTCTTTTTTTGTTCTCCTTTGTAGATTTTCAGGTTGTTGATCCGTTTTTTTCCTACAACGTATTGCCCACTTTTGAGGTTATTACGGGTAAAGAAGACCGAATTTTTCCCTTTGTAATCCTTAAAAAAGGTCGGGGAACTTTCGTGGTATTTGGATCGAATTCCACCCTCCAGAGCCTTGGGGGTTTGATCTAAGGAAGAAAGCGGGATGTAATACAGATCCAAATAGGGTTCATCGTACCAACTGTAATTGCTGTTGTTTTCTGGCGTTTTTCGAGAGGATGTAAAATAAAGGGTGTCATTGTAGATGCGGGCCCCGAAGTCGCTGTATTTGGAATTGAAAGAAACCGGCTCCACTTTGTATTCTTGCCTTTCGAGTAAGGCCACAGGGTGCCAAGTACTGTCTTGACTCAGCCGAGGAATCAAGGGATTCTTCAATTTGATCATCTTGCTGTAGGCCAGCCATTTTTCAGACTCTTCGATTTTTCCTTCCGCTTTTAATAGAAGGGCATACTCCCAGATATACCGTAAAGGAAGGTCGTCGTTCCCTAGAACCTCTTGCAGATGAGGTAGGGCTTTGTCAAATTCTCGGGTTTCAAAATAACAGAAAGCCAACTGCTTGTGTGCATAGGCCGTATTCCAATTGTGCTTGAGTAAATCCTCGTATTCATCCGCGGCCAAGGCATAGGCACGCTTTTGAAAAAGCCGGTCTGCTTTCGCTTCCACTCGCTTTTGCCCGAATACAAGGAGAGGAAAGATCAGCAGTAAGCTGACTGCCAATCGTTTGGTGTTGTTGTTTTTCATGATGTCGTACCCCATTATTCCCAATTTTTAAATGTAATTGGGATGGCGCTCTACATAAAGCAGTATCGACAGGCCGCTGATTTTTTCGATCAAAAAACGACCAGGCTTCTAGCTGTTTGTCAAAAGGGTAAAACGTGAAGGAATAGTCCTTTTTGATTTACTAAAGAATCCTTGATTTTTTTAGGACATTTCCTTCAAGTTCTCACCATGCTATCCTTTATTTAAAGAGGTTATATACCAGAGGTTTTATTCCGAGTAAACACAGGTAAAATAGCGGCTTGATCCGTATGGTGGGTGTTGTGTTCCTTGGCCTTATACACCCAATCGATCAGAGTTACATTAAAGGGACCACAAGTGATTACCTCATCAAAGCTGCCCGGATCCATTCCTCCGATACCTTCCAAGGCAAAATCATAACTCTCTGTTATGATTCTGAGCACCTCTGCTTTACGGTGTAGTTCGGATTCCTTAACCGGATTTTTTTGAGCATAAGGATTGGTTTGCCCTGTGCTATTTGCCACCAAGCCATACATTCCCTGGGCGGTATGGAGCATGTGTTCTGCTAAGGTCATGGCGCTATCCGTAGCCCGGTAATTAAATTGATCTTCAGGCATGGCCTCGATATGAGCCAGAGACAAGGTTTTGCCTCTCTCAAAATCAATTTTTAGTCGGCTGATTTCGCTGTCCTGTGCAAAAACAAAAGTGCTGCAACAAAAAATAGCGAGGTAAAGACGTGTTCTCGTGTGATAACTTATTGATTAGGAGTCTTAAAGTAAGTAATACCTAGAAGTTGAGAGTTGAACCTATTAAAGCCTTAATAGGGAACTTGGAGGATATTAATGCTCTTAGGTTGTGGCAACAATTGAATCGGCATATAGAACTTAGTATGAATCAAGAAAAATTTAAATCCTCCTATACAATAGAACTTTTGTTATGAATACGAACTTATACCCTCTTTAATTTCACCTATACAAAACCCATACATTGCAAGGTAAAAATAGAAATCACCACCTGAACAAGCCGCTATGACTAGCTTTGAGAAGGATGCTGTTTTTTGTGTTCAACTTTTTTCTCATATGCATGTAGTAGAAATGTCAAGTTCTTTTTTTTGGCGATTGGCGCCCTTTTAAAATAAATTAGTGGACAAGGTTGAAAATTGCATAAATGACAGTTTTTAGACCGTTTTTTTTTCAAATTCACAGCAGCAAGGTTTTGCTGTTCCAGATTAACCAAGATCATCATTTATGATAACACCACTGAACAAAAAAGTTCAATTGGATGCTTTAGAAATTCAAGGAGAAACCTTTTATAAAATAGAAAACTACGATGCCATGAATCCCTTCTTCATGAGTATTGTTAGTGATACCAATCACTGGTTATTCATTTCAAGTAACGGTGGTCTTACAGCGGGAAGAAAAAATAGTGATTATTCTCTTTTTCCGTACTACACTGAGGACAAGCTCAGGGATAATTCAGAAGTCTCAGGAAGTAAAACCATTGTAAGAATAAAAAGTCAGGGCAAGCACCTGGTTTGGGAGCCTTTTTCCAATTCCTATAGGGGCGTTTATGGCTATACGCGTAATCTCTATAAGAGTGAAATAGGGAATAAGTTGATTTTCCAGGAAGTGAATCACGATCTGGATTTAACCTTTGAATGCGAGTGGAATTCAAGCGCACAATTTGGTTTTGTTCGCAAGGCTCGTATTATCAATTCTGGTTCTGAGTCAAGAACGATTGACTTATTGGATGGTATTCAGAATATTTTACCCTATGGAGTAGGGCCTGAATTGCAGAATACATACAGCAATCTAGTAGATGCCTACAAGAAGAGCGAATTGATGAAAGATTCAGGTTTGGGGATCTACGCTTTAAGCGCCATTATAGTGGATAGAGCGGAGCCAAGTGAGGCATTAAAAGCGAATACGGTTTGGTCTTCAGGTCTGGACGGATGTCGTTACCTCATTTCGAGCTTACAGTTGGATCAATTTAGAGAAGGGTTTGAAATTAAAACTGAAGAGGATGTCCGTGCAGAAAGAGGAGCCTATTTTCAGGTTGCTCAAGTGGAGTTAAGTGCTGGTGGAACAGAGAATTGGATGCAAGTAGCCAATGTTAACGCAGGACCATCTCAAGTGGCAAACCTGCATCACCAGTTACTTAAGGGGCAACCAAGCCAATCTGAGGTTTTTGAGAATATTGAGAAAGGAAGTAAGTCACTCTCAGAATTGGTCGCCAGTGCAGATGGGATTCAGTGTTCTGCGGATTCTAGAAGAGTAAGTCGCCATTTTGCCAATTCCATGTTCAACATTATGAGAGGTGGGGTGTTCGATAACTCTTACGCGGTTGAAAAGTCAGATTTTCTGCCTTATCTCCAAAAAGCGAGCCGTTTCCTTTACCAAGAATTCAAGAACGACCTTAATAAATTGCCTGAAGAAACAACCATTTCTGATGTTAGGGCTTGGGCACAGAGTACAGGTAATGATGATCTTATTCGATTGGCCGGAGAGTACCTTCCTTTAAAGTTCAGTAGAAGACACGGTGACCCGAGTCGACCTTGGAACCGGTTTTCGATAAATACTCAAAGCGAAAAAGACGGGTCCAAGATTTTGGATTATCAGGGTAATTGGCGAGATATATTCCAGAATTGGGAGGCCTTAGCTTTCTCCTTTCCAGAATTTATCGACGGAATGATTTACAAGTTCTTTAATGCCACAACTTTTGATGGTTACAATCCTTACCGTGTAACCAAGGATGGGTTTGATTGGGAGATTATCGAACCTAATGATCCCTGGTCTTATATTGGTTATTGGGGTGATCACCAGATTATTTACCTCCTTAAGTTTTTGGAATTCAGTGAAGATTTTTTCCCTGGAACACTCCAGAACAGTTTGAATAACTCCTGTTTCGTCTACGCACATGTCCCTTATAAGATCAAGGAGTACAAGGAAATTGTTCGCAACCCAAAGGACACCATTTTATTTGATGAAGAGGCCGATACAAAAATTAGAAAGCGAAGAGATGAAATAGGTGCTGATGGAGCACTTTTACAATCGCAAAGCGGAAGTTTGCATCGAGTTAATTTAACCGAAAAGCTTCTGGCAACTTTCTTGGCAAAGTGTTCCAACTTAGTACCTGAAGGAGGTATTTGGATGAATACCCAAAGACCGGAGTGGAATGACGCAAACAATGCCTTAGTGGGTAATGGTTTGTCCATGGTAACGTTGTATTACTTGCGAAGATTTGCTCAGTTTATGAGTAAAATGCTTGCAGGTTTGGAAGGGCAGTTTGTCGATATTTCAGTGGAGTTATTGCAATTCTATCAAGGTGTGGAAAACACTTTAAGCGCTGCAGGTATTGTTTCTGGAAGCCGAGTAAGTAATGAGCAACGCAGAACCATAATGGATGGTTTAGGTGAAGCAGCTTCTGAATTCAGAGCAGGAATTTATGCGAATGGATTTAGCGGAGCTAAAGCGTCTTTAGGATTAGGGCAAATCCAGAATTTTTGTGCTCTTGTCGTCGATATTCTCGATCAATCTATAGAGGCCAATAAGCGCCAGGATGGATTGTACCACGCTTACAATTTGATCACTTTAAGCGAGAATTCGGCCGAAGTCTCCTACCTCAGCGAAATGCTTGAGGGGCAGGTAGCTGTATTGAGTTCGGGATATCTTCAACCAGAAGAATCCTTGGCCGTTCTCGACGCTTTAAAAGGCAGTTCTCTGTTCAGGGAAGATCAGTATTCCTACATACTCTATCCGAATAAAAATCTTGCTCGTTTTCTGGATAAGAATACTTTACCGAGCGGGGCGGTTGAGGCCAATCCTCTTTTGTCAAAATTGATAGCAGATGGCAATACCGAATTGGTAAATCGGGATGCTCAAGGAGAGGATCACTTTAATGGGGATTTCAATAATGCGGACAGTGTTGATCTTGCAATGAGCCAATTGCCAGAGAAGTACTCAGAACTTGTTAAAAAACAACGTGAAGCTGTTCTCGTTCTGTTTGAAGAAGTCTTTAATCACAAAGCCTTTACCGGGCGTTCAGGAACCTTTTTTGGTTATGAAGGCTTAGGGTCCATCTATTGGCATATGGTATCCAAACTTTTGTTGGCGGCGCAGGAATGTTGTTATGCGGCCTATAAAAAAGAGGGGAATAGTGAGGTCACCAGTCGTCTAATCGATCATTACTATGAAATTCTTGCCGGAATTGGTGCTGACAAATCTCCCGAACTCTATGGAGCCTTCCCGACCGATCCCTACTCTCATACCCCCTCACATCGAGGGGCTCAACAACCAGGAATGACAGGACAGGTGAAAGAAGATGTGATTGCCAGGTTTGGTGAGCTTGGAGTTGATGTTAAGGAAGGACGTGTTTCTTTTGATCCTTATTTGCTCAACCGAAAGGAGCTTTTGCAGGAAGCCAGAGAGTTTTCCTATTACACCAAGGACCATGGTAAAGCATCCATAAATATTCCCGCAAATGCAATGGCCTTTACCCTGTGTCAAGTGCCGGTTGTATACCATTTCGGAAAGTCAAGTGAAATACGAATTGAAAAAGAAAGCGGAGAGTCCGTCAAATTGGAGGGCAATCGACTGAATTCCGACTTGAGTAAAGAGCTCTTTGGCCGAGGAGGAATCAAAAAAATCGAAGTTAATTTTTCGTAATACATAGAATTTCAGAATGAAATGGACAGTTCGATTCTTATTAATAAATAGTTTACTCATGTTTGGTTGGGCTTGCAAAAAGAAAGAAGTAATTGAAACTATTCCCTGGATAAATCTGCGGAAGAGATCCTTGGGAATCCGGACTACCTTGCCATTTCTTATGGTGGTTACAGGCAAAACACCCGAGATATTCAACCGACGGTTGATGAACTTAAGGAAGATATGCTGATCCTTAAGGCTATGGGGGTAGGGATGTTACGTACCTACAATACTCATTTTGAACAGGCAGGGAATATACTCCAGGCCATTCGGGAATTAAAGAATGAGGACCCGCAGTTCGAAATGTATGTGATGCTTGGAATATGGATCAATTGCGAAAATGCTTTTACTGGTGTTCCCAACCACGATAATCAAGATATAATTTCCAATACAGCGGAGGTAGATCGTGCCGTTGAGTTGGCTAAGACCTACCCCGACATAGTTAAGGTTTTAGCCGTCGGAAACGAAGCGATGGTGAAATGGGCAGCCAGTTATTTTGTGCAGCCCGGTGTCATTCTGGGTTGGGTGAAGTACTTGCAAGATTTAAAAGTTCAGGGTGTCCTTGATCGCAATCTCTGGATCACCTCTTCTGATAATTTCGCCTCTTGGGGCGGTGGGGGTCAGGAATACCACGTCGATGCTTTGAATCAGCTTTGGGAAGCAGTCGATTACGTATCGATGCACACTTATCCCATGCACGATACCCATTACAATCCTTCCTTTTGGGGAATGCTTCCCGACGAGCAAGTTCAGGAGAAGAAGGTGAAAATTGAAGTGGCTATGGAAAGGGCTCTGTCGTATGCCCAGGCGCAATACGATAGTGTGGTCGCCTACGGAAAACACATTGGTGTTAACAAGCCCATTCATATTGGCGAGACGGGCTGGGCGACTTCTTCAAATGGATTCTATGGTGAAACGGGGTCCAAAGCTACTGATGAGTACAAGGAGGGTCTTTACCACCGTATGATGCGGGAATGGACCAATAAAAATAATATCAGCTGCTTCTTTTTTGAGGCTTTTGATGAAAATTGGAAAGACGCGCTCAATCCGGGAGGATCTGAGAATCACTTTGGACTTATCACCATAGATGGTACAGTGAAATACGCCCTTTGGGATTTGGTGGATCAAGGCGCTTTTGAAGGTATTTCACGGGGAGGTAATCCTTTGAAAAAATCATGGGGAGGAAATTTGGATTCACTCTTGAGTAATACTGAGGTTCCACCATTAAATGAAAGAATTGATTAAGTGTTTATGAAAATGAAATTAAACTTCTTTTCATGGTCATTTGCTGTAATAATGGTATTCATTATTGCGGGTAGTTGGTTGAATTCATGCAAGAGTTTACCGGTTGCAAATGCTATCAAAACAGAAGGAAGACAATTGCTGGTTAATAATCAACCCTTCTTTATCAAGGGGATCTGTTATCATCCTGTTCCTCCAAACAAAACAAAGAGGTCTTTTGATCGTATTGAAGAAGACCTGGACCTCATGTTAAAAGCTGGGATCAATACCATTCGGGTTTATGAACCTATCCAGGAAAAAGAGGTCATGGATTTAATTGCTGAAAAGGGACTCTTTGTGATTGTAGGCTTTGGTTATAATCAAGGTGGACAATTTGACGTGCTTTCTGGAACTTATCTCGATTATGTGCGCTCCTACAAGAATCACCCGGCTGTTCTTCTTTGGGAATTGGGTAATGAGTACAATTATCATCCGGAATGGTTCTCGGGAGACATAAAAAACTGGTACAGAGCTATGAATGAAGCTGCCAAGGCCATTCATGCAGAAGATCCTGCACATCCTGTTACAACGGCTCATGGAGAATTACCTGACAAGCTCGCTTTGGCCATGGGAACCGAAATTGATATTTGGGGAATGAATGTATATCGATGGGACAAACCAGGCCCCATTTTTGATCAATGGAAGCAAATAAGTACTAAACCGATGTACCTCTCGGAAGCAGGAGGAGATAGCTATATGACCTACGGAAGTCATGGTTATGACCAAGGGCCTAA
The DNA here is from genome assembly GCF_002954325.1 of Aureicoccus marinus. GTDB lineage: Bacteria > Bacteroidota > Bacteroidia > Flavobacteriales > Flavobacteriaceae > Aureicoccus > Aureicoccus marinus. The sequence continues at coordinate 507,481 of NZ_MQVX01000001.1, forward strand.
TCAAAAAGCTCAGGCAGACGCTAATGCCAATATTCTGAAGGCCATATTTGCTAGAAAAGATATTGGTTCCGGTGTAGCCTTGTTTTCTTACACCGATGGCTGGTGGAAGGCCGGCAACCCAGATAAACAGGATCCCGGAGGATTTGCCCCTAACAGCAGCGGAGTACCTTATGACAGAACTGCCAATGAGGAGTATTGGGGAATTGTTGATCTAAACCGGAAGCAGAAAGAAGCCTTTCAGGTGGTGAAAAAATACTACACAGATGAAATTGATTAAAACCAATCTCTTATGGCTAGGTCTTTTAACCGTGGTTATTCTTGGAGGGTGCGGAACAAATATCTCCGAAATGAAGGTTGAGGTTTTTGAAACATCAGCTTCGGGCAATAGTCTAAGCAAAAGAACCAATTTTAGTCCATCAGCAGATCGTACTGCCATCCGTATTTCTATTCAACCAGAAGAAAAATTTCAAGAGATAACAGGTTTCGGAGGAGCATTTACTGAAGCCTCGGCTCATCTATTGAATCAAATGAGCCAAGACAAAAGAGATGAAATAATGGAAGCTTACTTCGGTGAGAGTGGGGCGCGTTATTCTCTTACCCGTACACACATGAACTCTTGCGATTTTTCACTTTCGAACTATTCGTATGCAGAAGTTCCGGGAGATACCGAATTGTCACATTTCAGTATAGAGCCGGATTTGGATGATTTAATCCCCATGATTAAATCGGCTCAAGAGGTTTCAAAGGAAGGGTTTAGAATATTAGCTTCTCCTTGGACTGCTCCTCCTTGGATGAAAGACAACAACGCCTATGTAGGGGGTAAATTATTACCTGAAAACCACAACTCCTGGGCTCTATTTTTTTCGAAATACATCAAGGCCTATCAAGAGCAGGGTATTCCCATTTGGGGCGTGACGGTAGAGAATGAGCCTTTAGGAAACGGAAACAATTGGGAGAGTATGCACTACACCCCAAAGGAGATGACGGATTTTGTACGGGATTATCTAGGACCCAAATTGAAAACAGATGGATTCGGAGAAGTCAAAATTCTCGGATATGATCAAAACCGCGAGCACCTAAACGAGTGGATAGACGCCATGTACAATTCCGAAGAAAATGCCCAATATTTTGATGGAACCGCAATTCACTGGTATGCCAGCACCTATGAGGTGTTCCCTGATGCCTTGCAATATGCGCACAAAAAGGCCCCTGGACAACATTTGATTCAATCGGAAGCTTGCGTAGACGCAGAAATTCCTCATTGGCAAGAAGATGCTTGGTATTGGGAAAAGGAAGCCACAGACTGGGGTTTTGATTGGGCCTTGGAAAAAGACAAACACCTGCACCCTAAATATGTACCGGTTTACCGCTACGCGAGAGATATTATCGGATGTTTGAACAATTGGGTTGATGGTTGGATTGATTGGAATATGGTCCTTGATAGACAAGGAGGGCCCAACTGGTTTAAAAATTGGTGCGTCGCGCCGGTGATTGTGGATCCGGAGCAGAACCAGGTCTATTATACTCCGCTTTTTTATACCCTCAGCCATTTTAGCCGGTACATCCGCCCAGGAGCATACAGGGTCGGATTTGAGGTGTCGGAGTCTGACTTAGAAGTTACCGCTGCTGAGAATCCGGATGGTTCTTTAATTGTAGTGCTCTTTAATTCTACGGAACAGTCCAGGTCTTATAGTCTGGAAATTGACGACTCTTTGTTTAGCGGCGATATTAGCGGACAGGCAATACAGACCTTGGTGGTTAAAAGAACGTCCTTGATTAAAAAGCAGGACGGATAAAAAAAATAGGGATGGGTAAATCAAAAACCGCTTCAAGAGATCGGGTAAGTTTAGTTCAAAAAGCAGCATTTGGTTCGGGTCATTTAGTGAACAACCTGTTGCCGGGTGCCCTGAGCTTTTTTATGTTTTTCCTGTTGACGGCCTTTGGAATGGATCCGGTCAAGGCAGGATTATTGGGTGCCCTCCCGAGGGTATTCGATGCCCTTACAGATCCCATAATGGGCTTTATATCGGATAATACGACTTCTAGATGGGGCCGTAGAAGACCCTATATTTTTATTGGAGCTATCCTTAGTGGGGTGCTTTTTGCCATATTATGGCAATTAGATGAAAATAATTCTCCCGATTACAATTTTTGGTACTTTCTGATTGTCTCTATGATTTACCTCATAGGGAATACCATGTTCTCGACTCCCCTGATTGGGTTGGGGTATGAGATGACCTCTGACTACAACGAAAGAACACGGTTGATGGCCTTTTCACAGACGGTAGGGCAAATAGCCTGGATGATAGTCCCCTGGTTCTGGGTTATTATCGCGGATCCTGATATTTTTCCATCCCAGGCAGAAGGTGTACGAACCATGTCTCTTTATGTTGCAGGTGCCTGCATTATTTTGGGAGTTTTGCCGGCTATTTTTTGTAGAGGTATTGATTCCTCTAAAATGGAAAATCGAAAAGAGATCTCGTTCCGGACCCTTTTCACAAACTTATTTGATTTGTTCAGAGGGATTGCACAGGTGGCTAAGAACAAGGAATTTGTCCGACTTTGTGGAGCGACATTCTTGGTTTTTAATGGTTTTCAACTCGTTGCTTCTTTCGCAACCTTTATTATCGTATTCTCTATGTACAACGGAGATTATGGGGCCGCGAATCCTTGGCCGGGATGGTTCGCAACCATACAGGCTATATTAACAGCCTTCATCGTTATTCCTATTATTTCTTGGATGGCCAACCGTTGGGGTAAAAAGAAGGCTTTTGTGATCTCTACCTTAATTTCTGTTGTTGGTTATGGAATGAAATGGTGGGGATTTGATTCTGCAGCCAACGCGCGTTTTAATGAAACATCTCTAGGGAAGTCGCTCAATTCTGCTGTGGGATCAGTATTTGAATACTTGAATCCCTTTTTGGATTCGATGAATATGTCTTGGTTTAGTATAGACACCTCTGCTGGAGGGCCCTGGTTGATATTTTTGCCTTTGCCCTTAATGGCATTTGGTATTGGAGGGTTATTTACCCTTATGATGAGTATGACTGCTGATGTATGTGACCTGGATGAGTTGAAGAATGGTATGCCCAGAAAAGAAGGTACCTTCGGTGCAATTTACTGGTGGATGGTTAAGCTCGGCCAAGGATTGGCACTTATATTAAGTGGGCTAGTTCTCAAGTTTGTTGGATTCGATCAAAATATTACGGTTCAAGCAGAAGAGACCATGATCAATTTGCGTATAGCGGATATTATTATCCCTATAGCAACTGCGCTTTTGGCGATCTGGGTCATGTATAAATACGGGCTCTCAGAAAGGAAAGCCAAAGAAATCAAAGCTACCTTGGTAGAAAGAAGAGGAGAATTATAAATAGTTGGAAATAGAAATTATATTAAATGTCTTTTAAAGGAGAACGTACTTTTGACGATAAGTTTAGAGAAGACAAAGTGTTGTCGCTTACCACGCGAAAGGCTTTGGAGGAGAGGAAGAATCTTAAAAAACGTTTTGGCAGGTTCTGGAAAGAAGGAATACACGGTTTGTGTTTCAGTCCTTATGAAGAAGGACAGTCTCCAGGGGATATTATCAGTGAGGAGCAAATTAGAAGAAGAATGGCTCTCATTGCGCCTCACACCGAATGGATCAGGTCGTTTTCGTGCACAGAAGGCAATGAGCATATTCCACGCATTGCACGTGAGTTTGGATTAAAAACTCTTGTGGGAGCCTGGTTGGGAACCGACGCGGAAATCAACAAGAAAGAAGTACGTGGCTTGATCGATTTATGTTCTGAGGGAATGGTTGATATCGCTGCGGTGGGGAATGAAGTGCTCTATAGAGGGGATTTATCCCGAGAAGAGCTCCTGGACTTTATTCATCAGGTAAAAAATAAGGTTGACGTTCCTGTTGGTTATGTTGATGCCTATTATGAGTTCACCGATCATCCGGATATAACGGAGGCATGCGATGTCCTTCTTGCCAATTGTTACCCTTATTGGGAGGCCTGTCCCTTTGAATACTCTTTACTCTATATGAAAGAGATGTATGCTCAGGCCAAGGCCGCAGCAAATGGTAAGCCTGTCATTATATCAGAGACCGGCTGGCCCAGTCAAGGTGCTGGTTTGCATACCGCGCTGCCATCTAAAGAGAATGCAATGGGTTATTACATCAACACCCAACAATGGACCAAACAAGACGATATCCCCGTCTTTTACTTCTCTTCCTTTGATGAATCCTGGAAAGTTGGAGCCGAAGGTGATGTCGGAGCTTATTGGGGTATTATGGACAAAGAAGAAAAACTGAAGTTCTAAGGTATTTCGATTTGTCAAAAAGGTATAGGGGCCGCTTCTTAGGAAGTGGCCTTTTTTATGTGTCCATATCAGTGACTTGAGAGTTCTGTTTTGTCAAAATTGACGATTAAACTATATTCGTCAAAACGTAAAATTTGTCAACAGCACGAAATAAATGGCTCGATGCCGCAGAGGTCACTTTTCAGAAGTACGGTTACCAAAAAACTTCCTTGGAAGCAGTTGCCCAGCAAGCTCAGAAGGCGAAAGGGGCGATTTACTATCACTTTGGCAGTAAGGAGCGACTATTTGAGGAGCTGGTCCTCAAAGACCTGGAAAAGGTCAAAAGAACCTTGGAAGAGGTCTTCTTGATGGAAAAAGCAGATGCCAAGGAGCGGATCCGCTTTTATATGTTGGCCCGAATGAAAGCCTTTTACGATTCTCCTCATTACCGCGAAACCTTAAGACCCGAATTTTACGAACACCACCGATTTATGGACGCCCAAAAAGAGGCGCTGGCTCAGTGGGAAATTGGTCAAATCCTTTCTTTACTCGAAAGAGGAGTTTTAGCAGGGGACCTGGAATTACCCGGTGAGCTACGGGTCTATGCTGAGGTTCTGGTCATGCTCTTGCAGGGGCTGGAGGCAGATTTCTTTTTAAAAGGCAATTACGACCGCCTAGAGCCTCATTTTGATAACCTGATCGCTATTATTACCCGCGGCATTTCACCTTGTCCGCCCAATTAATATATATCTCATGCAGCTGATTCAACGTTTCAAGTACCTTTTTGTCTACACCATTCCCGTAACGGTTTGGATTGCCTTTCATCAGGAGGGCTGGATTACCTTTTTACCACTGATCACCTATTTTGGATTTGTTCCCTTATTGGAGTTATTGGTAAGTCCCGACAGTAGTAATTGGGACAAGAGAAAAGAGGAGGATGAAAAAAATCAGGGGCTCTACGACTGGATTCTTTTTGGGACCGTTCCGGTACAGCTTTTCTTTTTGATTTACTTCTTTGATGTCATCGCTCAGACTCCGTTTGGCAGTCTGGAGTTCTACGGTCGTGTTACGGCGATGGGATTTATGTGTGGAGTCGTTGGGATCAATGTAGGTCACGAACTGGGGCATCGCCCGGAGCGCTGGCAACAGTTTTTGGGAGAAATCCTTCTTCTGACTTCCTTGAACACCCATTTTTTACCTTACCACAATGCCGGACACCACCGCAACGTGGCTACCCCCGAAGATTCAGCAACCGCTCGAAAAAACGAAATTCTCTTTATCTACTGGTTCCGCTCTCATTTTGGGAGCTACTTGGAAGCGTGGTCTCTGGAAAACGCCCGAATGAAAGCCGAAAACAGATCTATTCTTCACTGGTCAAATCGAATGGTGATCTATTCCCTGGCGAATATTCTGGTTGTAACGGGCATTTACTTTGCTTACGGAACAGAAGTCCTTTGGGGTTTTCTGGGAGCAGCCGCTCTAGGGATCATTTTGCTGGAAACGGTCAATTATATCGAACACTACGGACTCTTGAGAAAGAAGAAAGAGAACGGGCGTTATGAGGCCGTTCGTCACCAGCACTCCTGGAACTCAGACCATCCCATAGGGCGTACCTTACTATTTAATCTATCTCGTCATTCGGATCACCACTACAACGGAAGTAAAAAATACCAGATACTCAAGTCCCATCCATCGAGTCCCAAAATGCCCACGGGTTATCCGGGCATGATGCTTTTGGCCCTGGTACCGCCGCTTTGGTTCTTCGTTATGAATAAAAAACTAGCGCCCTTCCGTCCCGCTCCGGAAGAACTACTCAAATAAAATATAGGTTGGGGTAGGGGCTTCCAATTGATCGGTAAATTCCAATAAACCGGTTTCTTCGTCCCTTTTAAAGCAGACCAGGGAACCGCTGTCTTGATTTCCGACCACCAAAAATTTACCGTCTGGCGTCAAAGAGAAATTGCGCGGGGTATCTCCACGTGTTGGGGTCCACTTCACAAGTTTGGTTTTGCCCTGCTCATCCAAAGAGAATACAGCAATACTGTTGTGTCCGCGATTACTGACATACAGAAAGCGTCCGTCGGGAGATATTTTTACCTCTGCCGTGGTGTTGGCACTTCCATCGTAATCTTCAGGTAAAGTGGGTAAGGAGGATACATAATTCAACCGGCCTTCTTCAATGCTGTACTGTGTAATGCGGGAGGTCAATTCATTGAGTACATAGAAGTAAGGCTTTTTGGGGTGAAAAGTGGCGTGGCGCGGGCCTGAACCCGCCGCAACGACAATGGAGTCCTGTAATTGAAGGGTGTTGTCTGGGGTAATGGCCGTTAGCCACAAGCGATCTGATCCCAAATCCAAGGTGATCAAATGTTTAGAATCCGGCCAAAAATGAGTGGAATGGGCGTGGGCCTTCTCCTGGCGTCCTGTGGGGCCGCTCCCTTCAAAGACGAGGGTGTCCAAGGGCTTGGTCAACTGGCCATTTTCGATGATTTGATGCAAAACAATAGAGCCTCCAGAATAGTTCGAGCTGACAACATAACCTGCTCTGTTCACCGCGATATGGCAAGGGTGCGCTCCGAGCGTTGCAGAGCTGCTGAGACGTTCAAGACCTGCCTCCGAAATGGCAAAAGAACTCAGTAGACTTTGGGGTGGTGAATTCTCCTCCACAGCCATCAGGTAGGTGGAGTCCGGCGAAAAGGCGAGAAATGAAGGGTTGAACACCTCTGCCTGTAGCTTGAGATCTGCGAATTGACCTTCACCATCCAGCTTCAGTTTGTATATGCCCTCGCTTTCGCCACGGGTATAGGTTCCCAAATAAAATGGATAGGAATTTTGTTTTTGATCTGTTGTACATCCTACTACCATTACTAGCGCTATTAAGGTGGGGCCTCCTCTTTGAAGGAGGCTTTTTCTTATATCCATATAAAATCCAATAAAAGGACACCCGCAAGACCGACTAAACCAATCACCGTTTCCATCACGGTCCAGGACCGCAAGGTATCTTTTACACTTAAATTAAAGTACTCTTTAAATAACCAAAACCCGGCATCGTTTACATGCGATAGCATGAGACTCCCAGAGCCAATTGCCAAAACCATCAGTTCAGGGCTGGTCCCCGTTTTGGCTGCGATGTCCACCGCAATACCGGCAGCGGTTAGGCCAGCAACTGTTGCAGAGCCAATCGACACTCGCAAAAGGGTGGCAATTAACCAAACCAAGAGTAAAGGGTGAACCGGCGAATCTGCAGCTAAGTCTGCGATATAGGCGCTGGCTTGACTGTCTATTAAAACTTGTTTGAGGCCACCGGCTCCGGCAATGACTAATAGGACCATGGTGATGCTGCTGACCGAATTGCTCATCGAATCCATAACCTCTTTCATGCCCCTGTTTCCACGAAGACCTAAGGTAAAAAGAGCAAAAAGAACAGAAATTAACATGGCGATTACCGGATCCCCAACGATGTGGGCTACAGGAGTGACCGGGCCTAAATCCATCACCTCGCTCAAGGTGCCTAAAAGGATCAGAAAAACGGGCATAAGGGCCGCTAAGAAACCGATGAAACGAGTAGGTAATTGATCCTCTGGCAAGGGATCAGAGTAAAAAGCTTTGATCGGATGAGCTTCAATTTTCTTTACGGTCCGGGAAAAAATGGGTCCAGCGACAATGATCGCAGGAATGGCGACCAATATGCCATAGGCCAGGGTTTTGCCTAGATTGGCGCCCAGTAATTCTGCCACTCCGGTAGGCCCCGGATGAGGCGGCAGATAACCATGGGTCACAGACAAAGAAGCCAGCATGGGCAGTCCCACGTAGAGGAGGGGTAATTTGGTGCTTCGGGCTAGGGTGAAAATAAGGGGGATCATCATCACAAAACCCACCGAGTAGAAGAGGGGAAGACCGATGATGAAACCGGTGAGCATAAGCGCCCACTGAATGTATTTTCGACCGAACTTATCAATTAAAAAGTTGGTGATTTGTTGGGCAGCTCCGCTGTCGGCGATAAGTTTCCCCAACATAGCACCCAATCCCAGGATGAGTACCATAAAGCCCAAGGTGGCTCCCATACCATTTTTAATGGCCGTCACCACTTCTTGAATACTCAATCCCAAACCGAGTCCAACACCAATAGACACGAGAATAAAGGCCAGAAAGGCGTTGAATTTAAAACGAACAGTTAAGAGAAGCAGCACCAGAATTCCGGCCGCAATGATGAGCAAGGGCATGGTCAGATTTTGCGGGAAGATAGCAGAAAATTGACAATCCACCCTTACCTTCGTTCTATGGTAAATACCCCGCAAGAACAAAAAAGAAAGGCTGCCTTAGCAGCTCTGGAAGTCATTGAATCAGGAATGAAACTCGGACTGGGAACGGGAAGCACAGCCGCCTTTATGGTTCGCGGTTTGGGGCAGCTCTATCGAGAGCACAAGCTAAACGATCTGATTTGTGTGCCTACTTCTGTTGCAACCAGGAATTTAGCGCAGGAGCAGGGATTGCCCCTCACGACAATAAATGATGTGGACCGCTTGGATTTGACCATTGATGGTACTGATGAATTTGATCCGCAGCTGAATTTAATCAAAGGGGGTGGTGGGGCTCTTTTAAGAGAAAAGATCGTCGCCTCGCTTTCGGACCGTTTTGTTATTATCGCGGACGCCTCTAAAGAAGTTGATCAATTGGGTCGTTTTCCGCTGCCGGTAGAAGTGGTGCCCTTTGCATGGAAAACAGTGGCCCGGCACATTGAAAACTCTGGTATTCAGGCCCTTTTGAGAGCATCTATGAATCCTGGTGATCCCTACAAAACGGATCAAGGAAACTACATATTGGATTTGCAGACCGGAGGCATGCCCGATCTACCCAAGATGAAGTGGATGCTCGAGGGACTTCCCGGAGTGGTTGAACACGGACTTTTCTTGGATATGGCCGACGAGGTGTTTCTTGGAAAAGAAGACCGCGTGGAGCGGATTACCAAGACGAACTAAGAGGGGGATGTACGCTTTTCTAGAAGAGAGAGGCAACGGAATCCAGCGCTACGGCAAATCCCCAAAAAACACCTAAACAAACTATTCCAGTTATCATATCTGCGATGAATTCTGCAAGCAGATCTTTGTTAACTCGTACTTTCATGGTTGATGGTTTTAGTCCAGATCCTATGGATCTATTGTAAAATTAGAGGGGCTTAAGTGTCGATCGCCGAGCGACTTATTTTGTTATTAACAAGTAATGAACAGAAAAAACGCCGCAATTTGCGGCGTTTAATCATGCTCCTTTCTTCTTTTTATTTGACTTTTTTTTACGTCTTTTTTTCGGGAGCTTGTTCTTCACCCGAGTGATTTCTTCCTCGGCAAACCGAACAAAGTCATTGTTGAAAGCTAGGCCTTTACTGCGCTTCAAAGCAGAAATCGCAGAAGTAAATTGGCCAAGACCTTCGTACAATTGCCCTTGCAATAAATGCAAGGTGGCTTTATCGGTTCCCTTTATGGTCAAAGCGAAATCAATCAATCGCTGAGCCTGATCATAATCTTCGTTAGCGAGTAACAAGCGGATGTAGTCAGGGTAAATGCCCGGCATTTCCAACTGACTGCTCATCGCTTTTTCGTAACAAGACTTCGCCGCATTGTAGTCCTCCAATTGCTCGGAATAGACCCGAGCCATAAGGCACAATGCTTTGGTGTTATCCGGCTCAAACGATAAGGCGTAATTCAACGCCTCAATCGCCTCTTCCAGTTCATAAGGATAGGCATCCAGGGCTTTAAACAAATAGGTGTTGAATACGTTTTCCACGGTACTCGAATTAATGATTAATAAATACGGGCTTCCGGGACTCATGGGAAGTGTTCCGGTACAGGGAATGGGAAACGTGTAGAAAAAAAGAATCCGAAACCCTGAGATCAGTGCTTCGGATTACTTCCCTAGTGAAAGTACGCTAGGAGAAATACCGAAGCCACGTTCCGCTGCCTAGCAGGGAACTCACGAACTGTGTAAACTGTTTAGTACGCATTGGACTTCATTTTGTTTATAACGAGAGGCAAAGATCTAAAAATTCTCCTAACTGCCTCATAGAAAGAGTCTAAATTAAGAATGAGGTTGTGCATAATTCACCTGTAAGGAAAGGACCAAATCTCCTACTTTTGTAAGATTACTAATTGCTAGATGAACAATACAATGAGTGAAGGAATAGAACGCATCAAAACCTTGATTATCGGATCCGGTCCTGCGGGATATACTGCGGCAATTTATGCAGCGAGAGCAGATTTAAAGCCGGTCGTTTATACGGGTATGGAGCCTGGAGGTCAGTTGACCACAACAACGGAAGTAGACAACTTCCCCGGTTACCCCGAAGGAGTTGACGGTCCGAGTATGATGGTCGATTTGCAAAAGCAAGCAGAGCGTTTTGGAACAGAGGTGCGTATTGGAATGATCACCTCAATTGAGTTGAGCGACCAGGCTGGTGGTATTCACAAGGCCATGGTGGACGATAAAACCCCTATTGAAGCCGAAACGGTTATTATTTCGACGGGAGCTTCAGCCAAATACCTTGGACTGCCTAGCGAGCAACGCTTGCGCGGTGGAGGGGTATCGGCCTGTGCGGTTTGTGATGGCTTCTTTTACAAGGGGCAGGAGGTTGCTATCGTCGGAGGTGGAGATACGGCAGCGGAAGAGGCGTCTTACTTGGCGAATATTTGTAGCAAGGTCACCATGTTGGTTCGCAAGGATCACATGCGGGCTTCCAAGGCCATGCAGCACCGCGTCAACAGTCTCGAGAATATTGAGATTCGGTACAATACAGAAATCGAAGAAGTACTAGGAGAACAGGTAGTAGAAGGCATCCGCGTGGTCAATAACCAAAGTGGTGCTACCGAGAACATTCCAATCACCGGTCTTTTTATCGCGATTGGTCATACTCCAAACACTTCGATTTTCGAGGGGCAACTGGACATGGATGATACGGGTTACATCCAGACGGTAGGAAAGTCTACCAAAACCAATAAGCCCGGAGTTTTCGCTTCCGGAGATGTTCAGGACAAAGAGTACCGTCAGGCCATTACTGCGGCCGGAACTGGATGTATGGCGGCTTTGGATGCAGAGCGTTATTTGGCACTAGTAGAGTCCAATTAACAAGATATTGAAGCAATTAAAAAAGGCAGCCCTTGGGCTGCCTTTTCTCGTTTATATACTGGGTAGATTAGATCTTACTCACATTACCAGAAACTGAATTGCTCTGAGAAACCTTGGGTTCACCTTTGTAGGCAATGTTTCCTCCGCTGCTTGCATTGGCGGTAAGGGATTCTGTTACAAAGATGCGAACATCTGCGCCTGAACTGGCCGACGCGGTGCAGTTCTTGGTTTCGAAATCTTGAGCTCTAATATTCGATCCTGAAGAAGCATCTGCACTTAATTCAGAAGCTTCACCGGTGATTTGAATCATGGCTCCACTGCTGGAATCTACTTCAACCGACTTGGCCTGGATACTGGCAATGAGGTCAGAACCACTGCTGGCATCCAATTCAATCTCATCCGCCTGAATCGTTCCTTTGACTTCTAAGTCAGCTCCGCTGGAGGAGGCCAAGGCAGAAACGGCCGGCATGGTGATGTAGATATTTTTGGTTGCATTTCCGATGTTCTCTTTGGTGTGAACACGAAGCTTTCCGTTACTGATATCGGTGGCGATGAGGTCGATGATGTTCTCATCCGCTTCTACGCGAATTTCAAAATCAGTTCCTTGGGCAACATAGACATCAAGTCCTTCTGATGCAGAAACCTTGGTGAATTCTTCACTAACTGTTCTTGTTTGTTCTGCCACTACACCGTTTCCTGCTTTTCCAGCGCCAAAATTGACATCAAAAGCACAGGAGGCCGTGGTAAGGGCTAAAAGAACTACGGCTAATCCTTTTACGATCGTTTTCATAATTGTGTTTTGTTTTTAGATTGATTCTTTGAGACGAAGCTCATTAAATAGACGAGCTAATCCTACTTTTGTTTCACCAATTGTCAAAATTTCTTGCTGAATTGTCAGAATTCGGCTTTAAATGTTGAACAAAAGGCCCATTATTCCTCGATTTGCGGCAGTTCAACTTCCTCAAGAATTTCAGCTGCCGATTCCTCGATCACCTCTTCTTCAAGGACTTCTTCAACCTCCACAGGTTCTTCTTCCTCTTCCTCCTCGATCGGGCAATCCAGGCAAATAAGTTTTCCTTCCTTGGTCATCTCCCACAGGTGATCAATCATTTTGTAGGAGTAGTAGCCATTGGCATTAAGAGTTCGGTAGCCCAAGTGATATCGGGTATCGGATTTCAATACGATCTTCTGACCAACAGGTAGGTAGAGCTTGATGCGAATTTCCTGGTCCCTGAATTTATTGGCCCAATCCGTCAGGAGGTAATCATCCAGGATTAGTCGCTTATCGTCAAATCGGTAATTGTAGATGATTTTTTCGGCCATTTCCCGGGCTTCTTTATAATTAGCCCCATTGGCATTGCGTACGATTTCGATGCGCATTTGATCATCTTCGGAAGGAAGTATATCAAAACGGACATCCTCGGAGTGCAAAATCTTTTCTCCATCGCCATCGTATTGCATACTCATTCCATCGATTTCCATATTGAATTCGCTGTTGTAGTACTCGTACTTGCCCATGCTAATCGATAAGGTGTCAATAGGAGTGGAGGTGATCAAGGCCTTATCCTCCCTGATCTGTCCTGTATAGGCGTGCATACTAGCCTGTTTTACTCCAATGACAACCAGGGTTCCTACCGCGGCTACCCAAACCAAAACCAAGACGGCCTTTGCCCAGCCCCCCAAGGACTTGAGGTTGTTGACAAGAATCTTCAACCCCAGATAAAAGAGGAAGAAGAAAGGGATTCCCACGACAAAAAATACCAGGGTAGAAATCGCCCAGGCCGGTATCCCTGTGATATTCATCAGGTTGTAAAAGTCCACCCCGGGAACGTGAATCACGTCCACCACCCCTGCTGTAAACAAACCAATGAACAGGGCGACCAAGGTGAAGGCTCCCACAATGATCAAGATGATACCGATGAATTTACCGACCAGGCTCACTAAAAAACCCAGAACCGAACTTAAACCCTCAAAAAAGCTACGGGATCCGCTTTTCACGCGGTTTCCCATTTTATCGTAATCGACGTTTTTGACTTTTTCGGCCACATCGTCAATTCCTTCTTTTACCTTCTTTTCGATATTGCTAATATTAATCGGTTCCCCTCTCATATCCAGCTTCTCAGCTGTAGTCGTCGCCTCCGGAACCAGGATCCACAAGACGAAGTAAAGGATGAGTCCAAAGCCACTTCCAAAAATGGCCAGGATCAAAAACAGAATACGAATCCACAGCGCATCGATTCCTAAATAGTGCTGCAGACCGGCGCACACACCGCCGATGTATTTGTTGTCCCAGTCACGGAATAGCTTCTTGGATCGCTTTGTTTCGCTTTCGGAGCTCGCTGATTGAGGCTCGTCAAAAAGATCTTCGTCCACGTGGTAGTCTTCTGGTTGACCCATGACGGTAATCACGTCGTCGACTTCCTTCATGGTGATCACCTGACGGTCGTTTTCCATTTTTTCGCTGAACAACTCCGCGATACGTGCTTCGATATCGGCAATGATCTCATCACTTCCCGGTGTACCATCGAAGGATTTCTTGATGGATTCCAAATAACGCCTTAGTTTGGCGTAGGCCTCCTCGTCGATATGAAAGAAGGTGTTGGCTAAATTGATATTTACTGTCTTGTTCATGGTTGCTGCTATTTTGTGTGTGTGACTAAGTTCACGGCCTGTTGAAGGTCGTCCCAGGTACTGTCTAATTCCTTTAAGAAGATTTGACCGGTTTCAGTCAAAGCGTAGTACTTGCGTGGGGGGCCTGAGGTGGATTCCTCCCAGCGGTATTGCAGTAGTCCTGCATTCTTTAGTCGAGTAAGTAAGGGGTAGATGGTTCCTTCCACCACGAGCATTTTGGCGTCCTTCAAGGTCGACAAAATTTCAGAAGCGTACTTGTCGCTGTCTGTGAGGATGGAGAGAATGCAATATTCTAGAACCCCTTTGCGCATTTGCGCTTTTGTGTTTTCAATATTCATAACTGCCGGATTCGGTTAAGGTGGCAGACGACACCTTGGGTTACTGTTCGTTTAAAACAGCCGGGAGAGCCGACTCCCGGCTGTTGCAACCACACTGCTGTGGTTAGGTTGGTTGTTGTTATAGGTTGATAAAACAACAAGGATGAAGTGGTGATTAATTGGTTGATTGATTGGATGATTGATTGATGAATAAACTGGCTTTGTTTACTTGATGAATTTGATACTAAGCGGATAATTGAACAACTGACCGTCTGCGGTTCGGACTGTCGCCAATATGGAGTAAACAATATTGAGGACAATCAATGTCAGGTGAACAAGTCCGGTAATACCTGCTGGCAAAAAGGCCCGACTTAAGCGCCAACCGCCGTCACCGTGAAAATGAACGTTCAGGCTGTTGAGTTCATTCAGACTGCCTAGGTCCAGGAAGCCGTCGTGAAATAAGTTGGGCAAGGATCCGATGATGAAGGGGATCCCAATCATTCCCGCGATGATGGAATAAAGCAGCATACTTAACTGGAAATTCAATGCTTCCCGACCATTGTGATCAACAAATGCATAATCGCGTTTGTTCGCTGACCACAAGAGTAGGGGAACAATGAAATTCCCAAAAGGGAAAATGTACTTGCTAAAAGTGGAGGCGTGGATGAGCGCCCCCAAATTCCGTTCGTGTTTACTGATTACTTCTGCCATGATTTGATTGATGATGAGCAAGCTGTTTCATTAGCTTACATGGCAAATATATATCCAAAAGACAGTACTATGCAAAGCAAAGTACTGTAATTTAACAAAGTATTAACATTTCAATACTAGCCTAAAATGACCTACTTTCGAGCAAACTTCCCGTATGAAAGCAGCTCAGTTCAATCGTTTCTCCTTTTTCAAATTGCCAAGTGCCTGGTGGTGTGGGGTGCGTTTGAGAATCATAACTAAAGAGGAGGCTAGCGTTACGGTTACCCATCGCTGGTTCAATCAGAACCCCTTTAAATCGATGTTTTGGGCCGTGCAGGGGATGGCTGCTGAATTGAGCACAGGAGCGATGGTGATCGATCAAATCCGCGACAGCGGAAAGTCGATTTCGATGCTTGTCGCGAACAACAAGGCCAACTTTTCAAAAAAAGCCACCGGTAAAATTACCTTCGTCTGCAAGGACGGTCACAAATTAGCCGATGCGATTGACAAGGCTATTGAGACCGGTGAAGGTCAGACGGTTTGGATGCAATCCATCGGTACCAATACCGAAGGAGTGGTGGTCTCTACATTCGATTTTGAGTGGACTTTGCGTTTACGTCAAAAGAAGTAGGCCGCTTACGAAGCGGCGGCAATCTTCCTTTTTTCCAGTTCAGCACGAACTTCATTCGCCTTTTTCTCGTCTACCGAGTATCGGCTCATGATCCACATGGCCAATAAAGTACCCACCATAGGGAAACCGGAGAAGATTAAACGCAGGCCTGTGATGGCGGAATCGGTTTGTACAGACGCTTCAGAATCGAATCCAACCAGCCACATAAATAAACCGGCCAATCCTCCTGCAAAGGCAAATCCAACCTTGACCATCCACCAGTAGATGGCACCCAATTGGCCTTCTCGTCGAAGTCCTGTATTGAGCTCATCCAAATCGATGACATCAGCAGTCATGGACATCATGATGGTGAAGAGACTTCCAATTCCAAAAGAAAAGAAAGGCAGAGCGTAAAGGAACATATAGGGCTTGCCTGGAACCATAAAGAACCACAGCATAATGTAACCGATCAAGGAGATGGCTTGACCCATCATAAAGGCTTTTTTCTTCCCCATCGCTTTGGACATTCGGGTGATGATAGGGATCACCATGAACGTAGTGAACAAGGCCCCAACGCATCCAAAAAGGGTAGGCCAGAGGCCTGCTGCTCCCGCATCTCCTTTAAAGAGGTACCAAACGATAATAAAGAAAGAGAAACTCGCAACGGTGTTGAAACTGTTGTAAATCAAAAAGGTGGCGAAACAAATTTTGCGGAAGGCCGGAATGCTAAAAGCTGCTTTAATTCCAGCAAAGATTTCGCCGAAGCTTCCCAACACTGATTTTACGGTGAGCTCCTTATAGTCTTCGTTTACGGTAGACTTGGTTTTAATAAATAGGGCGGGAACCATGGCGAAGAGGGTGCAGGCAATACCTACATAGATAGCCAATTCCCTTGTCGCCACATCGGCCGATTCGAACCATTCGGGGTCGTACATAACCACCCACAACCAGGGGGCCAAAACCCAGGCCCATTGCCCAATCCACTGAGCAACTGCCATGATATGCGTACGCTCATGGAAATCAGTACTCATCTCGTAGCCCATGGCCACATAGGGTACACCGAAGATGGTAATCCCCAGATAAAAGCCAAAAGACCACAACAGGAAATAGGTGAAGTTATAGTCCAGGCTGTTTTCGCGGTAGAGTTGCCACATGGCAATAAAACAGATCCCCATCACAATAGAGCCAATAAGAACGTATTTCCGTCGTCTACCCCAGGTCGACTTCGTATTGTCCGAGATAAAACCCATCAGCGGATCTGTGATGGCATCAAAAATCCTAGGCAAGAAAAAGAGCACTCCCCACATCCAGGGTGGAAAGCCCAGATCTTGGACCAAAACAACCATAAATACACCCAGTGCTGCGGGGAACATTTGATTGGCTAACATGCCGATTCCAAAAGCCACTTTTGCGCCGAAAGACACCTTGCCGCCATCGGATTGAAGGGATTCACTCATTGCGAAGAATTACAATTTTTCAAACGAAATTTTAAGTATACACAAAAATCATGGATCAAAAAAGAAAGGACCGAAATCCTGGAGGAATTCTTTTGCACTTTCCAGAAATTACGATCTTTACTTTTCATCCCCCTGAAGATTTGAAGGGCATTCAATTAAAAAACGAAAACATGGAAAATCACGAAATCGATTACGAAATATTTGGAGAAGAGATGCAGTACGTCGAGGTAGAGCTCGATCCGGATGAGGCAGCGATTGCCGAGGCCGGAAGCTTTATGATGATGGACAGCGACATCAAGATGGACACCATCTTTGGTGATGGCTCCAACCAGGAAAAAGGTGTGCTCGGAAAGTTGTTTTCGGCAGGGAAGCGACTGCTCACTGGCGAAAGCCTCTTTATGACCGCCTTTTTGAATATTGGGCAAGGAAAGAAGCGCGTTAGTTTTGCTTCGCCTTATCCCGGAAAAATTATACCCATAGATCTGTCTGAAAAAGGGGGGAAATTCATTTGCCAGAAGGACGCTTTTTTGTGCGCGGCCAAGGGAGTCTCGGTAGGGATTGAATTCTCCCGAAAACTCGGACGAGGGTTTTTTGGAGGTGAAGGCTTCATCATGCAGAAGCTGGAAGGTGACGGTATGGCTTTTGTCCATGCAGGCGGTACGATGGCTCGCAAAGAACTAGCAGCAGGAGAAACCATCCGTGTAGACACCGGTTGTATCGTTGGTTTTACCAAGGACGTAGATTACAATATTGAATTTGTCGGCGGGATCAAGAATACGGTTTTTGGCGGGGAAGGACTCTTTTTCGCGACTTTGAGAGGGCCAGGCGTTGTCTATGTACAATCCTTGCCTTTTAGCCGACTCGCCTCACGTGTTTGGGCTGCTGCACCTCAAATGGGGGGTAAAGACAAGGGGGAAGGCAGTGTACTTGGTGGTCTCGGAAATATACTCGACGGAGACAACAGCTTCTAAATCACGCTATGAAATACGGAGAAGTGAAGAATATCCGCGAGGAGTTGCTTTCGAACAATTGGCACTGGCTTAAAAAGGTCAGTTTCGACTACCGTCGGGAAGACGGCAGTTGGGAAGCCCAGGTCCGGGAAGTCTATGATCGTGGCAACGGAGCCGTTGTCTTGCTGTACAATACCGAAGCAAAAAGTGTCGTCCTTACACGACAATTTAGAATGCCGACCTACTACAACGGTAATCCGGATGGGATGATGGTGGAGGCTTGTGCCGGAATCCTGGAAGACGAAAATCCCGAAAAAACCATTATCAAAGAGATAGAGGAAGAAACCGGTTACCGAATTACCCAACTGGAAAAGGTTCTGGAGTCCTATATGTCACCCGGCTCCGTTACCGAAATTCTTCATTTTTATCTGGCGCCCTATACCGCAGCGATGAAAGTCCATGAAGGTGGGGGCGTAGAAGATGAAACCGAGAATATTGAGGTGCTCGAAATGCCCTTTCAGCAAGCCTTGGATTGGGTAGCCGATGGCCAGATCAAGGATGCCAAAACCATCCTTTTGCTGCAGTACGCTGCCCTGCACAAGATAATGTAAACTCTTTAGTACTTTAGGTAGGCCTGATGCAGTAAAGTCGCTACCCGACGTCGGATTTCGACGGTGGGTTGTAGGTAGTGGTTTTGCATGAGGGCAAAGACCAAAAGGTTGCCTTTTTCGGTATACAAGAAACCCGTCAGGTTGTAGTTGTTCCCGACATAGCCAGACTTGGCAAATACCACGGCGCTGTCCTTCGTACTCTTTTGAAGCTCCCAAGCGGTTGAATTTCTTTGCACAAAAGAATAAGCCGGGAAGAGATTTTGCAGTCGACTTTCCGGAAAGTCCTTTTTTAAGGCGAGGAGGGTGTTGACCAAATTGGCCGGGCTTTGCAGATTGTAGCGTGAAAGCCCTGATCCGTCCACCCAGCGCGATCGATCCCGCAAGAAGGGCAGGTGCCACTTGATGATGCTATCTCTCGATCTTCGGAAAGAAAGGGTGTCGGAGAGGGTAGAGGCCGACATCAACATGATTTGCTCGGCCAGAAAGTTGTCACTCTCGGCCATCATATACTTATAGAGAGAATCCGATACCGCACCCAAAAGGACTCTAAAAGGCGCCTCAAGGGCCGTACTATCCGTAAGGGAAGGAGCTATACTGTCAGGGGCTTTATAGAGGGGCAGTCCGAGTTCATTGGACAAGAGCGCCAGACTCAAGGAATCACTGGTGATGTAGGGAACAATCAAGGTGTCTCGCAGCGCTGTGCTCGGAAGGCTAAAGTCATTAGAAAATCGTTCCCTCCTGGGTTGTCTTTTGATGGATCGTTTTACGCGACTGCTCATCAGCGAAGGCAAAACCTGAAGACTGCTGTCCTTTTCAATAATTTCAACGGTATTCCCAAAAAGAGGAAAGGCCGAGCGGTCAGGCGAAAAATAGTAAGGATAGTCCTCCCATGCCCAACCCGGTCCCCAGGCATTTTCTTCAAACAATTCCCAATGGATCTGAATGGGCGGAGCTTTTCTCAGAAACCGAAGCGCTGTACTGTCTTTGAAATAGGGGTGTAACTGGGTGGGATCTCCAGTGGGAATAAGTTCTATGCGATCCTCTTGAAAGCGGTATTTTAAAACCGGTAGTCTGGTGGGGAGTAGTTTCATCCCCGTATAGAGCGTAAATACCTTGGTGGTGCTGGCAGGAATAAAGAGTCTTTCGGCTTGACGGGCAAGAAGGGTGTCTCCTTCGGCAGTATTTAAAATCAAGATTCCTTCCAGGACTCCATTCTCCTGTGCAGAGGATTCGAGCCAATCCCGAACTTCTCTATCCCTCTCCATGCGATAAACGCTCTTACACGAGCTTCCTAATAAGAGCAGAAACAGGCTCGAAAACAGGAACTTACTAATCTTCATTTTTCTGATGGTTTCACTCAAAATTAGGAAGTTTTAAAGAGGATTTTCACGAAGGTTTAACGAATTGCTCTCAGACTGATTAAAATTAATTAGCTAAATTTATAACTGACCTAACGAACTAATAAATCTTTGACATTATGGCGAGAGCGATGTTGGAGTACACTAAAACTGTATTGCAAAAGGTGAGTTTTGACTCACAATTATTCACACAAGAGGTAAAAAAAGCGGTTCGACGTTTGTTGCCAGACGAAATTAAAGAACTGCGGATTTGGATGGTTCGCTTTATTTACGATAAACCCGAATTACACTCCAGTTTACACTTACTCAATCCCTAGTTTTTTGCCTTAGGACTTATTATTTCCACTTCTTGGAAGATGATTGCGCTTTTAACAGCCGCCTGAATAGCGTCTTTTAAGGCATTGGTGATCTGTATTTTGAGCTCATTGGTGTGGTAGATTAAACTGATTTCCCTCGCGGGAGCTGGGGCTTCAAAATGAATGAGATTGGCTTTTTCTTCTTCCTTTAACTCCAAGGTGTGGAGGTAGGGCAAAAGGGTCATACCCAGTCCTTCGTTGGCCAGATTAATCAAGGTTTCGAAACTTCCGCTTTCTAATTGAAAAGAGGCGTTTTCTTTTGCGCTTTGGTGCCTGCAAAGGTTGATGACTCCTTCTCTGAAACAATGCCCGTCTTGTAATAAGAGTACATCATCCAGCTGAAGATCTTGGGGCAGCAGCATTTTGTTGCTGTGCAGGCGATGGCTCTCGGGCACATAGCCTACAAAAGGTTCGTAATAAAGCGGCCGTTCTTCGATAAAATCCAATTCCAATGGAGTTGCAGCAATAGCTCCGTCAAGATTACCTTCCTTCAGGTTTTCGACCAGACTTGTGGTGGTCTGTTCTTTAATTACCAGCTGCACTTGGGGATATTTTCGCATGAAATGAGCCAAAAAGAGCGGGAGAAGAGTGGGCATGACCGTTGGTATTATACCCAAGACATACTCTCCGCCGATATAGCCTTTTTCTTGATCGACAATGTCTTTCATGCGGTTGGCCTCCGAAACAATGCTTTTGGCCTGGGCCACGACTTTTTGCCCCACCTCTGTGATGCCAATGGGTTTTTTGGAACGATCAAATAAACTCACATTGAGCTCTTCCTCAAGTTTTTGAATTTGCATGCTCAAGGTGGGCTGGGTGACGAAACACTTTTCGGCAGCCAAAGTAAAATTCCGGTGTTCGGCTAAAGCCAGAACATAGGTTAACTGGGTAATGGTCATAAAAGCTAATCTGACTCTAAAGATACCCTAGTTTTCGGTTTAGCGCATAGAAAAAGCCCGACGAGAGCCGGGCTTAGGGGTTGGTTGGGTTGTTTTTTAGAAGCGGATATTCATCTCCAGGTCTTCTCCGTTCACCTCGAATTTAGCGCTGTCAAAGCTCGGTGGGCCAAAGCTCATATCGTTTCCGGACATTCCATAGCTCTCGATGGGCATTCCATTAGATTGAAAGTCCATCTGTTTGTTGTTGTTGGCGTCGTGCATGGCCATGATGGCGTAGGTGCCCGGTTCTACATTTTTAAAAGTCAGCTCAACCTTTCCGCCTTTAATGATGCTCTCGAGGTTAGCTATTCCAGGGCCCTTCATAAAGGTGTCGGCGGTGTGCAGAGAGATCAAAACCTTCCCTTCATCATTGACCACATTGTCAATGGTAATGGTGATATCGATGCCTTTTTCCTGAGCGAAGCCCAAGCTGGTTAAACAAGCGAATGCGAATACAAAGAATAAATTTTTCATGTTTTTTGATTTGTGATTACGAAGCAAAACTGCAAGAATTGTTCAAAAGGTAAAAGCGGATCTGACCGAACTGTCAATATTCCTTCCTGAACTGTTGGGCTGCAAATCAGTCCGTAAAACGGACAATTCAGTCTTCTTTCTTTGAAGCTCTTTCCTAAGGAATAGAGATTTGCCCCAAACATCAATCAAATGACAATCAATCAATCAACCGCTGCTCGCACTCTAGCTACGCTGGGTGCTTTTTTATTAACCCTGGCCACCTGGGCACAAAACCAAGTGGCCGGCCGGATTCTAGATCCTGAAGGTGTTGCCGTGGTGGGCGCCAATGTGTATTTAGAGGGTACCTATGACGGAGCTTCCACCAATGAAGAAGGCCGCTTCGCTTTCGAAACCACTGAATCAGGTACCCAGACCCTGGTGATTTCTATGCTGGGTTTTGCAACCCGATACGAGGCAGGAGACCTCAGTTACTTTACGGATATACAACTCATCCTACAGCCGGCGGTAAACACCCTGACAGGAGTGACTTTAACTGCCGGTACTTTTGAAGCCGGCGATAATTCCAAGGTCTCTGTGCTCAAGCCTCTCGATATTGTAACCACTGCTGGAGCAGCTGGAGATTTTGTGGCCGCCTTACAGACCTTGCCGGGTACCACTCCCGTAGCCGAAGACGGCCGCCTATTTGTTCGCGGAGGGCGGGCGGAAGAAACCCAGGTATTTATTGATGGGATGCGGGTCTTTCAACCTTTTAATGCGACCGCCAATAATATTCCTACCCGGGGTCGTTTTTCGCCTTTTTTGTTCAAGGGCATCACCTTTAGTACCGGGGGGTATTCGGCGGAATACGGGCAAGCCCTGTCCAGTGTGCTTTTGCTCAATACCACGGATTTGGCCGACCAAACCAAAACAGATCTCTCTGTGATGTCGGTAGGTGGAAGTCTTGCTCACACGGCTCTTTGGGGAAAACAAAGCTTGAGTTTTAACACCTCCTACATTAACCTGAAGCCCTATGAGGCGATTTTGCCTTCTACCCAGGGAATACAGTGGCAGAAACCCTACGAATCCATATCGGGTGAAGCCGTATTTCGGTCTCAAGGGGAGCAGGGAATTCTAAAGCTGTACACCGGATTTAACCGAGCGGAATTGGCCTTGGAACAAGACGATATCAACTTCGAGGAAGCAGTGCCTTTTCGCTTGAAAAACAACAACCTTTACTTCAATTCTACCTATAAATACTTTTTGGAAACGGGTTGGAGTCTCCGGGCAGGGGCCAGTGTTTCGTACGACAGCAATGACATAGGAATTGCTTTTGGCGAAGTCGAGGCACGGGAAGTGGCCAGTCACTTCAAGATGGTTCTGACCCACCAGCCGTATAACCGCTTTAACCTACGGACGGGGGCAGAGGTATTCATCACCGATTACCAAGAAAATTTTCAATCTGTTTTTGAGGGTGCACCCCTACAGGAAGGCATGTTCCAAGAAAAACTTGCCAGTGGTTTTGCGGAGTCTGATCTTTTCTTCTCGCAGCGATTAGCGCTTAAGGCCGGTTTACGCTTTGAGTATTCCGATTTGTTGCAAAAGGAATTCTGGATGCCCAGAACCTCCTTGGCTTGGAAAACTTCCGAAAAGGGGCAGGTTTCTTTGGCCTATGGACAGTTTTACCAATCCCCTCGTCAACAAATTCTCTTGTACAGCGCCTCCCCCGAGGCCCAAAGGGCGGAGCACTTTCTTTTTAACTACCAGTATACAAGTTCCGGAAGAACTTTTAGGGCTGAACTGTACAGAAAGAATTACGAAAGTCTCAGCCGATACAATACTCCTTTTATTGAGTCTGGTTCTAACTTTTCTTTTGATGGGAACGGCTACGCCCAGGGGTTGGATCTCTTTTGGAGAGACAACAAAACCGTCAATAATTTAGAGTATTGGCTGTCGTACAGTTACCTGGATACCCAGCGACTGGCCGAAAACTATCCGGTACAGGCTCAGCCTAATTTTGCCCCTCAGCACAATGGCTCTTTGGTGACCAAACTTTGGGTGAATGATTGGAAGTCCCAGCTCGGGCTGACCTACAGCTGGAGTTCTGGAAGGCCTTACGAAAACCCCAATTTACCCGGTTTTCAGGAATCCGTAACCCGGGATTTCCACAACCTGAGTTTCAATTGGGCCTATTTGATCGATCAGCAAAAGATTCTGTACTTCTCGGTCAACAATATTTTGGGGATTCAGAACATCAATAATTATCAGTATGCCAATAGCCCCAACAGCAGTGGTTTCTTTGATCGCCAGGCCATTCGCCCCCCCGCAGACAGCTTCTTCTTTGTGGGCTTCTTTTGGACCTTAAGTAATGACAAGACCAGCAATCAACTCGACAATCTATAAGGCCTGATCCAACCAAACTTTTTGCCGATGCGGTAATCCAGGCTGTACTTTCCGCCTCCAAAGTAGAGCAAGAGTAAAGAGAAGGTTACAAAGACTATGGGAAAGGCGTAATTAAAATCACTTACATAGGGGTAGTTATAGAGGTAGAATGCCGCGACCAGAAAATAGCAAACCCCGATGATTCTCGTGCTAAGTCCAAGGATGATAAGAAGACTGCCCAGGGTTTTGGTCAAACTGAAGAGGTAACCAAAAAAGTACGGAACATCAGAAATAGGTGCGCGGTAACCACTCATCTCCTCAATCAATAGAGGAGAGATTTCAAAAAGATCAAGACTGGAACGGTTCAGGTTCCAGGGCATACCAATGACATTGGGGTAGACCACAAAGCAGATGTAGAACGCCAAAAATATCCGCTTTAAGGCCAATACTAAATTGAGCCCCATAGAATCAATCGTATAGGGTACGATGATGGGCCGAAGAATCGATTTTAAATTAAGGAATATCCCCATTTAGATGTTTGTCTTTACAGTAGACAACAACCGGGTTAGTGTTTAATGGGGGGATTTACATAATACCTAGTATCAAGATAGGAAATCTTCAGAAAAACACCGCTAAAACACGATTGGAAATTGATTTTTCTATTGCTATTCAATGGTCTGGCCTTTTTTTCCTTGGCATTCGACCAGCCAATAGACCAATTGGGAGATACCCCCAAAGATCACAAAGAGAACAATATAAATGATCCGCATATCGCTTTTCAGGTTGGTGTTTTGTATGGCGTGAGCCAAATAGAAGACGAGGCTGCTAATTGAAAGCAGGGCAACCAAAAGAATTGCAATAAAGAAAGGAGAAATCGTCGCGAGAACTTCCCGAGCAGTTGGCTCTGACCCAGAAGCTTCCCAAACTTCGGCACTGCCAATTAAATCATAGATAAAATAAAAATACCCTCCGAGCATGGCGAATAGGGCAATTAAAGGTGCGATGGCGAAAAAAGCTTGCCAAAATTTACTGTGTAACATGATTGGTTGTTTTTAATACATGTCGCGCTTAGGCAGATTTTGTTACGATTTGGATTGATTTCTGATGGCTTGGGCGATTTCCAAACTGTTTTGATCCTTTCTTTTTTCGAGCTGGCGTATGATTTCTGCCTGGTCTTTTTGGCGGGTCTGAGAGAGTTTGGAGACCGCCTGAATTTCATTGATTTCAATTTCAAAACCAATTACACCTCGGACTTGCCTCAGGGTACGGTCCGAAAACTGACTGAGGTCAATTGGTTTTTCTTCCCCTTGCTCGTGCCGCTCCACAAGGCGATGGAGGGAGGCCATGGTTTCTTCTTCAGTCAGGGTATTGAGTTGACCGTATAGATGGACGGCTTGGTAATCCCAGGTCGGAACCTCTTCTTCCTGGTACCAGGAAGAACTGATGTAGGTATGTGGCCCTTGAAAAATAACCAGTACATCGCGTGTCTCGGTCCACTGTTCGCCGATCGGGTTGGCTCGCGCGATATGACCGACCAGAAGATTTTTTCCATCTCTTTCTTCCCATTCAAAGGAGATGAACGGCCCAAAGCTTATTGAGCAGTTGATCGACGAGTATGCCAAAGGGGTACTGTTTTATCCAGGTTTTAATCTCTGCGGAATCTTTCTCGATATAGGCTTTTGGGATGTACATAGGGGTTTTGAGCTTGAATACTTGAAATTAACGATTCGGTAGCAGAAAGAGACAGTTCGGTCAGAAATCCTGGGTGCTCTTTAGTCATAGAACGACTTTTGCGCATCATCAATCAAAAAACAACAGCATGAAAAATCAATTCTATCTATTCTTCCTCCTGGCCACCTTGAGCCTAAGCCCTGTCCTCGCACAAACAGCCTATGACAAAGGCATGCAAAAAGCATTTACCCTTTGGCAAGAAGGGAAAGAGGTCGACGCGGCTAATCTCTTTGAGCGTATCGCCCAGGCCGAAATGGACAACTGGCTGCCTCATTATTATGTTTCGACCATCAACACCATTCATTCCTTTGGAATCAAGGACGAGAAACAATTGATGCAGCAACTCCAAAAAGCCCAGGAGTACTTAGATATTGCCAAGCGGCTTTCTCCGGACAACGCCGAAATCCTTGTACAGCAAGCCATGATCAATACGGCCTATATTGCCTATGACGGGCAAACCTATGGCATGACTCTATCCGGAAAGAATACCCAACTCTACAGCAAAGCGCTGCAATTGGACCCTGAAAACCCCCGGGTCATTCTTTCTAAGGCTGAATGGGATATGGGAAGTGCTCGCTATTTTGGGAAGGACACAGCGCCCTACTGCGCCGACGTCGAAAAGGCCATTGGACTTTTTAGTACTTTTAAACCAGCCGAAAAATACGCACCGTCTTATGGAGAAGAACGGGCCAAACAGGTTTTAGAAGCGTGTAAAAGTTAATATCGAGGCCGTGAATAGGAATACACGTTCATACCGTTTTATAAGATTACTGCTGACAGGAATGTTAGTCGGTATGGTGATAGGTGCTGTCTTCATTGGGCTTCGGTTAATCAATGGAGGGGAAATCGCCTTAAACGGAAAACTATTCCAAGAAATCGGATACTACATCTATTATTCCCTTATTCTTACAGTGATCAACAGTACTTATTTTGACTATGTAAACGAACAAGTGAAGTGGGGTAAATTAGCGAAATACCGACTTGTACTTTCTGCATTGGGTGGAATAGGGCTGACCATGATCGGTATTGTATTTGCGCGCACAACTATTCATCTTGTCTTTGAGGGTAGGAGCTGGCAAGCGTTTGTGGAGGGAGAAAGGGCTATCTTCTACGTTGTTGCCTTACTGATCACTTTTGTGGTTTCGCTCTTTTTCCATGCCATCTATTTTTACAAACGTTGGCAAGAGAAAAAAGTGAAGGAGCAGAAGATCATCGCGGGTTCTGCCTCCGCGCGTTTTGATGCCCTGAAGAATCAACTGGATCCTCATTTTTTGTTTAACAGCCTCAATGTGTTGACCAGCCTAATTGATGAAGATCCCAAACAAGCCCAGCGCTTTACTACCTCCCTTTCTAAAGTATACCGCTACGTACTGGAGCAAAAAAATAAAGACCTGGTGACTGTCGAGGAGGAGCTCGCTTTTGCCAGAACCTATGCGCGCTTACTTAAAATGCGCTTTGAGGACGGTCTGCATTTCGAAATCCCGGATAGTGTCAGTAATCCCGAGGCCAAAATTGTACCTCTTTCACTGCAATTACTATTAGAAAATGCAGTAAAACACAATGTGGTCACCTCTTCCAGACCTCTCTCCTTAAAGGTGTATGAAGAAGGAGATCTGCTGGTGGTTAGTAACAACCTGCAAGAGAAAGAAGTCGTGAAAAAAAGCAGTGGTGTTGGTCTGCAGAATATTCAGCAACGCTACCGCATCCTCTCTAATCGGGAAGTTTTAATTGATAAAAGTTCAAGTGATTTTAAAGTGCACTTACCTGTTTTAACACAGCAGATTAAGGTCGTTGAGAGTCAAGAAGAACATATTGAGGAAAAGCGCTACCTCAAAGCCAAGGAGCGCGTAGATGCCATCAAGGGATTCTATGGGAACTTGGCTTCCTACCTGGTGGTGATCCCTTTTCTTTGGTGGCTCAACAGTCGTACGACCTCATTTGTGTGGGCAATTTTCCCCACAATTGGTTGGGGAATGGGGCTTTTGGTACACGCTTTGGAAGCCTTTGATGCTCATCCACTTTGGGGTAAAAGATGGGAAGAGCGAAAGATTAAAGAGCTCATGGACAAAGAAGATTTTTAGGCCCTGAGACGCGCTATAACAATTGAATCCACATTTCCTACAGTTGGGTGAACTCTTTTCGAAATTATGAACTGTCTTTTGGACATTTGAAGTGTAATCAAAAAACAGAAATCATGGAAAACATAAACGACCTTCGTTACCGATCCGCTAAAGAGAGAGTGGAGTGCTTGCGATCTTTTTACGGCAGCTTGTTTTGGTACTGCCTTATCATTCCTCTACTGGCCTTTATCAACTACAGAACATCGAGCTTTATGTGGTTTGTCTTTCCGGCAATTGGCTGGGGGATCGGACTGGTAGCGCACGGCCTGAGAGCTTACGGATACAACCCCCTCTTTGGAAAGAACTGGGAAGAAAGAAAAATTAAAGAATTTATGAATAAAGACCGTTACTAGGGTCTTTCTCCTTTAGAATATCCACAACCATGGACAACAACAGAGAAAGTAAATTGATGCGCGCTAAGGAGCGTGTAGAGGAATTAAAGAAGTTTTACAGCCACCTGACCACCTATGTGCTGGTCATCTCCGGATTGGCCGCCCTGAACTATTGGACCAATGGGTTTGCCTATATGTGGTTCCTCTGGGCTGCTTTTGGCTGGGGAATTGGTATAGCGAGCCATGCCATAGGAACTTTTCGATTGAATCCCTTTTTCGGAAAGAACTGGGAGGAGCGCAAGATCAAGCAGTTTATGGACGAAGACAAGAACTCAACCGATAAGTGGAGCTAGTGATGGAGACAACCAACCAAAACAAAGTCTATGCTTACGCTCGGGCGCGCAAGCGCGTACAAGACATCAAAGAGTTTTACCACCATTTGTTCTTTTACCTGCTGTTCAATATGCCATTGCTGGTTTTTGCTGAGCAAATTGCGGACTTGTTGCGAGCAACCGTATTCGACGATCCCGAATTCGGGAAATGGATTGAGTTAAACATGTACATCACTCCCTTGTTTTGGGGTATTGGGCTGCTATTTCATGGGCTTTATACCTTTATCTTTAAGGGTAGAATCCTCAAAAATTGGGAGGAAAAGCAAATTCAGAAATACCTGGACCAAGAATAAACCTAGATACCTCAAGCTGTGAAAGCCATCATTATTGAAGACGAAAAGCCCGCGGCACGCCGTCTTAGCCGCCTTTTAGACGAACTGAATGTCGAAACCAGCGCCATGCTGCATTCTGTAGAAGAAAGTATTCGCTGGTTCCAGGACAACCCTCACCCGGATCTTATTTTTTTGGACATTCAGTTGTCGGATGGACTTTCCTTCGAAATCTTTGAGCATGTCGAAGTCAAAAGCCCAATCGTCTTTACCACGGCCTATGATGAATATGCTTTACAGGCTTTTAAACTCAACAGCATCGATTACTTGCTCAAACCGATAGATGATGAAGAATTGGAGGCTGCCGTCAAGCAATACAAGAACTACAACCAAAACACCAAGGGGATCGGTGTAGATTTCGAGGATATCAAGAAGCTTTTAGTCAATCCAGTAGAGCGAGAATACAAAAAACGCTTTACAGCCAAATTGGGGCAGCACATCAAAATTATTCAGACCGATGAGGTGAGTTGTTTTTACAGCGAAAACAAAGGAACCTATGCCGCAACCACCAGTGGACGTAACTATCTTTTGGACACCACATTAGAGCAATTGGAGGAGGAGCTCCAGCCGAAAACCTTTTTTCGGGTAAGTCGAAAATTTTATGTGCACATCGATCACATCGAAGACATCATTTCGTACACGAATTCGCGGCTTCAGCTCAAGCTAAGAGGCTTTAAAGAGCACGAAGTTATCGTAAGTAGAGAGCGTGTGAAGGATTTTAAGCTTTGGATTGAGTGAAAAATTCTAAGTGTCTGAAAAACAAATGCTTTAAAAAAAAATAAAAGCTGGTATAGAAATTTCTTATAGTGGCTTTTTAGGCTTCTGAGTCGCTTTTTTCTAGCGGCGGATCGTCCAATCTGTTTTCATCAAAAGCCGAGGGCAGTAATTTTGGAATAAGGCTGATTGCAATGGGCAATAAGACAGCCCCTCCTGGAAGGATAAAGATAGCAAAAGACGGGATGGTTTTAAAAATATCCAACAATTGTTCTTGTACCTTTTTCTTCTCTTCCACAGTCAATTCTCGTTGGGTGGATTGCCTCAATAAATCGATAAGCTCCCGACTTTCGAGAAGCTCTTTTTTAAGACGTTTAGAATTCCGCTTGAGCAGTCGGCGAACATTCTTAGTCACTCCTTCAAAAAAGTTAGAAGCCAGGTTTTTGGATTTCAGGTAGGGTACTTTGGCATAGTTTTCCTCGAAAAAGGTATTGACCTCCTGAAGACGTCGTGAGATTTCTTTTTCTGACTTAAGTAGTTCCCCTCCAATCCCGTGAATAAAGGCCGATTCCTGTTTTTCCAGGGTTTTGTCTTCCCATACGGTCAGACATGCCATATCAAACAGGTATTCCAATTCCCATTCTGAAAAGTTTTCCCGAATAAGCTCTTTGTAGCTCACATCCAGCTCTATAATATCCAGCTGAATAAAACTCAGAGAGGAAGACAGCATCTTGATCAACTTTAAATCGTGGTTTCCTACGTCCTTGGAGTAAAGAGCGTGGTAAGCCAGGTTGATACTGACATATTCCAGTAGTTGGGCATGAACCTGAACGGAGACTTCACCCCGCAGGTAGCCCATATAGATCAAAACATCAATGTAGAGTAGAGCATTGGTCAGGTTGTTACCAAAAGCTTTATTGAAGACATTCCCGCCCAGGTATATTCTGGAATCCAGTAATTTCTCGAGTTGTACTCCATCCTTGTGCCCATCTAGAATCTTCTGGGTTTGTTTTAAATTGGCGATCCCCATCTCCAGGTAAAAATCAAATAGAGAAGAAATAAATTCGTCGAGAGAGGTAGAATCCTCTGCCAGGGTAAAGCAGAAGTAGAGTGCTGCTAATAAATTGACCTTGGCCGTTTCATCTTCGGTCAGAGGATGGGAAGAAGCAATAAAGGGCAGGGGCGCGATATGCACCCCGTAAACAAAACCCGTTTTCTTCAATTCCTCGTACAGCGGGTCATACGACTCGTAGCGATCGGCTTGCTCAACCAGAATCTGGCCCAGCTTGGTTACCCATCCCGTTGCAGAAGGATTCATTGCTTTATTGAGGTTTTGCAGGCTGAAATTACAAGTATTTCGTTTGCAATGGAACTATTCCTCCCTTAATTCGGTAAAATATAGTTGTTGAGGTCCAGGGTCCAGTCGTAGTTTCGGTAACTGAGTTTAACCCTACTTTTTTGAGGAATGAGCTTTTGTTCTTTTAGGATTTTTCGAATACCATTCTTTCCACCAAAATCTCCGCGGAACCAGCTAAAGAGGGAGGTGACTTTGGCCGTGTTAGAAGCCTTGTCAAAAATTGTCGTTTTGGTCAGGTAGGCCCGGGTTTGTTCCTGTAGCTGGGTTTCCAGGGTTTCTGGGGTGTAAACGGCTACCGGAGGACAGTCCTTGGCTCCACAATTCAACGCAAAATGAGCTCTGTAATCCACTTGATTTACCCGGTTTTGGCGCTCAAAATTTTCCGGAAACCAGGTTCTGAAATACCCCAGTCCGTATTCCCATTGGGATTTGCGAATCAGGCCGTGTTCTACTTCGGCAAAACTCAATTGAAGCCCAGCGACCGAAATAAGTCTTTTCTTAAAAAAGTCAGAGCGGACGGCCGGTTCGTAGTATTCCGGATGCGCACGCAGCGCTGTGATGATATTGGCGTTATAGAGGTTGATCCAAAAGGCCATTTTTTTCTTATCGGTATCCAAATGAAGGTGCAGGGATTCCGCGTCTAGTTCCTCAAGGGAGCGCTGTAAATCCTGGCTGTTTTCATTTCTCAAGACGGCCAGCAGGAGTTCTTTACTCAATGTGTTGGGATTCACCTTTGCAGTATTCAAAAGGGAGGTATCGTCGGGGATTTCGGTTTTACAAGCGATGGTCGCTAGAACGACAAACAGAAGAAAAAGCAAATTCTTTAAGGTATTGAGCATAAACTAGGGATTGGTTTGAACCATTAGGGTATAGGTCGAAGCCGGGAACCATACCTTTCAAATGCTGAAAATCTCTTTGGTTTTAGTGGTGAAAATCCTTTCAAGAGATCACTTTATTTTTTCGGAGGCTTTTGCAAGCTTATACCCGAAAAGAAGAAAACGGCGCCCAGAATTCCGACGACGATCAATTTTTTAATCTCTTCGGTGTCGTTGATGATCATGACGGCCGTATAGATGAGGCCAACAATTCCAATAATGGCGAGGAATGCGCCGAATATTTTGGGTATATCCATGACCGAAAATTAATGAAATTTTATGTGTTGACCATAGGAAATTCCCCACGGTTTATTCCTTCTATAATCTCATCTGTTGTGCTTAATTCGGCAAACTCCCCCTTCAGGCTGGCCAAAGTAACCCGGTGTACAGTAGGGGCATCGATGGTTAGACCTTCTGCATCCACTTGGTCAAAAGCCGCAGTCGCATCGCTCACCAGGGTGCAGTGAAACCCTAAATTATTCGCCATTCGCACATTCGTAGAAACACAATGGTTGGCTGTAATTCCAGCGAAAACCAGTTTTTGAATCCCTTTCTCTTTTAAATCTTGTTCCAGGGGATTTTCAATAAAGCCCGAATGCACTGTTTTGAGGTAGACCGTTTCCTCAGGACTGGGTTCCACAGCGGAATGAGGTTTCTTGCCGTCTTTGGATTTGTGTAGAGGAGAAAGCGGGTTTTCGGAATGGTGGTGAATGTGGAACACAGGCCATCCCACTTGTCGCCAGGTCTTCAGGAGTCTTCCTGCATTGATTTCGGCTTGGGGGTTGTTGCGTTCCCCGCCATAGTAGGCCTTTTCAATAAAACCCTGTTGAATATCGATAAGAACCAGCGCTGGAAATTTCATAGCCTAAAAGTACACAAAGAAAAAGGAGACCTCCATGGGTCTCCTTTCTATAGCTGTTGTTGAGATTCTAGAACGAAAATGTTCCTCCTAGACCTAAGGTGCAGAGATTGGGATCATCCAAAACGATGGAAGTACGAGGTCCCAGACTGAAACTTTCGCAAATTTGGAAGTTGTACCCCGCCTCTAAATAAAGTCCGGCATAATCCGAATTATCAGCTGTCGCGAAGGTGTATCCTGCACGGCCAAAGACTTCACCATCGACGTTGTTAAAAATATCGGCTGGAATGTAGGCATCTAACGAAAAGGTCAGAAAGCTTTCTCCCTCAAAGGGCTCATTGTCTAAAATGGTGTGGTATTCGGCTCGGAACCCATAATCAAAGCCCTCAGAGTGGTTGATGCGGTATCCAATTCCGATTCCGTAGGAGAAATCAAAAAAATCTGCAAAGTCTCCCTGCAGGGTGTTAAAGCTGGCGTTTAAAAAGAGCGCATTGCGGTCTTCATAGGACACTTTTTCTTGTCCGTAGGCCGAAATTGCCAGCAGACACACGGCTGCGAATAAAAAATTCTTCATTTTCAATTGGTGTTTTGATTCCCCTGAAGATAAAGAAATTATCGCTTATTCATCTAAAGCTGACAGCACCTGAGTAGGGCTCAAGAGGGTTTTGTGGACCGGACAGCGGTCGGCTATCTCCAGGAGCCTCGACTTTTGTTCTTCACGGAGTGGCCCCCTTAAAATGATGCGTTTTTTAAACGTGTCGATTTTCGCCGAATCCTTTTCACAATCAGCACAATCCTGTGCGTGGTCTCGACCGTAAGAGGTGTGAACCTCCACATTTTCTAAAGGCCACCCTTTTCTTTTGGCGTACATCTGCAGCGTCATGACGGTACAAGCCGTAAGGCCAGCGGTCAACAGTTCGTAGGGAGAAGGGCCAAAATCATTCCCTCCGTAGTGTTCTGGTTCATCGGCGGTCAAGAAGTGGTTCCCTACTTTCATGGAGGTAGTAAAGCCATCTTCCGCCTCCAGGCTACCCACCACCTGTTCTTTCGTTTTGAGTGCGTCCGGTTTACTGTCTTCTATGCTCAGATAGCGCTGAGCCCAGCTGCCAATGACCTGTCCGGCGTAGAGCGAGTCTTTTTTGTTGTTGAGTAAGTGATCCGCACCATCCAGAGAAACAAAGCTCTTGGGGTGATGAGCGGCAACATAAATTTCTTCCGCGTTTTTGATGCCTACGGTATCGTCTTGCGGAGAGTGTAAAATCAACAAGGGCTTCCGAAGGGATTTGGCAGCCTCACCAAGGCTCTGTCTTTCGAGATCCTCCACAAACTGTTTCTTGATGGTGAAGGGTCTGCCTGCCAATCGGACCTCTGCCTTCCCTGAGGATTCAATTTCTTCTAAGCTGGATTGAAATAAGTGCTTGACATGAGTAGGGTGGGAAGGGGCGCCTATGGTGGCCAGAGCTTCCAGAGAAGGCAACTGAGCAGCGGCAAAAATAACCGCTGCCCCTCCCAGGGAATGTCCGACCAATAACTGAGGTGCTGTGTATTCCTGTTCTAGAAACCGGGCGGCCGCAAGGAGGTCTTCTACATTGCCCGAAAAATTCGTTTTGGCGAAGTCCCCTTCGCTTTCTCCCAATCCGGTGAAATCAAAACGCAAAACTCCGAAGCCTTTATCCGTGAGCGCTTTACAGATGTTGCGGACGGCCTGCAGATTCTTATTACAGGTGAAGCAATGCGCAAAGAGGGCAAAACTGTGCGGGTAGCGATCGGCAGGAAGCTCGAGGCGGCCGGATAAATCCTGGCTCGAGGCATTTTTAAAAACGACTTTTTGTACACTCATCCTTGGGTTCTTTTATCAATGGATAGGTAGTCGAACCAGCCGGGGTGAACTTACTTCTTGCGGAAATCCGGATTGAAGAAGAACCCAACCTGATAACGATCAAAATTGGCCCCACTAAAGTGATTTTTTAAGTAACCCAATTGCACACTGGCATTTTCAGTAATACGAATACCCAGTGCTCCGTAAAGGCGGTTTTGATCGAAAAGAGGTTCCTGCAAATTGACAAACACTTCGTCATAGAAATTTAAAAAGAAGGTGTTGGTCAAAGGCAGGGTCACCTGTAAACGATAACGCGCGCGGTGTTTGGTATCTGTGGTGTTCAAGTCGGTATTCTCAATAAATCGCTGCTCGAGACGGTAACGGTGTTCAAATAAGAATTCCCCCACCTTATTGGTTAAAATAAGCTGCTCAAAAATCCGGTGTTCCAGGATTTCGTTCCCGTTAAAGAAGCCGTCTTCCAACCCCTGCTCCATAAAGGTGGGATCCGTATCGATATAGGCATAACCTGCAGTCAGGATGGCATTCGGTTTGACGTGAAAGTTAATCCCGGTCCGAAGCAACATTTGGTTAAAGTTCCCTTCGGTTTGGTAATAGCGAAATTGGGCTTCTGTGTGCAGACTTATCTTGTCTGACAGCCGGTTCATTCCAAAGTACATATACCAAATTCCGTCTTCGGCCTGGGGGTCGGTTGCGCCTCCAATAGCTTGAGAAAATACGGATCCGGAAAAAAGTAAAGCGAGTAAGAGAGTAAGTTGGTTTTTCATGAATTACCAGGTGAATTTTTTGAGTTTAGTAAATGGGTTGATGTTCAGAGCTTCGATTGATTCGCGATAAACCGGCCATTTTTCCTTGTAAAAGCTACGTGTACTGTTTAAGGCTTTATCGACTGCCTCTTTGGCAAATTTCATCAAGCGCCTTTCGGTTTCTGTGATACCTTGTTGTCTTGACCCGATATAGCCCGAAGCTGTTCCAAGACGACGCACCACATTCATTTCTGGGTTTCGTGTAATTCCCTGGCGCTTATCGACCTTTCCGAGATAGAGCGCCATTTGTTCATCTATGGCCTTGACAATCTCTTTGCTCGATTTGATCTGCTCCTTATACTTCTCTTTGTCCAGTGCACTGAGTTGCTTTTGCAAGCTCTCTGCCGTTTTCTTGCTTTCGGCGAGCATACGGGTAACATCTGCGACTGTTTGGGTAAGCTCATCCAATTCTTTCCCGCTCTCGTAGATCTCTTTCAAGCCAGGAAGAGAGTGCTGAATTCTGGGATCCAGTGCAACCTCTACGCGGGTCTCCACTTCCTGATCACCATATTTCAGTTTCACGTTATAGGTGCCCGGCAGTACATCACGTCCGCGAGGTTCACGTGTACGTTTGCGGACAGTACGGGAAGGACGATCCGGTCCTTTTTCAGTCATATCCCAATAAACACGGTGGAAGCCTGCCTTCTTCGGAGTCTTGATTTTAAAGGATCGGATTTGCTTGTCTCCTTGATAAACCGTGAAGAAAAGAGAATCTTTTTTCACTTTCTTGGAACCCTCTTCTACCTTCTTATCCTTTTTCTTCCCGGCAGATTTAGCCGCTCCTTCTTTTAGGTAAAAGGTAATCATAGCTCCTCCGCGGCGGTTGGTTCCACTGTAGAGTGCATCCCCACCAAAGCGACTCCCTGTAGCCTGTTGGTAGGCCGAATGGTAAGCGGTCGGGCTAGGGAAGAGCGCAACCGATTCTTGGAGCATCTCTGGTCGTCCGGCTAAAGCCCGCAGAGGACGAATATCGTCTAGCACCCAAGCAGCTCGACCAAAAGTTCCAATAATAAGATCTTGTTCTCTCGGATGAATCACAAGGTCTTTCGTGGATACCGTTGGAAAGTCTTTATTCCACTTAGTCCAATTTTCGCCTGCGTTGAGCGATAAGTACAAGCCATCATCCGTACCGAGGAACATCAGGTTGGGATTCTCCGGGTCTTCGATAACCGAAAGGGTATAGCTTTCTACATCTTGCTCATCGACAATGCGTTCCCAGCTCTTCCCATAGTTTTTGGTTCGGTAAACATAGGGTGCATAGTTATAGCGACGGTAGTCATTGGCTACCAGCAGGGCTTCTCCTTGCTTGGTCGCTGACGCCTTGATTTGAGCTATCCAGCTGCCTTTTGGGAGGTCCTTTATGTTTTTGGTTACTTCTTTCCAGCTACCACCTCCATTTTGGGTGAGGTGTACGCGGCCATCATCCGTACCTACCCAGAGCATATTGCGCTCTACAGGAGAAGGTTCAATAACCAAAATGGTACAGTGGTTTTCTGCTCCGGTGGCATCCATAGTCAGTCCGCCACTTTCACTTTGCTTCAGCTTTTCAGGATTGTTGGTTGTAAGGTCAGGAGAGATCACTTCCCAGGTCAATCCTTTATCCGTACTCTTGTGTACAAATTGACTTCCGAAGTAAACCGTGTTGTTGCTGAATGGATCTTGTCCGATTCCAGCATTCCAGTTAAAACGAAGTTGGGTATCGGCATCCGGTGGAGTCGGGCGGACCGAATAGTTGTTTCCGGTTTGCCAGTCGTACCGTGAGACAAATCCTTGTTGGCTCATCGCGTACCCATAACGGGAATCGTCTTTGTCGGGAACCACGTCAAATCCATCTCCAAAAGCGATTTCTTGCCAGTAGCTGTTGCGGATGCCTTGGGCTCTCCACACATAGGCGGGTCCTCTCCAAGAACCGTTGTCTTGCATACCGCCATAGACATTGTATGGATATTCTTCATCCACGTTAATATGGTAAAACTGAGCCACAGGCAGGTTGCCGATAAAGCGCCAGGTTTTTCCACCATCCTTGGTGATGTTCATCCCTCCATCGTTTCCGTCAATCATGAACTTACCGTTCTCAGGGTGAATCCACCAGGCATGGTGATCCGGGTGAACCCCATTAGACACCCCATAGGCCGGCATGAGCTGTCGGAAGTTTTTACCCCCGTCTTCAGAGACATTGACATAGGTAAAGATGGAGTAGACCCTGTTTTCGTTTTGGGGGTCGACATAGATTTCTGAATAGTAGAAAGGGCGGTTCCCGATATCGCTCTTGTCGTTGATCTTAGACCACTTGAATCCGCCGTCAGTAGACTTGTACAAGGCATTTTTCTTGGCTTCTACCAAGGCGTAGACCACATTGGTTTCTCCTGGAGCAATAGCAATTCCGATACGTCCGAGATCACCCTTCGGCATGCCTTCTTTGACGGTGATTTTCTTCCAATTTTCACCTCCGTCATGGGTCATGTATAGACCACTGCCTGGACCTCCAGATTTAAAAAACCAAGGGTCCCTTTTGTGCTCCCAGAGGGCTGCAAATAGTTTATTTGGGTTGCTCGGGTCCATAACCAGATCCGCGACACCTGTACGGTTGTTGGCGAAGAGAACTTTTTTCCAGCTCTTTCCTCCATCCGTAGTCTTGTATACTCCACGTTCACTGTGCTCTCCCCAAGGAGAACCGATTGCACCTACATAAACAACATCAGGATTGGTCGGATCGATCACCACCCGATGAATGTGTCTCGTTTTTTCAAGTCCCATAGACTTCCAGCTTTTTCCGCCATCCAGGGATTTGTATATTCCATAACCTCCATTTAGACTGTTTCTGGGATTTCCCTCACCGGTTCCGACCCAGATGACAGAGGGGTTGGACTGTTGAATAGCCACTGCACCAATAGAGGCGGTAAGCTCGTAGTCAAAAACAGGTTCCCATTTGATACCGCCAGAGGTCGATTTCCAAAGACCTCCTGAAGCGGTTCCGACATACATGATATCCGGATTATCTAAAACCACATCGATGGCGGTTACACGACCGCTCATACCCGCGGGTCCGATATTCCGGGGCTTAATGTCTTGAAGTAATTGGGGATCAAAGGATTGAGCGCTCAGCCCAAGACAACAAAATAAGGCGATAAAAAAGAGGAATTTTTGTCTCATAGGTGTCGGATTCGTTAGCCTTTAAAGATAAGGCATTTCAAGGGATAGTTCAGTCGGGGGGAATTGAATATCTTCAGCCTATGAATATGCGCAAACACCTTCTGATTTTCCTGATTACTGTATTGATGTTAACCGGTATTTCGTGTTCCAATAAAAGGGATACACCACCAAGAATTTTGGTCTTTTCCAAAACCATGGGGTATCGGCATAATTCCATTGGAAGCGGAATAACAGCCTTGCAAAAAATAGCAGAAGAAAAAGGTTACAGCATTGATACCACTGAGAATGCGGATCGCTTCACGGAAGAAGAACTTGAAAAATACTCTGCAGTGGTCTTTCTCAACACCACCGGGAATACCCTTGATGCCAGGCAAGAAGCGGCCTTTGAGCGCTACATCCAAGCGGGTGGGGGGTTCGTAGGAGTGCATGCCGCCACCGATACCGAGTACGATTGGAAGTGGTACGGACGACTCGTTGGAGCTTATTTTGAGTCGCATCCGCCGGGCTTGTATAAGGCTCGTTTTGAAGTGGTCAATAGGAGCTTTGGGGCAACATCTCACTTCAAAGCAAAGAGCTGGGTAAAGGAAGACGAAATGTACAACTTCAAAGAAGTACAGGCCAACAATACTGTTTTGCTCAAGGTAGACGAAAGCTCCTATCAGGGTGGAAATATGCAGGGGGATCATCCGATGAGCTGGTACAAGGAATTCGACGGGGGGCGCAGTTTTTACACGGCGCTGGGCCATACGGAATCGAGTTATACCAATCCAGAATTTCTGGCTCACCTTACTGGCGGTTTGGAATACGCGATAGGGGAGAACAAAAAATTGGATTACAGCAAGAGCCGTACTGCTTTTCCTCCAGATGCTGATCGTTTTACCAAAAGAGTGTTGCACGAAGGCCAATTTTTTGAGCCTACTGAAATGGCTTTGTTGCCCGGAGGAGAGGTACTCATTGCACAACGTCGTGGAGAGATCATGCGCTATGATCCCGAAACCAGAGAGCTGACGGAACTAGCCAAGCTAAGTGTTTATAGCAAAAGCCTGGAGAATCCCAACGTCAATGTGGAGGAAGGATTAATGGGGCTTCAGCGAGATCCGGATTACATAGAGAATCACTGGATATATGTTTTTTATTCGCCTGCTGGGGCGGAGTCCGTGAACCGACTTTCGCGTTTTCAGTACAAGGAAGGGAACTTTGACCTGGATACAGAGCAGGTCATTCTGGATGTAGGAAGTGACCGAGAAGTCTGCTGCCACACGGGTGGATCCATCGCCTTTGGACCGGACGGATTACTGTACCTCTCTACCGGTGACAACAGTACTCCTTTTGATGAACCCAATGCGCCTTATGTCAACAACGGTTATGCTCCTTTGAATGATCTTCCGGGAAAGAGCCCTTATGATGCTCGACGCAGTTCAGGAAATACGAACGATTTGAGAGGAAAGATTCTTCGGATAAGAGTAGAGGAGGACGGTAGTTATTCGATTCCCAAAGGCAACCTTTTTGCCCAAGGAAACCCAAAGGCAAGGCCCGAGATCTACACCATGGGGCACCGCAATCCTTATCGCATTTCGGTGGATCCAGTGAATGGATTCGTCTATTGGGGAGAAGTCGGTCCGGACGCACCTAATGATAATCTCGCTGCTCGTGGACCTCGTGGTTATGACGAAATCAATCAGGCTCAGGCCCCTGGTAATTTTGGTTGGCCCTTGTTTATCGGAAACAACAAGCCTTATGTTGCCTATGACTACAGCAATGGGGAAAGCGGGGAGGCCTATAACGTCAGCGCCCCTAAAAACACTTCCCGAAACAATACGGGGCTACAAGACTTACCTGCCGCTCAACCCGCGATGATTTATTATCCGTATGCGGCTTCAGGGGATTTTCCTCAATTGGAAAATGGAGCACGGAATGCCATGGCGGGCCCAGTCTTTTACAGTAAAGTCTATCCAAATTCCACCAGTTTGCCCGACTACTTTGACGGAAAACTTTTGGTTTATGATTGGATGAGGGGCTGGGTATTTACGGTTCACTTTTTTGAGGATGGGAGTTTTAAGAAAATGGAACCCTTTGCTCCACAGATCAACGTGAATGGACTCATTGATATGGAATTGGATGAGAATGGACAGTTGTACTTCTTGGAATACGGGAATGGTTGGTTCTCTCAGAATGATGATTCTGCCTTGAGTGTGATTGATTTTTACGGAGGGAACCGCCCACCCGTGGTCGATGATTTCAGTTTAAGCAAAAGCAGTGGCTTGGCACCACTTACCGTGGGAATTCGTGCGAGTGCTTCTGATCGAGAAGAGGATGCGTTAGCCTATAGCGTGGACTTTGGGGACGGAACAAGCGCAGAAGCCATTGCATTGCCTATTGAACACACCTACACCAAAGCCGGGGTTTACACCGTAAATCTAACGGTGACGGATGAGCCTGGGGATCAAGTGAGTGTTACCCAAGAGGTGATTGTTGGCAATTCCTTACCTGAAGTCAGTATTGAAGTGGTGGAAGGCAACAGTCAGTTTGCATTACCAGGCAAAGCCTTGCGATATAAGGTGAATATCGCTGATGCAGAGGACAGCGCTTCCGGCTTGAACGATGCCTTTGTATCTCTTGATTATTTTGAAAGTCCTGATGAAGTGCAACAGAACCTGGGGCACCAGGAGATGAAAGTTGAAGAACTTGGAAAGCAACTCACCCAGGAGTTGGACTGTAAAACCTGCCATAAGGTGCAGGAGGCTTCCATAGGCCCAAGCTATCTTAAAATTGCCGAAAAATACAAGGACCAAGAGAATGCTGGGGACTATCTGTTGGCCAAAATTAAACAAGGAGGAGCTGGAGTCTGGGGACCAGTGGCCATGCCAGCTCATCCCAATTTATCGCAGGCTGAGCTGCGGCAGATGGTGAGCTATATCGAGTCCCTTTCTGGAAAAGCACAAGAAGAACGCTCCAGCTTGCCCTTAGAAGGAAAATTGTCCTTGGACCCAGGCCAACCCTATGCCGTGCTTAAAGCCAGTTATACCGACAAAGGGGCTGAAGGGGCACCTTCCTTGAGTAGCAGTGCAGAACTTGTTTTAAAGCCCGCAAGGATACCGGTCGCTGACTTTGAAGCGGTTGAAGGTTTTAGCTATATGGAATTCGATGGCGCCCCTATGTACCTTTTGCCAACGGAGGAAGGGAGTTTTGAACTAAAACAAATCGATCTGACCGGAGTCAAAAAAATCCAGGTCATGTTGGCTTGGCAAAATAACTTGAGTAAGGCTGTTACGCTAAATATGATCGCTCAGAATGCCGCAGGAATCGATATGGGATCGGCCGTTACCATGAAACCGGAGGAAGTGAAAGGACGTCCTTCAGGCTTCATCGAGTTTGAGCTGCCGGATGCTTTGCGAATCGACAAGCGAGACATGAAGTGGACCTTTAAAAACGATCAAAGCGAGGTGCAAGGGCCAGTACAGGCCGTTGTCTTACAAATCATTCTCGTTGGGGAGTAGTTCTAATAAAAAGGCTCTTCTTCCTCTTTGTTTTTTAGGACAAAACGCTGGATAAGAATTTGAATCAAGGCCAGAACAAAGATGGCTAAACTGGTCATGACCATATAGCGGGAATAGGTCCAGAAAAGGGCCGATTCCTGAGGTATATTCTCAAAGTTATTGGCCCAGTTACCGCTGAGGTAGCGGCCGATAAATGGCCAGGCGGTACCTCCAAGCATGGCAAGGCGCAGGAGTAATCCATAGATAACTTCAAGTACGCGGCCGAGGTTGCCAAAAACCGTGTAAAACTGAATAACACCCCAGGGCAAAAAGATCAGGGCAAACCAGGTCATGACATTCCCTAAAGGAACATAAGGATCCTCCAACAAAGGAATGCTGATCAAGCTGCTCCCGCTAGCGAGAAGAATTCCCGTGAGGACGACCATAACCGTGGCCAACAGTAATTTGGAAGAGGCACTCATAGATTATTTTAAAGCGCGTGTTTTGATATAAAAATTATTATCAAACTCGACGTTCTCTGCCGTCGATTCACTGGACTTCCACTGTAAAGTTGGAAAGATCCATTCCCATTGATCGCCGAATTTCGCGCGAACAGGCATGTCAAAACCGTCTACAATTTCCTGGTAACGGTATTCGAGTTTACCATTGCTTAAACGGTATTCGAGCACAGGTATTTTAGTCGTTCTCAAATACTGATTAAAAAAGGCGGTTAAATCTTTTCCGGTTTTCTCGCTGATGTAGTCTTCGATTTGCTGTGTGGTTACCGTCTGGTGGTAGAACTGCTCGTTCAATCCTCTCAGAATAGACCTCCAAAGTTCATCGTCTTCAATGAGTTGGCGCAAGGTGTGAAGCAGGTTGGCTCCCTTGTAATACATGTCTCCTGAACCGGTATTGTTGACTCCGTATTGGCCGATTACGGGCTTATCATTACGGATACGCTGACGAGTACCAATCACGTAAGCTGCTGATGCTTCTTTGCCAAAATGATAATCCAGGTACAGATTTTCGCTGTAGGCCGTAAACCCTTCATGGACCCACATATCGGCAGCATCCTTATAGGTGATGTTATTGGCAAACCATTCATGGCCGGCCTCATGGATGATGATGAAATCAAATTTTAAACCCCAGCCCGTAGACGATAGATCATTGCCCAAATAGCCGTTGAGGTATTTGTTGCCATAAGTCACGGAACTTTGGTGTTCCATTCCCAGATAAGGAACTTCTACCAGCTTAAAACTGTCTTCATAAAAAGGGTAGGGGCCGAACCAGTGTTCGAAGGCTTCCATCATCATGGGAACCTGTTTGAACTGCTCTTTTGCCTTGTCCAGGTTTTCTCTTAGGACATAATAATCCAAGTCAAGTGCTCCTTTTTCTCCTTTAAAGACTTCTCCAAAGCGCACGTAATCCCCAATATTGGCATTGACCCCGTAGTTATTGATCGGGTTATTGACGAACCAGTGGTAGGTCGTTTTGTCTTTTTGTTGTTCTGTTTTGAGTAGACGTCCGTTGGCAACACCCACTAAATCCTTAGGAACGGTTAGCCTAATAGCCATACTGTCGACCTCGTCATACATATGGTCTTTATTGGGCCACCAAACACTCGCTCCTAAACCTTGGCAGGAAGTCGCCACAAAAGGTTTGCCATTGGAATCTTGTTTCCAGGAAAAACCGCCATCCCAGGGAGCGCGCACGGCCACCTTTGGGTTTCCGGCAAAGTCTACCTCAATCTCGCTATACTTTCCTGTTTTTAGTTTTTTGGGCAGAATAATAAAATGCGCATTGCCCTCTGATTCAAAGGCAATTTCTTGTCCTTTCCAACGCACCGCTGTAATTTTCATAGGGGGTTGAAGATCGATTTGCATGCGAGTCGGGCCTTTTTCTAAAGGCGTAAAACCGACTTTGTTGGTCCCAAAAATGAACTTATTTTCGGGGTCGACATCCACCGAGAGGTCGTAATAATTCAAATCCCACCATACCCGTTCCGGTGTAATGCTTCCCCTCAAGGAATCTTGGCGAGTAAATACCTGCGCATGAGCCGATGAGCACAGTAACCCAAATAGAACCAAAAGAATCCCAAAGCTTTTGTTTAAAAAAACGGATCGGGAAGGGGGGTTAAATAACATCTGCATAG
The DNA here is from genome assembly GCF_002954325.1 of Aureicoccus marinus. GTDB lineage: Bacteria > Bacteroidota > Bacteroidia > Flavobacteriales > Flavobacteriaceae > Aureicoccus > Aureicoccus marinus. The sequence continues at coordinate 551,764 of NZ_MQVX01000001.1, forward strand.
CGGGCTAATATAATATTTTACGAATATTCTAGGCTTTTAGAAGGGCCAATAGGCGCTCCCAGGCCTTGTCGTGAGCGACTTTGTCAGGGCCTTCTTCCGTCTGTGCTCCTTTTCGCATAAAGGCGTGAGTAGCCTCTTCATAAATGACAGGTTCAAAGAAATGACCGAGAGAATCCATTTGGGTCTGAGTAGTCTTTAGGGTGCTGTTTACTCTGTTGTCATTTCCGCCGTAGAATCCGTAAACTGGGCAGTTGATCCGAGCTAAATCTTCGCTATTGGTTGGAGCTGTTCCGTAAAAGACAAAGGTGTTTTTGAGCTCCGTCTGGTTGGTTGCAAAACGAAATGAATTGGAACCTCCCCAGCAGAAACCAGCCACTGAAACCGTACCCGTGGAAGCGGGATCTTCTTTGATATACTCAAAAACGGCATTCAAGTCGGCTGTAACCGCATCGGGGTCCAGGTCATAAATCGCCTGTCGAGCCAAGTCGGTATTGGTAAAATCGGTGGTTTTTTCAACTCCTTCGACTGTATTCGATATGAGGTCAGGGGCGATGACCAAGTACCCTTTTTGTGCCAGTTCGTCTGCAAAGGAACGCGCCCAATCATTTAGACCTCTGTTTTCGTGAATGACCACTACTGCATCGGCTGCTTCTGAAACTTCTGGGTAAGCGACAAAGGCCTTCATCACCGTCCCGTCTTCTCTTTTAAAGTCCACCCACTCATGGTGCCTCGGGGATTCACCGAGCTCCTCTTGTTGGTTATTCTCTTTGTTTTGTTGTTTACAGCTCATAGCAAAACAGAGGCTAAGAGCAACGAAAAAGGTCTTTGAAAGGGTTTTGGTATACTGCATTTTATCTGAAAATTTTATTAGGAAAAACAACGGGGCTTTCGTGCCCGTTAGCGCTCACGGCGGAAACTCCGAAAAAGTAATTGTCAAGAACAATACCTTCGAGAATAACAGAGGTTTCTCCACTAACAAAAAGGCTATTGTCCCAGGTAGGAGAGGTGGTATCTCGCCAATAAACTCGGTAACCTACGGCCCCCTCTACTGCACTCCATTTTAAACGAACACTGGGTTCCACAATTCCTCCAATACTGACTTCTTCCGGAGCAGGAGGCGCCCAGGCCAAACTGGCCAGGCAAATTGCATTGACTGCTGTCAGTTTCTTCGCGTAGTCAAAATCGACATGTTCCAGTACGTCCCCATAGGCGATCCCGTTTTCAACACGTATATCCTGGTGCTGCTGGGTGTAATTTTCATGAGCTTCCATGATCCGGATACCAGCGAAACCCAAATCGTTAAAGGGACGGTGGTGCCCTCCACGTCCAAAGCGGTCTAAGCGATACACCATACGGGGATCCATTTCTGGCATAAAGGTTTTGGTCATCCGGTGCACGTAACGGGCCAATTGTCGAGAAATCCCATCGACTTCACCTCCGTAGAAACGGCGAGCTCTGCGTTGCCTTTCTGTTTCCGTGGGCGGTACAGGCTCCGAAAATATGCGGAATTCCCGGTTGTTAATTACCCCGTCGACCCCTTTGATGTTGCCAATCATATCGTTGTTAATGACCCCAATCAGATTCCACTCCTTATCCTTGGCGTATTGGGCCAGACCTTGGCCACCAAATAGCCCTTGTTCCTCACCCGAGAGACCGGTGTAAATAATACTGTTTTCGAATTTGTACTTGGACAGAACCCTCGCGGCCTCTATTGCGCCGGCCATTCCCGTAGCGTTGTCATTGGCTCCTGGAGAGTCAGAAGTGTAGTCGTTGGCATCACTGACTCGGGAATCGATATCTCCGCTCATCACCACGTAACGATCAGGGTACTTGCTTCCCCTTTGAATGGCGACCACATTGACCACCCAAACATCTTTGGTAATTCGTCTGCCTGTACCTTCTTTGATAAAGTTCTTTTGATAAAAGACTTCTAAGCAACCACCGCACTCTTTTGAGATGGCATCAAACTCTGCTTTGATCCACCGTCGGGCAGCGCCGATTCCTCGTGTCTGCGATACCGTATCGCTTAGGGTATGCCGGGTTCCGAACCCAGCCAGTGTGGTGATGTCTTTTTCAATACGCTCCGCAGAAACATCGTTGATTATCTCGTAAATCCTTTGGTCTGAGCGTACATCCTGTACACTTTGAGACAAGAGACTTAAAGGGAAAAAGATTAGGGCTAAAATGCCGTATTTCAAGGGGGTAGTCTTCATAATTTACCAATTAGCTTCTTATTTCTTTCCGTACCATTTCGCGTGGCCATAACAAAGAGGGCCCAGTAGACCAGAAAAGAATCCAGGAGCCCCAATTTCTATTCCTACCTTCAGACTGGCCAGGATCACGGACAAGCCAGAAACCAAGACATAGATTCCATGATGCTGGGAGTAAAACCTGTAGATTTTCCGGCTTTCTACATCGGACGTATTCTTTTTTACTCTTCGATACAGCAAAGAAAAGCACAAGAAGATACAAAGAAATCCCGCCCCGTAGAATTGAAATAGGTAAGCCAGGCCATCTCGGGTGAGGGGCTCTGTACCCATCCAGGAGTTGATCAGGGATTTTAGGGGGAAGACGTAGTAGAGAATGACAAAAAGCAAAATGGCATTGTAGGCGATGACCCAATTGTCAATATAATCTGTTCGTCTAAAGAAGTTGTAGTGTACTTTCCAGAGGGCTACCAAAACAAAGAAGCTGACTCCAAAGCTCAGAAAACTCGCCACTTTACCTTTCATCAACAGGAAGCTTTGATCCAAATCCAGCGACACCACCATCAGCGTGGCAGCGAAAGCAAAGACCGCGTCAGAGAAACCTTCAACCCGGTTGGTGTTGTGTAAAAATTTCATGGCAGGAAGAATTTAAGGCTTACCTCAAAAAGGTCACCTTGTAGATTTTACCATTGCGGACTTCGTAAATGGCTACGGCTTCAAAAGTGCGACCGTTTGCGGTTACTTCTTCTTGGTCAATCACCTTGTTCCCAAGGACCATACGGTTCACCAATTTGGCGTGAAGATCCGGGGTACGGTCGAAGTAGCCCTTGTAGTCTTTCCACATTTGTTCGCGATTACCAACGCTTAGTTGATCGGGAAAGGTGTAGAGCTTGATGTCATCGGAGTAGGTGTCCATAAAGGCTTCCAGGTCTTTTCTGTTGTAGGCATCCAATTGTGCTTGGACGACCACTTCCGGACTCGGTTCTCCGACAAAGGCAACATAATCGGTTCCTACAGCGATTCGACTGATGTTGACAACATCCTTAAAACTGGCCCAGGTACGGGCTTTTGGAGCATTGGCAAAGGGGTTCAATCGGATTAGCTTTTTACCGGAGCCATAGACCAGTTCTTTGGTTGGAAGCCAAGCGTAGTCTTCTACGGTCCCAAGCGGATAAAGGGGCTTGGCGTTGAAATTTTTTAAATCCAGGGAATAGAGTTCATTCCCGCTTTGGCTTCGCGCCACATAAGAAACGCTCTTGCGATCGGGAAGAAATTGCAAACAGCGTCCAACGTTTTTGTGTAGTACGCGTTCTTCCATCGTCTCTCGGTTAAAAAGAACCAAATCCATGCGGTTATCGACCAGGACCGTGGTCAAAAGGCGATTGGTGTCTAGCCAGAGGTAATACCCGACTTTAACATCGGGGAGTAATTCGGTGTATTTTCCAGTTTCGGTTTCGTAGGCGTACAGCATTTGCAAGCCTGTGGTGTCCAAACGAACCGCGGAATAGTTCTTACTACCAGGCATTCGCTGTGGGGAGTACTCACTGCCTCCGGGTGTGTTACTGGCCCAGACCAGGCTTTCGGCCTTGATGTCATAAACCGCTATGTCTGTTTGGCCATTGCGGGTTGAGGCAAAAACCAATTCGTTTTTAGAAGCAAAGAAGCTGATTGTCGTAACCGGGATTTTGCGAAATGTTCCTTACAGCGCTCCCTTGGGCCTTACCCGTCTCCCCATTCCAAGGGAGGATATAGAGTTCGGAATTGTTTTGCGCTGACAACATACTGACGACGGCGAGTAGTCCGGGAAGAAGTAGTTTTTTAAACATGGGCCTGAGTAAAGTGTTTTAGCAGTTCACGCACTTTTTTGGTGCCTTGAACAAAATATTTGGCTTGTGTTTTTTGAAGACCAACCTTGACAGATACCGTTGATTCCGGGAGCGATTCAAACATGAATTCGTCTGTCCAGTCATCTCCGATAGCAAAGACAAAATCAAAGGTCTTTTCCCCTAATATACGCAATGAAGCCCGACCCTTGTTGACATTGCTGCTCTTGACCTCTACCACTTTATTTCCGTTGAGTACACTGATTTCGTCATTGCCGATCAGGCTGCGCAACACGGTATTGAGTTCTGTGACCCGCTTTTCTCCAAAATCGGGATCGGTGTTCCGGTAGTGCCAAGCAAGGGAATAATTCTTTTCTTCAATAAAGGACCCTGGTGTACGGTCGACAAAAGATTCCAATACGGGTTTGATGTTTTCCATCCACTCGTTTTTCACCTGTTCCATCATCTGGAAATCCTCCCCACCACGCGAAATCCAGACCCCGTGCTCAACAATCATATTGTAGCCTTTGTGCTGGAACCAACGGCTAAAGGTGTCTTTGTCTCGTCCGCTAATTAAAAATAAAGTGGTTCCCGGTTGCTGGTGAAGACTGTCCAGGAGTTGATACAGCTCTTCATCCGGAGAGGCTTTTTGAGGATCTTTGTGGAAGCCGGTGAGTGTTCCATCGTAATCGAGAAACAGCAGTCGTTTTTGGGCACATTGGTACTGTTCCAAAACAGTCGATTGTATGGCGGAGTCGAATTTTTGGGTTACCACTTGCTCCTGTTCCTCGCTCTTTTGGTTTTTGAGTACGGACATGAATTCTTGGGCCCAGACCTCTACGTTATAGCGTTCTAAGCGTTTTTGCAAGAACATATTACGGGCCATTTGTTCTTCCTTAGGCATTTCAAACGCCCGTTTCAGGGTGTCGGCCTGTTGCTCAAAATTATTGGGGTTGATGAGCAGGGCTTCGTTCATTTCGTAAGCGGATCCCGCCATTTCGCTGAGAATCAGAACACCGGTCTTATCGGTTCGGGTGGCGATGTACTCTTTGGCGACCAGATTCATTCCATCCCTGAGAGGAGTGAGCCAAGCGATATCGCAACTGGTGTAAAGGTCGATCAGGTTTTCGAACGGCATGGAACGGTAGAAGTACCAAATGGGGGTCCAGTTAACGGTCGAAAGCTCACCATTAATACGTCCTACCAATTCATCGATCTCCTTTTTGAGCAGCATATACTGGGGTACATTGGAGCGGGAGGGTACGGCCAGTATAATCAGGCGCATCTTTTCTTTGTACTCCGGGTATTTCCTCAAAAAATATTCAAAGGCATTGATCCGTTTGGCGATACCTTTACTGTAGTCCAGGCGATCAATGGATAAAATGAGTTTAGTCCCTGGAGCTGACGCTTTGTGATCGTCCAGTTTTTTCTGCAAATCTGAGCGTTCTTTCCCTTTGAGTTGGTCATTGGCCACAGCCGCCTCGTGGAACCGTTTATAATCAATTCCCATCGGAAAAGAATCTACCTTGATAATGCGGTTGTCGAGGTAAATGTCATTGAAGTGGACGTCTAAAGAAAGTAAGCGTCTGACCGAGCTTAAAAAATGACGTTCATAATCGTAGGTATGGAAGCCAATGAGATCGGAACCGAGTAAGCCCTGAAGCACTTCTTCCCTCCAAGGCATAGTTCTGAAAATTTCATAAGAAGGAAAAGGAATGTGTAAGAAAAATCCTATTGTCGCTCCCGGGTTTTTTTCCTTGACCATTTGAGGGACCAACATGAGCTGATAATCGTGTACCCAAATGATGTCATCCGGACCACTTTGAGCCAAAATCGCATCTGCAAATTTTTGGTTCACTTGCCGGTAGGTTTCCCAAAAGGAAAGTTCGAATTCTGTGTACTCTAAGAAGTAGTGAAATAGGGGCCAAATGGTTCGGTTACTGAAACCAAAATAAAATCCGTCAACCTCCTCTTTTGTCAGTGATACCTGGGCACAACCCTGTTCTGCAAGCGCTTTGTCAATTGCAGGTACTAGGCTCTCTGGAGTGTCTTCTTCGGTCAGGCCGGACCAACCTATCCAAAGACTGTTTTTTCCGTCGTGTACCGACTTCATACCAGTGGCCAAACCACCTACACTAGGGATGGCAGACATGCCCCCATCACTAATTTGCAGTTGTACCGGTAATCTATTGGAAATAATGATAGTTTTACTCATGAAAAAGAGCCTTAGGGCAGACTAAAATGTAATAAAATTCTGATTTTTCGATTATAAAAGAACGGAGAACAGGCCTACGATAAAGCTCATTACCTATTATGGATAACCTAAATTACGGAATAATCGGCAACTGCCGAAGCGCAGCTTTGATCTCGGATACAGGTTCTTTAGACTGGTGTTGCCTACCAGAATTCGACTCCTCTTCAGTCTTCGCACGCATCTTAGATGAAGAAAACGGAGGTAGATTTGAGATCCTGGTCAAGTACAATTACGAGATTACTCAGGCGTACGAAAAGAATACGTCTATTCTTATTACCCGCTACAGTGATGGCGAGAATGTTTTTGAGATTCACGACTTCATGCCGCGATACTATAAGATCAAAGGGCATTACAACTCGCCGCCGGAAATCGTGCGTTACTTTAAACATATCTCGGGTAAACCTCGATTCTCTGTGCGCTACGATCCTCGTTTGGAATATGCCAAGGGAAAAACCAACACCCACATTAAAGAAAACTTTATTGTCAGTGTAGCCCAGCAGCAGAAGTACGACACGCTATTTTGCTATACTTCTTTCAACAAAAAGGATGTGGTCGAGGGCAAGGAAATCGAACTCACCGCCGACGGTTACTTTTTGATTTGCTACAACGAAAAGTTGTTGAAGCCTAGCACAGACAAATTACTTCTGGAGTTAGAAAGAACCAAGATTTACTGGTTGGATTGGGTAGACCGCACCCCGACCTATAAGAAATTCAATGATCAGATCATTCGCAGTGCCCTGACACTCAAAATGCTCACTTACGATAAATCCGGTGCCGTTCTGGCTGCAATTACGACGTCTCTCCCAGAAACGATTGGGGAGGTTCGTAACTGGGATTACCGTTTCTGCTGGATTCGAGATGCGTCGATGGTAATTAAAGTGGTATCGGAATTGGGCCACAAGAATTCCGCCAAGCGCTTTTTGCGATTCATTATTGATCTGATGCCGGACAAAGACGAGAAGTTGCAGATCATGTACGGTATCAACAAAGAGAAAAAACTCACCGAAAAGACCCTGGATCACTTGGAAGGGTATAAGGCTCAAGCCCAGTTCGAGTGGGTAACGCCGCTTACAAGCAAAAACAGAACGACATCTATGGGATTCTCATGGATGTGATCTACGAACAGTTGATCAAATTTGACAACGATATTGAAAACGGAGAAGAACTTTGGAGCATTACCAAGGGAATTGTCTGGATCGTCGATAAGCACTGGCGTGAGGCCGATAAGGGAATCTGGGAATTCCGCGGAGAGGACCGTCATTTCACCTTTTCAAAAGTCTTGTGTTGGGTGGCCATTGATCGTGCCCTAAAAGTGGCCAAGATTTTCGGAAAGCAAGGTAAGATTGAAAAATGGACCACTCTTGAAAAGGAGATCAAGGCGGACATTCACAAGAATGCTTGGAACCCTAATGTAGATGCTTTCGTGCAGTCTTACGGCTCCTATCACTTGGACGCCTCTGTTCTCTTGATGGAACCTTATGGCTTTATTGATGCCAAGGACCCTAAATATGTCAGTACAGTAAAAGCGATTGAAAAAGAACTTTCTAATGACGGTCTCTTATACCGTTACAAGAACGAAGATGACTTTGGGTTACCGTCCTCTTCGTTTACCATTTGCACGTTCTGGTTCATCAATGCCCTCTTCAAAATTGGAGAAGAGGACAAAGCTTTGGCCCAGTTCGAACAGCTATTGAGTTACAGCAATCACCTTGGTTTGTTCAGCGAGGACATCGATTTTAAAACCAAGAGGTTGTTGGGTAACTTCCCTCAAGCGTACTCACACTTGGCCCTTATTGAATGCGCAATTAACTTTTCTAAAAAGAAAGGAGAGCAGAAAATGCTCGAATCTATTGCTTAGTTAAGGACGTAAATGTGCTAACAGTTCTTGCAAGTGTTCCGGAGTCGTAAAAGGATTCATCAAGGTGCACCGCAAGAACTGTTTTTCTTTGAGACGGGTTTGAACAAGATAGAAACGCCCGGTTTCCAATGCCTTCTGACGAATTTGCGCATTGAGCCGATTCAGTTCTTCTTCGGTCGTATCCTCTTTTACATACCGAAAACAAACGATATTCGACTGGGGCTGCAGTCCTAATTCAAAATCGGGATCAGCCTGAATTTGCTCAGCAAAGCTTCTACCTAAATCGTATTGGCGAGTGACGTATTCGTCAAAAACCTCTATACCGTAAAGTTCCATCAACAAATACCAATGCAAGCTGGTCATGGTCTTCGTGCATTCAAAGGTTCTTTTGGCCCCGTTGTACCAGTCTTCCTCCGTTGTGTCTTCCAAAAGGTAACTGGCTTTTTGAGAAAAGGTCTGCTGGCCATCTTGCCCATTTTTGTAGAGTAGAGCAGTCGTAAGGGTAGGCATCAACATCATTTTGTGTCCGTCAATGACGACCGAGTCGGCTTGTTCTGCTCCTTTCATGAGGTATTTGTAGTCTTCCGAAAAAATGGCAGCTCCTCCATGAGCGGCGTCCACATGGAACCAAAGGCCGTATTCTTTCGCAAAGGCAGCCTGTTCTTCTAGAGGATCATATACTCCGGTAGCGGTTGAAGGTGCGCTTCCGACCAAAGCAAATACTTCAATACCCTCTGCTTTGGCTTTCTGATAGACTTCTTTTAGAGCGTTAGTATCCATAGCATAGTCCTTGGTTACGGGAACCGATAGAATACCCGCTTCTCCAAGGCCCATGATTTTCGCTGCCCTATCGACACAATAGTGAGCTTCTTCGCTCACTAAAATACCCAGCTGATTTTGAAGCCCTTCTTGCCAGGCATCATAGCTCACCCGCGATTGGCGCGCCATCAACAGTGCGGTTAGGTTGGCTAGGGTCCCTCCTGAAGTCAATAGACCTCTGCTGTTCTGGTCATAACCGATTTTCTCACAGAGTCTATCAGTAACAATGCGTTCCAGGGCGGTGGGGGCCATACCCATCTCATAAATGGCCATCCCGTTATTCAAGAGTGCGCCTAGCATAGCCGTTAAAGTGGTTGGTGGAGCGGGGGAAGTCACCTGGTGTCCAACGTAACGAGGGTGATGGGTATGAATGGTGTGGGACAGGGTATTCACGAAAAAGTCAGTCAAACTAGAACCCGTAAATCCTTTATCGGCCTGCCTGGCAAAGTCTTTCCAGAATTGAAGCTCATTTTCAGGTTTATTCCAATTCAATACCTTTTCCTGGGTTCCAGATTGTGTTTGGTCCAGGTGTGTTCCAAGCAATTCGAGTAAAGACTGTGCTTGCTCTTGAAAGCACTCACGGTCGTAAAGGCGTTCGAGTCTCGTCTGTTCCATATTGCAAAAATAAGCCATCTAAGCACCAACTGCAGACAAACAAAAAACCACGGCGACAGCCGTGGTTTAATTCTATAGCCAGGGTTAGTGTTTAGTTAATCTGGTCGAAGGTGTAGCCTTTGTTCTCGGCTACTCCCTTAGCTATTTCTGTGCGCAAGCCCACAACATTAGGGTGGTTGGTGTACTTGGTGAATCGCTTCAGTCCCATAAGCATCATACGCTGCTCGTCGCCTTCAGCAAAAGATACAATAGCTTCTTTCGCCTTGTCACTTACCACATCAACGGCGCGGTAAAGCCCCAGGCGGGTCATGGCAATCTGTGTTTTTTGACTTTCTTCTCCAAAACGCTTGACGTTCTTTTCGGTACGCAGAAGCGTAGATTCAACCAAGTAGGTTTGAATCAGGATGTCAGAAGCAGCCATCAGCAATTGTTGGTGCTTCTCGAGATCTGGACCAAATTTTTGAACGGCGCTTCCAGCAACCATCAGGAATACTTTTTTCAAGCGCTTGATCAGGTCTTTTTCTTCGGCAAATAGTTCCGAGTAGTCTGGCGTATCGAAGGAAGGAATACCCATCAGCTCTTCTCCTACAGCCGTCGCTGGTCCGAGAAGGTCTACATGTCCTTTCATGGCTTTCTTAACCAGCATACCTACCGCAAGCATACGGTTGATCTCGTTAGTCCCTTCGTAGATTCGAGAAATACGTGCATCTCTCCAGGCAGATTCCATGGGCGTATCGGCGCTGAAGCCCATACCACCAAAGATCTGAATTCCTTCATCAGAAGTTTGCTGTACGTGTTCTGAAACCGCAACCTTAAGGATAGAACATTCAATGGCGTATTCTTCTACACCTTTGAGTTCGGCTTCTTGGTGGGTGTTTCCGCTGGCCATACGAATGGCGATGCGGTCTTCAATATTTTTTGCTGCACGATAAGAGGCAGATTCACCTACGTAGCAATTGGTCGCCATTTCAGCAATCTTGGCCTGGATAGCACCAAACTCAATGATCGGGGTTTTGAACTGTACGCGTTCGCTGGCGTAGTTTACCGCTTCGTTGATCACACGGCGTTGAGCCTCTAAACAAGCGGCTGCCAACTTAATACGTCCAACGTTTAAAGCGTTCATGGCAATTTTAAATCCATTACCCCGCTCAGAAAGCATATTTTCTACCGGTACTTTGGTTTCGTTGAAGAAAACCTGACGGGTAGAGGAGGAGTGAATACCCAATTTCTTTTCTTCATCACCCAAAGTGATTCCGTTCTCTGGATCATTCTCTACAATGAAGCCCGTGATATTTTTGTCGTCACCGATACGGGCAAAGACGATAAAGAGGCTACAGAATCCCGCGTTAGAAATCCACATTTTTTGCCCGGTGATCTTGTAGTGGGTTCCGTCTTCAGAAAGGACCGCTTTGGTTTTTCCTGAATTGGCATCAGATCCCGCTCCCGGCTCGGTTAAACAGTAGGCTCCAAACCACTCTCCAGAGGCGAGCTTAGGAACGTATTTCTGTTTTTGCTCTTCTGTGCCGTACAAGGTAATCGGCATGGTTCCGATCCCGGTGTGGGCTCCAAAAGCTGTACTGAAAGATCCATTGGCTCCTGAGATGTAATCACAGACCAACATAGTAGAAACAAAGCCCATTCCCATACCGCCAAATTCTTCGGGAACAGCGATACTCAATAGTCCTAATTCTCCTGCTTTACGCATGGTCTCTTCTGTGTAGGCGTAGTCTTTCTGCTCAAAGCGTTCCCAGTGCGCCCACAATTCGCGGTCTACAAATTCCTTGGTACTCTCGCGCATCATGCGCTGTTCTTCGTTCAGGTCTTCCAAGGTAAACACGTCTTCACAAGCGGTGTCTTTTACCAGGAATTGACCTCCTCTTAAAATGTCTTTTTCTGCTACTTCTGTACTCATGCTTTTTTTATTTATTTCTCGGCGAAGCCGAACTTGGGTATGTGGGTTTAGTTTAAGAATTCAAAAATTCCTGCAGCGCCTTGGCCAGTACCTACACACATAGTTACTAAGCCGTGTTTGCCCTGCATGTTACGTTTTCTCATTTCATCGAATAGCTGAACTGAAAGTTTTGCCCCGGTACAACCGAGTGGGTGGCCTAAAGCAATGGCTCCTCCATTCACATTGATAATGTCTGGGTTCAAGTCAAGCTCTCGTATAACGGCGAGAGATTGAGAAGCGAAGGCTTCGTTCAACTCGATCAATTCCAAATCGCTTTGCTTCATCCCGGCTTGTTTCAGTGCTTTTGGCACGGCTTTAACCGGTCCGATTCCCATGATACGTGGTTCTACACCGGCTGCAGCGTAATTCACTAAACGTGCGATGGGCTCCAGATTTAATTCTTTGACCATTTCTTCGCTCATGACCAAGACAAACGCGGCTCCATCACTCATTTGAGAGGAATTCCCTGCGGTAACACTTCCTCCTGCAGCAAATACGGGCCGAAGTTTTCCGAGCACTTCCAACTTGGTATCGCGACGGGGACCTTCGTCCTGAGCGACCGTGTAGTTTTTGGTTTCCTTTTTACCTTGACCATTGACAAAGGTGTGCTCAATATCGATCGGTACAATCTGGTCTTCAAATTTCTTTTCGTCTAAGGCTTTTAGGGCCTTTTGGTGGGAGTTGAAGGCGAATTCATCCTGGTCTTCTCGGGACACCTTGAATTCTTGTGCTACCGCTTCGGCTGTGAGTCCCATGCCCCAGTAGTAATCTTCTTTTCCTTCTTTAGCCAAAGCGTAATCCGGAGTAGGTTTATACCCTCCCATTGGAATATAGCTCATACTCTCAGCTCCTCCTGCAATGATGCAGTCAGCCATCCCGCTTTGTACTTTTGCTGTGGCGATACCGATGGTTTCAAGTCCACTGGCGCAGTAGCGGTTTACCGTAACTCCTGGTACGTCTTCAATACTCAATCCCATAAGCGAGATCAGACGAGCCATATTAAGACCTTGCTCAGCCTCAGGCATGGCATTCCCGACAATAACGTCATCGATACGGGTCTTGTCAAAATCAGGCAGCTCTTTCATCATGTGTTCGATGGTTTCTGCTGCCAATTCATCCGGCCGCTTGAAGCGGAAGAGTCCTTTAGGGGCTTTTCCAACGGCGGTTCTGTAGGCTTTTACGATATATGCAGTTCTCATGATTTTTTCTCTCAGATTATAGGTTCTTAGTTGCGAAGGGGTTTACCGGTTTTCAACATATGCTGAATTCTCTCGAGTGTTTTACGCTCGGTACATAAAGACAAGAAAGCCTCACGCTCAATATCCAGCAAGTACTGCTCACTTACCAGACTCGGTTCAGAAAGATCTCCACCGGCCATAACGTAGGCCAGCTTGTTAGCGATCTTCTTATCGTGCTCAGAAATGTAGTGTCCGGCTTCCATACTGTCAGTTCCAACCAGGAACATTCCCAATGCTTGCTTCCCTAAAACCTTTACATCTTTGCGGCGCATCGGTTGGGTGTATCCGGCCTCAGCCATCAGTTTTGCGTGTGCTTTTGCAGTCGCAATTTGACGGTCTTTGTTTACCACGACAATGTCTTTTCCTTTTTGAAGGATTCCCGTGTCGAAAGCCTCGTATGCAGAGGTAGAAACTTTCGCCATCCCGATGGTCAGAAAGTGCTCTTGCAGCACATTGAGTTCCACATCATTTTTACGGAAGGTATCCGAAGCGCGAAGAGCCATTTCTTTGGATCCACCACCACCAGGAATTACCCCGACACCAAATTCGACCAATCCGATGTAGGATTCTGCCGCAGCAACAACTTTGTCAGCGTGCAAGGTGAGCTCACATCCTCCTCCTAAACACATCCCGTGTGGTGCGGAAATGGTTGGAATAGAGGAGTAGCGCATGCGCATCATGGTGTCCTGGAAGTACTTAATGGCTTGATTCAGTTCGTCGTATTCCTGTTCTACCGCCATCATAAAGATCATCCCGATGTTGGCACCAACAGAGAAGTTTGCCGCCTGATTTCCGACAACCAGTCCTTGAAAGTCTTTTTCGGCCAAGTCAATGGCGGTGTTTAGTCCGGCTAAAACGTCACCACCAATGGTGTTCATTTTAGACTGGAATTCAACATTCAAGATGCCATCTCCCAGGTCTTCCACCACAACACCACTGTTTTTAAATACCTCGTGGCTTTTGCGGATGTTATCCAGGATGATGAAGGCATCCTGTCCAGGAATTTTTTGGTGATCCTTTGCGGTAGGATCGTAGCAGTAGCTCGCCCCATTTTCTACGCTGTAGAATTGAGTGATGCCCTTACTTTTCATTTCTTCTACCCAGGCAGACGCGGTTTGACCTTCTGCTGCGATGAGATCCAATCCTTTTTCGAATCCAACGGCATCCCAAATCTGGAAAGGTCCGTGTTCCCATCCGAATCCGGCCTTCATGGCATCGTCAATCTGATAAGGCTGATCTGCGATTTCTGGAATGCGGTGCGAAACATACGCAAAGAGGGCCCCTAAAGTCTTGCGGAAGAAGGTGCCTGCTTTGTCCTTCCCGTCAACGAGTACCGGAAAACGATCGATGACCTTATCGATGGTTTTGGTTTGCTCTAAGGTGGCAAACTGCGCACGCTTTTTAGATCGGTATTCCAGGGTTTCTAAATCCAGTGATAGGATTTCTGATTTCCCTTCGGCGTTTTTTGTCTTTTTATAAAATCCTTGTCCGGTTTTACTACCCAGCCATTTGTTTTCTGACATGGTATTGATAAAACCAGGCAGTTCAAAAATGGCATGTCTTTCATCATCCGGGCAATTCTCGCGAATCCCATTGGCCACATGTACCAAGGTATCCAAGCCAACGACGTCGACAGTACGGAAAGTGGCCGATTTTGGCCTTCCGATAACCGGTCCAGTGAGTTTATCTACTTCTTCAATTGTCATATCCAACTCGCCTACGGCGTGGAAAAGACTTTGAATGCTGAAAATTCCAATGCGGTTTCCGATAAAGGCCGGAGTGTCTTTTGCAATAACGGAAGTTTTACCGAGGTACTGTTCTCCATACCCTTGCAAGAATTCAAGAACACTGGCATCAGTTTTAGGACCAGGGATGACTTCGAATAGCTTGAGGTAGCGCGCAGGGTTAAAGAAGTGTGTACCGCAGAAGTGTTTCTGAAAATCCTCGGAACGCCCTTCACTCATAAAGCGAATGGGAATCCCGGAAGTATTCGAGGTAATGAGCGTTCCCGGTTTGCGATGCTTATCCAGGTTTTCGAACACCATTTTCTTGATGTCTAATCGCTCAACCACCACCTCGATAATCCAATCTACCTCTGATACCTTGGCGATATCGTCCTCCAGGTTCCCTGTACTGATTCGAGAAGCGAACTTCTGGTGATAAATAGGAGAGGGCTTAGATTTCAAAGAGGCCTTTAGGGAGTCGTTTACCAAGCGGTTTCTCACTTGGGGAGACTCCAGGGTGAGGCCCATCGCCTCTTCCTTGGCCGTTAATTCACGCGGAACGATGTCCAATAAGAGGACTTCCACTCCGATATTAGCAAAATGACAGGCGATTCCGCTTCCCATGATTCCGGAACCGATAACTGCCACTTTTTGAATAGGTCTTTTCATTGCTATTTAGGGTTAATGCGATTTGTTGATTTGGCTCGTTTCTTCGCGAGCGGTATACACTTGTTTATCTAGAATTAAGCGATTGATGGTTTCCATGACGCGGTAAAAACTTTCCAGATCCTTATGATCGGCATGTTTTTCAACCACATCATTAAAACGCAAGACCACCTCTTTCGAGTCGGCACGTTTTTTCAATCCAAGGGGAGTCAGGTGAATGAGAACTCCGCGGCCATCGTTGGGATTCGGCTTACGAACCACATATCCTTTTTCTTCAATGTTCTTTAGAATACGGGAAAGAGAAGTGGCCTCCATACCCATTTTGGGTCCTAAAGCGGTACTAGGGGTTCCCGATTTGGGATCGATACTCAATAGGGTGAAACCGATCGCCATCGTCAACTCGTAATGTTTGGCCTCTTCATTGTACATGCGGGCCACTGCTTGCCAGGTTGCGCGTAGGGCGTAATCAATTGTGCTTGGACTCATGGATTGATTTGTGAGCCCAAAGATAGGAAAATTTATTATGCATGCATAATAAATTTATGCAAAGAAGTTTTCCTGATTACAAAAAGAAGTCTGCTGATCTAGGCTGGCGGATGACCGTAGATCTCTTCGTAAAGTCCTTGGTATTTCTGCTTGACAATTTTGCGTCGCAGTTTCATGGTTGGGGTCAGGTGGCCCCCTTCAACACTCCATACATCGGGTGTAAGGCGGAATTGTTTCACTTTCTCCCACTTGGCAAAATTCTCGTTTACCGCGTCGATCTCTTCCTGATATCGAGCGATGATTTTCGGATCAGTCACCAATTTCGCCTTGTCGCTGGTGTCGAACCCTTTTCGTTCAGCCCAGTCGTCCAAAAACTCAAAATTAGGTTGAATTAATGCCGCGGGCATTTTCTCGCCTTCTCCGACAACCATGATTTGTTCGATAAAGAGGGACTCTTTGAATTTGTTCTCGAGGACCTGAGGAGCGACATACTTTCCTCCTGAGGTTTTGAACATTTCCTTTTTACGATCCGTGATGCGCAAGAAACCGTCTTTGTCTATTTCGCCAATGTCCCCGGTATGGAAGTAACCGTCCTTAATGACTTCGGCTGTTTTTTCTGGATCCTTGTAATAACCTTGCATCACCTGGGGCCCTTTGACCAGTATTTCTCCGTCTTCGGCGATCTTGACTTCGGTCTGCCCAATAGGTTTGCCGACGGTACCAATTCTAAATCCGCCTTGACGCATATCGTTGACGGTCACTACCGGGGAGGTTTCGGTCAAGCCGTAACCTTCCATCACCCCTAATTCCGCGGCGTTGAAAATTCGGGCGAGTCGTGTTTGGAGGGCTGCACTACCTGAGGCGATCAATTCGAGATTACCACCAACACCTTCTTTCCATTTGCTGAAAATTAGTTTACGTGCCAGAGCCAGTTTGCGTTCGTAGAACCATCCGTTCTGCCCGTAAGGCTCGTATTTGAGACCAACTTCAACAGCCCAAAAGAAAAGGGACTTTTTGATCCCGGTGAGTTCTTTTCCTCTTCCGATGATCTTGTCGTAAATTTTTTCGAGGAGTCGTGGCACCGCTGTCATTACATGAGGCTTCACTTCCTTTAGGTTGTCGCTAATCGCTTCCAGACTCTCAGCGTAGTTGATGCTCACGCCCCGGTATTGGTAGAGATAGATCAGCATGCGCTCATACACGTGACACAAGGGCAAAAAGCTCAAAGCTTTTACCTTGCCACTGGCTATGGGCAAGCGAGCAGAACTCTCCAGGGCATTGCTGGTGATGTTGTGGTGAGAGAGCATTACCCCTTTCGGTACACCGGTTGTTCCTGAGGTGTAAATCAGGGTGGCTAGATCTTCCGGCTTTACGGCGTCCATACGGGCTTGTACCTCTTCCTGATTGGAAGTGTCTTCACCCATTTTCAGGACTTCCGTCCAATGTTGGCAGTTGTCCAGTTGATCGAAGCAGTACACTTCTTTAACCGTCTTAAGCTTAGGACTGATCTCCAGTATTTTTTCGAGAACCTCCGTGCAGGAGACAAAGCAATATATCGCCTCCGAGTGGTTCAGAACATATTCGTAATCCTCCTTTGAAATTGTCGGGTATATGGGGACATTTTGTGCTCCCACTTGTAATACCCCTATATCAACGATGTTCCATTCTGTTCGATTGGTCATCGAGATCACCGCAATTTTATCGTTGGGCTGAACGCCCAGACGCAGTAATCCTCGACTCAGGGCATTGGCCTTGTCGATATACTGCTGAGTGGAAAGGGCTTCCCATTTGCCGTTGTATTTGGTGACCAAAGATTCCTCTAAGGGGTAGGTCTCAAGTTGGTAATAGGGGAAATCAAATAGACGGGTTACCTGCTGCATAGTTAGTTACTAATATGAAATCGCAAAATAGCGAAAAGAGAAGAATTTTAAAAAATACATAACAAAAGCCCCGGACAATTAACTCCTTTTTAAGGGAGGCCCACCTTTATTGATAGATGTGCAATGCAATTGCCAATTACAAGAGAACCAGCTTATTGCTTTTCACACCATTCTCTGGCGTTGATAAAAGCTTGTAGCCAGGGAGAAACTTCGTCTCCACTTCTGTTATTCGGATAATGAGCCCAATTCCAAGGGAATATGGAACGCTCAATATGCGGCATAGTCACCAAATGGCGCCCACTGGTATCACAGAGCATGGCCGTATTGTAATCCGATCCATTCGGGTTGGACGGATACCCTTTGTGACCGTATTGGGCCACCAAAGAATAAGCGTTCTGCTCTTCCGGTAAATAGAACTTTCCTTCTCCGTGAGAAATCCAAACTCCCAAACGGGTTCCCGCAAGGGAAGACAACATTACCGAGGGGTTTTCCTGTACCACTACAGAAGTAAAGGCGCTTTCGTGTTTCCCGGAATCGTTGTAGGTCATTTTACCGTGTTCGTGGTGCTCCGGGTAGAGCAATTCCAATTCCATAAACAACTGACAACCATTACAGATTCCAATGGACAAGGTGTCTTCTCTCTCAAAAAAGTTTTTGAGCGCCGCCTTGGCATTGGGGTTGTACTTAAACACCCCGGCCCAACCTTTTGCACTTCCAAGAACATCCGAGTTAGAAAAGCCTCCAACAGCTCCTAAAAATTTAATACTTCTGAGGTCCTCCCGTCCACTGACAAGATCAGTCATGTGAACATCAATCACTTCAAAACCTGCGAGGTAAAGAGCATGCGCCATTTCTCTTTCGGAATTACTTCCCTTTTCACGGAGGATGGCTGCTTTTGGCTTTGCACTTCCCGTATTGCGAGCGGGGAGCTGTCCTTCAAATCCGGAAGGAAAACTGTAGTGCAGGGGCTGCTTATGAAAGGTGTTGTATCGTTCTTCTGCCAGGCGCGGCGTGGTCTGGTGTTGATCCAGAAGGAAGGAGGTTTTGTACCAGACCTGACGCATATGCGGGATCATGAGTCCCAGTTCTACGCCTTGATTTTTAATCAGGAGTTCTTCCTTTTTCTGAGGTCGCCCAATTCGGATAGCCGGAATATTCAGTTCTTGTAATAAAGCGGCATCTTGATCGGATCGCAACTGAAAGACCAGTCCGATGTTTTCAGAAAAAAGCAATTTTATGGTGTCACTTTCGCTCACCTCGGTGAAGTCTAATTGCGCACCCAGTTGGTTGTCTGCAAAACACATCTCGAGAAGAGTGGTGATTAAACCGCCTGATCCAATATCATGGCCCGCAACAACAGCTCCGGAGCGGATCATCTGCTGCACGGCATTGAACTGTTGTTTGAAGCGCTCACCACTGGCAATACTCGGCGCTTTTTCTCCGATGGCTTTTCGTATCTGAGCAAAGGAAGAACCTCCGAGTTGGTGTTCTTCTCCAGAGAGGTTGAGGTAGTAAATACTTCCCCCATCTTTTCGCAAGACGGGCTCGATCACTTGATTAATGTTATCGCAGTGGGCCGCGGCCGATATAATGACGGTTCCGGGTGCGATGACTTCTTCCTCAGCGTATTTCTGTTTCATGGATAAGGAATCCTTCCCTGTTGGGACGTTAATCCCGAGCTCTTTGGCAAAATCAGAAACGGCTTCCACGGCTTCATATAAACGGGCGTCTTCTCCGGGATTGCGGCATGGCCACATCCAGTTGGCGGAAAGGGATACCCCAGCGAGTCCTTTTTCTAATGGAGCCCATACCAGGTTGCTCAAGGCTTCCGCTATACTGTTGCGGCTTCCGGCGACAGGATCGATAAGACCAGAAACAGGGGAGTGGCCAACACTGGTCGCCAAACCATGCCCACTAGTAAAATCCAAGGCCATAACCCCGCAGTTGTTCAAGGGCAATTGCAAAGGACCAGCACATTGTTGTTTAGCCACCCGACCACCAACACAGCGGTCCACTTTATTGGTCAACCAGTCCTTACAGGCCACGGCTTCCAATTGAAGCACTTCTTCCAGATAGGTGTGAAAATCCGCTAATTCATAGGGGATTGGCGGGTATTCCATTCGTATGCTTTTGTCCTCCATGATGGTCTTTGGGGAACTTCCGAAAAAGTCACTCAAAGGCAAATCGATGGGGTGCTGTCCATCTCGGGAGGAGATAAAACTGAAGTGCTGATCTCCGGTTACTTTTCCAACCGCATAAAAGGGAGCTCTTTCCCGTTCTGCAATTCTTTCTAAGAGCGCTCTGTCTTTTGGTTCGATCAAAAGACCCATACGTTCCTGGGATTCGTTGCCGATAATTTCTTTTTCGGAGAGGGTAGGGTCTCCAACTGGTAATTTACTTACCTCGATCTTTCCACCGCTTTCTTCGACCAGTTCCGAAAGACAGTTCAAGTGACCTCCGGCTCCGTGATCGTGAATAGAGACGATGGGGTTTTCTTTGGACTCGACCAGTGCCCGAATGGCATTTGCAACCCGTTTCTGCATTTCCGGGTTGGAGCGCTGAACGGCATTGAGTTCGATAACCGAATCAAAGGCTCCTGTGTCGGCACTTGATACAGCGGCGCCACCCATTCCAATGCGGTAGTTATCGCCACCTAAAACCACGATGTCGTTGTCTTTTTGGGCTTTTCCTTTGAGGGCTTGTTCGTGCTTGCCATATCCGATCCCACCGGCGAGCATAATCACTTTATCAAAACCGAGTTTACGGCCCAATTGATGCCCATCCTCTTGGTGTTCAAAGGTCAATACGGAACCACTGATCAGAGGCTGACCGAATTTATTTCCGAAGTCAGAAGCCCCGTTGGACGCCTTAATAAGGATATCCAAGGGAGTTTGGTACAGCCAAGGACGTTCCTCCAGGTTGTCCTCCCAAGCACGCTGCTTTTCCAATCGTGAATAGGCCGTCATATAGACAGCCGTTCCCGCTAGGGGTAAAGATCCTTTTCCGCCAGCCAGGCGATCCCGAATCTCTCCCCCAGAACCCGTCGCTGCTCCGTTAAAGGGCTCCACGGTGGTGGGGAAGTTGTGGGTTTCGGCTTTTAGCGAAAGCACGGATTGAAAGGGACTTTCTTCATAGACCGAAGGACGGTCTGGGGCTGTGGGCGCAAACTGAGTGACTTCCGGTCCTTTGATAAAAGCGACATTGTCTTTATAAGCCGATACCACCTCGTTGGGGTTGTCTTGGGTGGTCTGCTTGATCAGTTGAAAAAGAGAGTAGGGGCGAGTCTGTCCATCGATAACAAACTCTCCATTGAATATTTTATGACGACAGTGCTCAGAGTTCACTTGGCTGAATCCAAAGACTTCGGAGTCCGTTAATAAACGCCCCAGACGTTTCGATACCCCGTTGAGGTAATCCACTTCTTCTTCGCTTAGTGCAAGCCCCTGTTCCTGGTTGTAGGCGGCGATATCTTCAATGGATTGAACCGGCTCTGCTTCTCTTTCGATCGTAAAAAGGGCTTGGTTCAGCTGCTTGTAGAACTGCTCCAGCATGGGGTCGAAAGAAACATCCTTTTCGTCCACTGCTCGGTATTCTTCCATTCTAGTAATGCCTTCAATCCCCATGTTCTGGGTGATCTCCGTGGCATTGGTACTCCAGGGAGTAACCATGGTGGCTCGTGGACCAACAAAAAAAGCGTCAAGAGACGCCTGTTCGATTTTTGGTTTATTGCCGAGTAGCCAGCTGAGGGCTTCGCTCTGGTTTTGAGAGAGTTCTTTATCCGTCTGAACGGCGATAACGAGGGTTGCCGGGTGGCCAAAGAAATGGATCATGAAGTAAAGTAGATCGTTGAAACGTATGGCAAAAATACAGGTTCTCTTAAAAACCCAATTGACTGTTTCAGGATTCTTTCAACAGTTTTGCCAGGAAAAAGCCATCAAAGCCCGTTTCGCTAGGAAAAAGGGTTTCTTGTTTGAGTAACTTAAAACCTTTTCCGGTCTCACTCTTTAAAAAAAGTTCAACCTGTTTTTCGTTTTCAGAGGGGAGAATAGAGCAGGTGGCGTAGGTCAGTTCTCCGCCCGTTTTTACCCAGCTGCTGTACTGTTGAAGGATCTCCTGTTGACGTTCCTGTATTTTTTTGAGGAAGTCGGGATCCAGTTTCCACTTGGTATCCGGGTTCCTTTTCAAAACGCCCAGACCGCTACAGGGTGCATCAATCAACACTTTGTCGGCACTGCCTTTGAGTTTTTTAACCACTTTAGATGAATCCAGAAGGCGGGTCTCGAGGTTGTGCACTCCGGCTCGACGACAGCGACGTTTGAGTTCCTTAAGCTTGGCAGGGAAGATATCGAGTCCAATCAGTTGCCCTTTGTTTTCCATGAGTGCGGCCAGGTGTAAACTCTTGCCTCCCGCTCCGGCACAAGCATCGATGACCTTTTCTCCTGGACGAGGATTAACCCAGTGGGCAACCCGTTGGGAATTGGCATCCTGTACCTCAAATCGTCCTTCTTTGAAGGCGTTCAGTCGAAACACATTAGCTCTTTTCGGGAGTAACACGGCCTCTGCAATTTTAGGCAGTGCCTTCGCTTCAATCTGTTCTTCTTTGAGCAGTGCAATCAAGTCTTGGCGATTTCCTTTTAGGGTGTTGGTGCGCAAAAGCAGATCGGCTTCTTTGTTGAGGGCAGCGCTTTCGGCTTCCCAGCGTTTTTCGCCCAACTCTTCCACACATCTCTGGTCCAGCCAATCCGGAAAGGATTCTCGTAAAACCCGGCTCTTGCGGGCTTCTTCGTAACGGCCCTTGATACGGCGAACAGGAGTTCCCTGGAGTTCAGGCCATTCGGGAAGGGCGTGACCTCTTAGGGTCGCCCAGACTCCAAATAAGCGGAAACAATCGCTCCGTTTATAAGGCGCTTTTACTTCGGCCAGACTTTCGTACAAGCGCCGATATCGGACCATTTCGTACAGGGTAGAGGCGATAAAGCCCCGGTCGCGGGCACCCCAGCGCTTATCTGTTTTCAGAATGCGTTCTACGGCTTTGTCCGCTTGTTCTTCTTTATTGACGATGGACTCCAGGCCTTGAATAACCGCCCAGACCAGATTTTTGTGTAACCTCATGAGCCGGCGAAGTTAGGCAAGAAATTTATTCTGGCCCTCAAGGGAAGGCAATGAAAAAGGGCTCCGGTTGTGGAGCCCTTTTGAATGAACAACAATCAAACAACTTTTATAGGGTTACCACATAAAAGTGTCCTCTTCTTTTTTGGTAAGTGATTCCTCTATAGCGGTAGTATCTCTTCCCTTTGACAACCACCACTTTTCGTGCCCTTGGCAGGGTCTTAACGCGCAGTCCAACCGGTGCTGAGGTAACGACGTACCCGCGTCGGTTGGCTCTGTACCAAACCCCATCGGCAAAATAGAATTTACTCCTTTTGTGTACGATCACTTTGGGTTTGACCAGGGCTGTCACCACGGTACCGTGCTTAGGATAAACTTTTACTACTCGAGTTTGAGCATTTACTCCCTGCATCATTCCGATGAGTAGTACGAGTATTGCCATTTGTTTCATCAGTTTCATTGTATCGTAATTTTTGGGTTTCTACTAGTAAGACTCCGGCAATTGAAAAAGGTTTAAAATAAAAAAGAGGCCAAGGGCCTCTTTTTCTTGTTTTTTGTCGATTGATATCTCAGCGATTTCTTCTGTTTTCACGGTATTGCTTGAGCAGTCGGCGTTTAAAGGCTTCTTCCGCTTGGAAGAGAAGAATGACTTTCCGAGCAGGAAGAATCTTTTTCAGGTCCACGATAAATCGACTCTCTAGTTCGTGTTTGTCCTTTTTTAAGTCTTGGTAGGCCTGCAATAAAGCCTCGGCTTCCCGGTCATTCATAGATCTTAAATCGGCCATAATACCCGTGAATCTTCTTCTTTCTTTCAGACGCACTTCTTGCATCTCGGTTTCATAGGCATTGTAGACCGGCCAAAAGGCTTGGGCTTCCTCAGTGCTCAGGGAGAGCTTTTCGGTTAAAAAGGCCACTTTGAGGCTTTTGATCTTATTTCTTGGGGTTTGGCTAAAGGCCATCAGGCTGCTGAGCAGCGCGATCACAACCAAACTGTTTTTAAAGCGCTTCATCATAGTCCAAAATTAAATCTTCTTCCATTAAGTGTTCCTGATCTTCTAGGTCGAGTTCCTGCTCCAGGTAGTCCTGAAGTTCATCCGTTTCTAAATCTGGGTTTTCGACAATGAGGGTTTCGGGGTTCCATTCCGAAGACTCACTGATTTCGAAAGCGGCGAATTCCAAATCGGCTTCTTCCCAGTATTCCTCCAGCTCACTCATGGCTAACTCAAAGTTCTGTTCGGGCTCGTTATTGGTAAAGGGAATAAGAAGGAGTAGAGCAATTCCAGCCGCAGCGGCGTACATCCATGGCTTAAACTGAATGAGGCGTCCCTGTTGGGGAAGCTTTTCCTGTAGGTGGTCACCGAAGGACTCAAAATACCCCTCCGGTACGCCAAAACCATCGTCCTCAGGAATGATGGAACTCTTCTCATCCATCCGGTCCTTGAGGCGATCCATAAAGCCTTCGAAGTATCCTTCTGGAGCTTTAAAATTAGGTACCTTCTTTTTCATTTCTCCCTCTTTTATCTTTTCGACCGACTACTCGGTGGTCAAAAAGGCTTCTATTTTCTTTACAGCATGGTGGTAGGAAGTTTTCAGCGCTCCCACCGAAGTCCCCAAAACCGCCGAAATATCGTCGTATTTCATGTTTTGGTAGTACTTCATATTGAATACCAGCTTTTGTTTTTCTGGTAGTTGAGCCAGTGCCTGTTGTAGTTTGAGCTGGATTTCATCCCCTTCAAAATACACATCGGACTCCAGTTGTTCAACCAATTTCTCCTGCAGTTCCAGGGATCCCACTCCCAGTTTCCTGCTTTTTTGTTTTAAAAAACTCAGCGACTCGTTGGTGGCAATCCGGTACATCCAGGAATACAATTTACTGTCTCCTTTGAAGCCACCAATGTTCCGGAAGACCTTGATAAAGGTATTCTGCAAGACGTCATCCGTGTCATCGTGATCAAGCACAATGCGGCGGATATGCCAGTACAGGCGTTCCTGGTAGTTGCTCACCAATTCTTCGAATGCTTTATCCCGGGTGGCGGGGTCTTGCAATAGCACCAGAAAGTCCTCTTCTGCAACCAAGGTCGTGTCGTTTTCCATTAAGACTCTTGTTTCGGAAAAAGGTTTAATCGTTGTTTGCTTTTTCTTTAAAGTATAACGACTTATCAAACAGATAGTGTCTGTAGCTCTACTAATTTCTTGTAACCGCTTTTGGTTTCATCAGTTCTTGGTGGGTACCCTGCTCAAGGATTTTGCCTTTTTCCATCACGACGATTTCGTCTGCATTTTGGATGGTCGATAGGCGGTGAGCGATCACCAAGGCTGTTTTGCCTTTCATCATTTTTTCAAGGGCTTTCTGAACCCATTGTTCACTCTCGGTATCCAAGGCTGAAGTCGCTTCGTCCAGAATCAGAATGGGAGGGTTTTTAAGGACTGCTCTTGCAATAGATAGGCGTTGGCGTTGGCCACCGCTGAGTTTCCCGCCAGCATCCCCAATACGGGTATCGTAGCCATCTGGCAATTCCATGATAAAATCGTGGGCATAGGCCACCTTGGCGGCTTCTTGAATTTCTTCCAAACTGGCCTCCGGATTGCTCAGGGCGATATTATTTCGAACGGTATCGTTGAATAAGAGGGCTTCTTGTGTCACCATTCCGATCAGGTTACGCAGGTCCCCTTTAGCGAGCTCCCGTATATCGGTTCCGTCGATCTGGATTTGCCCTTTCTGAATGTCATAAAAGCGAGCCAGAAGCTGTGCAACTGTTGATTTTCCACTCCCGGATTGTCCGACCAAGGCGACGGTTTTTCCTTTTGGAATCTGCAAATTGAAATCTTGAAGAACCGGCTCCTCATCATAAGCAAAGTCCACTCCTTTGAAAAGGATTTCATCGGAGAAGGCAGGCAGTACTTTGGGCGTCTCTGGATCGCGAACCACATTTTCGGTTTCCAAGACCTCAAAAATACGCTCGGCCGAGGCGTTTCCTTTTCGGATGTTGTAATTCACGGTGGTAATGGCCTTGACGGGATTGATGATGGTATAGAACAGACCGATATACCCCAAAAAAGCTTGTGGAGAAAGACTGCTTTCTTCGTTCAATACCAGGCTGCCTCCGAACCATAGTACGGTAATAACCACGGCTACCCCAAGGAATTCGGAGAAGGGAGAGGCCAGGCCTTTGCGCTGGAGTACGGCAATCATAATGCTTTTAAAGCGAGAAGTCGATTGCTCAAAACGTTGACGCAAAAAGGATTCAGCCCGAAAGGCTTTAATGATTTTTAATCCACCCAAGGTCTCCTCTAAAAAGGAGAGAAAGAGGCCGTTCTCTTTTTGAGCTTCCAGGGACTGTGCCTTTAATCGCTTCCCAACAGCCGAAATCAAGAATCCCGCAATGGGCAGGAAGATAAAGGCGAACAGGGTTAAACGAGGGCTCATGATCAGCATATTGATCAGCACCAAAATGATGGTGATGGGTTCACGAGCCAGGGCTTCCAAGGAATTGATAATGGAACTTTCTACTTCTTTTACATCCGCCGTCATCCTGGCCATCAAGTCCCCTTTGCGCTGTTCGCTGAAATAGGAGAGGGGCAGTCCCAGGGTTTTGTTGTAGAGCTGGTCTTGCAAGTCCTTCACCATACCAGTCCGCAAATAGGCCAAGACGTACATGGCTGCGTAGCGGAAGAGGTTTTTGAAAAAGAAAATGATCAAACTCGCCAGGCAAATAAAGGCCAAGGCAGCGACAGGACCATCTTCCAATTCTTTTTGGGTCAGAAAGAAATTCAATTGCCCTTCCACATATCCTTGAAGATTGCCTAATCCTTCATAGGCTGGTGGAGCCTCTACTTTTTCATTCGTGCCAAAGAGTATCCCCAGAGTCGGAATGAAAATGAGGATGGAGAGCACATTAAAAACGGCGTAGAGTATATTGAATCCAATATTCATAAAACCGTAAGACTTGTACGGTTTGGCAAATACCAGGATCTTTTTGAAGTAGTTCATTGAAGAAATTAACTAGCCCAGCTTGAGCTCATCCAGGATCCCCTGAATTTTCTGATCAAGCGCGCTGTTTACTTCTGCAAAATTATCAGAACTAGCCAAGGGCATATTGGTTGTAATGTAAAATTTAACTTTTGGCTCTGTACCACTTGGACGGGCCGCAATACGGGTACCGTCTTCTGTTTCGTAAATCAGGACGTTGGCCTTGGGTAAATCGATGGTTTTCGAATCCCCTGTCTGCACATTTTTAGCGGCTGACTCATTGTAATCTTCCACCCATTTCAAGGCCGAACCTTGTACACTGGCAGGCGGGTTGTTTTTGAAATCGGCAAGCATTTGCTGAATCTCTTCTGCTCCGCTCTTTCCTTTTTTGGTCAAACTGATCAATTTCTCTTTGTAGAAACCGTAGTCGATATAGCATTGAATCAATTCCTGGTAGAAGCTACTGCCTTTGGCTTTCGCGGCACTGGCAATTTCGCATGCGAGGAGGGAAGAAGTAACCGCGTCTTTATCACGGACAAAGTCTCCCACCATGTAGCCAAAGCTTTCTTCTCCTCCGCCCAAGAACTTGGAAACAGGAAAATCCTTAATCATCTTCCCAATCCATTTGAATCCGGTAAGGGCCGTCTTGAACTCAACTTCATAGTCTTTAGCCATCACCTCCAGCATGGGGGTAGAAACAATGGTCGTGGCAACGAATTCATTTCCGGCAAAACCCTTCTGCTTTTGCGCATCCAGCAGATAACGGGTCATCAATACCATGGTCTGGTTACCGTTCAGCAATTCCATTTTTCCTTGCAGGTTGCGAACCGCAATTCCGAGTCGGTCGCTGTCGGGATCGGTTCCAACCACCAGATCAGCGCCAATTTCATCCGCTTTGGCCAGCGCCATGGCCAAGGCTTCCGGTTCTTCTGGATTCGGCGATTTTACGGTAGGAAAGTTTCCGTCTGGGGTAGCCTGTTCTTCAATAACCGTTACCTGGCTAAAACCGGCACGCTTGAGTACCTCAGGAATGGCGGTGATGGAGGTACCGTGAATAGAGGTGAAAACAATTTTAAAATCGTCCTTTCCTGCGGCGTTTTGGCTACCTGCAGCTACAGAGGCTTCGAAGAAGGCCTCATCTACTTCTGTGTCGATCAGTTCAATGAGTGATTCATTCGGGCTGAATTGCACGTCCGAAAAGTACAAGGCATCGATTTCAGCAATAATAGCCTTGTCTTGTGGAGGAACAATTTGCCCGCCATCCGTCCAGTATACCTTGTACCCGTTGTATTCAGGCGGGTTGTGGGAAGCGGTCAAAACAATACCGGCATGGCATTGCAAATGTTTTACAGCAAAACTGAGTTCCGGAGTCGTTCTCAATGCCGAAAATAGGTAAACGTGGATGCCGTTGGCTGAAAGTACTTCGGCCACCGTTCTGGCCAGGGTGTCACTATTGTTTCGACAATCGAATGCGATCACCACCTTGCTTGCTCACCCGGATAGACCTTTTTGATGTAATTGCTCAGACCCTGGGTGTTCTTCCCCAGAGTGTAGCGGTTGATGCGGTTGGTTCCCACACCCATTACACCACGCATTCCTCCTGTTCCAAATTCCAGACTCTTGTAAAAACAATCTTCCAGTTCAGCGGGATCTTGCTCGATTAGCTTGTGAATTTGCTCTTGTGTTTGCTGGTCAAAGGTTGGGGTTAACCATGCTTTTGCGGCTTCCAATACCGCGGGGTTTAATGCGCTCATGGACTAAATTTAAATTGGAATATTCCCGGTTGTACGTTTTTACTACCTAAAGATATTCATTGGTTTCTTTCCGGAAGTTTATTTTTTCTGCAATGTGGTAAGCATGCCCTTTTTTGTTGTTACGGACCAAAATCTCGCCTAAAAAACCGGCTAAAAACAATTGAGTTCCCACAATCATAGCGGTCAATGAGAGATAGAATTCTGGTCTTTCGGTGATCAAGCGAATGTTGGGCAGGGCACTTCCCGCCGCTTCAGCTGCGTAATAATCCTGCATGATCATGATTTTTTCGACTCCGAGGTAGAGGGCGAAACCAAACCCGATGACGAACATCAGCGCCCCGAGGGCGCCAAAAAGGTGCATGGCTGGCGGCCAAATTTGGAAACAAACCAAATAGTAATCAGGTCCAGAAAGCCGTTGATAAAGCGCTCTGCACCAAATTTGGTGTGTCCGTATTTGCGTGCCTGGTGCTTGACGACCATTTCACCAATACGGCTGTAGCCCGCATTTTTAGCCAAAACGGGGATGTAGCGGTGCATATCTCCCGAAACTTCAATTCCCTTGGCGACATCCCTGCGAAAGGCTTTAAGTCCACAGTTAAAATCGTGCAAACGCAACCCGGACGTTTTGCGAGCAGCCCAATTAAACAATTTAGAAGGGAGGTTTTTGGCAAAGACAGGATCGTGACGCTTCTTTTTCCAGCCCGAAATCAAATCAAAACGGGATTCGGTGATCAGACGATAGAGTTCCGGAATTTCTTCCGGGTTGTCTTGAAGATCCGCATCCATGGTGATAATGACCTCTCCCTTGGCGGCTTTAAAACCGGCGTCCAGGGCTTGCGACTTCCCAAAGTTTTTACGGAAACGGATTCCCCGTACTTCGGCGTATTGTTCCGATAGACCTTGAATAACAGACCAGCTGCCATCCGTACTTCCGTCATCGATGAAGATGATCTCGTATAAAAAGCGATTGGACTGCATCACAGACGCAATCCAATCGTATAATTCTTGCAGGGATTCCTGCTCGTTTAATAAGGGAATGACAATGGAAATCTGCATAGTCCTTCTAACTTCCCCTCAAAAGTAGTACTTTTTGTACGTTCTTTCTTCTCTTTAGGCTTCCGTCTTTCGAACGACCAATCCAATGATTAGCGAAAATATTAAAGCCACGATTGCACTAACCACAATCCCAATGAGGGGGAAGAAAGGCATCAGTTTCTTTTGGAAAGCAATTCCCTGATCCAACTGTTCGCGATTGATCTCTGGGTTGTTAGCTATCGCCGTTTCACGCGCAATCTCCATAACCTTGTCAAAGAATTCAGGCTCGATGTAGTTGGCAAAAATAAATCCATAAATACCACCGAGTAGCGCACTAACGATTGCCACTCCAACTCCTGTTTTTAGAGCTTGGCCTAGAGAAACAAAACCATTATTAGCTTTTTTGAAGGCCAAAATTCCCAAAAGGATAAAAATAAACAGGAGGCCAAAGCCGACGATGTTGTTCACAGCACTTTGCTCGTAGTGCAATTCTTGCGTGTAGAGCATGAAGTTAAAGCCAATTGATACAAGCCCTAGAAAGAGACCGTATTGAAATGCGTACTTACTTGTTTTAGGTTGTTCCATGTTGTAAAAATTTTAGCGTGGTTACCCTCCTTAGTTGGGAAGGATGTATTTTTGTTACATATAAATGTAGTTTTTTTTGCCTCCAAGATTAAAATACCTTGTGTGCAATTAAAAAATAACTAAATTTGCGGCCCTAAAAGGATCAAAGAGAAAACTCATGCAAAAAGATATCCACCCTTCAAACTACAGACTAGTCGCTTTTAAAGACATGTCTAACGAAGATGTATTTATCACCAAGTCGACCGCAGAGTCTAAAGAGACGATTACGGTTGATGGCGAGGAGTACCCGCTCATCAAGCTCGAGATTTCTCGCACGTCTCACCCTTTCTACACCGGGAAGACCAAACTTATCGATACGGCGGGTCGTATTGACAAGTTCAAGAACAAGTACAAGAAATTTCAAAAGTAAATTTCGGAGGCTGACAGCCTGGAACAAAATTCAAAACTCTTGCTGCGGCAGGAGTTTTTTGTTTTAGAACGTACCTTTGGGTCATGAAAATTATTCTCGCAGACTTCGGACTTCATTCAGAATTCCTTCCATTTACTTACACAAAACCCTTGGCGGAATTGCGGATGGGCATACTGACTTTTCGTGAACGATGGGAAAAGGCTTTAGGAAAAAAGTGTGAGAGTTGGGGGCCGGAATACCTGAAAGGGAAGTATCCTTGTGCCCCTGACTCAGAAAATCTGGTTCTACGAGCAACACTTTTACCGACTCCGGCACTACTGGATAAAATCAAAGGGTTAAATCGAGGAGAGGCTCTCTATCAAGAAGATCAACTTTTGGCCTATCGAGGGGAGTGGGTTGATCATTCGGACAGCCTGAAATTGACCAAGCGAGATTTTGAAGAAGAGCTAATCTGGATCCAGAAACCCTGGGATTTGTTTTCAAAAAATGGAACGGCAATAGAGTATGACTATGAACTACTCACTGCCGGGCGTTCCTCTCAGCGACTTTCTTTTACCAATACGGTTTTGGGGGATTCTAATTTGATCTTTTTAGAAGAAGGAGCCGAAGTAGAGTGCAGTATTCTCAATACCAAGAATGGCCCGATCTATATCGGTTCAGAGGCCAAAATTATGGAGGGCAGTATTGTTCGTGGCGGGCTGGCCTTGTGCGAAGGGGCTCAACTAAAAATTGGATCAAAGATCTACGGGCCGTCCACCTTTGGTCCTTATTGCAAGGTTGGAGGGGAAGTAAACAATGCCATCCTCATGGGGTATAGCAATAAAGGGCATGAAGGGTTCCTTGGAAATTCGGTCTTGGGCGAATGGTGCAATTTAGGAGCCGACACCAATACCTCCAATCTAAAAAACAACTACGCTCCTGTACGCTTATGGGACTATGCCTCTGGGCGTTTTGCCCATACCGGTCTGCAGTTTTGTGGGTTGATGATGGGGGACCACAGCAAAGCAGGGATTAATACCATGTTCAATACGGGTACTGTAGTGGGAGTGAGTGCCAATATTTTCGGGAGTGGTTTTCCGCGCAATTTTATTCCTAGTTTTAGTTGGGGCGGAGCTTCGGGCTATACAGAGTACAAAACCAATAAAGCCTTTGAAACCGCTGAAGCCATGATGGCCAGACGCGGAGTTGAATTTGACGAGAACGAGCGAGCGATACTCGAAACCGTATTCGGGATGACCGCCCCCTACAGAACATAATAAGAATCATGTCTAAAAAAGTGGCCTTTCACACCCTGGGTTGCAAACTCAATTTTTCGGAGACTTCGACGATTGCTCGACAGACCGAGGACTTGGGATTTGAACGGGTTCCTTTTGAGGAGGTGGCAGACATGTATGTCATCAATACCTGTTCGGTGACTGAAAATGCTGATCAGCGATTCAAAACGATCGTACGTCAAGCGCACAAACGCAATCCCAAAGCCTATTTGGCGGCCATTGGCTGCTATGCGCAACTGAAGCCAGAAGAACTGGCAGCGGTTGACGGAGTTGATTTGGTGTTGGGGGCGACAGAGAAATTTAAACTCCCGCAGTACCTTAAGGAACTCCTGGAGCGTTATCCGGACGCTGAAGCCAAGGCGGAAGCCAATCCAGAAGGGCTAGGGGAGTACCACAGTTGTGGTATTGAAGAGGTTGATTCCTATCAGGGCGGATATTCCATCGGAGATCGCACACGTGCCTTCTTAAAAGTTCAGGACGCTGCGATTACAAGTGTACCTATTGTACCATTCCGCTTGCCAGAGGAATATCACGAAGTGATACCCTCGAAAGTGTTCTGGCGAAAGCCCAAGAGATTGCTGATAAGGGGGTGCCCGAAATCGTGCTGACTGGAGTGAATATTGGAGACTACGGAAAAGGGGAGTTCGGGAATAAACGGCACGAGCATACCTTTCAAGAGCTGGTTGAGGCCCTTGATGAGCAAGAAGGCATTTCTCGACTGAGAATTTCTTCTATTGAACCCAACCTCTTGTCCGACGAGACCATTTCTTTTGTGGCCCAAAGCAAACGTTTTGTGCCTCATTTTCACGTTCCCTTGCAAAGTGGGTCAGATATCATTTTAAAGAAAATGAAACGTCGCTACCTCAGCCCTTTGTACCGCAACCGGGTGGCACATATCAAAACGGCGATGCCGGACGCTTGTATCGGTGTCGATGTTATTGTCGGATTTCCAGGAGAAACAGAAGAAGAGTTTTTAAAGACCTACCACTTTTTGCACGAGCTTCCGATTTCTTACCTGCATGTGTTTCCTTATTCCGAGCGAGCGAATACCGAGGCAGCAGCCATGGAAGAGGTAGTTCCGCAAGCCGTTCGTGCAAAGCGCAGTAAAATGCTTCGCACCCTATCGGTAAAGAAAAGAAGGCAATTTTACGAAAGCCAGCTCGAGAAAACCTGGCCGGTCTTGTTTGAAGAAGAGAACAAGAAAGGATACATCTACGGCTTTAGTCCAAACTACGTAAAGCTACGGGCCCCTTGGGACCCTTCCCTGGCGGGAAGCATTCGCGATGTTCGCTTTACAGAGATCGACGAGCAAGGCCTGATGCGTGGGGAACTGGTCTAATTTATTCGTTCATTTTTGGGCATAAAAAAAGCCCCCGTTTGGAGGCTTTCTGTTCATTACAATACCCTTAGATACGAATGCCTACAGGCAACATTTCTTTGTATTGTCTATTCTTTCTCAAGAAGCCGGCAATGTGTGGACTTGTTGGTACCACTCTCATTTCTTGCTCTTGCAAATGGTGCAGAACGGCTTTGATGAAGTTTTCTTTGAAACCTTCCACTTGAATTTCCTCTGGGATAACCAACTTGGTCAAAAACACTTTTCTTTCTTGCGAGGAGTACTCAATTTTAGCCAAATGACCGTTAACGGTAGTTTCAAATTGACGCAGGAAGCTGTTGTCCTTAATCTCGATGTTGTTCATATAGTTTGTTTTAGCGCTAGCGGTTAAAAAAGAAGGCTTTCTCAAGGCCTTCTTCCCGCATTTTTCATCTCCAAAAAAAATGGACAGACGATTGCAAAAGGAGGACAAAATTAGTTAAAAAAAGGCTAATTTCCTATCCAAACTCGATGAATGCGGAGATATGGTCGATGAGGTTCCATCTGAGGATCAAAAGCCTATTCCCATCTACTGGATGCCAGGGATGGCTGCGTCTTCAAAAATCTTTGAACATATTCGGTTACCCGAAAACCAATTTCAGAACCACTTTCTGGATTGGGAGTTACCGGAACCGGGCATGGATTTGTCAGCTTATGCAGCCAAATGGGCCTCAGATATACCGGAAGGATCCGTTTTGATCGGGGTATCTTTTGGTGGGGTACTCGTGCAAGAAATGGCTGCTTTTTGCAAACCCAGGCAGGTCATTATCATCTCCAGTATTAAATCCAAAAAGGAGTTACCTCCCAAGATGTGGTTTGCTCGATATACCTCCGCCCATCGCTTGTTACCCACTCAATTGATCAACCGTCTTGACTGGGTCGCCCGCTATGCCTTTGGAGAGGCTGTTGAAAAGCGCTTAAAACTTTATGAGCGTTACCTGGGTTTGGCCGACAAACGGCATTTGGATTGGGGGATTAACGAGCTGGTCAATTGGTCAAGAGAGGAGCCTATCCCAGGCGTGGTGCATATTCACGGGACAAAGGACGCCGTTTTTCCGGCACAACACTTGGGGGAATGCTATTTGGTTGAAGGCGCAACCCATACCTTGGTCATTCATCGGGCAAAATGGCTGAATGAACGGCTTCCCGACCTGATTTTAAAGGAGAATAGGGGCAAAATGGTATCTTCGAGAACAGATTAATGTATCGGCCGTTGCCTACCCCATGTAACGGTTGTTTTAAACCTCTTGAGATATGTCACGGAATACGCCTTCTGTTAAGTCTTTTTTCGCCGGAATCGGCTTTGCTTTTGTTATTGGTAGTTTTGTTTTTGCTACCCAACAGGACCCGGTAAACAACACCCAATTAGAGGACGATAAAGAACAATCGGATCGACAAGTAGCGGATGAGTACAACATCAAGGCGATTGACATCCCCGCTGATCTCCATTTTGCAGGAGAAAAGGTTCCTTTTACGGATCCCGAAATCATGGAGCGTGTTGACCGCGAATTTTTGGTCAATACCTATTGGCAATCAAACGCTCTTTTGTTAATTAAAAGAGCGAACAAGTATTTCCCGATTATAGAGCCTATTCTGGCCAAAAATGGGATTCCTGATGACTTCAAATACCTGGCTGTTGCCGAGAGTGGTTTGACCAATGTAGTCAGTCCTGCCGGAGCGACTGGTTTCTGGCAAATTATGCGCGCCACGGGTAAGGAGTACGGACTAGAAGTCAATAAGAATGTAGATGAGCGTTACAACTTGGAAAAATCTACTCAGGTAGCCTGCGAGTATTTAAAAAAGTGGAAAGAGCGATTCGGAACCTGGACCTTGACAGCGGCTGCATACAATGCAGGTCCTAATGGAATTCAGAAGTATATGGATATCCAAAAAGCCGATAACTACTACGATTTGTTGCTCGGCGAAGAAACAGGCCGCTATGTATTCCGTATCATGGCGATCAAAGAAATTCTATCGAACCCAGAAAACTACGGTTTTCAGTTTGAGGAGGAAGACCTCTATGTACAGGTGCCCACCTTTGAAGTGCAAGTCGATTCTGCTGTGAGCAGCTGGGCCGATTTTGCGAAGCAATACGATTTGAGTTACAAGGTACTTAAGCGTCACAACCCTTGGTTGCGTCAGCCACATCTGGATAACAGCAGTGGGAAATCCTATGTCATAGAAATCCCCAAAAAGGGATACTACCGCAGCGGCTCTTAATTCCCTGTTCTGAATTCTTGTTCGATCGGGCTGTAAAGACCGTAGTATTCTCGTCTTAGTAGATCGAGATAGGCGATGATTCGTTTTCTATGAGGATGCTCTTCGTCTAACGCGTCTTTTTCCTCTTCATCAAATACGAGCAAGGCGATGTACCACTTTTGACTTCCAGAGACCGTGTAGTCTGCACCCGACGGATCTCCGCCTGCTACAGCTACAGCGAGCATCGCTCCTAATAAGAAGGCTTCTGAAGTTCGATCCCTTTCGTAAAAATTGAAGAAATAGGTTCTGTTATCTACAACGAAAGGAATAGCATCATTCATCTGCTCCTCATCCAGACTATACTTAGATTGCAGAAATTGATAGAAGGTCCCTTCGTCCTTTTTATCCTGAAAGATGAAGGCCACGTCTTTGGGCAGGCTCGAGTCCAACCGTTTGGCCTTTTGGAGTTTGTAGGTTTTTATTTTAGGCGCTGTTTTGGTCGGAAAGCAGGAGGTCAGTGTTAATAGAAGACCCCAATAAAAGAGCTTTTTCATGGTGGTGTTTGATCTGCATTAGGCGATCAAGAACCGTGCCGCCGATTTAGATTTTCTTCATCTGCTGTTGCAAGACCTTAATCTGATCGGTCAGCATATTGTTTTTATCTAGCTTTTTGGCTTCTTGCAAGAGTTGAGTAGCTTCTCTTTTACGTCTCTTCTGCATGGCGATGCCGGCAAGGCTGAGTTTGGCCATGGCGACGTCGTAATCCATATTCAGACCGAGCTTCAGTGCCTTTTTAAAATGCTTTTCGGCTTGGGTCAGGTTTTTTTGAGAAAAGAGAATACCGTGCATATAGTGGTAGTAACCTTGTTGCTTCTGGGTCAATGAAGCCTCCGGGTTTTTGATGCGGTCCAACCACTTCTGAGTTCCCTCCAAGTCCTGCTTCCGCATGCGCAAGAAGGCCAGAAGGATGATTTCATTTCTGAAATACAAGAAAATAAATATGGTAGAAAGCAGGAGTAAAGCGATACCGTTGCCGATCAGTCCTTCAACAAATTGATAGACGGCGAATCCGACGATTAGGGCAACAAGAACAAGCTTTATATTTTTGTGAAACATAGTCTCTTTTGATTCTTATGAAGTAGGAGGCAAAAATAGTGTTTTTTAAGGCGAACAAAAACGCAGATGTATTTGCGCGACTAAAAACTCTTTGTATATTTGCGCCCAGAATTTTTAGACAGAAATGGAGATTCTGATCTAGAAAACTTCTGCTCAATTTGTTAAAGAGACCATCGAATGAAAAGAACATATCAGCCTTCAAAACGTAAACGTCGCAACAAGCACGGTTTTAGAGAGCGTATGGCGTCAGCAACGGAAGAAAAGTCCTAGCGAGCAGAAGAGCTAAGGGTAGAAAGAAATTATCGGTTTCTTCTGAGCCTCGTCACAAGAAATAAATGATCGAATAAGAGATTAAAAAGGTGTTACTTTTACAGGTAGCACCTTTTTTGAACCTTTTTCAAAACTGCTTTACATAATACCCCACAATCCCTGAAAATTGGGCTTAAAACGAGTACACTATGCCGAAAAGAAAAGACCTCAACTGTATCCTCATCATTGGTTCTGGACCGATCATTATCGGACAGGCGTGTGAATTTGATTATTCCGGTTCACAGGCGCTTCGATCTCTTCGCGAAGATGGTATCGAAACGATTCTGATCAACAGCAACCCGGCGACCATTATGACGGATCCTTCAATGGCGGATCACATTTACCTGAAGCCATTGACCACAAAATCCATTATCGAAATTCTAAAGAAGCACGATAATATTGATGCTGTATTGCCAACGATGGGAGGGCAAACGGCACTGAACTTGTGTATTGAGGCAGACGAAAAAGGCATTTGGGAAGACTTCGGAGTAGAGATTATCGGTGTCGATATCGATGCGATCAACATTACAGAAGACCGCGAGAAGTTCCGCGAGTTGATGTTGAAAATTGGAATCGGGATGCCTCCTCAAGCGGCGGCAACTTCCTTCCTTAAAGGAAAAGAAATTGCTCAAGAATTCGGTTTTCCATTGGTCATCCGGGCTTCTTTTACCCTTGGGGGTGCCGGAGCTGCGATCGTCCACGATCCAGACGATTTTGATGATTTATTGAGTAATGCCCTGGAGGTTTCGCCTATTCACGAGGTGATGATCGATAAAGCCTTGATGGGGTGGAAGGAGTACGAGCTCGAGCTTTTGCGCGATAAGAATGACAACGTTGTTATTATCTGTACCATCGAGAATATGGATCCTATGGGGATTCACACGGGGGATTCCATAACGGTAGCACCAGCCATGACCCTTTCTGATCGTACCTTCCAGCGTATGCGTGATATGGCTTTGCACATGATGCGCAGTATTGGTGACTTTGCCGGAGGATGTAATGTGCAGTTCGCCGTAAGCCCTGACGAAGAAGAAGATATCATTGCTATAGAAATCAACCCTCGGGTATCTCGATCCTCAGCACTCGCTTCCAAAGCGACCGGTTATCCTATCGCAAAAATCGCCTCCAAGTTGGCCATCGGCTACACCTTGGATGAACTAAAGAACCAAATTACCCAGTCCACTTCGGCCTTGTTCGAGCCGACCCTGGATTATGTCATCGTTAAAATCCCGCGTTGGAACTTCGACAAATTTGAAGGATCTGATCGTACCCTTGGCCTTCAAATGAAATCTGTAGGGGAGGTGATGGGAATCGGAAGATCCTTCCAGGAAGCCCTCCACAAGGCCACGCAGTCCTTGGAAATCAAACGAAACGGCTTGGGAGCTGATGGTAAAGGCTATACGGATTACGAGCAAATTATACAGAAGCTGACGGTACCCAGCTGGGACCGGGTTTTTGTGATTTACGATGCCATCCAATTGGGTATTCCATTGACTCGTATTCACGAAATAACCAAAATTGATATGTGGTTCCTGAAGCAATATGAGGAACTGCATTTCTTGGAGCAGGAGATTAGCCAGCATTCCATTGAGACCCTGCCCAAGGCCCTCTTATTGGAAGCCAAGCAGAAAGGATTTGCCGATCGTCAGATCGCGCATATGCTAGAATGTTACGAAAGTGAAGTACACAAGCGCCGGATGGATCAGGGCATCAACCGGGTCTTTAAGTTGGTGGACACCTGTGCAGCAGAGTTCCAGGCGATGACTCCTTATTATTATTCTACTTTCGAAGAGGAGATTGAAACCACTGACGGTAAGCGATTTGTGGCCAACGATAGCGCGGTTACCGACCGAAAGAAGATCCTGGTTTTGGGTTCAGGCCCAAACCGTATTGGTCAAGGCATTGAGTTTGATTATTGCTGTGTCCACGGTGTATTGGCTTCTAGCGAATGCGGATACGAGACCATCATGATCAACTGTAACCCAGAAACCGTATCGACTGATTTTGATACGGCAGACAAGCTCTACTTCGAGCCGGTATTCTGGGAACATATTTACGACATTATTCTGCATGAAAAGCCCGAAGGGGTGATCGTGCAGTTGGGAGGGCAAACCGCCCTTAAACTGGCGGAGAAGCTCGATCGTTACGGGATCAAGATTATCGGAACAAGCTACCAATCTCTTGATTTAGCCGAGGATCGGGGAAGTTTCTCGAACCTCTTGAAAGAACACAACATCCCTTATCCAAAATTTGGGGTGGCCGAGACAGCCGATCAGGCCTTGGCTTTGGCTGATGAATTGAACTTCCCACTTTTGGTGCGTCCTTCCTATGTATTGGGTGGACAAGGCATGAAGATCGTCATCAACAAGGAGGATTTAGAAGCCCACGTAGTGGACTTGCTTCGCAAAATCCCAAACAATAAACTGTTGTTGGATCACTACCTGGATGGAGCGATTGAGGCCGAGGCGGATGCCATTTGCGATGGGGAAGATGTCTATATCATCGGAATCATGGAGCATATTGAGCCCTGTGGTATTCACTCCGGAGATTCGAATGCCACCT
This sequence comes from Aureicoccus marinus, assembly GCF_002954325.1. Lineage (GTDB taxonomy): Bacteria > Bacteroidota > Bacteroidia > Flavobacteriales > Flavobacteriaceae > Aureicoccus > Aureicoccus marinus. Next base: position 590,982 of record NZ_MQVX01000001.1, read on the forward strand.
TGCCTCCTTTTAACTTAGGAGAGTTCGTACTTCAACAGATCAAGGACCACACACGTAAAATCGCTTTGGCTTTGAACACAGTTGGTTTGATCAACATCCAATTCGCGATCAAGGACGATACGGTTTATATCATTGAAGCGAACCCAAGGGCGTCGAGAACAGTTCCGTTTATCTCTAAGGCTTATGGAGAGCCCTATGTCAATTATGCGACCAAGATCATGCTTGGCGATAAAAAGCTTAAGGACTTTAACTTTAAGCCGCATTTAGATGGGTATGCGATCAAGCAGCCGGTCTTCTCTTTTAACAAGTTCCCGAATGTGAATAAGAACCTTGGACCAGAAATGAAGAGTACAGGGGAAAGTATCTTGTTCATCGATACCTTGAAGGACGATGAATTCTACAACCTCTACTCCAGAAGAAAGATGTATTTATCTAAATAGGACCAGAGTTTAGAAAACAAGAAGAAAAGAGGGAAAAGGAGGCTTAGGCTTCCTTTTCCTTTTTTTGCCGCCTTCCTCATCGGAGGAACTCAAGGTTTCTGTGATGGGTAAGGCCTGTTGGTGAAAGAGTTGCGCTCGATTTTTATAGACGTCCAACAGCTCGGTTAGACGTGTTTGCATCTCGATTTGTTGCTGCTCGATCTCCCGGTACAAATTGTGAGCCGACTTGAAGGCCGTCGAAAGTTCCAGAACCACAGGGTCTTCTTTTCCTACATGTACGAAGACTTTCTCAAGCATAGGTTTAATGAAGAAATTCTGGTGATAAGCCAGATCTTCATAGGATGCAAATTGGCTGTGGTAGGCATCGTAGATCGATTTGATTTCCTGATGACCCTCGGTGCCCGTAATAGATACAAGTTGAAGGACTTCAGATCCTCTTTTAAGCAAATCGTAGACCATCGAAAGATAGACCGATTTACGCTTCAGGTCTTCGTCTTGGGCGGCAGCCAGCAATTGACGCAGGTCTTTGTCTTGAGCGATAAAGAAATCAACAGAAGACGTCATTTCGTGATAAGCCCCCATATTTTCCTGGCCAAATTGATCGATATAGGCTTCGAAGTAGTCCTCGTTATTCAGGAGATTCGAAAGTCTTTCTAGGTGCTGTTGACTATTCGGTGCCAAGGAAGGGAAGTACAAAGGGCCTGTCTTCATTTCGCCGATCAAACGATTTAAATTTTCAAGAAATAGCTGACTTTGGCTCTGGCTGGCCCGCACAAGTCCACCTAAATAGCGCATACGGCGCCCGTCCTTTTCGGAGGCGAGGCGACTCACTTTTTGCTTGTCGAGTCTGGTCAGGAGGTAGTAAATCAAGAGCGCACTCAGGGCTCCACCAAGGGCAGCCAGGGTGTTCTTGAGAAAGTCTCGGTCAAAAAAAGATTTCCACTCCGATTTGGTCATAGAGTTTACCACTAGATTCCTAAATATAAGGAAAAGCCTCTATCTCAACAGCTAACCGATTGGTCTTTTTGTTAAATCTTAGACCATTTTGTATGGAAAGTCCCTTCTCTGTCGGTACGTTCGTAGGTGTGCGAGCCAAAATAATCGCGTTGTGCCTGAATCATATTGGTCGGCATTCTGCGGCTGGTAAAGCACTCAAAATACAAAAGAGTTGTTGACAAAGCCGGTAAAGAAATTCCGTTACTGATGCTGTAGCTCAAAAGGCTTCTGGTTGACGCAACGCAGCTTTGAACTTTGGCCACAAAAGAGGGGGCGAGTAGCAAATGTTTTAGGTGGGGTTCCTCTTGGTACGCCTGCGCGATATCTTCCAGCAGTGCCGCTCGAATGATACAGCCTTCCCTCCAGATTTTGGCAATGGCAACCATAGGCAATTCATAGCCGTATTCACTGGAAGCCTCTGCGAGCAGATGCATACCCTGCGCATAGGATACCAAGAATCCAAAATAGAGGGCCTCCTCAGCCATTTTCATCAAGTCCTTTTGATTGAGATTTTCGGGGATAGGGCGGTGGTATTTGGCATCAGCTCCTCCCTTAGGGCTTTGAGTCCACTAAGCCCCCTCATGGTAACGGCCATATCAATGGTTGGAACAGGGATGCCCAGGTCCATTGCATTTTGAGAGGTCCATTTTCCGGTGCCTTTTTGCTTGGCCTTATCCAAAATTCGGTCTATGAGGAATCCCTCTTCCAGCGGGTCCTTTTGCTGTAAAATGTCTGCGGTAATTTCGACTAAGAAGGACTGCAACCGGCCGGTATTCCACTCGCTGAATCGCTCGGACATTTCGAGATTGGTCGCATTGCTGGATTTTTTCATCAGGTCATACATCTCAGTAAGCATCTGCATCAAGGCGTATTCGATGCCATTGTGAACCATTTTGACGTAGTTGCCGGCCGACTTTTTCCCCATGTAAGCAACACAGGGTTCTCCTTCAAATTTAGCCGCTGCCGCTTCAAATACCGGTTGAATAAGCGGATAAGCTTCAGGGGATCCACCGGGCATAATACTCGGACCTTTTCGAGCACCCTCGGCTCCTCCTGAGACTCCGGCTCCCAGATAGAGGATTCCTTTTTCTTTGAGTTCTGCCTCCCGCCGATCCGTATCGGTGTAATAGGAATTTCCACCATCGATTAAGAGGTCTCCTGGACGGAGTAATGGCAAGAGGTTCGCGATGACTTGATCTACTATTTTACCTGCAGGAACCAGCATCATAATTCTTCTGGGTTGCTTCAGGGATGATACAAACTCACTCGCCTGAGTCGTTGCATTGACCCGATCCGGATTTCCACCTTCCGCTATCAGGGTGTCAACCTGCTCTTGGCTTACGTCTAAACCGGCTGCAGCAAAGTTATTGTCAGCCACATTCAGGATAAAATTGCGTCCCATAACACCCAGTCCAACCAGGCCAAAATCGTAGTGTTGTTTTTTCATCTGTCTTCCAATTGATTCCTCAGGAATGCACCGGCCTTGACCGGCTTTGTCCAAAGAGGAACCTAAAATAAACCTTATCTTCGTCGGGTACAAGCCAACGACTATTATGCCACTGTCTAAAACCGATCACCAACTCTTGGTAATCTTCGGAGCCTCAGGAGATTTGACGGCCCGAAAGCTCGTTCCAGCCCTCTTTAATTTGTACGTTGCGCGGCAACTACCCGAGAATTTTGCCGTCTTAGGCGTGAGTCGCAGCCCGATGAGTGATGAAGAATTTCGGGACCGAGTCGTGGAAAAAAGCCCCTATTTAGAGAAACGTCTCGACGATTTACGGGAAGACTATATCAAGCGGTTTTCCAGTCGCTTTTTCTATGAAGATGTCGGTGGTAGTTATGAAGATTCTTACGGCCCCTTAAAAGAACGAATTGACCGAATCAATGTGCAGATGGGGACCCGAGGCAATTATATCTTTTACCTTTCGACCCCACCGGTCCTGTACAAGACGATTGCGGCCAAATTAGCTGAGCAAGATCTGAACAAGCAGGTAGAGGGGTGGCGACGGTTGATCGTTGAAAAGCCTTTTGGTTACAGCTTGGATTCAGCCAAAGAACTCAATCAGGGATTGCAGCAGTATTTCAACGAAAAGCAGATCTACCGTATCGATCATTACTTGGGTAAAGAGACGGTGCAAAACCTCTTGGTTACGCGTTTTTCTAATTCCATCTTTGAGCCCTTGTGGAATAGAAATTACATCCACCACGTTGAAATCACCAATGCGGAACAGGTGGGTGTTGAAAAAAGAGGGGGGTACTACGATAAATCCGGTGCTGTCCGCGATATGTTCCAAAACCACCTCCTGCAAATTGTCTCCTTGGTGGTTATGGAGCCACCCATAAGCAACCGTCCTGAAGACATACGAAACGAAAAAGTAAAAGCGCTGAAGTCACTGCGGGTGATGAAAAGCGAAGAAGAACTTCATCAAAACACGATCAGGGGTCAATACGTGGCCTCTGAAGTTGATGGAGTAAAGGTCAAAGGCTACCGGGAAGAAGAAGGGGTAGACCCCATTTCGACCACAGAAACCTATGCAGCCATTAAGTTCTATGTGGACAACTGGCGCTGGGAAGGAGTTCCCTTTTACGTACGAACAGCTAAACGCATGCCGACCAAGGTGACTGAAGTGGTGATTCACTTTAAAACACCGCACCATCAGATTTTCAAGGATGTAGGTATGGACAACAAGGACAATAAGCTGATCATCCGCATTCAGCCCAACGAGGGAATGATGATCAAGTTCGGAGTTAAGGTACCCGGTCAAGGTTTTAAGGTTGAGCGGGCAAACCTCGACTTTTACTATTCCTCTTTAGCCGAAACTTATGTGATGCAGGCCTATGAACGCCTTTTGCTCGATGCCATGCAGGGGGATGCTACCCTCTATGCTCGAGCCGACGAAGTGGAAGCGGCCTGGGAATTCGTAGATCCCATTCTGGGTTATTGGAAAAAAGGAGCCAATGTAAGGATGTATGGCTATGCGGCAGGGGTTTGGGGTCCAGAGCACGCTGACGAGTTGATCGAAGGCTTGGGCTATTGGAGAAACCCCGGAGAACACTTGACTGATGACCCGGGCTATTGTGTAATTTGTTAAGCAACTCATGTTTAGAAACCGTGCGGTTTTCGCAGATAAAGAAGAACTAGCAGAGGCTTTTGCGGCCTACTTGATTCAAAGAATTCGATCCAAACGAGAGGGATTTCACCTCTGCCTTTCCGGCGGGAGTACCCCGGGCCTGACCTTTGAAATCTTGGCGGCCAATTACAAGCAGGCCGTTGCCTGGAATGATGTGCATTGGTACTGGGGGGACGAGCGCTGTGTAGCTCCCGAGGATAAGGAGAGCAATTACGGTATGACCCAGGAGAAACTGCTTTCCAGGATAGGAGTGGATCCCGAAAAGGTTCACCGTATTCAGGGAGAAGATGATCCCGCCGGCGAAGCCCTTCGTTATGGTGTGCTTTTGGACGATACTTTGCCGAAGAAAAACTTTTTGCCCTCCTTTGATCTGCTGATGTTGGGTCTGGGTGATGATGGGCATACCGCCTCTATTTTTCCACACGAAATTGACCTTTGGGAGGCTGATGACTACTGCGTTGTGGCGGAACACCCGAAGAGCGGTCAGAAGAGAATTAGCCTGAACGGAGCTTTGATTAACAACGCCGAGGAGGTTTGCTTTTTAGTTGCTGGAGAGCAAAAATCAGAGGTCATTGCGGATCTATACTTCCGAAAAGTCGGATACGATGAATACCCTTCGCACCTGGTAAGACCAACCAACGGTCAATTGCAGTGGTTCTTGGATCGGGATGCGGCGGATTACTTGCCTTAATTTTTAGATTCTGTAGCGGTTTTGCGCTTGAGGTGAGGGGAGTCTTCCAGCTCTACCTTGGTGATGTAGTACTTGGTGTCTCCTAACCAGAAGAAGGTGCCAAAGCGCTCTTTATAGGTGACTTTGACGTATTTGCCTTGATAATCAATCATGCGCTCGACCACCTCTTGGTTCTTGTCTTCGACAGAAAAAGAAAAGATCTGCGCACCAGAAATACCTTGACTGATTTCTCCTTCCCAGGTTTTGACGATCACCCCTTTGTGGCTGAATTTAATCAGCTCTCCGGACCGCACTCCCTCGCTAAAAGTAGCGTAATAGATGAAGGCAAAATAGATGCCACCGCCGATCAGGATTAAAAATAAAAGGGTAGAAACAATTCTTCTCATTTACCTGGTTTAGGACGTTAAGGTAGTGTTTTCGATTTCATCTGGCGCTTCTGGCTGTTGTTGAGCGCGATTTAAAATGGCTTCGGGCAGGGCTTTTTTTGCTTTAGCCCCCATTTGTTTGAGCTTTTGTACACTGACCACCAGGTTACCACGACCGAGTACCAGCTTGTTCATGGCGCCTTCGTATTCCTTTTTGGCATCATCCATGCGCTTGCCTACGCGGGTGAGATCGCCGACAAAGCCTTCAAACTTATCGTAGAGAGCTCCCGCCTGTCGGGCAATTTCGATGGCATTTTTACGCTGCTTTTCGTTCACCCACATGCTGTCTATCGTTCGCAAGGTCGCCAATAGGGTAGTCGGGGTCACGATCACAATATTCTTTTCGAAAGCCTTGACATAGAAGTCGTTGTTGTGGTTCATGGCCAGGGCGAAGGCAGGTTCAATGGGAACAAAGAGAAGCACAAAATCGGGGCTTTCCATTTGGTACAGATCCTCGTATTTTTTGGCCGAGAGCTGATCGATGTGCCGCTGAAGGGAAATCATGTGCTGTTTCAGTGCCTTTTGTTGATCTTCTTCGGATTCGGCATTGACATAGCGCTCGTAATCGGTTAGAGAAACCTTGGAATCGACAATCATTTTTTTGCCATCCGGCAGGTGGATGATGACATCGGGCATAAGGCGTTGGCCGTCTTCACCGATATGACTTTGCTGCACGCTGTACTCCCGGTCTTTTTCTAAGCCGGATTTTTCCAGAACACGCTCCAGAACCAACTCGCCCCAGTTCCCTTGCATCTTGCTGTCTCCTTTGAGGGCTTTGGTCAGGTTCTCCGTTTCTTTGGTCATCTTCATATTTTGAGCCTGAAGATGTTCCAGTTGTTGTTTTAGGGCTGCATGGATACCAATATTCGCCTTTTGTGTATCGTCAACTTTGGTTTCGAACTGTTTGATTTTTTCTTTTAGAGGATCCAGAATCACTTTGATATTTTTCTGGTTCTGTAGGGCAAACTTTTCGCTTTTCTCGTCTAAAATTTTCTGAGCCAGGTTTTCGAACTCCAAGGTGAACTTTTCCTGTAGCTTTTCGAGTTCTTCTTTTTGATCTTCTAGCTGTTTCACCACTCCTTCTCGGCGGAGTTCACTTTCTTGAAGTTTAAGCTTAAGCCCTTCCTGCTCCTGTAAAATCTGCTGTTTAATCTCCTCAGATTTCTGCAGTTGTCCGCGGAGTTCATCCACCTGCTTTTCTTGTTGAAGCTGCCTTTCGGCCCAGAGCCCTTCCTGCCCCTGGCCCAGCTTCTTTTGTACAAAGAATCCAAGCAGTCCTCCCAATACAAGGGTGACAAAGAGAAGCAATACAAATACGAAAGGGTCTAAGGTCATTGGGAATGAAAATTTCAATTAAAGATACCGAAATTACTGCAATTTGAATCGGCGGTTTTGCCGATCGAACTGCAGGAATTCCCGCGAAAATAGTCGGTCAAACAGGCCAGAAGCAATCCCTTCTTCAGGCGTAAAGACCGGATTGTCCTTTCCGTCCATAAACCAAATTCGATCGCTGATTTCAAGAGCCCATTCAATATCATGGGTGCTGTACAGAATGGTTTTGCCCTTCTCGCGGCAAAGTTGTTTGAGCAGACGTAGGAGTTCGGCTTTGTGCTCCAGGTCTAAATGAGTCGTGGGTTCGTCCAGAAGTATAAGCGGAGTATCCTGCACGATAGCCCGTCCCAAAAGAACCTTTTGAAGCTGCCCGTCACTCAATTCGGTGCAGTTCTTTTCTAAAAGACGATCTAAAGAAAGTAGGCTGCTTACTTCTTGAATGATGCGGTGGTCTTCGCCTTGAAGTTGCCCCCACCAATTGAGGTGGGGTTGTCTGCCTAAAGCCAAAACCTCTTTGACCAGCAGATTCGGAGCCGCATTTTTTCGGGTCAATACAAGCGAAATTAGTTGGGCTCTTTTTGCGTTGGAATAGGCACTTAACTCTTGACCATACAACCGTAATTCTCCGCTGAGTGCTGGATTTAATCCGGTTAGGGTTTTAATCAAGGTAGATTTTCCGATTCCGTTGACACCGACCAGAGCGAGGAGTTCCCCTGATTTGAATTGATGATTGAGGTTTTTAGCAACCGTAATGGAGCTCTTTCCTTTACCGGAATAGCCAATGTTTAGGTTTTGGATATCGAAAAGTGCGTTTTTTCCATCTTAAAATCGCAGTCTTTTTTGTTTGAGAACAATCCAAATAACCATAGGTGCCCCGAAAAGCGAGGTGATCGCATTGATCGGCAGTACATAGGCTGAACCGGGCCACTGAGCCAGGCTGTCACAAAGCAGCAAGATCGTACTGCCGTAAAGAAGAACTGCAGGGATCTGATACCGGTGTCCCATCTCTTTGATCTGCTGCCGCGCAATATGAGGCACAGCCAGACCGACAAAAGCAATGGGTCCTGCAAAAGCCGTGCAGCTGCCGGCCAAAAGGCCAGCGGCGATAATACAACCCAACCGAATTCGATCGGGCGAAATCCCCATGGACTGGGCGTAATCTTCTCCCAATAAAAAACCGTCTAATCCCTTGATCATCGCCAGGGCAAGTACGATTCCAACAAAGGTGAACACCAGGAGTAAAATGACTTGTGGCCAGGACATTCCTCCCAAACTGCCAAAGCTCCAAAAGATGTATTGCTGTAGGGCTTCCGAAGAAGAAAAATAAGACATCACACCGACCAAAGCAGTGGTAACACTTCCGAGCATTAAGCCTACAATAAGTAAAGAAAGGGTGTCCTGAACGTATTTGGCCATGGCTCCAACCAGTAAGAGTACTCCGAGGCTACCCATGCTGGAAGCCAATATGAGAAGCCCGCTTGAAGGGGTAACAGCACCGACGGTACTCATCAAGGCCGAACTGCCCAAAAGCAGCAGGGCGGCACCTAAGCCAGCTCCTGAACTAATGCCTAATACAAAAGGCCCTGCCAATGGATTTCTAAAAAGGGTCTGCATCAAAAGACCACAGAGTGAAAGTCCTGCTCCGGTACAAATGGCGGCTAGGGCTTTAGGTAAGCGGTAGTTCAGCAGAACATACTGAGCACTATTCAGACCTTCACCGTCGGCCCAAAGTTCGGACCACGAAAGACGGACAGATCCCATTCCCAGATTGAGAAACACACTGATCACCAATGCAGCGATCAAGGCGAGCCAGCGAATTCCCGGAGTGTGCTCAGCTTTTTTCATGGATCCAAGGGAAGAAAAAAGAAGGGTTGATAATCAGGCAGTACTTCCGGATGAAGGAGGTGAATGAGGTCTTTTAACACCACATCCGGCTGATAGGGGGCTAATTCGTAGTAGAGTACCCCACCACCTTCTCCTTTTGTTTTTGAAAAGGTGAACACCTTTTTATTTTGAAAGGCGGGTAGTGCGCTGTAGTGGACACTCGATTCTTTTAAGGCGGTATAACTGGTAAACTGACTGGGAGCCACCCAGGCTTGTGCTTTGGAACCTTTGGTTAGGACCTCTTCCAAGCTCAGGGAAAGGCTACCGGTTCCTTTTTCTTCCTTCCAGAGGTAGTCAGCACCAGCATCTCTTAAAAAAGTAGCGGCCCAGCTTTCTCCTGCGGGAGCATACCAAACATCTTTAAATACGGCTCCACTCAAGACCAGGGGTTTATTTTCTGTTGAGGAGACAAGTTCCTTAGCTTCCTTGTAGCGTTGACCAAGGGCAGTGAAGTATTCATCGGCTTCTTCTTCCTTATCCAGAAACAGCCCGAAAAAGCGAATCCATTCGGCTTTTCCTAAAGGATGCGTCTCGGTCCAGTCACCATTGAGGACCACGGGAACACCAGCTCTTTGCAGGGCCTCAAAACTTCGGTTATCGGGACCCATCCCGTAGCCGATGACCACATCGGGTTGGAGGGCGAGTACTTCTTCTACGTTCAATTGACCATTGGGGCCAATTTCTTTGATTTGTCCGTTTTTAATTCGGGTATTGGCCGCGGCGCTGGAGATGTACTTTACTCCTGGAAAGCCTACCAGTCGGTCCAAGGCACCCAGTTCTTCAAGGGCGGGGATATGGGTGGTGGAGGTAACCACAATGCGCTTCAGAGGTAATTGAACCACTCCATCGAATTCTCCTGAAGGCAGCTCAATTCCCGTATTCTCTGGTAGTACAGCATAGCGGTAGTGCACTGCTTCCCCAGGCCAGGGATTGCGAATATGAAGGATTTTGTAGCCCATGGCTTGTTCTATCTCAAAGCCTTTGGCGACTGATTCTGTCCCTGTTATTGCGGAAAGTTCCTCTTTTTTTGGGGTCTCCTGTTTACAGGAAAGGCAGATTGAACACAACAACAGGCCGAACAGAGCGAATCCGAACAGGGTATTTTTCTTCATGGCTCAAAAATAGGGCATTCTTTCGGGCGGCTCTCGGGTTTTCTTATCTTGCGGCCGTTTTGTTGGTGGAGATCGAACCCATTGTACAAGTTCGCATCTTCTTAAAAGGGAATCCCGTGAAATCCGGGAGCTGTTCCCGCAACTGTAAGCTTAGCTCTGCAAAGAGTGACTGCCACATCTGCACACCACTGTTTTAAAAAAATGGGAAGGTTGTGAGCAGGACGCGAGCCAGGAGACCTGCCAGGAAAACGCAATGAAGTTAAACTTTCGGGATAAAAGTTTTACCCAGCGTATTTCTACCCCGTTTAAACGGAAAATTTAAAATGAAAAATTCCAATTTCGTCTTGGCCGCTTTGGCCTTGACCAGCTGGAGCATGAGCGCCCAGCAACAAGAGACCGACAGTGTGAAAACTGTCAATCTCGACGAAGTGGTGGTGACCGACACCCGCTTCGAATTAAAGAGAGAACAATCCGGGAAAACCGTTATCAGGATAGGACCGGAGCAACTGGCCAGAGAACAAGGCAAGAGCGTGGCCGATGTGCTCAACCTTTACAGTGGTATTGAGGTGAATGGTGCACGATCCAATGCCTTGAGCAACCGTACTGTTTTTGTGCGAGGAGGAAACAACCGTCAGGTACTGGTGCTTATTGACGGAGTACAAGTGTCTGACCCTTCAAATCCCAATGCAGAATTTGATTTCCGTTTTCTGGACCTGAGTCAAATTGAGTCCATTGAAGTGATGAAGGGGGCGGCCAGTACGCTCTACGGAAATGCGGCAGCCACAGCAGTGATCAGTATCACCACCAAAAAGGCAGAAAAGGCTGGCTTTAGCCTAAGTGGTCAGAGTACCATGGCTACCAACCAAGATCAAGATCAGGAGGACTTTAGTCCCGCGGACTTCTCCAATTCGATTCAATTGGGGTACAAGGCCGAGCAATGGAATGCGACCCTGGCTTATTCAAATCAGTATACCGATGGACTATCCTCGGCCATCGGAGAGGAAGCGGATCTTTTAAACCGAAACAAGTTGCGAGCCCATATCGCTTTTAATCCAAGTGATCGCTGGTCGTTTGCATTGAGTAGCTTCAAGGACTATGTGCGGGGGGAATTTGATAATGGTTTTCCTATTCAAGATGCCTTCTTTGAGTTCAGCGGGCAGCAGTGGCGAAATGCTATCGAGGCCAAACACACCTATGGAGTTCAAAGGCAAGGAAGCTGGAAGCGCGGGTCTCCCATGCCAGTATTGATCGCGAATTCAGAAGTGATTTTCCTTCGGAATTTGATTCACAGACCTTGACCATTGACCTGTTCAACAAACACGAATGGACTCCTCAATTCTATACCCTGACCGGTCTGAATATCATCCGATTCAATACGATTTTTGGGGAAGAAAGCTTCGACACCTCCAATACAGATCCGTACTTCAGCTTGGTCTATATCGGGGATCAGGGGCTGAATATTCACGCGGGAACGCGTCTGAATATTCACAGTGAATACGGCTCTAATTTTATCTACCACATCAATCCATCCTACCGAATGGGGCTAGGGGAGGGTTACCTAAAATTCTTTGGGAGCATCGCTACTTCCTATATCGCTCCGAATCTCTCACAGCTCTTTGGTCCCTTTGGACCGAATCCGGAACTGGAGGCCGAAACCAATAGAACCATTGAAGTAGGACTGGAGCATTCGACCAAAAACGGTACGCGCTTGAGTGCTCTCTTTTTCAACCGACAAGAAGAAAACCGCATCAACTTCGAGACCATTAGTTTGGAACCTTTTGAAAGCCAGTACCGCAATTCAGGCTTGGAAACGGCCTTTCGGGGATTGGAGTTGGAAGGAGAATTTCCTCTAGGTGCATCTTTGGACCTATTGGCGAACTACACCTTTGTCGAACAGGATGGGGGCTTGGTTTTGCGCGTACCCAAGCACAAGTTCAATGCCCAACTGCAATGGGCCATTAACCCGAAGTCCAATGCGAGTATAGACTTTCGATATACCGGGACAAGAACGGATGTGGATTTTGGGGCTTTTGAAAATGTGGAGTTGGACGCTTATACACTGATTAACGCCTACTACAGTTATCAGTTCAATCCGCGATTTAAGGCCTTTGTACAGCTCGAAAATATCGCGAATACAGATTACGTGGAATTGGTAGACTTTACCACCAGGGGCCGAAACCTAAGGCTCGGATTGGTTTGGAACCTACTTCCTTAAAAAAAGAAAAGCCCCTCTAGGGGGGCTTTTTTTAGGGTTGAAGTTCCAATTGGGGAACCCTGATTCTCTTGTCCAAAACGCTCTTTTGAAAGAGTGGGGTATTCTGCCCGGATTCTCCCATGACCTTAGCCGGTAAGAGCACCTCAAAGCTTCGTTTGGTCGAAAGTCCTGTGATTTCTTGTAGGGCTCTTGCCAGAAGTGGTTCATCGCTTTGGCCCAGAACTCCCAAGTTGCTGATGTCTTCCGACAGGGCAATGTCTGGGGTGAAACCAGCGGTATAGTCCGAAAAGCCTACGGCATTTTCATTTCGACCCACCAAAGGCTGTAGCCCGTAAGAGTTGTCGGGATTGATGTTGCTTTCTCTATCGCTGTCGTAGATGTAGGAGTTGCCAGGATCGTCTACCAGGGTAATGGAGAATTCATTCTTTCCTCTAGTCGTTTCGCCAATCAAGATGACGTCGATATACGGATCCAGTCCATTCATGATGAGTTCACTGGCAGAGGCCGTACTGTTGGTTCCGATGACAAAAACACGGTTGAGGTTCAGGGTGTTGATGGCAATGGTTTCTTCTTCGTCAACAAATCGTGCGAAATAGTCTTCCAACTGCGCACTGTTAAACAGACCCTGAATTTTGTCATTCCAACGTTGACGCAGGTAAAGATCGTTGGTGTTTGTCCCATAAATCATGCTGGCCATCAGACGGGAAGTATTCACAGATCCTCCACCGTTATACCGCAAGTCAAGGACAAGGTCAGTAACACCATCTGCGGCGAACTGGCCAAAGGCCGAATTGAGTTGTTCGTTGAAGTCCCGGCGGAACCCGTTGTACATTAAATAGCCTATTTTCTGACCCGATACCTCCAAGGTTTGAGCAATAAAGATTGGATTTTCAAGGAGTCCTTCCTCTTTAGTCAAGGTAACTTCCTTACCGTTTGGCGTGATGGTAGTGCCATCGATATCCGCCATATTCAGGGTGTAGGTCGCGTCTGAACCGAAGAGCAAGCTGATGTAGTTACTCAGCGTAAGGGTTTGTCCATTAACCCCGGTAAAGAGTTCTCCTCTGGTGATGTCCTTTGTTGACGCATCTGAGTTAGGGATGATATAGCGCACATAACCAAAGAGTTCTTGGCTGTTAGCAAACTGAACCAATCCAAATTCCAATCCATTGCTTCTGGACACCCCGTTCAAATTGTTTACTAAAGTGGTATAGTCGGAACGAAGAAAACTGAAGCGGTCTTCGGAGAACTGAATGCTCTCAAAGAAGTCTTCCGGGGTTGCCCGTGATTGCAGCAGACTGGTATAGGAATCCGCATTGTCCAATTGACTGTCGGCTAGGACCGGTACTTCGCCTTGCCAGAAATACCAAAAATTCATTGATCTCCACATAAAGTCCTGGACCGTCACATCTTCAGGCACAACAATTTCGGAGTCATTGCTGCAGGCCGTTAGAAACAACAAGGCAGCAAAAAGGGAATAAAAGCTCTTTTTCATTTCAATTTTTAAAAAGGGGAACAAAAACTATTCTAGTTTACGGAACCTCTAATATACTTCAGAATCTTTTCTATTAAAAACAGAATATTGTAAAGTGCATTTCTACAGTAAATTACATTTGTTTCGCGCCAAAAAGATAATTTTTTTTGATACGGATGTAACAAAGAGAAGGGCTGCTCGTCATCTTTGTGAACATCAATCAAAACAACGTATCCTTGCAAAAGGAGCCGGGGGAACGAAAGTTCAGCCGGAAAGCGGTTACCAACCATGAAACAAACAGAATTCGTTAACGCAGTTTTGCCCTTTCAGGACAAACTATACCGGATGGCCAAAAGGTTATTGGTATCCCGAGAAGAGGCAGAAGATGCGACACAAGAGGTACTGCTCAAGTTGTGGTCGAAGAACGACAACTTAGAAAAGTACAAAAGTGTGGAGGCCTTTGCGATGACGATGATCAAGAACTTTTGTCTGGATCGTCTGAAGTCAAAACAAGCTTCCAACCTCAAATTGGTTCACAGCAACTACGCGGACGGAAACCGCTCTTTGCAAGCCAATTTAGAGGCCAAAGACAGCGTCTCCTGGGTGGAGCGAATTATGGAAGAGTTGCCAGAACAACAAAAGATGGTCTTGCAACTACGTGATATCGAGCAGTACGATTACGATGAGATTGCAGAGATCATGGAAATGAAGCCAACGGCAGTGCGCGTTGCCCTGTCTAGAGCTAGAAAAACAGTACGAGAAGAATTGACCAAAAAACACAGCTATGGAGTTGGTTAGAATTGAATCATTACTAGAAAAATACTTAGAGGCCCAGACTTCTGTGGCCGAAGAGAAGGAGTTGCGAGCCTATTTCTCAGGAGAAAATGTAGCCGAGCACCTGGAAGAATATCGCCCGCTCTTCGCTTATTTCATAGCCGCTCAACGTGAGAGCTATGCGTCGCCAGTACCCGCAAAACGTAAGACGACGTTCCTGTACAGATGGGTATCTGTTGCTGCGGTGGTTGCGATCAGTTTGAGTGCCTATATGGGGGGATCTATTTGGATAGGTCCTTCAGAAGCAGAGATCGCCGAAGCGCAATTGGCGCAAGCCGAAGCGCTGAAAGCCTTTGATCTGATTGCTCAGAACATGAACCGTGGGATGGACAAAATGTCTTATCTGAATGAGTTCGAAGAAGCCAAACAAAAAGTTTATAACGACAATTAAAACAAAAAGGATGAAGAAGTATATTTTAATTTTATTAGTTGCAGTACTGCCGGCCAGCGGCTTTGGGCAGTCCATGTTCGATAAATACGAAGAACGTGACGATGTGACTTCCGTGATTATCAGTAAGGGCATGTTCCGACTGATGAGCAAGGTAGGAGCGAATGTTGATGATCCAGAGGCCAAAGAGTTTATGGACATCATGAAGAACCTGACCGGATTGCGTGTGTTCACCACCGACAATGCCAGTACAGGAAAAGAGATGAACGCCTCTGTAGACAAGTACCTCAAGTCTTCTCGTTTGAGCGAGTTGATGCGAATCAAAGACAAGGATGCGAACGTGAAGTTTTACATCCGTGAGGGTAAGGACAGCGATCATGTCAGCGAACTCCTGATGTTTGTTACCGAGCTAAAGAATGTAGAAGCCGAGGGGCGCAAGTTCGAAACCGTGATTCTTTCTCTGACTGGAGATATCGATCTCAATCAGATCAGCATGATCACCGAGAAAATGAATCTGCCGGACGAGCTGAAAGAAGCTGGTAAGAACAGATAATACTACCCAAGAAACAGCGGCGGATATACCTGACTAGGCGGACAGGTGTATCTCCGCTCTTTCAATGGACATCATCAAAAAACGAATAAAACAACAAACGAATGAAACAGCTATCAACCTATGCACTTGCCTTTGTAGCCATGCTCTTGGGCTCCTGTGCCTCCCAACAAAGTCTACAGGAGTACTATGTAGACAATTCTGAAAACCCCAATTTTATCTCAGTCGATATCCCGGCGAGCGTTCTTAAATTGAACGATGCTGATTTGAGTGAAGAACAAAAAGCGGCGGTTTCTTCCCTTAAAAAGTTCAACGTTTTGGCCTTCCGTGTTCAGGAAGACAATGTCTTGGAATACAAAGCCGAAAAGACCAAAGTCAAAGAAATCCTCAAAGGGGATGATTTTGTTGAGTTGATGAAAATCAATTCTTCTTACGGTAAAGGGGTTATTAAGTACTTAGGCGAAGAAGATGCCATCGATGAGGTGATCATTTATGGTGACAGCAAAGAAAAAGGCTTTGCTTTGATTCGTGTGCTGGGTAATGATATGAACCCTGCCCACATTATGCAATTGATGCAAGCCATTCAAAAATCAGATTTCGACGGGGAAGGTCTTGGAGAGATCGGAGAGTTTTTGAAGGGGTAACCCGCACAACAAATTAGTTTTAAAAGCCCCGAAGGTGTCTTATCCTTCGGGGCTTTTTTGCTATGTGACCTTCCTGTTACTTTTGTATCAAACACATAAATCAATAACACTTATGGAGAATACAGAAAAATGGATTAATCAGGGGATTGAGTTTATAACAGACTACGGACCTAAAGTACTTGGGGCCTTACTCATCTTTATCATCGGTTCTTGGGTAATCGGGAAAATTATCCGCACCCTAAAGGTCGTCATGTTAAAAAGTAACTACGACCAAACCCTTCAATCCTTTCTGGCCAATCTAGCCTCCTGGGCCCTAAAGATCATGCTCATCCTGGTGGTGATCTCGCGCCTTGGAGTCGATGTGACCACCTTCGCTGCAGTCATTGCGGCTGCTGGTCTGGCCGTTGGTCTGGCCTTACAAGGATCCTTGTCGAACTTTGCCGGGGGAGTGCTCATCATGATATTTAGACCCTACAAGATGGGAGACCTTATTGAGGCACAAGGGGTTTTGGGAGTCGTTAAAGAAATTCAGATTTTCACTACCCAACTCGTCACTCCTGAAAATAAACTGGCGATTGTTCCCAATGGGCCCATGGCCAACGGAAACATTGTCAATTACACGGCCGAAGGAAAGATCCGGGTCGATACCGTCATTGGAGTAGGGTATGGCGAAGACATCAAAAAGACCAAAGAGGTTTTGATGGAGGTTCTAACTTCAAATACCCAGGTACTTGCAGATCCAGCTCCTTCTGTCAATGTGGTTGAATTGGCCGATAGCAGCGTCAATTTTGCCGTACGTCCTTTTTGCAAACCGGAAGACTATTGGGATGTCTATTTTGCTACCTACGAAGGGTGTAAACTCGCTTTGGACAAGGCTGGTATCGAAATTCCTTACCCGCATCAAGTCGAAATTCACAAGCAAGCCTAAAGTCGTTTTGTAAACGAAACAATTAGACCCCGGTATAGTTAGCCGGGGTTATTTTTTTGAGCTCCTCCTTGATGGCCTCCGAAACGTCCAATCCTTCGATAAAACGGTGAATCGAATCTTTATCGATTCTTGAATTGGTTCGGGTTAGGGCCTTTAAGGCTTCATAGGGCTGGGGGTACTGTTCTCTTCTCAAGACCGTCTGGATCGCTTCGGCCACTACTGCCCAATTGGCTTCAAGGTCTCTTTCAATGGCTTCTGCATTGAGTACCAACTTACCTAGTCCTTTTCGGGTAGATTGAAATCCGATTATGGTATGCGCAAAGGGAACCCCTGCATTGCGCAAGACTGTGCTGTCGGTTAAATCTCGTTGTAAACGACTTATCGGCAACTTTGCTGCCAGGTATGTGAAGACGGCATTGGCCATTCCCAGGTTGCCTTCCGAGTTTTCAAAATCAATGGGATTCACCTTATGGGGCATAGCTGACGAACCGACTTCCCCTTCGCGTATCTTCTGTTTGAAGTAGTCCATGGAAATATAGGTCCAGATATCGCGATCCAAATCGATGAGGATGGTGTTGATGCGTTTAAGGGCATCAAAGAGCGCTGCCATATGGTCGTAGTGCTCTATTTGCGTGGTCGGAAAGGAATAGTGCAAACCGAGCTTCTCCTGTACAAAGGAGCGCGCAAATTCTTCCCACTTGATTTCCGGGTAAGCCAGGTGATGGGCGTTGAAGTTCCCTGTGGCCCCTCCGAACTTGGCGGCACAAGGAATGTCGTTCAGCAAATCAAATTGCTGATTGAGTCGCTCCACAAAAACTGCAAACTCTTTCCCTAAACGAGTAGGGGAGGCGGGCTGCCCATGGGTACGGGCGAGCATAGGAACCCCTTCCCATTCCGTAGCCAAAGCTTGCAACTCACTCTTAAGCTCCAAATAGACTGGAACATAAACGGCGCCCAAAGCTTCTTTAATCGAAAGTGGAATAGCGGTGTTATTGATGTCCTGAGAGGTCAATCCAAAATGAACGAATTCGGAATATTCGGTGAGTTCCAAACGGGAGAATTCCTCTTTGATGAAGTATTCTACCGCCTTGACATCGTGGTTGGTGGTTTTTTCAATCCTCTTGATCTTCTCTGCGTCCTCCGCACTGAACTTTCGGTAGACATCGCGTAGGGCTTCAAATTGGTCTGCCGGAAAACCTTGGAGTTGAGGCAAGGGCAATTCGCATAAGGCAATAAAATACTCGATTTCGACCTGTAAGCGGTACTTGATCAAGGCCTCTTCGGAAAAAAAAGGAGCCAAATCGGCGGTTACTCTTCGGTATCTCCCATCGATTGGGGATAAGGCATTTAATGAAGTCAAAGACATGGATCACCCATTTTGAAGGCGCAAAGATAAAAATCTTCTGCTACTAAGCTTTCCTTTTGCGCAGAGCGGTGATGGTCTTTTTTCCACGATTTTGAAAGCCTGCGGAAGAACGGGGGAGTTGGTTTTCAATGACGGCAGCCAATTCGGTATTGACCCAGGGAACGTCTTCCCCCAGGTAGTAGAGACCGGTCATCGCAAAAACCTTCACGGCTACCTTTTGCGGGCCGATAAGCCAGTCAAAAAGATTCTGGGCCAATAATTCCAGGTGTTCTTCCTTGATGGCTTTTTTCCATAAAGGGTGCTGCTCCTTCCAGCGGCGAATACACACCAGTTCACAAATTTTCGCGAAAGACCGCAGCACGGAAGGGTTTTTGATCTGTCCTAACTGAGTGACAAACCGGTCCCAGAGCGGGAGCAATAGTTCGGTATTTAAACGGAGGGCCCCATCGAATATCCAGGCGGCCTGAAAAGCGGCTTTGGGATTATCGTGTTAGCACATCTCGAGAAGGGAAGGAAGCACTTCGGGATGGCTGAGAAAGTCTTGAATGAGCTCAAGTCGCGTCTCTACTGTGATTAGGCCAGAAATTAATGTTTTTTCAAGAGTGTTTTTCCGCACAAAATTTTATCTTCGTAATCCTCGGGCAATTGAGAACACTAGTCATTTCATGAAATTAGCAAAAAAACTGGTTATTCTGGCGCTGGTCATCCTAGCCGCTATGCAACTTTACAGACCGCAAAAGAACACGGCAGAAGGAGATTATGTCGCTGCTTTTGAGGCAGAAACCCAACCTTCTGAAGAGGTTAAAGCGATTTTAAAAACCAGTTGTTACGATTGTCATAGTGCCAATACCGAATACCCTTGGTACAATAATGTCGCCCCCATCTCGTATTGGTTGGAACAACATATTCAGGAAGGTAAAGAGCACCTGGATTTTTCGGCCTGGGAAACCTATTCCAACAAGAAGAAAGACCACAAACTCGAGGAATTAATCGAGGAGGTGAGAGAAGGAGAAATGCCTTTGTCTGAATACACCTGGACACACCGCGAAGCGCGTCTGACCGAACAACAGATTAACCTTCTGCTCGAATGGGCGGAGAAAGCGCGCGAACCATACCAAATAGCGGAACTTCCCCGACGTTAAACTCTATCTATTTATTTAATTGTTCCTCTACCCAGAGGGGTACTCCCTGGGCTGCCGACGTACTGCGAACGTCTATGCGGTGCATTAGTTCTACCGGTACCTGCGGATTGGGGTCAATAAAGGTAATGCTGGCTTCTGGCGGAGCAAAATGAACGAGACTGGCGGCCGGATAAACCTGCATGGAGGTCCCCACGATCAGTATGTGATCGGCTTGCTGTACCCAGGTAGCGGCACGATTCATCTCTGAAACATCTTCCCCGAACCAAACGATATGTGGGCGTAGAGATGCTCCATCCGGGCCTTTGTCTTCTGGGCCGAGTTCTCCTTCCCAATCCAAAACCAGATCCGGGTTTTTGGTACTTCGAACTTTCATCAATTCTCCATGTAAATGAAGGACCTGCAGGCTTCCTCCTCTTTCGTGAAGATTGTCTACGTTTTGGGTAACGATTTGAACAAACTTCTGCTTTTCTAATCGCGCCAAAGCCTCGTGCCCTGCATTGGGCTGAGCTTCTTTGAGCTGCAAACGCCTCTGGTTGTAGAAGCGGTGAACGGTGAGCGGATCTCGCGCGAAGGCCTCCGGAGTGGCTACTTCCATAACATTATGGCCTTCCCATAGTCCACCGGCGTCCCGAAAGGTTTTTAAACCACTGTCAGCGCTCATCCCAGCACCACTGAGGATTACATAGCGTTCTTTGTTTTCCATAAGAGAAAGATACGTCAAAACACGAAGGAGAAATAGTAAATTGGGGCATGATTGATCAAGACTTACTTCTCTACTTGCAAGACGGGTTTTTAACCGAACAACGCCGTTTGCGATTTGAGGAGGTGATGAACAAGCGCAGTTACTTTTTGACGGTGGTAGCGGAGGACGTCTTTCAAATGCACAACACCAGTGCAGTACTTCGGTCTTGTGACGCTTTCGGTATTCAGAGGTTCTATGCTATTGAGGATAGGTTTGGCAGTGAACTCGACAAAAATATTGCCATGGGAGCCGAAAAATGGGTAGAGGTAGAGCGTTTTTCAACCGCGAGTGAATGTGCACAGCACCTTAAGCAAGAAGGCTTCACTTTGGTAGCGACTTCTCCTGAGGTGCCCTTGAAATTTCAAGGACAAAAACCTTTATATTTTCTTCAGGACTATAGGGTAGAAGGTCCAACCGCTGTGCTTTTTGGCACTGAAAAAGAAGGCCTCAGTGAGGAACTCCTGGAAACAGCAGATCACTACCTCGAAATTCCTATGCAGGGATTTACCGAGAGTTTCAATATCTCGGTGGCTGCGGCCCTGGTCCTCTATGAGCTCAGTTCTCAAATGAGAAGCAGCGATTTGCCTTGGAAACTAAAGGATGAGGAAAAAGCCAAATTGCGTTGGGAATGGACCTGCAAATCCATCAAGGATGTGGAGGCGATTATCGAACGCTACCGCGGAAAATAATCTTTCGTATTTTAGAATAACCAATTAATAGATGATAATGAGTATATTAATTTATATCGTCACGGGATTGATCATGTTGTTTTTGATCCTCGTGATTCTCGCTCCCAAAGGATATGACGTCTCGAGATCCATCGTCGTGGATCGCTCTAAAGCGGAGGTTTATCACCACTTAAAATCCTTGAAAAATCAGGACAACTGGTCCCCCTGGTCCAAGAAGGATCCGAATATGAAAAAGGAATTCCATGGAGAGGACGGAACTGTAGGTTCCATGACGGCTTGGGAAGGAAACAAAGAGGTGGGTTCCGGTGAACAAGAAATAACCGCGCTGCAAAAGAATGAACGCATCGAATCCAAATTACGCTTTTTAAAACCCTGGAAGTCGGAATCGGATTGTTATTTCCAACTACACGAAACCGAAGATCAAAAAACCAAGGTCACCTGGGGCTTTACCGGACAAAATGCCTTCCCCTTGAGTATTATGATGCTCTTTATGAGCATGGATAAGATGGTGGGACCCGACTTTGAAGAAGGCTTACAAGGATTAAAGAACCATCTCGAAAACTGATCTATTCCTCCCCGACGGGCTCTTCTACCAATTCCAACAGAACCGTGGAGTAGGGGCTATCGATCTCAACACTACCCTTTTGAACCATGACTTCTGTCTCGGAGTACACGTCAAACAGAGCCGTGCCATCACCGAAAAAGCCTTGAACTGATAGCGTTTTTTTGCCGGCAGGTAAATCTAAACCAACCACGACTTTGTCTCGGACGTCTTCCGTTCTGTAGGTTCTTGAAAACACATAAGGCTTTTCTGAAATCATCTTGTGTTTTCCGGCACCAACAGCGGGGTGGTTTCTTCTAAACTGCCCAAGCTTTTGGTAGTGCGAATGAACGGCTTGCGCTGTAGAATCTCTCGCCAAGGCTTCCCAGTTCATACTTGAACGCAAATGAGCATCTCCTGCAGCACCTTCAATTTGAAGCGGCCGCAGGCTTTCGTCCCCGTAATAGATCTGCGAAACTCCCGGTGTCAGAAGAAGCATATTGGCCGAACGCATACCTTGTTTGCGCTCCGGATCAAAGGGAGCTCCGTCATCATGAGAACTCAAGTAATTCATTACACTGGCCCCTTTAAACTTGGTGTTGAGGAGTTTACTGTATTTTGAGAAGACTGTTTCGTAGTCTTTCGCTGCATCGTACTTCAGTTCAAAATTGATCAGGCTATTAAAGCCATAATTGAAGTAGTCGACCTTTTTATCCCCAAAATCAAAGTCGCGACCTCCAGAAATACCGTAGCCGTAGACTTCGCCAACCATAAAAAAGGGCGTGTTGTCCAAAACCTTGTAAGGATGTTTCTTTTTCCAGGTTTCAAAGGCGTAATCCGCTTCTTTTCTCAAATCGGTCCAGGCTTCCTCATTGACGTGTTTAACTGTATCAACGCGGTATCCATCTACACCAAATTCGTGAATGTAGTCCGTCAACCATTTAATCACATAATAACGCGGGGCTCTGGGATAGCCTGTACGGTCAAAAAAGACTTGTAGCTCATCCAATTCTTTAGAAAGGCGCCCTTCCTTTTTCCATTTGGCTAAAAGGGCATCCGGCAACTCGACAGCTTCATCAGACTCGGTCAGGATATCCGGTAAGTTGGCTACCAGGGTACAAGCCGTAGTTCCGTCGTAGTTTGTGAAATCGCATCTGGGATCTGTTCGAACCCAGTCAGAAGGCCAGACCGGATCTTCCTCTGTAACAGGCCCTGTGTGATTTAAGACCACATCCAAAAGAACGCGTATTCCTTTTTTATGAGCCGCATCCACCAATTTTCGCAGTTCTTCAGGATTACCGAACTGAGGGTCGATTTTGGTCCAGTCCTTGGTCCAGTAGCCGTGGTATCCGTAGGTGTTCCCTGTCCCTTCATCGGTAGAGCCGTGGATTTGTTCAACAATAGGGGTGAACCAGATTGCATTCACACCGAGATCTGTAAAGTAACCGGAATTGATTTTCTCTAAAATTCCAGCAATGTTACCCCCTTCAAAGCCGCGGAGAACAGCAGTCGAATCAGGGCGATTGATTTGCTCGGTTTCTGGGGTTGCGCTTGCTCCTTCACTAAAACGATCCGTCAGTAAAAAATAGACGTTGGCCGCTTTCCAGTCAAAGGGGATATCGGGTCGGTTTTGGTCTTGTACTTCCAGGGTTACCTCTGGGGTTTCATCATTTGTGGAATTGTTGTTCTGGCAAGCCAGCAAAAAGAAAGAAAAGCAGAAGGCGAAAAACCATTTTCTCATTACCGAAGATTTTGGTTAAATCTACGCAATGCAAGTCGAAGAAAAAACAGGAACAATCAGAAAGATAAGGGATGTATTAGTTGCGATTAAGGACTTTGTATTCCTCGTAGCACGTACTCATGGCATCCAAAATCTGCAAATCGTTAGCCGTCTTTATGAACGACTGCGAATAGTTGCAGTTGATCAGAATATCATCGATATCCATTCGATCCAATTGCAGTAACTCCGTTAGGGTAGCTCGATCAAACTTGGAAGCGAGTAGATCACGGATTTTGTCATCTTCCTTGATCTTGCGAAGTTTCCTCATTTGAGCGGGCTTTTTACCGAAGAGGTTCCTCAATAGATCAGCTGGATTAAGGATGGCCCCAAGTACTTTAGTTACCGCGCTGGGGTTCTTCGTTCCAGCTTCGTAACTGGCATTAAGTCCAGATATACTGTATTGGTAGGCCGTATTTACGGGCAGGTACTTGACATCGACTTCCAAATAACCGGTGAGTTGGTAGGGACGTACAATGACTTCTTCCAGCGCTAAGGCCAATTCAGTAAGAGAAATCTCGGTTCCTTCAAAACGCAGCATATCGTTGGTTACTCGCACCTTCTGGGACTTATACCCCAAATAAGTCAGGTAAAGCGTATCGTTAACTGCTGCTCGCATTTGAAAATTTCCTTCCGCATCGGTTACTGTACCAACGACTTGATTCAAGTTGATGATGTGGACATTTTCGAGTGGGAGGTCGGTTTCAGAATCCAATACTTTTGCTTCGAAACGATCTGCAGCGCCCTGCTCTGATGTCACCTGAGCCCAAGTTGGTACACTGAACGACAGAAGTAGAAGAGCAGATATACCAGTAAGATGTTTTTTCATAGTCCTAAGCAAAATACAACCCTAGAATCAGAAATAAGGCCTATCAAGCCTCATTTTAAGAGCAAGTTAACTAATAAAAACCCTTCGGTTTATTTTTCTTCTTTCCTTTGGATTTCGTGTTTTTAGGTTTGCCTCCTTTGGAATGGCGAAAGCTCCCTTGCCCTTGCGGTGTACTTTTTTCTTGCCTCCTGAGCCACCCCGTCGGTTTCTCGGACCTGAACTAGAAACTTCGACATTGACCTTGCGTCCTTTGTGGGTACAGTTCTCGAAGGCTTCGAGTACAATGTCTTTAAATTGTTCTTCGGTGTTGAAAAAGGCAAAGCTATCTTTCGGTTCAACACGAAATACGTCGTCTTTTTCGAGTTGGGTCTGCTTGCGTATAAAGTCCTTAAGACTCATCCAATCAAAGCCATCTCTTTCGCCCACATTGATGAAGTAACGCACTTTTCCTCGGCCTTCGGATTGGTCCTGGAATTCGCTGTTATCAGATAAACTTTCGTTCCACTGACCGGCTTTTTTGTAATAGTTAAAAAAGCGACTGAACTCTACAGAGACCAGTTTACGAATCAAATCCTCTCGATCGAGACCTTCGAGTACGTCGAAAATCGCGGGTAGAAATGGCTCGGATTCGGCTTGAATCTCGGTGTTCTTGATGTTGTTCGCTAGGTGGTACAATTGAATTTCGCAGATTTCCATGCCATTGGGGATATTCCGCATCTGGAATGACTGCCCGATAATACGCTCGATCTGGCTTATTTTCTTTTGCTCGCTTCGGGTAATGAGCACCATGGAGATCCCTGATTTACCGGCACGTCCGGTCCGCCCACTGCGGTGTGTATAGGTTTCGATCTCGTCGGGTAATTGGTAGTGGATGACGTGGGTGATATCGTCCACATCAATACCGCGGGCCGCCACATCGGTAGCCACCAACATCTGTATTTGTTTTTTGCGGAAAGCCGTCATCACTAAATCTCGTTGGTTCTGACTCAGGTCTCCGTGAAGGGCCCCGGCATTGTAACCATCTTCAATTAGTTTTTCTGCCACTTTTTGGGTGTCTCGCTTGGTGCGACAAAAAATAACAGAGAAGATCCCGGGATTGGCATCGGCTAAGCGTTTTAGCGCAGGGTAGCGGTCGCGAGCACCTATTTTGTAGTATTCGTGTTGTACCGTTATGGCCCCGGCATTCTTCGCACCCACGGTAATTTCCGCCGGTTTGCGCATGAATTTTTTGGCAATCTGGGCCACCTCCTTAGGCATGGTTGCAGAAAATAACCACGTTAGCTTGTCCTGAGGGGTATGAGACAAAATATCCTTGATGTCCTCATAGAACCCCATGTTGAGCATTTCGTCTGCCTCGTCAAGGACACAGTATTCGATGTGGTTGATATTCACCATTCCACGACCGATCATGTCTTTCATGCGTCCAGGAGTTGCCACCAGAATTTGAGCCCCTCGCTTTACACTCTTGGCTTGTTCCTGAATACTGGCTCCACCGTAAATGGCTACGGTATGCAGTCCTTTGACGTACTTGGAGTAGTGTTTGAGCTCCTGTGTTATCTGCAAGCAGAGCTCACGGGTAGGAGATAGAATAAGACCCTGGGTCGTGCGGCTATTCGGATCTATACGCTGAATCATCGGAAATCCGAAGGCAGCTGTTTTTCCGGTACCTGTCTGGGCTAAGGCGACCAAATCGGTCTCCTTCTCCAGCAGGAGTGGAATGGCTTTTTCTTGAACTTCTGAGGGGGTGGTGAATCCGAGGTCTTCTATAGCCTGGAGAAGGGGCAGGTCGAGCCCCAATTGCTGAAATGCAGTCATTTATATGAAAAGGTAGCCCGAAGCTGTTGGCCGCAAAGGTAAGTCGAATTTATTCAAGGCAGCCCTCTATTCTTCCATAGTTTCAATAAACTCGAGGAACTGCTGTAGGGCTTTACTGCGGTGCGAAAGGGATTTTTTAACTTCGGAGCTCAATTCTCCAAAAGTCTGCTCCTTATTTTCGGGGACGAATACAGGGTCATAGCCAAATCCATTCGTTCCTTTGGGCTGGTCGATGATCTTTCCTTTTACCTCCCCCTTGAAGTATTTGATCTCTGCGCCATGGACCCAAGCCAGTACGGTTTCAAAACGGGCGGCCCGATTTTCTGTGTTTTCCAGCGCTCTAAGCAGCTTAACTATGTTGTCCTGATCTGTGGCATTTTCGCCGGCATAACGAGCAGAATACACACCCGGTGCACCATTAAGGGCATCTACCAAGAGACCGCTATCATCGGCTAGGGCAGGTAAATTGGTGAATTCGGCCAGTGTTTTTGCTTTGATCAATGCATTTTGCTGTAAAGTGGTGCCGGTTTCTTCTATGGGAAGGGTCCAATTCACATCGCTTGGATTGAGGATTTCGAAGTGTTCCGGAAGAAGTTCCAAAAGCTCTTTTCGCTTCTTGGGATTTTGGGTGGCCAAAACAATTTTCATGAACGAAAGATAAGGGAAATAGGGCGGCAAATTTCCTCTGGTTTTCGAAAGAAATTCCCCGCAAATTTTTCCTGAAATAATTCCGCTCAATTCTTGGATTAGACGGCTGATTTTGTGTATATTTCAAGTCGCCTATAGAAGTAATCTTCCAAGGCGAAAAGGGTGCGAATTTTCACGATAACAGGTAGGATTTTGACGATGATTGGACCAGCTTTTGGTTAGCTAAATCAAATCGACTACATTTCTGTTCTATTCTGGTTTGACAGAAAAAAAACGCTCATTCATCAATCAGTAAAACGTATAATTAGTTAGAGAGGGGTAATGGAAATTTTGACAAGTAATCCACTGGCGGCCGTAATTGTTGCAGGACTCGCAGGCCTATTCCTAGGCTGGGCCATGGCGCAATTCAAAAGAAGAAAATTAGAAAGACAATTCAAGGAACTCGAAACAGAGGCCTATGTGCCCCTGAGGACGAGTTACGAATCGCTTCAACGCGATCACGTTTACCTGGACGAAGAGAACGAGCGCCTCAAGTCAGCGCTAGATGAAGCTCAGGCAGAACAAGAAAAGGCTGCAGGCAAACTCGAGGGTCTCAAAGGCCAGTCGGATGCGGTGATCAACGACTGGAAGTCCAAAGTAGATCGCATGAACGAGGACTTGGAGTCCAAGGAAAGTGCGCTTAAAAACGAGAAGGAAAAGTGGATTGAGGAGCAGAAGGTCTTTTCGGAAACTTTGAGCCAAAAAGAAAAAGAGCTTCAGGAAAAAATTGAAGAGTTGCAACAATCACAAGTGCGCAACCGCGACCTTGAGCAAGCATTGGAGAAGCAGAAAGAAGAGGCAGAGAACATGCTGGAGCAATGGGAAAAGAAATTTACCGAACTCAATAGCGCTTATTCTCAGTACAAAGACCACACGGAAGGTAACAAAGAAGGCTTACAGGAAAAGTACGAGGCCCTTACCCAACAATTCGAGAACTACAAAAGAGAACGCGAAGGCCAGATGTCGGACTGGGAGCGCAAGTTCAATATGCTCAACGCAGAGTTTACGGAATACAAACGCAACGCAGAAGAGAACCGACAGGATTGGGCTGCCCGCTACAATGGTCTGCAGCAGGAGTTCCAGAATTACAAATTCAACCGTGAAGGCGGGATGATCTCTGATTGGGAACAAAAATTCCTCGAAGTCAATGCACAGTTTGGGGACTATAAGAAGAAGGCCGAGGGAGAGCGTGTCGGGTTGGTACAAAAATACAACGCCGTATTGCGTCAACTCAATACTTTGAAGCAAGGGTCAACGGACCTCAACCCAAGTTCAGATTGGGAGCAGAAGTTCAATTCGCTGAATGCAGAATACACTGCCCTTAAAGAAAACAAAGAACCACAAGGCAACGGGTATACCAATGGTTTTAACGGCATTAACCGCACGTCTGAATGGGAATTTAAATACCGTCAACTGAGCAATGAATTTGAAGAGTTCAAGCAGGAGATGGAACGCAAATTATCAGAGAAACCAAGAGAGATCGAAGTGATCAAAGAAGTGCCTGTTGAGGTGGTGAAGGAGGTCGAGGTTGTACGCACTCCTAACCTGGAGGAACTGCAGCGATTACTGGCTCAGGCGGGTACGGTAGAGGTTTCTCGTCGGGTAGCGCGTGACTCGGGAAAAGAGGCTGGTAGCTAGGCGATCCCAGCCCCTCTGATCCCAAGCCTCTTTAAGAGCTGTAAACCAACTTGATTACTAGGGTTTTTTATTTACTTTTGGCTGCTTAGACCGAAGTACAGCGCTTGTGAAAACACAATATGTTTTTGACTTCGACAGCACCATAACCCGGGTCGAAGCACTTGATTTACTGGCCGAAATTAGCCTGGCAGGGCGTTCGGATAAAGAAGAGAGGATACGCAAAATCAGCAGTATCACAGATTTAGGTATCGATGGAGACATCTCTTTTACAGAGTCCCTTCAACGCCGGGTGGTATTGCTTGAGGCGCGACAGGATCACTTGCCCGTACTTATCGAACAACTTCGCGGAAGGGTTTCCAAATCAATAGAAGAGAACAAGGAGTTTTTCGAGAACTTTCGCGATCAGATCTACATCATCTCTTGTGGATTTAAGGAATTTATTGACCCCATTATGGAGGCTTATTCGATTCCTTCTGACCGTATTTATGCCAATACATTCGCTTTTAGTGAGGAGGGAGAAATTGTCGGTTTTGATCAGGACAACTACCTGGCATCTCACAACGGTAAAATTGAGTGCCTAAGGCAACTTCAGTTGCAAGGTGAGGTCCAAGTGATTGGAGACGGTTATAGTGATTATGTAATGAGAGAAGCCGGAGTGGCACAGAAGTTCTTTGCCTATACCGAAAATGTTTCTCGTCAAAAGGCAACAGCCAATGCCGATCATATTGCTCCGAACTTAGATGAATTTTTATTTGTGAACGATTTGCCCAGAAACCTCTCTTATCCCAAGAATAGAATCAAGATTCTGTTGTTAGAAAATATTCATTCCGACGCCTTTGAACGACTTTCTGTTGAAGGCTTTAGTGTCGAAACAGTCAGTCATAGCTTACCTGAAGCCGAATTGATTGAAAAAATCAAAGGTGTGCATGTTCTTGGTATTCGCTCCAAAACGCAGGTGACACAAAATGTATTACAAGCAGCGGATCGACTGCTGGCTGTTGGCGCCTTCTGTATCGGAACCAAGCAAATTGATTTGGAAGCTTGTAAAGAAAGAGGCGTGATCGTTTTTAACGCTCCTTATTCCAATACCCGTTCGGTGGTCGAGTTGGCTCTAGGTCATATTATCATGTTAATGCGCTCCATCTTTACCCGTAGTACCGAAATGCATGAGGGTCACTGGCAAAAAACAGCAGTTAACGCCAGGGAAGTACGAGGAAAAGTATTGGGCATTGTCGGCTATGGGAATATCGGAAAGCAGCTTTCTGTTCTGGCCGAAGCCGTGGGCATGAAGGTCGTGTTTTACGATTTGGAAGATAAATTGGCGCTGGGTAATGCACAAAAGGTTTTTGATATCAAAGACCTCCTGGCACAATCTGATGCCGTTTCTCTGCATGTAGACGATCATCCCGAGAATAAGAACCTCATTGGAGAGAAGGAGTTGGCTCTAATGAAACCGGGTTCTTTTTTGATCAATCTTTCGCGCGGATTTGTTGTTGATTTGCCCGCTTTAAAAAAGAGTTTGGAATCTGGCCACCTCGGGGGAGCAGCTTTGGATGTTTACCCCTCTGAACCCCGTTCCAATGGTGCTTTTGTGACGGAGTTGGCTGGGGTGCCCCATGTGATCTTAACACCCCATATTGGTGGTAGTACCGAAGAGGCTCAACGCGATATTGCCGATTTTGTTCCAGGAAAAATCATGGACTACATCAACTCAGGAAACACGGTAGATGCGGTCAACTTCCCTAATATTCGACTTCCTAAACAGCAGAATGCTCATCGTTTCTTGCACATTCACCAGAATGTACCAGGAATCATGGCCGAAATCAACCAGGTTTTGGCTAAATATGAGATGAATATCAGTGGCCAGTATTTATCGACAGATAACAAGGTGGGTTATGTGATTACAGATCTCGATAAGGAGTACAACAAAGATGTTATTCAAGCCCTTCGTGAGATTGAACACACGATAAAGTTCAGGGTCCTTTATTAGCGATTAGAAGAGGCTGAACTACAACACTTAAGAGGCTAACTCTGTCTTTAGGGAGTTTCACAACAATTTTCTGTCCAGCACATGATCCCGGGGTATCTTTCCACAAAAGAAAGAGCTATAGTGTCTCGGCTAAAATCAGTAATCCAGTTTTTTAAGCAGTGGAAGAAGCCTTGGAAGAGGGCTGTGTTGTTTTGGACATCCACCAAAAAGGAGTATAAGACCTATTATTTGGTGGCTCTATCCATTCTGATTCTGACTATGGCCAACCAGAGTATCATGCAATACGCCCTAGCTAAACAACGAGATGATGCTCTTGTTGTAAATCTCGCAGGACGTCAGAGGAGTCTCAGTCAGCAGTTGGTCAACGAGCTGTATGCGTGCCAGTACCACAAGTGTGATTATTCGGATTTAAAACTCACTTGGAATAATTTGGTTTCGACCCATGAAGCCTTGCAAAAGGGAAATGAGCGCTTGGGTTTACGGCCGTTAAACAGCGAGCAGATCCAGGCCAAATTCAATCAATTGCAAGTAGTCCTCGATCGGATTGCTCTTCACATTGGGGATTTGAATAATCCGCAGCAAATCAACTTTGACTTACTTCGGGCCGATACGGACGAGTTCTATTTGATTATGGATGGTATTGTCTTGGATTTTCAACTAAAGAGTGAAAAAGATATCCGCACCATCCGCTTAATTGAATTGCAACTGGCCGCCTTTTCTATTCTCATTGTACTTTTTGAGATCTTCTATATTGTCATTCCTATACTGCGGCACAATGAGGGACAGAGTGATAAACTTCGCCAAATCGCCTGGCACCAATCGCACGCATTTTCTTCTCACATGAAGAACATTCGGGATTTAGAATACGTGCTTAAAGTCGAAAAGAATCCTGAACGAAGAGAGGAGATCTACGGATTTATCCAAAATGAACTCTCCGCTCTGGAAGGGGTTTCCAGTCATATGAATGATGCGCTTAACAGTAATGACACAACGCCCGAAATCTCTCTAAAGATACTTTGGAATCGGATAGAGAATCTTCTCGAGAAAATGGGACTCATTCAAAAAGAGGATCTCAGCCATGTAGAAATCACTCATGATGATAAGGTTCGTTCCGAATAATGGTAAAGGCCCGATAGAGTTGTTCGATAAAAAATAAGCGAACCATCTGGTGTGAAAAGGTCATCCGAGACAGTGAAATCTTGGAATCAGCTCGTTGGTAGATTTGCTCATCAAAACCGTAAGGTCCACCCACCAGAAAAACCAATCGCTTGGTTCCCTGAATCATTTTCGACTCCAACTGGGCTGACCACTCAACCGATCGAAACTCTTTTCCTTTTTCATCCAATAAAATCACCTGATCGGGAGGACTTAATTTTTTGAGAATCAATTCTGCTTCTGCGCTTTTTTGCTGGGCAGGGCTAAGGTTCTTCCTTTTGACATCAGGTAGTTCTATACGTTCAAAGCGAATGTAGTGACGCAATCTTTTTTCGTAATCCTCCAATAGACTGGAGATTTCTTTTGAATCTGTTTTCCCGACGCAGAGTAGACTTATAATCATGAGTCATCTTTTGCTCAAAAGTAGTATTCCTGCTTAAACTAAGGACTGCACTTTTTGCTACCTTCGTTTACACCAAAGAAGATGACTTTTATGATTAGTGAAGAACAATTCCAGGCCGAACTCGACCGCATCATACACACCTCCTTACAGGAAGATATTGGAGAAGGAGACCACAGCTCTCTGGCTTGTATCCCAGCAGAGGCGGTAGGGATGGCGAAGTTACTGGTCAAGGATGAAGGAATTTTGGCCGGCGTAGATTTTGCCAAACAGGTTTTTCAGGCGGTGGATACAGATTTAAAGATGGAAACCGTTCTAAAGGATGGCGCAGAGGTGAGCTATGGAGACATTGCTTTTTATGTCAAAGGTCGATCGCGTTCGCTTTTGATGGCTGAGCGCTTAGTGCTCAATTCTATGCAACGGATGAGCGCGGTGGCAACCAAGACCCATTCCTACGTCAAATTACTGGAAGGTACCTCTACTAAATTGCTGGACACCCGAAAAACCACTCCCGGTATTCGTGCATTGGAGAAGTGGGCCGTCCGAATTGGAGGAGGCGAAAATCACCGGTTTGCGCTTTACGATATGATCATGCTAAAAGACAACCACATCGATTTTGCCGGTAGTATTTCACAGGCTATTTCCCAAACCAAGAACTACCTGGAAGAGCTGGGCAAACCACTGAAAATCATCGTTGAGGCTCGTAATTTACAGGAAGTCGAAGAAATTTTGGAATGTGGCGGTGTGTATCGTATTTTGTTGGACAACTTTGATTATCCTATGACACGTGAAGCGGTGAAGATGATCGGTAATCAAAGTCTAACCGAATCTTCCGGAGGCATCACAAAAGAGGCCCTTCGGAAGTATGCCTTATGTGGAGTAAACTACATTTCGTCTGGGTCCTTGACCCATTCGGTTCACAATCTTGATCTAAGCCTAAAAGCCGTATAGATGTCAGAAGCCGTAGAAGCCCGATTAGAACAAATTCCGGTAGTCAATGCGTTGGCCCGCTTGTGTAAGCGTATTCGTATTCC
The DNA here is from genome assembly GCF_002954325.1 of Aureicoccus marinus. GTDB lineage: Bacteria > Bacteroidota > Bacteroidia > Flavobacteriales > Flavobacteriaceae > Aureicoccus > Aureicoccus marinus. The sequence continues at coordinate 623,828 of NZ_MQVX01000001.1, forward strand.
TGGTTTTGAAGGACTATCGCTTTACGATCTGCTCGAAATTTATATCTACGGAATTGTCAAAGGAACCCTGTCTAGTCGGGCGAGTTCTATTGCTTTTAGTCTCTTCATGGCCCTCTTTCCTCTGATTATTTTCTTGGTCACCTTGCTTCCCTTTTTGTCTCCCTTCGTCGGGGAACACAATGGTGAGAGTTTTGACCAGGTTTTTTTGGGCTTCTTGGAATCCTTCTTGCCAGATGCCTCGGCGAATTATTTCGCGGAGATCTATGAGGGGATCAAAAGCCAAAAGAGAGATGGCCTTTTGTCCACTACTTTTCTCTTGTCCATCTTTTTGGTGGCCAACGGAGTCAATGCTATTTTCGGGAGTTTCAATAACTCCTACCATGTCGAATTTGGGCGGGGTTTCTTCCGACAGTACCTCTACGCTTTGGTGGTGGGCTTAATCCTATCGGTGGGCTTAATCGTCGGTGCCATGGCTTTCTTGTATTTCGAAATCTACGCGGTGGAGCCCTTTAGTGAATACCTGGGCAAAGCCTTTAGTATTGCAGAAGGTACGGCAGACAACTACGGTGTTGTATTAGCCAAAGTGTTGTTTTTCATGATCCTGAGTTACTTGACAGCGGCCATTCTGTACTTTTTTGGGACGACCAAAGGGGATCGGGCCCGCTTTTTTTCGCCTGGAGCTTTGATGACGACTTTACTCTTTGTTTTGACCTCTTATTTATTTGGGGTATACGTAGAAAAATTCGCGAGATACAATGAACTCTACGGCGCACTGGGAGGGCTTTTGATCCTGATGCTTTACATTTGGTTAAACTCAAATATCTTACTTTTGGGCTTCGAAATGAATGCCACAATCAAAACCCTTCGTAAAGACGCTCGCTTTTCGAAATCATGAGAGTTTTACCCTTTCTTTTCTTTTTTTCTGTTCTTTTTTCCGTCCAAGGCCAAAGTATTGAAGGCCTATGGCAAACCATTGACGACCAGACCGGGGAGGCCAAGGCGGTAGTGAAAGTCTATAAGAAAAGTGGCTTGCTCTATGGCGAAATCCAAGAAATTGTGGTCAAAGGCAAAGAAAACGCCCGGTGCGAAAAATGCCGTGGCCAATTAAAAAACAAACCCTTGGTAGGGCTGTTCACCATCAACGGATTTAAGGAGGTCGAGGGCTTTTACAAAGGGAAGCAGTTGTTTGACCCAGAACAGGGAAAATCATTTAGAGGGAAGGTATGGCTAGATCCTGATAACACCAACCGCTTAAAGGTTCGGGGCTATTTGGGCTTTTTGTACCGAACCCAAACCTGGATTCGCCTGAGATAGAATCCCTTTACACATGCCAAACTTTGTAGATGTCATTTTGCCCCTCGCCATTGAGAGGGCCTATACGTATCGCGTCCCGGACGGGCCTGATTTTGACGTTCTCAAAGCACAAAAGAGAGGAGTGCGTGTTAGTGTGCCTTTTGGTAAAAGAAAGCTCTACACCGCTTTAACCTATCGTTTTCACCAGGAACCGCCTGGAGCATATCAAGCCAAGGAAGTTCTGGAAGTACTCGATGAGGAACCCCTGGTCTCTGAGCAACAATGGATCCATTGGCAATGGATTGCAGACTACTACCTCTGTACCCTTGGGGAGGTGATGAAATCAGCTCTCCCGAGTGCATTTTTATTACAGAGCGAAACCCAAATCATTTTGAATCCGGAAGAGCTGGTTTTGCCAGAAGATCTGAATGATGAAGAGTATTTGATCTGGGATGCACTTAAGATTCGCGAAAGGCTCGAGATTGCAGAACTCTCAGAAATTACAGGCCGAAAACGTCCCTTAAAAGCTATTGAGAAGCTCCTGCAGCAAAAGAAGGTCCTCTTGGAGGAAGACCTCAAGGCGAAATACAGCACCAAGAAGGAGAGAAGGTTAGGCCTGGGTGTAGACTATCAATTGGATTCAGGTCTGGAGCGCTTACTTCAGGACCTGGAAAGAGCACCTAAGCAAAAAGAAATCTTAATGCAGTTCTTCCAGATGCAGGGAGGGAGTCAAGAAGGTGTTCCTCGGGTCCAATTACTCAAACGAAGTACAGCTGGAGCTGCTTCTCTCAAGTCGTTGATTGATAAAGGAATACTACAGGAATTTGAGGTGGATGTGGATCGATTGCCCTTAAGAAGCAATAGAGGACCAGAAGCCGTAGTGGAGCTAAGTCCTAAACAACAAGAAGTACTTGAAACTATTAAGCGGGGAATAGAAGAAGGCAGGCCAGCTCTTCTTCATGGGGTGACGGCCTCCGGTAAAACAGAAGTCTTCGTCAAATTGGCAGAAGAAGTCATTGAGCAAGGGAAACAAGTACTCTATCTGGTCCCCGAAATAGCCCTAACCGTCCAATTGATTGAACGATTAAAGCGGTACCTCGGCGGAAAGGTAGTGGTCTATCATTCCCGCTTCTCCCGAAATGAGCAGGTAGAACTCTGGTTAAAGACCCACGCGGGAGGGGAGCAAGTATCCGTAATCGTTGGAGCTCGTTCGTCTCTTTTCTTGCCTTTTAAGAATTTGGGACTTATTGTCGTAGATGAAGAGCACGAAAGTAGTTTTAAGCAGTTTGATCCAGCTCCTCGATACCACGGTAGGGATGCAGCGGTTTACCTGGCTCACATTCATCGTTGTGGTATTGTGCTGGGTTCAGCCACTCCGAGCCTCGAAAGCTACTTCAATGCCCAGAACAACAAATACCTGTACACGGCGCTTTTAGAACGCTACAGACCTGTTGCTATGCCGGAGATCCAGATGATCTCCCTAAAAGAGGCCCAACGGAAAAAACAAATGAAGGGGCATTTTAGCCCTGTTCTTTACGAGGCCATTCAAGACCGCCTTGCCCGAAAAGAGCAAATCATTCTGTTTCAAAACAGAAGAGGATATTCTCCTGTATTGGAATGTACAGTCTGTGGACACAGCCCAGGCTGCCCTAACTGCGATGTCAAATTGACCTATCACCAGAACCGCAATCAATTGCGGTGTCACTACTGCGGATTTAAATCACCCGTCCCTAAACAGTGCGAAGCTTGTGGAACACCAGGGGCTTTGCCCAAGGGATTGGGGACCCAACAGGTAGAAGAGGAGGTGAAGGAGTTCTTTCCGGAGGCCAGAGTACAACGAATGGACCAGGATACCACCCGCGGTAAAACGAGTCTACAAAAAATAGTTCGACAGTTTGAACAGCAGGAGATCGATATCCTTATAGGGACGCAAATGGTCACCAAAGGCCTGGATTTTGAGCGATTAGGCCTTGTGGGGGTTATGAATGCGGATAGTTTGATGAATTTTCCGGATTACAGGGCGCATGAACGGGCTTTTCAGTTGTTGATGCAAGTCGCAGGGCGAGCGGGTCGTGCCTACGGTCAAGGCCAAGTACTTATTCAGACCTACCAGCCTGAACACCCCTTACTGCAACAACTCAGTATGTATCAATACTTGCCTTTTTACGAACAGCAACTACGAGAAAGGCAACAGTTTGCCTATCCGCCTTTTGTGCGACTTGTTAAACTCAGCCTTAAATCAAGAGACTACAACAAGGTTATTGAGGGAGCACGATGGATGGGAGAAGCTTTGAGACAACTCAAAGGCTGTACTGTTTTAGGACCGGAGTTTCCCTTAATTCCGAGGATCCGCAACCAATATATTCAGCAAATCTTGGTGAAGTCGGCTCCAGGCTCATCTACCGCTCAAACAAAACAAAGCGTGAAAAGAATTGTGCATTCCTTTCACGCTATTGCTGCTTTTCGCAGTATTCGGTTGGTATTTGATGTTGATCATATCTGAGGAAGTGACCAGCACATTCCTCCTTTAACCCCCATAGTATTATACGTTAGCCAGGGCTTCCGCCAACTCGCTCTTTTTGTTGCGACTCAATGGAATCTGACGTCCGCCAACTTCAACATTCTTGCTGTTGAATTTTTCGATCTTCTCCAGGTTCACAATATAGGACTTGTGAATTCGCAAGAACTTTTCGGCAGGAAGTTGCTTTTCAAAGGATTTCATCGTCGATAAAATCACAATGTTTGCTTCGTCGGTCACCAGCTTGATGTAATCACCAAGGGCTTCAATCCATTTGATGTCATTGAGGATAACCTTACGTTTTTTAAGGTTACTCTTAACGAAGATGTGCTCTTCGTCCTCATCTGTTTTGTGCATTTGCTCGTACTTACCAACTGCACGGCGTACAGAGGCTTCAAAACGGGCAAGTGTGATGGGTTTGTGTAGGTAATCCGTCACATCGTAATCAAACGCCTTTAATGCGTAGTCCGGCTTTCCGGTAATCAAGATTACTTGAGGGGGATTTTCAAGGGCTTCCAGCAAGTCAAAACCATTAATGATCGGCATTTCAACATCGAGGAAAATCAAGTCTACCTCGTTGTTTTTCAAGCCGTTCTTGGCTTCTATGGCGTTGCTGTACTCCGCCACTAGGGTCAGATGCGGATGATTGTTGACCAATTTCGCCACTGCCATGCGCTGCATGGACGAGTCATCAACAATGATACTTTTAAGCTTCATAGATGGGGTGATTTGTGGGGTTAAATCATCGCTAAACTACACAAAATCCTCGATAAACGGCAACAAAAGATGTCAACTGGGCCTAGGGTGTTGTGTATTGTCGAATTAGCAGGATTAAACGAAAAAACCGCCATTTCTGTCATCCTTTTTTGGCTTATTCTCGACAAAATCGACCGAAAAGCACCTCATAATATACAAAACGTTTCTTATATGCAGGTATTATCCCTTGCCAGGCAATGGAAAGTCTTATTAATTTGCATTCTCCTCTTACCTAAATTATTAGCGGAAATCTTCCGCCTTTTTTTGGTTAGCCTCATAAAATGATTAATTTTGCCGACCTTAAAAAGTTAACTGATATAACATTTTTATGAATCATTACGAAACTGTTTTCATTCTGAATCCCGTTCTATCTGATCAGCAGATAGAGGAAACAGTCAAGAAGTTTGAGGATTACCTCAAGAAAAATGGAGGCAAGATGGTCTCTAAGGAAAACTGGGGGCTAAAGAAATTGGCCTACCCAATCCAGAATAAGAAGAGTGGTTTTTACCACCTTTTTGAATTCACTGCTCCCGGTGAGGCGATCGGTGGATACGAACTGGAATTCCGCAGAGACGAACGCATCATGCGCTTTTTGACTGTCAAGTTAGACAAGCACGCCATTGAATGGGCGGAAAAAAGAAGAACTAAACTTAAAACTGCCTAGATGTCATCCATTGAGCAACAAGCAAAATCGAAGAAAGATGGAGAGATTCGCTATCTAACTCCGTTAAATATTGAAACCCAAAAGCAGAAGAAATACTGCCGTTTCAAAAAATCAGGCATCAAGTACATCGATTACAAGGATCCTGATTTCTTGATGAAGTTGGTAAACGAACAAGGAAGAATTCTTCCCCGTAGATTGACCGGTACTTCTTTGAAATATCAAAGAAAAGCGGCCCAAGCGATCAAGCGTGCTCGTCACCTTGCCTTGATGCCGTATGTTGGGGACATGTTGAAATAATAGAAGGACGAACAAATGGAATTGATTTTAAAACAGGACGTCCAAGATCTAGGATTTAAAGACGACATTGTAACGGTAAAGAACGGCTACGGACGAAACTACCTGATTCCTCAGGGCTTGGCTGAATTGGCAACACCATCAGCAAAGAAAGTTTTGGCCGAAAATTTGAAACAAAGAGCTCACAAAGAGAAGCAACTGATCGCAGAGGCCCAAGAGGTGGCTGACAAGCTTAAAGCGATGGAGATCAAAATTGCGGCTAAAGTGGGTGCTGGAGATAAATTATTTGGATCAGTGACGCACATTGATTTGGCCGAAGCGATCCAAAAAGAAGGCGAGATGATCGATCGTAAGTACATCAACATCCAAGGTGGTTCCGTGAAGCGCGTTGGACCTTACCAAGCGAAAATTCGCTTACATCGTGAAGTGGTACTTGATTTCCCATTCGAGGTGATCGCTGAGGCCAAATAATCTTCAAGTGAACAAAGATCAAAAGGCCGTGTGAGAACATGGCCTTTTTTTGTACCCTAAATTAAAAGCCAAGTGAAGTATACCCGCTTGACCAAAGAGCAGCTCGAAGAACTGCACCCGGAATTCATCAATTTTTTGGCCACCCAGTCCATTACGGCTGAGGAGTGGAAATCTATTAAGGAGGAAAAACCTGCGGTAGCAGAAGAACAGTTGGATGTCTTCAGTGATTTGATCTGGGAAGGGGTGTTGCAACGGGTTGAATTTCTCGAGAAAATTGAACCACTTCAGATGCACCTTTTTTCCATGGCCGAAAAAGAGATGCGCTTAATCTCCGTGCGATTGCGTCAACCAGAGATTGACTTGACCACCCAGGAAGGGTTTCAGTGGTTCAAGAAAAATTACCTGGCCGATTCCGTGGAGTATTTGACCGCAAGCAAGAGCTACGGGGAAGATCCAAAGGTTGATATTTTTGGTTTGATACAACAGGGCGCGGTCATCACGAAAGGAGATCTCTTCAATTGGTTTGACGAGATAATCCAGTAATTTTATAGGCCGATACGCATTACTATGGGGCAAAAGCCGAATATTTCTAAAGGAACCAGAGACTTTAATCCAGAACAGGTTCGCCGCCGTGACTACCTCATGGGGGTCATTCGCAAGCATTTTCAGTCCTTTGGTTTTCAACCTATCGAAACCCCCAGCTTTGAGCAACTATCCACTTTGATGGGGCAGTATGGGGAGGAAGGAGACCGGTTGATTTTCAAAATTTTGAACTCTGGAGATTACCTCTCCAAAGCCAATGAAAAAGCGCTGGACGAGCGTGATTCAAGAGGCTTGCTGAGCAGTATTTCTGAAAAGGCCCTGCGCTATGACTTGACGGTACCTTTTGCACGCTATGTGGTCATGCACCAGAACGAGTTGACCTTGCCATTTAAACGGTATCAAATTCAGCCGGTCTGGAGAGCGGATCGTCCTCAGAAAGGTCGTTTCCGTGAGTTTTACCAGTGCGATGCCGATGTTGTCGGTTCTAATTCCCTTTGGCAAGAAGTAGAATTACTGCAGATTTACGATGCAGTTTTTACGGAGCTCGGTATGCCTTCGATAAAGGTGAAGCTGAATCATAGGCGATTACTGGCCGGAATTGCTCAACTTATCGGAGAAGAAAAGAATGTGGTCGCCTTTACGGTAGCGCTTGATAAACTGGATAAAATCGGCAGGGAAGGCGTCGAAAAAGAAATGCTTTCGAAAGGGATCGATGCTGAGGCCTTAGCAAAGCTTGCCCCCGTATTTGAACTGCAGGGAACAGGCTTGGAGAAATTGGCTTCTTTAGCGGATATGTGTCCTAAGGACTCTCCGGCTCAGCAAGGGATTGAGGATTTAAAATTCCTCTACCAAACCCTAAATGGTTTACAACTAAAAACCATCAGCTTAGACATCGATCTGACGCTGGCAAGAGGCCTCCATTATTATACCGGAGTCATTTTTGAAGTATCGGCACCGGAAGGAGTGAAGATGGGTTCTATCGGAGGAGGTGGCCGTTATGACGACCTCACCGGGCAGTTCGGTTTAAAAGACTTGAGTGGAGTCGGAATTTCCTTTGGCCTTGATAGAATCTATCTTGTTTTAGAAGAACTCTGCTTGTTCCCAGAGGCTTTGGACAACACCCTTGAGGTACTCGCCCTGAACCTGGGAGAGGAAGAAGCCATGAGTGCAATGAAACTGCTTGGGGTGTTCAGGGCTGCTGGATTATCGGCAGAGCTTTATCCGCAGGTCGCGAGAATGCAGAAGCAATTCAAGTACGCCGATAAAAGAGGTGCCCAATGGGTTTTAATTCTCGGGACAGAAGAACGCGAACAGAACCGTTTTTTACTCAAGGACATGGCTAAAGGGGAGCAGCATGAATTCGCACTGGATTCAGACCAGGGGTTAAAGCATTTACTCAAAGTGCTTCGCAACGATTAGCAAAACGATACAGTTTTTTATAGTAATTGGGATGATGACTGACCCAGCAATTGGGTTGTTCTTGCCATTCGGAGAGCAATTGCTTCGGGCGGACAAATCGCAATTCACTGACTTCTTCTTTTTGAGGGACTAAAGTCCCGAAATCAATCTTTCCGGAGTACCCAAAGATTTGGTTGTATTCTCGGTCAATAAGGTTAGGAGGGTAGTGGTTCTCCGAAACATGAACACCCAAATAACGCAGTTCACTCTGCTCTACAGACAAGGCAGTTTCTTCCTCTAATTCTCGAACGGCAGCCTCTAGAAGAAATTCTCCGGCTCCGATGTGACCTGCGGCCGAAAAATCCCAAAGCCCCGGATTCATCTGTTTATCTTCTGCGCGTTTTTGGCAGAGTAGTCCCAGCTGTGGATCGCAAACCCAAAGGTGAACGGTGGCATGCCAGAGTCCCTCTTGATGCGCTTGCTTCTTTGGCCTAATCAGGCCACTCCTCAGACCTGCAGGAGTCAGTACGTCCAGTAATTCCTCCTTGTCGGCCATAGCGGCATTAAATTAATCGAAATAGCTAAAAGTCTCGCCGGTCTGAATATTTTGCAATGTCTGGTAGATCAAACGGATGACGTTTTCAAGGTCTTCGCGGTGAACCGTTTCGACGGTGGTGTGCATATAACGCAAGGGCAAGGAGATCAATGCTGACGCTACACCACCATTACTGTAGGCGAAGGCATCCGTATCAGTTCCTGTATAACGAGACGAAGCCAGTCGCTGGAAAGGAATATCGTTATTTTCTGCGGTTTCCAAAATACGCTCACGCAACCTGTTCTGGATGGCAGGGGCATAAGAAACAACAGGACCTCTTCCAATAGCCGTATCACCCTCTTTCTTCTGCTCAATCATCGGCGTTGTGGTATCGTGACATACATCGGTGACAATGGCCACGTTGGGTTTGATGCGTTGGGTGATCATTTCCGCTCCGCGCAGCCCAATTTCTTCCTGAACAGAATTGGTGATGTATAAACCGAAAGGGAGTTTGATGTTGTTTTCGTGCAGCAGGCGGCCCACTTCGGCAATCATAAAACCACCAGCGCGGTTGTCCAGTGCACGGCAAACAAATTTATCTTTATTCAGGACCTGAAATTCATCAGGGTAGGTAATTACACAGCCTACATGGACGCCCATGGCTTCCACCTCTTCCTTGTCCTTGGCCCCGATATCAATAAAGATGTTATCGAGCTTCGGGGGTTGTTCCTTTTCTCCTTTTCGCGTGTGAATCGCAGGCCAACCAAAAACACCTTTGACAATACCATTTTTGGTGTGGATGTTTACCCATTTGGAAGGAGCGATTTGGTGATCAGAACCTCCGTTTCGAATCACATAAATCAGGCCCTTGTCTGTGATGTAATTGACGTACCAGGAGATCTCATCCGAGTGGGCCTCAATAACGACTTTATACTCTGCTTCAGGATTAATCACCGCAACGGCTGTTCCGTAAGTATCGGTGATGAACTTATCCACATAGGGTTTGAGGTAATCCATCCAGATCTTTTGGCCTTCCCATTCATAACCCGTTGGTGAAGCGTTATTCAGGTATTTTTCCAAAAATGCCATGGACTTTTCGTTCAACAGAGACGTAGACATAGATATTGAGTTTTATTTATGTGAAGAAGAACAAACTTAACAATTATCACCTTGAATTAATAGTAAAGCCCCCCGCGATTTTTTAAATTTGGAACTGTTTTTGTGGCTGTTTTCTCATGAAAAAATACCTCCTTCTCCTTTGTTTTAGTGTCGGCTTGATAGCTCAGGCCCAGGTTGTCGAAAATGACAGCTTGACGGATTACATGGTTAAAATGCCACAAGACTCTCTGTTTTCCAGCTCTATACCCCTTGATGAGGTCTACCTCTTTGGTAAGCTGGAATTCGCAGACAGAAAGGAACGCCTGCGCTATTACGTTCTTCGGCGCAAGACCTTGAAGGTGTATCCCTATGCGAAATTAGCCGCTGATCGCTTGGTTGAACTCAATGATAGTTTGAAGAAGATCACCAAGTCCCGAAAAAGAAAAAAGTACACCAAAGAAGTGCAGAAGTACATTGAGGGAGAGTTTTCGGAGGAACTGAAAAAATTGACCCGTACCGAGGGTCAGATCCTGATCAAGCTTATACATCGTCAAACCGGCAAAACGGCTTTTGAGCTGGTTAAAGAATTGCGAAGTGGGTGGAGAGCTTTCTGGTACAGTACCACTGCAAGGGCGTTTAAAATTCGGATGAAGGAAGAGTTTCAGCCGGAACTCATTCACGAAGACTATTTAATCGAAGATATCTTACAGCGGGCCTTTGCCTATAACCGCTTGGAGCGCCAAAAATCCAAGCTCAATTATGACTACGCGAGTTTGAGTAACAAATGGAAGAAAGCCCTTCCAAAGGCTCCGGAATAAATAAAGGAAACTTCCGTTTATTTTTTCTTGCCGAAGAAAGCGTCTACTACTGTTTTCACACCGACAAAACCCAGGACTATTGCAGCAATAGCCAAAGATAACCCCAATACGAGTACGGGCCAGAACCATTGGTGAGTGGTATTTTTGAAGGCTTGCGAGAGCACCAGTGGCCCCGCTACCATACAAGGTAGACTGATCAATAGGCGTTGGAAGCCTTTTACCAAGAGAGCGCGATCGGTGTGCATAATGTAAAATTACCTATATTTTCGATCTTCAGGACCCTAACATTCCTTTTATGCCCTATTCTTTACTCGTCATTGTCTCTTTGGTGGCCTTGATCATATTTTGCAGTCTTCGCCTAAAATGGCACCCGGTATTTAGTCTGTTGACAGCTGCTCTCTTAGGAGGATTGGTCCTGGGGTTAAATCCAAAGGAATTAAGTAAGACCATCGCAGCAGGCTTTGGTTCCACCCTGGGAAGTATCGGTTTGGTTATTGCCCTAGGAACCGTCATTGGTCACTATTTGGAACAAACGGGAGGCACGCGCTATATCGCAGATAAATTACTACAGTGGACCGGTCCAGCGAGGGCTCCGTGGGCACTAAACATTGCGGGGTTTGTCATCTCTATACCGGTTTTTTGTGACTCTGGCTTTATCGTGCTATCCCCGCTGACCAAATCTCTGGCTCAACGGTCGAACTGGTCCCGCTTGGTTTTAAGCATTGCTTTAGCAACGGGCCTGTATGCCGCTCATGTATTTGTTCCACCGACACCCGGTCCTTTGGCTGCAGCTGCCTTGCTCGACGCCAACTTGGGATTATTACTGGGATGGGGGCTCGTCGTTGGATTAATAGCAGCCACCACGGGTTATCTCTGGGCACATTACGGATTATCTTCTCAAAAGGCAAAAGAAGATTTACAGGAACTTAAGAGCGAAGAACTAATTCAATCGTCCCATTCGGCTGGAGGAACGGGTCATTTTTTGCCGGTCCTGATCCCCGTCCTACTTATCGGCTTGGGATCCGTGGCCAATTGGCCGGGAAGCGCCTTGGAATCTGCTGGAATGTTTACCTTCGTGTTGCAATTCCTGGGATCTCCTGTAATAGCTTTGGGTGTTGGCTTGTTGTTTAGTTTTCTTCTAGCAAAACGCTATGCGGTGAAAGAACAGCAATCTTGGATTCTGAAGGCATTTGAACAAGCTGGGGTTATTCTCTTGGTCACCGGAACGGGTGGAGCCTTTGGAGCTGTACTAAAGACCGTCGATTTGGCTTCCATGCTTCCCTTGTCAGGGGATTCGGCCTGGGGAGCCCTGTTGGTCTTTTTTGCTTTGGCCGCCCTTTTGAAATCGGCCCAGGGATCTTCTACGGTGGCCATCTTAACGGTGAGCTCGATCGCAGCACCTTTACTAGGGGAAGTGGGATTGGCTAACTCTCTTGGCCGGGTGTGTGCGGTATTGGCTATCGGTGCTGGGGCGATGACTGTTTCTCATGTAAACGACAGTTATTTCTGGGTGGTGAACCAGTTTAGTGGCTTGACGGTCAAACAAAGCTTGAGGTCCCTGACACTGGCCACTGGATTACAAGGCGTGGTGAGTATTGCCTGTGTAATCGCTCTTTACTTGGTTCTGGGATCTACTTTTGAATCGTGAGGTTGGCTTTGAACTCCTGTACGACCGCAAAGTACCCCAACGGAAATACGTCCGGTTGAGAAACATTATCAACCACTTGATCATTGTCCAAATCGGTGACATCGAAGATGTTCCCCCTTACCGTAGCAACTGGGGTCTCAAAGATACCACCGTCGTTTTGTGTCTGTTCAATAAGCAGGGTCATGTAGTCGAAAAAGCCTTGATCGGCGCCCATAATACTCACCTGCAGCTCTTGACCAGTCTCCAATTCTTCATCATAGAAATAAGAAAACTCAAAGGTTTGCCCATTGAAGAATTGATCCTGAACGGTTAAGAATTCGCTGAAACCAAAATCAAAGACATAGAAATTTTCTTGATCTGCTGTGTCCGTAATCTCGACAATGACCTCGGTATCGTCTTCACTAAAAAGGGTATCATCTCCTTGTTCCAAGCGATTGATTTCTACACTGGGAACAAATTCAGTTCGAGCAAAGTAAAGTCGATTTTCGTGTTCGATTTGTAAAATTAGTGGCCCCGAAAGGAGGGTGTCTACCGGAAAAGGTTCCGGATCTTGATAGATCCCTGAACCGGGCTCCGTTTCTTCCAGCACCATGAATTCTTGTCCAGTTCCGTTCTCATTCAAAGCGGCCAAGGTCATTTGGGTGATATTGGAAACCGGCTGCACTCCATCGAAGAAGGAGGCGGTTTGCGTTACCCGAATTTCCGGTTGAATAAAGGCTTGACGGGTGTCTACTCGAATGATGGCATCAATAACTAGGCGAGGAGCTTCAGAAGGCACCTCCACTTCAATGACATCTTCACAAGCCGTGACAACACCGGCTAACAATACTAAGGCTAGAATACGGCGCATAGCTTAGAATTTAAAGTTATAAGTGACTGAGGGTATGATTCCAAAAATCGAAGTCCTGATCGCTTCGTTGGCTCCCGTTTCATTGTTTTGTCGGAAGTTGATGGAAGCTGCATTCATGCGGTTGTAGGCATTGTATATACTGAATACCCATTCGCCCTGAAAGGAGCTGCCCGGTTTTTGTTTGGTCAGCAGCTTGGCGGATAAGTCCAAACGGTGGTAGTCTGGTAGTCTTTCCTGGTTTCTGAAACCATAAATCGGCACACTCAGGCCTTGAAATTCAAACTGGCCCACCGGATAATTGGTGGGTTGACCAGTCTGGTAGACAAAGTTGGCATTCAAACTGAATCGTGGACTGAGTTCTAAATTTCCGAAAAGGGAAAGGTCGTGGGTCTTATCGAAAGGAGTGACGTACCATTCGCCCCGGTTTATTCCCGTTTCTAAGCCGGATCGACCGTTATCAATACCCAGGTCGCGACCCGGAGTCCTTTGTTCTGAACGAGACAAGGTATAGGCTAACCAGCCGGTAAAAGAACCGGTATTTTTTCGAAGCAAAAACTCCAAGCCGTAGGCGCGGGCTTCTCCATTGAGAATCACCCGTTCAATGGCTTCATTAGCGATAAGGTCAGCCCCGTCTATGTAGTCGATTCGGTTATCTATATCCTTATAAAACCCTTCTATTTCAAGGGAATAAGCTCCGTCATTAATATTTCGGAAATACCCCGCCGCATATTGATTTACCAACTGGGGCTCTACAAAAGGACCACTGGGCGTCCAAACGTCCAAAGGAGTAGGGGAGCTGGTATTAGAGAGCAAATGCAGGTACTGGGCCATTCGGGTGGCACTGGCTTTTATGGCTGTTTTTCCGTTAAAACTCCACGAAACCGAAAGGCGAGGTTCCCAATTGAAGAAGCGTTTTAAACTTCCGCCTCGACCGGGACTCAAGGTATCGATCGGTGTGGCCTCTTGGTATACCAATAGAAAGGGATCAAACTCTACTGGATTATCATTCTCATAGGTAAAGAACTCTTCTTGACCTAGTCGATCAAAATGGGAAGCACGTATACCGTAGTTGACGCTGAGCCCCTCTGTAATTTCTTGTTCTATATCGATATAAGCGGCGGTCTCGTTGGCATATTTTTTAGTCAATTGCTCTTGAATAATTCCAGAGTCTGCTCGGTTGGGTTCGATTTCGCCAGGATTAAAGACATAGTAAATGTTATTTAACCCATAGTTGATCTGTAATTTGTCATTGACATAATGCTTTAAGTCGTACTTTAAATTGAAATTCTGAATTCCTGAATTCCAGCGGAAACCGACGAAATCCAATTCCAGACCGTAGTAGTAATCGGAATAGATCAACGATAGGTTAGAAAAGAGACGATCTGAAAAGAGGTGCGTCCAACGCAGGTTACCTACGGCATTGCCGTACTCGTTGATAAAGCGTTCGTTAATGCTGAATAAATCCCGGCCAAAGTAGCCCGAGATATACAGGTTGTTGCGCTCGTTGAGCTTGAAGTTCAGCTTCGTATTTAAATCGTAAAAATAAGCTCGGTTGTCAATATCAAAGAGGGGTAGAAACAAATGCGCATAAGAACCGCGACCTCCAACCAAAAAGGAGCTTTTATTCTTATTGATCGGTCCTTCCATTAAAAGGCGGCTGGCCACGGCACCAATACCTCCTTGAACTTTAAGTTCTTTGCTGTTTCCTTCTTTCTGAAAAATTTCAAGAACAGAAGAAACACGGCCACCATATCGGGCAGGAATACCTCCTTTGTAAAGTTTGATGTCCTTGATCGCATCTGGGTTAAAAACAGAAAAGAAGCCAAACAAGTGGGAGGAATTAAAAATGATGGCTTCGTCCAACAGGATCAGGTTTTGATCGGTCGCACCTCCCCGAACGTTGAATCCTGAAGAGGCTTCTCCGGCATTGGTAACTCCGGGAAGCAACACCAGCGATTTAATCACATCTGCCTCTCCCAGAACAACTGGGATTTGTTTTATAGTACTCACAGCCAAGGTGTTTACACTCATTTGAGGTTTGCGGATATCCAGTTTTTCAACATCTTCGGTTACCACGACTTCCTCCAGTTGTTCCGCCGCTTCATCCATAAAGAGGTTAAGGCTAACATTCTTATCGAGTTCAATGGTTCGTCTAATGTCTTGAAACCCCAAGGAACTAATCCATACTGCATATTCGCCAGCCGGAAGAGTGATGGAATAGAATCCGTACTCGTTGGTCGTGGTTCCGGTTTGGAGTTCGGGGATGGCAATGGTCGCGCCGATTAAGGTTTCGTTACTAGCCGCTTCTCGAATAGTACCGCTCAGTGTAAAACGTTCTTGCGCTTGTGTCATGTTGGGCAATATGCATAAGGCAAATAAGCCCAACACCAAGATATTTCTCATGCTTGGCCGCAGAGAATGAGTAAAGTGTTGCATTGTCAAATGGTGATCATTAATTTGGCAAACAAAGCTTTAGACCAAATTAATGCTCCATTGAAAGAAATCAGCGGGCATGACCTTCAAAGAAGTCGATTAGTGCTAAATGGTCTTCCTCTAAGGTAAAGAAAGATGGTCTAACCTCCTTGAAATTAACAGTTCCTTAAAGTCTAGGCTTTAGAAAAGGATTCTAAGGCCTTATTCAAGGTTTTACTGGGACGCATGGCTATTGCCGTTTTCTCCGGATCGGGGTGGTAATAGCCGCCGATATCCATCGCCTCGCCTTGCGCTTGAATTAACTCTTCGAGTATAATCGTTGAGTTTGTGGTTAGGTCTTGAGCCAGAGAACTGAATTTTTCGGCCAGTTCAGCGTTAGCAGTCTGTTTGGCCAATTCTTCGGCCCAGTACATAGCCAAATAGAAGTGGCTGCCTCTATTGTCCAATTCGTTCACCTTGCGAGAGGGTGATCGGTCTTCGATCAAGAAATGCTCCGTCGCTTTTCCCAAGGCATCAGCCAGGGCGGCGGCTACAGGATTGTCGTATTTTTCGGCATAGTGTTCTAATGACACTTCCAGGGCGAGGAATTCCCCCAATGAATCCCAACGAAGGTGGCCTTCTTCCAAGAATTGCTCAACGTGCTTTGGCGCAGAACCACCGGCTCCGGTTTCGAATAAGCCTCCTCCATTCATCAGAGGAACAATCGAGAGCATTTTGGCACTGGTGCCTACCTCCAAAATAGGGAAGAGATCCGTAAGGTAATCCCGAAGAACGTTTCCAGTCACCGAAATAGTGTCTAATCCTTGGTGAATACGCTCTAACGTGAATCCGGTCGCTTCTACTGGAGAAAGAATATGAATTTCTAATCCACTGGTGTCTTCTTCTGGCAAATAGGCATTGACCTTTTCAATAAGCTCTGCATCGTGAGCTCTGTTCTTATCTAGCCAGAAAACCGCAGGTGTTTGCGTAGTACGTGCTCTTTTGACCGCCAGTTGAATCCAGTTTTTAATCGGGGCATCCTTTACCTGGCACATTCTCCAGATATCTCCTTCCTCCGCGGCATGCTCCAAATGCACCTCCTGTATCTTGGCGAATAACCTGAACGGTCCCCGCTGCACTTAGCTCAAAGGTTTTGTCGTGAGAGCCGTACTCCTCGGCTTTTTGGGCCATGAGTCCAACATTGGGTACAGTGCCCATGGTGCGCGGATCCAAAGCGCCGTTCTTTTTACAAAAATCAATAGTGGCTTGGTAAATACCTGAATAACTGCTATCCGGGATAAGGGCCTTGGTATCTTCCAGCTCTCCGGCCGTGTTCCACATCTGACCGGAGTTGCGAATCATGGCAGGCATGGAAGCGTCGATGATGACATCACTAGGGACATGCAAGTTGGTTATTCCTTTATCAGAATTGACCATTGCCAATTGAGGGCCATTGTCCAGCTGCTTGTTAATCGCCGCAAGGATGGCTTTCTTCTTTGGGTGATCGGATTCCTCTAATCGGATCAACATGCTTTCCAATCCATTGTTTGGGTTGACCCCGATTTCTTCCAGTTCAGAGCCAAAATCAGCATACAATTCTTGGAAGTACGTTTGGAAGACGTGACCAAAAATGATGGGGTCAGAGACCTTCATCATGGTTGCCTTCAGGTGAAGAGACAAAAGAATATTGTTGGCCTTCGCTTCTGCGATTTCTTTTTGCAAGAAAGCCAAAAGGGCCTTTTTGCTCATTATTGTAGAATCGATGATCTCACCGGCTTGAAGAGCTATGCCTGATTTTAGTACTTGACGTTCTCCATTTACCTTGACCAAAACAATGTCAACAACCTGCGCTTCTTTTAGGGTAATGGACTTTTCGTTTGAACGAAAATCTCCAGAGCTCATGGTCGCCACATGGGTATTGGAATTGGAAGACCAAGCCCCCATACGGTGTGGGTTTTGCTTGGCGTAATTCTTTACCGGTTTCGGTGCACGTCGGTCGGAGTTACCTTCTCGAAGTACTGGATTGACAGCGCTACCCTTAACGCTATCGTAGCGTTTTTTAATTTCTTCTTCTTGCGCATTAGCAGGTTCGTCCGGATAATTCGGTAAGCCGAATCCTTGACCTTGCAGTTCCGCAATGGCTTCCTTCAGCTGAGGAATGGAAGCACTGATATTGGGTAGCTTGATGATATTCGCATCCGCTGTCTTGGCTACAGCCCCCAATTCGCTCAACGCGTTATTTACTTTTTGGTCCTCTGAAAGAAAATCAGGAAAAACAGCTAAAACGCGTGCCGCTAGGGAAATATCACGTGTTTCAATCTGAATACCAGCGGTTTGAGTATATGCCTTAACAATAGGTAAAAAGGAATAAGTGGCAAGAGCAGGAGCTTCGTCTGTCTTTGTGTAAAGAATAGAGGCCATTAACGGTTGTTTTTAAGCGGTGCAAATATACAACATTTGCCGCGCCTTTTGGGTAGGAATTGCGGCTTAAGCCCCATAAATAAAAGGAAAAGCCATACGCACGGGATTGAACACGAGCATATGGCTTTTGAAAGAGGCCTTGCCTCTTCTGGAATAGTCCTCACCTAAGCTCTTACCATAGTAAGTTAAAGTTTGGACTATCGGTTACGAAGAACTTTTGATTCTTGTCAGGAGATACTACATGGGTACTCCGCTCACAGACCAAAATCTTCTGAAGTGTTGATCACCCTACTAGGTTGACCACTAAATCTTACAGCAATTTAGAGAAAAATACTCTTCGCAAAAGGAAAAGAAATTAACTAGAAATAAACAGCTTATCCACAAGTGTTATAAACAATTGTGAACAGCAAAAATGAAAATGCAGAGTGTGGGTTACTTGCGAACCTCTTTGATACGGGCTTTCTTACCCGTAAGTCCTCGGAAGTAGAAGATACGAGCGCGACGTACTTTACCTTTCTTGTTGATCTCAATCTTTTGAAGTGCCGGCATATTGATAGGGAAGATACGTTCTACACCTACCGTTCCTGACATCTTACGGATTGTAAAGGTTTCGGTCGCTCCGCTACCACGACGTTGAATAACCACCCCTTTGAAGAACTGGGTTCTGGTTTTTTCACCTTCCTTAATTTCGTAGTATACTGTAATGGTGTCTCCCGCTGAGAATTCAGGAAAGTCTTTTTTCTCTACAAATTGTTCTTCTACGAAATTGATCAAAGAATCCATGGTCGTCTATTTTTCGAAGCACCGAAGTGCGGCTTAATCTTAAATTGACTGCAAAATTAATTCTTTATTTTAATACGGCAACCTTTTTTTGAATGATTTCACTCCTTATCGAGTAAATCTGGTCGTCGTTCTTGCGTCCTTTTTAAGGCTTGTTCTTCTCGCCAGGCATCAATCTTGGGTGTATTCCCACTGAGGAGTATTTCGGGAACCTTCCAATCCTTGTATTCAGCAGGGCGGGTATACACAGGTGGAGCGAGTAATCCATCCTGAAAACTGTCCGTCAGGGCAGAGGTTTCGTCATTCATCACCCCCGGAATCAAACGAATAATACTATCAGATACGACGCCGCGGCCAACTCTCCTCCAGAAAGAACATAATCTCCAATCGAAATTTCGTGGGTAATCACATGATCCCTTAACCGTTGATCGACCCCTTTATAATGTCCACAGAGAAGGATGATGTTTTCAAAAAGACTATAGCTGTTGGCATCACTTTGTTCCCAGGGTTTTCCGTCCGGGGTAAGATAGGCCACCGCCTGATACTCTCGTTGACTTTTGAGTTCTTCAATGCATCGGTCCAAAGGCTCTATCATCATCACCATACCGGCTCCACCGCCAAAAGCGTAGTCATCTACCTGCCGGTAATTACCGGTTGCATAGTCCCTGGGATTGTGAAAGTGAATTTCCACCAATTCATTTTGGATAGCCCGTTGAAGAATGGAGGCTTCGAACGGACTCTGAATCAGTTCAGGAAGTAAGGTGATGATATCGATACGCATAGTGCAGTGCTGAAATCGCTCTAGTTCTTTTCCGGATTAGTCCAAAAATAGTGAAGCATCGCTTCGTCTTTGATCCAACCCAGGGATTCGTACAATTTCTGAGCCGGATTGTCGAGGGCTGTTTCTAAAGACAAACCTTTATTCTTTTCAAAGATACAGTGTGTCTTAGCTTCTTCCAGCAGTGCTTTTGCCACTCCTTTATTCCGGTAATCGGGATGCACAAAAAGATCATTCAGAATTAGCAGGGGTTTTAGGCTAACCGTAGAATAACTGGAGTAGAGCTGGGTAAAACCCACGGGCTTCCCTTCATAGGTTCCTATAAAGATGACGGAATCCTTCTTTTGTAACCGCTCTTTGAGAAAGCGCTTGCAGTTTTTTTTATTGGAATCCTGGCCGTAAAACAGCCGGTATTCATGAAGGAGCTCGGTAAGCTCTTTCAAAAAATCTGGAGTCGCCCTGCGGATTCCGATCATAAACTGGACAAGCTAGGTTATTTCTTCTTCTTGTTGTTGCGTTCGTCCAGCAATTCTCTGCTCAGCTTTTGTTCTCTGTCCAACGCCCATCTGCGGTGTTGTTCAAATTCTTGTTCCATTTCTTCCAAGGCGGACTTGGCTTGTTGAGTGAGGAAATTGCTGTTTCTAAATTTAAAAATAAAAAACAACAGGCCTCCGAGAAGACTTAGAATCAAGGTCCAGCTGATCACCCGGTAAGATGATTTCGTGCTTGGAATACCCAAAAAGGCCATGGAGTTTTTTTCTTTCTCCAGGGTTACATTGGTTTGCGTTATCGCGTTATACAGGGCCTGTACAGAATCGGTTTTTTGAATTTGAGCACTCAATTGCTTGTCCAAACTGCGTCGGTGTGCTGTCGCCTTGTCCATAGAGTCTTGAATAACCTCCTTAAATCCAATTAGTTGCAACTCGCGAATGGTCCGGTAGCGAACCCCGCGGTTTTTATACAAACTGTTCTTTTGGGTCATCAAGGAGTCCAATTGTTCCGTTAAGCTCTTAGGAGCCACAGATACTTGTTCCTGGGCGTGGAGTGGTGCGCTAAGGGCCAAGAAGAGTAGACCCAAAAACATGGGGTATTTCATAGGTAATCGATTTAGAGCAGAGCGAAGGTAGTCGTTTCTATAGAATCACCAAAGATAGGTAGGCTTACTTTAACGTCTAGTAGTACGTAAATCTCCTCACTTTTGCGATGTACTTGGCCAGTCGAATCACCTGGTGCGAATACCCGTATTCGTTGTCGTACCAGATATAAAGCACCAATTGTTTCCCATCCTGAGAGACCAAAGTCGCCTTGCTGTCATAAATAGAAGGCGCTGAGGCACCAACAATGTCAGAAGAAACGAGTTCGTTGCTCAAGGAGTACTTGATCTGCTCTACCAAATCGCCCTCCAGGGCATACTTCTTTAGTAAAGTATTAACCGTTTCTTTGGTGGTCTTTTTCTTCACCTCCAAATTCAAGATGGCCAAAGAACCATTCGGTACAGGAACGCGGATGGCATTGGAAGTCAATTTGCCTTCTAAAACAGGCAGGGCTTTTGAAACAGCTTTTCCCGCACCCGTTTCTGTGATCACCATATTCAAGGCCGCTGCACGTCCACGTCTGTACTTACTGTGCATATTATCGACCAGGTTTTGGTCATTGGTGTAGGCGTGAATGGTCTCGATATGTCCTTTTTGAATACCCAAAGAATCCTCGATCACCTTGAGTACTGGGGTAATCGCATTGGTGGTGCAAGAAGCTGCGGAGTAGATCTTGTGGTCTTCCGGCGGGAAGTTCATTTGGTTTACCCCGTGAACAATATTGGGGATCTCTTTCCCCGGAGCGGTAAGGAGAACCTTGCCAGCTCCTTTGGCTTCCAAATGACGCGAAAGGGCTTTTTTATCGCGGAAGGCTCCGCTGTTATCAATAATGAGGGCGTTGAAAATCCCGTATGCGGTGTAGTCAATGGTTTCTGGTGCAGAGGATGAAATCAGATAGACGGTGGTTCCGTTGATGACCAGCGCCTTCTTTTTCTTGTCTACTTCCACTGTGCCGCTAAAAGGACCGTGCACGGAATCTGTGCGCAAAAGGGCTGCACGCTTCTCCATATTGTCAGGAGTCAGTTCACCGCGCAAGACAATGGCACGGAGACGCATTTGGTTGCCTTTTCCTGTTTTGGCCATGAGTTCTCGGGCAAGAATTCGACCAATCCGTCCAAAGCCATACAGGACGACATCTTTGGGTTGAATCTCTTTGGATTTTTCTGCGCCTTTAAGCTTTTCTAATACGAAGGCTTTGACATTGAGATGCGTGTGGTCTTGGGAGTGGTATTCGTAAGTGAGCTTTCCGATATCCAGTTTAGCAGGAGGGAGGCTAATGTCATTAATCGCCCGCAGGATTTCTACAGAATCAAAAATCGAAATCGGCTTTTGAACAAATTCTCCCGCATATTCGTGCAGGTGGATAATGTCGCTCACATTGAGATCGATGACCTGATTTTTGAACAATACGATCTCGATGGATTTGTCGTACCAGAGATCGCTGGTAATTTTAATGAATTCTGTTGAAGCTTTTCTTCTGTCGGCCTGAAAGGCCAATTCCTTCTCGTAATTAGAAAGATCGCTCATAAAAGATGAAAAAAGGGTTAGATTTTCGATGGCAAAAGTACTTGTTTCAAACG
The DNA here is from genome assembly GCF_002954325.1 of Aureicoccus marinus. Lineage (GTDB taxonomy): Bacteria > Bacteroidota > Bacteroidia > Flavobacteriales > Flavobacteriaceae > Aureicoccus > Aureicoccus marinus. The sequence continues at coordinate 645,779 of NZ_MQVX01000001.1, forward strand.
TTTTCGTAAAATATTTCGTGTAAAGAAAACCCCAGCCTTTAAGCCGGGGTTTTATTTCTTCTTCTGGACTGTTAGAAGCCCGTGAATTATCTACTGGATTAAACGTTCTCGATCTCCATCCTTATTAATGAAGGTAATGGATCGAAGCTCGTATTGTGATAGTCCTGACATAATGCGATTGGCGTCCTCAATATTTCGGATAGGCTCATCATTCACTTCTACAATGACTTTATTGAGAAAGCTTTCTCTTTGGTTTCTGGCAATAGCGACGACTTTCACGCCTTTGCTGACCCCAAAGGTTTTGCGATCGCTTTGGGTTAGGTTCTTTACCCGTAGACCCAAAGAGTTGATGTCTACATAAGAGGCCTTTTTAAGCGTAACCGGCAAATTGAGAACCTTTCCTTCCCGTTCGAGACTAACTTCAATCTGATCTCCAGGTCGTTTGGAGGCCAAGTAACCCGTCAGTTCTTCAAATTTACGGACCTGAATTTCGTCCACCCCTTTGATAATATCGCCTTCTTGTAGTCCGGCCTCGTCGGCCCCCGATTCTTCTTCAACTGTAGAGACGTAAACGCCTTCAATTTCATTCAAGCCTAGCTCAATTGCTCTGGTCGTATTAAGTCGGGGAGCACTAATACCCAATAGTCCTTTTTGAACATTTCCAAATTCCATGAGGTCTTCAACGACTTTCTTGGCAATATTAGAAGGGACGGCAAAAGAGTAACCCACATAGGATCCCGTTTGAGAGGTGATCGCAGTATTGATACCAATAAGATCCCCATTGGTGTTGACTAGGGCTCCACCGCTATTTCCCGGATTAACAGCTGCATCCGTCTGAATGAACGACTGGTTTCGAACACGGGACAAAGAGCGCGCTTTGGCACTGATAATACCTGCGGTAACCGTAGAAGTTAGGTTGAAAGGGTTCCCAACAGCGAGCACCCATTCGCCGATTTGAGCCTGATCGGAATTTCCAAAGGCCAAATAGGGCAGGTCTTCTTCCGCATCAATCTTTAGAAGCGCAATATCGGTATTGGGATCGGCTCCGATGATTTCGGCTTCGTAGATTTTGTTGTTGTTCAGCGTAACCTGTAGTTGTACGGATTTGTCAATCACGTGGTTGTTGGTGACAATGTATCCATCAGGAGATATAATGACACCTGAACCAGTGCCTACTTGAGGACGCTGACGTGCTTGGTTTCCGTACCAAAAGTCAAGAAGCCCTCCAGAACCACTGTTGCCAGCGGTGACGTTTTTTACGTGCACAACAGCATGCACTGTTTTTTGGGCAGCGATCGTAAAGTCGGCCCCGGAATTGTTGGCGACTCCCGCGCGGGTTGGGACAAATGAACTTTGGTCATCTGTACCGATAAAGCGATAAGTGGGTTGATCAAAAAAGAGTTTATAGGCCCCTAGCGTGACGGCTCCCGCCAAAAGGGCGACCAAGAATAATCCGGCTGCTTTTTTCATGGGAAATTAATTTATAGTAATGAATACTGTTAAAATTAAATTTTCCATTGGATCCTTCTCTTTTGTTTAACGCTGCTTTAACTGTCAAAAATTCCTTAAAGATTCCCAGTATCTTTGCAGTCCAAGCATGGCAACAATAGACTTTTTCAAATACCAGGGGGCCGGAAATGACTTTGTGATCGTTCGTCCCGAGTTCAATAAAGCAGTTAAAGACAAGACAGCTTTGATTGAGCGTTTGTGTGATCGCCGCTTTGGAATCGGAGCTGATGGTCTGATTCTATGGGAAAAAGGCCAAGAGGAGGGAGAAGATTTTCAGATGGTTTACTACAATTCCGATGGGAGAGAAAGCACCCTATGCGGGAATGGAGGGCGCTGTATTGCTGCTTTTGCTTTTCAGGTGCAGGAATTACCCCAAAGCATGCAGTTCACAGCCATCGATGGTCCACATCAGGCCGAAGTCGAGGAGCAATCGCCCGGGAATTATTGGGTGCGTTTGCAAATGCCTGATGTAAAGGAGGTTAAAACTACGAATAAGGGGATGTGGATGGACACAGGATCTCCACATCATGTCGAGTTTGTTAAGAATCTCGCTACCTACCCGGTCGAGGACAGAGGGCGAGAGATTCGCAACAGTTACGGAACCGCGGGCAGTAATGTAAATTTTATTGAGTTTGATGCCCAAGGAGAATTGGGTATTCGCACCTACGAAAGAGGGGTGGAGGGAGAAACCCTCGCCTGTGGTACTGGTGTGACGGCGGCAGCGCTGGCCGCTTATCAGCAGGGCTTGACTGCAAAAAATAAAATTGGGTTGCAAGCCCAAGGCGGAAAACTGCAAGTAGAGTTCGAACCCCATGAAGGGGGATTCAAGAATGTCTGGTTAAGTGGCCCGGCTAAGTTTGTATTTAAGGGAACCATTGATCTCGAAAAACCATGAGTCTTTTTCAGGGAGAACATATTCGTTTACGACCACTCGAGCCACAGGATTTAACCTTTTTGGAGGAAGTCGAGAACAACCCGGAGTTTTGGGAGATCAGCCATACCGTCGCTCCCTTTGCCCGATATACCCTAGAGCGATATCTAGAACATTCGACTAAAGATATATACGAGGTACGGCAGCAGCGTTTTGTCATTGCCTTGCAGGACAAGCTGTTGGGCTTTGTTGATCTTTTTGATTTTGATCCCTTTCATAAAAGGGCTGGGGTAGGGATAGTTATTGCAGATCCAGAAGACAGAGGAAAGGGCTACGCAAAAGAAGCACTGAACCTTTTGATGGAATACGCTTTTGTTCAGTTGGACCTGCACCAGCTCTTCGCCAATATTCTGGAAGAAAATCAAAAGAGCATCGCCTTGTTTGAAAATTTAGGTTTTAATGCCGTTGGGCTCAAAAAAGATTGGGTATTTTACCAGGGCTCTTTTAAAAACGAACTCTTGTTCCAAAAACTAAAGAAGTCATGAATTTAAAACGCGTTGTTTGGGCCGTGGCCCTCTTGGGATTGGTCATTTGTGGATTTATTTCATACCAGATTTACCAAGCAGTTTTTGCAGTCAACACGAATTTTGAGAACGAGCGCAGGGCGATTTACCTGCCAACCGGTGCAAACCTGGCAGATCTGGAGCAGCAGCTCTCGCCCAATATTAAGAACTGGAATTACTTCTTGGCCGTTGCACAGCGCAAAGGTTATGTAAGCAGAATTAAACCGGGCAAGTATGTCTTGCTCGCTGGAATGAACAACAACGAAATCGTCAACACCCTGCGCTCACAAAATACTGCGGTCCGGGTGACCTTTAACAACCAAGAGACCCTCGGAAGTTTAGCCGGGAGAATCAGTGCGCAAATCGAGGCCGATAGTCTATCCTTACTCGAGGAATTTACATCAGGTGAGTGGGTAGATGATCTGGGATTAGATGAAGACACCGCTCTTTCCGCCTTCTTACCGAACAGCTACGAGTTCTTTTGGAATACATCCGCCGAGGAATTCTGCAAGCGAATGATCAAGGAACACAAGACTTATTGGACTGAAGAGCGCATCGAATTGGCCAAGAAGCAGGGCCTAACTCCGGTTCAAGCGTATACTCTGGCTTCGATTGTCCAAAAAGAAACAGCCAAAGCTAGTGAAAGACCTCGCGTCGCTGGGGTGTATTTGAATCGCTTAAAGAAAGGGATCAAATTACAAGCCGATCCAACCGTGATCTATGCGGTAAAGCAGTACAGTGGTAATTACGATACCATAATCAAAAGAGTACTGAACAGAGACTTGGCGGTAGATAACCCTTACAATACCTATAAATACAAAGGCCTACCCCCGGGACCCATTGCGATGCCTGATTTGAGTGCCCTAAATGCTGTACTAGAGCCGGAGGAGCACGACTACTACTACTTTGTCGCGGATATGGAGCGTCCAGGCTTTCATATGTTTGCCAAAACATTGGCTCAGCACAGCCGAAATGCACAGCAATATTACAAGTGGATTAACGCCCAAGGGATCCGACGGTAGTTATTCGTCGGTAAAAAATGTCCCTTAATCGTTAAACCATTCGTCGAGAAAAGTGTCATTGAACCGTTTTTCTTTCCTCTTGGACGAAGATCAGGCACAATTCGGTTAATTTTTGCCCAAATCTTACACCCGAAAAAAGAGGGCCTTCTATATTTGGTCACGGAAATATAATCTCTAGCCCCAAGGAGATTGAAAACCTTTCTATGAGAAAATGGATATGGATGTATTTTCACATCGGACTAATGGTTATTGCGACCCTTCACGGGTTGGCGAACCGACCTGCCCAAGAAAATTTAGTACAACTTCCCTCGTCTTTAGAGGTCGTTGATCCTGTTGCATTAAAATACCCCGCCTGTCCTGAAGACTACACGGACTGGCGAGAAACCATCCCAAAAATTGTTGTTGTGCCCGCTTTAGAAAAAGACCTTGTTGGTTTTAAAGAAGCGCTTGGTTTTAAGGAGTCTCGCGGAGATTACTTTACCATCAACACCTTGGGTTATATGGGCAAATACCAGTTTGGTAATTCTACCCTGGGCTCTTTGGGCGTCTACGATGCCGAGCGTTTCATGAAAAATCCAAAGATGCAAGAAGAGATCTTTGTGATGAATCTTTCTCGAAACAAATGGATCTTACGGCGTTACATCGCGGCTTACGATCAAAAATGGGTAGAAGGACATCGAATTACAGAGTCTGGTATTCTGGCTGCAGCTCACCTCGCGGGGGCTGGAAATGTCAAGAAGTACCTGAGCTCATTAGGCGAGCAAGACACCTATGACGCCTATGGAAGCTGTATTTCGGATTATATTCAGGAGTTTTCTGGATACGATTTGGAGGATTTGCCAGCTATTCACAATCCTCGTTGGAATAAGTCTGCTATCGTAGGGCAGTAGGCTAAGCCTGAATCACGTAGATAGTAGGGCGTTTGTTGAGGTCCCACAAATTGGATTCCCACTCCGCTATGGACCGGGTTTTGATTTGCTCACTTTCTAGGGTAATATCTGTTGCGATGCAAAGCATGGTTTCTGGGTGTAGGAACTTGATCAAGTCTCCGACCATCTTGTCGTTCCGATAAGGAGTCTCCATAAAGATCTGTGCCTGGTCTTCTTCTCTCGATTTTTTCTCGAGTTGTTTGATAGCTTTCTTTCGGTCTGCACTCTCAATAGGCAAGTACCCATTAAAAGCAAAACGTTGGCCATTCAATCCTGAGGCCATCAAAGCTAGTAGAATGGAGGAGGGCCCGACCAAAGGAACCACTTGAATGCCTTTTTGGTGAGCAATGCGAACAATATCTGCACCGGGATCTGCTACCCCTGGACAGCCTGCTTCGGACATCAGACCAATGTCATGGCCTTCTAAGCAGGGATTTAAGAATTCCGGTAAGATGGTGGGTTCCGTAAACTTGTTCAGCTGCTCAAAGTGCAAATCCCCTTGAGCTTTACCAGAACTCAGTCTTTTGATAAAGGCCCGAGCCGTTTTTTCATTCTCGGCGATATAGTGATCAATCTCTTCAATCGCTCTTTTATTTGAAATCGGAAGGACCTCTAAAGGGGCGCTGTCACCCAGGGTGATGGGTATCAAATAGAGTTTACCTTGTTTCATGCGGTTTCAAGTTTCTTTACGATCACTTGGCTGGCTGCAAGAACCAAATCGTAAACATACTGAAAGCCCTCTTCGCCGCCGTAATAGGGATCTGGGACTTCCTCAACTGAATTCTTTAAAACGGATAAAAAAAGCTTGGCTTTTTTAGCGGTTTCTGCATCAGGTGCGAGCCTTCGAACATCCGCCAAGTTCTCTTTATCCATGGCAAAGATATGATCGAATAACTGAAAATCCTGGGCTTTGAATTGACGGGCTCTTTGCTGGCTGATATCCAATCCGTTTGCTTTCGCAATGGCTATGGATCTTCTGTCAGGTGCTTTTCCGACGTGGTAGGCTCCTGTTCCTGCAGAATCCACTACGACTTTGTTGGAGTCAACTAGATGTTCTAAAACACCATGTGCTAAGGGCGAACGGCAAATGTTTCCCAGACAAACCAAAAGTACTTTCTGCATAGAAATGACTTAGACGAACTTTTTATTTAAGTCTTCGATGTATTTGCGGAACTGTTTGTCGGTTTCCGCCAGGTTATCAACGGTTTTACAAGCGTGTAAAACGGTAGCGTGGTCTCTTTTTCCTATTTGCGAACCTATACTCGCCAGAGAAGCCTTGGTGTATTTTTTCGCAAAGAACATGGCCAATTGACGAGCCTGTACAATGTGTCTTTTACGGGTTTTCGACTGCAGCGTGGCCACATCCATCTCAAAGTACTCGGCTACCATTTTCTGAATGTAGTCGATGGATACTTCGCGTTTGGTATTCTTGACGAATTTATCAACCACCTCCCTGGCCAATTCCAGGGTGATGTCCTTCTTGTTGAAAGAAGACTGAGCCATCAGTGAGATGAGTGCGCCTTCTAATTCTCGAATATTGGACTTGATATTCTTGGCGATGTAGTCGATAATTTCTTCCGGCATCTCTGTACCATCTCGGTACATCTTATTTTTGAGGATCGAAATCCGTGTTTCGTAATCTGGACTTTGCAGCTCAGCGGAAAGTCCCCACTTAAAGCGTGAGAGGAGGCGTTGCTCGATGTCCTGCATATCAACCGGTGCCTTATCAGAGGTCAGGATCACTTGCTTTCCGTTCTGATGAAGGTGATTGAATATGTGGAAAAATACATCCTGAGTACCAGCCTTACCGGACAAGAATTGAACGTCATCAATAATCAGCACATCGATGAGCTGGTAGAAATGAATAAAGTCATTTCGGGTATTCTTTTTGACAGAATCAATGTACTGTTGCGTAAATTTTTCTGCCGAAATGTAAAGAACAGTTCGTTCCGGGTGTTTGTCTTTTATTTCAACACCAATCGCGTGTGCCAGGTGTGTTTTACCTAATCCTACTGCACCAAATATGAGCAAGGGGTTAAAAGAAGTTCCTCCTGGTTTGTTGGCGACCGCCATTCCTGCCGAACGCGCAAGTCGATTGCTGTCTCCTTCCAAAAAGCTGTCAAACGTATAGGTCGGATTGAGCTGCGATTCAATTTTGATATTTCGGATACCCGGGATCACAAAAGGATTCTTGAGTTCTGGATTTTTGGAAGCCACGGGGACGTCAAGCTCCTGTGAAGGTACCGCCGAGCGGTTTGCACTCGGAATTTTTTCGGTGTACGGATGTTTGTTTCCATAGCGGTTTTCCATCTTAATAATGTACACCAATTTTGCATTTTCTCCCAATTCTTTTCTCAGAGCCACTTTGAGCAACTTGACGTAGTGTTCCTCTAACCACTCATAGAAAAATTTGCTGGGTACTTGAATGCTTAATGCGCTCTCCGTAAGCCGAACCGGTTTGATTGGTTCGAACCACGTTTTGAACGCCTGCGGCTGGATATTGTCCTCTATAAAAGCCAAACAATTATTCCATACCGAAGTAGCAGAAGCAGTCATACACGTAATCTCTTTAATTAGGTGGTTAGTGAGTAAGTCCTAAGGTTCAAAACTTATTTGGGGGTATCTCCGAATGAGATGAGGCAAATATGTAAACAATAATTTGAAAAAAAAAGCGGCTACCTCATTGAATAATTTGTTTTTTTTTCAGAAGTTATTGACCCGCTCAAAACTTTCCTTTAACAATAAGCTAAATGTCACGTAATACCCTGTATTCCCACGAAATAAGTCTCCGTACGCGTTATGGCGAAACAGACCAGATGGGGATTATATACCACGCTAACTATCTGAAATACATGGAGATGGGCCGCATTGAGTGGCTCCGGAGCTTGGGTGTTTCTTACCGGGATTTAGAAGAGCAAGGGTGGTTGCTTCCGGTCATAAAGGCCGAGATGGACTTCAAAAAATCCGCTTATTACGACGAGTGCTTATCAGTGCGAACCTACCTGCTCCAAATGCCACTGGTTCGCATCTCCTTTGGGTACGAAATCCTGAACAAAAAAGAAGAACTTTTGGTGGAAGCAAAAACCACTTTAGCCTTCATGGATAAATCAACTTTTAGTCCTGTTCGGTGTCCGGATTTTTTAATGGAAAAATTAAAAGCGCAGCAATCTTAATCCACCTGCTTGGATCGAAGAGGGGGGTATTTAGCCGTTTCATTTTGCCAACGACCAGATTGAGACTGAGCGAATCGGACGAGGTAGTGGCATTCGGTGCCGAAATCCCGTTGCAGGATCTCTCCTCCAACAGAATGTACCAACCGATCGGCACGACTCTGTTGATCGTACGAAAAGTACAAAGTCCATTTCTCCTGGATAACATAGGGTATTTTATGAGCGCTTTGCAGGGTTTCTGCAGCGCAATCCCCGTAGGCTTGTATAAGGCCTCCAACACCGAGCTTGGTGCCTCCAAAGTACCGCACAACCACCACTAAGGCTTGGGTGATGTCTTGGCCTTGGAGTTGACGGTAAATGGGCATACCGGCAGAATTACGGGGTTCTCCGTCATCGTTTGCCCTAAAGTGATTGTCATCTCTTCCCAATCTCCAGGCGTAACAATGGTGATTGGCTTGAGGGTGCTGCTCTCGCAAACTACTCAACGCCTGTTGAATATCGTCTTCATCTTGAACAGGAAAAGCAAATCCCAGGAATTTGCTCTTACGCTCCTTTAGCTCTACAGGACCGATCTGATTTTCAATGGTGTAAAAGGCTACTTCTTCTATCATTACTATAACGCCAAGAGCACAATACTGGTTAAGGCCAGAAGAATTCCCAGACTTTGCATAAGACGTAAGCGTTCTTTAAAAAGGAATATACCTATGAGTGTTGTAAGAACGACAATGGCCACATTGTTTAGGGTAAAGATCGTTGCACTGCCCCAATCATCCATATTCAACGCCCGAAGTAAAAAGTAAATCGAGAAGTAATTGGGAATACCCAAGGCTATACCCCCGGCTAAATCCCGGAGCTTTGGGCGGGGCAGATGGCCCCTTTGCAATCCAGAAAAGACGATCCCGGAGACAGCAGCAACCGCAAAGACCAGACAAGAGAAAAGCGGGAACAAGGTATCGGTCAAATAACCTTCTCTGATAAAGTTGATACTGGTATCAATGACGCCTGAACCCAAGAAAATCAAGAGAGGGAGCCAAAGTGTTTTAGAAGATACTGACTGTTTGGTACTTCCTGGTGCAGTGATCATATAAACGGCAGCCAAAGCCAAAACAATTCCTCCAATTTGAATCGTTGAAACCGTTTCTTTTAAGAAGATTAATCCGAAGAGTACAGGAATCACCAAGGACATTTTGGTCGCTACGGAGGCGATACCTACCCCGATTTCTTGGGCCGTTCGCGCCATTAAATTAAAGATGACAATAAAGAGGACCCCAAGGACCAGACAGCCCCAAATCCAGGGCATGGACTCCGGCCAAGCCGTTTGTTCTTCCTGAAAGTAAAACAGCAATCCCAAACTCGCCGCCGTAGCGTAATTCACAATAATTCCATAAAGGGTATATACTTTGTATTTGGGAAAAAGCTTAAAGGCGATAAAAATGCAAGCGGAGCTGAGGACACTAAAAAGAAGATCAAGCATGGTCTAATTGTTTAGGTAGGTCAATAATATCTTGTTGTCCTACCTGTAAGTGCCAGGTTTGAATACCCAAAAGTCCGGCGGAATCCGTGTTTTCTTTTGTGTCGTCTATAAATAGGGTTTCTTCAGAACGCAAGGCTTGCTCGGTAAGTACTTGTTCATAAATCTCTGCATCGGGTTTGCGCATGCCCATTTCGTAGGAAAGGTAAAAACCCTTAAAAAAGCCTTTAAACTCTGCGTAAGCAAGCTTTCCCATAGCTTCTTTTACAAAATCGATGTGCCATTCGTTGGTGTTGCTCAGCAGAAAGAGCTCGAACTGTTCGTTGGTTTTTAGTTTTCTGAGAAATTCCAATCGGTAAGCTGGAATATCCTTCAGGATCGCATTCCATGCGTCTTGTATTTGGCTCGGTTGAGCCTTGGGAATCATTCGCTGGAGTTCTTGGGCGAAAAAAGCGGTACTTACGGTACCTTTTTCGTAAGCCATAGCCAGTTGACTCATTTCTTCGGTGGGTTGATCATACCCAAAACGTTGCAGTTCCTTCAGAGTGGCCGGCTTGTCTAAATCGATAAAAATATCTCCGAAATCAAAGATGATGTTCCGAATTTTTTCGGGTTTGGTAATCATATAAGAAAGCTGTTTTGGGTGTTTTTGTAGAATTCCAATTGGTTATTTCCGATGGCTTCCTGTCGGATAAAATCGGCTTTAAATTGGGGAGCAGCAACACCATCCCCTAATTCAACAGGAGAACGGAAAAGGCGAATTTCGTCCCATTGGCCGGAATGGAGGTAGGTACTCAAGGTGAAAGCCCCTCCTTCCACCAAGAGACTGTTGCACTGTTTACGGTGTAAATAGCCAGCGACTTGCTTCGGAAGCTCATTAACAGAGCCTCGAATCTGCTCAACTTCGATAGGAGCTAGAGCAGCGTAGGTCATGCCTTGGTTGACAAAAAGGGTGGTGGGGGCACTTTGATCAAAAATAGGAGAGTGAGGGCTGGTTTTTCCCTGAGGATCAATCAGGATTCGTCTCGGTGAAGGGCCCGCCCAATCTCTGGCGGTTAATTGGGCTTGGTCTTCTTCTGCTGTTTTCCACCCAATAAGAATGGATTGAATTTCTGTCCGGTATTGGTGAACCCGTTGTCGTGCCGCTCGGTTGGTTAGCCAAACTGGAGTTTTCTCGGTACGGGTACTGGCCAAAGGAGCGATAAAACCATCGGCACTCTGCGCCCATTTTAATACCGTGTAGGGTCTTTTTTGCTCCTGTGCGGTCAAAAAGAACCGCAGCTCACTGCGAATTTCTTCTTCCAAAACGCCTACGTGAACCTGGCGACCCGCCTCCAGCAAGCGGTGAATCCCTTGGCCAGCCACCTGAGGATTGGGGTCCAATATCCCCACCACAACTCGTGGAATACCGGATTCAAGTATCCTATTTACACAAGGGGGAGTCTTACCATAATGGCTGCAGGGTTCCAAACTCACATAAATCGTGGCTTTAGAAAGCACGTCTTGGTTTTTTACGGAAGACAAGGCCATTACTTCGGCATGAGGCCCCCCAAAAGCCTGGGTGTATCCTTCTCCGATCACCTGCCCATCGCATTCGATAATACAGCCAACTGCGGGGTTTGGAGAGGCGGCCGGAAAGCCCATTCGCCCGAGCTGTATACAGCGCTTCATGAATTTTTCCTGTATCTTCACAAGCCCAAAAATACAGCAATAATGCCTGATAATTCTGCCCCCGTTTTACGCTCTATTCAAGCCAAAGACAACCAAAAAATGGCGACTTTAATCCGTTCTGTTCTGGAAGAGTTGAATGTCCCTAAGGTAGGAACAGCTTATGAAGACAAAGCCTTGGACGATTTAACCGAAGCCTATAGAGAAGAGAAAGGAGACTATTTTGTGGTAGAATCCCAGGGAGAGCTGGTTGGAGGAGCGGGTATTGGTTCGCTTCCCAATGCCAAAGCCGAAGTGTGCGAATTGCAAAAGATGTACTTTTCTCCTGCCGCTCGCGGTAAAGGCTGGGGGGATCTGATGATGAATAAATGCCTAGAAGCTGCCAAGGATTTAGGGTATAAACAAGTGTATATTGAGACCATGCCCTACATGAAGGCCGCACAGAAATTGTATGTACGTCATGGGTTTGAATACATCGATGCTCCTTTGGGAAATACGGGTCATTATTCCTGCCCGGTTTATTTATTGAAAACATTGGATTAGTGCTTCTAAAAGATATAGAGCAGATTTTCTTAAAGGAATTATCGGACGTCATGCCTTTAGAAGAGATCAAGACGGCCTTTGCCTGGTTGATGGAGGATTACTGTGGCCTGGCGCGATTCGCTTTGGTGATGGATCCAGGTTACACCGTCGATAAACCGACAGAAACCCTCTTTTTTAATGCCCTGAATCAACTTAAGGAAGGCGAGCCTATTCAGTATGTATTGGGTTATGCTTCTTTTCTCGGTGATGTATACGACCTAAATAGAGCGACTTTAATCCCACGTCCAGAGACGGAGGAGTTGGTGGAGTGGGCCGCCTTATTCCTAAATGAACTAGGGGCCGCCGAGTCAATGCAGCACCCGCCTTTGCACATCCTTGATGTAGGTACAGGCAGTGGGTGTATAGCCACTCAATTGGCTAAAAAATTCCCGGAGAGTGTGGTGAAAGCGATAGACTATTCACCGGAGGCACTCCAAATGGCTCGGGTCAATGCAGATAAACTCGAGGTGCATGTCGACTTTCTGCAAGAAGATGTCTTGGGGGAACATTGGAAACACCAGACCAAATACCACCTCATTGTTTCTAATCCGCCTTATGTCCTGGAATCCGAAGCAGAATCCATGGCGACCAGGGTAAAGGAATACGAGCCTTATGCGGCCTTGTTTGTATCGGACGAAGATCCCTTGGTTTTTTACCGAGCCATTGCCCTTTTTGCAAAACAGCATCTGTATCCTGGTGGAGGATTGTATTTTGAAATTAACGCTTTGAAGGAGGCCCCCCTTCTATACCTATTGAAAGAAATGGGGTTCACGGGAATCGAATCCAGAGCTGATTTTCGAGGCAAGGCTCGTTTTATCCGAGCCCAAATCCCTTAATTTTGGGTCATGAATGAGATTGAACAGCGCATCCAATTGCTGAGGGAAGAATTGCATCAGCACAATTACCTGTACTATACCAAAGACGCGCCGATTATTTCGGATCGGGAGTTTGATTTACGTTTAAAGACGCTGCAGGATCTGGAAAAAGAACACCCAGAATTTTACGATCCCAATTCTCCCACCCAACGGGTAGGTGGTCAAATCACCAAAGATTTCCAGACGATAAAGCATCTGAATAGAATGTATTCTTTGGACAATACCTATACCAAAGAAGAACTTCAGCAATGGGAAGATCGCCTTTTGCGCCTTAGCGGCCTTCCAACCTTGGAATACACTTGTGAGCTCAAGTATGATGGCGCATCGATAAACCTGACTTACCAAAATGGGGCATTGCTCAGAGCGGTCACCCGGGGAGATGGAGAACAGGGAGATGAGGTTACGGCCAATATGAAGACCATTGCATCACTGCCTTTAAAATTGCAAGGGGAAAGCCCAGAGCTTTTTGAGATCCGTGGAGAAGTTATCATGACCCGCGACGGCTTTGCGGAGTTAAATAAAGCCAGAATTGCGGCAGGGGAAGATCCCTATATGAATCCCCGCAACACAGCCTCCGGCAGTCTTAAACTGCAAGACAGCAGCCAGGTGGCGCAACGCCCTCTTGATTGTTTGCTCTACCATCTTTTGGTTCCTGGACAAGAAGAAGGAACCCACTTTGGTCTTCTCCAGCAAGCGCGTGAATGGGGGTTTAAAGTTCCGGAGGCTGGGGTCGTTTGTAAGAACTTGGAAGAAGTCTATGCCTTTATAGAAGAGTGGGATCAGAAGAGAGAAGATCTGCCTTACGAAACTGATGGGGTTGTGATTAAGGTAAACGATTTACGAATTCAACAAGAGTTGGGGTATACCTCCAAAGCTCCTCGATGGGCAGTCGCCTATAAATTCCAGACCGAACAAGCCTTGACTCGCCTAGAAGGTATTCACTACCAAGTGGGGCGCACAGGGGCTATTACCCCTGTGGCTCATCTGCAGCCTGTTCTGTTGGCGGGAACCACGGTGAAACGCGCTTCTTTACACAACGCAGATCAAATCGCCAAACTGGATATCCGTGTAGGCGACTGGGTTTATGTGGAAAAGGGAGGAGAAATCATCCCCAAAATCATTGGCGTGGATTTAGCCAAGCGAAAACCAGAATCTACGCCTACTAATTACGCAGAGCACTGCCCGGAATGTGGAACACCTTTGGTTAGAGAAGAGGGTGAAGCACAGCATTACTGCCCGAACGAAGTCTCCTGCCCACCTCAAATTACCGGAAAGATTCAGCATTTTATTTCTCGAAAAGCAATGGACATAGAGGGGATCGGGTCCGAAACAGTCGACCAACTTTTCCAAGCCGGCTTGATTAACGATTACACCGATCTATATCAATTGGGTGTGAAAGATTTATTGCCTCTGGAGCGAATGGCTCAGAAATCAGCAGAAAACCTGGTCAATGGGGTAGAGGCGTCCAAAAATCAACCCTTTGAGAAAGTACTTTTTGCTTTGGGAATACGGTTTGTGGGCGAAACTGTTGCCAAAAAACTTGCTCGCCATTTTAAATCCATACAGGCCTTACAGCTGGCTAGTCAAGAAGAATTGGAATCCGTTGACGAAATTGGAACGCGAATCGCCCAAAGTGTGGTTGACTTTTTGAGTAATGCAGAGAATCTTGCGCGTATCGAGCGCTTGCAAGCGCAGGGATTGCAGTGGGAATTGCAAGAGTTGGCAGAAGGTGAGTCAAAAGGGAACACTCTGGGAGGTCTAAAATTCGTAGTGTCGGGCGTGTTTACAGACCACAGTCGGAACGAAATCAAAGGAATGGTAGAAGCCCATGGAGGCAGTATCGCCTCCAGTATTAGTTCCAAGACAAGCTATGTCTTAGCCGGGGATCAGATGGGCCCGAGTAAAAAAGCAAAAGCAGAGAAATTGGGTATTCCTCTGCTTTCTGAACAAGAATTCTATGCTATGCTGCAGGGGTGAGTATTTATCCTCCCTGTTTTTGGATCAAACTTTTCCTTTTAAGAATTTCGGCGTTTCTCACCTTTATTTTTGTTTCAAGTTTACCTTGAAGATTTTGAAGGTTTAAAGTTTTAGAATTACTCGCTCTGGTTTTTAGCGCCATTCTAGACTTTATTGTTTTTAGTATTGATTCCGCGGAGTCAGAATCATTGATAGGATTTAAAATTTCTTCATCCAATAGGTTTAGCTGGGTATTTCTGGTGTTTTCCTCATAGATTTCGAAGAATCGGTCCGGTTCTACTGCTATAGTTCGGTGAATTAATTCGTTATACATCTGTCGAAATTCGGCATTTGTTTTGCACTGGATTTGATTGGTGCAAATTGCGTTTTTGATTTCTTTTTTTGTTAAAGATTCTTTTTGCAGCAGTTGAGCGATGTAACGGGTATCACAAGGAGTACATTTCTCAAAACGGTAAGAGTATTTGATTTTTGGCTGACTTTGAAGTTTCTTTCTTGATTCTTGATATTTCACCGCGTTTTTATTCCTCAAATTATTGAGTAAAGGGCGTTGAATTGAATCTTTTTGGTCATTGTCTTTTTGCTGAGCATTCAGGTTGAGGCTAAAACAAAAAACAAGAGCGAACAGGATTGTGGCTAAATTATTCATACAGTGTTTCTATTTCGTTAATTAATTGATTTCGGGTCTCTTCATTTTCACGAAAGATATAAACGATACCTTCTGAATTCCCGGTGGTATATTTTGGTGGATCTTCCCAATTGGGTATACTAAAATCAAAAAGAGCCATAAAGTCGTCAACTTGGTCGGGGTGTATCGTTGGGCATCCTTGAGAACCTCGACTGTTATAGTTTCCCTTATCAGAAAATCCAGTATGAACGTTGGCGTACTGCACTTCTGTGTTTTGTAAGCTCCAGCTGTAGCCTGGAACGATTCGCACTGCATCCGTATTTACCAGATTTAACCCTTGTTTTGTCTGCCCTTTATGTCCACTTAAATTATTGAAATAATGAGGGCCTTCTGAAACTCGATTTGGCCGATCAGATCCTGACGGATTCTCTTGAGAGTTAGGATAAGTACTGCCGTTGAATGGGCCATATCGGCGTTTATTGGTGTTGTCCAGAACATAAACTAAAGCGGTATAAGAGGTTCCGGCAATACCCGCATCATCAGGTAGGTTTTCTTGATCTATGAAGAAGACTTCTATTGGAGGGAGTAATTCCTCGGGAGCAGGCTCCACAGGATCAATGGGTGTGAGTTCCTCTGAAGAATCATCTTCAGTAGGTTCGATTACCTCTACGGGGGGGGTATTGTCCTCCTGTTCTTGAGGTGTTCGGTCTAAAGACTTGCATGAGGACTGCAGAAGCAGTGCAAGCATTAAAAGAATTCCATGTAATCGGTAGTGTTTCATGAGTTTTTCGATTTAATTCGTGTTATTTGTTTTCTTATTATAAGGATCGCAAATCCACTCAGGAGAAGGAAGGGCCAGATGTTGACTAAGCCAACCAAAAACCAGACCAGATTTCTCCACCCTGAACGGAATCCATTGCTGAATTCTTTGCCGAAGGCAGTGACCTTGGGGGTTTCTTTGTAATACGTAATCTGAATGGAAGAGAGGCTCACCTGATTCTTGAGGTAATTCAGTCGGCCTTCCATAGATTCGATATCGCTTCTCAAACTGTTGATTTCGCGTTCAATCTCCAGAATTTCCTTAACATTCTGGGCTTTTTTGAGGATTTCCTGGTACCGGGCTTCCAGTTCTTTTTTGTTCTTCATACGGGCTTCCACATCCAGGAACTCTTCAGTGACATCTCGTGCGCTGATGTCTTTGACATCAAATTGTTCAACACCGCCAGAAATGTCTTCAATAAAGCCGTCAAAAGAACGAGAAGGGATACGTACGTTGACGGTTGTGGATTGTCTTCTTTCTGTATTGTAGCTCTGCTCAGAACCCATATACCCTTGGTACTTCTTTACCGCTGATTGGATTTGCTGGCTGGTGGCCTCGAGATTCTCGGTTTCGAATTCCAGTCGACCATTGCGGATGAGCATGCGTTCGGACTGTACTACCTGATCGGTTTCTTGAACAGGTGAATTCGACGGAGCCTTAAATTCCTCTACCATGGAAATTTCGGAATTGGGAACACCTTCGGAGCTACCACCTCCGCAGGCCAAGGCCAATAAAGAAATCCCGATGGCAATTGTAAAGGACTGAATATATTGCATACCAAATCTTTCCTCTAATATAAGGAAACCAAAAAAGGGGCTAGGCAGAAAGGTGTGAATGGTCCATTTGTGTACTTTAATGGTCGGGCGAAAGCACCGTTAATCTGAGAAAATTAGTTAGAAAACGCACAAATCTCTCTTAATTTATGAACAATACTTATCTTACCTTCGCAACAGCTTTCGGCGGTCTAAAAACTGTCGGGAGAATCCGTAAATTTTAAGACCAGATGGTATTTAGGGCGCTTCAGGAAAAATTGAAGGTTAATTCGGGACGCAAACTTCTTAAAAAGCTCATCGCCCAACCGAAAGAACCGACCAACAGAACCAAAGGCTTACACAGCATTGGGATCATTGTTGATATGGATAACTTCCCTGAAGCGGACACCTTCTACGGTTTGCGCAACGATTTTGCGTTGCGCCCCAATGGAGTGCAGATCATTGGTTACAAAAGAGAGTACGACAAAACATCGCCTTTTGGTATTCAGTTTTTTACCGATCGGGATCTCGGTTGGAATGGCCAAATTGAAAACGGCCACGTCACTGAATTTTTAAGCCGAGAATACGATGTGTTGATCAACTACTACGAAAGAGAGACCCTGTTGCTCAAACTGCTCACTTTAAGTACTACCGCCCGTCTACGTGTTGGCTTCTCTGAAGTTGACAACCGGTTAAATGACCTGATCCTGGACACCACTCTGGAAGAAATTGAGGCATTTAAACTGGAACTAAAAAAATACTTGACGGTACTTGGAGAATACTGATGCACGAGGGTGGACCGGAGTAGGTGTTGCACTAATCACCCCCTTTCTAGACAATTACAACATTGATGATCAAACCTTGTCTCGACTTGTCGAGCACTGCATTGATGGCGGATTAGACTATTTGGTTGCCCTGGGCACTACCGGAGAAGCGGTCACGCTTAACCGGGAAGAAAAGCAGCGGGTAATGGACATTATTCGCGAAGCCAATAAAGGGCGCTTACCACTCATGTTGGGGTATGGTGGAAACAACACCCAGCAGATGATCGAAGAACTACCACATTTCAATTTAGAAGGATACAGTGCATTTTTATCGGCCAATCCTGCTTACAATAAGCCGACACAGGAAGGTTTACTTGCTCATTACGGCGCCTTGGTCGAAGCCGCATCTTTGCCTATACTCTTATATAATGTACCCGGTCGATCGGCTTCCAACATGGAAGCCTCTACAACGGCTGCCTTAGCCAACAGGTATCCGAGTTTGATCGGAATCAAGGAAGCTTCAGGCAATCCTTTGCAGCAGACCAAAATCGTTCGGGATGCCCGGGACTCCTTCTTGTTGATTTCGGGGGATGATATCAGTGCACCGGCGACCATTTTTGCAGGAGGAAAAGGGTTGATCAGTGTTTTGGGTCAGGCTTTGCCAAAAGAAGTAGGGGCCATGGTTCGTGCTGCACTTGACGGAGATATAGAGAAGGCCAACCGTATTCACCGAACCCTTTTGACCCTGATCGAGCTGCTCTTTGAAGAAGGAAATCCGGCCGGGGTCAAAGCCCTGCTTCAGCAATTGGGAATTGGAGGATTGCAGGTGCGTTTGCCTTTAGTGCCCGCCTCAAGTGATTTACAAGAGCGAATCGCTGCAGAATACCAACAGATCAAGAACCTGCTCTAGCGTTAAAGGCCTCTAAAAAAATTGCTCAGCTTGCGAAAGGAGTTTATTTTTCGCTGTATTGTTTATCTCAGGTGAAATCTTAACTTTGCAAAATGCTTCAAAAACAAGGGTATATTCTGTTAGTCGGCTGTTTGGCCATCCTTTTGGGCTCCTGTAACGAGTACCAAAACGCTCTTAAAAGTACGGACATCAAAGAGAAGTACGAATTGGCCGAGCGCTACTACAACGAAGGAGATTTTAAAAGAGCTCAGCGCTTGTTTGAGCAGATCGCACCCAAATACCAAGGGAAACCTCAAGGGGAACGCGTAATGTTCTTTTTGTCGTCTACCCAATTTAAGAACCGATCCTACTATTTGTCAGGTTACTCTTTTGAGCGCTTTTTGAAGTCCTACCCGAATTCAGACAAGAAGCAGGAAGCGGCTTTCTACACGGCAAAGAGTTACTATATGCTTTCGCCAAAGTATTCTTTGGACCAGACCGACACGGACAAGGCCCTGTCTAAATTGCAGGACTTTATCAACGGTTTCCCGGAATCGGAATATTTTAATGAAGCCAATGAAATGGCGTTGGAGTTGACGCGTAAAAAAGAACAAAAGGCCTTTGAAATTGCGAAGCAGTTTGATCGATTGGGAGAATTTAACCTTCCTCTATTGATCTCTTCTATTACGGCCATGGATAACTTTTTGATCGAACACCCTGGTTCAGAGTTTAGAGAAGACGCCTACTACTACAAACTTAAATCAGCGACTATCCTCGCTTTGAATAGTACGATTCAAAAAAAGGAAGAGCGCATAAACGAAGCCAAGGAGGCTCATCGTTTACTATTTAAATATTTTCCGGAAACAAAATACTCCAAGGAGGCACAAACCCATTTGGAATCTCTGGAAAAGGAACAAGAGTTAGTTACTAATTTGTCGAAATAAGTATGATTGATTTAAAGTCATCACAAGCACCGGTCTCAACCATTACCTTTAACCGTAACGAGTTTGATGCTCCTACAGAGAACATCTATGAGGCTATTTCCATTACTGCCAAAAGAGCCATTCAGATTAATTCTGAGATTAAAAAGGAGTTGCTTGAAAAATTAGAAGAGTTTGCTACCTACAGCGACAGCCTGGAAGAGGTATTCGAAAACAAAGAGCAAATCGAAGTTTCTAAGTTTTACGAAAAACTACCCAAGCCACACGCCTTGGCCATTGAAGAATGGTTGAACGACAAGATTTACCACCGCAATACTGAGAAAGACGAGTAAATGCTCCGGTCTAAACGGATACTCGTTGGGGTCACGGCTGGAATAGCGGCTTACAAGATTCCATTTCTTATCCGTCTCTTAATGAAGGAAGGGGCAGAGGTCCGGGTTGTAATGAGCAAAGCTGCTGCTGAGTTCGTTGCACCGATTACCTTGGCGACCCTTTCCAAGAACCCGGTACATACCGACTTCATCAACGAGGAAGAAGGCAAGGTCGACTGGAACAACCACGTCGAGCTGGGCCTTTGGGCTGATTTGATGATTGTTGCCCCGGCTACGGCAAACACCTTGGCTAAGATGGCCAATGGTCAATGCGATAATTTGCTATTGGCTACTTATTTTTCTGCCAAAAGTACCGTCTTCTTTGCTCCAGCCATGGATTTGGACATGTATGCACATCCCACGGCTCAGGCTTCCATTGAAAAGCTCAAGTCTTTCGGAAATATCGAAATCCCGGCCGAGGAAGGGGAACTCGCTAGTGGTCTAGAAGGCAAAGGCCGTATGGCTGAACCCGAAACCATGATTTCCCGTATAAAGACCCATTTAGCGTCAGAGGCGCCTTTACGCAATCAAACGGTACTCTTGACCGCCGGACCAACCCGGGAACCCATTGATCCGGTTCGTTTTTTGAGTAACCGGAGTACAGGCACCATGGGTTATGCTTTAGCAGCAGAAGCCGCAAAAAGAGGGGCTCGTGTCATTTTGGTCAGTGGACCCTCGAGCTTGCCCAATCCCGATCCTTCAATTGAACTTATTCGGGTCGAAACAGCAGCGGAGATGCTGGAGGAGTGTTTAAAGCACTTTGACGCTTCAACCGTTTTTATTGCCTCTGCGGCTGTTGCGGATTACCGTCCGGAACAAGTACACGATCAAAAGGTCAAAAAGAAAGCCGGAGACTGGTCTATTGGACTGGAACGTACAGCCGATATCCTCAAAACCCTTTCGGAACAAAAATCAAATCAATTTTTGGTGGGATTCGCTCTGGAAAGTGAAAATGGCTTAGAAAATGCTCAAGCTAAGCTCGAGCGTAAGAACCTGGATGCAATTGTTTTAAACACTTTGGAAGACGCCGGTGCCGGATTTGGAGCCGGAACCAACAAAGTCACCTTTTTGGATAACAAAAAGAGGCAAATTCCGTTCGAATTGAAGCCAAAGGCTGCAGTGGCCAAGGACATCTGGAACGAAATTCAAAAGAGACTCGATGAAATTTAGCGTCCGTTTTACTCTACTTCTCGTGGCTTTATTGGTCATCAACACGACCAATGCGCAGGAACTCAATTGTTTGATAACGGTTAATTCTGATCAGGTTAGCCAAACCAACCAGCAGGTCTTCAAGACACTAGAGCGCTCCCTTACGGATTTTGTAAACAAGACGAAGTGGACCAATCGCCCCTATAAAGAACAGGAACGCTTAGAGGCCCGAATCTTTATCAACGTTACGGCTTATGATTCGGATCGCTTCCAAGCCAGTATCCAATTGCAGAGTAACCGACCGGTCTACAATACCTCGTATCAAAGTCCCATTTTAAATTACCGGGATGGGAATTTCAATTTCCGTTACCAGGAATTTGAACCCTTGGTGTATAATCCGAATAACCTGGAATCCAACCTGATCGCTGTGGTTTCTTATTACGTCTACATCATGTTAGGTCTAGACGCAGATACCTTTAGTCTGCAAGGAGGAGATCCTTATTACCGTCAAGCACAGCGAATTGTCACTCAGGCACAAGGAAACGGTCTCGCCGGTTGGCAGCAAGAAACGGGAGCGCGCACCCGTTTTGAATTGGTCGATAATTTGTTGTCAAACACCTTCAGAGAATACCGCATCGCTCTTTATAATTACCACCGCAAGGGGTTGGATATCATGGCCGATAACAACAGCACCGGGAAGCAAGTGATTGCCGGAAGTATTCGGCTTTTTGAAACCTTGATCAAAAGAAGACCTAACGCCTTTTTGATTCAGACATTCTTTGATGCCAAGTCAGAGGAAATTCGTAGTATTTTTTCGGATGGGCCTCAGGTAGACTTGGTCCGATTGGCCGAAACCCTGAATCGGGTAGCTCCATTTTACTCGGATACCTGGAAGAAAATCTCCAAATAATTTTTCGTCCCTGACGACCTTTTTCAGTCGCTTGTTGTAAGTTGTAATTCTTCAGACTCTTTTATCTTTGAGGACTAAACTTAGCGAAGCGTGTTGCATTCTTTGTCCATCTCGAATTATGCCTTGATTGATTCTCTGGAATTGGATTGGGAACAGGGCTTGACGACCCTAACCGGGGAAACAGGCTCAGGTAAGTCCATTTTACTAGGCGCCCTTTCTTTGGTGTTAGGGAAGCGGGCAGACACCTCTGTTTTAAGAGATCCAGGCAAGAAATGCATCATTGAAGCCAGCTTTAAGATTGGGCATTTACCACTGCAGTCACTTTTTGAAGAAAACGACTGGGATTGGGAGGACATTAGTCAACTTCGACGCGAAATCCTTCCTTCCGGAAAATCCCGCGCCTTTATCAATGATACACCGGCACCCATTCAGCAAATACAACAGCTCAGCGTTCACCTGATTGACATCCACTCCCAACACCAGAGTTTGGATTTGTTTTCTAAAGACTATCAGCGTCAGGTGCTTGATGTATTCGCCGGAAATCTCCCCACCTTGACCGCTTACCAAGCCGAATACCGGAAGTTTAAGGCCTTGCAAAAAGAGTTGGAAGAAAAGCGACTTCAGCGACAAGAAAAAATACAAGAAGAAGATTACAAGAGCTTCTTGCTCAAAGAATTGGAAGAAGCCGATTTGGATCAGGCCGATCCATCGGCATGGGAGGAAGAGTACGAACTGCTCAGCAGTCAGGAGAGAATCAGCGAGATTCTCTCGGGTCTTCAGCAACTACTGCAGCACGAAGGCAGTGGTGTCTTGGATCAAATGGCCCAGTACAAAGGAGCTCTCCATAGCTTGACTTCTTTGGGTAAGCGTTTTGAAGAACTCGCTCAACGTTTCGAATCTTCTTATATAGAATTGGATGATTTGGCCGTAGAGGCCGAGAATCAACTCAATCAACTGGAAGGTGATCCTGGGCGCCAACAATGGCTAAGCGAGAGGTTACAATTGCTCTTGGATTTGCAGCGGAAGCACTTGGTGGATGATGTTGCGGCCCTTGTCGAGAAGCGAGATGCCTTGGCTACCGAGCTGTACGATACGGCTCATTTGGATCAGCGGATTGAAGCACTGGAAGGCTTGATTGAAGAAGCGAAGACACGTCTCGAAAATCTGGCGACTCAGCTGACTGAGCAGAGACAAGCAGTGGTGCCCCAACTCAAGCAGAAGCTAAGCGAGGACTTGAGTTTATTGGGTATGCCCTCTGCGCAGTTTAAGGTTGAGTTTCATGCGAGTGATGACTTCTTGGCTGGTGGAAAAGAAGAAATTGAATGGCTGTTCTCGGCCAATGTCGGAGGAGATTTCGGCAGTCTAAAAAAGGTAGCCTCTGGCGGAGAACTTTCCAGAATTATGCTGGTGGTCAAGGCCCTATTAGCTGAACATCAACAATTACCTACCCTGATCTTCGATGAAATTGACACGGGAGTTTCTGGCGAGATTGCCGATCAAATGGGGCGTATCATGAAAACCATGTCGCGTTTTATGCAAATTATTGTGATTACCCACTTGCCTCAAGTAGCGGCTAAAGGTCAGCAACACCTCAAGGTCTATAAACGGGAATCAGGAGGAGAAACCTTCACGGGCGTGGAAGTTCTTGGGCGTGAAGAACGTTTGCAGGAGTTGGCCTCCATGATTAGCGGCAAAGACAGAAGCGAAACAGCTCTTCGTCACGCAGAAGAATTACTTACGACTCAGGACTCCGTCGACCGTTGAATTTAGATATCTTTACGGCTCAAAATTGAGAATTACACTATGGCAAATCAATTATTATCGGGAAAGAAAGGGATCATTTTTGGAGCCCTTGACGAAAATTCCATCGCCTGGAAAACTGCGGAACGCGTTTTCGAAGAAGGGGGTCAGTTTGTGTTGACCAATGCGCCTATCGCCATGCGCATGGGTAAAATCAACGAATTGGCAGAAAAAACCAACTCCATTGTCATTCCTGCTGATGCGACGAGCGAAGAGGACTTGGCCAAGCTGGTTGAGCAAGCTACGGAGCATTTGGGAGGTAAATTGGATTTCGTATTGCACTCTATCGGTATGTCGGTAAACGTGCGAAAGGGGAGAGCTTATACCGATGAGAAATATGACTTTACAGCCAAAGGATGGGATGTATCCGCTTTGTCTTTTCACAAAGTGATGCAATCCCTTTACAAGGCCGATGCCATGAATGAGTGGGGGAGTATTGTAGCCCTGACCTATATGGCTGCTCAGCGCACCTTCCCGGACTACAATGATATGGCGGACAACAAGGCTTATCTGGAATCAGTAGCCAGAAGTTTTGGTTACTTCTTCGGCAAAGAAAAGAAGGTTCGCGTGAATACGATTTCACAAAGCCCGACTCCGACTACAGCTGGTCAAGGAGTAAAAGGATTTGATGCTTTTATCAATTATGCCGAAAAAATGTCTCCACTAGGAAATGCTACGGCAGCGGAGTGCGCGGATTATACGGTGAGTCTCTTCTCTGATTTGACCCGCAAGGTGACCATGCAAAACTTATTTCATGACGCGGTTTCTCCAATACAGGAGTGAGCCAGGAAGTAGTCGATATTTTCGCTGATTCATGAGTGCCCGCCGGTACTCAATTGTAATTCCGGTATACAACCGTCCAGAAGAGTTATTAGAACTACTGAAGAGCCTGGAGGTGCAGGAGTCACCTCCATGGTTCGAGGTGGTGGTCATCGAAGATGGCTCCACCAAAGATGCTCGGCAGATTGCCGAGTCCTTCCAATCCAAATTTCCAGTCCAATACCATTTTAAAGAGAACACCGGCCCGGGGGACTCCCGCAATTTTGGGATGTCCAAAGCCGAAGGGGATTACTTTATCATTCTGGATTCTGACTGCATTCTTCCTCCGAAATACCTGAAGGAAATCGAAAGAGAGTTGACTGCGGACTATTGTCCTCTGTTCGGAGGGCCAGACCGGGCACGAAAAGATTTTAATTCCTGGCAAAAGGCGGTGAGCTACAGCATGACAAGCCCCTTGAGTACCGGGGGAATCCGGGGTCGGAAGAAAAGTGTTGGTCGCTTTCAGCCCAGAAGCTTCAACATGGGAATTTCGGCTGAACTGTTCCGAGAATCAGGCGGTTTCGGGGACCTTCATCCCGGGGAAGATCCGGATTTAAGTCTTAGGATATTTAAAGAAGGACACCAGAGTCGACTTTTTCCAGAAGCTTACGTCTACCACAAACGCCGTATAGACACCAAGGGTTTTTTAAAGCAAGTCTATCTCTTTGGTCTGGCACGTCCCTTACTCAGTCAATGGCACCCTTCTTCAGCGAAACTTGTTTTTTGGCTACCGAGTATGTACCTCTTGGGAGGTGTGACTGCTATGATCCTGGTTCTGCTTGGATTCTACGGGCCACTTTATCTGGTGATTGGATACGGCTTGGCTGTTTTTGTTCACGCCTTGGCCACAACCAGCTCTCTAAAGATTGCTTTGCAGTCTGTTTACGCGGTGAATGCCCAGTTGATTGGGTACGGCTGGGGGTTTTTAAAATCCAAATTCTTACTTACATTTAGAAAAGAAAGCCCAGAGCGCCTATTGCCTGAGCTTTTCCGATTCAAAAAGAGAGAAGGTGCTAAATAAAATTAAAGAAGGAATCAACCAGCGAAAAGCACGCATGTTTTCGGTCTTTTTGGCCTGCTCCTTTATGATTTGGCTGGTGAGTAATCTCTCCGAGACTTACGAATCACGAGCACTTTTTGACTTGAATTTTGAAAGCTTACCGGAAGGAGTGGCTTTAGAGAAGGGCTTGCAGCAAGAACTTCGACTTAAGCTGAGGGCCTCGGGTTTTCGGTTTTTAACGGGGAGTTTTGGGCAGCAAGAATTGAAGATTAATCTCAGTGGGTTAGCAGAGCAAGAGGGTCTGTATTACCTGACCAGAACCGAACTCAGTGCACAAATTGAAAAGCAGCTGACGAATTCCGTTTCTCTTTTAGAGCTAGAGCTTGACAACGATACGCTGTTTATCGGGGCTTATCCGCTCATCCGCAAGACGGTACCCATCCGCCCCAACCTTGAACTTTCGGTTACTCAGAATTACCGTTTGTACGGAGAGGTGGTGGTCATACCGGATTCAGTCGAAATTGAAGGTCCAGCCAGCGAGCTTAATCAAACAACTGAGATAGCAACCCAGCGAATTATCCTCGAGAATATTTCGGATGATTTTTCAGAAAAAAGCCTCTTGTTGCATCCTGAACTTCTGGTCAACAGCAAGCTCTCGGTGTCTACGGTCTTAGTGAAAGGTGAGATTGATCGTTTTTCGGAGCAAGAAATTAAGGTTGATATCAGTCGAAAAGGTATACCCGATAGTGTGGCCATTCAATTGTTACCCACACAGGTGTCGCTCATTTGTCGTGGTCGCCCCGAGAATCTTAAGAAATTAGAGGCCAGTGATTTTGAGGTAGAAACCTTTATTTCTGATGTTAGTCAAATTGGAACAGCAAGCAGTCTGGCTCTGCGTCTGACCAAACAGCCAGACAGTATTTTATCTGTTCGCATCACTCCGGCTCGTGTACGGGTGATTCGCAATTCTCAGTAAGCTTTTTCATCATGTACATTATTGGACTTACGGGAGGCATTGGTAGTGGAAAGTCCACCATCGCTCACTTCTTTAAAGAGTTGGGAGTACCTGTTTACGATTCAGATGCCGAAGCCAAAGCCCTTATGCATGATTCTGTGTCTTTGCGATCAGCCTCATAGAGGAGTTTGGAAAGGAGGTTTATTCGGGTGAAAGCTTAAACAAAACTTGGCTGGCTCAGCGCGTCTTTAGAGACGAAAAAGCCCTGGAAAAACTGAATTCTTTGGTGCATCCGGCTGTGCGTGAGCACTTTTTGAGCTGGGTGAAATCCCAGGATTATCCTTATGTGATCCAGGAAACAGCCTTGATTTTTGAAAATGAAGCCGCGGATCGATACAGCGAAACCCTCTTGGTTGTGGCTCCCGAAGATGTTCGTATACAGAGAGTTATAAGTAGAAACGGCTGGACAGAAGAGGGGGTAAGGGAGCGGATGAATGCCCAATTACCCGATCAGGTGAAAAGAGAATTAGCTGATGCAGTCATCGAAAACCTCGACCTCGAAGTAAGCCGTTCTCGGGTGGAACAATTACATAGGTACTACCTGCAGCAGGCGACGAAATCCCGATAAAAAACACATTTCCTCCTTGAATTTTAACATTTCTGTTAAGGATTGGTTAAACGCCAAAGCTCTAAATGTTAAATGTCTAATTTTACTTCAATGAACAAGAAATTGTTTGTTCTTCTGGTTGTTTTGATGAGCCTATCACTGGTCGGCATCATTTTTGTGCAGGGGTACTGGATACGGACTTCTGTGCAGAATAACGAAGAACAATTTTCCAATGTAGTGGCCGAAGTACTCAACAATGTTGTTGAGAAAGTGGAGCAGAGAGAGTTACAAGATTACTACAGTCAGGTCTCTGAGCTTGTCGATAGTGTCAAGAGACCCAAATCAAGCGAGTTACAGAACTTCTTTTTTATCGACCGGGATATCAGTTCCAATGAGATCATGTTTTATTCTCATGGAATATTGGAAGAGAAGTACGATGTCAGCTCAACGCTCTTTGAAAACGGAAATGAAATTGCAGACGGTAGTGCTAATTCGTCAAGTGATGCAACGGTAAGTAATTACACGACAAAGCGGACCAAGGCGATTTACAGAGAAGAGTATGGTCTGGACGGAAAACCCAGCCAGCTTTTACCGATCCAACGCTGGGAAAAGATTGGGAATCTTTCGCAGGGCGAAAAACTCATGATGGACGATGTCTTCATGCAGTATGCCAAGCGACGTCCTATTCACAAGCGAGTGGAGACCCAGGAACTGGATCTGCTTATTGGCAATGAATTGCAGCGATTGGGACTTGATCTGGACTACGAGTACGGTATCGTCAGTGAAGGCTATCCGACAAGGATACGTTCCAAGTATTTCAGCTACAACGAGAAGTCGGAATACAAGGCGCCTATTTTCCGGGATATGGATTCCAATACAGCTTTCGCGCTGATGGTCAATTTTCCTAAGAAAAGGGGCTTTCTGGTCAACAGTATTTTAGGGATGGCGATGCTTTCATTGGCTTTTACACTAATTATTGTTTTGGCCTTTGTCAGTGCCATTTACCAATTGATTCGCCAAAAGCAAATTTCGGAGATCAAGTCCGACTTCATCAACAATATGACGCATGAGTTCAAGACGCCTATCGCCACGATCAATCTGGCCGTTGAGGCTATTCGAAATCCCTCGTCTATTGGAGATCAAGAAAAGGTACTTCGCTATCTAGGAATGATTCGGGAAGAGAACAAGCGGATGCATGCACAGGTCGAAAATGTCCTTCGGATTTCCAAGCTCGAAAAAAATCAGCTGGACATCAAGAAAGAACGCATGATGATGCACGACTTAATTCAAACAGCAGTCGACCATATTCAACTCATTGTGGACGATCGCCAAGGAAAGATCGAGGTGCATTTGGAGTCTGATCGAGACGAAGTCTTGGCTAACGAGACCCATATGACCAATGTGCTGGTCAATATTTTGGACAATGCGGTGAAGTATTCTCCGGAATCACCCAAAATTGAAGTGAAGACCGAATTGCTCAAGAACCAAATCCTGATCAGTATTAAAGACGAGGGAGCAGGGATGAGCAAAACCGTTTTAAAGAAAGTATTTGAAAAGTTTTACCGGGAACATACCGGGAACATACATAATGTAAAGGGGCACGGCTTAGGCTTGGCCTACGTTAAAAAAATTGTTGAAGATCATCAGGGTGAGGTGTATGCAGAGAGCGAACGCGGAAAAGGCAGCACGTTCTACATCAAGCTCCCGTTAATTTAGAAAGCATGGAAACAGTAAACAAGAAGATTCTTTTGGTGGAAGATGATCCCAATTTCGGGATTGTTTTAAAGGACTATTTGCACATGAACCAATTCGATGTGGTTCTGGCAAAGAATGGAATGGAGGGTTTCGAGAAGTTCAAAAAGGACCAATTTGACGTGTGTATTTTGGATGTGATGATGCCCTATAAAGACGGGTTCACCTTGGCCAAAGAAATCCGTGAAAAAGACGATCAGATTCCGATCGTATTCTTGACGGCCAAGACCATGAAGGAAGACGTGCTGAAGGGATATAAGGTAGGGGCAGATGACTATTTGAACAAACCATTTGATTCTGAAGTGCTTCTGCTTAAGCTTAAAGCGATCTTGCAGAGAAAAGCATCTAACAGTCTGGTGGACAGTAAACAACATGAGTTTCAAATTGGAAATTTCCACCTCAACTCCAAATTGAGATTCTTGACTTATAAAGAAGATGAGCCCATTAAGCTTTCGCCTAAAGAAAACGAACTCCTTCGTCTTTTGGCCTTGCATGAAAATGACCTTATGCCACGGGAGTTGGCTCTGACTAAGATCTGGAGAGATGACAATTACTTCACTTCAAGAAGTATGGATGTTTACATTGCTAAACTTCGAAAGTACTTGAAGAAAGATGGCGTGGTTGAAATTCTGAATATCCATGGGGAAGGATTCCGTTTAGTGATTCATCAGGAAAACGAATAAGCCTAATGCTCTAGTTGATCTAGCGCATTCTCAACGGCCTCTTCGAGAGGCCATTCAACCGATATTCGAATGGCATCTTCAGGTTCTTCCAAGGCCTGAAATTGTGATTGAAGTAATTCAGGAGGCATAAAATGACCCTTTCTCTTGTTTAGCCTTTGGTAGAGATAGTCAAAGTTTCCTTGCAGGTAAATTGTTTGTACCCGAAGGTATTCATTGAGCAAGTCTCGGTAACTGCCTTTTAAAGCAGAGCAGGCGAGTACTACCCCCTTATCCTGATGGTCAAGTAGAACCAAGGCTAATTTCTGTAGCCAGGGCAATCGGTCCTTGTCATTTAAGGGTTTACCCGATTTCATTTTTGCGATGTTTTCTTCAGGGTGATAGTCATCGGCGTCTAGGTATGTAATATCCAACCGCTGGGCTATGGCGTTGGCTAGACTACTCTTCCCACATCCCGAAACACCCATAACCAATAGAACCGGAGCCGCTTGTTTTTTTTGAATCCAAGAATCGACTTGTGCCAGTTTGCGTTCATTGCTCCAACCCGTGGGCAACCAGTTGATTTTTTTGTTCTTTCGGTACCAGGTCAATTGTCTTTTAGCGAATCGACGGGTGTTCGTCTTTATGGCATCCACCGCTTCTTCCAAAGAGCACTCTCCAGAAAGATGAGAGAATAATTCTTTATAACCGACCGTATTGAGCGCATTCAATTTCCGGTGTTCATAAAGATTTCGAGCCTCTTCCAACAGTCCTTCATCCATCATGAGGTCTACGCGTTGTTCAATTCTAGCGTAAATCTGTGAGCGTTCTGCAGCTAATCCAATGTAGAGCTTGTTTTTGAGAGAAGGATCAGGTCCTTTTCTAAACGTACTGTAGGGTTTTCCTGAGGCCAGACAAACCTCTAGGGCCCTCATAAGTCTCATTGGATTCTGAAAATCGACCTGCTGGGCATACTCGGGGTCCAATTCATTTAATTTCATTTGCAGCCCTTCCAGCTCCTTTTCGGCAAACAGCTCACGAACTTCTTTTCGTATCTTTTCAGGAATCGCTGGAAAATCATTCAGGCCCTGAATCAAGGCATCAGTATACAAGCCGCTGCCGCCAACCACCAAGGCCTTGCCTTTGGTTTGGAGTAATTCTTGCACCAAGGGCTCGGCTTCTTGAGCGAATTGAGCTGCGCTGTATTCCTCTGAAATGCTGCGGTGTTGAATAAAGTGATGCGGCACTTGTCGGAGTTCTTCTGTGCTGGGAACAGCAGTTCCAATGCGCATTTCGCGATAAAATTGACGGGAATCAGCAGAGATGATTTCGGTCTTCCAATGTTGGGCTAAGGCAATGGAAAAGGCCGTTTTACCAATCGCTGTAGGTCCAACTAAAGCGGCAAGGGTTGTAGAATTCTTTTCCATTAAAGAAGGTCACCGCAGTTATAACAGTATTTGGCGCCATCCCGGTGATTTTCTACGGAACAGTTGGGACAGGCCTGTGTATTGGTATGGACATAGGATTCGCTACTGGTCTTTTTCTCGCCGGAATGCTTGGCGTATTCCACGGTCACTATTCCGGTTGGAACGGCGATTATACCGTAACCCATGACCATGATTATGGTGGCAATAAATTGCCCTAAGGTGGTTTGGGGGGCAATGTCTCCGTACCCCACGGTAGTCAAGGTAACGATGGTCCAATAAATACTTCTGGGAATACTAGTAAAACCCGATTCTTCTCCTTCAATCTGGTACATAATGGTCCCCATGATCACCGATAAGATCAATACCGTATAGACAAAAACTAAAATCTTGGCCCGACTTGCTCGGAGTGCCTTGCTGAGTTGGGATGCCTCTCCCAGAAATTTAACCAACTTGAGAATTCGAAACACCCTCAACAAACGGAAAGCCCGCACGGCCAAGAGAACCTGTGACCCCGCAAAAATATAGGAGAGGTACAAGGGGATAGTCGCCAATAAATCAATAAGCCCGTAAAAACTAAAAATGTAGCGAAAGGGCTTTTTGACACTGACGATCCTCAGGATGTATTCCAGGGTAAAAAACAGGGTAATTCCCCATTCAATCTTCAGAAATAAGTCGTGGTACTTGGCGTCAATATGCCCAACGCTTTCGAGCATGACCACTACCACACTGAGTAAAATCAAAAAGAAGAGAACCAGATCGAATAACTTGCCCATGGGCGTATCGGCCTCATAAATAATCTCATGTAGTCGGTTGCGTAGTCCCACCTTTAGTCTTTAAATTCAATCCGCTTAGCCTCGGGTTTCTGCAGAAGATGGTACTCCAACAGGTAACGGGTGTTGTGGTCATCTTTAACCGGGCTGAGCAACTTTTCTAAGATACTTAAATTATTAATCTGCCTTTCGAGCTCCGTAAAGCCGTAACCGATAAGTTGTCCGGATCGGACCAGGATCACGCTTTTTTCGCCCAGTTTTCGACCCTTATCGACCAGGGCAAAGGTTTTATTCCCGAGGCGTAGCTCTTCTAAAGCCTTTCCCCAACGTTTATTGTACTCCTCTGGGGCTTCGCTGAATTCGGATTCCTTATATTTTTTATCGGCTCGAAAGGGAAGGTTGTGGAGCTCTTGCCATTGGTTTAAGGCTTGTTGAGCAGCCAGGTAAGAAGGGAAGTAGAGCAAGCCATGTTCTTTCTTAACCGATTTGCGTATGCGTATGGCGCAGTAGCCCTGAACCGTATCTTCTACCCACTCATAACTGTAAAGCGGCTTGGATTTAAGAGGGTTGTGCCGAGGTCTTAATTTTTTGCGAAGCTGATACTCCCGCAATAGAGCGATGAGTTCTGTACCGCTCAGCTCGAAGGTGACCTCCCGGGTTTCTTTTTGCAAGCGTAAAGCGAGTTCTCCGGCATTGGTGAAGTGTTGGTTGACGCGCTTTTGAATGTTCTTCGTCTTGCCGGTAAAAATGACTTCACCGTCTTTGTTGTGTAAAAAGTACACCCCGATTTCGGCAGGCAAATTTTCGACGATATCCAGTTGTCGTTGAGAGAGTTCTCCGTACTCTTCTGCACGAATGACCGATTGTAGAATGGACTTGTTCTGGTCCTTGTTCAATAGAATTTCAAAAAGCTTCAGTGTGGCTAACGCATCTCCCTGAGCTCGATGCCGATCACTGACGGCTATGCCCAGGGAACGAACTAGTTTGCCCAGGCTGTGGCTTTCTGCATCGGGGATCAATCGCTTAGAAAGCTCTACGGTACACAAGGTTTTTCGTTGAAAATCGTAGCCCAATCGCCTAAATTCTGTTCTTAGAATTCGGTAATCAAATTGAGCATTGTGCGCAACAATGGTGGTGCCTTCTGTAATCTCAATGATTCGCTTGGCGAGTTCATAAAATTTCGGTGCTCCTTTTAGCATCTTTTCGTTGATGCCCGTGAGCTTGACCACAAAGGGCTGAATCCTCCTTTCGGGGTTAATCAGGCTACTGAACTGGTCGGTTACTTCTCTGCCATCAAAACGGTAGATGGCAATTTCCATGATTCCTTCCTCATTGAACTTGCCTCCGGTACTTTCAATGTCAAGTATGGAATACATAGTTAGGTGTAATTGCGGGCACCAAATATACTGCTTCCAATGCGTACCATGGTGCTGCCCTCCTCTAATGCGATCGGGTAATCTCCGCTCATGCCCATCGAGAGGGTATGCAGGAACATCCCCTCGGCCTTCAGTTGGTCGAAGAGTTCTTTTAGGCCTCTAAATTCTTGGCGGATCTGTTCTTTGTCATCAGTTAGGCTGGCCATCCCCATCAATCCTTCAATACGCGCAAACGGCCACTTTTCAGGACCATTTGTCAAGAGAATGTCTCGGACTTCTTCGATGTCCAAGCCGAATTTTGTCGTCTCTTGGGCAATATGGACCTGTAAGAGGCAGGGGATCACCCGATTGATTTTTCTTCCTTGTTTATCAATTTCATTGAGCAGGCGCAAACTATCTACGCCATGAATTAAGCTGATATAGGGAGCGATGTATTTGACTTTGTTGCGCTGGAGGTGACCGATCATATGCCATTCTGTGTCATCGGGCATGACCGGTTGTTTGTTTTGGAGTTCTTGAACTTTGTTTTCTCCAAATACACGTTGGCCTTGGTCGTATGCGATCTGCAGATCCTCGAGGGGTTTGGTCTTCGAAACGGCAACCAGGGTGGCGCGCTGTTGTAGTTCGGTCTGGAATTTTGTGAGAGCTTGAGCAATAGGGTGCATAGGCATGACCGATAATTAAAGTTCGTAAATCGTCAATCCACTGAGCAATTTAGGCTCGATATAGGTGCTTTTAGGGGGCATAAGTAAGGACTGATCAGCGATCTCTTTGAGTTGGTTAAATTCTACGGCTTTTAGAATAAAGGCGACAGCGAACTCCCCGCTGTCCACTTTTTCTTTGGCTTTGAAAAGGTTTTCTTTCTCTTTGCCGTAGGCGATGCGTTTGTCTTTGCGCAAATCCTCTATATTAAAAAGAGGCCGCAGAATCGTTTTATAAAGGATGTAGGAATCCAAAGAGTGAAGACCTCCTTCTTTTGGCAGGGCCTTTTTTCTCAAGGATAGGCGGTAGAACTCCCCTTCCAGGTACATGCCAAATTCGTGTTTGTTCTCGGGATATTCCAAGCCTTGTTGGGGGGGCGAAATCAGGTAGTTTTCGTCCAGTGCAATGAGCAGTTCTTCTTTGGTCAGGTTGCTCATATCTCGTAAGAGACGACTGAAACTGTACATGCCAATGTCGGATTCCGGAATGAGGTAGCTCATAAAATAGGCCGTTTTAGAATCTGGACCCGCCTTTTGATTTTGCGCTAACAGTGCCGAGGAGGCGCAGCGGTGATGCCCGTCGGCGATGTAGAGGGCCGGTATCTGCTCAAAGGCTACTTGGATCTCGGCCTGTACCGCAGGATCCTGGATAGGCCACAGCTGGTGCCGATTACCTTGGGTACAACTAAAGTCATAGACCGGTTTCTTCTTTGCCTGGCGCTCCAAAATTTTCTTGAGTCCAGCTTGATTGGGGTAGGTGAGTAGAACAGGTTCCGCGTTGAAACCTACACTTTCCAGATAACTCGCAAACATATCTTCGCGCTTTTGGATGGTTTCTTCGTGTTTGCGAATAAAACCGCTCTCGTAATCCGCCACCGCTGTTGCAGCGAAGAGGCCTGTGCAGATGAATTGTCCAAAATGAATGCGGTAGAGGTAAAAACAAGGTGCTTCATCCTTTAGGAATACCCCGCTCTGGAGGAATTCTTCATACCGGTTATGGACCAATCGGAAACGCTCAGGACCTGAGATATCCCGGTT
Source organism: Aureicoccus marinus (assembly GCF_002954325.1). Classification (GTDB taxonomy): domain Bacteria; phylum Bacteroidota; class Bacteroidia; order Flavobacteriales; family Flavobacteriaceae; genus Aureicoccus; species Aureicoccus marinus. Next base: position 680,541 of record NZ_MQVX01000001.1, read on the forward strand.
GAATTTGAAGCCCGGATTCAGGATGTGCAAAAAAGAAAAAGGATTGAATTTAAGTACCGCCTGGCGTTCCTCTTCGCTGTACTCTTCGTAGGAGCGTGATGCCACCAGGCTGACCTTGTCTTCTGCGGGTCGAATAGCACGAAAAGGACGAATTCGGCTCATATCTTAAGCAAATTGAGCTGAAACGACCTCGGCCTTTTTACTATCGCTGTAATCGTAGAAACCTTCTCCTGATTTAACCCCCAATTTGCCCGCTCTGACCATATTAACCAGCAGGGGACAAGGGGCGTATTTTGGGTTCTTAAAGCCTTCGAACATCACTTCCAAAATGGAAAGGCAGACATCCAAACCAATGAAGTCAGCCAATTGCAAAGGGCCCATGGGGTGAGCCATCCCCAATTTCATGACCGTGTCAATTTCTTGAACACCAGCTACACCATGAAAGAGGGTTTCTATACTCTCATTGATCATGGGCATTAGAATGCGGTTGGCCACAAAGCCGGGGTAATCGTTTACCTCGGTCGGGATTTTCCCCAGTTTTTTTGACAGGTCCAGGACGGTAGTGGTTGTTTGGTCAGAGGTGCTGTATCCTCGAATGACTTCCACCAATTTCATCACGGGAACGGGATTCATAAAGTGCATACCAATGACCTGTTCCGGGCGCTGAGTGGCGGCGGCGATTTGCGTAATCGAAATCGAGGAGGTATTGGTTGCTAAAATACAGTGCTCCGGGGTGGACGCGTCTAATTCAGCAAATAGTTTCAGCTTGATATCTAAACGTTCACTCGCCGCTTCGACAACAAGATCTACATCAGCAACGGTCTTTTGAAGCTCGCTGGAGGTCGCAATTCTGCCCATGGTTTCAGTAACCGTACTCTCTTCAATACGGCCTTTAGAAAGCAAACGCTGCAGGTTCTTTTCGATAGTGGCCAGGGCATTGGCAAGGGCCTCTTCTGAAAGATCAACCAGGCGAACCTGGTATCCACTTTGAGCAAAAACGTGGGCAATTCCATTGCCCATAGTACCGGCACCGATAACGGCTATTGTATTCATATGACTTATTTAGGAGGGGGAATTAAACGATTCAATAATTTGTAAAGCCACTTCTAAGGCTTGCTTTCCTTGCTTTAAGGAGACCACAGGGGTCGTGTTGTTTTCGATAGCGTTAGCCAGGCTGTTTAGCTCATCAAGTATGGCATTGTTGGGGGCGACATCAGGGTTTTCAAAATAAATCTGTTTTTTGATGCCTTCCGCATTTTGAAGGATCATATCAAATTGCCCTGGTTCGGTTGGCGCGTCCTTCATTTTGACCACTTCGACCTTCTTCTCGAGGAAATCAACCGATATGTAGGCATCTTTTTGAAAGAATCGCGATTTGCGCATGTTCTTCAAGGAAATCCGGCTCGCGGTTAGATTCGCCACACATCCGTTTTCGAATTCAATACGGGCGTTCGCGATATCGGGGGACTGACTAATCACAGACACCCCGCTGGAGCTGATTTTTTTAACAGGAGAGTTGACTACACTGAGTACGACGTCGATGTCGTGGATCATCAAGTCCAGGACCACAGGTACATCGGTACCGCGAGGGTTGAATTCTGCCAAGCGATGTGTTTCGATGAACATGGGTTGATCCAATTGGTCTTTCACCGCCAGAAAAGCAGGATTGAAACGCTCTACATGACCCACCTGACCTTTAACATGCTTTTGATCGGCTAAATCAATGAGGCCTTTGGCTTCTTCGAGGGTATTGGTAATGGGCTTTTCAATAAAAATATGCTTGCCCTTTTCAATTGCTTTGATAGCGCATTGATAGTGGGAAAGAGTGGGTGTTACAATATCAATAACATCGACCTGATCAATCAACTCATTTAGATTGTCAAAAGCCCGGAATCCGAATTCATCTGCAACCCGTTTTGCGTTAATCGCGTCTTCATCATAGAATCCGACCAATTCGTATTGATCCGATTCTGCGAGTAGTCTCAGGTGGATTTTGCCCAGGTGGCCAGCACCTAGAACTCCGGCTTTCAGCATGCTAAAGAATTTGTGCAAAAATACGGAAGTAAAAGTGTTTTGCAGGGGTCATTTTGGGTGCGTTTTCCTGATAGAAGTTCTTAAATTCGCAAGCGTTGCCAGTCACTAACAATGAACGACAGTCTCAAACACCAAGGATTAAGAAACCAATTAGTCAAGCTCCTTCAAGAGAAAGGTATTAAGGAGCACAAGGTATTAGAAGCCATAGGGGCCATTCCCCGACACTTGTTTCTCGATAGTAGCTTTGAAGCGCATGCCTACCAAGACAAGGCCTTTCCTATTGGGGCTGAACAGACTATATCTCAACCCTACACCGTGGCTTTTCAAACTGAACTACTGCAGCTGAGCCCGGGACAGACTGTTCTAGAGATCGGTACCGGAAGCGGGTACCAAACCGCGGTATTATGCCATTTAGGAGCCAAGGTCTACAGTATTGAACGCCAGCGTGAATTATTCAAAAAAGCCGAACGTTTTTTTAAGGAACTTCCCTACAGGCCAAAGAAACTCATCTTCGGGGACGGCTACAAAGGCTATCCGGAACAGGCACCCTTTGACCGAATTTTAGTAACGGCTGGCGCACCGGAACTACCGCGCGCTTTGCTTTCTCAATTGAAAATTGGAGGGCGATTGGTCATCCCTATTGGAAGAGATACGCAATTGATGACCTTGTATACCCGGAAGTCCGAGAAGGAATTTGAAAAGGAAGATCACGGCAATTTCCGCTTTGTACCTCTTTTAGAAAACAAGAACTAATTAGTTGTTGAAATTCTTCTTGATGCGGGAAAGCTGACGATCGCTGTCCTGTTTTTTAAGGCTCTCTCGTTTGTCGTATTCTTTTTTCCCTTTCGCTAATGCAATGGCCATCTTGGCCAGGCCTCTTTCGTTGATGAAAAGACGCAACGGAATGATGGTAAGGCCTGATTGTATGACTTCTCTGCGGAGTTTCTTTAATTCTCGACGCTGTAAAAGAAGCTTTCTTGTCGCCTTAGGGCGGTGGTTGTAGTAACCGCCGTGGCTGTACTCTTCAATCTGCATATTGACAACAAAGAGTTCGCCACGTTCATTAAACTCGCAGAAACTTTGAGACAAAGAAGCCTTTCCCAGACGAATCGACTTTATTTCGGTTCCGCCCAGAACAATACCCGCTACGTATTGATCGAGAATTTCGTAATCGAATCGAGCCCTTCTGTTCTTTATGTTGATCTGCTTTTGCACAGCCTGCAAAGTTACTCGCAAAAAAAGTTTAAACAAATGCCAGAGAAAATGAAAGAATAGAGGAGAAGTTACAATGCTTCATCTATATTTGTCAAATGTCCGCTGCCTCAAACAGACAGGGCGTAACTACTTATGAAACAGGTCATTCACCCCACTTGGTCGCTGTCAAAAGGGATTTTTGCCTGCTTGTTGGTTTTTTGCCTGACAAGTATGCAACTCCGCGCCCAGATCGCTTATTTGCCCGATGGGTTGCGCCAGCACAACCTGACCCGCTACAACGCCAGTTTGATCAACCCCGTTTATTCTTTTGATTGGAACCAGCCCAACTCCTTTGCAGCCTGGACCCGTTGGCAATGGAATACCCTGGACGGAGCTCCTACGACCAGTTATTTCAGTTACTCCCACATGCTGGGCTACGATGCCACCGTTGGTGTAGGCTATTTTGAAAACAATACGGGGACTCTTACTCGAAAAGGAGGTTTGGCCAATTATGCCCACGCCCTTTATTTTACCGATAGCTTTAAATTGGTTTTCGGGGTCAATGTTTTTGCTTTCTCAGAACAACTTTCCGATATCAACTTTCCGACTTTGATTCCGCTTACTGCAAATCAACTCTCGGGGGAATCAAACTTTTTACTGTACATCACGCCAGGAATTCGAGCAGACATCGGAAAGTTTAGCCTAGGACTAGCTTTAGAAAACGCTATCGATTACAATTTGACTCAGGGAGAAAGGGCAGAGGTTGCTCGTTTGTTTTCGGCCATTGGCTCCTATGATTTTAGACTGGGCGGACCCGATGATTTTCCGACCTATTTAAGGCCTTTGGCTTACTTCCGTTCCGATCCCTTTTACGATTCTCAATACGGCTTGAATATGTTCTTCGCTCACCGCAATTTTTGGGTGCAGGGGGGATATAACAGCTATTACGGAGTATCTGCTGGCGTCGGCGCGACGGTGTTTGATCGCCTTTCTTTAGGGGCAACCATGGAATGGGGAGCTATGGATCCCATAACGGAACAAGGTTCCACTCTGGAGCTTCAATTGGCTTACCGAATAGGAAAACTTAAGCGACCTGCTCCTCCGGCGGAAGAAGAGCCGGAAGAAATAGAGGAGGATCCAGAAGCGGCGAAGAGAGCAGCAGAAGAGGCCGCCGCCGCAGAGGCAGAACTTCGAAGAAAGATGTTGGCCCAACAGGATTCTATTCTCAATGCACGCCTTAGGGAACAGCGCCGTTTGGATTCTATTGCAGAAGCGAACAAGAAGGTGGAGTACCGTTCTGATGAAAAATTTGAGGAAGTCGCCACCATGGAAGGCTTGCAACCCGGGTTCTACTTAATTGCCAATGTATTTGGAACCCAGAGGTATTACGAGACATTCATGAGCTCTTTACAGAATCGCGGCTTGAATCCACAGTCGTTTAAGCGCGGTTTGAACGGATACAACTACGTTTACCTCAAGCGTTTCGATACGCTCGAAGAAATCCGCGAAGCCAGAGATACCAAGTTCTATGGAAAATACAGTGGACCAACTTGGATATTTAGGGTAAAGGAGGAGTAATTACCTGTTAAAAGCTAGTGGATAAAAAGTAAAAGCGAAGCCTAGCTCCGCTGTATATTTCAATATCTTAGCCCACAAAACCTCTTATAAACGCTTATTCAGTCTAGAAGAATAGGACTATGAAGAAAACCTTTGTCGCTTTTTGCGCTCTATTTTTATTGGTAAGTAGCTTTTCTTTTGCACAAGGACTCGATTTACCAACCGATTTTAGACAACACAACATCACACAGTTTAACGCCAGTTTGTTTAACCCGGCTTATTCCATTGACCGGGATGATCCGGCTTCCCTCTCCGTATGGTCCAGGTGGCAGTGGCAAATGATTGATGCCGATTTCACCACACTTTACGCGAACTACAGCCAACAACTTGGGGAGAGAGCATCCTTTGGAGTGGGATTTCTGCAACACAGCACTGGTGTCTTTGTGAATCGCGGTGGAGTATTGAACTTTGCTTATGCCTTTCCTTTGGGAGGGAACAGTCAACTGATTTTGGCGACCAATATCATTGGAAGCCACAAAGAGTTGGACGATGAAGAGGATCGCTTTGTACCAACAGCAGCATTGGATATCCCTGCACTTGAAGCCACAACCGGTTTAGTCTTCGCGATCAATCCAGGGATTCGCCTAAAATTGAACCGCTTCGATTTGGCGCTGTCCAGCGAAATGGCCTACGATTACAACTTCGAAACAGAAGCGCGCGAGACTACCGATATGCAGCGTATTTTTGCGGGAGCCATGAGTTATGAATTCCCTCTTGGGGGTAACGGAGCCATTTTACGCCCACTGGCTTATGCGCGTTACTCTGAAGTGATGGACGTGAGCTATGGGGGAACGCTTCTTTTTTCTACTCCTAAGTTTTGGCTGCAGGGAGGCTATAATGATTTTTATGGCGCCTCAGGAGGTGCCGGGGTAACCTTGTTTGGAAAGTGGTCTGTCGGTGGTTTGGTCGAGTTCGGATTAGATAGTCCGGTGAGTGACGCCGACCCAACCATTGAATTGGTTACTTCTTATCGTTTTGGTCCTCGCAAGGCCAGAGCCAAAAAAGAGGAAGCGGAGGATCAAGATGAATTGGACCGTATTGCCCGGGCAGAAGAAGAAGCCAGAAAGAGAGAGGAGGAGCGCCAAAAGGCCATTGCTAAACAAGATTCTATTTATAAAACTAGACTGGCCGAACAGAGACGTTTAGATAGTATCGCTCGAGCGCAAAGAGATGCAGAAGAGCTCAACTTGAGAACTGGCGAAAAATACGAGGAGGTGACCAATGCGGATGGCTTGGCCCCGGGATACTATTTGATTGCCAATGTGTTTGCGACTCAGAAGTACTTTGAGCGCTTTATGACTCGCCTGCAGCGAGACGGATTGGATCCCAAGTCGTTCTACCGTGGATTGAACGGCTACAACTACGTTTACCTCGATCGATTCAATACCTTAAGTGAGGCTCGGGAAGCCAGAGACACCCAATATTTTGGAAGGTACTTTGGCGAAACCTGGATCTTCAGAGTGAGGCAATAAAGAAAAAAGCCAGGTGAAGAACCTGGTTTTTTATGCATTAAAAAGGCCTTTACCGGTATCAAGAGGTCATTCTCAATTCTTTTTTGGTGAGGTGTTCTAGGTAAGAAACAGTGTTGATGAGGTATTTTCGATCACGGGTTAAGGTGGCCATTACCACTCCACCTTGCAGTATGGTGAAAAACTGTTTTGCAAATTGCAGTGGAGGCAGAAGGATGTGAAATTCATTTCCTTTGACCCCTCGATCCAAAATTCCTGCAATTCGGGTCTCAATTTCTTTGACGGTTTGTTTGGCTGCTTTAGCGAGTTCAGAATTGTTGTTCTGTGCATCCACGCCAACATTAACCAATGGACAGCCTCCCATAGGCATGGTGAAGGCGTCGTAATGCCGGTAGAAGTGCAGTAGCCCGAAAAGTTGGTTTACGGCTTTTGGATCGTCATTACTAACCCGATCCAATTCACTAAGCAATAGCTGGCTGTTGTATTCAAAAGCCGCAAGGGCCAAGGCTAGTTTATTTTCGAAGTTTCCGTAAATCGCCCCTTTAGTTAGCCCAGTGGCCTGAGTCAACTGACTCATGCTCGTTCCTATATATCCGTGCTTATTAAAAATGGGTGCTACGGTCTCAATGATAAACTGGGTGGTTCTTTCGGCTTTTCCGGACATAGGTGGACAATTTACGCTAATATATAATATACTCAATGGTATACAAAAAAGGGAGTCAACGACTCCCTTTTTTACTGCTTAAGCTTGCTCCAAGCTCGGCTGATTCCGAAAGACCAACTCTTCTTCAAATTCATCCAAGAGCAAGACCGCATTGGGCTGAATCCTTCCCGCAAGCAATTCTTTGGACAAGCGATTTAAAACCTGTTTTTGAATCAAACGTTTAATGGGTCTAGCGCCAAATTGAGGGTCAAATCCTTTTTGAGCCAAATGGGCTAAAGCTTCTTCTGTAGCTTCCAATACAAGGCCTTGACCTTCTAATCGTTTATTGATCAAGCGCAATTGTAAGCGAACAATATCGCGAATGTGTTCATGTCCGAGCGGCGTAAAGAGAACGATATCATCTATGCGGTTCAAGAACTCGGGGCGTATTGTCTTTTTAAGTAAGTCCATGACTTCCGTTCGGGCTCTTTTCAGCTGAATCTCATCGGTTCCTTCTCCGAGGATTTCCTGTATGATCGGACTTCCCAAATTACTAGTCATGATGACAACGGTATTGCGAAAATCAGCTGTACGACCTTTGCTGTCCGTTAATCGTCCTTCATCCAAAACCTGAAGCAAGACATTGAAGGTGTCTGGATGGGCCTTCTCGATCTCATCTAACAGAATAACGGAATAAGGCTTACGTCTTACAGCCTCTGTCAATTGTCCGCCTTCGTCATACCCCACATAACCAGGAGGAGCCCCAATCAATCGACTTACCGAGTGACGTTCCTGGTATTCACTCATATCGATTCGGGTAAGTGCCGACTCATCGTCAAACAGGTATTCTGCCAGGCTCTTGGCCAATTCTGTTTTACCGACCCCGGTAGACCCCAGGAAAAGGAAGGAGCCTATAGGTCGGGCTGCATCCGCTAAACCGGCACGGCTGCGGCGGATAGCATCCGAAATGGCTTCAATCGCTTCCTCTTGACCAATAACCCGCTTGTGAAGGACATCTTCCAAGTGTAGCAATTTTTCCCGCTCGCTTTGAAGCATTTTTTGAATGGGAATCCCCGTCCATTTTGCAACCACTTCAGCGATATCTTCTTGTCCGACTTCTTCCTTGATCAAGGTTTCGCTGTCTTCCTGTTGCTGTTTCATACTTCTCTGCAATTCCTGAAGCTCTTCATCGAGTTGCTGAAGTTTTCCGTAGCGGATTTCTGCCACCCGTCCATAGTCACCATTGCGCTCCGCTCGTTCGGCTTCCAACTTGAGTTCTTCTTGTTCTTTTTTCTTTTTCTGGATTCCGTCAACCACCGCGCGTTCCTTTTCCCACTGGGCAAAAATGGTATTGCGGTTCTCTTTAAGTTGAGCGATTTCTAGGTGAAGGGACTTGAGTTTCTCTTGATCGTTTTCCCTTTTGATTGCTTCAATTTCAATTTCTAGCTGGAGAATTTTTCGGTCCAAAGCGTCAAGTTCTTCTGGTTTGGAGTTGATTTCCATCCGAAGTTTAGAGGCTGCTTCATCCATCAGATCTATTGCTTTGTCCGGTAAGAACCGGTTGCTGATATAGCGCTGTGATAACTCTACCGCGGCAATCACTGCCTCATCCTTGATGCGAACTTTGTGATGAGATTCGTATTTCTCTTTGATTCCTCTTAAAATAGAGATGGCGCTTTCGGTATCCGGTTCATTTACCGGTACCTTTTGAAACCTTCTTTCAAGCGCTTTATCCTGTTCAAAATACTTTTGAAATTCATCTAAAGTCGTAGCTCCAATAGCTCGGAGTTCCCCACGTGCTAGTGCTGGCTTTAGGATGTTGGCTGCATCCATGGCACCTTGACCCCCTCCGGCACCCACCAGGGTGTGTATCTCGTCAATAAAGAGGACGATTTGCCCTTCTGCACCCGTTACTTCTTTAATAACAGATTTCAGGCGTTCTTCGAACTCCCCTTTGTATTTAGCTCCGGCGATCAGGGCTCCCATGTCCAGGGAGTACACCTGCTTCTCTTTTAAATTTTCGGGAACATCACCTTGGACTATACGGTGTGCGAGCCCTTCCGCAATAGCTGTTTTACCAACTCCGGGCTCCCCGACGAGCATAGGGTTATTTTTGGTGCGCCGCGAAAGAATTTGAAGAATACGTCGAATCTCTTCATCCCGACCGATCACAGGATCGAGCTTGCCGGACTCTGCCATTTCGTTTAGGTGCCTGGCGTATTTTCCCAGTGCGTTGTACTGGTCTTCGGCGGTTTGAGAATTGGCGTTTCCTCCCTTGCGAAGTCTTTCTATAGCTTCTTGAACCTTTTGAGGGGAAATGCTTGGTCCTTGAGTAGCTTCCCGATAAAATCGGAGGAAGCACTCAGGGCAAGTAAAAGGTGTTCCAGGGTCACAAACTCATCCTTCATTTTTTGAGCCTGTACCATGGCGTCGTTAATCGTTCGAGCTGCTTTTGGCGAAAGTGAGATTTGACTGCTGCTTACCCGGGCTTTTCTTTCGAGTTCTCGGTCGACAATTTGTTGCAGGGTAGGGTAATCTGCTTGCAGATGTTTGAATAAATAGGGCAGTAGGTGCTCGTCTACTTGCCCCATTGCTTTAAAGATATGCAGGTCGTCTACCTCAGGGTGTTCCATACTCTGAGCTAAAACCTGCGCCTGCTGTAAGGTTTCTTGTGTTTTTATCGTCAATTTATTGGGATCCATAGCTTCTGTGTTTTGATCACTAGAAATCAAATTCAATACCAAGGCTCAGCTCCCGTCAAAAAGGCAGAAAATCAAAGGAAATCACTGTCTTTTTGGCATTTAGGTATTCATTTTAAACCCGTTTAAGTCTACTTTTGCATTATGTTTTGGAAGAGAAAAAAGAAAGATACAGGAGCTAGCGAAGGAGCTAGCCAACCGGATTTGTGGACCGCTCTGAGTCAAAGCACTCAACTGGACGAGATTGCTAAGCAATCCGAAACCCGCCCACAACTTATTTTTAAGCATTCAACTCGGTGTGGAATCAGTGCAATGGTGTGGAGAGCCTTCGAAAGAACATGGGCCGAAGGGGACTATGCAGCCGATCTTTATGTCTTGGACCTGTTGAATTACCGCTCAGTATCGAATGAGATAGCGGAACGCTTTCAGGTGTTTCACCAATCGCCCCAATTACTGATTATAAAAAATGGCACCGCAGTTCTTCACGAATCCCACGGCGCCATTCAAGAGGTGCGTTTAAGCGATTATCTCGATTAGGTCATTCCAAGGAGACCCGTCTCATGGCCGACTTGAACTGAGCTTTCAGGTCTTCACCGGCATCGTATATCATTTGTTCATTGGAAGGAAAAGCAACTTCGCGCTGACGTATCCAATCCAACCACCCATCGTCAAAAGCCCTTTGATCGCCTTCGAAGCGCGCGAAAATGTGTTCAAAAATGAAGCCACTTTGCAGAGGGAATTTTTTCACCAACTGCCCGTTTCGATTATTGGTTATCCGAACTTGGGCTCCGAGGTTGGCTTCTTTAAATTGACGGAATTTGTAGAAATCACATCGAACCGTAATCAGCCGGTCAACTTCGATTTTGTTTCCTAAGCTGTCCTTGACCACCTCGCCATTATTGTCGCGCAAGAATTGAACGCCATCGACAATCTGCTTCTCTCGGCTGATTTGTTTTTCGATAATGCGCTCTGGAGAAACAAACAACTGATCGAAGTCAAGACTGACCTGGTAATCGTAGTCTTTGGCTTGGGCTTGGGTGTGGTATTGGGTCCAGTAGGTTTCTAATCCGTACTGATCAATATCCAATAGCTCATCCACTAATCGTTGGGGCAGAACCTGCTCCGTTCTGTTTTCTAAATTTAGGAATACGAGTTGCAGGCCTTTTTCATGGGCTTTTTCCATGAAGCTGATCGTTTCTTTATACCCGGGATTTAAAGCATCCACTTGTTCAAAGAGTTGATGTACTCGACGGAAATCTCCTTTGGTTTGGCAAAGACCGAATTCCTGCACGGCTTGATTGTATTTGAACTCCGTAAGCGCTGTCTTGGTGCGGAGTAGTTGATCGCTGTAGTCCGTAAATCGGAAACGGGCTTCTCTGCGTTCGTCTTGAATCCGCAAGGGCAGAAGGGGGCGAATACGTTCTTGCCAGTCGGTGAGATTCCCAAGAATGTTGTAGCGCTCTTCTAGGGAAGCATCCAGGTTCTCTTTTTCTAAAAACCGAAGCTGCCTAAGCTCTTGTTCAGTGTACTTGGCAAAGCTTTCTTCTAAAGCCACGACAAATACTTGGTTGCTTTTTCGCTCTTTGTTGTTGGTAAGTTTGTCAATGGCCCTGTTCATGGCCGAAGGGTAGTTTCCGGCATTGACCGCTTTCTGGGTTTTTCTGGCTGATTGGCAAGCCATTAGGCTCAAAAACAAAAGGATGTAGATTGGTTTTTTCATATCCACTTAACGTGTGGACAGAAATCTTAGTATAAGCGATTAAGCAGAGACTCCCTTTTGTATTTTAGCAAAAATTTTCGCCTTATGCAGAGAGATAGCCGTTTGTTTGACCTCATTGAACAAGAAAGACAACGCCAGACCAGAGGAATTGAATTAATCGCCTCAGAGAATTTTGTAAGTCCTGCCGTACTGGAAGCAGCGGGTTCCGTCCTGACGAACAAGTACGCAGAAGGGTACCCGGGTAAGCGTTACTACGGTGGTTGTGAGGTGGTTGATGAAGTCGAAAATTTGGCGATAGAAAGAGCCAAAGAGCTCTTTGGTGCTGCTTATGTCAACGTTCAACCGCATTCGGGATCACAAGCCAACGCAGCTGTTTTTATGGCCTGTCTACAGCCTGGAGATACCATCATGGGATTTGATTTGTCTCATGGGGGGCACTTGACCCACGGTTCTCCAGTCAACTTTTCTGGGAAATTGTACAGAGCCGTGTTTTACGGAGTACAAAAAGAGACCGGACTACTGGATTACGAGCAAATCGAAGATTTAGCGGTGAAGGAAAAGCCGAAAATGATCATCGCAGGGGCTTCCGCCTATTCTCGCGATATGGACTTTAAGCGTTTCCGTGAAATTGCGGATAAAGTGGGTGCCCTTTTGTTGGCTGATATCTCGCATCCGGCAGGATTAATTGCTAAGGGAGTACTGAACAATCCCTTGCCTTATGCCCATTTCGTAACCACGACTACCCACAAAACCTTGAGAGGACCTCGAGGGGGTTTGATTATGATGGGGGAAAATTTTGAAAACCCTTTTGGAATTCGGCTCAAGAATGGGAACCTGAGAAAAATGTCGGGACTTTTGGATTTGGCTGTTTTCCCAGGGAACCAGGGAGGTCCATTGGAACACGTAATTGCCGCCAAAGCGGTGGCCTTCGGGGAAGCTCTACAGCCCGAGTTTAGCGATTACATCAAGCAGGTACAAGCCAACGCTCAATCCCTTGGAAAGGCCATGGTCGAAAAAGGCTACGAGATTATTTCTGGAGGGACCGATAACCACATGATCCTCATCGATCTTCGCAACAAAGGGATTACCGGTAAGTTAGCAGAAAAAGCCCTGGAGCTGGCCGATATCACTGCCAATAAGAACATGGTTCCTTTTGACAATCAATCGCCTTTCATCACTTCGGGTATTCGTTTAGGTACTCCAGCCATTACCACTCGTGGACTGAATGCGCAAGACATGAGAAGAGTCGCTGATTTAATAGACGAGTGCTTAATGAATCCGGAGGAAGAAGCGAATCTGAAGGCTGTTAAATCTCAGGTCAACCAATTAATGGCTGGCCGCGATTTATTTCAGTTTTCAACAGTCGGTTCTCCTGTTTAAGCGGTTTTAAGCGTTCAGAAGGTAGAAATCCCCTTCAACGATGGAACGTTCTTCCAAGTCGTAAATGACAGGATCTGTTTGCTCATCACTATCAAAGTATAGTCCCCAGAACTTGAGATAACCCAGATGTTTTCTCTGGTTGAAAAGGGGTACACCGGCTTCAATGTGTCGCTCTTCGAATATGGGTACAAAGATTTCGAAAGGCCATTCAGAAAGTCCTCTGCTAAAATGCAGCAGGTGATCTGCCAAGGCATTGAGGATTTCGTGTAATTGATCCGAAATACTGTTGTGATCGATTCGACTAATTATGATGGTGGTATCGTTAAGGATAAAGGTGAGCTCTCCGATGTCTAAATCGGGTTCTGTCCCACTTCTTAAGTCAAAAAGAGCCTTTTGAAAAGGGTTGAGGGCACTCTTATCGGTTTGTTTAAAACCGCCCCAATTTCCTGTGTTGAGTTGAAAAAGAAGGTCAGTTAAGGCGAAGGGACATTCAACATCCAAGGCCAATAAGCGCTCACGCACCAAATCGTCTTCCAACTCTCGCATATGAATTCTGCCAAAGAAGTTCTTTTCGAGGTTTTGGCGGAAGGATTTAATAGGCGATAAATTCTCCAGTTCCTCTTGGAGCTTCATTTTTTCAGGTTGGTCCATTGCTTCGATTTTTCTATTCCCATGTCGAAGTTATAGGGAAATGACTAAATAAAAGGTAGGTTTTTCCTTAAAATAATTACGGAAAAGCTTTATAAGCGGTGTTTTTTTGTGTATTTCCAGCCCTTTTAAAGAAATCCACGGTTTTTAGCCGCGAGAATTAAAGCCATGTCGTTTTGATTCTCTGTTTCAAATTTTGTCTTGAGAGAACGTTTTCTATTCTCGATAGCAGAAGGGGAGAGGTCTACATGCTGTTCGAGATCCTTGGTACGCGTTCCAACGGAAAGGTGGTAGAGAATCTTGCGATCTTTTTCGTCCAAATCAAAACTATTCGACATTTTGCGACGGACCGCATTCAGGGCCTTAGCAGAGTAGTAAGGGTCCCCTTTGCTTACGGTTTTGATGGCATCTTCCAGAGTGATCGGGTCAATATCGGTCTTCACCATATAGCCTTCAGGGTTCACACTTTGCAGAATGGTGTTGATACGGTAGTTGTCGCTGAAGGAAGACATATAGATGATTCGGCTATGAGGGACAAGTTGCCTCGCCAATTTTCCGAGTTCTTCTCCATTATGGGGTTGAGATTCATTAGGAGGGAAGAGTTGCACATCGAGCAAAAGAATGTCATAGGGAAAAGAGCTGGCCGAATCTTCAATCTTTTCTTTACCGGCCTCGTAAGAATTCGCGGTATCCACCAAGATATTGTAGTTGTCAAAAACGATTCTTTCTAAAATAAACTTATAACCCAACATGGTCATCTCGTGGTCATCGACCGCTAGTATGCGAAGTGTTTTCATCTTCATGTTCCTTTAAACATTAGCTCGTTCTTCTTCAGGAATGGTGGTGTTTTGGATAAGGTTGTCGTGGGGTAGACTAAAGAGGAGTTCTGTTCCCTGACCGACAATACTTCTAATCTCTAAAATACCGTTTATTTTTTGAATTCGAGACCTGAGATTCTTTAAACCGATGCCCTTATTTTCATCGGAAGGGGTAAAACCAACGCCATTGTCTTTGAGTTTCAGAGAAATGTCCTCTGCCGTTGCCTTCATTTCGACTTGGACTTCGGTAGCCTGAGCGTGCTTGACAACATTCTTTAAGCCCCCTTGTAACATTCGATATACTTGAATTCTAATTTCGCCGGGTAGTAAGTCCCAATTGTAGTCATTGGGGTACATGAATCTGTATTCCAGTTTGGCGGGTTTACAGTTGTTTTCCAAGAGTTCTTCCAAGGCCAGTGCAAACTCGTTGACCTTGCGGTAAGCGGACTCATTCAATTGGTGGGAGATGGAACGAAGTTCTTCTTCAATTCCCTGTAGCTGCTCAATCAGTTCCATCCTTTTTTGTACATCCTCTTCGACTGTACTGTTATTTAATCCGGAGAGGATGAGTCGAATGCCCAACATCTCACCTAGTATACCGTCATGAATCTCTTCAGAAATACTTTTTTCGGCCATTTGCTTACCTTCTTCGAGCTTGGCTCTTTGGCTCAACATAAGGTTGTAGATTTCCTCATTGGCCTGTTGTTGTTGTTTTTCGTAGCGGAGCTCTTTGTTCTTGTTGCGTTGCTCAATGATGACGAATCCACCGAAGGCGATAAGAACCAAGGCAAGACTTACTCCAAGCCAGATTTGCTTTTTCTGACTTTCCTTAGCCAACTCTTCTTCAGCTTTATCAACACCGTATTGAATTTCAGAGAACTTCTCTTGAAGTTTGCGCTCATCCATCCATGTTTTTTCAACCAAGTTCGCATATGCCTCAGAGTAATTTTCATTTAAATGCCGACCCTTGACAGAAAGAAATCGCAAGGCCTTTAATTCGCGATCGGTATTTTCAAACTCCTTAGAAAGTTCGAATACCGACTTCATTAGAACAAGGGCGTCCTCTAAACGATCTTCGTTATCCAATACCTTAGCCCAACTATATTTTACCCAGGGTATATGTGTTGGACGTTCCAGTTTAGCAAGATCAAGAGCATCCGAAAGATAAGTTTCGGCTTCTACGAACGAAATTTTATCGGCAAAATAACCACTTGAAGCATACCCAACATTATTATTAATTCTTGATATAATTTGAGCTGGTTGAGGTAATTCAGTTCTTATTCTATGATAAAAGTTGAAAGCTTCATCAAAATTATCTTGCTCAAAATAGACCACCGCCATGTTATTTAAATAAAAGTATAAACTTCTATTGCGATCGTATTCATTTTCAAGTTGTTGACCATAAAAAATGGATTTGTTATAGAATTCAACAGCCTGAGCATAATTTTGCATACCCGAGTGAACTATCCCCAAACAGCTATAGATTCTACTATATAGATGAAGCTCTTTTTGTTCAGGGTATTCGTTTTCGTCCAATAATTCAAGGCTCCTAATTAATTTTGTTTCTGCTTGTTCAAATAGTCGAGCATCCTCTTCTAATGAAGAAATGGCTACCAACATTCTTACTTTATAAATTTGATCTTTTTCTGCTAGAACGAGCGAATTAACCTCATCAAAACCTTCGGTCAGAATTTCATAGGCTTCAGCAAGTTTACCTTGCTTTACTTTTAAATTTTCCTTGTTATAGTAATGCCATACAGTAGCTTTTGCTGTTATAGGATTATGTTGGTAATTTCTTAGAAGATTATTAACACGTTCAAATGCTATAGTATCATCTATTCTTAGATAGGCAAGTGTAATCGCATCAATTAAATTTATTTGATCAAGTTCATTATCAAATTCGTAAACTGAATCCTCCAATTCTTTAAGACGAGACTTAAACACTTTTAAGTTATTTCTAGAATCACTTTTAAACGAATCTATTTCCTCAAGCAAAGAGTTTAAGGTTTGTTCATTGTAGTAATCAGACGGATTTTTGGTTTTCTGAGAGCAGGATGAAAAAAGCAATAAAAGAAGGAGAATTGCAAAGAAAGCCCGAGCCATATTTGGAATCGTTGGTTTGAAGGAAAATACGTTCCAGAAGGTACAAAAAAACCCCAAAACAGGAGTTTGGGGTTGGGAAATTAGTTTAGTAAGACTTAACAGGATTTACCAGTTAATCTTTCTTTTTTTCATCTTCATCCGGATCTGGGGAAAAGGTGTCATATAGTTCAGCCGTTTCATCTTTGTTCCGCAGCGGCGTCGCAAGAAGTAAAGCTTAAACCAAAGGTCAATAGAGCGAGTAATACAATTGTTTTTTTCATGATTTTGGGTGTTTTGGGTTTATGATTTGATGGTGCTTTTTCAGTAAAACGTACTATCAAAGTAGAAAGACCACCCGAGCTAAGCCCAGTGAAAATGAGCCTAAATAGTATCCTGAAGAAGAAAAGAAGAATCTGCCTTGAGTTTGAAAGAATTCGGTTAACTCATGGTGCGGATCGCATTTTTGGTCAGTAATTCTTTGAGTTGATCCACTCTAGGCTTGTAAGAGCGAGAGAAGGGCAGGGGTTCCCTATCCCGAATGCTGAATTGGTTTTTTCGGTAATTGATTCGAGAGACATAATCGCTGTTGATGATGTAGCTCTGGTGTACCCGAATAAAGTTCTCAGGCAAGGCTCCCTCATAGGACTTGAGGGTTTTGTAGGCAGAAATCACCTTCCCGTTGCGCATATGGAAGTCCGTAGTATTGTTGTCTGCTTTTAAATACAGGATCTCATCCGTCTTTAGGTAATGGAAATCCGAATAGGTCTTCAGGCAAAGGGTTGGGCTCTTTTCGGAAAGGGGAAGGGATTTTTGTAGACGCAGGAGTGTTTTGTTCAAATCGACCCCCCGAAAAGGAAGATGCATAAGATCAAAGAAACCCAATTTGATCGCAGGATAAGCCATGCCGGTATCCCGAGAAAGCCCGATCATCAAGGGCATTTCTATTAAGAACTGATGCAATTGATTGATGAAGTTGTCCAGTGGAGCCCCCTGCTCCATGCGAACAAAAATCAGATCGGGCTGAGTTTCTAGGATGATTTCGAGACCTTCCTCGTAATCTTTGGCATGGGCCACTTCCATCAAGCCTTCTCGTTGAGAGAGGTGTTCAAGGGCGGAGGTAGAATCTGCACCCTCTTGGTCGACAAAGACGTAAGTATATCCCATTTTCCCCAATAGTGGAGGGACAAGGTAGGGTGCATTTTGTGGATTGGACTACAGATTTCCCACAATAAAATTGAGGTTTTTCTTTATTCGGGAATATATTCCAAGGCACCCAAATCCGCTGGTAGAGTACGGGTATTCCCCCACAGATCCAGAGGAAGTAGAGCCGATATGGATTCACGGGCGCGTTCCCTGGCTCCAGATTCAGGAAGTAAGCGAAAATCCTCAAAAGCTGGTTCAGTGAACTCCGCAGGGTTGTTTAAAAAGAGGGAGCGGTAGCGATTGATACTGGTAAAATCGTATAAAGGATCGTTGACCAAGGTCTGACTCAGATCGTTAAACCGAAGCAAGCAATGGTCCAAGCTAAATTCGAAACTTGCTGCCGGGCTCGCTGCAGCTAAAAATTCCAGGGAGCGATTTCCGTCGATGATGGTATTTATAAAATTCGCTTGTTCCAAATCTCCAGTGAGTATACCGGCCGTACCCAAATCGATGAAGTTGTCGATAAACAGCGCTGGTGTATTCCGAAATCCTGCGGTCCAGTAATTAGCTAGTGTACAGTGCCGAAATTGATAGTGTCCGCCTAAATTCAGGTACACGCTGTAAATCCCCGCACTTCCGATGATGGAGTTGTCAATTTCTGCTCGGCTATTGCGGAGTAGGAGGCCAATATTTTGGCTGTTGTGGATTTGACTGTTGGTCAGCGTTAAACGCGTTGTCTCGGTTCCTCCGCCTTCCAGAAAAATCCCGACGCTGGCATTGCGTAAAATCAGGTGATTCATTTGACTAGGACGACTTTCGGCCGAAAGCCAAACCCCGCCCCATTGACCAGACTGGTATTCCCATTCGGGTTCCAGGCGGTCTCCTTCAAAAATAACGGCATTCTCTTTCAGCTCCACGTCCGTACTTAAAGCCCCGTTCACTTGAAGGCTGCCCTGAGGACCTACATAAATTCCTGAGTTCTTGTGGAAGTAGAGTCGTGCTCCCGGGTCAATGACCAGATCACGATCTTCGGGTACCGCTGCATATCCGTAAATCACATAAGGCTTATCTGCCGTAAAACGCAGTTCGTCGTCTTCCAATAAAAATCCTTCAAGAGCGATAATATTGCCTTGTCCGTCCGTGCCGATAGGAACCAACTCTCTTTCGCCATCTTCCCCGCGTTCTGGGTACAGGAATACCGCATCCCTCACCAGAGTGACCAGTTCAACCGTCTGGTCCGAAATCCCGTCGCCAAACAGGATTTGGTCGGTCAACAGAAAGTCCGGTTGACTTCCGTCCAGTCTCTGCGTAACTTCAACAAAAACAAATAGACTGTCCTTGGCCAGTAGCGGAATGTCTTCAAAGGACTGACCCGCTAAACCATCAACATTTAGACGGTAGGAGCTACTGTTTCCTTCTGCCAGGCGGACAGAGGGGATGAGGATGTCTTCATCAGAGGTGTTGTATACTTTAAAATTGTAGGTGCTACTGGAAATCCCGGTGAAGATAGTATCCAGAAAAAGGGTGTCTTTAGAAAAAGCCAACTGCCCTGTGCTCGGATTGAAGTTAAAATCTTCCCGGCAAGAGGTGATGAGCAGTGTGCTTACCACGAGTAATACCACGGTTGCAGCCCAAAAGGGTTTTCTTGAATGGGAAGGAGGAATTCTATTCATTTATTTCTCTTCAAAGCGAATTTCAAAGAGCTTGTTCCAGTTCTTACCCGTGATAAAAAAACTGTCACGTCCCGGGTGGTAGGCGATGCCATTAAGTACAGAATTCAAAGGATCCCACTCGGAACCTTTTTTCACTCTTTCCATAAGACCACCCATATTGACCACTCCAGTCAGGGCTCCTGATTTGGCATCGATAATCATGATGCTTTGCTTCTGGTAAACATTGGCGTATATCTTTCCGTCGACATACTCGAGCTCATTCGCTTTGTTGTATAACGATTTGTGGGTCACCAATTGTATGTGTCCAACCTCTTTTAAAGTTTTGGGATCCAATTTCCAGAGCTTATGGGTGCCGTCGCTTTTATAAATGAACTCCTCATCATGGCACAGCCCCCAACCTTGTTTGCTTTCGCCATAGGCAAAGGACTTTTCTCGCCCGAGTCCAGATAGATCGTAAACAAAGCCCAGTCCGGCTTCCCAAGTAAGCCAAACAACCTGATCATCCCAAACGGTCAGGCCTTCTCCGAAGTATTGATCTTCCAAGGCGGTCAGGGCCCACACTTTACCTGTTTCGAACTCCAGTTTCTTCAAAAGCGAATTCCCTCTTTTACCGGTGCTCTCGAGCAGGGTGTCGCCATAAAATTCCAATCCCTGTGTATAGGCACTCGGATCATGGCGAAATTCATTGAGCAGGGTATAGGTATATAACTTCGGAGGGGTTTTGGACAAGAGGCGAATGGATTTGCTTTTGGTCAAGGTGTCCTCGCCGACCAGAAATTTGAATTGCAGCTCTTGATCGCCAAGCGGAAATTCGGGCAAGGTGATTTCCTTATTCCCTGAACTTAGGGTTTGATCATCCAAGTGAACGGAGAGCAGACTCCATTCCCGATTCTTAGGATTTTTCAGGGTCCAAGAGAGGGGATCGCCCGCCTTTAATTGGGTATTGTTTTCAATTTGAATCTTTAAATCATCAAAATTCGGGTCGTCCTTGCATTGGGTGAGAAGCAGGAACAAGGGAGCAAAAAGGAGTAAAAGTGGTTTTTTCATCTTACACGAAATTAATAGGATATCCCAATTGCCACAAGAGGAAAAGGTTCTATCTTTGCCCGCGGCAAGTCCTACACGACCAGCTCCTGCAGAATCCCCCAGGGTGGGAACGCAGCAAGGGTATGTGGTTGTAGCGGTGCGATGTAGGTAGCTTGCCGTTTTTTGTTGGGTAAAATCAACCCCTATCATGGCAGCTGAACAAATTGTTTTAATCACCGGTGCATCTTCGGGGATCGGCAAAGCCATCGGCTTGCATCTCCTTTCTAAAGGGTATGCGGTTTACGGCACGACCCGAAATCCCAACAACTACAAAGACTTTACTGACTTTCCTCTTGTCCAGCTCGATGTTCGCGAACCCGAAAGTGTTCAGAAATGTGTTCAGGAGCTGATGGACAAAGCCGGCCGTATCGATGTTTTGGTGAACAATGCGGGTATTGGAATTACCGGTCCGGTTGAAGAAACACCGCTAGATGAGATGCAGGCCGTATTTGAGACCAATTTTTATGGTCCTTTACGCTTGATCCAAGAGGTTTTGCCCGTAATGCGGTCCCAGAATGGGGGAACGATCATCAATATTACCTCTATCGCAGGCTATATGGGTTTGCCTTTTCGAGGGGCCTATTCCGCTTCTAAGGGAGCCCTTTCCCTGATGACGGAATCCCTTCGGCTAGAAACCAAAGGACAGGGGATTCGGATTTGCTCCTTGGCCCCTGGAGATTTCGCGACCAACATTGCCCAAGGGCGTTACCATGCACCTGTGATCGAAGGGTCCCCCTACGAGAAGACCTATGGCTTCAGTCTTGATCGCATCGACGAGGATGTGGATGGAGCTTCTGACCCGATTGCGGTCGGCAAGCAGATTGAGCACATTCTCAATACAGCTCAACCCAAAGTACATTATCCAGTAGGGGAGTTTCTTCAAAAATTCTCCATCAAATTAAAGGGGTTACTTCCCGGTACTTGGTACGAAAAGTTATTAGCGCAGCACTATAAGTTGTAGTTTTGAACTAAACCTATTCATCTATGAAATTTTTTATCGATACAGCGAACCTAGACCAGATCAAAGAAGCTCAAGCGCTGGGCGTTCTTGATGGTGTGACGACTAATCCATCGCTTATGGCCAAAGAAGGCATCACCGGGCATGACAATATTATTCAGCACTACGTCAATATTTGCGAGGCGGTAGACGGAGACGTATCTGCCGAGGTGGTGAGTACAACCTTTGATGAAATGGTTGCAGAAGGAGAAGCCCTTGCGGCCTTACATCCTCAGATTGTCGTTAAAGTTCCGATGATCAAAGACGGCGTAAAGGCACTTCGCTATTTTACCGATAAAGGAATTAGAACCAATTGTACACTGGTTTTCTCTGCCGGCCAGGCGCTTTTGGCTGCGAAGGCAGGAGCCACTTATGTTTCCCCTTTTATCGGACGCTTGGACGATATTTCAACAGACGGATTAAATCTTATTGCTGAGATTCGCCAGATCTATGACAACTACGGATTTGAAACTCAAATCTTGGCCGCTTCGGTGCGTCATACCATGCATGTTATTGATTGCGCAAAGATTGGTGCAGACGTGATGACCGGACCTCTATCGGCGATTGAAGGATTGCTGAAGCATCCTCTAACCGACATCGGACTCGAGAAATTCTTAGCGGATTACCGAAAAGGAAACGGATAAACTTACTGGCTTGCCAGCTCTTGAGAACCCTGCAGTAGCAGGGTTCTTTTCATATGGGCAAAACCGTTCAGCACAATAGTGTCCTGTGCTATAATGCACTGATTCAGGTCGTGCAAGAGGTGTCTGATCTGATCGGAATCACTTACTCGAAATTGGAGGGCGGTATCGACTTGCATCTTGCGAACCATTCCCCGCCAATCCTGTTCTGCAGTTTCGAGGTTAATACCCACAAATTGCCAGTCCGGACGCTTTCTTTGAAGGCTGTCCAGTTGTCGGGTAACATTTTTAAAGTGTCCCATTTGTCGCCCTGACCAAAAGTAAAACAAGGTGTGTTTGCCTTTCGAAATTTGCGGAAAGCTCACTTGGTTGTTGTCCATACCCCAAACCTTAACAGCCGGGAGAGGTGCTCCAAATTGCAATTCCTGAATTCCTTTGAACTTAACTCTGATTTCTTCTTTGTGGCCCTGATGGCTCGAAAAACCTTCGTATAAGGCTAAAAAATCCTCCGTTTGCGGATCTGCCGGTGAACCTTGATCAGGTAATCCAAGGCCACATTGCGCATGAGGTTATTCTTAAGGGTTTCCTGATCGACCAGGCTATCAATAAGACGTAGCTTGTGGGTATTCAGGTGCAGAAAGTCCTTTTGACTGGGCTTTGCTACAGCACAGGTATCCATACAAGCCATATAGGTCAAGTTCCCGAAATGGTATTTCAAGAAATCGTAATAGGGTTCTAGATAACTCAGCTGTTCGCTGCTAACATTGAGTTCAGAGCGGTAAGCGTAAAAGTCTTTAGGAAGTTGAGGGAATCCGTCTTCCTTAACTTTCTTTTTGTGTACAAAGGGGTACTTCTCTCGGTAGACGTAGTTTCCGAAATCGATAACCGCCTGACCCATTTCTCGGGCTTCTTCCGACATTTCTACTTCGTTGAGAAGGGTTTGCAACTCTTCCATTTTCATGTCGCGAAGACTATCCATTTTGTGTCGGAACTCTTCCGGGCTTAGTCCGTAGTAAGTAGAGACCAGCTCTTCTTCATCCTCGTGACTGAGGTACATTTCGATGAGGAAGTTGTTGATTTGTTCATTGCTACCGAAGAAGGCCAGGGATTCGTCGAAGGCCATGGTATTCAAGCGGATCAAAATGCTGTCACCAGGCTCTAGATAAACGTACTGGTACTCTGGTGCATGTTGAAAGTGGTGAAGACCCGGTTCAAGATTTTCTATCTCGATGGAGAACCGGTTGTTCTTGTCGAGCTTGGCCGAATCGATGACTTCATCTCCCTTATGCAGGACGACATAGTCACTGGTGGGATGAACAATCTGGCCGCTGAAAAAGACCAAGTTTTCAGGCTTGTCCTTCTTCCCACAACTTGCAAGCACGACTAAGAGGCAGAGAGGTAATAAATGCTTCATATTCAATCGACGTCTTACAAATCTAGAGAACCGGATTTAGGGGTGCTGTTAATGAGCCGTTAAATGTTGTTAAGGCCGCTTTTAGTAAGGTAAAACACTGTTTTTAATCGGAGGTTAAATGAGAGCTTGTTTTTGGCTACTTTTGCCAAAATTTTGTCTGCATGCTTTCGGTAAACAATTTATCTGTACAATTCGGAAAACGCGTTCTTTTTGATGAGGTCAATGTCAGTTTCACTACCGGAAACTGCTATGGTATCATCGGCGCAAATGGAGCGGGAAAATCCACCTTTTTAAAGGTGATCTCGGGGCAAATCGATCCCACCTCAGGAGGGAGTCATTTGGAACCCGGAAAGCGCATGTCGGTACTTGAACAGAACCACAACCGCTATGATGAGTTCCCGGTTTTGGAATCTGTTATGCGAGGTAATCAGCCCTTGTTTGCTGTCAAAACAGAGATGGATCAGTTGTATGCGGACTATTCAGACGAGAACGCCGATCGAATAGGGGAGCTGCAGGTGCAGTTTGAAGAGATGAACGGCTGGAATGCCGAAAGTGATGCAGCCGCCTTGTTGTCCAACTTGGGGATAGCCGAAGCCTTGCACTACACACAAATGTCCGATTTGGATCCAAAAATGAAGGTGCGTGTGCTTTTGGCTCAGGCGCTTTTCGGAAATCCCGACGTGCTGATCATGGATGAGCCGACGAACGACTTGGATTACGAAACCATTTCTTGGTTGGAAGATTTCTTAGCCAACTACGATAATACCGTCATCGTCGTTTCACACGACCGTCACTTTTTAGACTCGGTCTGTACCCACATCGCCGATATTGACTTTGGTAAAATCAACTTGTTCTCGGGGAACTACACCTTTTGGTATGAGAGCAGCCAGCTGGCAGCCAGACAGCGAGCTCAGCAGAACAAGAAAGCAGAAGAAAAAGCCAAAGAACTTCAAGAGTTCATCCAGCGATTTAGTGCAAACGTGGCGAAGAGTAAACAAGCCACTTCGCGAAAGAAAATGCTGGAAAAACTCAAGGTGGATGAAATCAAGCCATCGAGTCGCCGTTACCCTGCCATTATTTTTGATCGGGAAAGAGAAGCGGGCGATCAAATCTTGCAGGTCGAAAAACTCAAGGCCTATTCTGAAGATGGAGACCTCTTGTTCCAAAAGATTGATTTGAATTTGGCCAAAGGAGATAAAGTGGCCATTCTTTCCAAGGATTCAAGAGCCTCTACGGCCTTTTATCAAATCATCACAGGCCATCAAAAAGCAGAAGAAGGGACTTTTCAATGGGGGGTAACGACCACCCAGTCCTATTTGCCCTTAGACAATAGTTCTTACTTCAGTGATGATATGAACCTGGTCGATTGGTTACGCCAGTGGGCTAAGACAGATGAGGAGAAGGAAGAAGTCTACATCCGCGGCTTTTTAGGTAAAATGCTATTTAGTGGGGAGGAGGCATTGAAGAAGTCCACCGTTCTTTCTGGAGGTGAAAAGGTACGTTGTATGCTCAGTCGCATGATGATGCTCCGAGCCAACGTCCTGTTATTGGATGAGCCCACCAACCACTTGGATCTTGAGAGTATCACGGCCTTCAACAATTCTTTGAAGAATTTTAAAGGCAATTTATTACTCACCACCCACGATCATGAGTTCGTACAAACCGTGGCCAATAGAATCATTGAACTCACCCCAGGGGGAGTCATCGATCGCTATACCACCTTTGACGAATACATGTCAGACAAAGGGATTCGGGAATTACGCGAAAAAATGTACGGTCTAGAAACGGTCTAGGCGTTGAAGTACTTGCTGTTCCAAATAAACGGATTGAAGTTCTTTGAACGAGCAAATCCGTAATACAAAGCAATGGCTACCACGCATTTGAACACAAAAAAGAACACCAACCAGAATTCTGCACTAGAACTGTTCTTAGAAAACAAGCCGTCAGGAACCAAATAAGTCAGGGCTAAGCTTAGAACACAAAGGGTAAGGGCTAATTCTATCATCCCTTTCATGGGCCATACCATCAGCTTGCGCAAGGGGTGTAAATCATTTCCCCATTGATGGATAAGGTAGTAATATCCGTTTCCAATCGGAGCGAACAAGAGGGGATCGTCCTTATCTTCTAAGCGGAAGAGCTTGGAAGGGGCCATGATTTTTAATCCTTGAAGTTCGGTACCGTGCTGCTTTTCCAGGAATCGAATTTCCTGAACCGCTTCTTCCGGTATCTCCGGCTTGAAGTAACGCACATCCAGAAACCGCAATCGGTAGTCCGTACAGACGTTTTTAATGGTTTCTAAGGAGTAAATTCTTTCGGTTTCCAATAAGTCTAAATCAAATGTATTTTCAATAGACTCACTCTTTTTTTGGAAAGCGTTTTTTATTCTGCTTTTTTCTTCCTCTTCACTGTTCCAGATGGACTGGACGAAAGCCTCTACATTTAAAGAATTTGTAGAATCGCTCGGGCGCACCTTGTCGAGGGCCCGTCGCACATTTACTGGGTTCAACATAACATCTTTTTATAGCAACGGCCTAAAGTTACATAACAGAATGCAGAAGTAAAACCCTCAGGCATAAAATTGAGTAGTTGTATTTGATAAAAAGTCCATATCCCGAGAATTTGATTCCCAGGGATCAACTTTTTTTCACTAGTTTAGCCCTTCTGCACTGGTCTCAACTTAGAGGTTCCAGTCCAGAAACCAAACTGACAAACTAACCATGTTTAAGGAAATAAGCATTCGACTCTTATTGTGTATGGCTCTGTTTGCTCTGACCACTGGTCTGCAGGCTCAGGACAGCCATAAGACAATACTAAATGCCTTGAACAAAAGTGAGCTTTCAGCCACGCTGGAAAAGGTGGACGACTACACCTTATTTGCTCCCGCAGATCAAGTGTTTTGGAATCTTCCCAAGGAACAGTTTCAGCAACTATTCAATCGTCAGGATCCCTCTTTTTTAGAAAATGTCTTGCGCTATCACATTGTTGCCGGAAAACTAAGCGCCTCGCGTCTTCTCAACGATTTGGCAAAAAACAAAGGAAGAATGAGTTATCCCACCTTATTGGGTGATCGACTTCATTTTAAAATGGAAGGGCTGGATATACTCTTGGTAGATTCTCACGGGAACAAGGCCCGAATTACACAGGCGGACCTTTCTACACAGGAAGACCAATTGATGCACGGCATCGACGGCTTGATTTTACCGCCAACTTACGATTAACGCAATTCCGCTTTTAGTTCGTTTTGAAGACGTTGGGTAATACGCTGCACGCTCTTGTCGATCTGCTTATCCGTCAAGGTTTTTCCTTCATCTTGTAAGGTCAGATGTACCGCATAGGACTTTTTGCCCTGTGGTAATTCCTTGCCTTCGTATACATCGAAGAGTCCAACTGATTTTAGGATTTTGTTTTCTGCCTTTAGGGCTTGCCCTTTGATGTCAGCAAAAGTAACCTGCTGATCGACCAGCAGGGCGAGGTCTCTGCGCACCGCCGGAAACTTCGATACCGCTTTGTACTGGATTTGCTCTCTGGAGGCCAGGAGTTCCAAACAAAGGTCCCAGTTTATTTGGGCGTAGTACACTTCTAGCTTTAGGTCAAAGTGTTTACAAAGAGCCGGATCTAATGTCCCGACCTGAGCCAGGGTTGTTCCTTTGATTTTCCATTCCAACCCATCGCTATACATCCCTTTTTCCTCCACATAACTAGGCGTATCAAGGGTAATACCGATACGATTCATTAAAGACTCCAATTGACCTTTCAGGGTGTAGTAATCGGCTGTTTTGCCACTGGATTTCCAGTGGGGATAAACTTCTTTCTCTGCCATCCACAGACCCAGGTATTTCTTTTCCTCATAAGATTCCTGTTTGGATTCTTCACTGACCTTGTGGTAGGTTTTTCCCCATTCGAATAAGGCTAGATGATCCTGCTGCCGGTTGCTGTTGTGGCGAAGAACCGGAAGACCGGAAACAGCGCCCTCTGTTCGCATTCGACCGAGATCGGAACTCAAGGGGTTGAGCAGTTGTACTTCTTTGGAGGCGGCGATCCGAAACTTCTCCATTTCGAGGGGCTCCAGGCTATTGGTCAGGATTTCATTAAAGCCCTTCGCGCTCAAGAATTGACTGAGTTGGGTCTCTAATAAATGAGGTTCACTCCATTTGCTGCTGGCCACAGAAAAAGTCATTTTTTCGGGGATTTCTACGGTATTGTATCCGTACACCCGCAAGATTTCTTCGATAACGTCTACCTCTCGGGTGACGTCCACTCGGTAAAAAGGAACGAGTAGGTTCAGGCCTTTTGCGTTTTCTCCTTGAATTTGAATATCCAAGAGAGGAAGTATTTTTTGATCACCTCCCGGTCGATTGTACTTCCGATGAGGCTGTCGAGTCGGCTGTAGTTCAAGAAAACGGGGTGTGACGAAGCCTTCTGTTCCTCCAGATCAATGACCGGAGAACTGACTTGACCACCAGCAATTTCTTGAATAAGCAAGGCCGCTCTTTTTAAAGCATAAACCACTTGCTCCTGATCGATTCCTCGCTCAAAACGGAAAGAGGCATCGGTATTCAGGCCATGTCTTTTGGCTGTTTTACGAATAGAAACAGGATCAAAATAGGCGCTCTCCAAGAAAATAGAGGTTGTTGAATCGCTCACCCCAGAATACTGACCACCAAAAACACCCGCTATACACATCGGCTTCTGGCTATCACAGATCATCAAATCTTCGGCCGAAAGTTTTCTTTCTACCCCATCGAGGGTAGTAAACGTTGTTCCTTCCGGAAGACGTTTTACAACGATGGTCCGGTCTTGTACTTTATCTAAGTCGAAGGCGTGCAAGGGCTGTCCCAGCTCATGAAGCACATAGTTCGTGGCATCGACAATATTGTTGATCGGACTCAGGCCAATCGCCTTTAAGCGGTTTTGCAACCAATTGGGTGATGGGGCGACAGTAAGGTTGGTCAATGTTAGCCCAGCATAACGCGGAGCTCCTTCGGCATCTTCTACCTGTACTTCTACCGGGTGGGTAGGGGAGTCTACAGAGAACGCACTTATAGAAGGAGGTGTCAAAGTCGCGTCTTCGTTTTTTAGAGCCAGGCCGGCGCGAAGGTCACGGGCAACCCCAAAATGACTCATGGCGTCCGCTCGGTTTGGCGTCAGGCCAATCTCAAAAACCTGATCTTCTTCGACGGTAAATACTTCCTTGAGTGGAGTACCGGCTTGCCAGTGGTCTTCCAAAACAAGAATTCCCTCGTGACTTTCGCCCAGACCCAGTTCGTCTTCGGCGCAAATCATTCCATGACTGAATTCACCGCGAATTTTTCCTTTTTTGATTTTCCAGGGATTGCCTTCACCATCGTACAATTCGGTACCGATAGTGGCAACGGGAACCGTCTGGCCTTGAGCAACATTAGGTGCCCCGCAGACTATTTGTACAGGTTCTTCCTGTCCGATATCGACTTGGGTCAGTTTTAGTCGGTCTGCATTAGGGTGCTGTTGGCACTCGAGTACCTTGCCGATTACGACTCCTTCTAAGCCACCTTTAACGCTGCTAAAGGCTTCAATGCCTTCGACTTCGAGTCCGAGATCAGTAAGCAGCTCTCCAGCTTTTTCAGCCTCCCAATTCAGGGGAAGCATTTCTTTCATCCAGTTATAGGAAATTTTCATGGGAATTTACCTCAGGGTCAACTATATCGCGCAAATATAAGGAATGCACTTGCGAAGAAGAGGCTTGGGCGGTCGAAAAAAAAACGACCATTCCCTGTATAAAAAGACTAAGTTTAACGTCTAAAGCCGTTCAACGCAATACTATGAAATCAGCTTCACAAATTCTCTCAGCGCTTTCGAGCGTTTCTTTCTTGATCATCTTGTTCCTTTTCAGCTCCTGCGAGGAAGAAAATAAGAGCCCGGAACC
Source organism: Aureicoccus marinus (assembly GCF_002954325.1). GTDB lineage: Bacteria > Bacteroidota > Bacteroidia > Flavobacteriales > Flavobacteriaceae > Aureicoccus > Aureicoccus marinus. The sequence continues at coordinate 709,701 of NZ_MQVX01000001.1, forward strand.
GGGGCAGTGGACCGGATATCTGGAGGTTCAAGAAGGAAAGAAACTCCCTGTTCGATTTGCGGTTGTGGAGGAAGGAGAAAGCTGGAAAATGACCTTCTATAACGCAGAGGAAACATTGGACTCCTACGTAGCGAAATTGGCTGAAGAAAAGGCCAAGGTTGAATTTCCAGTATTTGAAACTCATTTTGACCTGAACTATTCGAAGGATTCGCTCTGGGGAAAGTACCTACTACCCAATTTGGGAAGAGAGTTGAATTTTAGTGCCCGCCCTGGAAAAATGAAAGGAGCAGACCTTGAGCCGTCCGATGCTAATTTTGAGGGTTCCTGGCAAGCGGTCTTCGAAACGGAGACGCCTACACCTTATCCGGCTCTAGCTGAATTTAAGCAAGAGGGTACGCGGCTGACTGGTACCATCAGAACCACGACAGGAGATTACCGCTACCTGGAGGGAGAGGTGAAAAAAGACTCTTTGTGGTTAAGTACCTTCGATGGGGCCCATCAGTTTCTTTTTTTAGCAGGAATGGAAAGCGATAGCCTCAAGGGAAAATTTTACTCAGGGAACCACTACCTCAGCGAGTTTACGGCTTGGAAGAATGCCGAATACGAATTGCCTTCTCCGGACAGCTTGACTTATTTGCTGCCGGGATATGACCGTCTCGCTTTTTCATTCAAAGACACGGAAGGGCAATTGCGAAGCCTGGAAGACGAGGAGTTTAAAGGAAAACCCGTGGTCGTTCAGTTGATTGGTAGTTGGTGCCCGAACTGTTTGGAAGAGTCCAGGTTTGTCGCTCAGTACCGAAAAGCACACTCAGAAATTGAAGTGCCCTTTGTGGCCTTGGCCTTTGAATATGCTAAACCAGAAGAGAAAGCCTTGTCTCTGCTGAAAAGACATCAAGATCGACTGGAAATGGATTACCCTATTCTCCTGGCTCAATACGGGGGAGTAGATAAACAAGACGCACAACAGAAATTACCCATGTTGAGCTCCGTCTGGTCGTATCCGACTATCCTATTCTTGGATAAAAACCACAAACCCATTCGAATCCATGCCGGATTCAATGGCAAGGCCACCGGAGAGGTGTATCAAAAATTCACGGAAGAATTCCACGAAACCCTCGTAGAACTTCAGGGACAGCTTAAATAATAGTAGACTTCCCCAGGCCGATATTTTCGTCATTGAGCTTATCGGAGGCCGAATCGTCACCCGCAAAATCAGCGATAAAATCACCCACTTCGGAGGTGCCAAAAGGGCTTCCGCTTTTGAGGTCACTGGTGACCACCCCTTGTTTTAGGGATTGAGAGACCGCCTGTCGTAGCACCAGGGCTTCTTCGGTCATATTGAAATGATCCAAGAGCATGGCCGCCGATAGGATGGAGGCGACTGGGTTGGCAATGTTCAGCCCCTTGGCCTGTGGAAAGGAACCGTGAATCGGTTCAAACAAGGCCGTGCTGTCTCCGACGGAAGCCGAAGCTAAGAGTCCGATGGACCCGGCAATAACACTTCCTTCATCCGATAATATATCACCAAACATATTTTCGGTCAGCACCACATCAAATTGGCTTGGGTTCAAAACAATTTGCATGGCCGCATTATCGACAAACAGAAAGTCCAGTTGAACATCTGGATACGCTTTGCCCAATTCGGTGATGGTTCTTCTCCATAAACGGGAGCTTTCCAACACGTTGGCCTTATCGACCAGGGTTAATTTCTTTCTTCTTTTTTCGGCTGCCTGAAAAGCCAAGTGCCCAATTCTTCTGATTTCATCTGCCGTGTACAGGCAGAGGTCTGAGGCCGATTCCTGGTCCTCAGAAAGCCATTTTTCTCCGAAGTAAATCCCACCGGTCAATTCCCGGTAAATCACGAAATCTGTTCCGGCAATGCGGTCGTTTTTCAAAGGAGACTGATCGATCAATTCCGGGTAAGCCTCTACAGGGCGAATGTTGGTGTAGAGTTGCATTTCTTTCCTTAATCGGAGCAGACCTTGTTCCGGACGAACTTTCGCCGTGGGGTCATCATCGTATTTGGGATCGCCAATGGATCCAAAAAGAATAGCGTCTGCTTCGCGACAAACCTCCAATGTCGACTCTGGCAGAGGATTTCCTGTCTGGTCTATAGCAATGGCACCAACAGGAGCTTCGATATACTCAAAGTCGTGACCGAATCGGCTGGCGATGGCGTCCAAACATTTAACGGCTTCATTGACCACTTCGGGGCCAATCCCATCTCCGGGTAAAAGGGCAATCTTTTTTTTCATGAATCAGTGGCTTCGGCTTTTTTCGAAAGCCTGAATTTCGTCTTTTTTACTCAATAAGAAGTCAATATCGTCGTACCCGTTCAGCAGGCACATCTTTTTGTAGTCATCGATGGCGAAATCGACTTTGATTCCCAGTTCCGGTGCTTCCAACACTTGTTCTTCTAAATTAACCCTAAAGCTGGTTTGCGGATTATTTGAAGTTGCGGCGAGCAGCTTTTGCAGGATCTCTTCCTCTACCTGAATAGGGAGGATACCGTTGTTCAAGGCATTGCCTCTAAAAATATCGGCGAAATAACTCGAAACAATAACGCGGAAGCCATAATCAGCCAGGGCCCAAGCAGCGTGCTCTCTACTGGAACCACAACCGAAATTCGTTCCGGCCAGCAAAATCTCACCACTGTAGGTTTCTTGGTTTAAAACAAAATCAGGTAAGGGCGTGCCGTCGGCTTTGAACCTCCAGTCTCTAAAAAGATTTTCACCAAATCCTTCGCGGTCTGTGGCTTTTAAAAAACGAGCCGGAATAATTTGATCTGTATCGACGTTTTCAATCGGTAAAGGAACCGCTGAAGACTCTATTTTATTCAATTTTTTCATAGTGCCGGTTCGAGGGAATTGATTACTGTGAGTTTACCTTCAATCGCGGTTTGGGCGGCGAGTAGAGGAGAAGCCAGCAAAGTACGAGCCCCTTGACCCTGGCGACCTTCAAAGTTTCGGTTCGAGGTCGAAACACAGTAGGCACCGGAAGGAATTTTGTCTTCATTCATTCCTAAACAAGCCGAGCAGCCCGACTGGCGAATGGCAAAACCTGCCGCTTCAAAAATATCTTGCAGGCCCTCTTCTTTGATCTGCTTGGCTACTTGCTGTGATCCTGGTACAATCCAGGCGGTGATCGCAGGAGATTTCTGCCGTCCTTTTACAACCGCTGCCGCTTGTCGAAAGTCTTCGATGCGTGAATTGGTGCAGCTTCCGATAAATACATAATCGATCGGGTGATCCACCAGACTTTGCCCAGGGTTAAAGCCCATGTAGTTGAGGGCTTTTTCGAAATTCTGATCGCCACTATCTGGAATAGTACCCGATAGAGGGATTCCCATTCCCGGATTGGTCCCATAGGTAATCATGGGCTCAATGTCTGCGGCGTCAAAGCTGTATTCTTGATCGAATTCAGCGCCTTCTTCCGTTGGGAGACTTTTCCAATAGGCCAGTTTCTTTTCCCACTCCTCTCCTTTAGGGGCAAATTCACGACCCTGCACATAGTCAAAAGTGGTTTGATCGGGGGCAATCATCCCTCCGCGAGCTCCCATTTCAATGCTCATATTACAGACCGTCATGCGGCCTTCCATACTCATTTGCTCAAAAACGCTGCCGGCATACTCGACAAAATAGCCAGTCCCGGAATTGGTGCCTAGTTGAGCAATAATGTACAAGATCACATCCTTGGGTGTTACGCCTTGGTTTAAGTCACCGTCCACCTTTATACGCATCTTTTTGGGCTTGTTGAGCAGCAAGCATTGGCTGGCAAACACCATAGCCACTTGCGAGGTTCCGATTCCAAAGGCAATAGAACCAAAAGCCCCATGAGTGGAGGTGTGACTGTCACCACAAACCATGGTCATCCCGGGTTGAGTGATCCCTAATTCAGGGGCCATGACATGCACGATTCCTTGGTAAGGGTGTCCCAATCCGTAAAGGGTGACCCCGTGGTTTTCGCAATTTTTACTCAAAAGATCAACCTGCTTTCGCGAAAGGGCGTCTTTAATGGGTAAGTGCTGGTTGAGGGTCGGTACATTGTGGTCCGCGGTAGCGACCACCTGCTGAGGCCTGTACAGCGGTATTCCGCGTTGTTCAAGCTCGGCAAAGGCCTGTGGGCTGGTGACCTCGTGAATGAGGTGCTTGTCGATATACAAGATCTGAGGGCCATTGGGTACGCTGTCGACCACGTGGGCATCCCAAACCTTGTCGAATAAGGTTTTACTCATTAGGCTACACGTTCTACATCCACTGCAGATTGCTCTACAATTTCGTGGATGTCTTCGTCATTAATTTCTTTTTTGCGGTCTGCAAATTCCAAAAATTTCTGGTAAACTTCGTCCAATTGAAGTTTAGTGAGTTCGTATCCTACATTTTTGGCGCGGTAGGCAAGAGCGGCACGACCGCTTCGGGCCGTCAGGACAATACTCGATTGATTGACCCCAACATCTTCTGGATCAATAATTTCGTAAGTCTCTCTGTTTTTGATTACCCCGTCCTGGTGAATACCACTACTGTGCGCAAAAGCGTTGGATCCGACGATGGCTTTATTGGGCTGTACAGGCATACCCATTTTCTGCGAAACCATTTGACTGGTGCTGTAAAGCAACTTGCTGTCAATATTGGTATCGAGATTCAAATTAGGGTGTTGGCGCAAAATCATAACCACTTCTTCCAAAGAGGTATTTCCGGCGCGTTCACCAATGCCGTTGATTGTACACTCAATCTGGCGGGCTCCGTTAATCACCCCAGCAATAGAATTGGCCGTGGCCAAACCTAAATCGTTGTGGCAGTGACAGGAAAGGATGGCCTTGTCAATGCCTGTTACATTTTCTTTGAGGTACTTCATTTTGGCACCATACTCTTCTGGCAGGCAATAGCCGGTGGTATCCGGAATATTCAAAACGGTTGCGCCTGCTTTGATCACGGCCTCACAAACCCGAGCCAGGTACTCGTTATCTGTGCGTCCGGCATCTTCCGCGTAGAATTCAACATCTTCTACGTACTTCTTGGCCAACTTGACCGCGTTTACGGCGCGCTCCAAAATCTTGTCCTGAGTGGAGTTGAATTTAAATTTGATGTGGGATTCAGAAGTACCGATACCGGTATGGATCCGAGGTCTTTTGGCGTGTTTGATAGCTTCAGCGGCCACCTCGATGTCCTTCTGGACCGATCGGGTCAAGCCACAAACGGTGGCGTTGCGCACGAGTTTAGCAATCTCACTTACACTGCGAAAATCTCCTGGACTGGATATAGGGAATCCCGCTTCGATCACATCGACGCCCAGGTGATCCAGTCGTTCGGCGATGATTAGTTTTTGAGTGGTATCCAGTTTGCAACCTGGAACTTGTTCCCCATCACGCAGGGTGGTGTCAAAGATTTGTACCTTATCTTTACTCATTTGTCGACATTTTAACAGGCAATTTCAAATGTAAAGCAGTCAATAGGGAGCCCGTTGAGGACTTCTTTGGCATTACGAGGCTAAAGCTCCTATTTGATTATTTAAGGCACTGGTTTACAGTTTTTTATATAGATTTTCATTACGATGACAAACCCGCCAAAAGATCCCTTGTTTATTCTGGTTAAATCCCTCTCGAAGTCCGAGAAGCGCCAGTTCAAACTCTATGTTGGGCGCTTGGGGGTGAATGCCGATGCCAAATTCCTTGCCTTGTTCAACCTTTTGGACAAGATGAAAGTCTATAAAGAAAGGATGATTCTCGATCAGGGAATCGTTAAAAAAGCCCAGCTCTCCAACCTCAAAGCCCACCTCTACAAACAACTTTTGGTCAGCCTGCGATTGAATCCAGCACATCAAAATACGCGGGTTCAAATCAGAGAACAGTTGGATTTTGCAACCATTCTTTACCAAAAGGGCCTGTATAAGCAAAGCCTTAAGTTGTTGGATAAGGCCAAAACCATGGCCCTGGACAATGAAGAAAAGACCATCGCCAGCGAAATTGTCGAACTCGAGAAGAGTATAGAAACCCAGTACATCACGCGGAGTATTCCGGACCGAGCAGAAGAGCTTACTGCCCAAGCCCAATGGCTTTCTCGTCAAAATGAACTCGCTAGCGCACTCTCCAACTTATCACTCGAACTATACGCGATGATGCTGAAGGTGGGGTATGTAAGGAACGATACGGATCTGGAAAGGGTGGAGCGTTTTTTTGAAACGCATTTACCTGAATTTGAAATGACTGAACTCGGTTTTCGCGAGAAAATGTGGTTGTACAAGGCCCACCTCTGGTATTCCTTTTTGACCCAGGATTTTTTAGGTTGTTACCGCTTTGCCAATAAGTGGGTAGACCTTTTTTACGAGCACCCGGAACAGATTTACCTGAATCCGGTTTTCTTCTTGAAGTCGAATCATTACTTACTGGAATCCCTCTTTTTTATCAAATACAGTTCGCAGTTTCGGGAAACCCTTGAAAAGTTGGAAGAGATTCTGACTTCCGACCGTTTTCCGAAAAATGAGAACATCGCTTCTCTGGCCTTCTTGTATTTGAATTCCAATAAACTCAATCTGCACTTTATGGAAGGTACTTTTGAGAAAGGCCTGCCCTTGGTTCAGATTGTTGAATACGGAATAGAAAAGCACCAAGACCGCATTGATCAGCACCATATCATGTTGCTCTATTACAAACTAGCTTGTTTATACTTTGGGATAGGGGACCATAAAAATTGCATTCAGTACCTCAAGCGCATCATCGAGAATAAGCAGCTAAAAATGCGCGAAGACCTCATGTGTTTTGCTCGCGTTCTAAGCTTGGTGGCCCATTACGAAGCTGGGTTGGATTATCACCTGGAAGTTCAGCTCAAAAGTACTTTCAAGTTCCTGCTCAAGATGAATGACTTGCACGCCGTTCAAAAAGAAATGATCAAGTTCTTGCGCCGCCTTGGGGATATTTATCCGACCGAGCTGCGGGCTGAATTTGAGAAACTCTACGTAGAACTAAAGAAGTTTGAGAACCATCCTTACGAGAAGCGAGCCTTCCTTTACCTCGATATACTCTCCTGGCTGGAGAGTCATTTACAGAACCGACCCGTTGCGGAGATTATCCGTGAAAAAGCCTTGAATACGGTCCGCTAATCCAGAGGCCAAACATCACCTCGGGGTGGGGGAGCAACAAAAGTCATTTGCTCTTTTTTTACCGGGTGTTCCAGTTGCAGCTTACGGGCGTGAAGACTGATCCCCGCATCGGGGTTTGATCTTTTGGCTCCATACTTTAAATCTCCTTTGATCCAAGATCTGCAAGCTGCTAATTGAGCCCGTATCTGGTGGTGTCGCCCGGTAAGCAAATCAATTTCTAGACAAAAGTAGCGATCCAACTTTTTTAGGGTGCGGTAGCGCAAACGGGCTTCTTTGCTGTTCGATTTTTTATCGGGATGGGCGTAGGATTTATTCTGTTTGGGGTTGCGAATAAGCCAATGATGTAATTCTCCAGTTTCCTTTTTATCAGGCAATTGATTGACCAATGCCCAGTAGGTTTTCTGGGTCTGCCCTTGGGCAAATTGGGCGTTCAATCGACTTAAGGCTTTGGAGGTCTTGGCGAAGACTACAACCCCGGAGGTCGGTCGGTCCAGACGGTGTACCACTCCTAAGAAGGCTGCACCCGGCTTATTGTAGCGTTTAACCAGGTACGCTTTAAGGCGCTCCACCAAGGGCTGGTCTCCGGTTTGGTCGCCCTGTACGAGTTCACCACACTTTTTATTAACCACCAAAAGGTGATTGTCTTCGAAGAGGATTTCTTCTAAAGGTCCCATAGAAGGGGAGGTCTAGTATTGTTCGCTCTCGTTGGGAAAGTCGCGACTCTTCACATCATCCACGTACTGACCGATGGCCTTGCCCATCTCGTCGTAGAGGTTCATGTACCTTCTGAGGAAGCGCGGATTGAATTCATGCGTCATGCCCAATAAATCGTGGACAACAAGAACTTGCCCGTCCACTCCACCACCGGCTCCTATTCCGATGACAGGAATGGTGAGGCTGGCCGCGACTTCTTCCGCTAATTGGGCTGGGATTTTTTCCAGCACCAAAGCGAAGCATCCAATCTTTTCGAGCATTTTGGCGTCGCGCTTAAGCTTTTCTGCCTCGGCTTCTTCCTTGGCTCTAACGGTATAGGTTCCGAATTTATAAATGGACTGCGGTGTTAGTCCTAGGTGCCCCATAACGGGAATCCCCGCTTGGATAATACGTTTTACAGAGTCTTTGATTTCTTCGCCTCCTTCGACTTTTACCGCATGACCGCCGCTTTCTTTCATGATACGGATGGCTGAACGCAGCGCTTCTTTGGAGTCACTCTGATAACTACCAAAGGGGATGTCGACCACCACCAAAGCCCTTTTGGCTGCTCTAACCACGGAACTCGCATGATAGATCATCTGATCCAGGGTAATGGGTAGGGTGGTTTCGTGACCGGCGATCACATTACTGGCGGAGTCCCCCACAAGGATGACATCGACTTGTGCCGCATCGACAATTTTGGCCATTGAATAGTCATAGGCGGTAAGCATAGAGATTTTCTCTCCGGTTTGCTTCATCTCGATGAGGGATTTTACCGTTACCCTCTTGTACTCTTTTTTAGCGGTAGACATGTTCTAGCGTTAGATCCAGAGCAAATTACGTGGATTTTAACGAGAATTACGGATTGATCTCGTAAGTCTTTCTGTACTTTTATCCGAACCGATTAGAACAAACTCATGAAGAATTCTCCTTTATTTCCTGCGAAAAAGTCCCCAGTAAAGCTTGTATTTACTCTTCTTTTGGGGCTAGTCATGACCGGTAATACCTTGGCTCAAATGTCAGCTGAGGAAGCCGAAGTCAAGCAAGCGGTCGACGACTTTTTCGCGGCTTTTCATGCTCAAGATTCGGTTGTGTTAAAGGAGGCCGCAGCACCAGGGGTGGTACTACAGTCCATCGGATTCAATAAGTCTGGTGAAGTCATCTGGCGCAAAGAGAAATTCGAAAAATTTATTCAATCCATCGCCAGCATTCCTGCTACAACCAAATTTGAAGAAAAACTCTTGTCCTACTCGGTCCAAGTCGACGGTCCAATGGCCAATGCCTGGACGGAATACGAGTTCTGGATCAATGGGGAGTTTAGTCATTGTGGGGTGAATAATTTTCATTTTGTCAAACTGGACGGAAAATGGAAAATCAGTTATCTGATCGATACCCGCAGACGCGCAGCATGCGATGCGATGAAAGAATAACACTTAGCAATCGCTGAGGAATACCCCCACAGCCAGACCACCTTCGGAGGTTTCCTTGTATTTGGAATTCATGTCCTTGGCAGTTTCCCACATGGTATTGACGACTTTATCTAAGGGTACTTTGGTGGATGTTGGATCCGTTTCTAAGGCCAACTCTGCCGCATTGATCGCTTTGATCGCACCCATTGAATTTCTTTCTATACAGGGAATTTGAACGAGCCCGCCAATGGGATCACAGGTAAGGCCCAAATGGTGTTCCATCGCAATTTCTGCGGCGACCATGACTTGTTCCGGTGTTCCTCCTAAAAGCTGAGTAAGGCCGGCTGCGGCCATGGCGGAACTAACGCCAATCTCTGCCTGGCATCCTCCCATCGCCGCAGAAATAGTCGCCCCTTTTTTAAAGATGCTTCCTATTTCGCCCGCGACGAGTAAGAAGGTTTTGATGTGTTCAAAATTGGCCTTGTGGTTTTCGATCACCAGGTAATACATTAAAACCGCCGGGATAACTCCTGCACTGCCGTTGGTTGGTGCTGTTACGACGCGTCCCAAGGAGGCATTGACCTCGTTTACACTAAGAGCGAAACAACTGACCCACTTTAAGATTTGTCTGAAACGAACCCGTGTTTTGCGAATGGCCGCAATCCAGCTTTCCGGATCTTGATAGGGTTCCTCTTCCATCAGATTGCGGTGCATATCAAAAGCACGTCTTTTTACAAACAGTCCGCCGGGTAGAGTGCCTTTTGTATGACAGCCTTCATAAACACAAGCCAACATGCAATCCCAGATCCGTTGAAGTCCTGCATCAATTTCTTCCGCCGAACGAAGGGTTAATTCGTTTTCCCAGACCAATTCAGCCAGGCTCTTCTTTTCTCGTTCGCAATAAGCGAGGGCTTCGTCTGCTTTGAGAATAGGGAAGGGGAAGGTATTCTTAAGCTCCTCATTTTCGGTCGATTTGTTTTCTTCTTGCACTACAAAGCCACCACCGATAGAGTAATAGGTTTCTGCGATCTCCTCGCCTGATTGAAGTCGGGCTCGAAAACGCAAGCCGTTCGCGTGGTAAGGAAGAAAGTCACGAATAAACAAGATGTCATCATCCCACGAAAAAGGGAGTTCCGTTTGCCCTCCAAGAGAGAGCACTTTTTCCCTTTTGACCCGATCAATCCGTTGGTGTATGGCTTGGGTCTGACACTGTTCCGGATCTTCTCCGGCGAGCCCCATGACCACGGCGATATCTGTGGCATGTCCTTTGCCCGTAAGGCAGAGAGAACCGTAGAGATCAATCTGAATCGATTGCAATGAGGAAATGGCCTGCTTGGAGCGCAGTTCATTTAAAAATGATTCTGCCGCACGCCAAGGTCCTAAGGTGTGGGAACTGGAAGGGCCAACTCCGATTTTGAGCATGTCGAAAACACTGATACACTCCATGTTTCCTGCCTTTACTGATTAGTCCTCAAATATACTACGGCCTATTTCATAAATCGCCATTTTTTTGCCGTTTTACCGCTTGTTTATTGCGGATATTTAAAATAGCGAGACCTGCTTCCAGAAGGTGACAGGAGAAATGCCAAAAACAAGTAGCGCTGACAGCTTGTCAGCTTTTTACAGCTGGCACGAAGCTTGCCCTAAGAAGGCAGACGAAATCTCTAATAAAATTAAGTAGAAGCATATGAGCAAAATAATTGGAATCGACTTGGGTACGACCAATTCCTGCGTCTCGGTTATGGAAGGAAACGACCCGGTAGTAATCCCCAATGCAGAGGGGAAGCGCACCACGCCTTCTGTAATCGCCTTCGTTGAAGGAGGGGAAATCAAAGTGGGCGACCCGGCCAAAAGGCAGGCGGTTACCAATCCAGAAAAAACCATTTACTCGATTAAGCGATTCATGGGGAATAAATTCTCTGAATCTTCCACAGAAGCGAATCGGGTTCCTTATAAAGTAGTCAAGGGTGACAACGATACCCCACGTGTAGATATCGACGGTCGTTTGTACACTCCACAAGAATTATCAGCGATGATTCTGCAGAAGATGAAGAAAACGGCAGAGGATTACCTCGGACAATCCGTTTCTGAAGCAGTAATTACTGTTCCGGCCTACTTCAACGATTCACAGCGTCAGGCGACCAAAGAGGCTGGTGAAATTGCCGGTTTGACCGTTCGCAGAATTATCAACGAGCCAACAGCCGCTTCCTTGGCTTATGGTTTGGACAAAAAGAACAGCGACCAGAAGATTGTCGTATTTGATTTTGGTGGGGGAACCCATGACGTTTCTATTCTTGAATTGGGTGACGGAGTATTTGAAGTTCTTGCCACAGACGGAGATACCCACTTGGGAGGTGATGACGTTGACCAAAAGATTATCGATTGGTTGGCAGAGGAGTTCAAGAGCGAGGAAGGGATGGACCTGCGTCAGGATGCCATGGCGCTTCAACGCTTGAGAGAGGCTGCTGAAAAGGCGAAGATTGAATTGTCTGCTTCCGCCCAAACAGAAATCAATTTGCCATACGTTACGGCTACAGCTTCCGGACCAAAGCACTTGGTGCGTACCCTGAGCCGTTCGAAGTTCGAGCAATTGATCGACGACTTGGTAAAACGTACCATTAATCCTTGTGAGGCCGCCTTGAAATCTGCAGGTCTTTCTAAAAGTGATATTGACGAAATTATCCTGGTTGGAGGTTCGACCCGAATTCCAGCGGTACAAGAGGCGGTAGAGAAGTTTTTCGGTAAAAAGCCCTCTAAAGGAGTAAATCCGGATGAGGTTGTTGCGGTTGGTGCTGCGATCCAGGGAGGTGTTTTGACCGGAGATGTAAAAGATGTACTTCTTTTGGACGTCACTCCACTTTCTTTGGGTATTGAAACCATGGGAGGGGTAGCCACGAAGTTGATTGAATCCAATACAACGATCCCGACAAAGAAGTCTCAGGTATTCTCCACGGCAGCCGATAATCAGCCTTCGGTTGAAATTCATGTACTGCAAGGAGAGCGCCCAATGGCTGCGGATAATAAAACCATCGGACGTTTCCACCTGGACGGAATTCCACCAGCTCCAAGAGGGACACCTCAGATCGAAGTAACCTTCGATATTGATGCGAATGGTATCATCAAAGTATCAGCAACGGACAAGGCGACCAATAAATCTCAGGACATCCGAATCGAAGCTTCCTCCGGATTGACCGAAGAAGAAATCGAGAAGATGAAAGCAGAAGCGGAGGCCAATGCCGAAGCCGATGCCAAAGCCAAAGAGACAGCCGATACCTTGAACAAGGCGGACCAAATGATCTTCGAAACAGAGAAGCAACTCAAAGAGTTCGGCGATAAATTGTCTGACGACAAAAAGAAGCCGATCGAGGATGCTCTGGAAGAATTGAAGAAGGTCTACGAAACCAAAGAGGTTGAGGCTATTACTCCAGCACTTGATAAAATCAATGAGGCCTGGAAAGTCGCTTCAGAAGAGATGTATAAGGCACAGGCAGAAGCACAAGGAGGAGCCCCAGGAGGGGAGCCTGGACCTGACGCCAGCGCTGGTAATGCATCAGAAGGAGATAATGTAGAGGACGTTGACTTCGAAGAAGTGAAGTAAACCAATCTCATTTCATATAGAAAACCCGCCAACTGGCGGGTTTTTTATGGCATCATTTATCGAACCCTTAACAAATCAGCCGCGCTTTAAGCCCGAACTTTGCTTTTATGAAGCAGATTTGGGGAATTGGGATTTGGATAGTGATCATGGGTTTTATTCCGATGACTTTTGATTTTGGCACAAAAAACAGTGCGGCCAGCCGAGACTGGCGGGTAATTAATGACGGAGTCATGGGAGGCTCGTCTCAGGGCCGTGCCCTGTTAACGGAAGAATCCATCTTGTTTGAGGGCGAAATTTCGCTTGAGAATAATGGAGGGTTTAGCTCCTTAAAAAGTCCTTTTACATCTTACGATTTATCGGGGAAGAAGTACCTGAAGATCCGCTATAGGGGTAGTGGACAGCCCATGGCCTTTACTTTAGAAACCAATAGACGTTGGTACAGACCATACTTCAAAAAGAGATTGAGCAGTACATCGGGTCAGTGGGTTGAAGAACGCATCGAACTGCAGGATTTCGAGGCGTATCGTATAGGATCTCGTCTTAAGCAGACCCTTACAGAAGACTTTTTGGAACAAATAATACGCATTGGTTTTATATCTGATGGGAAGCAGGCTGGGCCTTTTCGATTTGAAGTGGACTACATCATTTTTGAATAAATGCAGAATTAACCTTGACTTTACGTGGTATTTTCTAATTTAGAAAGTGTTTAAATAACCATTGCTGTGAAAAAGAAATTTTCAATTCTACCCCTGATATTATTGGGATGCCTTGTGATGGCCTTCCAATGTGACGACGACAAACAGACGCTCTTCGGAAACAATGTTCAGGCGAATCTAACTGCTCCCGCTGATTTTTCGGTTGGTGATACCCTCTGGATACGAGGACAGGTCTCCGCCAATGTCTATGATTCAGAGCTGCGGGATTCTGTCTTTGATCCTAGCTATGAATTCTCTTCTCAGTTAAGTTTGTCAGAACTCGTTCAAGTCAGTCCGGATCGAACCAACGAAATTCAGATATCCGACGCTTTGGATCGTTTTCGTATTATCAATCGAGAGGGATCTTCTTCAGCTGGCCGATGTTCCGCCTCAGAATTGAGAATACTCACCGAACTGGATCAAGAAAACAACCAATACCGCTATGAGATCGGATTGGTTCCTCGAGAAGCAGGAGAATATATCCTTCATTTTTACAGTGGAACGGGAATCCGCAATAACGACCGAAACTTGGACGTACTGAATGCCTTTAATACGGGTGCGTCGAACCCAAGTTTGACTTGCCGAAATTGTTGTTCCGGCTTTAGTCTGGATGTCCAGGCCACCCAAAGTGACTTTCTTTTCAGTGTGGACTAGGAGGAATTCTTCTACTACACGGTGATGAATAGAGATCCATTTTTAAACACTTTCGGAAACTTGATTTACGGTTCATAAGGTTTCGGCGCCACCCAAATGCCTTTGAAGTCGTATTTTTATAAAATCTATGCCTAAAACCCTAAAAATGAAAAAATACGGAAGAGTTCTCGGCCTCGTCTTGCTTGCGAGTTTGACCTTTATGGCTTGTAAACAGGAGAATAAACAAAAAGAAGTCGTAGATGAGACGGCCAAGTCTTCGATCACCCTGGAAAAACTAGAAGGTTCACCAGTTTATTCCGATGCCATTCTACAAATGAATCAGCCAGCTGAAACTACCATGGCAAGTGGAGGAGAAGTGAACTTTGCTTTTACGGTGAACAACTATGAGTTAGGAGCTCAAACGGCCGGACCCAACGCCGAAATGCTCGCTAATTCCGGAAAAGGTCAGCACATTCACTTTATTTTGAACAATCAACCCTATTCAGCTCACTACGAGCCTAACTTTTCAAAAGAAATTCCTGACGGTGTGCATCATTTGGTAGCTTTCCTAAGCCGTTCTTACCACGAATCCGTAAAGAATGAGAACTCAGTGGTTGTAAAGAAAATGGTCGTTGGGGAGAACCCGGTGGATTCCTTAGGGCTCGACATGGAGGCACCAACTCTAGTTTATAGCCGCCCAAAAGGTACCTATAAAGGAGATGACACCAAGAACTTATTACTTGATTTCTTTGTTTTGAATACGACCTTGTCTGCGGACGGGAATAAAGTCAAAGCCACAATCAACGGTGAAGAGTTTATGATAACCGAATGGGCGCCACACGTTGTAAAAGGCTTGCCAATGGGAGAAGTGACCATTCAATTGGAACTTATTGACAGAGAGGGAAACGCCATTTCTGGACCCTTTAACAAGGTCACTCGAACAGTCACTTTAGTGGAGTAGACAAGTACTAGACGATCTCTGCTTTTTCCAAAATGTAAAAAAGCCCTCGATTTCGGGGGCTTTTCATTTTTTTAAACCTAATTTACTGGTATGGAAGAAAGTCAAAAAAAGAAATACCTGTCCCCCCTACGTAGTATGGATTTTTACATGACGAATTATCACGCACTACTCAAAAAGCTAAAGGTTGAGTATGAGGTGTCGGAGATTGAAGGAATACTGCAGCGCAAGGTGCAGGACTCCCTTTTAGAACTTCTTCGGGCTAACGAATACGAAGCCCTGGTGGTCACAGACCTCAATCGAAAGATTGTTTGGGTCAACAACGGATTCAATGAAATGACTGGCTATACCAAGACCTTTGCGTTAGGTAAAAAACCCACCTTTCTTCAGGGCAAAAAGACTTCAGAAGAAATAAGAAAAGAGATCCGCCAGTTGCTTGCTGAAGGGGTTCGATTTAACCGTACTCTCTTGAATTACCGGAAAAGCGGGGAAGAATACCACTGCCATATCGATGTTATTCCCCTGCGCAACGAAGAGGAAGAAATCACCCACTTTCTGGCGATGGAAAGGGAGGAGCAAGTCGCTTAAATCCAGGGAAGCCGCTCGAAGTTTCTTATCTTTTAGGTCCTAAAATTGGAAACTATGAGAAAAGGGATAGGCTTAATCTTCATAAGCTTAGTGGGCATGTTTCAATTGCATGCTCAGGACCGAATTACAGGGGAATCATTTGCGACACGCTCAGTCGTGTTGGGGCAAAACGGCATGGTGGCCACCAGCCATCCCCTGGCAACTCAAATCGGTCTGGATATACTTAAATCAGGAGGGAATGCGATTGATGCGGCCATTGCTGCCAATGCGGCTTTGGGTCTTATGGAGCCCACTGGTTGCGGTATTGGAGGTGATCTATTTGCCATTGTGTGGGACAATGAAGCCAAAAAACTCTATGGACTCAATGCCAGTGGGCGCTCCCCGGAGTCCTTAACACTAAAGTATTTTGAAAAGCAGAAAAGCACGAAGATTCCTTCTTTCGGCCCTCTTCCCGTTAGTGTTCCCGGGGCAGTGGATGGTTGGTTCGAGCTGCATGGAAAATTCGGCTCTAAGCCCATGGGCGAAATTCTTCAACCGGCTATTGATTATGCAGAAAAGGGTTTTCCCTTAACCGAATTAATCGCCTGGTACATGAACCGTTCGGTGCCCTTTTTCATCTCGCGCGGATTTCCGAACATCGAGGATACCTATATGGGGCAGAATGGGGGGAAGCTTCCTAAAGAAGGAGAAATCTACAAGAACCCCTACTTAGCGAATACCTACCGCAAGATTGCTGAAGGTGGTCGGGACGCCTTCTACAAAGGAGATATCGCTAAAACCATAGGAGCCTTTATCAAAGAACAAGGTGGATTTTTGTCGGCCAAGGATTTTGCTAAACACAAATCCGAATGGGTAGAACCCGTTTCGATCAATTACCGGGGCTATGATGTTTGGGAGTTACCTCCTAACGGACAAGGAATTGCTGCTTTACAAATGTTGGAGATACTCGAAGGGTATGACTTTTCAAACATTGCGTTTGGAAGCGCAGAGCACTTGCACCTGTTTACCGAGGCTAAAAAGTTAGCTTTTGAAGACCGTGCGAAGTACTACGCCGATATGGACTTCTTTGATGTACCGGTAGAGCAGTTGCTTTCTGAGGAGTATGCTGCATCGCGACGGGCCCAAATAACTGACCGGGCAGGCCGCTATGAAGCTGGAGAAATTTCGGCAGGGGAAACCATCTATATGACCGTGGCCGATAAGGACGGGAATATGATTTCTTTGATTCAAAGTAACTACCGCGGAATGGGGTCGGGGATGGCCCCACCAAAATTAGGTTTCATGTTGCAAGACAGAGGCGAGCTCTTTAGTTTAAAAAGGGGACAAGCCAATACCTATGAACCAGGGAAAAGACCGTTTCACACCATTATTCCCGCTTTTGTCACGAAAGACGGAAAGCCTTTTATGAGTTTTGGGGTCATGGGTGGCGATTTTCAACCGATGGGTCATACCCAAATCATCATGAATGTGGTGGATTTTGGAATGAATATCCAAGAAGCCGGAGATGCTCCGCGTTGGGACCACACCGGAGGGGCGAGTCCTATGGGGGCGGTGAGCGAGAACACAGGAACCGTGCGCGTTGAATCGGGAATTTCGTATACGACCATTCGGGATTTGATGGGAATGGGTCACCGTATTGGTATCGCTCGTGGTGTATACGGAGGCTACCAGGCCATTCTCTGGGATGATGTCAACAAGGTCTATCACGGTGCATCAGAGAGCCGTAAGGATGGCCAAGCAGCGGGCTACTAAAAATTCTTAAAATCTAAATGCAACTTAGTTGCATTAACTAAAAAACTACACTATATTTAGATTGTTGAATAGTTCAGCTCCCTAACCTGAGGGTTCTTCAACCTGACTGAAAGAACTGAGCTATCCACATTTCTTGTGTGATTAAACCCCGGTTCAATTCGATTTTATCGTTTTGGTTCGGGGTAATTTTTTTCACCAATCTTTCCGGTTTTGATCTAAAGTGGCATGTCCAGCTCCTGCATTTTTTCGCAAATGCAACCGAGTTGCATTTGTCTAGAATAGCCTATCTTTAGGGGACCTTTTGGAAAGAGGGCCTTTCCTATGGAACTACAGTGCATTTCGGTGCAAGGTGTAAACGAAAGATTTGATATGTTACAACGAAAGTTTGACGAGGTTGTGAAATCTCATTTTCCTAATTCAATGGATGCAAAAGATACCTCCATTCACTACTTAGGAAAAATGCAAATTGAACATAAACTCGACATTTCTAAGGTGTTGATGGCGACATCGGTGTGCTCTGATGATATCAACGTGCCTTCAACTACATTTTTTAATGTTCTCTTTGGACCGTTCATCATGGGGGGACTTGGAGGGGTGCCATTTGCCGGTCAAACCGGAATGACAGCCTTCGCTCATCACATTCCTGATGATGGAAGTGCCTTTATCTTCTATGGGCCTCATATCGGTGTAACCCTAGAAGGAGAACTGGGTAAAATGTACCGTCCCCGTCAAGAAAATACAGGGAATTCCTGCGGAGCACTAATGCTCGCCTTGGATCGTCTTCACGATGAGAACTACCGTCCTATTTTAAATGACGATGACTATCAGCAGATGAAGTTGGAAGAAAGCCTTTTGCCTTATCGAGCCGATATTTTAAGTAGCGACAACCCTCAGAAGGCCATTACAGAGGCGACTTACGACATTATTGATAAGAAAATTCACGAGTATTTAAAAACGTGTAAAGATGAATTCCCTGTCGATAAAGTGACCCTCCTTGGAGGGATCATCATCAATACCGACTATGGACTGGATGACTATTTCGATTCACGAAATTTTGAGGTCATCAATGTAAAAGAATTATAAAAACGAACAGTGACTAAAAACGCATCTCAGGTAGAGGAACTAGGAGATAATCATATCGCTACCTCTGTGGAGACACCCTTGAGACCAGATGCCTTTGAGCATTCTGATGAGGAGAAGATTGAGAACATACAAGGTCTGTTTGGACAGATCATGGAAGAGTTGGGTTTGGACTTGACAGACGAAAGCCTTTCAGGTACTCCATACCGCTTTGCAAAAATGTATGTGAAGGAGTTGTTTTATGGTTTGAATCCTCAGAAGAAACCTAAGATTTCTACTTTCCCCAATACCTATGGGTACAAGCAACTTTTAGTCGAACAAAACATAAATATTGATTCGTCCTGTGAACATCACTTTCTTCCTATAGTGGGGAAAGCACATGTCGGATACATTCCAAAGGATCGTGTTGTTGGTCTTTCTAAGATTAATCGACTCGTAGATTACTATGCGCACAGGCCTCAAGTACAGGAGCGGCTTTGTCTGCAAATCATGAAGGATCTTCAAAAGATTTTGGATACTCCAGATGTAATTGTTCTGGTGGAAGCCAAACATCTGTGTGTGTCTTCTCGTGGTATAAAAGATAAGGACAGTTTCACTTCCACCTTAGAGTACGGCGGATGCTTTAGTGAAGAATCCTTACGGAAGGAGTTTTACGACCTTCTAAAACCCACTTTGGATTAAAGATTTTCTTGTGTGATTAAACCCCGGTTCAATTCGATTTTATCGTCTTGATCTGGGGTATTTTAATTCCTTTGCCGCAATATCTTTCGTCCATAATTCTTTCCCGTCTTTATCCAGTATCTGAATGGTCAGCACACGCTCTGTCCTTGGACCTGATACGGTTAATATTCCGTAGTTGTGCTCTCCAACCAGGGTTTCTTCCAGCTTGTACTTATTGAGTACTTCTTTATTCTGATTGGCTCCCGCGGTAAGGGAAGAACAAGTCAGGTCGTAAAGAGGATAGTAGCGGTCACTTTCCTGCATTTTACTCAGGCCGGTATGGTGCCGGTCCCCATCCAGAAAAATAACTCCCTCGATTCTTGCTTCTCGGATTCTTCTAAGGAGGTATTGCTGTTCTTCTGGGAAGGTGGCATAATTCTCGTACATCGCTTCTGTACTGAGTACCTGACCTCCGATAGCCACAAACTTAAACGGGGCGCGGCTGCTTGCTAAGGCATTGATCAGCCAGTCAATTTGAGCTTTGCCCAGCATTTGACGATCTCCGGTATAGTTGTCATTGGAGGTTCTGTGGTAGCGATTATCCAGCAGGAAAAATTGTATGTCAGCCCACTGAAAGCTACCGGTGATCCCGCCCTCACCCGTGAGGTTATAATTCGGGTTCGTCCAGAACAGTTGAAATATTTCGGAGGCCGTTTCTTTCATCCAATAACTTCCATCGGCATTATTGGGTCCAAAATCGTGATCATCCCAAATCGCATAGTGATGGGTCGAAGCCAGTAAGGGTTGGACTTCCGGGAGCGAACGCGTATGGGTATACCGGTGCAAAAATCCGGTGCGGGAATTCCAATCGACTTCTCTTAGGTAGGTGTTGTCACCCAGCCACAGCATAAAATCCGGATTGCTCTTATGAATAGACTGAAAGATTTCAAACTCGCTTCCATAGGGTCTGCCCGGGCGGTCAAATTCAGGCTCGTTGACATAGTTGCAACTACCAATTGCAAAACGCACGGTCGGAGGATCGGTTCGCCATTGCCAGAGGGTCTGGGATTCAAATTCCATCGGGTAGTCTCTGCGTACCTTTTTACCGTTAATGTGTAGGGTGTAGGTGTACTTTTTTCCAGGTAATACCTTGTCGGCAATGAGCTTAGCCACAAAAGCCTGATAGGGGTCGGTAGTGACTTTAGCTGTTTTAAACTTGACTTTAGGATCAGCCTGATCGTAGTACTCAAAATAGACCTCTGCGCTTTCGGTGGTTTGTGCCCAAAGTAGGACTTCCCGCATGGTAGAATACCCTACCATAGGGCCTGATTGTAAAAGATCCTGGGCTTGTATGGCCAAAGTGACAAATAGGAAAAGAGAAGTGCTAATGAGATGTCGAAATCGAGCGGTCATAAGTCGGTAATTTTTTATGGTGCAAAAGTAGAGGATACCAATTGGCTTATGGGCAGCTCTGGCTTAAGTATTCTTTAAATCTTCGTTATTACTAGAGGAGTCTCGCCGTATTTCACTCGCCAGGCCTATGGCTTCTTGAATCCGGTTATAGGTGCCACAGCGACAGAGATTACCGTTCATGGTCATTTTTACATCCAGGTCTGATGGATTAGGGTTGCGATCCAAAAGAGCCGCAGCCATCATGATCTGCCCAGATTGGCAGTATCCGCATTGGGCAACATCCAATTCCTTCCACGCTTTTTGCACTGGATGATCTCCCTTTGGACTGAGTCCCTCGATGGTGGTTACTTTCTTATCGATAGACGAAATCGGGAATTGGCAAGACCGTATTCCCACACCGTCCAGATGAACTGTGCAGGCGCCACATTGGGCTATACCGCACCCAAATTTGGTGCCGACTAAGTTCAGATGGTCCCGGAGGACCCACAATAAGGGAGTGTCGGCTTCACATTCTACTGTAAAAGAATTTCCATTGACCTCAAGGGTGTAGGTAGGCATCGTAGTGACTTTGCTATTTCCCTAAAGATAGGGCGATTCCGGGTGGTTATAAAGGCTGTTTTTCTTTTAGTTGGATCAAATATGGGATGAATATCGTATTCCCTGCCGTGCTCAGTGCCAATACATTTGGACCAACTAATACACAGTAATTATGAAAAAAGTAATGGGGCTGGTTCTTTGCCAGTTATTTTTAACCACAGCCATCTTTGCTCAAGAAGTCAAAGAGGTTAAAGTCAAAAACCTGGCGAGCTTTGGAATGCCTAAATTCAAGGATGCTCCAAAAAGGGTTTTTATTCAAGAGTTCTATATTAACTACCAGATGGTCTATGACCAAACGAGTATTGCCAAAGGATCACCAGAACTCGGGGGAGGCGCTCGTGGATCGGCCAAGGCTCAGTTGATTTTAGGGCTACAAGGTATTCAGGAAGCTGATTTACAGGCCATGACCGATCAATTGTACAAGGAGTATACCGACCGTTTAAAACAAGCTGGTTTTGAGATTGTCACCGCAGCTGACCTGCAAGGGGAACCTACGTTTGAAGCTGGACGGTGATCAATGGAGGAGAGCCGAACAAAGCGCAATTCCCTGGTTATATTACTACAGCGCCGAGCAACACCCAATTCTTCATTAAGAAAGAAACCAAGAGTGGCAAAAGAAAAACCAAAGGCGGAGCCTTTGACAATGGGATGGGAACCTCCAAAAGCCTAGGGGGAATTATCGTGGCTCGTGTCAATGTCGCGATCCCTTTTGTTGAGGATGGCCAATCACAAGGGAGTAGAGCACTGACCAAGACCTTTGGAGGTGTAGCGAAGGTGGTCGCTCGACCAAGTCTAGGCGTGGTTAATGCAACATCTTTTCAGGTCAAGGGAGGATTTGCTCAAAAAACCATCATCCTCAATTCCAATTCACTTTTCGCATTTAAGAAGGGGCTCAAATACCAAGCGACATTGAATGTTGTTCCTAAGAAAACCATCGCCATTGATGGGGTATTAGAAGACAAAAAGTACAAGGCTGTTAAAAGCGCAGAGCAGGACCTTTGGGGGTCAGACTATGGAGCAATTCGTGTATTCTCCGCTTCGGATGTTGTACTGGAAAAAATGCAGGCGGTTCCCTGTGATCCTGAAGTCTATAAAAAAGGCGTCATGATGGGCAGTTCAGCTTATCTCAATGCTTCCTTAGATGAATTTTTGAAATATCAATAAGGTCCGGAGGAGCTGCGTTTAGCTGGCCGTTTATCGGGCTTTGCCTATTTTGTCTGCCAAAGCCCGGTTTCCGGTTAACTCCTAGAAAAATGCATAAGTTCCTGATTTGTTTGTTGTGTTCGCTGTTTTGTTCTGCTTTAACTGCCCAGAACGCCGATAGTCTATTGATTGAAGCGCGCCAACAAAAAGATGACTCCCTTCAATTTTCTCTTTACCGACAAAGTGCGTTCTCTTTGATTTTTAGCGATAAGCAAAAGGCCAAAGAAGTGCTGGAAGAAGGACTGGCCTTATCCCTAAAAAAGGACAACCCGTTGGGACAGGTGAAGTTGCTCTATGTAAAGGGGATTTACATGGATGTTCACCAGCAGTCGGATTCTGCTCACTATTATTTCAGTAAAGGCTTAGAAAAAAGTCGGTCTAATGGGTATAAATCCCAGGAAGCCACTGGAATGAATAATCTGGGGATGTACAATTGGAATATCGGAAAATTCGAGGAGGCTCTCGGGTACTTTTTCGAAGGGCTAAAGCTCAATGAAGCACATGGCGACCCAAAGAATAACGCAAAGTATTTAAATAACATCGGCTTGATCTACCAGGAAATGCTCTTACTTGAAAAGTCCTTGGAATTCCATAGGAAGAGTCTCGCTTTGCGCAAAGAATTTAATTTGCTGAATGAGCAGCCCGCGTCCCTTAATAATATTGGGATTTGCCTGACAGACCTTAAGCGTTATGAGGAAGCAGAGGCCGCTTATATGGAAGGCTTACAAGTGGCTAAGAAAGCCAACAACCTCTTGGAGTATTACCTCTTGTTGGAGAATTTGGGGTATATGTACATGGAGCAAGAAAAGAATGCCTTGGCAGAGGAATACTTCAGTATGGCGCTTGATCGTCCAGAGACCCTTGGACGGGACCCCAAATCTGAATTGATTATTTCAGGGCATTTAATCGGTCTTTACAATAGATTGAACAGGCTAGAAGAATCCCAGCGATATATCCAAAAGGCCTCGGAGATTTTAAAGGAGTATCCTGACTTAAAAACCTATGCCGACCACATTCATGCCAACTCAGTAGAAAGTCATTACCGCTCCCAAAAATTGCTTCAGGCCAGGGCGGCTTTCAAAGCCTATGCTCAACTGAAAGATTCTGTTTTCTCCAAGAATAGCGCTACGGCGCTTGCCGATATGGAAGTTCGCTACGATACCGAAAAGAAGGAGAGAAAGTTACTGGAACAGAAAGTGGCGATGACCGAGAAGGACCTGACGATTCAACGAAAGGAGTACCAGCTTATCGGGCTGATTATTTTGCTTTTGCTCATAGGTCTAATCGGTTATTTGATATACAATCAGCAACAGATCAAACACTTGCAGTTTAAAAAAGAGACGGCACTTCGCGAGGCCATGGCTCAGATTGAAACTCAGAACAAAATGCAGGAGCAGCGTTTAGCGATTTCCCGCGATCTCCACGATAATATTGGTTCCCAATTAACCTTTATCATTTCGTCTATTGATAACCTGGGGTATGGTTTTGAGCTGGAAAAGCCTTTGACCGATAAGCTCAATCAGATCAGTGGATTTACTCGCCATACTATCGGTGAATTAAGAGATACCATTTGGGCGATGAACCATTCCACCATGACTTTTGAGGAACTCCAGGGCCGTATTTCTAATTTCTTAAGTCAAGCACAGCAGGCCGAAGAAAGGATTATGTTTTCTTTTGAAGCGGAAGAAGCCTTACAGCAAAAAGAGCTAACCTCTTTACAAGCCATGAATATCTACCGAATTGTCCAGGAATCGGTCAATAACTCCATAAAGCACGCCAATCCTTCAGAGGTCAAGGTAGAAGCAAGCTTTAAAGAGGGGATTTATTGTACCATCCGTGATAACGGGAAAGGATTCAACCTTCAATCCATCAGTGACGGGAACGGCTTGCACAATCTGCGAAAGCGGGCCGCTGATATCGGCGCTGAAGTGCATATTGAATCGTCCCAAAAGGGGACCTATATCCAATTGTCGAATATCCAAGTTCAGCAGGCATGAAAATAAAGCTCGCCATTGCAGATGACAACCCCTTCATGATGTCGGCGGTTAAGGCTAAAATTGCCTTTTTCCCGGAGATTGATCTCAAATTCACCGCACAATCTGGAACAGAATTGCTTGATCAATTGACAGACAATCACCATATCGATATGGTCTTGATGGATATTGAAATGCCCGGTATGGATGGCATTGAAGCAACGGCGAAGGTCAGTTCTCTTTATCCGCACATCAAGATTATTATGCTTACTGTCTTCGATGAGGATGAGTATATTTTCCAGGCCATTCAGGCTGGAGCTCACGGTTATCTCTTAAAAGAAACAGATCCTAAAAGTCTTTTCAATGGCATGAAGGAAACCCTAGAAGGCGGCGCGACCATGACCCCTTCAATTGCGCTTAAAACCCTGCGATTACTTCGTAATCCTATCGAACCGTTAGAGGAGAAGGAGCGCCTTAAAGTGGCCTTAACTGAACGCGAAATGCAGGTTTTAGAACAATTGGGCAAGGGCCTGTCTTACAAGGCAATTGCAGAGAATTTGATCGTTTCTGTTGGAACGATTCGTAAACACATCGAAAGCATTTACCGCAAGCTCCAGGTTCACAACAAAACCGAGGCCGTAGAAAAGGCTAAAAGAAATAGAATTATCTAGAATTCGATACGGTCGTAGGCCTTGAGGGTTTTTAAAGTCCACAGGGTTTGTATACCGGCCCATTCCAGCTTCATTCCTTCGCTCAGTCCGTACCAGGTATCCCAGCGTCCGTCCGGTTTTTGTTTCTGAATTAGAGCGTTCAGATCCCTTGCGATATCAGAGGTTGTGAAAGAATCCGACAATACATCATTAGGATGCGGTGCAAAATACAGGCGATGTGGCTTTCCGTAGAGGCCCCATCCTTCGTCTGCATAATCATCGCAGATGATTTCGCTGGTCTGGAGCCAATCTTTGTACTTCTTAAGTTCTTTTTTGGCACGATTGCGATCCGGATGGAACTGGAGAAATTGTAATCGGCGAGGGGTGCAGAGGTGGCAAAAAAGGTGTTTTTCTTGAAGGCGATCCAGTTCTTGCCAAACAAATTGATCTGCAGTGTTCATCCAGGGAATGTCAACTTCGTACTTGTAAAGTATGCCAAGAAGTGGAGCCGTGGTACTTAAGGCGGCCCATTCTTTAACCGTTTTAAAATGGTCCGCACAAGGGTAGGAGGAAGTGGGCCTGAACATCCAGGGTACTCCTCCCTTATCCGTTGTTACCTCTTCGAAGTAAGGCATGAAGTCCGAAAGTAAAAGTTCCTTGTTTAGCAATCCTACTTCTTCTATGGTTTCCAAAGCCATGACAGAAAACAAGGGCTGACTTTCTGGAGAGGCTGTATCAGGCTCCATCCCGTGACCAAAACCTCCATCGCGATTGCGGTAAGCGTAAACGGCATGAAATACTCCTTTCGCCGGACCTCCTTCAAAGTGGTAATGGAAAAGCCGGCGTTCAATCATGCGGGCATTGGTCAGGATAAAATCCCGCGCTTTTAGGTACTGCTCTCTGGAGAGTTTCATAGGCAATCATTCATAATCCAGTGGGCCCTTAGAGGTTTTCTGCAATGGAGATCAAGGCCATTCCTGCCGCGGCCCCTGAAATAAATAAATTCCATTCTCGGTGCTTGACGCGGATGATATTTAAAAACAGAAACGATAGTCCGGTAATGATCAAAACAATGAGCAATTGCCCCAATTCAATACCAATATTAAACCCGAAAAGAGGCTCCAAAAGGTTGGATGATCCCATCAGAAGGCTACGCAGGGAGTTCGAAAAATCCATCCCGTGAATCAAACCGAAGAACAGGGCCATAAAGTAATTCCGTTTCATAGAGCTTTGGGCAGCTAACTGACTGACCTGACTCCCAAGGACATTGCTAAAGGCCGTAATGAGAATGGTCATCGGAATCAGTACAGAGATCACATTAGAGGGTATGCGCAGGATATCCGTAAGCACCAAGAACAGCGTAATGCTGTGCCCAAGGGTGAAGGCCGTGACCAACCATAATATCTTGCGCCATTGTTCAATGCGGTAAACAGCACAGAGCACCACCAAAAACAAAATATGGTCGTAACCAGCCAAATCTGAAATATGGTCAAAGCCAAATTTTACGTAGAACCAAAAGGTATCCATGCTAGTACTTTAGGTGATGAACTGGTGTTTTTTTACTCAACATAAGGCTTTTGGATTTTCCCCTTACATGGACGTAAACAATATTGTTTTGATCAAAAAAAAGATCCGTAAAAACAGCATTCTTTATCTCCAATGACTTCAACGAAGTAGGTTGATCCAATTCGAAGTAGAGCCATAGGGCCGTGTCTTCTCCCTCTCCAGCGAGTTTTTTGCGTTGAATTTTAAGTTTTTGCCTCTTGTTGTTCGATTTGATGTAGAAAAACCGATCTAAGTAATTCAGCAACAGCGTTTCCGCGTTTTTTGCCTCATTGGGTTGACAAAAAGCCAATTCCTTACTGTTGGGATCAAAGACCAAGGCTTCATTGACGTCCGTCAAAAACAGTCGAAGATTAACGGTTATTTTATTCTTCTTTTCGTCCCATTCAATCTCGCAAAGCGACAAGCGCAGAGGGTGCGCCAAGCACAATTGCGTTGTTACAAGGGCAGTAAAAAGAAGGAACGTTCTGATCACGGATTAGCTTTGAGCATTTTCTTTGGCGTAGGCCTGAACTTCTTTGAAAACACGAATCAGGTTACCTCCCCAAATTTTTTCGATTTGCTCTTCACTATAACCGCGTTTAACCAGTTCGATGGTGATGTTCATGACTTCACTGGCGTCAAAAACTCCTTGTATTCCACCCCCTCCGTCAAAATCACATCCAATTCCAACATGGTCAATACCAGCCACTTTGACGATATGGTCAATATGGTCAACAACGTGCTCCACTGTCGCTGGGGGCGCAGGGTATTTTTCGTTGATGTCTCTAAAAGCCTGGCGTAGCGCATCGCGTTCCTCGTCCGTCATCTCGCCAATAGGCTTCATATTGGCTCTTAAAGCGGCCATTGCAGAATCGCGTTCTACATTGGGTGGGGCTTCACGGAGGTAATCTGCAAGCATAGTCAGTTGAACAACCCCTCCATTATCAGCCATGAGCTTGAGCATTTCGTCTGTCATGTTCCGGCGGTGATCCGTAACGGAACGCGCATTGGAGTGACTCGCAATAATAGGGGCTTTAGACAGCTTAACCGTATCGTAAAACAGGCTGTCATTTCCGTGAGAAACGTCGACCATAATGCCCAATCGATTCATCTCTTTGACGACTTCTTCTCCGAAAGTGCTCAAGCCTCCGTGTTCAGGTCCTTCTGAATCCGTTGCCGAGTCAGCAATATCGTTGTTGGAGGAGTGTACCAAAGTGATGTAACGTACTCCTTTGTTGTAATAAAGTTCAACGTTAGAAAGGTCATTCCCGATGGGGTAACCGTTTTCTATTCCAATGTAGATCGCTCTCTTTCCTTCATCTTCCAAAGCATAAGCATCTTCAGGATTAAGGGCCAAACCAACAATATCGGAATTGCGGCTGGTGGAAGCGACAATACTGTCGATCATTTGCAGGCAAAGGGCTTTTGCTCGGCTGTGCCCGTCATCATCCCGGATATCCTGAGCGACAAAGGCCGCAAAGAAGATCGCGTCCAGATCGCCTTCTTTCATTCGAGGGTAATCCACTTTCGACCCCGTTTCTTTTGGGTCGTGGCGAACCGACATATCAAAGCCCGGTTCGATCATCCGAAGCGGTGTATCGGCATGGGTGTCAACGGTTAGTACTCGTTTGTGAATTTCCAGTGCGAGTTCTCGTTGCTCTTCTTCAGTCAGTTCAGCTTTTTCCTGTTCCTCGCAGCCAACACTGATCAAGAGGGTGAGAAGGAATAAAAAAGGAATGTAGTTTTTCATATGAAATGGATTAGTTGAAAGCGAATGAATGTCTAAGGTAAGAATTCCAAGTATGGCATAAATGAATTTAATTGGGTTGTAAAAGGGTCATGGCGTACATCTGATCTAATTGTGACCTCGTTCTGTTTTGCTCGTCTTGACCGAGATGTACAGAAGTGATCACCGACTGCCCAATGACAATTCTTCCCTTGAACTCACCATCATCAGCCTGGTGCATGCCCTCCAAAGGATACTGGTCCAGGTAGTTCCCTAGTTCTTCGTGCGGCACCGAGGATTTTAGTGCCCAGATCGCATGAAAAATCAAGGGTTCCCCCTCAGGACTCTTCCCTACATAGAGCATGTTATGCCCTTTTTTTCGAAGGATGGTTAAGAAGGGAACAGCCTCCTTTTCGATGAGTTCTAGTTTTTGATCGGCCGTATCGGGCAAGTCATAGTGATGGCCCATTTCCATCTGATCTCCTGAATCTCGAGGAAGCCAAATTTGGTAGGTGCTCATTAAATCCCGGATCATCGAGGAGCAGTCTCGGTTTTCTAATGCTCCACCCCAGCCATAAGGCCGCCCGAGAAGGGCACTTACCAGGGGTTTTAAGGTCTTTTCTTCAAACGGATAATCGCCCATGGCTACTTCTTTTTTAGCTACCCTGACTTTCAGGAGACGAGCCTGTTTGTTTTCGGTGCTCGCAGCCATAAATACCTCGAGGCTATCGGCTTGTTTGTCCAGTTCACTATAAGGCAAAAGCATGCCCATCTTGGCTTTGATGGCAAAAAGAGAGCCTTCGGGGTTGAGTACCACATTATCCGAAAGAGGTCGGGCATAGTGACCGGTGGTCCAGGCAGAGATGAACTCTTCATCTACAAGTGCAATAGCTTGCATGCTGACCCAACCTTTATAAATGGGACTGATCACATAGCCCCATTGTTTGTCCCGACTGAGGTGCAGTATCTGTAAAGGAGTATTCGCCCATAAGGCTGTTTCTTGAAAATAGTCGAAGGGGTAGCCTTCACCGGCTTTCTTCGGCTGATCGAATCCAGGACGTTCTGTGGGTAGTCTGCGCAGGTCTGTATGTTGAACGACGAGTCCCTTATGAACAAAATTGGGGAAACTGCCCGCATCGGCATTGGCGATTAAGGCCTCTCTTTCTTGCCGATTGTGCGGTTTCTTATGCTCTCCATACCAATTGTCATCTGCCCGGTATTTTTCTAAATAAGTCAACTCTTTACCCGGAAAAGAGGCGAGTTTGGCGAGTAAAGAATCGGGCGAGGATGCCCAGGGGAGCAGGGAATTCTTCAGGAAGGTTGTCTGGGTCTTTGTACTAATTTTGATGGGCTTTTTGGGAAAAGACAACTGCTCTAGGCGGTATTCTATAACCTTCACTTCTTCAGGCTTGCTATTATCGGTGCAGGAGACAAGAAGAAAAATACACGGGATTATAATGGGCTTAGGAAGAAGTTTAAAAGACCAGGGGTGATTCATAGGGGCACTTTAGGATACTGAAAGTTAGTCTATTTAGAAAAAGGCCAGACTTCCATAACGCGAAATGACGTTTCACAGGTAAAAAAATATTATTTCAAGATTAAATGCAACTAAGTCGCATTTAGATGTAAATTTACAGTCTCTATTTCTGAAAATGAATTCGATGCAAAAGAAATTACCTGTTACCGTACTCAGCGGTTTTCTAGGCGCTGGCAAAACCACCTTATTGAATCACGTTCTTCACAATAAAGAGGGATTGAAAGTAGCTGTTATCGTCAATGACATGAGCGAGGTTAACGTAGACGCTGAACTGGTCAAGAGTGAAAATACCCTTTCGCGTACGGATGAAAAGTTGGTGGAGATGAGCAATGGCTGTATCTGTTGTACACTCCGAGAAGATTTGATGATCGAGGTGGAACGACTGGCTAAGGAGAACCGATTCGACTACCTGCTCATCGAGAGTACTGGGATCAGTGAGCCCATTCCAGTGGCCCAAACTTTTTCTTTTGTCGATGAAGAAAACAACATTGACCTTTCTCGCTTTAGCTACGTAGACACCATGGTAACCGTGGTGGACGCCTTTAATTTCTTTAAAGATTTCGGCAGTCCTGAGACCCTGATGGATCGTTCCTTGACGGATATGGAAGGCGATTATAGAACGGTGGTCAACTTGTTGACGGATCAAATCGAGTTTGCCAACGTCATTATTCTGAACAAAACGGATTTGGTCTCCAAAGATCATTTAGGAATCCTGGAGGCGACAATTAAAAAACTCAACCCTTCGGCCCGTGTAGTAGAATCTTCATTCTCTAAAGTTAGCCCTTCAGAAATCCTACACACGGGCCTTTTTAATTTCGAGGAAGCCGAGCAAAGTGCGGGTTGGATAGAAGAACTCAATAAGGAAGAGCACACACCAGAGACCGAAGAATATGGAATAGGGTCCTTTGTTTTTAGGAGTAAGCGCCCTTTTGATCCGGTTCGATTTTGGGACTACGTTCAACATCGTTTCCCTCACAATATAATTCGCAGTAAAGGCCTCTTTTGGGTGGCTTCGCGCCCTGATCAGGCCCTGATTTGGGGTCAGGCAGGAGGATCACTCCGTACAGATGCTGCAGGTGTCTGGTGGTCCAGTATGCCCTTTAAGGAAAGAGCAGAGTACATCGCTTTTCTTGAAAATCAAGACCAAATCGAGGAGAAATGGGATCCCACTTTCGGAGATCGCAAAAACGAAATCGTCTTCATTGGTCAGGATATGGACGAACGGCAGATTCGTTTGGCATTAGAAAACTGCCTTTCTACGAGCGAAGAATTGGGTTCCGAGAAATGGAAAAAGGGCTACGATGATGAGTGGCCCGTACCTCGGCCATACTCCGTGGAATAGCTACCCTAGAACGGGGATACCAGAAACCTAGTCGAATTTTGACAGGGGAGGTTTTTCGTCTTTTGACTTTTCCGTACATTCTACCATCAAAAATTTGAGTTATGCGCAAAGCCCTCTATCTCGTATTCGCTGTGCTGCTATTATGCAGTCATGATCTTTATATCAGGATGGACGCCTATTTCTTGGAAGCCAACCAGGAGGCAGTTTTGAATTTATATAATGGAACCTTTGAGAAAAGCGAAAACCTGATTACGCGGGACCGCATGTTGGATGCGTCTTTGGTCGGTGGAGGAAAGCGTCAGGCCATTGCGGAGGAGCAGTGGTCGGACCAAGACAGTACCATCAGTCAGGTTCGCTTCCAAGTGGGGGAAGAGGGAACCTATGTCGCAGGTGTTTCCACTAAAGCCCGAAATATTGAGCTAGCAGCTCAGGACTTCAACGACTACTTAAAACATGACGGTGTCTTGGATATGTTGGCTAAAAGGCAACAAGAGGGCACTCTTGAAAGCGACGCAGTTGAAAGCTATGAAAAGCATGTAAAAGCCATCTACCAGGTAGGAGAGGTCAAGACCGATGATTGGAATACCGTTTTGGGTTATCCAATAGAGTTTGTTCCCCTAGAGAATCCCTACGATCAGTACAGTGGAGGAAGCCTTAAGGTTCAACTTTTGTTAGATGGAAAGCCTCTGCCTAATCAATTGGTTTATGCTGATTATGTTGGCGGTGAACACGACCACGACCACGGGGACGCAGATCACGGCCACAGCCATGATAAGGCGGAGGAGCACGCCCATGATCACGGTGACGGTGGTCACAGCCACAGTCATGACAAAGCGGAAGAACACAGCCATGATCACGGCGACGGTGGTCACAGCCACAGCCACGACAAGGCGGAGGAACACTCCCACGATCAAGGTGACGGCGATCACAGCCACAGCCACGACAAGACGGAAGAGCACTCACACGATCACGGTGACGGCGATCACAGCCACAGCCACGACAAAGCGGAGGAACACTCCCACGATCACAAGGAGGAGCTTCATTCCCATGCCGAAAAGGAAGCAGAAGAAACCCATACACACACCAGTGGCCAGGAATTGCTCACCAATGCCCAAGGAGAGGTTGAAATTAAATTGCCGGCTGACGGGGTCTATTACCTTCGAACGATTTACATGAGAGAAGTGGAAGGCAGCAATGAGCTGACCCACCGATCTAAATGGGCCACTTTAAGCTTTGAAGTTACCCATCAGCATGGGGAAGGAACGCATACGCATGAGCATGAAGAGGGAGGAATACCTACCTGGGTCTTTGCTTTAGGAAGTCTTTTGGTGGTTGGAATCTTGTTCCTGGTTTTTAGAAAAAAGTAAGCTTATGCGATTTACGACTCGAGGCCTGTTTTCTGTATTGCTTTTTTTGGTTCCCTTATTGGCTTTTGGGCATGAAGTCAGCAGTGCGGATCAAGAAATACTTCGTACAGGAGGTTTATGGGCCTATATCCGTGTTGGAGCCACCCATATGCTCACCGGTTATGATCACTTGCTCTTTTTGACAGGGGTGATCTTTTACCTCAATGGATTTAAAGACATTTTAAAGTTTATTACGGTTTTCACCATTGGGCACTGCATCACCTTAATAGGGGCCACCTATTCCAGCATAACGGCCAATGAACATTTGGTGGACGCTGTGATTGCCTTAAGTGTACTTTACAAAGGCTTCGAGAATCTTGGTGGATTTGATAAGATTGGATTTAAGTCTCCGAACCTCTTGCTGATGGTTGGTCTCTTTGGTTTGATTCACGGCTTTGGTCTTTCTACTCGTCTTCAGTCTTTTGATATCGGGAGTGAACAGTTTCTTGCGAAAATCCTCTGTTTTAATTTGGGGGTAGAAGTAGGGCAGGTCCTGGCTTTAATCCCGATTGTCTTTATCATTACCTTATCGAGAAAGCACGCCCAATTCCCCGCCTTTTACAAAGCGATCAACTGGTATTTGGTCCTCGCCGGAATTGGACTGTTCTTTTACCAGATGTACGGCTATTTTAATGGACACTAAGGGAGAGGTTAACCCAATTTTCTTGATTAGCTTTACTGAACAAAACCAAAAGTTCAGTTTCATTGGATACAGCAAAAATTGGAATCATTAATGTTTCGGATCGAGCGAGCCGCGGTGAATATGAGGATATTCCTGGGAAGGAAGTAAAACGCCTACTCAACCTATGGTTAACGAGTCCTTGGGAAGCTGAATACGCCGTCATTCCCGATGAGCAGGATCTTTTGGAAAAAGCCATGATTGAAATGGCTGATATCCATTCCTGCTGTTTAATCGTCACTACTGGAGGAACCGGTCCGGCGGTCCGCGATGTTACTCCAGAAGCTACAGAAGCAGTCTGCGAAAAGATGATGCCTGGATTTGGAGAGCAGATGCGGCAAGTCAGTTTGCAGTATGTACCTACCGCCATTCTTTCAAGACAAACCGCCGGCATTCGGGGAAAATCCTTGATTGTCAACCTGCCGGGTAAACCCAAAGCAATTCAAGAGTGCTTGGAAGCGGTCTTTCCGGCGATACCTTACTGCATCGATTTGATTGAAGGGCCTTATTTAGAAGTCAATTCTGAAGAGATGAAGGTCTTTAGACCCAAAAAGGGTTAATTGTTCGCAATCCGGTGCTTTTTCTCTTGGAGGTAAAGTGTTCCAGGTTTCTTTAGTTTAAGTGATTTAAACAAAATGTATACTACATTAGTTTAATTGCGATTATAGGTTAATGTCTGCTTGAAATAATATTATGAAAAGAATAATCATCATATTTCTAACATTAACTGCTTTCTCTTGCAAAGCACAGTCATTAATAAAGCCACTTGACGGAGGTGGTTCTTGCCCAGTGTTTGATACAAATTGCTATGAAAAGGATACAACAAATGAATTACTAAAATTTTCAGGCACTTGGAAGTACCAAAGCGGAAATACGGAAATCACATTTAAGCTAAAAAAGGAAGAGCATTATCAAATTTCAAATAATAGAAATTTCCTAGATCTGCTAGTTGGTGAATATCAATACGTAGAAAATGGTTTAGAATTAGCAAACACTTTAGCTCAATTTGATAATCCCTTTGTTTCAGGCTATAGACATAGCATAAGTGGTAGTGTCTTTATGCATAGGTTACCATCCTATTATTGCGAAGACAATAGTGAGCCCGCTGAGATTAAAATTAATGTTAATATTAGTCACCCGACGGATACTGATGTAGATGGACAACTTATTTTAAGATATGTTAATGACAGCGAAATAGAAAAACTAGAAGTTTGTGTTTATGACCAAACTACACTAGGTAGTGGAGATGTCAGAACATTAATTCCTGACGGTCAATATGTTTTTGTGAAACAATAAAACTAGCCATATCATTCTATAAATTCAATTGCTTTAAAAGGCTATACTTTGTGATGATTGTTTTTGTAAACTAGAGAACTAAACTGAGTGTTGAACTCATCTTCACGCCGCTGTAATATAAATGAAACTAATGTAAAATATTAGGTTCCATCCGGCCTCCGCACCTGACAATAAAGCCTAGATTGCTTTGTAATCTCGCCTTTTTCTTTTTCCTCGCTTTTAAGGAGGGATTCACTTCGTGATCCCTACGGTCTCCGCACCTGACAATAAAGCCTAGATTGCTTTGCAATCCTTCGCTTTTTCTTTTTCCTCGCTTTTAAAAGCAAGCTTTTAACGCTCCTAAAAAGAAAAAGCCCGATTTTCTAGCGAAAATCAGGCTTTGCTCTAAGCGGAGGAAGAGGGATTCGAACCCCCGGAGGTGTGACCCTCAACAGTTTTCAAGACTGCCGCATTCGACCACTCTGCCATTCCTCCAATAAAATCGAAACAAGTTGACTCCTTGTTTCGGGCTGCAAATATAGGAAGCTTTTTCAAAATTGGGAAAGGGAATTTGCATCAGAGATTCAGAAGATCAAAATAAATGTACTTTTGCCCGCATGGAAGCTTGGTACACGCAGCCCGTAGAACATTGGTACTACTTTTTATTGTTGGTCGCTGTCGGTTTTGCCGTCGGTTTTATCAATACCCTGGCCGGAGGAGGATCTCTCTTGTCCTTGCCGACCTTGATCTTTTTGGGCTTGCCACCAGCAGTGGCTAACGGGACGAACCGCGTCGCCATTGTTATTCAGACGGCCCTCGCCACGGCAGGCTTTAAAAGCAAGGGCGTCTCTACCTATCCCTTCAATGCTTATTTGGGTATTTCGGCCTTGATTGGCGCCATCATAGGAGCTCAGATTGCAGTCGATATCAAAGGCGAAACCTTTAATCGGATTCTGGCCATCATCATGATTGTGGTTTTGGTGCTCATTGTTTTCAGGCCCAAAATTGATATTCAACAGCTGCAGGAGCGCACGACCGGGAAGCACCTATGGATGGGGATTGGAGCTTTCTTCTTATTTGGTATCTACGGTGGGTTCATCAATGCCGGCATCGGCTTTGTCATCATTCTGTTTCTCCACTATGTCAACCATATGACCCTGGTACGGGTTAATGCCACCAAAGTAGCCGTAGTGTTTACCTACACCTTGTCGGCCCTCTTTATTTTCGCTATGAATGACAAGGTCAACTGGCTTGTCGGTCTGGTTTTGGCCTGCGGAAATGGGCTAGGGGGCTGGGTAGCCAGCCGCGTATCCGTAAATAAGGGAGACGGATTCATCAAAGTCTTTTTGGTGATCATGGTGGTCGCCATGGCCATCAAACTCTGGTTCTTTACCTAGTAGCTAACGTACTCTACAATTTCAAGTCCGTAACCGGTTATCCCAACACGCTTGGCCTGCTCAGAGTTGGTCAGTAAACGCATTTTAGAAATATTGAGGTCGTGAAGGATTTGGGCCCCAATTCCAAAGTCTTTGTTGTCCATTTCAATTCGTGGAGCAGGGGTGACCTCCGCATCATTAGAAGCCTCTTTATACGCGCGCAGACGCCCGAGTAGGTCAAAGGACTGATTCCCTTGATTGATAAAGACCATGGCCCCCTTTTCTTCTTTTTCCAGGGCTTTAAACATGCGACTTAGGGCCTTGTCCGGATTGGTAGTCAAGGTGCCCAATACATCGTTATTGACCAGGGTAGAGTTGATACGGGTCAGGATGGGGTCTCCCTTTTCCCAGGAGCCTTTTACCAAGGCAATATGTACTTGTTCGTTCGTGGTTTGTTGGTAGGCCACCAGTCGAAAGCTTCCAAAGCGGGTTTGAATGCTGAAATCCTCTTTTCGCTGAATCAGACTATCGTGCTCCATACGGTACGATACCAGGTCTTCGATCGAAACAATTTTTAAGTCGAAACGCTCTGCCACCTTCATCAATTCCGGTAAACGCGCCATGGAGCCGTCTTCGTTCATGATCTCTACAATCACCCCAGCAGGTTTCAATCCAGCCAAACGGGCAAAATCGATAGCTGCCTCCGTATGACCGGTCCGACGCAACACCCCACCTTCTTTAGCAATCAGAGGAAAGATATGTCCTGGACGAGCCAATTCATGCGGCTTGGTTTCTGGCTTGATAAGGGCCTGCAAGGTTTTTGCACGATCACTAGCCGAGATTCCTGTAGTCACGCCCTCGCCACGCAGATCGACAGAGACCGTAAAAGCGGTTTCTAAGGGGTCTGTGTTGTGACTGACCATTTTGTGGAGTCCGAGTTCCTTGCAGCGACTCTCGGTCAAGGGAGCGCAGATAAGCCCTCTTCCGTGGGTGGCCATAAAATTGACCAGTTCCGGAGTAACCAATTCGGTGGCCGCTAAAAAGTCACCCTCATTTTCTCGGTTCTCATCATCGACGACGATGATCACTTTTCCAGCCCGAATATCTTCAATGGCTTCCGCGATGGTGTTGAGTTGGATGACGTCTTTCATGAATTATCGGATTTGCTTGGATACTTCTTTCAGGTCCTTCAATGTCATCCAGTGATAGGCGATAAAAAAGGGAATTCCGACAAGAAGCAATACAAAGGCATTGTTGGGAGCTTTACGCTGGGCCAAGTCGTAAATCTTACGGTGTTGCGCCAGCGAACGGATAAGGTTGTAATAGAGTACGATCAATAAAATAATCAATACCCCAATTATGATGATCTGGGCTTTTTCGTCTTTGAGTACTCCGCCTAGAATTAGCCCTACCATAGTTAAAAACCAGCTGATTGAACCGTAGAGGGTACTGCGTTTAAATCGCTCAATGAACAGTTTGCATTGCTGATAGCGATTATTAACCAACTTGGCTTTCTGTTTGAGATCATCCAGACCAACGCCTCGTTTTTCTAAAATCTTGATTGCCATAAAGCGGAAATCTTCCGGGTACTCGAATTGCTCAAAATTCTGAACCACATCCTCCAGTTGGTGATTGGGGAGGGGGTGAAGCTTTTCAAAGGCTTCCGATTGGGTGTCCACTACAAATTCCTGACTGGCCTGAAAAAGTTCGGTGAGGGACTGATCTTCTTCTTCAACTGTTTCTTCCTCTTCCTTTTTCCGCTTAAAGAATTTTAGGAGCGGTGCCAATTTGTTACTGATGTTCATCAGGCCGCGATCCGCGGTCGCTCTCTTGGTCAGGTAAATACCGAAAGGCATCATGATTAAGGTCGAAAGCCAGGCGCCCAGGGCCGGGTTGATTGCTCCCTTTTTGGCGGCATTCTCAGCGGCTACACCTATAAAGTGGTAGGTGAGGAACAACAAAATGGCGATCACCATAGGCAATCCCAATCCTCCTTTTCGGATAATCGCTCCAAGTGGAGCCCCGACGAAAAACAGAATGATACAAGAAAAAGCAAAGGCGTATTTCTTGTTCATGGTCAGGATATGGCGGTTGTAAATCTCGAAGCGTTTTTCGAGTTCTTCTTTCTTGATGTTGACCGTATTGATCACGTTGGTCACATTGGCCTTAGCACTATTGAGTACTTGAGTCCGCTTCCATTCCGGTAGGAGCTCCAGGAGGTCTTTGGCGGCAAGAATGCTGTCCATGGGCAAGGGTTCCGCCTTAACTTTCTTCTTATTCTGATAAGTACTATCGACCGTTTTTACAGGGAAAGCACCCATCCGAATGGTGATGTTCTTAGAAACAGCCTTGACCTGCTTGACGTTGTTCTCTCTCAAGGAGTCAATGTCTTTTCGCAGGCGAGACACGTTCTTCATCTTATCCGTGGTCTGCCCGGTTTCCTTTTCGAGGTCCTTATCGTTGAGCGAAGAGACATCGATATTCTTGGTATAGGTATCAAAGTAGGCCCGTGCAAAGGGGCGCTTTCTTTTTTCTTTGGGTTTGGTCGGCTGCACGTCTTGGTAGTAATAACCGTCGTAGAGTATCAGCTGAATCAAATCCGAAGTCTTGCTGCTGATGAGTTCCCCGTTTTTGGCGCGGATTACGGTCGTGTTTTGCTGATTGGCCGCTTTTTGGTGAATGATGACATCCTCCAGATACTGATCGTCCGGGCCTGATTTTTTCTCGACCTTGATGTTCATGTCTGAACCCTGTATATCGGTAAAAACCCCTTCGACAATTACCGCCGTAGGCTTGAGCTTCGCGATGTTTCGGCGCATGCTGTAGGTTTTCTGTTCAGAGCGCGGAATGATGTCGTTGGCCAGGAAGAAGGTGCCTACTCCCAGAATACAACAAAAAATGACCAGGCTGCGCATGGCGCGTTGCAAAGAAAAGCCGCTGGCCTTCATGGCAGCGAACTCGTAGTTTTCGGCAAAGTTTCCGAAAGTCAGAATAGAGGAGAGCAGTACTGTAAGGGGAAGAATTTTATCAATCAGCGTCGGCAAGTAGTTGATGACGAACTTGATGATAATCCCCAAATCCAGATCCTTTCCGGCCAATTCACTGATGAACAGCCAGATCGTTTGAAAAATAAAGATGAATAAAAGGATCGCGAAAGAACTGAA
Source organism: Aureicoccus marinus (assembly GCF_002954325.1). Classification (GTDB taxonomy): domain Bacteria; phylum Bacteroidota; class Bacteroidia; order Flavobacteriales; family Flavobacteriaceae; genus Aureicoccus; species Aureicoccus marinus. Next base: position 748,748 of record NZ_MQVX01000001.1, read on the forward strand.
AAAATTGAACAGGAATCGCGTTAAAATGTACCGGTCTAAAAGCTTCACTCTCTAGTTTCTGACGATATAGTAGCCTTGGTTTTCGTACTTGGCTTCGTCAAAGGTAAATAAGCTTTTTGAGAGCGGTTGGTTCGTTTTCAAAGAATTCACAGTTATCGTGGTCTTTGTACCGTTCTTTCCGGTCTCGATGAGTTTGTAGATGTTCTTGGTTTGCACATCAATACCCAACAAGATCGATTTAATCTCACTCTTGCTGTCGATCGGAATCAACTTGACGTATTGAATCATGCGCCCATCGGTCTTCTGTTCGATATCCCAAGAATAACGGTGCCCTGATTTGTAAAAGGTCAGCATTTTTGACGGGGTAACCGTATTTTCTTCTTCCGTGTAGTCCTCAATGATCACTTCTTCATTCTCGGGAATGATGGTGTAGACTTTTTTTCCGTCATACAACTGCTGAGCGCCAAAAAGGTTGAAGAGGTATTTATCGCCCGACATGGTTACATCTCCACGGGTTTCTTGATGTGTTTTGGTTTCGCTGTTGTCCAAGGCGTATTTGAAGTCGACCTGGATGTTGTCGTAGCTGTTTACTTTCTTGTACACTTCATCCAGCAAGGCCTTGGCCTTGTCAGCATTCTGACCAAAGGCAGTTACGCTTAAGAAAAAGGCTCCGAGAAGGAGTAGTTGTTTTTTGAACATGTCGTTTTTCGTTGAAATTAAGTGGTTTCGTTTTCCAGCAATTGCTCCAGTGAATACATATCTGGCACCAGAACCTGACGGGCCTTGCTGCCTTCAAACGGCCCTACAATACCCGCGGCTTCCAGCTGATCGATAATGCGTCCGGCTCGATTATAGCCCAACTTCAGTTTTCGCTGAATCAGAGAGGCAGAGCCTTGTTGTGCGGTTACCACCACCTCGGCCGCGTCTCTGAACTTGCTGTCACGCTCCGAAACGATATTATCAATACTCGTGCCAGAATTCTCGTCTACATACTCCGGTAATAAGTGGGCTTCCGGGTAGGCGCGTTGGCTTCCGATAAATTCTGTAATCTGCTCGACTTCTGGGGTGTCCACAAAGGCACATTGAAGGCGTGTTACGTCGTTCCCTTGGGTGTAGAGCATGTCTCCGCGACCAATCAACTGATCGGCTCCAGGACCGTCTAAAATCGTTCTGGAATCGATTTTGGAAGTCACTCGGAAGGCGAGTCGAGCCGGGAAGTTGGCTTTAATGATCCCGGTAATCACGTTGACCGAGGGACGCTGCGTCGCAATGATCAGGTGAATACCTATGGCTCGGGCCAATTGGGCTAAGCGTGCAATGGGGGTTTCTACTTCCTTACCGGCTGTCATGATCAAATCTGCAAACTCATCAATGACCAAAACGATATAAGGTAAGTAGCGGTGTCCTTCTTCGGGATTCAGGCGTCTTGCCTTGAACTTCTGGTTGTATTCTTTAATGTTCCTTACCATGGCTCCCTTCAGGAGTTCATAGCGGCTGTCCATCTCGATACAAAGTGAATTCAAGGTGTGAATCACCTTGGTGGTATCGGTAATGATGGCTTCCTCTGAATCTGGAAGCTTGGCCAGGAAATGGCGCTCAATTTTGTTGTACAGGGTTAATTCCACCTTCTTCGGATCCACCAGGACAAATTTGACCTCGGCCGGGTGCTTCTTGTAGAGCAAGGAACTAATTACGGCATTTAGTCCAACGGACTTACCCTGTCCGGTGGCACCCGCCATGAGCATGTGGGGCATCTTGGCCAGGTCGACCACAAAGGTTTCGTTGCTGATGGTCTTTCCAAAGGCAATGGGCAATTCCATCTTGGACTTTTGGAATTTTGTAGAGGCGATGACCGATCGCATAGACACCACCGAAGGCTTGGTGTTGGGTACTTCGATCCCGATGGTTCCTTTTCCGGGGATCGGAGCGATGATACGAATACCTAAAGCCGATAGCGATAGGGCAATATCGTCTTCGAGATTTTTGATTTTAGAAATACGCACACCAGCCTCAGGCACAATCTCGTAGAGTGTAACGGTCGGTCCGATGGTCGCTTTGATCTGCGCAATCCCAATCTTGTAGTTTTTTAGCGTCGCTACAATCTTGTTCTTGTTCTCTTCCAGCTCGGCTTTATTGATGGTAATGCCTCCTTCGGCTCCATCCAATCCGTGACTGTCCAGAAGCTTAATAGGAGGGAACTGGTATTTTCCGAGTTCCAAGCGTGGATCGTATTCCCCATAATCCTTGACAAGCTTTTCGGCCTTGATCACGGATTCTTCTTTTTCTTCCTTGACTGCTTCCACCTTAAAGTCGACTTCATCCGTTGGGGCAGGGGCTTGGGCCGCTGCAGGGATTTCGGTATCTAAGGTGACCGAAGTGCTCGGACTTGGAGTAGGTGTAGGCGTAGGGGTTGGGGCAGGAGCGGGACTAGGCCTCGTCTCTGCAACCACTTCTTCCTCCAAATGATTCAATTCAACTTCCTCACTCTTGAGGTCCGCGGTGCTTTCAAAACTTTCTTCGACTTCTTGTCTGTTTCGGCTTAAATCGATCTTTGGTAGTTCGATAGACTGAAAAAAGCGCAGAAGACTGTTCAGCCGGGCGCTAACCCAATTCAGACTTTTATCTGGCGCAAAGTTAAACAGGCGTACCAACGCGATCACCAAGACAAAGATCAAGGTCAAGACCACCCCGAGGGAACCAGTATAATCCTGCAGGAAATCATTGATTTCTGTCCCGACACGTCCTCCCAAGGCATTACCAGGCTCCGAGAAGAACCCGAGGGCAATGCTGCCCCACATCATTAAAAAAAGACCCCAGAACCATTTGGAAACCAATTTTTTTAAGGTCAATCCAAAGAAGTAGTAAAGACCAGTAAGGGTGATCAAAATAGGAATGACAAAGGCGGCCAAACCAAAGCCTTTGTGCATGAGAAAATCCGAGAGGGCTGCCCCGAATTTATTCAAGGCATTGTCAGCCTGAACTTCCCGGCGACCGAGTTCTGTGATGGTGCTCTGATCGATTTCCCAACTCGAAAGGGAAGAGACAAAAGAGAAGAACAAGGCGATGCCTAAAAGCATAAAGAGACTACCCAGAATAATCTGGTTTTGTCTGGAGAGTTTCCAGGAAAAAGGCTTCTTTTTCTTTTTAGTGGATGTAGGTTTTCTTTTCGCGGTTCGCTTGGCCATAGTTACGAGCTGGTATTGGGCTGTTTTGCTTTAACCTCTAAAATTACAAAATCCGTCCAATTATAAGAGGAAAGCGCCTATTTCCATATACGGAAAGCGCTGACTTTTGGATGGTCCAATGAAGAATAATTTAAGAAATCAGGGATAGGGCACGGGGGATATACAGCAGACCTCCTGTGATTAAGGCGATTACGGCCGCAAAAACAACTGCGGCCGCACCATAATCCTTTACACGTTTAATTTGTGGGTCCTGTCGGGACTCCACTTTGTTAGCCAATTCTTCTATCGAAGTGTTTATGGCCTCCAGACCAATGACCAAACCGATGGCCAGATTTTGCAGGATCCACTCGACAGGGCTCAGCTCAGCAAGAAAACCGAGGCCAGTGACCAAGAGGGCGGCCAGGGCATGTACCTGCATATTGGGTTCGGATCGGAAAAGAGACACCAATCCTCGGAGGGCAATGCCCACACTGCGCATTCTTCCTTTAAGAAAGGAATCAGGCATCCATCAAGGCTTCTAAAGCGGCTTTGTAGTTGGGTTCGTTTGCTATTTCAGAGACGAGTTCCTGGTGGAGAACAACTCCTTTTTCGTCCAAAACAACAACAGCTCGCGCCAGTAGTCCTTGAAAGGGACCGTCTTGGAGTTCCACCCCGAAGTGATCTCCAGTATCGCGGAAGCGGAAGTCAGAAAGGGTTTCTACTTTGTCAATCCCTTCAGCACCACAAAATGCAGTAAGAGCGAAAGGAAGATCTCTTGAAATACATAGAACTTTGGTGTTCTCTAATTCAGCAGCTTCTTGGTTAAAGGTGCGAACCGATTGGGCACAAACCCCGGTGTTCACACTAGGAAAAATATTGAGGACAAGCTTTTGCCCTTGGTAGTCCGATAACTGGACATTGGCCATTTCTATATTCACCAAGCGCAAGTTGGCGGCTTGGTTTCCTGCTGCAGGAAGAACTCCTGATGTCGTGCACGGATTTCCTCCGATGGTAATTGATGCCATAGTGTTTTTTTGTTCTGTAAAATTACGACCTGAGAATCACTTAGACAGCCGGGGTGACCAGTTTTTTGATTTTAATCTGGAAGGCTGCAAAGAGCAGGGTCATAAAGGGACTGAGGTAATTGAAGATGGCGTACATCACGTATTCACCAACTCCCACCCCCAATACTCCGCTGTGATAGGCTCCGCAAGTATTCCATGGAATTAATGCCGAAGTTACCGTACCCGAATCCTCCAAGGTTCGACTCAGGTTTTCCGGGGCCAGGCCACGATCTGCATAGGCTTTAGAGAACATTTTACCGGGCACCACAAGGGCGAGGTATTGATCAGAGGCGGTTAGGTTGAGAGCCAAACAGCTCGCTACCGTACTGGCAAAAAGACTGAATGTTGAAGTGGCCAATTCAAGCAGGGTGTTGGTGATTCTTTGCAAGGCCCCTATACCGTCCATGATTCCTCCAAAGACCATGGCGCACATGATCAGCCAGATGGTTCCCAGCATGCCGTACATACCCCCAGAAGAAAAGAGGTCATTCAAGAGCGGGTTAGAAGACTCTACACTGGAGTCGACGGTGATGGAGTTGAGCACTCCTTTGTATGCAGAGGTAAAGTCCAATTCCGTTCCCCCTCCGAGTTTCGCAATAATATCGGGTTGAAAAATCAAGGCAAATACAGCGCCTAGTAAGGTTCCAATGAGAAGGGCCAAAAGAGGTGGGGTTTTCTTGACGATGAGCCCTATAACGACCAATGGAACAATAAATAACCAACCATTAATGGTAAAGGAATCTTTTATTGCTGCCTGAATCCCGGCAGTGTCTGCTTGGCCAGCGGCGTCTTGAAAAAGTCCTAAAATGATAAACACAAAAAGGGTTACTACAATGGTCGGTACGGTGGTGAGGGTCATGTATCTGATATGAGAGAACAATTCACCTCCCGCCATGGCTGGGGCCAAATTGGTGGTGTCGCTCAAAGGAGACATCTTATCGCCAAAATAGGCGCCCGATAAAACCGCTCCGGCGGTCATTCCGGCTGAGATATCGAGGGCGTTGGCAATTCCGATGAGGGCGATACCTACCGTAGCCGATGTGGTCCAACTACTTCCTGTTGCAATCGAAATGATCGCACAGATAACCACACAGGCGGCCAAAAAGTAACTGGGATGCAGAATGTCTAATCCATAATAGATCATAGCGGGAATGATTCCGCTGGCCAACCAGGTACCAGAAAGTGCCCCGACCATCAAGAGGATGAGCAAGGCCGAGGTCGTGGATTTGACATTGGACCCCACTTCGTCCAGCATTTTCTTGTAGCTCACCTTGTTGGAATAACCCACAATCGCGGCAACTGCTCCACCCAATAAGAGAATGAACTGGTTGGAACCACTTAAAGCGTCATCTCCGAAAATGTAAACGTTCAAAGCCAGCAGGGCGACCAAGACAATTACGGGTATCAGGGCCTCAAAAAGGCTGAGTTCCTTGTTTTCTTCAACGAAATTGTCTGGGCTAGGGGTTTGGTTTTCCATATAATAAACTATAAGCCCCTAATATTACGATTTTGTCTCCCGCTCTGCAAGCTTAGGAAAGAGAGTAACTGTCTTTCCAGCCCGTAAGTCCTACCTTCTTTAAGGCCTGTCGGTATCCCATAAAACTGCTCTCGATGTCCCCGTCTAAGCCCACAGAAAAACGAATTAGACCGTCACCGAGACCCATATCGAGCCTTTCATTTTCGGGGATTTCTGAAGAGGTAGAAGTACCCGAAGCGCTGAATAAAGTTTGGTGGTGACCCAGGCTCACGGCCAGATGACCCAGACCGGCTTTCTGCAGCTCTTGCATCAGGGCATTGGCCTGTTCGAAGTTATCTACTTCCAGGGTAAAGAGGCCTCCAAAACCATAACGCGATTGGTGCTGAGCTCGCATAATGTCGTGGTCGGGGTGAGATCTCAATCCGGGATAGGAGACTCGGTATCCCATCTTCTCCAGACCTCGCGCCAGGTAATGCGCATTTTGGCTGTGGCGAATCATACGAACATCCAGGGTTTGAAGGTTCTTGAGAATACCGGCCGCCCGGGTCGAATCCAAGGTGCTGCCAAACAGCATGGCTGCTCCTGTATTCACATCTCGCAGAGTATGGGCCATTTCTGCAGTGCAGCAGGCTACACCGGCTACACAATCGCTATTCCCATTGATAAATTTGGTAAGGGAATGAATGACGATATCGGCCCCGAGTTGAGCAGGTTGTACCAATAGGGGGGTAAAGGTGTTGTCGACAATGAGCTTTAAGCCTTTGCTGTGCGATAGCTGCCCAAGACTCGCAATGTCTGTTATGCGTAAGAGCGGATTACTCATGGTTTCCGTATAGATCACCCGGGTGTTTTCCCGAATGGCTCCTTCGACAGCTGCCACATTGTTGGTGTCTACAAAGGTGGTTTCAATACCGAGTTTTGGAAGAAAGAATTTCATGAAGGCATAGGTGCCTCCGTATATGGTGCGACTAGCGACAATGTGATCTCCTTGACCACAATGCTGCATCAATACGGCACTGATAGCGCCCATACCACTACCAAAAACGACTGCACTTTCGGTCTTTTCCATTTTGGCTAAGGCCATTTCTAAACGTGTAGTCGTGGGTGCTGAATGTCGGCTGTACAAGAAGTGATCTTCACGAGTGCCTTCAAAAGTCTCAATCATGGCATCCGCAGAGGGAAAGGCGTAGGTCGCACTGTCCGATATAGGCGGGTTGATGCCCCACTGAGCTTGTTCATTCGGAGTATAAGGCCAAAGTTTCATAGAAGTTGATTTATTTCTTACTGTAAATCACTTCATTATTAGATAAAAAAACAACTGATATTTTATTTAGATGAAAATATTTCTATGTAACAATAAATACATTGAATATTATTCTAATTTAGTCGTTGAAATACTGAACTCACGGAAACATCTTCAGAATCAAAAATTTATGGAAAGTAAGCTAGACGAGAAAGATCGGGAACTTCTGAATTTATTGCAAAGTCACGCCAAGTGGACCAATAAACAATTCGCCACGGCCTTGGGCCTTTCCAATACCGCGGTTTACGAACGCATTAAGCGACTGGAACGACAAGGGATTATAATGGAGTATGTCGCCTTGCTCGATGCGAAAAAAATAGGAAGGCCTTTTGTCGTATGGTGCCAGGTGCGCCTTGCGCAGCATATGCAACAGAATGTTCGAGAATTTGAAAAGGCGATTGCAGAACTTTCGGAAATAAGGGAATGCTATCATGTCAGTGGGGATTACGACTATATTCTTCGCATCCAGGTAAAAGACCTGGAAGCCTACCGCTCTTTTCTGGTCGAGAAACTAACGAACATCGATGGCATTGGGAATACCCACAGCAGCTTTGTTATTCAAGAAGTAAAACACAGCACAGCCCAATTGTTATAAATAGACAGGGTTTATTTATTCGGCCAAATAGTGCTAATTTTACAGGCCTAAAATCGCTTTTATGAAATCGTATGATGTAGTAGTTATCGGATCAGGACCTGGCGGATATGTAGCAGCCATTCGATGCGCTCAATTGGGAATGAAAACTGCAATTGTAGAGAAGTACTCCACGCTCGGGGGAACCTGCCTCAATGTAGGGTGTATTCCATCCAAATCCCTTTTGGATTCTTCTCATCACTACGAAGATGCGATCAAACACTTCAGCGAGCACGGAATTGAGATCCCAGGAGAAGTCAAAGTGAATCTGGAACAGATGATTGCTCGTAAGCAAGGGGTTGTTGATCAGACCACCAAAGGGATTCAGTTCCTGATGGACAAAAACAAGATCGATGTATTTGAAGGGCTTGGTAGCTTCTCTGGAAATACGGAGGTAGAAGTTGCCTTAACGGCAGGAGGAACAGAAACCCTTCAGGCTGGTAAGATAATCATCGCAACCGGTTCAAAGCCGGGTAGCTTACCCTTTATTGAGTTAGATAAAGAACGTGTTATCACCTCGACGGAAGCCCTAAAACTCTCCGAGATTCCCAAGCATATGATCGTGATTGGGGGAGGTGTTATTGGTCTGGAACTTGGGCAGGTATATAAGCGACTGGGAGCTGAAGTCAGTGTTGTGGAATACCAAGATCGTATCATTCCTGGGATGGATGCCGGCTTGTCCAAAGAACTGATGAAGGTGCTCAAGAAACAAAAAGTGAAGTTCTACCTTTCTCACAAGGTAGGAGCGGTTGAACGCAGTGGCGACACCGTACGCATTACTGCTGAAGACAAAAAGGGACAAAAGGTTGTATTGGAAGGTGATTACTGTTTGGTTTCCGTTGGACGAGTTCCTTATACCCAAGGCTTGAATGCGGAAAAAGCCGGCGTGAACATTGACGAGCGCGGTCGCGTTGTCGTCAATGAGCACTTGCAAACCTCCAATCCCAATGTCTACGCTATTGGCGATGTCATTCGCGGAGCGATGTTGGCGCACAAAGCGGAGGAAGAGGGGGTACTCGTCGCCGAGATTTTGGCAGGACAAAAACCTCATATTGATTATAATTTAATTCCAAACGTGGTTTATACCTGGCCGGAGGTGGCTTCTGTTGGACGAACGGAGGAGCAACTAAAAGAAGCCGGTAGAGCCTACAAGGCAGGACAATTCCCGATGAGGCATTGGGTCGTGCTCGCGCTAGTATGGATATCGATGGTTTTGTTAAGATTATATCGGATGCCCAAACCGATGAGGTATTGGGTGTTCATATGATCGGAGCGCGTTGTGCAGATTTGATTAGTGAAGGAGTAACAGCTATGGAGTTCAGGGCTTCGGCGGAAGACATCTCTCGTATGAGTCATGCGCACCCAACTTATGCAGAAGCGGTAAAAGAAGCGGCTTTAGCAGCTACTGCTGACCGTCCTCTCCACATCTAGATCCGGCTTTCTAAGATTTTACGAATGGCATTTGCTCTTTTCTTGCGATCGATTTCGATAGCAGGGTAGAGGGCTATGGTTCCAAAGTAAAATATATAACCGTTGTTGGCACCAAAACTGAAGAAGTAGTCCAGAATAAAAAAGACGGACAGAATAACCACAACGGTGAATAAGGGAAGCATCCAGAGGCGGTTGCGTTTGCGTTTTAAAGTTTCAGAATTAAAACGACTGTAGTATTCTTCTAAACTACACCCCAATACCAAGGCTCGAAATTTTGTGGACATAAGACCTCATTTTTATTATAGGTCTCGATGCGAGATCATTTGTTACAAAATAGGTTCTCAGGATTGTTTCTTGGCGAAAAGAAAACGAAGAATTCTCCACCGTAGTCGTTGATAGGTCCTCCGAAGGACCGGTTTGACTTCACTCCAAGCCATTTCTGTCCGAAGGCTAATACGATCCCAAAGCACCAAACGGCTTTCGTGTATGAGCGCTTCGTGCTTGTTGTACAGCAAGGCAAGGGAAGTACAGAGAATCATAAACAAGAGGGCTCCTGGTATGACTATCGCGGGGGGTAATTCGTGGTGCCAAAAACGGTAAAAGCCCAAGCCGGTAAAACTACCGTACAAGAAGATGTAGTGAATCACATAGATGGACAGGGTTACCTGTCCGATTTTTATCACCGTTGGATGCGTAAACCATTTTCTGACCGCCATGAATACCGCAAGTGCTATACATACATTCCCGAGGCGTATAAAGAGGTAGTTGTTCTGTTCTACGGCCAGAAAGAGAGACCATCCGCTCCATTGGTATAAATCCACAAACCAAGCAGATGAGCGGTAAATCAGAAGCCCGCCGACCAATAGCGAAGTGCTAATGGCTACCGGGTAAAACCGTTCCCATTGCTGTCCTTTTTTGAATATATAGGAAAGAGCTCCTCCAAATGCCGCATAGCCAAACCAAGGAAAGACGGTAAATACAGAACCGTTCATCTTGGTAAAATAATTGGCCAATCCTACTGGCCAGCCAGTGAAGGTCCACTGTTTGTATTGGGGTTCAAATAAAAATAAGCCAACGCCAATTAAAGTCAGAAGTACCGGAAAAACCCAAGGCTTTTTTTGCCCGGCGAGCAGGTACATGCCAACAATACTGATTAGTGAAAGCCCAATACAGTGCAGAACGTCCACCATAAAGAAGGTCGGATAAACCACGCCGCTGAGCAGTCCTCCCAGATTCAGACGGAGTAGATACCCAATCACCAAGAGCTGCAAGCCTCTTTTTAATCCTTTTTGAATTCGAGGGTTTGCTATTCCTTGTTCAGGGGCTTTGAGAAGTAAAAACGTGAATATGAATCCAGAAACCGTAAAGAATACAGGAGCGGTAATACCACGAAAGTAGGACCAGGTGCCGTATACGGGATTGGCAGAATCCCGAAAGGCAGGATCGAGCAGGCCATCTACAAAATGCCCTTGGAGCATCATGAGAATCGCCCAGGCCCTCAGGGCGTCGATGTAGTACAATCGTGATGAGGCTTTCGCCATTTTTCCTTTTTAACTATATACTTTTGTAACACCCCTTTAGGATGCTTCAAAGGCCAAAATTATTCAAAATCAATTGATTTAGCGGCATTTACATCAGCAATTGGGCGAAAAACAAAAATCAAAAGACGATGTCCACTATTCTGGCTTTCGCAGGGAGTAATGCTTCCGCTTCGATTAACTACCAACTGGTGTCTTATGCCAGCTCGCAAATAACAGAGCATTCTGTAAACCTGCTTAACCTTGCGCATTATCCGTTTCCGATGTACAGCATTGACTTGGAACAGTCAGAGGGATTCTCGAATTCCTTACGGGAATTTTGTGCAAGTATCCAAAAGGCAGAAGGCTTGGTTTTGTCGGTTAGCGAGCACAACAGCATGCCTTCGGCTTACTTTAAAAATCTTTTGGATTGGCTTTCACGCGTGGATCGTCAGTTCCTCGCCAATACCAAAGTGTTTCTTATGGGAACATCTCCTGGCCAGCGCGGAGCCATGACTGCTATGAAGGCGGTTGCGGATCTCCTTCCGCGCTTCGGGGCAGAGGTGATTGCCGAGTTTTCCTTGCCCTCATTTGGTCAAAACTTTGATCAGGAGCAGGGGATTCTGGATGCCGAAAAGAAGAACGAGTTTGAAGCCGTACTCAATCGTTTTAAACAGTCACTGAGCGCCTAAGTATGGAGTTAAAGGATTCCTTCTTGGCTCATTTTAGGGCAAAATACCCGGTTCAGGAGAACGATAAGCTTCTGCTGGCATGCAGTGGGGGAATCGACAGCGTTGTATTGGTTGATTTGCTTTCGATCTCAGGAGTCACTTTTGACATTGCACATGTCAATTATGGATTGCGCGAGAAAGAAAGTGATGAGGATGCCCACTTCGTCAAGACCTTAGCGAATCAATACGGGGTAGGGTTTCACCTCTACAATACTTCTTCTTTCTCAGCCGCTAAAGGAGGATCACCGCAATTGTGGGCCAGAGAAGAGCGGTACGCCTTTTTCGACAAGCTTATCGAAGAGAAAGATTATTTGGCTGTGCTCACGGCTCACCAGGCCGATGACGCCTGGGAAACCTTTTTAATCAATGCGACTAGAGGAACGGGGTTAAAAGGCCTGCAAGGTATCCCGGCCAAAGAAAACAAACGATGGCGCCCTCTCTTGCCCTTTGGCAGAGAAGATATTCAGAAGTACGCCACGAGTAGAGGCCTGCGTTGGCGTGAAGACCGGACCAACAGAGAAAGCGACTACCTGAGAAACTTCATTCGCAATCAAATTAGCCCGCTTCTTCAGGAACGCTTGCCTAAGCTGATCGATCAAATTCAATTGACCCAAACCCACCTACAGCAAAGCGCACAATTTTTAGAGCAGTACCAAGAGTGGCAATGGAATAAGCATGTCCACGCGGTCCATGGTGGCTGGTCTTTGGACTTGCGGAGTCTTCAACAAGAGAAAGATCCCGCAGCTCTACTCTTTTTACTCCTGGAACCTTACGGTTTTAATCACCTAAAAGACCTGCAGGATCTACTCATGGGGCAGAGCGGTATTTATTTAGAAAGTAAGGAGTATACCCTTACCAAGAACAGAGAGTGCTTGGAGCTTCGACAGCAGGAAGAAAAAGACGAAAACACCTATATATTGCAAGAAGGCCAACTCCAGTTGGATAGCCCAATTCGGCTTGAATTGGAAACCGTTTCCCATTGGGAGAAAGGGTCCGATGAAGTACTTTTCGCCGATAAACAAACGTTAAACTTTCCGTTAGAGGTAAGAAAATGGCGCGAAGGCGACTATTTTTATCCGATAGGAATGCAGGGTCGAAAGAAGATCGCCAAACTCTTTAAAGACGAAAAGATTGCTCGTCCGGACAAAGAAAAGATCTGGCTTCTTCTGTCCAAAGGAGAAGTGGTTTGGGTCATTGGAATGCGCAGTGATCGGCGTTTTCAGATTCAGCCCTCTACCCAAGAAATGATCAAGATTACATGGAGAAGAGATTGACTCAACTACCCGTAGCGTTTCGGCGCTTTATTCTACTGACTTTTGTTTTGATCCCCCTATTGGGCTGGGCTCAGGTATTAGATGACAACAATCCCATCATTTGGGAATCCCGGGTTGAAGAATTGGGTAACGATGAATACCTGCTCATTTTTAGCGCGGAGATCGCTCCGGAATGGCATATTTTTTCTCAGTTCACTGAAGAGGGTGGAAGTATGCCCTCAGAATTTTTCTTCCCAGATGTCGATAAGGCCTATTCTCTGGTCGGTAAAGCCTCCGAAAGCGAAACCGTGACAGAGTTCAGTGAGGTATTTGAGGTCAATGAAACCTTCTTCCTGGACCGGGCAGAATTTCAACAAAAAATAAAAAGACTCCAGCCGACGGTCAATCAATTCAAGGTGGAGCTCTACTACCAGATCTGCAAGGAGGTCTGCATTCCAAAAACGGAGGTGTTTACCTTTAGTTAGATGGATCCGCCATCGTTGAAGAAGGTCTTACCGATGCGGATGTTTCTCAAGCAGAATCCTTAAAGCTTAACTTGAAGAACAAGGAGCGCTTGACAGAAGAAGGAGAAGCGGCTCAGGTCGAAAAACAAGGGGTTTTCTGGATTTTCGGAATGGGGTTTGTCGGTGGACTTCTAGCCCTTTTAACGCCTTGCGTATTTCCGATTATACCCTTGACAGTTTCCTTTTTTACCAAGCAAGAAAAGGGAGGTGTTTTTAAAGCCTTGATGTATGGGGCATTTATCGTTGTGATTTACTTTTTACTCAGTTTGCCTTTTCACTTTTTGGAATCTGTGAATGCGCAAATACTGAATACGATTTCGACCAACATTTACCTCAACCTCTTTTTCTTTGTCATCTTCGTCTTTTTTGCTTTTTCCTTCTTTGGCTTCTATGAATTGACCCTGCCTTCCAGTTGGGCCAATAAATTGGATGCCGCTTCACATAACGCGGGAGGATTAGTCGGAGTCTTCTTTATGGCGTTGACCTTGGCCATTGTATCTTTCTCTTGTACGGGGCCTATTTTAGGAGGCTTACTTGGGAGTACCACTTTGGCGGAAGGCAATGTCGCCGCTAATTTGAGTTGGGGCATGAGTGGTTTTGGTTTAGCACTGGCTTTGCCTTTTACTTTGTTTGCCCTCTTTCCTTCTGCTTTACAAACCTTGCCGAAGTCCGGAGGTTGGATGCTAACCGTAAAGGCGGTTCTCGGGTTTTTGGAGCTGGCCTTGGCGTTTAAATTCCTCTCGAATGCTGATTTGGTCGGTCATTGGGGAATTCTCAAAAGGGAGATTTTTATCGGTATTTGGTTGGTCATTTTCTTGGCCGCTACAGCTTATCTCTGGGGATTTCTTGCCTTACCAGGGCAGTCCAAGCCCAGACCTCTGTCAAAGGGACGTGTGATCACCGGTCTAGTTTCTTTGGTGTTTTCGGCCTATTTGGGCTATGGCCTTTTCGCCGATCAGCCCCTGAAGTTATTGAGCGGTTTCCCGCCTCCTGATTTTTACAGTTTAAAAGAGAAAGAAACAGATTGTCCCTTGGGATTGGAGTGCTACAAGGACTTCGAAGAAGGGTTGACTGTCGCTGCTCAAACCAACAAACCCATGCTCTTGGATTTTACCGGCTGGGCCTGTGTGAACTGCCGTAAAATGGAGGAGAATGTATGGAGTGATCCTGAGGTGTATCGCTTGCTAAAAGAGGAGTACGTTTTGGTTTCCCTTTATGTTGATGACCGCCAAGCCCTCCCTGAAGAGGAGCAGTTCACCATGAGTTATTCCAATGGGCAACAGGTTCCTGTGCGCACCATCGGTCAAAAGTGGGGTGCTTTTCAGACCTATAACTTTCAAAACGCCTCTCAGCCTTTTTACGTTCTGTTGACCTCGGACCTTGAAGTTTTGAGCTCTCCAAGGCAGTATACAGACAAAGACGATTACCTGCAGTGGTTAAAGCAAGGATTGGAGGTTAACCCCGCTGGTTTTAATAGTGCACCCGCCTTTGAGTTGCCTGAGTGAGTGCGTAGTTTTGCGTATCTTTTGCTGAAATTTACACCCTATGAACTGGCTCAAAAAGATAGGCTGGGCGCTTCTTGCGCTTATCGGCCTGACCCTCGTTGCAGGAGGAATTTATCTCAACACCCTTAAACCCCAATATACCGGCGAACTCGATTTGCCAGGACTCGAGACCCAAGTAGAGGTGTGGTATGACCAGCACGGTATTCCCCATATTTATGGGTCGTCTGAGGAAGATGTCCAACGAGCACTAGGTTATGTACATGCCCAAGACCGCTTGTGGCAGATGGAGTTGCTCCGGCGCATTGGCCCTGGAAGACTTTCGGAGGTGTTTGGCCCCGACCTGCTCAAAACAGACAAGCTTTTTGTCGCGATGGGGATAGAAGAGTACAGTAAAAATACGGTGCAAAATATCGATTCCACCGCCCGCGAAATTCGCATGAGTCTTGCTTACTTGGAAGGAGTCAATCACTTTATAAAAACGGGGCCAACCCCCGTTGAATTTGTGCTTACCGGGGTAGAAAAAGAGGAGTACACCCTGGAAGATATTTACAACGCATTGGGCTATATGGCCTTTAGTTTTGCCCGGGCGCACCGGACTGATCCGCTCTTGTCGCATGTACGCACTAAATTGGGAATGGATTATTTAATGGATTTGCCTTTTGAAAGAGATTCAAGTAAAACCGAGATCAAGAGCTACAGTAGTGAATTGTCGGCGGATGCGATCAGTGGAATACATCAAAACCTCAAGGCTCTGGAAAATCTGCCCGTACCACAATTTATAGGAAGCAACAGTTGGGTTATTGGGCCCGATAAAACCCAATCGGGGAAGGTCATACTAGCGAATGATCCCCATATGGGATATGCCCAGCCTTCTGTCTGGTATGAGGCCCACATCAACAGTCCAGGATACGAACGCTATGGCTACTACCTCGCGGGGGTTCCCTTTCCGTTGTTGGGGCATAACAAAAATGTGGCCTATGGACTTACCATGTTCCAGAACGACGATTGTGAATTTTATCTGGAAACACCGGATCCTCAGAACACCCAGCAGTACCTGACAAGAGAAGGGCCTAAGAAATACGGGGTCAACGGAAAAACGATTCTGGTCAAGGGAGAAGAATCGGTGAACTTTTCGTGGTTAACAACGGAGAACGGCCCCGTCATAAACGAAGTATTGGACCCCGTTCAAAATCAGTCTCCGGTCAGTATGGATTGGATTTACACCTCTAAAGAAAACAAACTCCTGTTGGCCTTGTATGGCATTAGTCACGCCGAAGATCTTCCGAGTTTTAAATCAGCCCTGCCCAATATTCATGCTCCTGGTTTGAATGTGATGTACGGAGACAAGGAAGGGCGTATCGCCTGGTTCGGGACCGCCAAATTGTACCAATACCCGGACTCTGTTTCGACCTACCTGTACCGTGATGGAGCTCGTGATGCTCGCGCCCCTGAACGTTATTTGGATTTTGATGAGAATCCACAGGCCATCGATCCTGACTGGGGTTATGTGTATTCGGCCAACAACCGTCATGCCCCCAAGAATGGCGTAACGGTGCCGGGCTACTACTTGCCCGAAAACCGAGCCAAACGCATTACCCAATTGCTCGATGCAAATGATCAATGGGATCGCGCACAGGTCGAAACCATGATTAATGATATTACTTCCCCTGTCAATCCTGGAATTTTAAAGGCCTTGATTCAGCAGTTAGAAGGGATGGATTTAAGCACCGAGCAGGTCGCCTTTTTGGATCAAGCTAAGCAATGGTCGGGCGGCTATGAAATGGAGGATACGGTACCGGCCTTATTTCACCGCTGGGTCTACAACAGTATGGAGGCCATTTTCTTAGACGAAATGGGAAAAGAAAATTTTGAAGTCTTTTTGCAGACCCACCTCTTTAAAAAGGCAATAGCGCCCTTTCTTTTAGGGAAAGAATCTGTTTGGATGGATGATGTAAGTACCTCGGATAAAACGGAAACCTTACAGGAATTAGTCCAGGGCGCCTTTTCTAAGGCCTGGAGCTCTTTGGAAGATGACTTGGGTACACCTGATCAGTGGCAGTGGAGTAAAGTCCATACCCTGGAACACGAGCATCCCATCGGACGCGTTAAATGGTTGCGCTCTCGCTTTAATGTTGGTCCTTTCCCCATGTCGGGAAGCCGAGAAGTCATCAACAACATCATGTTCCCCTATACAGCAGACGGGATGTACAAGGTGAATGCGGGTCCGTCTACCCGTCGTGTCATAGACTTTGGAGATATCGAGAACAGTCGAAGTATACTGCCTACAGGTCAATCTGGGAACCCCATGAGTCCCTACTACAAGGATCAGGCAGAGATGTACAACAAGGGGGAGTTTAGAAAAATGCTCCTCAACAAAAAAGAAATTCAGGACTCCTCGGATTCTCGCTTGCAATTGAATCCTGCAGAGAACTAGACTGCGAGGATTATGCGTTAATAGCCTTGTTCTTTGGTCCTATGATCAAAGTTCATACCGCCTATATCAAGGGCATAGAGGCTTATCCGGCCTATGTTGAAGCCAGTGTTGCTCGAGGAATAGGTTACCACCTCATTGGCTTGCCCGATGCGGCAGTTCGGGAGAGTTTTCATCGGATCTCCTCCGCCTTGGCGCATACCGGATTTCGAATCCCCGGCAAGCGAATCACCCTGAATTTGGCCCCGGCGGATGTTCGAAAAACCGGTTCCTCTTTTGATCTCGCTCTGGCCGTAGCCCTTCTTTTGGCAACCGGTCAAGTAGATGTTCGGCTTTCTTCTTCAATACTGTTTCTTGGCGAATTAGGCCTGGACGGGTCTATAAAACCGGCTCCTGGTTTATATGCTGTGGCGGAAATGGCCAAAAGAAAAGGGTATAAGAAATTGGTTCTTTCCAAAGCCCAATCAGAGGAAGGCCAATGGCTGGAGGGTTTAGAGGTGTATTGTTTTGACCGCTTGTCCGAAGTCATCACCTTTATGGAGCATTCTAGAGGGTCAAAGCCGGTTCCCATTAAAAAATGGGTCTCCAGGCCTCCTCAGGCAGAGATTGACTTTGCCGAAATCAAGGGGCAGGCCATGGCGAAAAGGGGGCTCGAGATTACCGC
The DNA here is from genome assembly GCF_002954325.1 of Aureicoccus marinus. Taxonomy (GTDB): domain Bacteria; phylum Bacteroidota; class Bacteroidia; order Flavobacteriales; family Flavobacteriaceae; genus Aureicoccus; species Aureicoccus marinus. The sequence goes on from NZ_MQVX01000001.1 coordinate 766,443, forward strand.
GGCAGGAGGGCATCACGCTCTCATGGTTGGCCCGCCCGGGATGGGTAAAACCCTTTTGGCCAAAGCGCTTGTCGGGATTCTGCCCGCTTTGCGGCGGGAGGAGGCATTAATCATTAGTAAGATTCACAATGCCAAGGTACCTTTTGATGATGCAGTTATTCAAGTCGAACCTCCCTTTCGGGCTCCTCACCATACCATTAGCCGCGTTGCCTTAATGGGAGGTGGCCATTCGCCGGCCCCCGGAGAAATTTCTCTGGCTCATAAAGGGGTACTCTTCATGGATGAATTGACAGAATATCCTAGAAGTGTTTTGGAGGTGCTGCGTGAGCCCTTAGAGGAAGGTTATGTACGGATTAACCGAAGGCAACAGCAATGGCATTTTCCTGCAGAGTTTATTTGGGTCGCCAGTATGAATCCCAGCCCGGACGGCTACTTCTATACCGAAGAACGACCACCCCGTTCCAGTCCGGAAGAAATTAGACGGTATTTGAGTAAAATCTCCGGGGCACTTCTCGATCGGGTGGATGTCCATCTGGAGGTTGGCGAAATGAGTCATCAACTCATGCTACAATCAGCATCAGAAGAAAGTAGTGCAGTAATTCGCAAAAGGGTAGTAGCGGCGCGAGACATACAAGCACGACGTTATGAGGGTCAAACCGGTATGCGAACGAATGCCCAATTGAAAGGCGCAGCCCTAAAACGCTATGCAGGCTTGGATAAGCAATCCAAAGACTTGTTGTCTAAGACTATGGAGAAGTTTGCTCTTTCGGCCAGGGCGCATGATCGCATTCTAAAACTCTCGAGAACCATTGCGGATTTGGAAGGTTCTTTGAACATACGCCTGGAGCACCTCGCCGAGGCGATTCGCTTTCGGGTGATGGATCGCCAAAATTGGCTCAATCCGTTTAAATGACCTTGATGTTGGCTTTGAGTCCTTCGGCTATTTCCAGGATATTTTCGACGGTCTTCTTGAGGTAGTATTTTACCGCAATACTCGGTATCCTAAGAGTAGTGAATCCTTTTCGAAAGGATTGCATGGCATCGTCCAGATCAGCCAGAGCTCTTTGGTGTGTTAGACGATCAAATTCGGTATCAATTTCGATATTCAATTTTACCCTCGAAAGAGCAATATCAACGGATTTTTGCCCATCCCACCATTCGAGCATGGGGTGTGCGCCAGCATCTTTCAGTCCGTAAAAGAGCTGAATAGCTTCCACTGGGGTTTGATTATCTTGGATGATTTGTTGGATGAGTCCAGTATGCCGACTGCACAGTTCCACCCCCAGTAGGTCCATGGAGGTTTTATGTTCAGCATATCCTATCGCCTTGCCACAATCTTTACAGGTCATGAGAAGTAGTTAAGTTTAGGTTCAGGTTTGATTTGGGACTATGATAACCTTGAGAAAGTTCAAAATAGTATGCAGAGGCCCTGTTGACCCCCCATATTTTAGACGAACGGCACTTTTTTAGACGAACTGCATCTTTTTTAGCACAATTCCTCTAGTTTTAGAGCGATACTAAGCGAGCCCTTATGAAGAAAATTGGTCCAGGATTTTTAATTGCAGCGGCTTTTATCGGTCCTGGTACGGTTACAGCTTGTGTTCTTGCCGGAAACCAATACGGAACTCAGCTTCTCTGGGCGCTCCTTTTCTCTTTAGTAGCGACCTTGGTCTTACAAGAGATGTCTGCCCGTTTGGGCCTGGTCAGTGGAATGGGGCTAACCGATGCGCTACGGAGTAGTTTGTCATCCCCTCTTTTTCGCAAGTTCCTCTTGATTTTAGTTGCCTTCAGCATTCTTATCGGAAATACCGCCTATGAGGCGGGTAATCTGGGTGGAGCAACACTCGGACTGGAGGTCTTATTGGGTACTGACTACGCGGTATATTATCCGCTCCTAGTAGGGGCCATAGCCTTTGGAATTCTCTGGTGGGGAAATCTACGCTACCTCGAGTATTTCTTTTTGTTTTTGGTCGCTCTGATGAGTGTCTGTTTTGTTACGACGGCTATACTGGTTAAACCCCTTTGGTCCGATTTGTTCGAAGGGTTATTTGTTCCTGGCCTTCCTGAGGGCAGTTTATTTTATGTAATTGCTTTAATCGGAACCACCGTGGTTCCTTATAATTTATTCTTGCACGCCTCTTTGGTGCGCGATAAATGGAGCTCTCCGGAGGATCTCAAACAAGTGCGTAGAGATACCCTATTAAGTCTTGCGCTGGGCGGACTCATTTCGATGGCCATTGTTGTTTCGGCCAGTAAAATGAACTCTGCTGAAGTCAATAATGCCCTTGACTTGGCTCAGGCCCTGGAGCCCTTGCTGGGGAAGGTGGCCAAAGTGGCTCTAAGCTTAGGGCTTTTGGCAGCGGGCTTAAGTTCAGCCATTACAGCCCCTTTAGCCGCAGCCTATGTAGCCCAAGGATGTTTTGGGTGGAAAGGAAATACCCAATCTGCTTCTTTTAGGGCGGTGTGGATCATGGTCTTGGTTCTTGGAGTACTGGCTTTGAGCTTTTCAATTCGTCCTATTCAGATAATACAAATGGCCCAGTTCGCCAATGGACTCTTATTGCCCTTGATCGCTATCTTACTCCTCTATGCCATGAACCAAAAGAAATTACTCAAGGAGTACATTAATTCACCTTGGCAGAATGTTTTGGGAGGCCTGATTGTTTTAATCACCCTGTTATTGGGGGCACGGAGTATATTAGGTGTTTTGGGGTATTGGGGCTAAGACAAAAGGATGAAGAAGTTGTACATCAATTGTGATATGGGAGAAGGGATTTCCAAGGATGCTGAATTGCTCCCCTTGGTCAACCAGGCCAATATCGCTTGTGGTGCCCATGCAGGTTCCACTCAGATTATGAAAAGCACCATGCAGCTCGCTCTAGAAAACAACTGTTCCTTAGGAGCCCATCCCGGATATGAGGATCCAGAAAACTTTGGACGCCGATCCCTGGCGCTAGCCAATAGAGAATTGGAAGATCTTTTGAGGAAACAATTGGATGATTTCGGAAATGCTATAGAGGCCCAAGACGCTAAATGGCATCATGTAAAACCTCATGGAGGCCTGTACCATGATCTCGCTAGCCGAGAGGAACAGGCCGAGCTTTTTCTCGAGTTACTTCAAGATTATCCGGTTCAGGACGTATTCTTAAAATCCACCGAATTTTTAAAAACCGCTTGTGAGAAAAGAGGTATTCGCCTGTGGTCAGAAGCCTTTTTGGATCGAGGCTATGACAAGAACGGGCAACTCCTTGCACGCGGTCAGGAAGGAAGCCTTCTGGAATCGAAAGAAGAGGTAGCCGCTCAATGCGCCCAGTTTTTAAAAGACGATAGGGCAGAAACCTACTGTATCCACGGAGATCACCAGAATTCAGTGGCTATTTTAACCTATTTGCATCAACAATTGCCCCAGTGGGGTTACCAGCTTTCGCTATGAAACAAGCCCATATCAAGCGATTGAATCGCAATACTTTATTAATCGAGTGGCCTGATCAGGTCAGTACAGATTTATTGGATCATATTCTGGGCAAGGAAGAACAGCTTCAGAAGTCTATCGCTGGTTTGGTCGAAAGTCAGGTGGTCTATCGCAGCCTGAGTTTGCACTTTGATCAGCCTGTAGAACAAAGGCAGATCGATCAAATAGGGGAAATTATAAAAGGAGAAACAGGCACTATATCTCGCCAGCGTACGCTTTGGAAAATACCGGTATGCTACGACAGAGAATTTGGTTTAGACCTAGACGCTTGTGCGGCCGCTCTGCAATTAGAAAACAATGAACTCATAGAGCAGCATACCACTCATCATTATCCGGTCTATGGGATAGGCTTTTTACCAGGCTTCTTGTATCTAGGCGATGTGCCTGAAAAGTTGCAGGTAGGGCGACATACGCAACCTCGTCTTAAGGTCGCTCAGGGGAGTGTAGGTCTGGCCGGGAAGCAAACGGGCATTTACCCCCAGGAATCTCCCGGGGGATGGCAAATCCTGGGACGAACGCCCATTCCTTGGTTCAATCCCACCCAAAATCCTCCAAGTGCGATTCAGGTAGGAGACGCCATACAGTTCTATGCAATTGATCGGCCGACATTTGCGCTCTTTGAGATTCAAGTGCAGGAAGGGATATATCAACCCCAAAAACAGCCCTGGATATGATAGAGGTACTGCAAGCTGGTTTTTACACCACCATACAAGATCATGGTCGATGGGGTTTCCGGAAGTGGGGAGTGCCGGTTTCAGGCCCTATGGACAGAGCCGCAGCGGACTTGGCGAATCAACTGGTCCACAATAGTGCCGAGGAGGCGGTGATCGAAATAAGTCTTCAGGGGCCGGAACTCCGTTTTGAAGAAACCCTCTATTTTGCCCTGACCGGAGGGGAGCCAGAAGCTTTTTTGGATTCCACCCCTTTATCGGTCAATACCGCCTACAAGGCAGAAGCTGGGCAAGTGCTGAAAGTGGGACGCTGTACCCGAGGGGTAAGGGCCTATTTGGCCATACAGGGAGGCCTGCAGACAGAAGAGGTATTGGGTAGTCGTAGCTACTACAGCCCGATCAGTTCCTATGACCGCTTGCAAAAAGGCATGACTTTAGAGGTGTCGCCCTCTAAAGGCTTTGAGCCCAGGATATGGGCAGTAAAGCAGAAACCTGTTTCTTTCGGTAAACCACTGGAGGTGTTCCCGGGTCCGGAATTTGAGCTATTTCCTCAAGAAATTCAGTCTACTCTTTTTGACCGCAGTTTTCATATCGCTAAAGAGAACAACCGCATGGCTTATCAATTGGAAGAACTCCTGCCTGCCTATGATTTGCCTATGCTCACTTCAGTGACTCTGCCGGGAACGGTTCAGTTAACCGCCTCCGGCCGCTTGATCATCCTGATGCGGGATGCGCAAACCACGGGGGGATACCCCCGCGTTTTACAGCTCACGGAAGAGAGTATCAACCAACTGGCTCAGCGAAGTACAGGGCATTCGGTCCAGTTTTTAGCCCTTGAATGAAGAGCTGACTATTGGAATTCTTTTTTATTTAACGCACTGTAAAACAATATTTTACATCAATTTCATTCCCGTTGACCACGCGAAGGCTTTCCATACCAGGAATAGCCGGAAATGTTAACAAGTAAATTTGAATCTTGAATACTAGACTGCCTCAGCAGTTTTTGGTTGCGAGAATATGGAATTGAACAAATACAGCAAAGTTGTTACCCAGGACCCAACACAACCTGCCGCGCAGGCGATGTTGCATGCTTTGGGCCTCAATAAGGAACAATTGAGCAAACCTTTTATAGGGGTCGCCAGCACGGGCTATGAAGGAAACCCCTGCAATATGCACTTGAATCACCTGGCCACCTTGATGAAGAAGGGGGTAGAACAAGCCGATTTGGTCGGCTTGATCTTCAACACCATTGGTGTGAGTGATGGAATTTCGATGGGAACCTTCGGGATGCGCTATTCCTTGCCTTCCCGAGATTTAATCGCAGATAGCATGGAGACTGTGGTGCAGGCGATGAATTACGACGGCCTTATGGCTGCTGTGGGATGCGATAAAAACATGCCCGGTGCCCTGATGGCCCTTTTGCGTTTGAACCGCCCCGGAATCATCGTCTACGGAGGGACTATTGCTCCCGGTTGCCTCAATGGCCGCAAGCTGGACGTGGTTTCGGCTTTTGAAGCTTGGGGTGAAAAGGTGGCAGGAAGTATTGATCAAAAGCAATACGAGGAAGTGATCTCTCATGCCTGTCCTGGCCCTGGAGCTTGTGGAGGGATGTATACCGCAAACACCATGGCTTCTGCCATCGAAGCGATGGGAATGTGCCTGCCTTATAACGCCTCTAATCCGGCCAATGCCCAACAGAAAGAAACAGAATGCGTCCATGCTGGAGAGGCCATGCGACTGCTTCTCGAAAAAGATTTAAAGCCTCGGGACATCGTTACCCGGGAGGCGCTGGAAAACGCCGTGCGTTTGATTACCGTCTTAGGCGGATCAACCAATGCGGTACTTCACCTTCTGGCCATCGCCGATGCAGCGGAAATTCCGTTTACGCTACATGACTTTCAAGCGATTACTGATAAAACTCCTTTCTTGGCAGATCTGAAGCCCAGTGGGCGCTACTTGATGGAGGACCTGCACCTGATCGGTGGAATACCGGGGGTGATGAAAATGATGTTGGAGGAAGGTCTTTTGCACGGAGATTGCCTGAGCGTTACCGGGAAGACCCTGGCCGAGAATCTGGCAGAGGTTCCTTCCCTTAAAGAAGGACAAGATATAATTAGACCACTTTCCAATCCGATTAAAGAAACCGGGCACATTCAAATGCTGTTCGGAAACCTCGCTACAGAGGGAGCGGTCGCCAAGATTACGGGTAAAGAAGGACTGCGATTCAGTGGTCCGGCCCGTGTATTCGAAGGCGAATTCGCAGCCAATGAAGGGATTCAGAGGGGCGAGGTAAAAGCCGGGGAGGTTGTGGTGATTCGCTATGAAGGCCCGCAAGGAGGTCCGGGGATGCCCGAAATGCTTAAGCCTACAGCGGCTATCATGGGTGCTGGGCTAGGAAAAGAGGTCGCCTTGATTACGGATGGGCGGTTTTCTGGGGGTACCCACGGCTTCGTAGTAGGACACATCAGTCCAGAGGCCCGTTTGGGTGGTGCTATCGCCTTGGTTCAGAACGGAGATTTAATCACTATCGACGCTGAGGCCAATACCATCGAAATGGATGTGAGTGAGGAAGAGCTACAGGCCCGTAGAGCCGAGTGGAAAGCTCCTGAACTCAAAGTCAAAAGAGGAAGTCTATACAAATATGCCCACCTGGTGGGAAGTGCATCAAAGGGATGTCTTACCGATGCTTTGGAAGACCGGAGCAAGTAATAACCGTTGAAGAGTACACCATGGAAGTAGTAAACTCAAAACAAACACAAGGCGCCGCACAGACGCCAAAGGGAATGAAGATCAGTGGGGCAGAAGCCCTTATCCACTGCCTTCTGGCAGAAGGTGTTGATCTGATTTACGGATACCCAGGAGGTGCCATCATGCCCGTTTATGATGAGCTCTATAAATTTCAGGACCGCCTGACCCATATTCTGACCCGTCATGAACAAGGGGCTACGCATGCGGCCCAAGGGTATGCACGAGTCAGTGGAAAGGTGGGTGTAGCGATGGCCACATCGGGCCCAGGAGCGACCAATTTGGTGACAGGCTTAGCTGACGCTCAGATTGATTCGACCCCCATGGTGTGTATTACGGGCCAGGTACCACGCCATTTACTGGGATCAGATGCTTTTCAGGAAACGGACATCGTGGGGATTTCTACCCCCGTGACCAAGTGGAATTACCAGATCACCAAGGCCTCTGAAATTCCTGAAATCATCGCTAAGGCCTTTTATATTGCCCGATCGGGACGTCCAGGGCCGGTATTGGTCGATATCACCAAGAACGCTCAGTTTGACGCGTTGGATTTTGATTATACCCCCTGCACTTCGGTAAGAAGTTACCACCCCCTGCCAGTCGCGACCGAAGAATCCGTTGAGGCAGCGGCTTCCCTGATCAATCGGGCCAAAAAGCCTTTTATCATATTTGGCCAAGGAGTTATTCTTGGAGAGGCCGAAGAAGAACTAGAAGCCTTTGTTGAGAAATCGGGGATACCTGCTGCCTGGACAATATTAGGCCATTCGGCACTTTCCTCCGATCACCCCTTGAATGTGGGGATGGTGGGAATGCACGGAAATTACGGACCGAATGTTTTGACCAATGAGTGTGATGTATTGATCGCCATTGGGATGCGTTTTGACGACCGGGTTACTGGTAATCTCGATACGTACGCCAAACAGGCTAAAATCATCCACCTCGAAATTGATCCGGCTGAAATCGATAAAAATGTCAAAGTAGATGTGGCTTTACTCGGAGATTCCAAGGACAGTCTTGCTCGTTTGCTCCCCAAAATCGAGGCAAAATCTCATCCACAGTGGCTCAAGGAGTTTGAAGAAAAACACCAGATCGAATACAAACAAATTATTGAGCGGGACCTGTACCCAACCAAAGAAGGCCTAACGATGGGCGAGGTCGTGCGAGGGATTAACGAAGCCTCCGGTGAAAAGGCGGTGATTGTTTCGGACGTTGGTCAACACCAGATGATCGCATGTCGCTACGCCCGCTTCAAGCAGTCCAAAAGTAATATTACCTCTGGTGGACTAGGAACCATGGGCTTTGCACTTCCAGCGGCGATTGGAGCCCAGATGGGAGCTCCTGAAAGACCGGTGGTCGCCGTTATCGGTGATGGCGGATACCAAATGACCATTCAGGAATTGGGGGTCATCTATCAGCACCAGCTGCCAGTCAAAATCGTCGTGCTCAATAACGATTTCCTCGGCATGGTCCGTCAATGGCAACAGCTGTTCTTTGACAAGCGCTACGCCTCAACGGTCATGGTCAATCCTGACTTTGTCAAAATCGCAGAAGGCTATCAAATCAAAGCGCGCAGAGTCGAGAAAAGAGAAGACCTCAACGATGCGATTGCTGAAATGATGGCGTCCGAAGAACCTTATTTCTTAGAAGTTCGTGTCGAGAAGGAAGACAATGTTTTTCCGATGATTCCGTCGGGTGCTTCTGTTTCTGATATCCGATTGTCCTAATTCAAAAAACGCGATGGAAACCAAGTATTTCACCATATCTGTTTATTCCGAAAACAATGTCGGACTCTTGAACCGTATTTCAGGGATATTCTTGAAACGTCACATCAATATAGAGAGTCTAAACGTTTCTAAATCAGAAATTAAGGATGTTTCTAAATTCACTATAGTGGTGTTCACTACGGAGGATTGGACCCGTAAAATCGTCCAGCAAATCGAGAAACAAGTGGAGGTGATTAAGGCCTATTACCACGAAGACGACGAGATCATCTTCCAGGACACGGCCTTATTTAAAATCGCTTCGCATTTACTTTTTGACGAAAGACAAATCCAAAACATCATTAAGGCCAGCCATGCCCAAATTGTCACGGTCTCCCGAGACTTTTTCGTCTTGGCCAAAACCGGTCGCCGACACGAGATCGAAGATATGTATCATCAATTGGAGCCTTACGGTATCATGCAATTTGTTCGATCCGGACGCATTGCGGTTAGTAAGGAAGCCATGCCGATTCGTGAGTTGCTGGCCGAAATAGAAGAAAAACAACATTTATAAACCAAAAAACGGGGACATCCCCATATTCAACAAAGAACCGATTCATGTCCAATTATTTTAATTCATTACCGCTTAGAGAACAACTTCGCCAACTCGGCCAGTGCCGATTTATGGACAGTTATGAATTTAAAGAAGGTGTAGAAGCACTAAAAGGCAAAAAAATCGTCATTGTCGGCTGTGGAGCCCAGGGCTTGAACCAGGGACTCAATATGAGGGATTCTGGTCTAGACGTTTCTTATGCTCTTCGACCAGAGGCCATTGAACAGAAGAGAACCTCCTTTGTCAATGCCAGTGAGAATGGCTTTAGGGTGGGGACCTTTGACGAATTGATTCCGACGGCGGATGTGGTGATCAACCTCACCCCGGACAAGCAGCACACCAAAGTGGTCAGCACGGTGATGCCTTTGATGAAAAAGGGAGCCACGCTTTCTTACTCTCACGGATTCAATATCGTGGAAGAAGGCATGCAAATTCGCGAAGACTTGACCGTCATTATGGTCGCTCCAAAAAGTCCGGGATCTGAAGTACGTGAGGAGTATAAAAGGGGCTTTGGCGTTCCTACACTGATCGCTGTGCACCCTGAGAACGACCCGGAAGGCAAAGGTCTAGAGCAAGCGAAAGCCTATGCCGTCGGAACTGGAGGGCACAAGGCAGGTGTTTTACAGTCCAGCTTCGTGGCCGAAGTAAAAAGTGATTTGATGGGGGAACAGACAATCTTGTGTGGTCTCCTGCAAACCGGATCCATCCTGAGTTTTGACAAAATGGTAGCTGATGGTTTAGACGCCGGTTTTGCTTCAAAACTTATTCAATACGGTTGGGAAACCATCACCGAAGGACTGAAGCACGGTGGTATCACCAATATGATGGACCGTTTGTCCAACCCAGCCAAAATCAAGGCGTACGACCTGGCAGAGGAGCTCAAGGAGATCATGCGTCCGCTTTTTCAAAAGCATATGGACGACATCATGAGCGGTACTTTTTCTTCGACCATGATGGAAGACTGGGCGGAAGGCGATAAAAACCTTTTGGCCTGGAGAGCAGCTACCGGGGAGACAGCCTTTGAAAAGACACCTGCCGGTAGTCAAGAAATCTCGGAACAAGACTATTACGACCACGGAGTGCTACTAGTGGCCTTCGTTAAATCCGGGGTAGAATTGGCTTTCGAAACCATGACCGAGGCAGGAATCATCGCAGAATCTGCTTACTACGAGTCTCTGCACGAAACACCGCTGATTGCCAATACCATTGCGCGAAAAAAACTATTTGAAATGAACTGGGTGATCTCAGATACAGCGGAATACGGTTGCTACCTTTTTGACCATGCCTGTAAACCCTTGCTTAAAGATTTTATGGCAGGTGTGAGTACCGATGTGATCGGAAAGGCTTATGCTGCCGGATCAAACGAAGTCGATAACCGTCAACTGATTGCGGTCAACAAAGCCATTCGCGAGCATCCTGTCGAAGTGGTCGGAGAAAGACTCCGTGCTTCCATGACCGCAATGAAACCATTATAAGACCTATGTCCTCTGCTGTTACCCAACCGTATTTTCCTGTCCTGGCTGATATCTATCAGGCGGCCCAACGCATTGCGGAGGTAGCAGATCCAACCCCTCTGCAAAAGAGCATCCGACTTTCAAAAAAGTTCGGGGCTGAGATCTGGCTAAAACGCGAAGATCTGCATCGGGTAAGGAGCTATAAAATCAGAGGAGCTTACAACAAAATCAGCTCGCTGAGTCAAGAGGAATTGGCCAGCGGGGTGGTTTGTGCGAGTGCAGGAAACCATGCCCAAGGGGTGGCCTTTGCCTGTGCTCATCTCAAGGTAAAAGGTGCCATCTTTATGCCTGTGGTTACCCCGAAACAAAAGATTGATCAAACCCGTCTTTTTGGAGGCGAGTATGTAGAGGTCATTTTGGAGGGAGATACTTTTGACGATGCCTATGGCGCGGCCCGTCAGTATTGTGAGGCCGAAGACCGAACATTCATCCATCCATTCGACGACCCCAAGACCATAGAGGGGCAAGCCACCGTAGGGCTCGAAATCCTCAAGCAAGCGGATCAGTCCATCGATATGGTCATCGCCGCTGTTGGAGGGGGAGGTCTCTGTTCCGGTCTTATAGGTTCTTTTGAGGCGCTTTCCCCTCAAAGCCAGATTATCGGGGTGGAACCCAAAGGAGCTCCATCGATGAAGTCCTCTATAGAAGCAGGGAAATGCTTAAAATTAGCGAGTATTGATAAATTCATCGACGGTGCAGCAGTCCAAAAGGTCGGTGAATTAACTTTTTCGATTTGTAAGGATCGATTAACGGATATGATTACGGTGGAGGAAGGAAGGGTGTGTCAGCATATCCTTGAACTTTACAACCGCGACGCTATCGTGGTGGAACCTGCAGGAGCCCTGACCATTGCCGCCTTGGATAAATTAAAGGATCAAATAAAAGGCAAGCGAGTGGTTTGCGTAGTAGGGGGGAGTAATAACGATATTACCCGCATGGCCGAAATCAAAGAACGCGCCTTGCTCTTCGGTCAGCTCAAGCACTATTTTATTGTGCGTTTTCCCCAACGCCCCGGTGCTCTTAAGGAATTTGTAGCACAAATTCTAGGGCCGAATGACGACATCACGCATTTGAATATTCAAAAAGAACGATAAAGAAAACGCTCCGGCAATTGTCGGAATCGAACTGCGTAGGGCAGAAGATCTCGAGCCTTTGATTCAGCGAATGAAAGACCGAAACTTCTTTGGCGAATACATTAATCCGAAGCCGGACCTCTTTGAATACCTCGTTTAACTAAAGAACAACATCAATGAAAAAGATCACTTATAAACCCATACCTGAAAACAGACAAATCAACGAGGTGATTCACCAGAAAGCCTATTTACTAGGGGGTGAATTGCGGCAATGGGAAGGCGAAACGACAGAGGTTTACTCCACTATTTCCAGTACCAAAGACTACGCCCCCACACTCTTGGGAAGCATTCCCACTATGGGTGAAAAAGAAGCCTTGGAGGCTTTGGGTGAGGCCTGTTCGGCCTACGATAAAGGCCAAGGAGTCTGGCCTACCATGAAGGTGAAGGACCGCATCCACTGCATGGAAAACTTCGTCAAAAAGATGGAGACCAAACGAGAGGAAGTCGTAAAATTGTTGATGTGGGAAATCGGAAAGTCAGAACCGGATTCTTATAAAGAATTCGATCGTACGGTGGAGTATATTTATGATACTATCGAGGAGTACAAAGAGCTGGACCGCAACTCGGCCAAATTCCAAAAGCACGATGGTGTCTATGCCCACATCCGTCGTGGCCCCTTGGGTGTGGTCCTTTGTTTAGGGCCTTACAACTACCCACTAAACGAAACCTTTGCTTTGTTGATCCCCGCGATCATCATGGGGAATACTACCATCTTTAAACCGGCCAAACACGGGGTATTGCTCATCACACCTTTGATGGAAGCCTTTCAATCTTGTTTCCCTAAAGGAGTCGTCAACATCTTATTTGGACGAGGAAGAGCGGTTGCCGCCCCGATTATGCAGAGCGGGAAAGTCGATGTGCTTGCCCTTATCGGAAACAGTAAATCGGCGAATGCCCTTCAGGAACAGCACCCTAAGAGCAACCGCTTGCGTCTTGTTCTAGGGCTTGAAGCCAAGAATCCGGCGGTAGTTCTTCCGGATGCCAACCTGGACCTCAGTGTAAATGAATGTATTGCGGGAACGCTTTCTTTTAACGGTCAGCGCTGCACGGCCCTCAAGGTGGTTTATGTGCATCAGGATATCAAAGACGCCTTTTTGGATAAGTTCAGCAAGGCAGTCGATTCCCTGCCCTTTGGAAATCCCTGGGATGAAGGGGTGAAATTGACTCCGCTGCCCGAGCCTGGGAAATCCGATTACATTCAGGAACTCATTGATGATGCTATGGCCAAAGGGGCCAAGATTTTGAATGAAAGGGGAGGCGAGCGCTTTGATAACTACATCTGGCCTGCGGTACTTTACCCCGTGACTAAGGATATGCGCGTCTATCAGGAGGAGCAGTTCGGCCCGGTTATTCCGGTGGTATCCTTTGAAGAAATCAGTGAGCCCCTGGACGATATGGCGGAATCCAATTACGGACAGCAGGTGAGCCTTTTCGGAAAAGACGTCTATACCCTTTCTCCCTTGATTGATACCCTGGCAAACCTGGTGTGTCGAGTGAACTTAAACAGTTCTTGCCAGCGCGGTCCGGACGTTTATCCGTTTACGGGAAGAAAGGATTCTGCTCAAGCGACCCTCAGTGTGCACGATGCCCTGCGATCCTTTTCGATTCGAACCTTTGTCGCTTTTAAAGACAACGAAATCAACAACGAGACCGTTGAGCAATTACTGGAAGCGAAGGTGAGTAATTTCTTGAGTACGGATTATATTCTTTAACTGATATACCCCCAGAGGGCTTTATCGCTGTAGAGAAGCTGGTATTGGCGTTTCATCAGTTGGTGCTCGGGTTTCTCGAGCTTGGGATCGTCTTTGAGAATATCGAAGGCTTCGCTACGCGCGCGTTTGAGGATGGGGTTGTCTTTGACCAAATCAGCGATTTTGAGTTGGAGGACCCCACTTTGCTGGGTGCCCAATAAATCCCCTGGACCCCGAAGTTGAAGGTCCACTTCTGCGATCTGAAACCCGTCTTGGGAGTTCACCATGGTACTCATCCGTGTTTTGGCCTCATCCGAAAGCTTATAACTGCTCATCAGAATACAGTAACTCTGATCCGCGCCTCGGCCCACGCGGCCCCTTAACTGGTGCAATTGAGATAGACCAAAGCGTTCGGCACTTTCAATAACCATGACGGAAGCGTTCGGAACATTAACGCCCACTTCGATGACCGTTGTTGCGACCATGATTTGGGTTTCGCCTCGCACAAAGCGCTGCATTTCGAATTCCTTGTCCTCGGCTTTCATCTGTCCATGGACGATGGAGATTTGGTATTGCGGCTGAGGAAAATCCCTCGATATACTCTCGTAACCATCCATAAGGTCTTTGTAATCCATTTTAGAGGACTCCTGGATAAGCGGATAGACGATGTAGGCCTGCCGGCCTTTAGCGATTTCCTGTTTTAAAAACTGGATCATCTTCAGGCGGTTCTTGTCGAACCAGTGTTCCGTTTTGACCGGTTTACGGCCCGGTGGCATTTCGTCAATGACCGAATTGTCCAGATCCCCATAAACACTCATGGCCAGGGTTCGGGGGATGGGCGTAGCGGTCATTACCAGAATGTGAGGCGGGATGCTATTCTTCTTCCAAAGCTTGGATCGCTGAGCTACACCAAAACGATGTTGTTCATCAATAATAGCCAGTCCAAGCTGCTTGAATTCCACCTGTTTTTCTAAGAGGGCATGGGTCCCAACGATCAGTTTGAGTTCGCCTGAAGCCAAACCTTCCAACAGGGGTTGGCGATCTTTCTTGCTGACGGAACCCGTAAGTAGGCCTATTTCTAATCCCAAAGGCTCCAGGAGCTCGGTTAATCCTTTGTAGTGCTGTTGGGCCAGAATTTCGGTAGGAGCCATTAAACAGGCCTGAAAACCATTATCCACTGCCAGCAACATACTGAGTAAGGCGACCATGGTTTTCCCGGAACCTACATCTCCTTGTAAAAGGCGGTTCATTTGGATGGGTTTCCCCAGGTCGTTGCGAATTTCTTTGACCACCCTTTTTTGAGCACCTGTGAGTTCAAAGGGGAGGTGGTTTTGGTAGAAGTCCCCGAAATAGTTGCCGACTTTCTCAAAGGGCAGGCCTTTGATGCGCTGCTTGTGCTGTATGTTTTTGGTTAGCAGATGCAACTGCATAAAGAAGAACTCCTCAAACTTGAGTCGGAAACGGGCCTTGGCCAACAAATCCGCATTTTCAGGAAAGTGGATATGCCGGAAGGCTTCCTCTCGACCGATGAGTTGCAGTCGCACTATTAGGTTCGGTGGGAGCACCTCTTTTAAACCGGCTCTGCACTGCTGAAAAGCCTGTTGCTGAATCGCCCGGAAAAGCCGCTGGGTAATCCCTTTTTTACCGAGTATTTCGGTCGATGGGTAGACGGGTTGTAAAGAGGAGCGTTGTTGCTGTTCGAATTTGCTTTTGAGTTCCAACTCCGGATGGGCCATATTCCATTGGCTTTGGTAGCGATTAAGCCGGCCAAAGGCCACGTAGACCTCTCCGCTTTTGAGTTGTTCCTGAATATACTTGTACCCCCTAAACCAGACGAGTTCCAAGGTGCCGGTATCGTCTTGCAGATAGGCCACCAGTCGCTTGCCCCGTTTCATGGGCA
This sequence comes from Aureicoccus marinus, assembly GCF_002954325.1. Lineage (GTDB taxonomy): Bacteria > Bacteroidota > Bacteroidia > Flavobacteriales > Flavobacteriaceae > Aureicoccus > Aureicoccus marinus. The sequence continues at coordinate 781,882 of NZ_MQVX01000001.1, forward strand.
CCAGTTTCATCTGGGTAATTCTTCCAATGATTTGTACATCAGACCCGCTGTCCTGTAGTTCCCCGATTTTGTAGAAACGACTGCGGTCAATGTAGCGGAAGGGGTAGCACTGCAATGCCTCCCAAGCCGAGGTCAACCCGAGTTCAGAGGCCAAAACCTGCGCACGGGTGGCTCCAACCCCTTTAAAATAGGCCAGGGGAATGTCAGCTGGGGTAGAATTCATAAGACGAAATTATGTAATTTGTGTAGACTTTTCTGACTATGACAGACCAGATCGATTTCCCGCGAAGCTTCCGGGATTTGTTTTCGCTTTGTATTCTTCTATCCCTTTGCACGGCCGTTTTTGCTCAGGGATCTTCCTTCGACTTCAAGCAGGGTACAATCGACATTGAATTGCTGCCCCAAAGCAAGCAAGTCAAAGGCAGTGTTCGCTATGATTTCGAGCTTTTGAACAAAGGAGATAGCCTGTTTATCAACGCCCGAAACATGGTAATTGAAAGGGTTTTATTGGCCAATAAGGAACAGAAGTTTAGCTATGATGGTCAGCGTATCGGTCTAAAAATTAGCCGGGCAAAAAAAGGAAAAAACCAAGTGCAGATCGAATATAAGGCCTCGCCATCCAAAGCCATGTACTTTTTGGGGTGGGTCGATCAAATTCAAGGGAATGAGCAAATCTGGACACAGGGACAAGGACAGAACAACAGCCATTGGGTTCCTTCTTTTGAAGACATGCGCGTTAAGCTGAGTTATCGTTTGCGCATTCGCGCTCCTCAAGGATTTCGATTGCTGAGCAATGGAGTCTTGAATAAAAAGGAAAGCGAGCCTAAAAAAGGACTCTGGGTTTACGAACAGAAACAACCCATCAGCGCTTATCTGTTGGCCATTGCTTTAGGGAATTACCGAGAATACGAACAAACCAGTACCAGTGGAATTCCTCTTTTTCAGTACCTCTACCCGGAGGACAGTCTTCGTTATACAGGAACCTACCAGTTCACCCGCCAGGTATTTGACTTTTTAGAAGAGGAAATTGGGCAGCCCTATCCCTTTGATAACTACAAAGAAGTTCCCGTTTTTGACTTCCTGTATGCGGGTATGGAGAATGCCAGTTGCACCCTCTTTTCGGATCAGTTTGTCCAGGATCAGAACGCCTTGCCTCAGGAATCCTACCTCGGAGTACAAGCCCACGAAATGGTTCACCAGTGGTGGGGTAATTTAGTCACAGAGGCCAGTGGGGAAGACCATTGGCTGCACGAAGGCTTTGCCACTTACTACGCCCAATTGGCGGAAGCCATATACACGGGGAAGCTTGGTTCACCTGGAATGTGCTGGACAAAGCACTACAGCTAAAACAAGGGGTTAGTCAGTCCTTACTCGATCCCGGTTCCAGTAGTTTGACTTTTTACGAAAAAGGTGCCTGGGCCCTCAGGATGTTAAGAGAGAAAGTAGGGGACAAGGCTTTTAAGGAATCCATGTCAAGGGTCTTGCAGAAGTACCGTTTTAAAAACCTTCGTGTAGATCAATTCCTGGATGAAATGACTTGGCAGGATGAGGGGGATCGGACCCTTTTTGAAGAGAACTGGTTAAAGTCTATCGATTTTCCTTGGACAGAAGTAAGCAGGTGGTTGGTCCAAAAGAACCCTGATATTGGAACCTTTTTAGGCATGCAGGAGCAACTATCGGCTCTACAAAAGGGAGTAGAAAAGGATTCTCTTTTCTTGCACTTTTGGAGGCGCGAAATGCCCTCCCCATTGCGTATTCGACTTTTGAGAGGACAAGAAGATCGCCTGCCTATTGAAGAATATTGGAAAGCCTTAAAAGATCTTCATACAGCGGAGTCAGCACCGGATCGCGAACTGAGAAGAGCTTTGCTGTTTGGATTGAACACCGAGGACCCCTCGGAGGTTCAGCAGGAGTTCTATCGCACTTTCTTAAATGAAGAAGATCCTGTGGTAGGCTATCATCTCTTGTATAATCTATGGCGGTGGTTTCCTGCCGGAAGGAGCACCCTGTTAGATAGCTCCAAGCGGTTGATTCCCTTTATGGTCGATGAATTCGCGCTGATTTGGAATCTTTTGAATTTGGCCGGAGCACAGAGTCTGGAGGAAGCTGAGCCTTATATCAAGCAGTTAAAAGAATTGACCACGCCGGCCTATCCTGCAGAGGTTCGTCTGATGGCGACCAATCAGCTGTCTACTTCTTTTGGGAACCGAACCCCTTTTATCCTGAATGCCTATCTGCGCCTCAGTGTTCATCACAAATGGCGGATCCGCAAGGCGGCCGGCCAGCAAATCCTGGAATTACTCAAGGATCCTATGATTCGGCAACAGTACGAAAAAGACCTGCCGGAACGTTCTGAACAAGAACAAAAGCGATTACGTGAATTACTTGAACTGTCAAAATCAACAGAATGAAGGCCCTAGTCATATCCGGAGGAGGAAGTAAAGGTGCCTTCGCAGGCGGAGTAGCCCAGTTTTTGATTGAAGAGGCAAAGCGGGATTACGATATTTTTGTGGGTACCTCTACAGGGAGTCTTTTGCTGTCGCACTTGGCCTTGGGCAAGGTGGATAAGATCAAAGAGATCTATTCTTCCGTTGATCAAGACAGTATATTCAACAGCTGCCCCTTTAAAATAGAACGCAAGCACGGATCAGAGTTCATTTCGATCAACCACTGGAATGTGGTGCGGCGATTTCTGAAAGGTAAAAAGACCTTTGGAGAGAGTGAGAACCTGAGGGAGCTGATCCGCAGCAGTATTTCTTATCGGGAGTTTGATACCCTGAAACAAGGAAGTAAGGACGTGGTGGTAACCGTATCGAACCTTTCCTTGAATCAGATTGAATACAAAAGCATTCGGGATTACGATTACGACGAATTCCTGGACTGGATTTGGATTTCGGCAAATTATACGCCCTTTATGAGTCTGGTACGAAAAAATGGATGCGAGTACGCCGACGGTGGCTTAGGGAGTATAGTTCCCATCGAAGAAGCGATTAAACGCGGGGCCACGGAAGTCGACGTTGTGGTCTTGCGGACGGAAGTCAGTTACTACAACCGTATGCCCTCAAGAAATCCTTTTGAATTGATTACCAATATGTTTGGCTTTGTTCTGGACCGTATTGAAAACCAAAACATCAGAATAGGAAAGCTGGTCGCCAATCACCACGATGCGATTATTAATCTTTATTATACCCCTGCCGTACTGACCACCAATTCCCTGATTTTTGACAAGGAGAAAATGACCCGCTGGTGGAAGAGAGGGTACCTGTATGCTCGCAATAAGCAAACCGACGAAATGCCGATTGAACCAGACTTACAGGAATAAGTCTACCAGAGATCCCCGATTTCTTTTTTGATATAAGCCAAAGCCGTTGTAGAAGGAGCTGTTTTGTCCATGGCCTGACTCAAGATGGCCTCTCGAAGTTTATCAGCCGTCTCGATTTCGCTCATTCCTGCGGACCGAATGGACTGAATCGTGGCATTCTTGGCCGCCTTAATAATGCTCCAACACTCATCACTCAAATAGATTTGTTGCGACAAGTTGTGCTCAAATTCCGATTCGATTTGACGAACCAGTAGGTTTTCGTATTCGTTCTTTTTATCTGTTTGCGGCGCCACGCGGACCACAAGACTGGTCAAACTGATGCGCTCAAGAAAGAGGGCCATACGCTCATAGGCCTGCAGGCGTACGGGAAGGGTTTCTTTTTGAGAGTTTTTGTGCAAGAGAAAACGCCTTCTTCCATCTTCATTTTGGGTGTGCAGTCTGAAAAAGTAAAAGGCAATCACACCGGTAACAACAGCCGGCAAGAGGTAGGCAAAGAGTTGTAAAATATCAGCTCCGTTCATGGGGAATGTTTATTTCAGGGTTTCTCGGGTTTGTAAATAAAAGAGTGCGTAATCCGGTACTACCTGAAAATAAATATCAGATCGCGTACTCTTATCATGTAACGTTTGAATTCGCCCTTTTAGTGGACTGCCTTCCCTTTGAAGATACTCACTGAGCTTTTTAAGCAGGGGAGGAGTTCCGTATAAGGTCTTGGCGCGCTCGTAATCCGGACTCTGGTAGGAAGCAATTTCACCTCTTAAGATAAGCTGTGCTTCGGGATTGTCGGTCATCACCTTTTCCAGTTTTTTAACCAAGCCATTGGCGTTTAAACTGTCTGCAGGATAAAATGCAGTACTCGGATACACAAAGGTAATGGCACCTTTCTCGACTTTGAGCTGTTTGGTTTCATCCACAAACCCGCGCAATTCTGTCAGCAGCTTAAGCGTAAGAGAATCATTAGCTCCAATGCGATCCCTTAGGGCTTGTAGCTTTTGTTCCTTTTCGCGAAGATCTTCTAGGGACTTTCCGATATTCTCGGTGCGCTGAACAGACTGGGTGGTGAATTTGTTGAGGTTTTCCAACAAATTGGCATTGGTCTCTCGGATTTGTTCCAATTCAAATTCAACGGCCTGAACGCGTCCGTCACTGGCTGCCTTGGCTTTTTTGACCTGTGCCACTGAGTCTTGCCAGCTGCGAATTTCTTTTTTGAGGAGTTGTATTTCGTAGAGCAGTTCACTCTTTTTTTGCGCCTGCAGGGATAAGCTAAAAGCCAGTACAAGCAAAAGGAATAGGATCTGTTTCATTTTTGAGCTTTTGTGTCTGTTGGAATAACGATGCAATCCCAAATTTAGGATACTTTTTGGCAATTATTTGCTTCTTGATCCCAAGGCCGGGCAATTCAGTAGATCTTCTGTGGATTCAATGGTACTTCGGTCTTTTGGTACTTGTACACTTGAGAGAGGTCACTGCTGAGGTAATCGTCATCGACATTGACCTGAATGTCGTTCATAGTGAACTGACAGGGATGTTCGTATCCAGCGGCTCGGGTGATCTCAAGAAGTTCTTTTCGGAAGGTCCTGAAGTACTGCGCGAGTCTTTCAGATTTCAATGGAATGTCAATCCCAGATTGCAGCCAGCGATTTTGGGTAGCAATGCCAGCAGGGCAGCGGTTGGTGTGGCAGATCTGCGCTTGAATACAGCCAATACTCATCATGGCTTCTCGGGCCACGTTGATACAATCGACTCCCATAGCAAAAGCCATAGCGGCTTTGGCCGGAAAGCCTAGTTTTCCACTTCCGATAAAGACCAGGTCTTGATCCAGTCCATGGGATTGGAAGATGCGGTAAATAGCGGCAAAACCGTAGACCCAAGGCAAAGAAACATGGTCGGCAAAGCTCGGAGGCGCTGCGCCTGTACCTCCTTCGCCTCCATCAATGGCAATGAAATCCGGTCCCTTGCCTGTGGCTTTCATCAGTTTCGCCAGGGCCTCCCATTCGTCCGTCTTTCCGATGGCTGCCTTGATTCCGACGGGTAATCCAGTGGCCTCTGCGATATCTTCAATAAAATCAACGAGGCCTTCTATAGAGGAAAAAGCGGAATGACCAGAAGGAGAAAGAACATCGATCCCTGGTACGACTCCCCTGATTTCTGCAATTTCTTTGGTGATCTTTTTACCAGGTAGAACGCCGCCTTTACCCGGTTTTGCTCCTTGGGAAAGTTTGATTTCTATGGCTCGTATTTGGGGGTTGTCCTCCACCAGGAGCTTGAGTTTTTCCATAGAAAATTCCCCATGAGCATTCCGCACTCCAAAATAACCGGTACCAAAGTGAAATATCACATCAGCCCCGTGCTGGTGGTAAGGGGAGAGGCCGCCTTCACCGGTATTGTGGTAGGCTCCGGTCAATTGAGCTCCATGATTCATGGCCGATACGGCTGCAGCAGAAAGACTGCCAAAGCTCATGGCCGAAATATTGATAATGGAAGCTGGACGGAAAGGCTTTCGTCTTTTGTGAGCAGCCCCCATGATCTTGGCACAAGGGATGAAGTCCGGCTCTTCTTTGTGCGGATGTTTATGCCCCAACTTAAAAGGCATCAAGGCATTTTTGACGAATATATGCTGATGAGCATAGATGTCCCGGTCGGTTCCAAATCCTTCGTAATTGTTCTCCTTTTTAGCCGAAGCATAGACCCAGCCCCTTTCAATGCGGTTAAAAGGCAGTTCTTCGCGGTTGTTTGCCACAAAATACTGCCTCATTTCCGGGCCAATGCTTTCGAGTAAATACCGCAGATGCCCTACAATCGGAAAATTATGCCGAATGGTGTGGGCGCGTTGAAAAAAGATATCCCAAAGTCCAACGAGGAGCAAGGCGATGAGTACCCAGCCCCACCAGGGTATCCAGGAGAATAATTCCATGTAGGTTTATTGGTTTAAGTAGTCCAGGGTCATTTCCGTAAGAGATCGTACCCCTAAGAGCATACCCGCATCATCAATTTTAAAATCGGGGGTATGATGAGGAAATGATTCTTTATTTCCGGGCGTCATTCCGCCCAAGAAAAAGAAAAAGCCGGGCACTTCTCGCTGAAAATAGGAGAAATCCTCCGCTCCAGTAATGGCTTTTTGTTGAATAACTTGTTCTCTTCCCGCTACACGGCGAAGGGTCGGTAGCATTTGAGCGACAAGATCAGGGCTGTTGTAGGTGATGTCCGTAGCGTCCTTGATTTCGATCGTAGCACTCCCTCCATAGGCCTCTGCGATAGAGGTGACCATCTCTTCCATGCGCTTATTGATGTGGTCTTTCATGTCGTAATCGAGGGTACGGATGGTACCCAGCATTTCGGCACTTTCTGGGATGATGTTAAAACGAACCCCACTTTTGATTTTACCGACCGTGATGACTGCCGCTTCGTTGGTCAAATTCGCCTCTCGACTAATAATGGTCTGAAGACCGTCAATAATTTTTGCGCTGATGAGAATCGGATCAACACCTGCCCATGGCTGAGACCCATGGCTTTGCTTTCCTTTGACTTTAATCGTAAAGGATTGCGCTGCTGCCATGGTTCCTCCGGGCTTGTAGCGAATCATGCCCACAGGGGTTTGGGAATTGATGTGCAATCCAAAGATTACGTCCACCTTGGGGTTCTCCAGAACACCCTCTTTCACCATCAATAAAGCACCTCCTTCTTCACCCGGTGGTGGACCTTCCTCTGCTGGTTGAAAAATAAATTTGACCGTCCCTTTGATCTTGTCTTTGTTTTTAGAAAGGATCTCGGCGACCCCCATCAAAATAGCGGTATGGGTATCGTGGCCACAGGCATGCATAACACCGACCTTTTCGCCAAGGAACTCTGAGGTCACGGTGGATTTAAAAGTCAAATCATTGCGCTCGGTTACCGGCAGGGCATCGATATCGGCTCGTAAAGCAACAACCTTACCGGGAAGATCCCCTTTGAGTACGCCGACTACCCCGGTATGCGCTACTCCTGTTTGCACCTCGATCCTTAGACTTTTAAGGTGCTTGGCTATTTTTTCTGCCGTTTTGAACTCGCGGTTACTCAGTTCTGGATTTTGGTGGATATCATGCCGCCATTCAATGACTTTCTTTTCAATTTTTAGAAATTCTTTTTCCGCAATGCTGTTTTGGGCATAGAGGGAGGTGCACAATACAAGAGAAAGGGCCAGAAATACATGTCTCATAGGGTAAAATCTTGTGTGTGGAATTACTTCTGCTAAATATATCAATTTTTAAGGGCTTGACTTTTTGATCCTCAGGAAGATTACTAATTTCGATTCTTTATCGCGAAATTTCCCAAAGTAGAATTCCAACATGCCCTATTTAGATGAATTGAATGATGCCCAAAGAGCCCCTGTTCTGCATAAGGACGGGCCTTTGATGGTAATTGCAGGTGCAGGGTCGGGCAAGACCAGGGTACTGACGTACCGTATTGCACACTTGATGGAACAGGGGGTTGATTCCTTCAATATCCTGGCCTTGACCTTTACGAACAAGGCTGCACGGGAGATGAAGTCCCGTATTGCCGGAATTGTTGGGGATGCTGAGGCGAAAAATCTCTGGATGGGGACCTTTCACTCGGTCTTTGCCCGCCTTTTACGCCACGACGGCAAGCACTTGGGGTTTCCGAGTAATTTTACCATATACGATACCCAGGATTCTCAACGCCTTATTTCGGCCATCATCAAAGAGATGGGCCTCGACAAGGACGTCTACAAATACAAACAGATTCAGAACCGAATCTCCTCTTATAAGAACAGTCTAATCACAGTCAAGGCTTATTTTCAGAATCCCGAATTGATGGAAGCCGATGCCATGGCAAAAAGACCAAGGCTAGGGGAGATCTACAACAATTACGTGGAGCGCTGTTTTAAGGCTGGGGCTATGGACTTTGACGATCTGCTTTTACGTACCAACGAACTGCTCACCCGATTTCCAGAGGTTTTGCACAAGTACCAAAACCGTTTCAAGTACATTCTGGTGGATGAGTACCAAGATACGAACCACTCTCAGTACCTGATTGTCAAAGCCCTTTCGGATCGTTTTCAAAACATCTGTGTGGTGGGGGATGATGCTCAAAGTATTTACTCATTTCGTGGAGCCAACATCAGCAATATTCTAAACTTCCAACGGGATTACGACAATGTGGCGGTGTACCGTTTGGAGCAGAATTACCGATCAACCAAAACTATCGTAGAGGCGGCCAACAGCGTGATCGCCAACAACAAGAACCAACTCGACAAAGTCGTTTGGACTGACAATGATGACGGGGAGTTAATTAAGTTGCATCGCGCGGCAACCGATGCAGAAGAAGGACGCTATGTCGCTGGTTCTATTTTTGAACTCCGCATGCAGGAACAGTTGCCCAATGGAGATTTTGCAGTACTGTACCGAACCAATTCTCAGTCTAGAGCGATTGAAGACGCCTTACGCAAAAGAGATATTCCTTACCGCATTTATGGGGGCTTGTCTTTTTATCAACGCAAGGAGATCAAGGACATCCTGGCCTACCTGAGATTGATTGTAAACCCGAATGATGAGGAGGCGTTGATGCGAGTCATTAACTTTCCTGCTCGTGGAATTGGTCAGACCACCGTTGAGAAAATCCGGGTGGCCGCGAATGAATTCAATATGACCGCCTTTCAGGTCATGGAACAGGTGGAGCACGTCGCGGTTAAACTACAAAGCAATACGAAGCGAAAACTGCAGGATTTTATCACCATGATCAAAAGCTTTCAGATTTTAGCTCAGCAGCAAGACGCGTTTACCGTAGCCGAACAGGTGGCCAAAAAAACCGGACTTCTTTTGGAATTCAAAAAGGACGGTACTCCTGAGGGCATTGCTCGAATGGAAAACCTGGAAGAACTCTTAAACGGTATCAAAGATTTCGTAGAAGGGCAATTGGAACTCGCAGATGCCGAAGGAAATCTTTCGGAATTTTTGGAAGATGTGGCCTTGGCTACGGATCTGGATCAGGATACCGGAGACGACGACCGGGTCGCCTTAATGACCATCCACCTGGCCAAAGGGTTGGAGTTCCCCGTGGTTTATATCGTAGGGATGGAAGAGGATTTATTCCCATCGGCGATGAGCATGAATACCCGAAGCGAACTGGAAGAAGAACGCCGTCTATTCTATGTCGCACTGACTCGGGCCGAGAAAAAGGCCTTTTTGACCTACACCCTGAACCGCTACCGTTGGGGTAAACTCATCGATGCGGAGCCCAGCCGATTTTTGGAAGAAATTGATGAGAAATTCATCGAAAACCTCACGCCCTTACAAGACAGTTACCGCTACAAGAGCTTAATTGACCGTTCTATTTTTGGAGAAGTAGATAAGAGCAAGCTTCGCAGTACTAAACCCGTTCCAGGTACGCCACCGCCAAGCCATGCGCCAACGGAGAAACAACTGCGTAAACTTCGCAAGATCAAACCGGAAATTGCGCAGCCCAATGCAGGAAGTAACGCCAGTGAACTCCCACTCATGGAGGGAACCTGGGTTAAACACAGCCGCTTTGGTCAGGGACAGGTACTGAAACTGGAAGGAGTAGGGCAAGACCGTAAGGCCGAAATTCGCTTTGAAAGGGGCGAGGTCAAAAAACTACTTCTCCGATTCGCGCGCCTGGAGTTGATGGATAATTTGGCCAATTGAGCCTACTTTTTCGATCCTCTGTTCTGGCGGAACAGGGTGTTGCGGGTAATCCTTGTGGGTACAGAAAACGAAAAACGACTTCCTTTGGATACAGTCGATTCGATGGTAATTTGCCCTCCGTTTCGGGCGATAAAGTCACGACAAATGGCAAAGCCTAATCCTGTACCGATCTCATTTTCAGTGCCCTTGGTGGAGTGGTTTTCTTCTTGATTGGTCAAGAGCTCATCCACTTGTTCCTGGGTCATCCCAACACCAGTATCCGAAACTTCGATCCAGACTTCCGAATCCGTTTCGTAAGCCGTGAGTCCTATTCGGTCGCCATTTCGAGAAAATTTTAGAGCGTTGGAGAGCAGGTTGCGGATGACAAAATCAACCATATCCTTGTCTGCGTAGACGCGACTTACTTTGACTTCTTCGCATTCCAATTGAATCCCCTTACGTGAGGCGTGATCTGAGAATAGTTTCGCATTAGAATAGAGGAGCTGTTCTATATCAAAGGCGCGTGGCGACAGGGTGTGGTCATTCATCTGGGTCTTGGCCCAATTCAATAGGTTGTCCAGGAGCATTTGAAGATTCTGAGAGGATTCTCGCAAATACTGCACAAAGGTCTGTTGTTCTTTGGCGCTAATTTCGCCTTGTTCCTGATCTAAAATTTTAGCGATGGAAACGATATTTCCGGTATGACCTCTTAAGTCGTGAGATATTATAGAAAAGAACTTATCCTTGATCTGAGAAGCTTCCTGCAGTTCCAACTCGGATTGAGTGAGTTTTTGATTCAAACGGGTCAAAGAAACATTTTGCGTCCCCAGTACCTGCAATTGACGCCGTATTTTCTTAACGAGTTTATTGTAGGTGTCGGTGAGCTCATGAAGTTCTTTAATCTTCATCTTGGAATGGAGCTTGATCGTTCCATTAAATTGATTTTGAGAGATATAGTCCATATCGCTAATCAATTTTTCGATAGGAGCGGAAATGCGATTGGCTATGGCCAATGACAAAAATACCGCGAGAGCTAGGGTGCTGATAAACAAGAGAATTAAATAGGTGCGGATGCGTCCGGACAGCAACTGGGATTCTGTTCCTACCATTTCCGAAAGACGTTCAATCGAAAGGTCCATTCGATCTGCTGACTTTAGCCACTCCTGCGTTAAACCCGCTTCTTCGTTCCCTATTTCTAGTTCCAGTTCGACTATACGACCAAAAATCGCTTGATACGATCCCAGAATCGCAAGCGTATTCTCAAGATTTGCTTGTTCTTCCTTTTTGGCAGTCGTAATTCGTTCTTTTAGACCGGTTTTTAATTGAACAAGGCTGTCGGTCAGTTGATGAACGTAAAAGATGTCTTTGCGTAAAAAAAAGTCCTTTTCGAAGCGCCTAAGCATGAGAATATCAGCCAGCTCGATGCCTTGGATTTGTTCCAACTGGTGGATTTGCGACCTCATTTCTCCTTCCAGGCCGTAGTTTCTAAATCCCCGTTCCTTGCGAAGAGCTGTGATCTTTGTGCTTAGGTGATCGAAGTATTCCAGTTCCTTTTGAAGTTTTTCAATCCTTCGGCTAAAAATGGGGTTGTCCTTTATTTCGGCCTTTGAAAGTACATAAAGGGCTTTAGTGCTCTTTTTGAGACTGAGGTGGTAGTCCAATTGATTAGCCGTGGATTCGTCTGATTTGTAGAAATCATCGAGCAAAACATCAAAATCCATCATGCGCCCAAAAGAAGACTGAGCCTTTAGACGAGAAGCGTTAAAAGAGATCACTTTTTCTCGTGTATCACGCAGGTGATTGCTTCTCTTCAAAGAAATAAAAGAGAAGATCAAAAAGGGTATGACTAAAAGCCCAAGCGCTAAAAAAGCGGATAACAATCGCCCCTTGATGGAGTGCATGAAAGAAATTATGGTTAATGTTCTTCCAATAAACGCAAACTTGTTACCTTAAGTATGAGTTTTTCGACCAAATTCACACCAACTATTTACTTTTTATGCCCTCTGCACAATTCATTAAAGTATACCCAGAAAATCCAGCACCACGGCCTTTGGGAATTATAGCCGATTGCCTTCGGAAAGGGGGGCTAATCATTTATCCAACGGATACGGTGTACGGATTGGGCTGCGACATCACCAATACCAAAGCACTACAGCGATTGGCACAGTTGAAGGGAATTAAATTAGAGAAGGCCAACTGGTCGTTTATATGCCCAGACTTGAGTCGGCTTTCGGACTATACGCGCCAGTTGGACAATCCGACCTTTAAATTACTCAAGCGCAGTTTGCCTGGACCCTACACGTTCATTTTGCCGGGAAATAATGACTTGCCCAAGGTTTTTAAAAAGAAGAAGACCGTAGGAATTCGGGTGCCCGATCATTCGATTCCTCAGGCCATTGTGAGTACCTTGGGGAACCCCATTGTTTCCACTTCGATTTACGATACAGATGAGATTGTGGAATACACAACGGATCCCGAATTGATTTACGAGGAATGGCAAAATAGGGTGGACTTGGTGGTTGACGGCGGATTTGGAGGAAATATTCCGTCGACGATTATAGATCTCTCTGGAGATGGGCCGGTAGTTATTCGAGAAGGAAAGGGTTCTCTGGACGTACTCTAAAAAAAACCGCCTCCCAGAGGGAAGCGGTCGACTTATACTTTTAAAGGTCTTAGTTTCCTTGACCTCCAATGGCAGGATCTTTCATCCCTTCTTCGATCATGTTGTAGAACTGATCTAGTTTTGGAAGCACCACGATACGTGTTCGGCGGTTTTTCGCTCTGTTGGCCGCAGTAGTATTGCTTACTAGTGGTACATAGTAGCTTCTACCCGCTGCAGTCATTCGCTTGGGGTCAACCTTGAAATCGTTTTGTAGTACACGTACAACTGCAGTGGCACGTTTTGCACTCAAATCCCAGTTGTCAACCAGTACTCCGCTTCGGAAAGGAACGTTATCGGTGTGTCCTTCAACCAAGAATTCAAAGTCAGGTTTGTTGTTCACTACCTTGGCAACTTTACCGAGAATACGCTTCGCTGCTTCGGTTACATTATAGCTACCGCTGCGGAAAAGAAGCTTGTCAGAGATCGATACAAAAACAACGCCTTTCTCGACACTTACTTCGATATCGTCATCTTCCAAGTTTCCTAAAACTCCTTTCAAACTCTGAACCAAGGCCAGGTTTACAGAGTCACGACGAGTAACGGCATCGCGAAGGTTACTGATCATCAGGTCTTTTTCGCGAAGACTTTCTAGTGATTTCTCAAGGTTTTCGGCTCCTTTGGTAGTCAAAGTTGTCAAGTCACCCATATTGTTGATCAACTCCTGGTTGTTTGATTTCAGGAAGTCGTTTTGCTGTCTTAGCGTTTGAAGCTGTGCTTCGCTAGCCGCTTGTTCTTCCAAACAGCTATTCAATTTAACTGTTGCAGAATTCAGCAGGTCTTGTGTTTCTTTTTGTTTGGCTTCTAGATCTGCGTACTTCTTGTTGGATACGCAGGAAGTGAGTAGTAGGCAACGCCCAGTGTTCCCAGAAAAGCTTTTCTCATGATAAGTGAAGTTGTATTAACCATTAAAAATTACTCTAAAGTTATATATTTTGCTTGCTCAGCGAAGGGATAGAGGGGTTAATCTTTTACTAATCCCCGATATTCCCTTATTTGTTGTACGTAATGTAACCACACTATGGACGTCGTTCGGTAAAATTTTACACTTTTTTGGCTTTTTCCTCTTTTGGCCCACATGGACCTGCAAGACTGATAAAAGGCGAGGTGAGCTCTAAATACAGCCCAACTGTGCGCTGGTTTTCGTTGAAGTAAAAACACCACTGCCGCGATTCCATCCAGCACCATTCGAGCAAATAACAAAGCAAAAACTTCTGGCTTGGCCGTGTTTTTAAGCAGGGTGAAAAGGGAGTTTCTGAAATTCAGAAAGGTTTTGCGAGGGTTCATATTGCTCAGGGTAGACCCTCCCAAGTGAAAGACCTCCGATTGTCCGTTGTACCAGACCTGGTGCCCCTGATTTTGTGCCCTCCAGCAAAAGTCAATTTCTTCCTGGTGAGCAAAGTAATCTGCATCAAAACCGCCGAGTTCGTGAAAAACAGAAGACCGCACTAAAAAACAAGCTCCAGTTGCCCAAAACACAGGAATGGTGTCGTTGTATTGCCCAAGATCAGTTTCGATGGATTGAAATACGCGACCTCTGCAAAAGGGGTAGCCCAAACGGTCCAGAAAGCCTCCCGCAGCACCGGCGTATTCGAAGTATTCGGGCTTTTTTAGGTCCTTGATTTTGGGTTGGACTATACTGATTTCAGGATTCTCCTTCATCATATACGCCAAGGGTTCCAACCAGCCGCTGGTCACCTGTAGATCAGAATTCAATAAGCCGTAGACATCGGCTTCAATCTGGGTAAGCCCCCAGTTGTATCCACCAGCATACCCATTGTTTTCGGAATTAAATAAGACGTTGACCTGAGGAAATTCTTCTTCCAGTACCCGAGCAGAGTCGTCGGTAGAGGCGTTGTCAATAACCCACACCTCCGTACCCTGGCTGTGCGCCAATACGCTGGGCAGGTACTTCGAGAGCAAAGAAGCTCCGTTGTAATTCAAAATGACCAGGGCAACTTTCAAAACGGTTGCAAATTAAGGGCTAAATGCAGGAATTTCGGGTACGAATTTGCACTTTTTTGTGACATAATCGATGGAGTAGTACACGTGAGTTAAGCCATTGGTCAGCATGAGCCAATCGGCTTGAGCGCTCAGATTGTAACGGGCTGCTTGATCAAATACCTCTTGTGTAATGGGGACTTCAGGGGCTTTACACTCGATAAGCAGAAAGATACTCCCATCGGGTTTGTAAACCACTACATCAAATCGCTTATCGGTTTGGGCGACACGAATATGTTTTTCTACGGCGATCAGACTGACTGGGTAGTGGTGGGTTTGGATTAAAAACTGGAGCACGTGCTGGCGCACCCATTCTTCGGGTTGCAGCAGGAAGAATTTTTTCCTGATCGGATCAAAAATATGGGTGCTGTTTTCTATACTTTTGGTACGGAAGCGATAGCCCGGAAAATGGAGTTGCCGCATATGCAAATTTGCGCAAAACCGATGGAATGAAAGAATTGAAAAGCCTTATCCAAGAAATTAAAGACCGCCGCCCACGGCCGGTCTATTTCTTTCATGGTGAAGAGCCTTATTTTATGGACGTCTTCTCGGATTATTTGGAGGAGCATTTGCTTCTCGAAGAGGAAAAAGGCTTTAATCAAACGATTTTATATGGTAAGGAACTCAAGGTAGACGCTTTGGTCGAACAGCTCAAACGCTTCCCCATGATGTCGGAGTACCAAGTGGTTATCGTCAAGGAGGGACAGCATTTGGCCCGTACGGTAGATCAATTACAGGCCTATATTGAGAATCCTTTGCCCTCTACTATTTTGATGGTCAACTACAAGGGCAAAAAACTGGACAAGCGCAAAAAGCTTTATAAAGCTCTTGCCAAGTCCGGGTTCCTCTTTGAATCCAAGAAACTCTACGAATCCGAAATTTCGGCTTGGCTGAGTCGTCGTTCCAAAGAAAAAGGGCTTCAGTGCAGTCCCAAAGCCGTTGCCTTGTTGGTCGAATATTTGGGAACCGACCTTTCCTTGATCGAAAACGAGCTTGAAAAACTACGCTTGGCTATTGGAGAAGGCAAACCGGTTGATGCCCAGCAGATTGAAACCTATGTAGGGATCAGCAAGGACTTCAATAATTTTGAATTGAAGAAGGCCTTGGGAGAAAAGGACTTCGGCAAGGCGGGGACCATTTTGAATTACTTTGCCTCTAATCCAAATGCGCATCCCATGGTGGTCACGCTGGGCTTTTTACACACCTATTTTAGCCAGCTGAGTCGATACCATGCTTTGAGCGATAAAAGTGCTCCTGCAGTGGCCAAAGCTTTGCGTGTAAATCCCTATTTCGTCAAAGAATACCAGATCGCGGCCCGGCATTACCCCCTCAAAAAATTATCCGGGATCTTGCAGGAATTAAGGCGTATAGACGGGTTGTCCAAAGGGGTTGGAGCCTCCGGATGGCCAGCGAGAGAACTGTATAAGGAGCTAATGCTTTGTTTTACCCGTTAGCGGTTGCGCTGATCTAAGCTGTACTTACCAGGGCCCATAAGGAAGATGACCACATAGATCACCAAATACAACAAGGCCTTTTCTTTTACTTTAACCGGATCCGAAAAGTGGACGATAAAGGCGGCTACAGCCATCGTTGCTGCGGTGAGCAGAGAAACCCACTTGGTTTTCAATCCCAGAATGATCAAGATTGGAGCAAAGAATTCTGCTAATACGGCGATGACAAGCGTCACTGCACCATTCATTCCGATACCGGAAAGGGGTTCAGCAAATTCAAAGTCTTGGTTTACCACTTTTTGAAACTTAGGGTATCCATGAGTAATCATTAAAGCGGAGGGGATGATCCGGAGCAACGCCAGGCCCAAGTTTGATTTTAAACTCATACCAGTAAAGGATTTAATGGTTCTGAAGCGAAAAATAAGAATAATTGGTCATTGCGTACTTAAGCCATTTGCCAACGACGACTGATCAGGTAGTCCAAGCCAAAGCGACCGGATCCAAAATAGAGGTTGTAAATAGAGACCCATAAAAAGCCAAAAGCGGGCAACATTCCCCAGGTACCCTGACCCCACTTTTGAAGGAAAATGGCAACTAGCATGGTGCACATGATCAAGAAAGAGGCTAACCGTGTTTTGAGACCTAGGGCAAAAAACAGGCCTCCAACGGCTTCACTAAAAGCTCCCATCCAGGCAAAAAAGGCGGGGAAAGCGGCAAATATTCCACCGTAAGCTGCCACATCATCCGGAAACCAGTAAGCTACCTCAAACAGCCCTAATTCATTCTCTTTAGGAGACCAAGGCATACCGAACTTTGAGGCTCCAAAATCAAGGGCCAAAAGCATTCCAGTAATAAAACGAATAACGGCAAAGACAAGGTCAGCACCCCAGCGTTCTTGTAGTCGAGGGGTGATCAGTTTTTTTAAAGCTGTTTTCATAGGAGAGTGTTGCATGCTCCTAAGATAGCAAACTTTGTTTAACCTTTAGAGGGGAGGAAACTGATGGGGTTTTGCTTCCTGCATAATGCCGTAAATGGCTTCAAAAATGTCTTCTGCACTAGGTTTTGAATAGTAGTCTCCATCACTGGCATAGGCCGGCCTGTGGGCCTTTGCGGCCAATGTTTGTGGTGCTGAATCCAGGTACTGATAGCCACCCTGTTTCTCCAGGATTTCTTGCAGTAAATAGGCAGAACAACCTCCAGGAACATCTTCGTCAACGATCAACAAACGGTTGGTTTTCTTAACACTTTTGACTACATCGTGCTCGATATCGAAAGGCAATAAAGACTGCGCGTCGATAACTTCCACGTCAATGCCCATTTCCTGCACCTCTTTGGCCACCTGATCGACTATACGCAACGTTGAACCATAAGAAACCACCGTAAGATCGCTTCCGGGTTTCATGATTTGCACCTCTCCAATAGGGGTACAGAATTCACCGAGGTTCGTAGGGCGAATTTCTTTTAGACGATACCCATTAAGGCTTTCAATGACCAATGCAGGTTCGTCTCCTTTCATCAGGGTGTTATAGAAGCCGGCCGCTTGAGTCATGTTACGCGGTACAAGGATGTACATCCCTCTCAAGAGATGAATGAGCGCTCCCATGGGGGAGCCCGAGTGCCATATTCCCTCCAAGCGGTGTCCTCGAGTTCTTATGATTAGAGGAGCCTTTTGCTTACCTGCACTGCGGTAACGCAGGGTGGATAAATCATCACTCATGGTTTGAATGGCGTACAGGATATAGTCCAAGTACTGGATTTCAGCAATTGGACGAAGTCCACGCATGGCCAAACCAATACCTTGACCAACGATGGTGGTTTCGCGAATACTGGTATCCGAAACCCTCCATTCTCCAAATTTTTTCTGCAATCCTTCGAGACCTTGATTCACATCCCCAATGGTTCCGGTATCTTCTCCGAAGATCATCATTTCGGGATAGCGCTCGAAGAGTTGTTCAAAGTTGTCACGAAGGATAACCCGCCCATCAACCGTATCTTCTAGGTTGCGGTAGGTGGGTTTGATTTTTTCGATTCGGGTCGCCTTGCTGGGAAGATCATTATACAGGTGTGAGCTGAAGGCCTGTTGATTCTTTTCGGCTTGGGCTTCAATGAAATGCTGCAGGGGAGTCTTATCGGCACCTTGTTCCTGCAAGAGTAGGGTGCGAGCTCGTCTTGCCAGGGAGTGAACATCTCTTTTGATCGGCTCCTTAAAGCTGCGAAGACGTTCGATAAGCGCCTCCATTGGCTGCGGATTGGACAATTGTGGGACCAATCCCAGTAAGATTTGCTCTAGCGCATCCTTGTCTTGTCTTTGGGGTTGAAGGAAGTCTGACCAGGCATCGTTCTTTGCGGCTCTTACTTCCAATTTCCAAGACTTCTCCAATGGCTTAAGTTCTTCGTCGGCGGCCAATTCATTTTCGAGAATCCACTTGCGGAACTGGCGATTACAATCGTATTCCCGCTCCCAGGTAAGGCGTTCCTCGCTTTTATAGCGCTCATGCGAGCCGGAGGTAGAGTGGCCTTGTGGCTGGGTCAATTCAATCACGTGCAGAAGTACCGGTACATGTTCTTCTCGAGCGATGTCTGCTGCTTTTTGAAATGCCTCAATCAATGCAGGGTAGTCCCATCCTTTCACTTTGATGATTTCAAAAGCCTTTTCATTGGGTTTCCCCTCACGTTGTAAACCTCTAAGCATACTGGAAATGCTTCCTTTGGTGGTGTGGTAGTCGGCAGGGACAGAAATTCCGTAATCATCATCCCAAACGCACATGACTAAAGGAACCTGAAGAACCCCAGCGGCATTAATGGCTTCAAAGAAATGCCCTTCACTGGTACTGGCGTTACCGATGGTGCCCCAAGCGATTTCTCTTCCGTTGCGGCTAAAACGGTCCGCCCCGGGAATATTTTGGTTCTTGTAGACCTTAGAGGCTTGCGCCAATCCGAGTAATCGGGGCATTTGTCCTGCCGTACAAGAAATGTCAGCACTGCTGTTGGTTTGGTTAGTGTGGTTGAGCCATCCGCCCTCTGCATCTATGCTGGGTGTCATAAAGTGCCCACCCATTTGGCGACCGGCGCTCATGGGTTCTAAAACCGGATCGGTCGTCGCGTATAAACCGTGAAAAAAGGAGGTGGCGTTCAGGTGACCCAAACGCATCATAAGGGTTTGATCTCTGTAGTAACCGCTTCTCCAATCACCAGGCTCAAATACTTTCGCCATAGCGATTTGCGGCAACTCCTTTCCGTCACCAAAGATGCCAAACTTGGCCTTCCCCGACAGTACTTCTCTTCTTCCGAGTAAGCTGCATTCTCGGCTGATGAAGGCGTGTTTATAATCAGCCAGTACCTGTTGTTTGAATTCCTCAAATGTAATGGGTGAAGCTGTGCTGATTTCTGGGTTCATAAGGCCAAATTAGGTTTTTGCGAAATTACAAAAACTGTAGGGAATGACCTAATAGGAACAGCTCTGATTATTGAATAATTCACAATTTAAGCTGTGAATTATGAGGATATTAACAAAATAAATCACCTAATTCCCTGTTAAAAAGAGAATAATGAAAATATATTGGCCTTAGAACCATTTACGTGTAAACAGCCCCGTAAGGGTTTTTGGGCTGACCGTTACGATAAATCGAATGCGGGTTCCGTAATCTGGCTGAGCAATTTCCCAACCGAGGTTAGAGTAAAGAGGAAAGTAAAGCTCAAAGTAGTCTGTCACTAAATTTAAGCGAACACCAGAATCATAGATAAAACGCGTGCCGCCCGGATTGTCCGATGCAAAACCGAGATCTCCATACAGTTCAATCCATCTCCAGAGATTAAAACTGCCGTTTGTGGCGACCAGCCAATCGTTAGCAAAGGCATCCTCAAAGCGGGATTTAAATCCACCTTCTGCGATAATGATCTGCTGGCTTACCAGTCCAGTTGCCTCTGATCTTCCAAGGTAATCCAGATCAAAAAGGTAGTCTGTCGGGCGGTCCAAGGCAAAACTGAAGAAATCAGAATTGGTTTGATTTCTCAAGAACTTTCCAGCGTACAACCTCAGGTTGATCTGCCTATTGTTCTGAAACAAGCGTCGGAATTCCCATTCAAAGGAAACCTTGGTAAAGTCTCTGGAATACTGAAAGTCCAGTTCCATGGACTTGAAATTGATGATGTCGTTGTCTCTGTTGATGTAGCGCACATTAAAGACGCTGTAGTCTGGATCCGTATCGATCTCATTGGCAATGGCAGGATCAATGTTCCGGAAGACATTTCGCCATCGGGCGTTTAAGAATTGCCGTTTGTTAGAAATGAGGTCTCCTGGGCGCCAACCGAAACTTACCGAAGGGGTGATGGTGGTGTAGCGTGAATTGGTCTGGAAGTGAGAAGTACCCCCTCCAATGGAGTAATTGGAAACAAAAAGACCACTTTTTCCATGGTATTTACGGTACGAGAATCCACCCCCTCCAACAAGTGTTCTTTCTAAGAAGGAATAGGTCGGAGCGATGTCAAAGCGAAATTGTCTTTCCAAGAAGGTCTTGTTGTACAAACGAATCCCTGGGGTAATACCATCGTAGATGTTGTAGTTCGCGATGGGAACGTAAAAGAACTGATTGTAGTAGGGGTTTTCGGTGTCCTTGAAGAATTGGAAACGGATTTTCTTGTTGCTCGAAAGAAATCCACCCAAGGACTTCCAGTTATCACGCTGGTTGAATTCGGGAATTACTTTGTTGTAGTTCAACACCAATCGCTCTTCTCCCTTTTTGGGAATGCTAAAGCGCTTTACAGAATCAAAACCGGAGAACCAGTATTTAGAAACAACAGAATCCCCTTGGAGACCGAAAAGGGAAATAGGCACAGGGGTTCCCCTTTTGTTTTTGAGAGTTACCCGAATAGAATCTTCTCCTTGCTCGACTTTTTTGATTCGGTAATCAATCTTTTTACGGGTTTGTACGTACTCGGTAAAGAACCAGTCCAAATCTTTATCGGAGACTTTCCGCAGAATACGTTCATAGTCTTTTGCAGAGCTGATGGGCAAGCCTTTTCGCTCGCGAACGAACTCTTGAATGGAAGCTTCTACTTTGTCTTTTCCAATATAATCGGCGACATAAGCCAAGCCTAAACCGGCTTTGTAACCGCTAGCAATTTTTTGGTTAAGCTTAATAAGCGAGTCATTGGGAGTGCTTAGGGCCTGGTCCAAATTGCTTCGTACCGAAAGCATATGCAACAAATTGTACTGGTCGTTAAAGCCCATTTTTGCCAAATTAAAACTGCGAAAACCCCAGACCTTGGAGAGCTTGCCCAGCCATTTTTGATCGGGGTAGTGCTCTTCTACAAACCGAATCATCAGGTAGTTCGTTAGTCCGTCAAAAACCCACTTATCGGCTCGTGGATCCATATGAATGGTTTCTCTCAGGTAGGTTCTCAGGGCTGTTTTCAGAAACTTCATCTCGTATTGAAAGCGAGCTTCATAGGGACGAACGAAGGAAGGAAGCTGGTTGATTCCATAAAGCGGGTACCGATTATAGTCCATCTCACTAACCAGCAGGTGGTCATGTGGATATTCACCCAGGTACTCCTCAAGAAAATCTGCGATTCGAATAATACTGGCACCTTGTTCCGGTGAGTTGTATTTTTTGGCTTCGATGTCAGAAACCACTCTTAGTTTCGGTGTTAAGTGAGTGGTGAAGTTGTTTTCTAGCGTTAAAAACAGCTCACAATTCAGGACACCTTTTTCTTTAAGAATGACTTGCTTGCCCTGAGGAAACTCTGATTCACTCCCTAATTTATAGTTGCTGTTCAAATACAGCTGCTTCGGAAAGATGACCTGCACTTCGCTTTCTGCGGTCTGCTCGGTGTAGAGATCGTCCAGGTTTTTATTGGAATATTTATGCCATCCATCACGATAGGCGAGTGGACTGAAATACCAATCCTTCAGATAGAGTTCGCCGTTATCCTTATACCCATAGCCCGAAAAGCGAGTATCCGGCAGTTTTAGGTTGTAGGTAAAATGAATTTTGATGGAATCTCCCGGAGCAAGAGCCTCGGGTAAGATGACTTTAAACAAATCCTCTTCCTTGGCGTATTCCCATTTTAAGCCTTTGTAGTTTTTAGCAACAATACTGATGATGTCTGTAGAGCCTCTGTCGCGTTGACGCGCTAAGTGCAGGCCTCGGTTGAATTCTTCCGAAAAACGCTTAGATAGAGGAGTACGCTTACTGGAGTAGGAATTGTTCCAATCGTAAAACCAGATTTCTTCAAGGGGGTCTTCGCTCTGGTTTACGTATAGGTAATGCTGCTGAACGGCAATACTTTCTTCTTCTGGAATAATCTTGGCAAATACAGAGTTGGTATGCTGTGCACTTACATTGTGCAGCATGAAGAAGACCATCCCAAAAAGTAGCGCTTTGGATCTGTGCATTAAAAGTTCGGGCTAAGGTTACGACCCTTGTAGAAGGAATCAATAATGGAAACGACTTCTTCGGCAGAATCCACTAGGCGAATTAAATCCAAGTCTTCCGGACTGATGGTTCCCCAGCTCACCATAGTGTTTTTGATCCAATCGAGTAAACCACCCCAGTATTCACTTCCGACCAGAATAATAGGGAAGCGTGCAATTTTATGGGTTTGGATTAAGGTAATGGCCTCAAAGAGTTCGTCTAGGGTTCCAAAACCTCCGGGCATCACCACAAATCCTTGGGAATACTTGACGAACATCACCTTGCGAACAAAAAAGTAGTCGAAGTCAATGCTCTTGTCTGAATTGATGTAAGGATTGTTGTGTTGTTCAAATGGCAGATCGATATTTAGGCCCACAGAAATCCCTTGGGCAGCGTCTGCCCCTCGGTTACCCGCTTCCATGATTCCCGGTCCACCGCCCGTAATTACACCGTATCCTGCTTCTGCAATCCTTTTAGCGATTTCTACCGTCAATTGGTAGTATTTAGCATCCTGAGGAGTTCGGGCAGAACCAAAAATGGAAACACAAGGGCCAATCAAACTCATTTTTTCGAATCCGTTGACGAATTCTCCCATGATTTTAAAAAGGGCCCAGGAATCGTTGGTTTTGATGGCATTCCATCCTTTGTGGTGTTGTTCCGCGCTCATATTCTTTCCTTATTCTTGTAGTACTTTGGAGCTTTTAGAGACCTGAAGCTCATTCTTTAGAAACTTTGCCGTGTGGCTTTTATTGTTCTTGACCAGAGCCTCAGGCGTGCCTTTAGCAATGATCTGGCCGCCCCCCTGACCACCTTCCGGTCCTACATCAAATATGTAATCAACCATTTTAATCACGTCCAGGTTGTGTTCAATGATCAGTACTGTATTGCCTTTGTCGACTAGCCGGTTTAGAACTTCCATCAATACCCGAATATCTTCAAAGTGTAGCCCGGTAGTGGGTTCGTCTAGAATGTAAAAGGTATTTCCTGTATCTCGCTTCGAGAGTTCCGTGGCCAACTTGACCCGTTGTGCTTCCCCACCAGAGAGGGTAGTGGACTGCTGCCCTAGGGTAATATAACCCAAGCCGACATCCTGAATAGTCTTCAGTTTTCGATAGATCTTTGGGATGTGCTCAAAAAAGTCAACGGCCTCATTCATGGTCATTTCTAACACATCAGAAATGGACTTTCCTTTGTAACGTATCTCGAGAGTTTCTCGGTTGAAACGCTTACCGCGACAAGTCTCGCACTCCACATAAACATCGGGCAGAAAATTCATCTCGATGACCTTTAATCCACCCCCCATACAGGTTTCGCAACGACCTCCTGTCACATTGAAACTAAATCTTCCGGGTTTGTACCCGCGAATTGTCGCTTCTGTAGTCTTAGCGAAAAGGCTGCGAATTTCACTAAACACTCCGGTATAGGTGGCCGGGTTAGAACGGGGAGTACGGCCGATAGGGGATTGATTGATGTCAATCACTTTATCGAGATGTTCCAGACCAGAAATCTTTTGATAGGGCAGAGGTGCCTTTACCCCATTGAAAAAATGGTTGTTCAAAATCGGGTAGAGTGTTTCGTTGATGAGCGTAGATTTACCACTTCCGGAAACACCGGTGACGCCAATCATTTTACCCAGAGGTATCTTGATGGATACGTCTTTGAGGTTGTTTCCTGTACATCCCTGTAAATGCAACCACTTTCCGTTGCCCTTTCGGCGCTTTTTCGGGACCTCAATGGCCTTTCGTTCGAAGAGGTAATCGGAGGTCAGTGTCGTACTGTTCTCTAATTCAGAAGGCGTGCCTTCCGAAATGATTTCTCCCCCGTGTTTCCCTGCCTTTGGACCAATATCGATCACGTGGTCGGCGTGCAGAATCATGTCCTTATCGTGTTCCACGACCAATACCGAATTTCCGATATCCCTCAGAGATTCCAAGGATTCAATCAGGCGCGCATTGTCGCGTTGGTGCAAGCCAATACTCGGTTCGTCCAGAATATAGAGTACCCCGACAAGTTGGGAGCCAATCTGAGTTGCCAAGCGAATACGCTGGGCTTCCCCTCCAGATAAGGACTTGGATGGACGATTAAGGGACAAATAGTCCAGACCGACATTCAAAAGAAAGCCCAATCGGGTTCGAATTTCTTTTAGGATCTCCAGTGCGATGACCTTCTGCTGGGGGTTTAATCGATCTTCGAGGGTGTCAAAGAAGTGCTTGAGGCCAATCAAATCCATTTGGGCCAACTCGGCAATATTCTTTTCGGCAATTTTGAAGTACAGGGCTTCCTTCTTCAGCCGGGTCCCTCGGCATTCTGGGCACTCGATTTCGTCCATATAATCCTTGGCCCAACGCTTTATGGATGAAGAAGCGGAATCTTTGAATTGTTGCTGAATAAAGGATTCAATTCCTTCATAATCGATTTTATAATCCCGGGTTACTCCAAGCGTCTTGGAGCTGACCGAGAACTTTTCTTTGCCGCCTTTTAAGATGACTTCCAGGGCTTCTTCCGGAATTTTGACAAGGGGATCATCCAAGGAAAACCCATACCGCTTCCCGATGGTTTCGAGCTGTTTAAAGGCCCAGGATTTTTTGTAGGGACCTAGTGGAGCGATACCACCGTCCTTTATGGAAAGGCTGTTATCGGGAATGATTTTTGCAGGATTGATTTGGTGCACATGCCCCAGACCATCGCATTCTGGGCACATTCCCTTGGGCGAATTAAAGGAGAAGGTATTGGGTTCCGGACTTGGGTAAGAAATACCACTGCTCGGACACATGAGGTCTCGACTAAAATAACGGGGCTCCGAACCTTGATCATCCAGGACCATGAGCACGTTGTCCCCTGTACTCATGGCGGTTTGAATCGAAGCTGCAATGCGTTTGGTGTTTTCTTCTCCGGTTTTGACCTGCAGTCGGTCGACTACAATTTCAATATCGTGGGTTTTGTACCGGTCGAGCTTCATCCCATTTTCAATGTCCCGGATTTCGCCGTCAACCCGAACTTTGACATAGCCCTGTTTAGCAATTTGCTGGAAAAGTTCACGGTAATGCCCTTTTCTGGCCTTAATAACCGGAGCCAGAATCTGAATGCGTTGATCCATATAAGAGGATTGGATCAAATCGAGAATCTGCTCGTCGGTATAGCTCACCATCTTCTCGCCAGTCACATAACTGTAGGCTTCGCCCGCTCTGGCGTAGAGGAGCCTCAAAAAATCATAGAGTTCCGTTATCGTTCCCACGGTGGAGCGGGGAGAGCGCGAGGTGGTTTTTTGTTCAATCGCAATCACCGGAGAAAGCCCATCGATTTTGTCAACATCAGGGCGTTCCATACTGCCTAAGAACTGTCTTGCATAGGCCGAGAAGGTTTCGATGTAGCGACGTTGTCCTTCGGCATAGATGGTATCAAATGCCAAAGAAGACTTACCACTGCCTGAAAGCCCGGTAATGACGACAAGCTTATCGCGTGGAATGGTAAGATCAATATTTTTAAGATTGTGGGTTCTTGCTCCACGAATCTCAATTTCTTCTTCAAAAGACTTGGAGTTCTTCATAGCAGAACTGCTAAATTAAGGCATTTCGGACGGAGAGTGTATGTTTGTAGAAAAATCAAAACAAGATGAAATTATTGGGCGTGGGCTCTCGAATTCAGCACCCTGAATGGGGCAAAGGGGTAGTGACGGATGTTAGTCAAAAGCACTATTGGGTCACCTTTATAGATCATGGACTGGAAACCATAGGGTTGGATGATTCTTTTGAAGTTTTAGAAGCCGTTCAAGACGATGTGGACCGCGTTAGTCTTTTTGAAATGGAACAAGCCCTTTTGGGCATCCTTAAAAAATGGAACGGGCTGGGCGAAGTAGTGCCTATCGGAGACAAATGGAAAGGCGGAACAATGACGCTGCAACCCGGGGATGCCTCGCTGAGCGCTAAAGAAATACCAGTAGACACCTTCTTCCATAAAATTGTCATGTTGCGAGATCGCATCCGTGTTTTGGAACAGAAAATAAACTCCAATAAGAACTTGGAAGAGCAAGAAAAGATCGACTTGCAACAATACATTACGCGTATTTACGGAAGCTTAACGACTTTTAATGTGCTCTTTAAACTCAAAAGTCAACAATTTGTAGGGGAAAAGTCCAAATAGGTTCTAACTCGCTAATGCAGAACGGTGGTGCAACCTTTTTTTGGTCAGGGTACAGTGACCGTGTTGGCAGAGTACACCATAACGTCGCTTGCTGTCCCAGATAAACCAGTCGCAGCCGGCATATTTCTTTTTAATATGTCGACTTAAGAGGGGAATGATGTCGTAACGGGGATGCAATTCCGCACACCAGAGGGTTTCGTTGGTCTTGCGCAATTGAAGCTCTTTCTCGTGGCGTACTTTTTCATTTTGAACTTCACTCGCCGCTTTTTCCAAGGCTTTGTGTACTTCGGGGTCCATGGGCCTTGCTGAATCTACCTGGCTCAGAAAATTGAAGAGGGCCTGATTGAGGTATTTCTTTTCGGCCAAATAGGCAAAATAGGCGATACGAGCAGAGGGCTTTTTGTTCTTATCCAGTTCATGCCAAAGTTGACGAGCAATCGACTGATTAGCCAGGATGTACTTGGTCGTTTTAAAAATGGAGGTCTGTTCTGCTTGCCCTCTTTGCAAAGCGACCTCTTGGCTGTTGTTCATCTTTCTTCGGTGCCAAATGGCCGTCAGAAATCCATTAAAACTACCATCGTACGATAAGTGCAATACAGACTTATTTGAATTGAAGTCTTTTTGTTGTCTCAGTTGAACTTGAGATGTTCCGATAGGCATACTATTTCTGTTCATCATCTTGGAATTTGGTCAAAAGTATGGAAATAATCCAAATTATGGAAATAATCCTTGAAGATGGATTTAATCCATTTTTTGTTACTTTTGAATTCATATTCTAGTTAAATGGGAGAAAAAGACATTAGTGCACAGCGGTTTTCGGAGCTAAGAAGAAGTCTTGGACATACACAGGCCCAGTTTGCCGAGCTTCTAGCGATAGGCCCCACGACGGCTGATATAGAAAGGGGTAAAACCAAATTGTCCGGAAAAGTGGTGATGGAGTTGTTGCGCCAATTTAATATTAATCCTCTTTGGTTATACGGCCTGAGTAATGAACAATACGCACAGCCCAAGTCGGCAGATGTCTTGCCCAAAGTGGTGACGGTAGATTCCTCGGACCGGGAGAATATGGTTTTGGTCAATGCGAAAGCCGCTGCAGGATATCCTCAGAATATTGCAGACACCAGCTGGTATGAGCAATTACCGGCCTTTGATCTCCCCATTCCGGAATTTCGAAACGCCACCTACAGAGGTTTTCAAGTAGAGGGGGACAGTATGCTTCCCAGTTTGAGACCGGGTGATTGGGTGATGTCCCGAGCGGTTGAACATATTGATCAGGTGAGCCCAGGTCGTATGTATGTAGTTGTTTTGCAAGACGCCGTTTTGGTGAAGAAAATTGAAAGACCACCCAACTCAAATAATATTAGATTGGTTTCGCTCAACGAGCATTATCCGCCTTATGAGATTAAAGCCTTTTTAATTCAGGAACTGTGGGAAGTGAGTAGCAAACTGACCTTTCAGCTGGACACCACAAGTGAAAGCGCCTTACTGAAGCAGTTACAGCAGTCCATGGTTGATCTGAAAGCAGAACTCAATCGGGCAAAAGCCTAGTCTTACCAATAAAGCGCAGGAATATCTTCTTTCTTGGAATAACTCTCTACCGGTCCCATGCCAAGTGTTACAGGACCAATCTTATGACTTTTTGGTAGAAAAGTTCCCGTCTGTGTGACGAGCCAATCGTCCCAGCTTGCTTCCAGGCCTCCAATGGGAAGAATATTTACCCACATCAAATAGGCGCGTGGGTATCCATCATCATTTAAAAGCCACAAATAGCTATCACCGGGCGTACTGCCCCCTGTGCGGTAAGTTACCAACAGGGCTTTTTCTCCTTCCCATTCTACTAAGCGTCTTTCAGTTCCGGGATCGAATACCTTATAGGGCGCAACAAGCCAAAAGGAATCGTTATTGAACAAGTCTGTCGCCGTTTCAACCACTTCCTTTTTTTCGTCTCCTTCCAAGGATTTCCCATTTTTCCAGGCTTTAGATTTGGATGGGTTAGAAAGGAAGAGCTTTGCGCGTTGTTCCTGCCACTGCATCCACACGACCCCCATTTCTTTATCCCAGAGGTAGCGGTTTTCGCCCCCGCGATAACTCCACTTTAAAAATCGTGTTTGCTCATAAATGGTATCATTTAAAGCATTCAGCATTTTGATGGCTAAACCGTCAGCTTGGGGCCCGGAGATCCCTGCGGTACAGGTTTACTGAGGAACCAGGGAAGGCTCAAAAGGAGACCTAATAAAATAAGCAAAACGATGCCGAATAACTTAAGCTTCTTTTTCATCGAGGTAGTGTTTTACAGCTTTAGCAAGTAAAGGGGCTGCATTCTCGTCCTTTCTAAACCAAAGCTCAGGTTCAATTAATTCTATTTCTGCCAGTGCCCAATGACCTGCGTTGTCTTTGAAGAGGTCCACTCGTGCATACACCGCTTCAAATGGGCAGGCCTTGACGACATTCATGGCTATTAGCTGTTCTTCCTTTGTCGGGCGACACTCGTACAGACTGCCGCCAAAGTCATCCTGTACCCGAAAATCTCCTGATTTCGCTTTTTTAAGTACGGCATGACTGTAGTCACCTCCAAAAACCATGTAACTTCTTTCGCCCTCCAGAGGCACATGGATTTGAAATTCCTGAAGTAAAAAGTCATGGGAAGCAATTAGTTCTTGGTAGGTTTCTTCATAAGAGGCCAATTCCTCCGGCTCAATGAGATAGGTGTGATAAGCACCTCCAGAAATACAAGGCTTGAGGACACAGCGTTTATCGGAAGCACCTCCCTTTTGAAGCTGTTGATAGTGTTCCTGTAAGCTTTTCTTATTGCCTTTTTTTAACAAAACAGTATTAGGGATGCGAATACCCTTTTCTTTAAGTTCCAGCAAATAGTGCTTGTCCAGGTTCCATTCAATTAGCTCTGCTGAATTGATTAGCTGACATTGCGTTCGAACCGATTGAAGCCAACCCTTGAACTCGTCAATTCGAGTAAAATAGTCCCAAGTGGCCCGAAACAAAGCGGTTTTCGTGGAGCTCCAGTCAAAGTCGGGATCATCCCAGGCCTTTCGGACGACACGCAGACCCAGCCCTTCCAAAGCTGTCTTGAGCAAAGCATCTTCGGTCATTATGTTTTGAACCAGATGATCTGGGTCTTCGGGTTGTAAGTAGTCGCTTTTATTGAGCAAAACAACATCCCATTCTTTCATAGTTGGCGTTTAGAAGGTAGCAAAGTTAGGAGGGAAAGGCTCAAAAGCCAACGGCTTTATCATCTCCGCGTGGATCCGCCCCTCCTTCGAGCTGCCCATTGGGAAGCACCCGGATGGCGTCCACTTTTCCGATAATTCTAGTTCTTCCTTCGTTAATAATGTACCCTTTACTTTTAAGTAAGGTGATGGTTTCTGTCGAAATGGTGTTAGGCTCAAACATCAATAAGTCGGGGACACCTTGGTGGTGAATTCGGGGAGCATTTACAGCCTCTTGCATACTCATTCCGTGCTCATATACATTGAGAATGGTCTGAGCTACCGCCGTTATAATCGTGGAGCCGCCAGGGGTACCGACCACCAGCCAAAGCTTTCCGTTTTGTTCAACAATGGTAGGGGTCATGCTGCTCAACATTCTCTTTTCTGGCGCAATGCTGTTGGCCTCGGCTCCTACGAGTCCAAACATGTTGGGGACTCCTGGTTTAGCGCTAAAGTCATCCATTTCGTTATTCAAAAAGAACCCGAGGGGAGCGCAGTACAATTTGGATCCGTAGGCTCCATTGAGGGTTGTCGTTACAGATACGGAATTGCCAAAGGGATCAACAATAGAGTAGTGGGTTGTTTCATCCGATTCGACCACTTCAATATTGCCATAAGTCACATCTGCAGAGGGGGTAGCTCGATCAAAGCTAAATCCTTTCATGCGGTCTTTCAGGTACTTTTTGTCTAAGAGGGTTTCTTTTGGAATGCTTACAAAATCAGGATCTCCCAAAAAGTAATTTCGATCCGCATAGGCTCTTCTTGCGGCCTCAGAGAAAAGTTGAATGCTTGCGGCTGAATTATGGCCCATTTTCCGGAGATTGTAAGGCTCCATCATCCCCAATATTTGTCTCATAGTCATCCCTCCACTGCTGGGCGGACTCATGGAGATGACCCTTAATTTTTTATAGTCAAAAACCACGGGGTCTCGCCAAACAGCTTCATAGCGAGCAAGATCTTCTTCTGTTATAAAGCCTCCTTGTTCCTGCATAAAAGCCGCTAACTCTTTGGCCATATCCCCCTTATAAAACTCATCAGGCCCGTTTTTGGCGATCCGGCGAAAGGTATTTAGCAGGGCCGGGTAGAACAGAGTATCTCCGGCTTTTACGTTTTCGAAATGTGCAGTATTATCTCCATTGACCTCTCTAAACACCTCCTGAACACGGCCTAGACGAGCTGCTTGCTTTTCTGTTGCGGGAACCCCTTTTTCCAGTAATGCAATGACGGGTTCCAGTAATTCCTCCCATGGAAGACTTCCAAATCGCTCATGAACGGCTTTCATTCCTGCCAGCGTTCCGGGTACACCAACCGCTGTCGCCCCTTTGGTACTCATCTCGGGAATTACATTACCCAAGGAATCCAGATACATGTCTTTATGGGCTGCAAGAGGAGCTTTTTCTCGGTAATCCAAACCACCTGTTTGTCCATCGGCCAATCGAAAAACCATAAATCCACCTCCACCAATATTTCCTGCGAAAGGATAGGTGACGGCCAGCGCGAGTTCAGTTCCGACCATGGCATCAAAGGCGTTTCCTCCTTTTTCCATAATACTGACTCCAACGGCGGCCGCTTCTTCTCTGGCGGCCACGACCATAGCCTGTTTACTGACCAGCCCTGTAGGTTTAGAAGGAATAATTTTAGGCCCGCAAGCCGTAAAAAGGATTAGTACTCCGAGGTAAATGAGTCTCCGCATAGTTCTTCGAGTTTCTTCTGCGAAAAGGTAATCAAATCCGCAAAAAGGGCGAAGAAGTCGCCTTCAAAAGCGCTGTAGTTTTTCCGTAGATCTCGAGTAGCCATTAACATATTGGATCGCCCTTTGGTTCTGCGATCTAGCCCCCCAAAGGCTTCTTCCAAGCCATCCCATTCCCGGTAGTTCAAGAGCCAGTCTTGCGCTTTGATATACGGTAAAATATGCTGTGTCTTCTCCGGGAGAAGCTCGAAATTTTCTTCCAGGTGCTGGTAAAAATCCTGGGTATACCGTTCCAAAGGAATATCGGAATACTGATCCCAATGTACCGCCAGAAAATGATCGTAGAAGATATCGACGATCACTCTGGAGTAGTGGCCCTGTGTTGCATGTAGAAGTTTGCTGCTTGCTCTTGCCGCAGGGTGACTGTCGGTATAGCTGTCAATTGCTCGATGAAGCATGATGCCTTGCTGTACCCCCTTAGGAAAGTGACTGATCCGATTCCCTTTAATGTGATCAGCAAAGAAGTTACCGAGGACAATTTCCTTTTGGTCAAAAGACAAGTAAATGTGAGCGAGAAAATTCACTGGATGAAATTACAAAGACCCTTCCTCATCCGCTACCCAAGCCCTTATATTTGTAAAAATTTTTACCAATTTCATGACACTGATCAAATCCATCTCAGGAATTCGAGGAACTATCGGAGGACCTCCAGCAGATAATCTTACCCCTTTGGATGCTGTCAAGTTCGCTGCCGCTTACGGTACTTGGCTAAAAGCCAGAATCCTTCGAAAGAAAAACTCATCGTTGTTGTTGGTCGGGATGCGCGCTTATCCGGGCGAATGATTCAGAACTTGGTTATGGAAACCCTGGTTGGATTGGGTATTTCTATAATTGACCTCGGGCTTTCGACTACCCCAACGGTCGAAATTGCAGTACCTCTGGAGAAAGCAGATGGAGGGATCATCCTCACCGCCAGCCATAACCCTAAGCAATGGAATGCCTTGAAACTCCTGAACCAAAAAGGAGAATTTCTGGATGGAGTTGAAGGTCAGAAAATTCTGGAAATTGCAGAACAGGAAGATTTCGTCTTTGCTGAAGTCGATGAACTGGGAGATCGGGTGACCAATGATGCTTACCTGGATATCCACGTGGACGAAGTTCTCGCTCTGGATTGGGTTGAAGCAGAAGAAATTCGCAAAGCAGGATTTAAAGTCGTTGTTGACGGGGTAAACAGCACAGGAGGCTGGGCGATTCCTAAGTTGTTGAAGGCATTGGGTGTTGAAGTGGTGGAATTGTATTGTGAGCCAACCGGGCATTTCCCGCATAATCCAGAGCCTCTGAAGGAGCATCTGGGAGATATCTGTGCCAAAGTAGTAGAGGAAAAGGCTGATTTTGGAATTGTTGTAGATCCCGATGTGGATCGATTGGCATTCATCAGTAACGAAGGGGAAATGTTCGGGGAAGAGTACACCCTGGTCGCTTGTGCAGATTATATTCTGAGTAAAAATCCTGGCCCAACCGTTTCTAACCTTTCTTCCTCAAGAGCCTTACGCGATGTGACGCGACAGCACGGTCAGGAGTACTACGCTGCCGCAGTAGGAGAGGTTAATGTGGTCACAAAAATGAAGGAAGTCGGGGCGGTCATCGGAGGCGAAGGCAATGGAGGAATCATTTATCCTGCGAGTCATTATGGCCGGGATGCTTTGGTAGGGACGGCACTTTTCTTGATGCTTTTGATTGAAAAGAAGATGAGTGTAGCGGATCTACGGGCCTCCTATCCGGCCTATTACATGAGTAAAAAGAAAATTCAGCTCACCCCGGAATTGGATGTGGATGGAATTCTAAAGTCCATTTTGAGCGCTACAAAAAGGAGGAAATCAGTACGATTGATGGCGTTAAAATCGATTTTGCGGAAAACTGGGTACATTTACGGAAGTCCAATACCGAACCTATTATCCGCATTTATACGGAGGCCCAATCCCAAGAGGCCGCTGATGAGCTCGCGGATCGTTTTATTGAAGAATTGAGTCAATTGGCTGGACTGGCTTAGCAGGCTTCATCCAAACAAGTAAAGAATCCTTGATGGCGGATTCTTCTTCCCAGAGGATAAAGTGATTTTTGTCAGGCATGGTCCAGGTTCGTATGGAACGAGCCGAAGACATTTCTTTTTCCATAAAGGGAACATTGGAGTAGGGCACCAGCATATCTTCTGTTCCGTGGATCAGGTAGACCTCCTGCGTAACTTCTTTAAGCTTAGGAGCAAGGTCATACAGATCTTCTTTTAGCATCCAGAGTTCTTCGTTTGAAGTCCGTAAAGAACCGGGAACATAGTATTTAAGAGGAAAGGCCTTTATAGGGATTCTCCATTTTTCTGGCTTTTCAGCCGCAGGATCAAGGGAGCCGGCGACCACAACCAGCCGCTCAAATACATCTTGACCTTTAATGCCCATAGCCACCGTCAAGGGCCCCCCGTAGGAATGCCCCATGAGGGTAAATCCTTTTTGGTTATCTATACTTCGGGCAAACTGCGTCAGGAGTTCGGCTTGTTGATTCAGGTTCATGCTGGAGCCAAATGAAGTAAAACCAAAGCCAGGGCGATCAACCGCGACCAAACGAAACTGCTCTGCAAGAACAGGGTCGCTTAGGTAGGTTTTGTAAGCGTCCCAGGCACCCGGGGACCCGTGAAGCATCAGCAAGGTGTGAGCGGTGGGGTCTCCTGTTTCTATGTAGTGCAGTTCATAGTCTCCCAAGACCGCTGTTTTGTCCTGAAAGGAAATGCCATTGGATTCAAAGTAAACCGCCGTTTCTTCTGGTGCCATGCGCATACGCATACAACTGTCCGAGAAAAAGGGGAATATCAGGACAGGAAGTAAGAGGAGGTATCTTTTTTTAAATCGTCGGGTTGTACTCATGACTCTTCGCGTACAAAGGCATTGTAGTCTTTGGGATCTTTGTTTCTGTGTTTAAAGCGTTTATGGGTCCAAAGGTAGTATTGGGGTTGAGCTGCAATGGCTTCTTCTACTCGATCTAAGTAGGTGTTGGTAATCTCAAATCGTTCGGTATCCCGAGATCCTTCTTGTAGCATTTCGATCCGGCATTTGTAGTGCCCTCGTTTGACTTTTTCGACCCGCATAAAGAGCATAGGTAAATCCCAACGACGAGCGAGTTTTTCGGCTCCCGTATGAACAGGAACAGAAACCCCCATAAAGGAGCGCCAATAATCGGCTTTTATGGCCATGGGAGATTGGTCGCTGAGCATCCCGTAAATAGAAGGGATGTTGTTCTTTATGTTTTCTCCAACGATCTCTTTGGTTTCTGAAGTCGAAATGAGGCGAGTTCCCCACTTGCCTCGAATCCTTTTGGCCAGGCGATCAAAATAAGGATTGGCCAAGGGCTTGTAGATTCCAAAGGCTTTCAGGTTATGCACACGCCTATTCAGGGCCATACCCCATTCCCAACTCGCCAGGTGTCCACCGTTGAGAATAACCGAAACTCCATCTTTATCCATTTGCTCAAGAGGCCCTAAGTCTTCGACAAAGAAGCGTTTTTCCATCTCCTTAGTACTCATGCCAAGGGATTTGGCCATCTCAAGAAAGACATCGCACAAATGGCGATAAAATTCAACCTCAATTGCTTTTCTTTCAGCATCTGATTTTTCCGGAAAAGCCAAGGCCAGGTTCTCGACCACCACTTTTTTGCGGTATCCGAAGACGCGGTACAGCCAAAAATAAAGCAGATCCGATAACAGGTAAATAACCGAAAAAGGAAGTCTGGAAATCCCCCAAATGACAGGGTATACAAGGCAATAGACCAGTAGGGACATAGAAAAAAGTATGCACAAATATAGCTATATTTGAGGCCAAAAGACCCGCATGCCCTCTATCGAAATAGCCACTCTGGCGCTGATCCTTTTGAATGTGGTGGTGACCATGAAAGGATTTGGTGATTCTCGTTTTTTTGACCGGTATAAATTCCAGGTTGGTGCGATCAAGGCTCGCCAATGGGACCGCATGTTTACTTCCGGGTTCTTACACGTTGATAACCGTCATCTGTTATTTAATATGGTGACCTTGTATTTCTTTGCCAATGTCGTGATTTATGCCTTTGGAGATTGGCGGTTTTTATTGATTTACGGGGTTAGTCTTTTTACCGGGAGCCTTTTGGCCTTATCCTTCCACCGCAATGAGCCTTATTACAGTGCTGTGGGTGCGAGTGGTGCGGTTACAGGCATATTGTATTCGGCGATCTTGTTACAGCCTGACATGACCCTGGCCCTTATGTTCATTCCCATTCCCTTGCCGGCCTACGTGCTGGGGATTCTTTATTTGCTCTATTCCATTTACGGTATGAAAACCCGGGTAGGGAATATTGGGCATACCGCGCATTTTGGAGGCGCCATAGGGGGCTATGCAACCACCTTGGTTTTTTCGCCCTATTTACTTCAGACCGATACCTTTATCGTCCTCATTATGGCCGTTCCGATTGTCCTAATGTTTATTCTCGAACGCTTAGGGAAGCTGTAAGAAATATTGCGAATTACAGTAAGAAAATATCTATATTCTGAATATATTTCATTGATTCTGTGCAGTTCATCGAAAAATTTGCACCATTCATATAAGATACTAGATCCGGGAGGCGTTCTTTTTTTTCCCAATCGAATGCAAAAACCGGATTTATGCGAAGTATCTACTCTTTCCTTTTATTTGCTTTTTTAGTATTGATAGGTTGTTCTGACGAAACCCAAGTATTTCAGGATGCCGTAACATCGATGGATGTTATTACAAATGAAGTAGAACTTCAATCCAGTGTAAACTTTGATAAGAGTGGTGTACTTGATCTCAACAATTGGGAACTGGCCTCTCAAAAAAAGACACAGGCCGGAAACTATCCGCTAACCCTTGTCGCTCAGATCCAACCACCAGCCTACCAAGGTGTACAACAAATGACGGCCACTCATGTCGACATACACGACGATCTCATCTATGTTTCGTACAATACGCCTGACGCCGTTTACCAAGGAGCTAT
Organism: Aureicoccus marinus; assembly: GCF_002954325.1. GTDB lineage: Bacteria > Bacteroidota > Bacteroidia > Flavobacteriales > Flavobacteriaceae > Aureicoccus > Aureicoccus marinus. The sequence continues at coordinate 818,451 of NZ_MQVX01000001.1, forward strand.
TGATATTATCAATATAGCCAACCCAGAAAGTCCTGTAGTACAATCCCGTGTTTACTTTACCAATGCCGATGTTAGTGCCTTGGCCTATCACAACAACTATGTCTTTGCTGTGGGTGGGGTGGACGCAGAGCAATCTGATCTGGCCCCAACGAATTCCTTTGTTGCCCGACTACCCATAGCCAATGGTCGATTCTCTTTAGGGTCTGGAGTAAAATTTGGCTTTCAAGAAGGTTTTGTTGCCACAGATGTTGGAATCAATACGCAGGGGATTTGGGTGAGTAGTGGACAGGATGGAAGTTTGACCCGCTACAATGAAGAATTAGAAACCCAAGCAGAAGCCTCTTTTCAGGATTTGCGGTCCCTGGCCATACGGGACGGGCAAATTGCCACTTTGGACGGCTCTTATGGTATTCGCTTGTTGAATTCAAATATGGAAACCCAGGTCGAAATCCCTGTCAACTTGAATTTTGGCCTAGCCGAAAAGAGAAGTATTTCTTTTGCAGAGGATAAAGTTGCTCTGGCAGAAGGCCGCAGCGGAAGTAGTCTGTACAACCTCGTCACCGGGCAACAAGAGGCAACAATTTCTATTCCAGTTAATCCAGAGGGTGTTGATGGAGGAGACCGGGTGACTAATGCCGCTGCTCTAAACCAGGAACTCTGGCTCATGGCCAATGGAGGTGCCGGTCTAGCCCTGATCGATAGGGAACGACAAAACGAATTTTTGGGCGTCGTAGAGCTTGAGGGATCGATCAACTATGTCGCTTCTCAAGGTGATTATATTTTTGCTGCTTCTGGCAGAGAAGGTCTGCAGATCATAAAATTAAATCGTGTTCTAGATTTTAACGCCTTGTGTGAAAACGCGGTTAACTATTCTGGTCCAAACAACATGATTATTGCTTCAGGTACTACAGAAGCCTACCGGGGTTCTAAATCCCTGCGATCAATGACAGTAAATGGTGATGTTCTTTTATGTGGCAATTATACTGTTCGCAATGAAGTTAACTTGAACGAGAACAGTTCTGTGGATATGCAAGGCCGACTTTATGTTGGGCGAAATAACAGACGCCAGAATCTACACCTTAAGGCCGGGGCTACACTTCGTATTTCCGGAGGGTTGGTGGTCTATGGAGATTTAATTCTCGATCCAGGGGCCCGTATCGAATTTTTAGAATCCAATTTCAACTACGCGGCGATCCGCGGTACGGTCCAGATGGCTGAAAGTTCTTCGGTACAGGGCAGTTTCCGAGATATCTGGAATAAATTTTAGCAGAGAATTCTAGTCGAGAATAGCGGCTACGGCCTGTTCTAAGGCTGCACCTCTGAGGTCCCTACCGATGATTTTACCTTCTTCGTTAAGCAAGAAGGCTTTTGGGATCGAAGATACATTGTACATTTTGGCGATTGGATCTTGCCAAGCCATGAGATTACTTACGTGATTCCACTCCAAACCGTCCTGGGCAATTGCTTCCGCCCATTCTTCCGCGTTTTTATCAAGCGAAACTCCGATCACGGTAAAACCCTTGTCTTTGTATTGTTCATAAACCCGCTTAACATTGGGGTTTTCCATTCGACAAGGCTTACACCAAGCAGCCCAAAAGTCAACGAGGGTCACTTTACCCCGTACTTCGGATAGAATCAGCTCATTCCCATCAGGGTCTGGACCAATGAAATCAGGCGCGATAGCCCCAACACTGATGGGCTTTTCTTTGTCTATAAAAACCTTGATCTTTTCTCCGATAGGGCGTCTTTTCAGGTCTTCATCTAAAAGCTGGTAAAGGCTGTCAACGGTGATTACCGGTAGACTTTTTCGGTTGACCAAATCCTCCATCAAGGTTAAGGACATCAAGGATTTAGGGTGATTTCCGATAAAGGTTTTTGCAAAATCCAGGTTCTTTTGAACCAATTCTTGTGATTCTTCGATCAAGGCTGCATAGGCCACTGAATCCTGAGCGTAGTAGGCCTTGCGCATATCATCACGCAGGGTAGTGCCAATTTCATTCATGGTTCGGGTTTGGTCCATGAATTCCATCAACCACTCATTCTGCTCGGTCCCTTTTACGGTCATATAGGCCAAACTGTCAATGGGTGATTTAAAACTGATCTCTGCATTTTCGAGGATTACAGGTGCAAGCGTTCCGCCGCGACGAGAATCGAATTTGAGGGTGTACAGGTCAACTTCTTCCACTTTGCCTGTAAACTCGAAGTGCTCATCGACGATCAGGGCCGTATCTATCGGTTGAAACCGACCTAAAGAATCCCGCTTTTGCAAATACACTTTCGTGCTATCGGTCAATACTCCGCTTACACTTCCTTCGAGTGTAAAGCCATCTTTATCATTTTGACATCCAATCAACAGAGCTAAAACCCCGATCCAAGGCATGATCTTCTTCATTCTTCTAATTTGTCTCAAAGGTAGCAAGTTTGGGCATTTTTTGCTCAGAATCGGCTTTTTTTCCGTCTCGAATTCCACTGTTGGTAATTATGATTTAATTTCGATTTTCTATGAGGGAAGCTGTGACCGAGAAGGATTGGAAATCGTTGGAAGACGATTTTAAAGGAGAAATTAAACGAGACGACCTGCACCGCCGTATCTACGCGACAGACGCCTCGGTTTACCGGCGGGTTCCTCAGGCAGTAGCTTATCCGAAGAACGAGGAGGACATCAACCGCCTATTGGATTTTGCACGGAAAACCCAAACGGGTATCATTCCAAGGACTGCTGGTACTTCTCTCGCAGGGCAATGTGTAGGGGAGGGCATTGTGATGGATGTGTCTCGGCATTTTACGCGAATTCTTGATTTTGACCCCGAGAAAAAGCAAATTTGGGTGGAACCGGGAGTGATTCGAGACGATCTCAATCGCTTTCTGAAACCCCATGGTCTCTTTTTTGGCCCCAATACCTCAACTGCTAATCGGTGTATGATCGGTGGTATGCTGGGTAACAACTCCTCGGGTACTACCTCCATTCGCTACGGGGTAACGCGAGACAAAGTAGTTTCGGTCAAGACCTTATTGGCTGATGGAAGTCAGGTAGAGTTTAAATCGGTCTCCAAGGCCGAATGGAAAAAACGGTCAGAGCAAGAGAATAGGGAAGGAGAGCTTTACCGCCGTCTAGAAGAACTCCTAGGAGAAGAAGAAACCCAAACCCGTATACGAGAGAACTTTCCAAAACCGGAAATTCACCGCAGAAATACGGGGTATGCCATTGATGAACTATTAGATACGGAAGTGTTTTCGGCTTCTAGTCAGCAGCCCGCTCACCTAGGGCAATTATTGGCCGGGAGTGAAGGCACGTTAGCCATTACCCTGGCCGTGTGTATTCAACTCGATCCCTTGCCACCGGTTGAATCGGCCATGGTGGTTACCCATTACCAGAGCCTTCAGGCCTGTTTGCACGACGTTAAACCCTTGATGAGTCATCACCTCTATACCTGCGAGATGATGGATAAGATCATCTTGGATTGTACCAAAAACAATATTGAGCAGGCCGAAAACCGCAAATTTGTGGAAGGAGATCCGGCTGCCCTCTTGATGCTGGAGCTTCGTGCAGATTCGCGATCCGGTCTTAAAGAGCAAATCGCGGCCTTGCAATCGACTATTCAGGATAACGGCCACGCCTATGCCAGCCCTGTGCTTTTTGGGGAAGAAGTCAATAAGGCTTTGTCTTTAAGAAAAGCCGGTTTGGGACTCTTGGGAAACATTGTTGGTGATCGCAAAGCAGTAGCCTGCATAGAAGATACGGCTGTCGCCTTAGAAGATTTGCAGCCTTTTATTGATGAATTTGCCTCCTTGATGGAGGATTTTGGCCAAGAGGCCGTCTACTACGCCCATGCCGGAGCCGGGGAGTTACATCTACGACCGATTCTTAACCTAAAAGAATCCGCTGATGTAGCTCTGTTTCGTCAAATAACCCAAGCCGTGGCAGAACTCACGAAGAAATACCAGGGAAGTTTTAGTGGGGAACACGGAGATGGAATTGTAAGAGCGGAGTTTATTCCACTGATGATCGGGGAAGAGAACTACGAACTCCTTCGCGAGGTGAAGCGGCTCTTTGATCCCCTCGGAATCCTGAATCCAGGTAAAATTGTGGATCCTTATCCGATGGATAAAGCCTTGCGTTACGAGGTCGATCGTCAGGAACCGGAGGTGCAATCCTTCTTAGACTTTTCAGACAGCCTCGGTATCGTTCGTGCGACAGAAAAATGCAATGGAAGTGGTGATTGCCGAAAGTCTGCGGAGGCGGCTGGCGCCATGTGTCCCAGCTACCAGGCAACACGAGAAGAAAAAGACAGTACCCGCGCCAGGGCCAATGCACTGAGAGAGTACCTCACCGAGCAAAACGCGGATCAGGAAGAACTCAAAGAAGTACTGGATTTGTGCATCAGTTGTAAGGCTTGCGCTCGAGAGTGTCCTAGTAATGTGGATATGGCGGTTCTCAAGTCGGAAGTACAATTTCAATACCAAGAATCCAAAGGCTATTCGACACGGAGTAAGGCATTTGCGTACAGTACCACCCTCAACCGGATGGCCAGTCGCGTGCCCTTTTTATCCAATGCCCTGTATAAGAATCCCTTGAGCTCTGGATTGATCAAAAAGGTCAATGGGATTGCACCCAAGCGAAAATTGCCCTTGGTGCACAAATTGGATTTTGAAAAGCTCAATAAACGCTTAAAAGCTCAGTTTTCGAAAACGGCGAAGAAGGAAGGGATCGTCTTGTACGTGGATGAATTTACCCGCTATATGGATACGCAAATTGGCCAAGAGGCGCTTGAGCTTCTTTGGGGCTTGGGCTATTCCGTGGAAGTGGTTTATGGCGAGAGTGGTCGAACATTCTTGTCCAAAGGTTTTCTTCGACAAGCCAAGCGATGTGCGGAAGAGAACCTCAAAACACTCACTCCTTATTTGGAGCAAGGAAAGCCTATTCTCGGGGTAGAGCCCTCCGCTTTACTCAGCTTTCGGGACGAGTACAACCGCTTCGGTTTACTCTCAGAACAAGTCCAAAAGCTTGCGAACAATAGCTTTTTGGTCGAGGAGTTCTTGGCCAAGCAGTTGGAAGCAGGGCATATGTCCCCGGAGCAATTCACCTCGGAAGAAAAAGAAATTCAACTCCATGTGCATTGCCACCAAAAGGCGCTGAGTGATTCCAAAGTCAGCTGCGATGTTCTAGGTATTCCGGCCAATTACAAGGTCCGTCTAATGCCCACTGGCTGTTGTGGCATGGCTGGGTCTTTTGGCTATGAAAAGGAGCATTACGAGGTCAGTATGAAGATAGGAGAGTTGAAGCTCTTTCCAAGGATTCGCAAGCTGTCCAAAGAGGTGATTGTTGCGGCTAACGGAACCAGTTGTAGACACCAAATAGAGGATGGGACCGGCAGATTGGGATTACACCCTATTCAAATCCTGAATCGCGCCTTAGTCTAAGTCTTTGGCTTTGGCTTTAGCTTCGTCTTTGTCGTCTTGATGGACCTCGATATTTTTTAGAAACTCTTCTTTGTTGGTTATGGTTGCAATGAGCTCATTCATATCCATTTCTTTGAGTTCCTCATCCACATAAAAGGGGGACAGCTTGTCGTGGTTGTAGTGGTATACTCTCCAACGTTTAAAGCTGTACTCTAAAGCGGTTAGGTTTTCTACCCAATCACCAGCGTTTAAATAGAGGGTTGAGCCATTTTTATTTTCAATAATCTCTTTTCGAGGTTGGTGGATATGCCCACAGATAACATAGTCGTATCCGTTTTCAATGGCCAACTCAGCCGCAGTTCGTTCAAAATTACTGATGTACTTCACGGCTCCCTTTACACTGCTTTTAATTCTTTTGGAAAGGGAGTATCGTTCTCTTCCCAATTTTTTGAGGCCCCAATTAACAGCGCTATTGATCATGATTAACATATCATATCCGTAGCCTCCAAGCTTGGCAAGCCATTTCGCATTTTGAATCGAAACATCAAAAACATCCCCGTGGAATATCCAGGCTTTTTTGCCACCATCCAGCTCCAAAACAAGTTTGTTGATGATTTTTATGTTGCCCATGTCGGTATCGGTGAATTTCCGCAACATCTCGTCATGATTGCCCGTGATGTAATAGACTTCTGTTCCCTTAGAAGCCATGCCGATAATCTTTTTGAGCACTTTGAGGTGGGAAGGGGGAAAATAGCGCTTGCTAAATTGCCAAATATCGATGATATCGCCGTTGAGGATGAGTTTTTTGGGCTGTATACTGCTCAAATAAGCGATGAGCTCGTCCGCCTGACACCCGTAAGTACCCAAGTGCACATCCGAGATAACCGCTAAATCTATCTTCCTCTTTTTCAACTTCTAATCATTTACCATGCAAAGTAAAAGCCCAAAATTCAAATGCGAATCAATTCTGAATCATTTAAACATGAGCATTCGGTTAAGCATAGATTACAGAAATATACCGATTGTTAAGTTAAAGTTAGCCCCTAGAAACGAGTTGTTTCAAAGAATTAAAATTTAAATTTGGCCTTCAAGTCTTTTTAAATGTCAGGAAATAGTTTTGGAACACTTTTAAAGCTGACAACCTTTGGTGAATCGCATGGCCCAGCTTTGGGCGGTATTCTCGAAGGATGTCCAGCTGGTTTGGAACTGGATGTAGAGGCCATTCAAAAAGAATTGGAAAGACGCAAGCCTGGACAATCTAAAATTGTCACCCAGCGCAAAGAACCAGACCAGGTGGTATTTTATTCTGGACTGTTTGAAGGGAAAACAACGGGAACTCCCATTGGATTTGCCATTCACAACACCAACCAAAAGTCCAAAGACTACAGCCACATCAAAGACAGCTACCGGCCATCACATGCCGACTATGTCTACGACAAAAAATACGGTTTTCGCGACTACCGTGGAGGTGGGCGCAGCTCCGCGAGAGAAACGGCTAGTCGAGTTGTCGGTGGAGCGATCGCAAAACAGCTCTTACCCGATGTAAAGATTCAGGCCTATGTATCTCAGGTAGGGGATTTGGGATTGACCAAAAGTGCTGAGGAGCTGGATTTGAGCCTGGTAGAGAGTAATCCGGTGCGTTGCCCGGACCCTAAAGCCGCAGCGCAAATGGAAACCTACATCAAAGAGATCAAAAAACAGGGGGATACCGTCGGTGGAGTCATCAGTTGCCGAATCACCGGAGTGCCCGTAGGGCTTGGGAGTCCAGTTTTCGATAAGCTGCACGCCCGATTGGGAGCGGCCATGTTGTCCATCAATGCCGTTAAAGGCTTTGAATACGGGAGCGGTTTTGAAGGAGCCAGAATGAAAGGCAGTCAGCACAATGATGCCTTCAATTCAGACGGCAGTACCCAGACCAACCACAGCGGTGGGGTACAAGGAGGGATCAGCAACGGAATGGACATCGTCTTTTCGGTGGCCTTTAAACCGGTAGCTACTCTATTACAACCCTATACGACCATTGATTCTGAAGGTAATACGGTGGAAACCCAGGGGAAAGGAAGACATGATCCTTGTGTTGTTCCCCGTGCGGTTCCTATTGTTGAAGCCATGGCCGCCCTGGTCTTGGCCGACTTTAGCCTGCTCGCTCGCACCGATCGTTTTGATGTGGATTGATCACAAAATGCTATCTTCCCGAGCACAACCACAAGAATTACTTAAATAAGATTTATGGCATTACACTGGAGAATATTAGTCGGAATGGTTTTGGGCATCGCCTTTGGTTTTGGAATGACCCAGGTGGAGTGGGGCCCAGGCATTGTAGCCGATTGGATACAACCTTTGGGAACCATCTTTGTCAATTTGCTGAAATTGATCGCTATTCCACTTATTCTTGCCTCCTTGATTAAAGGTATTTCGGACCTCAAGGATATTTCGAAGTTTCGAAACATCGGTGTGCGAACTATGCTCACCTATATAGGGACGACGGTCGTTGCCATTTCGATTGGTTTGATTTTGGTTAATGTCCTTAAGCCTGGAGACGGTATTTCTGAAGCCACGGTAGCCAAATTGGAACAAACCTATTCCAATGCTGCTGGAGTTCAGTCAAAATTAGCCGAAGCCAGCAAACAAAAAGACAGTGGACCTCTGCAGTTCTTGGTGGATATGGTTCCCAGCAATGCCTTTAAGGCCTTCTCGGACAACGGGAACATGCTACAGGTGATTGTATTTACGATTCTCATTGCCTTGTCGATGCTACTCATCGGAGAAGAAAAAGCCCGCCCACTTAAGGACTTTTTTGATTCCTTGAATGATGTGGTGCTGAAAATGGTGGACTTGATCATGCTGATGGCCCCTTATGCGGTTTTCGCTTTGTTGGCTAATGTAGTGGTTTCTTCCAGTGATCCCGATCTTCTCTATGCGCTACTCAAATACGCGGGTGTTGTGGTTCTTGGACTGCTCTTGATGATTGTATTCTATGTCACCCTGGTAGGGTTATTCGCTCGAAAGAATCCTTTCTGGTTCCTCAAGCAGATGAGCCCAGCGCAATTACTGGCTTTTTCCACCAGTTCCTCAGCCGCTACACTTCCCGTTACTATGGAGCGGGTAGAAGAGCATATAGGGGTCGATAAAGAGGTATCCAGTTTTGTGCTTCCCGTTGGGGCGACTATCAACATGGACGGAACCAGTCTTTACCAAGGTGTAGCAGCGGTTTTTATCATGCAAGTACTCTGGCCTGAAGGTTTGGCCTTTAGTAACCAGCTTTCCATTATTATAACAGCTCTCTTAGCCTCCATCGGTTCGGCCGCCGTTCCTGGGGCAGGAATGGTCATGTTGATCATCGTTTTGGAAGCAATTGGTTTCCCTGCAGATTTGTATCCGGTGGCCCTGGCCTTGATTTTTGCTGTGGATCGTCCTTTGGATATGTGCAGAACAGTCATCAATGTGACCGGTGATGCCACTGTATCCATGTTGGTCGCTAAGTCCGTAGGGAAACTAGGCAAGCCTAATGTTAAAAACTGGGACGATAACTACGATGAAGTAAAGTAAGGGCTAGAGGTCCAGAAATTTTGACTTCAGTTCCGGTGTTGGAATCATGCAACTTTCTTTTTTGCCGAACCAACGGTAGCGGTTTCGCGCCATGAAATCGTATACGATATCTCGAATCGAGCTTGGTACCCACTGAAATACAGCAAGTAGCCCCCATATTCCGGGCAATTGCTTTCCGATGGTAAGGGCGGCATCTGAACGCAGATAAAAGGCCTTCCCGGGTTGAATAAGGACCATGGAATCCGTGGTTTTTGGATCGATTTGGCGCTCGGCGAGGAGCTGTTGCCCCAATTCACTTTGCAAAGAGGCAAACCGAAAGAGGTCTTTGCGGTCTCTCTTTAAGATGAACTGCACTCCTCCAGAACACAGGTTGCATACCCCGTCAAACAGGACAATCTGTTGTTCTTCTTTTAATGTTCTGAGGGCTGAGGTCTTCATGAAGCACAAAATTACGACATCACAGGCTTTATTTTGCCGCTTCGACCAGTTCGAGCTGATCGACCTTTACATGGGTCGTAAAGAGCCCGTAGTTGACGATAGCTTTGCCTTTTTCTATGGCATCAATGGTCCCTGTGGTCTTTCCGTCGTAGAGGCGAACCCGGTCCCCGATTTTAAATACCACCTTTTTCTTTGGAGCGGGGGCTTCTTTTTTCTTTTTGGCTTCTTTTTTCTTCTCTTCCCGAATAACCTTGACCTCCTTTTGAATTTCTTGTTGGGCGACGGCTTTTTTCTTTTTTTCGGCTTTGGCCTGTTCGGCAGATTTCTTCTTGCGTTTGCTGTTCTCGGTTTCAACAATGCGCAGAACTTCTCCTATCAACTGCCGCTTCTTGTTGTCCCGGAAATAGCGCTCTGAGGCATCATTCAACTTATTACCCAATACAATCATGCGTTGGTTGTGGTCGTAGAGTTCTTGATAACTCTCCAGCTTCGCTTTGAGTTTGGCATTGAGTTTCTCGAGTTTCTCGGCTTCTTCACGAGCCTTGGATTCTTCGACCTGTAATCGATTCCCCGTTTTACTGATTTTGTGCCTCTCTTTCTGAAGTTTGGCAATCGTCGCGTCAAATCGGACCTTCCCGCGCTCAATTTTCTTTTTGGCTTTATTGATTAAGCCATAAGGGATCCCATTCTTTTGGGCCACCTCAAAGGTGAAAGAGCTCCCGGCCTGACCTAAAACCAATTGGAAGGTCGGTTCCAACGTTCTGCCGTCAAAAAGCATATTGGCATTCGTCGCATAAGGCAATTCGTTGGCGAGAATCTTGAGGTTGGAGTAGTGGGTAGTAATCACACCGAACGATTCCCTTTCGTAAAAGACCTCCAGAAAAGCCTCTGCTAAGGCACCTCCTAATTCCGGATCACTTCCCGTTCCAAATTCATCGATAAGGAACAAGGTATTGGGGTCGCATTGCTTGAGGAAAGACCTCATGTTTTTGAGCCGGTAACTGTACGTACTTAGATGATTTTCAATGGATTGGTTATCACCAATATCGGTTAGAATGCGATTGAAAATGCAAACAGAGCTCCGGGGATGTACAGGTATTAACAGACCACTTTGCACCATGACCTGCAACAGTCCAATGGTCTTCAGGGTTATACTTTTTCCTCCTGCATTGGGCCCAGATATAACAATGATCCGGTTCTCAGAATGCAGTGAAATGGTTTGCGGCCAGGTCTTGTCTCCTTTTCTTTTATTGGCCAGGTAAAGCAATGGATGGTAGGCTTCTTTTAGGTCCAGCTGCTTTTCTTGATTTATCTCGGGCAGTATAGCTCCCAAATCCTGCGCATATCGTGCTTTAGCAGCAGTCAGATCAATCTTGGCTAAAAAATGCTGTTGCTTGTCCAATACCTCTCGGTAAGGTCGAACGAAGTTGGTCAGCTCCTTGAGAATCCGTTGAACCTCTTCCTGCTCTTCAAATTCCAATTGACTCAAGGCCCGCGTATGGGTTAGGGTAGATTCCGGGATAATGTAGACAATGCTACCCGTTTTGGATGAACCCAATACAGAGCCCTTTACCTTTTTACGGTACATGGCTTTAACTGCAAGAACACGGCGATTTTCTACGACAGATTCTTTGATGTCATCGAGGAATTCTGCTGCCTGATAGCGCTGCAGGGCAGAACCAAAGGTGCTGTTGATCTTACCACGTACCTCGTTCATCGCCGCCCGAATATGGCGGAGGTTGGGTGAAGCACTGTCTTTTATTTCCCCGAAGCGGTCAATGACCTGTTCGATTTCTTTCGGAATCGGAGACAAATCGTTAGCTTCTTCCGATAGTAAAAAGAGTTGAGGGTAGTATTCCTTGAATTTCTTTAAAAACTTCTTCTGCACCACAACCGAAACACAGAGTTGGGAGATTCGCCGAAAACCGGCTACCTCTAAGGAGGTGTTCTCGATCTGAAGAAGTTTGAGTTCCTCTTTTATGGAATCAAAACCGTGATTGGGGATGCGGTTGTCGTTTTCGAAGGAAGAGAGGTACTCCGAGGTCTGTAGTAGCAGCGGTTCCAGAAGGGCAAAATCGTTTTGAGGATGCACTTCTTTCGCCCATTCCTTCCCCAACTCCGTATGGCAACGGAGCGAGAGTTCCTCGCGCACAGAGGGAAACTCTAAATCCTCAAGGGTTTTAACAGAAATGGTCGAAGGTGAATTCATAGCCCGGCAAAGATAATACACTCTGAGGGGGAAGACCGCAGAATTGCTAAGTTTGCTGCATGAATGTCAAAATTGACCCCAGCTGGAAAGCGTTGCTGTCTGCCGAATTCGAGCAAGACTACTTCCAGGAATTGACCTCCTTTGTCCGTGACCAATACCAGAATCATCGGTGCTATCCTCCCGGCAAGGATATTTTTGCTGCTTTTGATTTTTGTCCAGTAGATCGCTGCAGAGTTGTTGTTTTGGGGCAGGACCCTTACCACGGCCCCAACCAGGCTCACGGGCTGTGTTTCTCTGTAAAAGAAGGGACGAATCATCCTCCTTCATTGATTAATATTTTTAAAGAGATTGAAGTCGATCTCGGCATACCCTATCCAAAAAGCGGACAACTAGATGCTTGGGCCAAGCAGGGAGTTCTTTTGCTCAATGCCACGCTGACGGTACGTTCGGGAGAAGCCGGAAGTCATCAAGGTCGTGGTTGGGAAAGGTTTACGGATCGGGTCATTCAAGAACTTTCAACAAGCAAAAAGGGCCTTATTTTCCTTCTTTGGGGAGGGGTTGCGCGAAAAAAACAAAAATTAATTAACACCTCAGATCATCTGGTTTTAGAGAGTGGTCACCCTTCGCCTTTAAGCGCCAATAGGGGATATTGGTTTGGAAATAAGCATTTTAGTAAGGTGAACCAGGCCCTCGTTCAACGCGGAGAAGCTCCCATTGATTGGCAGGTAAAATAAGTTATTCCGGTTTCATTAGGAATAGCAGTTCTAAAATAGATTGAAATTTAGTACGTTTACTTCACGTTAAAGCAGTACGAAAATTCGTATAAACCATGAGGAGCTTACATTCCATTTTGCTGGTTGACGACGACGAAACGACCAATTTCCTAAACAAATTCTTTGTCAAACAATTGGACCCTGATTTAGAGGTGGAAATTGCTGTAAATGGTCAAGAAGCTTTGAATTATCTTGAAAATCTTAGTCCGGATCATGCAGGGGGTATGATTGTCTTAGACATCAACATGCCTGTGGTTAACGGTTGGGAATTTTTAAATGCTTTTGAATCCAAATTTCCTGAAGAAACTCACCAAAAATGGGTAATCGTCATGTTAACCGCGATCAACTCCGAAGAGGCAATATCCAAGGCCTTGGCGCATCCCAGAGTAACCGACACCGCGCAAAAGCCCCTATCAGACCTTAAGTTTAGAGCGCTGATCAACAAGCACTTCTAAGTGGGATTCCAAATATAATCTTCGGCGATCATGGGCTTGTCGAGAACATCTAGGCTCAACAGAATGTCTTGTACCTTGTTCCATTCTGTAGGCTGAAAAGCAGATTGGCTCCATTCTGTTAAGGAAAGCCACTTTTGAACCTGCTCTAATTCCAATCCATAAGCATTGGCCAAGCTGTGTTCGATGCTAGGGATGCTTTTGAACTCCTCGGTATAACGAGAAAGTATTCGCTGCATGCTGCTTATGACTCCTGCATTCTTGTCGGCGTGTTCTTTTTGAGCCACCCACAAAAAGCAAGGCCAGGGAGTAGGGAAGTCATACTGCCTTTCTAACAAACCTTGTTCCACATAGGGATTGGTCGTGAAATGCTCCCACATGAAGTAGGTGCCGGGTTGCTCTTTAAGGTATTCTAGAGCCCCAGACAAGTGTTGTACGATGACAAACTGCTCCTTTTTGAGTTCAATACCTTGCTGAAGCCCCATGACTTTAGCCATTAAGTGGCTTCCACTACCAAAACGACTGATGGCAATCTGTGCCTCCGAAAGAGGAGGAGCGGGTTCGTCCTGGAGTAAACCTGTGTGAACTCCCCATAACAAAGGGCTTTGAACGTAGACTTGAATAATCTTTAAAGGAACTCCCATTCCTGCAGCTCTCAAGGTACCTTCTGTAAGCATGAGCGCCATATCCGTTTCGCCTTCCCGAAGCATATCGGTCATTCTGCCGGTCCCTTCCGGTACGTCCGTCCAATGCAGTTCAATTCCCGCTGCTTCAAAAGCGCCTTCCTGAATAGCTAAATGGAAAGGGTAATTAAAATGTTCCGGTACCCCGGTAATACGCACCTTTTTCATTCGCTGGATTTGGTTTTTAGATACTCGTAAATCTCCAACTGAGAACGTATAGCAGTTCCTTTTGAGGACCTGTAGTAGTCGTTGCTGTCTTCTCGATCCAGGATTCTGGCCTTGACATTGTCCTGAATTTGTATGTCCAGTATGTCCAAAAGCTCATTTTTAATTACGGCTTGGTATATTGGAGTTAAAACCTCGATCCGTCGATCAAGATTACGGGTCATAAAATCTGCGGAACCCATAAAAACTTTGTCTTTACCGGCATGTTGAAAATGATATATTCGGCCGTGCTCTAAAAAGCGATCGATAATACTGGTCACTACGATGGGTTGTTCCCCGGGCAGTAATTCACTTTTTTTCTTTTGTTTGAGACATGAGAATCCTCGGATTAGCAAGCGTACAGGCACCCCTTTTTCAGCAGCCTTCTGCAGGGCTTCAATCATGACACTGTCTTCAAGGCTATTCATTTTTAAAGTGATCCCACTGGGTCGGCCTGCTTCGGCTTCATCCGCCTCAAAACGAATGAGCTCCAATAGACGAAAACGAGTGGAATAGGGCGATACAAGCAGGTGCTTGACCTTGGGAAAGAGCAGCTTTTTTTGAAGTAATAAAAAGACCTGTTCAAGATCCTTAGTAATACCCTCGTGAGAGGTAAATAAGCCGTGATCACAGTATAGACGGGCGGTCTTGGCATTGAAGTTCCCGGTGCCAATGTATCCTAATCTTTGGATTTGACCCTGCACTATACGTGTCACCAAAGCTATTTTGGAGTGTACCTTGATTTGAGGTACACTGAAGATAACCTCAGCTCCTGCTTCCGCAAATCGCTTGCCCCATCGAATATTGTTTTCTTCATCAAATCGTGCCTGGGCTTCAACAAAAAGGACAACTTTCTTACCGGTCGCGATGGCCTGCAAGAGGGCATCAGTCAATGCGGAACTTTTTGCTATCCTGTAAAGTGTCATTTTAATGGATTCTACCTCAGGGTCGATTGAAGCTTGTCTAATTAAGGCTTCCAAGTGATCGAATCGCTGGTAAGGAAAATGGATGAGCTCATCCCTCCCAAGCAAATGTGCAAAAAGGCTTTCATCAAGGGGGAGATTAGGGTGGTCCAGTGGAGGTAATTCCGGGTAGAGTAAGCCATCTGTCGATTTTGGCTGAGGAAACCCAAAGAAATCCGAGATGTTATGGTAGCGTCCACCTTTGACCAAATCGGCTTCACCCAGCTCCAGTTGAGCACTTAATTCCTGGATAATTTTTGGAGGAGTATTGCGGTCGTGTAAAAAACGCGTTGGCTGGCCACTTTTTCTTTTATCGAGAGAGTTGTGGATCTTTTCGACTAGGGCAGCATCCGTATAATCGTCATCCAAATAGAGTTCTGCATCCCGTGATAGCTTAACTGAATAGGCTCTTTCGATAAATTCACCTGGAAAAATTAAAGGCAGGCAAAGCCGAAGCACGTCATCCATAAAGATGACATCGTGTTGCTTACTTGGCAAAACGAGAAAACGGCCTAGAGATTTAATGGGTATAGGAAGGAGAGCGAGTCTTTCAGGACGTTCAACGACCAGGTAAAGACCTCCATCTTTCAATTCTTCGGGATTAGCTGGCAGGATTTCGATTTCGTCTTTGAGCTCGCCTTCAAAAAACTGCTTGACAAAGTAGATTTGCTCTTCGCTCAATTCCGTTTCGTTTTTGAGCTTGATCCCCACCTTTTTTAACTCGAGTAGGGTAGCCTCAATGGTATTGCCAAAGCGTTCTTGCTGAAATTGTATTTTTTCAAGAATCTTTTGAAGTTGTTTGCTTCCTTTGAGTGCCAGCTTTTTACGGAGTTCTTTATCGATATCTTTTACTTGTCGCATCTGAGAAACGCGCACCTTAAAAAATTCATCCAGGTTGGAAGAAAATATGGCCAAAAACTTTAACCGCTCCAAAAGGGGTACCGTAGGATCTTCCGCTTCTTGCAGAACACGTTCATTAAAGTAAAGCCAATTGTAATCCCTGTTTTTAAAGCCTTTCATTCCTTGGGTTTAGTTGGAACAAAAGTAGGAATTGCGACTATAACTTATGGATGCGCTCGCTGTCGTTGTTGTACAGGAAGTTGTATTTCAACGCACCCCCAAGATAGGTTTCGTTGTTTCTCAAAAAGGCGTAGTAGTTGGTTTGTCCTTCCAGAACCTGCATACCTTTTTTACTGAGTTTAACCGGATTAAAAGAGGTGAAGAGGGGTTTTAAGCGTCCCATCATCCGATTGATTTGTGAGTCTCCGTAGCCGTAGGGGTTCTCTTCTTGCAGAACAGCCCCAACAAATTCTATTTTAGAAGCCAACTCTTTTTCCTCCGCGATAGACAAAACTTGGTTTTCGAAACTATTCAGGCCATTGCGAAGGGAAGGGAATCGGCGTAAATGCGCTTGAACGGCTTCTTCTAGGTAGTCGAACTGGTAATTCCCAAAGTCTCCTAAGTTTTCCAAACGCATGGGGTTGTCACTGCAGTACAACTGCCAAACGTAGTCTGCGTACTCAATATCATCTTGACTCAACTCGACCCTATTGTCATACAATTGTCGTAGTTGCTCGTCAGAAAGCTCACACAAAGCAAAAAGACGGTCTTGCCCTTCTTGTTCACCGCTGCAAACCAAGGAAATCTGGGCATGCCGACGGTGGGTTTTTAGCCAGCTGATCACCGCTAACATATTGACTTGGCAAAAAAGATCATATTCAAACCACAGCACAATTTGATCTTGTTGCTTGTGGTTACAAAGGGATCGGTATTCTTTTAAGGTCTTTTCTACAAACCAGGATTTGCTGACCTTGTAATTCTTGTTGAGGAACTCAAATCGCGTCTTCCAAAAGGATTCACTGCCAACAGAGCTCAGGGTCTTTCCTTCACACAGCATTTCACGCCATGTAATGATATCACCGTCTAAGTTCAACTGCTTTAGCTTTTGAGTAAAACTATCCCCGTTCGTGATGTGTAGAATGGAATTCATCGACACGTAGTTTAAGTGGTTAGGTATGGCTTTCGCACGATTTGTAGCTGCTAAATGTAAAATTATCAGGAAAAAAACAAAAGCAAATAATACAAAACCTTGATAATGAGCCCCAATATTTACTAATAACGTAAGAAATCAGGGTCAAAATATGAGGAATTCTTAACCTCCGACACGTTTTACTGCGAATCCTGATTTTTGAAGAAAATCCATGATTTGGTCTCGATAATCCCCTTGAATAATGATTTCTTCGTTTTTGATCCCACCACCGACATGCAAGTATTTTTTCAGGGCCTTCGCAAGGGCTTTGAAGTCTTTATCGGCACCATTGTAGCCCGCAATAATGGTTTGTGGTTTTCCTTTTCTCTTCTCGTATTTGCACAACAGGGGGTCATCCTGAAGCCAAAAGTCCGGTGAAGAGACCTTGTTGTCCTGTTCTTTTTCCGGTTCGTGGTCCGGAAACAGTTGTCTAAGTTGGTCTTCTAAATCCATGACTTTATTTAAGCAAGCCGAGTTCTCTTAGACGTTCGTTTAAGAAGTCCCCCGCGCTGATGTCTTCGTAAAGCTGCGGATGCTGATCGTCAACACAATTGTCCAAGCAGTTCAAAGGCATGGTGGCCTTTGGGTGCATAAAGAAAGGGATGCTGTAGCGTGACTCGGACCATCCGGCCTCTGGTGGATTGACCACCTGGTGTACAGTTGAAAGCAGACGGTTGTTGGAGAGACGCGAGAGCATATCGCCTACATTCACCATCAATTGATCCTTGGAAGCGATGGCTTCGATCCAATCTCCTTGCCTGTTCTGAACTTGCAGCCCCCTTCCATGGGCGCCCATCAACAGGGTGATCAGGTTGATATCGGTATGGGCCGCTGCACGGACCGCCTTCTCGGGTGCCTTCGTCAGAGGTGGATAATGGATAGGGCGTAAGATGGAGTTTCCTTGGCTCACCCATTGATCGAAATAGGTTTCTTCGAGTCTCAGGT
The DNA here is from genome assembly GCF_002954325.1 of Aureicoccus marinus. Lineage (GTDB taxonomy): Bacteria > Bacteroidota > Bacteroidia > Flavobacteriales > Flavobacteriaceae > Aureicoccus > Aureicoccus marinus. The sequence continues at coordinate 836,095 of NZ_MQVX01000001.1, forward strand.
GCAAGGCCAGGGCCCGTAACATATAAAGAGCAGTTTTTTCCAGTTGTTGATAGACTTCTTTTCCGACTGAATTAAAGGCCGGTAATTCATCCACGGTTATATTGGCCGGATACAGGTAGTCCTCTGGAGCAACTTCCTCGTATTGACCAAAGTGCCAGAATTCTTTCAAGTCTCCAACTGGGGCATTTTGAGCCTTTTCTTTGCCATAAGAGGTGTAGCCACGCTGCCCGGCAAGGCCTTGGATTTCGTAATTTGATTTGATCGATTGAGGCAGATCAAAAAAGGCCTTGATCTGGGTATACAAGTCTTCGCTGAGCTTATCGCTCAAAAAGTGTCCGCTGATGGCCACAAAGCCAATTTCTTCAAAGGCAGAACCCAGTTGTTCAACAAATTGCATTTTTTTACTGTGGTCGTCCGACAGGAAATCTCGTAAATCCACCGAAGGAATCTGGTTCATTGCGTATTTATTAGGCCTTTCAAAGGTACGGAAAGATCTCTCTTTGTTAGGGTGTCAAGGAGATTCTGTTTAATTTTCGCTGCGAATAAGAAATGGAGAAGTTTCGCGCTTCATAACCCTACGGAAAATGAGATACAACCGATCCAATCTCGACAAAAAAGTACTGTTGCAACTCTATAAAGGGATGCTGAAACCTCGTATGATTGAAGAGAAGATGCTGGTCCTGCTTCGGCAAGGCAAAATCAGTAAGTGGTTTAGTGGTATTGGCCAGGAGGCAGTATCCGTAGGAGTTACACAAGCACTAAAAGAAGACGAATACATCCTCGATGCACCGCAATCTGGGGGTGTTTACCTCTAGAGAAGTACCCCTTTGGAAGTTATTTGCCCAATGGCAGGGCAAGGCCACAGGATATACCAAGGGCCGGGACCGAAGTTTTCACTTTGGTACACAATCCCACAAAATTGTCGGGATGATTTCTCATCTGGGCCCGCAATTAGGGGTTGCCAATGGAATCGCTTTGGCCGAAAAGCTTCAAGAGAGTTCCAAACTTGCCGTCGTTTTTACAGGAGAAGGTGGAACCAGTGAAGGGGATTTTCACGAAGCCCTGAATGTGGCCTCCGTCTGGAAGCTCCCCGTGATCTTTATCATCGAAAACAATGGCTATGCCCTTTCCACGCCCACTGAAGAACAGTATGCTTGTAAGCAGCTCAGTGATCGGGCGAAGGGTTATGGCATGGAATCCCGACAATTGGACGGAAACAATGTTGTAGAAGTGTATTCCAAGCTAAAGAGCTTGTTTAAGGATGTCCGAAGACGTCCTCGACCGGTCTTGGTCGAATGCATGACCTTTCGGATGAGGGGGCATGAAGAAGCCAGTGGAACCAAGTATGTCCCTGAAAAATTGATGAAGAAGTGGGAGAAAAAAGATCCTTTGGTCAATTTTGAACGCTTTTTAAAAGAAGAAGGCCTGCTCAATTCAAAAAAGAGTGAAAAGATAAGAGCCGAAATCGCAGCGGAAATCGACGAAAATTGGTCCAAGGCCATCGCTCAACCCGAAGCGACCTTTTCGGAAGCCGAAGAAATTCAGGATGTATACGCCCCGCATCGTCCAGAGCCTGTATACGCCAATGGAGGATCCTCCACCTTGCGCCTGATCGACGCGGTTTCGGACGGTTTGAGACATGCCATGCGTCGATTTAATGATCTAGTGATCATGGGGCAGGATATCGCGGAATACGGCGGTGTTTTTAAGGTGACAGAAGGCTTTATCGAAGAATTTGGCAAAGGCAGGGTCCGCAATACACCTATTTGCGAGTCCACCATCGTGTCTGCGGGAATGGGGCTTTCTATTTCTGGAATGAAGGCTGTGGTCGAAATGCAATTTGGAGACTTTGTCAGTTCTGGCTTTAATCCTATCGTTAATTATTTAGCCAAAACCCATTACCGTTGGGGGCAAGCCGCTGACGTGGTGGTGCGGATGCCCTGTGGAGCAGGAGTAGGGGCAGGTCCGTTTCACTCCCAAACAAACGAGGCCTGGTTTACGAAAACCCCTGGACTTAAAGTCGTTTATCCAGCATTTCCTTATGATGCGAAAGGCTTGTTGATTTCTTCCATTGAAGATCCCAATCCGGTGCTCTTCTTTGAACACAAAAAACTGTACCGCAGTATTTCGGAAGCGGTACCCGATGACTATTACAACCTGCCTTTGGGCAAGGCACGCCTGGTTCGAAAGGGAGATCGCATGACCCTGGTTACTTATGGGGCAGGTGTCCACTGGGCCCTGGAAGTACTGGAGCAACATCCTGAGCTTCAAATCGATTTAGTCGATTTAAGGACACTCGTGCCTTTGGATATGGACAGCATTGAAGAATCCGTTCGCAAAACCGGAAAGCTCCTCATCGTTCAGGAAGACAGTCTTTTCGGCGGATTAGCCAGTGAGATTGCGGCTCAAATTGGGGAACGCTGTTTTCAGCACTTGGATGCACCAATTAAACGCTTGGGTAGCCTGGATACTCCAATCCCTTTTGCCAAAAGCTTAGAGGCCGGTTATTTACCGCAGAATCGCCTTAAACAGGCTCTGTTGGATCTCTATCACTTCTAAAAAGGGTCAAAAAAGACGAAATCTTCTGTTTTTGAGTGTCTTAAACAATTTTTGAGGGGGTACTGACGTATATACTAGTACGAGAACCCTTTCTTATGAAAACACTACTGCCCCTTATTCTGAGTCTGCTTACCGCAGTATCCACAACAACATCCTCGAATTTTCGCTCACCAGAAGGCAATTGGCAACTGGAGTACGCCCTTATTGAAGGAGAACGAAGCTTATTCGAAAAAGAACTATTTGGCTTAGCCGATGAACTCTGTTTAAAAAGTAGCCGCTGGTATTTTAGAACAGGCTCTAAAAAGGACGGTAGTATTGTTTTGGCTCCGAGTCCGCTGTGTTCAGAAGGACAACAAGATTTTCGCTGGAAAATGAAAAAGGGAGCTAAAAAACAATCCCAACTCCTACTGACGATTGGGAAAGGCAAAGAACAAAAGGAGTATCTCTTTGATTTACTGCCTAATACCGTCGAAGACCACCTCTATTTACAGTATTGCCGGGGGAAAGAAGAAAAAGGAAATGCCCTGATCCTTTCTCTTCGCAAGGAGTGATTCTGCCCGAAATGGCCTATCTTTCCTACAGTGAATGCATACGAGGTAATCATTGTTGGAGCAGGATTGGCAGGTCTTACCGCCGCTCTGGCGCTATCTCGTTCTGGAGTATCCGTTGCCCTTATTGAAAAGAATAACTTTCCCAAGCACAAGGTTTGTGGGGAATATATTTCGAATGAAGTCCGAGACTATTTGGAGTCTTTTGGACTCGATCTCAGTGATGCAGACCCTATCCAATATTTAAGGTTTAGTACGGCGGGCGGTCGAATGCTGGAGACGTCCCTGCTTAGGGGGCTTTGGGATCAGTCGTTTTACCCTGGACCACAGACTTTGGAAACTCTGCCAGGCTTCTGGTGTCGTTTGTGTACAAGAAAAGGTGGAGGATTTGCAGGTCAATATTCAGGCAGACCAGGAGTATCCAGCCAAAGTCGTCATGGCCTCAGGTCACGAGCTCAGGGCTAAAGTGCTCTTGGCCACACATGGTAAGCGCGCAGCTTTGGATCGGCAACTCGATCGTTCTTTTATTCAGCAGAAGAGTCCTTGGGTGGCCTTTAAAGAACATTACACGAGTTCGGCTTTTCCGTCGGGTTCCGTGGAGTTGCATAGTTTTCAGGGTGGCTATTGTGGTTTGTCCCGGACTGAGAACGGATCCGTCAACCTGTGTTTCTTAATACATCAAAACCGCTTAAATAAAGGGACTTCCCGTGATGCACTACTCAAAGTATTGAGTGAGAATCCTCATTTAAAGGCTTTTCTCCAAGAGGCGACGCCCTTGTTCGATCGTCCCATGAGTATTGCGCAAATCTCTTTTGGTATTAAAGAGAGTGTCGAAAACCATATTCTCTACGCAGGCGATAGTGCAGGACTCATTCATCCCCTTTGCGGAAACGGGATGGCGATGGCCATCCATGCTGCTTCTATAGGAGCGCAACTCATCTCCTCATTTCTGGCTGGTGAGATAAATCGCCCAACCCTGGAATCTGAATACAGCAAAAAGTGGAAAAAGCATTTTCAAACCCGTATGCGTACCGGTAGGTATATTCAGAACCTTATAGGTAAAAAAGTACTGAGTGAACCCCTGGTTCCTCTCTTAAACCAGTATCCTCATTTGGTTCAAAAGCTCATTCAATTAACCCACGGAGAACCGTTAAGCGTATGATGGATTTTAGTGTACGTTTTGATGGAAAAGAGATCATGGACGGGCCGGAAAAGGTGCCGGGAAGTTATGAAAGGGCCTATCGGGACATCAGTCGGTGCAATGCCATGCTCGGCGGACACAAAGCCAACCTTTCGGAGGTTAAAAAATTGATAAACAGAAACATAAAAGAATCGTATACGATTTGGGACCTTGGAAGCGGGGATGGAAGTACTCTTGCTTACCTGTCAAAACACCTGAAAAACGGTAAGAAGAGCTACACTTTTCAAGGTTTTGACTTGAGTGCACTCAGCGTTGAAGTTGCTCGTCGAAATTATGCCCACGACGAGCGTTTACAGTTCTACCAACAAGACATTTTAAAAATGTCCACAGAAAATAAACCGGACATTATACTTTGCAATCTGACCCTGCATCATTTTACCGATGAGGAGGCCAAGATCTTATTGAAAACTTTAGTCGAAAGGGTCGAGTTGGGTGTTTTGATCAATGATCTGGAAAGGCATCCTTGGGCTTACCGATTGTTTAAAGTCTTTAGTTTAGTTTTTATTCGAACTCAAATCGCCAAAACGGATGGCTTGATCAGTATACGTCGGGCGTTTCATCTCCAAGAATTTAAGCAATGGGCCCTAGAGATTCCCCAGGCCCTGCACCGAATTCGCAAACAGCCCTTATTTCGATTGATTTGGGTACTTGAACCTCTTAAACCATCAAAAAATTGAACAACCCGTAATGAAAGAAACAACAACCGCCTTGAACTACCCGCGCATTAGCCATGTGCATAAGGCATTGCCTGAACACACGCGCAATACGGCCGAAATTTTACCTTTTGTTCGGCTCTGGCTTGAAGGCCAGGACGAGCGCTTTATACGCAAGGTGGTCAAAGTGTTTGAAGGAGCAGGCGTAGACAAACGCTACGGCATTATGAGCATTGAAGAGGTTTTTCAGGCCACCTCATTTCAAGATAAAAACAAGCTTTATGAAGCGGCGGCCAAGGAATTGGGCGAAAACTGTTTGCGCGGAGCTTTAAAGGAGTCGGGATGGGCCGAAAAGAGTATCGACATGGTGATTACCGTGAGTTGCACCGGGATCATGATCCTTCTTTGGATGCCTACCTGATCAATGCTTTAGAACTCCGACGCGATGTAAAACGGCTGCCGGTAACGGAGATGGGATGTGCCGCAGGGGTTTCTGGAATTATATACGCAACGCACTATTTGAAAGCCAATCCCGGAAAACGGGTTGCCCTTGTTGCGGTGGAATGTCCTACCGCTACCTTTCAACACGGAGATTTCAGTATGGCCAATATGGTCAGTGCTGCCCTCTTTGGAGATGGCGCAGCTTGTGTGCTCTTGAGCTCAAAAGACGAAGACAAAGGGCCCGAAATCAAAGGGGAGGGGATGTATCACTTCTATGAAGCCACCCATTTGATGGGCTTTGACCTTACCAATACGGGTTTGCAAATGATTTTGGATCCCGAGGTGCCTTCTATGATAGAAAGTCATTTTATGGATCTTTTAGTGCCCTTTCTGCAAGAGAACGGGAGTGATCTCAATCGACTCAAACACCTGGTTTTTCACCCGGGAGGAAGAAAGATCGTCCAGACCGTCGAAGACTTGTTCGGAGGCTTGGGAAAGAACATTGACGACACCCGGGAAGTGTTGAGGCAATTCGGGAACATGAGTAGTGTAACCGTCCTCTATGTACTCGAACGATTTTTGAATCGGGAAGTCCCTGCAGGAGACCAGGGTTTATTGCTCAGTTTTGGGCCAGGATTTTCGGCTCAAAGGGTATTAATTGAATGGAAATAGCGTACTATGGAACCGAAAAAATCGTATACGATTAAGCCATACGCCTTGATTTTAGGGGGAAGCAGCGGCCTTGGATGGGCCAGTGCTCAAAAATTAGCTCAAAAGGGCTACGCCTTGTGGATTTTGCACCGAGATCGGGGAACAGAAAGAGACAATCTCGAGAAAAAATTTGCTGAATTACGCCAGCATTGTCCGGAATTAATCACCCAAAATACGGATGCCATTCACCCTCAAAAAATGGTGAAGGCCATCGAAGAAACCTTGTCAAAAAACCCCAAAATCAAAGTGCGGCTTTTGCTCTTTAGTATAGCCAAAGGGAATGTAAAGCATTTGATTGATCAAGATTCATTAACACCGGCCGACTTAGCAGTGACAGCCGAAGCGATGGCATTTTCGCTCATGCGCTGGGTTCAGGAATTAGACAAGCGAAATCTATGGACTTCTCCAGCGAGTGTTTTGGCTTTCACCAGTGAAGGAGGGCGTAGGGCCTGGCCTGGTTATGCAGCCGTGGGCGCTGCAAAGGCGGCCCTGGAAAGTCTAATTCGTTCTATGGCGCTGGAATACGCACCCAAAGGTATACGCTTTAATTGCCTACAGGCGGGGGTTACGGAGACGCCTTCCTCGGCCTTAATCCCGGGTATAGAAGAGCTTAAAAGAGAAAGTGAGAGAAGAAATCCCTACCAAAGGCTCACCACTCCGGAGGATGTGGCTAAGGTTGTCAGCTTGCTGGCTAGGGATGAAGCACTCTGGATTAATGGAGCCATCATTCCTGTAGATGGGGGAGAAAGTATACGTTAATGAGAAACAACAAATACACGGCCTATATCGAACGATTGCCCTATGGCAGAGACTTTTTGTTCGTTGAAGGCATTGACCACCTGACCGATGCAGAAATCAGGGGCTACTTCACTTTTAAAAAGGACTGGCCTGTTTTTTCTGACCATTTTCCGGCTAACCCTGTTGTGCCGGGCGTAATTCTGATCGAATCAGCGGCTCAAATAGCCTTGGGTATACATGGTTTGTTTTTAGAGGAGCAAACGAGCGGAGAGGTCCAAAATGGACAAATTGCCTTTTCTGAAGTGCAAATGGAGTTTCTAAAGCCTCTTTACCCTGCTGATAAACTGATTGTTATAGGGTCTCCTGTCTACTACCGATTTAATAAGCTCAAGACCAAAGTACAGCTGTTTAATCAGCAGGAAGAAATGATAGGCAGAGGAGTTATGTCTGGAATGTTATATACTGAAAAACATATATATAGAGTTTAATATGTCAACTAGAAAAAGAAGGGTTGTAGTAACTGGCATTGGGGTTTGCGCCCCCGGAGCTTTGAGCGCCGATGCTCTTCATGACTTATTGCTCTCTAACGGAAATGCTATCGAACACTTTCCTGAATTGCAAGAGTTGAACTTCGGGTGCCAGTTGGGAGCGAAACCGGCCTACCAGGAAGAAATGTTAGCGCCTTATTTTGATAAGCTGTGGCAGAGAGGGCTGAAAAGTGCGGGTATGGTTTATGCGGTATTAAGCGGGATGGAAGCCTGGAAGAATGCAGGATTAGAAGCAAGGCCTGAACAGCGTGATCCACAGGCAGGGATGGTCTTTGGAGCTGGAGTTCTTGGTGTAGATAAGCTGTACGAGGCTTTTGCTCAGGTTGACCAGGGTAATGTTCGCCGCTTGGGAAGCACAACGGTTTTGCAAACCATGACCAGTGGAGCCAGTGCATACTTGGCTGGTTTGTTGGGTTGTGGAAACCGAATAAGCGCCAACTCCTCTGCTTGTAGTACTGGAACAGAAGCCGTTATTCTTGGCGCCGATTGGATAAAACAAGGCAAAGCCAAACGGATGTTGGTTGGCAGTACTAGCGAAGGCGGACCCTATGTTTGGGGTGGTTTTGATGCAATGAGGGTGCTGCCCCGATCTTTCAACGACAAAGTGGATCAAGCCAGTCGTCCAATGAGTGCAACTGCGGCGGGCTTTGTTCCTTCTTGTGGCGCCGGAGCCTTGGTTTTGGAGGACTTGGATACCGCTACAGAACGCGGAGCAACTATTTACGCTGAATATCTGTCAGGTAGTCTCAATGCCGGAGGTCAAAGGGAAGGGGGGAGTCTAACGGCACCCAATCCTAAGGCTGTGCGCGACTGCATTCGAGAAACGATTAATAAAAGTGGATTAAACGCGAGTGAGATCAATGCGATCAACGGGCATTTAACGGCAACCAAGGGAGACGTAGCAGAAATTGCCGCCTGGACAGAAGTGTTTGCCGAACAGCAAGCCAATCTGCCTCCAATCAATAGTTTCAAGGGGCACCTTGGGCACGCCTTAGCGGCCTCTGGCAGCATTGAATTGGTCGCTTGTGTAAATCAACTCAAGCACCAGGTGATTTATGGGAATCGAAATTGCGTCGATCTGCATCCAGAAATTGCAGAGATGGCCGGGGATCGAGTTTTGCAAACATCCCGATACCAGTCCCTGGAGGCTATCATCAAAGCGAGTTTTGGTTTTGGAGATGTAAACGCAAGTGTTATTTTTAAGAAGTGGTCAATGGATTGACCTTAAACACGCCTATGGATAAAAACGAAATGCAGGAGAGCCTGCTAAAAATTGTAAAGCTCTATCTTCCTGAAGATGTGAGTATTGAGGATGTTCAGTTGAAGAGTAATTTTATACAAGACTTGAATATCAATTCCGCTCACCTTGTGGACATTGTTTTGGATGTAGAAGATGAATTCGGCGTGGTGTTAGAGAATGAAGACATGGATGGCATGCAGACGGTGGAAGATGCTCTTTCGATCATCACCAAGAAGTTGGAAGACGCCTAGAGAGATTCCTTTAGACCAAAACGAATACGGAAAGTGACTTTGTTCTCTTCCTTTTTCTTTTTAATCCAAATCCCAAAGTCACTGCTGAACAGCTCGCCTATTGCGGTGTAATAGTCCTTACTTGGGTTCTTTTCGATCCTCAGCTCCAGGGGCTTTTGAACGCCTTTAATCCGGATATTACCTTTTATTTGGTAGCCATTGGAAGTCTTGATCAGGCTTTCTGTATGGAATTCCATGGTTGTGAACTCCTTGCGGTTGAAGTATTTCTTACTCATTAAATGCCAATCCCGAATCGCATTGCCGGTCTCGATACTTCCCACTTGGATACTAGCCTTCCATTCTTGGGGCTGGAGAGAGTCCAAATGAACCGTATCGGGGAAACTGAATTGAGTGAAAGTGCCCTTCACGTTTTTGGAAGGAAAAGTAAAACGGACGTCTACATTCGTGAAACGCATTCTGTTTAAGCTATCCTGAGAAAAAACAGTGTTAATCGTAAAAAAAAGCGCAATAAGAGAAAGGAGATGTCTAAGATTCATGTAGATTTGCTGAACAATTTGTAAGAAAAATATTATTTATTTTAATGATTCCGGTGCAGTGATATAATATGCTGTAATACAAGGATTTGAGAAGCGTTAAATGTTGATATTTTCTTGGTTTTTGTTGATTAGTCTTGTAGGAATAAGGCAATAAAAGGCTAAAATAAGCGTAATTTAACTGGACGATTCGATACTTAAACAATTATGCCACATTCCGAGACTAAAATTGTTGCTACAGGACAATCAGAATTGGATCAATTGATCCTCAAGCTGGAACGCAGTCACAAAAGTGTATTGCGAATTAGTACGAAACTGCAATCCTATACTTACGAGCCCAACAATTTGGAATCTTTTGAAAAGTTACGCAATCTGCGAATAGGTTTTCGGGATTTGGCTCGAGATCAGGTTTTGTTATTCGAAGTGATCAAAAATGGCAAAACCATTCGGGAAATGCTGATCGAACGTCTCGAGCGCCTGCAATCTCGTTTTTCCGACCTGGAACACGAGTTGGCTTCCTATCTTCTGGACCTTAAAGGCTACTACTAGGACCAAAGAACCTTCTTTCCTAAAATGTTGAACGAAGATAGCCTGTTCTTTATAGGGAACTTGAAGGATATTCTGTTAAGGTACTAGAGCATTATCGGCATTCTTAGTAATTTGAAAGACTAAGAAATCATCACCTATGCTTGCTCGAAAATTCACTTTTTTCTTTCTTCTTGCTTTTGTTTTAGTACCGGTTTGGTCTCAAAATGGGCTTTCAACCGTGGTTATCTGTTGGGATACTTCAAAATCGATGGAAGTCCGGGCTATAGAGGAAGAAATGAGCTACTTGGAGAAGCTTTTTAAAGAAAAGAAAGAGACCAGGGTGCAGCTCTTGTTGTTCGGAATGGATGTCAAAGAGAGGACTTATCAAATTCGACAGGGCAATTGGAGTAAACTGAAAACGGACCTGCAAAATGTCGATTACGAGGGTGCTGCTTTTTATTCTGCCTTAAATCCAAAAATTGAGAACCGCAAAGTCTACCTATTTACAGACGGCCTTCAACTTCTTAAAAAGGATTATCTACTGCTAGGAGAGGGGAGTACCATTCTCAATAGTTCACCCAAGGGCAATAGAAAGTTCTTGAATAGAACAGCTCTGTTAAACCGTTCAGAATTTCAAGATTTGGTTTCGGAACAGCTGGTAAAAAGGGTAGAAGAGGAAGGGGCTCAAATTCGAGGCACCGTTTTCGTTGATAACGAACGGTTGGCGAATATTCCGGTAAGGGTAAAGGGATCTGATCGGGTGGTGTACACCGATCAGCAAGGGGAGTATTTGATCCCGGAGGCATTGAAGGTGACAGTATTATTGTAAACAACGATTTTACTTTTGCGATAAGGGATATCCAGGATCGCGAACTCTTTTTAAAATCTAGGATCACCCAATTGGATGAAGTGGTCCTTACCGAAAACAAGAAGGTGTCTGAAGTTTCCAAGGAAGAGGAGGGAACCGGCTATGCTGTTCAGTCTATAGGCAAGGAGGAGCTCACTACGGTAAATACCAATTTAAATTCGGCTGTGCGCGGGCGATTCTCTGGAGTAACGACAGGAGGGGGGATCCAAAGTGGAGCAGATCAGGACCTCAGCCGGTTTATCGTGAGAGGCCAATCCAGCATGTTGTTAAATAACTATGGACTTATCGTGGTCGATGGAGTGCCGATCAAGCAATCGAATTCGTCTAGTTCGAATTTTCAGAGCGGAGATGCCATCGCAAGCACCAATTTTATTGATCCTGCACTCATAGAAGATATTACGGTTTTGAAAGGGTTGGCTGCAACCAACCGGTTTGGATCCTTGGGTTCCAACGGGGTGTTGTTGATTACCACAAAGACAGCGGTCACTAAGGGTAAAAATGGCGAAATTGTGGATCGAGCACGACTGACGGACAATATTTATAACGAGAACGAAGCCTTGGCCAAACCCCAAGAGGCGCCCTTTTATCAGCTGCTCAAAGCGGCTCAAAACCCGCAGGAGGCTTACCAAACCTACAGCTCACTTCAGGAATTGAATAAAGGAAACATAGCCTTCTACCTGGAGTCCTATGATTATTTTTCGAAGCAAAATAAAACACGGTCTATAAGTGTTTTAACTAATATTCTGGAGTATTTCCCGGAAGATATCAAACTGTTGAGAACGGTTGAATTTTATCTTTCTCAAGCAGGCTACGACCAACAGGCACGTCTGGTGAACGATCAAATCCTGGAGATTTCGCCCAGTAATTTGCACGCGTATTACAAAAGAGTGATGTTGCCCGACGATAAAGCCATTCAGACCCAGATGGAAACCAAGTACGCGCTTCTTAAAGGGAGAAAGAAATTCAAGGAGATCAATGCGCAGCCCATTCAAAAAACACTGCTCAGGGATATCAAGAATTTTATTGAGAAAAACAGGGCTGCATTGAATGTAAACTCCATCGATTCCTACCTGGCCAACAATATCCGTTATGATGCGCGCTTTGTGTTTGAATGGAATAACCCGGAGGCCGAGTTTGAGTTGCAATTCGTGAATCCTCAAGACCGGTATTACAATTGGGGATATTCGCGTAATGAAGATGCACAACGGTTGAATTCAGGCTTGATCAACGGCTATATGTTGGAAGAATTTGAATTCTATGGTAAAGAATCTATCGGAAAATGGATTGTGAACGTAAAGTACTTAGGGAATATCTCAGAAGCAGATCAAACACCTTTGGTATTGAAATGTGTGGTCTACACAGACTTTGGAAAAACCACAGAGCAAAAAAAAGAAGTGGTGGTGCATCTTTCTAAACGCAATCAGAAGCAAAACGTACTAGAAATCGTCGTTAACTAGATCTTTTAAAGGGGATTATAAAGGAGGCCATTCTGTATCTCCTATAATCTATTTTACATAATATAAATTATAGAACAAATAGTCTGAGCAGTAATTGATGGTGTCCCCGGCGTATAGTTTTGCTATTTGATATAAAATCAGTTCTGACGCTTTAGCGTCAGAAGGTACCGATTTTAGGCCAAAGTTGAAGTTTTATCATCGTCTTAGAACCCATTAGATCTTTCCCTACAAATCCACACAGATTTCTTTGAGGGCGCCTTTGTTGCCACCGCCATGAAATACAACGCGTTCAATTCCCTTTCCAATTAAATAGAAATCTTTAAAAGAGTTTTGATAGACTGCAGCACTATCGAGGACTTTTCCCTGTTCAGTAGTCGCCCAAACCTTAAATTCGATATTGTTGCTCGCCATTCGCAGTTTAACCTGATTCAGCCGTTTTGGAAGCCCAATCGACATTCCTTCGGATTCGAATTGCAAGGCAGTTTTTTGCCCTGTTTCGTTCACCATGAGTTTGCCATCAGATTCTACAGTAAAACCAGCTTGTTTAAAAGGCGAACTTATAGGGGTATCATCGGGGTAAGTTCCAAAATCGAGACAGATGGAAATCACAGGGTTTTCAGCAAGATTGCTGGTCCTTCGTCGGTTTTTGTCAGTTTTACACGCCTGAAGCGTCAAAAAGCCAACAAATACAGAAACCATAATAGATTTGCACATAAGCAGAAAAAAATCCTAAAGTTCTTTCAACTCCTGGTCAGTGCACTACTAGAAAACTGTAATCCTTATACAGATTACCATCTATTTTCGGGCGTTGAAGTGTTATTTCAACTAGTCGAGGGATGAATTTAGCTCTTCCAGTACGGTTTTAAGCTCCTCATATCGCTCTTGCACATCCTTGCCTACCTTCTGATCGGTTCTTCCGACCATATTGTAGAGATAAGATATCTGTGAGACCAGCATTTGCTGTGGATAAGCGCCTTTGGCGTTTCGAAGCTTGTTGAGCACATTCTTCAGTTTTTCCTGACGCTCAGAACTTCCTTTGGCTTTTTTGAGGTCCTTTTCTAGTCGATCCTGAAGCTGGCGAGCTTCGCTCAATAAAGAGATAACTTTTTGTTGCCACTCCCCTTGCGCTTGCAGTTTGTCCAAGGTCAATCCTTCCGCCTCTACACGTGGATCGGCCAAAACCTCAAAGGATTGTTCCATTTGCTGCTCCCCTACAGTCAGACGAGCCGTGTATTGTCCCGGAAGGACCATGGGCCCATTGCGGTATCGCCTTCTGCTATTTTTGTGCCACGGACCTTTAGAGCGCAGATCCCAAGCAAATCGGTGCATTCCCCTACCCTTTTCTAATCGGGTATTTACATAGCGGAAAGTAGTACTCAGATTCATGTCTTCTACCTCTTCGACGGATGATTTGAGTAGGGAGTTCCCACTAAAAATGGAGACCACCGTATTCCCAGACTTGTCTAGTATATCCAACTGCACCTCTGATTTACTATCGGGCAGATAGTAATCAATATAGACCGCTGTTCTTGGATAAGCTGGAAAAGTCCCGGAAGAACGTACCAACGGGTAACGGTAACGAATGGTTTTATCCGGAGCGAATAAATGAGGCTTAGCCCCTAGAGAGCTGATGCCTTGATCTCGTAGAGGCGTAATATTGTCTAGAATCCAGAATCCTCGGCCCATAGTGCTGACAATCAGGTCTCCACGGTAAATTTTTATGTCGGTAATGGGTGTCACGGGCAGGTTTTGCTGAAAAGCTTCCCAGCTCTGGCCATCATCCATAGAAATGAACATTCCGTATTCCGTACCTGTATAAAGCAAGCCTTTGCGCACTGGATCTTCACGCAGTACTCGGGTGGTGTAATCAGAGGGGATTCCACTACCCGACTTGGTCAATAGCGACCAGGTTTTTCCGAAATCTGTGGTTTTGTACAAATAGGGTTTTGCATCTCCTAAAAGGTGGCGATCGACAGCAATATAAGCGGTGCCCAAATCATGCACAGAGGCGGCAATGGATTCTACCCGCCCTCCTTTGGGTAGTTTTTTAGGCGTGACATTTGACCAGGTTTTTCCACCATCGCGGGTCACAGAGACAACTCCGTCGTTTGACCCCGTCCAAATCAAGCCTTCTTGCAAAGAGGATTCCCGAATAGAATACAGGGTGCTGTAGTACTCTTCTCCGGTGATATCCCGGGTAATAGGGCTTCCGGAAATTACCTGTTTGTCCGCTTCAAAAGCCGTCAAATCGGGTGAAATGGTTTCCCACTCAAAACCATCCGAATCGGTTTTGTGCAAAAACTGGGAGCCGTGATAGACCACATCCGGGTTATGGGGCGAAACATGTACCGGAGCTACACGCTGAAAACGGTATACCAGGTCTTTAGGATTGTGGCCGTAAATATTCGAAGCTCCCACATAGTAGCTTTTCTCCACTCCGGTTAGTTTATTAAAAACTCCAAACCGCCCTTTACAGTTGGCGTAGACAATATTGGGGTTACCGGGTTTAGGGACCGCAGGTCCGGTTTCGCAGCCACCCGTATTAATGATCCAGGCAGATCCAGGATTCTGCACAGCACTTGGTGGAAAACTCGGTACGGCAATGGTGGTGTAATTGTCTTGTTGGCCTGCGTAGAGCCAATACGGGTATTGGTCATCGACCTCGACCTGATAGAGCTCAGCTGTTGGCTGGTTGAATTGAGTAGACCAGGTTTCTCCGCCATTAAAGCTCACGTTCGCTCCTCCATCATTGGCCTGAATAAGGAGTTGCGGGTTACTTGGGTTGAGCCAGATATCATGGTTATCGCCATGAGGAACTGACAGGACTCTCCAGGTTTTTCCGCCATCAGTCGATTTGATTAAGGGGTTGGCATTGGAGTAAACAATATCGGGATTAGTCGGGTCTAGTTCTACATTGGTGTAGTAAAAGGGACGGTTGACCAGGCGGATATCATCAGAGACATGGGTAAATGAACCACCCTGGTCTGAGGATTTGTACAGTCCCTGCTCTCCTTCCGGGGCTTCAATTACGGCGTAAAGAATGCTGGAATCAACTGGTGATACCGCAAGATCAATTTTTCCTATCGTATTCTGTGGCAAACCTTCATTCAGCCTCACCCAGTCTTGACCTCCATTGACGGATTTATAAATCCCGCCTTCATCCCGGTTTCCCCCAGAAATAATCGTCCAGGGCTTGCGCTCTGCCTTCCAAGCGGCTGCATACACCACATTGGGATTTCCGGGCAGCAGTTCCAAGTCAGAAAAGCCAACCTTATCCGATATAAAGAGTACTTTCTCCCAGTTTTCTCCTCCGTCTTTTGTTTTGTAGATTCCCCGCTCCAGGTTGCTGGTAAAAGCATTCCCGATGGCAGCGACCCACACGATATTGCTGTTGTTGGGATCGATTTCTACCGCCCCGATCTGCCCGGCATTTCTAAGGCCGATATGCTTCCAGGATTTACCTCCATCGATGGATTTGTAGACCCCTTTTCCGCTGATAACATTACTGCGGAGCCCGTCTGAACCGGTTCCCACGTAGACAATATTCGGATCGTTTTGAGCGACACTGATGGCTCCAATTGAAGGTGTATCAAAGTAACCATCGGAAACATTCTTCCAGGTGGTGCCGTAGTCCAGGGACTTCCATACCCCTCCTCCGGAAGCCCCTAGGTAAAAGGTCCCGGGCTCTTTGGCTACTCCCGTAACAGTCGTCACACGTCCACCTCGAGAAGGTCCTACGGTTCTATACTGCAAAGATTCATAATTCGCTGTTGACAATTGGGAAGATTCTTCCTGACCCATACACCAGAGGCCGGACAAAGAAAAAAGCATCAAGAAAAGAACGCGAGTGAGCTTCATAAGGGAAATGATTTATAAACCCTTAAAGATAGGGAATATTAAAGGTCTCAAATTACTAGGGTAATAGGGTCTACACACAAAAAAAGCCCGGTTAATCCGGGCTTTTGAAGTATCGTTAGGAGCGTTGATTAGTCAAGCGTAATTTCCTGGGTAGCGCCATTAGGATAAGTTACTGTGGCCTTTTTGTCACAGGTCCCGTCTCCAAAGTCTACATCAAGAGAGAGTCCATTCTTGCTCACATTCATGGTTCCAGAGGACCAGTAAGCACAGTTGAACTGCTTCGAAATGTTTCCGGCAATGGTAAAGGTGTTTTCACCTTCCGTAATAGTCCAGTTTCCTTGCAGGTTAAAGAGGGTATCTTCTCCTTCTTCAAAGACGACCGTAAAGGTTTTGGTTCCGTTTTCTGTAATAACGCTGCCATCTTCCAGAGTAACCGTAATATTACTAGTTGTGGTGAACGAAATATTGGTTTCGCTTTGTTCCCCATTAAGGGTAATGCGGCGTGTTCCATTTACCGTTGTTTCACCAACCATAAAGTCTGTGAAAGTAGCGGTAAAACTCGCCCCATTTTGGTTCTCTTCGTAGAAAACATTAACGGTACCATTGAGCGTTTCTGACCCTTCAACAGAGCAGTCTGTAAAGGTTACCGTAAAGCCGTTTTCAGTATAGGTGGTTTCATAGCAGTCGTTCTTCGCTCTTTCACCAGCACGTTTTGTGGCAAAACCACCAATATAGAGGTCAGAAAGCACATCGTCCACAGTCGAAGTCAGGTCATCTGCATTCAGGATGGTTTCCATTTCTTGGCTCGTCAGTTCCTGCCCGTTTTCTACACCTAAATCCGGAGTCTCCTCTTCACTACAGCCGATGACGAAAAGTCCAATAAAGGCAAAAAAGAATGCTTTTTTAGTGATTTGCTTATTCAAAGACATGGTTATCGTTGTTTGGGTTACCCCAGTAAAACGGGTACTGACATCGAATCGTATACCTTAGTGGTTTTTCTCGTTCAAACGTCTTTTGGTTCTAAAGCGAGAAAACAGGACAATCTTTTTTTTGGTATTGATGAAGTAAACACCTGATAGCAGGATTAGTGCAGCCATACCAGCCTGAAGGGTGATCTTTTCGTTTAAGAAATAAGCCCCTAAAATCAAGGCCACAATGGGGTTGACATAGGTGCTGGTCGCCACCTTTTCGGGAGAAACGGTACGCAATAAGAAATTAAAAGAGGTGAAGGCAATAATGCTTCCAAAGATGACAAGTAAACCCATGGCCCAGAGTACATCAGTACTCCAAGTCACCGGACTACTCCACTGCTCCCCTGCGATCGTACTCATGACCATCAACAGGAGTCCACCCCAAAGCATTTGGTAAGCGGTGTTGACCAAGAAGTTTTTAGGGAGTTCGGCTTTGGCTACAAATAAACTGGCATAAGACCAGCTGATCATACAAATTAAAATGAGAAGCATTCCCACCCAGGCATATTCCTGCGTTAGGATTTGTTGCTGACTCACCAAGAGGTACATTCCGATCACCCCCAAAAGCACCCCCACATACGACTGAGGTTGGATGCGTTTACCTTGTAAGACCCACATCATCAATAGAATAACCAAAGGTTGAGCCGAGATTTCAAGGGCTGCAAATCCACTGTCTAAGTAACGCAAGGCCCAAACGGAAAAGCCATTGCCTATGGATAGAAAAAGAAAACCAGCAAATAGGGAATTCAGCGCTTGTCTTCTGTTAATTTTTAACGGCTTACCCGAAATGGCTGCCCAAATAAAAATTAAACCTGCTGCCGCTGTAAAGCGAAAACCAGATAACATAAAGGGAGGCAGTTCAAGAACCGCAATCTTATTCAGTAAGTAGGTCGAGCCCCAAATGATGTAAATCGCAGCGAAAGCAAGGATTACAAGGAGGTTGTTTGACGAAGCTTGCGGTTTACTGCTCATTGGTTTTTTCCATTAGCTTTTTAAAGCCTAGGGCAACTCCGTTGGTCCATCCAAATCCATCTTGGGTGGGGTACTCCCCTCCCCCCGAAATCAGGCTAAGGTCTTCCACGTTGTATTTTTCCATCATTTTCCCTGTATTCGCATAGACTTTCTCATTGATGTTGAGCCAACGGTCCGCAACGAGAGTTGCGTCGTCTGTATACCCGTAGTTCAACAAACCATAAACGGCCATCCATTGAAGAGGCGCCCAGCCGTTGGGGGCATCCCATTGCTGACCTGAATGATCTACCGTGGTAAGAAGACCACCGGGTTTTAAGAACTGTTTGATTAAGGTAGCGCGCACCTGGGCGGCTTGTTCAGGTGTTGCCAGCTCAAAATAGAGTGGATAAACCGCGGCCAATGTCCATTCCTGCATGGATTTTTCATCTTCAAAATCGTAATCCAGGAAGAAGCCTTCATCTGACCAAAGGTACTTTTGAATGGCCGCCTTACGGGCTTCCGCTTTTGCTTTGAATTGGGTCGCTTCCGCAACCTTGGTTTGATCAGCATAGGCTTTACTGATTTGCATTTCCATGAAGTACATCAGGCTGTTCAGATCTACCGGTAAAATACGGGTGGTCTTGGTTGTCGAAAATTTTCCTTTGGTACCGTACCAACGGGAACTAAAATCCCATCCCGAACAGGCCGCAGCTCGAAGGTCACGGTACAGTTGTTTCTTTTGTTTCTCATCGTAGAGCATTTCGGCTAATTCGCGATCCTCTCGATATGATTCTGGTCTGGGTGTATCTCCAGAATCCCAATAGCGGTTGAGTACAGCACCATCAGCCAATTCAACCCGATAACGACTGGCCGTCGAGCTTCCCCAGCTTTCGTTCAGGCTGTCTTTCCGCATCCAAAAATCATATTCGGCAAGCATCTGTGGTAAAAAGCGCAGGCGCTGTGCTGGATTTTCTCGAGAAATGGCATCCACCATCAAGCTGAAAAAAGGGGGTTGAGAGCGGGTGAGGTAATAATCCCGGGTTCCATTGGGAATGAATCCAAGGGAGTCTATCAAAAAAGCAAAGTTTTCGACCATGCTTTCGGCCAGTTCATACCGCCCACTCACCAGCAAGCCTTCCATGGTAAAGTAGGAATCCCAGTAGTAGATTTCACGGAAGCGACCCCCAGGGACGATATAGGGCTTGGGTAAAGCGATTTTACTCGAATGGGCTTCTGGAACATCAGCTTCTTTGCGCAGTCTTGGCCACATGCGCTCAATGTGCGCATACATATCGGAAAGGGTGTCATTAGCAGCAATCTCTGGTAAGGCGGGGAAGCGCTCAAAGTTCTCTTCTACGAACGCTTTCAGTGAAAAGTCCTTCTCTTCGCGTAGCTCCAGGTATTTCTTCTCGAGCAGGGCAAAGGAATCCTTTGGGGTGTAGTCCACAAAGGTTTTGGAATCCGGAAAGAATCCCTCCAGCTGAACCGCCTTAAACAGTTCTGTTTCGTAGTACTGATCCGCAATAGTTGTCGGAGTGGGTTCCTCCTTACAAGCCACAAACAAAAGAACAAAAGCAGTGAGTACACATCGTTTTTTCATAGAGCAAATTGGATAGTACGTTAAAGATAGAATCTTTCCTTTAGAACTATACAGGAAACCAATACCTTTAATGATCCATGGACCGCAGTATATTACGAGATCAGGTGAAGACGTACTTGTTGGAGCAAATTCAGCAAGGCCGCTTGGGCGTTGGTGAATCCATTAACCTGGCTTCCCTCTCTCGGGAAACCAAGATCAGTGTAACTCCTATTCGGGAAGCATTGAGTCAATTCGAACACGCCGGTATTGTCAAAGCATTGCCCAATAGAGGCTTTGTTATTAGCAAAATGGAAGCCAAGGAAGCAGAGCAGTTATTCGAAACCCTCGCTCAATTGGAACTGATGGCCCTGGAAGACACGGCAATTGACCAAATAGATACCACTGAGCTTCGAAAGCAACTTCGCAATCTAGAACAGACCCATACCTACCTCAGTCGACTTAATGCGCATTATACCTTTCATGACCTGTTGACGGGTAAATGCACCAACAAGGTCCTTTTGGGAATTATCCAGGATTTACGAATTCGGGTTTTGTTCTATGAGCAGGCCTTTGTTACCGAACCTTCTTTTTATGAGCATATTGACAACCAGAAAGAAGCCATTGTGCAGGCTATTGAAGAAGACAACCTGCCCACGGCGGCTTTGATTCTTAAAATGAACTGGATGATTGTGCTGAACCATGTCAAAAAAGAAATGGCCCAGAAAAACTGAGCCATCCTTTTGAAACCTTATTCAATTAATCGTTGGTATAGTTGATTTTAATCCAAATGGCGGTGCCACTCATAATGGCTTCCGAAACAACGATCAACTCTTTTTCGTCAATAACATCACCATTGCGTTCGGCCACTTCGTCCACTCCGATGACACCATCCCGAACATTTCGAGCTCTTGTAGCAATAAGCAGATCTCCGGCAGCCGGTTCCTTAGCCGGATCGCCAAGCAATTGGTCAAAATAACGGGCACTTCCGTCAGATTCAGAATATTGTATATAACCCTCCTCAGAAAGCTTTTCGCGTACAGCGGCATCGGCTTTAGCGATATCCTGATTAGAACTGCTGGCGCTGGTGATGATAGCCGTATAACAGTCCACGCTCTGCAAATCAGCACAGAGACTTAAGGCCGTTTGATCTGCTTCGTTTTGGCAGCTGCTACCAACCAATTCGCTAAGACCCAGATAATCAGGAATAACGCACAGATAGGTTGCCGCCCCTGCACTTAGAATCAGAATAAGAAGGAATAGAGGCAGTACCCAACCTCTCGACTTTCTTCTAGGTCGGTAAGAGGACTCTGAAGAAGCCTCATAGCTGGGGCGTTCTGATGAACCCGTTGAAAAGGCCATCACCGGTTCCTTCACTTGAACGTTTTCTGTTGGTTCTTTGGCTAGAACAGGTTCGGTTCTTGTGTTTTCCTCTGAGCTCTTTGGCTGATTGTTCCCTTTTTCGTCCAATAATTTATGAGTCACCTCCTCTTTCAAGTCCAAAGCCTGAATCAATTGCTCTAAACCTGCACGATAGGATTCTTTGAAATCGGCCTGTTGAAGTCGACGAAGTCGGAATGGAATTTCGCAATCTTCTACGAGTAAGGGGATTACTTTTTTGTCTTCCTCCATCGCAAAGGAAACTTCATCCATTACGTTATTGGACTCCACGGAAGTCTTGGAAAGTACAACCAAGAGGTAGCCAGAAGCTTGTAGCGCTTCTTCTATGGTGCTATCCCAGTGATTTCCGGGTGCAATATCCAATTGGTCCAGCCAGATAGATGCCCCTGCACCGCGCAGTTGGTTGGCCAATCGCAGGACAAACTCAGAGTCGTCACGGGAGTAACTAAAAAATAGGGTTTCGCTAGTCATGTGAGGTAGTTTACGATTTACTCTTCATCCGGATCAAGAAGGATATAGGTCTTCTCAAAAATCTCGGCATCACAGGGATAGAGCTCTCCCTCAATCCCGCGCATCAGCCAGTCTCCTTTTTTACCTCGCATGATGCCTTCCATGGTTTCGACTTCAAAGTCTTCGTCCATTTTTATGCATCCAACAGGTATGGGCTTTTTGATGGCCTGTTTGAAATCCAGCTTTTCCGCCTTTTTCCGGTTGATTTTAAGCATTTCGAAAAATAGTAAAAATATCAGCGTAAAAACTGCTGGTGAAGAAATTGAAGAAAGGGCTGTTGATCATCCGCATTTCCGCTTAATCCAATAAAGGCCTGATAGGCATTGGTGTGGATGGATATTTTTTCTCGGAGCCCGCCTAAAAGTGCAGCAGCTTCGTAATGAGCCCGGGCTTGATCTTCCTCCTTGAGGTAGAGGTAGGCCTCCGCCTTGGTGGCCTCAACCCATAGTCCTTCCTCCCCTGCTTTTTCAATCAAGTCCAAAGCTTCGCGTGCATGTCTTTTCATATCGACCGGATCTTCAAAGGCGAGCAGCGATAAGAATGCTAAATTGATGCTGTGGTAGTAAGCTTCTGACCAATCTTCTCTTTTCTGAGCCAGTTCCAGGCCTTTTTCGTAAAAGGTAAAGGACTCCTGGGCTGTGGCAAAAGAAAGGGTTTCTAAATATTTGCGTTTGAGCCGCCCGGCTATGAGTCCTAGCAAGTGCGTATTGCGTTGGGCCAAGGGATGTTCCCTTAAGAGGTCCATGATTTCGTCAACTCGGCCCAACCCTTCGAGGGCAAATACCAGCTGTTTCATAGAACGAACGTCTAAATCGTCAGCTCGGGGCAAGAGGCGGTCTACCACTTTGCGGTATTTACCGAGGGTAACCTCGATTTCTTCCTGGGAGGTATACCGATGAAAGAACTTCTTGTTGTTCAGGCTTTGAAAGATTAATTGGTATGCGTCGTTTTCTCGGTTCTCCCCTTTGAGTAAACTCAGGTGATCTCCTGCAATGGTTACGCACTCCTTATCTTGAAAAGGCCCAAAATTCGATTCTAAAGAAATGGCGTGGTCTTGTGTGCCAGCAACCACATGGAGGCGGAAAGGATAACGCTCGGGGAAGCGCGCAGCCCATTTGGCCCTCATGGTTGAAATAAAGGGTTGATTGGCAGCCAGGTCCTTGTACTTGCGGTTCCAGATCTGTTCGGCCTGTTCTTCCGGAATTCCTCCATTAGGACTGGCCAAAAGCATGACGTGCGAAATTCTGCGGATTTCGGGTTCTTCCAATTGGGTTATGGATTTTTGAACCACAAGCCCTCCCAAACTGTAACCTAAAAGAGCAATTTGGCTGTACTTGGCATAGCGGTACCGAAGACTGGTTGCCAAATAATCCGCAATACGTTCAATGTCAGAGGTACTGGCCCAGATTTCTTTGCCTTGTTCCGGTTCGACGAAGGAACTGAAGCCAACCGGAAAAAGATCCCAATTCATCAGTTCGGCTTCCTCCATGAGCAGATGAGGAATTTGGCCGAAACTATCAGAGGCCTCTCCCGAAAATCCATGAACGAAAAGAATAACCCCCTGAGCCCCCTCCTCTTCCCGGAAAACCGTAACAGGCGCCTCCTTTTCATTTTCCATGATTGGAATGGTCTTTTCTAAATAAACCTGTTTTTGAGCAGGAAGTTGACTGACAATAAAATCGTCATAGATCTGCAGATTGGCGTAGGGTCGTTGATAAGGATTGCGTTCAGGAACCTTGCGAAATAAGTATTGGATGACTTCAGAAATCCGAATAAAGGGTTCATTGAAGTAGGTTTTATGTTCTGCCCGAAGCACCTCTTGTAGACAAAGGGTATACAAACTGTGATCATCTCCGTCCAGGATCCAGGAAGACTCGTTTTCGCGACAGGAAGAGATGATGGACATTCCTCCCCCATCATCCAGCTGCTGGGCTAAACCCTCAGCACTGACGGTACTGGATTTTGATTTTTTGAAATGCTGTCCGATCCCTGCGGCGTGGCAGCAATCCAAGAAGAATACCAAGCGTTTAGACGACAGCTGTTTGATTTTTTCTTGCAGTTCTTCTGCCTTGACCCAAGTATCTTCATAGCCCTCTGCATCAAAGCCATGAGGCACCAGGTAAAACTGTTGCCAGGGCGGATAATAGCCTCCGTGTCCTGAGTAAAACAACAGTACCGAGGATTCTTCATCCACCTTTTCGATAAGTCGATCAAAGGCCTGAAGAATATGCTGACGATCCGCCTTCTCTTCGGTTAGCAATTCGATATTATCGGCCGGATACCCCCCAATCTTTGGATCTGCAAGTAGATCATAAAGGGATTGGGCATCAGCGGCAGTAATCGGTAAATCGGCACCTACCCCGATTAACAAAGCGTAGGCATTACTCAATTCCTGCATACTAATGTCTTAATCGCAATAGTTGGTGAAAATCTGATCGGTTGTGTAGCCTGTCGAGTAAGGGATCATTGGCAAAGCTCGAACGGGTGTAATAATGCCCCTGATCAAGAGCGGTCCGCAAGAGCTTCATGGCTTTTTCTTCTTGACCCGCAATGACTTGGAACTGGGCTTCGGCATAAGATACAGCACTATTGGCCTGCTCCTTGTGCTCGTCAAACAACATTTCCGCTTCCTTGAGCCTACCCATTTTGGTAAGGGCTATAGCCTGCCAAGAAATAGTTTCGTGTTGACCGGTCCAAGCCACGTCCTTTTCGCGTTCTTGCAAGTAAAGCTCTAGAAATGCTGAATAGTCCTCTGAATAAAAGAGTGCAGAAGCCCGGGTATGACTTTGGATACTGTTGGAGGGTAAACGAGAAATACGCTGTAAATAAAGTCGAGCTCTATTGGGTTCGTTGATCAAAAGGAATTCCGTACCCATTTTAAGGTAAAGCTTGGCCAGGGTTTCGGCTTCGGTTTGATCCAGAAGTTCAAAATTCTTTACGGCCTCTTCGATTTTCTTGAACTGTCTTGAGCGAATTAAGGCAGTTAAAAAGACCTCCTTCAAACGGCGATATCCAGGAGCTGAATATGAGGGCGTAAAAGGTCCAAGGCCGCATGAAACTGTTTGTTGAGCACTTGGGACCAGGCTCTTAAATAGAGGCGATCTCGGCAAAAGTCACTTTGTCGGATCTCCTCTTTACTCATCGGGATCTGCTCAAAATAGGCCTCTATATCCGAGGGCTTGTTGACGTAAAAGAGTGCCATGGACATGACTGACGAATTGGTTTGCAAGTCTCTTGGAGCCAAAAAGTACTCTTCTTTCATGTGCTGATAGGCCGATGCATAATCCAGCTGGAGCAGACTGCGATACAGCAGGATGAGGTTTTTTTGCCGGCTGTCCCATTTTTCAATGGAGTTTTCAAGTTCCCTCAAACAGCTGTCTGCCCGATCCAGATCTTGTAAGTTGAAGTAATACCCGACACGCAAAATTTTGGGTTCAAAATAATCCGGGTCAATTTCGAGGGCTTTTTCCAACTCCCCCATAAAAATAGAAGAATCGTGGTAGAATTCTTTGGCCTTTTCCAGGTGTAAAAAGGCCCGATAAGAAATCGGATTCTGTTCCAGGTTAAGCTCTTTCTTGTCTTCCCGTGCTAACCAGCCCAATACACGCTCTGTCAGTTGTTTGACCCCATTGGACATCTCCTCTACAGGTACGTCCACTTCGATAACTTTAAGGGTCTTGTGGGAGCTTCGGTCTTTGATTTCGGAATGCAGGTGGAGTTTTCCGTCTTCTTCCGAATAACTGCCTTTGATCAGCCTGCGGTGTGGCATGCGATTGAATTTTTCTCGGATCGCATGTTCATCCAGGCCGTCAATGCTTTGGTATTCTTTTAAAAAGCTGGGATAATCATAGGATTCTGCCAGTTGATGTTTATTGATTTCGCGACTTAACCAGGTGGGTGCACGTTCACTCAGGATAGCTAATTTGGGATTGGATTGTAAGCTGAGATCTTCGAAGGCCAGTATACCTAAGGATTTCCCATTAGCCGAACTACTCAGGGGGGGGTACTCATTTCTTCTTCCTCTTCCTCCAAAAAAGATCGGGCAAAGCCTTCTTTAAGAGGACAAAAATGCCAATGCAGAGCAACAAGAGTAGGGAAGGAAGTACAATCCAAAACCCTTTTAAAAATGCTGGATCCAGGTGGGGGGCTATTCTGCTTATAGGCTCATAGTCACTTAGACTTATAACCGATAACAAGGAACCACTGATGAGTACAATTCCTAGTCCAATTAATTTAAAGTAATCCTTACGAAAGGTCCCTCTGTAGTATTCATCGATATCGCGTGCCGATGGATCGTAAACGCTTTTATCGATATAAGGGGTAATCTGAAAAAACCAAACATAGTAGAGAAAAGCGGGAAAGGCAGCGATGAGAAAAAATACCAGTCCAAGAAATAAGGGACCCGAAAGCCTTTCGCCATCTTCTCTGTAGATATCGAGAAGAACATAGACCGTTCCGGTGAAAAATCCGATGATAGTTCCCCCTCTTGAAAAGTAAACTGCAATCTTGTTGAATACTTTCCATTTACGGCTTTCCCTAATAAAATTAAGGGGGGTCATGCGTTTTGGTTCGTTTGGTTTTTTTTACTAATATAGGATAAAGAAGAACGTTATGCCCACAGAACCAACGACCTATTCGGCTTACACTTCTCCAAAAATGGGAGCCGAAAGCGACAAGCCCAAAACGGATAAGCCAAAAGAAAATACGGAAAAACCTAAGCCTCAGGGAGTTCCTAAACCCGGCGTGATCATCCGTCCGGTCGGGGATTAATCCTGAAAGGGATTTCTTGTTAATTTCAAAAAATCTTCTTCAGTATCAATATCAAAGACCGATCCAACCGGTTGGACCCATTCGATGTCTCGTTGTTCGCAATTGATCAGGTCCCTCGCTCCCTTATCGCCTTCTAATTGTTCTAATGCTGACCAAACAGATCTGCTAAATACTGCAGGTACGCCTCCCCTTTTTCCGTAGTCGGTAGCAGCGCCTTCATTTTTCTCAGCGGTTTTTAACAATTCTTCAAAATGAAAACGTCCCAAGCCCGGTTGATCACAGGTCGAAATCAAGATGGTCTCAACCCCAGTCCTGTTTACTAATTCTTTAACCCCCATGGCAATAGTCGATCCCATGCCTTGCTTCCAATTAGGATTCCAGAGGATGTTGGCTTCAACGGGAAGAACGGCTTCCACCGCTTCTCGATGAGCTCCCGTGAGCACCAGGACATCATCGCAACAAACCTTCAATTCCTCAAAAGTATGCGTGAGTAAGGTCCTGCCTTTATAAGGAAGTAATTGTTTGGGTCGACCAAGGCGTTTGGATTCGCCTGCAGCCAGCAAAAGGGCGACCGTGGATTTAGCTTCCATGGATTTTCCCTTTCTTATGTTTTAATCGTTCCCCGCTATGACCCCTTTCTAAAAGAAGAATTTCGGAAAGGATGGAGAGCCCAATTTCTGCTGCATTTTCTGCGCCGAGGTCCAGTCCTGCCGGAGCATTCCATCGATCTGGAAATTCCAAGGGGGCACTGGGGAAATGATCAAATAAGCCTTCAACCAGTTTTTCCCGCCGGTGCGCCGGACCCAGAATTCCCAAATAAGCAAATGGACATTCTGATAAGGCTCCAAGAAATGCTAAATCCCGAGCAAAATTGTGGCTCATCACCAGGATATTGGTTTGCTGATCCGAAGGCCAGTGCATTTGTTTTACTTCCTGTCCGGCGCTCCATTCCTCATGGTGGTGTGCAGCCGGAAAATCATCGGTCTTCTTTCCTTCTTTGGGGTCCGTCACCACACCAACCTCATAGCCTTGAGCAGCTGCCATAGCCGAAATCACCACCGCGTCGTGTTCTCCTCCAAAAATGAGTAATCTCTTGCGGGGACTTAGTTCTTGTTTAAAACAGAGGCCTCCTGTTGTAACTTCAGACGATAGTGGCCATGAATTGCCTTCTTCGCTCCATATCGTTCCCAGGCCTTTTTCGGCATTCATATCCAGGGAGTAGTAACTCTGTAGTTGAAACGACTTTCGGTGATTAAAGCTCTGGTCTAGAGCTTCGAAATGATCCTCGTCTACATCAAAAGGTTCTAATAAGAGGTACAATATGCCTTCGCATCCAAGACGATAACGACCATCATACTGCATCATTTTGGGTTTTTGTGAGGCGAAAACTGCTTCTGCCTGTCGCTGCACTTCTTTTTCGACACAACCGCCACTAACAGCCCCTACGCGTTCTCCCTGTTCGGATATCAGCATGCGTACTCCAGGTCTGCGGTAGGAGGAGCCTTCAAGATGAACAACAGAAGCCAATACAAAACGCTCATTTTTGTGGCGCTCTTTATAATGGGTCCAAAGTGTAAACCATTCGTGGGTCATGTCGCTATAAAATTAATTGAAAGGACTGATAAGCAACGGGCTCATCGGCCTCTACCGCGCTTTGTGGAGGAATGCTAATCAAGCCGTCCGCCTGCGCCAGACTGACTAAATCTCCGGAGCCGTTACCCGTCAGAAGTTCAGCTTTCAACTGTCCTTGTACGGATACCAGCTTTACCTGGATGTGCCTCCAGAGATCAGAAGGATTATAGAAGTGCTCTTTCATCACCACCCTTTCGGCCTTGGTTTCCAGACCGAGGCTCTTTCGCAACCAAGGAAGCACATACAGTATAAAGTTTGAGAAGGTGGACGCTGGATTACCCGGCAGGGCGAATACCACTTTACCCTTCGTCCGATCGGCTCCGAACCATAGAGGTTTACCTGGTTTTTGCCTTACACGATGAAAGACTTTCTGGATTCCGAGTTCTGGCAATACTTCCGGAAGGTAGTCGTAACGGCCTTTGGATACTCCTCCGCTACAAATCAGCAGGTCGTTTTGTTCGAGTAGGCTTGCCAAATCCTGACGCAAGAGTTCTTTGTCATCTCTTATGATTTGAATACTACAGGGAATACCCAATTCTTCCAGTCCGGCCTGCAGGCTGTATACATTGGACATGCGAATCTGATGAGGAGCAGGTTCTTCGTGGGGTAAAACCAATTCATTACCAGTGGCTACAATAGCTACCTTAGGTACAGAATGAACCTGTAATTCAGTCTTGCCGACAGAGGCCAATAAGCCAATTTCAGCTGACCCCATTCGAGAACCGGCTTTTAAGAGAACGTCTCCTTTTTGCGCATCTTGGCCTTGAGGGTGTATGTTTTGTCCGGGGGTGACTTCTTCTTGAAGCAGGATACGATTCTTTTCTCTTTTTATTTCTTCATACATCACCACGGCGTCGGTGCCCAGCGGTAATGGAGAGCCCGTCATAATTTCAACGGCTTTCTCAGGGTCCTTTAAGCGGTATTGGGGATCACCAGCGGCTCGCAGTGTTTCGATTACCCCTTCCCTATTGACCAGATCAAAACTCGCAGTATGGAGTGCAACCCCATCTTTGGTCACCCGATTAAAAGGGGGAAGATCGCGATCGGCCAGAATAGGCTCTGCCGAAATCCTTCCGCGTGTTTTCTCGAAGGAGAGTGTTTCTTTCTCCGGCTTAAAGAGATGCTCGGAGATCAATTGATGCGCCTCTGCTGGTGTGATCATAGTTCTAATTCAGGCTTTGATACAAAATACGAATACCCACCAGCAGAACCAAAATTGCCGTCGTTCTGCGGATAATTAAGGGTCTTATTTTTCGTGTGGTCCAGCGCACCCCTAATTGCCCGCCGAGGAGCACCGCCAGAACCAGGCCCCAGTCCTGAGGTTGCGGACTGTTCCATTGCGCGCTACCCCAAAGGCCAATCAAGGCAGCCAGGGAATTAATCCCAATAAAAAAACTGGCTAGGGCCGCTATTTTCTGTGCCGATTCCCAGCGCATTAAATGCAAGATAGGGGCTAAAAAAATACCTCCGCCAATGCCGACAAGTCCCGAAAGAAATCCGATTCCACCGCCCAATCCACCTCTTTGGAGGTAGGACAGGGTCTTAGCTGACTTCTCGTCCGATCGAAAAGAAACCAATAAAGGAATAGCGGCGATGATTAACAGGGTTCCCAGTAAGATGAAAAATACCTCGTAGTCCAATCGTAGAGTGGCACCCCAAAAAGCCAAAGGGACACTAAAGACCACAAAGGGTAGAAATAATTTCGATTTTAAGAGTCCCTGCCGATAAAACACGACAGAGCTTCCACCTACAACCACAAGATTACAAATTAAGGCCAGTCCCTTAATCGATGCGATTTGGTCGCTGTTAGCGGCGGGATTTTCATGTAAAAGTAAAAGGCCCAAGAGGGCAAGATAACTGGATCCTCCGCCGAAACCCGCAGAGGAATAGAGGGTGGCTACCAAGAAAAAACCGAATAGAAGCAGCAGGTATGTGGAAGGGTCTAAGCTCATGCTGGTAGGGCCTCAACTCCCCCCATTATACTGTAAAAACGGCATTTCGGGTGGTTGTTTTGCAGGTATTTTTGTGCCTCCAGACTTCTCTTTCCACTACGACAAAACAAATAGTAATCCGTTCCTGATTTCCATGGGTAACTAGGCGCTTCTTTTTCCAGTTGACTTAAAGGAAGATGTGCTGATGCAATCTCGCCTTTTAATTCAGTGGATTCGCGAACATCGATCAGCTC
This sequence comes from Aureicoccus marinus, assembly GCF_002954325.1. Classification (GTDB taxonomy): domain Bacteria; phylum Bacteroidota; class Bacteroidia; order Flavobacteriales; family Flavobacteriaceae; genus Aureicoccus; species Aureicoccus marinus. The sequence continues at coordinate 866,225 of NZ_MQVX01000001.1, forward strand.
AGAGCTCTTCTTCTCTTGCTCCTCAAAAAAGGTAGCCCAGCTACGAATGACCTCAATATCAAAAGCACAAGGGACCTCGTACAGGTCTTCGAGTTCTTTGATTTCTCTGTTTTCTGGTTTTAACTTGAAGCGGATCTTTTGTTGTCGGTGCGTCAGCACATCGATCAAGAGCAAAGAGCCACTCAGAATTCCGGGCAATCTACATACGACCTTCACCACTTCCAAGGCTTGCGCACTACCCACAAGAAATGGCATAGCTCCAAGAATCCCGTTTTGATCGCAACTGGGGATTTCATCTGCCCTTGGAGGTTTAGGAAACAAACAACGGTAGGTTGGGCCTTCCTGATAATTAAAGACACTTAATTGCCCCTGAAACCCTTGCAAAGCAGCCTGCACCAAGGGTTTGTTTTTTATCAGACAGGCATCGTTTAATAGATAACGGGTTCCAAAATTGTCTGTGCAATCAACGACGACATCATAATAAGCGATTAGGTCCAGGGCCGTATCGGCATTGATGTAATCAGAAAAAGTATGCAGTTTGGTAAAGGAATTGCGCTCCTGCAGTAGATCTTTCAAAGCCTCTGCCTTGGAACGCCCAATATCTTCTTCTCGGTAAAGGGATTGGCGGTGCAGGTTGTGCACTTCCACCCGATCGCCATCCAAAAGGCCTAATTCCCCGGCACCCATGCCATTGAGAATTTGTGCCACAGGAATGCCCAATCCACCCAGACCAACTATTAATATTTTGGCTTTCTTCAGGTCTTGCTGGCCAGATTCGCCAAAGCCCGAAAGGTCAAACTGTCGAATATACCTCTGTCTTTCTTCGGGATCAAACATGGGTCTTGTTCTTGGAGGAATAGAAAATAATCGAATTCATCACTGGATGCCGCAAATTGGTTTATCCGCCTAAGGAGGTCATCGAGGATCCAAATACCTTTTCTTGGTGTTCCTTTTCGGCCTCGAATCCATCCTTTGCTCTCCTTAGAAGGACATTTTGCATAAGACTTGCGAATTCTTCCTCTCCGTTAGGGCGTCTCAGAACATCTCGCAATTGAAGTTGCCCTTTACCGTATAAGCAGGTGATCACTTCCCCTTTAGCGGTGATTCGCAAGCGATTACAATTGGCACAAAACGTCCGGCTATAGGCTGGAATAACGCCAAGAGTACAGCGGTAGCCCTCAATTTTAAACTCTCTTGAAGTGGCGGTTAAAGGAACGACCTCTTCTTCAAGGGTACCCAGATGCTCCTGAAGGTGTTCCAGTATTTTTTTGTAGTTCCAATGCCCAGGGCTCAAATCGCGACTGCCCCCATTAAAGGGCATTTCTTCCAGAAAGCGCACCACTACCGGGAGTTCTTTCATATAGTTCACCATAGGAACCAATTGATCCTGGTTTTGACCGGTGAGAACGACACAATTGATTTTTACATGAATACCCGCATCGATTAGTTTGTGGATATTTTCCATAACCAAATCGAATTGATCTCGGCGGGTAATGCGCTTAAAAGACTCTGCATCAATGGCGTCAAGGCTGATGTTGACTTCATCCAATCCCCAGTCCTTGAAACGATCGATATAAGGGCCGATTAAGGTCGCATTGGTTGTAATAGAGAGGTGTTTAAGTCCCTTTTGTTCTGCTAAAAAATCGAGTAACAGAGGTACTTCTTTTCGAACAAAGGGTTCTCCTCCGGTAAGGCGGATTTTGTCAATCCCCATTTCGATCAGCGAACGACTTATAAATTGCATATCTTGGAGGCTGAGCAGGTGCTCCTGCTTGCTAAAAGCAATACCCTCTGCCGGCATACAGTAATTGCAGCGTAGGTTACACCGATCTGTAACCGCTAATCGGAGGTAATTAATTCGTCTTCCGTGATTATCCTTCAGCATGCTTCTCTTTCTATCCTCCACTCACCGGTGGAATTATGGCAATTTCGTCGGTTGATTCTAAGGGTGTATCCTCCTCGGCATAATCCGCATTTACGGCGATGGCCAAACTGCTTAGTTCTCCTAAAGCTGGAAAGGCAGCTAAAAGCGCAGTCCGCAATTCCTTTACCGATTTAGGGAAGTTTTCCTTTTCTTCAAGCAGAACCGACCACTCCCCCTCTTCTACACCAACAATCTCTCGGGCTTGCCCAAAAAACAACAATGCCATACTTAGCCAATCACTGGTTTTGATTGAGGAATAAAGGCCTCAGGATGATCCACAAAAGGTTGACTGTACAGGCGTTTACCCGAAACGGCATACAAGGCGTTGGCCAAGGCACCTCCTGCGGGTGGTAGAGCGGGTTCTCCGAGTCCAGTTGGAGAAAGTTCATTTTCAATAAAGTGAACTTCAACCTTCGGAGCTTCTCTCATTCGGATTAAACGGTAGCGATCAAAGTTGTTGGCCAAAGGTGCTCCTTTATCAAAACCAAAATCCCCGTACATGCTGTGTCCGATTCCATCGATTACCCCACCTTCGACCTGGTTCTTGGCTCCGGTAGGATTGATGACAATACCACAATCCACAACACAGGTGATCTTTTTGAGCTCGGCGCGTCCATTGACCACTTCTACATCGGCCACTTCTGCCACATGGGTATTGTGGCAATAGTAATTCACAAACCCTTGATAGATCCCTTTTTCTTTTTTGCCCCAACCCGATTTTTCAACGGCCATTTCGATAACCTTCTGCATGCGTTCAGCGGAGTACTCCACATTAGCGGCTTCATTGTTCTTGACCTTGTCCAAAAGCTGCATACGCATTTCAATCGGGTCCTGCCCCATCGCCTCGGCTAGTTCGTCAAAGAAACTCTGTTCCGCACTCGCTAAGAAATTGGTGTATGGCGCTCGCCAGGCTCCGGTAGTGATATTACTCTGGTAATTTCCGGTTTCTACTTTGTAATTCTCGATGGCTCCTGCCGGAAAGAAGTTCGGAATCAAGTCGTACATATTGGAATTAACCGCTGCCTCTTTTAGGTGATAGGCGGTCAGTTTCCCGTCTTTGATACCGGCTTTAATTCGGTATTTGATGGCCATGCGGTAGATGCCATCTTCCATATCATCTTCCCTGGAAAAGACCACTTTTACCGGTTTTTTAGCCAAAGAAGATACTTCTGCTGCTTCCAGGGCAAAATCACCGTATAAACGGCGTCCAAAGCCACCTCCCATCCGGGTCATTTCCAAATGAATATCTTCCGGTTTACGCTTGAGCAGCGTAGCCACACGGTTGGCCGTCCAAGCCGGTGTTTGAATAGGCCCGACCAGATGTACCTTGTCTTCCGTGACATTCGCATAAAAGTTCATGGGCTCCATGCAGTTGTGGGGCAAGAAAGGACTGGAATAGGTTCTTTCAATAACCTGATCCGCCTCGGCAAAGGCTTTTTCGACATTCCCGTCTTCACGCTTTACCTCAAACTTTTTTCCGTTTAGAATCTTATCTAATTCGGCGCTGTGATCAGAAGAGCTTTCTAGAGGAGTCCCTTCCTCGTATTCCGCTTTGATCATGTTTTTCGCTTCATGGCGGTATAGGTGTCCTTTGCAATTACGGCGATTTTATCACCGAACTGAAGGACTTGTTCCACACCCTGAACTCCTTCGGCTTGTTTGGCATCAAAACTCTTGAGTTTTAGTCCAAATGCTGGGGGCCTTTTGACACTGGCAATGCGCATCCCTTCTGCCTTGTAGTCCAAACCAAATAAAGGCTTTCCGGTCACAATGTGATCCAAATCTACATTGATGGCGTCTTTACCAATGATTTTATATTCAGCAGGTGATTTGAGACTTACCTCTTCAGGGATCTCCAGTTTAGCCGCGGCATTCACCAGAGCACCGTAACCCAGTTCTTGATCGCTGTCCAGGTGTTTAACGACTCCTTGCTCCGCCTTGCATCGACTGGCATCAACATTCCATTGAGCCGCCGCAGCATTGACGAGCATTTGTCGCGCTGTTGCCCCGGTTTTGCGAAGGGCATCCCACCCATGACGGATGGATTGACTTCCTCCAGCGACCTGGCGGGTATAATTCACATTGTCTAAAACTCCTTGCTTGACAAGAACCATGTCCCAAGGAACTTCGAGTTCTTCGGCTATGATCATGGGCATGGAGGTTTTGACCCCTGGCCGATCTCTGGATTGGGCGAATAAATCGTCACGGCTCCATTTTCGGCAATTTCAATAAAGGCATTGAACTCACTGTAATCCAAAGAAGCTAAATCGATTGGTGGTTCGGCGGTAGGCTTACAGGCTTCGAACAGATTGAAACCGATTAAGAGTCCTCCCCCCGCAAGGGCAGATCTCTTCATAAAGCCTCTTCTGCTAACGTTGGTGCTAATAGTTTTCATAAGGAGGCGATTTTAAGAATTATCAGCAGCCAGGCGGACTGCTTTTTCAATTCGGTTATAAGTGGCACAACGGCAGATGTTTCCGTGCATGACGTTGCGTATCTCTTCATCTGTCGGATTGGGGTTCTTTTCTAGGAAAGCACTGGCCGTCATCATCTGACCTGCCTGGCAATAACCGCATTGTGGTACGTCAAGGCTTTTCCAGGCTTCCTGTACGGGGTGATCTCCATTTTCAGATAAGCCTTCGATGGTGGTGATTTCGCCCTGTACCTGCCCGATGGGCAAACTGCAGCTGCGAATCGCATTTCCGTCTAAGTGTATGGTGCAGGCGCCGCATTGGGCTATCCCACATCCGAATTTTGTTCCTACAAGATTGAGGTGGTCTCGAAGTACCCAAAGTACAGGGGTGTCCGGATCCACGTCAACCGTGTGCATTTGGCCGTTGACTTTGATTTCCATTTTAGGTTCTTTAGTGATCTTCAAGTTATTGATTTCCGATTGAATTTGGTGGTCTTTAACAGCTGGAATTCGCTTTTAACACTTCTTTAAAGCCAATTTTAACGGAAGGACCAAATGATTTTCCCTCTATCTTCGTTCTGGATTTGAACCTATATCGCTTCAAATGAAAAAATTCATTGGACTATCCCTGCTCGTTTTCTGCCTACTATTTGCGGCTTGTGACAACCGTTTGGTCACCAACAACCGCAACCTGAACAGCAGCATATATGGCCTTGGTGAAGAGCCCGATCCCTGCCTTGGTTTAGACAACAACAGCTATTTCTTATCGATTCAGGAACAGTTTACAACACTGCCGGGTAAGGTTTCGGTTTTACTCAGGGCCACGGCCATTGATGGTACCCCGGTCAGCGGTTTGGAGGCTTCTGATTTTAGACTTTATGAGCAAGGACGGAACGACGCCTGCTTCAACCCGGTTTCTTCTTCGGAATCCTTTGCGCGAATTTCACCTAACGCCCAGATATTCAGTAACAATACCTTATTGGTTTTGGACTTGAGTAATTCTGTTTTAGAAAGCAGTTTGGAGGAACTCAAAACGGCTTCTACCAGCTTTTTAAACCAGGTGCTGCCCGAGGTAGAAAACGAATCGGTACAAATGGCGATTTACTGGTTCGATGGAGAGGATGAATTGCACCTGTTGCAAGAGGCTACCTCTTCCAAGGCTTTACTGACCGAGGCTATTGCCGGTATAGAGCCGGGCATTAGTCAAGACCCGTCGACGGACTTGTATGGAGCTGTCATTAAATCGACAGAGATTGCCGAAGAATTGATTGTGGATAATTTGCAGGACTCTTTTGTGACCGCCGCCAGTATTGTCCTCTTTACAGATGGTTCTGATCAGGCTTCTCGTTATACCGAAGAAGAGGCTTTGCGTGTGGTCGAAATTGCCGATCCCAATATTTCTTTTTACACCATTGGTTTAGGAGCGGAAATTGAAACCGATGTGCTCACCGCAATTGGTAAAACCTTTAGTGTGATCGCGCAAGACAAAGAAGAGCTAGAGCAGACCTTTAGCGCTATTTCTGATCGCGTTTCTCAAGCGGCCAGTAGCTTCTACCTCTTTGAATACTGTTCTCCGAAAAGGGATGGCAGTGGCTTCAACAACCTGGTCATTCAATTGATTCAGGAAGACGGCCAAGGGGCTGTGCAGACCCGATTTGATTCCGATGGCTTCACCGGGGGGTGTCAGTAAGGCTTACCGAATAATCAAGGCGTTGCCGAAGTTGCTGTAGTCAGGATTCGGCAGTTCCAATAAGAAACCGTTGATGACCGCATGAGTGAGCTTACCGTCTTTCTTGAGGAAGAAGGTTGGGTTCATCCCTACCTTCAAAGAAAAAGGAGGTAACTCAAATTTTCTGGGAACAATATGAAGGGGACTCTTGGTGAAACGAGTCTCTGGGTTTACCCCATCCGCACGGACATAAGCCACTCCCTTATTGAGTAATTCCTCGTCGTTTACCAGGAACAACATCCCGTTTTCGGCCTGGGTGGTATTGTAAGTGACTTTAGGGGCAACAGCCGTATAGCCAGTGGCATCAAAGGTTTGGTAGCCGTAATAGGTCGATAAGTCACCTTGATCTGCGATACGCCCTTCAAAATGAAAGTAGCGGTGGTCTTCGTCGTCCCGCTCTTGTCGCATGATTCCCAAATCCAATACATAAGGTTTGCCTTGTATCAGGTAAGTCAGGTTGGTAATCTTTAAGTCAAACAGCTTGAAATCGTTTTGGGGAATCGCCTCGTATTCTGATAGCGGCATTTTGGTGAAAGACTTCTTGGCCAAGCTCTCAAAGGCTCCCACAAAGCACAAAAAGTTCAGTTTGCGGATGTATTGTTTTTCGGGATCCCCGAGTCGACCTCCGGATTCGATTAAGATGGTACTGGTACCCCATTTTTGAACATTGTCCCCAAAAGCGCGAGGCTCGAAATCGTCATTCCATTTGCCCACCTTACCCGGTATGTGCTCTTGAACTAAACGATTCAAATAAACGATTACTTTCATAGCATCAGCCCGGGTGGTATTGATGTCTTTTTCGTAATTGTAAGCAGGAGCTAAAAAGGTGATCGTTGCCGGATTCTCTGAACGCTTGGCATTGTAGTAGATCTGCTGATCATGCAGGTTGAAACCAAATTCTGCATTCAAACTATCCCGAACTCTTTTTAACACCTGACTTTCCGGGGAAGCAAGACGTAAGGCGTCTCTGTTGATATCGACTCCCAGGGTATTTCTTCTTTGAAAGACTTCTGCTCCATCTGGATTGAGCATCGGTAAAAAATGGATTCTTAGTTTGGCTAGAATGGCTCGTTTTTCTTCCTTAAAATCAGGGGATTTAAACCAGTTGATCACATCGAAGATGGATTGTGTCGCCGTCGGTTCATTCCCATGCATTTGAGACCACATAAAAACGTCCGTTTCTCCTCTCCCTATGCTGATCAGGGATAGACTTCGGCCTTCAATAGAATAGCCCACAGTGTTGACCTCGAAAGCGGGATGTCGTTCGAGCTTCTCGATCAGCGGTTGTAATTCTTCGTGTTTGATTCGACGTTTGTCCAGGCTTTTTTCCTGATAGCGTTCGTACTGTTCGAAACTCTTTTGTGTCAGCTTGGTTTGACCGATCGCAGGGGAAACTAAACAAAGCAAAGCAAATAAGATCAGAGAAAAGCGAAATATCATGGGTGTTAGTTTTGGTTGGTGTTTTCAATTACAGGCAGGGGCTTAAACCCTAATTTACTGGTGGCCGAACGCACACGCTTCATAAAGTCATCCCCAGGGTCTGTTTTTTGGGTTCGGTAGCCTTTGTCTACTTCGAGCCACAACGGGTGTTCTTCGAAGAGGGTGTATTCGTGGTGTCCGATAACGTAGTCAATGGCATACCTGGATTTTAATTCCTTAACCAGCCATACATTAGCCTTAAGCTGTTCCTTGGTCAGGGGCTGCTCCTCTCCTCCTACGTTTTCGATACCAATAGCACAGTGGTTCAAACCGATCACGTGCCTGGCCATGGTCGTTTCTGGTAGTAATTGATAGATTTTACCGTCTCGATCTACTAAAAAATGGGCCGAAACATTCAATTGACCTGCTCCTTTGATCAGACTGCGGTGATTGGGCAGGGTAGACGAGTAAAATGCCTGAAAGGATTTTTCCAGGGTGGGAATAGCCGTCCAATGGAGCACAATCATCCTCGGCTCAATTTGTACACTCTCGGCAGGCAGGTTGTACCGAGTCTTCAAATACTCTTTCGTTAACTCTTTTCGCTTTTGATCAAATACAATCGGTTTTTGTTCCAGAACGGGTCGATAACCGTCACAGGCAGAAAAAGTCAAAAGGATAAGGAGAAGACCGGAAAGACGAAAAACTCGTCGATAGTTGTTGATACAGAGAAGTTTACTGATTTTCATGGCAGCTGTCAAGGCTTTCTTTTAGGGATAACGACCGGACCAAAGAAAGATTTTACCATTTAAATGTAAAGGAATTATTCGTCACCTGTTTCGCCGCTATTCTACACCCTTGTGCTTTTATACCACAGCTTTGTCTGGGTTCACAACAATAATTTCGGCTCGGCGGAGTTGGCGTCTACATTTACAATGTTCTTATTAACCAAGACAGTTAAATTTTTTCATTTTCATATAGTGTTCTCGTAAAAGGGCCCTGGAGTAATTCAGGGCTCTTTTTGATTTTATACCCTACGAGATCCACTTGTTCTCCCCAAAGTCTGGTTTTCTTTTTTCTAAGAAGGCATCTCGCCCTTCTTTGGCTTCATCGGTCATATAAGCCAATCGAGTAGCTTCTCCAGCGAATACCTGTTGGCCAACCATACCATCGTCTGTCAGGTTCATGGCAAATTTGAGCATCTTGATGCTTGTTGGAGATTTTTCTAAAATTTCTTGGGCCCACTGAAAAGCCGTGTCTTCTAGTTCGGCATGAGGAACAACGGCATTGACCATTCCCATCTCATAGGCCTCTTGAGCAGAGTAGTTACGCCCCAGGAAAAATATTTCCCGGGCTTTCTTTTGCCCGACCATTTTAGCGAGGTAGGCTGACCCGTATCCTCCATCAAAACTGGTGACATCTGCATCGGTCTGTTTAAAAATAGCGTGCTCCTTACTGGCCAGGGTCAAGTCGCATACCACATGTAAACTGTGGCCTCCCCCTACAGCCCAACCGGGAACCACAGCAATGACCACCTTAGGCATAAAGCGAATAAGGCGCTGTACTTCCAGAATATTCAAACGATGTCTTCCGTCCTGACCTACGTAGCCTTGGTGTCCTCTCGCCTTTTGGTCACCTCCACTGCAAAAAGAATACACCCCATCTTTTGGTGAAGGTCCTTCGGCAGAGAGAAGCACTACCCCGATGGAGGAATCCTCTTGTACATCGTAAAAGGCTTCGTATAGTTCTGAGGTGGTATGAGGTCTAAAAGCATTGCGCACCTCGGGCCGATTAAAAGCTATTCGGGCCACTCCGCCACATTTTTTGTAAGTAATATCAGTGAATTCGCGAACGGTAGTCCATTCCATGGAAATGATTTTTTAGAATTCAAAGATAACGGTTCCCCTACGGATTTTTGTTCTTCTCGGCAATGTAGCGGCTTAAGTACTCGGTACTCCTCAGGCGGTGATGCCAAAGGGTTTGTTGGAGAAGGCGCTTTTTTCTGTGTTGATCTAAATCATGCAATTCTTGCCCTAGTCTTTGGTCTAAATCGGCATGGCCTTTCGTCGCTGACCAATTGGCGTTAAAGTAGTTTGAAATGAGGCCTTGCTTCTCTTCCCAAATCACTCTTGATTGGTAGAGCTCTATTGCATTAGCGATAAGCTCTTCCGCTTTATCCCCGCAGAATCCCGGGAACCCCTGAGGTTCCGTAAGCCCCTCTACCCCTTGACTAGTGCTTATACTTGGGCATCCCGCTCGCATACCCTCGGCCAGTTTGCCTTTTATTCCCGCCCCATACCGTAAGGGAAGCAGGTTTACACGGTATTTTTGAAGTGATTCATTCAGGTCAGAGCAGTGGCCTCGAAACGATAAACCTTTGACTTTTTGAAAGGACTGAATGGTATGGCTGGGCCAGTAACTCCCATAGATGTGACATTCTGCCTGGGGAAGTTCTTTGTGTATGGCCGGCCAGAGATCTTTTGCCAGCCAGTTTACGGCATCCTTATTTGGTTCGTGTTTGCCGTTTCCTATAAAGACGAAGTGTTCTCTTTCGCTAAAGTCACACCGCCAGCCATTATCAGTGAGCTCCTCATACATAAAAGGAAGCACAAGACTGCTCTGTGCTAAATCGGGAAGCTCTGCCTTGAGCCATTGCAGTTCAAAATGAGAGACCAGCAAGTTCAGGTCAGACCGCAACAGACACCCGATTTCTCTGTGGGTGATCGTTTGCTGTCTCCACAAATCCGGACCAAAGGGGATCTCTTGTTTAAAAGCTAATCTTCGGGTATCCCTTAAGGAATGTAAGTCTTCGGTATTCAGGATCTGGAAAGCCTGGGGAGCTACTTCCTTTACTCTCCAGCTGAATTGTTCTTCCACCATAAAGCGGTCATAGACGACGACTTCGGGTTGGAGCTCTTTGACCCATTGGTTAAAAAGGTCAGAATTGAGTTCAATCACCCGGGTTTCAATTCCAAGACTCTTTAAGTCAGCTGAGTGTACGTTTTTTGCAGCGGTTGAAGCAAAGTAAACTTGGGTGGAATGCTGAAGGAAAAACTGCAGAAGTTGCATCATACGGACCCCTGCCGCAGTGGATTCGGGTTCCGGCCAGTTCTTTCCTATGACGAGTACCCGATTCATTAAAACCCTAAAGACGTTCGGCGAATAGTCGAGAAATGTGGGAACGAAGCTTTCGCTCGTAGTCTTCTTCCAACCACTCTTTGTAGTTTTTGGTATTGTTCATGATGCAGTAGGAATACTGTCGAACACGGTAAGCGATCTCTTCTTTGAGTTCCTTGGCCAGAATTCTCGCATCAAAAACGTCCTCACTGTTTTCGGCACAGATTTGAGCATGTTGCTCAATACTTCTTTCCAAAACGATTTTGGATTTTAGACCCTCAGCAAATACCTTTTTGTATTCGGCTTTGATGTCGAATTCGATTTTGGTGGATTTGCTGAACTTGGCACGAAGCTCATCGGGCATTTTGTATTCAAATTCCCGTTCAATTTCTTCATCGTTCTTGATGTTTTCGAGGTAGAAATCCGGGAAATGGAAAATTTCTTGCCAATCCAGAGGAGCATCCCATGGGCCAAAACGGGCGATGTTGTTCCCCAAATCGATAACGGAAAACTCTTCTTTTCCGGGAAGCACACGGGATCCCCTACCAATCATCTGAAAATACAGCGTTAAAGAACGGGTGGCACGATTGAGAATGATAGCTTCCACAGAGGGCTCATCAAATCCAGTGGTCAAAATACTGACAGAAGTCAGGATGGCGTCTGGGGTTTTAGAGAACCATTCGAGTATTTCTTGTCGCTCAGCGCTGGAGTTGCGGTTATCCAAATGACGAATGGGGAGTCCTGCCTTTTTAAAGGTTTCATACACCATATAAGAGGTGTTGATACCATTGTTAAAGATCAGGGTCTTTTTGCCTTTCGCAATGTCGTCATATGCACTTTGGAGCTTACCCAACATGCTTTGATTGCCATAAAGCTCATCGGAGGATTTAACGGTGTAATCCCCGTGGATACCCAGTTTTAATCCCCGCAGACTGACGTCGTAGCTGTAGAGATTGGCCTTTGCCAGGAATTTTTTATCGATCAGCGATTGAATGGACTCCCCTACAATGAGTTTTTTGTAGTGGTCCTTCATAGGTAGTTTGATGTTGGAACTCAAGGGGGTTGCCGTTACCCCAAGGATAATCGACTCATCAAAGTATTTGAACAGCTTTCGGAAGGAGTTGTAGTGGGCCTCATCGATGATGACCAGGCCGATATTACGGATATCTACCTTCTCTTCCTGAAGTCGGTTATTCAGAGTCTCCACCATCGCGACATAGCACTGGAAACCTTCTTCATCCTTGACTTCCTTTACATCGCTATTGATGATCTTGTTGTACACCCCAAAATTATCAAGCATTTTGGAAGTCTGTCGACTCAATTCTATACGGTGGGTCAAAACGACCACCTTCTTGCCGCTCTGTTCTATGTACCGTCTGGTGATTTCCGAAAACACAACGGTTTTTCCTCCACCAGTAGGAAGCTGATACAGCAAGTTGGCGTTGCTAGGCAATTCATCCAAACAGGTGAAAATCCGTTGCAGGTCATTTTGCTGATAGTCGTAAAGCTTCTTTCGGTTGAGTTCTTTTTGTACTTCCAAGGATTGTTTACGGTGTTAGTTGTGCATTCGCGATTCTTACAAATCTAGAAGAAATTTGTTCCCGGGACGAAAGCAGGCCGTTGAAATCTATTAAAAACCTATTAACAATTAAAGTTCGAAGAAAGACAAAGCGTCTACCTGCTCATAACTTTTTTAATAACATTCATAAAACCCCCTTGGAATTGGGCCTTAGAACCTGTAACTATGGCCTTAAATACCCTAAATTCTCGATAGAAGCATGAGGCAGCTCAAAATAATCAAGCAAGTAACCAACCGTGAATCCAAATCCTTAGACAAGTACCTACAAGACATTAGCAAGATCGAATTGATCACTGCTCAGGAAGAAGTTGTTCTGGCACAGAAGATTAAGCAGGGGGATCAAGAGGCCTTAGAGAAGCTAACCAATGCCAACCTTCGCTTTGTTGTATCGGTGGCTAAACAGTACCAAAATCAAGGCTTGAAGTTGCCGGATTTGATCAACGAAGGCAACTTGGGCTTGGTAAAAGCGGCTCAGCGCTTTGATGAAACCAGAGGATTTAAGTTTATTTCTTATGCGGTGTGGTGGATTCGTCAATCCATTTTACAAGCATTGGCAGAACAATCTCGGGTCGTGCGTCTTCCTTTGAACAAAATTGGATCGATCAACAAGATCAATAAAACCTTTTCTTATCTAGAGCAAGCGCATGAGCGTCCTCCTTCAGCGGAAGAAATCGCTAAGGAGCTCGATATGACGGTTACTGAGGTCAAGCAATCCCTCAAACACTCTGGCCGCCATGTTTCTATGGACGCCCCTCTGAAAGAAGGGGAAACTTCCAGCCTGTACGACGTGATGAATACAGAGGAGTCTCCTAAGCCAGACAAAGGCTTAATGCACGAGTCTCTTAATCTTGAAATTAATCGGGCATTGGATACCTTGTCGCCTCGAGAGGCTGATGTAGTTCGTTTGTACTACGGAATCGGCGAACAGCATCCATGACTTTGGAAGAAATCGGGTCTACATTTGACCTCACCCGAGAGCGGGTTCGACAGATTCGTGAAAAAGCGATTCGAAAACTCAGACACAGTTCAAAAAGTAAAATCCTAAAAACCTACTTAGGTTCCTAAAACGAAAAGAGCCCCATCGTCGGGGCTCTTTTCGTTAAAGACATGAAAATCTTAGGAATAACTCAGTTGGTTGATATTGTAATTCGCGAGGATTTCGTTGAGGTCCTTTATAAAATTCATGTAGGCGGAATTTTCAAGGTTTTGATTTTTCATAGTTGAGGCAATTGGGGGTTAGAGATTGTCTAGCTGTGCGAGCTCGTTATTGCTTAATATTTCGTTGAGTTCTTGTAAAAACAGGAGGTATTCCTCTCCATAAGTGTCGTATAACATGTAGGTGCAGTTTTAGTTTGATTTGGGATCATACTGGATTAAACCTAAATCAGAATAAAAGGGAACCCAATAATTTGTGGTGAAGAGCGAAGAAGTTGTTGTAAAACCCCTCAAATGCGCAGTGAAGTTGGTCGGTTTTTTTGAGCTTTTTACCCTAAAAACCCCATTGATATTGGATGCCCAAGGTTGCTGACCAGGTGTAATTGTCTGGTAAAAAAGGCAATTCAAGGCGATCTGCTCTCAGATCGATTCTATACCCTGTTTTGCTTTCTTGATTCCATTGGTTATACCCTAAACTCAGGAATTGTTGTTGAATGTAGAGTTGGGTTTGGGTGGCGATTGCTCCGTTGAGGAATTGTTGTTGAAATTCTGTGTCGTAACCAGCACCGAGCTCCAGGTCCAGGTATTGGAAGGCCGTTTTGAGGTACTTCCGTGTTTTTATGCTGGCCGAAATACCAGGTCTGCCCTGCTCTTTTGGCACAAAAAAGGCGCGAAGAGAACTGTAGTAATTTCCGTAATAGTAACCGGTAGACACGGTATAGATCCCCACATTACCCTCGGCAAAAGAAAGGAATCGAGCGCCCAAGGAGGCTTCCCAGGCATTGGGAAGGTTGGTGAAGTACTCCAAGCCCGCTCTGTGAGTCGGGAAAAGAGACGTGCCAGAATAGCCATAATTGACGTACAGATAGGCCTTATCCGAAAGCTTGGGGTACCAATCGGACTCGATTTGAAGGGCATTCTCTTCAAAACGGTAAGCGTAATTCGCTCGTAGTAGAACCGAGCCTTTGTCATATTTACAGCTGACTCCCAAGCTATTTTGAAACTGAGGAGTATAGTATTCTGTAAATACACGACTTTGCGCTGCGGTATTGATTCTGAATTCTTGTTGGGAAGGCAAATCTTGAAGTTCCTTGTCTTGAAGACTGGTCCAGGCCTTGCCCCGGTGTAAGGCCTCAGTCAGTCCTTCTCGGTACTGTAAAAGCGCTTGGTGATCCGGATTGAATCGCAAGGATTTATGAAGAAGTCCCAAGGCGATTTGGGGATTCCCTTCTTGGAGTTCTAGCTCTACAGCCGCGATCCAATAAGGGAGCTTTCCCCGGCTTTTGGATGTGATTTGGTTCAGGGTTTGGCGGGTTTCCTCTACCCCATCCTTCTTGTAAGATTCCGTTAGCCAAAGGGTAGCGTCTTCCAGTAGTTGATCAGAGGAAGCAAGCGCCAAGCCCTTCTGGGCATTGAGGCCACCACAAAACAGCAATAAGATTAGGAGGATCTTTTTCATATTAGGCTTTACTGAATCCACGGCGGGTCATGGCGCCCCAGCCGGATTGAATCTTGAACAGTTTCTTGTAGTTCGCTTTAATCGCTGCCCAGACGACCAATGGATGAAACGAGAAAGGCTCGATGAGCGCGCAGAGGGTCAGTATGAGCAGGTCTTTTGGGCGGGTGTATTGGTTGTACGTGTACACATCCCATAGCAAGGCATAGATCGAAAACATGACCGTAAACAGGTAAACTGTGGCGGTAATGGCCAAAAAGAACGAACTATTAATCACACCCAAAAAGAAACAGAGAATAATCAGCCCGTAGCCGAGGAATTCCAGTATAGGCGATAACCATTCGTAAAAAAGCCAATAGGGATAACTGATCATTCCTAAGCGTCCATAGGCCGGATTAAAGAGCATCTTCCTGTGCTTGCTGAGGGTTTCCATATTTCCTCTGGCCCAGCGGTCCCTCTGTTTGAGCAAGACTTCTGTGGTTTCGGGAACCTCGGTCCAACAGAGCGGGTCCGGGATGTACTCCACGGTATAGGGAGCGGAACGGTCGTGCATATAGCGACGCATTTTAAAGACAATTTCCATGTCTTCCCCTACTGTATCTGTATCATAGCCCCCCACGGCTGTTGCAATTTTCCGATTAAAAAAACCAAAGGCTCCGGAGATAATAAGCAGGCTGTCAATTCTACCCCAGGCCATTCGTCCTAACAAAAATGAACGGGTGTATTCCAGCAACTGAAAGCGCGCAAGCCAGTTCTCTGGTAATCGAATTTCTTCAAGCTTTCCGCCGTCAATTTTACAGGAGTTGGCCACGCGAATGACCCCTCCAACAGCAATCACTTCTTTTTGTGTTCTTTGCGAAAATGCCTTGACCACGTGCAAAAGGGCATCAGGCAACAGCAAGCAGTCTACATCAATACAACCGACATAATCCTTATCGGAGAGGTACATGCCTGCATTAAGGGCATCGGACTTCCCTCCATTCTCTTTATCAATGACCACCAACTTTGAGAAGGAAGCCCGGGTGGATCGGTAAACGCCGCGAATAGGTTTGGAACGCTCCATAAGCGGCTTGGTATTCGGATCCAAGACCAGATCATACGCTTCGATTACTTTTTCTAAGGTGTTGTCTTTGCTTCCGTCATTCACGACCATGACTTCGTAGTTCACGTAGTGAAGAGAAAGCAGAGATCGGATGTTTTCAACGATGGTGGCTCCCTCGTTGTAGGCCGGTGCGATGATGGTAATTGATGGAGCCAAAGGCGAGGCCATGATACTCTCTAAATTTCCAAAGCTGTTCTTGTGGATGTAGTGCAAGGAATTGCGGGTAGAAAAATACCCCATCAGCAAAAAGCCAATGACCAGAAAACTGGTAAATACCATAAAGAGTGCATTGATGAAATGCACCACAAAATGTTCTGGATTAAACGCCATTCTTGGGGGAAGCTTCGTTGTTTAAGGCAAAATCATTCAGATCAAACTGAAAATCAAAACCAGAAACTTCAAAGTCCTCTTCTGGAGCAGAAATGGCTTGAGCCTCTTGGGAATATTTGGCCAGTATTTGCAAGCGCCAGGCGTACTCGTCTTCTTCCGATACTTCCAAGAGCCGCGCTTCTATGCGCTCTACGGCCCGAGAAGCCAATTTAGAAATCAGTTTGTCTTCGTTTGTTAGGAAAGGCTTAAGAAAGGCGATCTCTTTGCGATCTCCAATGGCTCCTGCCTCTTGTATTAGGTTCTTTTTTAGGTCATTGTCTGGGGTGAATTCGATCAGCTGATAAAAAATACTGTGTTCGGATTCGTGTACTTCCTCTACAACACGTGCCGTTGCAGCCCGCGTATCGGCTTGAATAGATTTGAGGAGCTGAAAGGCCTGGAACTGGGTTTCGTCGTCCGTTTCAAATTCGACAATATATTCCAGCAATTCCAATTCTCGTGGATTACCGAGGTAGCTAAAATTCCGGATAAAGTTTCTTCGCTCCTCCAGGTCAAGGCGTTGGTAAAAAAGTTTGTAGTCTTCTTCTTGAGCGGAGCTCTCTTCCAAAGGTTTGACCGTATGGACAACCCCCAACTGCTCCTCCACTTGGTCTTCTAAATCCCCGTCGAGGAGATTTAGTTCGAAGTTGGGCTCCAAGGGTTCTTCCGGCTTGGCTTCTTTTGACTTAAGCGGTTTTCTGGTTTTGACAGGGAATTCGACCTCTTCATAAAAGGAAACTTCGGCAACTTCAAAGGACTGACGGTCATCGGCCCATTGAGGCATTTCGTTGGCGTAGCTGAGTTTTACGGATTCCAGGTTGACCGAAGGCAATACCCGATCCGGTTCGATTTGGTTGATGGCCGCTAGGGCTTTTGACGCAATGAGGAAATCCTTGGACTGGGCAGCGCAATTTTCCAAAAATTCAATGTCCTCAGTACTTCCTAGTTGTCCGAAAGTGTCAAGAATGTCGAGTTTAAGATCAAGATCACACCCCTTGAATAGCTTTTCAAGTAGGGGCAGTGCGTCTTCAAATCCAAAATCGCGTATACATCGCAATGCTTCGTGACGGACTCGGAAGTCGATGTGTTTACTCAGTTCAATAATCGATTTTTTGCCATCATTCTGCTGAAAGTGCAGAATGAGTCGAAGCGCAAACAAGACCGTGTCGGTATGACTCGAGAGGAGCCACTGTTTGAAGGCTGGGGGTTGATAGTCTGTCTTTTGCTCTAGGAGCTCAATCATCTTAAGTTGCTGCCACTGGCTGATTGCACTACGTGTTGTATTTAAGAAATAGTTGATTCCTTCGGTTTGAAGCTCGACAATAGCTAATTCAGATTGTTTGCGGATAATGCTTCTGCGGTCGTTTAGAAAACGGGTAATTGGAAAGTAGGCTTCAAGGACTTGCATTTGGGTCAGCTCATGGATTCCCTGCGATATCCTTGGCCAGCGCATGCTTTTGAGTTTGTCGTAGCAATCGTGATGCAACTGCAGATCTCGAAACAGTTGACGAACTGTATCGGCCGAATGACCTTCCAGGTCTTTGTGAAGGTCCAAGAGCATTTCGCTCAAAAGTTTTCTGAAATAAGGACGAGCCAAATCGGCGCGAATCTTCACTTTAAGTCGTAGATAGGCCTTTTGTTCTTCAACAGGGTCCTCGTTGCTGTGAAATACGATATGGCTTATGGCTTCTGCCCATTCCTTTCGGAAATACGTCATCTCCGCCACTTTCCTCCTATTGATCATGCGCAACACGAAGATGGACGTGAAATACGCAAGGCTGATCACTCCAAAAAGAAGAGCAAGGTCCCAGAGAAGGTTGGTATGTATTTGGGGGATAGAGTCCAAAAGGGCTGTTTAGTTGATAGCGTCAGGGTTTCTTATTTTTCCCATAACTCGGGCGATCCTCACTTGGAGTTCAGATGGGCTGACCGGTTTAGAAATAAAGTCGTCGGCGCCTAGAGAAAATGCTTTGAGGATGTTTTCTTCATTCGATGCAGACGAAATCAACAATATGGGAAGATCCGATCGCAGAATGTTGCGGACAAAATCGACCAGTTCCATCCCAGAGAAATAGGGCATCATGATGTCGGTAATGATCATGTCGATGCTGTTGTCTGCCAAAGATTTTTTTACCTGTCGGCCGTCTTCTGCCGTACTGACCCTGTACCCTGCTTTTTCTAGCTTGTACTTGAGTAATGAGGCCAACATGGGATCGTCTTCTCCGAGTAATAAGTGTTTCATAGGCAGATGGTTAATTTGATGATTTAAGATGTGCAATTTCCCATTCCAAAGCCCTTTCCGTGGCGGGATAGGCTTCGAGGAAATGGCTGTATAAGGATTCCAAATAGGTCAGCGATTCGTTCTCTTTTGCACTTTCATCCAATTGATCACATAATGCATGCAGCTCTGCCGCTTGAATCATCAAAAGGCTAGATTTGACCTTGTGTGCCGCAAAGCTTACTCCTTGTGCATTGCTCGCTTGCAAGTGAATTCGGCACTGCCCTAGAAATTCAAGAATATTCTGCTTAAAGAGATCGGCAAGTTCATCCAGTAAATCCAAGTTGCCCTGGCATTCCTGCAGCAGTCCACTGAGGTCCACCAAGC
Organism: Aureicoccus marinus; assembly: GCF_002954325.1. Taxonomy (GTDB): domain Bacteria; phylum Bacteroidota; class Bacteroidia; order Flavobacteriales; family Flavobacteriaceae; genus Aureicoccus; species Aureicoccus marinus. The sequence goes on from NZ_MQVX01000001.1 coordinate 885,090, forward strand.
GTTTTTGTGGTGGCTTGGGATCGTTGTTGAGCGCTCTTTGAATGGTTTCCAGAAGTTCAGTTCCAGCAAAAGGCTTTTCTAGAGTAAATTGTATTCCATGCTGTACCGCTTTTTCTTGAGATTCTTTGGTCCATTGGGCGCTACAAACAATAAATTGAGGTTGTTCTTGCTGTGGGTAATGCTGGTATCTTGATAGAAATTCCCAGGCGCTAAAATCTGGAAGTTTGCAATCCAGAATTACGAGGTCGTAGTTTTTATCTAATAGCGCATCCAATCCTTGTTGCGCCGTATAGGTGGTTTGCGTTATAGCCCCGGTCTCCTTTAGCCGGTGTTGAAGCCAGCGCTGTTGTAAAAAATCGTCTTCAATCAGCAGGATATTCTTGCCTTTGAATGAAGTGACCCCAGGCTTCTCTTCCTTCACTGCTGGAGGAGTCAATTCAACCGCAACGGAGGCCTTCTTGGCGTAAGGCAGTATAACTGAAAAGGTGGACCCCTCTCCTATTTTACTCTCTACAACGAGGCATCCCCCCAATTGTTCTACCAATCTTTTACGATGGCTAGCCCTAGTCCTTTGCCCTCTTTTTCGTGTAGGCCTCTGGCGTAGGCATCAAAAATGCGTTCCAGCTCTTCGTCTGCAATCCCAATCCCTGTATCGGCAATCCGAAATTCCAAATAACAGAGCTCGTCTTTATTTTCGGCCACGCGTACATCAAAATGGATACGGCCTTGTTCGACGTATTTAACGGCATTGCCCAAGATGTTGAGAAGGATTTGTGATAGACTGGAGGAATCTCCCCATAAATAGGTCGGCACACCCGGATCTATACTACATTGAAGTTGGACGTCTTTTTGCATCAACAGGGTTTTGCATAAAAAGACCTGGTCGTTAATCAAGGCGGGTAAATTAAATTCTATCTTATTTTTTGGGGACTTCTGAGAACCGATGGCACTGAGTTCAAGAATTTCTCCACTCAGGTTTAATAAACTCTGCGCAGCCTTGTGAATTCCTATGGTCCATTCTTGCTGTTCTTTGGTCAAGGAGGAATCCCGCAGTAGATCAGTCATACTAACTATTCCCGCCAGTGGCGTACGAATCTCGTGCCCGACCTCTGCCAGCAACTTCCAGGATTGCTTGAGTTCTGGAGGGTTGGCTGAAGGGACTTGTTTTTCTGGTTGTTCTCCCCAAAGGTGGTCTTTGAGTTGGTGCCCAAAGGAATGAAATTCTGTTTTCAATTGTTTCGCCTCTTCCGCTGTAAGGGATTGAAAGGAGAAATGAGAGAGTCCTTTCTCGAGGTCTTGCAATTGTTCCAAAAGCGCCTTGGAGTTGTCGGCCATAATTAGGATTTAACATTTTGTAGGAATTCTCTTAAAATCCCCAACTTCTTGATTCTACAAGAGTTAAATCTCCTTAATTGACCTTGTTCAGCCAAGTTTTTGTTCCAAGGCCAAGGCACGCTGTTGTCAATCGCATCTAATTGTAGGTGAAAGAGCAATTTGTGCTTTTAAAGCTCTGCAAGTCTTTCAGATTCGTAATGCTTTGAACGACAGGACTTTTTAATAGAATACTGGCTTAGCTTGATTTAAAGTATTGCTTTAAGCTATTCCCCTTAGTAATCAGAAATAGATGATCTAATTAGAATGGACTAGGCTTTCTTTTCTTCCTGTTCCTTCTTTAAACGATCTTTTACGTATTCGACCTTGGACTTTCCGTGAGGCTTGGGTTGCCCCTTTTCGTCTAGGTTCACCACGATGATATGATCCACCATGACGATGGTTTCGTGGTTCATTTTGTTCCGAACTTCGCAATTTAAAGTTAAGGAGGTGGTGCCGAATTGAACCACCTCAATTCCGATTTCAATGATATCACCTTCCAATGCGGAAGACATAAAATTGATCTCAGAAATGTACTTGGTAACCACTCGCTTATTTTCGAGTTGAATGATGCTGTAAAGAATGGCCTCCTCGTCAATCCAACTAAGCACTTTTCCTCCAAAAAGGGTTCCATTGGCACTGAGGTCTTCGGGCTTTACCCACTTTCTGGTATGGAATCTCATAATCGCTTTTTAAAATGTACGTATTAGATAAAGGTTTGGATCAAGGGAGACCCCTCGCCATTGTTTATTATTTCGTTGACAAAATTAGCTCATGTGAACTGCATGGGCAGGCTTTCGGCTTAATTTTAAATAAACTCCACAGTTATGAATAGCCGTTCATCTGATTTGATTCGAATTCGTCCCGATATTAAAAGCGCTCAAATCAATGATTTAATGAGTGACGAGGAACGTTTTCAAAACGAAACTATTCGGCCGATCTTAAAGATGCAAAACGACTTATTCGTTTTGGTTTTTAAGAATTACATCCTCAAGCACAAGAATGTTTTTCTGGATTTGTCTTTTGATCGGAAGTCCACTTATATAGAGAATGCCATTCAAAAAGACATCAAATTCCGGAACTCTTTAAAAGGGATGGTTATCGGAATGTTCTCCCTAGAAGAGTACCAACGCTATATTCTAAATTCCTCTGCTTTGAATAAGCGGATGATGAATATGCTGATGGAACGACTTAAAGATCAAATGCAGTTGTTCTCTGAAGAAACTATAGTCTCATAGGAGGGATTCACCATTCAGGTTGGTGGTCAGCACATCGCTCATATAGTCAAAAAACGGGCGTATGGCTTCGTATGAATCGACTACCTTATCTCCAAAATTGGGCGAAAATACTTCTTTATCCGTGAATTTTCTGGTAAAAATAAATTGCTTGTACCGTAGGTATTCGATATTCGGGTGATCCCGATCAAATCCCTTGGGAGCCGTTTTAAGCTGTTCCCCCTGAAGAGATCCCCAGGCCTTTTTTAAGCGGGTATCGCTTAGGATTTCTTCTAACTCGGTGATGTCCATTTCGAATTCCTTGCGGATTCTGAAAATGTCTTCTTTATTGGGGGCCCAAAAACCGACCGCAATAAAAGATTCTCCTGGCTTAAGGTGTAGGTAATAGCCTCCTCTTCTCTCGGCTCCCATTCGGGTAAAAGAAGCAGCTAAATGACTTTTATAGGGGGTTTTGTCTTTGGAAAATCGAACATCTCGGTAAATGCGAAACACCTTCGATTTTTCGATCTGATCCTTGTGTTCCATGCCTACTTTCACTTCTTGTACAAGAGCCTTGAAGTTATCCTGGTGCTCTTTAAACACACTCTTTTGCCCTTCGAACCAGGCTTTGTTGTTGTTCTGTGCCAAGTCCTTCAAAAACTCAAAGCTGGAGGGCTGTAAAGTCGACATACAAAAAAATTAATAGAGGTATTGACTGATTCCTTTTCCTTCAAGTGTTTCAGCAAGGCCTTCACGGAAACTGTCAAATTCAATAAGGTTGTTGTGCTTCCCTCCTTCTATGGTATAAAAGCGGGCCGGATTATCACCGATGGCATCGTAGAGTTTTTTACCAGAATCAATAGGCACCACCTGATCTTCCGTTCCATGGAATATGGTGACAGGGCAATCGACGGATTTGATGAATTGATCAGAAGGGAAACGGTACTTCAGTAGTTTTTGTACTGGTAAAAAAGGAAAACGGTGTTGGGCGACGTCCGTCAGGTTGTAGAAGGGAGTTTCCAATACCAATTGAGAGGGTTGCTTTTGTGAGGCAACGTAGGTCGCAATAGAGGCCCCTAAAGAACGCCCATAAACGATTATCTCTTCTTCTTTAAATCCCAAATCACGCGCGTGCTGATAAAAGAGTAGAGCGTCCTGCCGAAGGGTCTGCTCATTGCGTTTACCCTGGCTTTTCCCATAGCCGCGATAATCCATCACAATGACGGCGTATCCTTGAGGTGGAAAGTAACTGACAATTTTACCCCAACGGTCCAGATTTCCAGCATTACCATGATAGTACAGGATAAGCCTTTGGCGTTTTCTACCGGAAAATACAGAGCATTGAGCAGGCCACCATCTGGTGCCTTTAAATCAAATTCTTCAAATCTTTCCGAAAAGGAGTATTCATGGTCTGCCGCCAATGGACGAGGCAGAAAAATCATTTTTTCTTGAAGAAAGTACAGCATACTGAAAAGCACCAGAACACCGCTTATAAGACTGATGACTCTTTGCCAGCACTTGGGGATTCTTTGCTGGAGTCCTCTGAACTTTGAACGGGTATTGTAAAGGATTCGGTTAATATCAAATTTAAAATATGATGATATGCTGCAAAAGTATTGAGATTTTTGTGTCCTCCCCCTAAGATGGTATGTAAAGTCGTACGTTTTGCGTTCACTTTAGCCAATTGTAGGCTCGTGGAGAAGGGAATCAACTGATCATTGGTCCCATGTATGATGTGAATGGGGCACTCGACTTCTTTTAACCATTGGTAAGTAGGAATAGGAAATTTGATCAAAAGGGTGACCGGTAAAAGCGGTACAAATTGACGTGCTGTACTGCGCATGCTGTAGTAGGGGGCTTCCAAAATTAACATTTTGGGTTTGAACTTCGATGCCAATTGGGCGGCGAAACCCGAACCCAATGAACGACCGTACAAGATGATGTGCTTTTGATTCACGTGTTTTTGCATCTGCTGGTAAATGACATCGAGATCCTGTAAAATGGTCTTCTGGGTACGTCTTCCTGTACTCTTTCCAAAGCCGCGATAATCCACCATGAGCACTTCGTAGCCCAAAGCCACAAAATCACGCGCATACTTACCCCATCCCTTAATGCTTTTAGAATTACCCTTGAGGTAAAAAACGATGCCTTTGGGGTTTTCTACCCGGAAGCGAAGTCCATTGATCATGGCCCCTTCTGCGGTTTTTAGGTTGTACTCTTCAAAGTCGAGATCCTTGTAGTTGAAGACGAAATCTGCAGGCAGTTTTTCGGGACGAAAAAGAAAGAAGTCCTGAAAATAATAGATGATCAAAGAGAAGAGTATATACACCCCTATTCCAATAAGCGCTGCTAGCATCCAGTCTTCCATTCTAATTGGCTGAGCTTAAATTTAGTATTTTCAATTTACCTCAAAAACTTTCCTATGGAGACTTCGACGAATCCACCTGAACTTTCGGTTAAAAAAAGTGACCGAATCATACTGATTGATGCCCTGAGAGGCTTTGCTCTAGCGGGAATTGTCTTTACCCATATGTTTGAGCATTATATGGCTTCGCCTATTCCAGTCGAAAATGCCGAAATGATCAATCCAGGTCTGATCGATGAAATTCTCAGTGGTCTTTGCGATTTTCTGTTGCGAGGTAAGTTTTTTGCTTTATTCTCTTTTTTATTCGGTTTCTCTTTTTTTATTCAGATGGATAAGGGCTCCCAAAAAGGAGATTACTACGGCCTTACTTTTCTTCGGAGAATATTGATCCTGCTTGGAATAGGTTTTTTACACAGCTGTCTTTATCGAGGGGACATTCTCTTGATTTATGCACTTTTAGCCATCCCGCTTATCCCTTTTCACAAGGCGAGTTCTCGGTGGGTCTGGGCCTTTATCCTGTTGATCTTTTTAGGAGTACCTAGGTACCTGGTTTTCTACTTTAACGGAGGTGCACCCTTAATTCTGGACTATATTCTTATGCCGGACAGCCCCGCGATTGCGGAATACTTCAAAATTTTGCAGACAGGAGACCCGATGACGGTATTTGTGGCCAATGCTTGGGAAGGAATCCTCTTTAAATTTGAATTTCAGTGGGGAGTTATTTCGCGCGGGTACCTCACCTTCGCTTTCTTCCTGTTGGGCCTATGGGCGGGTCGCACCGGTTGGTTTAGGGACTACATCTTTCAGAAGCCACGCTTTAAAAGAGGATGGATTATTGGTCTTACTCTTATGATTATAAATAGTGTTGCAGCGGGTTTCATTTTTGATTCCGTTGGGGATTTCAATGGCTTCAACAGTTGGGTTCTGATGTTGGGCTTGACGGCTTGGGACCTGGCCAATTTGGGTATGACACTCCTCTATATCAGTCTCTTTGTACTTGCATTCGCTACACCTAAAGGAGAAAGGAGGCTTTCCGTTTTTGTTCCTTACGGTAAAATGGCGCTCACCAACTACCTCCTTCAATCGGCTTTGGGCTCTATGGTCTATTACGGCTGGGGCCTTGGTTTTGTAGGAACCTTACCGACACGCTATAGTTTTTTGCTCGCGATAGCCCTCATCGTCTTTCAAATGTGGTTGAGTGCCCTTTGGCTCAAATACTTCCGCTATGGACCGATTGAGTGGCTCTGGCGAAGTTTGACTCATTTTAAACGTTATCCTCTGCGATTTAACGAGTAAACTGGGCTTCGAATGACTTTTTTGCGTTCTTGGATGTCCCAAATTATAAGAATGTTACTTATGCGTGCAAAGTGGTCTATTTACCTTCTCCTATTTTTTAATGCAACATTAATGGGACTCATAGTGATCAGTGATTTTTATAGTCTGTTCACGGATGAGTTCTATGTCCTCAAAAAAGAAAACTACCTCACCTTGTTGGTTGCCCTTCCTTACTGGCTTTATTTGGTCGTGGTGGGATTAAAAATACAGCAGGAAGAAAATACCGATCCTGCGATGCGCAACCTGGAATTCTTGGTGTATTTCGCCTTAGCTGGTGGTTTGTGGCAGGTGTGGACCGTCTATCGTGATTGGAGCCAGTATGCCGAGTTGCAACAACATTATATCCTGCCAGAAAGTTTTTACCCCATGGGGATAGCCATTTTAAGTTCTTTCGCTCTGCTTTACCTCTTTAGCCTGTACACCTTCAATGTACGTAAACGACATATTGGGCCCTATCGACGGGATCAATGGGAAGAAAGCTTTGAAGCCTGGGAAGAATTCAGCCTTGGACAAGAAGGGGAAGTTCCTTTAGATCAGGCCGATTAGAGGTCTCTCAAGTAGCCTGAATACAAGTCGTTGATCTGAATACCTTGTTTGATTTTCTGTTTACTGAGCTTTTTGTGTGCGACTAGGCCCCACAAAACCATTTCTTTTACAAAATAACGGTCATCTTCTGACAGATCAGGTTGGTGCTCCTTGAGTAATTGATTCAAAGGAGGTATACCATCCAGTGTTTCCCTGTATTCGGCATCGCTGAATTGATCCAGTAATTCGAAGCCCTGTTGTTCAAAGAACCAGTGAAGTAATTCATCATAGGCCGTTGGTTCTCCTTTCTTCTCGATCTTTTCAATCTTCGGAAAATACTCCGGAAAGATGGATTTTATCGCTTCTTCGATCAGCATTTCTGCTACACTTCCGGCTCCTTCCTGCTCGCCTTCGTAGACCAATTCTACCTTACCCGTAATCGCCGGAATCACCCCTTGAAAATCACTTACCCGTATACTTGTTTTGCTGTCGCCTGATTTCAAAGCCCTGTGTTCTGCCGTACTCAATAAGTTCTCAAAAGCGGTGATACTCAAACGGGCACTCACCCCACTCTTGGCATCGACATACTCACTATCGCGGGCTTCAAAACTGATTTGTTCCAGCAGATCTCTCGCAATATCGGGCACATAAATGCCTTCATTTTGCCGTGGGTCAGCGGCGGCTTCCTGAGCGGTTATTTTTCTTGCGATCTCCCTGTTTTCAGGATAATGGGTTAGAATCTGGGAGCCTATACGGTCTTTTAGAGGGGTTACGATGCTTCCCCGGTTCGTATAATCTTCAGGGTTTGCGGTAAATATAAATTGTACATCAAGTGGCAGTCTTACTTTAAAGCCTCTGATCTGTATATCGCCTTCCTGAAGGATGTTGAAAAGAGAAACCTGAATACGCGCCTGTAAATCGGGAAGCTCATTAATCACAAACAAGCACCGATTCGCTCGGGGTATCATGCCGTAATGGATGACCCGGTCATCAGCGTAAGAAAGCTTTAAGGAAGCGGCTTTAATTGGGTCGACATCTCCAATAAGGTCAGCAACAGTTACATCCGGCGTAGCGAGCTTTTCGTAAAAACGCTCATCGCGGTGTAACCAGGATATGGGAGTATCGTCCCCTTTTTCTTCCATGAGCTCACGAGCAAAGCGAGATAAGGGGGCTAAAGGGTCATCGTGAATCTCTGAGCCCGCTACAAAAGGAATCCATTCGTCTAGTAAGCCCGTCATCTGTCGTGCCAGTCGGGTTTTTGCCTGCCCTCTAAGCCCTAATAAGTTGATGTTGTGACGCGATAAAATTGCTCTTTCCAATTCTGGAATAACGCTGTCTTCATAGCCCCAAATGCCTACAAAAACTTCTTCTCCATCCTTCATTCTCTGCAGAAGGTTATCCCGCAATTCATCTTTAATTTTCTTTGACTGGTACCCCTGCGCTTTGAGCTGGCCGAGTGTACTTATTGTTGGAGTGCTCATTAGCCTTTAATTCTTTTTTTTCTGTTTTGTTCATAGTCTTCGAATATCATCTCTCCCAGTCCCTTCAGGCCTGTATAAAAAGCCTTGCCCCGATTGGCCTCGGTAAAAGCTCTTACAAATTGCATCAGATAAGGATCTTGAGCAATCATGAAGGTGGTGATGGGGATGTGAAGTTTTCGTGCTGCCCGCGCCATGGAATAGCAACGCTCGACAATGTGCTCATCCAAACCGACACTGTTTTTATAGTATTCCCCGTTGGGTAAGCGAATGCAACTCGGCTTCCCGTCAGTGATCATAAAGATTTGTTTGTTGGTATTGCGTTTGCGACGAAGCAAGTCCATAGCCAATTGCAAACCAGCAACGGTATTGGTATGATAAGGCCCCACCTTGAGGTAGGGTAATTCTTGAATAGGAATTGGCCAGGCATCGTTTCCGAATACCAAGATATCCAAAGTGTCTTTGGGATAGCGGGTGGTGATCAATTCTGCCAGGGCCATGGCTACCTTTTTGGCTGGAGTGATCCGGTCTTCTCCGTACAGGATCATGGAATGGCTGATGTCAATCATCAAGACGGTACTCATCTGGGATTTGTGTTCTGTGTCTTCTATGACCAAATCGTCTTCCCGGAGTACGAAATCATCATAGCCTCTTTTGATTTGGGCGTTCTTGATGCTTTCAGTCATCGAAATTTGCTCTAAGCTATCGCCAAAACGATACTCCCTATAATCTCCGGTATGTTCGTCTCCTTTCCCGCTATGTTTACTTTTGTGGCTGCCCCGACCACTTTTTTTAATCTTTCCAAAGATCTGATCCAGAGCACGTCTTCGAAGGATGCGTTCCAGTTTAGCGGACATTTCCAGCTGGCCTCTTCCCGGTCCTTCGTCTCCTTCTTCTCCGTCTCCACCTCCCCCGTCCTCGGGATCGATTTCTTCTCGGAGATAGCCTTTGGCCTTCAAGTCTTCAATAAAGTCTTCGAGGGTATAATTCTCGTCGGTGAGTTGGTATTCCTTGTCCAGCTGTTCCAACCAGTCTAGGGCTTCCTCGACATCTCCAGAAGTGTGTGTAATCAATTCTTGAAAGATATCGAAAAGCTTCTCAAAGGGGCTGAGATGCGGGTCCTCGTAGGGGGTAAAGCGAAAGCCGGAGAATTTTTTCATAGCGAATATTAAAATTACGGCATTTTCATTCGACTGACCTCATTTTAATGAAGTCTTAACGCTCCGGGGGTTCAGACTACTTGGCCCTTCCTTGAAGTACCTCCACAACGTCTTGTAATCGGTGGCCCTTTGCCTGTAACAGCATGAGGTAATGAAACAACAAATCAGCGGACTCATTCAAGAACAGTTCTGTATTGTCGTCTTTGGCTTCAATGACCACTTCGACCGCCTCTTCCCCTACTTTCTGAGCGATCTTGTTTAAGCCTTTGCCGAAAAGACGCTTCACATAACTTTCGTCTCCGCTACTGGTTCTTCTTTGCTCAATGGTGTCTTCCAGGTGACTGATGAACCCGAAATGACCTTGGTTGTCTTCTCCCCAGCAGGTATCCGTTCCTTTGTGGCAGGTCGGGCCCACTGGATTGGCTTTGACCAATAGGGCATCGGAGTCGCAATCGACCTTGATCTCTGCGAGTTCCAGAAAGTTTCCACTCTCCTCTCCTTTGGTCCACAGGCGTTTTTAGATCGACTGAAAAAAGTCACTTTCTGGCTGGCTAAGGTCTTGTCCAGGGCATCTTGGTTCATATACCCCAGCATCAATACCTGGCGGGTCTCTTGGTCTTGAACAATGGCCGGTACTAAGGCATCTGGGAATTTCTGAAAGTCTACGTTAAGGCTCATGAATTTTCTGTTTTATAGGCTTGACGCACTGGAATATTGTTTTGAAAAAGGGCATTTTTTACTTCCGCCAGAGATACTTCTTTGTAGTGAAATATGCTGGCTGCTAAGGCCGCATCAGCTTTGCCTTGCTGAAAGGCATCGACAAAGTGTTCTGCAGAGCCGGCACCACCGGAGGCAATGACAGGGATGGGTAAGAGCTCGTTCATTTGGGCTAAGGCTTCCAAGGCAAAACCGGCCTTGGTTCCATCGTGGTCCATAGAGGTAAACAGGATTTCGCCTGCTCCTCTTTCACTGGCTTCTTTAGCCCAGCCAAAAAGATCGCGTTCTGTAGCTTGTTTTCCTCCTACTAAATGCACCTTCCAACCCGCGTCTGTTTGACGAGCATCAATGGCGACGACCACACATTGAGAGCCAAACTTAGAGGCTAATTCGTCTATGAGTTCGGGCCGTTTAAAGGCGGAAGAGTTAATGGATATCTTATCGGCTCCTTTTTGGAGTAAAATGTCTACATCTTCCACAGAAGAAATACCTCCTCCCACCGTAAAAGGAATATCGATCCGTTCTCCTACCCGATAGACCAGATCGGCTAAGGTCTTCCGCTTTTCTTCCGTTGCGGTAATATCCAAAAAAACCAATTCATCAGCTCCTTGTTCGGAGTAGAGAGCAGCGAGTTCCACCGGGTCTCCCGCATCGCGTAATTCCAGAAAGTTTACACCCTTAACGGTACGACCGTCTTTGATATCCAGGCAAGGGATAATTCTCTTTGTCAACATAGGTCTACTGGTTGAGTGCAGCCATTTCTGCAGGAGTAATTTTGTTTTCGTAAAAGGCCTTGCCGACAATGGCGGATTCGCACCCCATTTTTTTCAAAGCCATCAAATCTTCTTTGTGTCTTACTCCGCCACTAGCAATAAGGTGAATTGAAAATTGCTCTAACAGTTCGCGATACAGCTCAAATGAAGGCCCTGCCATCATCCCGTCTTTCTGAATATCAGTACACAAAATGTAAGGTGTTCCGAATGTCTGGTAGGATTTTAAAAAGTCTTCCAAACTCAATTCACTGAGTTTTTGCCAGCCCGCCACCGCAATTTTTCTTTGGTTGGTATCGGCGCCAATAACCCATCTCTCTAGGCCATAGTCTCGAATCCATCGGCTGACCAATTCTGGATTTTTTACGGCCAGACTGCCTAATACCAGCTGGTTAGCACCCAAATCAAAGCACTTTTTTACCTCTTCTTCGGTTTTTATTCCACCCCCAAAGTCAACCTTCAGGTCTGTGTTTTTCGTGATGCTTTCTAAAACCGCGTAATTGACTACCTGCCTTTTTTGGCTCCATCCAGATCCACCAGATGCAAGTGTGTTAGGCCCGCCTCCTGAAATTCAAGGGCGACCTCTAAAGGGTTTTCGCGGTAGGTGTTTTTTTGGCTGTAGTCCCCTTGGGTAAGGCGTACACATTGGCCACCGATTATATCAATTGCCGGAATAACTCTCATTCTGCTGTACTTTGTTCAATAAAGTTTTTCAAAATTCTTTGCCCGTAAGGACCGCTCTTTTCCGGGTGAAATTGACAGCCGTAAAAATTGTCTTTCTCCAAAGAGGCACTGTAAAGAATCCCGTAAGTGGTGGTCGCTGCGGTGTACTCGCTCAAGGCTGCGTAGTAGCTGTGAACCAGGTAAACATAGTCCTCGTCCAACCCATCGAACAAGGGAGATTTCAGTTGCTCAACTTTGTTCCAACCAATTTGTGGCACCTTGAGTTCGGAAGAAAAGCGCTTGACTTCAAGCGGGAATATTCCAAGGCCGGGGGTATCACCTTCTTCCGTGTGTTGACACATGAGCTGCATCCCAAGACAAATGCCTAAAACGGGTTGCTTTAATTCAGGAATGAGTTCCTGAAGACCGGATTCATTTAGCTTTTGCCAGGCCGCTTGCGCCTGCCCCACTCCAGGAAAAATAACCCGATCGGCGGCTTGTATTTGTTTTGGATCTCGACTAAGCATCCCTTCAACCCCTAGTCGCTTCAATGCGAACTGTAGGCTTTGGATGTTGCCTGCTCCGTAATCGATGATAACTAGATTCATTTTATAGCGTTCCTTTGGTACTGGGAAGGATCATACGATCGGGATCCCGCTTAATCGCCATTTTGATGGCTTTCGCCCAGGCTTTAAACACAGATTCAATTTTGTGGTGTTCATTCTCTCCTTCCACTTCAATGTTCAGATTGGCTTTTGCCCCATCACAGAAGGACTTGAAGAAATGCGAGAACATTTCGGTGGGCATTTGCCCGATGTATTCCCGTTTAAAATCAGCTTTCCAGACCAGTTGAGCACGTCCGCCAAAATCGAGACTAACTTTGGCTTCCGATTCATCCATAGGCAACAAAAAGCCATAGCGTTCGACGCCCAATTTATTCCCAAGAGCTAAGCGGAAAGCCTCTCCCAGGGCAATTCCAGTGTCTTCAATGGTGTGGTGTTCATCCACTTCTAGGTCTCCGTCAACTTTTAAATCTAAATCGATCAGGCCGTGTCGAGCCAACTGATCCAGCATATGATCAAAAAAGGCCAAACCGGTATCGATCGTGCTCTGCCCAGTACCGTCCAGGTTCAAGCTTAGTTTGATTTTGGTTTCTCGGGTATTGCGCTCCCATTCCGTCTGGCGAGTAGGAAGGGCTAAATGCCGGTAAATCGCTTCCCAGTCCATGGTTCTCAGAGCAATGCTACTTTCGAGTTCCGCCTGACTTCCTTGGAGTTCTTCCGCAGCCAATTGCCCAGCATTACCGATCAGAATACCTTTTGCGCCCAAGTTTTTGGCCAGCTCCATATCCGTTAACCGATCGCCAATCACATAGGAGTTTTCCAGATCGTATTCCTCCGAGAAATAATCCGTCAGCATCCCGGTGGCCGGCTTGCGGTTGGGAGACTTTTCTTCCGGAAAACTTCGGTCGATAAAGACCCGATCAAATCGAATGCCCTCTCCCTCCAAACTTTTCATCACCAGGTTGTGGATCGGCCAAAAGATTTCTTCCGGATACCCCTCTCCTCCTAATCCATCCTGGTTGGTCACCATAACCAACTCAAAATTCATCTCTCTCACGATTCGCCCCAGGTAAGTAAATACACCCGGGTAAAAGGAAAGCTTTTCTATGGTGTCGATTTGATAATCAGCCGGTTCATGGATCAGGGTTCCGTCCCGGTCAATAAAGAGAACTTTCTTTTTCATGTGCTTTGCATTTGATTTAGCATGTCCAGCAATTGTTTGTTTTCTGATGGAGTACCCACCGTGATGCGAAGACAGTTCTCGCACCCGTGTTCTTTACTTCGGTTGCGCACAACCACTCCCCGAGCCAACAGCTCATCGTAGCGTCTTTGGGCGTCGTCAACCCGAATGAGCAAAAAATTAGCGTCGGTCGGAAATACCTCTTCCACAAAACTGAATTGGGCCAAGGCCTGAGCCAATACGCTACGTTCTTGCAGTACTTCTGACACTTGGCGTTGTATTTCGTCCCAGGATTCTAATTGTTCTGAGCCTTGTAACTGGCTCAGGCTGTCAATATTATAAGGAGGTTTAATCCTTTTTAATAGGCTAATGATTTCGGGGTGTGCATAGGCAATTCCTAAACGCAAGCCAGCCATTCCCCAAGCCTTCGAAAAGGTTTGGGTCACCACCAGGCGAGGGAATTCACTCAGGCGTTCTAGCCAGGAAGCCTGGGAAGAGAAATCGATATAGGCTTCATCAATGACCACCAAACCAGGAAAAACTTCTAAGATCTTCTCAATTTCTTTCGCTGGAAAACTGTGTCCGGTCGGATTATTGGGTGAGCAGAACAAAAGCATCTTCAAACCCTTGGGATCTTCTTCAACAGCACGAGTGATCTCCTGCATTGGCAATCGAAAGCCTGCTTGCAATGGCAATTCTTTGGCCTTAACGTTGTTGATTCCCGCCAGTACTTTGTACATCCCATAAGTGGGAGGCATGTAAACCACGGAGTCTTTCCCCGGTTCACAGAACGCCCGATACAGTAGATCAAGAATCTCGTCACTTCCATTTCCGATCAGAATCTGTTCAGTAGCTACCTTTCTGATTGAGCTCAACTGATCTAATAGCTGTGGTGGCTGTGGTTGCGGATAGCGGTTAAAACCATTCGCGTAGGGGCTTTCATTGGCATCTAAGAATACATGATCCTGGATTCCCTTAAATTCATCCCGCGCACTGGAATAAGGAGACAACCTTTTGACATTTTCCCGGGCCAAGGCCTGAATTTCATTGACGGAAACACTCATGATTTACTTTTTAGGTAGTTGAGACGAACCCGTACGGCTTGCTGGTGCCCTTGTAGGCCTTCAGCCAGTGCCATTTCTTCAACTGCCGGGCCCAGGTTTTGAATTCCCTCTTCACTTAATTTCTGAAAAGTGATGGCTTTGGTAAAACTGTTCAGATGAACCCCGCTATACTGTTTGGCATAGCCATTGGTCGGTAAGGTGTGGTTGGTGCCACTGGCATAATCCCCTGCACTTTCAGGACTAAAAGTTCCCACAAAGACGGAACCTGCATTGTAGCAGTGATCGACAAAATAGTCTTCGTCTTCACTCATGATAATATAGTGCTCAGGAGCGTAGTCGTTGATAAATTCATTGGCTACTTCTCGGTCTTCAAAGACGACGGCAAGGCTGTTTTGTAAAGCTTTACGGGCGATTTCAGAACGAGGCAACACCGCCAGTTGCTCCGCCAGCGCCTCTTGAACCCGTGGAAGAATTTCTTCGCTCTGAGCGACCAAGACCACCTGGCTGTCGGGACCGTGTTCTGCCTGACTCAATAGATCGGCTGCGATAAAGGAAGCCGGAACGCTTTGGTCAGCAACGACCAATACTTCACTAGGGCCTGCCGGCATATCAATGGCAACCCGATAGCGCGTGGCATACTGCTTAGCAGCGGTGACATACTGATTGCCGGGTCCAAAGAGTTTGTAGACCGCCGGAACACTTTCGGTTCCGAGGGTTAGAGCTGCTATAGCCTGTATACCTCCAAGGGTAGCAATCTTATCTACTCCACAAAGTTGAGCGGTATACAGAATAGCCGGGTGAATACCTTCACGTGATGGCGGGGTGCACAGGACAATTTCTTTACACCCAGCAATCTTTGCCGGAATGGCCAGCATGAGTAGAGTACTGAACAAAGGGGCACTGCCCCCTGGAATGTAGAGCCCGACCTTTTCTATGGGTCTTTGCTCTTGCCAACAGCGAACCCCAGTTTGGGTTTCAACCTCTGTACGACCACTTATTTGGGCTTCATGAAAGGCCTTTATATTGCGGTAAGCTTGTTGAATGGCTTGCTTGAGGCTCTCGTTCAAAAGTCCTTCAGCCCGCTTGATTTCGTTGGCTGGAAGGAGTAGTTCTTTGGGGCGTACCCCATCAAAGCGTTCACAGTAGTCCCGAAGCGCCTCATCCCCATTTTGGGCCACGGCATCAAAGACTTCTTTTACGGTGGATTGCAGCGTCTCGTAATCAGCTTGTGGCCTTTCCATTAAGGCTTCCCAATCCTTTTTTTCTGGTGAAATCAGGGTTTTCATCAGGCGAGCATTTTTTCAATAGGACAAACCAAAATTCCTTCCGCACCGGCAGTTTTAAGTTGATCGATCACTTCCCAAAAAGCCTTTTCAGAGATAACCGTGTGGACTGAGTGCCAGCCGCTTTCCGCAAGCGGTAATACGGTAGGGCTGCGCATTCCCGGCAAAAGAGCAATGACTTCTTTGAGGCTTTCTTCCGGCACGTTCATCAAAACGTACTTGTTCTGGCGGGCAGTTAGAACCGATTGAAGTCGAAACTGCAATTGTTTTAGCAGGGCCGCTCGTTCTTCATCAATACTCGGAGAAACAGCCAGAACAGCCTCACTTTTCAGCAAAACTTCCACTTCTTTCAGGTTGTTCTTAAAAAGGGTACTCCCACTGGAAACGATGTCCACAATAGCGTCCGCCAAACCAATATTGGGCGCGATTTCAACCGAACCACTAATCTTGTGGATATCGGCTTTAATTTCATTCTTTTCTAAAAATTGACGCACCGTTTCGGGGTAAGAACTGGCTATCTTTTTGCCGTTCAGGTCCTCGATACCGCTGTATTCCGTGGTTTTAGGGACCGCTAAGGAAACCCGGCATTTTGAAAACCCAAGCTTTTCGACAGACTCAATGCCCTGCCCTTTTTCGACCAGAAGGTTCTCCCCGATAATAGCACAGTCAATAACACCGTCCTTGAGATATTGCGGAATATCTCCGTTACGCAGGTAAAACACCTCGAGCGGAAAATTACGGGAGGAGGCCTTGAGTTGGTCTTTTCCGTTGTCAATTGAAATACCGCACTCCTTCAGGATTTTCAGGGAATCCTCATTGAGTCGGCCACTTTTTTGAATAGCAATTCTGATCTTTTTCATGCACTTTTTAAAAATGAAAAACCCGTTTGACGCATCAAACGGGTTTCAACTTATTTTGATAAACACAAAAACATCGCTACCTCGCTTGATTGCAAGTAGTAGGGTGATGATGTGTGTAGCTCTGTTTCACAATGCAAAAATAAGGCTAATCTTAGTTATTTCCCAAAATTAAAGGCAGCCCACTTTCACCGGACCCGACAACAACCACTTTGGCATTGGGGGACTCTGCCAACTTCATAGTCGCGTCAATCCCTTTATCTTGAAGGATTTTGTCTGTTAATGAGGCACTTAAAATACGGTTTGCATCGGCCTTACCCTTTGCTTCAATTCTCTGTTTTTGTGCCTCTTTTTCGGCGGTAACCAATCTAAATTCGTACTCCAAAGCGGTTTGTTCTTGCTTGAGTTTACGCTCGATAGCCTCGCGAATGGTTGGAGGAAGGGTTACATCACGTACCAGAATTTCATTTAATTGAATATACTGGTCATCAACGATGTTTTTGGTTTCCACGTAGATTTCGTTTTGAATAGCATCCCGTTTGGTGGAGTACAATTGTTCCGGGGTGTATCGACCAACAACGCTACGTGCGGCAGAACGAATAGCAGGCAAAAGAATACGCTCTACGTATTTTTCACTTTTTTCCTGGTGAAGTTTTCCGAGAACATCGTATTTAGGCTGAAACCAGGCTGAAGCATCAATTTGAATTTCAAGTCCATTAGACGAGAGAACCTTCATTTGTTCAAAACGTTCTTGTTGTCTTACTTCGTAGACATAGACCTTATTCCAGGGCGCCACAAGGTGAAACCCTTCACTCATTGGTGGCTTATCCGTTACAACCCCACCAGCAAAGGTGCGATAAAGAACTCCGGCCTCACCAGAACCAATGGTAATAGCGGATTTAGAAACAATAATGACACCGGCGATAAATAAGAAAATCACAGGTAAAGCAATTTTGGGCAATCTTTCCATAGTAGTGAATTGAATAAAAAAAATAGTGGAATTGTATTTACATCCAGCCTCTGTACTTGCGGATAAACCACTCGCATGCGAGCGCGAGCACCCACAAGAAAAGAAGTGTTTTTAGTTGTATTAAAGGTACGACAATTTCCCTGCTTCTCTCTCGCGGGGTAAAGCGAGAATCTTCTAGCAGAGCGGATTTAAAAGCTTCCCATTGGTCGGGGTAAAAAACGCGGCCTCCAGTTTTGATCGCCAGGTCTTCTAATTGGTCTTTCTGACTGAAGAGAGCCAGTTGTTCAAAATTGAACTCCAGTATTTCAAAACTCCCCGACACGGATCTCTTCCTGTTCGTTTCGATAATGGAATAGTTGTAATTGCCTGCTTCCAGGGTGCTCAGATCCACTTCGTAGCGATTGGCTCGGAGGGCAAAAGGTATCTCCTGGTTCTTCTCTTCTGTTTCTGTAGTCAAACGGAGTACAAGCGATGCACTGGGGTCGAAGACGAAGGTGGGATCAAAATAGCGGGCCGTGATCCGGGACCTCTCCCCTTTTCGGTAACTCGATTCTACTTCGGCGACCAGACGGTTCTTCTTTTGAGAGGCCGAGAGATAACGGATGACGAGCGAGACCGCTTGGTCAAACTCCTCAAAGTTTTGAGAAGTTCTGTAGCTGTGCATCCGCCAACGCCACAAGCCTTCAGCGCCTAGGACCGCCCGTCTTGTGTCTCCATCGTCCAGAAAAAACAACAGGGGCTGTCTTAGTTCTACTCCTCTAATGCTCTGATTAAACAGAATGTTTGCCGCTTGCAGCAAGTCAAACTCTCCCAAGGTCATGTGTAAAGGGGGATAATCCGAAGGATCAAAACCGGTCCAATCAAAGAGTTGAAAATTATCGGCAGGATTCGCCTGTACATCTTCTTCCTGCCCAAGAGAACGAAATTGATAGGCTGTTTCTCGGCTGTTCACAAAACTCCAGGCCGTCTGGGTACCCCCAATTAACCAATACGGCGTGCCAGAGGATTCGATATAATCCCAAACCGCACGAAATGAATTTTGAGGCTGGTAGAGAACCAAGACCGAATACTCCGTCCAGCGGTCCGGAGAGCTGTTGGGTTTAAGAAACTCTACTTCACGTTGGCCATTGTTTTCAAGGGCTTCTTTCAATACACCGAGATCGGGATGAGCAATGGCACTGACCAGGCCGACCTTCACAGATTCGTCAAGTACTTCTAGCCTTTTGACTTCCGAGTTGTTCGGGGTATTGCGTTCTTGGGATAAGGGAGTTATACGGGCTTCTACCCGTTGAATGCCCGTTTGGGAAGCGGGGAGGTAAAAACGCTCTTTCCCTCCAGTATTTTCTATGGAATACCTCAGAGCTCTCTGGGCTAATTTACGTCCATTGACCCAAATCTCTAAGGTAGCTGAGCCCGTGCTATTTCCTGCAAATATCCAAGAGACTTCCAACGGGTAATCGTTTCCGAGAAAAGCGTATTTGTTGAGGACCATTTGTCGGACCCGGATATCCTCGTACTGAGTAGTGTCCCCAACAACTACAGGGAAGACGGTGAAAGCTTCGTCCCACTGTCCAAAACCGTAGCTCACACCGGTATTTTGATTACCATCACTGAGCAGGGCTAAAGCGGTTGGTTCTCCTTTGGAGAGCTCATTCAGTTGGCTAATCGCCTTACCGAGGTCGGTTTGAACCCCATTAAAGGTCAAGCTGTCCTTGGGACGTAATAAAGAGTTGAATGAGAAAGTCTGTAATCGAAAACTATTCTGAAGATCAGCGTCTGTCTCGATTCTTTTTTCCCAATCGAGGACTTCTTCTTGACCGCCTAATGCCCTCACCGATTGGCTGTTGTCATAAGCCACAAGAAGTGCCGGCTTGATCACTTCGGATTCAATGCGACTGATCTTGGGGTTAATCAATAGAAGGCCCAGCAAGAAGAGGGCTGTAGCTCTTAAAAGAGCAAGTCCAATTCGGGTGTTGGTACGTTCTTTGCAAAACAAGTAAACCCAATACCCCAATAGCAGGGATACTACCAAAGAAAGTAGGAGTAGTAAAAGGGTTCCAGCTTGCATACAGGAGGCTTAAGTCAGCATCCCTCCGTCAACCTGCAATACTTGACCTGTGATATAGGAAGACAAATCAGATCCCAAGAATAAGCAGGCCTGGGCAACATCCTCAGGCGTACCTCCGCGTTTTAATGGAATAGCATCGCGCCATCCTTGTACCACTTTTTCGTCCAGTTGACCCGTCATCTCGGTTTCGATAAAGCCTGGTGCGATCACGTTGCAGCGAATGTTACGAGATCCCAATTCCAAGGCTACAGATTTACTAAAACCTATAATTCCGGCTTTTGAAGCGGCGTAATTGGTTTGACCAGCGTTTCCTTTGACTCCAACAACGCTACTCATATTGATAATGGATCCCTGGCGTTGTTTCAAAAGGGTACGCTGTACCGCCTTGGTCATGTTAAAGATGGATTTGAGATTGACTTCGATGACCTTATCAAAATCATCCTCCCCCATTCGCATCAAGAGATTATCTCGGGTGATACCTGCATTGTTGATCAGGATATCCAAACCACCAAAATCGTTCAATACGTCAGCAACAAGTTGTTCGCACTCTTCAAATACAGCCGCATTGCTTTGGTACGCTTTGGCTTTGACTCCACTGGCGGTCAACTCCTTTTCAAGCTCCAAAGCCGGAGCTGCACTAGAACTGTAAGTAAAAGCTACTTGCGCTCCTTCAGCGGCAAAAAGTTGAGCAATTCCGCGTCCGATTCCTCGGCTTGCACCCGTGATTAGTGCTATTTTTCCCTCTAGTAATCCCATATTGGTTAGAATGAGAGAAAGGGGCCTAAACCCCTTTCTGAGTTATTATTTAATCCTGGGCTTTACCCAAGTACTTCTTTGACTTTTACACCAATTTCAGCGGGTGAATCCACTACGTGAATTCCACACTCGCCCATGATGCGCTTTTTAGCCTGAGCCGTATCGTCACTACCTCCAACGATTGCTCCGGCATGCCCCATGGTACGTCCGGCAGGTGCAGTTTCCCCAGCGATAAATCCAACGATTGGTTTTGTACTACCGCTTTCTTGGTACCATTTGGCCGCATCCGCTTCCAATTGTCCTCCGATCTCACCAATCATGACAACACACTCGGTTTCTGGATCTTCAACCAACATCTGAACGGCTTCTTTGGTCGTGGTTCCGATAATAGGATCCCCTCCAATACCAATCGCCGTGGTGATACCGAGACCTTGACGTACAACCTGATCTGCTGCTTCGTAGGTCAATGTACCGGATTTAGAAACAATTCCAACATTCCCCTTTTTGAATACGAAGCCTGGCATGATACCTACTTTCGCTTCTTCAGGAGTGATCACTCCAGGACAGTTGGGTCCAACAAGCGTACAATCACGCTCATCGATATAGGCTTGAACCTTCACCATATCCGCAACTGGGATTCCTTCGGTGATGGTGATAATCACTTTAATTCCAGCATCAGCAGCCTCCATAATGGCATCTGCAGCAAAAGCTGGGGGAACAAAGATGATGGTGGTGTCCGCACCCACTTGCTCGACAGCATCCTTTACGGTGTTAAAAACAGGTCTGTTTAAGTGGGTTTGTCCACCTTTACCGGGAGTCACTCCACCGACGACCTGTGTCCCATATTCAATCATTTGTTCTGCGTGGAAGGTCCCTTCTGTTCCAGTGAAACCTTGCACGATGATTTTAGAATCTTTATTAACTAAGACGCTCATTGCTAAATTTTAGATTACAAAAATAGGAGTATACCGCAAATTGAGAAACCCAATTATCCATTCTTTTTAAACTCTTCAAAAAGTCGAGGTAGCCGTTTTAAATAGGCCAGTTGTTTCAGCATACTTCTGGATTCCTCCGCAGGACTTCCAAAATAGGTTACTCCACCTTTTAAACTCTTACTCACACCGGCCTGAGCCAAAAGAACAGCCTTGGACCCAATGGTAATTCCACTGGTAATCCCGACCTGTCCCCAAATAACCACTTCATCTTCAACAATGACACATCCTGCGATACCACACTGGGCTGCAATCTGGCACTTCTTCCCTATTTGGGTGTCGTGACCAATCTGGATTTGGTTGTCGAGTATACTTCCAGCACCAATAATGGTGTCTCCACTGACGCCACGGTCAATTGTACATCCTGCACCGATTTCGACCTTGTCTTCAATGACTACGCGGCCACCTGAACGGAGGCGGTCAAAACCTTCGGGGCGCTTTTTGTAATAAAACGCATCTGACCCAATAACGGTTCCTGCCTGAATGATCACATCATCTCCAATCACCGTATGATCGTGAAGTACGACATTCGGTTGAATCAGGCAGTTCTTCCCTATAATCACATTTTTGCCTACAAAGGCACCGGGTTGAATAAGGGACCCTTCCCCTATTTGAGCTTGGGACGACTGCAACTCTTCCCCCTTTTGAAAAGGCTTAAAGTGCAGTGTTAAACGATTAAAATCGCGAAAGGGATCATCCGAAATCAGAAGGGATTTGCCCTCAGGGCAGTCCACCTCCTTATTGATTAGAACGGTGGTGGCAGCCGACTGTAAGGCTTTGTCGTAGTACTTGGGATGGTCAACAAAGACGATGTCGCCCGGCTCTACCACATGGATTTCATTAATCCCGGTGATTTTGAATTTAGGATCCCCAACAAAACTGCACGAAAGCAGGTCTGCGATTTGCTTAAGGGAATGAGGTTGCGGGAATTTCATGCTCAACGCTTATTCCTTAGCGCGCTCCATATAAGCACCCTTCTCTGTATCGATTTTGATCTTGTCTCCTTCGTTGATAAAAAGAGGAACGTTGATTCTGGCACCGGTTTCCACCGTAGCTGGTTTGGTGGCGTTGGTGGCGGTATTACCTTTTACTCCTGGTTCTGTGTGGGTCACTTCGAGTATAACACTGGCTGGCATTTCTACCGAAAGAGGCATTTGATCTTCCGCATTAAAAATGATGGTTACGATTTCCCCTTCTTTAAGAAGATCCGGAGTGTCCAAAGAGTCTTTTTGTAGGGCAATTTGGTTGTAGTCATCCGTATTCATAAAATGAAAGGTGTCTCCTTCTGGATACAGAAACTGATAAGAACGCGTCTCCACACGTACATCTTCAATTTTGTGACCGGCAGAAAAGGTATTGTCAATCACTTTGCCAGAAGTCACACTCTTCAACTTTGTCCGCACAAAGGCTGGGCCTTTTCCGGGTTTTACATGAAGAAACTCAATGATTTTATAAATGTCGTTGTTGTAACGGATACACAATCCTTTGCGGATATCAGAGGTGCTAGCCATGGGTGTTGTTTTTTGGGTAAATCAGATATTTTCTAACTGGTGCTAAAGTATCCCTTCATAATACCGCGCTGTGAATCACGTGTAAACTGAAGGATTTCATCTCGCTCTGGGGTGGCTTCCATTTCGGCTTCGATAATGGCCACCGCCTGGGAGTTGTTGTAATTCTTTTGGTAAAGGATGCGGTAGATGTTTTGAATTTCCCGGATCTTGTCTGAATCAAAGCCTCGACGTCTTAATCCGATGGAATTGATTCCTACATAGGAAAGCGGTTCACGAGCGGCCTTGACGAAAGGCGGTACATCTTTACGAACCAGGGAACCTCCGGTGACAAAAGCATGCCCTCCTACCGAGACAAACTGATGAACAGCCACCATACCGGCCAAAACTACGTTTTCTCCTATGGTAACGTGCCCAGCCAAGGTAGAGTTGTTGCTGAAAATACAGCCATCCCCTATGATACAGTCGTGAGCGACGTGGCAATAGGCCATGATCAGGCAATTGTTCCCAATCACGGTTTTCATGCGGTCGACCGTTCCTTTGTTGATGGTTGCACACTCGCGGATGGTCGTGTTATCTCCAATGTGAACGGTTGTTTCTTCTCCTTTGTACTTGAGATCTTGAGGGGTCGCAGAAATGACCGCACCCGGAAAAATACTGCAGTTTTTTCCGATTCGAGCTCCTTCCATGATGGTCACGTTCGACCCAATCCAAGTTCCTTCCCCAATAACCACATTGTTGTGTATGGTTGTAAAAGGCTCGATGACCACATTTTTGGCAATCTTGGCACCTGGATGAACGTAGGCTAGCGGTTGATTCATTCCTCTTTTCCTTTTGTTTTTACGATTTGCGCCATCATTTCGGCCTCTGAAACCAACTTCCCATTCGCGTAGGCGTAAGCCTGCATATGGCAAATACCGCGTCGAATAGGCGAAATCAGGTCGCATTTAAAAATAAGTGTATCTCCCGGAACCACTTGTTGTTTAAACTTGACGTTGTCCATCTTCATGAAAAAGGTCAGGTAATTTTCTGGATCCGGAACCGTACTCAAAACCAAAATTCCTCCGGTCTGAGCCATGGCTTCTACTTGAAGAACACCAGGCATCACCGGGGCGCCAGGAAAGTGTCCGACAAAGAAAGGCTCGTTCATCGTGACATTTTTCACACCGACTACATGAGAATCAGATAGCTCCAGAATTTTATCGACCAGCAAGAAAGGCGGACGGTGAGGCAGCATATTCATGATCTTCTTCACGTCCATCAAAGGTTCTTGATGCAAATCGTATACAGGAACCTTGCTCCGTTTTTCTGCACGGATGAGTTTGGCTATTTTTTTGGCAAATTGTGTGTTGACAAAATGCCCGGGTTTATTGGCGATCACCTTCCCTTGAATACGCATGCCGATCAAAGCGAGGTCACCGATTACGTCCAGCAACTTGTGCCGGGCGGCTTCGTTTGGTTGATGCAGGGTGAGGTTGTCCAGAATCCCATTGGGTTTAACCGAAAGAGATGCTTTATTGAATGCCTTCTCCAGCTTTTTCATGGTGTCTGGAGAAATTTCCTTGTCGACATAGACAATGGCGTTATTCAGATCTCCCCCTTTGATCAATCCGTGCTCCAATAGCATTTCGAGTTCGTGCAAAAAGCTGAAGGTACGAGCGGCTGCAATTTCGGTTTTGAAGTCCGACATCTTCTCGAGCGTGGCGTTTTGTGTACCCAAGACCATGGTGCCGAAATCCACCATCGTGGTCACCTGGTAGGAATCCGCCGGAATGACGGTTATTTCACTCCCTGTTGCCTCATCGCGGTAGCTGATGACATCTTTGATGACATAAATTTCTCTTTCCGCTTCTTGCTCCACAATTCCTGCCTCTTCCAAGGCCTGGACAAAGTATTTAGAGGAGCCATCCATAATAGGAGGTTCAGGAGCGTTAAGCGTGATCAATACGTTATCAATGTCCAAACCGACCAAGGCCGCTAAAACGTGCTCTGAGGTTTGAATCTTGACTCCGTTCTTCTCTAGGTTGGTACCTCTTTGGGTATTCACAACATAGTTCGCATCAGCCTCAATAATGGGCTCCCCCTCCAGGTCAACTCGCTTAAATGCAAAGCCGTGATTGGGCGGCGCAGGGCTGAAGGTCATATGTACTTCCAAGCCGGTGTGCAAACCGACCCCTGTCAGGCTTACCTCATTGGCGATGGTTTTCTGCTTCACTGGGATTCGTTTTTACTTTGAATTGATGATTCTACTGAAAATAGTCGTTTGACGAGTTTGGGTAAGTTCTTGAAGTGAACATAAGACTTGTTGTAGTCTGCGTAAGGTAAGGCTGGTGAGCCTTGTAGGACTTCGTCGTCCTTCACATTACGCCCAATTCCTGATTGTGCTTGTATTTTGACCCGATCACCAATAGTGATATGGCCGACTATTCCGACCTGACCACCGATCAGGCAGTGTTTTCCAATTTTGGTTGAACCCGCAACCCCGGTTTGGGCCGCAATAGCTGTGTGTTCACCAATTTCAACATTATGAGCAATCTGAATTTGATTGTCCAGTTTTACACCTTGTCGAAGTATGGTTGCCCCTAAAGTCGCTCGATCAATGGTAGTTCCTGCTCCAATATCAACATGATCCTCCAGGATGACGTTCCCCGTTTGGGGGACCTTGCTGTATTCTCCAGATTCATTAGGTGCAAATCCAAAACCATCGGCTCCCAGGACTGCTCCACTGTGGATGGTGCAATGGTCTCCAATAACGGTTTCAGAATAGACCTTTGCTCCTGCAAAAAGAGTGACCTGGTTACCAATAACCACATTGTCACCAATGAAGACATTGGGGTAAATTTTGACCTGGTCTCCTATTTTTACGTTCTCTCCTATATAAGAAAAGGCTCCTACGTAGGCGCCTTCTCCCATGGTGGATGATTCCGAAATATGCACCGGTTCTTCAATACCGATCTTGTTGTTTTTGACTTGGTTGTAGTACTCCAACAACTTTGAAAACGCCTTATAGGCGTCATCTACTTTGATTAAGGTCGTGCTGATTGCCTGCTCTGGCTCGAAGTCTTTATTAACAATCGTAATGGATGCCTGCGTGGAATAAATAAATGAGGTGTATTTGGGATTGGCCAAGAAAGTTAAAGAACCCTCTACTCCTTCTTCAATTTTCGCCAATTTATCGACGGTAATTTCAGGATTCCCATCAATCTCTCCTCCTAAAATGCCTGCAATTTGACTGGCCGTAAATCTCATGAGCGCAAAAGTAAGAAAATTTGTTAAACGCCTTTTTTGGGATAGGCTACATAGTACTGGGACTGCGGAACGAGCAGTTCTTTTGATCCAAAGAAACGACTCAGTTCATGCAGATCTTTTACCTCTTCTGTTTTAGTCAAAATACGAATTTGTGATGTATTGAGACTGTAGGCCTGATTACTGACTTCTCCTGTGAAGATAAAATACGCTATCTGAGAAGGATCCAAAGACCATTGAGATGAAAGTTTGGTTTTCTTTTCTTCCCATTTCTCCTCTTTCATCGGTTTATCCTTAAACCGTATAAAGGGGAGTTTACGGTGAAGAATCATTTGACTCATTTTAGAGAGCACGAAATCCGAGTGATGCTGCCACTCTTTTAACGACATGATTATATCGTTGTCATCTAGTTCCGCATAGGTGTCTAAGAATAGTGTTGGATCGATGGCTTCTTGTGAACTATTGAGAAAGCGCAATAAAACAGCGGAACCGGACAAGGATACTCCGGCACTCAATAATTCACGGGCTCTTTCCAGGATTCTTTTGAGCAAGAGTTCCGCGACCAGGCTCGTTTTATGGAGGTAAACCTGCCAATACATAAACCTTCTGGCCATCAAGAATTTCTCTACAGAATACAAACCTTTTTCCTCAACGACCAATTGTCCATCGGCTACGTTGAGCATGCTGATCAAGCGCTCTGAATTGATATTTCCCTCGGCAACACCCGAATAAAAGCTGTCTCTTTTAAGGTAATCCAAGCGGTCCATATCCAGTTGACTAGACACCAATTGATTCAAAAAGGATTTGTGGTATTCCCCTTTAAAGATCGCAATCGCCAGATCCAAGCGGCCGTTATACACTTCATTGAGTTTTTCCATAAACTCCAGCGAAATACTTTCGTGTGTACGCTGTCCGACCAAGCTGAATTCTAAGGCATGTGAAAAGGGCCCATGACCAATATCGTGTAGTAAAATTGCAATCATCAGGGCTTCCTCCTCCTCTGCCGTAATCTCGGTTCCTTTAAAGCGCAAAATTCCGATGGCCTTTTGCATCAGGTGCAAACAGCCCAGAGCATGATGAAATCGGGTGTGGTGAGCTCCTGGATAAACCAGGTAAGAAAGCCCCATCTGGGATATTCTTCGGAGGCGCTGAAAATAGGGATGATCGACCAATTCAAAAAAGAAGGAACTAGGCACTCCAATAAATCCGTAGATCGGGTCGTTGAATATTTTGAGCTTACTGGAATTCCCCAAGGCCGTTGTATCTTCAGGGGGTAAATATAGGCGATTGATGAAGAAAATCACGATTCTTTGGGTAGATGACGAAATAGACCTGCTCAAACCCCATTTGATGTTTTTGGAAAGCAAAGGCTACCATGTGCAGACCTGCCAAAGTGGACAGGACGCTTTGGAAGAAATTGGGCAGCATTTCTTTGATATTGTTTTTCTGGACGAAAATATGCCTGGTTTATCGGGTCTCGAAACCTTGACCGAGATCAAAAAGCTGGAGTCCAATCTACCGGTGGTTATGATTACCAAAAGTGAAGAAGAGTACATCATGGAAGAGGCCATTGGAAGTAAGATTGCTGATTACCTTATTAAACCGGTCAATCCCAATCAGATTCTTCTTTCTCTAAAAAAGAACCTGGATCACTCGCGCTTGGTTTCTGAGCGCACGACAGCCAACTACCAACAAGAATTTAGAAACATCGCCATGGATTTGTCTATGGTAAACAACTACCAGGAATGGGTGGAGCTCTACAAAAAGCTCATTTTCTGGGAACTGCAACTCGAAAATATTGAAGACTCCGGGGTGTTTGAAATTCTTGAATCCCAAAAGACAGAAGCCAACACCCAGTTTAGCAAATTCGTCGATAAGCAGTACAGAAGCTGGTTTGAAGATGGGCAGGGCCCGGTGATGTCGCATACCTTGTTTAAAGAGTGGGTCTTACCTGAATTGGATTCCGGACCCGCCCTTTGGGTTGTTATTGATAATTTGCGTTACGACCAATGGTTGGCTTTTGAAGAAGTCCTTGCTCCTTTTTACCGAAAGAAATCGGAACAAGGCTACTACAGTATTCTACCAACGGCAACCCAATACGCCCGTAATGCTATTTTCTCGGGCTTGATGCCGGCTGATATGGAGAAGAGACATCCGGAATGGTGGAAGAACGATACGGATCAGGGAGGAAAGAACCTCCACGAAGCCGATTTCTTGGGAGCTCAGCTCAAGCGATTGGGCTATGAAGGTCAATGGGAATACCACAAGATCAGCTCCTTAAAACAAGGGAAACACCTGGCTCAGAACTTTAGAAGTCAAAAAGACAATGCCTTAACCGTTGTGGTCTACAATTTTGTGGATATGCTTTCTCACGCCAAGACCGAAATGGAAGTAATTAAGGAATTGGCAGGCAATGACAAAGCTTATCGCTCCTTGACCCTGAGTTGGTTTAAGAACTCTCCTCTACTTGACATTATCGTCCAGGCACAGGAAATGGGAATGAAACTCATTCTCACGACGGACCACGGAACGATTAATGTAAAGCAACCATCTAAGGTTATCGGAGATCGAGAAACTTCTTTAAATTTACGCTACAAAACAGGTCGTAGCTTAACCTATAATGAAAAGGAAGTGCTGGCGGCCAAAGAACCTTCCAAAGTTCATCTACCTGCCATCCACATGAGCAGCTCTTTTATTTTTGCCAAGAACGATCTATTCTTTGCCTATCCCAATAACTATAACCACTATGTGAGTTATTACCGGAACACTTACCAACACGGTGGGGTTTCCTTGGAAGAAATGATCATACCTTTTGTAGTTTTGGAGGCCAAATAGGCTTCCTATGTCCATTACTTATAAGAAAACCTTTGGCCTGGAGGAGTTGTCTTCCATAGCCAAGGACTTGCTTGAACAAGTTACTTCCTCGATTATTTTACTGGATGGGCCCGTCGGTGCAGGAAAGACAACCCTGGTCAAGGAGCTGATTAGTCTCTTAGGTGCTGAAGATCAAGGCCACAGTCCGACCTTTGGACTTTTAAACGAATACGCCACGCCAGAAGGAGAGATCGTCGCTTATCATTTGGATGCTTACCGACTTCGATCAGAAGAAGAGGCTTTTGATCTCGGATTAGAAGAATTCTGGTTTATAAACACCCTTTTTATTATAGAATGGCCTAATAAACTGGGTTCCTTGGTCCCATCTGATGCCTTTTTCGTAAAGATTGACTACGCTGAGGGGGGTAAACGGCAGATTCATTGGTGATTTCTTACAGAATCCGAAGAAACAGCTTATTTCTCCGGTGAACTGCATGAAAAATAGGTTAAAATGCAAAAATATTCGACGAACTACATTGCCACCTCGTAGGAATCACTACATTTGTCCGAAGTGAATTCATTTATTAACCAAAAATTTAGTTACGATGAACACTAGAAGACTAGTTTTTGGATTCTTGGCAATGGTCACTTTGGTAGCGTCTGCTTTCAGCACGACTATTACCATTGATTCAGACCAAGAACCAGGTCTCAAAAGAAGTAAAATCACTCAAAAGAGATAATTTTACTTTAGACTAATTGAAAAGGGCGATACTATTATCGTCCTTTTTTCGTTGCTATAAATTCTAGGATGGTATAATGAATAGCAACCAAAATAAAAGCAAGAATATACAAGCGCGAAAGAGGATTTTGATTGAATCCTTTTTGGCTTTACTTATTCTGCTCTCCCCCTTTATTATCAAGCTGCACGAATACGTCCCGGAGACGGAAGATCCCTACGGCTTAATTTTCTTTTCTATAGGACCCAATGGTTTTCAGGATACCTCCCTTCATGTGTGGTTTTTACTGACCAAATTGGTTCCCTTTTACCTCTGTATGATCTGGTTCTTTACTTGTAAGCACTGGTGGTACCACATTATTTTGATTCCCCTGACTATGTACGCTTTTCAAATTGCCGAGTTGTACATTGACCCCGAAGATATCGACAGTAACAGTATTATGTGGCTCCTGCCGGTCTGTATGGTAGTTATTCCTTTGGTTTACTTCATTCGTATCAAGTTGTATGACAAGCACGTGCACGGAATTGATTTAAAGGCCATGAACGAAGAGCTCACTGTTTTACGTGAAAAAGAGGAACTGCGAATCGAAAAGGAGAAACTCGAAAAAAGAAAAGAGCGCCTAAAAAACATGGGAGGTGTAGGTCTTGAGACTTTTGACGCCGATGAACAAGGACCTGCAGGCTCTACAGAAGAACCAGATGCCTTACCTGTTCCCTCAGGAAACTACGACCTCTCTGCCGACCTGCCAGAGCCAATCAAAGAAGCCTTGGAAACAACCAAAGAGGTCCAAATGAAAACCTCTTTAAAGCCTCCGGTAACCACGACTGAGTCTGATTCCAATGAAGAGGAAGAAAAATCTTCCGCCAATGTTGTGATCACTTCTTCGCCCAAAACACTACGCGAATCTCGAAAGGAGCGACGCCAACGACTGGCCCGTGAACGGGAAGAGTCTCAAAACCAGGATACAACTTCCAGTGAAAACGACTTAGACGAAAAGTCAGAAAAGGCTCACCCCCTTCCGAAAAAAATGTAAATTTGAGTTGGGACGAATATCGTCTCATCCAGATTACATTCTATGAACCAGCCTTCTTCTCCTTTCAGTAAACAGGAATTACTGCCCCAGGAGGAAACTCTAGAAGTCCTCAAACAAAAAGGTGAATTATTTATTGGGTTACCCAAAGAAAAACAATACCAGGAAAAGCGAATATGCCTTACTCCCGACGCTGTTAATGCCTTGGTGATGCACGGGCACCGTGTTCTGATCGAATCTGGAGCGGGTGAAGGAGCCAATTATTCGGATTTAGATTATACCGAAGCCGGGGCAGAGGTCAGTAAGGATACCAAGAAGGTGTTTTCTTGCCCTCTTTTGCTCAAAGTAGAGCCCCCTACCCTACAGGAGATCAAAATGATCAATCCTCAGAGTATAATCATCTCGGCTCTTCAAATCAAAACCCAGTCGAAAAAATACTTCGAAGAGCTCGCAAAAAAGCGGCTAACGGCTATTGCCTTTGAGTATATTCAGGATGAAGATGGTACTTATCCTGCTGTTCGCTCCCTCAGTGAAATTGCCGGGACCTCTTCTGTCCTTATCGCTTCGGAGCTGATGTCCACCTCTGGAATGGGTAATGGCTTGATGTTTGGCAATATCAGTGGTGTGCCTCCCGTAGAGGTGGTTATCATCGGAGCCGGCACCGTTGGTGAATTTGCGGCACGTTCAGCCTTGGGTCTTGGTGCCAACGTCAAGATTTTCGACAATTCGATTACAAAACTACGCAATATACAGACCCACCTACAGCAGACGGTATATACCTCCACTATGCAACCTAAAAATCTCATCAAAGCACTGAAGCGTTGTGATGTAGCCATTGGAGCTACCCGTGGTAAAGACCGCGCGCCGGTCGTGGTCAATGATGCCATGGTCGAAAAGATGAAGCAGGGAGCTATTATTATCGATGTCAGTATCGATATGGGGGGATGTTTCGAAACTTCAGAAGTCACGGATCACGATAAGCTACAGTAGAAAAGCACGGGGTTATTCACTATGGAGTTCCTAATATTCCTTCTCGCTACCCCAGAACCTCTAGTATTTCAATAAGCAATATCTTTACGCCTTATTTGCTAAAAATAGGCGAAGACGGTGGTCTGGAACACTCCCTGAGATTTGATCGGGGATTGCGAAATGGTCTCTATGTCTATCACGGCATATTGACCAAAAAATCGGTTGGAGATTGGTTTGGTCTTACCTACAGTGATATTAACTTCTTGATTTTCTGATGGTTTTAGGACGTCGTATTCTTTTTTATCTTTTCGGTGTTGGTTTAGGTTGTGTATTGGTGGTATTTATCCTTAAGCAGAAAAACGGTGGTAAGGCCGTGAAATACTGTTATCTTCCTAATTGTCGAGTCTTAAAGGACCTGAGAAGTAAACCACTCGTTCTCAACGAGAATATACAATCCAAAGACACCTCTGGAATTTCTGAAGCTCTCCTGGACGGAGATATACTGTTCAGCGAAAGCGACACCCGAAAAGAACCTTGTGGTGAATACAGGATTGAATGGGAACAGTATCAGTTGCATGTTGCCAATTGTTCTACCGAAGTGAAAGTGCTCAATTGGAAAGCACTACCCTAATTTTCTTCTTTTGCGCTCTTTTTTGATGAGCTCCAATTCCCGGTTGGTCTGACCGGCTACGGAAGTGTTTTCTTCTGCGCGTCGAATCAAATAGGGCATGACATCTCTAACCGGGCCATACGGCAGGTATTTAGCCACATTGTATCCAGCTTTGGCCAGATTGAATGAGATATGATCGCTCATGCCATAGAGTTGCCCAAACCACACCCGGCTGTCGTTGTTTTCGAGGCCTTTGGCCTGCATTTGTTCGGTTAGTTTAAGCGAACTCTGCTCGTTATGCGAACCGCAGAAGATGGTGAACACATCCAGGTTTTCCATCATAAATTGAATACCGGCATCAAAGTTCTCGTCCGTTGTCGTTTTACTCGAGCAAATTGGACTTTGAACTCCCTTCTCCGCTGCCCGCTCGTTTTCCTTCTCCATATAAGCGCCCCGAACAGCCTTGATCCCTATTTTAAATTCTTCATTACGCGCCGTTTCACAGATTCTTTTTAAATAAGGCAAGCGGTCGTGGCGGTAAAACTGTATGGTATTGTAGATATAAGTACCTGTCGTGTTGTACTTTCTCATTAACTGTAAGACCAGATCGTCAGCCGCGTCTTGCATCCAACTTTCTTCTGCATCAATAAGAAGAGCGACTTCCTTACTCGCCGCTTTTTCAGCCGCTTGATGGAAGCGAGAAATGACCCGGGCGTATTCGCTATTTTCTTCTGGGCTTAAAGGGTGAGCTCCCACCTTTTCATAAAGAGCGATACGTCCGAAAGCCGTTGGTTTAAAAACAGCAAAAGGGATGGCTTGTAGTTCCTCCACAAAATCCAGCACCCGAAGAGTTTTCTGCAGAGCGAAATCAAACTGCTCTTCTTCCTCTTTCCCTTCTACCGAGTAATCCAAGATTGAAGAAACCCCGTAATTGTGCATCTGCTTTATGATCGGCATACAATCTTTTTCATCGGTGCCGCCGCAAAAATGGTCAAATACGGTTGCTCGAATTAATCCTTCTACCGGCAATTGTGCATCCAGGGCAAAATTGGTCACGGCAGTTCCAATACGCACTAAAGGTTGATTTGCGATTAAACGAAACAAAAAATAGGCACGCTCGAGATCGGCATCTGATTTTAATGCAAAGGCTGTTGCGGTATCCTCAAAATTCAGGCTCATTATTATCAATTTGGCAGGACAACAAAGATAAGCAGCCTTTCTGTTGAAACATATGCAGGAAATCACTTTAATTTGTCTATTAATTCCTTTGTTTTGAACGAGCAGTTTCAAGCCGATATACTTACTCCTCCTCTGGCCCAGGCCTTTCTCTCGCAGAAATTGGCCGCTGGACAGTACAGTTCTGTTTTTGTGTTATGCGATGACCAAACTCAATTCCACTGTTGGCCTGCTCTACAAAAATGGGTGCCGGAAGTTGCGGATGCGCACTTATTGGTTATGAAGTCCGGCGAAATCAACAAGACAATTGAAACCTGCACCAGCCTTTGGAAGGAACTTTCTGTGGGCGGGGCAGATCGAAATAGTTTACTCGTTAACCTCGGAGGAGGCGTGGTGACAGACTTGGGCGGCTTTGTGGCATGCACCTACAAAAGAGGAATTGATTTTATCAATATACCCACTTCCCTATTGTCCATGGTCGATGCATCCGTTGGTGGTAAAACAGGTGTTGATTTAGGGATACTGAAGAACCAAGTGGGGATTATCCAAGAACCTATTGCTGTATTAGTTCTACCGAATTTTTTAAATACCCTGCCGGAGCGGCAGATGCATAATGGAATGGTGGAGATGCTAAAACACGGATTGATCGTGGACAAAGGGCATTGGGATGTGCTAACTGTTGAGAACTGCAGTCAATTAGAGCTCATACAACATTCGATAGAGATAAAAAAAGAAGTCGTTCGACAAGATCCCACAGAGAAAGGCCTTCGGAAGATCCTGAATTTTGGGCATACGCTAGGGCATGCGATTGAATCATTTCTTTTAAATCATTCCGAGCGTTCCCCTCTTCTACACGGAGAAGCTATAGCGATTGGTATGATTCTAGAAGCCTATCTCTCTCACAAGGTATGTGGGTTGTCCCTTTTGGATGCCGAATTGATCAAAAAAAGATTGATAGCATTTTTAAGAAGGAGACCTTTACTTCGGATGAAATTGAGGCTATTAGCAGTTTGATGCAGCACGATAAAAAAAATGTATCGGGAAATCTGCGCTTTTCTCTCCTTAAAGAGATCGGTCAAGGGGTCTATGACCAAGAAATTCAACTCGAAGATATCGCCGCAGCATTTGACTACTACAAATCTGCTTAGGTTCACTACATAATTCTCCAGCTTCGCAACTATTTAAAAAGGGGGTAGGGTATTAATTTCTAGATTAGGAAAGACAAACCCTTACAGCCTACAATGAAACGAGTTTTAATCGATTACAAAAAACTTGACCGCGATGTGGCGGCCCTGTTGATTGACCTTTATCCGCACGGATACGGAGACGAGGACATTATCGTACTCAAAAAGCCAAACGGTGAAATTATTGAAGCCGTAGAAGTGAAAACAGCAGATACCCTCTTCTTGGTCAAGATCAGCAAAAGTCTTTCGAACTTCATTGCCAATTTTGACGAGACTATTGAAAAAGAATTGGAATCCAACCCTTCAGCCGAAGCGGTAGACATACGTCTTAACGAAGAAGAAGAAGATCCGCGAACGGAACAGAACTAACCCAGTTCGTTGAAGATAGTGTGCATCAAACGCTTCTTGTCATTGATACTCTCTTCTAACGAAATCATCGTTTCTGTACGGCTGATCCCTTCAATATCATCGATTTTAAAGATGATGTTCTTTGCATGAGTTGTATCCTGCGCACGAATTTTACAGAATATATTGAATTTACCGGTGGTAATATGAGCAACGGTAACGTATGGAATTTGCTGTAGGCGTTCCAACACAAATTTGGTTTGGTGTGTCTTCTCCAAAAAGATACCGACGTAAGCAATAAATGCGTACCCCAATTTCACATAATCCAAGGTTAAGGAAGATCCTTTGATAATCCCTGCCTCTTCCATCTTCTTCACACGAACGTGCACGGTCCCTGCAGAAATCAAGAGTTTCTTCGCGATGTCTGTAAAGGGAGTTCGTGTATTGTCGATCAACATATCGAGTATTTGGTGATCGATTTCGTCCAGTTTAACCTTACTCATTTTAATAAACTTTGCAACAAAAGTAGCTAAAGGAGGTAAAAAAAACAGCAAAGTCCGGTTTTTTTTGCATAAACCATAATGTCTTTTATCAAGGATCTGAAACTGAAGCCCTTATTCAGGCTATTTTTTTAATTGGGTCAGTACTTCTTCGATGGCTTTCTGATCCTCTGGGCGATTCGTGTTAAGTTCTCGGTGAAAAAAAGGAGCTGCGCAGTCGGCAGCTACTTTTTCAGGAATAAAATGAAGTTGGCCATTAAAAACCTCCTCCCGGTATTGAAAGCCCATGCGTTCCGTACCGTCTACGATAACCCCATCCATAAAGTTTTTCTCATTTTCAGGAATGAGATCGTAGGACGCTGGCCAGTCTAAATCTGGAGATAGCTTTTGAATGTGATCTAGGCAATGGACAAGACTGTAGGCGATTAAACCGCGGCATTCTTCCCTTTGGTAATCCTCTCCCGCATGACCAGCTTCAAATAAAATGGTAGGAACTCCCTTGGATTGAAAATAATCCCCTACACAGTTTCCATTGAACTGGTCGTCATAACGACCTACCTGATTTCCGATTACCGTATACAAGGCATCTCGCATCGCTACAATTAAATGGGCCGAGACTGTTCGACTCGGTGTTTTTACTTTATCGGGGTCTGCCGCTGGAGCTAGAAAGGAAACCTGAGCGGGTTCTCCGCTGGTACCGGCTCCAAAAATGCTGCGTTGGTCATGAAGATTAAAGCAATAGTCGGGTTCAAATTCTTCAAAACAAGTCCGAAGCACTCTGCTTTCTTTTTGGCTTTGCTCTATAGCGTCTCGATTCAGATCGACCTGATTGGCGTTGACTCTGGTGAATCGTTCGGCTCCATCCGGGTTAAGTTGAGGAAGAAGTAAGAAACTGAATTGCTCGAACCAATGGTGATTCGATCCCGCGCTTTCTAGGTTTTGGATAAGGTCGGCCAAGGCTCGGGTAGTAGTGGATTCGTTACCGTGCATTTGAGACCACATCATGACTTTGGTCGAACCCCTACCCCATTTTAAGGCATAGATCGCTCGGTTTTCTTCTGAAAGGCCCATGACTTTCCAGTCCAATGAGGAAACACTGATCCATTGCGCAATATGCTCTGGACGGATATATCGACTGTAGTGGGGCCTTCAGTTTTAGACTGGGATGGGATGGAATCAAGGGTGTCTATGTTTTTGGAAGCAGTAAGAAATACTTAATTTTCCACAAAATTAGAGGAAGTGATTAGAAGCGCAAGCGTTCTTTTGGTCCTGTTGGTATGTTTGAGTTCTTGTGTTGAGCAACCACAGCGAAATTGTAAAGACCACCATACTGGAGACTATTGGGTGATTATTGAGCAAAATGGGAAAAAGGACTCCACCTTAATCTCCAGAACTGAGGAACTTCAAATTGAAGAATACCAGCAACGCCGAGACACCTCCTACCTGCGTTGGCTTAACGATTGTGAATTTGTATTGCGCATGGCCAATCCAAAAAATAAACAAGAAGAGAAACCCCTTCGATTTAAGATAGTATCTTCGGATGAGACAAGTTACGCCTTTGAGTACAGCTTGGTCAAAGACAAAGGGAATCCATTAAAAGGTGTGGCCATTAAAAAACGCTAATCATGTTTGATATATTAACCAGCCCGGATGCCTGGATGGCACTCCTCACCTTGACCTTTCTAGAAATTGTTCTGGGGATAGACAACATCATCTTTATTTCGATTGCTGCCGGTAAGTTAGAAAAAGGCAAGCGCCGAAGTGCTACCAATATTGGACTGGTTTTGGCCATGGCCATGCGTATTGTGCTCCTTTTTGGAATTACTTGGTTGACTGCGCTCAAAAAACCCTTTTGGGTCTTAGAACAAGATTGGATTCATGGGGCCATCAGCTGGCAAGCGCTTATACTCTTTGCGGGTGGTTTGTTCTTGCTCTATAAGAGTACCAAAGAAATTCACGAGAAGGTAGAAGACCGTGGGCATGACGAAAGAGAAGTCAAAAAAACACGCTCCACCTCCTGGAGCAAGGCGATTGTTCAAATTACCATCATCAATATTGTATTCTCTTTTGATTCCATCCTAACCGCGATAGGAATGACCAACGGAATTTCTCCGGACCCCAATGATGCCTTGATCCTCATGATCATTGCTGTTGTGATTTCGGTACTGATCATGATGTTATTCGCCAATCCAGTGGGGGATTTCGTCAACAGACACCCTTCTATTCAGGTTCTGGGGCTTTCTTTTTTGATCTTGATTGGATTTATGCTCATCGCAGAAGCTGCCCACCTCTCGCATTTGGTGGTATTTGATCAAGAAGTAGGGAGCATTCCTAAAGGCTATCTCTATTTCGCTATTGCATTCTCTCTAATGGTGGAGTTCCTGGATATGCGAATGAAAAGAAATAAAGCGCCGCAACAGCTAGAAGAAAAGGATTCAGAATAAGCTTCCCTGTTCTTCTTTTCCATCTACAGACTCTTCGTCTACCACTTCAATTTGTTCTGCTGGAGCCTCGGCTTCTTCTTCGTAAGGAAGAGATTCCAGTGAATTGATCTTTTTGATCTTCTCAGAAGAGAGTTGGTTTCCGAGCGCTTTTAAGCCTTTTAGGGCAATAAACTCTTCTACATTCACCTCTAGAGGAGCTTTTGGGTCTTTCCCTTTGGGTTTAGGAAAGTCTATGGAGATCATGGGGCGCCAATCGGTCGATACCCATTCCAGTTTGGAACCGGGGTGTTCTGATAGGACCAATTCTTCTTTTTCGCCTTGTTCAATGAGGAATCGCTTGAGGTAGTATTTCTGCCGCTCTCCTTCGTAATAGACTACAGAAATCGGTTTTTGTGGATTCCATTTTTCCAGGACTAAAAAGTCGCTGTCAAAACGCAAATTCATATCAGGTTGCTGCGTCTTGACCACTCCATTGGGCTGAATGTGCAGCAAGAGGTCTTCCCCTTTGAATGCGCCCAACAGCTCACCACGTCCTTCAGTGTTCAATCGCCCAACCACAGAATCAAACCAGATATTGCGCGGTTTGAGCGTAGAAACCCCGGCCTCTTTGAATTCAATGCGTTTGACCGGATATTTGGAGACCAGGTTTCCTTTAGAAGCACGTCCTTTGATCAGGACATCCGCAAAATCCAGATCCCACTTTAGTTTTTTAATGCTTCCGGATTGCCGGAGTAAGACCGAGATGATTTCGGCCTCTCCGTTCGGGTTCGCACTAAAGTAGAGCACTTCGGCACTGGGCTTGTCACCGGTTAGGGCGTATGCCTTGTCCCGGGTAACCCCCGTAACGCTAAAACGTTTGATATAGGTAGGGCCACCCTTCATGGAACGGTAGATCATATTGTAAACCGTTCGGCTGTCTTTTTTCTTGAAGACTCCGGCATGAATGATGTTCTTGCCAATAAAGGTTTTGGAATCGACCCGTGTCACCATCATTTGTCCATTCTTGGTGAATACGATGATGTCATCAATATCACTGCAGTCGGTGACATACTCGTCTTTCCGCAAAGAGGTCCCGATGAAGCCCTCTTCCCTATTCATATAGAGTTTGGTATTGCGAATAACCACTTTGGTCGCTTCGATATCATCGAAAACGCGAATTTCGGATTTACGCTCTCGGCCTTCCCCGTATCGTTTTTTCAAGGACTTGAAGTAGTCTACCGTATAGTCCACCAGGTTGTCCAGGTGATGAAGGGTTTCTTTGATCTTTTCGTCCAGGCTCTCAATCAATTGCTGGGCCTTGTCCAAATCGAATTTAGAGATCCGTTTGATCCGTATTTCGGTAAGGCGAATAATGTCGTCCCGCGTGACTTCGCGGCGTAAATTACCGATATGAGGATGCAGACCTTTTTCTATAGCCGAGATTACGCCTTCCCAGGTTTCTTCCTCTTCAATATCTCGATAAATGCGGTTTTCAATGAAGATGCGCTCGAGGTTAGCGAAGTGCCACTGCTCTTCTAGCTCATCCAACTGAATCTCTAATTCCCGTTTGAGCAAGCCCAGTGTTCTGTCCGCAGAATCCTTGAGCATGCTGTGGACGTCCGTAAACACCGGCTTGTTGTCTTGAATAACACAAGCCAAGGGAGAAATAGAGCTTTCGCAGGAAGTAAAGGCGTATAAGGCATCGATTGTTTTGTCTGGCGAGATACCGGAAGGGAGGTACACCAGAATTTCTACATCGGCGGCCGTATTGTCTTCAATCTTCTTGATCTTGATCTTTCCCTTTTCATTGGCCTTTAATATGGAATCCTTTAGGGAAGAGGTGTTGGTGCCAAAGGGAATTTCTTTGATCACCAAGAGGTTCTTTTCTTTTTGTTCGATGCGTGCCCGTACCCGGATCTTTCCTCCCCTAGAGCCTTTGTTGTACTGGCTAACATCGATGATCCCTGCCGTTGGGAAATCGGGATACAAAGTGAAAGATCTCCCTTTGAGGTAACTGATACTGGCATCGATCAGTTCATTGAAGTTGTGCGGTAAGAGTTTGGTGGATAGACCCACCGCAATCCCTTCCGCTCCTTGAGCGAGTAAAAGTGGAAACTTAACCGGTAAGTGAACGGGTTCCTTTTTACGGCCGTCGTAAGAGAGCTGCCATTCGGTAATCTTTGGACTAAAGACTACTTCCAGGGCGAATTTGGACAAACGGGCTTCAATGTATCGTGCCGCTGCCGCCCCATCACCGGTTAGGATGTTTC
Organism: Aureicoccus marinus; assembly: GCF_002954325.1. Lineage (GTDB taxonomy): Bacteria > Bacteroidota > Bacteroidia > Flavobacteriales > Flavobacteriaceae > Aureicoccus > Aureicoccus marinus. Next base: position 925,233 of record NZ_MQVX01000001.1, read on the forward strand.
CCCAGTTCCCTTGGGTGTCAATGAGCAAATCTTTTTGACCGATTTGCACCATGGCGTCATAAATACTGGCGTCACCGTGTGGGTGAAACTGCATGGTGTGACCGACGACATTGGCAACCTTGTTGTAGCGACCATCGTCTAATTCACGCAAAGCGTGCATGATCCGGCGCTGAACAGGCTTAAAACCGTCCTCCAAAGCGGGAACGGCCCGTTCCAAGATTACATAGGAGGCGTAATCCAAGAACCAATCCTTATACATGCCAGTGACCCTGGTCAGGCTACCTTCTTCTGAAGTCATTTTGTTCTCACTCATTTTCTTCCACCAAATCCAACTCCACTTTCAGGTTGTCTATGATAAACTCCTGACGGTCGGGCGTGTTTTTGCCCATGTAAAATTTCAGTAATTCTTCTATGCTCAAGGCTTTATCCAACATCACCGGTTCAAGACGAATGTCTTCCCCGATAAACATCTTGAATTCGTTTGGTGAAATCTCCCCCAATCCTTTGAAGCGGGTGATCTCCGGGTTGCCTCGAAGCTCTGCAATAGCTTTTGCCTTCTCCTCATCCGAATAACAGTAAAAGGTTTTTGTTTTGTTGCGTACCCGGAACAAAGGGGTCTGCAAAATGTACAAATGGTTTTCCTTGATCAGTTCAGGGAAAAATTGCAGGAAAAAGGTGATCAACAACAGGCGGATGTGCATTCCATCCACATCGGCATCCGTGGCAATCACAATATTGTTGTAGCGCAAGTCTTCCATGGAATCCTCGATATTGAGGGCCGCTTGTAAGAGATTGAATTCTTCGTTTTCGTAGACAATCTTCTTGCTCATTCCATAGGAATTTAAGGGCTTACCGCGCAAGCTGAATACCGCTTGGGTATTCACATCTCGACTCTTGGTAATGGAACCCGAAGCGGAATCCCCCTCCGTAATAAACAGAGTGGTTTCGAGACGACGGTCGTTCTTTAAGTTCGTCAAATGTACCCGGCAATCCCGAAGTTTTTTGTTGTGGAGACTGGCCTTTTTCGCGCGTTCTCTCGCTAGCTTTCTAATGCCCGAAAGCTCTTTCCGTTCTCGTTCTGCCTGGATGATCTTCCGCTGAATCGCCTCCGCCGTCTCACTGTTTTTGTGTAAAAAGTTGTCGAGGTGGTGGCCGACAAAGTCATTGATATAGGTACGCACGGTTGGTAAGCCCCCTCCCATTTCAGTTGAACCCAATTTGGTCTTGGTCTGGCTTTCAAAGACCGGTTCCATGACTTTGATGGAAATCGCAGAAATGATGGACTTTCGAATATCGGAGGCCTCGTAGTTTTTGCCGTAGAATTCCCGAATCGTTTTAACGATAGCCTCCCGAAACGCCGCCTGGTGGGTTCCCCCTTGGGTGGTGTGCTGTCCGTTGACAAAGGAATGGTACTCTTCGTTGTACTGGGTTCGGCTATGGGTCATGGCCAATTCAATATCATCCCCTTTGAGGTGAATGACCGGATAGAGAAAATCTTCAATGGAGTTGTTGTCGTGCAACAAATCCTTTAAACCATCCTTGGACACATATTTTTCGCCATTAAAAACAATAGTCAGCCCGGGGTTCAGGTAGACATAGTTCTTGAGCATGCGCTCCACATACTCCGCGCGATATCGAAAATTCTTAAAGATGGTGGAGTCAGGGCTAAAGCTGACCAAGGTACCGCGGCGTTTGGTCGATTCCTTCTGTTCCTCCGAAGTAAGTTCACCGGTTGAGAACTCCGCCGTCTTGGTTTGCCCATCTCGTGTGGACTCGACCTTGAAATGACTGGAAAGTGCATTGACAGCCTTGGTACCAACACCATTCAGACCAACGGACTTTTTGAACGCCCGGGAGTCATACTTCCCTCCGGTGTTCATTTTTGATACAACATCCACGACCTTCCCCAAGGGAATACCACGACCATAATCGCGCACGTTGACTTTATCGGCATCGATTTTGATCTCGATGGTTTTTCCGGCACCCATGACAAATTCATCGATGCAGTTATCGATGACCTCTTTAAGGAGGATATAAATTCCGTCGTCGGCTGAAGACCCATCCCCTAGTTTCCCGATGTACATTCCCGGGCGCATACGGATGTGTTCCCGCCAGTCGAGGGAGCGTATATTATCTTCGGTATACTGTGTTTGAGACATTATAGCGAATATAAGCGGAAGTCCCTAAACAGAGAAGGTTCTCAAGGGAAAGTAATCAACAAGAAAAGCCCACCATTGTTGATATTCTGGCGGATCATTTGCAATTAAAACCGGGAGTCTTAAACATTAAAACGGAAGTGCATTACATCTCCATCTTTGACGGTGTATTCCTTGCCTTCTACGCGCATTTTTCCCGCTTCCTTGACCTTGGCTTCACTTCCCAGGCTTACATAATCACTAAAGGCAATCACTTCAGCTCGGATAAAGCCTTTTTCAAAGTCGGTATGAATCACTCCTGCAGCCTCGGGAGCCGTCGCTCCAGCGGGAATAGTCCAAGCACGAACCTCCTTGGGCCCGGCGGTAAAATAGGTTTCGCGATCGAGCAAAGCATAAGCAGAGCGGATCAACTTGGAAGCTCCGGCTTCCTCTAAACCGAGGTCTTCTAGGAACATTTGGCGTTCCTCGTAGCTCTCTAATTCGGTGATGTCGGCTTCAGTTCCCACGGCCAATACAAGTACTTCGGCCTGTTCATTCGCAACAGCAGCCTTCACTCGCTCTACATAAGAATTTCCGCTAACTGCGGATCCTTCATCAACATTGCAGACATACATCACCGGTTTATCGGTAATGAGTTGAAGGGGTTGGATGAATTCGGCCTTGTCTTCTTCTGAGATTTCGAAGGAACGAACCGAATTTCCAGCGAGAAGGTGCTCTTGAAGACCTTTGAGAATATCGGCTTCTTTTTGTGCTTCCTTGTTCCCTGTTCTAGCCGCACGACCCACTTTTTCCAGCTTTTTCTCGACACTTTCCAGGTCTTTGAGCTGTAGTTCCATGTCGATGGTTTCTTTGTCCCGGATAGGATCGACCGAGCCATCTACGTGAACGATATTGTCGTTATCAAAACAGCGCAGTACATGAAGTATGGCGTCTGTTTCGCGAATGTTACCCAGGAATTGATTCCCAAGTCCTTCCCCCTTGCTCGCTCCCTTGACCAGTCCAGCAATGTCTACAATTTCAACAGTAGCCGGAATGACCTTTTCTGGTTGGACCAGTTCTTCTAATTTTTCAAGACGGGTATCAGGTACTTGTACAACACCAATATTGGGTTCAATGGTGCAGAACGGAAAATTAGCGCTTTGCGCCTTTGCGTTGGATAAACAATTGAACAAGGTAGACTTCCCTACGTTGGGTAAACCAACAATTCCTGCTTTCATGGGTTCATTTTAAGACCGCAAATATAGCAGTTGAAGACGACTTAATCGTCCGGGTGCATCAAGCTTTGTTTGGCCAATAATTCCTCTACGGTTTCCACACGATCTTCATCGGGAACGCAACAATCGACAGGGCATACGGCGGCGCACTGCGGTTCTTCGTGAAACCCTTGACATTCGGTACACTTATCAGGGGCGATGTAGTAGATTTCGTCACTGATGGGTGTTTGTATAGCATCGGCGTCCACTTGATGACCGGCCGGAAAAACGACCTGTCCTTTCAGGGAAGTTCCATCGCTGTAGCGCCATTCATCAGCACCCTCATAGATTGCCGTATTGGGGCACTCGGGCTCGCAAGCTCCGCAATTAATGCATTCGTCCGTTATAATGATTGCCATAATATCTCTTTTTCGGCCCTATTTTGTACAAAATACAGGAGAGAACTGTAGTCTACAAATTCAGAAGTAGTGCAAAAACAGCCAATTACCGTCTTACACGATTGGGGTCGCCTCATTCATCAGTCTTTAAAGGAAGAAAAACCAGCCTTTCTGGAGCTACTGGCCAGAACCAAGGCAGAGAATCCCTGGTTTACAGAGGTTTTTCAGAAGCAAGCTCTTACTTATTGGGCGGAGCATTTACACGCTGACCATTTGGAATCCTGGTTAAAGGACAGGGTGACTACTTCTTCTCCAAAGAAAATCGCACTGATTCTAGCCGGAAATATTCCCCTTGTGGGGATGCATGACTTGGTCTCTTGCTTGGCCACAGGGAACCGTGTATTGGTAAAACTCTCTAGTCAAGACCGCCGACTGCTGCCCTATTTAGTGGAATTGCTTGGGAAAGTAGATGCGGAGTGGTCAGGGCGTGTTCAATTTACCACTGAGCGTCTGGGAGATTTTGATGCGGTCATCGCAACCGGAAGCAACAACACCAGCCGATACTTCGAATATTACTTTAAGGATAAACCCAATATAATAAGAAAGAACCGCAGTTCGGTGGCCGTTCTCTCGGGTGAGGAAACCGATGAGCAGTTGGAAGGTCTGTGCAGGGATATGTTGGACTATTTTGGACTGGGGTGCCGTAGCGTTTCTAAACTTTGGGTCCCTAAAGGGTTTGATTTCGGCCGTTTGGGTGATATTCTGGAGCAACAGAAGAGCTTAACGGACCACAATAAATTCGGTAACAACTTTCACTACCACCGTACCGTCTTGTTGATGAACCAAATCCCTTTTACCGAGATCGGCCCCTTACTCTTCTTAGAGAAGGAAGACAATGCCTCTGCCCTTTCGACCATTCATTATTCTTACTACTCGGAACTCGAAATGGTGGCGGAGAAACTCAAACGGGAAGAAGAAAACCTGCAGTGCGTCGTGGCTGATCAGGCTTACCAAGAGGACCTCCGTTGGGCAACCATCCCCTTTGGAACGACCCAAAACCCGGCCCTTAACACCTATGCCGATGGTAAGAACACCATCGATTTCTTATCGTCCCTTTGAGTTCGGACTTTTCTATCTTCTGGCAAATGCTGAACTTTACAGCAAAACAGAACCATGAAAAAACACAACTTTAGCGCAGGTCCCTGTATCTTGCCAAAGTCAGTCCTTTTACAAGCGGCAGAGGCCGTGCAAGATTTGGATGGCAGTGGACTTTCGCTAATTGAAATCTCTCATAGAAGTCCGGCTTTTGTATCTATAATGGAAGAAGCCAGGAGCCTTGCCTTGGAGATGTTAGGACTAGAAGGTAAAGGCTACCAAGCCCTCTTCTTACAAGGCGGTGCGAGCACTCAATTCCTGATGGTCGCCTATAATTTTTTGAATACCCGAGGCGGTTATGTAAATACCGGTACCTGGAGTAGCAAGGCGATGAAGGAGGCGGGGTTTTTTGGAGAGGTCCTTGAATTGGCCTCTTCCAAAGACAAAAATTTTGCCTACATCCCAAAAGGATACACTATTCCTGAAGGTTTGGATTATGTACACTTGACATCCAACAACACCATTTTTGGAACCCAGTTCAAGGAATTCCCAAAGACCAACTCCCCTTTAATTTGCGATATGAGTTCTGATATCTTTTCTCGGGAACTCGCCTTTAGTCAATTTGATTTGATCTACGCCGGAGCACAAAAGAATATGGGGCCTGCCGGGGCTACCTTGGTCGTGGTTAAAGAGGAACTGCTCGATAAAATGGCTCGGGAAGTTCCGAGCATGCTCAATTACAAGACCCATGTGTCCAAGGACAGTATGTTCAATACACCTCCTGTCTTTCCGGTTTATACCTCTCTGTTGACCTTGCGTTGGCTTAAAGAACAAGGAGGAATCGCCGCGATTGAAGAAGTAAATGAGCGGAAAGCGAATCTCTTCTATTCGGAATTGGATCTCAATCCTGTTTTTACTGGTTTTGCCGAAAAGGAAGATCGTTCTGTTATGAATGCGACCTTCGATATTACGGTTGACGAGTTGAAACCGGTATTTGAGAAGGCTTGTGAATCGGCTGGAATCAACGGGATCAAAGGTCACCGGTCTGTAGGAGGTTACCGTGCCTCTATGTACAATGCTTTAGGGATGGACAGTGTCGGTGTTCTGGTCGATATCATGAGTGAATTAGAAAGAAAAGGCTAATGCAGAAACTTAAAATACTGGCCAACGATGGTTTGGCAGAATCCGCTCAATCCTCACTAAAAGAAGCCGGTTTTGAGGTCTTGGATATCAAGGTGGCACAAGAGCAACTGCTGTTCTTCCTCAACCGAGAAAAAGTCGACGTACTTATTGTTCGAAGTGCGACCCAAGTGAACAAGGAGATTTTAGAGGGGGCCGAAAGTCTTCGGTTGGTTATTCGTGCCGGTGTGGGCTTAGATAATATTGATCGGGTTGCCGCGAAGGAGAACGACATTTTGGTACAAAATACTCCGGGAGCATCAGCCAATGCTGTAGCGGAGTTGGTGATGGCTCACCTGCTCACAGGTTACAGAATGCTACATCAATCCAATCGGGATATGCCCTTGGAAGGAGATCAGCATTTTAAAGCCTTGAAAAAGCGCTTTGCTAAAGGCCGTGAATTAAGCGGAAGAACCATGGGAATTATTGGTTTTGGAAGAATAGGTCAGTGCCTTGCTCAAAAAGCCTTTGGGATGGGCATGCGGGTGATTTACTTTGACCGCTCTTCAGAAACAAAAAAAATGGAGCTGGAGTTTGCGGATGGGCAAAAGATTTCCTTTGAGGTCGAATACCGTCCACTAAATGAATTGCTTGCCGAGTCCGACTGTGTCAGTTTGCATACGCCCAAGCAAGCCGATTATTTGATTGGACGTAAAGAGTTGGATCAAATGAAGCAGGGTGCGGTGTTGATCAATGCGGCTCGGGGAGGATTGATTGATGAGCTGGCCTTGGCCGAAAAACTGGAAGCCGGTAATATTTCTTTTGCTGCTTTGGATGTCTTTGAACAAGAGCCTCAACCCAGTATTGCGCTATTAATGCAGCCCAATATGTCCTTGAGTCCCCACATTGGAGGTTCGACTATCGAATCCCAAAACCGGATTGGGGAAAAAATTGTCGCTCAGATCAAGGCCTTTGCGGAATAAGGAGAGCATTCTCTGTTTTCGGAATGGTTTTTGTACCTTTTAAAAAACACAAACATTACCTATATAGAAAACACTATGTCAGGAATTTTAGACCTACTCAACAGCAGCGCAGGAAAGCAAATCATCCAAGGTGTTGCTGGACAAACAAATCAGTCCGAAAATAAAACGGCTGAGATTTTAACGATGGCTTTGCCCATTTTAACTGGGGCCATGAAGCGCAACGCCTCGTCTTCAGAAGGAGCGAGCGGGTTGCTAGGGGCCTTAAATGGGAAACACGACGGAAGTATACTTGATGATTTGGGAGGTCTCTTTGGAGGCGGAGTTGACCAGTCGGTGATGGATGATGGAGCGGGTATTCTCGGTCATATTTTAGGAAACCGTCAACCTCGAGTTGAACAGGCGCTCAGTCAGAAGTCAGGAATGGACGCTGGGAGTATTTCACAGATTTTAAAAATTGCTGCTCCTATCCTTCTAGGATATTTGGGTAAGCAACAACGCAGTCAACAAGTCAGCGAACAAAATGGTTTAGGGGATATGCTCGGAGGCCTTCTTGGCGGAGGGGCTCAAGCCAACCAAAACCAAAGTCTTATCGAATCCTTATTGGATGCCGATAACGATGGCAGCATGATCGATGATATTGCTGGAATGTTATTAAAAGGAGACAAAGGAAATTCAGGAGGTCTTGGCGGAATGCTTGGAGGTCTTTTTGGAAAATAAAACAGCTTATGAAAAGGGTTAACAATATTTGGAGTGTGATTGTAGTGCTTGTACTTTTTAGTGCATGCTCATCGAGTAAACAAGTGAATCAAACAGAGGAGTTGAACGAAAGCACCCCTTTATCTATAAGCCAAGCCGAAGAACAGGCTTTTAACGCAACAGGTGAAGGAGAAGTTCGGATCGGAGATGAAGAGAGTGAATACGAAATCATCATCATTGATCCGGGCTTCTACACCTGGTTAAAGTCGATCGCCCGTCCTGAAGGCTATTACGACCAAGCTTTTTTAGAAAGCCGCAATCAGCTCTATGTATTAAATTGGAATCAACGGGCTTTGGGTCTCTACAATGCCGACCCCAACTTGTATCTCATGCAAATCAATTACGAACCGGGAATTGATTACGGTTATGAAGTTAATTACAAGCTTTACAATTACTTTATTTATTTCCAGCGCAAATACAAACAGCGTTTAGGGCCTTTCGTTCCTCGAATATAATTCCCTAGTTTTGCAGCTGTTTTAGCGAAGAATGGAGAAGTTAAAAGAGCGTTGGGGAATATCCTCTAATTTTCAAGTTGTTGTCATCCTGGTTGTCTTTGCAGTCACCGGAAGTTCTGCTGCAAAATTAGCTGCGCCACTCACCTCCTTACTCGGACTGCGTCCTGAAAATGTCTCCGGATGGATTTATTGGCCGGTGCGGGTATTACTCATCTTCCCGATCTACCAGGTACTGTTGGTGGCTTTTGGTTGGTTATTCGGCCAATTCCGCTTTTTCTGGAATTTTGAAAAAAAAATGTTAAAAAGATTAGGCTTGGGCTTTCTATTCCCTGAATAAAGCTAATTTTAAGGCTTATGCATTGGATAAAGAAGTCTTTATTGGTTTGTCTTTTTTATCTCCCCATGGTCCTCACTTTGATCAATGGGCATGAAATTACGCATCTCTTTGACGGTGACGATTCCTGTGATGAAATTTGCTTGGTTTGTCAGGTGCAGGAAAACCAACAAGAGGAGGCTTTCCTACTCCCTTCTCAGGATCAAGTAAAAGAGCCTCTTCGCACGCTGGTTCACTTGGAGCCTGCCGTACTACTTTTAACACAGACCGCTTCCTCCTTCAAGGAGCGGCCCAACAGCCGTCCTCCTCCTTTCCTTTAGATTCCCTTCGTCCAAAAGAATCTAAAGTAAAAAAGCATGCAGTTATTTCAGTTGCTCACTGCAGTTATATTGCTGTGGGCACCTCCGGTTCAGGATTCACCCTGTACCCTTCAATTTAGCGGAAAAGTTGTGGATTTTCACAGCCAACTCCATTTGAGTAAGGCCGTGCTGGAACTCTATCGTCCCGGCTCACAAGAGCTCCTGCAATCGGTTTCGACTACCGACGGGGGTGCATTCTTGCTGTCTGAGCTCTGCCCTGGAAAGTATACCGTCGTGGTCAGTCATCCTGAATGCCGTCCGATCACTCAAGAAATAGTGATCAGGAAGAATCTTTCTCAAACATTTGTTCTGGAACATCATTTCGAAGAGTTAAAGGAGGTTGAAGTTTTTGGAAGCAAACAAAAAGAAGAAACCCGATCTGCCTTAGAAAGAAAATTGAACGAAGGAATATTGGAGCAGTACAGCTCCGGGACCTTAGGAGAAGCATTAAAAGAAATAACGGGTGTTAACACCTTAAATACAGGAGCGCAGATTTCTAAACCCAGTATTCATGGACTCACGGGAAGTCGGGTACTTATTTTAAATAACGGTGTGCGCATGCAGGATATGGAATGGGGAGACGAACACGCTCCCAATGTCGATATCAATGCTGTGTCGAATGTAACTGTTGTCAAAGGAGCAGCCAGTTTGCGGTATGGTGGTGACGCCCTAGGGGGTATTATTCTCCTGCAACCAGACCAATTGAAGATTGATTCTCCAGGGCTTAGCGGTAAGGCCTTAATCTCCATGCAATCCAATGGACGAGGTGGAACAGTGAGCAATAGGATCACCCAGGTCTTTGAGAAAAATTGGTTTGCTCAAGTTCAGGGTAGTTATAAGATCCTGGGAGATATGGAGGCCCCTGACTATGTTTTGAGCAATACCGGTATCCGTCAAGGAGCAGCGGCCTTGCGGATTGGCAAGCAAGAAATTCAACAAGGAATCACTTTCGATTACAAGTACTTTGCAAGTTCTATCGGTATTCTGCGAGCATCGCATATTGGTAATGTTGACGACTTGATTCGCAGTATAAACAGTGGGCAGCCAGAAGTAATCCATCCTTTTACCTACGAGATAAATACCCCTAGGCAAAGAGTGACTCACCACTTGGGACGTATCGTCTATTACAAGCGTTTTGAGCGTGTTGGGCGAATGGATTTAAGTTATGATTTTCAATCCAACAGGAGATTTGAGTTCGATATTCGCGTAGGTGACGATCGCAATAAGCCAGCCATAGACCTGGAGTTGACCACCCACACTATTCAAGCAGATTTCAAAAAAGATTCTAATCCCAACAAGCTTTGGGAGGCTGGAATTCTTGGGCGATACCAAGAGAATTTTCCGAATCCGGAGACGGGGGTGCGGCGTCTAATTCCCGATTATCAACGGGTTGAAGCGGGGGCCTATTTAACTCATGTCTATCGTTGGAAAGACAAGCACAGTATAGATCTCGGGGTCCGCTACGATTACAGTCAGATCGACGCAAAAAAGTTTTACATCACCTCCCGTTGGGAAGAAAGAGGTTATCAGGAAGAGTTCGGGGATCGGATCATCGAGGATTTGGGAACCCAACTCTTGGTTAATCCCGTATTGGATTACCACAACTACAGCTGGAGTGCAGGATATCAGTTTAAACCTGACAATGACCGCGAATTCCGATTGAACTTTACATGTGCACAAAGAGCCCCCAACCCCAGTGAATTGTTTAGCGATGGTCTGCACCACTCTGCTGCTCGAATAGAATTGGGGGACCTGAGAATTCAAAGTGAACAATCCAAAAAGCTAACGGCGAGTTGGCAACAGTCTTCAAGTTCTTGGAGTTGGATCATTGAACCTTATATAAACTATGTAAATGATTTTATACTACTCGAACCTACTGGTGTAGAATTTACTATTAGAGGAGCATTCCCCGTTTGGAGCTACCGTCAAACCGATGCCCTCTTGGCCGGTCTGGATCTGCAAATTGAAAAACAATGGCATCCTCATTGGACGTCAATTCACCAATTCAGCTACCTCTATGGACAAGATCAGAGCCAAGATATTCCTTTGATCAATATGCCTCCAATCAATACCAATCACCGCTTGCAATTCGATCTTCCACAATGGCATTCTTTCAAGTTCGAAGTGCAAGGGGAATACGTATTCCAGCAAACAAGAACACCTGCCAATATTGAGGTGTTGTCACCGAATATACAATCCAATGTACTACTCAGGATCAATGATGCTCCTGACGCTTATGTCTTGTTGAGTGCGCAGGCCAGTTGGCAGTGGCCCTTGGCAAAGGGCAGTGTTCAATTGAGTTTGGCCGGAACAAACTTGTTAAATACCCAATTCAGAAATTACCTGAATCGTCAGCGATTCTTTGCGGACGATTTGGGCCGAAATATTCAATTACAATTAAAATTCAATTATTAATTCCTTAACTATGAAAACCATTTCAAATTCCTTTTCAATGAAAAAAGTGGGTGTAGCCTTGTCTATGGCGGCTGCTCTTGTTTTTGCTTCTTGTGATAACGATGATACTCCGGATCCAGTAAATGAAGAAGAAGTAATCACTACCCTTATTGCAACTCTTACTCCAGCCGGTGGTGGAACAACAGTTACTTTGACCTATACGGATCTTGATGCTGATGGACCAAATCCTCCGGTTGCAGAAGTTTCTGGTAACCTGATGGGTAACACCACGTACAACGGTGTAATTCAGGTTTTGAATGAAACTGAAACTCCAGCGGAAAACATCACCCTAGAGGTATTGGAAGAAGCAGACGAGCACCAGTTCTTTTTTGAGTTCACTGGATCTATTGCGGGAGCAACAGCTACCGATACTGACAGTATGGGAAATCCCCTTGGTGTAACTTTTGACTTAACAACGAATACCGCAGGAGCTGCTACTTTGAGCATTGTTTTGCGTCACGAGCCAACAAAGCCGAACAACGGTTTGGCTACGGCAGGTGGTGAAACCGATATTCAGGCTGATTTCAACAACATCATCATTCAGTAATCTTTTGATTACGAATTAGGTACTACCTAAACCAGAAGTGAGTTCACTTCAAATCAAAAAAAAGAGCTGTCCATCGACAGCTCTTTTTATTTGGTGAATATTTTAACTAGACTTCTACAGTCTTTTTGTCTTTCCCTTTATCGCTAACCACGAAGGTGTAGATCCACATCAAGGTGAAGGTTGGAATGATATCCATTCCAGGAATCAACTCTTCCACCGTAGCGAAAATACCAGCGGCTTTTCCGGCATTTCCTTTGTACATCTTGGTCATTAACCAACCTGCGGTGGGTGCCCAGATCACGTCGATTACCTCTCCAACGCCCGGAATGATGTAAGAGATCATGCCTATGCCATCGAACAAAAGACTTAAAAGAAGATAATTGATCTTGTTTTTCTTGAACTGTACCATAAAGGAAAAGTAGAAAAACAATTCGACATTTAAAAAAAACGCCTTTTATTTTTGGGTAGCCTACTCTTCTGTGCGCACCAGATCCGCAAACAATTCCTTGATCTTTTTCACTTTTGGATCAATGAGGATTTGGCAATAAGGTTGCTCCGGATTTCGGTTGTAATAATCCCAGTGGTCGGACTCGGCTTCATAAAACTCTGAGGCTTCGCTGATAGCCGTAACAATGGGTTGGCCAAAAACCTGATGACTCTCTAAAGCAGCGATGACCAACTCGGCACTCTCTTTTGTTCGGGATTGGTGTAAAAGATTTCGCTTCTGTATTGGGTACCCACATCGTTTCCTTGTCGATTCAGCGTTGTTGGGTCGTGGGTCATAAAAAACACCTCCAACAGCTGCTGATAGCTAATCACTGTGGGATCAAACTCAATCTTAATTCCCTCAGCATGCCCGGTGATTCCTCGGCAAACCTCGCGGTAGGCCGGATTTTTGATATGCCCCCCGGTATAACCGGAAACCACTGATTGAACTCCTTTTAACCGCTGAAACACCGCTTCGGTGCACCAAAAACAACCGTTGGCTAAGATGGCAATTTCCATAGTTCGATTTTAATCAAGATTACAAAATTAAGAATCAATTTTTCTGCTAGCTATAGTCTGAACATCTTGATTTTCCTTACTTTCACAAGGCATATGATAGAGGCAAAAAATTTACAGAAATCCTTTGGCGAAGTTCAGGTTCTAAAGGGTGTTAGTCTGAGTGTAAAGCAAGGAGAAATCGTTTCCATTGTTGGAAGTTCAGGCGCAGGAAAAACAACCCTTTTACAGCTCTTGGGGACCTTAGACCGTCCGAGTAACCCAAAGGAATGTGAATTGCTGATCAACAATAAGAAAGTAGTTGGTCTTTCTGATAAAGCCCTTGCCCGAGTGCGAAATGAGGACATTGGATTTATATTTCAATTCCATCAACTACTCCCCGAGTTTACCGCCTTAGAAAATGCGTGCATTCCTGCATTTATTAAAGGGACAGACAAGAAGCAGGCCGAAGAGAAGGCGAAAGAACTTTTGGATTATTTAGGTCTGAGTCACCGTTTGACTCATAAACAGTGCCCTTTCCGGAGGTGAGCAACAACGGGTAGCTGTGGCGAGAGCCTTGATTAATAGTCCCTCGGTAATTCTGGCGGATGAACCTTCCGGAAATTTAGATTCTGCAAGTGCTGAGCGTTTGCATAAACTCTTTTTCGACCTCCGAGATAAATGGGGTCATACCCTTGTTTTGGTGACGCACAATCCAGAATTGGCCGATATGGCGGACCGAAAACTCACGCTGGTCGACGGAACATTTGCTTCATAATCCATGAAAAAAGCGGAGTTGAAGGCTTTTTTGGATGAGAAGGCAGCGGAGTACGAGCACCCTATTTTTTTAGAGGCCGATCCCATTCAACTGCCGCATGAATTCAGTCAAAAAGAGGATATTGAAATTGCCGGTTTCTTAATCGCTCTTATCGCTTGGGGAAATCGCAAGAGCATACTTAGGAGCGGTCGCTTGCTGTTGGATCTCTTGGATAATAGTCCCAGTGACTTCGTACTAAATCACCGAGAGGTAGACCTTCTTCCTCTAGAGAATTTCGTTCACCGTACCTTTCAAGGAAAGGATTTACCCTTTATGATTCAGGTATTGAAAGAACTCTACACCAGTGGTGGAGGTTTAGAAGGGTTCTTCTCCAAAGAACGAGGCCTGCAGACCAAAGACGCTATTACCTCTCCCCTGCAGATCCGTATTAGTGAATTAAAGTCTTACTTTTTTAGCTGGCCGCATCAGGCCAGGACAAGAAAACACCTCGCCGATCCGGTGGCGGGATCTGCAGCTAAACGCATCAATATGTACCTGCGGTGGATGGTTCGACCTGCTGACAAAGGCGTTGACTTCGGCTTGTGGCCCCATATACATCCCAAGGAACTCTCCTGCCCGCTTGATGTTCATACCGCTAACATTGCGCGAAAACTCAAGATTTTAAAAAGAAAGCAAAACGATGCCAAAGCGGTTGCAGAATTGGACCGGGCGCTTCGACGATTTGATCCGGAAGATCCTGTTAAATATGATTTTGCTCTTTTTGGTCTGGGTGCCTATGAGCAGTTTTAGAACAGCGGGCTGCGGCCGTAATCAGGTGCAATATTTAATTTGATTTTCTTTCCTCCTTCTCTGATTGACCGATAAATAGCTTCAATAATCAAGAGATCTCGGTGTCCCATTTCACCGGGGGCTCGGTTGGGTTGTTGCCCTTGGATGTGCAATGCAAAATCATCCATCTGCAATTTTTGCTGGGACTCTTGCTTAAAATCCAGCGGACCATCTGAGGTTTTACCTGATAAAGGAATGTAGGTTGACGCTGGTGAGAGCTCTACCCATCCCTTTTCGTACTCCGCTCTCAGGTGATTCGAACGGTAATTGTGGGAAGTCATCATTTGTCCTAGCGCTCCATTGGCCCATTCAAATTGAGCCGTTATGGTCTCATCTGTTTCTTTGAAATACTCAGGGCGCGTGCTGTATTCCTGGGCACTAACCGAAGTTGGATTACTCCCTGCGGCATAGATGAGGGCTTGAAAAGCATAAACCCCCATATTCATTAGGGCTCCCCCACCGGACAAGCTCTTGTTTAACCTCCATTGATTGGGGTTGCCCCTAGAGACGTAGGCAGCGGTTGAAGAAATATATCGCGCTTGCCCGTATTTCTTCTGCTTCACCAATCTTTTTAGCTCCATGGTATAGGGTTCAGAATGCAGGCGATAACCCATCCCCAGCTTCACTCCTGCTTTTTTGCAGGCGTCTATGATAGAGACGCATTCTTCAGAACTCAAACCCATCGGTTTTTCACAAATCACATGCTTCCTGGCTCGGGCCGCTCGAATGCTAAACTCAGCATGCATGGAATTCGGCAATACGATATACACAATATCCACCTCCGGATTTTGAGCAATCTGATGAAAATTCTCGTAATCATAGACCGAATTTGGATTGAGCTTGTATTGCCGGGTCCACCTCTTCGCCTTTTCCGGACTGCCGGTAACCACAGCGGCCAAATGACAATGCTGGGTTTCTTCTAAGGCGGGCGCCAATTGATACGTACTGTAACTGCCCAAGCCAACCAGGGCCACACCTAAGGATTCTTTGGACCTTGTCTTCGGGCTACAACTTGCACTTAATGGACTCAAGAGCGCAAGGCCACCCGTACCCAAACTAATCTGTCTTGAAAATTTTCTTCGGTTCATTCCTTTAAGGTACTCGAATCCGTTGATATATCATTATGGCAGTGAAAGTACAGTCCAATGTACCCTTTTGAATTCCTTATCTTAGAAGTCAATTCAGATCAAACCACTCCGATAATGAAGAGATTTATGCTCCTTAGCTGTTTGTTTTCTTTCGCCTTAAGTCAGGCCCAACACCAGCGCAAGCTCCCAATCGATACGACGGTAACTTCCACTCACTCGGTAACCGTTAAAGGACAAAAATTTAGTTATACCGCCGAAACAGGAACCCAACCCGTCTGGGATAAAATGGGCGAACCCGTAGCTTCTCTTCACTACACCTATTACACGCGTAACGGAATACAGAATCGGGAAAAGCGCCCTTTGCTCATTTCTTTTAACGGTGGACCCGGTTCGGCTTCGGTCTGGATGCATTTGGCCTACACAGGACCACGTATTCTCAAAATCGATGACGAGGGATATCCCGTGCAGCCTTATGGCTTTAAAGAAAACCCCTATTCGGTGCTGGATGTTTCGGATATTGTTTTTGTCAATCCAGCCAACACCGGGTATTCCAGAACTATTCCGGAAACAGGGAAAGAGGTGGACCGGGATTTCTTCTTTGGCATCAATGCCGACGTCTCTTACCTGGCAGAATGGCTCAACACCTTTGTCACACGCCATAACCGTTGGAATTCTCCTAAATACATCATTGGCGAAAGTTATGGGGGTACCCGTGTTATGGGACTCTCTTTGGCACTTCAAAATCAGCAGTGGATGTACCTGAATGGTGTCATTATGGTGAGTCCAGCCGATTATAAGGTCATTCGCGTAGGAGGCCCGGTATCCAGTGCTTTAAATCTCCCCTACTTTGCCGCTGCTGCTTGGCATCATAAACGTTTGGCCGCGCCTCTTCAAAGCAAAGAATTGGAAGAGATGTTGCCTGAAGTAGAGGATTATGCAGTGAACAAGCTCATCCCTGCACTGGCGAAAGGAGGGTTTCTTTCTGCAACCGAAAAAAGAAATGTGGCCGAAAAGATGGCTTACTATTCTGGTTTACAGGTACAGGACATCCTGGATCAAAACCTGGACCTAACGACTCGATTTTTCTGGAAGCATTTACTAAAGGATGCCGGCGGCTATACTGTTGGACGTTTGGACAGTCGTTATACGGGTTTTGATCGGCAAGTGTTTGGCGATAGTCCCGATTACAATTCAGAGATCACCAGCTGGCTTCACAGTTTCACTCCCGCCATCAATGCTTATTTGCAAAATGAACTGGGATTCAAAACCGATATCAAATACAATATGTTTGGTCCGGTCCGTCCCTGGAATAACGAGAACGACAATGTTCGAGATAACCTCCGACAAGCCATGGCGCAGAACCCCTACCTGAACGTTCTGATTCAGTCCGGGTATTACGACGGAGCAACAACCTACTTTAATGCCAAATACACCATGTGGCAAGTGGATCCTAGTGGGCGGATGAAGGATCGGTTTGAATTCAAGGGGTACCGTTCCGGACACATGATGTACTTGCGCAGACCCGATTTGGAAGCAGCCAACGAAGATCTGAGGCAGTTCATCCTTAGAACAAGTAATACCGGGAAGAGTGCGAAGTACGAATAGATCCGTCTGCTTTATGGCCTTAAGTAGTCTCCTTTTGAGTTTCTGCAGCCCCAAAAAACAAGAGAAAGCCGCTGATTTTTGCCAACTACAACGTTATGCAGAAGCAAATACAGCTCTGATACAACGGCCGGTCGATTCCAACCGAATCGTTCTTATGGGGAATTCCATAACAGAAGGTTGGTCCACTGCCTCCCCGGGATTCTTTGAGAATAAACATTTGATCAATAGAGGGATCGGAGGGCAAACTGCTGTTCAGATGCTAGGAAGATTTAGGGCTGATGTTATCAATCTTAAACCGAGAGCAGTCGTTATTCTTGCCGGTACCAATGACATCGCCGCGAATAATGGCGAGGTTACCTTAGAAGAAGTACGGGATCAAATCCAATCCATGGTCGAATTGGCACAAGCCAATAAAATTCAAGCGGTTCTATGTGCTGTTCTTCCAGCCTTCGAATACACGTGGAGTCCAGACAAAGATCCAGCCACTCAAATTCCAAGATTGAACTTCCTTTTAAAGGATCTCGCTCAAAATGCTGGCATCCCTTTTGTAGACTACTTTAGCCCAATGGTCAATGGGATAAATGGTTTAGATCCTCACTTGGCAGCTGATGGAGTGCATCCGACTGCTGAGGGTTATAAACAAATGGAAAATATCCTCTCCCCTGTTCTTGACAAAACTGTACCCGGGTGGCGGGAATGATCAGCCTTATTATGCCGTTTAAGAATACGGCTGCTTATTTATCCGACTGTTTGGACTCTATTCTTGAGCAGTCCTATAAAGAATGGGAATTGATCATGGTCAATGACCACTCCACAGATGACAGCTATATGATTGCGCAGGCATATGCGAATAAAGAGGAGCGCATTCATCTCCTAGAAAATAAGGGTGCTGGTATTATAAAGGCTTTACAAAGAGGGTACTCCTTTAGTTCCGGCAGCTTTATAAGTCGTATGGATTCTGATGACCGCATGCATCCAGAGCGCTTAAATCACATGATAAACGCCTTGAAGGCCAAAGGGCTTGGCCACCTGGCTGTCGGTCAAGTACAGTATTTTTCGACCGATGGAATAAGCGATGGCTATGCTCGCTATGAAAAATGGCTGAACGCACTAACGCAAAAAGGCTCGAACTACAAGGAGTTGTACAAGGAATGCGTAATCCCTTCGCCCTGTTGGATGGCCTACCGAGCAGACTTTGATCGGTGTGGAGGTTTTCAAAAGGAGCGGTATCCGGAGGACTACGACCTGACTTTCCGTTTTTATGCGGGAGACTTAACCCTTATTCCTTGTGATCAAGTGCTTCATTACTGGAGGGACTACCCTCAGAGAACTTCAAGAAATAGTGTTCACTATGCTCAGAATTTCTTTCTGGATCTTAAACTACACTACTTCTTAAAGCTCCATTACCAGCCAGAACGTCCCTTGGTCATATGGGGAGCTGGCACCAAGGGTAAACACCTGGCTGCTGCCTTTCAGAACGAGGGCGTGCCTTTTTCTTGGATGTGCGATAACCCCAATAAAATTGGAAAGACGATTTATGGTGTTTCTATGCAAGATTACCAAGAGATTGACCACCTAGAGCACCCTCAAATAATTGTCACTGTTGCCAACCCACAAGCTCAGGGAGCCATACTTCAATTCTTTCATCTTCGTCAGATGGAATCCCTGAGGGATTTTTTCTTCTTTTGTTAGCATTTTACAGGGGGCTCATACCCTAAAAGCTGTGTATATTTGCTTCAAGCTATTGTGAATGCAATTTCTCTACCCGCAATTTCTTTGGGCCTTACTACTTCTTCTCATCCCTGTGCTTGTTCACTTGTTTCAGCTGAGAAGGTTCAGAACAACTTTTTTCACTAACGTAGCCCTTTTACAAAAACTAACCGCCGAATCAAACAAAAGTAAATCCATAAAAAAATGGCTGTTGTTGTTGAGCAGGTTGCTTGCTATTGCCGCTTTGGTTTTTGCCTTTGCCCGCCCAGTAGAACCTTCAAAGCAGTCCGAGAATCAATCGACTAAGCCGTTATTCGTTTACTTGGATAATTCGCTCAGCATGCAGGCGAATGTCCAAGCGTTCCCTTATTAGAAACGGCCATTCAGGAGTTGGTGAGCGGTTTGGCAGATGACCAAATCGTTGAAGTGATCACCAACGATCGTCAGTTTGGACCGGATCAATGGAAAAATTTAAAAATTAAACTCCCTGGACTGCGCTGGACAACCAAGAAAAGAAGCTTGGATGAAGTTGCGCTCAGGGCACGGTCTCGGAACTCAAATTCGGGGACTCTATACGGGCGAGCGCTCTTGTTATCGGATTTTCAGGAAGGACTCCCGGAATTATTAGAAGAAAAGTCCGATTCCCTGGAATTGATTTCGGTTGCTCTTCGACCAGAAGACAAGAAAAATGCCTGGGTAGATTCTCTGGCGGTCCGACCCTCTTCCGACAACACTTTACTCCTCGATATTTGGATTGCGGGTGGGAAGCAAGGGGAATTGCTTTCACTCAGTGTAGAAGCCGAGGGTCAATTGCTGGCCAAGACCAGTCTGCCTGCACCAGGCGACGATCAGCTTGTTCAGACTGAAATTACCTTGTCAACCGCATCCAGTATTGCGGGCTTCGTTCAAATTCAAGACAACAGTTTATCCTTTGACAATCGATTCTACTTTTCTATTCAACAGGAAGAACAGATCCGGGTTCTCGCTGTTGGACAGGCCCATGGAAACCACCTCGAAAGGGTCTATCAAGAGCCGGAATTTTTATTTGTTCGCCAGGACTTGAACCGCCTAGATTTTGGTCTAATACCGAAGCAGAACCTCCTTATACTGGACCAGCTCTACCAAATCCCAGATGCATTGAGAGGCGCCCTTATTGAATTTTACGAAGCAGGAGGAAGCCTATGTATTATTCCCGCTAAAAGCATTGATTTAATCAGCTATACCCAATTGCTTAGTTCGGTCAGTTCTTTCCGGATGGAAGAAGTGCGAAGAGACACTTTGAAGATTGATGGGATTCAGGACAAACATCCCCTGTTCCGTGGCGTATTTCGATCAGAAATCAGTGATTTTGAGACACCGGAATCCAGAATGTTTTATCCGCTGAAGCCCAAGGTCAATGCAGCTCTTTTATTTGAAAACGAATCTCCTTTTGTCTTGTCGGCTCGTCGGGTAGCTGTTTTGGCCTCTCCACTAGACAGCGATCTTGGAAGTTTTGAAGAGTCTCCGCTGATTGTTCCAACCTTTTACAATATGGGAAAACAGAGCATTCGCCTTCCGGATCTTTACGCGAGAATGGGAAATCAGCCCCGGATTGACCTTCCCTATCTTCTGGGCCAGGATCAGGTATTTTCTTTACGCGGTGAAGTAGCGGAATATATTCCACAACAGCAGGCTTATCCGAATCGTACAGAACTGGTCTTAAGTGACGAATTGGAACAGGCTGGACTCTATCAGATCAGTACTTCACGAGATACCCTTGGGGTATTGGCCATTAATTATCCGGTGTCAGAAAGCCGTCAAAATTGGAACGAGGGACAAGTTGAAGAACAAAAGCTAACTTTGCCTTCAGTGTTGAAGGACTGGACAGCAGAAGGTCAGCGAAAAGAATTTTGGAAATGGGCCGTTGCTTTGGCCTTACTCTTTTTACTCCTCGAAATGGGGATTCAAAAATGGATAACGTGAGGATACTGATAAAAGGGGCAATCCTGGTTACCCCCCAACAAAAAAAATACCACCTCAAAAAGAGGGATCTGCTGCTTGTCAATGGGCAGATCAAAAAAATTGCCAGTAAGCTTGACGAGAAAGTGGATCGTGAAATCCGTCTGTCCAACCTTCACCTTTCTGCCGGATGGTTTGAGCTGGGAGCTGGATTCGGAGAGCCCGGCCATGAAGATCGAGAAACCTTATCTGCCGGACAGCATCTCGCAGCACTGAGTGGCTTTACACAGCTGGTTTTATTGCCTGACACCGCCCCCGTTCCCGATAACCGAAGCGCTATTCGATTTTTCAATGATGCGAGTAAAGCGGGATTAACCAAAATTCATCCCTTAGGCAGCTTAACAGTAAACAGGGAAGGCAAAGAACTAGCCGAACTCTACGATATGCAACAGGCTGGAGCGGTCGGTTTCTTCGACAGCGGGCGTTCCATTGAAAGTCCAAGCCTTCTTAAAATTGCGCTGCAATACAGTCAGAGTTTTGGTGGAACGGTCTTCTCTTTACCCATCGATTCAGATTTAAAGGGCAAAGGGGTAGTGAATGAAGGAAAGGTTTCGACGCAATTAGGTCTTAAAGGAATTCCGGTCTTGGCAGAAACAACTCGAATAGCGAGAGATCTTCACATTCTTGCTTACAGTGGAGGGCGCCTTCATATCCCCGGGGTTAGCTCGGCTGAAGGTGTTAAGCTCATTGAGCAGGCCAAAAAGCAAGGCTTGGAAGTCAGTTGCAGTACAAGCTTGCATCACCTGATCGAAACCGATAAATCTCTTGAGGAATTTGATACCCAATTTAAAGTTCTCCCTCCGCTAAGAACGGAAAAAGACCGAAAAGCATTACTCAAGGCGCTGGCCAAAGGCACGATTGATTATGTGCAATCAGATCACAGTCCGCGCACTCCTGAAGAGAAGCAGGTTGAATTTGATTTGGCCGCCTACGGAACGATAGCCCTAGAATCCGTCTTCGGACAACTTCAGAGGGAATATGACTTGGAGGAAACCATCGAAATTCTGACCCGAGGGTACCAATTCGTCAGCCAAGAAACACCAAAAATTGAAGAAGGCGAGCCGGTCAATTTGAGTCTTTTCAATCCAGAAACAAACTATACCCTTCAGGCCGACCAGATAGAATCGAAATCAAAAAACAGCCTGTATGTTGGCAAAGAACATAAGGGCTGGTCTTACGGTTCAATTTTGGGCGATCAAATGGTCTTGAGAGAAACACCTCCTAAGAACTAATTGGATCCCATTTACCAGAAAGAAATGAGTACAGAACAAAAAGAACAAAAGCGTCCACCTGGTTGGAGCATTGCCTTAACGGCTTACTTGTTTCCTGTAGGATGTTTAATTGCCATGAGCATGAATGCCGATGCGAAATCCGCCTACGGTCGATTTCATTTGCGCCAAGCCTTCTTCTTTCATGTGCTCCTTTTGGGCACCGGGACCTTTCTGTATTTTATCGAGAACAACTATAAGTTGGATGTGTCCTCAGCCCGTTCCATACTTTGGCTGGTGTATTTTGGTTTTCTCCTTTTTGGACTTCAGGATGTCTTCCGAAACAAAAGAACAATGCTACCCCTCTTAGGAGAAAGACCACAAAGTTGGTTCACCTTCATTCCCTAAATCTCAAAAACCACGAACATGAAACCTGCCGCTTTATCACTGGAATACCGCTATCATCCACCGGCTTCTAAAGATTCAAAGGGTGCCTTTTTTCTCTTGCACGGTTACGGTAGTAACGAAGACGACCTTTTCTCCTTTGTACCTGAGATGCCTCAGGATTTCCACTACTTCTCGCTTCAGGCCCCTTACTCCTTAGATCCTTTTGGCTACGCTTGGTACGCCATCAATTTTGAAGCCTCCCAGGGGAAGTGGAGTGATACGGGTCAGGCTATTGAGTCCAGAGAAAAAATAAAAAGCTTTATCGAAGAAGCGGTCAAGGCCTATGATTTAGATCCCGAGAACCTCAATTTATTGGGATTTAGTCAAGGATGCATTCTCAGTTTTGCTTTGGCCCTGAGTTATCCTGAAAAATTCAATCGTGTAGTCGGTTTGAGCGGATATGTCAATGAAGAAATGCTTCGGGAAGACTACGCGGCCAAAGAGCACGAGGGTCTTCGAATCTATTCCTCACACGGTCAATTGGACCCCGTTATTCCTATTGCCTGGGCACAGCAGACGCCACTTTTTATGGAAAAGTTAAAGATCGATCTCACCTTTGAGGAGTACCCGATTGGTCATGGGGTTTCTCCACAAAATTTTCAGTCCTTTAAACGGTGGATTGAAGGTTCCAATTAAGGTTGTGGGTACAGAATCTGGTCAATGACTTCAAAGGAAACCTTCTTCTCGTTATCTATTTCGTACCGAATGAGCATATCTCCCCAGTTGGTGCCATCTGAAAAATCGGCCAAGATGAATTTGTGGTTCATCACCTGAACGCGGTTGATTTTGAAATCTCCTGCCATCCCTTGAAAAGGAACAATTGGATTGGAGCCGGCCTGGGCATTGGTGTCCATGAGTTGATCCCTTACCAAGGCTGAAGGATCCGAAAGTGAAAGTTCATCAAAATAGCTTAGCGCCTCTTCGTTATTGTCCAGCGTGAAATACTTGACTTCACTTAATTCTTCCGATACGCCTTCCAAAGAATCTTGCAGCTGGACTATCTTTTCTTTTTGAGACCTAATCTCTTTGTCCATAGCACTAAACTGCCGACTGCCACTAACCCACTGAAAGAGGAACAACAAGGCTGAAAAAACAAACAGGTAGAGGTAGAGGTTCTTTTTCATGAGAAATGGTTCTTAGAGTTCAACAATCAAATTGTCTTCCGCTAAATAAACGGTATCTGGCAGACGGGATTGTACCTCGGCATGAAAACCGAGCAAGTGACTGATGTGGGTGAAATAGGTTCGTTTGGCTCCCACTTCCTTCGCAAAGGCGAGGGCTTCTTCTAAATTGAAATGGGAAGGGTGTGGTTCTTCCCGTAAAGCGTTGATAACCAGTACATCGCAGCCTTTTACGAGTTCGATCTGATCCGCTTCAATGGTTTTAACATCTGTAAGGTAAACCAGGCCATCAATACGAAAACCCAACACCTTGGTGGTGTGGTGATCTGCTTCAATAGGGAGGACTGACTTCCCTCCTATTTCGACAGGAACATTTTTAGTTATGGGATGGTAACGTAGCTCGGGTGCGCCGGGATATCTGTTTTTTACGGCAAAGACATAAGCGAAGCGTTCTGTCAAAGATTGATGCACGAAGGGATGGGCATAAACATCAAGAGCTCCCTGCCTAAAATAGTAGGGCCTGAGATCATCGATACCGTGGGTGTGATCTGCGTGTTCGTGCGTAAAGAGCAGGGCATCCAATCGCTCAATCGGATTGCTCAGCATTTGTTGTCTAAAATCAGGACCACAGTCCACCACGATGGAAATGCCGTTGTACTGAATTAAGGCTGCTGTTCGAAGACGTTTATCACGGGGATCCGTGCTTTTACATACGGGGTGATTACTACCGACAACAGGGATTCCCTGTGAAGTACCCGTACCTAGAAAAGTGAGGCGAATATCCGAATTCATCTCAAGCAAAATTACCACAAATTAAACGGAAATGCTTTTTTCCTTGTTACCTTTGTGGGCAATAAGAAATCACCTATGCCGTCCATTTCTAATCGGGAGAACGAGTTCGAAAACATCCCGTCTGTCAAGGCCAAAACCTTACGTATCAATTTGCATCCCGATATCTACGGAACCTTCGCGGAGATTGGGGCTGGGCAAGAAACGGCCCGTCACTTTTTTAGAGCTGGAGGCGCCTCAGGCACCATTGCAAAGGCGATGAGCGCATACGACAAAGCGTTTAGTGATGCGATCTACGGACAGGAGGACGATAGTCGTTATGTAACGGAATCCCGATTGAAACGCATGTTGGCCCATGAGGTTCGATTGGTAGAAGAACGCATTAGCCGAGAAGACAACCCAAATTATTTGTTTTTCTCATACGCCAATACGGTGGCCACTATCGATTTTTCTAAGCGGTATAAAGGTCATGGGTGGGTTGGAATTCGCTACCAGCTGGATCCCAAGCAAAAAGAGTACGACGAAATTGTTCTACACGTTCGTTTTAAACAAAACGAAGCCCGCCTTCAACAAGAAACTCTTGGTATACTAGGAGTAAACCTGATTTATGGGGCCTTTTTCAAGTATGACCAGCCCAAGAAACTTCTTAAATACCTCTACGATCATATTGACAGGGATACCCTTGAAATTGATATGATCAACTTTACAGGGCCTCACTATCAGAATGTAGATAACCGTCTGATCAGTTTGCAGCTGATTCGAAACGATATGACCGATGCAGTGATGTTTGGGCCTGATGGGCACAACCTCCTCCCCGCCTCTGTTCTGTATAAAAAGAATATTTTGGCACTTCGCGGAAGTTTCCGCCCGGTAACCAAGGTGAATATGGATATGTTCCAGAAGTCTTATGACATCTTTGTTAGAGAGCAAACGGTTGAATACGAAAACACCATTGTCATTTTCGAGATAACGCTTTCTAACCTCCGGGCTTCAGGTGAAATTGACGAACAAGATTTTATGGACCGGGCCGAACTTTTGTGTTCCTTGGGGCATATCGTAATGATCTCCAAGTTCCAGGAGTACTACAAGCTTGTCGAGTATCTCAACAAATACACCAAAGCCAAATTGGGTCTGACCATGGGGATTAACAACCTCATAGACGTTTTCGACGAAAAGTACTACCGTCACTTAAGTGGAGGTATCCTCGAAGCTTTTGGTAAACTCTTCTTTAAGGATTTGAAGGTGTACCTCTACCCGATGAAGAATGCAGAAACAGGACAAATATTAACCAGTAATAATCTGCATGTTCACCCCCGAATGAAAGAGCTGTACAAGTTCTTCAAGTACAATGGGAAGGTGATGGATATCATCGACTACGATCCGGATATCCTACATATTTTCTCAAGAGACGTTCTCAAAAGAATTATGAGTAATGAAGAAGGCTGGGAAGACCTCCTACCGGAAGGTATTGCTGATATTATTCAGGAAAAGAACCTCTTCCGCCCTAAAATAGAGAGCGGAGAGAAGTAATTTTTTTCAAGACTTAGAGGAGATCTAAAATCTGGGCAGCGTGGTCCTTGGTTTTAACCTTTTCAATAACATGTGTCACTTCTCCCTGCTCATTAATTAAGAAACTAGTGCGATGAAGACCATCGTATTCCTTGCCCATGAACTTTTTAGGCCCCCAAACACCAAAGGCGTCAATCACCTGGTGCTCTTCGTCGGCCAATAAAGGGAAAGGGAATTCGTATTTGTTTCTGAAATTAGCCTGCTTCTTTTCACTGTCTTCACTAACTCCAACGATATCAAAACCAGCGTCTTGCAGCTCTTTGTAGTGGTCTCTCAAGTTACAGGCTTCGGCTGTACATCCTGGCGTATTGGCTCGTGGATAAAAGAACACAACCCATTTTTTACCGAGATAATCTTCGGGACTGTGCGGGTTACCATCTTGATCAGGAACGGAAAAGTGAGGGACTTTTTGCCCAACTTGAAGTATATTCATGAAGACTTTATTTATAATTTTGTTTAAAATTAACCATTAATGCTTAAACAGGAAAAAGTTGATTTTTGCATCAAGACCCTGCAAGAACTCTACCCAGAAATACCCATTCCCCTCGATCACAAAGACCCTTATACCCTCTTAATTGCTGTATTGATGTCCGCACAGAGCACGGATGTACGGGTCAATCAAATAACGCCTCTACTATTTGAACAAGCCGACAACCCGTATGATATGGTCAGGCTATCGGTCGATCAGATCCGGGAAATTATCAAACCTGTTGGATTATCTCCCTCCAAGGCGAAGGGTATCTATGGCTTATCCCAAATATTGATTGATAAATACCGAGGCGAAGTTCCTCGAAGTATTGAGCTATTGGAAGAGCTCCCAGCAGTGGGGCATAAAACAGCCAGTGTTGTAGTTTCTCAGGCTTTTGGAATACCAGCCTTTCCTGTAGACACGCACATTCATCGATTGATGTATCGGTGGGGGTTCAGCAACGGAAAGAATGTTCAACAGACAGAAAAGGACGCGAAAAGGCTGTTTCCCAAAGAGTTATGGAATGACCTTCACTTGCAGATCATTTGGTATGGACGAGAATATTCTCCTGCCAGAGGATGGAAGTTAGAGAATGACATGATCACCAAAACGATTGGTAGAAAAACGGTCTTGGAAGAATACCATAAAAAAACCGCCAAAAAGGCGGTTTAGTTATTGTGCTAGTTCAAGTGTTGCTCAAAGGTAAACTTCTTGTATTCAACTACTTGAAGCGATTTAGAATAATCTAACAGAAATTTAATGGTCTCTGGACTCGATTTGTGGAGTTTACAGACATCTTCTTCGGAGTAAATTTTTTCCATATTTCAATTTATTCGTTCTATCCAAGAACGGGATGAAATACGAAATATTGTCTCCTTCGATAATCGGCAGATTAATTCGTTAAAACGATATTATTACGGTCTACGATCTTTCTGAGGTTGATCAAAGCGTAACGCATACGTCCAAGCGCAGTGTTTATGCTCACTCCGGTATTTTCGGAGATCTCTTTAAAACTCATGTCTTTGTAAATACGCATGATTAAAACTTTTTTCTGGTCCTCAGGTAGTTCCTCGATCAAAAGAGATAGATCACTATCGATTTGGTCTTTGATCAATTGTTTTTCAGCATTGAGTTTATCATCCTTGATAACAGAAAAGATGTTGAAATCTTCGCTTCCCTCAAACTTAGGCATCCTTTTGTTCTTTCTGAAGTGGTCGATGATTAGGTTGTGTGCAATTCGCATCACCCAGGGAAGAAACTTTCCTTCTTCGCTATACGATCCCTTCTTCAAGGTTTTGATCACTTTAATAAAGGTATCCTGAAAGATATCTTCTGTGATGTCCTTGTCCAGAACTTTAGAATAAATAAAACTTGAGATTTTTTGGTTGTGACGATTGATAAGTACTTCAAGGGCTTTTTCGTCACCGTCGACGTATTGTTTGACCAATACGGAATCTTCCATTTGTAGCTCCATACAAATTACTTTTTTGGTATACAGGGCCAAACAGCATAACTGCCTGATCCATAGTTATTTTAGTTAAATAAAAAAGTAATTATTTCTGTATAGGCCTATCAGCGATTTAATTACACTACCAAATTTAGATAAAACACATACCCGCTAAAAAAGTATGTTGTGATATGAAGCTTTTTTGATGTTAACTTGCGCAATATAGATATAAAATGAAGTTTGCCCGGTTTTTAGCCCTTAAAATTCGATGAATGACCACCCTAGCAGATATTGATCCCAAGACACATATCTTAATACAAGGAGCCCGTTTACACAATTTAAAGAATATTGACCTAGCCATTCCCCGAAATCAACTCGTGGTAATTACCGGATTATCGGGTTCGGGTAAGTCCAGCTTGGCCTTTGATACCTTATATGCAGAAGGGCAGCGCCGGTATGTAGAATCACTTTCTTCTTATGCCAGGCAGTTTCTTGGAAAACTCGACAAGCCTCAGGTGGATTCCATTAAGGGGATTGCCCCGGCCATTGCTATAGAGCAAAAGGTAAATACCACCAATCCCCGTTCAACAGTTGGAACAACCACCGAAATCTACGATTACCTTAAACTGCTTTTCGCCCGCGTGGGGAAGACTTATTCCCCTATTTCAGGAAATGAAGTGAAGAAGCATATGGTCTCGGATGTTATCGATCAGGTTAAAACCTTCGAAGCGGGCATAAGGCTACTTTTGCTGGCACCCATTCAGGTTCCTGAAGATCGGGAACCTATTAAAGTAGCCCAACTTTTTTCAAAGCAAGGTTATGCGAGGCTCAAATTCCGGGATAACGTCTACCGCATCGATCAAGTACCCGAGGATTTGGGGAGAAGTTTTGAACTCATCGTCGATCGTATTGTCGTAAAACAAGAAGATGATGATTTCTATAACCGCTTGGGGCAAGCCGTGGACAATGCCTTTTTTGAAGGGAAAGGTCACTGTTCGCTAGAAGAAGTAGATTCGGGAGATCGAATCTCTTTTAGCAATTTGTTCGAATTGGACGGGATGAGTTTCCTGGAGAACAACACCCACCTCTTTAGTTTTAATAATCCTTATGGGGCCTGCCCAAAATGCGAGGGCTATGGAGATGTCATTGGCATTGATGAAGACTTGGTTATCCCCAATACCGCCTTGTCCATTTATGAGAACGCCGTTTTTCCGTGGCGGGGAGAAAGCATGAGCTGGTACCGGGATCAACTGGTAGATTCAGCCTACAAATTCGACTTTCCTATACACAAGCCCTGGTTTGAACTTTCCGAGGAACAAAAGCAATTGGTCTGGGAAGGCAATAATCACTTCATCGGAATCCGCAAGTTTTTTACGCAGCTTGAAGAAAAGAGTTATAAGATCCAAAACAGGGTGCTGCTTTCACGCTACCGCGGAAAGACCAAATGCGATGTTTGCCAGGGTACGCGCCTGCGAAAGGAAGCCGCGTACGTCAAGATTGGAGGCAAGTCCTTAAGCGAGCTGGTCGACCTACCGATTACTGCACTTCAAGAATTCTTCCAGGACCTGACCTTTTCGGATTACGAACAAAAGGTAGCCAAGCGCTTACTCATCGAGATCAACAACCGTATATCTTATTTGATTCGGGTTGGTCTCGGTTATCTAAGTATCAACCGAAAATCCAATACGCTCTCGGGTGGAGAAAGTCAACGCATCAATCTGGCTACCTCCCTCGGAAGTAGTTTAGTGGGTTCCTTATATATATTGGATGAACCCAGTATCGGTTTGCACCCGAAGGATACGGAGAACCTTATTTCGGTTCTGGTAGATCTCCGGGATTTGGGCAATACGGTGATCGTGGTGGAACACGATGAAGAAATTATGCGGGCGGCCGATCATATTATAGATATAGGACCAGAAGCGGGAACCCTCGGAGGAGAAGTCGTAGCAGAAGGAACGATTAAGGACATCATGAAATCCGATTCGCTTACTTCTTCCTATTTAAATGGGACTTTAGAAATCCCTCTGCCCACTAAAAGGAGAAACCTGAAGAAATCTATTCGTATTCGAGGTGCTCGGGAGCACAACCTCAAAAATATAGATGTCCAATTTCCGCTACAAGGATTGACCGTCGTTACGGGAGTATCGGGAAGTGGAAAAAGTACCCTGGTTCGGAAGATCCTCTACCCTGCCTTGTTGAAAGAAATCGGAGGCTATGGTGACAGGCCCGGTCAACACAGCAGAATAGAAGGGGACATCAGTGCTATTCAACAACTTGAATTTGTTGATCAGAACCCCATCGGGCGATCTTCCCGTTCCAACCCGGTCACCTATATAAAGGCTTACGATGATATCCGTGCTCTTTATTCCAGTCAAAAACTAGCGGAGTTGCGTGGGTACAAACCCAAGCACTTCTCCTTTAACGTCGATGGCGGGCGTTGTGAGAACTGCAAGGGAGAAGGGCAAATTACCATCGAGATGCAGTTTATGGCGGATGTTCACCTTGATTGTGATGTATGTAAAGGAACGCGTTTCAAAAAAGAAGTCCTCGAAGTAACCTATGAAGGGATTAACATCAGTCAATTGCTCGATATGACCATTGATGATGCCCTTCGTTTCTTTAAAGAGCACCAGCAAAAGAAGTTGGTTCAAAAACTACAACCCCTTCAAGATGTTGGTTTGGGTTATGTTACTCTTGGCCAATCCTCCGCAACTTTATCGGGTGGTGAAGCCCAGAGAATTAAACTAGCGTCATTTTTAGTCAAGGGGCATCAATCCGATAAAACCTTATTCATCTTTGACGAGCCAACGACCGGTCTTCACTTTCATGATATTCTAAAGTTGCTGAAGTCCTTTGAGGCGCTCATCGAAAAAGGTCATTCCATTCTGGTAATTGAGCACAATATTGATTTGATCAAGTGTGCCGACTACATCGTGGATTTAGGACCAGAAGGCGGGCAAAATGGGGGCTATTTAAGTGCCGCTGGCACCCCTGAAGAAGTGGCTAAAATCAAGGATTCTCATACCGGGAATTACCTTGCAGAAAAATTGACTTCCTGATTCTCGTAGTCTTCCACTTACGGAGTAATTCTTTTTTAAAAGTATTAAACGTCTGTTATTCAGCGTACTGAGTGCGGTATGATTTTTTTGGCACGCTGTTTGTTTTATCGTTGACGGATGTAAATAGTTGCATTCGGAAATTTAAACCTTAGGATTATGAAAAAAGGAATACTCATATTGGTAGCGGTACTGATGACAAGTCCATTCTTGTTTACTGCTGAGGCGGCGAATAAGGTCTATCCCGGCAACTGGAACAACTATGGCGACAACTTCATTTTTGATGAAGGAGGCGTAACCTTCTCGGTTTATCCGGATGGTGAATTCGATTTCTTTATCGGTAATCAAGCCCGTGTAGGAGTTGGTGTACAACTCGGAAATGTTGGAGTTACCTTCAACTCTGGTTTTGACTACAACCCCTTCGTTCAGTACGACGATTACGGCGCTGTAATTCAAGTTGAAAACATCCCGATTTACTACGACTTCTACGGTCGTGTAAATCAGATCGGAAACGTCGATATTTGGTATAGAAATGGCCTGGTAAGCCGTATCGGTGGACTACGTCTCTTTTATAGAAACCGCGTTTTCACACACTATACTGGTTTTATCAATATCTATAACCGTCGCTATGTTTTCCGTCCATGGCACCGATACTTTGCCCGTCCGGCATTTGGATTCTGTACTGTGTGGAATACCCCTTACCGACGATTCTATAACCCGATCCGATACACCTATTACAGACCGTATCGTTTCAACAGACGTCGCGCTTTCTACCAGTTCGGTCAGGAAAGACGCTACAGACAAGATAGAGACCGTGCACGTGTATACCGCAACGACAGACGTGTAGCTGTTCGCGAGAACCGAAGAGCAGATCGTTCAAATAGAACTGTTTCTCTGGCCGATCGTGGTCGTTCGAACAACAAGGTGACACGTAACAATAGTCGTCAAGGGCGAGACGTGAACCGCAACAGCACAAACCGTGGTTCTTCCAACCGAAGTGCAACCGTAAGATCCAACAGAAATGGTTCTGATCGCAGCACAACGGTACGTACCGCCAGAAGTAATGGTAATAGAAGTACAACAACGGTTCGTCGCAGCACAACTCAAGGGAGAAGTTCAGGTCAGGCGACCAGAACTACCACCCGAAAAGTGACCCAGAATAGAAAGGGAACTACGGTCACCAAAAGACAAGTTCGTTCCAATGGACAAGGAAGAACAGTTAGCCGTACAACCAAATCCTATTCTAAAGGAAATTCGAATAGAAGTTCCGTGAATAAAAGAAGTAATGCTTCTTCCCGATCAACCAAGTCTGTTAAACGCAGCAGTGGATCCCGAAATACCTCGGCGAAGCGAAGCTCTTCTTCTGGAAGCAGAAATAGTTCTGGAAGAAGTAGTTCAGGAAGAAGTAACAGTCGATCCTCTCGATCGTCTTAATACAAACAATTAGTTTTTAGGTTGGTTAGTTGTTTAACCCCGGGCAGGATTTTCCTTCTCGGGGTTTCTTTTTACCCCTTCTTTAACCGACTATTGATGACCTGATTGATATCGGCTGAAAACCCGAAGTAATAAAGCAAACCAAGGTAAACTCCACCAAGAAGCACAGATCGTACTAGAATAGCGACCACCCCTTCTAGACCAAGGGGTAAGCAATAAAATCCAAAACCAATCAAGAGAATCATAAAGCAGAGCAGTAAGGTGCTCTTCCGCCAAGGAAATAAACCAAATACCTGCCAGACAAAAAGGAGTTTAGACCCGTTGTAAATCAACACGGCCGTAAAGGTGGCCCAGGCCGCTCCAATGGCACCCCATTGTGGGATAAAGAGAATATTCAACATAATCGTCAAAACGGCTAGAACGATTCCCAGGATGAGCATCCCTTTGTAGTATTTGGAGTAAAAGAGCAAAGAGTTGATATTGCCCAAGGAGGCGTCCATCACTTTCATCAAGCCAATGATCAAGACCACATACCAGCCTTGACTGTAATCTTCTGGCAAGAGTGCGTAAAGATCATCCAAGCTGCTAATAATCAGTAAGAACAAGAGCCCTGATGCGGCCAATAGATTGATGGAGGATTTTTGATAGAGTACTTTGAGTTCCGCCTTATCGTCTTCGTGTAGGGCCTTGGCCGTTAAAGGAAAAGTGATTTGATTCATCGCTCTAACGGGAACCACAATCACCGTTGCGATATAGATCCCTACCCCGTAGTAGGCCACCTTGGCCAAATCAATGTACTGATTGAGCATGAACTTATCGATCTCCAATAAGATAACTGCTGCAGACCCTCCCAGAACGATTAAAAGGGTGTACGTCCAAATGGCGCGTCGATTCTTCGGGGCTTTAAACCGAAGTTTGGGCATTCTGATTCGGTAGGCATAGAGTTTCATCAAAAGCATCCTCAAAAAGTAAACCCCTGCTAATCCTCCAAAAAAAGTGTCCAGATCAATGTATTCGAGGTAATAGGCCAGTAGCAGCAGAAAGACCCCGAATCGGCTAAAAACTTCTTTAAGTGCATTACCCCAAACGGATTTTAGTTGGACCTTGGCGTAGGCATAAAAGATCTCGAAATAAGCCATCGCTATACCGATAAGAAAAATATACCACAGGTAGCCCCCCACTTCTGGATTTCTTCGGCTTAAGAAGCCTTCGAGCTGATCCGGAAATAAGAGCACACCAAGCGCTATTAGTCCCACGGGCAATAGCGGCAAAAACAAGGTGTAAGCTAAAAAGTCGTCTTGTTCTTGTTGATTTTTATAGCCCTCGTAAAAACGCATAAGGGTATTGTGCATCCCCAAGGCCATAAGCGGCATGAGGAGGGCGGCAGTCGATAAGATAACCATGGTTAGACCGTAGTTGCTATCTCCTAGGATGTAGGTGTAGAGGAATAAGGTGTTCACACCACCGATACCAAAACCTAAAAAGGTGATGGCCGTATTTAATGCCGATTGTTTGAATACTATTCCCATGCTAAAATAGAAGCGAGCTGAGCGCTTAAGTTTTTACGACTGTACGCTTCAATTCCAATACCCTTAACGTTTAGGGTATTAGACTGGTAACGGGCAAACCAATCCTTCAATTGCGCTTTGATGGCTTCTTTCTGATCGTACCCAAAAAAACGCCCTGTTTGGGATTCTTCCAGAATAGCCTGAGCATCCCATCCCTTCGGCCCCACAGCCAATATCGGCCGAAGGCTCGCCATGTACTCAAAGAGTTTCCCTGGCAAAATGGAGGTGGTGTACGCATGGTTAATCTCAAGCAGCAACAAGACTTGCGATTGGGCTTGTAGTTGCCTCACCTCGGCGTGTGGAATGTAGCCCAAGAGTAGCAGGTTCTCTTCTAAACCAGAATCACGTATGGTTTGAATAACTTCCTCGCTTACTGTTCCCGCTAGTTGTAGCCTAAACTTTTCAGCAAAGAAGGAGTCTTCTGTTTTTAGTTCTGATAAGGCTTGCCAAAGTGCCTTAGGATTACGAGCCGACAATAAGGACCCGATATGAGAAAGAGTAAAATCGGAGTCCAACCTCCCCTTTTCCATGAGGTTCTCATACCCATTGGTCAACACCTCGATGGGTTGAGTGCTTAGGGTCTGAAATTCCTTCTTAGTTCCGGGGCTCGTCACTAAGATCTGATCGGCCGACTGCAGTACCTTTTTTTCAAGCTCTTGGTGTCTTCTGCTTGCCCTTCTTCCCAGTCCCAGCTTTTTGTGGTACCCAATACTGGTCCAGGGATCCCTAAAATCGGCGACCCATTTAATCGAGCAGGACTTTTTGAGCTCCTGGCCAATAAGGTGTAAGCTATGCGGTGGTCCGGAGGTAATTACGGTTTGAAAGTTCTTCTCTTGAATCAGAGGGACTAGTTTTTGAACACTGGGTTTAACCCAGCCAATGCGGGCATCTGGAATAAACAGATTGCCTCGGATCGAGAGCAGAACTCGCTCCGTCCAATGTACTTTTTTCTCTTGTAAGATCCCTGCACTGATGCGCTTGGTTTTACGAGGGGCAACCCACCTCAAAAACTGACCTGGCTCTCGAATCGGGCTTTTGAGCACTTCTATGTTTTCTGGAATGTCTTGGACTAACTGGGCATCCTCAATCGGGTAAAAGGGGTTTTCGGGTACCCAAACACTGATCTCAAAACCGTGTTCAGGAAGGTGCTTCAACATCTGCAACCAACGTTGGACCCCTGGTCCTCCCGCCGGCGGCCAATAATATGTTATCAGCAGTAGCTTATGCATCCGGATCTTTCATGAACCTTTCGGGTAAGCGGAACCGTTCGGGGATATAGGGTTGACCTATTCCGTAGGCAACAACAAAAAAGAGCATTAGGGAAGAGAAAAGACTAATCCTACTCCCCTTTTTAACAACTTGGGGTTCAAATCGAAAGCTGATTTGGTGATTTCCGGCTGGGACCTGAAGGCCTCGTAAGGCGTGGTTTAATTTCAGGATGGGCTGTTCCTCTCCATCGATTTCTGCAATCCATCCTTCGGGATACCACAAGTCCGAAAAGACGGCGATACCCTCGGCGCTATTTTGACTGCTATACGTCAAGGCATCAGGTTTATAACTGCTAAGCTGTATGGAAGCCAATGAATCCACGGAAAAGATACGGCCCGCTTGAGCGGACTCCACCGCTGTATTGTCTCCTTTCACTCCAAGAGCGGTAAACCTCAGATCTACCTCCTTCATACGAAGCATTAGTTCATCGGCACTATTGACTACTTCCAGGGTATCTACAAACCAGGCATTCCCGAAGGCACTTGCGTTGCGCTGTGCAACTCGTTGACCCTCTTCCCCTCTTTGCATAAAGTACTTGACGTTCAACATGTCGAGGACTTGGTCGTTTCCTTGATAAGCCTGATACATGAATAACTCCTCTAAACTTCCCGGTTTTGCCGCATGGTAACCCCCTATGGATTTATGGTAGAAGTTGGTTCTTGCTCCATTGAGTTGTTCATTAAAGTCAAATACACGGTAATAGGAGGTGTCCTGAAGAATCTGTCTATCGGCTTCTGTGATATCAAAAGGAACTTCGATTCGGCGTTTACCGACAAAGTCATCCTCCTTTAGGTATCGCTTGGCTACCCCGTACAGGTCCACCAAGATCAATAGGCCCATGACGCCAATCCAATAGACCTCTTTGGTGTTCTTTTTAAGCGCTATAAAAAGGATGCCAAAAGTGGCTAGAATCAAGAAAAAACTTCTCCAGAGATCAGCACTAAAAACGGCGCTGCGGTCTTCCTGAATCATGGCCATTATTTCGGCCCCGTAGTATTGGGTGTATTGGGCATCAGAAGCAGCTTCAAAAGAGAAACTCCCTTTGAAAAGAAGCAAGAGTAAGCACAAGCCAGCGGTGATGCCACCGGACCAAAACAAAGCTTTGCGTTTCTTCGCTTCATCCAGTCCTCCTTTAAAGAATTGATATAAGCCAATTATGGCCAAGGCAGGAACACAGATTTCCAAAATGACTTGAATCGAGGAGACCGCTCGGAATTTGTTATAGAGCGGAAAATAGTCGATCATAAAATCGGTCAGCGCATTAAAATTTTTACCCCAGGAGAGGAGTAACGAAAACAAAGCGCCTAACGATAGCCATAGCCGCAGTGGGCCTTTGACAAGGAATAGTGCCAAGACGAATAAAAAGAAAATAACGGCTCCGATATAAGCTGGTGCCGCCACGATGGGCTGAGCTCCCCAGTACAAGGGTAAGGCCTCACTGAACTGCGATGCCTGTTGGTAGGAGGCCCCGCGGCTTCTCAGGTATTGAAAGGTATTGGAGTCTTCACCTAAATTTTCACCATTGGATCCTCCAAACAGGCGAGGCGCGAATAGATTTAGGGATTCACTAATCCCATAACTATAGCGGGTGATGTATTCTTTGTCTAATCCAGAGGTGCTTTCCTTTTGGGTTCCTTCTGGGGTTAATTCCAAGGAAGAGTCGCCTCGGGTGCTCCAAGCGGCGTACTCTTGGGTTGCTAAGATTCCTGTAGCGTTGGTCCCAATGGAAAAAAGCAAACCCAGCAGTAATATACCCACCTGTACTCCATAAACTTTCCAGTTCTTTTCGCGATAAGCCTGTACCAATTGAATGAGCAAGTAAACCCCAACCAGGAGCATGAGGTAGTAGGTCATTTGGTAGTGATTGGCGCTGATTTCAAAAGCCATGCCCAAGGCAAAAATCACACCTCCCCAGAAATACTTCCTTCGAAAGAGCAACATCAGTCCAGCGAGTACAATAGGCGCGTACCCTAGGGCATGTGCCTTGGCATTGTGCCCCACCTCAAGTATGATGATTAAATAGGTAGAAAAGCCATAGGCCAAGGCGCCAAGTACAGCCCACCTCCACTCTACTTTCAAACTGATCATAAAAAGGTAAAAACCGAGGAAGTACAAAAACAAATAGTCCGCCGGGCGAGGTAAAAAACGGATGAGTCGGTCTAGACGCTTGATGTAATCATGCGGATAATTCGCACCCAACTGGTAGGTAGGCATACCCCCAAAAGCGTTGTTGGTCCAATACGATTCTTTACCTGTAGCCTCCTTGTAGTCGTTTCGTTCTTTGGCCATTCCCAAATACTGACCTATATCAGACTGGTATAAGGCTTCTCCTTTGAGTACTGGAGAGAAAAAAAACAGGGATAAAACAATAAAAAAGAAGATCACTCCTCCTTGCAGTAATAACTCTTTTTGGAACCCTTTCATACTGTGCTTTGACGACGAAAATACGTCATTTTTGTCCATTCCAACTTTAGAAATACTAATTTTGAAAAGACATACGAATCGCCCGCGATCCTCGTTTTAAGTATACCATACAGCTCTTAAGTCCTTGTGATTATTGCAAAACAGTACTCGAACATTATAATTGAATTTTGAACTATGCAATCGGGTAATTCCTCTGTTAAGAGAGTTGTAGGACTCCTGTTACTTCTAATTTGTTTATCTCCTGGTGTCAACGCCCAGTATACGGAGGTCATCAATTCCAATCGACCTGGATTGGCCGTTAGCGCCTATGCCTTGGGAAGCAATGTGCTTCAGGCAGAAATTGGTGGATTTTATGAAATTCAGGATCACTCTTTGCTGAATACAGAGTCCAGTATTGTTGGGACTGATTTCGCTCTGCGTTATGGTTTGTACTTCGAAACCTTAGAAGTGACCTATGAAGGCACCTTTATTCGCCAGGATATACAGTTCAATGCACTTGGAGGTCAGAGCGATGTCCGCTCTAATTTTACAAGGAACCGATTGGGTCTTAAATTGTTGGTGTTTGATCCTTACAAGAATCCCAAACGCAGCAAACCCAATTTATACAGTTGGAGGAAGAACAATCTCTTTCAGTGGAAAAACCTAATCCCTGCCGTTTCCCTCTACGGGGGAGCAAACTTTACAATCGGAGACAATCCATTTTACCCAGAGGATCCGCTCTTGAGCTACCGGGCAATGGTGGCGACCCAGAGTCGTCTAACTCCAAAAATGGTGTTGATCGGCAATTTTGCCTACGATCGAATCAGTACTGATTTTCCGGAGTACAGCTACCTTGTGTCGATCTCTCATTCCCTCCGAAATCCTCGATGGAGCATCTTTGTCGAAAACCAGGGAATACAGAGTGATCGCTATGCTGATGTTTTATTTAGAACAGGTTTTGCGCATTTGTTCAATGCCGATTTTCAAGTCGATTTTAATATCGGAGCCAGCATAAAAACTACTCCAAGCCGCTATTTTGCTTCGGCAGGAATGTCTTATCGCATAGACAGACACCGTGATCGGTTGGTCAAAAAGAAAGAGGCATCCCCTACCAGCAACAAAAGAATCAAAAAACGCGGATCTCGTAAAAAGCGGAATAAGGCGCGAAAATCTGATTTTTAAAAGCGCTCAGGAATAAGTAATATTGGCTTCTAAAGCAGAGCCATGATTGAATTGCGAGAAGCAATTACCCCCGCTGACAAGAAGAAGTTCGTCGTCTTCCCTTTTAGCCTTTACAAAGATTCACCCTATTGGGTACCACCGATCATCAAAGATGAGGTAGACAGTTTTAATCCGGAGAAAAATCCGGCCTTCGACAATGCCAGAGCCCGTTTTTTTATTGCTTATCGCAACGGTAAAGCCGTCGGAAGAATAGCAGCCATTATTAACGATTGGGAGGTTAAAGAACAAGGTATCGCCAAAATGCGATTCGGTTGGTTTGACTTTATTGACGATCTGGAAGTCTCCAAGGCACTTCTAGACAAGGTTGTTGAACTGGGAAAGGAAGAAGAATTGGCCTTTATTGAAGGCCCCGTTGGTTTTTCTAATTTGGATAAGGTCGGTGTGATGACGGAGGGATTTGAACATATTGGAACCATGATTACGTGGTACAATCACCCTTACTACGAAAAGCATTATCGGGAGTATGACATGTTACCCGAAAAAAAGTACGACGAGAATACCTTCCCTTTTGCCAATGCAAAACCTGAATTTTTCGGGAAAGCGGCAGACCTCATAACCAGACGGTACAAGCTAAAACCCAAAAGCTTTAAGCGGAGTACAGAGGTAATGCCTTTTGCTGACGCTATGTTTGACCTCTTCAACGAGAGCTATGCTTCCCTATCGTCTTTTGTTCGCATAACAGATCGTCAAAAAGAATTCTTTAAAAAGAAGTACATCTCTTTTATCAATCCAGAATACATCAAATTTGTCTTTGATGAAGAAGGGTCATTAATCGCCTTCGGTATTGTGATGCCGGCCTTTGCCAAGGCTTTGCAAAAAGCCAAAGGAAAACTGTTTCCAACAGGGATTTTTCATTTACTCAAAGCGAAAAAGAACAGTAAAGATGTGATTTTTTATCTCATTGGGGTCCATCCTAAATGGCAGAATAAGGGGATTACAGCGGTCATTTTTAAACTGTATCACGAGACCTTTAAAGCCAAAGGGATTCAAAACTGCTACAGAACGCCGGAATTAGAAGACAACGAGGCTATTCATAAAATCTGGAAAAACTTCGATCCTGTCGTTTATAAACGACGTTGCACCTTTCGTAAAGACTTTTAATCTAACCTATAGTGCTTGAAGTGTTAATTCAAAAAAATGAATTCGAGACCGTCACTCACCCATTGCCGCAGCAACAGCAGCGGAAAGACGCTTGTAGGTTCCATTTTCTAGTCTTTCACGAATAGAAGAGAAAGCCTCAAGAGTCTCGTTTACATCATCCAAGGTATGGGTCGCTGTAGGAATCATACGCAAAAGGATTAACCCTTTCGGGATCACGGGGTAAACGACAATTGAACAGAAAATACCAAAGTTCTCACGAAGGTCTTTTACCAAAGCCATCGCTTCTGGGATACTACCATTGAGGTAAACAGGTGTCACACAGCTGGAAGTTGTACCCAGGTCAAAACCACGCTCGCGCAGACCATTTTGAAGAGCATCTACATTCTCCCATAGTTTGGCCTTCA
The DNA here is from genome assembly GCF_002954325.1 of Aureicoccus marinus. GTDB lineage: Bacteria > Bacteroidota > Bacteroidia > Flavobacteriales > Flavobacteriaceae > Aureicoccus > Aureicoccus marinus. Next base: position 965,597 of record NZ_MQVX01000001.1, read on the forward strand.
TCTCAGGTTTACTACGAAGCATGTCCAAACGCTTAAGAGCACCCTTGACATAAATCATGGGCAATGATTTAGCGAACATTTGTGATCTTAAGTTATACTTTAAATAGTCAATGATTTCTTTATCAGCGGCTAAGAATGCCCCAATACCGGCCATAGACTTAGCGAAGGTGGCGAAATAAACATCAATTTCATCCTGAATGCCCTGCTCTTCTCCTGCTCCAGCACCTGTTTTTCCGAGTGTACCAAAACCATGAGCATCGTCCACCAAAAGACGGAAGTTGAATTTCTTTTTCAATTCAACAATCTCCTTCAGCTTCCCTTGTTCCCCTCTCATTCCGAAAACACCTTCAGAGATCACCAGTATCCCACTGTTGTTTTCTTCGGCCATTTTTGTAGCTCTCTCGAGGTTCTTCTCAAGACTTTCGATGTCATTGTGCTTAAAAGTGAATCTTTTTCCGACGTGCAGGCGCACCCCATCAATAATACAAGCGTGGCAATCCACATCATAAACAATAATATCGTCTTTGGAAACCAAAGCGTCTACAGCGGACATGATTCCCTGATAACCAAAGTTCAAGAGGTAAGCAGATTCTTTAGAGACGAATTCAGCCAATTCGTTTTCGAGTTGCTCGTGGTACTCCGTGTGGCCACTCATCATACGGGCGCCCATGGGGTAGGCAGCACCGTGCTCCAAAGCGGCATCGGCATCAACTTGCTTGATCTCGGGAAGGTTTGCCATCCCCAGGTAGTCGTTGATACTCCAGGTAATCACTTCTTTGCCCTGGAACTTCATTCGGTTAGAAATTGGGCCTTCTAACTTAGGGAAGACAAAATAGCCTTCCGCCTGAGACGCCCAACGGCCTAATGGCCCTTTGTTTTCAATGATACGAGCAAACAAATCCTTCATAAGTTCCTAAGCATTAAAATAGAGGTGCAAAAATAGGGAATAAAACCACTTTTCCAAGCGGATAAACCAACAACTAAGGCACATGAAAATGGGTCTTTACTTGACGTAGTGAATGCTGGATTCCACTGCCTCCTCCTTCTCGGTCAAGAATCCTTGGCTGCGCATCCATTCATCGTTGTATACCTTACTCATATACCGGGAGCCGTGATCCGGGAAAATAACAACAACAACACTGTTTTGGTCAAAGACTCCTTCTTCAGCATACTGCTTTACCGCTTGCATTGCCGCGCCACTGGTGTATCCGACAAACATGCCTTCGGTACGAGAAATAGTTCTCGCCATATGTGCACTTTCTTCGTCGGTCACCTTCATGTAGCGATCGATAACGTCAAAGTCTGTTGCCGTAGGAATAAGGTTTTTACCTAATCCTTCAATGCGGTAAGGATAAATTTCGTTTTGATCGAACTCCTTGGTTTCGTGGAATTTCTTCAATACAGATCCATAGGCGTCAACCCCCAAGACCTGAATCTCTGGATTTTGCTCTTTTAAAAAGCGTGCTGTTCCTGAGATGGTTCCACCAGTACCACTACAGGCAATCAAATGGGTGATCTGTCCCTTGGTTTGTTCCCAAATCTCTGGACCGGTGGATCGGTAATGAGCTTCAGTATTAAGCTGGTTAAAATACTGGTTGATATATATAGAACCTTCGTTTTCTTGGTGAAGTCTTTTTGCTACTTCGTAGTACGATCTCGGATCATCCGCACTAACATGAGCAGGGCATACATGCACTTCTGCGCCCATGGACTTCAACATGTCAATTTTGTCTGGCGAGGACTTCGATGAAACAGCAAGAATACAACGGTAACCCTTGATAATACTCACCATCGCAATACTGAAACCGGTATTTCCTGAAGTGGTTTCTATTATGGTACTGCCTTCTTTGAGGATGCCTTTTCTTTCGGCTTCTTCAATAATGTGAAGAGCAATGCGATCCTTGGCGGAATGCCCTGGATTAAAGGCCTCCCATTTGGCATAGAATTGACCAGGAAAATCGAGGCATGTCTTGTTGAGTTCTACAAGGGGGGTGTTCCCAATAAGCTGGAGAACATTCGAATAAGCTTGGATAGGATTTTCCATTCGCTTGTGTTAGTAGTTGGTTTTCAGCTAGCAAAAACCGTTCAAAAATACATTTTTTTATAGAATCGGCTTCGAAAGGAGTCGACTACTCCACAATACCTTCCAGCTCAAAGAGAAAAGCGAACTCTTTTGCCAAATCTTTTAAGGCATTAAAACGACCGGAGGCCCCACCATGACCAGCTTCCATATCTGTATCCAAATACAGAAGATTGTCATCTGTTTTAAGGTCCCTTAATTTGGCAACCCATTTGGCTGGTTCCCAATACTGCACCTGACTGTCGTGGAGTCCAGTACTAACGTACATATGCGGATATTCCTGCGCCCGAACATTGTCGTATGGTGAATAACTCTTCATGTAGCGGTAGTATTCTTCCTCATTTGGATTTCCCCACTCATCGTATTCCGAAGTAGTCAAGGGGATGGAATCATCCAGCATAGTGGTCACGACATCCACAAAGGGAACAGCGGCTATAACTCCGTAAAATAGCTGGGGTGCCCGATTAATAACCGCACCGATTAACAATCCTCCGGCAGAACCACCTTGGGCGTATAGGTGCTCTGATTGGGTGTATCCTTGCTGTATAAGATGACGACCACAAGCGATAAAGTCCGTAAAAGTGTTGATTTTATGCAGAAGCTTGCCCTTTTCATACCAAGGCCTTCCGAGGTATTCGCCTCCTCTTACATGAGCGATGGCATAAATAAACCCTCTGTCCAGCAAACTTAAGCGGGTGGTCGAAAAGTGAGGGTCTATGGTAGAGCCATAGCTCCCATAGGCATAGAGAAGCAGGGGTCTTTTTCCATTAAAAGGAATATCTTTTCGGTATACCAGAGAAATGGGAACTTCAGCTCCATCCTCAGCTGTCGCCCATTCTCTTTTGGATTCATAGAGTTCAGGATCAAATTGAGGGTCTTGCACCTCCCCTTCTTTTAAAATGGTCTCTTCTCCGCTAAAAAGATCCCTGTCGATTACTTTGTAAGGGGCCGTCATAGTATTGAAAAAATAACGCAACTGTGTGCTGTCAAAGTCAGGATTCGCCGAACAACCTGCCACATAGGTTTCTCCTTCGAAGGGGATGTACTGCCCCTTCTCATCTCCCCATGCACAGATATACAGGCAGTTGAGTCCTCTTTTTCTTTCTGTCAACACATAATGGCTCTTGAACAATTCAAAGTCTTCCAACAGTACATCTTCCCGATGAGAAATAAACTCTTCCCAAGCCTCAATGTTCGTAGAATCTTCACAACAGCGCATCAATTTAAAATTGGTAGCACCATCTTTATTGGTTAGAATATAGAAGTGGTCCTGGTAGTGGTATATGCCATATTCTATCCCTCTTTCCCGAGGACTAAACACCTTGAAATCACCTAAAGGCTTATCGGTTGGCAGAATCCTAAACTCCGTAGTCAGGGTGCTGCTACTCGAAATAATTAGATACTTGCGAGACTTGGATCGATATACTCCGCAGCTGTAGGTGTCGTCCTTTTCTTCATAGACCAGGACATCCTCTTCTGGAAGGGTTCCCAACTTATGCCTGAAAATTTGATGAGATCTCAGTGTCACCGGGTCCTTGCGCGTGTAAAAAAAGTAGTTGCCTTCCGCAGACCAGGCCGCTGAACCCGTTGTGTTTTCTATGACTTCAGGGTATTCTCTGCTGCCTGAGAGGTCCTTAATCCTCAGCTGGTATTGCCTTCTAGAAACCGTATCTACACCGTATGTAATCAGTTGATTATCTGGACCTACAGAAAGTCCACGCAGGTGATAATAATCATGACCCTCAGCCATTTGATTCACATCAAAAAGAATTTCTTCAGTGGCGCTGAGTTCTTCTTTGTGACGGAAATAGATCGGATACTGTTGTCCAGTTTCATAGCGCACTCCATACCAATATCCGCGTTTCTTATAAGGGACGGAACGATCGTCTTCCTTTATACGACCTTTCATTTCCGAAAAAAGCGCTTCTTGAAAAGGCAGACTATCCGCTGTCATCGCTTGGTAATAAGTATTCTCCGCCTTGAGGTAATCCAGAACCTCCGGATTCTCTCGCTCATTTAACCAGAAATAGGGATCTTCACGCAGATCGCCGTGCTTTTGGTGAGTGTAGGGTTTTTTGGCCGCAATGGGCGGCTGAACAGCAGAATTGTCAGACATGGAATCGTTTTGCAATTTACAGTTCAAAAATACACTGGTTTCTAGCAATCCCTTGAATGCTTTGCGGTAGTTTTGCTAAAAATCAAGACAAAAATATGTTTGGGGATTTAATGGGTATGATGGGCAAGCTAAAAGAGACCCAGAAGAAAGTAGAAGAAACCAAGAAGCGTTTAGATACCGTAACCTTGGTACAAAAGAACATGGACGAAAGTATAAGCGTTCAGATCAGTGCGAACAAGCAAATCATCGATCTTCAGATAAGTGAGAAAATGAAATCATCTTCTTCCTTAGAATCTGAACTAAAAGAGGTGCTAAACCAGGCTCTTCAGGAAGCAGGAAAAATCCAGGAAGCCGAATTGGCTGCTGTAGCAAAGGACGGACTGCCGAACATACCCGGACTAGACAAAATGTTCCGATAATCCTAGGAAACTCTCAGAGCGCTTATTTTTTCTAACGTATACTGGTGCTGTTCTTCGGTATAATCTAAATGGGTGACCAGGCGTAGTTTGCCCTGCCCCATTCCAATAAGGCGAATACCCTCTTTTTCCAGTGCCGCAACCATATTCTCTGAGCTGATTTGGGAAGTATCCGCTTCAAAAATCACAATATTGGTCTCGATGGGCTCTACCTTTGCGATAAAAGACAGTCGCCCCAAGACTTCACCCAACTCACGAGCACGTCGGTGATCGTCCTGCAAACGCTTTTGGTGATGCTCTAGGGCATAAAGACCGGCGGCTGCAAGATATCCTGCCTGGCGCATTCCTCCCCCTAAGACCTTGCGTACACGCAGTGCTTGGTTTATTTTTTCAGCGCTTCCAACCAAAACGGAGCCTACCGGGCAGCCAAGACCTTTACTGAAACAAACGCTAATGGTATCAAACAAGGCACCATAAGCCTTGGGGTCGTCCCCTGTGGCTTGTAAGGCATTCCATAGACGGGCCCCATCCAAATGATAAGCCAAACCATGCTGAGCACAAACCCGCTGAATTTCTTGAAGTGCCCTAAAATCATAGCATGCTCCTCCTCCTTTGTTGGTTGTGTTCTCGACGCAGACCAGAGACGTAAGTGGACTGTGATAGAAGTCTGGAGGGTTTATGGCCGATTCAACCTGCTCTGCTGTGATCATCCCTCGATGACCAACTAAAAGCTTACAAGAAACGCCACTGTTAAAACTGACACCTCCCCCTTCGTAATTGTAGACATGAGCATAGTGATCACAAATCAATTGCTCTCCAGGTTGTGTATGCAACTTGATGGCTGCTTGATTGGCCATGGTTCCGCTCGGGAAGAACAAGGCGGCTTCCATCCCAAAGAAGTCCGCAACAGCCTTCTGGAAGGCGTTGATCGTCGGATCTTCCCCAAAAACATCGTCTCCTACTTCTGCACCATTCATGGCCTCCATCATCCCGGGAGTTGGTCGGGTAACGGTATCACTAATGAGGTTTACCTTCATAATTTAATTGAAATGAGCATCGCTGCAAGCCTGACCAATTGGAGAGCCATCAGGAATTTTGACAACTTCAAAAGCAGACTTGTGTCCGTATGGGTTTTTGATAAATTTTGAAATAGCACTAGCCAAAAGTGTTTTCGAGCTCGAGTTGTTATCGTTACCCAGCTTTTTACCTAGAACCGTCAATTCTTGCACTACGGCGGCTCTGACTTGCGGATAGACTTCATTATCGGAAGCGAGTCCCATCAAATGATCGAGTACACGCCATTGCACCACCTCTTGCACGGCCGCATTCACCCCTTTTTGTTTATTTTCAAAAGTGCTGGACAGGAGTTCTTTGAGTACTTCATTAAGCCCTAATTGTTTGGCGTCGCTGGCCTTTTGTAAGACCAATCTATTGGCCCTTTCCGGACGAAGCAAAAAGTAAAGACTAAAATCAGCCGATGTTTCTGCCGCGGCTAAAGGATCAAAAGAAACTCCCATTTTGGACCGGAAGGATTCCCGACTACGAGAAAATCCAAAACTTCTTGGAGGAAACAGCTCTCGCAAACGCTCTGGAATGACCAGAACCTCAGGTTGCAAAGTACTCAGTACTTGATCCAAGGCTTGTTTTTGCATGGATTTGCTCAGGGTTTTGACCCGAACTTGCCCATCTCCGCGTATACTGTAGTTGTAGTCCAAACCTCCGATCATTTTAGCGACTGCTTCGGTTTGGTACCGGTGAAAAAAGTAAAGAGGCACAAAGACATCTTCCAATTCGCTGTAGCTCCTATTCTTACGAACATTGTATTCCGAAAACTGATCAATAGCTTTTTGACGGACGGCCAGCACAGCTTCCAACTCTTCCGCAGGATTTTGTCCATTATCCCAAAGGTGCGCTTTGGCATGAGCACTGCCTGCGGGACGTGCATCCTGATCAGTGATGTAACGCAATCCATCGCGATAGGCTTTGTCCAAAACCGCTCGCAGATCTTCGTCTTCATTTTCTTTGGAGAAACTTCCATAGGCATAGGCTACACTAACTTTATCCCAATTTCCTATTCCTGTAGCATACGCATTAGAAAAGTCAATTTTACCATTGACCAATCCGAATTGTGGATGTGGGTAATCCATGACCGAAGCTCTTTTATTGGTACTGGCCGCAAAATTGTGTGCAAAACCCAGGGTATGGCCAATTTCATGGGCAGACAATTGTCTGATCCGTGCCAAGGCCAAATTGAGCATCGTTTCGTCATTGTCGTCTCTTTCGGCATAAGGCTTGTCCATCAAGGCTTGGGCAATCATAAAGTCTTGACGAATTCTCAAACTTCCTAAACTCACGTGACCTTTTATGATTTCTCCCGTTCTGGGATCAACCACACTGGCCCCATAGCTCCATCCTCTAGTAGAACGGTGGACCCACTGAATAACGTTATAACGAACATCTAATGGGTCGGCATCATCCGGAAGTATTCTTACCTGAAAAGCATTTTTGTAGCCCAAGGCCTCGAAAGCCTGATTCCACCAGCGCCCTCCATCAAGTAATGCTGAGCGCACCGGTTCTGGTGTACCGTTATCCAAATAATAAATAATCGGTTCAACGGCTTCACTAACAGCAGCTTCTGGATTTTTCTTTTCTAATCGGTGACGGCGTACAAAACGTTGGATGGTCGGTTCTTGAACGGGGCTGGCGTAATCGTAATAGGTAAAGGGGTACGATCCACTGCGAGGGTCATAATTTCGGGTCTGGTACCCTTTTTCGGGTAATGCAATGAAGGAATGGTGCTGAGAAACCGTCACTCGACTGGAGTTGGGCGTAACGGATCTTAACTCTCGACCTGTTGCCGATCCAGTAAATGTCAGGAGAACATCCCATTCTATATTTTTAGGGAAAGCCTTGGTTCTTTCCATAGCGAATGCACTTTTGGACTTGTCTAAAGAATAACTCCCCTGCCCCTTTTGACGTAATCGAGCGGCCACCCCATGGGTATCTTGCATTAAAAGAGGTGTAATATCGATCAAATAATGACCTTGACTTTCTTCTACAATCGGAAACCCTGCCCAAACCGATTTGGCAAAGGCTTGTTCGACGGATTTCTTTTCGAGTTCATTATCCGTTAAGGCGCGGTAGGTCAAATTGGGCTGAACCAATAAGAGTTTGTTTCCTGCTTTTTTAAAGAAAACCAACTGAGTTCCCCCAAGTTGTCCTCTATCGAGGCCGATATCATTGCTTCCCACACCACTACTCAACGAATTCACATACAAGAATTCTTTTTCAAGCTCCGGAACGTCCAAGTACATCTTGTCTTGGGCATCGTCGTAATAGAAATCAAAGTATCCTTCAAATTTCTGAAAGGATTTGGTTTTATCGAAGTTTTGTGAATACAGAATCGTCAAGGGTAAAAGTCCGATGCCCAAGAACAGAAGAACGGGCTTTAGGGACATGCGAAAGGCGGTGTATTTTCTCATAGGAGCCTAAATTAGAGAAAAACAGTTGCTCAACAATAAGGAAGGTCTATTTTTGCCTTCTATCCTAAATGCAGAGACGATGACAACCGAGCGCCACAAAGATCTAGTAGAAAGACTGGGGGCCTTAAGACGGTATCTTTGACATAGATGCCAAAAAGATTGAGATAGAAAACGAGGAAGAGCAAAGCGCTCGACCCGGTTTTTGGGAAGATCCTGTTCGGGCACAGACCCATATGAAGAAGCTGAAGAGCAAGCAAAAGTGGGTTAAAGATTACGAAGAAGCCGAACGAAGTGTTCAGGACTTAGAAGTCATGCTGGAGTTCTTCCAGGAAGGCGAAATCAGCGAAGAAGAAGTGCAAAACCAGTTTTCGGCTAGCCAAGAGTGGTTAGAGAATTTGGAGTTCAAAAACATGTTATCCGAAGAGGGCGACGAGTTAACTGCCGTCTTACAAATAACAGCTGGAGCGGGAGGTACCGAAAGTTGTGACTGGGCTTCGATGTTAATGCGCATGTATTTAATGTGGGCCGAAAAAAATGGCTACAGCGTTAAAGAACTCAATTATCAGGAAGGAGATGTCGCTGGAATAAAAACCGTAACCTTAGAAATTGATGGAGACTACGCCTTCGGTTGGTTAAAAGGAGAAAACGGGGTTCACCGTTTGGTACGAATCTCACCTTTTGACAGCAATGCCAAACGACACACCTCCTTTGCCTCGGTTTATGTATACCCCTTAGTGGATGACAGTATCGAGATTGAAATCAACTCCTCTGATATTGAAATTACTACGGCTCGTTCTAGTGGAGCCGGAGGACAGAATGTCAATAAGGTGGAAACAAAAGTGCAGTTGGTGCACAAACCGACAGGAATCCAAATCAGTTGTTCCGATTCACGTTCCCAGCACGACAACAGGGCAACCGCCTTGAAAATGCTGAAATCGCAATTGTATGAAATCGAGCTGCGGAAAAAGCAGGAAGCACGAGCCGAAATTGAATCCTCTAAGATGAAAATTGAATGGGGATCACAGATTAGGAATTACGTGATGCATCCCTATAAACTAGTGAAGGATGTGCGGACTGGACAAGAAACCGGAAATGTAGATGCCGTCATGGACGGCGATCTTAATGCCTTTTTAAAATCTTTTTTAATGATGATGGGGCAAAAAGAAGAATCCTAGTCATTGGCATTCTTTTTGTTTAACCTTTTTTAGTATCGTATTAACAAACCCTTAACCCCTCTAGCCTTATGATACCACTAATTTTGCAACGAAATTTAATGAAATCGGCCTTTCACATTTTACTTTTTGGTGCCTGTGTTTTACTCACAGCGCCTGTCCAGGCACAATGGGGCAATCCTTACGGCTATGGCCGTAGAAGTGCTGTTCCTAACACCCCTACTCCTCAGAAAAAACAAGAGCCGCCAACGGCGGAAGAAATTGTAGACCTCCAAATGGATCGTCTTACAGAGGATTTGGGTTTGGATGTGTTTGAGCAAGCAGTGGTCAAAACCATCATGGTCAAATACGTTAAAAAACGCTTGGATTTGCAACACCAGCAATTGGATGCCCGAGAAGTACGCGAAGTTTTAGACGACCTTCAACAACAGCAAGACAACGAATTTAAAACGAGCTTGTCTCCGGAAAAATACGAAAAGTACATGTCGCTTCGGGAATCCAACAGCAAGAAGAAAAAGCGCAAAAAGAAAAAGAAAAAGGACAAAGACAAGACTTAATCCACTCTTAATGAGGTATTTTTCCTTAGTACTCTTTCTGTTGATGCCCCTTTTGGGAATAGCACAACGCCCATCACCCATCACCATCAGCGGGAAAGTAATAGACAAGGATTCAGGAAATCCCCTAGAATACGCAACACTGGTTGTACAAAATGCTTCCAAGCCCGAAAGAGTAACCGGAGGAATTACCGATGATAACGGAGTATTCAGGGTAGAAGTTTTTCCTGGAACCTACCACTTGCGGGTAGAGTATCTTGGCTATACTACCTACGAACTCAAAGATCAGCGCCTTCGGTCCAGCAGAAACTTAGGAGATATTGGTTTGGGCATCGACGCTACCCAGCTAGAGGCAGTAGAAGTAATTGGTGAACGAACGACAGTGGAATTGCGCCTGGATAAGAAGGTCTACAATGTTGGGCAGGACCTTACCGTCAGAGGAGGTTCAGTTACCGATGTACTGGACAATGTTCCGTCAGTTACGGTTGATATTGAAGGAAACATAAGCCTTCGCGGTAATGAAAGCGTTCGAGTTTTGATCAACGGCAAGCCCTCTGCCCTTTCCGGATTGAGTCCCCAGGCGCTTCAACAATTACCCGCTGAGGCAATCGAAAAAGTAGAGGTCATCACCAATCCTTCGGCCCGATATGACGCAGAAGGAACCGCCGGAATACTCAATATTATACTAAAGCAAAGTAAAACGGCGGGTTTAAATGGTTCCATCAATCTTTTCGCCGGAGAACCCGCAAACTATGGAGGTGCCCTTTCCTTAAATCTTCGCCGTGAAAAGTTCAACTTTTTCACCAACACGACCTTCCGTTACCGAGACTCCCCAGGGAATGCTCGTTTTACGCAAGAAAACTTCGCTTCCGATGGCAGCACACAAAGTTTTCAGGATGAGATCCGACAATACCAGCGCCAGAGTCAAAATTTCAATACCAATATAGGTTTTGAACTCTTCTTGGATGAAAGTACAAGTATTACCAATTCCTTTGTTTTCAGGGATTCCGATGGTACGAACACGGTCGATATCGACTTCTTCAACTTTGACGAAAATCGGGTTCCAACCATTAGTCGTGACCGAAATACGGTGGAGGACGAAGTTGATGAGAACGTCCAATACTCCATGAACTTCGAGAAAAAATTCAAGACAGACGGGCATATTCTCACCATCGACTATCAGTATTCTAAGGGAGCCGAAATTGAGGACTCCCTGATCGAAGAAGTTATTCGAGAAGACAATAATCAACTGCCCACTGAGCAAACAATTAACGACGAGAGTCAAATCAATCAATTGGCTCAATTGGACTATGTGCTGCCCTTTGGCAAGGATTTGCAGTCCCAATTTGAAGCAGGTTACCGAGGAACCTTTAACACCTTCCAGACCGATTTTACGTTTGGGCAATTGAATGATGCAGGAATCCTCATTCCTGATCCCAACTTCTCTAACGAGCTGATTTATCGAGAATATGTCAATGCCGCTTATGTCCAGTTAGGCAGCAAGTTCAATAAGTTCAGTCTACTTGGTGGCCTTCGTATGGAAGCATCTGATATCGGGATTGAACTCGTTGGAACCAACGAAGTAGACAACAAGGATTACGTGGATTGGTTTCCATCGGTTTTCTTGGGTTATGAATTTTCTGAAATGGAACAGCTGACCATCAGCTATAGCCGTCGTTTGCGTCGACCGCGATCCCGATTTATCAATCCTTTCCCCTCTCGTTCAAGTAATACCAACCTTTTCCAGGGGAATCCAGATTTGGATCCGACCTACACCAACGCCTTTGACTTTGGTTACCTGAAAAGATGGGATAAGTTCACCCTGACCACTTCTGCCTACTACAACAGATCAACAGGGGTATTTCAATTCATTACCCAGGAAACAGGTGATTTTGTAGAGCTCGATAATCCGGACGATCCAGCCAACCCGGTCATTGTGCCTGTACAACGCCGTACTCCGATTAACTTGGCTACGGACAACCGCTATGGGATGGAGTTTACCTCGACTTATACTCCCTTCAGAAATTGGAGATTCACATGGAACTTGAATGTTTTCCAGCAGCAACTGCGTGGAAATTATACCTATATCGACTTTCAGGGACAAGAAATCACTCAGAATTTTGATGCCGATAACTTTACCTGGTTTACTCGCTTCAGCGCTAAGCTGCCCTTACCGGGAACGATTGATTTCCAGTCTAATGTTTTTTACAGGGGCCGACGGGTAGATGCTCAAAATGTCAACAAAGGAATTTTATCGATAAATACGGCTTTCAGTAAGGATGTAATCAAAGACAAAGCCACATTATCTTTAAATGTGAGTGATCTTCTGAATGCGAGAAAACGACGTACCGAGACGCGCACAGATAACGTATTTACCGAATCTGAGTTTCAGTGGAGAGAAAGACAAATAACGCTTTCGTTCTTGTACCGATTTAACGAGCAACAAGATCAACGGAGAGGACGGGACCGCAGAGGCGGACCAGGAAGTGGAGATGACTTCGAGTTTGAAGGCACCTCTACTCCATAAAGAGCGAGGTTAAATTAAAGGACGTAAAAGGGTTAGGAAGTTTGTTCTTTCTTACCCTTTCTTTTTTCTTTCAAAAATTCGATCAGGTTCCCGGTCAACCAGTAAGGAATCACGAAAGTCAACAAAAAGATCATCAACCAAAACCCAATGGTTAGGATGGTTAGAAACGCCAGAAAACCTAAATATTGATCAAATTCTACCATATCAATTGTAATATGCTGCAAATATAAAATCAATTGCACTATTCTGCTTCAGTTCTGAAGGAAAATTTCTGCCTTTTCCAGTCAAAACAGCCTGATGAACTACCTTTGCAACTCAAATTGAACACCTATGAATTACCGAATCGAAAAAGATACAATGGGCAATGTAGAAGTGCCTGCTGACAAATTATGGGGTGCACAAACACAGCGGTCCCGAAATAATTTTAAGATTGGTGCCCCGGCATCGATGCCATTAGAAATCGTCTACGGTTTCGCTTATTTGAAGAAGGCAGCAGCCTACACGAATTGTGAATTAGGTGTTCTGGCTGAAGAAAAACGAGATTTGATCGCGAAGGTCTGTGATGAAATTTTGGCTGGCCAGCACGATGATCAATTTCCTTTGGTGATCTGGCAAACCGGTTCCGGTACCCAAAGCAATATGAATATCAATGAAGTTGTTGCCAACAGAGCTCATCAATTAAGAGGAATGACACTCGGAGAAGGTGAATTATTGGTAAAGGCCAATGATGATGTTAATAAATCCCAATCTTCAAACGATACTTTCCCAACAGGGATGCATATTGCCATTTATAAAAAGATCGTAGAGAACACCATACCCGGGGTAGAACAGCTAAAAAACACCTTGGAACAAAAAGCCGCCGCCTTTCAGTCGGTGGTTAAAATAGGGCGTACCCACTTGATGGATGCTACTCCCCTCACCCTTGGACAAGAGTTTTCTGGTTATGTTGCTCAGCTGAACTACGGTCTGAAAAACCTGGAAAGATCCTTGAGTCATTTAAGCGAATTGGCCTTAGGCGGCACAGCCGTTGGAACTGGTTTGAATACTCCGCAGGGTTATGATGTAACGGTTGCCAAATACATCGCTGATTTTACCGGCTTGCCCTTTAGAACAGCCTCCAATAAGTTCGAAGCCCTGGCAGCTCACGACGCCCTGGTCGAAACCCACGGTGCACTGAAGCAACTGGCTGTTTCTTTAAATAAAATTGCCAATGACATTCGTCTGATGGCTTCTGGACCAAGATCGGGTATCGGAGAATTAATTATCCCAGCAAATGAACCCGGTAGTTCAATTATGCCAGGTAAGGTTAACCCAACCCAATGCGAAGCCATGACCATGGTATGTGCTCAAGTCATGGGGAATGATGTGACTGTAACCGTTGGAGGAACCCAAGGTCATTATGAACTCAACGTATTTAAGCCGGTGATGGCTGCTGCTGTTTTGCAATCAGCCCAACTTATTGGGGATGCCTGCCGCAGTTTTGATGAGAACTGTGCGCTAGGAATAGAACCTCACAAAGAAAATATTGAGAAGTTGGTCAACAACTCTTTAATGTTGGTGACCGCGCTGAATACCAAGATCGGGTATTACAAAGCCGCTGAGATCGCTAATGCTGCCCACCAAAACGGGACAACCCTTAAAGAGGAAGCCATCCGATTGGGCTATGTGACCGATGAAGAATACGATGCCTGGGTACGACCGGAAGATATGGTCGGAAGTCTAAAAGATTAAGACATTTCGAATGGACACAAAAAAGGCGACTCGATTACGAGCCGCCTTTTTTGATTTGAGGACTTGGGGATTCTTATTTCAATGCGAATTGAGAAGTAACCAACAAGCTTAGTTTTTCGTCGTAAACGTTAACCATGTAGTTTCCTTTCTGGAAATCACTGGCAGGCTTGCTGATGTAATCACATACATCGAGTGGGTTGTTTTCAAAGTAGAAGCTAGTCGCCTTGCTGTAGGTAATTGTAGCTCCTTCTTCATTGGTCTTGGTAAAGCTTTCACCCAAGACATTTCCTTGAGGATCCAATACTTCGATGAAGAACTCGCGGTCTCCTGCAGAAGCGATACGGTTCTCAGCGATGGTCCAGCATACTTTGAATTTATCGGTAGCACGAGCGCGGCTTGTAGAAACCAAACGCCCATTAGAACGTTCTTTGACCGCGTCAACATTGAATTTAGCCAGGTTCAAAGCCGCGCCTCTTTCTACAGCATCAGCCAATTGTGTGTTTTGAACGATCAAAGAATCGTTGAAGATCGCCTGACGCTCCAACTCCATATAAGTACTGTCGCGTTGCATAGCCAAAAGCTCATTGGACTTGGTCAAGGAATCAACCTTAGCCATCAATGAAGCTCTTTCTTTCTTCAAAATGTTCACCTGACGACGGTACTTTGAAAGAGCAGAGATATCTGCCTTCATTGCCTGCACGGAATCGATGTACTTAGAGATGTTGTCACGAGCAATAACCAACTCATCACTTGTTGCATTACTCTCGATGATCGCCTTGTCGTATTCTGATTTTAGGCTTTCCAAATCTTCCACAACCAACTGCTTATCTTGTTCTAGCGCAGCAATGTCACGCTTCTTATCTTGATACAGACTAATGTTATAGATCACACTTCCCAAAAGGAATACACCCAATAGACCGGCGATTACCTTTAAACTGTTATTGTTCTTTACTTCTGTCATGATTGTCAATTTTAATGCCTCTTACGAGCTTGTGTTTGCATTATATACGGGCTGGTTTTAGGAATAGATCATTCTTTGACAAAAAAATAAGAGAAAAAATAAAAAAGGCCCGTAAACACGGGCCTTCTCAAAGAAAAATAATTTTACTATTTCGCGGGTCAATCTTTATTCCTAAGGAGCTTCTATCCCTTCTTCACCTCTTTTCTTGGTAGCAATATCAGCAATAGCTACCCATTGCTGACTCCAATTGCCAAAGGCGGGGAGATTGGGGTTACTCTTACTCTGTACTTCCTTGTGGAAGTCAGTTCTCGAAGCTGGATGACGCTCATTTCGTCCATGCATTAAGGTGTACTGGACAACATTGCCCTTTTCATCCTTTTCCACATCCACGACAGTCCCTATGTGCATTATCGCACCAATTGACGAATAGTTTTGGTTCTTGGCCGTCAACAGTTCGATAGACAGGTTAGTATAGCGTTTTCCAGGTTTGGAATAAAACATCACAGAACCAGGCTTGATTTTGTTCCTTTCTTTCATGGGATCCTCTACCAAAGTAAGGTTACCTTGTTCGTAGTACCAATCAGCAATTTGCCGGCTACTTCGAATTAGGTCATAATCGGGAAAGAGATAGTGGTCTGCACAATCGGCCGGTAGCCACTGTTGAACACTATCCTTCATTTTATGGTAGATTCCGGAACAATCTTGCCCTTTACTTGCGACGTAGGGCAACTTCATGGCCTCTAAACTGGTCGAAACTGAAAGCAACTTAGCGTGCAAGGCCTCATCCTCTGCACAGCTCGCAGCCATTTGTGCAGTGGAATCCGAAACTTGTTCTCCAGGCTCAGAGTTGCCTTCCTTTTCGGATTGAAGAAAAGGAATCTTCTCTCTAAGATCGGTGATGTTTGGGTATTCGGTTCCTAGATAATAACCCCCTGCAGCTCCAAGAAGTAATATAAGAAGCCCGCGAAGTAGCCCTTTCATATGGAATCATTGACAACCGCCGTTGAATCAGCAGCTTTTTCCATTTGAGTTGAATCAGTGGCTTTTTCCATTTCTTCAGGTATTTCGGTTTTATCCGATTTCAGAAAGGGGATTTTCTCTTTTACTTGTTGAATATCCGGATACTGTGTTCCCAGATAATAACCGCCGGCAGCACCGACTAATAAGACAAGTAGTCCACGTAAAAATGGTTTCATAATGAGTGTTTTTTGCCCTAGTAAGGCGTTGGTTAATTCGTTAAATTTAGTGTTCTATTGGAATTACACAAGAAATCCACCAGTAAAAACTTATGAAAACATTTAAAACTCTAGAGGCTAAAGAGCTTATTTTGAGCCTACAACTCCTTATTTTAACGGCCATTTGCCAGGCTCAGGACTGGAAGGTAAGCCCCGTAGAGCACGCCTCTGCAGTTATCGAGAAAGGAGGTTATACGCTCTACATTGATCCTGTAGGAAGTGCATCCCTCTATAGAGACTTTCCTGCACCGGATCTTATTCTTATTACAGACATCCATGGCGACCATTACAGACAGTCCACCCTGGACTCTCTCAAAACCAGTAAAGCCAAAATCATTGTTCCTCAAGCGGTAGCTGACCGCATGCCTGCGGCCTTCACTCCTCAGATCGATGTTTTGGGTAATGGAGAGTCCAGATCACGCTTTGGTTTTACCATTACTGGGGTGCCGATGTACAATTTACGCGCAGAAGCCCAAAGGTTCCATACCAAAGGCCGCGGAAACGGCTACGTAGTCGAACACGATAATAGTCGCTTGTATATTTCAGGGGATACGGAAGATATTCCCGAAATGCGCGCCCTGGAGAACATTGATTTAGCTCTCGTCTGCATGAATCTGCCCTATACCATGACCGTAGAAAGTGCAGCAGATGCCGTTTTGGAATTCAAACCCAAAACCATCATGCCCTACCATTACCGAGGGAACCCCAATGTTAGCGATGTACAAAAGTTTGCTCGCCTGATTAAAGAGGGTAACCCAAAAATAAGACTTGTTCAATTGGACTGGTACCCTCGGGCGGACTACTAGTTTGTGAATAAGTCTTCGCCTACGTCTGTAACAAGCGCGCCTATTACGCGTCGATATAACAGTTAAATTCAATTAAACCCACATGAGAAAACACATGAAACTGCTTGGGTTGCTCACAGTTGTCTTATTATTAGCGAGTTGTGAACAATTCAAAAACAACGATGAATCAGGGGCCAGTTACCAAGTTCCTGTTGAGTACTACAAACTGGACAATGGTTTAAAGGTTATTTTGTCTCAGGACAAAACCGCTCCGACTGCTATAGTAGCTGTTTACTACAACATTGGATTCAGAATTGAACCCAAAGACAGAACTGGTTTCGCCCACCTTTTTGAGCACATGATGTTCCAAGGCTCCCAAAACCTGGGAAAAATGGAATTCATCAAGTTGGTACAACAAAATGGAGGGGTACTGAACGGTTCTACTCGTTTTGACTTCACCAATTATTTTGAAATTGTTCCGGCCCACAAACTGGAGACCATGCTTTGGGCTGAAGCCGATCGTATGCGCGGACTGGATATTACCCAAGAAAACCTCACCAATCAGCAAGGGGTCGTGAAGAATGAGGTTAAAGTAAATGTACTGAATCAGCCGTATGGCGGTTTCCCATGGCTAGATATGCCTCAATTTGCCAATACGAACTGGTACAATGCCCACAATTTTTACGGAGATCTGGAAGATCTAGATGCCGCCAATTTGGATGATGTCGCTTCTTTCTTCAAGACTTACTACGCTCCAAACAACGCCGCAATATCTGTTGTTGGTGATTTTGATATAGAAGAAACCAAGGGATGGATCGAAAAATACTTCGGTAATATTTCTGCAGCTGACATTCCGGCCTTTCCGGATATTTCGGAACCTCGTCAGGAGGTAGAAAAGGATTCTGTCAAAAATGATCCTCTCGCTAACAAACCTGCCATTGCCATCGCTTACCACATGCCTGAGCGAAATACCCCTGAGTACTATGCAATGGGCCTTTTGGATCAAATTCTTATTCAAGGCGACAATGCCCTCTTGGTTCAGAAATTAGAAAAAGAAATGGGCTATACCTCTAATCTTGGTGGAGGGATTAATTACCTGGGGAATATGTTCAACTACAACGGACCCATGTTGTGGATGTACAATATGACCTATGATTCCGAGACCTCGAAGGAAGAAATCATGACCGCTATTGACGATGTGATGGTCAACCTTAAAGAGGATATCACAGAAGAAATGTTAGCGGGTGCTTTGGTTAAAATGCGCTCTCAACTCTATGATGATCTCGGAGGAACCTTTGGACTGGGCCGTGCAGACCTCCTCTGCAGTTTTGCCCTGTTTGATGATGACCCATCGCGTATCAATACGATAGAAGATGAGTTTAAAACGGTGACACCTGAATTGGTACGCTCTACTATTGATGAGTACCTGAGAAAAGGCAACCGCAATATTTTGACCATCAACCCACTCCTAGCTAACAATCAAAAAACGCAGTAAACGATGAAAAATATAGTATACAGTTTGAGTTTTCTGTTGGGCCTCTTCTTGATTCAGCCAGGCCTTGCACAGGAAAAAGAAATGCCTCCACAGGGAGGAACACCAAAGAACTTCAGTCTGCCAGCGAAGGAAGTCATTACCTTGGATAACGGGCTTTCTGTTGTCTTGGTTCCCTATGGCTCTCTGCCTAAAGCGACCATTCAGGTGGTTGTAAAGACAGGAAACATCAACGAGGGGGCCGAGGAAGTGTGGCTTTGTGATATGATGACGGACTTAATGAAGGAAGGAAGCACCTCGTATAGCGCAAAAGAGATCGCCAATAAAATGGCAGGGATGGGTGGAAACCTGAACATTGGAACAGGGATGCACACCTTCTCTCTGTCGACTTCTGTGCTTTACGAATTTGCTCCAGACGCCATCGCCTTGATGGCCGATGTCTTGGTTAATCCGAGTTTCCCGGAGTCTGAATTGGATCGTCTGAAAAACGACATGAAGCGTTCTTTAGCCGTAAGCCTTTCTAATCCTCAGAGTCAGGCACAGCAGGACTTCTACTCTGCCCTTTATCCGGATCACCCTTATGGACGCGTGTATCCTACAGAAAGTATGGTGGATAGCTACACGGTAGAGAACATCAAAAGTTTTTACAATGCGCAAGTGGGAGCCAAACGAACAACGATTTATTTGGCGGGTAAATTTAATAAGTCCAAGGTCATTGATCAGATCAAAAGCAGTTTTGCAACCTTGAAAGAAGGGGAAGCGAGCAGCTACCCAATCGCCAAGGCGGCCGATATTTCCCGTGTGAACATCATTGATCGTCCAGATGCACCACAGAGTACTATGTACTATGGTTTACCGACTATAGATCCTTCCCACCCGGATTATGTGGCCTTGGATGTGGCAAACTCCATCCTTGGGGGTTCTTTCGCCTCCAGAATTACCAGTAATATTAGAGAAGACAAAGGGTACACCTATTCTCCTTACAGTGCTTTGGTTTCGAATTATAAGACTGGACTTTGGTTTGAGGCCGCTGACGTAACAACCGATGTTACCGGTGCTTCGATCAAAGAGATCAATTACGAAATCAACCGCTTACAGAATGAACCTCCAACCCAAGAGGAACTTGACGGGATCATCAACTACGAGTCCGGAATCTATGTGCTCCAGAACTCGACTCCTGGCGGAATCATTGGGCAATTAGTTTTCTTAGATATCCACGATTTGGATGAATCCTTCTTGACCGATAAAGTCAAGAATATGCATGCTGTAACTCCAGAAAAGGTGCAGCAAGTCGTTAAGGATTATATTCGCCCAGAAGATATGAGCCTGATCGTTGTTGGTGATAAACTAAAAGTGAAGGAACAAATTGAGGAAACCTTGAAACAACCCATCAAGGAATAATCAACAGAGCCAGTATAAAATTAAAGCGCCCTTGGATTAGGGCGCTTTTTTTATGACACAAACTAGCGAACCAGTTTCTTATATTTAATTCGTTTCGGCATGACTTCACCGAGTCGTTTTCTCTTATTCTCTTCGTATTCCGAAAAGGATCCTTCAAAGAAGTACACTTGAGAATCTCCTTCAAATGCGAGAATGTGTGTACAAATACGATCGAGGAACCAGCGGTCGTGCGATATGATTACTGCGCAACCAGCAAAGTTTTCTAGCCCTTCTTCCAAAGCTCTTAAAGTATTGACATCCAAATCATTAGTTGGCTCGTCTAAAAGCAAAACGTTACCTTCTTCTTTGAGCGTCATGGCCAGGTGTAATCGGTTGCGTTCTCCTCCGGAGAGCATGCTCACCTTTTTGTTCTGTTCGCTGCCTGAAAAGTTAAATCGACTGAGGTAAGCCCTTGAATTGACCTGCTTTCCTCCCATCATGACCAATTCCTGTCCATCACTGAAGTTTTCCCATATGGTTTTTTCCGGATCTATGTTCGAATGGCTTTGGTCAACGTAAGCGATTTTAGCGGTCTCCCCAACAGAGAAGGTTCCCTTATTGGGTTCCTCTTCCCCCATGATCATACGAAAGATAGTAGTTTTACCTGCCCCATTAGGACCAATAATACCTACAATCCCTGCCTGTGGCAAGGTGAACTCTAGATTTTCGTAGAGCAGTTTATCATCAAAAGCCTTGCTGATTCCCTGTGCTTCGATTACATGAGTTCCCAAGCGTGGTCCGTTGGGAATGTAAATTTCCAGCTTCTCTTCTAATTGTTTTTGATCTTGGCTCAGAAGTTTATCGTAGTTTTTAAGACGTGCCTTTTGTTTTGTCTGCCGACCTTTGGCTCCTTGGCGTACCCATTCAAGCTCTCGCTCAAGGGTCTTTTGTCTCTTACTGGCCTGCTTGCTCTCTTGTGCTAGGCGCTTGGATTTTTGATCCAACCAGCTGCTGTAGTTGCCTTTCCAGGGTATACCTTCCCCCCTGTCGAGCTCCAGAATCCAGCCCGCCACGTTATCCAAAAAGTAACGGTCGTGCGTTACGGCAATGACCGTCCCTTTGTACTGTGCCAAATGCTGCTCCAGCCAGTGAACAGATTCGGCATCCAAGTGGTTCGTTGGCTCATCCAGAAGCAGAATTTCGGGCTCTTGTAATAACAAACGACACAGTGCTACACGACGGCGCTCTCCTCCAGATAAAACCTTAATCGGCTTGTCTCCATCGGGTGTGCGCAAGGCATCCATAGCGATTTCGAGTTTGGTATCGAGTTCCCAGGCATTACTCGCATCAATTTCGTCCTGCAAAGCCGCTTGACGGTCCATGAGCTTTTGCATTTTATCGGCGTCTTCATAAATCTCCGGCAAGCCAAATTGGTCATTGATACTGTTGTACTCATCAAGAATAGCAACGGTGTCTGCCACCCCTTCTTTGACGATTTCTAAAACCGTCTTTTCTTCATCCAATTGGGGCTCCTGTTCCAGGTAGCCGACTTTATAACCGGGTGAAAAAACCACATCGCCCTGAAAGTTTTTATCTACTCCGGCAATGATTTTAAGAAGCGTTGACTTACCTGAGCCGTTGAGACCTAAAATTCCAATCTTGGCTCCGTAAAAGAAACTCAGGTAAATGTCCTTTAAAACGGGGGTGTTTGCATTTTTGTAGGTCTTGGTAACTCCGGACATGGAGAATATGACCTTCTTGTCATCAGACATAGTACGTGTGAATTAAATAAAAAATAGAAGTAAAAGACCTAAACCCGACCTTTTAGGGCGTTAAACACCCAAGCATTCGCTAAGAATCCAACCCCAACTGCAGCCGATCCCCATCCATAGACTTCCTGGTATCGAAATGCACCTAATGCGATCATTCCTAGTCCAATAACGACCATAATGATCGTAGCATAACCCAAAACAGTGTTCTTGTTCATTGGCATAAGCGTCCTTTTCAAAGAGAGTAAAGATCGTAAAATTGAACGAATGTACCTACGGTGAAGGAGGGAGATAGTATCTTTATAGAGTATTACTCAGAAGCCCACATTATGAAGACAGATCTTGCCTTCAACAAAAACGAAGACCACAACAAGCTCCAACTTTCAGACCTCAAACGCCGCTTGGCTAAAGTTCATTTAGGCGGAGGAAAAAAGCGCATCGAAAAACACAAGAGCAAAGGCAAAATGACCGCTAGGGAGCGGATTGCTTATTTGCTGGACGACGATAAAGATTCCATCGAAATTGCTGCTTTTGCCGGTGACGGCATGTATAGTGAACACGGAGGATGCCCGTCTGGTGGTGTGGTGGTTAAAGTGGGTTATGTGAGCGGTAAACAGTGTGTCGTTGTAGCCAATGACGCGACGGTAAAAGCCGGGGCCTGGTTTCCGATCACCGGGAAGAAGAACCTTCGCGCACAGGAAATCGCCTTGGAAAACCGCTTGCCTATTATTTACTTGGTAGATAGTGCTGGGGTTTATTTGCCCATGCAGGATGAGATTTTCCCAGACAAGGAACACTTTGGTCGCATCTTCAGAAACAATGCGAAAATGAGTAGCGAAGGAATCACCCAGATTGCTGCTGTTATGGGAAGTTGTGTCGCTGGAGGAGCTTATCTCCCTATTATGAGCGACGAAGCCCTAATCGTCGACAAGACCGGAAGTATTTTCTTAGCAGGAAGCTACCTAGTCAAAGCCGCCATTGGTGAGGAAATTGATAACGAAACCCTCGGAGGAGCAACCACCCATTGCGAAATAAGCGGTGTAACGGACTACAAATCAAAAGATGATCAGGACGCCCTGAATACCATTCGAGGCATCATGGATAAAATTGGAGCGTCTGATTCGGCGGGATTTGACCGCAAGAAGGCAAAGAAGCCGGCACAAGACCCGGAAGAAATCTTTGGACTTCTGCCCCACTCCAGAGCCGAACAGTACGACATGAGAGAAATCATCACACGTTTGGTGGACAATTCTGAGTTTGATGAATACAAGAAAGGATACGGCAAGACCCTGTTAACAGGCTATGCCCGGATTGATGGCTGGGCGGTTGGAATTGTTGCCAATCAGCGCAAAGTGATCAAAACCAAAAAAGGAGAAATGCAATTTGGAGGAGTGATCTACTCCGACTCAGCGGATAAAGCCACTCGCTTTATCGCGAATTGCAACCAGAAGAAAATCCCGCTGGTGTTCCTGCAAGATGTTACCGGATTTATGGTAGGCAGCAAAAGTGAGCACGGCGGCATTATTAAAGACGGAGCGAAAATGGTCAACGCTGTAAGCAATTCCGTTGTGCCCAAATTCACGGTAGTCGTAGGAAACAGTTATGGAGCAGGCAATTACGCCATGTGCGGCAAGGCCTACGATCCCCGTCTCATCTTTGCCTGGCCCAGCGCAGAATTGGCCGTTATGAGCGGAAATTCAGCAGCCAAAGTACTGTTACAAATAGAGAAAGCCTCTTTAAAATCAAGAGGAGAAGAGCTGGATAAAGCCGGTGAAGAAAAGTTGTTTCAGGAAATCAAGCAACGCTATGACAATCAGGTTTCCCCTTATTACGCTGCTGCTAGAATTTGGACCGATGCCATAATCAATCCTTTGGATACC
The DNA here is from genome assembly GCF_002954325.1 of Aureicoccus marinus. GTDB lineage: Bacteria > Bacteroidota > Bacteroidia > Flavobacteriales > Flavobacteriaceae > Aureicoccus > Aureicoccus marinus. Next base: position 989,177 of record NZ_MQVX01000001.1, read on the forward strand.
CGTAAGTGGATTTCTATGGGAATAGATGCGGCGAATCACGCCCCTATTCAAGAGAAGTTTAATTTAGGGGTGCTCCAGGTCTGAAACACCCCTTCATAATTTATCGTCCTGTTCCTACTCCGGAATCTACTACGGAGGCTAACTCAAAGTTGACGTTTTTGGTCATCACCTTGAATACGGATACCTTTTCTGATTGATTCGGCTTTCCGAAATTGCTGTACTGAGTTAATTTGAAGTAAGTCGGCGTTAAACTCTTGTTCCCAAGGTATTTAACGTTCATTTTCCAAACTCCAGGCAAACTACCATCAAGCAAAAATTCCTTGGAACTGTAGCCTTGCTTCTTTTCTTTTTCGATTTGCTCAGGAGAATCTAGAAGACTGTGTCTCCAAGTATAGGTTTGGTTCTGAGGGTTCACGAATTCCAAATCGAATTCAGCCTCCCCATCGTTCCATTCCAAAACCAAACGGGTTCCGGCAAAGTCTTCTTCATCCAGGTTCAAGAACTTGTTGTAATCGGGAATGATCTCATCACCATATTCTCTTAAAAGTTGTTTCTGCTCTCGCATTACCAAGGTGTCAAAGTCCGATGATTTGTGTGTCATCATTTTTTCACTCTTCACGTAGCTGTAGCGGCTATAATGAGCAGCAGCCTTCTTAGGCTCCTTGTTCATGGTGTATGCCTGGGCTAGATCGCGGAATGATTGTGCATAATTCGGTCGCAACTCAAAGATCTTCTGATAGGTGGCTAAGGCCGCTTCGGACTCTCCCATTGCATCGAGTAAGAAGGCCTTTCCTTTCAATAGCACCGGATTATTTGCCCAGAGTGCATCTCCTTCGCTCAGTACCTGTTCCACCGCTTTGCGATCTCCCCGATCTTTCCAAAGATGCTTCGCTACATCCAAGTAGAAATAAGGAGAGGAACTGTACATGCCTTTGTACTTCTCATACACCCCTAAAGCCGCGTTTGTATTGGAAGCGGCTTCTACATCAAGGAGATATTGTGGACGGTCCTTATCTAAGTAACTCGCTGCAACGGCATCACTGCCAGTCGCTTCTTGGGTAATATCCTTTCCGGCATAGGGCAAGGCAGCTAACTTGGTATTGATCAAAATCACCCCTCCATTAGCCAGTGTACCATAGGTGTTAGCCAAATTAAGGCTGTTCAAAATAGCCAGTCGTTTGATATTCTGTGGATCTAACCACAGTGGTGTGTCCGTGAAGATCTGACCATCGATATCGTAGAGAACGGGTTGTGGGTACAAAATACTGTTCCCAATAGCCCGGTTGAGGAATACTTGTCCGTTCTGTCCTGGATCCAAACAACTTCCAAATACACGTACACGGTTGAAGCGGCGCATAAGATCAAGGATACAGGTATAGGAAAAATTAATACCGTCTTCCGCCAGAATATCGACATTACCGGCTACAGCTTCCATATCCCTAAAGCCTGTCGCCGTTAAAAAGATGGAACTGTCTTCAGAATACCTTTCTTGAAGTCCAGCTTGAGAACGTTTGCTTTTCACCTCCCCTTTAACGACAACTTCGTCCAGGGTATTTACTTCCGGCACCAGGACCGTATTGAGAACGCGAGTTACGTCTTCTACAACGACTTCAACCTTGCGAAATCCGTAAAGTTCGTAACGAAGTACATCGCCTGTAGCGACTACTAATTTGTAATATCCTTTGGTGTCTGTTTCGACTTCCGCTTGGCTGTTAACATTGACAACACGGACGTTTTCTAGTGGATTGGAGCCGTCATTGACTCGGCCGTAAACCGATCTTTGGGCCGACACGGCAGTGGCTATTCCAAGGAATAACAGAAGTAATTTGGTGCGCATGGTTTTTATTTTCAATTTACGGATTTTTCTTTCAATTATCATGCCAGTGTTCTCCCAAATGATTGTTAACGCGAGGAATCAAAAGCAGTTGGGTTTGTCTTCCCGCAACATAGCGAAAGCCCTCTGGACCAAAGTAGCCCGCCTCTTCCAGCATGACACGAATATCTCGTTTCCACTCATCCAGGTAAACCGTGGTATTGAGTTCGATAGCGTATACGGTTCTCCTCTGTAACGGATAAGCATTACCATCTGCTTTATCAACACCTCCCTGAGCGTCCCACATTCCGATGGTGGTCCCTGCCGAATGTCCATAACTCCCAAGAGGGTGAGTATAAATAGCCGGGCGATAGCCTTCCTGCTTTCCTTGACTCAGTGCGTTTTTGAGAATGGTATTCCCCACCAGCCCTTCTTTCATATTCATGGTCAGAATATCCTGCACCCGATTTCCTTTTTTTAAGGCATCGACTAAAAATTCAGGAGCCTTTCGCTCCCCAGACTTCAACACATAGGCCAACTCCTGACAGTCGGTATTCAGACGTAGGTAATTAATTCCAATATCGCAGTGCAGTAGATCCCCGGGTTGAATGATTTGTTCCTGTGGTCGTCCAGAAAAGGAATACAAATGCCCTTGAAGTTCTTCTGCAGTTCTTTGGATATCGACCGTAGGATGAAACCAGGTGGTCAATCCCAAATCGCGAATCTTTTGGCGCATCCACCACTCCACATCTGATGTGGTCGTAAAACCTGGGGTGATTACTTCCTCCGAAAAGGCTTCGGCAATGATCTCATGAGTAATTTCAACCAACTGACTAAAGAGCGTCATCTCCCGTTCGGTTCGGGTTTCAATCCAGCTAACAGCCAGTTCTTCTGAAGAAACGACCCTCTTGTGCATCTTTTTGGGTAGGTACTGCATAAATTGCCGGTAATCGGTATGGTCTAATCCGTCGGCAATATTGTGGTCCTCCGAGTAATTCAAACCTATTTTTTGGGGATTCCTTTCTTGAATCAGCTCCATTAATCGTTTCCATTGATCAGGCTGTTTATCCTTGTCCCAGGCGGCTTTAATCAGGTTGCCTACTTGATAACGAGCTACAGCCAAGCGCTCTACCTCCTTTTTTGCTGGATCTTTATAAAACAACAAAATGGTTCTTCGACGAGCGTTCAACCAGGTGGATGGCAAAAAGGTTTTCAATACGGGATCTTCATTGTATTCCCGCGAAATCAAGACCCACATATCGATACCTGCCCGCTCCATGAGTTCAGGGAGTAATTTTTGGATTCTTTCTTCCAGAACTTCATCGATAAGTTGGGCTCTTTCTTCCATCGGCAGAATAGCCGATTGCTGGGCCTGAAGCCCGTATTGTAAAAAGAACAAGCAAAGACCAAGTAAAACTTTCTTCATGATGTTATTGGATTTGTAATTCCGAAACCTGGTCCGGAGTTTTGTTTTGGGTTTTTAATCGATCCACCTTGCCGCTGTGTAGTTCTTCAAATTGACTGAACCAGTGGATTCTTTTGGGCTTTTCCGCCTTCTCAAAATCTGCTAAATTCTGGATTTCTTCAAGCAAATTGACCGGCACCTCTTCTGATTCAATAAACAGTACTACTTGTCTTCCAAGGTGGTTGTGCTCAATGGAACCAATGAAATATCGGTAAGGAATGAGCGCATCTAACTTGTCTTCAATCTGCTCAGGGAACAGTTTAATACCCCCAGAATTGATCACCCGATCCAATCGACCTTTCCAAATGAAGTGTTCCGAATCAATCAACTCGACCAAGTCTTCGGTCTGCAGAGATTCAAGTCCCAAATAATCAGCCTGTATACAAAGACAATCCCGGTCATCAGTAGTAAAGTGAACTCCGGGCAAAGCTTGAAAACTCGGTTCGAATTTAGGGTGTACTTCCCGAAGCGCCACGTGCGTAAGGGTTTCTGTCATACCATAGGAAGCCACCACACGACCTCGATGACCATCCAGCTGCTGCACCTGACTTTTAGCAATGGGTGCCCCACCGACCAAGATGGTTTCTACACGCGAAATATCTTCAAGACTATGGGATAATTGATAAGGCGTCATGGCTACAAAGCTGAATCGTCCTCCTGTCTTTTTCAATGGATTCTTAGAGGGCCTGACGACCAGTAAATCCAGACCCAGGACCAAGGCGCGAACAAACATCATCTTACCCGCAATAAAGCTACCTGGTATCCCCAAGAGGGTTCTCCTTCCAGGAAATAATTCAAAAACTTCACCAGTCAGTCGCGCACTCGCTAAAAAATGTTCCTTTTTTACTTTCCAGTTTTTCGGCGCTCCTGTGGATCCGGAAGTCTTGACCCAGATATCCTCCGATTGATCCAACCAATCCAATAAAAATTCTCCGTACTCCCGTTCAAAGGCCTCCCCTTCTTTGGTCAGGCTGTAGGCTACGTCTTCCAGCGCCTCGAGGGCAATCGGCAATCCATTGAGTTTGAATTCAGGGTGTAATCGCTGCCAGGGCTGTATAGGTTTATCGGTCATGGCTGGCATCCTATTTGTTTAACGCTATTTCGTCTCTGGACAGGACCCGTCCAAATAATTTATTGGACCAATCCGTCCATTTGTATTTTTTAGCAAAAACAAAAATCAAAATCGGGTATACAATCAAAATAGGAACGAGTATCCCCAGTCCCAACTCAGGTTCTGCCGTATCGATGTACAAGGAGTCCGTTTGAAAAGCCGTCCAGTCAGCAGTGACCAGTAGTGCTCCGAATAGGTTGTTTGCTGCATGAAAACCAAGAGCCAATTCCAAACCATCATCCATGAGGGTTATGATCCCTAAGAAAAACCCCGTACCGATATAGAAGACCAATAAACCGTAACCCAATCTTCCAATTTCGGGATTGGCAATATGCATAAGACCAAAGATGACCGAAGTGGCAATTAAGGGAATCGCTCTGTTTTTTGTTGCGATTCCTAGACCCTGCATGATATACCCCCGAAAAAGGTATTCCTCAAAACTGGTTTGTAAAGGAATTAAAAGGACGGCCACCACAACAAGGATGGCAAATTTTACGGAGTCAAAATTCCAAACAAAGTCTTCCGGGCGAGTGAGTATATCGGCAAAACCCATGGCCGTGGTAAGCCCTCCCCAGAGGAAAAAGGCGAAAAATATGCGCTTCCAATCCACCTTTTTACGAGCTGTTGTTAAAGAACGTATCGTTTGTTGGTGCACCAGTTTGGTCCAACCCCAAACCACAAACAGAAGGGCCGATAAAGGACCAACGACCAGTATAAAAACAAGTGTTGTTCCGAATTGATCAATGAGTTGAGCCATCATGTCTTCGGTTGACGTGGTCATGTTCAGGCTCAGAATGTAATTCACAACCATAAGAGCGATAAAGCCCAGAGGAATAAAAAGGTATTTCCAAAGGCCTATTTGCCCTTTGTATCCTTGTTCTACGTACATAAGTGGTGTTTAATATCGTTATTCCAAGATAGCTCTTTTCGGTAAATAAGCTGGCCCTGGCTGACTTCTAGAGGGCTTTGCCAGTTGTTGGTAAATAGCCCACCCGTCCCCAAGCCTTGCGGCATAGGATTGTTTTTTAAATAAGTGTACTGAGCAATCGCATTCAATCCTAAATTACTCTCTAAAGCACTGGTGATCCACCAGCCAATACCTCGTTTCTCCGCAGCAGCAATCCATTCGTCGCTGCCCGACCAACCACCCACTAAAGAAGGTTTTAGGATGATGTATTGAGGCTGAATGGTATCAAGAACCTCTTCCTTGTCTTCACCAGAAAAAAGGCCGATCAGCTCTTCATCCAAAGCTATATCCAAAGGGCTCCGATCGCAAAGGCTTTTCATCTCAGACCATTGTTGTGCTTTAATGGGTTGTTCGATAGAATGCAATTCGAGCTTCGCTAATCGTTCCAGCTTTTGCAAGGCATCTTGGGGGCTAAAACCTCCATTGGCATCAACCCGAATCTCTAGTTCCTTCGCACTAAAGCGATCCCGTATTCCGCGGAGCAACAGCCACTCTTTTTCGAAGTCCAAGGCACCAATTTTAAGCTTCAAGCAGTTGAATCCACCGGCGAGCTTTTCTTGAATCTGCTCCTGCATAAAATCAAGCGATCCCATCCAAATCAACCCATTAATCGAAATGGGCACTTCATTCTGCGTAAAGTCGGAAGGTAGCAGTTCAAATGGGTTTTGTTGCTTTAAGGAAGCAAACGCCTGCTCAAAACCGAATTGTATCGATGGAAAAAAGCGATTGAAGTCCAACAAAGACTCTAATCCCTCATTGACCCTTTCACAACTCTTCTTGAGTTGCGCCTCATAATCGGGAGTATCATCGGCACTGAGTCCACGGAAAAGTCCACACTCTCCAATTCCAAAACTATCCCCTTCTTCGAGGAGAACATACCAGGTTTCTTTCTCGGTCAAAACTCCTCGTGAAGTTCCACCGGCTCGTTTGAATTGCAGTATATGCCTGAAGTATCGCGCTTTTAACACGATACCAAAATTAAGTATATTCCGAGAATGAATTGGAAAGGAAAAACCGTTTGGATTACCGGGGCAAGTTCCGGAATTGGCAGAGCTCTCGCGACTGAATTTGCCAAAAAAGGCGCTCACCTACTGCTCTCTGGGCGCAAAACCGAAGCCTTAGAGGCTGTTAAAGCAAAGTGCTCCAAAGCCTCAGCCGTAGATCTGCTTCCCTTTGATCTGGCCAACTACAAGGACGCAGAGAAGTGGGTTGCGCAGGCTTTAGACCGTTTGGGTCGAGTGGATTTACTCATTAATAACGCAGGGATCAGTCAACGCTCTCTGATTGCCGATACCAGTATGGTGGTCGTTGAAAAGTTGATGCAGGTCAATTACTTCGGAACGGTGGCCTTAACCACTGCCCTCCTTCCTCATTGGATTGAACGAAAGGCCGGAAAGGTGGCGACGGTAACAAGTCTTATGGGACGTTTTGGCTCACCTTATCGATCGGGCTACTGTGGCGCGAAGCACGCTCTTCATGGGTTTTTCGATGTGCTTAGAATGGAGCACGAAAAAGACGGCTTGCAGGTCACCCTACTGGCTCCTGGTTTCGTCCAAACGGATATTGCTCGTAATGCTCTGGTTGGAGATGGACAAGCACAAAATAGCCAGGACAAGGCTACGGCCAATGGCTTAACCCCTGCACGATGCGCCGCACAGATGCGAAAGGCGATTGAAAAAAAGAAGTTCGAAGCCTATTTCGGTAAAAAAGAAGTGATGGGTATCTACCTAAAACGATTCTTTCCTCGTTTGCTCCACAAAAGGGTTATGGGAGCTCAGGTGCGCTAGAAATTGAACCAAAAACGGACGCCGTTCACTTTATTGTCGATATTCAACTTGGATTGCAGCTGATTGACTAAGCGGTTGACCAAGCGAATTCCCATAGAGGATTTGGTGCGTTCGGCTGTATCATCCGGTAAGCCAATACCATTATCGGTGTACTCAAAATGCCCTTGACCATTGTCCTTCTGAAGGTGGATGTAAATCTGAGCCTCTTCGTCTCCATGAGGAAAGGCATACTTAAACGAATTGGACACCAATTCATTTAGGATTAGCCCAATTGGAATAGCCTGATCAATATCCAATTCTGTACCACGAGCATCAACAGAGATGTCGATATTGTGTCCGCCTTTCTTATATACGGCTTGGATACTATTGATTAGACTTTCTACATACCCTTGCATTTCAACCACTGAGAGATCTTCGTTCTGGTACAGTTTCTGGTGAATTAAGGCCATTGCCTTCACTCTGCTCTTCCCTTCTTCTAAGGCCTGAATAGCCGACTTATCTCGTGTATTCTTGGTCTGTAAGCTTAACAGGCTCGAAACCATTTGCAGGTTGTTCTTTACGCGGTGGTGAATCTCTTTTAGCAGGGATTCTTTTTCTTTTAAAGAACTTTCGATCACCGTCTTCTGTTCCTCAATAACCTTTTGGTTCTGAATACTTTTCAAGTAGGCGTAGACCAGACCCGCGAAACCGATTAAAATAAAGACCAAAGAAATGATCAATAGCTTGAGTTGAACCTGCTGGGATTCGTGCTTGATCCGACTCTTTTCAGAATCCACACCCAATTTTCTGTAATCCTGATACAACTGGTAATCTCGCTTCATCTCGGCCTCTCCAAATAGGGAGACGTACTGCCGATTCATGATCTCTTGTTGGGATTGTAATAGGGAATCACTGATCTTCTGGTTCTGGCGGTAATATCGATTAGCGGAATTAGGCTGATCTTTGACATCGAAATACCTCGCTAAAAGTCGATTGCGCATCATTCTCAGCGAGACCGATCCCTTTCCATAGCGTCTTTCGGATAAATAAGGATAAGCACTGCTAATACGATCAGCATCCATCAAGGCTTTCGCTAAATAAAGGGCATTTTCGGTTTGAAGTTCCCTTTTGACCCGTCGACCGAGCGTACGGAATTCCTTTAAACTTTTCTCAAGAGATACAATAGCTCTGGATAAATCGCCAACCTGCAAATAGGACTTTCCTGTATTTCCTTCTATTTGCGCATGAAGAATAGCAATCTCTAGTTTTTCACGAGGAGTGGTGTTTTCGGTACTTTGGCTATAGGCCTCCAAGGCCAACTTGGCTTCCTGGAAATCGTCTAAGGCCCCTACCGATCCCTGTAACCTGCGATAATGCCCTAATTGATTGTAGTAGGCAGCTTTATCCAAAAGATTGCCGCTTTCCATTCTGGGCTTCGCATAGTACACATAGGCATCGCGAGCTTGTTTGTAAAGGCCGAGATTTTCGTAGAGATCGTGAAAGATGATTTCTTCCTCAAAGCCTAAGGACTTCTGCTCTTCTCTTATCTCAAGCTGTTTACTGTATAAATGAAGGTATCCATAGTTCTGATCCATCACCCGTAACAATTCAGCTCGACAAGCCGGTAATAATTGCGTATCGTCTAAGAGGTCCTGCCCTATCTGAATACTTTTTGCATGCTCGTTCAGATCGGTATAAATCCTTGAGCGTAAGGTGTTATAAATACGTATAGCGGAAGAATCTCTGAGTTCCTTGGAAGCTTCCAGAAAGACTTCGATTCGACTCAACCAATCAGACCCCGTGTTTTCCACATAGCGGTTATCTGTTTCAATAAAATACTCGAAGCGGTCTTGGGGCTCTGTAAATTCTTCAAATTGACGCAGACTGCTCCCTGGATTGGTTTGACCAAAAACCACAGGTATAGAGCCTGCAAACAGTAATGCTGCGCAGGTGGACAGTAGTAAGGATTTAGCTTGTGTAAAGGTGCCCCTTATCATAGTTTCAAATGTACTACTAAGGATGTATTTCCCTGAATTTTTGTTGTAAAGAAATCGGCAGCTGTGGTCTAACCCCCTTGTTGCCCATTTTTAGACATTAAAAAAGGCTTCCTCCGGAGAAGAAGCCCTTTTACGAGAACACTATATGAAAATGAAAAAATTACTTTGTTGACGTCTTCAGCTCTATCGAAGAAGAACACTTCAAAAGTAGGTCGATGTCGAGAAGAGCAAAAAGGATTGTTGTGAAATGGCCAAAGCTTGTGGCGTGCAAGGCAGTTTTTGATTTTTAGCAAAAAAAAGACCCCAAATAGGGGCCTTAGTCTGTTAAAAAGAGTAGTTCTAAGAATTCATCGCAGAAATGATGAACTCTTTGAAGTCTTTAGAAATCGGGATTACCGTGTCCTTAATCATGACATCCTTCGCATTGATCGCTTTGATGTGGTCCACATTGACGATATACGATTTATGCGCTCTGTGAAATTTATCGTTGGGCAGTTTCTCCAAATAATCTTTCAGAGGCGATCGAACGAGATACTTCTGTGAAGTGGTATTGACTTCCAAATACACATTGTCCGCCTTGATAAACTGAATATCGTTGAAGTATACCCGATAATAGAGGTGCTGTTTCTTGATAAAGATAGAATCCTTCAAAACCGAGTTGGACATAAAGGAGTCTCCTTCAGAGGCACTCCCTGAGGCAGCATCTATCCTTTTCTGTTTTGAGTAATCAAAGTTGCCTAAAGCGATTTCGATAGCGGTATAGAGATCCTGCTGCTCAAAAGGCTTAACGAGGTATCCATCCGGCTTAACGGTCTTGGCACTTTCTACCGTAGCGCGATCTGCATTGGAAGTAACAAAAACGAAGGGGATGTGGTAATTGTCTCGAATATGCTTACCGAGATCGATCCCGGTCTTATCAGAAGCCAGAATGATGTCAATCAAAACCAGATCCACGTGCTCCTTTTTAAGGACTTCAATGGCCTGTTCAAAGACGATAACATTATCGACAATCTCATAGCCAATTTCCTCCAACATAGACTGCATGTCATCCGCAATGATAACGTTGTCCTCGACAATGAGAATCTTAATAGGTCGTTCCAAACTGTAGGGGTTTTTCTAAATAAACTCCTAAATTAAGAAAATAATGCTTTGAGCAGAAAAAAGCTGAGAGACAGAAAAAAGGTCGATAGGGCAACAACTTTTAATTCCGGGTCTAATCTGGCGGGATCCGCTACGGAAGCAACCCGTCGAAGGTGTAAACTCAGGATCAAATAAGGAGAGAGCATCAGGTAGATTAACGGTTCTGCTCCAGTGATAAATAAGTAGCTTACGAAACAAATCAGAGAACCGACTAATAGACTATAATGGTATTTTCTTCCCCATTCAAATCCATTTTGCACCACAAGAGTGTTTTTATCGTGTGCTTTATCAGACTGGTGGTCCCGAAGGTTATTCAAGTTTAAAACAGCGGTGCATAGCAAACCTATTCCAAAGGCGGGAAGTATTTCTATAGTGTTCCAGGATTGAGTGAGTACATAACGTGTTCCCCAAACGGCGAGCAGTCCAAAAAACAAGAGTACAGAAATATCTCCTAATCCTTTATAACCGTAGGGGTTCTTACCCATCGTATATTTAAGGGCTCCTCCAACACTGATCAACGCCAAGGCAAAAAACATAACGATAAGGGGCAATTGATCAACTGCAAAGGCCTTCCAAAGTAAAATAAGCACCAAGGTGATGCTAATTCCACTGCTCCAATAAATACCACGTAGCAATTCTTTGGGTTTGAGCGCACCGGTTTGTATGGCCCTAGCGGGACCTACCCGAGTCTCATCATCGGTTCCTTTTACCCCATCCCCATAATCGTTCGCGAAATTCGAGGTAACCTGAAAACCGATGGTAATAAAGAGGCATAGCACAAAGAGTAACCAAGGAAAAGCGGTAGAATCTGCGACTAACCCAGCGCCGAATAAAATACCGGAAACAGAAAGAGGGAGGTTCTCAAGCGGGCCGTTCGAACCCAAATTACGAGTTTACTCAACTAGTCAGGCCTTTCGATTTGCAGACGCTTTCCGTCTTTGTAAGAAGCGACAAAAGCGTCTTTAAAGCCAATATCCACTAAGTGCAACCTGAAGTTCTGCGCCTCTTCCAAGGTCTCAAATGTTCCTATAGAATAAGCGTAATAAGGATTGGTCTTAACCAAATGCGTATTTGTAAGCGCATTGGGAGCTAAGGGAATATTACTGTCTACCAAAGACTTCACTTGTACCGAGTAGACCTTTTCTTTGTTGAGGAACTTTTTAGCCAGGTAAAAATCCTTAACTAAACTCAGTTCTTCGTTCTGGTCCTTGAGGAATTCCAGACGTTTTCGTGCTTTTTCTAGGCTGTCCTGACTGGAAGATATGCGCTCTTCATACAATTCGTTGTGCGCATTCATTCCTGTGAAATAAGCGACCATGCCCAAGGCTCCAATCAAAAATATCGCCATTACTCCAATGAGTAAATAACGCTGTATTTTCAATTTCTTGAGGTCCTTATTCTTAAATTTTATCTGATCTAAAAGGCGTTCATTGATGATCTGGGCCTTTTCGATATCCTTGTGCAAATCGAGCAAGTCGTTCTCTTCAATAAAAGGCATGTCAATTCAATTTTAGTTCATCACGGAATATGGGAAATCCGTTCACTTTGGGGCAAGTAAATGTAGTGAATTTACCGCTTTCAGAAAAGAAGTTTAATCAATTGCTAATCAATCGAATGCCTCCATCGACAAATTGGATATCCCTTTTCTTATAAAGGATGCCGGTAGCACGCTTAAAAGATTTCTTACTCATGCCCAAGCAGTTTTTGATTTCTTCGGCACTGGATTTGTCGTTTAAGGGTAAAAAGCCATCGGCTTTGAGCAAGCGTTCCTTGATTTCTTCTGCTTGTTGCTGCAATCCATCAATGCCCTGTTGCCTCAATCGAATATCCAATTTACCGTCGGCGCGTTGTTGATGAACAAAGCCATCTAATTCAAGGCCAGGAGCCAAATCTTCAAAGACATCCGAGTGAAAAACAAGCCCGGCATGAGCTTGATTTACAATCACTTCCCAACCCAATTCCGTCCTTCGTGCAACCAAAAGCTGAACCAGCTCTCCAACAGGCAGAGCCGGTTCAGGTACTGTAAAAAATGACTTGAGTCTCATCGTTGCCAGCAATCGAAAGCTCTTTGGATCTAGATAGCAGTGAACGAGTACAGATTCCCCTACTTCCAAAGGCCTTAATTGCTCTCGAAAAGGCAATAAAAGCTGTTTTTCCAGCCCCCAGTCAAGAAATGCGCCAACTTCAGTCAAAGCGGCTACCTCCAGGCAAGCAAAGTCATTGCGTTTGACCAAGGGTTTCAGATGGGTTGCAATAGGCCTTTCTTCATGATCTAAATAGCAAAAAACAGATACCTCCTCCCCTACTTCCGACGAAGAATCGGTATACTTAGTCGGGAGTAGAACTTCTGTCCCCTCTTCATCGGACAAAAAATACCCAACCGAACTCTTCCGAACAATCTCCAGGGTGTTATAATTCCCTAATTCTATCATAGTACTCCTTTTCTGGAATAAAAAAAACCGCTCGGAAAGAGCGGCCTTCTTCTTTCTTGAAGCAATTTACTTATTGTACACGCCTTCTTTGTTAAAATGCCTGGCGAGCATATAATAAATAACTGCTCTGTGTTTATTCTTTTCAGACCTTCCGTATCTGTCAATCACTGTGTTAATGGCTTCCAATAATTCAGGGCCATCCGCAAGACCGAGTTTCTTCATCAAAAAGTTGTTTTTCACGGTAGCCAGTTCCTTGTCATCGGAACCCGATACTTTAGAAGCGTCCATGTTGTAAATGGCAGGACCTAATCCGATGGTCACCTTCGTCAAGAAATCCATGTCCGGAGACTCTCCGAATTTCTCCTTGATGTCAGCGGCATACTTTTCGATTAGTTCATCTCTTTTACTCATAATGGGATAGTGTTTTATTGAATTTTAACTCTAAATTAAGAAACTCGAAATACTCCAGCAAAACTTTGTCATTGAGTTTCCGGGGTGTAAATACCTCCAGCAGAGCCGCTTGACTCGGTTTTTCGAATAAACTTTTCAAGCCCTCAGACAGTTCATTGGTCGTTTTCGCTGCTTTGTAGTCCAATTCGTATTGTTCACAGAGCAATTTCGCCGTTCGACCATGTGGGGTTTCAAAATGCTTTTCAAAAACAGGGGTTTCTTCTTTTCCTGGTAAAATTCTAAATATCCCACCACCATCATTATTAATCAGGATGACCTTTAAGTTCTCGTTCGCATAATTATTCCAAAAGGCATTGCAATCGTAAAAGAAACTGAGATCTCCTGTAACCAAGACTCCGGGATTGGGAGAACCATAAGAGACGCCCACAGCGGTAGAAGTGCTGCCATCTATACCGCTAGCTCCCCGATTACAATAAGTCTTCCAAGAGTATTTATGCGGAAATAATTGGGCGTAGCGAATAGCGCTACTGTTGGCAAGATGCAAGTCATAGCCCTCCGGAATAGCTTTAAAAAGAGAAGAAAAGACCACAAAGTCCGAATAGGGAATTTGCTCGATATAGCGTTCGCGGTTGATTTCGTAGTTCTTCTTCAGGCTATTCCAAAGTCCGATATAGTTAGAGTCCGGAAAAGCAACGGTTGCATTGAGGCCTTTTTGGTATACCTGTTCCACAAAGTCTTCTGGACTAATTCGCCAATGTCCTTGCAAGCAGAAAAAAGTATCCAAGGGGCGGCTGTCTCCAATATGCCAATGCTCTACCGGGCCGTAATCCCGAAGAAATTTTTTAATCTTCTTTGAAACGATATGCCCGCCCAGGGTAACCAGAACTTCGGGTCTTAAGTCCTGAAAAATAGCCGCGGCTTCTTGTGTTTTTTCAACGGGGGCGATCACGCTGTCTATACTATCAATCGAATCCGGATGATTCAGGTTCGAAGTGGTCTCGGTTAAGACGATCACCGAGGGGTCATCGATTAAACGGTTAAGCCAAGCCGGAGTGTTTTGAGGAGCACAGTTCATTTGCCCTACCAGAATCAACTTGGAAGTCGCTTTTTCCCACAACTCAATTTTCTCAGTACTGACCTTAAGCTCTTCCGAGGAATTCACTTCTGCAAGACGGGGTTGAAAAGCACTTATCAATTCAGCATCCGAAATACTCACTTGGCTATACAAGGGTTCCTCCAGAGGAATATTGAGGTGTACAGGCCCCTTTCTCTCCTTCCAAGACCCTATGGCCATTTCTATAGCGTCCGCATTCTTTTGATGAACCTGTTCGGGGTCCATATCGAGGTAGTGCGGAGCAAAAGAAGCGAGTTTCTTTATCGCATGCTCGACGTTCTGATGAAGGGTTTTGGAATGCACACAATGCTGTGCCAACACCTGATCTTGTCGTATGGTTTGCCCGTCTCCTCGATCGATTAAGTAAGCCGGACGATCGGCGGAAAGAACCAATAAGGGGACTTCACTGTAAAAGGCTTCACAAATGGCAGGATAGTAGTTCAGCAGCGCCGTTCCTGAAGTGCATATAAGGGCAACCGGATTTTGACTTTCCAAGGCCCTTCCTAAAGCAAAAAAAGCTGCACTACGTTCGTCGATGATGGTAAAGGTGCGGATATCGGGATTCGAGCCAAAACTAAGCGCCAGAGGAGCACTTCTCGATCCCGGAGAAATAACGACCTCCTTGATGCCTTTTTGAAGACAGGCCGATAGGAGTTGTTGTGCCACTGGAATACTCGAAACCTTCACATTACAAAAATACGGCGCCGCGCCCAGAACTCCCTCCTTAATCCCGGAAGAGTTCCAGCATAGTATTCATTTTATGGCAGGTCTCTTCCCACTCCTTTTCAGGCATTGATTCTGAGGTTATGCCACCCCCAACATAAATACGGACTTCGTCTGGTTTCCACTCCAAACAACGCAGGTTAACGAAGAGATCGGCGCTGACCGTTTTAACCGGTCCCAGATAACCGGTATAATACGCCCTGTCATAGCCTTCAACTTCTTTGAGAAAAGCCTTCGCCTTGTCTTTTGGAAGGCCACAAACTGCAGGGCTAGGGTGCAAACTTCGAGCGATATCAACGGCCTTGAGTCTTGTTTTGGCACGGACTACCGTCTTGAGGTGCCACAATTGACCTGCTCTAGCATCAAAAGGTCCTTCTAACTTCAAATCATCAACCTTGCCTTGAAGTAATTGTTGAATATATTGAGTGACTAATCCCTGTTCGCGTTTTTCTTTTGCCGTCCATACAGGTGCTTCTCCTCCATTCGCTTTTTGCGTTCCAGCCAGAGAAAAGGTTTCTAATGCTTCTCCTTTGGACTTGACCAGAATTTCTGGACTGGCTCCCAACCAACAACCGGCCTTGGGGTGATGGAACCAATAACAAAACGCTGTTTCGTATTTGGACAGAGCTTTCATGAACAACTCAAGCGGATGAGCCTTCGCCTTTAGGCTGACACGTCTCGAAAAGACTACCTTTTCTAGGACACCCGTATTGAGCTCATGTAAACAACGCTGCAGTCCTTTTAGGTATTCTTCTTTGCCCTCTTCCTCAACCTTCTCTTCAATATGTAGGGTAAACCCTTGGGTAATGGGTTCACACAGCTGCCTAAATTCTTCAACCCCCCAATAATCCTGTAACTCAGCATCAATACGGAAGGATGGCGTGTCATCATGAAAGGGAACCCATTCAAAAAAAGCTTCTGATTCGCAATCCCTGTCTAGCGTTGGACCACTCCAGAGGTGAATTTCTTTTGAACCTGGAAGTCGAAACAAAGCAAAAGCTTTTTGCTGTTTCCATTGGCCAAAAAAGGAGGTTAACTGCTGAAGTTTTTCAGGCATTTTTTGGCAGTGTAATTGTCGTCAATTTACACAGCGACACCAAGGCATCCGATTCATTAGTGACCCGAATATTCCAGAGTTGGGTCGTTCTTCCTTTATGAAGCAATTCCGCCCGGGCATAAACGTATCCTTCTCGGACACCCTTAACATGATTGGCCGAAATTTCTATACCACGGATGATATTTTCCTGTGCATTTAAAAAGACGTAGCAAGCGGCGCTTCCTACGCTCTCGGCCAAGGCTGCCGTAGCTCCTCCATGTAAAACTCCATCAGGTTGGTAAACTGCAGGACCAACCGGCATCCGCGCGATTAAAAAATTCTGCCCAACATCTACGTATTCAATGTTCAAGGTTTCCATGAGGGTTCCCTTGGTTGTCTCATTGCAAATACCTAAAATTTTTTGCTTGTATTCTACTACATCGCTGGCTTGCGCACCCAATTCTTTTTCAGACATCTAGCGTCCTTTTTTTGTCTCTTTAACTTCTTCTGTATAGTACTCAATAACACGGCTGGTGTAGCTGTTATCGGGAAGTATAATCTTCCTGATCCAGTTCGCCGTACTGCTGTTATCATACTGAAAAACATACTGCTTTTCAGTCACTGTATTCTGAGAGGTAATCTTTTCTCCTTTGAGAATATGGTTCTCTGTGTAAGCGTAGTCATGACGTTCTTCTGTGAGGTATTTGTTAACCGTATCGTCGTAAAGGAATTGTTCCTTAGACAGGAGCATACCTGCCGGACTGTATCGCTCTTCTGTGGCTAAATAAGGTTCCTCATTGAAGTATTCACGTGTCAGGACCTCCTTGATTTTGGTCTTTCCTTCTCCGGGAACCATTCTTTTGCGGATCCATTTTTGGAGCGATCCATTCAAAACATATTCCGTGATCTCACCAGAAGAGGTTGTCGTATGAGATACCTTGATTTCGTCTACCGCGTCTGCGTGTAGTTTTTGAATAGAAAGGGTTTCGCCCTTCAAATTCAAGGTATACACTATTTGCTCTAGGAACTCCTTGTTGTACGAGACGACTTTCTCTGTAATTTTTATACTGCTTTTTAGGGTGTCGATTTGGTAAATATTCACAATCGACTGTTCCTTGTTTAAGGTGCCATTGGAGTAGTGTTCACTGCGCTTTTCTTTGAGATAATTCCCTTCGTAAGCATAATTGACCCAATGGGTATCCGTGTCGGAATACTGGGTCTTGGTACTCTTTAGTCTTCCGTTTTCATCAAATTCAAAGACCTCTTTGCCATAACTGTTGATGACGGTGCAGGATTTTACCTTTCCATTTAAATCAAAATCTTCCAGCCTCAGGACCGTAATATCCTGTGCATAACCCGTAATATACGAGCTAAAGAACGCCGTTAGAAATAGAAGAAATCTTCCCATAGTTTAAAAATACCTTGATTCTCGGGAAGATAAAAGCAATTAGCAGGCCAACTCATCGAAATTCTTAAAATTTTCGACCAACACGCAAATGAGGTGAATAAAGTACGGGAGGTTTCTCAGAGATTAAATCAGCAATAATCCGGCCTGTAATGGGGCCCAAACTCCAACCCATCATAGCGTGTCCCGTGGCCAAAAACACCCGTGGAAATGTCGGAAGTGGACCGATATAAGGCAAGCCGTCGGGGCTTACCGGTCGCATCCCTGTTGCGGCTTCCGCCAAATCCTCCGAACTAAACTCCAATGAATTATAAAGAGATTTTGCCGCCTTGGCAATGGCGTGAACCCGTTCCTTTCTGACAACCTTATTGATCCCTGAAAATTCCATGGTCCCTGCAAAACGGGTAAATCCTTTCATGGGAGTGACGGCGATTTTGTGTTCCAGAGATATCGCAGGCCTGCGTATAGGCACGTCTCTGTGTACGTCAATTCGGTATCCCTTTCCCGCTTCCAGCAATAAGTCTTGTCCGAGGCTTTTAACCAAATTCGCGGACCAGACACCGGCAGCCACGACCAGTCGATCTGCTCTTAGCCTTTCATCCCCATAAATAACTTCCACCCCTGCAGCCGTATTCTTCAAGCTGCTCACCTCTTTCATCTTCTGAAAACTGATGTGCTGTCTCAAGTATTTGAGTAAACGAGGAAGAATATCCGTTGGGGTACTGTGGCGATCGCAGTGATAGTGCCAGGCTCCCTTAACTTCTTCAGTAAAAACAGGTTCGAGCTTTGCCAAAGCCAAGGCGTCCAATTGCTCAACTTCCAACCCCAGGGCTTTCGCCTCTGCGGCTACCTTCCCCTCAGACTCGGCCGCCTTCTCTGTCTTGTAGACCATTAGAAGACCCCGGTCCTCCCAATGGAAGTCCCCCAAATCTCCAGACGAAAGCAAATCATCATAGAGTTGGCGACTCTGAAGGTTCAAATCCTTGATAAGGGGGATGGATTTTTTGACATTTTCATCAGTACAGGATTTTTGGAAAGCCCTCGCCCATCGCAAAAAATCACCATCCAAACGGGGTTTCATATAGAAGGGACCGCTAGAATCAAACATGTATTTTAATCCCATCCGGATCATTCCAGGCGCTGCTAAAGGAATGATATGACTGGGGGTAATATAGCCAGCATTGACATAAGAAGCACCGGAAGCCTGTTGGTCCTTTTCTAATAAAACCACTTCATGCCCTTCTTTATACAGGTAATAGGCGCAACTTGCACCGACTATCCCTGATCCAACAACGATAACTTTTTTACTCATTGGCTTACTATATAACCTGAAATCCGTGAGCGTAGGGATCGTCCTCCGGATCAATGCTTATACTATTCTGACCATACACCCGAGCCCATCCTTTAATCTTTGGGATTATAGCTTCGTAGGGTCCAACCTGAGACCGTTCCTCAAAATTACCTTCGAAAACCGATCCAATATAACTTTCATGAAGAAAAGATTCCCCCAAATTCAACAGTCCTTTGGCCGCTCGCTGAGCCATGCGGGCCGAAGTTCCGGTTCCACAAGGAGAACGGTCTATGGCCTTATCTCCATAAAAGACGGCATTGCTGGCCGAAGAACCCTCATGCTGGGGTAAACCTCCCCAAAGGATGTGGGAGATGCCGGCAATACTGCTGTTCTCCGGATGAATGAATTGACTATTGAAATCAGCCTGTAGTTGAGTTCTTAAAACACGAGCCATTCCGATAAGCTCTTCTGCTTTAAAATCTTGTATCCCGGAAAAGTGTTTTTGAATATCGACGATTGCATAATAGTTGCCACCATAGGCTACATCTATTTTTAAAGGTCCCAGGGGTTCAAAATGAAAGTCAAGACTTTCGGCCGCTAAATAACTGGGAACATTGGTAATGCGCACCCAATCCACACGATGCCCCTTCGTCCCATATTTGGCTATGACCAGACCAGCAGGGGTTTCTAAACGAAGTATGCCCGGAGTCTTCGGTCGGACTAGTCCTTCTTGAACAGCGACGGTCACCGTCCCTATGGTTCCATGACCGCACATGGGTAAACAACCACTCGTTTCAATAAAAAGAATACCAATATCATTTTGAGGATCTGCAGGAGGATAGAGAATACTGCCACTCATCATATCATGGCCTCGAGGCTCAAACATGAGCCCTTTTCTGATCCAATCGTACTCTTTTAGAAAGTGTTGCCTTTTTTCACTCATATTGGCTCCTTCCAATTCAGGGCCACCATGAGTGACTACTCTGACGGGGTTTCCACAGGTGTGCGCATCAATACATCGAAAAACTCCTGAAGACATAATCAAGCATTTGGAGGAATGGCGTTGTGGGTATACTCACCGTCCACTAAGCGCAATAAATTTAGCGGATTCTCATTTTGTAGAGCTGCTGGCAGAAGATCATTCGGGCAGTTTTGATAAGACAAGGGTCTTAACCAACGATCAACCGCATCCCCACCGACCGCTCCAAATCGAGCATCAGTACTGGCCGGATAAGGACCCCCATGATGCATGGCGTCACAAACCTCTACACCAGTAGGCACTCCGTTATGAATAAGACGTCCTACTCTTCTACCCAGATGTTCTTGTACCAGGGCCAAATCGCTTTCGTCTTTGGACTCGTAAATTATACTCCCTGTGAGCTGTCCTTCTAAGTGATCAATAACAGAGAGTAATTCTTCTTGACTTTGGCATTCCACCAACAAACTGCTCGGGCCAAATACTTCCGTCTGTGCACTCCGTTGGCGTAAGAAGTCTTCCCCTTGTATACAATTCAATTGAACAGGTGTTTCTCCTTCTACCGAATACAAAAGCACCTCTACGCCGGGAACATCCGAAAGAAATTGTCTGTTCTTGTTATAGTTCTCTGCAAGCTTAGGGTGAATCATACAGGCGGTAGAAGTGGCACTGAGGTTTTGAAGCAGTGATTTTTTAAACCCATCCAATTCCTCTCCTTTAACAGCCAACATCAAACCGGGATTTGTACAGAATTGCCCCACCCCTAGCGTTATAGAAGCAGCGTACTGTTCTGCCCAGTATTGGCCTCTATTGTGCAGAGCGGAAGGCAAAAAGACGACGGGATTGATACTCCCCATTTCAGCAAAAACCGGAATAGGCTCGGCTCTTTTACTCGCCATTTCCATGAGAGCTCTTCCTCCGGCGTGACTTCCAGTAAATCCAACCGCCTTTACCTGCTCATGTTGAGTGAGCTTTTGCCCCAAATCATGACCCTGACCTTGTAAATGAGAAAACACCCCATCGGGCATCCCTGTTTTTTGTGCAGCACGATCGATTGCCGAAGCCACGGTCTCTCCTGTTGCCGCATGCAAAGGGTGGCCTTTAACGATAACTGGGCAACCCGCCGCAAAGGCAGAAGCAGTATCTCCTCCAGCTGTGGAATAAGCCAATGGAAAATTAGAAGCACCAAAAACGACAACAGGTCCTAGTGGCACACCGACTTTCCTAAGATCAGGTTTGGCCTGGGGCTGCCGATTTACATCCGCCGTATCAATTCGTGGTATACCTATCCGTCCACTCCTGGCTTGTGCGGCGTATTTTCTCAATTGACCAAGGGTGCGATTGAGCTCTCCATTTGCTCTGCCTTCTGGTAAACCGGACTCTTCGCAATATACCTGAACTATTTGATCAGTTACGACTTGCATTTCATCCGCGATGGTTTCCAAAAATTGCGCACGCTTCGCTGAACCCATGTTTGCGAATTCTGCACTGGCTTTTGAAGCAAGTTGAACAGCCTCCTCTATTTCTTTTTCATTGGCCTCTGCTATTCGGTAGGCTGTTTGACTTCCTTCAACAGGATTGTAGGTGTGGAAATAAGTCGTGCCTTCTTGACTCTGTTTGAACCCGATCTGTTGAATTCCCTTTATATTGCTCATGCTAATAGACTGTGGTATTCTGGTAGTTCAGGGCGGTTGGCTAGCCCTTCTTTAATAATG
The DNA here is from genome assembly GCF_002954325.1 of Aureicoccus marinus. Taxonomy (GTDB): domain Bacteria; phylum Bacteroidota; class Bacteroidia; order Flavobacteriales; family Flavobacteriaceae; genus Aureicoccus; species Aureicoccus marinus. The sequence continues at coordinate 1,010,539 of NZ_MQVX01000001.1, forward strand.
GCCAGCACCCGCTCCCTTTCGGCGCCCTGAAGCGGAACACGAGGCTTCCTCACTTCCTCAGACCCCAGGCCAACAAGAGACTCCGCCAATTTTATATTTTGAACCAACTGAGGATTGATATCTAATTCCAATAAGGGTAAGAACCAACGATAGATCGCTCGAGCTTCCTCATGGCGTCCTGCTTTGGCTAATGCAAAAATAGCGACCGTTTCTCTTGGGAAAGCACAGACCAAACCGGCCACCCAGCCATGAGCGCCCATCATTAGGCTTTCTAAGGCTAGGGTATCTACTCCCGTTAACACCCGAAGTCGATCTCCAAAGGCTGCCGCATAACGGGTTACATTGGATATATCTCGAGTGGACTCTTTTATGGCTTGAATGTTTGGTTCTTTGAGTAGTTCATCCAACTGAGACAAGCCCACTTCCACTTTGTAGTCCACCGGGTTGTTGTAAATCATGATGGGAAGACGGGTACTTCTGGCGATATCCTGAAAGTACTGCACGACCTCGTTTTTTGTCGGCACATAGCGCATGGGTGGAAGAACCATTAAGCCCTGGGCTCCTAATTCCTCCGCTTTTTCAGCAACCTGCACCGCCTCCTTTGTAGAACCTTCTGCTATATTGAGAATAACCGGAACCCGGCCATTGACCAATTCTAAACTATGCGATAGTAAACGTTCTTTCTCTTTACTCGTCAAGGTACTCGCCTCTCCCAGGGTTCCTCCCAGAATTATACCAGAAACTCCGGCTTCCAACTGTGCTTGAACGTTGACCGAAAAAAGCTCCAGATCCAGCCAATCCTGCTGATCGAACTTTGTCGTCAAAGCGGGCATCACCCCTTGCCATTCCCAATTCATAAGTCTTGAATTTACCTTCCTACGAATGTAAGTATTCGGCCGATTTCTAGAAATGCCGGGAATGTATTTTTGGTTAACTTTGGTAATTATCATTTTTATATCACATGAGAATAAAATATTTCGCTGTAGCCCTTCTGTTTACAGCTTGTAACGCATCCAAAACCAATTCGGATGCCCCCACCCCAGTTCAGGCCAAAGAAGTTGGACCGATAGACTACGCTAAGACGATTACGGAAGAGGAGCTCAAGGAGCACTTGTACATCTACGCCTCGGACGAGTTTGAAGGTCGAGAAACCGGACAACCCGGTCAGAAGAAAGCCGTGGAGTATCTTACAAATGAATATAAGAGCTTAAGCATTGCCCCCGGAAATAAGGTTCCTATATTCAAAAGGTTCCATTGGAATTCAGAAAAGTCCCAACGGGTACTATGGAACTGGGAACAACCACCTTAACTCAAGGAAAACAATTTGTAACCATGTCACCACTGAGCGGAGATTTCAAAGAAGTCGTTTATGTTGGTTATGGGATCAAAGAAGGCGATTACAACAGTTACGGCAACATGGACGTCGCTGGGAAAGTTGTTTTGGCTAAATCGGGTGAACCTATGAATGAATCTGGATCCTTTTTATTTTCTGGAACGCAAGAGCCATCGAAATGGAGCAATCTTTCCGAAGGAATTAGTAAGCGTCTCGAATTGGCTACCGAACTAGGCGCTAAAGCCCTGCTTTTGGTTGACGACAAAAACTTTGGACGTTACCAGCAATATTACCGTCGTATGGCGCGTAACAACAGTGGGAGTATGCGCTTAAAAAGCAATACCGAAAGTGCTTCTTTGTTGGTTTTGAATTCGGAAGCCGGAAAGGCATTTCATTCTGCCATGGATAAAGACAATACGGGCCAATCCGTTGCCCTGTCTTGGAAAGCGATGTTGACCAGCAACAACGGAGAAGTCGACACCGAAAATGTCGTTGCCTTCATCAAGGGATCCGAAAAACCCGATGAATTCCTGGTTATTTCTTCCCACCTGGACCACATTGGAGTGAGCCAAGGAGAGGTGAACAATGGCGCAGATGACGACGGTTCCGGAACAGTAGCCCTTCTTGAAATAGCAGAAGCCTTTCAGCAAGCGGTAAAAGACGGCAATGGACCAAAAAGAAGTGTTGTATTCTTGCATGTCACGGGTGAGGAGAAAGGTCTATTGGGATCTCGTTATTACACGGACCAAGAACCGGTCTTCCCTCTGGCCAATACCGTAGCGAATCTAAACATTGATATGGTCGGTCGTATTGACCCGAAACGCGATGGAGATCGCAACTATATCTATTTGATTGGCTCCGATAAGCTCAGCACAGAATTGCACGAATTATCGGAAGAAATTAATAGCAAGTACACGAATATTGAATTGGATTACACCTACAACGACGAGAATGATCCAAACCGTTTTTACTACCGCAGCGATCACTACAACTTTGCAAAGAATAATATTCCGATTATTTTTTACTTCAACGGAACGCATGCCGATTACCACCGTCCTTCGGACACACCGGACAAAATCAATTACGATCTTTTAACCAACAGAGCACAATTGGTTTTTTATACCGCATGGGAAATTGCCAACCGTGCGAATCGTCTTGTAGTAGACAAAGCAACGACTCCATAAGTTCGTTTTACCGCAAAAAAGCCCTTCCATATCAGGAGGGCTTTTTTGTTGGGTGGAAGATCGGGTTCGAACCGACGACCTCTGGAACCACAATCCAGCGCTCTAACCAACTGAGCTACAACCACCATTTAAAATGGGATGGCAAAGTTACTTTTTTTTTCAGTTTACGGCAAACTTCTTTATCAGATGATTCTACCGAAATCTCTGAACTTCCTTTTGAAAAAATATTTAATTTTCTAGTCTGAGTCATCCTAACCGAATGAAAAAAACGCATTGGTTTTACACGAGCCTATATTTTTTATTGTTCCTCCCCTCCAGTCTTATCGGGCAGCGTATGGATCCAGACAGTTTAGCGGCTAAACTCACCCGAATTCAAAAAGCTCCAGAATTTAGCGAGACGGATACAACCTACATCAATACCCTTTACGAAATCTCTTTTGGCTTAGGACGAGAGAATAGAGATTCGGCCCGGAATTTAGCGATTAGAACCATCACCCTTTCCGAAAAAATCAATTACCAAAAGGGAATTGCCCGCGGATACTACGCCCTGGCCCTGACCAAGCTTCTTGATGGCAATCAACGGGAGGCGATTAAGCTTGCAAAAATTTCTGAGCAAAAGGCTGAAATTCTTGATTTTAGCAATATGGTCCTTGGAGCCAGAAACACAAAAGGCATAGCTTACCGGGAGTTGCAGCAGGTGGATTCGGCTTTTTTAAATTATTACAGGGGCTTGAAATTGGCTGAAAGCATGAAAAGCCATCGACACATGTACGCCTTTCATGTCAATCTTGGGTTGCTCTTTCTGAATAATAATAATTACAAAGAGGCATTGATTCATTACAAAGATGCAGAGCCTTCCGTTGAGAAAATGTCTTCGAAGAATTTCACCCTTTCTCACAAACTGAAAATAGCGGAGCTTTACCTTTTACAAAACCAAACCGACAGTGCTTTCTCCTATCTAGAACAAGCGCGATATTTGATAGAAAACCACACAGGATTTGCCCGAGAACACAGTAACTACTGGAATCAAATGGGTGATCTTTATTTACTCAAAGAAAAGCCAAAACTAGCGGATGAAGCCTATTATAAGGCTTTATCAATTACCGATTCCCTCAATGAGCCCAATCGAGTGGGCACTTACGCTGGCTTGGCGGAAAGTGCATACAGGCAAAATAAAAACGTAAGCAGTCTGGAGTTTGCTCAAAAGGCCTTGGCTATCGATCAAGGACAGGGCCTGCCTAATACTTCAGACGAACTCCACAAACTAATTGCTCTCCTTTACAGCAAAACAGGGCAAAAGGACAGTGCTCAACTGTATTTTGAAAAATACCAGAACCGCTATATGAATTTGCAGAAATCAATCATGAGTAAACAGATTGCGATGTTGCAAAGCAAAGAGAACGAAAAGACCCGTTTGGCGCGTGCGGAAGGTCGGGCGATAGAAGAAGCCAAAAGTAAAAAAGTATTGGCCTGGTTCTGGTTGGCCGTTTGTGTAGCAGGATTGGGGTTGAGTATTTTCTTCTTTCGAGGATACCGACAGTACAAGAAAGAGGTGTTCGAATTGGATCGAATCAACCAAGAAAAGGATCAATTGTTTACCATCTTGGGACATGACTTGCGGTCCCCCTTGTCGACCATGCAAGAATTGATCATGTTGTATCAAGAACCTCATAAAGAACAGGATTCTCTTTATAATCAACTGGGCAGTCTCCAACGTCGTGTATTCTTCAGTAAGGAGAAGCTAAACAATATGATGCATTGGGCACGTGAGCAGGTGCAAAATGCCAAACCGAACAAAGAGCTTATCATGATAGAGGATCTGATTCCCCACTGTATTGCCGCTGTTTATGAAATTGCTGCTAAGAAGAATTTGAGTATATCCTTTACCTCCGATCCCAGGGGAATGCTCATCGCTGATCCCATACACCTCGAAATCATTCTAAACAACCTTTTGATCAATGCGATTAAATTCAGTTCAGAAAATCATGCGATTCGATTAAAATGGTCAGAATCTGAGAGTGTAAAAAGACTCTCCATTGAAGATGAGGGCGTAGGATTTAGTGAGGAACAACTTGAACAATTTCACGAAAAGGGCAAATTAAATTCCCGTAAAGGCACCTCAGGCGAAACAGGCTTGGGTCTCGGATTGAATATTTGCCAAAAACTGATGCACCTCAATAAGGGAGGTATTCAAATAGAAAACACAGAACAGGGAACTCGCGTTAACCTAATCTTCAACAACTAATTATGCGTACAAGAACAGGATCCTTTTTATTGTTATTGACCCTTCTTTCAACTTCCGCACTTTTTGCCCAAAGAACCATTCTGGATTCTCTAGTACATGAATATAAACTTCTAAAAGATCGAAAAAACTACCAAGCCGATACAACCGAGGTAAATCTATTAATTCAAATAGCAAAGTATGGTATCGCTTCGGACAGCACCCTGACCAAACGATCCATCGCAAGAGCGGATTCCTTAAGTCACCTACTCAATTATAAGGCCGGAAGGGCGGCCGTGCTCATAGAAAAAGGACGTGTGGCCTCGATGAATGGCAGTCAATCGTATGAAGAAGCTTTAAAACATAGTAAGGAAGCGGAAGAATTAGCCTATGAAGCTGGCCGAATGGACCTTGTTTTTTATGCCATTAACAACCAGGCTGCGGTGGCCTTTCGAGATCAAGACTACGAGATGGCATACAATTACTTCCAAAGTGGTATTGATAAATCACAGGCTCCTGAAAACTCCACTTACCTCTCTCATTATCAAATGAATATTGGGGTGATTTTCACCCTGCTCGAAAACCACGAATACGCAAACATATATTTGGATAAGGCCATAAAGACGCACAGAAGTCAGCCCGGTAATGATGGTATATTTCCCTATGCCTACACGGAGCACTGTATTATTGCGAACTTGGCCTATACCAATTGGAAGTTGGGAAAACTCGAAGATGCTAAACTCTATTCCAAGGAAGCTCTATTCTACTTTCTGAATGAAAAAGACGAACTATGGGTATCTTTTGTTCACTCCACTCTGGCCGAAAGTTTAATGGAACAGGATTCTATTGATAAAGCTCAAAAATACTACCGAAAAAACCTGAAGCTTATTGATTACATGAATGGTCGACCCGACCGTATTGGGTTAACCTATTTGGGTCTAGGCAAAATATTTATTGCTAAAAGTCAAATCGATAGTGCTTTTTACACCACTCGGAAAGCCCATTCTATCTTTAAAGAAAAGAACCTGAAAATGGAATTGACCCTATCATCCGCCCAGATGGCAAAATTATTTAGCCTGCAGCAACAAATGGATAGCGCTTTTTTTTACCAGGAGTTGAGTGAACAGCGTAATGAACAAGCACAGCAAAGACTTATCAAGGCCAACCTCACACTTAAGGAATCCGAAAGAAAAACAGAGATTCAAGCAGAAAGCGAATCAGAAAAGAAGTATCAGCAGCAGTTAATGAACGGATTGGCCATCATTGCAATTATTGTGGTATTGGTTGTTCTTTTCTTTACCCGCTCGCGAATGAAAAGAGAAGAAGAAACCAAACACCAATTAGAAGAATTGAATTCACTTAAAGACCAAGTTTTCAAATTCATCAGCCAGGATTTAACCGTACCCATGAACACCCTGAGTGAAGTGGCGGAGCTTTCTGAATCCAAAGGCCTCGAAGCCCTGCAAGATATTGTTCCAAGCGTGAAAGTCAATCTGGATCACAGCGGTTATGTGTTAACCAATTTCCATTATTGGACGCAGGCACAAAAAAAACGCTGCTCCGTCAATCCTGCTCCAATTAATGTGCTCGATGCCTACAAAAAGGCCGAAGAAAAACTCTTGTTTTTTGGAGAACAAAAAGAGTTAGACATTGAAGTGGAGATTGACCCCAAGTCAACACTTCAATTTGATCCTCTTCAATTTGATCAGGTTCTTCAGAATCTGCTATGCAATGCTGTTCGTTTTATTCCAGAAAAAGGTAAAGTTTTTATTAAGGGGCATGAAAAAGAAGGAGCCTTTGAACTTCATTTCTCAAACAAAAACAGCACCTTTTCTCAAGATGAATTTAACAAGGCGGTGGATTTGACAACGCTTTACCGGACTCCAAGTAATGAGGGTACTTTGGGAACGGGGATTGGTCTTTCAGTATCGTATTGGTTGGCGCAATACAACCAAGGAGAGCTGTTCTTTCACAGACAGGAAGATGAGCTGGTTACAGTGGTCATCAAAGCCCCTTTAACTGCTTAAAAGTCCGACAAAAGGAAGTTTTTCTTCGATTAAATACACAAAAAACAGGGCTTTACCCCCTGGAAATCCTCCTTCACAACAAAGATTGGGTAGCCCCTAATGGCCTTTCTATTTTAGTTCCTTCAGAGTAGTATGGCCATTTTCAACAACAAATCAATCTTTTTTGGACATGTGTTCCTTTTCTTCATTGGAATTGCACTACCCTTATCCCTGGGCGCACAAGACCAAGAAAGGGATAGTCTCTTGGCAGCTTATCACCAAGCCACCTACCGTTTAGAAAAGAATACGATGGAGATCGACAGTTCCTATATCAATCTCCTAAATCAATTGGCCAGAACCTTCCGATACAAAAAAAGGGATAGTCTGGGGTACTTCGCCGAGGAAGCTCTGAAACAATCCAAGCGCATTGGTTACGCGAAAGGCGAAATGGAAGCCACCATGGAATTGGCGAACTATTATTCCGACCTTGGAAAACAAGCCCTTGCCATCAAGTACTTCAATAGGTCCCTTGCGATCTCCAAAAAAATTGAGGAAAAGGACACTCAACTTTCCATCATGAGCAACCTGGGGCACGAATACGCCTACCAGGGACAGTTGGATCGCTCCTTAAAGACTTTCTTAGAAGCAATCACCTTAGCAGAAGAAGAGGACAATAATGATATGTTGTCTATTCTGCACGAAGCAGTGGCGCAACTCTATATCGAACAGGAAGACTACCCTATTGCTTTAGCTCAATATAAGATCATTGATTCCATCAACACCGTTATTGGATATCCTGTCTTTCAGGCAGAAACCTGGAGTAACTTGGCCTCAGTCTATTCAAAAATCGGACAGAGCGAAAGAGCCCTAGAGACTATCGATAAAAGTATAGCCATTTTCAAGGAAGAAGGTATTACTGATTGGTTGGCTTACGCTTATAGCGTAAAGGGTGAAGTCTATGAAGAAAAAGGAAATTACCACTGGTCCTTACACTGGTACGACAAATGCCGTCAACTCCATGCTGATCTGGACGATCCCCGTTCCGAAATTGAACTCTACCAAGGTCTGGCCAAAACCTATTATGGGTTAAAAGGTTTTGATCAAGCTCTACAATACGGGCAAAAAGCCTTGGGGATTGCGCAGCAAATCAATGACTTTGATGGGCAAAAGACCACCACCGAAACCCTCTACAAAATTCACCAAGCCAGAGGGGAATATGACCTCGCCTTTGAACATTTGGAATGGAACAAACTGCTTTCAGATAGCCTTTCGAAGATTCAGCTCAAGAATATGCAGGAGCTGTATCAGACCGAAACAGCTTTTCGGGTGAATGCCAAGAATCTAAAACTCTATTCAGAAAGAGACAACGAACAAAAGGCAAGGCTGGCTCGTGCGGTTTTTCTAGTGGTTATAGTTCTCTTGGTTTCTATTTATTTCATGATCAAAAACCACAAAAAGTTGACGAGTCTTTTTGAAGAACTCAAGGTTAAAACACAGAACCTGAGAAACAGAGAGAATGAACTACGAGAAATCAGTCGTGCTCGGGATCGCTTGTTTTCAATTATTGGTCACGATCTTCGTAGCCCGATAGGTGCACTACAGGGTATGCTGAATCTGTTGGATTCTGGAGAAATCGCCAAGCATGAATTTATCGCCTTTATTCCAAAGCTAAAGGGAGATGTCGATCATATATCTTTCACTCTGAACAACCTTCTCAGTTGGGGACAAGCACAGATGGACAGCACCATTACCAAATCCTCTACAGTTACCGTTGCCCGTAAAATTGAGGACCAAATTCGACTGCTTGCCGATGCAGCAGAGAAGAAAAACATTAAGGTAATCAATGAGGTAACTGACGATACCAAAGTCTGGGCCGATACCCACCATGTTGATTTGATTGTCCGTAACCTGTTGAGTAATGCCCTAAAGTTTACCCCTAACCACGGCCTTATTAGTTTTCATGCAGAGGACCTTAAAGGTTACTGGCAATTGTGTGTAAAGGATACAGGAATTGGAATGGATGAGGAAACCTTGAGTACCCTCTTCATGAAAGAAACCAACCGAACGACCTACGGAACAAACAATGAAAAAGGAACAGGTCTTGGTCTGGCACTCTGCCGAGAATTGGTGCAGAGAAACAACGGTGACTTGTGGGTCGAAAGCGAGTTGAAAAAAGGAAGTCGATTCTACTTTACCCTTCTCAAAAAGGAGGTCCGTAAGTTCCGAAAAGAGACCACAGAAATGTCTGCAGAACCCTCTAGCGCAAGTTCCCCAAGCGATCAACCGCAGGAAGGCGTTCTGTCGTAAAACCTTCTGCATATTCCACTCCGACAAGACGACCCAGGTCTTGTGCTCTATACCGCACACTTTCAAAGAAATTTCGGCTGCTGATTGGCGTCTCAGGCTCCGTGCTGTCCGGGTCAAAAAACTGGGAGGAATAGGCCTTGATCGCTTCTATCTTAGTTTCCATAAAGCCAGAGATATCAACAGCAAAATCCGGTTCCAGGTTCTTCCATTGGATGTAGTGATACACCCATTGTGGACGCCAGGGGTCCTGTAATTCTCCTGTTTTCGGATCCAGGGTTTCTATCTTACGCAATCCACTTAAAAAACAAGCCTCACTTTGCAGACGGCTGCCTTTACCGTGGTCAATATGACGGTCATCCACCGCATTACACAAGACGATATCGGGTTGGTATTGACGTACTTTTTGAATTAGCAAAAGTTGATTCTCACGGTTTACTTCAAAAAACCCGTCTGCCATGCCCAGGTTTTCACGGATTTCCAGACCTAATAGTTCTGCTGCTCTCTGCGCCTCTTGGTCCCGGAGTTCAGGGGTTCCTCTAGTTCCGAGTTCACCACAGGTTAAATCGATGACCCCGACCTTCTTCCCTGCTTGGGTTTCTTTAGCAATCGTACCACCCGCTCCAAGTTCAGCATCATCGGGATGAGCTCCAAATACGAGAATATCCAGTTTATTCATGATTTTTCTTATTGTGCCTTAGCGAAGGCCTGCTTCCAATCGCGTTGTAAATCTTCGGGCTCTTCTATACCAACAGAAAAACGGATCAACTGATCCGAAATCCCTTGCTTTAAACGGTCTTCTTTATCCATCAAAGAGTGAGAGGTTTTAGAAGGCAACAAGGCGGTACTCTCCACTCCGGCAAGACTCATGGACGCTTTAATAATTTGGGTTGCTTCCAATACCGTTTCAGCGCTTAGGTGATCTTGTAAGTCAAAAGACATCATCCCTCCGAAACCACTCATTTGACTTATAGCGAGTTCGTGTCCGGGATGTGTTGTTAGCCCAGGGTAGTATACTTGTTTCACTTCGGGCTGTTGAGCCAACCATTCAGCCATGGCCATCGCGTTGCTGTTTTGTCGCTCTACCCGTATGCCCAAGGTTTTTATACTTCTCTCCAACATCCAAACGGTATAATCACTCAAACTGCCTCCATAACATATCCCGGCTTCCCATACCTGTTTGATTAATTCCTCGCTGCTCATAACTGCTCCAGCGCAGAGGTCCGAATGACCTCCTAGGTATTTAGTCGCACTGTGGATAACCAGGTCAATGCCAAGTTCAATTGGATTTTGGTTGACCGGACTGGCAAAAGTGTTATCAATCACCGTAATATAGTCCTCTGCTTTGGCCCATTCTGCGATTTCCTTTAAGGGAGTAATCGCCAAGAGCGGGTTGGAGGGGGTTTCGAGGTAAATGACTTTAGTATTGGGCTTGACAGCAGCTTTAAACTCCGATAGGCTCGTGCCTGTGGTAAAGTTGAAATCCATTCCATACCGCCTCAGCTGTGAGTTAGCGAAATGATAGGTACCCCCATACAGGGATTGCTGAAATACCACATGATCACCTGCCTGAAGCAAGCACATCATACTGGTCGCAATAGCCGCCATTCCGCTCCCAAACACTAGGGCTGCCTCTGCCTTTTCTAGGGCTGCTAATTTGATCGATAAAGCTTCCTGATTCGGGGTATTGAAATAACGCGGATAGCGTTTTACATCGACATCTTCATAAGCATATGAACTGCTCATATAAAGCGGAGAAACCGCGCCCTTGAACTGTTCATCTGCAATTTCACCAACATGGGTACAGGTCGTATTCAGACCCAAATTCCGCTGTTCTGCACTGTTCTTATTCATAGGTTCAAAGGTAAGGACTAGACCTGAAACGTCTTCCACTTCCCCTTTTTGAAAAGAACCCAGGAGATGATGGCCAATAGAACCTCGGAAGTCGTAATCGCTATGAAGACTCCCAGAGGACCAAAGTCCAATGCAAATGCCAGTAAGTAGGCTACTGGCAGTTGAAAACACCAGAAAGACACTAAATTGATTCGGGTTGGTGTTTGGGTATCGCCCGAACCATTGAAGGCCTGGGTCAACACCATTCCATAAGCGTAAAACAGATAGCCCGCAGCAATCACTTGTAAACATAGAGCACCATTGTCTATCACCACCGGGTTTTCAACTAAAAGGCCGATGATCGTTTTGGCGAAGAGCAAATAAAAAACAGATACCACGCCCATAAAATAGGCGTTGTAGCGGCCGGTTGTCCATACCGATTTTTCGGCCCGATCAGGCTTTCCGGCTCCGAGATTTTGGCCAACAAGCGTGGCTGCGGCATTGCTCATGCCCCAAGAAGGCATAAGAGTAAACATCATTACCCGGATGGCAATGGTATAACCCGCCAATACATCGGTTCCAAATTTGGCCATCATATACATCAGAATGACCCAACTGGAAGTACCGATTAAAAACTGAGATATCCCTCCAGCAGAAACCTTTATCAGGTTCCACATTTGGTCAGCCTCGACTTTAATATCACTCAGGAACAACTGAATACGACTTCGTCCACTAAAGAGAATAATCAGCTGAAAAACGACTGCGGTTCCTCGCCCAATATTGGTCGCGATACCTGCACCCATTACGCCATACTCCGGTACAGGCCCCCAGCCAAAAATAAAAATGGGATCCAGAATGAGGTTTAATCCATTGGAGAGCACTAAAGCCCACATGGCCAGAGAGGCATCTCCGGCCCCGCGATATACAGCATTGATCAAGAACAACAACATAATGGTCATGTTGCCACCCAAAAGCCACTGGGTATAACCATGCCCCTCCTCGATCAGTTCCGGGCTTCCACCCATAAAATGCAGAATATCCTTAGCGTAAGAAACTCCTAGAAATCCTACTATAATGGCCACTAGAACACCCAAAATCAAGGCCTGTACCGCAGCGGATCGGGCCTTATTGATCTGCTTCTCGCCGACCCTTCTGGCTACCAGAGCAGTTGCAGCCATACTTAGTCCAATAGCCACGGCATAGAGTAGCGTAATTACAGATTCCGTTAGTCCAACAGTGGCGACTGCATTTTCACTAACCTGAGAAACATAAATGATATCGACTAAAGCAAAAATAGATTCCATGAGCATTTCCAGAATCATGGGAACCGCCAATAAGAAAATAGCTTTGCGGATAGAACCTGTTGTAAAATCTTCGTGCCCGCCTTTAATCGCCTGCATGAAGGTGCTAAAAAGAGAATGTTTATTTGTATTATCTTGAGTCATTATGAAGTACTTTGGAAGGCTGTGAATACCTTGATTCTACCAAAAGAACAGGGATATGGTGCACCAGGAGGATGCAAAAGGTTTCCGGAAAAGGGCTACTTAGGACTTCATAATGGCCCAAAAATGCAAAAAAATAGGTACCGCAAAATTTAGCGGTACCAAATGCGGTATTTACGCCAACTAAAACCTCCCAAAATAAGAACTCCAAGGACTGTATACCAGACGAATGCAGGGGTGATTACCTGATCCCCACTGGCGTAGCTATGAAGGCCTACCAAGTAAAAATTCACTCCAAAATAGGTCATCATGATACTGGCAAAGGCGACCACACTGGCAAAATTGAAGAGCCACTGTCCTCTCAGGGCAGGAACTAATCGCATGTGCAAGACAAAAGCGTAAATCAAGATAGAAATCAGGGCCCAGGTTTCTTTTGGATCCCAACCCCAATAGCGGCCCCAGCTTTCATTGGCCCATTGACCCCCAAGGAAATTTCCGATGGTTAGCATTACCAGACCGATGGTCAGGGTAAGCTCATTGACAATGGTGATTTCTTTTAAACTGATTTTCATCCGATCCTTGTTCTGTTGGTTGGTCAGGAGAATAAGAATCAAGGAAACAACACCGAGGATCATACCGACCGTAAGAGGTCCATAACTCCCTACAATTACAGCCACGTGAATCATCAACCAGTAACTATCTAAAACCGGTTGGAGGTTGGCAATGGAAGGATCAACCCAACTTTGGTGCGCAATCCACAAAAGAATACTGGCAACGAAGGTACTGGCAGCCAGAGTCAAATTACTCTTTCTGCCCAAAGCCAAGCCCATCCCCATGGTCGCCCAAGCGACATAAAGGATACTCTCATAGGCATCACTCCAGGGCGCGTGTCCTGAAATATACCAACGCATTATCAACCCAAAGGTGTGATATACAAAAGACAAAATGATCAATACCTGAAAGGTTCGGACGATGACACGCCAGACCTTGCGGTCCTTAAAGATTTGCGCGACCAAAACAAAGAACAACAAGAGTCCAAATAAGGCGTAGTAACGATAGAGTTTATTGAAGATATCCAGCTTGTTGTAGCGGATTTCTGTATTGATCTTTCTTTCCGACGGAAGCACCTCAGATCCGTGATTTCTCTGGTTCTTTTTAAAAGCTTTAACCATCTTATCCGCTTCGGTATAGTCACCGGTTTGAATGGCCTTCTGCAACTCCGATAAGTAGTAAGGCATTCCGTTGCGTACAAAATTCGCGTAGAGGCTGTCACTGACTTGAAAGTTACCTGAACGAAACTCAAGGGCCGAGATCCATTTGTTATTCGGATCATCCAGAAGGGGAAAGATTTTGACAATTTCACCGGTCAGCCCTCGATTGAGAAGTCCCAATCGTAAATCCACGTCCTTAAAGTCCTGCTGGAATTTATTCGGTACATTGGTCGCATAGGCATCCATCAGATAAGGCTGCAACTTGTTGTTTCCTTCTCCATCAAAGAAATCCACCACCTTGACATACTTCTGCCCCTTTTCAACACCAATGATCTTTCGGATACTGTCATTTTGAGCCTTCTTATCCAGAGCGATAAACTCCGTATTGAACCACAAACCAGGATTTAACATCATCGAAAGCAAGACTTGATCTGGATTGAGGTTCTGGTAACTGTTTTTGAAACTCAATTTTCGCAGTAACTCAGAAGAAAAGGTATTGATCGGTTTCATCCGTCCCTCGTCGTCCTGAATGACCAAGGATCCAAATAAAGCGGCATGTTCCGGAGCAACCGTATTGGCAATGATCATGGAGTCTACCTGAGCCTGTGTAGGCAAGGTCCCATGAGCATGATCATCGGCTTGTTGTGCTTGCAGCCCACCAATAGAGAAAAACAGGATCAAGGCCATTGCCGCCTCTTTCGCACGATTGGCCTCCATCAACGCCTTTTTCTTTTTCTTGAGCTTTTCTAGTGAATTCGCCAGTTCCTTGAAACGTGTTTTTCCAAAGAACATCAAGCCCAAAAGTCCAGCATACAACAAGAAGTAGCCGATATAGCTAATCCAGGTTCCCCAGGCGTCGTGATTAACCGAAAGCACTGTTCCCTTTTCATCCGGCTGAAAACTCGATTGAAAAAAGCGGTACCCCTGGTGATCCAAGATGTGATTCATGTAAATATCGTAATCAAAAGAGCGCTCGTCCTCTACCGTGATACGGCTCATGAAAGACGAATAGGATCGCTCGGTTCCCGGGTACTTTTCGGCGATAAAGTCATTTAGTCGAATAGAAAAGGGCAGTTCGTGTATTTTAGAACCATAACTCGCACTAAAAGTCAATCCTCCAAGTGTAAAGGGATCTGAAAATTCTCTGCGGCCCTTTCCTCCCATAATTTCTTTGGTCACACTTTGCCCTCCTGTTCTAAACTCGAGAACAATGGCATCGGCCGACTCCTTGGTCACCTCCTCCTCTGGCAATTTGACGATCCCATAGGAACCCTTGATTAGTGGTTCTGGAAATACGAATTGCATTCCTGCCATCTGGTACAAAGAGCGCAATTGCAACTCCTGTACAGAATCTGCGGCCACCTGACCTTGAAATTGATCCGCCATCCGCATAAAGGAACCTTCAAAAGGAGAATCTATGGTATAACCTCCATCGGTCGTGTTGATGTTAATAGCCCCTTTGGTGTAGTTGTTTAAAGCAAAAAGTACGTTGTGAATTGAATTGACCTTCCCCGATTCAAGGTAGTGCTCATGTCGCTGCCCATCTCCGGCCTCAACAATTTTCAACAGGGACTGTCCATTGGGATTTTCAATTACACCCTCCTTTACCCCGCGGATAAAACCTTTGTAACGAACATCGAACCGCTGACCGTTAAAGTCGGATTTCCAAGGCAGACTTCCACGCTTTCCTTCTGGAGTTGCCAAAAGCTCGTCTTCAATCGTCTTTCTTTGTAATTCTCCGTTGATATCTCCGTCGACCAGCAAAGACAAATAGGTCTTATCGGAGTAAAATACTTTTTCTGACTCCCCTTCTCTGATGGGCATCATGCCTTCAAAACTTATGTAACGCGTTACTCCAGCGCCGACAATAATCAGTATCCAAGAGAGGTGCAAGGCCAAAAGTGGCCACTTCTCCCACCGCCAAAGACGATAGCGCTCAATATTTCCAATAAAGTTGATCACAAAAAAGACCATGATGACCTCAAACCAAGTAGCATTGTAGATATAGATTCGAGCCGTCTCTGTGCTGTACCAGCTTTCAATAAAAGTTCCTAAAGCCATGGCCAGAGAAAAGACCAAGAAAAGAACAGCGGTGAGCTTGGTGGAGAAGAGGACTTTTTTGAGTGTATCAAGCATGGAAAGTACTATTTCAAAATGCAAAACTAAGGCCTTTTCGTTTGAAGGCCAGATCCTGTAGCACATATTTAACGGAAATTGTATCCATAGGATTCCTCTAGGAGTTCCGTAGCGCTTTTATGTATTTTTGTGCGCGGTGAAAGTAATTGTCATTGGAAGCGGAAACTTGGCTTGGAACCTCATTGAGATCTTTGAGCAGAACCCTAATATCCAGCTGATTCAGGTCTTCAGTCGAAATGCAGAAAGCCTGAAAACACTTTCGTGTAGTTGCCCGACCACAACAAATTGGGAAGAACTCAGTGAGGCCGACCTCTATCTTTTAGCGGTGAGCGATAGAGCGATTATATCTCTGGGCGAAAAAGCGCAAAACAAAGGCTTGTGGGCGCATTGCTCAGGCAGTGTGGATCTGCGCGATCTGCCGGCCACCATTCGAAGAGGCGTTTTTTATCCCTTACAGAGTTTTACCAAAGGCAGAAAGAGCTCCTTTTCGGATCTACCCATCGGAATAGAAGCCGAAAACGAAGAGGATTACCAACAGCTAGAAGGCCTGGCCTCTAGCCTATCAAAAACCGTTTTTCGGATGGACAGCAGCCAAAGACGAATTATGCATCTAGCGGCCGTGTTTATCAACAATTTCAGCAACCACATGATTGCTCGCGCACAAGACATTGCCACTGAAGCCGGAATCGATGCTGAATTGCTCTATCCCCTTTTGGATGAAACCTTGGCCAAAGCAAAAGCAATGGGAGCCGAACAGGCGCAAACGGGTCCAGCACGAAGAGCAGATCAGGCTACTCTGGACGCTCACCTGGATTTGCTCAAAACAAAAGACGAAAAGAAATTATACCAGGCCATTAGCCAATCTATAACGGCCTACTACCAAAAAGACAAGAACCTTAAAAAAGGATGAAAAAGAATTACAAAGAATACCTCAAAGACATCACGACCTTCATTTTTGACGTTGACGGTGTTTTCACGGATGGGAATTTATTGGTTACCGAATCGGGTGAACTTCTCCGTAAGATGAATGTCAAAGACGGTTTTGCCCTGAAAATTGCTTTGCAGAAAGGCTACCGGGTCTGTATCATTACCGGTGGTACCAATGAGGGCGTACGAGAACGTCTTCGTGGCTTAGGTGTTACCGATATTTATATGGGGGCTCATCACAAGGCCGATCCTCTTGATGAATTCCTGGACATTTATGATATCGAAGAGAAAGAGACCGTCTATATGGGTGATGACATCCCTGATATTCCGCCTATGCAAAGGGTTGGATTGGCCACTTGTCCCCAAAATGCCGTAGCGGAGGTGAAAGCGATTTCGGACTATGTTTCGCACAAGAATGGTGGCGACGGCTGTGTTCGGGATATTATTGAACAAGTACTCAAGGTTAGAGGAGATTGGCCCAGAGAAGCCGGTAACACCACTTCTGCATGAGGCCTTTCCTATTCAATACCTTGGCCCAAAAAGAGTTGATACTCGCTTCGGGTTCCCCAAGAAGAAAACAACTGCTCACCGATCTGGGATTTGATTTTAGGGTGGATGCACGTTCTGTTGAAGAAAATTACCCTTCCGAACTTCAGGGAGCCGAGATAGCGGAATACTTGGCCAAGCTCAAAGCGAGTCCATTCACCCCTACCGAAAAGCAAATTATAATTACCTCGGACACGGTGGTCTGGCACAAGGGCGTCTCCTTGGCCAAGGCGGCTAATAAGGCGGAAGCCCGTTCTATGCTAGGTGCCCTTTCCGGTAATTGGCATGAGGTGATTAGCGGTCTCTGCCTAACCACTTCAAACAAGCAATGGGTTGGAAGCCAAACAACTCGAGTAAAATTCACTGCCCTTTCTGAGGAGGAGATTGACTATTATATCGAACAGTGCCAACCCTTTGACAAGGCCGGCGCTTATGGAATTCAAGAATGGATCGGCTTAATCGGTATCGAAGGGATTGAAGGCTCTTACTTTAATGTGGTTGGTCTTCCGGTTCAGCTACTCTATCAGCAGCTGGCCTCTTTTGTGTAATGCCCATTCGAACAAAAACCCTGTTTAAGAGTAGAAAAAGTAAGGTGAATCCAAAGTAAAGCCGATACTGCCCCATACCAACACCTACAATGAAAAAGAGGGCGGCAAAAGAAAACGAATAACCCAACAGGGCGAAGGCAAAGCGAAAGGTCGAAGTAAATTCCGTTTCGGGTACACGAGGCTTCAGGACCTTCTTCCAAAACAAAATAAAGGGGGCATTGAGAAGTCTAAAAGCGCTTCGAGCAATAGGAGAAACAACTTCCCCTTTGAGCGCACTCTCCGGTGGTTCTTCCGACTCCCAACGGAGCGGAATTCTAAAATCATAATCTAAGCTTTCCAGGGTTTGCAAGTGATCTTCATAGTGTTGGAAAGGTGCTAAATGAGTCGTCAAGTCTTTTAAACGCTCTTCCACTTCTAGGGTCAATGCCCTAGCGAATCGACGGCTTTCAAGAAAGTTTTCCTCCTCCTCTTTGTTATTTTTTATCCAAGCCTGAAGATCGAGTGGTTCCCCAATATGAATATGAGAAGATTCACCCGCCTGAAGGGGAGCTGTATAGTTTTGCCCAACAGGAACAATAACCAAGTCTAAATCGGGCTGCTCTTTTAGGGTAGAAACCAGTAGTCGGGTAAAACCCTTATTCAGAGGACGAACTCTTCGGTCAAGACAGTGGCTGGCTTCAGGAAAGAGCAACACATGTTCCCTTTGTCTCAGCACTTCGGCGACCTCTTCAAAGGTTTTGTAATTCCCTGAAAGCTTTTCATAACCATCTCTTAAACGAAAAGCAGGATGCATCTGTAAATTGCGCAGAAAAGCCCCAATCCATTTTCTTTTGAAGACGTCTGAGCGGGCCAAATAGTGCATGGGCCTAGGATAACGTGAAGTGATTAAGAGAACATCCAATAAGGCGTTCTGGTGGTTGGATAAAAGTAAAACTGGTCTGTCTTGAGGGATCTTATCTAAGCCGAAAATCTTTCTTACCCGAAAATAGAAATACAGCCCGAGTCGGATAAAACTCTTCAAGACCAAATAGAGGAATCCATAGCGCTTCATAAGCCCGAATCCTCTTTTGCTCTGCTCCATAAAAGAGCCAATCCTGTTCCACTGATCAGGTGCCAAATCCCCCAAAAGGCCGTGATAAGTGCCATACTGCCCAACCCATCAAAGAATAGGAAGATGAGAAGCAGTCCCAATCCGGAATTCTGAATACCCGTTTCCAGGGTAATGGTCTTAGTTTCTTTTCTTTTTAAACCAAATAAACGAGCTAGGCCATATCCATTGCCAAAGGCCAAGGCATTGTGCAGTAACACCAAGAATAAGACGTAATGTATATACTCTAAAAAAATGCCCCAGTTCTTGGCCAGAGCCAAGACGACTAAAACCGCAAAAAACAAGAGTGATCCTATTTTAAAGAAAGAAGAAAGTCGCTTAGATAATGCAGGGAACCAGTGGTTAAAGAGCATTCCGAAGATCAAGGGAACCGCGAGAAGCAAAGCTACCAGGCGTGCCATTTCAAGGGGATCGATGGCTACTTTTTCAAGGATTTCTGCTGCTGGAGGATACATCCCCGCCCAAAATCGAAGGTTTAGAGGGGTCATAAAAACGGCGCACATCGTAGCAATGGCCGTGAGCGTTACCGACAACGCACTATTACCCCTGGCTAAATGGGTCATAAAATTCGAAACATTTCCACCGGGGCAGGCAGCGACTAACATCATTCCCAGGGCTAAACCTGGCATGGGTTTAACCGCCCAAACAAGTACAAAAGTTATCGCCGGCAAGACTAAAAATTGACTGAGCACCCCAACCAAAACCCACTGCGGCTTTTGGCTAATCTGCCTAAAATCAGACCACTTAATCTCCAGCGCAATCCCAAACATAACCAAGGCTAAAGCGATGTTCAACGTATGGAGTGATGCCGCATCGAAGTTGATGTGAACCTGATCTAAGGTGCTTTCCAAAAAAAGTATTTTTTCGAATATAGGACTTCTGGAAAGAATAAGGTGAATTCTAAGATCCTGTTAAGGATATCCCCAAGACGAAGGGAAATGGCTAATTTTAACATTTGAAACAAAGCCGTAAAACGTATGAAGTTTTCTGTTCTATACACCTACTTCCTCATTAGCGTTAGCCTTATTGTATTGCTGTTCACTTCTTGTACTCAAACTGCAGAAAAGGAGACGACCCAAGCCGAAACCCCGCTTCCCAAAGACCCGCCTCAAAAATTGAGTTCAGCATTCCGCAGTTACTGGTACTCAGGAAAAGCAGAAATCAGTTCTTACGCCCTGAGTCAGGCCCGCTACGGTGAATTGCGTGAAGGGCAAGCGGTACTCGTATTTGTTACAGAGCCTTTTAATGCTGTGAAGCAGGTTAAAGCTGATCGCGCAGGAGACCAATCCGTTTCGGTGCTCAAACTGAATTCGACTCGTAAGTTTTTGACGGGCCTTTACCCCTATTCCATCATGAGCAGCACCTTTTATCCAGTAGCGAATAATCAACACGCGATCAAGGTCACCAATTCGGTACAGGAATGGTGTGGTCAGGTTTACGCTCAGCTGAACAACCGAGAAGAGTTTGAACTCCAAGCCAACAGTTACTTTGAATCCGAAGGGGATCAGCAATTAAAGCTATCCAAAAGCGTACTCGAAAACGAACTTTGGACACAGTTGCGCATGGATCCGAACTCTCTACCACAAGGAGATGTAGAAATTTTACCCGCCTTTGAATACATTCGTCTAAAGCACCTTCCGTTTCAAGCGTTCAAGGCAAAAGCAGTTCTTAGAGAAAAAGACAGTATAAGCACTTATGCATTGAAGTATCCCGAACTGAATAGAAAGCTGGAAATTCATTTCAGAACAGCCTTTCCACATGAAATCGAAGGCTGGTCCGAAAGCTATGTAGATGGTTACGGTCCTAATGCACAAATCATGACCAGCACGGCGAAGAAAATAGGACAACTCAACTCTCCGTATTGGTCACAAAACGGCAATGTTCATTTGGTCTTAAGAGATAGTCTAGGACTACAATAAACCCATTATGCAGGATCGCCTCCAACAATCCATACCCGCCTATTTGGCTGACTTTTTTCGAACCTATCAAACCGAATTATTAGGCACCTTAATCTGTCTAATCGTTTTTTACCTGATTCGCTTTATCATCGTTAAGGGTATAAAACGTATCGGACGCAAAAGTCAACTTAGCATCATTCGGACTCGATTGGTGGTTCGCTATGTGGCCATGCTTCTGGGCTTGATCAATCTCAGTTTTATCATTGTGATCTGGGGAGTTCCCCTAGAAAAGCTGGGCGTGGTGATCTCTTCCACCTTTGCCGTTATCGGAGTGGCCTTATTCGCTACTTGGTCCATTCTTAGTAATATCACGGCAGGAATCATTCTCTTTTTCTACTATCCCTTTAAAATAGGAGACCGCATTCGGATTCTCGACAAGGACTTTCCCGATGAGGCCACCATTTTAGACATCAAGGCCTTCAACGTCATTCTCGTCAAAGACAATGGCGAAATGTTGACCTACCCGAACAACCTATTACTTCAAAAAGGAGCAGGTTTATTGGGTAAACAAGTGGCCACAAGGGAAGAACTCGAAATGGATTTTTAGCTGTTAAAGCTTTCTAAAAACAACCTTTCTAGGGGGTGAGTCCCCCGTATATTTGGCTGTAGATCAATCTCCATGAAAAGAATTATAGCACTCTTTTTGGCCCTGACGCCTCTTTTTGTAGCCGCTCAGGCCAAACCCTCACGTACCAGTGCAGAGCTCTACCACCGTCTGCAGAAGTTGAATTTTCTGGGTACCGCCATGTACATTGCAGCCCACCCGGATGACGAAAACACCCGGTTAATCGCCTACCTGTCGAATAAGGCCAAAGCCCGCACCACTTACCTTTCGGTAACCCGCGGAGATGGGGGGCAAAATCTTATTGGACCTGAACTAAGGGAGGCTCTCGGTGTTTTGAGAACACAGGAGCTACTTGGAGCCCGGCGTCAGGATGGCGGCCATCAGTGGTTTACACGGGCCAAAGATTTTGGCTATTCCAAGCATCCGGATGAGACCTTTAGTATTTGGGATAAAGAAGAGGTTTTAAAAGATGTTGTTCGGGCGATACGAAAATTTCAACCAGACGTGATCATCAACCGCTTCGATCATCGAACTCCCGGAAGCACCCATGGTCATCATACCGCTTCGGCCATGCTCAGCGTGGAGGCCTTCGATCTGGCAGGAGACCAAAGTAAATATGCTGATCAAATCGGTGAACTTCAGGCGTGGCAACCCAAAAGAGTATTCTTTAATACGGGTTGGTGGTTCTATGGAAGCCGAGAAAAGTTCGCTGAAGCCGACAAGTCTAACCTGGTCAAGATGGATATCGGGGTCTATTATCCTCTTCTGGGTAAATCCAACAACGAAATCGCTTCACAAGCCAGTAGCCAACACCTCTGTCAAGGATTTGGGCGATTGAACCAAAGAGGGAGCCAAGACGAATACGTAGAACTTCTTAAAGGCATGCCTTTGCAATCCAATACCGATATTTTCGACGGTATCGACACCTCCTGGTCCCGCCTACCTGGTGGAAAGGCCGTTGGTGAAATTCTTTATGCAGTCGAAAAAAACTACCAATTTGATCAACCCGAGAAGCACTTACCTCAATTGGCACAAGCTTTCAGTTTACTAAAAAAAATCACCGTTAAGAATCCTTCTCCACTGGCCCATAATAAGTTGGATGAATTACGTGAACTCATTCTAGAATTCGGCGGTTTGTATTTGGAAGCAGGAGCTTCACAAGCCTATGGACATGCCGGAGACGAGCTCACAATGCGTATGGAGTTGCTCAACCGTTCCGCTCAAAATGTACAGATAGAAAAGGCGACTCTTTTTTGGAAAGGAGGGCAGAAAAGTTTGGATCTCGAGTCTTTACAACTCCAAAACAACCAAAAGACAGAGAAGGAGATTACAGTGCAAATCCCAGCTGATCTGGCTTACAGCAGTCCTTATTGGCTGAATTACTCAGGAACCCTTGGAATGTACCAGGTGGACGATGTCACTCTTATCGGAAATCCAGAAACCCCTGCACCATTAAGTGTTCAATTGGATTTACAAATTGGCTCACAGACCATTGATATCAACCTGCCTGTGGTCTATCGCTATGCCCGTCCAGATCGAGGCGAACTCTATGAGCCCTTCCATATACTACCAGAGATTTCTTTGCAGTTTGACCAGGATGTTCGAATTCTGAATGATTCGGAGAGTAAAAAGATTCAATTACAGGTTAAAGCCTTAAAAGCGGGTAGTAAAGGCCTCGTTCAAATCGATGCTCCTTCCGGCTGGAAAATTACTCCTGCCTCTGCGGAATTTACTTTGGATAAAATTGGCGAAACCCTTGATTTAGAATTTACCCTTGATCCTCCAAAAAAAGCGAGCTCAGGAGTCCTCAGAGCAACAGCAAGCAGCGGCGGTAAAACCTTTGAACTGGGTACAAAAGCAATCGATTATAACCATATTCCCAAACAGACCCTCACCCTGAAAAGTGAAATGAAGCTGGTGCGTTTAGACATTCAAACCAAAGGAGAGAAAATAGGTTACGTGATGGGTGCCGGTGATGGTGTACCCCAGGGTCTCGAACAATTGGGGTACCAAGTAGATTTACTGCCTGTAGAGAATTTATCGACTAAGAGTTTATCTTCTTACGATGCGGTGGTTATGGGTATTCGTGCTTACAATGTCCTAGAAGCATTGAAGTTTAAACAGACCGCTCTTTTAGACTATGTCAAAGAAGGAGGTACTCTGGTTATTCAATACAATACCGCCGGTCGCTGGAGGTCGCAATTCGAGAATATTGGTCCCTACCCCATGAAGCTTTCTCGCAATCGAGTAACGGATGAAACAGCCTCCGTGCAACTGCTGGATCCTAAGCACCCCGTGCTCAACAGCCCAAATAAAATTACCGAAGATGACTTCGAGAATTGGGTGCAAGAAAGAGGTCTTTACTTTCCCAGTGAATGGGATTCAGCCTATACCCCACTTTTGAGTATGTCGGATAAAGGAGAAGATGCCCAGGAGGGTTCACTTTTGGTTGCTGAGTATGGTAAGGGACACTATGTGTACACCGGACTGAGTTTCTTTAGAGAACTACCCGCCGGAGTACCGGGAGCCTTTAAGTTGTTTGCCAACTTAGTATCTTATGGAGCAGGACAATAGATTCACAGGGGCATGCAGGAAGCAGAACAAGACATAAAACAAAAGGACGTACCCATTAAGTTCAAGTGGAAACCGATCTATTTCTGGGTACTGCTGGCCAATACGGCCTACATTCTTATTTTCTATCTCATCATGACTTCAAATAGATAGCATGGAGAAGCTGGATTGGATCATTTTAGCCCTTACCCTAGGAACTATTGTCGCTTACGGCTGGTGGAAGACCAAAAGTAGTCGAGAGTCTGTAGAAGACTATGTTCGCGGAAGAAAGGATACCCCTTGGTGGGCCATTGGACTTTCGGTCATGGCGACTCAGGCTAGTGCCATTACCTTTTTATCGACCCCAGGACAGGCCTACCACGATGGATGGAGTTCGTACAATTTTATTTCGGGGTACCCTTGGCCATGGTGGTCATCTGTTTGGTATTTATTCCGATTTACCACCGAAAAAAGTGTATACGGCCTACGAATTACTCGAACAACGTTCGATAGCAAAACGAGAACGCTGACCGCTATCCTCTTTTTGATCCAACGGGGTATGGCGGCTGGGATTACCATCTTTGCCCCGGCGATCATCCTTTCGGTTGTTCTTGGATGGTCACTGACTTATCTCAATATCGGTATCGGTACCTTGGTGATCCTCTACACCGTCAGTGGGGGAACTCAGGCCGTAAGCGTTACCCAAAAACAACAAATGTTCGTGATTATGGTGGGGATGTTTTTTGCTTTCTTCTATGTCCTGGGAGCGCTGCCAGAAGAAATAACTTTCGGAAAAGCTTTAAAAATCGCTGGTTCCAGCGATAAACTAAATATTCTAGATTTTAGTTTAGACCTCAATAACCGGTACACCCTGCTGAGCGGGCTAACAGGTGGGTTTTTCCTGGCACTCTCTTATTTCGGTACTGACCAAAGTCAGGTGCAACGCTACCTTACCGGTCGTTCTGTCGCCGAGAGTCAGTGGGGATTGATCTTTAATGGCTTGCTCAAAATTCCCATGCAGTTCTTTATTCTGCTCGTCGGGGTAATGGTCTTTGTCTTTTACCAATTCAATGACTCCCCTCTCCACTTCAATCCGGAGGCTGAAGAAACTGTTCAAGAATCCCATCTCTCCGAGCAGTATAAGATGCTTCAGGAGAATCACCGCCAATTACTGAATAAAAAAGCGCATGCTCATACAGAGTTTGCAGCCGCTCTGGATTTTAATGACCTAACTCTTTTGGAGTCTTCAGAAACTAAAATGAAGACTTTGCAGGCAGAGGAATTGCGAAACAGAGAAGCGGCCAGAACCTTGATTAAGGAAGTTGACCCACAAGAGGAAACCAATGACAAGGATTTTGTCTTCATTCATTTTATTCTGAATAACCTGCCCTCTGGGTTAATTGGATTGCTACTCGCCGTTATTCTCTCGGCGGCCATGTCGTCTACGTCCTCAGAACTCAACGCTTTGGGAACAACGACAACGGTTGACCTCTTTTTAAGACACAACAAAAAAGAACTCACCCAAAAACAGAGTGTTCGATACACTCAACTGTTTACCTTGGCTTGGGGCGTTGTGGCAATCCTAATTGCCTCCATAGCCAACCTATTCGAAAACCTGATTCAATTGGTTAACATCATTGGTTCCATATTCTACGGGAATGTTCTCGGAATCTTTTTGATCGCCTTCTTTATCAAGTTTATCCGGGGGAATGCTGTATTCCTTGCAGCGATTGGTACCCAGATCATCGTTCTGCTGATCTTTTTCAACACCTCCATCTCTTACTTGCTACTGAACTTTATTGGATGTGCTCTGGTTATTTTCATCGCGCTATTGCTGGAATCTTTTGAGCGCATTCAGCCCAAATCAAATTTGGAAGAATAAAAAAAGCCCGGCCAAGTACCGGGCTTTCTAAACTATTGGGAAGTCTTACTTCGCCCCCCATTCTTTTAATGAATCTTCGTTCATTTTAACGTAGTCCGCATTACCAGCTTCTTTCGCTTTCGCCAAAGAATTCTTCGCCGCTTTAATAGCTCCTTTCTTGTTGCCCATTTTCGCGTAAATCAAAGATTGCAAACGGGACATCCAAAAGGCTTCTTCACGCAGGTCAACAGCTTTGTCTACCCACATCTTGGCCTTTTCCATATCAAGACCTTCTTGGTAGTAGTAGGAGGCCGCAGAGAAGTAGTCGTTAGCTGATGGACCGGCCATAACACCTTCGATACTCTTTTGCGCTTTTTCTGCAGTTGGCACACCAAAAGGAACACCCACATAGACATCTGCCCACATAATTCCAATGTGAGCTCCGTTGTTTGTCAACTCATCCAACATAATAGAAAAGGTTTCTACTTTAATCGGATCAGGCATTTTAGTTGCAGGAACATTAATCATCGCAGCAACCTTGCTGTCATCCCACTTACGAGGAGTTCCCCAGTTATTGGCATCGGCATAAAAAATGATATCCCAAGTCTTTTCACCTGGCTTAGAGTAAAGCGCGTATGTACCTGCTTTTAAGGTTTGATCACCAACAGTCACTGCATCACCGAAAGTAACTTTGGTATTGGCATTGGCTCCGGTTCTCCAGACCTTTCCATAAGGAACAAGGTTCCCGAAGATTTCTCTTCCGCGAGCGGATGGACGAGAATACTCAATGGTCACTTCTGTTAATCCAACCATGGTCGTGATCTTTTCACTCGGGCTGGGTTGTGGGGTTTGCATCTGTGCAAACGATAGGCCGCTAGTTAGTACAGCTGCGACCAGTAGGGCAAGTTTCTTCATATCTCTATAAAATTTAAGAGGATTAGCGCATCAAAGCTACTCAACTCCCTTGCGGCGAATTGTTAAGAATTGCTTAAAACCGGCTTGGGCGAAGAAAAGCTTTGGTCAGTTGACCATCGCTTAGGACAAAACTAAGGTAGTAGACCGCCGGAGGAAGGGCAGATAAATCAATAGGGCCATTACCCAAGCGTTCCAAAGGTGTGAACTTGATTTCACGCCCATTGGTGTCATAGAGACTTAATCCCAAAATAGGTCGTTGGGTTTCTAAACGGTAGTACAAAAACGGATCCCCGTTGGCACGAAAAAGAATCAAATCGCCCTCCTCCAATTGGGATTCTCCGGGGTTTTCTCCTTCCTCCTCTTCTTCTTCCTCCTCCTCTTCCTCTTCTAGAAAGTCCGATTCGAATCGAAACAGACGCGATAAAGACTCTATGGGAGGGCTTGTGTTGTTGAATAGTTCCGAAGTCATATACAAGGATCCCGTATCATCTATGGACAAGGCCTCAATTTGAGCCAGTCCAGTGTCCAGGCTAAACTTCTGTTCATTACCCGAGAAAAACTCCCCTACACTTACCTCTTCCACCAAGGCGACGAACGGCAATAAAATGGAGGAATAACCACAAATCCAGAGTCGATCCGTGAAGGGGTCATATTGGGCGCCCGTGACCAGGCCATTAACAAGGTAGCTCCCTACTGAAACCGCAATATGCTGCCCAGGAGTCTTGGGTATCTGGTAAGCCGTGGTTCCTAGTCGTCCTCTTTCTTTGGTTAAAACAAAAAGGGAATTACCGATAGAAACAAGGGCTTCCGCATCAAAATTAGTGTCCGGGCTCGGCGTAAAATCGGTTTGATCTTCGTATGCAAACTCAATGACCTCTGCCGTTGCCGTATTAGCGTTTAATTCAGCGAGAGGTACTCTGTAAATTCGCAGGTTTTGCCGGCTTCCCTGGTTATTTCCGAAATCCCCGATATACAAATAGGTATCATCCACAGCGATATCTTCCCAGTCCGTATGTGTTACCCCTTCAATAATGACCGTTCTGGGGTTTTCGGTATCGGTTCGCTCGACGATATAGACCTGTGGCATATCTCCACTATCGTTGTGGGTAATCCACTGCTGACCAAAGGGAGCCAATCCAGAGGATTCCCTCAAGGAGAATGGAAGGGTGTCCAATACACTTACTTGAATTTGCGCCGCAGCTAGCCCACTCCAAAAGAAGACAAGGGAATAAAAGATCTGCTTATTCAAATGGAATCTAATCTTAATCATTGGCCGAGTGCAAAATCATCTCAAAATAAAGCAAATCAAAGCAATACGGAAGTCTTTTGGGTCTGAATGCACCAAGAGTTCGTTCAAGTGCAAAACAACAAATACTTCTTTTTGTTTAGCTTTTTTAACTTTTTATCGAACATTCTAGTTCTATCTTTGTAAAAAAGGAAGTTGTGACCATTTACCATATCGAAAGCCGTTTGTATTTGCCGATTTCGGTTCATGAAGCCTGGGACTTCCTATCGAGTCCGGCAAACCTTCTTAAAATTACCCCCTCCAAAGTAAAGTTCAGCATGCTTCAGCCAAAAGAAGAGGGTTTTTATGAAGGCCAGGTTTTTGTTTATCAGCTTTCTCCTTTACCTGGTTTTACTACCCGATGGGTCAGTGAAATCAGCACCATAAAACCGAAAGAATACTTTATTGACATTCAATTGGCCGGCCCTTATAAACTTTGGCATCATCAACATCAAATCCATCCGGTAGATGAAGGTGTGGAAATCAGAGACCTTGTACATTATGCCTTGCCAATGGGCTTATTAGGTAAGCTAGCACAAAGTCTTTTTATCAAGAAGCAACTCTTAGAAACCTTCCGCTACAGAGAAGATAAACTGAAAGGCTTTTTTGGATCCCTTGCAGGACATAAAAGTCATTTAACTATACAACCCTTAAAAACAAATGGCTAAGAAACATCTCATTATTGGCGGTTCCTACGGAATTGGAGCAGCACTAGTTGAACTCCTTCCCAAAGAAGACGACATTTTCATCGCTTCCCGAACAAATGAGTCGCACACGGCAGATAATATTACACACCTCCCTTTTGATGTATTGACAGACGATGTCGCTTTTCTTGCATTACCGGCAGAAATGGACAGCTTGGTATACTGTCCTGGCTCAATCAATCTAAAGCCATTTAAAATGTTATCAGTAGATCAATTTAAGGAAGAAATGGAACTGAACTTTTTCGGGCTCGTTCGGACGGTAAAAGGAGTTATTGACCGGATGAAGCAGGGGTCCAGTATGGTCTTCTATTCTACTGTAGCCGTCCAGACCGGAATGCCCTTTCACAGCAGCATTGCTTCCTCTAAGGGAGCCATTGAAGGATTTGTTCGTTCCATGGCCGCCGAATACGCTCCCAAAATCCGGGTCAATGCAATCGCCCCTTCTCTGGTCGACACTCCCTTGGCTGCACGACTTTTGAATAATGACAAAAAAAGAGAGATGATGGCTGAACGACACCCTTTGAAAAGAGTTGGTGAAGCCAACGACATTGCACAAATGACAGCCTTCTTGCTCAATGATAACAGCAGTTGGATTACCGGGCAAGTTTTTGGTGTTGATGGAGGAAAATCAAGCTTAAGCGTTTAAGAACAAATCATACATGAAAGAGAAGGTTCGTCTGTTTTGGTTCCGTAGAGACCTGCGTTGGGAAGATAACGTTGCCCTATACCACACTCTCAACGATCAGGTACCTGTACTTCCCCTCTTTATTTTTGATCAGCAAATCCTCAATGAGCTACCTAAGGATGATGCAAGGGTGAGTTTTATATACGAAACGCTTCAAGCCATGCGGGAAGAAATTAAACAGACGACTTCTTCGGATATTGCACTTTATTACGGGAATCCTATCGATATTTTTAGCCGGCTCTTGCAAGAATTCGAAGTAGAAGCCCTGTATTTTAACCACGATTATGAGCCCTATGCCTTGAGGCGAGACCAAGAGGTCGTTGCTTTAATGGAAAAGAACGGAGTTATCAGCCGATCTTTTAAGGATCAGGTTATTTTCGAAAAAAACGAGGTGGTTAAAAAAGACGGCGGGGCTTATGTAGTGTATACCCCCTATAAGAACCGTTGGTTGGAGTTGCTGAATCCTTCACTTCATTTACTGGAATACAAAACAACTCCTTTATTTTCTAATCTCCGCCCAACGAACGACGCACCGCATGTAACGCTAAAAGAAATGGGGTTTACTCCTTCTCCAATTCGTGTACCGGCTTATCGCCTCACCCGAGAATTAATTCAAGATTATGAGGCAAAACGAAACTTTCCTGCCCAAAGTGAAGGAACCTCACAACTAGGTCCATACTTGAGATTTGGACAAGTCTCGGTACGCAAAATTGTGGAAAGAGCGAGAATGGAAAACAACATCACCTTTCTTCAAGAACTGATCTGGAGAGAGTTCTTTATGCAGATTCTTTGGCATTTTCCGCATACCGTAACCCAATCCTTCAAACCGGCTTACGATCGCATTCCCTGGCGTAATAACAAGGAGGAATTCGAACTATGGAAATCGGGCAACACGGGCTTTCCACTCATTGATGCCGGAATGAGACAACTCAATGCTACGGGCTACATGCACAACAGGGTCCGTATGCTCGTTTCCAGCTTTTTATGTAAACATCTTCTGATTGATTGGCGTTGGGGCGAGGCTTATTTCGCAGAAAAACTCCTTGATTATGAACAAGCCAGTAATATAGGTAACTGGCAATGGTCTGCTGGAAGCGGTGTCGACGCTGCCCCTTACTTCCGAATCTTCAATCCTACCACCCAGATTCAAAAGTTTGATAAGGCATTAGAATACATTTCCACCTGGATACCAGAATTACAGGAACTGACTTACTCCAGCCCCATGGTTGATCACAAAGCCGCAAGAGAACGTTGCCTTTCTGTCTACAAAACGGCTTTGGACAACACTTAGGCCAACAGCGAATTCATTTTTGTACTTTTAGGTTGATCCACAAGAAAACAAAATGAAAACAACCAAAATTGCGCTTTTAGTGGTGGCTGTATTGGGGGTAAGCACCCTGAGCGCCCAACGAATGAGTAAGAACAAGAAAGCTCTCATCGCTTCTGTTGAAAAACATCAATCCGCTCTAGTTTCCTTGAGCGACTCCATCTGGGCATTGGCCGAGACCGCATTTAATGAAGCGGAATCCTCTCGAATATTGGCAGACTATGCCGAAAAGAATGGGTTTCAGGTTAAGCGTGGTGTTGCGGGAATGCCTACGGCTTTTGTCGCTACCTACGGCAGTGGTAAACCGGTAATCAGCGTATTGGGGGAGTTTGATGCTTTACCCGGTATTTCTCAAAAAGCCCAGCCCACTAAAGAAGCGCTCAATGAAGGAGCCGCCGGTCACGGTTGTGGTCACAATTTATTCGGTGCAGGAAGTCTGGGTGCCGCTATCGCCATTAAAGAACTTATAGAAGCAGGTAAAATATCGGGAACGGTAAAATTTATGGGAACACCAGCGGAAGAAAAGTTCTTCGGCAAAATATGGATGGTGGAAGCCGGACTCTGGGATGATGTCGACGTGAATATCAGTTGGCATCCTTCGGCTAAAACCGAAGCCGACGTACAGAGCTCCTTGGCCCTGGTCGATTTTAAAGTCGAATTTTATGGGCAGGCTGCTCATGCTGCTGGAGATCCGTGGAACGGACGCAGTGCCTCCGACGCCTTGGAACTCTATACTACCGGAATAAATTACTACCGCGAACACGTAAAACCCACCGTTCGCATCCATTACCATATCCAGGACGGAGGGCAAGTAGTGAATGTTGTACCGGATTACTCCAGGCTTTGGGTTCGGGTACGCGATACCAAAAGAAGTGGCATGCTACCGGTTTATGAACAGGTTCAAAAGATGGCAGAGGGAGCAGCCATTATGGCCAATGTAGATTATAAGATTAGCTTGATTTCGGGTATTTACGAAGTGCTGGTCAACCGCCGAGGAGGTGCTATCATGCAAGACAATTTAGAGCTACTCGGTCCGATCGAATACACCCCAGAAGAAACTGTATTTGGCAAGAAAATTCAGGAAGTAACTGGCAAAGACCAAGTTGGAATGGATGGTAAAATCACTCCTCTGCGCAATACAAGAGAGAATCCCGGTGGCGGATCAACAGATGTGGGAGATGTGAGTTGGAATGTAGCCAACATCAATCTTCGGGTCACCACGGCCCCAAAAGACACTCCCTGGCACAGCTGGGCTGTTGTTGCCTGCGGAGGGATGAGTATTGGCCATAAAGGGATGATCTACGCCTCCAAGGCCATGGGCATGACCATGCTTGATCTCTTTGAGAACCAAAATGGGTAGAAGAAGTCAAAGCAGAATACCGCGAAAGAAAAGGAGACGAGGTCTATAAGGCCATGATTCCAGAAGGTCCACCTCCAATCGCAAACAACTAAATTACTATGCAACAAAACGGAGTTCCATTTACCATTGGACCTGGGCCCTGGCCTACTCGAGACCCTTTTCTCTTTTGTGTCTATCACCAGGATCAGTATCCTAAAGGCACCGCAGAGCTCGGACCGAACCCGGTCTTTTTAGAAGGTCGGCCCATAGGGCAAGACTTTAATCCAGCTTTGCCCTGGAGAATGTACCATGGACAAACGATTCCTGGGTTTCCGTACCATCCGCACTGTGGTTTCGAAACAGTAACCATTGTAAAAACCGGCTTTTGTGACCATGCAGATTCCTTGGGTGCTGCTGGTCGTTTCGGACAGGGTGATGTGCAGTGGATGACGGCAGGATCAGGCGTTCAACACAGCGAAATGTTTCCTCTGCTGAATCAGGAAGCCGAAAATCTCTTGGAACTTTTTCAGATTTGGCTTAACCTTCCAGCAAAAAGCAAGCAAGCTCCACCCCACTTTAAGATGTTATGGCACGAAAAGATTCCTAAAATCGAATCAAATGGTACTCTTGTTCGTCTCATTTCGGGTTCAAATGGGGCTGCCGATGCTCTTGATGCCCCTCCGAATAGTTGGGCAAATGACCCAGACCATGGCGTACGCATTTGGGATATTGTCATGGAGGCCGGTGCAAAATGGGGATTTGAAGCGGGGAATCATCCACAAGGCAGTGTATTTCTTTACGATGGTGCGAAGGCTCTTGTCAATGGGAAGGAGCTAACCAACAGCCAGGGCATTCATTTTGAATGCGGGAAAGCCCTGACCATTAAAGCGGAGACAGAAGTACGTATACTCCTGCTGCAAGCCAAACCCATAGGCGAACCCGTAGTTCAACAAGGTCCTTTTGTCACCAACACTCCGGAAGAGATGCGAAAGGCCTTTGAAAATTATCGCTTAACTCAATTTGGAGGTTGGCCCTGGCGACACGCAGATCCTGTGCATGAATCAACAGAAGGTCGATTTGCTCTTTACCCGGATGGGCACAAAGAAACTCCCTGATTATAAACAAAATAGAGGCAACATCACCTTTTGTTTGAAGTTTTGTTTATTGTTTATGAGTGTTTTAGCTCATTATGGCCTTTTGTAGTTAAACAAAAATATTTATTTTAGTTGGCGTAAGCTACGAATTGTTTATGCTCTCCATTATCTATAAATCTGAAGCCATCGATGGCTTTGATATTCCCAAAATTTATAAAATGCTAAGCACGGCTCGCGATTACAATAGCGAGAATCAAATTACCGGCTGCTTAGTATACCATAAACAACAATTTATGCAATTGATCGAAGGACCAGACCAAGAGGTTGAATCCTTATTCGAACGCATTAAAGCCGACGGCAGGCACACCAACCTTCAGTTTTTGGGCCACCATCAACTTGAAGATCGCCTTTTCGATCAATGGAGTATGGCATTTCACGATTTCGGAGACCCCCAGGGAGCCTCTCAGTACAAACTGGGCATGGTGGATCAGATTTTCGAATCTTCAAAAGCACTCGAAAAGCCCAATCCCCTCGCCTTGACCTTTTTCGATGAACTAAGAGAAATCCTGGAGCTTTCCTGAAGAAAGAACGCTCATGTTTACGGATCTTGCTGGACTTAAAACATTTTTATTAGTACTGGATTTCGGTACACTAGTCCTTATTTGGACCGTACAGTGGATGATTTATCCTTCCTTCCCCTATTATTCTAAAGAAAACTTCTTGCCCTGGCACAACAAGTATGCGCCAAGAATGGGCAGAATTGCTGGCCCTTTAATGGTTTTACAGGTGTTGGGATATGCCTTTTTACTCGTTGAAGATTTTGGAGCCCTCAGCGTCGCAAAATGCATTTGTGTAGGAATCACTTGGGTGATGACCATTGGATTTTTTGTTCCCCTTCACACCAAGATCAGCAGTGGTCATTACAACGACAACGACCTACAAGGTCTTGTCTCCAAAAACTATATTCGTTCGTGGAGCTGGACTGTACTATTTGCTTTGGAAGTACTCTCTTTTACGCGTTTCGGGTAATCATCGCCCCAATATTTCGAAGGCGCTCATCGATTCGCTCATAACCCCGATCAATTTGCTCAATATTGTGAATAGTCGAAGTTCCCTTAGCCGATAAGGCCGCAATCAACAGCGAAACACCCGCACGAATATCAGGCGAGGTCATATTGGTTGCCTTCAATTGAGATTGAAAATCGTGACCGATTACGGTAGCCCTGTGCGGATCACATAAAATGATCTTAGCCCCCATATCGATGAGCTTGTCCACGAAAAATAAGCGGCTTTCAAACATTTTCTGGTGAATAACCACTTCTCCTCTGGATTGAATAGCTACCACAAGAATAATACTCAATAAATCCGGTGTTAACCCCGGCCATGGAGCGTCAGCGATGGTCATGATGGAACCGTCAATAAAATTTTGGATCGCATATCCATCCGTATGAGCGGGAATCAAAATATCATCATTCTCGCGATTGACTTGAATTCCCAGACGCTGAAAAGCATTGGGTATTTGACCTAAGTCATTCCAGCTGACGTCTTTAATACGCAGTTCGCTGCGCGTCATGGCTGCGAGCCCGATCCAACTACCAATCTCAATCATGTCGGGCAACATGCGGTGGGTGGTTCCATTTAAGCTGCTGACCCCTTGAATTTTTAAAAGGTTGGAACCAATGCCTTCAATCTTAGCCCCCATGCGCACAAGCATTTTACACAGCTGCTGTAGATACGGTTCACAAGCGGCGTTGTAGATGGTGGTTTCTCCTTCCGCAAGAACAGCAGCCATCACAATATTCGCCGTTCCTGTGACCGATGCCTCATCAAGAAGCATGTAAGTCCCTGTTAATTTTTCGGCTTCTACCCCGTAGAAGTACTCTTCTCGGTTGTAACGGAACCGGGCTCCCAATTTGATAAAGCCTTCAAAGTGGGTATCGAGACGTCTGCGGCCAATCTTATCTCCTCCTGGTTTCGGAATATAGCCCCTACCAAACCTCCCCAGTAACGGCCCTACAAGCATAATGGAGCCCCGAAGACCTCGACCATCTCTCTTAAAGTCATCAGATTGAAGGTAGTCCAGGTCTACTTGATCGGCTTGAAAACGGTACTGACCAGGTCCAAGATTTTCGACTTTGACACCCAAAGAACCCAATAGGGCGATGAGTTTATTGACATCAACGATGTCCGGAATATTACTGATTTCTACAGGCTCTGCGGTAAGTAAAACAGCGCAAAGAATTTGCAAGGCTTCGTTCTTGGCTCCTTGGGGTGTAATAGAACCAGATAAGGAGTGGCCTCCTTCAATAGTAAAACTGCCCATAGCGTGGCTGAGTTAGTTGTTGTGACGTTTCTTTCCTCTGTTGTTGTGTTTGCCCTTCTTTCCTACGGAACGATTGGATTTCTGCACCCGGTTCTTGAGGAACTGACCACTTTCGGTCAAGGTTGTTTCTCCATTGGCCAAGTCTATGGCGCCATCACTCAACTCTTTGAGGTGAGCAAAAATAGCTGTATCCTCTACAGTATCCTTGTTCCAATTGAGGTAGCATTTTTTCATGTGGTTGGCAATAGCGTATTCCAAACCGGAACGCATGTCCCCTTTATCCCAACTGATCGCAACATCAATCATACGCTTAATGTTGTTCCCATAAAAACGGTATTTCGGGTGGTTCTGCGGATAATCCAAAGGATCTGGGCGCTGAGCCAAAAGTTCCTTGGACGGAATCGGATAAGGCGAATCCACTTCCAGCTGAAAATCACTCATGATAAAGAGTTGATCCCAGAGTTTATGCTGAAAATCAGGCACATCACGCAAATGAGGCTGCATATTCCCCATCACACTGATAATGGCCTGTGCAATTTGATTTCTTTTTTCGCGGTCTTCAATAGACACCGCGTGGTCAACCATTTTCTGAAAATGTCTTCCGTATTCCGGAATGTGCATTTGTGGTCGTTCCGTGTTGTATTCTAAATGATCAAGTGAATCCAAAAAAATAAGAGTTTAGTGCCGAGTGCGGATGAAGTAATCGAACACACCTCATGGCTAACGCTCGCAAATTAACAAAATTATCGATGGAACCTTCCTCCAGACCTACAAAGATATGACCCCTTCAACAACGCTGACCTCTTTGTACTTAGCGATAACTGCTAAAGGATCCTCCATAACTACCGTAATGGAAACACTGGTATAATTTCCGTTCTTTGATTTCTTGGATTCTATTACAGCACCGTTTTGATCAAAAATATCGTAAATCTGATCTATTTTGGCTTGATCTGTAGGTACTATAAATTTGTAGAGATATGTGGAAGGCCAGGTTGAATTGTCTTCCAGCTGAATCCGTAACCTTTCGTAAAATTCTTCGGAATTCTCTTTGCTCATGGCCGGGTTTTGGACAAAGATAGCGGATTATTTTACTCAATATAAGAATAAAGAAGTGCAGAGAATTGCAATTAGCGGAGGGCCCGGAACAGGCAAGACATGTTTGATTGATAATTTGATTGATAAGGGCTATCACTGTTTCCCTGAAATCATCAGGACGTTCACCGAGCAACTTAAAAAAGAGACCGCTCAAGAAGAGCAACAGATCAACCCGCTTACTTTTAGTAAGGACCCCTTGCATTTTAACACACTCTTACTCGAAGGAAGAAGTGCCCAATGGAAAGAGGCAGAGAACACGGGCAAAGAACTTTGCTTTTTCGACCGAAGCGTCATTGATGTTTTGGGATACATGGATCATTTTGAACAGGAGTACCCAAATCATTTTATCGACGCTGCCGAGACTTTGCGCTACGATACTGTTTTTTTGCTTCCACCTTGGCAGGGTATTTATGTTCAAGACGATCAACGTTTGGAACCTTTCGAGGAAGCAGAACGGATTCACGTGAGCCTTCTGGCCAGCTACCAGCACTTTGGTTACGCGCCCCTATTCGTTCCCACTGGAACTATCGAAGAGCGGATTGAATTCATTTTAAGAGCTATCGCAACAAAAGAAAAAAAGTAGGAAAAAACCCACTCAAAGAATTTCACCTACATTTGAATATGGACAACCCCAAGAGTCCTTCCCGAACCGCCGAATCTAAACTGCTGTTTCAAACGCTGGAACAGTATTGGGGATATTCCGCTTTAAGAGGAGAGCAAGAAAATATTATCTTCCGCATGCTGGACAAGGTAGACACCCTAGCCCTCCTTCCCACGGGTGCAGGTAAATCGCTTTGTTTTCAGCTTCCCACTCTGATCCAACCAGGTTTATGCCTTGTGGTCTCCCCTTTGATTGCCTTGATTCAAGACCAAGTCAACCGGCTGCAGCAAAAAGGAATTAAGGCCATGGGGCTTACCGGATCCATCAGTCAAGATGATTTGATTCGACTAATTGACAACTGCCTCTACGGAGACTATAAATTCTTATACCTCTCTCCTGAACGGTTGCTTCAGGAAGGGATGAAAGAAATCCTTCAGCGCTTGCCCGTTTCTCTTGTTGCCATCGATGAGGCCCACTGTATCTCCCAATGGGGACCCGATTTTCGACCTTCTTATCTGGAACTTCACGTGCTCAAAGAATGGTACCCCGGGGTGCCTTTATTGGCGTTGACCGCAACGGCAACGGATCAGGTTCAATCCGATATCCTGAGCAAGTTGGGACTTCCCTCCTATGCAGTAGTCAAAGACAGTTTTGCTCGTAAAAAACTCAGTTTATCTGTACGTTACACGCAGAACAAAGAAGAACAACTCCGTTGGTTACTAGAACTCAATATGGGGCCTTCCTTGGTCTACGTGGGTACTCGTAAAGAAAGCATTCGCCTAGCTGAATGGCTTAACCAGCGGGGAATCCCTTCGAGCTTTTTTCACGGGGGGCTGAGTTCATCTGAAAAAGAAAAGCAGATGAAGGCTTGGATTCGAGACGAAAAACGCAACATGGTTGCCACCAACGCTTTCGGTATGGGCATCGACAAATCCGATGTTCGCTTGGTCGTTCATTACGACCTGCCAGAGAACATCGAAAACTACTACCAAGAAGTTGGGCGTGCGGGTCGCGATGGACTTTCTGCCAGTGCAGTTTTATTGCTAAGCAAAAAAAGTCTTGAAATACAAAAACAACGATTTGTGGACAGCATCCCCTCTTTTGAACAAATAAAGGATATTTACCGTCGCCTGATGGCCTATTATCAGGTGGCCTTTGCGGAAGGCAAAGGAGAGGTATTTGGTTTTGATATTCTGGATTTTACCCGGCGATACAGCTTTGAACCCTTGCCGGTACTCCAAGCCCTTCAGTTCTTAGAACGTTATGGACTACTGGCCTTATCCAATCAAAATGACCCTTTCGCTCAAATTCAGGTTATCGCTGCTCGGGATAAGGTTCTTGAATTCCTGAAACAATCTCCTTTTATGGAGCCGCTTTTCACTCAATTACTCCGAGTTTATGGAGGGATATTAGACCGCCCTACCAAAGTCAATATGTATTTGTTGGCCCGTAAACTGAAAACCCGAACAGGCCTGCTGGAAGAACAGTTGGAATTTGCTGAAATCCAAGGCATGATAACCTACTTTCCTCCTAACCTGCACATGAGTATAACCCTTTTGGAAGCAAGAGAAGACGATATGAGTCTGTCAAGAGTCAAAAAGGAACTCAAGACCTTTCGATCCATGAAATTGCGACGTTTGGAACCCATGCAGCGCTATGCGCAACTCGATAAGGGCTGCCGTATGCATTTCATCTTGCAGTACTTTTCGGAAGAGCACAAAGCCTGTGGCCGCTGCGATCTCTGCGTTGAACGAAGAATAGACTCTCCTTTTGAACGGGCTTTTCGGCGTTGGATGCTCCGGGAATTACAAGAAGAATCCCGAGGCTCCCGTGCCTGGCTCACTCATCTTGCCCAGATTCAACTCAAGGGCAATTCAAAAGAGCTGGGGGACCTGCCTGATATTATTCATTTGCCCGATCTTTTCTTGAAGCAGGTAAAGTACATGCTTGATCATTCCTTTATTGGGATGCAAACCGATATGACCTATCTCATTAAAGAAGAAGGCCTCCGCTTTCTATCCGAAGAGAGCCAATAAGCCAGCAGAAATCAGGATATTTGCCGGCGAT
Source organism: Aureicoccus marinus (assembly GCF_002954325.1). Taxonomy (GTDB): domain Bacteria; phylum Bacteroidota; class Bacteroidia; order Flavobacteriales; family Flavobacteriaceae; genus Aureicoccus; species Aureicoccus marinus. The sequence continues at coordinate 1,049,707 of NZ_MQVX01000001.1, forward strand.
GACAAAAGATAAAGAAAACCTCCGCATTGTTTATATGGGGACACCAGAGTTTGCAGTGGCTGGACTAGAAGCACTTCTAGAACAAAACTTCCAAGTGATTGGAGTGGTTACCGCCCCTGATCGTCCCTCGGGACGCGGAAGAAAGCTTCAGTCTTCCGCTGTGAAAAAGTATGCCTTGGAAAAAGGCATTCCCGTACTTCAACCCCAGAAACTAAGAGACAAAGGGTTTTTAATGGAACTCGCTGCGCTTAAAGCAGATCTCCAAATTATCGTCGCGTTTAGAATGCTTCCTAAGGTCGTATGGGGTATGCCTCCCCTGGGTACTTTCAACTTACACGCTTCTCTCTTACCACAGTACAGAGGTGCTGCGCCAATCAATTGGGCCCTGATCAATGGTGAAACAGAAAGCGGAGTAACCACCTTTTTTATTGACGAAAAAATTGATACCGGTGCCATCCTTCTTCAAGAACGCTGTTCCATCCTACCAGAAGAAAATGCAGGTCAACTCCACGATAAATTAATGGCCTTAGGCGCCTCGCTCATTGTCAAGACCGTTGAGCTCATTTCTGATGGAAAAGCAAAGGCAGTAGTTCAAGAAGAAGTAAATCAGCTCAAAGAAGCTCCCAAGATTCACAGAGAAACCTGCGAAATTGACTGGAGCCAATCTCTGGAGCAACTCCATAATTTTACCAGAGGCCTAAGTCCCTATCCGGCTGCCTGGACTACTTTTTATTGGAAGAATGGTCAGGAAACCAAAGCCCTCGGTCCTGTAAAGGTTCTTCAACTCGATTCAAACTCCTCTGCACCAGAATCGATAGAAAACGGACAGACTGATCGCGAGAAGGGTCTGGCTGTTGTGCAAATCGGAAAGCAAATCTGGATTAAACACCTGGAGGGTTGGTTGCGAATTTTGGAAATGCAAATACCGGGAAAAAGAAAGATGCTGGTCCAAGATTTACTCAATGGCTGGCAGCTCGAAGAGGGTACTTGGGTAGAATAAGGCTGAGCCTAGACTGGCTCTAGGCTGGGCGAAATTTGGTTAAAAACTCCTTCCTTTATCAACAAAGGGTTCAAGTTATCAACAAAAACCCCGATTTCCCGCGTCTACACTTGCGTCGGAGCGTTTTCCATATAAATTTGTTCGAAGTATCATTAGTAACACCAATTAATAATATGCTATTATGAACAAAACAGAATTAATCGATGCTATGGCGGCTGACGCCGGTATCACAAAGGCAGCAGCCAAAAAAGCATTGGAATCTTTCTTGGGTAACGTAGAAGGTTCTTTGAAAAAAGGTGACCGTGTTTCTCTAGTTGGATTCGGTTCATGGTCTGTATCGAAGCGCAACGCTCGTGAAGGTCGTAACCCACAAACTGGTAAAACCATCAAAATTGCTGCTAAAAATGTAGTAAAGTTTAAAGCTGGAACTGAACTAGGGAACGCTGTGAACTAATCGCAATATTGTTGATTATCTGAAAAAGCACTTCCGTCGTGAAGTGCTTTTCTTTTTTAGAACGTTTTTGTCATTCAAAATGAGAATAGTAAATTTAGAATAAAGCCATGCACCCAATGCTTTCACAAGAACCCAAAAAAGGAAACCTTCTGATTGCAGAGCCGACTCTTACTGGAGACGTCTCCTTCAATCGTTCCGTGGTTCTTATCGCAGAACACAATGAAGAAGGTTCTGTGGGCTTTATCCTCAACAAACCACTCGAATATCAGATTCACGAACTGATTCCCGATATCGAGGTACCCTTCCCTGTTTTTAATGGAGGTCCTGTAGAACAAGACAACCTCTACTTTATCCACAAGGTACCTGAACTGATTCAAGGCAGTGTGGAGATTTCCGATGGAATCTATTGGGGTGGAGATTTTGACAAAACCATTGAACTTATCAACCAAGGAGTAATTAAACAAGGCGACATTCGCTTCTTCTTGGGTTATTCTGGCTGGGCCAGTCTACAACTTTCAGAAGAATTGAATTCCAAGTCCTGGGTGGTGGTCCCCAATAGCTATGAAAGTAGCATTATCCAAAAGTCTTCTCTTTCTTTCTGGAAGGAAAACATGATTGAATTAGGAGGTGATTACCTGCTCTGGTCCAATGCACCAGAAGACCCTTCGTATAACTAGGCTTCTTCCTTTTCTTCTTTAGGCAAACAAGCGCCCTGAAAAGCCTCTTCTAAGCGTTCCTTCCAACTGAACTGTTGGTAGACGGTCTTTCTGTATTTTTTCCACGAATAAAGACGAGCGTAGGGGTCCATGGTAAAAACTTCCTTGGCTTTGGGTATTTCGAAAGGAGAAATAGCCACTTCCTCAATGGACCAGTCATTTTCCCTGGCCATAGCGTCCAGTAAAATCAAAGCTTGCTTACGAACAACCCAGGCAGGAGACCCACCGGATAATTCTGGAATTTTTATTCCGTCCTCTGAAGCAATAAAAATGAGTCCGCTCAAAGCCCTGACCACTTGTTTACTCTCGTTGAGCAGCGCACAGTCGGCGTATCCATTCTCTATAGCAAAAGAATGTGCAACCGAAATTGCCGCGGGGTTTGGAGATGAAAGATTGGCTAAAAGTCCACTCGGCAAGTAGTGGTCCTTATACAGCTCGCACTCTTCCGCTTCGGCATCTGGACTTAATGTCGCCATTGGTAGGTCTTCAATAGTATGAATCAAGAAGTGTACTCCACCTTCTTTGGACCAAGGCACCTGGGTTTGGCTTCTAACAACTTGTATCTCGAGATATAGTTTCGCTGGTTTACCGGCCTTTTCCCAAAGCGCTAAGCATTGCTGTTCCAGGTATTCCGGAGTAAATTCCATGGGAATCGCGTAACGAAGCTTACGCATCGAAGCCATCAGGTGAAAATAATGCTCCTCCCAAAACGGAATAAAGCCGTCCTGAATCCAAAGAGGTTCGGTTAAAGAATCTCCGAAATAAAAGGATCGATTAAAAAGCGAAACCGGAATCTTATCGTATTCCACAAAATTCCCATCCAGGTTCCATAGTTGCATACCCGAAATTTAGAATCGCAAAATTAAGAAGAAAGCCCTCGATAAAAGGGTTTTACAGTCTTAAACTGAGCCCAGAATGTGCTTGAGGTCTGAGATTTGGTTATCCCAAAGCATTTTGGCCTCATCCATTTCGGACTCTTCCGCAAAATCTGTAATGAATAAGGAAACATCCGAAGTGATTTCATCCACGATGATACGCATCTCAAAATAGCTGTTGTCCTCGCTCTCATCCCAAGCAAATCGAGCGAACTCGTCACTTTTTTTCTTGAGAAGTTTAGCATCTTCTTCCGCCCCATCCCAGATAAAGACAAATTTTTCGCCTCTGGAGTTGACGTTGTCGGCAAACCATTCCGATAAGCCCGAAGGTGTAGAAATGTATTGATAAAGCATTTGAGGGGAAGATTGGATCACAAATTCCATCTCAAATTTGATCTTTTCACTCATGTAATAAGGGGTTATTGACTTGGGGTATTCTATAATTGGAGGTAATATAAAAAAATAAACCACATTTCATAAAATCAATTCTCATTTTGAGTTCGGCAAAACTTTCTTTTATATTTGCACCCGCTAAAAAGCTCTATTGATCGCAAAGAGTATTTGACCACGATGGCGAGGTAGCTCAGGTGGTTAGAGCGCAGGATTCATAACCCTGAGGTCGGGAGTTCAAGTCTCCCTCTCGCTACAGCTTTAGAAGCACGAAAAAAGGACTCCATTTAGGGGTCCTTTTTTTATTCTTTTTTGAGAAAATTTACAGAAAACTACCCTCCTCTTCTTTTCCCGGATTATTACCTTGGCTAATCCTAAATCAGAATCTTCTATGTTCATAGCGGATTCCCAGCTTCAATTAAACTGGATTAATCTTATGGGATTTTTGAAAAGACTATTCGGCAAAAAAGAAACGCCAATTGTAAAAGAGTTTACACAGGAAGAATTTGACAAAGACTATGAATTAAAATCAAAAGGACTCGAAAATGTTTTAGGTAAAATGCACGACCTTGTTGGACATGCCGTTGTACCATTCTCCTTGGGAGGAGGAGTCGATATGTACTACTTCCCTAATCACATAAAAGGAACTGGATTTGCAACGATGGAGCTATTGGATCCAGATGGCAATGGACCAAAAAAAAATAGATTGGGTACTTATGAATTAGTGGCCTTCACCAAACATGGCTACAGCAGTGTGGAAGGAGAAACCAGCCCTTTTAATTTGATTGAGCGAAAGGCCTGTGGTTTCTTAACCGCCATTGGAATGTATTCATCCCAAGCTATTTTAAATCCGAATGAAACCATCGAAGTTCCTAATGGTTCAGGTGAAGAAAATACCTGCCTGATTTTTGATTTGTACGAACCTGATGGAAAAAAATTTAAAATTGGTGATCGCCAGCACCATCTTTTGCTGTGTATGCAGGTTTTTAGGCAAGAAATGGACTATGCAAGGCAAAATGGAAGTGCCGAACTCTTTAAGCTTCTAAAAGAAAAAGAGGTATACCCCTACAGTGATTTAGACAGAGACCCTGTAGTTTAGAAAAGGTAATACGAGTCCAGCTTTGATTTTTTGAGGAGAAGTCCCAACTTGTCTGCCTGAAGCAAGAAGACCTGACAAAGATCTATGAACCCACGAATCATTACCCTTGAACCTAAACAGCTCATTGGCCAAAGCCTGGAAATGAGTTTAATTAACAATACGACCGGTCAACTTTGGGGTCAATTCGCCCCGCGAATCAAAGAAATTCAAAACAGAGCGAGTGAGGACAAAATTTCTCTACAGGTCTACCCCGCTGATTACCCCCAAAACTTCAAACCGACCAACACCTATATCAAATGGGCTGCTGTGGAGGTTACCGCGCTGGATCACATACCTGAAGGAATGAAATCCTTTCATATAGAGGGTGGGCTCTATGCAGTATTTGATTACAAAGGCTCGAGCGCTGACCCTTCTATTTTTCAATACATCTTTTCGCAATGGATCCCCTCTTCCTCCTATTGGGTGGACGACCGGCCCCATTTTGAAGTCTTGGGAACCGAATACAAAAACAATGATCCGGAATCTGAGGAAGAAATCTGGGTTCCTATTCGGACAAAGTAAAAAGAGTAATAAAAGTCCCCATGGAATAGGCTTTCTACTTTTTTGCTAACTTTCTTGGCCAAGCGGAATTATTCTTGCCTCCATTTTTTTATTGATAAAGAATTGATTTGGCACTCCCTGACCTACTTAAGCTAGTATTCCAATGTGAAATAAATTAAAAATGGGCACCTCAATTAATCTTGAAATTAATTTTCCATGAAAAATTTAGTAAGACTGCTAATGCTTGCTTTACTGGTCTCGGCCTGCAATTCGACGCAAAAAGAAGAAGAAAAGCCAACTATAGAACTACAAATGGCCATGGATAGCACGGTTACCGAAAAACAAGTGAATTTCAAAGCCATCGATTCTGATGAGGCACTTATTGCCACAGCCCTTATGGCTGCACCAGCCGAAAGCCGCGAAGGATGCAAAGTCATCGGCATCAATATGGCCGGAGAATGGGTCACCTTTCGCGAAGGCAGCAACGAATTCATTGTCATTACCGATGATCCCAGTAAACCCGGATTTAATGCGGCTTGTTACCACCAGGATTTGGAACCTTTTATGGCCCGAGGCCGAGAGCTAAGAGCCCAAGGCAAATCGGGAGGAGAAATCTTCGACATCCGAGAAGCAGAGGTAAAATCAGGACAACTCGAAATGGGTAATCCTGGATCAACCTTACATATTTACTACGGTTCCAAGACCAACTATGAACCTGAAACCAACAAAGTAGAGGATGCCATCTACCGCTACGTGGTCTACCTCCCCTTTGCTACTTCGGAATCGACAGGATTACCAGAGGTACCGATCAGTCCGGACCATCCATGGATTATGAATCCCGGAACCCACCGAGCCCACATCATGATTTCTCCTAAACCAGAATCTCAGGATTTTTAGAGAGATATTTCCCTCTACTTTACCCATAAGAAGTCTTTTTATGGCCCACGGCAGTCTAGATCAATTTAAAGCCTTTTTAAGGCGAAAGAAAGACCGGAAGAACATAGTTGACGGCAAGTTCGACACTTCTGATCTTGCGCAGTCTGAAGGAGATTTAGAGTTTCCTGAGCCTAGTGAAGTGGAATTGAATTCCATAAAAAGTACTATTAGAAAAAATGCTTCTCGAAGACGAATGCTGGATAAAGTACTCCTTGGTATTGTAATTGCCTGTGCAATAGGGTTTTTAGTATATCTCAATTATTTTACCTGATGAATCATTTTCGATGGCCTCTGGCCCTTTTATTTACATTCCTATCTCACACCAACAGCTTTTGTCAAGAGAAAAAGAAAGGCTATATCAACGAAGCGGTAATAGGACTGGTAAAACTCGCATTTGAGGTGGAAGATGTAGAACGCCTCGAAATTCACTGCGATCCGAAGAATTACGGCAGTAAGGCCATCCCGGAGAGATTGGGCTTTACCCATGAAGCAACCCTTAAAAACAGAGTTAAAGACAGTGAAGGGACCTACCGAGATGCGATGATCTGGACTCTTTTTCGGGAGGATTACAGAGCAGAACGTTATAAAAATCATTTATTTACGGCATTCGATATCGTAAATCAACCCATCAAAACGATTGACACATGAAAAAGTTCATCATTGCCCTCCTCTTTATCTGCACAGCTGTAGCAGGCTATGCTCAGAAAAAACATATTCCACAGAGCACCCCCTTCGAAAATGTACTGAAGGCCCTTACAAAAAATAAACCCTTACTCTTTAAAAACTCTTTTAGTCAGCGGGTCATTGACGGGGAAGAAGATCTCACCGTTTGGGCTGAACGCATAGAAGAAGGGAACGAAAAGTTCGGAAGACGCTTTCCGGATTTTAAGCGCAAGGACTTTCGGTACGGATTTGACTCAGCCGAATCCAAACTCATCATTTACTACAAAGGAGATGAGGCCTTTCGGATAAAAGTCATTCAAGAAGGGAAAAAGTGGAAACTCAACGAAAAATAAGCCCTACTTCAGCACCCGTTTTACCAGTTTCTCTATGGTGAGTCCTTGAACTAAAATAGAGAAAGCCACCACGATATAGGTCAGAATCAAGAACATATCGCGGTGCATATCGGCCGTTAAGGTAAAGGCCAGAGCGATCGATATTCCTCCACGAAGTCCACCCCAGGTCATGATCAGGTTGGTCCGGGGCACAAACTCCAACTTCTTCTCGTATAGCTTAACCGGCACCAAAAGAGAAAGATAACGGCAGAGCAAAACAATCGGAATACACAGAACACCAGCGAGAATGTAGTTGGTATCGTAGACTAAAACCAGCATCTCCATTCCAATGAGTACAAAGAGAATGGCATTGAGAAGAATATCCAATAACTCCCAAAATTTATCCACATAGCGCTCGGTAACCTCCGACATAGCGGCAGATCTCGCTCGGTCATTACCTACCACAAGACCTGCAGCAACCATCGCTAAGGGAGCTGAAACATGCAGCTTATGCGCTAGGACCGTTCCCACCATAACAGTGGCCAGGGTGATGATGATTTCTATGCTAAAGTCATCGATGGATTTCATGAGCATAAAGGCCACCCAGCCGATAAAGACCCCGAGCAGGATCCCTCCGAAGACTTCCAAACCAAAAAGTTCCGCAATTTCTAGAGGATCGATGCTTTCGCTACCTTTGGCGGCAACACCAAAGAGTGTCAAGAAAATAACAACCCCTACTCCATCATTGAAGAGGGATTCCCCCACAATTTTGGTTTCGAGCTTTTTAGGCACATTGGCCTTTTTAAGAATTCCCAACACAGCAATGGGATCGGTAGGCGAGATAAGAGCCCCGAAAAGAAGACACAGCACGTAATTCACTTCAATACCCAGAGCAGCCAGCAAAAAGAAGGTCAGGGTACCCACCAAGAAAGTCGAGATCAGAATTCCCAAAGTGGCAAAGAGTAAAATGGGCCAGCGCTGGTTCTTGAGTTGTTGAAAATGGGTATGTAAGGCCCCCGCAAAAAGCAAGAAACTCAACATATAATTCATCACTACTTCCTCAAAATCAATTTGTTTGATCAAAGAGAGCTCAACCTGGTACAGGGTATCATCAAAATAACTCAGCCCGATTACCACCAAGGAAAACAGGATAGCAATCAGCATTAAACCAATGGCGGTCGGCAGTTTGATAAAACGGGCATTAATGTACCCGAATACAGCCGCTAAAAAGGTAAGGGCTGTGAGGATTTCGTAAAGCTCCATGAGGTGATTAATGATTAAAGTACCAAATTAAAGATCAATTTTGAACTGGCTTAATACAAGGGTCAAAATTAAAAAAGTTCCTTTTTGTTGTTGCGAATTCATCCCTGATTCGTTTACCCCAAAACGCATCACATGAACGCTTTAAAAAAGCTACTTTTCGTCTTGACTGTTCTTGGTTTTCAATTGGCCTTTTCCCAAGGGAACCGTTCTTCATTTTGCCGCGATGAAGTCCTTAAAGACTTCGAATATCTTTATCAGTCTTTGGAAGAAACACACTATGACCTCTACGCCTACACCAGCAAGGAAGAAATGCAGAAACACTACGATCTTCTGAAAAAAGGGATTCACCAAGATTCGCTAAGCATACAAGAAATCACCACTCTCTTTCAAACCTTTACTGCAAAAGTGAACAATGGACATACCGAGGTAATCTTCCCAGTAGCCCAATACTTGGAGTACGCTGAGGGAGGTGGAACTCTGTTTCCTTTAGAACTGGTCATTGAAGATGGTAAGGCACTCGTAAGAAATAACCTGACTCCCCTAAGCGAACTTCAAAAAGGAACAGAAATCCTTTCGATTGACGGAATGCCAATCATGGAAGTGTTTCAGCAGCTTTCTGCCTATATCTCCGCAGAACGTCCCTACTTCAAGTACACCAAGGCAGAAATCATCTCCTTCCCGAGACTGTACTGGCAAGAGTATGGAAGTAAGGCCCGTTATGAGGTCGTAGCAAAAGTAAATGGAGAAGAAATCCACAAGCAGATTAAGGCCGTGCCAGCTATAGAGGGCTTCGAAATGAAAAGATGGGATATTCTGATCAATGCTCCCAAATTCAAGCATTACAAAAAGGTGGCCTACTTGAATCCAGGTGACTTTGGAGGTGATTTAAACCAATTCAAATCTTTTATCGATTCCGCCTTTACCCAAATACGAACAAAGAAATCCCCAACCTTAATCATCGATTTACGCTACAACAGTGGCGGTGATGATATTTTTAGCGATTACATGGTCTCCTATATTGCCGACAAACCCTTTCAATGGAATTCTTCATTTGAACTCAAATCCAGCGCGATTTTAAAAAAGCACGTTCGAGAAAACAGTGATCTGACGACGGAATATGCGAAAAGTATACTGGGTCATAAAGACGGCGAACGCTTTTTATTTCAATTTGAGAGTTACCTTCCTCAACCAAAAAACAAAAGATTTACCGGGAACGTCTATGTTTTAATAAACCGCCAATCCCATTCTCAATCCGCCGTTACTGCGGCTCAAATTCAGGACTACGGCTTTGGCAAAATGGTAGGGGAAGAGACAGGAGATTCTCCTTCTCTTTATGCTTCACAATTGACCTATACCTTGCCGATCACCGGTATCCCAGTCAAAACGGCTAAAGGTAAAATCACACGAGTGAATGGTAGTGAGGCCGTCCAAGGTGTTCAGCCCGACATCTTTATCCGCGATCACCTGAGAGACGATAAGGACGAAATACTCGATGGCTTATTGAAGCGATTGGAAGCCGGTCGCCCCTAAATGAGAATTTCTTTCTGGCTTTCTTGCTACCTTTAAAACAAACCAAAGCCATGAAAAGAATTCTTTCTCTCTGTTTAACCCTTAGCCTGTACTTTTCTCTGAATGCCCAAAGCAATGCCGAATTGGGTGTTGGGGCCATGGGAATTGTAGTGAGTGATATTGAGGCTTCTGAAAAGTTTTACAAAGAGATTCTGGGGCTCAGTCCAATTGGAGGATTTAGCCTCGACGAAGCCTGGAGTAAAGAGGCCGGAGCAGCCAACAACAGGCCCTTCTCTGTAAAACAGTTTAAGTTACAGGACCGTCCATCGGGGACCATTGTCAAGCTAGCTTATTTCGAAAAGACCAAAAGGCAAGCCCGTCCCAAAGGAATCGATAAGCGCTCAGGGGTGAATTACATCACCCTCTATTACACCAAAGAACATTTTGACAAGACCATCGAGCGAATTGAAAAAGCTGGCATAGAGCTTGTGGGATGGGTTAAGCGAGAACGCTATCAATTGGTATTTGTACAGGATCCTGACGGTATCTATGTAGAATTGGTTGCGCCTCCAGGAAACTAATTGAACAGAGTGAGAACCGAACTTGAAAGCCTGATCCAACAGTACCGAGATGTGCAAAACGGAGTGCTTTGGATGGGAGCCAATTATCTACGCCGCTTTAACGAGTTAGAGGGAAAGGACGCTTTTAGACGCCCCCTACCCGATCTCCACAGTATTGCCGAAATCTTATCGCACCTGACTCTTTGGCGTCAAGAGACTATTCTTAAGATTCAAACAGGCAGTGGCAGTAAAACCGAGAAGTGTGAAGAAAATTGGCTGCCCAACGAAAAACTAATTCCCCTGGGTTGGTCTACTGTACGAGCCAACTACGAAGAAAGTCTTGAAACCATTATTGATTTGCTCGCAGATCAAGACGATTCTTTTTTGGATCAAGAATACTTCTATACCGATTTTAAAGGCCATTACCCCTATCGCTTCGTGCTGCAGGGCATGCTGCACCACGACTTATACCACCTGGGTCAAATCGGTCTCATTCTCAAATATTTAAAACACTAAGACCACTATTCTTAAAATGAAAAAACTACTTCGCTTTGTATTTGTACTACTAGTTCTAGCCGCCGGAGGCGGATTTGCCTTCCTTCATCTTAAGGGAGGCGAATTGATTACAAAAAGAGACCGACGATTGAATGAAGGCACACCGGAAGACCTGGAACTGGACTACGACAATTTAGTGCTCATCGGTCAAAATGATCTGGAGTTAAAAGGTTACTGGACCTTAACCAAAGAAGAACCGAAGGCCGTAGTCATCCTGGTCCACGGGATTGGTGGAAACAAAGAACAGATGATGAATAAGGCCGATCTGCTTGCTCAGCAAGGCTACGATGCCATCCTTTTCGATGGTAGAGGACATGGCGAAAGTCAGGGAGAACACATCACTTATGGTTTTTACGAGAAGGAGGATATAAAACGCATCGTTGATTTTATCAAAGAAGAAAACGATAGTATTCCCATTGGTATTTGGGGCAACTCCATGGGGGGAGCTATTGCTTTACAAGCCTTGGAAGCAGATGAACGAATTAATTTCGGTATCGTTGAAAGTACGTTTAGATCACTGGACGAAGTGGTCTTCGAATACGGCAAACGAATGGCGAAAGGCGTCATGATCAAGCAAATTTCGGACTATGCCTTAAAGCGGGCAGCCGAAGAAGCCAACTTCGACCCTACAGCTGTTCAGCCCATTGAATCGGCTAAAGAAATTGAACAAGCCGTCTTGATCGCTCACGGTGATTCGGATAAAAGAATTAGTGTTGACAATGCTCAAGATCTTTTCGACAGTCTTAAAACCGAGAAGAAAGAACTGGTCATTGTACCCAGAGCAGGACATCTGAATATGATGGAAGTCGGTGGAGAAGGCTTTAAGAGTCTGGTCATGGATTTTGTAAACAGTCAAGTTGAAGCTCTTAAAGAATAAGAGCTCTTTCTGAAACAAAAACCGGTACGGTTCATCAATAAGGCATGAACAAACACACACTTTTGGGGTGTACCCTGCTCGCCCTGTTTACCGCCTGCCAATTTCAAATTAATCCTTCAAACGACACCACTTCAGAGACTGAACTTCAACTACCCGACAGCTTATCTGCCCGCAGAATTCAATATGTCCTTGATATGCGGCAAGAGGCAGCACAGCAAGTTTGGCCCGCCTTTGGCGAGAAAAAGGTAGAAGGCCCTTTTATTTATTTTAATGGAGAAGATTCGGAGGTATTCTTTCCAAACCAGCAAGTATTGAATAGCCTTACTACTTCGGAAACCTTTAGTGAGGATTATGTATTGAGTCCACGCACAGATTCCATTCCCTACCATTTCGAACTCATGATTAGTTTTGAAGAAGCCGACTCGACCAAACTGTATTACAACAATCCTGTTCAGCAATTTTTATCGGTGGAAGAAACGGGAATTTATATTCCATCGGTAAGCAGTACAGAAAGTTGGAGTGCGATGGTTTTGCATGAGATGTTCCATCATTTTCAGTACAATACTCCTGAATTCAAGGAGTACACCAAAAAGAGAATCGCGCAATTGCCTTTTGATATTCGAGATTTGCGTAAACTCTGTTTGGAGGACAAGAGCTTTTTAGAAGCGGTTCAAAAAGAGAATGACCTTTTGCTTCAGGCCATCGATCAAGAACCCAACCGAATGGCCTTAATTCGTTCCTATCTAAAAGCAAGAAAGTCGCGAATGGAGCAATACGGGAAGGTCTACCCTTTATTGGAAGAAGTAGAGAATTTCTATGACATTCAGGAAGGTTCTGCCCGCTTTATGGAATACAAGGGTATGAAAGTTATGGAGCAATGGAGCAAGTCCGAGCATGAACCGTCCATTCAAAAGGACTCACTCTTTCATTCTCACAAGGAATTTCAGGATGTTAAATTCACCCAACCGGATTTTGAGTACTTGACCTATGCAGGTCCGGCAACCTATCATTACGCGACAGGCTTTGCTATTTTACGCCTCTTGGAGCTCTTGGAAGTCCCCTTTCAGGATAAGATCTTAAGCTCTCCGGAAATAGGACTTCATACCTACCTAGAGGATTACATCAGTAGGCAAGAGGGTTCTTAAGCACTGAATCGCCGCTTCTCAGCAAATGCTCCCCTCCAATTTCATGGGATGCCTTAAAATTTGTGTATTTTACTGGATAAGAGCGAGCAAACGTGAATACCAACCCGAAAACCGTCGTCTTGTGCGAAGACCATCTGATCGTCAGTGATGGGCTCAGTTCTTTAATTCACAGTTTTAAAGGATTTCAAGTGATCAAGGCAGTATCTAACTACAAAGCCCTGCTCGATTTCTTCTCCAAGGGACTTCCAGATATCCTTGTACTGGATCTCAATCTTCCCGATAAAAACGGAATGGAAATACTACGTGAGTTCCGGGAAAATGGCATTGAAGTTCCCACGCTGGTTTTAACCATGTACAACAAAAGCAGTATCATACAAAAGTCAAAAAGTCTGGGGGCACGCGGCTTTTTGCTTAAAAACTGTAGTTCTGAAGATTTAGAAGATGCCTTGAATCACGTAGTTCAGTCTGAGAAATTTTACTATGGTGAGGGGGTCCGTAGGGCCCTTGAGAATTCTCGAGGACAGGCCGATGATTTTACTAAAAGCGTTCAACTCACACCTCGCGAAAAGGAGATTGTGATTTGTCTTTGTGAAGGTAAAAAGGTACCCGACATTGCTGAAATCATGAACATCAGTCCCCTAACCGTTGAGACACACAAGAAGAATATTTACAAAAAACTCGGGGTCGACAGCAATGTCAAGCTCGTGAACTTCGCTCATGAAAACCAACTCATCTAAACGGAATCTTGGGCTGATCACGGGTTTCCTATTCCTTGGGTTGGCCATACTAAAAGCCCAAACTCCAAATAGGCTGGAAAATTTGAGGTTGTATGGCGAACTCTACACCAGCACACAAAAGGCAAGCCCTTTTCATTTGAATCGACTTAGCGACTTCAAAGAACAAAATGACAAGCGCTCTTTCGTTTATCTTGATTTCGCCGTGTCCCAAGCCTATTTGGATTTTGAACTACTCAATCCAAACACCCAAAGCACAACTTACACTTTGAGCTTTTCTTACCCCTTTATCGAAGATGTTCGAGTTTATAAACGCAAACGAAATACGCTAAAAGAAATTGGATTTTTGGGATTGACTTCGGGGCATAGTCCGAATGGACGCAGCTGGAATACCCAGATCACCCTGGCTCCTCATGAGAGGGCCAACTTCTATGTGGTTTTCACTAAATCAGAGGGCAAGCCCCTGGCCACCGATATGAACTTGCATACCAAAGGCCGATTTGATCAACTTTCAGCCTTGCAAAATACGTTGATTGGTTCCTATTTTGGCCTCACGCTCATTTCCATCTTATTTGCCCTTTTCATCTTCTACGCAACACAATACAGTAACGCCCTGCTCTACGCACTTTATTTAATTTCCTTGGGTGTTTATATGGCGGCTTATCTGGGGTACATCAACCTAATCATACCCGCCTCCAATTTAGATAATGGACGCCTACTCTATGTCTTGGCCATTGAGTTTTCTACATTGATTTTTGTCCTTTTTGCCCAAGAACTTTTACAAGCCAAAAAGTACTTACCGCAATTGAAGCGCGTTGTAGAAATCATCATTGGCGTTCAGGTCGCCCTTCGCCTTGTATTTCACTTTATCACGCCATCACTGTACGAAGCACAGGTCGCCCTATTTATGAAATTTTGGTATGCCACTATACTGTTTTTGGTCTGTGCCGTGATTGCTGAAATTGTGGTCTATCTGCGCTACAACAAAAAAGTTGGTGTTTACTTTGCCATCTCTTACCTGTTCATGACTCTGGCCTCCGTTTTTATGTTGTTGCATCACAGCTTTGGATTGGTCAAAGTCACTTTTTTCGGGCTCTCTCAGATCCTTTTTGCCTCCGTGCTGGAGATCTTATTCTTATCGATTACCCTCTCCTTAATCATACGTCAAATCTACAGCGATCGCAATGCCTTGGCGCAAAAACTATTGGTTCAACAGCAAAAATTCCTAAATGCCTATGTCCAGGGGCAGGAAGAGGAAAGACGCAGACTTGGAGCAGAATTACACGACAACATCGGGAGTCGGGTGTCCAACATTAGACGCCTGTTCAGTACAAAACCCAATAAAAAAGACGTCGAAAAAGAACTTGATCAAGTCTGCACAGAAATTCGGGAGATGGCTCATGCCCTCACCCCAGCTGATATTCAGTTAGTTGGTTTAGCAGGGGTACTTGAAGATCTCTTCCAGGAGGTGGAAGAAACGGAAGGGCTTAAGATGCAATTCAACACCTATCAATTCCCAGAAGATTTAGACGAAGAAAAGGCCACCCATCTCTACCGTATAGTGCAAGAATTAGTACAAAACGTCATTAAGCACGCCAAAGCAAGTACCGTTAGCATGCAACTATTTGGGCACGATGAATCCTTGACGTTGAGTTTTGAAGACGATGGACAAGGCCTATCCGCAACCGATTCCGGAGAAGGCATAGGATTACAAAACATACGCTCTCGGGTAGATCAGCTGAAAGGCCAATTTTGTTGGACTCCAGTCCACAAAACGGCACTTCAATCTTGGTCATTGTTCCCCTTGAATATACCTGAGTTCTGGTATTGACTTAGCCAAGCAGATACTCTTGTTTTGGCATAAACATAAAACCAGAACAAAATGAGATGGAAATCACTCCTCCTCTTCGGGCTATTCATCGTCCAGGGGATGCACTCGCAAAACGACAACTTTAGCACCACCACAAAACTGAAAAGTGAGCCCTATTTTATAGTAGATGAGGAACCTTTTCAAGATGAAATCAATAGGGCTTTCAGGTCTGTTTTAACTAGTCCGGATTTGGCCAAACTAAACTTCTCGCCAGAGTGTAATCTAAAAACCAGTTATGTCAAGCAAGTAATTGATCATCTGCGCAATACAGCGAGTAGTATCAACTTTTACCCAACGGAAAATTTCCAGAAGAAGCCTGAAAATGTAAGCGACTGGACAATTGAGGGTATTTTCAAGCATCTAGAATTGAAATCAGTCGATCGCGGATTCTTTCCGTCTGTTGCTGACCGGGTAGCCCAGGCTTACTCTGACGCAAAAAATTTCTCTGATTTTGCTTTTCGACTCACCAAAAAAGATCTTGGCAAATTAAGCGATGAACAAAAAAATGAAATGCGAGTCGCGTATAACAAGCTCAGTTTTCTCTTGAAAAAAGAGAATCATTGGCGTTATCGTGGCATGGCAAAAACCATTGGCGAATGCAGAGTCTTTCTTGACCCGACGATAAGAGTTAGTAAACTAAAATTTCCTAAAGTTGACTACGAGGTACTCATCAATATCAATTCAACTTGCCCCTGTGGCACAGGCGTCAAGGAGAGTAAATTTACGTACACGGCCAAGCTCCAAGGCATAATGACCAATTCTAAATGGAGTATTTCAACCCCTAAAAAGGTAAAATTCAATACGGAATATATCAAGTGCTGCCCCTCCAAAGAGAATGCTAAACAAGCTTCCTATGATGAATTGTCAGATCGAATAGCAGAATCAATGACTCAAAGAATGCAAGAAAGCCTTGAAGAGTCGCCAAACCGAGAAGAATTCAAAGAGCCTGAACTCGCTGATCGTCCAATTGGGCAACGCCTGAATTATTTTGCCGGGGGTGGTTTGGTTTTGGGCCCCGAAACCGACTTTTTCGGTTTTAATTACCTGGTCAGTATTGCGTATTTAATCCACGCGACGAAGGCATTAGAGATTATGCCAGAATTGGGTTACTCCAGATTTACCGGAAAAGAAACCGACTTTGGCTTCCAGACTGAAGGGGTAGCGTTCGCTCCTGTAAAAGCTCGGGCATTGGTTGAGCTTTCCGATGTATCACCAGGACTCGATGGCTTTACTGTGTCCGCAGGTCTTGGGTATGCCATTGGTCTTACTGAAGGAATATCTGGCGGTATGGCCTATGATATTGGCGGGGGGTACCGAATAAAAAATGCTACTGAAAAGAGTCCATGTCAGTGGGACCTCTCTGCCATGTTTACTGGTATTCAAGTTGAGAATGGCAGTTTTAGCTCGGTTATATTCGGTGTTCGTGTTCGCTATTAAAACAACTTGTCCTAAATCTCGATTTTCAATTAAGTTTTGATTTTGATAAGCCTATATTTTTAGTTAATGGTTAGTGTTTAGTAAAGCTTATCAGTAAAAGGTCCCGGCAAGAACCGGGGCTTTTTTATTCGCTGTGACATTGGTTAATTTTAAGGACACAAAGAACTGAAATGGATACAACTCACGATGCTGATTTTGATGCGTTTCTAAGGGACAAACGTCCGGACGAATACCGACTTCGCAATTTGATCCTGAACCAATACCAAAGTCATCTGCACGACGAAGGAATTATTCAAACAAATGATTTAGAAGGAATCCTGGGATTATTACGCGAATTGGCGTCTGGAAGAGGTCTGCCTTCTACCCCTACTTATCCTTTAAAGGAAGAACTTCGCAAGAACAACCTTTATACCGATCAGAAGGATTTGAAGAACGAGGACTCTATAGTTATGGAGTTTTTTTCGCTTCACTTTCCAGTTCATCTTAAAGAATTGATTCCTGTCGACAAACTGCAAGAGGCCCATTCTAAAAATCAAATGGAAAAAGTCAATTTGTACAGGCTTTATCTGGACCATTTAGTTCCGGAAGATCTCTTACTTCTCCGCATTCGAGAACGAATTTTCAAATTGATTGATCCCAATTGCAAGGACCCGATTTATGTCTATGTTGGTAAGCCTACTTCTCGAGAAATTCATTCTCATCATCAAAAGACGATAGATAAGTTGGTCGCTGCCTATAGGGACCAGCCTTTTGTTGAAGCCATCATTATTGGTGGTTCTGTGGCCAAGGGCTGCGCCCGCGAGGATTCCGATGTCGATTTTATGATGTTGGTTCAAGACGAAGAATACATAAAAAGAGAAGCCGTAAATGACCTCTTTATCATCCGCACAGACCTTTGTGATTACCCCAAGGGATATGTAGATGGAAAGATTATTTCCTGGGACTATTTAAAGTTGGTGGCAGAAAAAGGGAATGAACCGACGAGAGCTGCTTTCGATGGAGCTTTCCCTGCATATAATAAAGACGCAAGGCTTTTAGATCTGTTGCATAAAATACAGCGATATCCAGAGGAAGGACGGGAAGAGCGCATGCGTTCCTTCTATTCCATGGCTTTTATACAACATTGGCTTATGGGCGAGGCTGATCGTCACGATAACCTCTATACCAAAACAAGAGCCGCTTCCCAGTTGACGCTCTTTGCCTCCCGATTAATCTTAGCACACAACCGCATTTTATTTCCCTACCACAAATGGCTGATAACCTATTTAGACAAGTGTCCAGATAAACCAGAGCACTTTAAGGAACAAATAGAACAGCTCCTGCTCCACCCCAATATGGAAAATGCGCATACTCTTTTCAATAATCTAAAAGAATTTCAGGACTGGGGAGTAACTGATTTAGAAGCCTTTACTTGGTTTCTTACTGATGTGGAATGGAGTTGGATGAGGGATCAAACCCCTTTAGAAGACCTGTAATTTATACGTTATGACAAAAAACTTATTCCTGCTCTGCTTGATTCTGCTTGCTTCTTGCGCTACTAAAGAAGAACAAGGCGTGGGCTACATGAACTACCACCAAGAAATCCAAAGGGCTGAAGAGTTCATTGTCAACGAAGACTATCAAGAGGCCCTCACGATTTATGCGAAACAAGCTGAGGGGGTTAAGTATTTAAAAACCGAGCATCAGGTCACCCATGGTTTTGCAAACACCATCGTTACGCTGAGCAAAGAAGAGAACAATTCGGAAGAAGATCTTGTCAGCGCTCAATACAAAGGAAAGGAAAGCCTCTTCCCTATCTACGAGTCGCTGATTGGCTTTGTTAAGACTCTGGGAAGCGATGTTACCATCACCCCTAAAAAAGGCAGTGTGAGTATTATCCGAAAACGGCAATTCATACTGATTAAACCCGCGACCAAAAGCCGAATTGATCTTGGCTTTAAGCTAAAAGACAAGCCCACCACCGATCGTCTTGAAAATTCAGGTCCTTTCGGCACCATGTGTACACACCGGGTGCAATTGACCGATACGGCCCAGGTAGACCCTGAATTAAAGGACTGGATAAAAGAAGCCTACGAGAAGTCTGTTTAGAGATTAAAATGTCCCTTCAAAGTCCTTACTTTTTTACTTCTGAGCGTTTAGGATTCCGCAACTGGACATCCGAAGACTTGGATGAACTAGCGGCACTCTGTGCAGATCCGGCGGTCATGAAGTACTTTCCCGCCACCCTGACCCGAGAAGAAAGTGAAGCTTATCTGCAACGGCTGCAAAAGCATTACGATACCTACGGTTATAATTATTACGCTGTAGAACGCTTAGATAATGGCGAATGGATTGGGCTTATTGGTCTGGCCTATCAGACCTATGAGGTGGATTTTTTGCCGGCTACGGACATCGGTTGGCGGCTCAAGCAGTCCGCTTGGGGAAAGGGTTATGCAACCGAAGGTGCCAAGAGGTGTCTCAGCCATGGCTTTGAAACCCTCGGTCTTGAGCGCATTGTTTCCACCTGTGTCATTCAGAATTCCCCATCGGAAAACGTGATGCAAAAAATAGGGATGACACGCATGAGCGAATTCGACCATCCCAAATTATGGGATTACCCCGAAAACCTGCGTTGTGTTTGGTATGAGATGACTCCTGAGGCAGACCAAATCCAACGATATTCATGAAAGGGTTTCCAAAACGGCAAAACCATTGATTATTTCAAAAGAGTCTATACGTTCTGAAGCCATTACAGACTTAAAAATTGAAGAATAAATACTTTAAAGGTTGGTTGCGATCATGAAGATACTCCAGAACCATTTCACAGATTTTTTTGGCCACTTAATCGATCGCTGGAGGGGCAAAAGAACTTTGGGTTGTTCTAATTTATATATTCGTAAGGATAGCTCTTTATAGGGCTGAGAACACTCACCATTATGAAAATGTATTTTTTAATCCTGCTCCTTCTGTGGGGAGGCCTCCTGTATGCTCAGGACACTTTGAGCGTGAAAGAAGTTTACTTAGACAAGGACTTGGCCTACCAGGAAGACACCAACGGCCTTTTTACGGGAATAGTTCAAGCTAAACGAGGGAAACAAAAGACATTCTACGAGCAAGTCTACAACATGGGTGTCATTCAATCCGAGGTTGTTTATTACCGAGGGGATCACGAAAAACCCCAGTTTAGAACCTATTACCAGCCAAAAAAGCCCTGGGTTTTTCAAAAGATCTACTACTACCATAAAAAGAAGGAAAAATACGAAATCACTTCCTTTGACCAAGACGGTAAAAAAGTGCTCATTCAGCGTTTTGAAAAGGGTAAACTCACCTACAGTTGCGAATACGACGGTATAGTTAAAAACGGCCAAGAAATCTGTTATGCCGTAAATGGAGATCAAACAGTCCTTGAGTTTGAAAAGGGCGAAAGAATCAGTGCTTCCTGTAGAGACTAAGGATCCGGTATATGATTGATTGATTCTTTCTACCTTTAAAATCATTCAATTCAAATCCCGCTTTCGCCTCTATGGAAAGTCACACAAAACTTAGTGATTCTGAATTGCTAAGTCAATTCGAAGAGTGTTCTCTCGTACCTTCCCTTTTTTCACCTCAAGCTCACCTGGGACTGGCCTGGCTACTCATTCAGCAATACGGTGCAGAAGAAGCCGAAAAGTGCATTCAAAAATTACTCAAAGCCTATGTAAATGCATTCGGTGCACAAGACAAGTACAATACTGCACTTACCGTGGGGGCTCTCAAAGCTGAGAACCACTTCATCAGCCGAGATAAATTCAAGCATTTCCAAGCATTTATAAGTACTTACCCTCGCTTAAAAACCGACTTTAAAGGCTTAATGGCTTCTCCTTATGGTTTCGATATTTTCAATTCATCAAAGGCTAAAAGGAGTTTTTTAGAACCTGATCTATTGCTATTTGATTAATATTTTATTCGTAACCATGATAAAAAAAGTCTTCTTCCCATTGCTCTGCGCTGTAGTGGTTCTTTCCGCCTGTATGGATAAACAGAAGAACAATGGTTCCCCGCCATCCAGCGATTGGAAAATAATCTTTGAAGACAACTTCGACCGAGACCTCTCTCAGTGGAACGTTTGGTACGGAGGTGCGTACAATGATGAAATCCAACTCTATAGACCTGAACAGTTAAGTTTAAAAGAAGGTGTTCTACACATCCGGACGGAACGCCAAGTCATTCAAGGCCCAACAACCAATGTGGACTCCACGCAAAAGAGCTTCGAGTATGTATCAGGTCGTATTGAGAGCAAGGAACTCTTTGGCTTTTCCGAGTTGGAAGGAGACCGAGAATATCGTTTTGTAGCGCGGCTAAAGCTCCCTAAAGGTGTGGGGATGTGGCCCGCTTTCTGGACTTATGGAGACCCTTGGCCTACCCAGGGCGAAATTGATATTCTGGAAGCCCGCGGGAATCGGCCAAAACAGTTTCAATCCAACCTCTTCTATGGCACCACCCCTGGAATTAATATGAACAAAGACACCGAAGTTGAATACGAGGCAGACCTTAACCTCACGGATGACTTCTTTGTTTACGAAATGATCTGGAAAGCAGACCGCATTGAAATTTGGTTCGAAGGGGAATTAAAACATACCTACCTGGCCGATGCGAACAACAACATTGATCAAATGGCTCTTAAAAAGCAGAAAGTTGTTTTTAATAATGCCGTTGGAGGCTGGTTTATCGGAAACATGAGTTCTGAGAGCTTCGGGAACTCGGCGGTAATGGAAGTGGATTGGGTACGGGTATATAAGCGATAAAAACCAATTCCTGGCTGAATTTGCCCAATCTCTACTGAAACCATACGAGCCTAACTAGTTATTAATCAATATTCTGTCTACCTTTAGGAACAACCATAGCCAAAATGTAGACCATGAAAGCAGCTGTGTACCGTCGCTACGGTCCCCCAGAGATTGTTCGTGTTGAAGAAGTTCGGGAACCGAAACCCAAAGCGGATGAAATTTTAGTTGAAGTTCATGCCTCCACCGTCACCGCCGGAGATGTTCGCTTGCGCGCATCTGATTTTCCATCCGGTTATTGGTTGATGGCCCGTTTGATGTTTGGACTTTTCAAACCCAAAAAACCATTCTGGGACATGAGTTTTCGGGCACTGTAAAAAAAGTTGGCAAGCGTGTAAAACATTTCCAAGTAGAAGACCAAGTCTTTGGTACAACCACGATGCTAAAGGCCGGAGCGCATGCCGAATATGTTTGCATCCCGGAACAATGGAAACACGGCGTCCTGCTCCATAAGCCAGCTAAACTGGATCACCGACAATCTGCTGCCTTACCTATTGGAGGAATGACCGCTTTATACCTCTTAGAAAAAGCCCGTCTAAAGCCTGGACAAGAAGTCCTTGTATATGGAGCTTCAGGAAGTGTGGGCAGCTATGCCGTTCAAATTGCAAAAATTCTTGGAGCTCGAGTAACAGCCGTCTGCAGTGCGCCAAATAAAGAAATGGTAGTACAGCTCGGGGCGGATGACGTAATCGACTACCACACTGAAGATTACAGCAAGCGCAAGAGAAGTTTTGATCTGGTTTTTGATGCGGTGGGTAAAACCACTAAATCCGATGCCAAACGAGCCTTGAAACGCAGAGGTTCCTTTGTGACCGTTGAAATGATGACCAAAGAAAAGACCGAACACCTCAAGCAACTCAGCAGTTGGGCAGATGAAGGAATGTTAACGGCTTATATTGACAGAACCTACACTCTGGAAGAAATTGTCGCTGCACATCGTCATGTAGACAGTGGACGCAAGAAGGGAAATATTGTTATTGAGATTCAACCAGAATCGCACGATAAGCTCAAACGGATGAAGGAAGAAAAAGAGCAAGATGAACCGATTGAAAATGCTTTACTGGGCATTTATGAATCCGAAGTAGTTTATTCAGAAGGAACCAAAGAATCTTCTTCCTAAGAATCAGTCACTACATTTCCTGTCACCGGTGAACTATTTTACCAATAAGTCTAGACTGATTAAAGTCTAATAATGAGTATTTCCCGTATCTTCAATAAGCAATGAACAAAACCCGACCCAGTAAAAAAACGGTACGCAACACCCTCTTGCTTACTCCTTTGCTTCTTTTACTTTTCGTACTCCGTTCCAACTTGGCCATAGAGTATACCACTCGCGATTTGACATATAATTCGCCTGAAGCAATAGTAAAGAACAAAGTAGGCCTGGTACTGGGTACCTCTAAGTATCTGCGTGATGGAAAAACGAATCTCTTCTTCCTATACCGCGTGGAAGCCGCTGTTAAGCTTTTCAAGCAGGGTAAAATCGATTACATCCTGGTCAGTGGAGATAACCGGCATGTTTCTTATAACGAGCCTAAAGAGTTCAGAAAAGAGCTACTTAAACGAGGGATTCCCAAAGACCAAATCATCCTAGATTTTGCTGGTTTCAGAACCCTAGATTCCATGGTGAGAGCTAAGGAAGTCTTTGGCTTAGAGAAGGTAACAGTCATTTCGCAGGAGTTTCACAACGAAAGAGCCATTTACATCGGCAGAAAATTTGGACTCGAGGCCATAGGTTATAATGCGGAGGATGTTAGCGGTTACAGCGGATTCAAGGTTAAAACAAGAGAGGCTTTGGCCAGAACCAAGGTCTTTTTGGACCTCTTTTTAAACGTACAGCCCAAGTTTCTGGGTGAGCAGATTCCTATTGGAGAGTAGTTTTATTAATAAAATCATATGGCTTAAGGTGGTTCTGATCTTCTACGGATGAAATAACAAAAAATCAGAACTTATGACTGAGGAAATAGAAGACCTTATGATCATCAATTTAGCTTTAGAAATGAGCAATTTGAATGGTTAAGCAAAACAAGACCTCGGAGCTCTTTGGGGTCGCTTCTTTGACGATGGGGTCATGGCTTCAGTACCCCATAAATCTGCAGTCTCTTAACATATTACGAATCCGATGATCGTGGAAAGTATACCCCTATAATTGGTCACCAAGTTTCTTCTCTGGACAGCATCCAGGAAGGACTGATCGGGCGCCATTTCGCGGGCGGTAACTACACTTCATTTAAAACCAAAGGAGAAATACCAATGGCTATTGTCAATACCTGGAAGAACAAAGAACGCTGCCAGGCCATCTTCGTCTATCTCCTAATGAATAAGGGTTTGGGCTTGGTTTTGCGGTAAAAGATCCTGGCGACCCTGGAAGAGTATATGGTTGGGGCGGAGCCGTAGGCACCTACTTCAAAATCCATACGCAACACAATATGGCTTAGGTTATGATAATGCAGCTTTCCCCCTATCGGCTTTTGGGATTGCGAGAGCGCTTTCATCGCATTGTACAAGCATCCCTTGTCGAATAAAGCGCAAGATTATTAGGTAATATCGTAACATAATTAACCTGCTAACGTCTACTAGGCTGAATTAAATCATCAATCAACCGATCCACATGAATCAAAAGTTCATTTTGATGACGGTCCTTTTTTGTTCCGTCAGTTTATTTGCTTCTGCACAAATCATTCAAGATACCCTTCTCTACAAAGAGTTAGCTCAAAGAGCAAAAATAGATCAATACGCGGCTAATGCCTACCCCCCCCGAATCTGAAGACATCAGTCAAAAGCGCTGGAATCAAAAGAAAGACAGCATTTTTAGAGACAATAAGGCCTTTGCAGAACGAATATTGAATGAAAAAGGATTTCCAGGATTCGACCTTGTGGGTAAAAAAGGATCGTATGGCTATTGGCTAATGGTACAGCATGCGGATTTTGATCCTGACTTTCAACAGCGGGTTCTCGACTCCATGAAAGTGCAACTAGAGAGAAATAATGCCAACCCCAACAATTATGCATTTTTAACCGATCGAATCCGCATCAATACTGGGCGTAAGCAGGTATACGGAACTCAGCTAGACATCAAAATGTTTACGGGAAAGGTTAAAAGTTTACCGACCGAAAATTGGGAAACGATCAATGAACGCCGTGCAAGTTTGGGTATGGAAACCATAGAAGAATACCTGGAATTCAATCAAGAGAGCCATATGGAAAGTAACGCCACAATTATCCCTGGCGTCACCAATGTGATGGTTATTCTCTGTATCCTCATCTTCTTCGTTACCTCCTTGATCTTTGTCATTATTCGACGCATCAAAAGAGGAAAGAGGCGAAAGAGATCTTGATTAAGGATTCGCCCAGTAGTCCACCACAAAGACTTTCTCCAGATGAGCACCTAAACTGGCCACAAAGGCCTGATGCGCGGGATGGGGAGTATAGATACTATCCCGGTCTTCTTCCGAGGCAAAAGTCAATAAGTAGCAGTGGGTAAAATCCTGGTGAAATTTCTCGGGACTGTCATTGAGTCCCCATTCAAAATCTTGGATCACCGGAATGGAATCCGCCAGGGCATTGAAGGATTGATTCAATCGTTCTACGTCCTCCGGGGCTGCATCGTCATTGAATTTGAAAATGACGACGTGCCTAAGGCGTTTTTCTTCTTTTGATTCTTTCACGACTTCAGCTTCTTGAGGTTCTTCCTTTCTCTCCTGTACACAGGCGAATACTACCGCCGATAAGGCAATGAGGAATAAGGTGTTTTTCCATTTCATATTTACCATTTTTTAAGGCCTAATAATTTTTCGCCTAGTGGATTCAATTCTGCCGTCTCGTATTTGGTCTGTTCCCAATTCCGCGGGTCTCCCGGAAAGGCATACCCTTCTGGCGCAATCCTGTTCTTCCAGGAATTCACGCGCCAATCACGCAAAGCCTGGTCTTCTTCTTGGGCAGGCATCATCGAAACATACTGGGCTACCCGCACTTTATCACCGGAGTGATTCGGCCGAATCCCGTGTGGCTCAGAACTGTTGAAGATAAGTAGATCCCCAGCTTCTAAAGGCACTTTAACCAATTTGTCTTCCAAGCCTGTTATATCGGGCTGAAAATGATCTCGGTCTTCTGGTTGGGTAAGTTTCCAGCTGTCATAATTTCTAAAGAGCCAGGGAATACACTGAAACCCACCCATGTTCTCATCGGTTTGATCCGCCAAAGCCAACACTCCCTGTACATTCTGAGGTTTGGTTTCGGGATCGTAATCCCAATGAATAAAACCCTTGTATTCAAATCCGGGGCGGATTGGAAAGTTCAGGTTGGCTCTATCGATGGTAACCCACAGTTTTTCAGTCCCCCAGATATCTACGAAGGCATCGTAGACTTTTTGTGTCTGTCGGTTGTTCCATAAGTGCTGGTTGTTATAGACCTCCACCATACCGGTTCCAGCCAGTTCTTTCATTTGCATTTCGGCCCGAGGAGCGGTGTACCAGGTTTCTGGATTCGCCGGATCTTTCTCTTCAAATTCCCAAAGGAAGTCGGCCGTAGCTAGGGCTTGTTCTCGAGGGACCGCATTCTTGATTACAATATACCCGTTGTGCTTCCAGAACTCCCAATCCTCTTGACTGAGTACACGTAGTTGGTCTGGGGTCGCATTTTCTCTTAGCTTCTGATTACTGCTCTTTGCGGTAGATGGGTTTCCGGGGATATCCTTGTGCTGATTATCCGGAACCATGGTTTGTTTGTCTTTACTCATACCTTCGATTCTATAGGTCAAAGATCCGTCTTAATACAGGGAGTGCTTTTCCTGTTTTTAGCCATTACTTGTACTATATTGATATTTTATATCTTTATAGCTACCTCAAAGTCTAATTTAGTATTAAATGAAGGCTCAATTAGAAACCATCACCAATCAGCTCGATCGCTCCTTCAGCATGATGTTTAATCCTCGGCTGAGCGATCTTTTTTTCTGGCATTCGCATCCGGAATACGAATTGGTATACATCAAAGCCAAGGAGGGAACCCGACACGTTGGAGATCATATTTCTAACTATACCCATTTTGATCTGGCCCTGATTGGCTCCAATATTCCTCACCTGAATTTTGATTATGGTTTACGTACAGACTACCAAAAAGTAGTCGTTCATCTCAAGAAAGAGTTCGTGGAGCAACACCTGGTCAATACTCCAGAAATGCAGAAAATTCAGGAGCTCTTCACCCATTCCAAACAAGGCGTTGTCTTTTCTTCTCAAGAGGCAGCGGACATCGGAGAGCAACTGTTCAGCTTAGAGGGTCTTCCGCCCTTTGAGCAGTACTTACAGTTGATACAGAGTCTTCAGGCTCTGGCATTGGTAGAAGAAAAAGAATTCCTCCACGCTACACCCTACTTGAACAGGGCCCGAAATAAGGAACAGGAACGCATGCGTCTGATTCACGCTTTTATCGATCAAAACTATCAACGCAAGATTGATCTACAGGAATTGGCGGAGCTGTGCTTTATGACTAAAGAAGCTTTTTGCCGCTACTTTAAAAAGAGTAGCCAATACACCTTTGTCGAGTTCTTAAATCGGTACCGGGTGAGCCAATCCAAACGCTATTTGATGTCTGGGGCTAGTGTGAGTGAAGCTTGCTTTAAATCGGGCTTTCAAAGTCTTTCTTATTTCAATCGTATTTTTAAAAAGGTGACCACTGAGAACCCCAGTCACTTTCGCAACCGATACCAATCCAATAGCAACCCATAAAGTCAAAGTCGTGGAATTAACAGAAGACATGAAAAAAGCGATCGACCAAAGTGTTCTATGCTGGTTAGCCACGGCTTCTGCCGAGGGTGTGCCCAATGTATCCCCCAAAGAAATTTTTTGTTGGCAAAACCAGAGTACCATTTTGGTAGCTAATATAGCCTCTCCAGGGAGTGTTAAGAATATCAAACAGAACCCCAGGGTATGTCTGAGCGTCTTGGATATATTGGTTCAAAAGGGGTATCAACTCAAAGGAACTGCCCAGATTATAACGGAAAAAGAGGAAGAGTTTAAATCCTTATCGACTCCCCTTCGGAATCTAGCAGGACCTGATTTTCCCTTCTCGTCTCTGACCAAAATAGTGATTGAAACCGCTAAACCGATTATTGCACCGCGCTATCTACTGTTTCCGGAGACAAGCGAGAAAGACCAGATTAAATCGGGTAGAAAACTGTACGGGTTTTAATTTTTGTCTGCTTAACTTAGTAAGCAAACTGATGTCAATGAGCACCTTAGATGCCAAGTTAAAAAAAGACCGCATCCCCTTTACCAAAGAAGGGAGCCGCTATATTCTTCAGTCGGCCAAAATTGATTTTTTGCGCTATCTCTGGGCTGTAGTCTTGCCGGGGCTAGCTGGCATAGGAATTCTGGCCTACAATATTTTACAATTGAGTATCGAAGGGGGCCGTAGTCGATTATGGATTGCTTCAATCGGTTTTATTGCAACCTGTCTGTATAACTATAATCATCACCGTAAAACGAGAAAGGCCAATAGCAATACGATCATCCTGGAAAACAACCTTATTCGGATCAAGGACCAACAGAGCTTTCAATCTTTCGACTCTCACAATACCCACAGTATTCAAGGCCTTGTCGAATCGATGGATGATGGTATCACCATTGGTCAAGTACAACTCCTTGACCACAGCGGAAAAGCCCACACCCTCTTGGGGTTTAAAGACAAAGGAGAAGAATTCGTTAAGTCCAATTTACAGTGGTACATGAACTACTTTGAATCGCATTTACAATTAGAAACTCATTCGAAATGAATAAAAAACTGAGCTCTCGGCTGATTGCTTTATTAGCGGTTTTTGCCTTGCTTCTTCTCTTGGTAAAAATCTCTACCTATTTTGTCTCTTACAGTGCATCAACGGTAGAATGGATAAACATTGGGATGTTTTGTCTTATTGGAATCGGTTACCTCATTTATGCCTTTACCCTCGACAAACCCGGGATTCAAATCCTTGTTTTTGCCTGTGGGTGCTTCCTCATTGCGATGAACTTTATCCAGTGGGAGTACGGAAGTCCTGTAGGGATTGCCTGTATTTTGATTCCCGCTTACTTCATCAAAAGGTTTTCGAAAAAAGAAGATTTGGAACGTTTAGATGCTTCCAATTAAATGAACAACCTCGTCAGCGTACAGTGGCTTAGAGCCCAACTCAAAGACCAAGACCTCGTTATTCTCGATGCCAGTATGGCCCAAGAGAGTTCAGCCGGAATTCCTGGTGCAAAATTCATGGAACTCAAGACAGCCTTTGCCTCGCGCGAAAGTGATTTACCCAACACCTTCCCTTCCAATCAACAATTTGAAGACGAATGCCAAAAACTAGGAATCAATTCGAATTCCAAAATCGTAGTCTACGACCAAAAGGGTATTTTTTCAAGTCCTAGGGCCTGGTGGCTGTTCAAGACGTTCGGGCATGAGCAAGTCGCGGTACTCGATGGTGGCTTGCCAGAGTGGCAAAATCAGGGCTATTCAACCGCTGGTCTAAGCCATGAATCAACGGCAAAGGGCAACTTCAAAGCAGAGCTAAGGAAAGACCATATAAAGTTCTACGAGGATGTCCTGGAGAATACACAAGACCAGGCATTCACCGTTGTAGACGCCCGTTCAAAGGGCCGCTTTGAAGGGACTGCACCTGAACCTCGTGAGGGATTATTGAGCGGATGCATTCCTGCATCGGTCAGCTTGCCGTATACAGAGGTATTACACAAGGGGCTCTACAAATCCCCGGAACAACTACGCCAAATATTTGAAGATCTAGACTTGCTCGATAAGAACTTGGTGTTCAGCTGCGGTTCAGGGATATCGGCCTGTATTATCCTCCTCGCCCGGGAACAGGTTCTACGAGGTGACCTCAACATCTACGATGGCTCCTGGACGGAATGGGCTATTCGTCAAGAACTTCTTAAAAAGTAAGACTTATTGGCCGTTACGCACAGGATATCCCTCCTGAGCCCAAACCAGAATTCCCTCATCCATAATCGCCGTCTTCTTAAAGCCCATTTTACGCAGCTTACTCACGACTTGTCCAGAAGCTGCATGTGGGCAAGTTCACATAATGGAGTTGTTTTCATGGTGGTTGCGCTTGTCCTTTACAAGCTACTAAATTGAAAACAAGTGGAAAATTCTCTCCTTCTGGATGGTCTTTAATCGTTTACCTTTAAACCAATAATTACGGATAAGTTGAAAATACTCGTCTTTGGCGCATCGGGCTCGGGCACCACTACCTTAGGGAAAGCCATCGCAGAGGCATGGAATGCCGAACACCTGGATGCAGATGACTACTATTGGGAAAAGACCGACCCTCCCTTTCAAAAGAAGGTCCCGCTCGAAATAAGGAATCAAGCCCTTTGGGACGACTTTGATCGGTATCAAAAAGTCATTGTCAGCGGCTCCCTAGTTAGCTGGGGCGAAAAATGGACTGAGGTTTTTGATTGGGCTGTTTTTCTGCGCTTAGAGAATGCCACCCGTATGAATCGTCTACGCCTTCGGGAGGAAGAAAGACTCGGTGACAAACTCAAATGGGATCCGATGACGCAAGAACAGTCTGACGCTTTTTTGGATTGGGCCAATCAGTATGACGATCCAGCATTTGAAGGGCGTTCACTGCGCCTACATCAGCTCTGGGCAACAAAACTAAAGGCCCAAATTATAGAACTGAATAGCCATAAACCCATACGAGAACTGGTGGATCAACTAAAATACCATTGGGCTGATTCTGGCTATCTTTAGGGAAACCATAACCCATGTTTTTACAAATCATCCGTCTTAAATCTAAACTCGCAGAGGAGGAATTATTGAAAAGAGCCAAAGAGCGTGAACCCCAATTTCAGGCGATCCCAGGATTACTCCAAAAATATTACGTGCGTCTGGACGAACCGGACTCTTATGGGGGCGTTTACGTCTGGGACAGTCCTGAATCCATGCAAGCTTTTCGAGCAAGTGATTTAGCCAAGAGTATCCCGGGTGCCTATGAAATTACGGAACCACCAGCCATTGAAATGATGGATATCATGTTTAAGCTTCGGGATTAATTGGAACATATGAAACTCAATCAGATTACAGTACCTTCCCTTGATTTGGCCGTTGCTGTACCCTTCTACCAAAAGCTGGGGCTAAAGATCATTGTGAATGCCCAACCCCATTATGCCCGTTTCGTCTGCCCCGATGGCGATTCCACCTTTTCTCTATCCAAAGTTGAGGAACTGCCTTCAGGACATGGCATCCACGTTTATTTTGAATGTGATCCCCTAGACGCACAAGTAGAGGCCCTTAAAGCAAAGGAAATTTCGTTTGACCTCGATCCTACCGATCAACCCTGGAATTGGCGTGAAGCCGTTTAAAGGATCCTGACGGAAATCTCCTGATACTTTATTCGGCAGGTGAAAACCGATTGAATCCCCCTTGGCGAGTTCAAGAAGACTGAGTCACCTGGCGTTAAAGGGTCATAAAATAGAGAATACCCAATAGGCCAAAAACCAGCATGGAAACTGCAGCGCAATAGACGAGGAATAAGTCTTGTTCTTCCTTTTTCTTTGCCGAACGTATTTCTTCCTTGATCAAACGGATTTCGACCGTTGAGAGCTGCTTAAACTCCAATTCCGTTTTACCCGAAGATTCCAATAACAAATCCTTCATTTTTCGAACCTCTCTGCCTCGAAGTAAGGACTTGTTATACTTTGTGCTCGCACTTGGCCAATTCCCTTGCATATGAATTCCTTTCTTTATCTGTAGAAATTTTGGCTAATTGTTACACTTCAATCAACCCAGACTTACTTAACTTGAGGCTACAACAAGTATGCCTAAGACTCCGAATATGAAAAAAACAGGCCTTCTACTTATCCTGTTCACCCTGCTTTATTCCTGCAAAGACTACACCGAACAAGACCTCCAAAGTGGAGCTGTATTTGAACAGGAATTGGAGGAGCTTAAAAGCTTCTATGAAATTCCTGGCATGAGTGCGTTGATCGCTCGTGGAGACGAGGTCGTTTTTGAAAAGCAATGGGGGTTCGCCGACTGGGAAATGAGTCGAAATGTTCAGGCTAACACCGAGTTTCCGATCGCCTCGATTACCAAACTCTATTCTGCGGCTTTGGTGCTCAAAATGACCGAAAAAGGAGTGCTAGATCTGAACAAATCTGTCACATCTTATTTACCTGAATTCCAGATAGATAAATCAATACAATTAAAGCATTTGTTATCTCATAGCTCCGAAGGGCAAATCGGGAAGCAATTTCATTATAGCAGACGCTTTGGATTGCTTTCGGCTGTACTGGAAAAAGCCACAGGAGAGCCCTTCGATCAACTTCTTCAAAAAGAGATCCTCGAACCACTTCAGACCGAGAATACCTACTTCCTAAAGAATGATATTCAAGTGGCCAGAAGACGGGACCAATTTGCCTTCCCCTTTAATTTTAACGGAAGCGCCGAGCCTGGTCGGGTGGAGTTCGGCTTTTCTTCTTCAGCGGGCTTAGCAGCAAATCCTCAGGAGCTTTTGCGTTTTAGTCAAGCGCTGGATAACAACAGTCTTTTGTCTTCTTCTTCGAGGACAGAACTATTCAGAGGCATTTCCGAAGATCTGCCCTATGCTTATGGATTGTTCAAACAAAAAATAGAGGGTCTCGATGTATATTGGGTTTACGGACAGTACGACAGCTACTCCAGCCTATTGATTAAGGTTCCGGAACGAGATCTGCACTTGGTTCTTTTGGCCAACAACAATCACCTCAGTGATCCTGCTCGCCTGATTATGGGGGATCTCGAATCTTCCCTTTTTGCTTTGAGCTTTCTCAAAAACTACCTCTTCGATCAAACAGATACTCCCTTGGACCCGAACCCCTCCGCTCCTGTGAACACTTCTCTGGAGCAAAAAATTCAACTGGCCAGGGCCTTAGGCGAATCTTTTATGAGTCGCTACCGTGAAGAAGACTGGCAGGCTGCAAAAAGTCGGCTGCATGGATTATTCAAAACGGAATCCCTTGCGCATATTAACCTATTACATTCTTTGAGCTTTTTAAAGACGGTGGCCTACCACACGGGTGCTGGAGACCAACATCACTTTGACGCTCAACTACTAGAAATGGCTAATACCCTTTTACAGCAAGAACCCAACAACCCCTATCTCTATGCCTATTTGGGGGATTTCTATCAACTTAACGGAGACGCTGAAAGCGCTCAGTATTATGCAAAGGAACTTCTTCAATTGTCCAATTTTGAACCCAATTGGTACACCCAGGAAGCCAAAGCTCGACTTCTTGATCAAATCGCCGCCGTAGACAAAAACTTGGACGGTCAACTTGGTTTTTCGGTTCTGCACCTGGAGTCCGGCCAAGAAATCAGTCATTTCGGAAACAAGCGTTTCCCGATGCAGAGTGTCTATAAATTTCCGATTGCTTTGGTCATGCTACAAGCGGTTGATCGAGGTGAATTTTCTTTGGATCAAATGGTAGAGATCTCACCTTCAGAATACATCCCTTCCAACGGTCACAGTCCTTTACGGGATCGCTTTCCTCGAGGGACCTCAATGAGCATTAAAGAACTCCTGAGGTATAATATTTCGGAAAGCGATGGAACCGCTTGCGACGTACTCCTTCGTTTGCTTGGAGGCACCAAGGAAACCGAGAAAAAGCTTCACGCATTAGGGATCACCGATATGGCCATTGCCACAACAGAAATGGTACAGATGAAAAACGACACCATTCAGTACCAAAATTGGGCGACCCCTAGAGGCATGAACCAACTCCTAAAAGTATTTCACCAAGGTGAGGTACTTTCAGAGCCAAGCGGAAACTTACTCAAAGAATTCATGTCGATATCGACTCCCTGGTTTGATCGTCGCCTAAAAGGAAAACTCCCCCCTGGCACTAAACTCATTCACAAAACGGGGACATCAAACACCTACCAAGGCCTTAATCGGGCCACAAACGATGTTGGAATTATCGAACTGCCCAATGGTGAGCACCTGGCGGTTTCTGCATTCATCATGGATTCTCGCGACCAGCATCAAGAAAGAGAAAACGCCATTGCCCAGGCTGCTCGATTGGCCTATAACTTTTGGACAAGCACAAATTAACATCAATCAAAATCAATATGAGAAAAAACATTACGCAACTTGTTATAAGCAGTATTACCGGGCTTCTACTGTTTTCTTCCTGCAAAAACCAAAAAGAGACGGCTTTACAAGAATCCCAATTCTACACCGATTCGATTTATAGTCAGAATCTCGAAACTTATCGCAAGCACAAGGTTTATTTGCCAGTGAATTTCAGCAAAGAAAGGCAGTATCCCATTGTGTATTCGACCGATGGGGATGAGAAATTGTCTTATGAATTTATTCGCAAAACATTGGACTCCTTGATCAGCAATCAGGTAATAGAACCCATCATTTTATAGGGAGTTATGCCAACACCAACGAAGTCCCAAATTCCTCAATCCAAACCGAAGACGGACAAGTTTTTACCATGCATTACTGTCTGTTCGAATATGTAGAACCCGATCCACAATATCCCGCTTTTCCAGGAACAGAAAACCTTTTCAGCAATCACATGAAGTACTTTAAGGATGAACTCATAAAAACATACATTTGTTTTTCTACACTAGGTTCAGCCGTGAATAGGAATGAATGGACTACAGTAAGAAAATACCCGATGCTTTACTTGCAATACGGGAGTGAGGAAGACGGAGTTTATAAGTGAAGCTGAAGGAATCCGAAAAATATATTCCGAGAGTAATTCACCAATTCAATTCAACATTTACAAAGGCGGACATGAGGTTGAGCGCTGGAATAAAAGTTTACAGGAAGTTCTCGTTGATCGATTTAAATTAAAGTAGTCTGCCTAATGTATAAAGCGGTCTTAAATTTGTTTATCGCGTAAAGGATCGCTAAACCAACCGACAAAAAGCTGTGAATAAAATCGATAAAGCCACTATTTCACGTTCCCTGATCACTTTTTTACTAAAAAGTGCAGGCGGGCTTTTGATCTTTCTAGGGGCTGCCTACTACCTGCTCATCGCTTACAACAACATAGAAGTAGACCGAGAACTTCCTCAACACCCCATGCTGAATCAGTTTCGAACTATCGACCGCATTAACAGCTTTCGAGGTAAGGTAGTCTTAGTGGATTTCTGGTTTCAGTCCTGTGAGCCTTGTTTGGCCGAAATGAAACAATTCCCCTACCTGCTCGAGAAGTATGGGGATCAGTTGCAAATCATGAGCATCGGTATTGATCCTCCCGCAATGACCAAGCAACTCCTTCAAGAAAAAAAGGCGCCTTGGACTTTTATTCAAGACGACAACCCCCAATGGACCTTCTATTCCGACAACCGGAGGTTTAAAAGCTATGTTCGTGACTTAGAAATCACCACTTACCCTTCTTATCTGCTTATCGATCCCGACGGAAAGATCATCGGTACTCCAAAAAGCGGTGCGCTGGCCGTAGACATTCATTTTCAAGGCTACCCCAGCATCCAATTGGCCGGAAATTATCTCTGGGCTAAATTTTGGACCCTGCGCCGGGCCTGGATTCCTCTGCTTATCGTACTCGGGCTTTGGGAGATCGTGAAATACCGAAAACGCGTATCTTCACATTCCTAAAAAAACGCCATGACTGCCCAAAATGTATTGACTAAAGTGTGGAGGAAACCCCGCTGGGTGATGCAGAATATTTCGACCGAAAGCATGCCCCTTAGTTTAATGCTCTTGTTGATCTTTTTTACCGGGGTAAGTACGGGTTTAAGTCAAGGTTCTGTGCGCCAATTGGGAGGTTCCATTGAACTTTCGGAAAAAGTAATCAATGCCTTTTTGTTCGGTGGCTTGGGCATGCTATTGCTCGCTCCTCTATATTTCGTTCTGCTGCACTTTGTCTGCAAACGGTTTTTTGGAGGTTCAGGCGCCTTTGAGTACACGCGGTATGCAGCCGTACTGGCCATGGTGCCTTCTTTTTTCACCGTCATCCTCGGAGTTCTCGCCATTTTATTATTTGGTGATGAGGCCTTTACAGCCGAAACTCCCGTAATCAATGACAATTTTCTGCTGCTTGCCATTTCGGCCCTGATCGGTCTTCTTCAAATGATCTTATCGATCTGGAGCATCTTTATTTTTTTAACTACACTATCCGAGGCGCACCAGTTCTCTCGTTGGAAATCATTTTTCTCTTTGATCACCACGGCTTTCATCATTGCGGTTCCGGTAATCATAGTTAGTGTAATTCTGCGCATGATTTAAGTAAAAGTTGATATCTTCCAAGGGCAATCCTAATTGATATCATCATGAACTTCAGTATGCCTTGGTTTGAGATTCCCGTCGCCGACATTGAGCGCGCCGCCAAATTCTACGCCACCCTTTTTCAACAAGAGTTTAAAATCATGGAAGCCATGGGAATGAAGACGGCCTTCTTGCCCATAGATCACCAAAAAGAAGGAAGCGGTGGCAGTTTAACCCAAGGGGAAGCCTACCAGCCCGGTAGCGGAGGAACAATCATCTATTTGCAGGTCAGCAACTCGCTGGAAGAAGCCCTGGGGCGCGTTAAAGATGCCGGAGGGCAGACCCTTTTACCAGCGATCAAAATTCCAGACGGTTACATGGCCCATTTCGAGGATTCTGAAGGGAATCGCATGGGCTTGTATTCCAAGGATGCCTGATCTATTTTTAGACTGTAATAGCTTTGCTCCCCATTAGGGTGGCCCTTAAATTTTGCCTGAATTCTATTTTATGAAGCGGATTTCATCCTGGGCCTTGGGCCTCACCATAGCACTTGTCATTCTCTCTTGCTCCAAAGAAGAAAGCACTTCCTTTGCCCAATCTCTTGAGGACGTAACCTTTATTGAAGGAAAAGAAAAGTACCTGGCTTCGCCTTATGTTACAGCTGGAGATCGCCTATACTCCGTCGGACATCAAGATGGGAGCTTCCCTCCTCTGGGATGCATATCAAAGGAGAGATGGGGGGCGTTTGGAATCATCCCATTAAGCTTCTGGATGGCTTCGCAGCCAAGATCAGCTCAGGGGATCAGGAGTACAGTTTAGATAAGGCCGACACCTTTGTCAATTACCCTTTTGCCAATTTGCACCGTTATACCCTGACCGAGGATCTTAAAGTAGAGCGTACCCAGTATGTACCAGACGGCAAAGAGGGCATGCTGGTTGAATTTACCATCGAAAACTCGGGAGACGAAAGTGTGGAGTACCTCTTCGAATTCAAAGTAGACAGTGATCTTCGACCGACCTGGTTAGGAGAAGAAAACGGTGTGGTCAACGGCAACGACAAAGCCGAATTCTACGCGGACAAAGGTTACTGGCAAATCAAGGACGAAAAGAACCCCTGGTTTGTCCTCACTGGCTCTAATCTTCCCGTGATCAAAACAGACCAAGCGCCTCGGGAAGAAGGAGAAAGCGGCGTACAGGCATCATTGGGATACAAACTGCTTATTCCTAAAGGCGAAAAAAAGAACATCACCCTGGCCATTGCCGGCTCTTATACCTCTTCTGAAAGCGCTTTAGAGACATTGGAAGATCTACTTGCAAGACCCCTGGAGCTCTTGGAGGAGAAGAAAAGCCGCTATGCCAGCATCGAGGCCAACACCCGCTTACGTATTCCAGACAGCAGCTTACAGCAGTGTTTTGAATGGCTTAAATACAACAGCGATTGGTTGATTAGAGAGGTACCTGAAGTAGGACGTGGAATTGGCGCTGGTATTCCCGACTACCCCTGGTGGTTTGGCGTAGACAGCGAATACGCTTTGCAGGGGTATATGGCCATTGGACAAGACGAAATCGTACACCAAACCATTGCCCTCCTAGACAGTCTTTCTGAAGTCACCAATGGTAATGGACGCATCATTCACGAGGTTTCAACCAATGGAATCGTCTTCAATCCGGGGAACATCAATGAGACCCCGCAATTTGCTCTTCTCATTGCCGAAATATACCGCTGGAACGGGGATGAAGACTTCTTAAAGCGCTACTACCCGACCATAGAAAAAGGCTTGGATTGGTTGATGCGTGAAACCGATCAGGACCAAAATGGATTCCCAGATGGTTTTGGCATGATGGAAATCCACGGACTGGACAGTGAGATGATTGATGTCGCGGCCTATACCCAAAAGGCTTTCGAGGAAGCCGCCTTCCTCAGTAAAGAAATGGGCAATACGGAAAAGTCCAACGCTTATAGAAGCAAAGCGGAAAACCTGAAAAAACAGATCAACGAAAAGTTTTGGTCTGCCGAGTTCGGCTCTTATGCTGATTTTATAGGAACCGACAAACAAAGCCTGCACTTGATCGAAGACGCCCTTGTTCGTGCAGACACCTTGAACAAACCTTGGGCGATGGAGGAATTGGAAGAAACCCGCAAGCGGATATTGGCCAATCCCTCTTCGGAAGCACGTCCGTTTGTATTATACCACAACTGGGTGGTCAACACCCCGATGGAAATGGGCATTGCCGACCCCAACAAGGCAGTCCAAGCCTTAAAAACAGCCGAAAAATTTGTCAATCCCTTTGGAGTTTTCGTAACGGGAATCGACCGGGACGAAAGTGCGGGTTCTGACGATGGCAGCTTCGAAGGCAGTAAGGTCTTTTCTTATACAGGGGCCGTAATGACCCTGCCCACCGGAGTACAGGCGATTTCTGAAAACAACTATGGGCGTCCGGACCAAGCCCTGAATTACCTCAACAGAATGACCAGAACATTCAGCTATGCCTTGCCCGGGAGTATGTATGAGGTTTCTCCAGATTACGGAATGGTCGTGCAGGCCTGGAATATCTATTCCTTTGCCGTACCGATTGTTCGCCAATTCTTTGGCATACGTCCGATGGCCTCTAAAAAAGAAATCCTCTTCACTCCCCAAATGCCCAGTACCTGGGAGTACGCCCGACTAGAATCTGTAAAAATAGCAGACAACACCATCGATATTGATTACAAGAAGGAAGGGAAGAAGATCAGCCTTTTCATTGAACAGACCAACAAGGAGTTCAAACTCATTTTGGATCCGACAAATCTACTGCCCGGCAAAACCGTGCAGGTTATTAGTCAGAACGGTCAAGATTTGGAAGCCCCAGTTGGGAAGCAAATCGTCGAGCTGATCAACGGAACCAAAATGGAATTGGAGCTGGAGATTCTCTAAGCCCTGCCTTTTAGGAATGGCTTACTGTCTTTCTTCTATAATCTGATCAACCACTTCCGGATTGAGCAAAGTCGAGGTGTCACCCAAGTTTCCTAACTCATTGGAAGCGATTTTACGCAGAATACGGCGCATAATTTTACCACTTCGCGTCTTGGGCAGTCCGGGTACAAATTGAATCTTGTCCAATTTTGCGATGGGCCCTATGTGATCGGTAATCATCTGGTTAATTTCCTTTTTCAAATTGTCTCTATCGCGGTCCTCTCCGTTTTCCTTTAAGATCACAAAGCCGTAGAGGGCATTTCCTTTGATGTCATGAGGGAAGCCCACAATCGCAGATTCTGCCACTGCTGGGTGTTCGTTGATGGCATCCTCTATGGGAGCCGTACCCAGGTTGTGTCCGGAAACGATAATGACATCATCTACCCGGCCGGTAATGCGGTAGTACCCCACTTCATCCCGAAGCGCTCCATCACCGGTAAAGTACATACCAGGAAAGGCCGAGAAATAGGTCTCTTTATAGCGCTGGTGGTTACCCCAAATGGTTCGGGCGATTGAGGGCCAGGGAAACTGAATGCACAGGCGTCCATCGGTCTGGTTGCCTTTTAAGATTTTTCCGTGCTCATCCATCAAGACCGGTTGAACTCCTGGCAAGGGCAAGGTAGCGTAGGTCGGCTTGGTCGGTGTTGAAAATGGGATGGGCGAAATCAACATTCCCCCCGTCTCGGTCTGCCACCAGGTATCGACAATGGGGCATTGCTTATTCCCGATATGATCATTGTACCAGTGCCAGGCTTCTTCATTGATCGGCTCCCCTACGGTACCCAATATTTTTAATGAACTGAGGTCGTGGCGTTCAACCAGATCCAGGCTTTCTTTGGCCAGGGCTCGAATGGCCGTTGGAGCCGTATAGAACTGGGTAACCTTGTGTTTTTCGACCACCTCCCAAAAACGCCCAAAGTCCGGGTAAGAAGGCACGCCTTCAAACATCACTGTCGTCGCTCCATTGGCCAGAGGGCCGTAGACGATATAGGAATGCCCCGTAATCCATCCAATATCCGCGGAACACCAGTAGATATCTTCTTCACGGTACTGGAATACGTTCTTAAAGGTGTAGGCGGTATAAATCATATAGCCTGCCGTGGTATGCAGCATCCCTTTGGGTTTACCCGTCGATCCTGAGGTGTAAAGAATAAACAAAGGGTCTTCCGCTTCCATAATTTCGGCGGCACAGTCGGCGTAGGCTTCCTCTAACAAGGGTTGCAACCAATGGTCTCTGCCGGCCTCCATATGGATATCCGTGTTGATTCTTTTGGCCACCAAAACACTTTGTACCCCTGGACAATCTTGTAGGGCTTCGTCCACGATTCCCTTGAGATCAATGGTTTTTGCGCCTCGGTACGAGCCGTCTGAAGTAATCACCATCTTGGCATCACAATCGTTGATCCGGGTAGACAAGGCTGTTGCCGAGAAGCCAGCAAAAACAACCGAATGGATCGCTCCAATACGGGCACAAGCCAAAAGAGAAAACGCAAGCTCAGGAATCATAGGCAGGTAGATGCACACCCGGTCTCCTTTACCTATCCCCTGGTTCTTCAACACATTGGCAAAACGACATACGCGTTCGTGCAACTCCCGGTAAGTGATGTGCTGTGCACCCCCCGAGGGGTCATTGGGTTCAAAAAGAATGGCCGTCTTATTTCCTCGACTAGGGAGGTGACGATCCAAACAGTTCTCGGTGATATTCAACTGGGCCCCGTCAAACCATTTGATTTCCGGCTTTTCAAAATCCCAGGAAAGAACCTCGTTCCATTTTTTTTTCCACACAAAATGTTCCTCGGCAATTTCTTCCCAAAAACGCTTGGGGTCTTGAACAGATTTGCGGTACACCTGAAAGTACTCTTCTAGATGCTTGATGTGATAATTACTCATGAATTGGAAGGTCTCGTATTGTTAATGATCAAGGGCTTCCCCTGCTCCTTTGGGTATCCGTATATTCTCAACCATCTCTTGCACTTGATATGGCGGAGGACTAGTCAATCGGGATACGACCAAAGATACCACTGTATTCATTATCATCGAGATGGTGCCAAATCCTTCGGGTGACGTACCGAACCACCACTCCGAGGACGGTCTGGGCGGGATTCCAAAAAAGCCCGTTTTGAAGCGGATCATATAAAACATCATCAAGCTGATGCCTATGATCATGCCCGCAATGGCGCCTTCCTTGTTCATTCGTTTATCAAATATTCCCAGAATGATGGCCGGAAAGAAGGAGGCGGCGGCCAAACCAAAAGCCAAAGCCACAACAGCGGCTACAAATCCAGGTGGATAAATCCCAAAAAGGCCTGCAATAATAACCGCCACCAAAATAGCGATACGGGCAGCCATCAATTCTCCTTTATCCGATATGCTCGGTCGGAGTTGTTTTTTAATCAAATCCCTCGAGATGGAGGTCGAAATCACCAACAAAAGACCTGCAGCGGTTGACAAAGCAGCAGCCAAGCCTCCCGCGGCAACCAGGGCGATGACCCAAGGTGGAAGTTGTGCGATTTCCGGATTGGCCAGAACCATGATATCGCGATCGACATAAAGCTCATTCGCGGAATCACTGGCGTTGGCGATCAGTCGTTCCCCATTGGGGCCTCGTTTCTCTAAAAACTCCGGTTTCTTTGAACTCAAAGCAGCTCCATGGACGTATTGAATCTTTCCATCCATGTTTTTATCGGTCCAAGCGATTAGACCCGTGTTTTCCCAATTGGTAAACCATTCGGGCATGGAAGTATACTCTTGATCGCGAACGGTTTCAATCAGATTAACTCGGGCAAAAACAGCGATGGCCGGTGCTGTGGTATAGAGAATGGCAATAAAAAGCAATGCCAGACCAGCTGATTTCCGAGCATCACGAACTTTCTTAACGGTAAAAAAGCGAACAATAACATGGGGTAAACCTGCCGTCCCGACCATCAATGCACAGGTAATAGCAAAGACGTCCCAGGTGGATTTACTCCCGGTCGTGTACTCTTTAAATCCCAAATCCGTGTGTAGTTTATCCAGCTTATCGAGGAGGTATCCGCCCTCTTCTACCGTTCCTCCCATACCAAACTGAGGAATCGGGTTGCCCGTCATCTGCATCGAGATGAAAAAAGCAGGAACCATAAAGGCAAAAATCAAGACGCAGTATTGCGCTACCTGGGTATAGGTGATTCCTTTCATCCCTCCCAAAAAGGCAAAAACCAAAACCACAGCCATTCCGATGAGCACTCCCCATTCAATATCCACCTGGAGGAATTGAGAAAAGACTACCCCCACTCCGCGCATTTGTCCCGCGACGTAAGTGAAAGAAACAATAAGGGCACAGATTACCGCAACCGTTCGGGCCGTATTGGAGTAATAGCGATCACCGATAAAGTCCGGCACAGTGAACTTTCCGAATTTGCGCAGATAAGGCGCAAGTAACAGGGCTAACAACACATACCCCCCGGTCCAACCCATCAGGTATACCGATCCGTCATAACCGGCAAACGAAATAATACCCGCCATCGAAATAAAGCTAGCCGCTGACATCCAATCCGCAGCCGTAGCCATTCCATTTGCCAAAGGGGAGACTCCCCACCCGCAACATAAAATTCTTTAGTCGACCCCGCTCTGGCCCAAATGGCAATGCCAAAATAAAGCGCAAAACTCAGCCCCACCAAAATCCATGTCCATGTTTGAATACTCATCTTCCTAGACTTTACTTATTCTTCATCAAATCCATACTTCTTGTCCAGACGATTCATCAATCGAACGTAGACAAAAATCAAAACAACAAACACATAGATAGAACCCTGTTGAGCGAACCAAAAGCCCAGCTTAAAACCGCCCAGACGAATCGAATTCAGCTCTTCACGAAAGAGTATTCCGGCACCGTAAGAAACAGCAAACCAGATCAATAAGAGTACAGCTAGATAGCGTAGATTAGACTTCCAATAGGCTTTGGAAGGAGAGTTATTTGACGACATGAATCGTATGATTAGAACTTAATGCGATTCCTCCAATTAGAATTCGAGCACATTCCATATTTAGGTATGTTTGCAAGCTTCTTTCCCTAAACTTAGTAAAATCTAGATACTCATCAACTTAGAATAAGTCAATCGGATCGTTATAGGTACCATCTGCACACTAACTTTTAACGATTATTAATGTTGAACAATAAACTGCCTTTTGAAAATAGATCTTCCTGAAGACTGAATATCGATTACATAACGCCGTTCGTTAAATCAGATGTATCTAAATTAATTCCAGAACGTAAGGAACCCATTTCTTTCAATTCATTGGCTCTAAGAAAAATCACCCTTCTGCCTGTCACATCAAATACCGAAAGTTGATCAGCTTCGTTATTGATTTGATCTGTTCCTCCATAGCTTTGAAGTGTTAGGAAGTTATTTGAAGGAACTGGAAACATTCGAATATCACTTTCTAAACGAATCCTAGCCCTTAATGTAACGGCACTTGTAGA
>NZ_MQVX01000001.1:1094011-1094869 GCF_002954325.1 Aureicoccus marinus
TTCTATAATCTCAATGGCATTGATATCAGCATCCTGAATATTGCGTATCAACTCAAGATCCAATGAACCATCTGTAACTGTCACTTGATAACTCAACATAAAGGCACCAAGAGCCCCATTGCGACCAAAGGCATCGATATTAGTAAACTCAGTAGGAACAGTCCCTTCAACCGATACATCAAATACACGTTGTCCTGGACCAGTAATGCCTGACCACAGCTCTGCAAAATACAGCCGGACCTCTACAAGTGTCCCATTATTTACTGGAAAAGACCATTGCATATTGGGATCCGAACCACGGTCATAGCGCTCGGTCTCAAACAGTTCACTGGGTAATCCCACAGCTAAAGAGGGATCTGTCATTACGATAGGACCATCGTAAGCACTACTCTTACCCTGATCATAAGTCGACTTTAAGGTTGAGTTGGCA
Source organism: Aureicoccus marinus (assembly GCF_002954325.1). Lineage (GTDB taxonomy): Bacteria > Bacteroidota > Bacteroidia > Flavobacteriales > Flavobacteriaceae > Aureicoccus > Aureicoccus marinus. The sequence goes on from NZ_MQVX01000001.1 coordinate 1,094,442, forward strand.
ATCAAATAAATCGAGTTGTTTACACTTCCAAAGTTCCCCGTATCTGATGACCAGTCAACTGGACTATCATCATGAGAAGCAATTGTCGAACCTCCTGTATTCACCCGATAAAGAACCTCTCCTCCACCTGAATTGCTCGTACTTACTGTCCAACTAAACTGTTGACTCACTTGATCACTCGAAGGCTTATCTGCAGTGACTGTAACAGTGTATGGACTCATAGCTGAACTTCCTGCAGCCAATACCCCACTGATCTCCCCTGTGGCACTATTAATAGACAATCCAACAGGCAACCCCTGTGCACCATAGGTAACAAGCTCACTCGGAGATCCTCCTTCACTACTCAACATCAGACTTACACTTGATCCCTCAAAACCTTGCTGATCCAAAACACTATCCAAAGTCAAGGAAGGAAAACTGTTGTCAAA
>NZ_MQVX01000001.1:1096141-1102704 GCF_002954325.1 Aureicoccus marinus
TGAACTCAGGTCTACTTGAATTTGATCACCATTATCAAAACCAATTGTCAGTATGGCTGTATCCGAATCTGCAGCGCCATTATGATTGACTTGAATTGTTGATAAAGCACCTGCATTAATCGTCTGAAAGCCTGTAAAAGAAGTCGTAAAATTCTGTGGATTGTTTCCAGAAAATAACATCTCTGTTATAACAATACCTACATTTGAGCCAGTATTCGTCAATACAAGATTTTCAGATGAACCCAATGGGATGTTAAGTAACTGAGGGCCAGTTAGATTACTACTATTTAGAGAATACAATATGGGAGCGTCTTCCCCATAGAAATCCATATCCTTCATAACCCCAATTCCTCCGCCTCTTCTATTGGATCCGGCAGCCAAGTGTATACCATTTCCAGAAACAATTGCTTGAGTTCCATGGCGTTCAATTAACAGATCTGCCCGGGATGTCCAAATCCCCGTTAGAGGATTATAAGACTCATTAGTGGAAACCGCATCATCAATATTATTTCCTTGAAGATCTGATTTGATTTCACCACCGAGTACATAGATTTCATTATTCAGTACTCCCACTGATGCCGCAGCCCTCGGAGTTGGTAAATCCTGAGGAAGTGTTGACCAAGTCTGTGTAGCAATATCATAGACATCCACTTCAGCAATTAGCGGTTCAAAAACACCTCCTGTGCCACCTGACAATCGCCCACCGGCAACATAAATTTTACCGTCTAAAACAGCTGCATGGAAGTGATCACGTGATCTTGGGGCATCAGGCAGACTTGTCCATTGTCCTGTAGAGGGGTCAAATACATCTAACCATGGCACATATCCTCCGTCATGGCCGTCCGTGTTACCAGCTATCACATAGAGCATTCCATTGTATTCTACCAATCCTGCGGACCCTCTTTTTCGATTCGCAGGTATTTCTGGACCTCGAATCCAAACGTTTTTAGCAGGGTTATAGGACCAAACAAAATCAGCAGGAACCTCATTTGGATATGCATTGTCCTTGAATGCGCCAATGACCCATATTAAGCCTTGATATTCAACAGCTTGAAAATGATTAAAATCTTGTGGCGCCGAATTACTTATAGAAGTCCAAGTTTTGGTCGTTGGGTTGTAAAGATCAAGAGTTCGTGGATTTTCTCTACCTCCAAATAAATAGAACCTATCCCCTGCTTGAACAAATGAACACTCGTGGCGTTTTGAATAATTTTCATCATCTGTCTGATTAAACCAAGTATCATTGACTAAAAAAGGATTTATTGACCAAACAAAGGATGTGGTCACGACTTCCCCACTATCACTATTTAATTGGACTTCCACATTATATGGACTTCCTATTGCATCACCAACAGCAATTTGACCAGTGATTAACCCTGAATTGGAGTTTAACTGTAAGCCCGACGGTAAACCAGTATCAGAGAAAGTATAAACTGCTGAAGGATCTCCATTAGAATAGCCTAAATTCAAACTGATATTGTCTTGCTCAACAGAGATTTGATCAGTAACTGCGTTAAGTTCAAGCGGAAGATAATCGTTAACATTGAGGTAATCCCATGTTGCTTCCAACTCTTTACCTACCGCATTGGATGTACCAATTAGACCTACCGCTAAATCACTATTCACATCATTTAACAATTGCAATAGATTACCCGTTAAGGTTTGGGTATGAAGAAAAACAAAACCGGAGGAATCGAACTCATAGTACAATGAAATTTCTCCATTGGATGGATTAACTGCAATTCTAAATTTAGCATTGCTTTGAGGCCTTTCATTGTTTTGCAGAGTTAAATCGTGCACTATTTGTGCTACATCATTCTGTTCCTCCACTATGCTAATTCCGGAGGGTGTTAAAACTATTTTTAAGTAATTACTTTGGCTACCATCTCCAATAAAAATTCCTTGCTCTCCATTAACAGGAGCACTTGAACCATATAACTGAAGTGGGTTATAAAAATTGAGCATGCTCACTTCTACCGTAAAACCCGGTGTATTCTGGTCAACAACGACACCATATTGGAAGCCCTTTTCTTGAGTATTGACCAATCCTAAGGCTGTCCCTGAAGTCATCTGCATGGTCATAGCACCGATTGCTCCCCCAAGAATGTCATTTGGATTGGGATCATTGATATCATCCCTTCGATCTAAAAAGTCAAGCCAATTCGGATTCGCTTGCCCATTATTCATCAAACCTGTGAATCCAAGACCTAAGTACCCTAATAAATCGGGATTGTCCGAAAACAATTCATTCTTAACTGGAATACTGAATGCATCTGTACCCGCCAAAGTGGGGTTTCCTATTTGGAATGGATCAAATTCATCCAAAATCCCATCTGCATCATCGTCATCATCATTTAAATCTGAAACCAATATTCCACCTGCCGCCTTGTCGAAGTCATCTGGTTGAGACCCTCCATTGCAATAATCCGTACCATTATCAATTTCATCCTGATTGGTGTACCCATCACTATCATAATCCGCTAGCGGATCAAATGCGGGATCCGAAGTCTCTATACAAGCCGTGACTTCTCTGGGCTCGAGAACCAATAGTTTTTTATTTAGTGTAGCAACCCAGATTGTTCCTGGAAATATTTCATTATCGCCATTGCAAGTAATTCCCAGTAGATTTCCACTCAAGCCAGATGCGAATTCAGAAGTAAAACGAGCGAGATCACCATTGCTATCTAATTGAACTCTGCGCAGTACGCCTTTATTTGTCCCTGCAATAAGATCTCCTTTCATTGCTCCACCAAAATTAGAAGCTGTATATTCATCTATTCCATTTGTGTTGGTTCCCCATTTTGTCACCAGCTCAGCGACTGGGCCATCAGGATTTGGGATACCAGGACCACGCCAATCAGCCTCAACCGGATTCGCAATTTGAACTGGAGGCCAATTTGCGGGCAATGCTGCATTGGGATCTGTAGTTGATCCCGGGGTTGAACCATCAGGATCATAGGGTTGTGTGAGCCATTGCGCCCCGCTTAAACCACTGGTCGCCGGAGCAACGAATAAACCAGCACCCATCGGATTCGCTCGAACGGGTGTAGGGTGACCCGCATAGAAACTATTCGGAACATAGGATTGAATATCTGTTGTAACCTTAATCAGGTGGTCCTCATTATTAATCTGTTCTCCACCGGATGGACTACTGCTTCCTGGTTCCCCTGTCACATAATTATTTGTCACCGTTGCACCATTCCCCTCATTTTCAGGAAAGCCTCCCCAGCCGCCATTTGCTCCGTTATCGGTTACATACAATGCTCCGGATTCGGTAACAACCAAATCATAGGTATTGCGATAACCAGGCGAATAAATTTGAACTGGACCTGTCGGATCTATTATTGCTTGGTTTAACCCATCATTCCCTCCAAAGGGATCATTTACATCAATACCATCGTATGCCGGATTATCTGGATCAATTATACCATTAATATTGGGACGAGTAGGGTCATCAAGAGTTGGCAAATCATAAATGTATCGCCGACCATTGTCTAACTGTATGGGCATTGCTTCAATCATGTCAAGATTAACCGATAAAACTGCCGCTGACAAGGCATACTCCGTGGTGTATGCAAAATTTACGGAAGGACTACCAGCATTGGTATTCCCCCCGGAAGAAACGATTAAATAATCGACCCCGTTAATCGTGACAAATTCTAAACCATTAGTGGCGTGGTTTTCTTCTGAACGGGGTAAACCTCGTACGATATCAACGACATCCCATGTTGAACCAGTCCAGGTAAAACGAGTAATAATTCCGGAGTTGGTGTCTAAACCTATATCACCATTTCCCCCTCCACTGCCACCACCAATTCTAAAGTCACTGGATGTAACATAAAAAACAGGATTTGAGGCGGTTCCGGTCACCGTGATTCCAATTGTTTCTCGGACCGTACTGATATCCGTAGAACCATCATCATTATGATTTTGTATAGCCTGAATATCAAATAATTCCTCCATGGCAGTAATCACATAAGTGGTGTCTGGCTGCCTATTTAGAGTTAAGATTTTTATTGCTCCCTTATACTCAGTGATATATAAACGATCATCAGGTCCGAACATGAGCGATGTCGCAGCTTTAAGTTCTGAATATCCAGTGAAATCAATTTGCCGTTGCGTAAAATCTACTGGGGCATCAAGAGATGGCTCTTGTGCATTAGCAAAAAAAGTGCTTATCAAACAGCAAGAAAGAAAAAAAAGTGAGTAGTTTAGTTTCATTGCAGGTATGTGGTAGGTGGATAAAATCATCGAAATATTAAAATTAATGTTGATCAAACAAGGTTGAATCCAACTGACTCCAAAAACGATGAAATACTAGAAATTTCGACGAAATAAGCCTATCTCATAAAGCCAATTTTATAAAACGAAAATAGACTGCGTGCATTTTGCGTTATACCGCAATGTGTATTTGGAAGAGATTCTCTTATGGTTGGTAAAATCATTTTATATTTGCTCTCTCAAATCTTACAAATGAATTTAAAAAGAATTCTCTTTTCTATTTGTTTCTGCCTAATAACAAGCTCATTATACTCACAAGCCAGCATTTCTGGCGAATTAAAAAAGTGGCACAAGGTCACCCTTTCTTGGAGTGGTCCCACCGTTAGTGAATCCGACCCGAGTAGTCCTTTTTTAAATTACAGACTTAATGTAGAATTAATTTCACCCAGTGGTGTTACTTGGACTGTACCAGGTTTCTTTGCCGCCGATGGCAATGCTGGTGAATCCAGTGCTTCCTCTGGTAATGTCTGGAGAGTTCATTTTGCTCCAGAAGAATTAGGCGTCTGGACCTATACCGTTTCTTTTCGAATGGGAACCAACATTGCGATCAGCGAGGATCCAATTGCAGGTAATGCGACATCATTTGATGGTGATACTGGAAGTTTCTCGATCACTCAAACGGATAAAATTTTACCGGACAACAGAGCCAATGGTCGTTTGGATTATGTGGGAATTAGGTATCTGCAATTCCAAGAGACGGGTACCTACTTTCTTAAGGCTGGAGCTGACTCACCGGAAAATTTCTTGTCGTACGATGAGTTTGACAATACGAATGCGGATTATTCATGGGCAGCCCATTTCGGAGACTGGAATAACGGCGATCCCACCTGGAAAACAGAAAAGGGAAAGGATTTGATCGGCGCCATAAACTATCTCCACTCCAGAGGGATGAACGTTTTTTCATTCATCACATTCAATGTTAATGGAGATGGGGACGATGTTTGGCCCTACTCTGCCACAACCATTGCTCAAATGGATGATATGTCTGCTTCAGATATCGATAATCGCACACGATTTGATGTGTCTAAATTAGACCAATGGGAGGTAGTCTTTAATCATGCAGATAAATTGGGCATGTACCTGCATTTCAAGTTACAAGAGACTGAAAACGACCAGCTATTGGATGGAGGTGATCTAGATTTAGAAAGACGCTTGTACTACAGAGAAATGATTGCGAGATTCGGTCATCATCTTGCGCTTAATTGGAATATAGGCGAAGAAAATTCCCAAACGCCAGCCCAACGTATTGAAACTGCTCAATTCTTTTATGATTTAGATCCATACCGACACAATACAGTAGTCCATACAAGGACAAATGATAAAAACACAATTTATACACCTCTTTTAGGTAATAATTCCTTATTTACGGGAATATCAATGCAGAATGACCCCATTCCCAATCACGAAGACGTAAAAGAATGGATCATAAAATCAGAAGATGCTGGAAGGCCTTGGGTAGTGGCTAATGATGAGCAGGGCTCTGCCCAGGTGGGAGTTGCCACAGACGAAGGTTATAGCGGTAATCAAGGTACTGCGGAAGATAATAGAGAGGAAATAAGAAATCAGGTACTTTGGGGTACACTAATGGCAGGTGGAGCTGGCGTGGAATACTATTTTGGGTCCAGAACAGGAGTCGAAGATTTAGAAGGGGACGATTACAGAAGTAGAGAAACCAAATGGGATGACGCCAAAATAGCTCTTGATTTTTTCACTAACTATTTGCCTTTCTGGGAAATGAATACTTCCGATAATCTGGTGAGTTCAGGGGAAATGTGCTTTTCCAAAACAGACGAAATCTATGTGGTTTATCTTCCTACTGGCGGAACCCCCCAGCTTGACCTCACAGACACTACTACCGATTTCAGCGTTAAATGGTACAATCCTCGTTCAGGTGGAAATTTATTAGATAGTGATATAACGGAAGTGAGCGGGGGTACCTCTTTATCTCTTGGTAACCCGCCATCTGATCCGAATTTAGATTGGGTTGTACTTCTTCAATCTGTATCAAACAATGTAAATGTCACAGGCGTTCTTCTAACACCTGAAACTGCCGAGGTAGATGAGGACACCGATCTTCAGCTCACAGCCAGTGTACAACCAGCAGATGCTACCAACCAACAACTCAGCTGGAGCTCCGACAATACCGCTGTGGCAACAGTAGACAGCAACGGTCTTGTCTCTGCTATAAGCCCAGGTGTTGCCACAATTACCGTTACAACCACAGATGGTGCTTTTACGGATACGGCTGCAATCACTGTTGTAAGACCAGTTACAAGTGTCAT
>NZ_MQVX01000001.1:1104852-1128491 GCF_002954325.1 Aureicoccus marinus
TCGTCTCTGCTATAAGCCCAGGTGTTGCCACAATTACCGTTACAACCACAGATGGTGCTTTTAAGGATACGGCTGTAATTCAAATAATTTCTAAACCGGACTCTTCAACTACTCTAGCATTTGCACCAAACCCATATCGATTAGGTCAAACATTAATAATAAATGGCTTGCCCCAAGCAGTATTCAATATTTATTTGTTTAATAAAGATGGAAAGCTTATTAGAAAACTTGGGCAAGAATATACAATTGATGGAATATTAGAAATCAATATAGCTAGTACACCCCAGGGATTATATTTCCTATTTTTACTCAGCGACGATTCTTCTTTCGAGAAATCCTTAAAATTATTAATAGAGTAAGCTACAATGGTTTAAAAGCTAATTTTTGATTGTTTTATTGGCTTTGAATCCACTGCTCAACAGCGGTCGCAATATCGGCTGCTAGCGTCTCCTGAACACGGCCTTTTTGGAAGCTGGAACCTGTAATGGCTTCATAGAGCTCGATATAGCGCTGAGAAACGGACTCCACATACTCCTCGGACATTTCTGGAACAGATTGTCCTTCCAGGCCTTGGAATCCATTAGAAATTAACCATTGCCTTACGAACTCCTTGGAAAGCTGCTTCTGCGCTTCCCCTTTCGCTTGTCGCTCTTCGTATCCGTCTGCATAGAAATAACGCGAAGAATCCGGCGTGTGGATTTCGTCAATAAGTACGATCTCCCCATCCGCGGTTTTCCCGAATTCGTATTTAGTATCTACCAGGAGTAGCCCCCTTTTGGCAGCCAATTCCGTACCGCGCACAAACAAAGCCCGGGTGTATTTTTCAAGAACTACATAATCTTCTTCAGAAACAATTCCTCGTGCGAGGATATCTTCTCTGGAAATATCTTCATCGTGTTCGCCCTGCTCTGCCTTGGTCGCCGGTGTAATAATGGGTTCCGGAAAACGGTCATTCTCCTTTAGGCCTTCCGGCATAGGAACTCCACAGAGCATTCTCTTCCCAGCTTTGTATTCACGAGCAGCATGCCCTGCCATATAGGCCCGAATAACCATTTCGACTTTAAAAGGCTCGCAAGCTTTACCAATGGCAACATTCGGGTGCGGTGTGGCCATCAGCCAATTGGGAACCAGGTCCTCCGTCTCGGCCATCATCTTGGTGGCAATTTGATTCAGGATCTGGCCTTTGGAAGGAATTCCCTTGGGCATAACCACATCAAAAGCAGAAATCCGGTCCGTAGCAATCATGACCAGAACATCGTTGGCCAAGGTGTACACCTCTCTAACCTTTCCTCTATAGACGTCTTGCTGTCCTGTAAAATGGAAATCCGTCTGCATTAATGTCTGCTGCATGCTACTTAATTCTGATGTTCAATATTCTTATAAGCATCGATCACCTTCTTCACCAATTTGTGGCGAATGACGTCTTGTTCGTCCAGGTATACGATACCAATTCCTTTGATGTCTTTTAAAACCAATAAAGCCTCTTTTAGCCCTGAGATCACCCGGCGCGGCAGGTCGATTTGCCCGGGATCACCGGTCAATAAAAACTTAGCGTTCTTTCCCATACGGGTAAGAAACATTTTCATTTGGGCATGTGTCGTATTCTGAGCTTCATCCAAAATCACAAAAGCATTGTCCAGGGTTCGACCACGCATAAAGGCCATGGGAGCAATCTGTATCACTCCGGTTTCTATATAATTGGCCAGCTTTTCGGCCGGGATCATATCGCGCAAGGCATCGTAAAGAGGCTGCATATAGGGATCCAGCTTTTCCTTGAGATCACCAGGTAAAAAACCGAGGTTTTCTCCGGCTTCGACCGCGGGTCTGGTCAAAATAATTCGCTTGACTTGTTTTTCTTTCAGGGCTTTTACCGCCATAGCGACCCCGGTATAGGTCTTCCCTGTGCCCGCAGGACCAATGGCGAATACCATATCGTGCTTCTTGATAGTCTCTACCAGGCGGTGTTGATTAACCGTTTGCGCCTTGATATGACGGCCATTAACCCCGTGCAAAAGCACCTCTCCTTCCCCTTGAGAAAGGTTTTGGGAATCCTTCGCGTCACTGGTCAAAATACGCTCAATAGCGTTTTCGTCTAGCTTGTTGTATTTAGCGAAATGCGCTGTTAATAGGTCAAAGCGGCGATCGAATTCTTCCAGCAGTTCTTCGTCACCATACACCTTCACCTTACTTCCGCGTGCTACAATTTTAAGCTTCGGAAAGTACCGCTTTAAAAGTTCAATGGTTTCGTTCTGCAGGCCAAAAAAATCCCGGGCGCTGATCTCGGTCAGTTCAATGATGAGTTCGTTCAAGAAGTCGGGGCGTTAGGAAGTTCATTTTTAAGGGTCTTTATGATGACCCAATTTGCTTAATTTTACATTGTAAACTTAGCCAAAAATCGTCTTTAAACACCAAAAATATATCAACAGCGGGGCATGCATATAATCACCCTCACCACAGACTTTGGATCCAAGGATCATTCGGTAGGGAGCCTCAAGGGAGCGATATACAGCCGCCTGCCTGAAGCCCGCATCGTTGACATCTCGCACCAGGTAACTCCCTTTCATGTGCAGGAGGCTGCTTATATTATCAACAACGCCTATAAAGATTTTCCAAAAGGCAGTATTCACCTCATCGGTGTGGATGCGGAAGCCACCGCGACCAAGCCTCACATTCTTTTTCGCTTGGACGGACACTATTTTGTGACCACCAACAATGGCTTATTGGCCTTGATACAGGGCAACAAGGAGCCCGAACTCTGCTTAGAACTGGCCTTACCCAATAGCCCAAAAGGCAGTTTTCCGGAACGGGATGTATTTGTTCCGGTCGTCTGTCATTTGGCACAAGGAGGAAAACCTGAACTACTGGGACGTCCTTTTCAGGACCTGTTGGATTCCAGGGATTTTGAGCCGCAGCTTTTGGATGATGGCAAAGGCCTGAGAGGACATGTCATCTATATCGATCACTACGGAAATCTGGTCACCAATATTCAAAAAAGCGATTTTGAAGCGCGAAGACAGGGCCGTTCCTTTAAAATCAATGCCAAAACCTACAGCCTCTCGGAATTCTTCGAAAGCTACAGTGACATTTTGAATTCTCAGAAAGAAGGAGAACCCGGCAAGGGTGGAGATCTACTGGCCTTATTCAACAGTTCGGGATACCTGGAATTGGCCCTTTACAAGAGCGATATGGCTTCCGTTGGAGGAGCAGCCAGTCTCTTGGGAATCCACTACCGCGACCCCATAACCATTACCTTTGATTAATGTTGATTCGATTTGTAAAACTCACCATAAAGGCTGACAAAACAGACGAGTTTAAGTCTATTTTTGCTGCTTCACAGCAGAAGATCCAACGTTTTGACGGATGTCAATCGGTGCATTTACTGCAAGAACCCAAAGACCCCCGTATTTTCTTTACGCACAGTATCTGGAAAGACGAGGCCGCTTTGGACGCCTACCGGCACTCGGCCTTTTTTGAGGCCACTTGGAAAAAAACCAAAACCCTGTTTGATGCCCGGGCCGAAGCCTGGAGCTTAACTGAAATACAGTAACACTAACTATGTTGGCAGTCTTTTTAAAAGATGTACGCTCCTTTTTCTCAGGCCTTTTGGGCTTTTTAATTCTGGGAGTCTTTCTTCTGATCAGCAGTCTTTTTTTATGGGTGATTCCCGGGCAGTTCAACATCCTTGACCAGGGCTTTGCTGAAATGTCTTCCTTTTTCCTGTTTGCCCCTTGGATTTATCTCTTACTCATCCCGGCCGTTGCGATGAAATCTCTGGCCGAAGAACGCAAATCCGGGACCCTGGAATTGCTTCTTATTCGTCCAATCAGTTTACCCCAGCTAGTCTTGGGTAAATGGCTCGGCATTCTGTCCATCGGATTTATCGCTTTTTTACCCACCTTATTTTATCTCTTGGGACTGGGCGACTTGGGATTAGAAAAAAACAACTACGACAGCGGAATCGTCTGGGGTGGTTATACCGGATTGCTTTTCCTGTTATGCAGTTATTCCGCTATTGCCTTGTACTGTTCCAGCCTGAATCAAAACCAGGTCGTTGCTTTGCTTCTGGCGGCTTTGGGCTGTTTACTGTTTTACAGCGGTTGGGGAGCCTTAGCTTCTTGGGTTGGAAGTGGCCGTTTCGCAGAAAACCTCGAATGGCTAGGAGCCAAAACGCATTATCAACAAATGGCGAGAGGAGTCATTGACCTAAGAGACCTCCTGTTTTTTGTCTTTGTGACCCTCTTCTTTTTAACCCTGACTTATTTGCGCCTGAAACATGACCGATAAGACCCCTCATACGATGTCCTTAAAAGACCGCCTCCAGAAAAAAGGCTTGGGAGAAACTCTTGCTGCCGTCGTGTTTCTGCTTGTAATTTTTGGGCTTAAAGGAATAAGCACGCGCTTTGACCTGACCGAGGATCAGCGCTACAGTCTTTCCACGGAAGCCCTGGCCACCACCGCCCGAGTTCAAAGTCCCTTGGTGGTGCACCTTTATCTCGGAGGTGAATTGCCTCCCGAATTCGCTCGACTGCGGACCGAAACCCAAATGCTTCTGGAACAGATGGCGAAGCAGAATAAAAAAATACAGGTCAAAATACACAACCCCTGGTCAGAAGAAGAGGACGTGTACAATCGAGCTGAATCCCTGGATCAGCGGGGCATGAAACCAGTTCCCCTTGCCCAGCAAACCGAGGGAGGCTCTGAACGTTCCTTTGTTTTTCCTTGGGCCGAAATCCGCAGTGGAGACCGCAGACTAAATGTGGGCCTGCTCAAAGCAAAACTGGGAGCCAGTCAACAAGAGCGCATCAACCTGTCTGTACAGGAATTGGAGTACAAATTGGTCAATGCCATTTCTAAACTCACATCGAACCAAAGAGCCACTATTGGCATCCTCAAAGGAAACGGTGAGCTGCAGGAAGATGTCCTTTACGATTTTCTAAACACCGTAAAGGATTACTATGGAATTGCTCCCTTTAGTATTGATTCTGCCCAAAGCCGAACAGCTGACGTCATTGCGGCGCTCAACAAGTTCGATATGCTTTTGGTGGCAAAGCCAACCGAACGCTTTAGCGAAGCCGAGAAGTATGTTTTGGACCAATACACCATGAATGGTGGAAAGAGTCTGTGGCTGATTGACCCGGTACAGATCGAATTGGACAGCTTGTTCAATCCTCGTCTGGAATCCGTTGCCTTGCCTGCTGATTTGAACCTGGACGACTTTTTCTTTCGCTATGGAGTCCGCTTGAATGCACGATTGGTCAAAGACCTTTATGCCACTCCTATTGTGCTGGCCAACGGTAGAGGAAACAGTACCCAGTACGACCCTGCCCCCTGGTTTATCATCCGATGATTTTCTCTCGCAATGACCACCCCATCAACAAGAACATCGAAGCCAACCGCATGCAATTTGCAGGCACCCTGGATACCTTGCCCAACAATGCGAAGAAGACGATTCTTTTGCAGTCCTCTCCCCGTTCTTCCACGGAAGGAGCCCCGATGGTGGTTTCTCTAAAGGAAGCGCTTAATCCTCCGAGTCCAGAGAACTTTGAGGAGCATCCGGGATATCCGTTAGCGGTCTTGGTGGAAGGGGAATTGACTTCTGTATACCGCAGAGGGCGACTAGTCGCAGGGACAAAAAAGGTGGCCGACCACAAGGATGAAGGGGTCTCTACCTCCCTCATTGTTATTGCCGATGGTGATATGATCAAGAACCAGTTGGACAAGGGACAGCCCCTGGAGCTGGGCTACGACAAATGGACCAACAGTTTTTACGGAAACAAAGAGTTTTTGCTCAACAGCGTCAATTATTTACTCGGTGATCAAAACCTCTTGAATCTCCGAAATAAAGAAGTTTCTATACCCCTTTTAGATCAAGCCAAAATTGAAGAAGAAGGTGGTTTTTGGAAGAGCATGCACGCCCTCCTCCCTTTACTTGTTCTTGGTGTTGGAGCCCTGCTATTTCACCTCTGGAGAAAAAGGAATTATTAGCAGGACATGTTGATAACTAATGCTTCGCGAAGCGAGGCTTTTCAAATATATTTGCAGACTAGCTAGTATTACGCTCATGAAGTTCATTGTATCAAGTTCCTATTTACAGAAGCAACTCCAAGTACTCGGTGGAGTTATCAATAACAACAACACGCTTCCGATTCTGGATAACTTTCTTTTTGACCTGAAAAAGAACCAGTTAACTGTTTCTGCCAGTGACTTGGAAACCACGATCTCCAGCGTACTGGAGGTAGACTCAACAGATGAGGGCTTAATTGCCCTTCCTGCACGTCTACTTTTGGACACCTTGAAAACTTTTCCTGAGCAACCCCTCACCTTTGTTGTTGAAGACAACAACACCGTTGAGATTTCAGCCAACAACGGAAAATACGCCCTGGCCTATGCCGATGGGCAGGAATTCCCCAAAACGGTTGAGCTCAATGATCCGAGTTCCACCACCCTAATCGGTGATGTTCTGGCCACAGCGATAAATAAAACGATTTTTGCCGCCGGTAACGATGATTTACGTCCGGTGATGAGCGGGGTATTCTTCCAGTTTTCTCCAGAGAACCTCACTTTTGTCGCTACTGATGCGCATAAACTAGTCAAGTACCAGCGCACCGATATTCAGGCTTCAGAAGTGGCGGAATTCATTATGCCAAAGAAACCTTTGAATCTCTTGAAAGGGATTCTTTTGGGCTCCGAATCCGAAGTTAAAATCGAGTACAACGAGAGTAACGCTAAATTCTCTTTCGACAATACAGAACTCGTTTGTCGACTGATCGATGGGAAGTACCCGAACTACGAAGCCGTTATTCCTAAGGAGAATCCGAACCTTCTGAACCTTTCCAGAAGTGAATTCTTGAGTTCCGTTCGCCGTGTATCGATCTTCTCGAACAAAACCACCCACCAAATCCGTCTAAAAATGGCTGGTGCGGAATTGAATATTTCTGCGGAAGACGTGGATTACTCCAACAAGGCAGACGAGCGTTTGAGCTGCGATTACCAGGGAGACGATATGCAAATCGGCTTCAACTCCCGATTCTTGACAGAAATGTTGGGGAACCTGAGCTCTGATGATGTGGCTTTGGCGATGAGCTTGCCTAATCGCGCTGGTATTCTTACCCCTGTTGACGGATTGGACGAAGGAGAGCACATCACTATGCTTGTGATGCCCGTAATGCTCAACGGATAAGGGCACTGCAAAAGATAGGCCTATCTTTGTAGGGTGATTCAGAACATCCAAGATACCATTGTTGCTTTCGCTACTCCTCCTGGAACAGGAGCAATAGCCGTTTTGCGTCTTTCGGGTAAGAAAGCCTGGCAGACCGCAGCCACTTACTTTAAAGCGGTCAGTGGGAAAAACCTCTTGGAACAAGAGAGTCACACCATTCATTTAGGACATATCGTTCGGGATGGACAGACCTTAGATCAGGTTCTGATCAGCCTCTTTAAAGGGCCCCGCTCTTACACTGGTGAAGATGTGGTGGAAATCAATTGCCATGGATCTCAATACATCCAACAAGAAATCCTTCAACTGTTTATTACGGCTGGCTTGCGTCTGGCCTCCCCTGGAGAGTTTACCCTTCGCGCATTTTTAAATGGCAAAATGGCTCTGGATCAGGCCGAAGCCGTAGCAGACCTTATTGCCAGTGATAGCGAGGCTTCCCACCGCATTGCCATGGAACAGATGCGAGGTGGTTTTAGCGCCGATATCAAGCAACTTCGGGAACAACTACTAAATTTCGCCTCTCTCATTGAACTGGAACTGGATTTTTCCGGCGAAGACGTGGAATTCGCGGACCGCGAACAATTACTCGGTCTTTTGGACGCCCTAACTCAACGAATAAAAGGTCTATTGGATTCCTTTGCCATGGGCAACGCCATCAAGGCAGGGATTCCAGTGGCGATTGTCGGGGCTCCCAATGTGGGGAAGTCCACTCTATTAAATGCCCTATTACAAGAAGAGCGAGCCATTGTGAGCAACATTCCCGGAACGACCCGGGATACCATTGAAGACGAACTCATCATCGGAGGCATCCGCTTCCGCTTTATCGATACCGCAGGGATTCGCGAAACAGCTGATTCCATTGAACGGATCGGCATAGAAAAAACCCAAGCCTCCATCGAAAAAGCCCAGCTGGTGCTGTATATGCTTGAGGCTGCGGACCTCAGTAAAGAGCGCTATAATGACATCCAGAAGGACTTCGCAAACCGACCGCTGGTGGTGCTCGCAAACAAAATGGAAACCCTTTCGACCGAAGCCCTGGAAAAGATCAGAACCGAAGCTCCTGAAGCCTTTTTTATTTCTGCAAAAACCCAGCAAGGTATCGAAGAACTGAAATCGGGACTTCTCGAAAAGATGAAATTGGGGGAATTACAGTCGGAGGACAATTTATTGACCAACAGCCGCCACTTCGAAGCTCTTCAAAAAACCTTGGGTGCCATCGATGAAGTCAAAACCGCCGTCCACGAGGAACTACCTGGAGATCTGCTAGCCATTGACTTACGGCAGGCCTTGCACCACCTAGGAGAGATTACCGGGAGCGTCACCACAGACGATTTATTGGGGAATATCTTTTCGAATTTCTGTATTGGGAAGTAAACTAGGTGCTAGTAGATCTCAATGATATTTACTAAACTTCCCTATCCATCCATGTTCCCCTGGCAATTCACCAATCAGGTGACCACTCAACTCTGCTAGATCATAAACCGCATCCTTAATGCTTATGGATAAGGTAAGCTCTTCGTTTTCTTCTACGATTCTTAAGAAATCAAAAAGGGTTGAACTGATCACTTCTGGCATAAAATTTTCTACCAACTCTTTCCCTTCCTTGTTCAACTTATCAAACTGCTCACAATAAGGTTTCAAAAGCGGAATCTTTCTCGATTCACCTGAGATTACCTCTTTCACACCAGAACGGCTATGGTCGTAGGCTTCACGAATCAAAAGCTGACCAAATTGATCCAGAATTTTCCTTTTTTCTTCAAATTCCAAGTTCGGCATAGCTATTGGGTTAATGGGTTTCCTACAAATCTAATCGATTAGAAAAGGCTTAACACCTTTATCCCCATCTCCTCCATGGATTATTGGTATTTTTAGAGACCATTAACCACATCACCTCATGAAATACGCAAAACTGCTCTTGTCCCTCCTTGGTACGCTGGGGATTTTCTTTCTTTTAAACACAAAAATTGGTGCCCTTCCTCCCCTCGGTAAGTTCCTCAGCCCTGCTTCAGGGATCTGGCAGAACGAGACCGATGAATCGATTTCGGGTGAGGTCATGATCCCTGGCCTTCAGGAGGAAGTGGTTGTGCATTATGACGCACAGCTGATTCCCCATGTTTTTGCACAAAACGACCATGACTTGTACAAGGCTCAAGGTTACTTGACGGCAAAGCACCGCTTGTGGCAAATTGAATTTCAAACCTACGCCGCTTCTGGACGATTGTCGGAGATTTTTGGGGAAGGAGCTTTGGAATACGACCGTACAGAGCGCCGTCGCGGAATGGGCTATGGAGCCGATCAGGCCATGGCTTATATGGAAAAGTACGACCAGGAAACCCTGGCCTTTGTTCAGGACTACGCAGACGGAGTCAATGCCTACATCAACCAACTGGAACCGGAAGACTATCCGGTTGAATACAAGCTGCTGGATTACAAACCGGAAGCCTGGACAGCGAAGAAGACGGCCCTTCTTCTCATGTACATGACCAAGATGTTGGCTGGTGGAGATGATGATTTAGAATACACCAATACCCTGCGCCTTATAGGCAAAGAGAATTTTGACCTGCTCTTTCCTGACTTTTTTGATGTGAACGATCCGGTGATTCCCAAAGAAACCGATTGGAGTTTTATTGACGTCCCTCAAACCCCTTCCCCTGGCAGCGAAGCAGTTCTTGACACCATTAAAGAAACCATCAGCAAGCCTAATCCGGACAACGGGAGTAACAACTGGGCCGTTTCTGGAGCTAAATCGAGCACAGGCAATCCTATACTGGCGAATGATCCGCATTTGGGTCTCAATCTCCCTTCCATTTGGTTTGTCATGCAATTGAGCACCCCTGAATACAATGCCTTTGGCGCTACTATTCCTGGGGCCTTGGGGGTTATTTCTGGTTTCAATCAGCACATTTCTTGGGGCGAAACCAATGCCACCCGTGACGTGATTGACTGGTACAAAATCGAATTCAATCAAGACCGTACACAATACCAATACGACGGCTCCTGGAAGGACGTAAAGGTCCGGGTTGAAGAAATCAAAATCAAAAACCAAGCCGCCTATATTGATTCGGTCTTGTATACCCACCACGGACCGGTCGTTTACGACAAGAATTTTAAATCCGACAGTGAGTGGTCCGGTTACGCCATGAAGTGGGTGGGCCACGAAGGCGGAAACAACCAAAAGACCTTCTTGCAATTAAATCGGGCAAAGAACTACGAGGACTATACTGCCGCTTTGCAATATTGGAATGCCCCTGCTCAAAACTTTGTGTTTGCATCCACAGAAGGAGATATCGCCCTGTGGATTCAAGGTAAATTCCCCAACAAATGGGAAGGACAGGGTAAATTCTTAATGGACGGCAGTAAACCGGAGAATGATTGGCAATCCTACATTCCACAGGCCTACAACGCCCACACCAAAAATCCAGAACGCGGTTTTGTCAGTTCAGCCAATCAACATCCTGTCGACGAGGCCTACCCCTACTACGTCTTTAACGACGGCTATGAAACCTACCGCAACCGGGTAATCAACGACTTTTTTAATTCCAAGGAGGAATTCAGCATTCAGGATTTTAAAGATTTGCACAACAACAACGACAACCTCAAAGCGGCAGAATTGGTTCCCTATATGCTAGAGACCATGGACGCCTCTGGCCTCACCGCGGATGAAAAGGTGATTTACGAAGAGATGAAAGCCTGGAAATTCAACAACGACATAGACGAAGTTGGTCCTAGCATTTGGCGTCAGTGGTACGGAAAACTCTATGGCCTGGTCTGGGATGAATTCGATTCCGAAGAGACGGCCTTGGCCTCCCCATACACCTATCAAACCATTTACCTTTTGAAAAACCAGGGAGACCATAAATTCATGGATATAGTCGAAACGGAAGATAAAACCGAAACCGCTCAGGATCTATTCTTACTGGCTTTCAAAGAAGCAGCGGCACGCTTAAAGGAGATCAAGGAAGAAGAGGGAAGCTATACCTGGGCCAACTACAAAGGTACTTATGCAGGCCACCTGCTTCAGGGTCTGCCAGCCTTCTCGAGATTCGATATTCCTATTGGTGGTGACCGTAATATCGTGAATGCCACCTCCGAAAATCACGGACCTTCCTGGAGAATGATTGTCGAGATGAGCTCCCCTCCTACTGCCCTGGGTATCTACCCCGGTGGACAATCCGGGAACCCTGGAAGTAAATACTACGACGACTTTATCGATGACTGGGCGGCGGGCGAATACCACAGCCTGAACTTTCTGCAGTCCAGTGAAAAGACCGACAAAGTCATTGAAACACAAACCTTAAAACCAGCCCGTGATGAATAATAAAATACTCAACTTTATAGCGACCATTGTTTTCACCTTCCTTTTTGGGCTTTTCCTACCCTGGTGGTCTATTATGGTAGCTGCCTTCTTAAGCGCCCTCTTACTACCCCTCGAAAAGTGGAGTTCCTTCCTGGTTCCCTTTTCAGCCATCTTTTTTTACTGGGGAATACAGGCCTTTGTGATCAGCAGCCGCAATGACTTTATTTTGGCCGGAAAGATCTCGGAACTCCTGCAGCTGGGGGGCAGCCCGGATGTACTCATCTTTGTTACAGGAGTCATTGGGGGATTAGCTGCTGGTATTGCCGCCATTCTTGGGAGAGAGACCAAAGTACTTTTGCTGAGCAAGACTTAATATCGTTTCTAAATTCTAAGCATAAAAAAGGCCAGATCAATATCTGGCCTTTTCCATTTTTTGCAAGAGGCTAAAGAATAAAGCAGCTCTTGCTGCAAGGAATACAGCAGGAGGTCGTCAAGGTTATTTTTGAATCCGATCCCAAGCCCAAAGACATCTATCAGCTCTACACCAATATAGCGTCTGGACTAATCGATCATTTCTTATTCACCGTGGCAGAATTCAATGTTGTGGAAACTCCCCTACTGATGAAAGTGGAATACGAAGTGGTAGCCGGACTTCAAATCTCTTCTGAGCGCAAATACAAACGCTCAAGCTGGGAACCTGAAACCGCTGATGGACCCTGAATCCAAGTCAATTGGACTGATATACGTTTTGATAATGGGCTCAGGCCGAAAGACTTTAACTTCGGAGCTTAAACAGATTGCTACTCAACAACTAGGGTACCGCGCATCACCGCATAGTGCCCTGGGAAACTACAGATAAAATCGTAGGTACCTGGAGCTGGAGCGTCAAAAGTGATGGTATCCGATTCACCACCACCCAACATTTTGGTGTGGGCAATGACGGCATCGCTATCGGCAGGGATGTAATCGTTATCTCGTGCAGAGGCTGCGGCTCCGGCAAACTCGGCTACGTTTGTTCCTTGTTTCAAGAGAACAAAATTATGCCCCATAGAAATCTTTTGCATTACACCCGTATGGCGCAGAGTTAGAGTGACGGGCTTCCCTGCTTCAACCCGTAGTTCGTTCTTATCAAAAAGCATTTGGTCATTTCCGGCCAAAGCAACGGTATTCGTATTGGCGGCTACCTCCTTCTTGTCATCGGAATTCGCTCTTTGTACTTGGAATCCTTCGTCCTTCTTCCCTTCATCTTTCTTTCCGCCACAAGCGATCACGAATGAGGAAAGAATGGCGATTGATAAAAACTGAATTTTTTTCATGATGTAATTTATTGAACACTAAAAATAACTATTGCTGCTTAAATGATGATAAGAAGACAGGACATTTCCTTACGAAAACGTTAGAGAAATCAAGAAATCTAAAAATACACTAAGGGCTAAAGTAAATTATTTTTTAGCTTTATCTAAATTTTTGAAAAACCACCCCTATGGTGTCCCGAATTCTACTTGTCCTGGCATTCATTTTTGGTAGCTATTTATCAGCCCAAGAATCCCATACCTACCGAGGTCAAATATCTTACAAAGACCAAGGGATTCCCTTTGCTCAGGTTTACCTACAAGGCAGTTCCAAGGGTAGCGTAGCCAGCGAAGAGGGTGAGTTTAGCCTAACGGCTCCCGAGGGAATCTACACCCTCATTGCCAGTGCCCAGGGCTACCAGCGCTTCCAACAAGAGATCAGCCTTAGAAAAGGGATGCCTCTTCTTCAAATAGAACTCATTCCTGATGCTCTTGGGTTAGACGAAGTGGTGGTGAGCGCCTCGAGAAATCGAATTGAAAAACGGAGCACACCCGTGGTGGTTTCGACCTTAAAAGCCAATTTATTCGAGGCTGTACAATCGACCAATCTGTCAGACGTTTTGGGTTTTGCCCCCGGCGTACGCGTAGAGACAAACTGCCAAAACTGTGGTTTCACACAAGTAAGATTGAACGGATTGGAAGGTCCCTACACCCAAATACTCGTCAACAACAAACCGGTCTTTACCTCCTTGATTTCGGTCTATGGGCTAGAACAAATCCCGACCAATACCATCGAAAGAGTTGAAATTGTACGGAGTGGAGGGTCTGCACTCTACGGCTCTAATGCCATCGCCGGAACCATCAACATCATCACCAAAGATCCCATTCAAGACCGTTGGGAAATCAGCTCCAACCTGGGTATCATCAATGGATCTACTTTGGATCGCCAATTAAACATCAATACGGCCCTGGTGGCAGACAACCTAAAAAGTGGTATCTCTCTCTTTGGAGCTTACCGAAACCGAGATGAATTTGATGCCAACGGAGATGGCTTTACAGAGCTCGTTCGCCTGACCAACAATACCTTTGGAACCAAATTCTTTGTGCGCCCCTCAGACTATTTAAAACTCACTGTCGACGCCACCGCAATCAAAGAAAACCGCCGTGGTGGGGATCGTTTGAATCTGCCCCCTCAATTCACAGACATCACGGAACAACTCGACCACACTACGTTCTTTGGGGGCGTTCAGGCCGAAATTCACAACAAAGCGTACACGCAAAAAATAGACCTCTACAGCTCGGCCTCCTATACGGATCGGGATAGTTACTACGGTGGCCTCGGAGGAGGGCGCACCCAGCAAGACAGCATTACGGCTAATAACGCCTTTGGCACCACACAGGATTTAGCTTGGATTAGCGGTATTCAATTCACACAAAAGATTGCCGCAAAAGACCAGCTGACCACAGGAATAGAATATTCTGTCAACCGCACAGAAGATGGCATTCCCGGATACAATCGCCTAATCGATCAAACCGTCCAGTCCCTTGGTTTATATGCCCAATACGAGTGGAAGTTATCTCCTGCTTTTGATGTACTCAGCGGTTTCCGTTTGGATCGCATCGCCGTGGATGGCCTGTATACCCTTGGCGATCTGAATCGATCTATTGATAACCCTTTGTGGGCCCTATCCCCTCGCCTAACCCTTTCTTATCAGGTCAATGAGCAATTCAAGCTTAGAGGAGGCTATGCCCGAGGATTTAGAGCCCCACAAGCGTTTAATGAAGACATTCACATCAGCAGTGTGGGTGGGGAACCCCAGTTCGTCCTCCTCTCCGAAAACCTGCGAACAGAGTACTCGGATGCCTTTACTGCCTCGATGAATTTTACGTCTGTACAAAACCTGCGCCAATGGGATGTACTTTTGGAGGGTTTTCTGACCCGACTTTCGGACCCTTTTACCACCGTGAGTACAGGTGCGGTCTTGGCCAATGGCTCCATATTGGAAGAAGTCCGCAATGGACAGGGCGCACAGGTATACGGAACTAATTTTGAACTGGGTTTCTCGCCGAATCCGGATTGGATTTTTCAATTGGGAGGCACTCTACAGACTTCTCAGTACGACGAGCCTCAGGCCTTGTACGAACCAGAAGAAGGAGCCTCTGATCCTGCGGTATTAATCGGTGAATTTGTTCGAATTCCAAAACTCTACGGCTTTATCAATACCACCTGGCAGCCTTCTGAGTTCTTCACTGCCGATATCAGTGGGCAATACACCGGTCCTATGACGATTCCTCGGGTAATTAACGCCGATGGAGCCCTTGCCCTCAACCGAAGCCCGGCCTTTTTTGATGTGAATCTTAAACTGGAAACCCACTTTGATATTCAGGAGGATTTTATGATCACCTTGAGTACTGGGGTCAAAAACCTATTCAACAGTTACCAGGACGATTTTGAAGTAGGTCCTTTGCGCGACTCGGATTACATCTATGGTCCGGCACTTCCTCGAATGATCTTTTTTGGAATCAAGCTTGGGAAAGTTAAATAAGTTACGCCGCAATTTATCCCCTATTAGTCTTACCTCTCCTTGTAATACTCCCTAAAAACTAGACTATATGTTTAGTTAAAAATCGAAAGATTACATTTATCCAAAAAATGTGAAAGGAAAACTCAAAAAATACAGTGATGATTTTTGATTTGTCTGACCACATGAAATGAGAATGACCTGGGTACTCCTAGCAAATTTTATGGAGGACAGGTGAACTGAAGAAGGTCCAAAAGAATCTGATAACACAGCCTTAGGCAATGTCCTATTCATCTCCGAAGACCTCCACCCCAATTATCCTGGTAACAGCAATTTTGTCACAAAATTCTATGAATTCAATTTTTCTGGCTAAGCAGCAGGCGAAGTAACTTTGGTTCAATTTACCATGTTGGATCTGGACGCTCCTGGAGCTAATGATCTTTTTACAGTAGTTAAACTTTATGATGTCAAAAGATGCAATCCTACTAGAAAAAGTCGTTACATTTGGCTTGGATAATGTAAATCTGGAAAATACGAACGGTGTAGTAAGGATGGTTCTTGAGCTGTACAATTCTGGAGCTGTAGAGGATATCCTATTTGAGTGTGAAGTCAAAGATGGAATAAAATGTCGAAAGAGAAGCACAAAAAGGAAGACGAGGCCACTAGTGGAAATGGTGGTAAAAATAAAAAAGAGCTCATAGATAGGGCTCTTTTTTTTACATTTTAATCAGTTTACTGTAAGAATCTCCATAATTGAGTGAGATGGTAGTAACCAAGTATATCCCCCTTGATAAGCTTTCCGTTGTTAACAAAACGGAAAAATCATCAAGCTTGACAAAATTCTCTTTGACAATACTGAACACTTTTCTTCCAGACAAAGAATAGACATTAATAAGATCCACTTCATCCACAACAAATGGGAAACGAAGTTGAACATTACTAATTGCTGGATTAGGTGCTAATGCAATATCATAACCAATATCGTCTTCATTATTATTGTTTCCTGAATCACCGCCGTCCTCGTTGGGATCCATTTCAAGGATTTCAAATTGCATTAACTCATTAAAAACCTCACCATTTTCGTACTCAATAAGCATATTCAAGGAATAATTTCCCAGAGGAAATTCTCTCCCAAAAACAACTCCGCCAGTATCTCCAAATAATGACCAAGGAAATAGTCGCTGTCTTTGCTGATGATTCAATGGCCCTTCTAATCTAAAATCGACCGATGCTATTTCATCATTTCGATCAAAGTCCGCTAAAATTCCAAATTCTTTTCCTTCCACCAGGTATGACGGTAAAACAGAATTATTAGCAAGGGTGGTAATAAGTTCTTGAGATTCAAATCCAATAACAGTAATTGAATAGGGAAAATCAGCATTTTGATAGACTGAAATTTCTGCCTCTGCTTCGAATCCTTGATCAACCGAAATTACCCGAATGGTTACATTTCCCGGAGAAATACAGGTAATCAGACCCGTATTATCGACCTGAACAATGTTAGAGTTCGAGGTTCGCCAAATTACATCTCTATTCGAAGCATTGCTCGGTTGAACATCAGCAATCAATTGAAAAGCATCCCCAACATTTAGGTTTAAGAAAGAAGGAGTAACAGTTATACCACGCGCTTCTATATTATCATCACCGTTTTGCCCATCATTTGGATCGGATACCCCTACCTGATCAAAGGCACCTTCAATATTGGTGTAATAGATCATCCCAAGGAATGTATTCCACGCACCATTTAAACCATAAGGATAACCGCCTGTTGAACCCGTGGTTAATCCGCTCTGGGTATAGCCATATGAAGCATCATTAATTACTGCTGCACTGACTTCCTCGTCGTTATAGTAAAGATCCAGAATAGACGCGAGAGGCCTGTGATTCATATCAGATCCACGATCCATCAATTCTCCGTTTGTGAAGTTCACTAGCGTACCAGCCGCGTTTACGGTAGTCCCCTCATATACCCGAGGAGGTTGATGTCCTTGTCCCCCATTCATACGGGAGTAATCAAAAAAGTTCTTTACAATGGATATTAATGATTTTATTCCTCCTGCCGTATCTGTTCCTCCGAATCCATTTAAAGTTGAAAAACTTGAAAAACCTTCTGAGGTGGAATACTCAAAGTATTCATCTCCATTAGTTGCTCCAGCCAAGTCATTAATCTCTGCTACTTTATGACTCAGAGCCATTTTCATGACCGCTGTCAAATTAATACCAGTGTATCCTAATCCTTGTTGCTGATTCGAAATATTAGCTCGCACCATTTCGGCAGAGGTACCATCACTATAGTGGTTGAATCTTAGAAGCATTTTAAACCACTCAAAAGACATCTGCTTGGCTTCAGAATCATTAAAATACAAGCCTCCTAAATGAACAAAATCAGCGATATGGGCACGAACATTGTTTAGACCTGCCTGTTGTGCCGTATTGGCTATGCGTCCATTAATCGGATTGGTTCGAAGCTGATTAGGGTCTATAGGGTTGCTAACCCAATCTGTTAAACGATAATCTCCGTTTATCCAGTTTGGACCAAAAATAGTGCTATTCACAAAATCATGCTGTTGCTTGAAAAAAAAATGCCAATTTCTAAACCAATTCTCAATTTCAGTCTTTTCTGAATTCGAGAGATTAGATATGCCCTCTACCAAATAGTATGAATCAATAAGTTTACAAAGACGTAAGGCTATAAACATGTAAGGGGAAGTAAAGATTCCCTCAGAATCTAAACCGGCAGGTTGATTCTGTGATCGAGCGTATGCCAAAATCTTATTGGCTACCTTATTCGAAAGTATCGAAGCCTGCTGGGAAGACTCAGGAAACTGTCGGAGAATAAATGCATGCAGGGCAGCAAAATGAATTTCGTCCCTCACTCCAAATTGTGGTGTTGGTGCCGAATCGTTCGTCAAAACTCCATTGATGGCAGTAAAATTATCCCATTCATTGATATCAGGATTTTGATTGAAATCATTTGATTTTTCAATCATCAGAGCAAAGTCATCATTAAAAGCGTTCGCCTTCGGAGAAGTCCAACCTGATTCGAAGCGACGTTTGATAGAATCAATCATGACCGGAGTGAACATGGCCTGATTTCCTAAATAAACACTCAGTCCACCATTATCTTCGCCACCACCATCATCTCCGCCTCCATTATCACTGGATGTATCAATAGTAACCGTTCTAGAAACTTCGTTAGCGGTATTTCCGTCTGAATCAGTAACATTATATCTGAGGGTATATTCTCCTTCTTGCGAGGTGTCCACGCTTCCTGAAACCTCTATCTGAGAAGAAATATTACCATCCTCTGGATCAAAAGCTGAAGCGCCTGGGTCCTCAAAATTATCACCTATTTCTAATTGAATTGCAGGGCTACCGTACAAACTAATTACAGGAATACCGTTAGAAGAACCATCTGAATAAATGAAGTTTTCACGTGCGTCATTGTTCGCCGCTGTACTGTTATTCCAGATGTTGTTGTGAAATTGAGTGTTACTATTCAATGTAGCATCCTCTTGTTCTCTAAGTCCGCTATCCCAATTGTTAAAAACATTATTCCGAAAAATATTATTCGAATTGGGCCTTTCAATCAAAATCAGCGGATCATTATCCTCTGGAACTCCATTTACTACATTGTTCTCAAATAGATTGTTTTTGGCCAAAGTACTGCCTGACCAGGGGTGAAACCAAACGAAATTCGTTTCCATAGCACGCCCATTTCGCCGGATATCATTCACAGCATTAAGTGTAACTCCAAAAATTGTATTGAATTGGCCAGCCGAAGCCTCGCTAGTATGTGTTGGGATCTTTCCGTCATTAGAATCTTGAAAGGCAAAAGAGTTCATTACTACCCCACCTTCTACTAAATTGTGTTCTGCATCTTCAATAAATATTACACCGCCGCCAGGATAGTTCAATTGGGTACCTTGTATGTAACCCCCAAAATAAGGTTGAGTGATTACCTTTGTATCCTTAACAATACAGCCATAAGATCCATCAAAATGAACGTTGGTTCCATATACGTAGCAGTCTTCAGCCATTGACCGGTCGGCATACTCTGACTTATTACCTCCTTGGTTAAAACAAATTCCGTGTCCGGAATGATCGGAACCGACATTACGTATAGCACGGGCCCTTAAAAATTTTGTATGACTTCCGAAGGTATAGAAGTAGTAATCCAAAGGGTTACCATTGTCAATCTGAGAATATACTTCGGTGTCTTTGATTAAATTAAAATCTCCGCGACCTGCATTCATCCCACGCAAGCCTGCCTCCATTATGTAACAGTTTTTTATTACCATATGGAAACATCCATTATGAGATTGGTTTCCGCGATCAGAAAGGGCTATTCCTTCTCCTCTTAAATCAAGATTACCTGCACCTCCTTGGC
Organism: Aureicoccus marinus; assembly: GCF_002954325.1. Lineage (GTDB taxonomy): Bacteria > Bacteroidota > Bacteroidia > Flavobacteriales > Flavobacteriaceae > Aureicoccus > Aureicoccus marinus. The sequence continues at coordinate 1,124,570 of NZ_MQVX01000001.1, forward strand.
CCTCTTGTTCATCAAAGTAGCATTGTAGCTAACACGAATATTCTCGACCAACCAATTTTCACAATCTCTTAATTTCAATCCGGTCATATAAAACTGGATCTGGATATTTTTGAAGACTATTCCATCCACATTTTCGGCCTCAATAAAATGTCCGTTATCTAAATAATCCGGTGCTAGGGCCTGACTACCGCGAAAAGTAGGCATCAAATTGGCATTCCACAATCGATGTCCTTGCGAATTAACGTTTAGCTGCGCAATCTCAGAGGGTAGATTCGCGGTACGTTCGTTACTATCTTCATCAGAGTTGAAACCTGAAAATTTCTCTGAAACTATATCGTCTGGAGAGTTACGATAACCGATGAAAGCAACCGGATTACCTGATGGATAAGCCTTATTCTCCCAGTGGTACTTTTTGTTCCCATAATCTCCGGCTTTAATATAGTACAAATCACCAGCTTGCCAGTTGGAGGGATTAAAGGCAGCTTCCAAACTCATAGGATTATTTATACTGGTACCTGAGGAATTTCCATTTGGCGAGACATAGAAAACTCTATTCGCATTTTGAGGCGTCCACGCTTCAAGGACCTCATTACCAGCCTGCTGCGTATTTGTCCTGGTTTGGTTTAAAATTGCCTGATTGGCTCCTTGCCCTTGTAGTTTGCAGAAAAAGCAAAGAAACAAGAAAGTCAAATAGAAGATAGATTTAAGGTTTGGTATCATTGACTTCATAGGAAATTTCTCTTTTAACTTATCAAGTAAAAATTGGGCGCTAATATTTATAACTACATAAATACGCACATCATGCCCGATTGGACGTGCAGTTCATCGAATAAAATGTTAAAATTGTTATAATAGGGAATCACAATACTGATTTCAGCAGCGCGTTTAGGGCGAATACACAAAAAAAGCGAAATTTGAATCTTGTTAAAGCGAATAAGTCCATGTTTATATTCAAGCGTAAGAAATTTATAGGGGATAGCATAAAAGGTATGTTAGACATACATAATCATGTTCTGCCAGGGATCGATGATGGAGCTCAAACTGTGAAAGATTCACTGGCAATATTGAATGGCTTTATAGAACTTGGCATTGATAAAATGATTTGCACTCCTCATATCAAAATGGACCAATTTCCCAATACTCCTGATTCGATTAATAGATCCTATAAAATCTTAATGGACGAAATGGTCAAGAATTCTATCCAAGATCTGCATCTAAATATTGCCGCGGAACATATGCTTGATCAACACTTCGAACAGTTACTGTTGAACGATCAATTCTTAACCTTACCTGGTGGGTATCTTTTAGTTGAAACTTCTTTCCGAGGTCTTCCACTTTCTTTTGCGGAATCACTTAGTAAGATACAAGACAAAGGTTTTTACCCCGTTTTAGCTCATCCAGAACGTTATTTTTATTTTCAAGGTAATCTGTCGAAACTCAGAGGCGTCAAAAATCAGGGAGTATTTCTGCAAGTCAATCTGCTTTCCTTAGTCGGCTATTACGGCAAAGACATCAAAAAACAAGCCTTAAAATTAATTTCAAATGGCCTAATCGATTTTATAGGAACAGATGTTCACAACACCTATCAACTTGAATTGATTAAGAATTCCACAGCTTCAAAAGAATTAGGGAAGTCCATTAAAAAACTATCAGAAAATAACTATCAACATTTCATCATATAAAAACCCAGGCCTTTGGTTGGCCTGGGTTTAATCAGCTGTATTCGTCTCGGTCCTTTAATTATTCTTCAACAATACACGAGTGGCTGCTTTAAATCCATCCAATGTACTAACAGATATGTAATAAATTCCATCTCGAAGAGCATTCATAGGAACACTATAATTTCCATTCTCAAAGATCTCTTGTGGCAAGTAAGTTGATATTAATCTTCCACTTGAATCGTGCACGTAAATCCTATCTACCACAGAACCTTGTGGAATGTTTTGCACCGCTACTTGCGTTACATTTTGTGTCGGATTATTGATTACTATCAATTGCATCGTATTATTCGCTCCACTCGGGGAATTATCCGAAACTGTAATGGTCAATGTCGTCGAGTCAGATAGCCCCTCAGCATCTTCTACACGTAAAACGACTTGAAAAGTGCCCGAAAAGTTAAAGACATGTGACGGATTCGGTTCTATGGAGGTAACACCATCATCAAAATCCCAGAAATAAGATACAATTCCCTTATCATCCGTTGAAGCAGAACCTACAAATTGTACCAGTAATGGAGCCTCTCCAGTAGTCAGGTTCGAGGAAGCGATTGCCTCAGGAGCCTGATTTTCTGATTGGGCAGTAATCTGCACAATTGCTGTATCACTCAATCCTTCGGCATCTTGAACCGTTAAGGCTACGTTGTACACTCCTACCTCAGTGAAGGTATGAGTAGGATTGGCCTCATCGCTTGTTGATCCATCATCAAAATCCCAGAAATAAGATACAATTCCTTCATCATCAACAGATCCAGAGCTGTCAAAACTCACCTCAAGAGGTGCCAAACCTGAGAGTGGAGTTGCAGTCGCCATGGCAGATGGGGCCATATTATCACTATTGACCGTAATGGTTACCATTGCCGAATCGGTTAGCCCCTCCTCGTCCGTGACAACCAAGACCACGTCATATACACCTGGTGTTACAAAGGTGTACGTTGGATTCGGCTGAGTAGAAGTTCCTCCATCCTGGAAATCCCAAGCGTAAGAAACAATTCCGTTATCGTCTGAGGAACCTGTTGAATCAAAGCTCACTTCAAGCGGGGCAAACCCACTGATTGGATCTGCACTAGCAACAGCGACCGGCGCCTCATTCGTGGCTGGTTCCGTTACTTGAATCTGTACCGTAGCAGTATCCGAGAGCCCTTCCTCATCAGTAACCGTCAAAGTCACGTCGAAGGTCCCTACACCGGTAAAGGTGTGAGTTGGATTCGCCATATCCGATGTTGACCCGTCTTTGAAGTCCCAGAAATAGGTAGAAATACCTTTGTCATCCGTCGATCCAGCACCGTTGAACACTACTTCCAAAGGAGCTTCTCCGTTAAGAGGTGTACCACTGGCCACCGCAACAGGAGCTTCATTATCCGGCCCTTCTTCCACAGTAATGGTAATGCTCGCTGAATCCGTTAACCCTTCTGCATCTTCAACAGTTAGAATCGCATTGTACACTCCGGCTACGGTATATACATGAGTTGGATTAATCTCTGTTGAATTATTCCCGTCACCAAAGGCCCAAGAATAAGAAACCACACCTGCATCATCCGTTGAATTGGCTCCAGTAAAAGTTACCGATAATGGAGCTTCACCTGAAGTTACTGAGGCACCTACAACGGCCACAGGAGGCTGGTTAGCATTTGGATCTGTTACTGTAATTGTTACTTGTGCTGAATCAGTGATTCCTTTCGTATCAGTTACAGTTAATTCTACAACATAAACACCAGCAATATCGAACGACTTGACAGGATTGATCTCATCGGAAGTTGTTCCGTCATCAAAATCCCAGAAGTAAGAGACAATACCCGTATCATCGCTTGAGGTTGATCCATCAAAAATGACAGGTAGCGGCGCATCACCTTCCGTAGGATTAGCAATTATTCGAGCCACCGGTGGTGTGTTATTGTCTACCAGAACAGTGATATCAATGGTCGTAGTTGAACTAAGACCTCCACCATCTGTAACGGTTATGCTTACCGTATAATTACCATCATTAACAAAGGTATAAGCTGGGTCAGCCTCAGTAGACATATCACCGGTTCCGAAATCCCAGAAATAACTCACGATATCATTGTTGTCATCCGTAGAGCCACTACCTGTGAAGTTAACCAACAGGGGAGCATCTCCTTCTGTTACGTCAGCCGTAGCGATAGCAACTGGCGCTCCATTGACAGTAATTTCAATAGTCGTTGTTGAACTCAATCCACCACCATCAG
>NZ_MQVX01000001.1:1129106-1264856 GCF_002954325.1 Aureicoccus marinus
TCACCGTCAAAGAAACCGTGTACACACCTCCAGTAGTGAAGGTATAAGTTGGATTCGCCTCAGTAGACATATCACCAGTTCCGAAATCCCAGGCATAACTCACAATATCATTGTTGTCATCCGTAGATCCACTTCCTGTGAAATTAACCTCTAAGGCTTCGTTCCCAGAAGTCACATCCGCCGTTGCAATGGCAACAGGAGCTCCATTTACAGTGATTTCAAGAGTTGCGGTATCTGTAAGGCCTTGACCATCTTCAACTGTTAAACTGACCGTATAAACTCCTCCAGAAAGAAAGGTATAAGTAGGGTCCTGTTCCACAGAAGTATCTCCAGTACCAAAGTCCCATGCGTAACTAATAATGTTATTGGGTTTATCGTCAAAGGAATTGCTCCCAGTAAATGATACTTCCAAAGGTGCGTTACCCGCAGTTATATTAGTCTCTGCAACTGATGTAGGTGGTAAGGGCTCTTGAACTTCTATGGTAAGAATATCCGTATCTGTATTTCCATCACCATCAATGACAGTTAAACTAACTTCGTAAGTACCAGAGCTATTAAACACATAAGTCGGGTTCGCCTCCGTACTGGTATTTCCATCCTGGAAATCCCATAAATAGCCCGTAACCGCAATATCGTCAAATGAATTACTGCCCACGAAATTAACGCTTAAAGGAGAATTACCTGTGGTAATATCTGATTCAGCAACAGCAAATAAGGATTGACCTAGAGAACCAACAAACCAGGTAAAATCGACCGTATCACTTAAATCTGAATCATCTGTGACCGTTACTTGGACATTATAGGGGCTATTGTCTGCTGCACCTCCACTACTTCCAGTAAAATTAGATTCGGGAAGAGCGTCTAACTTGGCTTCAGTATTAAAGTCACCTGCTTGAGTAACCTTATAGAGTACCATTTTATCAATGATATGCCCACTACTCCTTTCAGAAACAATGAATTCATATACACCAGGATTCTTAAACCAAACAAAAACACTGTGATCATCCCCATCACTGACCTTGGACTCCCACTCGTATACTTCAGGCTGACCGCCAGTCCTGTATACCTTAAAATATCCATTACTACCAAGGCCAAGAGGTAAGGTACCTCCCATGTCCGTCGTTATGTTATTTCCTAAACCACTACCTTTTGGATAACACAAATCATCATAAATATCATTTTCGATGATATTGGTATAAATCGATTCGTTTGAAGTTGTAAATCCATCGTATCCAAAGAAAACAACATTAGAATCATTCGGAAATTTCAACCAACTATCGTTGTTTTCAGCAGCCAAATTACCCGTATACAGATTTCGCCAGTTAAACCTGTAAACACCTGTGTTCGTAATGTTGATTTTGTAAGTCAATTGTCCTCCGCCTAAAGGATTTCCAAAGTGCTGAGAATCCGGAGTAATTCCTACAGCACCTCCAACCGTTGTTAAGCTCCACCCTCCGACCAAATTGGCGCTTTCCGCTTCAATTAATAGGTAACCATTCTCTTCCTGAAAAATCTTATCACCTTGATTCGCTACTTCAATAGTACCTGTAATCAAGCCAGAATTTTCATCAATAGTTAATGTTGGTGGTAAATTGGTTGCTTCGTAAGTCAATGAAACACCGTTATCTGTTGCATCAATCTGCAGAGAAACGCTATCTCCTTCTGTATTGGTCTGATTTCCAGGATTGGTAACTATAGGCGGTACATCATTATTTGAAAGATTAATAGCTACACTATCATTTAAACCATAATAAATGGTCAAAACGGCATTTCTACCTTCCCCTGTTCCGGTTAGATTTACCTCAATGGTGTGCAAGTCATCCTGTTTCAACAGCACACTAGTTAATTCACCGGTACTTATTGAATAATCAGCTGCATTGACTCCAGTTATTTCCATGCGGTCAATCCAGGTTCCGGTATTTCCATTTACAATACTAATCTGAAATGAACTAGTTGAGTTATCGGCGACAAAAACGCCAGCTGGTGCTTCTATAACACTGCCTTGAAGGGCAGCTCCATTCGCATTGTCCGTTCCAAAGAACTCCATGTTCTTCTGGTTACCACCTCCGCGGCTTGGTGATCCGGCCAAAACATAAATACCATCTCCCGAAACAATAGCCTGGGTCCCGTGACGTTCAAAATTCATATCAGGCAATCTTGTCCAGCTTTCGGTTGCAGGGTCATACTGCTCTGTAATTTTCAGGGCATCGTTTACTACCACGCCATAGACCAGTTCATTCTTTACTTCACCACCTATAACGACCAAACGGTTGTTGAAATTAGCCACTGCTGTACCAGCACGAGGAGTAGGAATATTGTCTTCTGCTGGGAGTGTACTCCAAGTTGCATTAGTAATATTGTACACATCAACTTCAGGAATAACCGGAGCAAATACCCCTCCCGTTCCACCAGAAGTCCTCCCTGAGGCCACATAGATCTTATCATCAATAAGTACTGCCCCAAAGTGATCTCTTGCTCTCGGTGCATCAGCCAAGACAGTCCATGTACCCGTTTTAGGATCGTATTCGTCCAAATAAGGAACGGCTCCACCATCGTGCCCAACCGTATTCCCAGCAACAACATAAAACTTGTCATTATACATTACCAATCCTGCCGAACCTCTTCTTCTGGCTGTTGGAATCTCAGGGCCTTGAATCCAATTTTGATTCACAGGATCAAACAACCAAATATATTCTGCAGGGGCTTCCGTCGGAAAATTATTGTCCTTGAAAGCACCAATAATCCATATATAGCCCTGGTAGGTAACCGCTTGGTAGTGATTAAATTCGAATGGCGCAGAGTTGGACAATGTTTGCCAGGTATTGCTCGAGTAGTCATAGATATCAATATTTGTAGCCGACTCTCTACCTCCCATTAAATAAAACTTGTCACCAGCTTGCACAAACGAACACTCGTGTCGAGCACTATAGTTTAAATCTTCATCCTTTTCTGTCCAAGAACTTGCTATTTCCCAAATAAATTCAATACTTGATGGCGCAGACCCTTCTTTCAATACCGTGACCTTTACCGGATGCTGTCCGTCATTTGCTGGCCCACCAGTACTAGCAGATTCCGCAATTGTACCGGAGATCTCGCCAGTATTGGGATCAATACTTAGGCCTTCCGGCAATCCTAAGGCGAAATAGACAAAACTTTCCATAACATCACCCCCTGTAGCATTGATCTGCAAGGAAATGAAATTATTTACATCATTAAGCTGATTACCCGGATTATTCAAGACGACTGGATCAAGAGCCGAGTCTATTCGGTAAATTTCAATTGCATTAATCAAAGGGTTTTGTGTGACCCTTCCGAAGCCTATGTCAAGGACACCATCAACCACATCGACAGGTAAAGAGATCATACCTCCGGTCAAATGCCCAAATTCTTGGACAATATCGAAATTATCTCTCGATACGGCACCTTCTAACAAAATATCAAATACCCGGTCTCCAATTTGATTGGTACCTTCAAAGAAATTGGCAAAATATAAGTTTACTACAAAAGAACCATTGGCTATGGGAATCTCGTAGGCCATGTCATCTCCAGAGGCAATATCATACCGCTCTTGCGCAAAGAGCATGTCAAAGGCTGTCTGATCAATGTAGGCAGGCATGGACGCCTGATCACGATTCGCAAAATCTATTGTAATTGGATCCACTCGTCCTGTATTCACGGTAAATCCATTTCCTACCTGTGCTCCCTCGGTCGCATTGTCCTCCCAATTTGCGCCTAGGTTAGGGGTGTTGAATGAGATTCCACCAGCGTTAATACGGAAATCAGATGTATCATTGATGTTCCAAAGAAATTGAATGGACGCTCCATCGTCATTGAATCCGTCACTGTCTTCCACATTAATTGTAACTAGATAAGGACTGTTATCAGCCGCATTAAGTGCAATTGTGCCGGTGAACAAACCATTAGTAGGTTCAATAGTTAGTCCTGGTGGGAGGTTTAGCGCATCATAACTTAAGTTACCATCGCCACCAAAGGCTTGTACTGCCAATCCATTATTAATTTGGGTACCTGGCTCGTTGATCTGATCAGCGATTTGTTTGAGATAGATGGGGGTGTCGAAGTCTGGTACATCCAAAATCTCTATAGCATTAACCATCGGATTCTCAATCACTCCATGAATAAATTCAATATTTATTTCGGAATCATTTACTTTAATAATATGTGAAAAAACGCCACCGTTAAAACTCCCGAAAGACTCAGCAAGGTCGATATCATTCAAAAGTGGCAAGGTGATTCCTTCGATCTGGACATCAAAGATACGCTGCCCTATCTGGGAATCCGCTATAAATCCTTCTCCCATATAAAGTCTTATCTCATAGTTACCTGACATGGCAACGGGGAAAGCATAACTCATATTTGGAGTACCGGCACTATCGTCAAAGCGCTCTGTTGTAAATAGACCTAATGGCACACTGCCCACATTGACCGAAGGGTCTAGGGCATTAACGCTTCCAGAAAAAACTCGGTTAGAGGCCGCTTCGTTCAAGTAAATTGATGGACTTAGATCAGTATCTTCATCCCAATTAAGCAATCCATCTATAGCGGTAACCTCCGGACCTCCAGCATTCACACGGTAAAGAACTATTGGCCCATTATTAATGGAAATTGTAAAGGTTTCATCAACAAAAAATCCACCTTGATCAATTGCCCGAATTGTTAAATCCGTTGATTCAATAAGATTAGGTAATGCAATATCCAATTGACTACTTGTAATGACCGGAGTGAAATTTGCATTGGTATTGTTCTGAACAGAATAGGTCAGATTCGCTACTCCATCATTATCATCAAAATAGTTTGAAAGATCAAGTATCTCTTGTGTTTCGCCAAGAGGTCTTTCAATATCAGGAATACTCTGAACAACAAAAGGCTCTTCAAAAAGAACATTTAGGAAATCCCAAGTTCCTTCCAATTCGACACCAGAGACGCCAGAAGTCCCTATCAATCCAACCGCTAAATCCTTAGTAGACTGCTGTATAGCTTCCAAAATAGTGCCTTGCGCCGTTATGGTACCTACAGTTACTTTAGCCCCACCGTCAATGCTGTATTGACAAGTTACATCTCCGGTAGATGGCTCAATTAGAAAATAAAATCGAATCCCACCTGTCGTAGCTGGTCGATCCGACTCGAGGAGTGTTGAAGTTATAGGGGCTTGAGGTATGTCATTAATTTCCTGAATCATTTCGAACCCGTCTACATTAACAGTAAATTTAATGTAGTTAGATTGTGTCCCGTCTCCAATAAAGAATCCCAATTCACCACCAACGGCGGCGGTATTGCCATATAATCGAAGGCCTCCAGTGAATCCAACCATGCCGCCAACTACAGAATAAGAACCAACAGAAGCTTCTGATTGTACGCCATACTGGTAACCCTTTTCCTGTGTGTTGGTTACGCCCAGCGCTGTTCCAGAAGTCATGTGGGAAGTCATTAGTCCTGGCGCACCACCTAGAACATCATTCGGATTTGGATCAGTTGGATCATCACGTCGATCTAACCAGTTAATCCAGTTCTCATTAGTGTCTCCATTATTCATCAATCCTGTCATGCCAAGGCCAAAGATTCCACCCAATTGCTGTTGATCATTGAACAAATCATTACTGACAGGAATAGGAAAGGCATCGCTGCCACTTGTTGTTGGATCTCCTAATTGAAAAGGATCAGCACTGTCTACAATGCCATCAAAATCGTCATCATTATCCAACAAATCAGAAACCAGAATTCCACCGGCAGCCTTATCAAAATCAGATGGTTGTGATCCACCATTACAGAGATCAGTTCCATTTTGATCCTCATCGTCATTAGTATATCCATCTGAATCATTATCAGCACTGGGGTCATAGTCCATTTCACCTGGAAGAATGCACACTACAAAATCCTGGGGTTCAAATACAATCAAGTCTCCACCTAAGGTTCCCGCCCAGATGGTACCCGGAAAAATTTCCGTATCCGAATTACAAGTAATAGCTAGTGCATTACCTCCAAGACCAGAGAAAAATTCCGCAGTAAAGTTGGCAACACTCCCGTCGGGATTAAGTTCAACTCTTCTCAATACACCACTATTTACCCCAGCAATTAAGTTGCCCTGCATTTGACCTGCAAAGTTGGTCGCTGTATATTCATCAATTCCGTTTGTATTGGTCCCCCAAACCAAAACAGGACTGTTATCCGGACCGTCAGGATTAGGTGTCGTAGGACCTCGCCAATCTCCTTCATCTGGATTGGCCGTATTGACCGGTGGCCAATTGGCTGGTAGGCCTAAAGTAACATCGGTGGTGGAGTTCGGTGAACTTCCATCAGGATCATATATTAAGGTTCTCCATACACTGTTTGTATCATTGACTGTATACAAACCGGCACCCGATGGGTTTGCCCGTACTGGATTCGGGTGACCCGCATAATAACTACCAAAAGTATAGCTACTAAGGTCAGTGGTAATCAGTTCTAAATGATCTTGATTTAAAATTCTTTCCCCATCAGGAGCTTGAGTAGCGAATGTGCTCCCTGTCTCGTTAGGGTCATAATCATTATTCGCATTAACTGTACCCTCATTTACCGGGAAACCTCCCCAGCCTCCATTGGCGCCATTATCTGTTGCGTAAACTGCACCGCTCTCCGTAACGACAAGGTCATATGCATTTCTAAATCCCGGCGAAAAAACCTGGACGGGGCCTGCAGGATCAATGATTGCCATATTTAAACCATCATTTCCTCCCCAAGGGTCATTTAAATCTTCTCCAGTGTATCCTGGGTCATTAGGATCTATAATACCGTTCGAATTGGGCCGTGTAGGATCATCGAGGGTAGGAAGATCATAAATATATTGTCTCCCGCTATCGGTCAATATTGGCAGGCTATTGATCTCATCTAAATTAACCGATAAAATCGCACCGGATAATGCGTATTCACATGTGAAAACGAAATTTGTAGATGGTGAACCCGCATTAGTAATCCCCCCAGAAGTTACTAACAAATAATTTACCCCGTTAATTTGCGCGTATTCCAAACCATTTGTTGCATGGTTTTCTTCAGAACGAGGCAAACCTCTAACCAAATCCACAACATCCCATGCCGAACCAGTCCAGGTGAATCTTGTAATAACTCCAGAATTCGTATCCAATCCTACATCACCATTACCTCCTGCGGGTCCAGATCCAATTCTAAAATCACTAGATGTTACATATATAATTGGGTTTGTAGCAGTCCCGGCTACTGTCAGTCCGGTAGTTTCCCGCTCCAAACTGCTAAAACCAGACCCATCATCATTATGGTCTTCCATAGTTTGGATACCATTCAATTCCTCAACTGCTGTAACCGTATAACTGGTAGATGATTGGCGCTCAATAGTGAATATTTTGATTAATCCATGGTATTCAGCCACATAAAGACGTCCATCAGGACCAAACATGATTGAAGTAAATCCATTGGTACTTTCACCTATTCCATTAAAATTGAGCGTAGATTGGTCAAAATTAACCTGTGCATTAGCTTGGTAAAAACCAAAAGCTAGCAATAATCCGTAAAGAAGCAAATTCTTCTTTACAACTTGTACCATACTGCGCGCTATTGGATTTAAGAATTGCTGATTCATAACAGTAATCTGGGGTTTAATTTTTGAGCCTAAAGATAGGGCAATGACTTAATTACAAGCGTACTTGTAGCTTTTAAATCGTCAAAATAAACACGAATATCGACGAGAAGTCTTTTCCCAGGATTTATGGGAATTTGGTCATATCTACGCAAAAAAAGCCCGTTAATCAATTAACCGGCTTTTTAAACTTCTCAAAATTTACTTCTTAAAACTTCCACCATCTTTTCTTGGTCTGCCCATACCCGTATCCATACAAACCTCCATAGCCCAAATTGGCACCTGAAACATCATTTACAACAAATGCCAGTCCTTTGATTTTCTTCTCTTCCTGAAGTTTAATCGGGAACTCAATTGCCTTTTTCTCCGTAACGCGAGCTCTAGTCACATAAATGAGATGATCAGCATATTCCGATATTAGCAGGGTATCAGTAACCACCATTAGAGGTGCAGTGTCTACAATGACATAATCGTAATCCCTACTCAATTCGGTCATTACCTTACTAACCTTGGGACTGAGCAATAACTCTGCAGGGTTTGGAGGAATTCGACCAGAGTAAATGATGTCCAGTTCTATATTGTTTAAACTTATTTTACGCTTCAATGCTTCGAGATCTCGATCATCTGAAAAGAGATAGTCTGTAAATCCGAGCACACGCTTCTTGCCATCACCATGATCGCCAACAGATTTACTCAAGAATTTTCCTTTGTCCTGTTTAAAAAAATCACGGATCTTCGGATTTCTAATATCTGCACCTAAAAGAACAACCTTTTTACCTGCACTGGCCAAGATCATTGCAAGATTTGAAGAAACGAACGTCTTCCCTTCTCCTGAAATACTGGAAGTAACAAAAACCACATTGTTCTTTTTTCCTTCAGGTCTATTGGTTTTTATTAAATAATCCAGATTTGTTCTCAATATTCTTAAGGACTCTGATAACACACTGCGATCATCGGTAATCAGTTGTTTTAACTGTCTTCTGGTTAACTTTGGTAATTCGCCCAAGACAGGGACATCCTTAGTGATCTTTTCTAAAGTCCTCATGTTGTAGACTTTATTATCCAAAATGTCTTGTGCATAGATAATGCTAAAGGGAATGGCAATACCTAGCACAACGGCCATCAAATAGATCATCTTCGTCCTAGGCGAAACTGGTATTCTTGAAACCAGATAAGCATATCAACAACTTTACATTTAGGGTTGGTTGAGGCAACTGCAATTTGCGCCTCTTCCCTTTTTTGAAGAAGATAGAGATAGAGTGATTCGGTCGTTTGCTGCTTGCGGGTAATATCTCTCAGAGCTCTTTCTTTGATTGGCGCTGAATAAATCCTAGAATTAATTACCGCCTGCTGACCACTCAAACTATTCATGGTTAGAGTAAGATTATCTACCGTAGAATTCAAGCTCGTTTTTAGGTTTCTCTTTAAATCTCTAAGTTGTCCATCAAGATTTACAACGACTGGGTTCTTCTCATTTGAACTTTTAAGTAAACGCTTTCTTTCCTGAACCAATTGGTTATACTGGGCGGTCGTATTGGCAATTGATGGATCAGAAAAACCTAAATTCGAGGGCAAAACTTTGAACCCCGCCTTCTGATCAACATAATCCCGCATATTCGAAGCGATATTCAATTCGTTTTGAACGTTATTCAATTTTTGTCGGTTTTCGGCCCCAACATTCAAATTAATACTGGTTTCCGATGCGAGATCGGCAATCCCTCTTTCTGTACGAAGGTTCTCAGCGGAATCATCTACATCGCTCAAGCTTAACGATATTTCGCTGATTCTATCGTTGATAAAATCTCTTGTTCTATCAGCAACAATTTTCTTATCCCTGATGGCATTATCATTGTACAAGAACACCAATCTATCTAGTACTTGCTTTGCTCTTTCAGGGACAGGATCCTGCAGAGACAAACTAACAATGGACGATTTATCGTCCTCATTGATAACATTCACGCGGTACCTGAAGCTATCAGCTACCGTTTCAACGGGTTGCACTGTAATGTGAATTTTATCTCCTTGATACTCACCAAAAAAATCTGGATTAGGAGTAAGTACAATATTGCCAATCGGGGTACTAATTTTCTTGCCAAAATCATACTTGGAAGCCTTCCCCTCCTCTTCCTCTAAATAAGAATAAGAAGTATCGGAATCTAGACGTATGTAAAAATCGTATGTAGTCTTCTCAATAACCGAGTCCTCAGCGATAAAGTTGATTATTAAAGGCTGTTTTCCATAGAGTGGCTTTTCTTTGAGGTTACCCATCAGTTTCATGCCAACATTAAGTTTCAGTTCTTGAACTATTTCGATGAAATTTGACCTGGATTTTATAAGCTCAATTTCATCAAGAACATTCTGACTTCCAAAGGAAAAAAGATCGCTATCGCCAAATATCTGAACCCCGCCATTATCTTCTTCCTGAATCTGAATTTTAGCGGCTACTAAATATTCAGGAGTCTTATAGCGCACGTAGATTACGGACAATATCAACATAGTGACAACCATCAAGAGAAACCACTGCCAATGCTTGGTATAGTTGGATATAAGTTCCTTAAGATCAAGATTGTCTCCCATAAAAAAGTGATTAATTTCTTGTAATTAGTATAATGGTCGAAGTGATAATGACGGAAATAAGAGAAACAGTAATATTAGCACGGTTATCCAATGATGATGTGCTCACGGCCGACTTATTTGGCTCCACATAAACAATATCATTCTGAGTTAAGTAGTATACTGGCGAATTCATTGCATTTTTCTTCGTCAAGTCAATTCTATTATAAACTTTGGCTCCATCAAAATCCCGTATGACCAATACATTCTCTCTTTTACCCTTTATCGTCAAATCCCCTGCCAATCCCAAAGCTTCCATTATAGTTATCCTTTCACCATTAACGGGATAAGTACCCGGTTTATTGACTTCGCCTAATACGGAAACAGTAAAATTCTTTAATCGGATGTTAATTATAGGATCAACTAGGTAGTCTTTCAATTTTTGCCTTAACAGTACTCGCAGCTCTTCAGGAGATAAACCAACTATTTTCATTTTACCAATTACAGGAAAATCTATCTGCCCGTCTTTGTCAATAATATAATCAACTTGCTCTGGTCTTACTCCGCCTTCGACAGAACCTCGATAGAGGTTAAACGGTTCACTAGCCTCTTTTGACAAAGTAGATATATATATACTGACGACATCGTCTACCTTGAATTTTGTAGTGAAACTACTTTTATCGACAATTGTTTCAAACTGACCTGCGTCTTGAAAATAGACGATATCTTTGCGCGAAGCACAAGAACTCAATAAAAGAACCACGATAAGAAGTAACAGTATAGAATTGGTCTTTCGCATCTAGCTAGGTTTTAGAGGATTCCGACGCAGGTTTCGTATCTGGTTCAGAATCAGCATTTGTCCCAATATTACTGCTTTTTTTAGTCTTGTCCAACTGACTAAAGGAGGAGTTATTCGAAATATATTCAGGGACAATTCCCTTCATCAATTCAACGATTTTTTCAGGCTCAAAATAAATGGAATTTGCTGCACATAGCTCCTCGATACCTTTACGAATTGAAGCGTAATCGAGCTCCCTTACCTTGCTAATCATGATTTTCTCGTTGTAAGTCGGCAGGGTATTCTCACCATTGGCTAAAAGCTCTTCGTACAGTTTTTCTCCAGGACGTAAGCCGGTAATCTCTATATTGATGTCTTCTGGATAACGCAATCCTGAGAGTTTGATCATATTTTTGGCCAAATCGTAAATTTTTACGGATTCACCCATATCAAAAAGGAATATCTCACCTCCTTTTCCCATGCACGCCGCTTCCAAGACCAATTGAGATGCCTCCGGGATGGTCATGAAATAACGGGTAATATCCTTGTGTGTTACGGTTAAAGGACCACCCTTTTCAATTTGCTTTCTAAAAAGAGGGATTACCGATCCATTCGATCCGAGCACATTACCGAATCGGGTAGTGATGAATTTGGTCTTGCCTTCTTGGTGTTTACAACTGATGTACATTTCGGCAATCCTTTTGGTCGCCCCCATCACATTGGTTGGGTTGACAGCCTTGTCTGTAGAAATAAAAACAAATTTCTCTACGCCATAATCCTGCGCTAGATCCGCTATGTTGCGAGTGCCCTGAATGTTGATCCGCACAGCTTCATACGCATTGTACTCCATAAGAGGCACGTGCTTGTAGGCGGCTGCATGATAGACCATATCCGGCGAAAATTCCTCAAAATACTGAGTCATTCGCTTTTTGTCGCGCACATCGGCTACGAAGGGTACAAAGTTGTGGTAACCCTGTTGTTTAAGCTCCTGTTGCAAATCGTACAAGGCAGATTCCGCTTGGTCAATAATTATAAGGCGATGATAGTCGTACTTACAGATCTGGCGAACAATCTCACTACCAATTGAACCAGCACCCCCAGTTACCATAATGGTTTTGCCTGATAGTTGCTCAGAAACTTTAGACTTTTTGATGTGGATCGGTGTTCGGTTCAAGAGGTCCTCAATCTGAACTTGCTTGATCTGAGAAACCTTAAACTCTCCATCGATCCAAATTTCAACTGGCGGAACCTTTTTGACCTTGACCGGGTATTCGATCAAACCATCCAGCATTTCTCGAAGTTTGTTCGGCTCTACATTGTGAATAGCAAAAATGATTTCTCGAATATCATTTTTAGCGAGAAAGAAGTCGTTGAGTACCCGACGATCAAAGACGCGGACGCCGTTGATCTTCTTACCTATTTTCTTTTTATCGTCATCGATAAAGCCAACCACTTTGGAAGAACTGTAGCTGTGATTACTCAGAGCATTGTAGGTCAAAATACCCGATTGACCAGCACCGTATATCAAAATATTCTTGGTGCGCTTGAATTGACTGGTCAGAGAAGCATAAGAGGTTTTAAAAACGTAACGCGAGGCGGTCAAGATCACAAAACTGATCAGACTGTGGATAATAATAACGCCTAGTGGAATAGCGAATCCACTCAAAAATCCCCCCCAGCGAACGATCATTACAAAAAAGATCATCAAAATGCTCGACAGACAGATTGCATTGAAAATATTGTAGATATCCTTTGCTCCCGTATGCCTGATCACACTTTTATAGGATCCAGTAATCAGGAAAGCCCCTAAGCCCAATAAAGAAACGACAGGCAATTGCTTGAACATCATTTGCACGTCAAAATCAAAACTCAGGTTATCACTTACCAAGTAAGATAAGACAAAAGAAACGCCAATAATTGCAACATCAATAGCCAGCACCAACCATTTGGAGGCGTAGCGATGTGAAATGCTGATTAGGTAGCTTTTAATCACGATTTCATAATTTTGTGGATTTGGTTCAAAACACGATCCAAATCCTGTTCGGTTAAGTTAGAACCACTGGGAAGACAAAGGCCGCGATCAAAGATGCCCTCAGCGGCTTCACCTCCGTAGTACTGGTTCTTCTGGAAGACGGGTTGTAAGTGCATAGGCTTCCACATGGGCCGAGATTCTATGTTCTCTTCCCACAAGCCCAGGCGTATTTTTTCTCTTATTTCAAAAGAAGGAGTCATGATAGTGCTTAGCCATCGGTTACTGAAGTAGCCTTCCGGTTCTTCTAAAAAATCAATTTCCTCGTATTTGGCCAATTCTTCCTTATAAGAGGTATAATTCTTTCGACGAGACGCTACTCTATCGGCTAAAACTTCCATCTGCCCTCGACCAATTCCGGCCAAAATATTGCTCATTCTGTAGTTGTATCCTATATCAGAGTGTTGGTAATGAGGAGCTTCATCACGGGCCTGGGTCGCCAGATAGATCGCTCTTTTCTTGTGCTCTTCCGAACGGCAAACCAGGGCACCCCCACCAGAGGTCGTAATTATCTTGTTTCCGTTGAAGGAGAGAATTGCGATATCGCCAAAACTTCCACAAGGAACACCATCGATATGACTTCCTAAGGACTCCGCGCTATCTTCTAAAACCGGAATGTCATATCGCTGAGCGATTTGGGTGATCCGGTCATTTTGATAGGGCATACCATATAAATGAACCGCGACAATGGCCTTGGGTTTTACACCTGCCTTGATTCGGGATTCAATCGCCATTTCTAAGGCCACCGGATCCATATTGTAGGTTTCCCACTCACTATCGACAAAAACGGGGGATGCCCCCAAATAAACGATAGGGTTGGCTGAAGCCGAGAAGGTCAGGCTTTGGCACAAAACTTCATCCCCTGCTCCTACGCCTAGAATTTCAAGACCAAGATGAAGGGCCGCAGTTCCGGAACTAAGGGCGGCAATCTGCCTTTTTTCTTGATAATGAGAAGAAATAGCGGCTTCAAAAGCATTGACATTGGGTCCCAAAGGGGCTATCCAATTCTCAGCAAAAGCCGAATGAATATAGTCTAGCTCGGTGCCGCTCATGTGCGGAGAGGACAACCAGATGCGATCCTTGTTGCTCAATTTTCAGTTTGATTTGGAGTTATTCGTGCATAAAAATAGGTGAATTGATACGAGACTGAGTTATATATCGTTTAAGCTTTTAAATTATCGATCAAAGGAGGATATTCTCTGTAAAAATTACCTCTTAACAAGAATCACTTGAATAAAAATGGCGTTAATTTGCCACATTCTTTTAACCTAAATCAAAGCACACATGAAAACCATCCGTGAAATCTGCTGTATTGGAGCAGGCTATGTAGGTGGTCCTACCATGGCGGTTATCGCAAAAATGTGCCCGGAAATTCGGGTAACCGTTGTTGACATCAATCCAGACCGCATCGCAAAATGGAATGACGAAGACTTGGACAAACTTCCAGTATACGAACCTGGACTTGCCGAGATCGTTGGGGAAACCCGAGGAAAAAATCTCTTTTTCTCCACCGACGTAGATGGCGGTATTGACCGAGCTGATATCATCTTTATTTCGGTAAATACGCCGACGAAAACCTATGGTAAAGGAAAAGGCCAAGCAGCCGACCTTAAAAATATCGAGCTCTGTGCGCGAAACATCGCACGAGTAGCCAAGGAAGACAAAATTGTCGTCGAAAAATCAACGCTGCCTGTTAGAACAGCCGAGGCCCTGAAGAGCATCTTGCACAACACCGGAAACGGAGTAAAGTTCGAGATTCTGTCGAATCCTGAGTTTTTAGCTGAAGGCACAGCTATTGAAGACTTACTCCATGCCGATCGCGTCCTCATTGGAGGTGATGAGACCCCAAGTGGTCAAACAGCAAAGGATGCCTTGAGCAGCATTTATGAGCACTGGTTACCTAAAGAAAGAGTTCTTCAGACCAATGTATGGTCATCTGAGCTGTCTAAACTTGTGGCTAACGCTTTCTTAGCACAACGTGTCTCGTCCATCAACTCAATCTCCGCTTTGTGCGAGCGTACCGACGCCAATGTAGATGAGGTTTCACGAGCGATTGGGTTCGACAGCCGTATTGGCCCTAAATTCCTGAAGTCCTCTGTTGGTTTTGGCGGATCTTGTTTCCAAAAAGACATCCTCAACTTGGTTTACATCGCTAAAAGCTTTGGCCTGCAAGAGGTTTCAGAGTACTGGGAGCAGGTAATCATTATGAACGATTACCAGAAAAGACGCTTTGCAGACAACATTGTCTCGACCCTCTACAATACCATTTCTGGGAAAAAAATCGTATTCTATGGTTGGGCCTTTAAAAAAGACACCAACGATACCCGGGAGTCCGCCGCTATTTATGTAGCCGATGCCCTCTTGGACGAAAACGCACATTTGGTGGTCTATGATCCGAAAGTTCCAGCAGACCAGATTTATGCCGACCTGGACTACCTAGCACTCGTTCACCGGAAGACAATAGAAGGTTATTAACGGTTGTAAATGATCCCATGGAAGCTTCTCAAAACGCTCATGCCATTGCCGTATTGACCGAATGGGACGAATTCAAGAATTACGATTGGGCCAGCATTTACGAGAAAATGCTCAAACCGGCCTTTGTTTTTGACGGACGTCGGATCCTAGACAACAAAAAGATGGAGGATATTGGATTCAAGTTCTACAAGATCGGAGAATCCTAATTTTACGCTCCACCCATTTCAAAACCGGCTCTTTTAGGACCGGTTTTTTATTCTACCTTTGCCACTACCAGAATAAAAACACCTTGAAAATACTTGTTACCGGAGCCGCAGGTTTTATAGGATTTCACCTTTGTCAGGCCCTACTAGAAAACGGTCATGACGTAGTTGGTCTTGATAACATCAACGGATATTACGACGTCAAATTAAAATTTGCACGCCTGGAGGAATTGGGTATCTCGCAAATCGATGCGACTCCCTTCAATATTCGATGCGAAAGCAGCAAATACGGGGCGCAGTTCAACTTTGTTCGTATGCACCTGGAAGACCGAGAAAAGCTCCCCAAGCTCTTTCGAAAAGAAAAGTTTGAACGGGTATGCAACCTCGCTGCCCAGGCCGGAGTTCGATTTAGTATTGAAAATCCGGAGCCCTATATCGACAGTAATGTCGTCGGTTTTTTGAATTTACTGGAATGCTGCCGAAATTTTGACATACAACACTTGGTTTATGCCAGTAGCTCTAGTGTTTATGGTTTAAGTGACGAAATCCCCTTCAGTACCCAACATAAAACCGAGCAGCCGATAAGCCTATACGCCGCCACCAAAAAGAGTAACGAGTTAATGGCCCATACCTACAGCCATCTCTTTTCCTTGCCTACGACTGGCTTACGGTTTTTTACGGTCTATGGCCCTTGGGGAAGACCGGATATGGCTTACTTCTTATTTGCTGATTCGATTCAACGCGATAAACCCATTAAAGTCTTTAACGACGGACTCATGGAGCGGGATTTTACTTATGTCGGAGATATCGTAAAAGGAGTTCAATTGGTTCTGGAATCCGACACCCGAGAAAGAGAAGACAAAAGAGAGTTCTATCGCCTGTATAATATCGGAAAGAACAAGGCCGAAAAGCTGCTTGATTTTATCGAAATCATTGAAAATAAGATGGGAAAGACCGCCGAAAAAGTTCTCTTGCCTATTCAACCGGGCGATGTTCTCAAGACTTGGGCGGATACTACTGAATTGAACAAAGACTATGGGTACAGTCCAAAAACACCAATAAAAATTGGCTTAGAACAATTTGTCAATTGGTACAAATGGTATTACGGCTTGGATCAGAATCCTGCTTAATATTTTATTTGCCCAACTTTCTAGCCAAGATAAACTCCGAATAAATCTGGGTAAGAAGGGTGGCCCCATCGGCACTAACATGGTCTACATCACTCCAATACCTTTTATCATTGAGAAACCGGTACGACGGAAGTGCAATTGGATTCTCCATGTCAGTAGAACTCTTTCGAAAAAACCGTCTACGGTAATTGACATTATCCGATGTCATGGCATCTATAAGAAGTGGTATGTAAATTTTGCTAAATTCTATTTCTTGGATTTTACTTTTCTCTTGCGCTTTGCTAATAAATTTCTCCTGAGAAACGACATTGCGAAAAAAGTTACTTTTTAAAAATACTTGATCAATAAATTGCCTCTTCCCTAAAACAAGTCTTAGCGGACCTTTTCCAGCTTTTTCCTTTTGATAAGTGTAATCATTCAAATACAGATTATAATATTCATCATTGCGAAGCACCTCTCCACTACTATATTCTAAATAAACGGTTTGAGAAATAATTCCGGGAGCGGGTATAAAACCATAAGATTTCTCAATAAAATCAAGCTGTTCCGGTGTCAAATTCCAATCTCCTTGAAACAAAGAAAAACTTATATATTCTAAAGAAAGCTTTACTCGTTTAAAAAAGTAATGAATAAAACTACCGTTCAGGGCTTGCCCTCGAGCAACAAGTTCTTTGGGTTTATAAAGTAATGGACTCAATTTGTGTAAACCCGTAAAAGGCACCTTGCCTTTTAACCAAAGAACTTCCTTTGGTTTTAAGGCTTGAATTTTCTCAAAAAAATACAGATTTAAATCATTGCCATTGTGGGGAACCGCCATATTAAGAGTAGGAATTCCGGCTCTACTTAAGATTGAATCATTGATGCCGCCCTGTATCAAGGAAGAACCCAACAGGACTAGTTTACCCTCCACATTTTCAGGTTTACGATTTATGAGATGGAGGTTCCAAGCGACTTTTTTATAGGGTGTTTCAATAGTTTTATAGTATACAAAACGGTCGGAGAATGCCACTGAAGCAAGTCCCGCAGACAAGAGCATAAAGAGAATAGAAATAAATCCGAATCGCACTAAAAATATTTTCATCCGAAAATCACCTTAAAATTGGAAATAAATAAAATCTTGCTGATTGTCCATATGGGCCACTATGAGCAAGGCTAGGACTATATAAAAACTCCATCTAAGCACTCCTGAGACCTTAAGCCCAATATGTTCAATTGCAAATTCCGATTCCCGACCAAACCATTCGATCACCAGAAATAGTCCAATCAATAGTAAAAGAACTCCAGAAAAATCCTGAACCGGGTTGAAGACCGTACGATCAAAAATACCATTCAAATAGCGGAACGCATGATGTACATTCTCCGCCCTAAAGAATACCCAGGCGAGCAAAGTGAGTAAAAAAGTCCCCAACAAATTGAGCACGTCACGCACGGAAATCCGTGATCCTGAACCCCCAATAATATCAATATTCTGGCGATTTCTCTTGGTTAGTAATAAGGGCAGAAAATACAATGCATTAAGACCACCCCATACAATAAAGGTCCAATTCGCTCCATGCCAAAAACCACTTACTAAAAAAATGATGAAAGTATTGCGCAATTTCATCTTCAATCCACCACGACTGCCGCCCAGAGGAATATAAAGATAGTCCCTGAACCAAGTGGATAAAGAGATATGCCACCTCCTCCAAAACTCAGCGATATCTCTGGAGAAATAAGGAAAAGAGAAATTTTTCATTAGGTTAAATCCGAATAACCTCGAGGTACCTATTGCAATATCCGAATAACCGGAAAAATCTCCATAAATCTGAAATGCAAACAAAAAAGCACCCCATATTAAGGTACTACCACTCAAATTATCAGAGTTGTCAAAAATGGGATTGACTAAAGCTGCACATTGATCCGCAATAACGATTTTCTTGAATAACCCCCATAGAATTTGTCGCAAACCATCAACAGCCTTGGAATATTCAAAAACTCTCCGCTCGTAGAATTGTGGAAGTAGGTTTGTCGCTCTTTCAATGGGTCCAGCAACCAATTGAGGGAAAAAGGACACAAAAGCCATAAACCCAATAAAATCCTCTGTCGGCTCTAAATTCCGTTTATAAACATCAATGGTGTAGCTAAGTGTCTGAAAAGTGTAAAAACTAATTCCCACAGGCAAGATAATATTCAATCCAGAGCTTGAAATTTCCTGTCCTAGAAAACTGAACGCCATTACAAAATTATCCAAGAAAAAATTGTAGTACTTAAAGAACCCAAGAAATCCAAGGTTGACAACAATACTAATCCAAATTAAAAGTGTCCTCCTCACGCTCCTTTCCTCATTCGCCAAAAAGCGGCCAATAGAATAGTCTACAATCGTACTGAAAAGAATAAGGGCCAAAAACCTATAGTCCCACCAACCGTAGAACAAATAACTTGCCGCTACAATTAGTAGGTTTTGAGCTTTTAGCTTGTTCTTAAATACAAACCAGTAAAGCCCAAAAACAATTGGCAAGAATACCGCAAAATCCAGTGAGTTAAACAGCATGCTCTTATAAGTGTTTAAGCCAAAACGTCTTTAGATTTAAAATATTTCAAGCTTGGCTAATGGGCAATTTCGACGATAAAGTTAATTCCTCTTTCCGTATTTCTAATTCTTAAATGAAATTTCGAACGTTAGGCGAATAAACTTAGCTTTTTGTGCGGATATCAAACGGATATGAATATTTTTGGTCACAAATAAAAGAATTCTTTAGATACAAACGTTCTTCTGAAAAATCCTTTCACAATGAAAAAAGCGCTTATTACTGGTGCAACCGGCCAAGATGGAGCATATCTCAGTGAATTTCTATTAAAAAAAGGGTATGAAGTACACGGCTTAAAACGCCGGTCATCGCTATTCAATACAGACCGGATTGACCATTTATATGAAGATCCGC
Organism: Aureicoccus marinus; assembly: GCF_002954325.1. Lineage (GTDB taxonomy): Bacteria > Bacteroidota > Bacteroidia > Flavobacteriales > Flavobacteriaceae > Aureicoccus > Aureicoccus marinus. The sequence goes on from NZ_MQVX01000001.1 coordinate 1,148,799, forward strand.
ATGTAGAAAACCGAAAATTTATTCTGCATTATGGTGACATGACTGATAGCACAAATCTGATTCGTATAGTTCAGGAAATTCAACCAGACGAGATTTATAATCTGGCCGCGATGAGTCATGTAAAGGTTTCTTTTGAAACTCCAGAATATACCGCCAATGCCGATGGTATTGGGACCCTTAGAATATTGGAAGCCGTAAGACTTCTCGGTTTGGAAAAGAAAACCAGAATTTATCAGGCTCCACATCTGAACTTTATGGCAAAGTACAGGAGATTCCACAAACGGAGACGACGCCTTTCTATCCCAGAAGCCCCTATGCTGTTGCCAAAATGTATGCGTATTGGATTACAGTAAACTACCGGGAAGCCTATGGTATATACGCCTGCAATGGAATACTTTTTAACCACGAATCCCCTGTAAGAGGTGAAACTTTTGTTACTAGGAAAATCACTCGTGCGACCTCAAGAATTGCTCTTGGGCTACAGGAAAAATTGTATCTGGGCAACCTAGATGCCCAGCGTGACTGGGGCCATGCCAAGGACTATGTGAGAATGATGTGGATGATTTTACAAGCTGATCAAGCTGAAGACTGGGTAATTGCAACCAATAAAACGACTGCTGTGAGAGACTTTGTACGAATGAGCTTCTCGAAAGTAGGTATCGAATTGGAATTCAGAGGAAAAGATGAAAATGAAAAGGGATATGTCAAGGCCTGTCATAACCCAGAATACCAATTAGAAATCGGTAAAGAAGTGATTGCGGTTGACCCTAAATACTTCCGTCCGACTGAAGTTGACATACTCATAGGAGACGCATCCAAAGCCAAGAATAAGCTGGGCTGGGTACCGGAATACTCTTTGGAGGAACTTGTCGATGACATGATGCAGAGTGATCTCAACTTGATGAAAAAAGACCAGTACTTGAAACATGGAGGTTACCGTATTCTTAATTATTTTGAATAATGGACATATCTTCTCGAATTTATGTTGCCGGGCACCGTGGTCTGGTTGGGAGTGCGATTCTTAAGAACCTAAAAAACAAAGGTTTTCAAAACTTAATCACAAGAGCTCGATCAGAACTTGATCTTACCGACACGCTCGCAGTTAAGGAATTCTTTGAATCGGAAAAACCTGAATTTGTATTTCTTGCAGCAGCAAAAGTTGGTGGCATTGTTGCGAATAACACCTACAGAGCGGACTTTCTTCATGAAAATCTGATGATCCAAAACAATGTAATTAATCAGAGCTATTGCAATGGTGTGAAAAAATTACTCTTTTTGGGTAGTACTTGTATTTATCCCAAAAATTGTCCTCAACCAATGAAAGAGGATTATTTGCTGACAGATGTTCTTGAATACACCAATGAACCGTATGCGATTGCCAAAATCGCCGGGATTAAAATGTGTGAAAATTACAACTTACAGTACGGCACCAATTTTATCTCTGTCATGCCGACAAATCTTTACGGCCCCAATGATAATTTCGACTTAGAAAAGTCTCATGTCCTCCCTGCTCTAATCCGAAAAATGCATTTGGGAAAGGCGCTGGAAGACAAAAACTTTGATGAGCTTCGTATGGATTTCAATCGGTTACCTATTGAAGGAGTAGACGGTAAAGCAGCAGAGGAACAAATTTTAGCAAGCCTTCAGAAATATGGAGTGCATAGGGCTTCCGATGGTGCTGTCAGTATAGAGATTTGGGGTTCTGGGAAACCGATGAGGGAGTTTTTATGGTCAGAAGACATGGCAGATGCGTGCGTCTTTATTATGGAAAACAGAAACTTTAAGGAGATGTACCCCCATGACATTAAAGAAATTAGAAACACTCACATCAATATTGGAACCGGAGAAGACATCTCCATAACCGACTTGGCTCATTTGGTTAGAGACAAAGTCTCTTTTAACGGAGAACTATACTTCAATAACGAAAAACCAGATGGCACGCTAAGAAAACTTACCGATGTAAGTAAATTGAATTCCTTAGGCTGGAAACACACTGTTGAATTGCATGAAGGTGTGGAACAGATGTATAACTGGTACACCAACCAGTAATTCGCCCTAAGGTCAAATGAATTAAAACTTATCGATTGAAATTAGGAGAAAAAATGTTTCGTGGATTGGCTTGGAGCTCCATGGAGCGTCTCTCAATTCAGGCTATTCAATTTATCCTGGGTATTATCCTAGCCCGTATTTTGACAGAAGAACAATACGGTACAGTGGGTATCTTATTGATCTTCATTGCCATATCCAAGGTTTTTATCGATAGCGGGTTTTCACAAGCTCTCATTCAAAAGAAAAACCATAACCTGCAGGATGAGAATACCGTTTTTATATTCAATCTCTTATTGAGTATAATCTGCTATGTTATACTTTATTTAGGCGCTCCATATTTCGCCGAATTCTACAGTGATAACCCCATACATATTGAGCTCCCACGTTATTTACGGATAATTGCCATTATCCTAATAATTAATGCTTTTGGTGCTGTTCCTCTGACCCTTGTAACAAAAGAATTAAATTTTAAGGTGCAAACTATAATCAATGCCATTGCTTCCATTTTATCCGGCGTTGTAGCGGTTTATTTGGCCTACGACGGCTATGGAGTTATGGCCCTTATCTATCAGCAAATAGTTCGTGCTTTAATAGCCCTAGTTGCAATTTACGCCTTGATTAAATGGAGACCTTTATGGATCTTTTCGTGGCATTCATTCAAAGATTTATTTCGATATGGTTCTAATATATTGATCGGCTCTGTTTTGGGAGTATTGGTAAATAACTTAAGTGCCGTTTTTATTCCCAAAATGCTTAGTGTCTCCCAATTTGGCTATTACACTCGAGGAATGCAATTCTCAGATTTTGCGTTTGGGGTAGTTAACTCTACTCTAGGAAGAGTGATTTTCCCAGGTCTCTCCAGAGTTCAGGATGATCTGAGTAGACTTGTGGGTCATACTCGTCAAATTATTAAACTCGTGGCAATACTGAACGTCCCGCTATTTATGTTCCTTGCAGTTCTTGCAAAACCGATCATAGTGGTATTATTAACAGAAAGATGGCTTCCTGCTGCTCCGGTAATGCAATTTTTTTGTTTGGCTAGGATGGTTACCATTATCTCCGGTGTCAATGTGAGCCTAATGCAAGCAATAGGTCGTACCGATCTTATACTTCGCCAGCAGTATGTAAAGATTGCCGTAAGGATAGGGCTTTTAGTATTTGCCTTTCAATATGGAATCGTATACGTTGCCCTGGCAGAATTGATTTCTACTTCAATCCATTTCTTCATCAATACTTATCACCCAGGTAAGATTATGAAGTACGGTGCTTTAAAGCAACTCTGGGACCTGAAGGAGATTTTTACAGTAGGCATGTTCGCTTCTGGCATTACATACTTTACCAATATGTTCTTGTCCTTGCATTGGTTTCAGCAAAATTTAGGTGAAATAATAGGAGGAGTAGTCTATCTCCTAATTTGCTTCTTAATTGGAGGAATATTCTATTTGCTACTTTGTCGTTTGTTGAAAATACGCGAATTCAAAACGATTATAAATCAATTAAAGTCGCTGATCAATAATCGCTAATTAGGCCATTTAAGAGAAAAGATTACCCTGGAATTTTTCTTCACATTAGGATAAGGATAAAGTCTAAGTCTTAAAGTTTTCCCAAGTTTATTTTCATTAAATTTAATGAATATCCCAGAGGTGGTTTTGTAAGTCATACATGTATAACCAAAAGAGTTACAATAAACCGAATCCATATGCTTCGATTTCTTATCCATACACTCACCTTTGGCAAGAATAAATACGAGATCTTCAACTGGATGCTTTTTAAGCAAGAAAAGGTCGTTTATGCGGATATACCTAGAATAAATGGGTTCTTATCCCTCAGGAGAAGTTGCCAGGGAGTCATCTGCAAAAATTTAGCTGACGGTTTACATACTACCCAAAAAAGAATTAATCACGGTTATTTGTAGAACAGTAAATGAGTCAGTAAACAGCCTGCTAACTCAGCTTCTAAGTCGGTATAATGACCGATAGGATAGGGCGATATCACTCCAATTGAAAACCCCTATAAGAGACTTATTAATAGTTAAACTATTATAGTTATTGATACAATTCAATATGGCAGTCTGAATGGATTCAACAGTAATTTGGTTTACGGCTATTCCACAATTAGCATTCCTTAAAAATCCACTAATTCCTTCACCCTGTTTATAAATTACCGGTAAGCCTTGAGAAAGAGCTTCGATATAAACTAAGCCGAACAGTTCGTGTTCAGCAATCATTGCAAAACAGCTAGCCTCTCTATAATACTTTAATAATGACTCTTTCTCTTTGACAACCCCTTTATACTCAACATATTTCGAGGAATCGATTGCCCTTAAAACATTCTGATAGTATTCTTTTTCCTTCGCATTGGCACCGCCTACAACGACAAGCTCAACAGCCAACTCTTTGACTTTATTAATTTGATTTACTGCCGAAATCAAATCAATAACATGCTTCCTTCGTTGGATTTGACCAACATAAATGATCTTGAACACCTTTTGATTTTCTAACAACCCTTTTTTTCGGTAATTGTTATGCCAAAAATCATCAATGCCATTGGGAATAGTTGCAAATTTTTTCTTGAGTTGCTCTCTCCACCGTACCGAAATCATGCCTGATAGCAGACTTCTGTAAGAGTCCGATATAAAAATAATCTTTTCCGCATTTTTGAGGACCTTATGAACATAAGGTCTTCGATGATACATCAACTTATACTGTAACCCAACATCTGTACTGCGGATAGCCACGATATACTTCAAGCCGAACTTCTTCTTTAGTTTGTAAGCTACAACACCGTCATTGTATAAGTTATGCGCATGAACAAAATCAACGTTCTCATGCAGTCCTAGCTTAATTATTCTACGTGTAAGCGTTCTAATCTTATACCTAAACCTGTACTTATGATCTTTACGAATGATCTTATCAAAAAATAAACTAGTGTTAGGTAGATCAACCTGGTTCTCAGGCTCGCGATTGTACTTGATTGGAATATAAACCCTTTGTTCACAATGTGCATCCTGTGCACCATGTAAAGACGAATATAGGTGATTGTCTATGTAATACGAATTGAGGTGCAATATCACCATGGCTTTATTTTGAGTATTAAACATTGGGAGGGTTTGATGCATGCAGGTGTACGTCTTCAAGTGAAACTGGACTAATGCTTAGTGAAAGTTAGGCACTATTTTTTAGTTTTCTTTTGTGGTAATTTTTCCTTCTAATTTGGATTGTTCTCTGTTTGATTTTGTCTCTTCGTTTTAGGATTCTATGGTGCCTTCCTGTGATCACATCTTCAGGGGTCACATTGCCGAGTGATTCGTGATATCGATCACTATTGTAGAAGTGTACAAATTCATCAATAGCCAGTTTTAAATGTTCCGGACTGTAGTAATTATCGAGTTTAATCACATTCTTCAATGTCCTGTGATAGCGTTCAATCTTGCCTTGCGTTTGTGGGTGAGCTGGTGCTCCTCTGACATGCTTAATGCCCTTGCTTTGGACAAACGCTTGCAGATCGTGGGAGATGTAACAGGAGCCATTGTCTGAGAGTAACTTGGGAGCTTGGTCTTTGGTTAATCCCGTTCTCTTTAAAGCCATATCAATTGTTCTGTTGACTCCCAGCTCTGATTGTGAGTAACGCATATACGGATGGTACTTTACAAGCTTTTTTTAAGACCACGGATCTCCAGGGTTTGCTCTGCTACTGTAAGCTTGAGATCGTGATTCTCTTTCTTGAGTTCTTCTACCTCTGTACTGTTTGCTTCCCGAAGGGTATCACCCTGAAGTCTTTTCTTCCCCGCTTCCATAAAGTCCTTACACCACTTGTAATAAAGACCAGAGGCTATTCCTTCCTTTCTGCAAATACTGGCTACTGATTCTTCTCCTCGAAGACCTTCAATAACAATTCTGATCTTCTCTTCTGCGGAGAATTGCCTGCGGGTTTTACGCTTAATCTCTCTTACCGTTTGGCTGGCTGATTTCTTTTGTTGTTTGGCCATAATTGAATTGATTTTAAGTGATCTCCTCCCAACTCTTGGAAGGTAGAAAAGTGTCACTTAACTTTCAATCAATTCAGTTCACTTTTAGCTGACGGTTTACATTAGCCGGATCGGGCCATATTTCATATGTATGCAGATGAAGACACAGGAGCACTCGAGGAAATAATTCGTTCGATTAAAGCTAAAACAACGAGCGAAATAATGCTCTTGAATCATCATATTGCCTGGTATGGCAATAGAGACTCCCCTAAGAACCAAACTCTTAAAGACGATAATTGCTCTCAACTTATTAATCATCTGCCCAAAAATACGGCTGTGAGCTGGTGGATGTTCAAATGGGGTGGCGAGCTTATTTAACTACAAATAAAGGGTACGATATCAATAACCTGATGGTCGACGAAGTCTACAGTAATGTACATCCTAACAATGAAGTCAATTTACTTTTAAAAGATTCAATTCTTAGACATTTTAGATTCAATCTCATAAGTCATCAGCATTATAACCGAGGCTGGTCTAATCAGATCATGGTCATTAACTTAAAATAGAGCTTACAAGAAGGAAAAAGTTCTAATTTAACGTGATGGGGGAAATTCAGTATTGAGGATAACCACTTTCAGCTCGATTCAAGTTGGTTAGCACTTGATTTTGTTAGAAAAAAATAGAGTTGGTTCTGCCCCAGAACTGTGCCTAGGAAAGCGAAAAGCTCCTGGTGCATATTGACGGAAAAAAACCATCTGATTTTGACGAGCTTTACCTAAGGACAAGACCGTCAAGTGGCTATAATCACTGGAGTCCAGCCTTAAAAAAGGTAAGACTGGGTAAAAATTTACAATTAGAGGATTGGAAGCTGAAAATATTATCCATTGATCACTACAAAGAATTTATTTCATATCGGCTAGAAGGATTCAATAGCGGCTTAGATTAATATGGCACAAATGAGGAGATCTTTACTTCTGATTCCGGAAGAATACCCCTTTTTCCGTAAGACTTTTTCATCTTCGAAGCAGATAAATACACTAAAAAAATAACACCTCAAGGCTTTGACATTTATTGGAAAATAAAAGCTCAGCATGGGGATACCATTGTAACTCAAAAAGGTAAACATAGATATGATATCGCAAAAGGGCTGCGCAACTCTAATCATCAATTGGAACAGTCATTTGCCGTTTAGAAGAACTCATTTGCTGGTAAAGGAGATAATCATTTATCAACCTGCTTTGTAATGATAGTATTTAACTGAGAGGCATTAAGCAAAGTGCTCTCTTACCGGTGTGAACCGAATCAAAGCAAACCATATTCCCCGTGTGATTCATTCGAGGATGGAGATCACAGGCCCAATGCTGTCCCATTATGGATTGAAAACTTTTCAAAGAGTTTAAACTGGCCAAATATTGAACTTCGTTGGTTTTGGTATCCACTAAATACAATTTGGCCATGCGCCATTTATCCGGGTAGGTATCTGTAACAAAAATCGTGTCCGATGCAAAACTCTGATGCCCATCAGAATTAAGTCTCGGATAGGCAACTCTTCGGTATTTTTCCATTGTCGGACTCTCAAAAAGAATATGACTATCTACTCCCTCTAGCCTGCAGTAGGCAATGATCTGATTTTTTTCATTCCAAACATAATGAGAAACCATATCATCCGTCGGAGCTGCGTGACATTCTCCTTTTTTCAAATCGTAAACCAAGAGTCTAGACCATCTTTTTAAGGCGGCTTCTCTTTTAACAGATCGATGAAGAAAGGCCAGATACCTTCCATCAGGAGAAAACAAAGTATGCGTTACAAAGTGAGTTTGTTCGGAGACATATCTAGGTACTTCCCCTATCGTTTTAAGTTCTTCTATACTCACTAATAATTCTCTTGTATTGGCACCTATATCAATGGTAAAAAGTCCGGTTTGTTTTGGAAAATATTCCTCTAAAAAAGCCTCCCCATCCGCATAGGGATAACCATAACCACCCATCAACTCTTCCAGTCTTTCATAACTGAACGAGCTCGCCATTCGACCATCCTGTGAACAAGAGTCAATCGGATAATCCAATGTTTTTAGGAACTCTCCATTTTGATGATAAATACGCGATACGAAACGATTACTCTCCCTATCGTTAAATATAACACTTTCATTATCAAGCCATTGCAGCCTACACCCCTTATGATAGTTCCAGGCCTTTGTTCTTGCCAATGGTTTGAATTCGGACCAAAAATCATTCTTGTTGAAATACCCCACTTCCAGTTCTTCGCCCGGATTCGGCATTCTTTTGGGAATCAAGTAACGATTAGCCAAGAGTAGACTATCATTTGTGTGGAAGGGATTCAGGTCGTGAAAACCAAAGAAAAATCCCTCTTTAGCAACAATTGGGTTAATAGAGTAATCTTTTCTATTTGGAAGAATATCAAAAACACCCTGGTAGGCATTACGAAGCATAAGTTTTATAATGGGGTTATTCTTGACCGCGTTATAAACCAAACTTTCAAACTTGTTCATTAACCAAAAATTTACTTCTGTATACTAAGAACAATAGGTCCCGGTGAAATTAATTAAATAGTTTTTCTATCCGTAAGTTAGCTCAAAAGATTATTGAGAGCAGAAATGGCTAAAAGAAGGCACTTACAAAGCGCCTATTATGAATGGTTTTTCTGGTAAGATATCTCGGAGAGATGCAAACATGCACAATAGATAAATAAATTTATCAAAATACCCCCGAAAGGATGTACGTCTTCAAGTGAAACTGAACTAATGCTTAGTGAAAGTTAGGCACTATTTTTTAGTTTTCTTTTTTGATGATTTTTCCTTCTAATTTGGATTGTTCTCTGTTTGATTTTGTCTCTTCGTTTTAGGATTCTATGGTGCCTTCCTGTGAACACATCTTCAGGGGTGACATTACCGAGTGATTCGTGATATCGATCACTATTGTAGAAGTGTACAAATTCATCAATAGCCAGTTTTAAATGTCCCGTAATGTAGTAATTATCGAGTTTAATCACATTCTTCAATGTCCTGTGATAGCGTTCAATTTTGCCTTGTGTTTGTGGGTGAGCTGGCGCTCCTCTGACATGCTTAATGCCTTTGCTTTGGACAAAGGCTTGCAGATCGTGGGAGATATAACAGGAGCCATTGTCTGAGAGTAACTTGGGAGCTTGGTCCTTGGTTAGCCCTGTTCTTTTTAAAGCCATCTCGAGTGTTCTACTGGCATCTGAGGCTTTCATGGAAGAACAGAGTTCCCAGGCTATGATATAACGGCTGTAATCATCCATGATGGTGGAGAGGTAATACCATCCCCAGCCAATTACCCGGAAGTAGGTAAAATCAGTTTGCCACATCTGATTGATTCGAACTGTTGGGTCTTTAAAGCGATCAGAAGCACTGATTACCTGCATGGCTGGGCCAGTGATCAACCCTGCTCTTTTTAGGATTCTGTACACACTGGATTCAGAGATAAAGTAACCTTTGTTATCCGTGTAAAGACAAGCCAGTTCCCTTGCTGATCTCTCTGGCTGTTCTAAGGCTAGATCAAGGATATCTTCCTGGATTTGTGCCGGGATTCTATTCCAAACCACTCGCTCGGGATTGTACTGATTCTTCAGACCTTCAAAGCCCTCTTCCTGATAACGCCTATACCAATTGTAGAAAGTGCTCTTATTGATTTTAAGCTCTACAAGGGTTCTGTTGACCCCCAGCTCTGATCCTTCCACAATGCGGATGATCTCCATCTTCTCTGATTGTGAGTAACGCATATACGGATGGTACTTTACAAGCTTTTTTTAAGACCACGGATCTCCAGGGTTTGCTCTGCAACAGTAAGCTTGAGATCATGATTCTCTTTCTTGAGTTCCTCTACTTCCGTACTGTTTGCTTCCCGAAGGGTATCGCCCTGAAGTCTTTTCTTTCCTGCTTCCATAAAGTCCTTACACCACTTGTAATAAAGACCAGAGGCTATTCCTTCCTTTCTGCAAATACTGGCTACTGATTCTTCTCCTCGAAGACCTTCAAGAACAATTCTGATCTTCTCTTCTGCGGAGAATTGCCTGCGGGTTTTACGCTTAATTTCTCTTACCGTTTGGCTGGCTGATTTCTTTTGTTGTTTGGCCATAATTGAATTGATTTTAAGTGATCTCCTCCCAACTCTTGGAAGGTAGAAAAGTGTCACTTAACTTTCAATCAATTCAGTCCACTTTTAGCTGACGGTTTACACTTTCGACCTTAATCCATTTCTTTATAAACACCTACTCGTCTGGTAGATTCATTAAGTATGGAGCAATTCACCAAACAAAAGACTTAAAGAAAGTATTCCTAGCAAGAATAATCATGGCTGGTTTAGTATATATTTCGGGGGTTTACCTCAAATCGATAAACCATGTTGTTTGGCTATGTATTACTCCTGTATTGGCCTCTATTAGCTATCTTGCGATTGCCAAACTTTTTAATATAATGGAGCTTAGTGCGTTAATCTTCCGACTCACAGAATTTATCAAGAGTTCAAAATGAAAAAACTAAGACTGACGTGCATCTTTAACTATGCTCCTCACTATCGCTTGCCGATTTATCGGCTTATTGATGAACATTTCCAAACAGATTTCTACTTCGGTAAAAATTTGAAGGGTAGCATCCGATCCATCGATATGGACGATCTCAGTGGATTCAAAAACTATATAGTCAATAAAAATATTCTAGGTACCAATTACCTCTGGCAAAAAGGGGCCCTAAGAGCTTTTTTTAGACATCAAGAGTCCATTTGTATCCTGACGGGATCCCCTTACACCGTAAGCAACTGGGTAATCGGGCTATGTGGTCGCCTTTTAAACAGAAAAGTTTGGGTTTGGACACACGGAATGAAAGGAGAAAAAAAGGGAAAAAGAAAAGGGTTCGAAAAGTCATTTTACCGCCTTTTTGATAAAATTCTACTTTACGGGCATTATTCAGAAAAAATTATGCTAAAAGAGGGATTCAAAGAAAAAAAGCTCGTGGTCATATACAATTCCCTAGACTATACCAAACAACTTGAAATACGCAGGAATCTCAACCAAAAACTGATCTTTTCCAAGTATTTTAAGAATGACTTCCAGACTTTGATCTATGTGGGGAGATTGCAAAAAGTTAAAAGACTAGACCTGATCTTGCACGCTATGACCAAATTGAAACCAGAGATAAAAATTAACCTAGTTTTGGTCGGCAAAGAAACGGACGGGTCCAATTTGAAAGAATTAGTAAATAAACTTGGCTTGAGCGAACATGTTTGGTTTTACGGCGAAACTTATGATGAATTGGAAATCGCAGAACTTTTTAATGAATCTCACATTTGTATTTCTCCTGGACCGATTGGCTTGACTGCCATTCACGCAGCAACTTTTGGGGTCCCTTTAATTACAAATGACAATTTTTCAAAACAAATGCCCGAATTTGAAGTTATTAAGGATGGGATGAATGGTTCATTTTTTAAAGAAAATGATGTAGACGACCTCAGCGAAAAGATCCGGTTATGGTGCAACAAATCCGATGAAGAAATTCAAACTTCGCAATTGTATTCCTTGAATAAAATAAAACAGTATTACAACCCTTTGCGACAATTAGAAATAATAAGATCCCTTATACCTCAATGAAAATTCTTTGGATAACCAATACCATATTTCCTGAGTTTGCAAAATATCTTGAAATTCCTGTGCCTTTTGTAGGCGGGTGGATGTTTGGATTAGGAAGGGCAATGGCCCGGTTCGAAGATATAGAGCTAACCGTGGCCACAGTTACGGTTTCGTCTAAGGATCAAACATTTGTGTCAGAAGGTATAACTCATTACTTAATAAAGGGGAGTAAAATAAAGAATAAGTACGACAAGAGACTAGAACCTAAATGGAAAAGAATCATAGATGAAGTGCAACCCGATGTAATTCACATGCACGGCTCTGAGTACGCACATGGGCTTTCTTTGATGAAAGTTTATCCTGAAGGTAATTTCGTGGTTTCCATCCAAGGCCTAATAAGTGTTTATACACGCTACTATTTAGCGAGACTAGGTCGAGGAGACATCCTCTCGACGATCACCATAAGGGATTTGATTAAGCGTGATTCTATTCTTGATCAACACAAAGAATTTAAAATAAGAGGCAAAACCGTCGAGTTACCGATACTTAAAGGGGTAAAACATATAATTGGACGAACGAGTTGGGATTATTCGCACGCTAAGGCAATTAATCCGACGGTCAATTATCACTTTCAAAATGAATCTTTGAGGGATCCTTTTTACAGCTCAACCAAATGGAGTTTCGATAACTGTACTCCATATACCATCTTTATTAGCCAATCCACAAGACCTTTAAAGGGTTTGCATCAAGTAATCAAGGCAGTATCTCTCATAAATGAAGACTACCCTAAAATTCAGCTACGTATTGCAGGAAGTAACATTATTCGACCTAGCCGTTTTGGTAAAAGACCACTTAAAGGATACGGCGTATACATAAAAAAGCTTGGTGCTAAACTGGGTCTCTTAAACCAAATGACCTTCCTAGGAGGATTAACTGCCGAGCAAATGATCTCTGAATATTTAAATTGCCATTTGTTCATCTGTCCTTCTAGTATCGAAAACAGCCCAAATTCCTTAGGAGAGGCCCAAATCTTAGGGACCCCAATAATTGCTTCTTACACAGGAGGAATTCCTGATATGGTGACCCATAAAATTACTGGGCTACTCTACAGATTTGAAGAACATGAAATGCTCGCACAAGAAATCAAACGTATTTTTGACTCCCAGGAATTGAGTAAGAGCATTTCTCAAGAAGGAATTGAGGTCGCAACTATAAGGCACAATAGAGAGACCAATTCTCAACGACTGCATCAAATCTATAAAATTATTAATAACCACTAAGAGTAAGGTATGTCAGTTTTAAGACACATCTGGAGAATCGTTTCTTTGCGCTCTCTTCGATTCGCAATAATTAATAGAGTTGAACTTTCTAGCGCGAAGACTTCCTGGTCAAAAGTACCACGAATCAATGGGTTGTTACGCATTCAAGGAAAAGGTCGAATTCAGTTTGGCAAAAATGTCAAAATCAACAGCGGAAAAAATTACAACATAATTGGAGGGGATACTCGAACTGCTTTAGTGGTAAAGAAAAATGCCCGACTCGTAATTGGCGATAATTGCGGAATTTCTAATTGTTCTATAGTTTGTCACGAATTCGTACAGCTAGGAAAAGATGTTAAAATTGGTGGAGGAGTCAAAATATACGATACTGATTTTCATCAACTTGATGCTCACCTTAGAAGAGATGCTAAGACAGACATTGGGAGAACTAAACCTGTATTCATCGATGATGATGCTTTTATTGGAGCCCACTCCATTATTTTAAAAGGATCATATGTAGGTAAAGGTGCGATTATTGGTGCGGGCTCAGTAGTTAGAGGAAGAGTTCCTGATAATGAAATATGGACAGGTAATCCGGCAAAATTTGTTCGGAAAATCCATTAACTTGAAAAAGTGCTAGAGCTAAGACAATTCATAAAATCCTTTGGAGTAATTCTATCAGCTCTTTTGCTGATATTTCTCCTGGACCCTTATCGATTAGGGTTTCTAGCTGGTTATTTGTTAATAATCAGCATTATTCTTCAGCCAAACTTGTTCAAAAAGTTGATCGATTTTGATGCTTTTATCTTGTTCACTTTTTCTCTGATATACGCAGCTGTCTACAGCTTTAAAATGGAACAGGGGGTTCAATTTCTCATTATTTATTCGAGCTTTCCGGCAGGATTCTACCTTATAGGTAAGCGAGTAGGACTAACGCTGAAGTCTTCTAAACAGATGTTCCAGGTACTCTTCGTTTTGTCTTTTTGTTTTTCTATCACTGCGCTCACCTCTATCGTTCTCAACTTGGTCGATGGTGGTTTCGTACAAACCCAGAGGGATATTGCCTTATTCTGGAATGGCAAAACTCTCAATGCAACTGCAATGGGAGGCTACTTAATATATATCTTTGTGTCCCTGGCTTCTTATTGCTCTATAAAGTCAAGTTAACAAAGGCTTTTAGGTTTTTCATGATTTTGGCCTTTATAGTGACTTTACTCTGCGTATTTAGATTAGGGAATAGAACCCAACTTGTTCTCATTGTATTGAACACCTTGATCAGTATACTCTTCATAATTCCCGTTCAAACTAAAATATCGAACCTCCAATTGATCATACGCTTGATTATTCTTGGCAGTATTATCCTCGTGTTCTTCCCAGTAGATCTCGAAGCCGATTACCTTACCGTATTAAATTCTCGATTGGAACAAAATGACAATACGGCTACTGCTGGTGGTCGCACCATTCGATGGGAGAAAAGTCTTGAATTAATGATTGAGCAACCATTTGGTTGGGAAAAAGAAGCTATTGGTTATTCTCATAATATTTGGTTGGATGCTGCTCGGTACGGAGGGGTCCTGATGTTTTTCTATCTTATTTTTATCACCCTGAGGTTTTTGTCAAAAACTCTAAATACCATAAAACATTCTAAACACAACTTGGTTCAATTACAGCTCTTGTTATTCACCTTTGTAACTTTCGTCATATTCTTTGTAGAACCAATTCTTGAAGGGCTGTTTCACATTTTTAATTTCTACTGTCTACTTCAAGGTGTTATAAACCATTACCATATCCAAATTCATAAAGGCAGGGATTTCGAAACCTAGTTATTCATCTTGTGAGGAGAATATATTCGAAAAGCACTTATTGGAAACGGCCTACTACCTTCAATCAACTCAATGCTGAGCTTGTGAGTTTTATTGGACAATTCAAAAATATCATTTGTCTGGGTATTCTTTGAAGAATAAACAGCATAATCGCCTATATAAGGTTGTACCTTCCAGTTAATCTTAAAACCTTTAGAAGTTCTACTTTGGGTGTGAACGTCGGATTCAAAAATGTAAAAATCAGAAGGATTAATACGAATACGACCCGATTTAGATTCAAAAACACTTTGATTAGAGCCATTTCCTTCAAATCCATTGGACTTACTAAATACCTCGTAGCTAATTTCCTTTTTATCGTGATCGATAAAGGTGATTATAAGTTCATATTCGTCTCTGACCTGTGTTCCAACGAGATTTACTCGCTTAAGCGCTGGAGTAAAATAATCTAAACTTCTCGAAGGGCGGGTTACAAAGTACGTCTTTTTCCATTCTGATAAGGGTTTGCCATCTATTAGAAATTTGACCTTAGCACCCTCAGATGAAGGAATGTTTAAGGGAGAAATCAGTTCAATTCGAAACCCTGTAAAAGTAACTTCCAATTTACCCTGAGTCAATAACAAAAAATCGGAACGAGGTATGAGTTGAGCATTATCGGTATTAAGGATAGAATCAAGAGTAACGTATCCTTTACCAAGTTGAATTTCATGTATCAATTTTTCATTCTTGTCTGCCCAATGCACAGCTGTCTCTTGTTCAGAAAAGGCAGATATAATAGCTGATTCAATCAAATAATTGCCATTTCTATTTGGGTGAATTGCATCCTTCATTAAAACCGGTAATAAGATTTCAGGGTTCCTCTTTAGATAATCCTTCCAAAGAGATCGGATGTCCAGTAAAGCAAAACCATATTTAAAACACAATTCCTGCAGTTTATTTGAACCCACATCGTCCTTTAACCATTGCTCATTTCTCTCCTTTAAATTAGATTCTGCGTTCAGATGGTGATTGTATATAAGAACTTCCGCAGTAGTTCTGGTTTTAAACTGGTGAAAAATTCCTTCGAGTTTTCTGTCTTCCACTCCCCCATATACATGAAAAACAATCAGATCCGGTCGAAAAGGGATTACATCATGCTCAAGAGTTCTGACTAGATGCTTCGCAGTAAATCCACCTATTGATTTGTTATCAAAAATAATTTTGACACCGGGATTAATCGATTGCATTTGATCAATTATATGCTCGCTATTTAGCCCCCTTGTAATAGACTGCCCATAAAATAGAACCCGAAGACTATCCTTTGAACCAATAGCCCCTGTTTTCAGCATAAAATTAGTCCTCTGAAGGCCTTCTGAATTAACCAGATACTCCTTTAACTTAAAATCAATATTGGGGATATCCTTCGGCCGATTGCGCTGCCAATTTTTATATATCCTATAAGGAACAGCTGTCCAATCTAAATAGGAAGGTAAAATCCTGTAGTTCCGTTCCATAAAGGATCCATAGTATATAAGCAGCATAAGTAATGCTATTACTGTTGTAGCCTTTATAGAAATGCTTCTTATTATTTGTACACGTTTTAGAAATTCGAGCATATTTGTAGAAGTTGGTTTACAGAATGACTCTTAAAAAATATATCACTCCAGAATCTCTTGTAGATCAGAAAGCTCTATCTTAAAATCAACATGAAGATCAGGAGTAAGACTAGTGTCATTAACCAATTCATTAAGCTTTGAGTATTGTAAATTCGTCAATTCAGCTAATTCTTGATAAATAAGTGAGTTACTGTTGTTAGGGAAAAGTTCAATAACTCGGGTTTCTGCTTTACAAAAGACCAAATTCGCCATACCCGCACCATGGGGACTAACTATCGTTTCAACATTAGAAAATAGACTTACTTGTTTTTCAAAAGCCATTTCCTCTAAAAAGACTTTGACAAACCCTTTCTGCTCCAGATACGAGAAAACTTCTTCCTCATTGACTAATCGACGAGTCTTAGCCTGGGACCTGCTTATAAATATCTTGGCTCTAGAATCAGGTAACTGTCTAAACTCCCCAAATAATTCCTTCAAAAAACCAGGTATCCACTCCGGCATAGGAGCAGAAGGGTCATTGGGATGAGATGTAAGTAATAATTTGTTTGCGGTGATATGTCGATGGAATTGACTATTAACTATTTTCTCTGAAGATAAACCTAAGGACTCTAAGGCTTTTAGTTTGTATCCCTGAATTGGACCAGGCACAAGAATATAATCAATATCGTCCAAATCAGTGCCAGAGGATTGAAGAATGTGAATCCTAGATAAGGAATCAAACAGCCAATGATAGTAGTTTTTTGAAGAACCTCCACCAGAAAGTAAGGAAAAAACAGTCCCATCAAGGGCTTTCGGTTGATCACTGTAGTAAGTCGAAGTAAAAACAATGTTTTCTTCGGGTTGAACATAGCGCCCATTTCGATAATGAAAAGAAGGTTCAGCAAGCATTTCATTATCTGAATTGACGACCACTACTGTCTTGTCATTGTCTGTGTCTATCCTTCCACCGATCAAACTGTATAACTGGGCAGAATCATTTTTAGAAGGGATCTCGCTTTGGGGTTTAAATTCAAACGAATGGAAGTAGTCCTCTTTGCTTTCATCTAATGTATAAATGACTCTCTTAGGAATAAACTGGCTTCGAAAGACTATTCGTTTAGGGTTTAAAAAACGTACAATTCTCTTAAGTAATTTTACCATTGTTCTTACCTAGACTATTAAAAAAAATAGTTATTTCGTGGGGCTTGTAGGAAGCTGGCACAAATGTAAGCCAAGAATACCTTTTATTCTCTAATTAAAAGACTACAATAGATGAGGATCTTACACATCAATTCTTACTATATCGATAATCATCTCTATTCCTACCTATATAGAGAGTTAGATTCAAGTCATAAACAAACGATTTATGTTCCCATCAAATGGAACCGCAGTCCTGAAAATCAAGTTGATTTAGCACAAGGAGAGTTACATTTTTCCAGGATTCTGAAAAAAAAGCATAAATTTCTCTTTAAGGTTAAGGTGAGAAGCCTTTTTAAGGACCTGATCGGTCGAAATTTACATGAAAACTGTGAGCTAGTTCATGCACATAACCTTTTTAATGATGGCGCATTAGCATATGAATTGTTTAAATCCTACTCCCTGCCCTTTACCGTAGCAGTGCGCAGTACTGATATCAATTTACAGTATAAGTACATGGTTCACAGAAGAGGTTATATTCATATGGTCTTAAATTCGGCCCGAGATATCATTTTTATTTCTGAAGTATCACGTAAAAAATTCCTTGACATGTTACCAGAGGGTTTGTCTAAATCGCTGGAAAAAAAAACCATGGTAATTCCTAACGGTATTGATCATTTTTGGCATAAGAACACTGCAGAAAAAGCCATAAAAGACATCGATTCTCAGGAACCATTTCGTTTTATCTATGTAGGTCAGATTCTAAAAAGAAAGAAGCTTGAATTGGCCCTTCAGGCATTGAAGGAGCTGAACAAGGAAGGAAACCAATTCGAATTGATTGTGATTGGAGGAAGCAACAATTCCGAATTGGAGTATTATAGTGAAATCACGGCCGAATTTGAAAATAGGAAGGATATTCAATATCTGGGAAAAATAAAGGACAAAAAGAAATTACTCGAAGATACAGAAAAGCTGATGCCTTTCTAATGGTATCTCGAAATGAACTTTTCGGATTGGTCTATGTCGAAGCTCTTACGCAAGGATTACCCTTAATATTTCATCGTTCAGCAGGGATTTATTCTTTTTTCAAAGGGCGGCATTTAGGTATCGCATTGGAGGATTACTCCATCATGGAACTGAAAAATGCAATTTTAGAAATAAGAAAAGGTTACAATAATTTCACCATTGAAACGAAAGATTTCGAATCTTTTAATTGGAAAAATATCGCTGAGATCTATCAAAAGTTGTACGCTTCAATACTTGCATAACAGCGTTATTATACAATTAAAAACACAAATTATAATTCTGTTCTCAACATCCTAAATTATGAGATTACACAAGCTTGACGGTCTTAGAGGTCTTTTTAGTCTGATGGTAGTCTTTTTTCACTTTGACCCATACGCCGTCCCTTCTTACTTATATCCCAACTTTATAATTAGAGAGTCCTGGACATTTGTCGATTTTTTCTTCGTTCTCTCTGGCTTTGTAATCAGTCTCAACTATCACCATCTAAGCTCAAAAGAAGCGCTATGGCTTTACATGAAAAAACGATTTATACGCCTTTATCCTCTGCTCTTTTATACTGTAATGCTATTTTTTATAGTTGATGTGAGCATCAACTATCTCATGCCAAAAATGGTAGAAAATGTTGATTCCATAGGTGTTCTGATAACCAGACTCTTTGATTCATTGTTATTTATGAATTCCACACCTGTTTTAGGCAATAGTGGAGGAATCAATGGGCCCTCGTGGTCAATTTCAGCAGAAATGATCGCATATATGTATTTCGGATTACTATTGGTTTTTACTCCAAAAAAACTAAAGAATGTGTTGTTTGTGATAGGTATTTTATTAGGATACGCAATTTTGATTCTCGCAAAAGTACAGGATTGGGCCCTCGATCTCAGGTTCATAAGAGGTATAATTTCTTTTAGCATTGGCTATTTTACTTGGTTTTTTTACAACAAAAAGCCAAGTAAATCTCCTAATGTAATCGAGTATTTACTTTTAATTGTATTGGGGCTCTTACTATTTCAACTACACTCGATGGTTTTCGTCCCAAAAATGATATTCTTTACGTTTATTTTCCCTCTTTTCTTCGGGGTATTTATATATCTACTAACTGGTAGTAATGGATTGCTCTCGAAACTAATGGATTCAAAACTATTTAGATATTTAGGCAAACTCTCTTATTCCATTTACTTAAATCATTTTCTGTTGGTATTGGTCGTTCCTGCCTTTTTCTTTAAATATTTAAAGATTACCAATACCGACACCAACACTCTTCTGAGTACTCTTTTGGTGATCATACTGACAATAGGATACAGTCATTTGACCAACTTGTTCATCGAACAAAAATGCGGTAAAGAACTGAAGAAATGGATTTTTGGCGCTTAAAACAGGGTGGGACTCAAACTTCCATTATGCATAAGGCTCTTTTGCCGGTGAAGACAGAATCAAAACACATAACATTCCCTGCTCTATTCATTCGTGGATGCAAATCACAAGCCCAATGTGATCCAGGGATAGACTGATACTTTTTCAACGAATTTAAATTAGCCAATAATTTTACCTCATTCGAGTGGATATTAACCTTAAATATGCGCGCCATTCTGCGTTTATCTGGATAGGTATCAGTAATAAAGTTATTGGAATCTATAAAACTTTGGTGACCATCAGAATTCAGACGTGGATAAGCCAATCGCTCCCAGCTTAAAAGATGTGGATCTTTAAATAGAATATGACTGTCGATACCTTCCATCCTGCAAAAGGCGATAATCTGATTCTGATCGTTCCATACATAATGTGAAACCATATCATCAGTACCAGCTACATGAAGACTGTTTTCATGCAAGTCGTAGACCAGTAACCTTGACCATCTAAGAGCATCGTATTGTGACGACACAGCACGATGCATAAAAGACAAGTATCGACCATCCTTTGAGAAAAGAGTATGCGTAACAAAGTTTTTTGATTCTTAACATAATCCGGCACATCACCAAATTCAAAAAGCTCTCTTATACTCAGGATTTGGCGCCGTTCATTGCTATTCAGATCAATCAAAAAAGTCCAGTTCCATCGGGAACATTCTCCTCCAAATAAGAATCGTCCTTGTATAAATAGCCGTAGCCCCCCATACAGCTTTCTAATCTTTCATAACTAAAAGAACTTGCCAAGTGGCCACCTTCATGAACACTATCAATAGGAAAGTTTATCTTGCGTTCCTTTTTGGAACGAATATTGACTATAGTTGCTCCCATTCCTTTTTCTCCGACCGAATTATATATAACCTCCTCCTGATTAAGCCACTGCATTCGACAACCTTTGTGATAATTCCAAGAATACGTCTCACCAATTTTAATGAATTCTTTAAGACCTCCATCAATAGTGAAATAACCCAATTCTAAAAGATCCTTTGGTCCAGGCATTCTTCGCGGTATAGTCAACTTATTAGCAAGGACTAATTGATCATCTAAGGAAAACGGGGTGACATCATGAAAACCGAAAAAGTAACCCTCTTTCACCGAAATAGGGTTAACAGAATAGTTTTTTTTCCTAGGCATTAGGTCAAATGCACTCTGGTATACATTTCGAATCCTTCTTTTAAGTCCCGGATTCTTCTTGACCACATCATAGATCAATTTCTCGAGTTTATTCATGGGCATTAAATAAATATTCTCTTTTCTCCGTTTAAACAGAACGAAAATAAGATTTCAATTCAAGATGAAAAATTATATTTGCCCGCATGTCTGAAACAAAATCAGTGAAAAGAATTGCTGCGCTATACACCTGTTTTAATCGTAGGGATAAAACCATCCAATCACTAGAACACTTAAAAGAAGCGCTGAAGAAATCGAATTCAACTATTGAATTGGACATTTACGTTACTGACGATGGATCGAGCGATGGAACTCGGGAAGCAATTAAATCTTTTGATCCCGAAATTCAAGTTATTCATGGCACTGGAGATCTATTTTGGGCCAACGGAATGAACAGTTCATGCGAAAAGCCCTTAATAAAGGAACATACGACGGTTATCTCCTTTTAAATGACGATACAAATGTATATCCTAATCTTTTTGGGCAACTTAATCTAACCGAATCCCTGTGTGAAACTAATTATGGAAAAAAGGGGATTTATATTGGTTCAACCCAGGATCCAATCTCAAAAAAATTGAGCTATGGCGGTGCTGTAATCACCAATAAGTGGTTATATAAGTTTAAAAAAAGAATACCGAATGGCGAAATCCAGTCTTGTGAGTTGGGCAATGCCAACATCCTTTATTCTTCCAAAGAAGTGGTTGATAAAATTGGAACACTCTCTGATGGGTATAAGCATGGGATTGCCGATTTCGATTACACCTTAAGGGCTGTTAAGCAAAATATCCCTGTGATGGTTATGCCTGACTTCAACGGAACGTGTGAAAATGATCACAGATCAATGTATCATAATTTTGAAAATAAACCACTTAAGCAGAGGATAGAATATCTTTACCATCCATTAGGTGTTGATTTCAGTTCTAGACTAAAGTTTATGTGGCGATTCTTTCCGTACCGATATCCATTCTTTTTTTGGTAGGTTGGTTCAAAGTGTTTTTCCCAGCCTTGTACAAAAGACTATTTTCAAGAACCTAGTTATTACTATTGTATGTACTCTTACTTTATTAAACCTTTATTTGATATTGTATTCTCCAGTTTACTGTTTTTGATAACATTACCCCTCCTTATAGTAACCACAGTCGCATTGAGCATAACCAATGGTGGAAAACCCTTTTTCTTTCAACAAAGACCAGGCAAAAATGGACAAGTATTTAAGATTGTCAAGTTCAAAACAATGAATGACAAAAAAGATTTGGAGGGTAATTTATTGTCTGATGAGCTCCGGCTTACACCAATTGGGCAAATGGTACGAAAATTATCTATTGATGAATTACCGCAACTGATCAATATCATGAAAGGAGACATGAGTTTTGTTGGACCTAGACCATTACTTGTTCAATATTTAGAGCGGTACAATAGCTTCCAACTAAGACGGCATGATGTAAAACCTGGTATAACTGGTTGGGCTCAGGTCAATGGTAGAAATGCGATTAGCTGGACGAAAAAGTTTGAATTGGATGTTTGGTATGTCAATCACCAATCCTTTTCGTTAGACCTCAAGATTTTATTTAAAACTGTCGGTAAAATTCTTCAACAAGAGGGTATTTCCTCTGAGAGTAGTGCCACCATGGAAGAATTCATGGGCGAGGGTAATCTATAGGGTTTAGCTCTCTGATATACCGAATAAGAGATTTGGGACGATGGGCTTCTAACATCATAAACTGAAAAACTCCTGAATGGATGTTCTTTCCATTGTCGATTAGGCCAATACTGCCCCAATCTCGTTCGTTGGGAACAATAAAATCTTTCTTCCAATTATCAGCGACATAGGTATAGGACATTCCGGGAAAGTGTTCTTCGACCAACATGTAATTCAAAGTAGAAGGTTTCGCTGAACCCACCTCCTCTGAGATCACTAGTAATTCAAAGTAGTCCAAGAGTCCAAGGGCCAAGAGTTTATTTCGTTGCGAAACAGAGCGACCGTCGGTAATACAAACCAATTTTCCACCGCGATTTCTAATACCTTCGAATAACTCAACAACTCCGTTAAAGGGAGTGATACGAGGCATGTGCTCTCTATACTCTCTTAAAAGATCTTCCTTGCTAATAGTGTAATTTTCGGTTAAATAGTCGAAGACATTCTCCTTGTTACGGTACATGGAGATCATAAGGACGTACAATTCCAAAAAGGATTCCGGTTCGAGAAGTCTAGAGATTTCCGAATAGGCGGATCTTAAATAATCCAACTCATTGTAAAGGGTGTCGTCTAAATCAAAGCACCAAACCGTAGAAGAATTAACCTTTATATCCATGAACTAGAATTTCGTCGTCATAGCGCAACATCAAGAGCTGATCTTCCCAATCAGAAAAATGATCATCAATTGGAC
Source organism: Aureicoccus marinus (assembly GCF_002954325.1). Classification (GTDB taxonomy): domain Bacteria; phylum Bacteroidota; class Bacteroidia; order Flavobacteriales; family Flavobacteriaceae; genus Aureicoccus; species Aureicoccus marinus. The sequence goes on from NZ_MQVX01000001.1 coordinate 1,172,193, forward strand.
TTTGCTTAAAATACTCCGCTATGATCCAGGCAGGAAAGTTGGCTCCTGCCCTATAGGACAGTGGATAACCTCCTCCAAATCTGGGGTTTATTTCAATACCATAAACCTTTCCATTTGTTTTATGCAAGAAAAATTGAGCTGTCAAGCAGCCCACTGCGCCTTCAATAAACGACAAACGTTCTCTTAAATAAGGGATGATTTCGTTTCGACTGGTAAGCCCTTTGTTCACTTCTCCATCACGGACCTCAATCCTTTTTCGAGGAACTACACATTTTAATTTGTGTTCCCGATCGTAGTACATATCACAGGTGTACTCCTCGTATTGATCGTGATCAATGTATTCCAAGAACATCAACTTTTCATTCTGGAAGTGATAATCCGTCAGTTGTGACTTATCGGTTATAAGATAGGTGTCTACACTTCGACTTCCATCTACAGGCTTAATAAACAAGGGAATCTCAAAATTATCCTTGCTGTATTCCTTCGCTATGTGGACTCCATTTTCTTCAAAGAAGTCATGGATCTGTCGTTTGTCACGACACTTCTCTACCAGTTTATGATCTGAAACCAAAAAAAGAATTCCTTTCTCAAGGAATTCTTTCTTTTTATTCGATAAAGGCAAAAGCTCTGTATCGATAGTCGGTATTACTAGAGTAATATTATTCTGGGTACAGATACTTTCTAGAACCTCAAAATAGGTCGGGTCATCTAATCGAGGAACTTTAAAAAAGTCATCCGCCGCGTGACAGGCTGAAGAAGCTACAGGGTTTGCATCAGCAGCAAATACTTTGGCCTTGTAGTTAACCTTATTTAACTCTTTCTGAAAAGCCCTAACCAGAGATACTCTTCGTCCAGCTGAAGTGATTAAAATATTCATAAAACCTATTCCGATTAGTCCAGTTTACCTGCTATACAATCATTCCCGCAGCGACGGTTTCGTTTGTAGATTCATTGATGAGAATCAAGCTTCCTGTACTGCGATTTTCTCTATATGGATCAACCATAAGTGGCTTGGTCGTTCTCAATCGCACCTTGGCAATTTCGTTCATACCAATGGACTTATCTTCTGGATTTCGATCCAGCGTATTGATATCTATTTTGTAAATAATTTCCTTGATCATGGCTTTTTGATCGTTGGTGGTGTGGCGAACCAGGTATTTGGCACCGGGTTGCATCGGTGAGTTATTTAACCAACAAAGCATGATCTCGATGTCCTGGGTCGGTTCGGGTTTATTGTTCGATCTAACAATCATATTACCTCGGCTCACATCGATGTCGTCTTCCAGCTCTACGGTTACTGACATCGGAGCAAAGGCTTCTTCCAGTGGCTGATTGGCCAATTCCACAGATTTGACTTTAGAAGTGAATCCGGAGGGCATAATGGTTACCTCATCCCCTGGTCTCATAATACCACTGGATAAGCGACCTGCATAACCTCGGTAATCCCGGTGCTCCTCACTTTGAGGGCGAATAACGGTTTGTACAGGAAAGCGCATGTCCACCTTATTGATATCACTGCTAATATGCATGGTCTCTAGGGTGTGCAAGAGCGGCGCGCCTTGATACCAATCCATATTTTCTGAACGGTTAACCACATTGTCTCCATTCAAAGCACTTATTGGGATAAATCGAACGTCCTTCACCAATAACTTCGAAGAGAATTCCTCAAACTGCTGAATAACCTTGTTATAGGTTTCTTCCTTATAATCAACAAGGTCCATTTTGTTGATGCACACAATGATATGTGGTATCTGCAAAAGAGAGGCGATAAATGAATGGCGCTTGGTCTGCTCGATTACTCCATGCCTTGCATCGACCAAAATTAAGGCTGCATTGGCCGTTGAAGCACCAGTAATCATATTCCTGGTGTATTCAATATGACCCGGAGTATCCGCTATAATAAACTTTCGTTTTGGGGTAGTAAAGTAGCGGTAAGCCACATCAATGGTAATACCTTGTTCTCTTTCATCGCGTAATCCATCTGTAAATAACGCAAGGTCAACACCATCGTGACCTTTTTGCTTACTGGTATTTTCAATAGCTTCTAACTGATCTTCAAAAATGGATTTCGAATCATAGAGCAACCTACCGATAAGGGTACTTTTTCCATCGTCCACACTACCTGCAGTAGTAAATCGCAATAACTGATTATTGTTTATCATTTCTTTTGTCTTGCTATTAGAAATATCCTTGCTTTTTTCTATCCTCCATGGCCGTCTCGGAGCGTTTGTCATCACTGCGGTTTCCGCGCTCAGTTTGGCGCATGGTCGAAACCTCATCAATAATTTTTTCGATGTTATCGGCTTCTGACTCAATTCCACCGGTAATGGTGATGTCTCCTAAGGTTCTAAACCTGATTTTCTTAGTCTGAATTTCTTCTCCTTCTCTCAATTCAAGAAATTCTGAATTGGGAATCCAGGAATCATTTCGCCAGACCACTTCTCTTTCGTGGGCCAGGTACAGGGAAGGAATTTCAATATTCTCACGAGCGATATAGCTCCAAACATCCATTTCGGTCCAATTACTAATCGGGAAAGCTCTAAAATGTTCTCCTTGAAAGTGCTTACCGTTAAATAAGTTCCAAAGCTCTGGTCGTTGATTCTTTGGGTCCCATTGACCAAAATCATCTCGGTGAGAAAAGAACCGTTCTTTGGCACGGGCCTTCTCCTCATCACGACGACCACCACCAATGGCACAGTCTACCTTATTCGACTCGATCGCGTCTAACAGGGTAGTAATTTGCAGCGCATTACGGGTAGCATTTTTTCCTTTTTCTTCAGCGACTCTGCCCTGATCGATAGACTCCTGAACGGACCCTACAATCAACTGAGCCCCCATCTCTTTTATCAAATCATCGCGAAATTGAATGGTTTCGGGAAAATTATGGCCTGTGTCAACATGCATAAGAGAAAAAGGATCTTAGCAGGTGCAAAGGCTTTGCGTGCTAAATGGGTGACCACAATAGAGTCTTTTCCCCCTGAAAAGAGAATAGCAGGATTTTGGAACTGAGACCAAACCTCGCGAAGTACAAAAATGCCCTCAGCTTCCAGTTCATCTAAATAATTTAAATAGTACTTTTTCATTCGTACACGATTAGATCAAAATGATAGGGAGTTCCCTTTCCGGTAACTCGTTAATAATTTATCTTCGGTTTTAAGGCATTAACAACCAAGTCAATCGACTCTTGAATTGTAAACGACTCATTCATTTCTATATTGGGTGAACTCGGAGATTCATAGGGAGCTGAAATTCCGGTCATATTCTTAATTTCTCCTGAACGGGCTTTGGCATATAAACCTTTGACATCTCGTCTTTCGCACTCTTCCAAACTGGTATTGACAAACACTTCAAAATAGCTGTCCGCTCCCACTGTTTTACGAATAAACTCCCGGTCTGCTTCATAGGGAGCAACAAAAGCAGCGATAACGACTATTCCGGCATCCACAAAAAGCTTGGAAACTTCTGCAATTCGTCTAATGTTCTCTGATCGATCTTCGGGACTAAAAGTCAAATCCTGATTAATTCCTGAGCGTATATTGTCGCCGTCCAAAACGTAGGTTTTATAGCCCTTGGTGTGCAGGTCCTGCTCTACTCCATTGGCAATCGTGGACTTACCACTACCAGACAGCCCTGTAAAAAACGCCAGCATACCCTTCTGATTAAGAAGTTTTTCTCTGTCTTCCCGCAGAATCTTATACTGGTGTCTTACTATGTTCTTTTCCATTTCCTCGCCCGGATACGTTTATCCAATCCAAAATTAATTTTATACCACAGTCGTTCATGCAAATAGTACAGGAGCATTTTGGTAACAACCTCTGCGGCTCCGATCTGCAAACCGAGATAAGGATTTCCCGTAAAAAACCACGACAAAAGTACAGTATCTAAGGTTCCTATGACCCTCCAAGTGACTGTTTTAATTAAATGTCGTTTTCTACTGTTTGCGATGTAAATTTTGACCCATACCCGTTCATGAAGATAGTAGAGTACCATTTTGGTGATGGACTCGGTCAATCCAATCTGCATACCTATGGTAGGGTCCCCGGATATTATCCAACTGAGAACAATGGTATCCAAGGTCCCAACCACCCTCCAGGTAAGGGTTTTAGCAATGTGCCTTTTATGCTTAATCTTACTAAGCACTCTTGTGTCTCACTAAAAAATGTCCGTTCAACATATCCTCCCTGTTGTAGCGCAAAGGTTCTCCCGTATCTTTTGAGATGACTTCTAAACCAACCGCTTCACAAATGGCTTGTCCGGCCGCGGTATCCCACTCCATGGTTGGGGCATATCTTGGGTAGACATCCGCTAAGCCCTCCGCAACAAGACAGAACTTCAAGGAACTTCCTTTTGAAACAATATCAATTTCCTCAAAATCCGACTTTAAATTGTCAATAAAATCCTGTGTATCCTGATTCATGTGCGATCTGCTTCCAACGACTCTGATTCGACTGGAGTTTGGTGCCTGAGGAATAAGCTGAGCTCCTGGCGTATCAAAAGAATTAGGCAACTCGTGCTCTTCATTCAAAACCACTTTAATACTGGTCGCTTTATCGACTTGCCCGATGTATAATTCTCTGCTAACCGGCACATAAATAACACCAAAAACAGGCTCATTATGAACGATTAAAGCGATATTGACCGTAAACTCCCCATTGCGTTTGATAAACTCCTTGGTCCCATCTAAGGGGTCAACCATCCACAGGGTATTCCAATTGGTACGTTCATCAAAAGTGACCATTTTAGTCTCTTCACTTACGATAGGAAAAGAAGATTGGTTCAGATACTCTAGTATTTTTTTATTCGACGCCAAATCCGCCGACGTCAGAGGAGAATTGTCCGCTTTAAAATCAGTTGAAAAGTCAGCCGAATCATAGATTTTAAGTATCTCCTTTCCAGCCTCTACAGCTCCCTTCACAGCCAAAAGCTGATCGTCTTTCAACACCATAATTATCATTTTAACGCCAAACTTATAACATTCCAATCGAATAGAGTCAAAAGTGTTGTAACTGGACGATTTGTATACTCAAAACGTAGAATCATTAGGGTGAAAAGGAAATTATATTATTAGGTTTGCACTGACCTATTTCATCATGAAGATCCTTTACATTCACCAATACTTCAATACCCCAAGAGAACCTGGAGGAACCAGATCCTATTGGATTGCTCAGGAAATGATCAAAAGAGGACATGAAGTCACTATGATCACTTCGCGATACCCTCAAAAGGAATTCAAAAGAGTAGAAGAAGTGGATGGGATATCGGTCATTTATCTCCGAGTGAACTACTCGAACAAAATGGGGATTTTTAAGCGCCTTGTTTCATTTACAAGGTTTATGCTTGCCAGTACCAAAGAGGCGTTTGCTCAAAAAAACACCGATGTGGTTTTTGCTACCTCTACGCCATTGACTATTGGAATTCCGGCTTATTTATTAAAAAAATTCAAACGCATTCCATACATTTTTGAAGTAAGGGATCTTTGGCCAGAAGTGCCTATTCAAATGGGTGCAATTAAGAATAAGCTAATCATTGGATTAACCCGCCAGCTAGAAAGGACTATTTACAATAATGCCAAGCACATTGTTGCTCTATCTCCGGGTATGGAAGAGGGTGTGATCCAAGCGGGGATAAAAAAGGAGAAGGTGAGTATGGTCCCCAATATGGCCAAAATTGATCAATTCTACTCCCGACCCATTAACCAAGAAATTCTTTCCAGGTTCAATTTGGATCAAGAGAAATTTAGAATCATCTATTTTGGAGCTTTAGGTCAGGCCAATGCCATCGATTATATCGTCGATGTAGCAGACTTGCTAAAGTCAAATTCAGATATTGAATTTGTTTTTATCGGCCGCGGTGCCATGCAAAATTATCTGGAAAGTGAAATTCAAAACCGAGGACTGGTTAATGTGAAGTACCTAGGAGCTTTTAAAATGGATATCACTTCCGAACTCGTTAACGCCAGCCAGGTTTCTTTAGTCACCTTTAGCGATATTCCAATACTAAAAACCAACTCTCCGAATAAGCTATTTGATTCCTTATCTGCCGGAAAGCCCATCATCGTCAATTCTGCAGGATGGACAAAAGCCATGGTTGAACAATACGATTGTGGTTTTTTTGTAGACCCAAAAGACCCCAAGGATTGCGCGACTAAAATCACTGATATTTACCGTGAAGAAGCCAAGTTAGGTATGATGGGTGAAAATTCCAGAAACTTAGCAACAAGCCAATATGACAAAGGTATACTTTGTCGAGAATTGGTGGATATTGTCGAGGCTAATTTCTTTTAGATTCCCGTCCTACTTAGGAATAGCCATATGAAAGGCACTGGTCAATTTCTCGTATTCCGCATCCAAAGCCTCATTTTCGTAGGTAAAAACCTTGTACGAACGACCTCTTTTCCATGATTTACCAGGATCCCCGACCTCATCAATTTTTTGATTGAGTACCGGTAAATACTCCTCAATCTGACTGAGCCAAACATAATCAACATTATCCAGCTTCCTGGTTTTATTGGTATAATCAAAATAAAAATCCTCGAGTATTTTGACCTGTTCGTTCTGCGCCTCGCCTTCTAAATTGGGAATCTGATGCAAGTCTACACCCACCTTTTGTTTCCAGAACAATTCATTAATATAGTCATAGCGCATATCTTTCTTAATCTTAACCCAATGATTGACAACCGATCGAATCCAGCTTGACGGAGGCCTAAGTATACATACATATTGAAATTCATCCGCAAGTGGATGGTCATGCAATTCATCAATATAGGCACTCCAAAATCCTGAACACTCTAATTTTAAATTGAGAGTATTTTGTCTTTGAATGACAAAAGCATCAAAATTTTTTTGAACCTCTTTCAATGATAAATAATGCATGGGCTCGTGAAGCGAAACAACTGGAGAATAACATCTCGCCAAGAATGTAGTTCCTGTTTTATATGGGGATATAGAAATTACAGTTTTTTTTCCTTGAATGGAAGTGCGATTATCAACCAATTTAAGAGCATCCATTTTGCCCCTAATCTGTTGCAGTGTTTTAGATAGTGGAGTCTTGTGAATAATCTTTTTAATCATTTATTCTTTTTTTAGTCGACCTATTGCTAATTGGTGAGTCCTGAATTATCTTATTCTTCAGTATTTAGTTCATATCAATTTCATTTGGGAAAGTTAAAAACTTCTTTTAAAGTCCAAAAAGTTCTTTCTACTTGAATTTACTACACAAGTACTAAATGGAACAAAAATCCTTTAAGCAATGTTATCAGACGGGTTTTTCACAATAAATCCCACTTTAAAACGAACTAAGAATCTCCACCTACTAAAGTTGAAATGAGGTGAAAGTGCGCTGAATTGTCATACGGAACAACTTGTGTTAAAACTCAGCCTAGATACCCTGCTGAGCATTTAACCACATCTTAAAAATGAAACGGCACCCTCCCCAGGGTGCCGTCTCTAAAGTAGAACCAAAACCTAAAAATAGGACTCTTCAATATCGTTAGAGGCCGAGTCTACAAGCGAATTAGGTTGAATTCAGCTCGGCGATTCTCTTGGTGTTTGTTCTCCGGACAAGGCACGTTATCCTTGCACTCGTTGTTGAGGATTTCTTCTCCCAATGCACTTTTGCGCAATTGGTTTGGATCAATTTCAGCAGCAATCAGATAATCTACTACTCGTTGCAAGCGGCGTTCTGACAACCATTGATTATAGGTTTTATCTCCTCTTGAATCCGCATGAGTAACAACTTTGATTACTCGGGTATTTTCCTCTTTCAACAAGGCGACTACTTGATCCAATATTTCTTTGCTCTTCGCTGTCAGGAAAGAAGAGTTGAAATCAAAGTATACATGACCCAGTTCTTCCACTCGGCGATTCAGGTCGTCCCACTTTTTGCGCTCTTCTTCTTCAAGAGCCAAAGCAGCCGCTTTGATGCGTTGAGCTTCCGCTTCTTTAATTCTGATTTGCTCAGCCAATCTGGCCTCCTCAGCACGTACAGCAGCAATCGAATCAAGGCGGCGTTTTTCGGCCTCCTCCATCTGCGTGATGATCAATAATTTTTCTTCTCCTTTAGCCGACAACTTCTTTTCTGATCCAAAGCGGTAGACTAATCCCAAAGCGTGCTGATAATGATTCGAAGCTTCTTCCTTGAGGGCAAAGTGACCGTTGGTATTGATGTCTAAACCGAGATCCTCATTGAACCAAAGACGGAAACCGATTGTACTCAAAAAGTTGGTACGTCCAAGGTTATTGGCATCCGCATAACCCAATCCTACACCAACATATGGATCAAAGAACCCGGTTTCACCAAAGAGATAATTGAGATCGTAACTCGCGCGTAGATCTACCGAGAAGTAATCGATGTCGTCGGTCAAGATCTGACCATCGACCAAGTTTCCTTCCTTGTATTTGTTGTAGGACCCTATCAATTCAAGTCCAAATCCGTTATCAAAATATCTACCAACACTTAAGCGAGATGGAAATACAACGTAGTTCCAATTGGTGTTAGCATTAAAAGCTTGATTGAATAACAAACCTGCATCATCCACAACGTTCCAGCCTAAGCCTACCAACCAGTAGCTCTCTGCAACGCTGTCTTTGGCAGTGAGTCTCACCTCTTCCTGGGCGAAGGCGGTGTTTTGTAGAAAGGCCAGTATGACTAGCAACAGCATTATTTTTTTCATGGTTCACTCGTATTTGGGATAGCTGAAGCAAAGCTAGAACGCCGCTTCGTGATCTTCGGAAAATGAGGTACCAATCGCTGCAATAATCGACCAAAGACACCAGAAAATCAATGCCTTGTAAGTCAACGATAAATCGGGTAAATCAACGACTCGATGAACGGTAATTCTCTCCGTTCAATGACAAGAGGAGGTCAAAAGACCTCAGAAGATTCAAGGAATTAATAGGCGTTTTTATGTCGCTGTGCGTAGGCCTTTTCATATACGCTTTCATAAAGAGGAAGGATATGCTGTATATCGAAGGTCATGGCCCATGTATAGGCTTTGTTCTTATAACTCTCTAATTTTTCGGGATCCTGCAGAACACGAATGGAATGAGCAATCATGGAATTTACGTCCCCCACATCACTCAGGTATCCGGTTTCTCCCTGAACGTTGACTTCAGGAATACCTCCCGTATTAGTCGAGATCACGGCCACTTTATTGATCATCGCTTCCAAGGCCGCTAAACCAAAACTTTCGGTTTCTGAAGGCAGTAAGAACAGGTCCGAAAAACACAAGATGCGATCGATCTCATTGCTATTCCCCAAAAAGATCACCTTGTCCTCTATACCGTATTCTTTCGCCTGCTTTTCTGCAGCCGCTTTTTCAGGCCCTTCACCGACCATCACCAACTTGGCCGGTATTTTTTTCTGTATCCCATTAAAAATGGATATTACATCCGGTATCCTTTTCACTTTTCGGAAGTTACTGATGTGGGTCACGATTCTCTCGTGATCCGCAGCCATGAGAGAACGCTGACAATCTGTAAAGCCCTCGCGGTATTTACGTTGGTCAATAAAATTTGGAATCACATCAATCTCTTGGGTGATATCAAACAGTTCCAGGGTACTCTTTCGCAAATCCTCCGAAACCGCAGTAACCACATCGGATTTATTGATACTAAAGGTGACGGCAGAACGATAAAACGGATGCTTACCAACCAGGGTAATGTCTGTTCCGTGTAGCGTGGTAATCATGGGAATAAAGATGCCTTCTTCCTGCAGCATTTTCTTGGCCATATAACCGGCATAGGCATGCGGGATGGCGTAGTGTACATGTAAAAGCTCAATTCCATGAAGTTTAATCGTGTCGACCAACTTACTGGAGAGGGCTAATTCATAGGGCTGATAATGAAACAAAGGGTATTCCGGAACGTGAACTTCATGAAAATGAATATTGTTGTTCAAGAGCTCCAATCGCACGGGTTGCTTGTAGGTGACAAAATGAACTTCGTGTCCGCGATCCGCAAGGGCAATGCCCAGTTCAGTAGCGACTACACCACTTCCTCCAAAGGTGGGATAGCATACAATTGCAATTTTCATAGGGTTGAATTAGCCGTAAATCGGAAGAAGAACTTACCGATTTTTACAAAGCTAATGGAAATTAAGCGGGCTACTCGTCAAGAGCATCATAAATTACCTGCTGGATACGTGTGCGGAGTTCGGTCGAAATAAGCAGATTGTTCCGCGCAGAAGGATAGGTTCTGTTGGACAAGAATACATAAACCAAGTTCTTTTCGGGATCCGCCCAAGTATAGGTACCCGTAAATCCACTGTGCCCAAAACTCTTACGTGAAACACAGCCGCAAGTGGGGCCGTGATCTTTGAGCTGAGGCTTATCAAAACCGACACCTCGGCGCACATCTTTATGGCAGAAATAGCAGGTGTTGAATTTACTAATCGTGCGAGACTGCAAATAACGCTGCCCTCCATAATAACCTCCTTGTAGATACATCTGCATGATCTTCGCAACATCGTTGGCATTACTGAACAATCCTGCATGCCCACCGACACCATTTTGCATGGCCGCTCCCATATCGTGGACATAGCCCCGTACTGTGGTATGGCGGAAATATTTATCTTCTTCCGTTGGAACGATCCACTTCTTCTGAAATTTGCGAAGCGGATTGAACAGGGTGTTATTGGCGCCTAGTGAAGCGTAAAGAAAATTATTCGATAAGGTATCTAAACGTTGTCCTTTGCTCTTTTCGATATACTTTTTGAACACGTAGTAACCGACATCGCTGTAACGGTAGCGGTTTGATTTGAGTTCCTGCTCCCCAATTCTGCGGTAAATCGTATCCCCGTAGCTGTTTGACAGGTAGAGGTTTTCGTTAATTTTTATTTCATAACCAGGTTCTGGCTTTTGGCGATAAAGTTCTTTCGAAGGCTTGCGCTGCTTATCCAGCGTATTGACGTAATAGGCAATCCAAGCAGGTAGACGACCGTAGTGTGACAGAGCCTTTAAAACCGTAACATCCTTGAGTTCACTGTCGCTGTATTCCGGTATCAGTTCCGAAAAGGTGTTGTTTAATTCCAAATCGCCCTTCTCCTCCATTTCCATGAGCAAAGGCAGTGTACTAAGGATTTTGGTCAGGGAAGCCAAATCAAAGAGGTGTTCCTTGGTCAATTTTTCTTCTCCCTCAAAGGTTAATTTCCCAAACGCCTTATTGTAAATCACTTTACCGTCTTTCGCTATAAGGACCTGGGCTCCAGGATACATTAAGGAGTCTAAGCCATGCTGCACCAAGGTATCTACTCGAGTTAGCCATTCGACATCAAAACCAACTCTTTCCGGAATACTATACCCCAAGCGTTCCAATTTTCGAGTGCTAATACCATCCCCTGCCTGAAAACCGGGTTGCTCGGCAATACTCACAGGAAGTCGACCGTGGGATTCTATTGCCCCAAAAAGAACTTGAGCCGCTTTACTTTGTGCAATCGGGTGATTCTGATAAGCGCAAAGAATAGCGTCAATTTCAGGAAAGGCATCGAAAGGATGTAAATCAAAACTGATTCCGGATCCAATAGGACTGTTTTGTAATGCCGGACCATTAGCCGGGGCTGGACCAACAGGAATTTCTGCGGTCTGCGGCGGAATCACCGCAATATCAGAAAGTGCGTATGGCTTAGCGAATAGGGCAAGCACCAGGTTACTGCTGCGCAGAGACGCTAAAGACTTCAACTGTTCCTGTTCAGTCTTGGTTAAACGGAATTTTTTATAGGGGGAAGCGTCGCTCTTGTGTACCCCAACAACAATGAGGTTGTAAGACTTTAATTGGGCCGCAAAGGACTTGGCCTTTCGAAAATCAAAAGCATCGACTTGTGCATACTTCCGAAGTGTACTTAAAAAAGCTTCACTGGAAGCTTCTCCTAAGTGGACGTAGGCAATTTTCTTTTTTTTCAAGATTCTTTAAAGGAAGTAAGGCAAAATCGTTTTTGACCACGGTCATCGATTCCTCAAAGAGTTCTTCCCGCAAAATACGAGCACTTTTAGGATCCAGATCCGCAACTAACCCCTCCTCGGGCAAAGGCTCCCATTGATTCAAACCCGCTTTGAACTTCGCCATCAGAATTTTCTTGACCGAAGCGGCTAAGCGAATCTCACTTATTAGTCCTTGTTTATAGGCTTTTTTAAAGGTAGCTACGGCGGAAACCACATCTTCCGGCATGAGTAACAGATCATTGCCTGCCAAAAAAGCCTTCAACTCCACCTCTCCCGGAGGAGCGAAAGTCGATACCGCCTTCATATTCAAAGCATCGGTTACCACCAAGCCCCGGAATTGTAAACGTTTCAACAAGACATCGGTTACCACGGCCTTCGAAAGAGACGAAGGAAAGCCTTCTCTTTTCTCAAAAGCCGGCACCCCTAAATGGGCAACCATAACCGATTCTATTCCTGCGTCGGCTAACATTTCGAAGGGATACAGTTCTATGCTGTCTAAACGCTTTTTATCACCGCTGATATAGGGAAGAACTTTGTGTGAATCCTTAGCCGTATCTCCGTGTCCGGGAAAGTGCTTGGCACAACTGAATATTCCGGCTTGTTGCAAACCTTTCATATAGGCCATTGCCCTGAGGGTAACCTCTTTGGGGTCCTGTCCAAAGGATCGGTTACCTATAATGGGGTTTTGAGGATTGGTGTTGCTGTCGGCTACCGGAGCAAAGTTCATATGAACGCCCATACGGCTAAACTGCTGCCCAATTTCATAGCCCACCCTTTCTATCATAGAAGAGTCCTGGATGGCTCCCAGACTCATATTCCAAGGAAATCGAGGCACGGAATCCAGACGCATAGCGAGGCCCCACTCGGCATCTTGTGCAATTAAATAAGGGATACGGGCTCTGCTCTGCAGAGAATTCGTCAGTCGAAGTTGGGCGGTGGGTGAACCGGTAGAAAAAATAATCCCTCCCAGTTGCTGGTCTTCAATTAAAGAAAGTTGCTTCATCAATTGCTTCTTTGGAGCAGCCGAAGAAAGCTGCACCATAAACAACTGCCCAATCTTTTGGTCCAAGGTCATTTTTGCGTACTCCGCATTGACCCACCTCACCTGCCCTAAGGTGTCAGATGCTACCAAGGGACCAGCCTGGCCATTAACCAAACTGGCTGTAAAAACAAGGATTATGGTAATGTAGAGTTGCTTCATAAATGCAATAGACCAACAACTGCGCCAAATCGAAATTATTGCTTTTGAAGCAATTATGAAGAAGGCTCTGGACAAAAAGCAAGAATTGTAGACCAGAGGTATCAGAAAAACCTTGCGTGCCAGCTTTCCTTTGCAGGCACCTCCCAGTTTTCCTCGTACTCTCCCTTAGTAGCTACCAGGTTATTGAAAACCACTGTGTTGGGACCCACAGCACCTTGTTTAGCCATGTTCTTGAAGTCCATTAAGGCCTTGTGTGCAACGAATTCTCCTTGCTTGTAGGTGACATTCATTTTGTCCAGCAAATCAACACTGTACTTCTGCTCTAAACCCTGAATAAAGTGCACGGAAGCATCGATGGAACACCCAGAAGCAGAGGCCTGGTTTTGATCCAAACCGATCACAATAAATCGGTTATAAGGCAAGTCATAACCGGCCTTGAGGTTTTGCCCATGAGCCGTCCAATGCTCTAAAAAAGTATCGAGAAGATCCTTAAGCTCAGGCAGTTCAGCCTCGGTGAAGGGGCGATTCGATTGGTATATCCAAATTCTTGCCTCAGAAGGCAATTCCTTAAAATCGACCAGCATGCCTATAAATCTTCGATCCCATCCAGTAATTCAGCCACATCCATCACTTTGATGGCACCTTCCTTCTCTTTGTTTTTAACCCCATCGGTCATCATGGTGTTACAGAATGGACAGGCTGCAGCAATGATTTCGGGTTGCGTCTCCAGCGCTTGTTCTGTTCGCTCAATATTGACGTCTTTATTGCCCTTTTCAGGCTCCTTAAACATTTGAGCTCCACCCGCACCGCAGCATAGCCCGCGAGTCTTGCAGCTTTTCATTTCGACCAACTCCGCATCGAGCTTTTGAATCAGCTCGCGAGGGGCCTCAAAAATTTTGTTCGCACGCCCCAGATAACAAGGATCATGGAAGGTAATTCGCTTTCCTTTAAATGCACCTCCTTCTATTTTGAGACGGCCTTCTTCGAGTAGCTGCTTTAAGAAGGTGGTGTGGTGCATGACCTCGTAGTTACCTCCTAATGCCGGGTATTCATTCTTGAGGGTATTAAAACAGTGCGGACAAGTGGTCACTACCTTCTTCACCTCATAGGCATTCATGACCTCAATATTGGTCACCGCCTGCATTTGAAACAAGAACTCATTTCCAGCGCGTTTTGCCGGATCTCCCGTACAGCTTTCTTCTGTACCTAAAACGGCAAACGAAACTTCTGCTTGGGTTAACAAGCGCGCGAAGGCCTTGGTGATCTTTTTTGCGCGGTCGTCAAAGCTACCGGCGCATCCTACCCAGAATAGCACTTCCGGGGTTTCTCCTGCGGCCATCATATCGGCCATTGTTTTGATCTTCAATTCTTCCATTATCCCGCTTCAATTAGGATTCATTCGCCCAGTTCAATCGGTCCATTTGGTTAAATGGCCAAGGGGCACCGTTATTTTCTACATTCCCCATCATGACGTTCAAATCATTAGGGGCTGCCGATTCTTCCATCACCAAATAACGCCGCATATCCACGATAATGGATAGAGGGTCAATTCCGATTGGACAGGCTTGTGTACAGGCATTACAAGTGGTACATGCCCAAAGTTCTTCTCGGGTGATATAGTCGTCCAGTAAATTTTTTCCATCGTCTTTCCACTCCCCCTTGTTGGCATCAAGTACCTTTCCTACTTCTTCTAGGCGGTCACGGGTATCCATCATAATTTTACGAGGAGAAAGCAATTTTCCGGTCTGATTCGCCGGGCATTCAGAAGTACAACGCCCGCACTCGGTGCAGGTATAGGCATTCATCAGCTGAACCCAATTCAAATCCTGTACATCTTTGGCGCCAAAAGTTCCAGGATCATCTACGTCTGCTCCGCTATCTTCTGCAGGGGCAGCAAAGGGATCAGCACTGGGATCCATCATCATTTTCACCTCTTGGGTAACTGATTCCAAGTTGTTAATCTCTCCTGCTGGCTGCAGTTTGGCATACCAGGTATTGGGGAAAGCCAAAATGATGTGGAGGTGTTTGGAGTAATACAAGTAATTCAAAAAAGACAGGATACCGATGATGTGTAGCCACCAGCAAGCGCGTTCCAAAAGAATTAAGCTCGACTCCGACCAGCCCGCTAAACCTTGCGCAATAAAACTACTGATCGGGAAAGAACCCGCCTCGACATAGTGTTCTGAACCCATCTGTTGCAGTTGGTAATCCGCCGCATTCATGGTTAAAAATAAGCCCATCAAAACCACTTCAATGTAGAGAATGAGGTTGGCATCATTCTTTGGCCAGCCTTTCATCTCCGGTTTGACAAATCGAGCCAGCTTTAGGGAATTTCTTCGAAGCCAAAAGACCACAACCGATACCACAACCAAAAAGGCCAGAATTTCGAATGATCCAATTAAAAAGTCATAAACTCCGCCCAAGAAGGCAAAAAGACGGTGGGTTCCTAGAATTCCATCCAGTACAATTTCAAGGACTTCGATATTGATGATGATAAAGCCTAAGTAGACGATGATGTGTAAAAACCCGGCTATAGGTCGCACCACCATCTTGGTTTGGCCCAAGGCAACGAGCCCCATCATCTTCCAGCGTTCGCTTTTCTGGTCAGAGCGATCGACCTTCTGGCCTAAAAAGATATTTCGTCTTAATTTGCCGACATTCTTCGCAAAAAGCCCAATGGCCCCCGCTAACACCAACACAAAAATCACATTGGGTAAGTACTCCATAATTTATACTAATTCTTGTTTTCCGCCGGATCGTTTTCAGGCAGGGTATACTCTTTCTGCTTCTTGCCAAATACCGATACGTTGACATATCGTTTCGGATTCAAACGGAAATCTTGAAGCAAGAGATCAAGTTCCTTCGAGGCATTCGTCAAGTTGTTGTAGAGCTCCTCATCTTGAGTCAATTTACCGAGCGTTCCGTCCCCTGCATCAATCTTAGCCAGCACACTGTTCAGGTTGTCTACGGTAGACTGAAATTCCTTCATGGTGTTGGGTAAACCTGCACGGTTCAAGGAATCGGAAAGCTGTTTGAAATTCTCCGTAATTTGATAGAAGTTCTTGACGGAAGAATCCAACTCGTTTTGATTACCCTTGACAATATTGTTGATTCCACGAACACTTTCTTTGAACTCCAGGATGGTTTCGTTCAAATTACTGATGCTCATGCGCAGTTCCTCTCTGCGCTGAATATCCAAAACACGGTTGACATTGGTCAAGAGGCTATCTGCGGAACCCGCCACACCCTGTAATTGGCCTTCGAGTTCGGGCAATTTGTCCGTCAAACCTTGAACCACTACAGAAGGCAAGGTATCTCCCGAAACCGCGATAGGTTGCCCGTCAAAAACCGTATTGATTTCGACCCATTTACTCCCCAACAGGTTGCCATTAATACGGGCTTCACTGTTTTTGGAAAATTCAACCGTAGTGTTCAAGGAAAGGGTTACCAGTAATTTCTTCCCCTGCTTATCCAAAAAACGGATATCCTTCACCTTTCCTACATCAATGCTGTTGATGTAGACCTGGGTGCCGTTTTGGAGACCGGCGACGTTGTCGTACACGGCGTAAAAAGTCCGGGAATTATCGAATATACTGAGGGATTTCAGGTAGCTATAACCGGAAATAAATAATACAATACCAACAATGGCAATTAGTCCAGTTTTGATTTCTCTTGAGAGCTTCAACAGGTCCGCTTTAGGGTTTGGATAAAATTAGGAATAATTTAGGAAAGCCCCTGCCCTTCTTTCAAGGATAAGCAGAGCGAATGGCGGCCGTTAGAGGTACCCGTTCTCCGTTTTTGTAAACGACGATATAACAGCCTGAGTATCCTTTAGATGCAGCTTCTTTTTGTAATTCCCGTGCCTCTCGGTAAGAGCTTACCGACCCGTACATATAGCGATACAAATTCTTGTAGGCCTCCTTGGACATGGTTTTTAAGCCATTAAAATAGGAGGGACTTAAAGGAATAGTCTTAACCGTTGCCATTAATTGCACCTTGTACACTACCGGAGATTTACCTGCAGAATTGGAATTGAGCTTGGGCTTAGATTCAACCACTTTAGTGACTTCCGGCTTGGTTTCTTCAACTTTCGTTTTGGTTTCGACTACAGCCTCTTCCTGTGAAGGATCTGGCGTACTGCTGGTCAAAGCACCTATATCATTTGCTGCTGCCGCCTGGTCCAGGCTCCTTTTGTAGCCGATTACCGCATTGGCGATGGCCCGCCCCATTTGCTCCTGTCCTTTTTTAGAATTCAGGTAGGCTCCTTCTGTCTTGTTGGTCAAAAAACCTGTTTCGACCAATACGCTCGGCATAAAAGTCTGGTGCAAAACGATAAAGCCCGCCTGCTTCACTTTGCGGTCTTTACGCTTTAGAGAACCCGTGAACTGTTTTTGAATCATGGCAGCCACCTGAATACTTTCATCCAGAAATTCCTCCTGCATGATGGTATTGCCAATAAGTGATTCCGGACTGTTGATATCGTAATTGGCGTAACGCTCTTTATAATTGTCCTCCAAATAGATCACCGAATTTTCTTTCTTGGCCACTTCAAAGTTTTTTTGATTTACGTGCAGCCCCATGACAAAGGTCCCTGCTCCGTAGGCGTTCGAGGTATGAGAATCACAATGAACAGAGACGAATAAATTGGCATTGGCCTTGTTGGCAATTTCGCCTCGCTTGTAGAGATCCACAAAGGTATCGTCCTTTCTTGTGTAGATCACTTTAATCCCTGGTTGCTTCTCTAGAAAAGCACCTGTTTTAAGAACAATGCTTAAAGCGATCTTTTTTTCGAGATATCCGTTCCCTAAGTTACCTGGATCATGCCCTCCATGTCCCGCGTCCAGCACAACGATAAAAGGCTTATTAACAGGCTCTTCCTTTAATTGTGGAGGTCCTTGCTTGCTTGCCAGAGTCGTCGAACCGCTGAGGAGTAGCGATAAGAAAAGTAGAGATACAAATTTTACAACATGCATAACTCAAGGTTTTAGATGAACTTGGGGCGTTAAAAATAGGATAAGGCCTCCTTGGCGTACCAAAAATATATGTAAGTTTGGATTCCAAAAACCAGGCCAAACCTTTACAAAAGTAGGATTTATCGCATTGCAGTCAAACCTTCAATTTCGTACACTTTTATTTTTGCTTTTGTTGGTTTGCTGGGGACTTCAAGCCCAGGAGGACCGGCCAATCACCTTGCGGACCCCCGTTTTTAGGGACACCATAAAAGGGGCTCTTCTACCTCCTAACATCCTGAATGACAGCGTAAAAAAAGATACTGCAACCCAAGAAAAAGCGCCAAGCAACACCATTTTAGACCAGATTCGCTACAGCGCTAAGGACTATGTACGCTTAAGCCAGAAAGACAAAAAAATATACCTCTACAACGAGGCCGAAATCTATTACCAAGACACCGAACTCAAAGCGGGAATCATTGTGATGGACTACACCACCAATGAAGTCTACGCTGGCCGAATCAAGGATGAAGACGGTAATTACAGCCAATTGCCCTTTTTTAAACAAGGGCAGAACGAGGTGATTCCCGATTCGATTCGCTTTAACTTTGACACCAAACGAGCTATCATTTGGAATTCGAGAACAGAACAACAAGCCCAGGTTGGTGCTATTGGAGGCGGAAATGATGCCATGAAAGTCTTGGCTGAAAGAACCAAGAAAGAAAATGATTCCGTTTACTTCTTGCGTAATGGACGACTGACCACCTCAAAAGATACCATTGATCCCGATTACTTCATTCGAATCCGAAAGGCCAAGTTCGTTCCCGGGAAGAAGATCATTGCGGGATTCAGTAATATGTATCTGGTGCAGGTTCCTACCCCAATTGCTTTACCTTTCGCTTATTTCCCATTGACTAATAACCGAACCGGTGGACTCATCTTCCCCACCTTCACTTCGGATCCTCAGCGAGGGTATGCCATTCAAAATGGGGGGTATTATTTCCCGATTAGTGATTACCTGGATTTCACCATCGTTGGGGACTTCTTTACCAACGGTAGTTATGGATTTCGAACGCGGTCGGTTTACAAAAAGAGATACAAATACCAAGGAAGTATCGATTTCAGATTCGAGAACCTGATCACGAGTCAGCGAGGCTTTGAGGACTACAGTAGACAGACGATTTACAACTTGCAGATTCAGCACAGTCAGGATTCCAAAGCCAACCCAAACTCGCGTTTTTCAGCCTCGGTGAACCTCGGTAGTAGTTCGTACTTCCGGAATTCAGCAAACCAGGTGAACTTGGCGCTAACCCAAAACAACAACCTCTCCTCTTCCATCTCCTATTCCAAGACCTTTCCGGCTTATCCGCGAGTAGACTTGAGTTTGACGGCTACCCACAACCAGAATACCAATACGGAGGTTATCAATATGACCCTGCCAACCCTGCAAATGAATATGGAAAGAATCTTTCCGTTTGCAAAAAGAGACGGGGTTAAAAAAGGAGCCCTCCAAAACATCAACTTCCAGTATTCCGCACGAGCAGAAAATCGTATTCAAACCGTAGACTCTCTCTTTCTCACTGGTCGTATGTTCGAAGATTCTCGTGTAGGTGCCAGACACACCATTCCGATCAACACCAACTTTAAGCTAGCCCAGTACCTCAGTGTTACTGTGGGTGGTACCTACGAAGATGTCTGGACTTTCGAGACCTTTACCAGAGGGCAAAATCCAGACAACACCACAAGCAACCAAGAGGTGGTTCTGGATACCGTACGTGGATTCGATCGCTGGAATCGCTACGGCCTTCAAGCGAGTATCGGTACGACCGTCTATGGAGACTACCGCTTTAAAGAGGGCAAGCGCTTGCAGGCCATTCGGCACGTCATGCGCCCTTCTTTGGGTTGGAATTACACCCCTTCTTTTGAGCAGTTCTACGACACCTACACAAACTTGGATGGTGAGTTGGAACAATACAGTCGATTTGAAGGAACACTTAATGGAGCTCCTTCCCTTAACCGCTCCAATTCCGTGTCGTTTAGTTTGAGTAATACCATTGAGGCGAAGATCATGCCCAAGGACAGTTCAGAGACCGAACCCAAAAAGATCTCGCTCCTGAGTAACCTGAACCTAGCCACCTCCTATAACTTTGAGGCGGACTCCCTCAAATTGGCTCCCCTGAGTTTCAATGGAGGAACAACCCTCTTAAACAATAAACTGTCGATCAACTTCCAAGGAAGCCTGGACCCCTACGCTATCGATAATAACGGGACTCGGATCAACACCCTCAACATTAAAAACGGAGGAAGTCTATTCCGCCTCACTCGGGCCAGTGTGAACCTGGGTTACTCCCTAAATAACGAAACATTCAAGAAGAAAAAGAAGGGCGAAAAAGAAGAGGAAGATCCTGATGCCGACCTCAATGACTACCGAGCAGCCAGTGGAGGACGTAAAGATGATCTCTTTGGATTCGGACTCAACGATAGAGATGCCAATTTCGCTTTTGACAACGAGGGAGAAGATGGAGAGGTAGACAACCCCATTTACGGGACCACCATCCCCTGGGATTTACGCCTGGCTTTTACCAGTACGTATAGCAATACCAATAGACAAAACGAATTCACGAACAATTCATTAATGTTCTCCGGAAACGTGCAACTCTCGCCCCGGTGGAAAGTGCGCGTATCATCAGGTTATGATTTTAAGAATAAAGGCTTTAACTTAACTCAGCTCGGCTTTACGCGAAACCTGAAAAGTTTTGATTTACGATTTAACTGGGTACCTTTTGGGCGAAACGAGCGCTGGGATTTCTTTATTGGAATAAGCAGCTCTATTTTACGCGACCTGAAATGGGACCAGCGCAGTCAGCGTAATATTGGCCGCCGCTAAATATATTACCACATGAAAACAGTCATCAATACCCCCAATGCCCCGGCTCCCATCGGACCGTACAACCAAGCCATTCTTAAAAACGACACCCTTTTTATTTCGGGACAAATTGCTTTAGATCCTGCTACCATGGAATTGGTTCAAGACGATATTGCCACCGAAACCCGTCGATGTATGGAAAACCTACGGGCTATTTTGAGTGAAGCCAATATGAATTTTGGTCATGTAGTCAAAACCAGCATCTTCCTAAAAGATATGCACCAATTTGCTGCGGTTAATGAAATCTATGGCGCGTATTTCCAAGGCGAGATTCCTCCTGCCCGCGAAACCGTTGAAGTGGGGAATCTTCCCAAATTCGTCAATGTGGAAATTTCGATGATTGCCATGCGCTGAACGCGCTTGAAGAAGGACAAGTTCTACTCTTAGATGGTACTGCGATGAAAGTCCACCAAACCATCGATTGGGCGTCTTCTGACTACACCCAAGATCAAATCGTTGCGCTCTAAAACAGTGGCCAGCTCGTCTTGTAAAAAGTGTGCAATACTGCCAACAAAACTAATCGGGACTTTTGTCGCGAGTTCAAACTGCATGATGTAGTTGTTGACGAACTGTTGTAAGCCCTTATCAATCACCCCCTTGCAGTACGGGTGGTTCTTATTTTCGATGATGAAACGGGCAAAAGTGGCCAGATAGGTATTGGGGTTGGGCTGCTTGTACAAGTGGTCTTTAATCACATCTGCATCCAATTCGTACTCTTTGGCAAATTTGATCCCTAAATCCTGAGGCATTTTGTGGAAATAGTAATCCCTGAGAAGCTTTCGACCAAAGAAGTTTCCGCTTCCATCGTCCATCAGAATATAGCCCAGAGATGTCACCTTTTGGAAGAGTTGATGCCCATCGTAATAACTGCAGTTGGACCCTGTTCCCAGAATACAAACAATACCTTGATGACCGATTTTTGTTGTCGCGTAGATGGCCGCGTAGGTGTCTTCACGAACCTCAATCTTGGCCTTGGGGAAGAAATCTTTGAAGATTCCCTTGAGAAAGTTCTTCATCCTCTCGGTACCACAGCCCGCTCCATAAAAGAAAAGTTGAGTCACTTCTTCTCTGCGTTGAGAAATATCGAAGTTGTTCGCCAAGCGGTCTTCTATTACCTCTCGGGTCAGCACTTCTGGGCTTAAGCCCAAGGTTTGTGTGACAAAAAGTTCTTCTCCTTTTTCGTCCAGCGCAATCCAGTCAGATTTGGTAGCGCCACTGTCGACAACTAAAATCATAGGCAAAATTTTGAGGGCTTCGAAAGATATTATATCAGTTCCGAAGCCCTCTTATAACTTAGAGTGCGGCAATATGTTGTGCCAAATCAACGAGCTTATTGGAGTATCCCGCTTCGTTGTCGTACCAAGAAATAATCTTGAAGAATTTAGAATTCAACTCAATACCGGCACCAGCATCAAAAATGCTCGTTCTTTTGTCACTTACAAAGTCCTGAGAAACAACCAATTCCTCAGTGTATCCAAGAATACCGTTTAGGGCACCTTCAGACTCAGACTTCATGACCTGCTTGATCTCTTCATACGAAGTTTCCTTTTTTAAACGAACGGTCAAATCAACAACAGATACATCCGCAGTAGGAACACGGAAAGCCATTCCTGTTAACTTTCCTTGAAGCGCTGGAATCACCTTCGTTACCGCTTTGGCCGCTCCTGTGGAAGCAGGAATGATATTCAACATGGCACTACGTCCACCACGGTAATCTTTTCTTGAAGGACCGTCTACGGTCAACTGAGTCGCGGTAGTGGCGTGTACTGTTGTCATCAACCCTTCTTCAATGCCGAAGTGATCGTTGAGTACTTTTGCTACTGGAGCCAAACAGTTGGTTGTACAAGAAGCATTAGAGACGATGGTGTCACTGGATTTTGCATCACCGTGGTTCACTCCCATAACAAACATAGGAGCATCCTTTGAAGGAGCAGAAATAACTACTTTTTTCGCTCCCCCATCGATATGGGATTGAGCCATATCTAGAGTAGTGAATATACCCGTACATTCAGCAACAATTTCAGCACCTACAGCATCCCACTGTAAGTTCTTTGGGTCGCGCTCTGCCGTAATACGAATTGTTTTTCCGTTGACAACCAAGTGGCCATCCTTCACTTCTACTTCACCGCTGAAACGTCCATGTACAGAATCGTACTTCAGCAAATAAGCCAAGTGCTCTACGTCCAGCAAGTCATTGATGGCAACTACATCAACATCATCACGCTCTACAGTTGCTCTAAAGACCAGGCGTCCAATACGCCCAAATCCGTTAATTCCTATTTTAAGCTGTCCCATAATTTTCTATTTAGGTTCTCTAGTTTTTAAGTCGTCATTATATCCGATACCCTAATCAACTCTTCGTCGACTGGGGTATGTCCTTTTATCGCTTCGCTTATGGGAGTTAAAATCAAATCATTGTCTCGAATCCCAACCATATAATTGGTTTTTCCCTCTAAAAGAGCTTCCACCGCTTTCACTCCCATTCTGGAGGCCAAAACACGGTCAAAACACGTTGGGTTTCCTCCTCTTTGCATGTGGCCTAATACCGATACCCGTACATCGTAAATGGGCAGGTGTTCCTCGACATAGTCCTTGAGTTCAAAGACGTTCTTACCAATCTTATCGCCTTCAGCAACAATAACTATACTGGAAGATTTACCAGATTTTTTACTGCGTTTGAGGGAATCCAAAAGACGTTCAAGTCCCAGGTTTTGCTCCGGGATCAGGATTTCTTCAGCTCCTGCGCCTACTCCGGCATTTAGTGCAATATGTCCGACATCACGCCCCATCACTTCAATAAAGAAAAGTCGGTTGTGCGAGCTGGCTGTATCGCGAATCTTATCAATTACCTCAACGACCGTATTAATCGCTGTATCAAAACCTATGGTATAAGAAGTCCCAATGATATCGTTGTCAATGGTACCCGGGATACCCATCACGGGGAAGTCGAATTCATTATTGAAAATCATGGCGCCGGTAAAGCTTCCATTCCCTCCAATCACGACAAAGGCATCAACTCCTGCCTTGACCAATTGATCGTGGGCTTTCTTTCTTCCTTCCGGTGTTCTGAATTCCAAACAACGGGCAGACTTCAAGATCGTGCCTCCCTTATTGATAATGTTATTTACACTTCGGGCATTCATGGGTTTGAAGTCTCCTTCAATCATGCCCTGATACCCTCTGTAGATCGCTACACATTCGATTTCCAGGTACGCACAAGTACGCACAACGGAACGGATGGCAGCGTTCATTCCTGGGCTGTCTCCACCTGAGGTAAGGACTGCGATTTTCTTAATCTCCTTCGCCATTTACTGCAATAAAAGTGAGCAAACTTAGAAAACATCTTGCAAAAAATTGAGGATGCAACCTCAAATTTGCCGTTTCCAAATTTCTCAAACGTTTTCGTAGAGGAGAAATATTCCTACAAGAATAGAAAGCCCTTAATTCTGGTCTTTAGAACCATCATCGGAGGCCGTTTTGGACTTGAATTCGATAAGGCTGTCGTTGTCCAGGAAGAAGGGTGTCTGCTCGGATTCTTCCCTTGGTTTGGTTCCCGCATTCTTCTTCTTAAAGACTTTTCGGAGAAGATCCTGGAAGGTGTTGAAATCCACCTGATAAGAAAGTCCTATTCCCTGGGTGTAGCCCTGTCGTTCGGCTAAAAATTCCTGAATCTCGTTTTCTCGGTTAAAGATTCGTGCTCGAAGTGTACCCTCTTCGTTAAGAAGCACCTGAACTTCAACATCGCCGGCCACAACCGATTCGGAAACTCCACCACCACCGACCGGCAATCCAACCCGTCCATTGACCAGAATCCGATCCGATATCTGTGTAGAAACAGTCACCCCAATTCGGTTTTCCGTATTTCCAGCACCTCCAGCCCCTACATCCAGGCCTTGTTCATATAAAAAACCGATATCGAGTTTTTCGTCTCCAACACTGAGTACTTGATTGATTAACCCCGAAGCGGTTTGGATGAGGTTTCCGGTTAAAGCTTGCTGTGTCAATCCAATTTGGTCATTCACAAAGGTTCCTTGGGCCAAGAGAAAGAAGGCATTTCGCTCTTCTACATTCGGGTCTTGAAGTCTATATTCCAGCTCCGATTGGACCACTGAACTGGTATTCGGAAACTGAATGTCAAAACCAATATTGGTGCTCTCGAGTTCTCCATCCAAGCGTACCACAACCTCTGTGGGAATTCGCCCGGTATAGCCCTGACCATTATCCAGTAGAGGCGCTGGGTTGGCATTGAGCGCATAGACCGCCTCCATATTTAAAGTGGCTTGTAGCGGATCCCCATCCCAGGTGATATAGCCCCCAGGACGTACAATAAACTTCTTATCGATAATTCCGCCGTACTTGAAATTGTACTCCCCTGTTACGGTGGCAAAATCCCCGTACATATTGAATTTTCCGTTGGTGTTGATGTCCATCAACAAAAGACCTTCCCCCGTACCCTTGAGAGAACTACCGGTCTGTTGATCCATCACAATCTCAACTTCTGCATCAGGAGTGACGAGCAAATCAAATGTTAGCTCTACCCCTTCGTAATCGTCCAAGACCCGTTTTTCTCCATCACCTAGGGCGACGTCCTTTTCAATAAAATTGATGAAGGAATAATCTCCTACGCTGGTTAAATCGCTTAAAGGGATCTTGAGCGATGTACCCAGAGCCGTGGAACCATCAAAAGTAATATTTAATGCATTGGTCGGCCCGGTAATACTGCCGGTTCCATTGACAAAGCCGGTACCGTAGTAAAGAGCTTCCTCATCGAATTCCGTATCCAATATCAAAAAGCGATCTCCTCGGGTAGCCAGGTTCAGATCCAAGGTCCAATCTTCAAAATTCAGGTGGGTGATATTCCCGTTTAAGAGCGCGGTCGTCCCTTCTTTGTTGTCGTTGATATCGAGATTTCTAAACCAGAACGACTGCCCTTCGAGGTCTACCTTGGAAAAGGGTGAAAAGTCGTAATTCACATTCAAGTAGGGAATATCAAAACCCGCCTGGGTAAGGGTCAGGGAACCCTGCATATCGGGGTTTTCGGCCAAGCCCTGAAGATTTACTGTACCATTCACCTTCCCCCGGATATTGGTCAATACATCTTCTCCTAAAGGAGCGAAGGGTTTCAGCGGAAAATCACTGAATCCAGCAATGAGGTCTAATCGAGGAGCACTATTGCGGTTATAAATCTTCCCCAGAACACTGAAGCGTTCCTTCAACCCTTTAGAGAGTTCACAATTCACGGTATACTCAGTCAAATCGGTATTACCAGATACATTGATCAGGAGATTTCCCATCACCGAATCGTTAACGGTAAAATTTTCTATATCCAGACCGGCCGTGGGCAAATAATTCCCTTCTCTTTGCCTGATATTCAAGTACCCATTGATTCGACCATCCAAAGCCAGGCTATCGATACTGGGTGTAATCTTGGCCAGAGAAACAATTTTGAAATCCAAATCCAAATCCTTGTACGTAGAATCGGCAAGACGACCACTGAGTCGGATCTGCTCCTGGTTCCCATTATCCATGACGATATCATTGATATAGATAGAATCCAGAGAATTGTTGATGATGATCTTGTTCTTGGGGTTGGAGTCTTTGTTGATCAACCAGGTATTTCCTTTAAAGCTCAAGTCGGATCGCTTGAGTCCAATGACTGATTTTTGATCCTCGTTAAAGGTGTGGTAAAAATTCAGGTTATACGTATCGTCATACCCTTTTCCTCCTTTAAATTCTGTTCGGAAGAAAAGCGTATCGCTCAAAGTGGTATTGATGAGTTCAAAATCCTTTACATCGTAGTAGACCGTCGACATTTCCTTCACGGCTACATAGGTATTGTAAACGGGATTCTTATTGTCAATTCGAACTTCGATATCTTCAAAACTGTTCTGAAAAAGTTCTATTCCGGGGGAGCGAAAAGTCATTTTAAAATCTCCTTCATCAGCCACAATTTGACCACGTAAATACGTATTCGGGTCAAAATTGATTTCAGGGAAAAAGACTTCAACAATCTTTTTTCGGAGTTTAAAATTGAAGTTCATAAACTGCCCTTCTGACACTTCATAAGGGCGGTAGTTTGTGTAGATGCTACCAATGGAATTCTGGAAAAGAGCCTGGAGCTCATCCAGCTTATAGCGACCACGCATATAGCCGTTCATGATGTCCGGTGAAGCGATCTGAATATTGCGCAAAGAATCCGCCGAAAACTCCGACACGACCGCGAAGTCCTCAAAGACATACTGGTCATTCTGATTCTCGTAAATCGTGTTGGTGAACTGGACGGAACCCTGAATGTTATTCGACGTATTGCCGGTAGCATCCAAGGTAATATCCCCTTTAAACAAAGCGATGCTGTCTTTGAGGAAGTTCAACTTGCGCAAATCGGCATTTTTTACGCTCGCCGTAAAGTTGAACCGGTTCATATCTGCCTTCATATCGGCCAACCCCTTAAAGTCAAACGAAATATTGGGATCGTCACTTTTCAACATCCCATCAAAGAGCTCTTCTTTGAAGACCCCTGAAACCTGAATATTGTTGTAGTTATAGCCATTGAAATCAATATAATACACCTCCCCTATAGCCTCCGTTTCAAGAAACTCCGCCGTGAATCCCTTTCCTTCTACATTTACATCCAAACTGGCCTTTCCCAGCTTGGGATTGCCTATAAAACTGCCCAAGTCAAAATCCATAAGAGAAACCAAGCCCAAATAAGAAGCCTGGTCAATGGCATTGATATTGGTCATTTGCAAATTTGCATAGCTGCGTCCAATAGCCGTTTCCAGATTGGCCTCTATGTCAATACTGCTATCGGTAATATCGGCATCACCCCTCAGGATAAAGGGTCCAAATTTCTCAAAAGAAGAAGGCAAGTGTCTTCCAACCAGGGTAGGCATCAAAGCCCGAAGCTCAAAATAACTCGTCGAGATCTGATCGATATCGGCCAACAGTTTGAAGGGCTCCTCTTTTTTGAAGACATTCTGAAAACGGTATTCTCCTCGAATGCGTGTACTGGTGGTCTGCAGGGCCAAATTAGAAACCAGAAAGTCATTTAGTGTCCCCTTTACCTGACACTCCAAGCGAGCCATTTTATTCTCACCAAAGGCCTTGTAAAAACGATTGACTTCGTTCAAGGAGAGATAGGAATCCGCAAACTCAGCTTCCAACTGTACCTTGTCCAGAAAATCCTTGAGCTCTTCTCGTTTGTAGTTGAACTGCAATCGCCCCTTGAGTTCTGACTCTGGCGTTCTAATATAAAGGCCGTTGTACACCATTTGTGATTTGGTGTAGCAGAATTGGGTACTCATCTTTTCGACCGAGATTCCACGCCCACTTTCAAAGGCCATATCTTCAATAAAGATATCGACTTCCGGTCCTAGTATTTGAAAGTCACTTGCCTTCACATTGAGTTCGGTAAAGTCGAGAATTCCCGGTTCTTCGTCGTTGTAATCAACTAGAGTGTAGCGGCTATTCCCTATGAATATCTCCGAACTGGTGAGTAAAAAGGGGGCGGTTCCTTCGGCGCGAGGTTGGCCATCATCCACTAAATCGATAAAGACATCCAGGTTGGTGTCCGTTTCACCCTCATAGGTCACCATGTTCAGGAAGAGTTCATCCACCTCGATATCACCAAACTTCATATCTCCATCGATCAATTGCTTCATATTGATAATGGAAGTCGAAAGCTTCTTCATGTAGACCAGCGTGTCCCCCTGGTGGTCTTCGATATAAATTCCTTTGAGGTGGGTCTTAAGGGTCAGGGGTACGATTTTCAGGCGATCTATACGGATGTCCGTACCCAACTCGGCATTCAAGCGTGTCGTGATCTCTTGAGCTAATCGGGTCTGTACAGCGGGCAGAGATAAAAAACAGACAGCAGCAAGCCAATGATGATCGAAATCACCAGAAATCGCTTTACTATAGATTTCAGCTTTTTGATATGCCCTTGTTTATCTTTGTATACTCAATCCCTATACCATATACGGGTGAAAATGGAAAAAAGTTATCTACTCGCCATAGAATCTTCGTGTGATGACACTTCTGCAGCGGTTTTAATGCATGATCGCGTGCGGAGTAACGTGACTGCTTCCCAAAAAATTCACCAACAATACGGAGGTGTTGTCCCTGAATTGGCTTCCCGTGCACATCAACAAAATATTGTTCCCGTTGTACACCAGGCCCTCGCTCAGGCAAATATCGATAAAAAACAGCTTTCAGCCATCGCTTTTACTAGGGGTCCTGGACTTTTAGGATCCTTATTGGTCGGGACTTCCTTTGCCAAGTCCTTGGCCCTGGGTCTCGATATTCCTCTTATCGAAGTGAATCACATGCAAGCCCATATTTTGGCGCATTTTATTGAAGACCAAAAGCAAGAAAAACCCAACTTTCCCTTCTTGGCTTTAACCATCAGTGGAGGGCACACCCAAATTGTTCTCGTGAAGGACTATTTTGAGATGGAGGTACTGGGGGAAACACTGGACGATGCGGTCGGTGAAGCCTTTGATAAAAGTGCAAAGCTCTTGGGATTGCCTTATCCAGGAGGTCCCTTAATTGATCAGCTAGCACAACAAGGAAATCCCGATGCCTTTCCCTTTCCTAAACCCAAGGTAGAAGGCCTGAATTTCAGCTTTAGCGGACTAAAAACCAGTATTCTGTACTTCTTGCAGAAACAATCCGATGCTTTTGTTGAAGAGCACAAGGCCGATATCTGTGCTTCGATTCAAAAAACCATCATCGGCATTTTGATGGATAAGCTTCATCTTGCGGTTAAAAAAACAGGAGTCAAGGAAGTAGCCATTGGTGGAGGTGTTGCGGCTAACTCCGGTATCCGGTCTGCCTTAGAACTCGCCAAACAAAAACACCATTGGAAAGTCCATATACCTCCTTTCTCTTATTGTACCGATAACGCGGCTATGATTGGCATTGTGGGGTATCTAAAGCAAAAAAAGGCCTTTTCACCACCTCAGATTCCAAAGCCCAAGCCCGGTATAAAATCAGTGAAGCCTAATGCAACTCTTCTACAAGCCTGATCTCGACAACAGTTATATGCAACTCTTTCTTTCGGAGGAAGAAAGCAAGCACGTGGTGCGGGTATTGCGGAAAAAAGCAGGGGATTTACTTGAAATCACCAACGGGAAAGGCCGCCGCTTTACCGCAGAAATTTTAGAAGTCCATCCCAAAAAGTGCTTACTGGAGGTTAGAGAAAGCTATCTCAAACCCGAACCGCATTACGCCTTGCACATGGCCGTGGCTCCGACAAAATCGAATGACCGCTTCGAGTGGTTTCTCGAAAAAGCCACCGAAATCGGACTAAGCAGTATCACTCCTATTCTCTGTGAGCGATCAGAACGCAAAATCATCAAAGCGGAGCGACTCGAAAAAATTATCGTTTCGGCGATGAAACAGTCCCTAAGGGATTACAAACCTCAGCTGAACCCCCTCACTCCCCTTCAGGACTTCTTGAATCAAGAACATCCCGGAGCCACCTTTATCGCTCATTGCGAAGAAGGCGAAAAACTAGAATTCAAAAGGGCCGTACAACCCGATCGCCCGATCACTTTACTCATTGGGCCGGAAGGCGACTTCAGCCCCCAAGAAATCGAATGGGCAACAGAAAAGGGGTTTTCGGCGGTTAGCTTTGGCGACACCAGGCTTAGAACAGAGACTGCAGCTCTTGTGGGCTGCACCATTGTCGCTATGCGCAACAGCTAGCCCCCCTTTAAGCCGAAAGCAGTACATTTGAGAGTAATGAAGAAAAGAGCTTTACTTTTTGTTTGCACGCTCCTGGGAGGAGGTCTGTTTTCGGGTCTGCTTTTTGGACAGAATATTGGCTTGCTCAAATACGGAGGTGGTGGCGATTGGTACAGTAACCCAACGGCTTTGCCCAACCTCATCGAGTTCTGCAACCGCGAAATTAACACCCGACTGGCATCCAATCCAACCACTGTAGAAGTGGGAAGTCCGCTTCTCTTTCAATACCCCTTTGTCCATATGACCGGACACGGCAATGTCTTTTTTACAGATGAAGAGGCTCTGAATCTTAGGACCTACCTTCTGGCGGGTGGTTTTTTGCACGTTGATGACAACTACGGTTTAGCACCTTATTTAAAAAGGGAATTGCAGAAAGTATTCCCAGATAAGGAGCTGGTTGAGCTCGGAAGAAATCATCCCCTATTCAATCAGCGCTTTCGCTTCCCGAATGGTTTACCAAAAATTCACGAACATGACGGAAAGGCTCCCCAAGCCTTGGGTCTGTTCCACGAAGACCGTCTAATATTGCTCTTTACGACCGAATCGGATCTGGGTGATGGCTGGGAAGACCCCCGCGTTCACAACGATCCTGAAGAGGTACGCTTACAGGCTCTTCGAATGGGAGCCAACCTGATCCAATATGTATTTAAACAAGAATAAATGACACCTCAAAACCTAGCCAACGGCATTGTGCGTGCAGTACTCATACTCGCTGGAATAGTCCTCTTTTTCTGGTTTCTGTATGCCATACGATCTGTTATTGCGTATTTGACCATCGCAGCGGTGATTGCTCTTTTGGGCAAACCCATTGTGCGATTGCTGCAACGAATTCGCATTCCAAATACCCTAGCCGTTCTCGTCGCCATGAGCCTCTTATTCGGCCTTTTTGCCGGCATTCTGGCCCTCTTTATTCCGGTGGTTAATGAACAGAGTAAAAACCTGTCACTACTGGATATCGATGCCCTGAAAAACAACATCAACCTGCTCTACCTCCAGATCGTGGAATACTTTGATGCCAATCTGCCTCTTTTTGAAAGTATTTTAGAAAACTCAAACATCGAAAAAAGTGTGATCGAAGGGCTCGATTTGCGATTTATTCCAAACTTCCTGAATTCCTTTATCAATGCGCTGAGCTCCTTTAGCGTTGGGCTTTTTTCAGTTCTCTTTATTTCATTTTTCTTTTTGAAAGACAGCAATCTTCTGCAAAATGGAATCCTGACCTTCGTCCCGGACAAAAAGGAAGGAAATATGGTCGAATCCATTCGAAAAATCAACAGCCTGCTATCCCGCTATTTCGGAGGAATCCTTTTGCAGTTGTTTATTCTCTTTGTCATCTATACCGGAGCCCTTCTGATTGTCGGAGTCGAAAACGCCTTGGTAATCGCCTTTTTGTGTTCCTTATTCAACATCATCCCTTATGTTGGACCACTAATTGGAGGAACGATCATGATCACCTTAACCATGACCAGTTTCCTCGGTGCAGATTTCAGCACGGTAATTCTTCCCAAAGCGACCTATGTTTTGATTGGTTTGATGGTGGGACAATTGGTCGATAATTTCTTTTCGCAACCCTTTATATTTTCAAACAGCGTAAAGTCTCACCCCTTAGAGATCTTTTTGGTAATCATCATTGCCGGACTTCTCTTTGGAGTCATCGGAATGATCGTTGCCGTTCCTGGCTACACGGCTATCAAAGTCATTCTGAAAGAATTTTTAGCTGAAAATGAAGTGGTGAAGAAGTTCACAAAAAATGTCTGATCCGCTTTTCCGATGGAACCCGCACTTGGTCAAACCCGAGGTGCTGGACTATTTGGCGAAACACCAGAACAGCGATCCCAAACAAAGGGCCTTTCGCTCATCTCCTTTTGACGAAGTCACCCGAATCGAACTCCAGCAGCAATGGGAGGGGCGAGAACGTATTCGCAAAAAGCTCCCCTCTTGGTATAAAAATGAGCAGGTACTCTTTCCTGCACGCTTGAATCTTGAGCAGTGTAGTTCAGAAAAAACAGCGGGCTACAAAGCAGCACTTATTCAATCCAAGCTCAAAAAACAAAAGACTACCCTCGCCGATATTACCGGGGGTTTTGGGGTAGATTCCTTTGCTTTTGCCAAACAAGGCTTTCAGGTCCACTATTGTGAGCGGCAATCGGATTTAGCACAATTGGTTGCTTACAATTCCATGGCCTTTGGCTTAGATGACTTCCATACCTACGCCCAAGAGGCGGAGGCTTTCTTCTTGCAGAGTAAAATCAGTTTTGACCTGGTCTATGCCGACCCCGCTCGCCGGGATGAAGAACAGAATCGGGTATTTGCCCTGGAGCAGACCGAACCCAACCTTAAAAGTCTTCTCTCTTTCTTACCCTCAAGAACACCTTACCTTCTGCTGAAGACTTCCCCTTTTTTAGACATTCAACAAGGCCTCAATGCGCTTCCTAATGCCACTGAAGTCCATGTTGTTGCCATCGGTAAAGAAGTAAAAGAGCTCCTCTGGTGGGTTCCCCTGAATGAAGAAAAGTCTCCACCCCAGATAATCTGTGCCCATTATACAAATGATCAATGGAAAGAAACCCGATTTAGCTATGGCGATATTGCCGTGGCAGAATCGATATTCGGAGAACCCGAAGGCTATTTGTATCTACCCAATCCTTCTCTGATGAAATCTGGGGCTTTTGATTGGATAAGTCAGGAATACGGGGTGAAGAAAATCCAAAAGAACAGCCACCTGTATTCCAGTCACTCACGCTTGGATTTTCCGGGTAAACGCTTCACCATTTTGAATACCCACTCTCCTACTTCCAAGCAGCTTAAAAAGTACAAGAATCAAAAGTGGGAAGTGGTCTGTCGAAATTACCCTTCACGGGTAGAGGAAATTCGACAACAGTTCCGAATCAAAGCCGGAGGAAAATCGGATTACTTGTTTTTTACCCGTGATCAACAGGATCAGGCCCTACTCCTAGAAGCCCGTTTGGATCAGGACTAATTGCATTCCCAAGTAAAATCGGCCACCTTATCATTGGAACCCGCACTCAGGTTGTAGTGCCACCATTCGGTTCGGATAGACCAAAATCCATGGGCTTCCATACCGGTTTTCAGTAGCAATCTGTTCTGAAGTACGGTGGCGGGTAAATCGGTATGATCGTGGTGCGCCTTATGACCAAAAAAGTCAAAATCTGTCCCCATATCCAAGGGGTTTCCTTGCAGGTCAGCCAGCGTTATATCAACAGCTCCACCCTTGTTGTGGATTGAACCCTTCACGGGGTTGGCCACATACTGTGGATTGGGCATGATTTTCCACATCTTGTACTGAACGCTATTGGGTCGATAACAATCGAAAAAGAGGATCTTATAACCCTGCTTCAAAAAGTCGGCATTCGCCTTGATCAGGGCCTTGGCTGTTTTAACCCGGGTATAGCATTCACCACAATCATAAACCTGCTCTTTCAAAAAGTTATTTGTTGTGGCATAACGCATATCGTAGAAGAAGTCATCGCTGTAATCAGCCAAACGAACAAAGGTGGTATCGGCAAGTTGATTTAAAGCGATAGGCGCAGGTTCTGGATCAATAGCGACAAGGGTATCAGCCTTTTGCAGGTCTTCTTGCGCCACGGGGTCTACCGCTATCCTTTCCTCTTTCTTCTCTAAGAATTCGCACGAAAGCAGCATCACTGCTACCACTAAGATCCCTAATCCTTTTTTATTGACCATTCTATTCTGATTTTCGCTGCGCATTCAACCAATCAAATAATCCAGGACTGGAGTAGGCCTTATCCCAGGAATTATGCCCCGTATTCTCATAGCGTTGGTACTCGACCTGCAGTCCTCTTTTTAAGAGGGCTTGGTACATCTGATCTGATTCACTCACCGGGATGATCGGGTCATCCACTCCATGAAACATTTTAATCGCTAAGTTTTTATCCAGCCAATGGGCATAAGGAACCGGAGTTCGACCGCACACAACAGCCAGGGCAGCAAATCGATCCGGAAACTGCACCGCTAATTCCCAGGCAGCACTTCCTCCTCGACTAAGACCGGTTAAATAGATTCGATTGGGATCAACTCCATAGTCCACTACGATTTGATCCAGTAGCGCTTTAACCGACCAGATGTCCCAAAATTTTTTTTTGTAAGGATTCTGAGGGGCCAGTACCAGAAACGGAAAAGGATAACCGTCAGCCATCATTTTAGGTGGGCCGTGCTTGGTTACATCAGCCAGTTCTCTACCCGACTCCCCTCCCCCGTGTAAAAAGAGTAATAGACCAAAATCTTCTGCAGTATCCTCACTGAAGTTCTGAGGCAGAAAAAGATAATAACTCAACTCCTTAGATTGATTCACTCTTTTCGTGTCTTCAATCAAGCTTGATTTTTGAGCACTGCATCCTTGACACAAAAACATCAATAAGACGAGGAGTTGGAACAATTTTCTCATGCTTAATATTAAGCAAATTCTAGAAGCTGTTAAAAAAAGACAAAGCCGAATACAAGAGGCTGTTCCCTTCGAAAAAGCACGTATATTGAAGATCTTTCAAAAATCAACACCTCATGAGCGAATACCACTTCCGAAAAGAACCGAATGACGACGAATTGAAACGCCGTTTTCAGAACTCCTTCAGTTTAGAACAAAAAATTGCCATTCTCGGCAGTTTGATTTCGATGGCATTCGCCGATGGGGATGGCAGTGATGACGAGGCCGAAATTGCCGCAATCGCAGCGGAGTTATTAGGCCTTGATCTTAAAGAGAAAGATGTTCACCGCTATATGGCGGATCCCTTGTACTACCTGGAGCAACTGAAGGTTTTAAATGAAGAACAAAAGAAATGGTATGTGAGGCTATTACACCTGATGATCGTGGCCGATGGAAAGATCGAAATCCGAGAACTGGATAAGCTTTTGGAATTCTTAGAAGTCATCGGTATCGATGAGGCGACCTACAAGCGTTACATGGAAGAAGATCAATAAAAAAACCGCCTAGAAAGTGTCCCCACGAAACTCTCCAGGCGGCCTAGCAACTGTGCTTTTAGGCTCTATTAAGCCACAGCACTCCTCTTTCCCCGAATCTGTTCTACAGGGAATTCTTTACGTCGGTTCAATCCGAGATCTTCTGCACTGCAATCGTACTTGCTCGTACATTCATTCACGGGCTTGCGCTCTCCGTATCCTCTGTAGGACAAAATATGTTCTTTTGGCACCCCATTATTAACCAGGTACTCATAGGTTGATTTAGCACGACGAGCCGATAAGCGGTCGTTGTATTCTGCACTTCCTGCCGGGTCGGTATGAGACTCCAAGCGAATCACCATTTCCGGATAAGTTTCGGTCATCAGTTTAACTACCTTATCGAGCTCTACCGCTGCATCAAGTCGAATAGTATTGTTGATCGGAGTACCCAAGTTAATGACATCGGAAAAGTCTCCTCTATCGGCATGCTGTTTGGGGAAACAGAACACCTTTATGACTATTTGCCTACAACTTTCGACGGGTCTTCCAACAGTATACCCAAGAGTGACAACAAATGCTTGGTATACTTCGCTTCCTTGTTTTTTTTTGTTCAATATGTTCGAGTGCGCATGATGAAGTCTCTATCGAAGTTGTTGATATTTGCCTTTCTGATTCTGGGAAGCTCGGGTAGTCTAAACGCACAATTGAGTGATTTGCACTATCTCCCTCCCATGAAGCAGGGACGCAACAATAAAGCAATCACAGAACAGGCAATTTATCTTTCGACACCTGAAACAACTGCCTTTTCCGTTGAGATTTACCGAGGAACCTCAGCAACACCTCTCACCACCATCACCCTCTCTAATGCTGCGCCTGTAGAGTACACCTTAGGGAATGGTGACAATGAAATTACCCTGGTTTCTAACAACAATACTGGAGTTGTTTTAACCAACAGTGGTTTACGTCTCGTAGCCCCTGGTGGAGAGCGATTTTATGTCAATTACCGCGGACGCAATAATTCTCAAGCAGCCTCCCTTACCTCTAAGGGGCGCAAGGCCATAGGAACAGAGTTCCGTTGGGGAGGAAGGCCGAACTGGACTTCCCACAATTCGGCCAGTAATACCCTCGGGATCATGGCTACGGTAGATAACACCACCTTTACCCTATCGGGCTACAATCCGGCCTGTGAATTCCGTCTACAGGGCAACGCTGGTGGATTAACGGCTGATTCGTACACTTTTACGCTGGATGCCAACGAGACTTTTGTTTTTGAGGCGTATAACACCCAGGTTTCCGCCAACAACGACGGTTGGCTTGGCGCGAGACTCGTTTCAGATCAACCCATTGTAATCAGCAATGGAGGCTTAAATATGGGGGTCAGTGCGAGCAGTAATAGTCGTGATGCTGGAATGGACCAACCAGTTCCGATCGATAACCTCGGAAAAGAATATGTCTTTGTCCGTGGGAACGGTAACAGTCAAACGGAAACCCCGGTAATTATTGCGACCCAGAACAACACGCAGATCTTCGTCAATGGTTCAGGTACGGCGATAGCTACGATCAATGACGGAGAGTACTTTGTCATTCCAGAGAGCAACTACAGTGTCTCCTCAGCGGGTGGAAATATGTATGTCACTACTTCAAAAGACGCCTATGCTTATCAATCCTTGGCTGGTAGCAGCTCCATCGTTTCGGTAGGGCTCAACTTTGTTGCTCCCATGAATTGTTTGATTCCGGATAATGTGAATAATATTCCAGACATCCAGAATGCTGCAGGGATTACACTAACCGGGGGAATCACCATCATAGCCTCCACCTCAACACCCGATGCAAATATTGTGGTAACCGACGGAAATGGAACGGTAACAAAGCCCGCTGCTGCTGCCATTACAGGAACAACGGACTGGAAAACTTTTTACATACCCAACCTGACAGGTAATGTCAGTGTGCAGTCCACAGGACCAGTAGCCGTAGGTTTTTTTGGAGTAAACGGAGCAAGAGGAATTGCCGGATACTTTTCTGGCTTTGACGTAGCGCCAAATACCAACCTGCAGATCACCGGAAACACCTGTCTCCCCGGTACACAATTGGAAGTGATTGGAGAAGTCTTTGACTCCTATCAATGGTATGGAGACGGAAATCTAATTCCAGGCGCGACAAATACTACCTATACCGCCACAGTCGCGGGGGATTATTTTGTGCGTGTAGCCAAAGGCCCCTGTTTCTATAACTCCAATAACCTCCAAGTTTATTACTGCGATCCGGATGTAGAACTCAACAAAACGGCTGACGCCAGTGAATACGATGAAGGCGATACCATTACCTACACCCTTTCAGTAACCAATTGGGCTGAAGATCCAGCTACAAATCTCGTCGTTACCGATAATTTGCCTCCTGGCATTACGCTGCAAAGTGGTACCCCAACCGCTGGAACCTACACTTCTCCAACCTGGACTATTGGGACCTTAATTAGTGGACAAATGGAATCCTTGACTCTAGTGGCCACCATTGACGACATAACATCGGTCAATGCTATCGGTACCCTGGTCAATATTGCTTCCAATAGCCAGGACCAAAGCGATACCAATATTACCAGAGATAGTCCCAGTGTCTATGTTGTTGTTCATAACGACTCCGATAACGATGGTGTTCGGGATCAGACGGATGTAGACGATGACAATGACGGAATCTACGATACGGTTGAATGTACTATTGGCGAAACCAACTTAGCCCTTACCGGCTCGGCAACTTCCAGCAGCACCTATCCTGGAGGAGACGCCAGCAAAGTAATCGACGGCGACACCAATGGCGCATGGGCCGGGGGGTCTGTGGCTGCTACCCAGAATACGACTGCCAACGAGTGGATCACTGTTGATTTGGGCAGTGTACAATACGTAGATGAAATCCGAATTTGGAACCGGACAGATTGCTGCAGCGATCGGCTTTCCAATGCTTATGTTTTTGCCTCTTCTACAGCATTCCCTTCAGGGACTGTATTGCAAGACTCTTTTGACAACGCCAGTTTCGCTTATCAATTAGGGAATACCAGTGGGGTAACCGAAAACAACTTCCAAGTTTCTCAATCGATACGCTACATTCGACTACAATTGTCCGGTGATAATGTTGGTGCTAATTATCTCAATATCGGGGAAATTCAAGCGATCCGTTATGACTATTGTGATACGGATACAGACAACATACCGGATCATCTCGACACAGATACCGATGCGGACGGTTGCCCTGATGCTATTGAAGCCTATGCAGATCTCAACGCTGATGGTGGGGACGGTCCGGAATACGGGACTGGATCACCCCCAGCCATCAACGGAGACGGATCTGTCAGTGGAGCTGCCTACACTACCCCTGCCGATGGAGGCACCAACGGAACCCCGGACTTTCAAGAAAATGGACCTGTGCCCAATATCAGTACACAACCTGCCGATGAAATGACCCTTATACCAAACAATGGCAGCATCGATATTGTGAGTACAAACACCAGTACCTATCAGTGGCAGGTCAGTACTGATGGTGGCAGCAACTACACTGATATTGCAGAGGGGACGGATTATTCCGGAACGCAAACCGCCAACTTAACCTTACTGAATCCAAGCCTAGAAATGGATGGGTATCTCTACAGAGCTATCTTGCAAAATGACAATTGGATCTGCGGATCAGTCACCTCATCTCCTGCAGAACTCGATGTACGACTCGGTACTATTATCACCAATCGACGCGTTACAATTCGAGTAAATCCAAATTAAAGAAGTGAAAAGGACCACAGTATTATTATTCTTCCTACTTCTCGGGATAATCCGAGCCACTCCTCTTATCGCTCAAAGCCAACCTCCTGTTGCACAGAATGATATCTATGCAATCTTAGTTAGTCAGACGTTGAATACAGTAGCCGGGCAGAGTCTTCTCAATAACGATTCTGACCCTGAAGGCACCTCACTTCTGGTTAGACCCAGACCCTTTACCGCCGCTAGTTCAGGAACTCTAAACCTAAACACCGATGGAACATTTAGCTTCACCCCTGTTTTTGGAAGCCTCGCCAATGTCAGTTTCGCCTATCTCGCCTGTGAAGATACGGACAGTCCCGAACTCGTTTCTCAATTTGACTTTGACACCAACCCTTTGACCCAAGCTACTGTTGGTCCAGACGCAAGCAGTATTAACCCCAACACAGAACAGGCTGGATGCGGGATTCGGACAACAACCTCTGGTGGAAGTGTTGGTCTCGATATCGAGGTACCGAATACCGGTAATATTTTCAATTTTACTGGTTTTAGAACGGAGTTCACCTACCGGGACCAAGAGGGTCAGGCTGACATTGTAAGTGGAGGAAATTTTAGGATTTATCACATAACCGCTAATGCAGTTGGAATACAACTGAACTTAATTAATGGAGATACGGGAGCTGCCCTGACCATAACACAGAACCTGGGTAATTTTGCAGCCGGGGATTCCGATTATACCATTGAATATGACGAAATAAATGGTGACCTTATCTACACCGTAAATGGAAGCACTCAAACTTTCAGTGATGTAGCTCCTGATTTTTCTTTTATTGATTCCTCCCTCGCCAGTGGCATAACCATAGGAGAACGTATGGATGGTGCTCGAAAGGCCAACCCGTCTCTTTGCGCAATCGCTATTTACGATACCAGTAACCAATGCGATTCAGCCACTGTGGCCTTAAATATCATGTCTTCCGTGATTACCAACAAGCGTATTACTTTCCGGGTTAATCCACTATAGGAAGAATTTTTGCACGCTCCAATAGCAGGGACTACTTTTGCCATCGCCAAACCAAATGCACACAAGATGATCAAGGCTTTTATTTTTGATTTAGACGGGGTGATTACCGATACCGCAGAACACCACTACCTGGCCTGGAACCGCTTGGCCGGTGAGCTCGGCTGGAACTTCGATCGAGAAGTAAATGAAAAACTAAGGGGGGTATCAAGAATGGATTCTATACGCATCATTCAGGCCCACAACAACGTGAGTCTGCCAGAAGAAGAACTGACCGAACTGGCTACTCGCAAAAACGAGTACTACTTACAAGGCCTTGAGCATATCAGCCCGGAAGATTTTTTACCTGGTGCAAAGGAATTATTAACCCAGTTAAAATCAGCTGGCTACAAGATCGCCCTAGGCAGCGCAAGTAAAAACTCCCACAAAGTATTAGAGCAATTACAGGGCAAAGCGTTCTTCGATGTTATTGGAGATGGCAACAGCGTTGACAAAAGCAAACCAGCACCGGATATCTTCCTATTCGGAGCAGAACAATTGGGCTATAAACCCGCGGAATGCATTGTTTTTGAGGATGCAGAAAGCGGAGTAGATGCAGCCAAAGCAGGTGGATTTTACAGTGTAGGAATTGGTCCTGAGGAGCGCGTAGGTCATGCCGATCTGCGATTCGACAGCATGAAAGAGGCTACCCTTTTCAGTGTCAAATCCCACTTTCAGGATCTTTTTTAGTTTTTAAACTTCGTCTAGAGGAAAACGCTTGCGCTGTTGTCTTCGACGGATGCGATCCAAGGCAAAAAAACAAGAAGGGAAGTGTAGCATAGATCCATCCGGAATAGGCCGCTCCGTACCCTCCCCAGATCAAGACGATCAGGACAGACTTGCTCGTCTCCTAAAATAAACTAAATGTATTGGTTGAGAATGGACTCATAAAGCTCTTGTTTTCCGCTAGTTTGCTCAGGCTCCTTTCCTTCACTTGCCAAGGTATACAAGTCTTCTAGGTCTAATTTACCGGCTTCAAACTCCGCCCCTTTACCCGAATCAAATGAAGCATATCGATTTTTCCTAAGGCCCGTGTAAGCTGATTTTTCGAGTATGGCCTCCGCCGCTAATAATGAGCGTGCAAAGGTGTCAGCACCAGAAATATGGGCGATGAACAAATCTTCTAAATCGGTTGAATTCCGTCTGGTTTTGGCATCAAAATTTATACCGCCTCCTTGGAGGCCTCCACTCTGCAGAATGACCATCATCGCCTCGGTACATTCGTAGAGGTCGATTGGGAATTGATCGGTATCCCAACCGTTTTGATAGTCTCCCCGATTGGCATCTATACTTCCCAGCATTCCTGCATCAGCGGCGACCTGGAGTTCATGCTGAAAAGTATGTTGTGCCAAGGTCGCATGGTTGACTTCGATATTGAGTTTGAAGTCGTTCTCTAAACCGTATTGTCGGATGGTGTTTATAGAAGTGGCGGCATCAAAATCATACTGGTGTTTTGAGGGTTCACAGGGTTTTGGCTCGATAAAGAAAGTTCCGGTAAAGCCTTGCTTTCTTGCATAGTCTTTGGCCATATTTAAAAAAGCCCCCAAATGATCTTGTTCCCGTTTCATATCGGTATTGAGCAACGACATATATCCCTCTCGTCCTCCCCAAAACACATAATTTTCACCCCCAAGCGCAATGGTTATATCCAGTGCCAATTTTACTTGAGCCGCGGCATGTGCCACAATTTTAAAATCGGGATTGGTTGCGGCACCATTCATATAGCGTGGATGTGAAAAGCAGTTGGCAGTACCCCAGAGTAACTTCACTCCAGATGCCTTCTGCTTAGCGCTGAGATAATCCACCATGCTTTGAAGACGCTTTTCCGACTCCAGTAATGTATGGCCTTCATCAATAAGATCATAATCGTGAAAACAGTAATAGCCAAATCCCATTTTAGTCAAAAACTCAAAACCAGCATCAGCTTTATCCCGTGCCATTCGAACTGGATCAGAGGACTGGGACCATGGGAAATTTTTGGTGCCCGGACCAAATGGGTCTCCACCTGTTCCGCAGAGGGTATGCCAATAGGCCATGGCGAACTTAAAATGCTCTCTCATGGTCTTACCTGCAACCAGGTGATCTGGATTGTAATATTTAAAGGCCAATGGATTGTCCGATTGTTTTCCTTCGTATTGAATGATGCCTATACCTTTAAAGTATTCTCGATCTCCTAGTAGTATCATGCTTCTTGTATGCGTTTAAGTAACTCTGTTTTCCAGACCTCATAGGCCTCTAAATAGTGTTTATTCTGTTTCTCAGGGTAATAGGATTTGAGGTAATCCTGCAGTATCATCTGCTTGAATTCTATCTTTCGGTCTTCTGCCAAAGCACAGGCTCGAGCCGCCCCTTCAGCCCCAGTGGTTTCAAAGACTTCAATTTCTACTTGCAATAGATTGGCTACTGTTTGAGCCATCACCTTTGATTGAAAGAGGTTGTCATTGCCCGTCCGTATGCTTTGGGTATTAACCCCTTCCTTGGCTAATAGCTCGAAGCCATAATAAAAAGAAAAAGCTATTCCCTCTAAGCCTGCCCGGCAGAGGTGTGCTCTGTTATGGCGGTTGAAATTCAGACCACTTATATGTCCTCCTAAATTGCGATTTTCTAAGATCCGCTCTGCTCCATTCCCAAATGGGAGAATGCTCAATCCTTCAGATCCGATAGGTACTTGTTCAGCCAATTTATTCATCTCAGTATACGATAACCCATCAAAAAGTTGCGATAGCCAACGGTAGAGAATACCACATCCATTAATACAGAGTAAGGTTCCTAACCGTCTACGAGAAGCGTTGTGATTGACGTGTAAAAAATGATTGAGGCGATTCAATTCTTTAAAGGAAGTTGAATCGTTTACGGCATAGACCACTCCTGAGGTTCCCCCGGTAGCAGCAACTTGACCCGGGTCCATTACGTGCAAGGAAAGGGCATTATTCGGCTGATCACCAGCCCGATAGAGCAATGGTGTACCCGCAGAAATCCCAAGCGCCTTCGCAGCCGATGAAGAGACTTGTCCCTGCTCACCGAGTATAGGTACCAACTGTGGAAGTAGTTCTGTAGCACCAGGAATCGCTCGTAGCATTTCCATCGCAGGTCCGTTCTTATAAAAATCCCACATTATGCCTTCAGAAAGGCCTGTGGAGGTTGTGCTTGGCACTCCAGTTAATCTGAAAGCCAAGTAGTCCCCAGGCAACATAAAGTATTTGGCTTTCGCGAATAACTCTGGCTCAAAGGATCGAACCCAATCTAACTTAGAGGCGGTAAAATTACCCGGATTATTAAGTAAATGATCTACACAATATTGCTGCCCGAGAGATTTCCCTAAGGCTAAGCCTGAATCAATCGCTCGACTATCGCACCAGATGATAGCATCTCGTAAAGGGTCACCGCTTTGATCTAATAAAACAAGACCATGCATTTGATATCCGATTCCAATACCGATGACTTTTGAGGGGGGTACACCTGCCTTTTCAAATAAACGAAGAACTCCGCTGACCAGGTATTCCCACCACTGAGCAGGGGACTGTTCAGCCCAATCCTGTTGTGCAGATGAAATGGACATTTCCTGCTCTGGGTAACTGATCATCTCTTTTCGAAGGCCGGTATCCGATGCTACCAATGCCAGCTTAAGAGATGAACTTCCAAGATCAATTCCTAAATAATACACCTTTTAACCTTTGTTCTGAATAAACTCTTTGTATAAAGCGATCGGCATCCAACCGGTCCAACCACAAAAGTCCCGTATCGACGGCATAGCGTAGGAGATCAAATCGGTCAAAACGAGGTCGAGAAGAGCCTGTATAAAAAAAGTTTCGTCATCCCCAGCGATTACT
The DNA here is from genome assembly GCF_002954325.1 of Aureicoccus marinus. Taxonomy (GTDB): domain Bacteria; phylum Bacteroidota; class Bacteroidia; order Flavobacteriales; family Flavobacteriaceae; genus Aureicoccus; species Aureicoccus marinus. Next base: position 1,216,510 of record NZ_MQVX01000001.1, read on the forward strand.
TTAAATCGATTAATTTCCAGGGCCTTTGCATCCATTTTACGTTGAAGTTCTTCACTAGTTTCAAGCTTAGCCAGATTAACCATTACCTCTTCTTTTTTGGGTGAACAAGTCGCCAAAGTTGTTGCCACAAGAGCACCTAAGCCCGAGGATTGATTAAGGCCTCTTCGTTTCATTGTTGGATCAATTTTGCTTGAAAATACAGCTCTATCCCCTTTAGAGCAAGTTTGATCATCTGGCATATCTCGATAAAAATTGTTAAAACATTCTTAAAAAAATTCCCGTTTTACACCTCATATCTATCAAAACCTCAGTATCTTTCCTTCATACTACCCATTAGCGCTCTTTTAGTTTGATCACAAAAGTCACCTATGAGACGGTTCTCCTTTGTTCCCCTGCTAGCAGCCTTCGTGCTGATTCTCACAAGCCTTCCTGTTGATGCCCATCCGAAAAAAGAAGAGAGGAGAGAAAAAGGCCTTAGCCAATTAGAACAGCTCGAAGAACACCAATCCGGTCAAAAGGAGCTCCCGCACGAAGAATATATTGATCTTCTCAATGAGCTAGCAATCAGTTACCGGTACAAAAACACCGATTGCATTCGGTTTTATTCCGAAATGGCTCTCAAGCATAACTCGGAAGAAGAGTACCTTAACGGGTATATCAATTCAGAGATTTACTTGGCTTACTATTACGCCGAAGCTTCCAAATATGACGAGTCACTGTTTCGATTTGAAAAACTGAGAACAAAAACAGATGAAATCGGTGATCCGGAATTAAGCGTGAACTTAATGCGCTTCCGAGTGATGTACGATCTTTTTTCTGGGAGTCAAAAAGACCTGATCAAACACACCTACGAAAGCATAGATCTTTGCCAGAAATATGGTTATAAGAAGCAAGAAGCCATTTTGCATCACAACCTTGGCTTTACTTATTACCGTTATGGCTTACATGATAAGGCAAAAGAAGAATACACCAAATCGGAGGCTTTGTGGAATGAACTCGACCAACCTGAGAATGCGGCGTATGCCTGCAGTAATATGGCATTAAATGCCGTAGATGCTGAGGATTACGAAACTTTCCATATCTACAGAAAGAAAAGTATAGACATCCTAAACTCCGAGACAGACCCGCTGTGGTCTAGTCGAGCGTATCGGGTATATGCCCACTACTACATCAAGAGAAATAACCTGGATTCTGCCCTTTACTGGACCGATAAAGCCCAAAAACTGATTAATCAGCTCAAAAATAAGCGAGACCAACTTGAACTAAACACCTTATACACAGACCTCTACATCCGTCGAATGGAATTAGACAAGGCAGAAGAACAAGCCATTGCCGCGATCCAACTCTCCAAATTCCTCAAGGACTCTATTGATTTGGTTGGGGCTTATGAAAACTACAAGAAGATCGCCATGCTTCAGGGAGACCAGGAAAAAGCCTATTCCCTTCTTCTTGAATACACCGATTTAAAAACAAAATTTGATCGAGTTGCAGCCAATCAAACGTTAGACTTTTTAAGGGCACAATCTCAGTACGACGCGGATATAGCGGCTAAAGAATCTGCCCTTGCAGAAAAGAACTGGATTATTCTGGGTATTCTCTTTCTCTTGTTCTGCGTATTAGCTATTCTCTACCTGGCGAGTCAGAATTACGCCAATCAAAAAGAGGCCAATAAAAAATTAAGTCAACTCAATGACTCCAAAGACAAACTTTTCTCTATTATCAGTCACGATCTGATTTCACCCGTCAATACACTTAAAGAAATGTTGACCCTGTACCGAGACAATGTTTTAAGTGAAAGTGAAGTACTAGAGTCCATTCCACGACTCAAATCAAGGGTCGATATGAGCTCCTTTGCCCTCAATAACTTACTCTATTGGGCCCAGACCCAGATGAGTGGATTTCATGCCAATCCTGTGGAAGTGGACTTAAAGAAGAGAGCTCAGATGACCTGTTCTTTTTTTAATGAGGATATAGAAAACAAGAATATTAGCCTGAATTGCGAAATTCCAGTAGGGTATAAAGCCCGCTTTGATGTGAACCATTTGGATGTGATCCTTCGAAACTTAGTTTCTAATGCCATTAAGTTCACACCGGAAGGTGGAGAAATCCAATTCAGAATAACCGAACTAGATAATCGCATCGCCTTTGAAGTGATCAATGAAGGGGTCAGCATTCCTACTGAAGTTATCCAGGCCCTCGAAGACGATCAGACGTATTCTTCGTCCCCTGGGACTCGTCAAGAAAAGGGTACTGGCGTTGGATTAAAAATAGCGAAAGAATTGACTGAACTCAATGGAGGAGAATTTGAATTGGTCACACCTGGGGTAGACGGAACAACCGTTCGAATCTATTTACCCAAAGTCTCACCTCTTAAAGCTGTGGTCTAAGCCTGATATGAAAACGCCTAAGTATTTATTGCTTCTTGGATTTTTTTATTCTTTTCTGCTCCCTTCTCCCCTGCATGGACAGGTTATGAGTAAAAAGGACAGCTTGGTTCAACGCTTTAATCAAGTCAATCAAGGGCGAATCACCCTAAGTACTTTGGAAGAAATCAACTTGCTGAATGATCTAGCCCAGACTTATAAATTCAGGGTGCCCGATAGTTTAAACTACTTTGCCCAAAAAGCACTTTATCTCAATTCTCCTGTTGTTTCCAAAAAGGCTAAAGTTCTTTCAAACATCTATTTAGGAGGCTATTATTCCGATAGAGCAGAGAAAGAAAAAGCATCGCTCTATTTCAGCTTTGCCTCAGAAGAAATCAAAACTTTGAATGCCCCTAAAATTGAAATCCTTCTCTTGCAAGAAATGCTCTCAATTACTTCTTCAATTACCGTTCTTATAAATGGCATAAATGCCTAGTAGACGCTATCAAGATCAGTATGGATCATGGTATGGAGTTGGAACATGGGATTCTGCATCACATTAAAGGGTATTTGTTTTACACCTACAATCTCTACGAAGAAGCTGAAAAGGAACAGAATAAAGCGGAGGATCTTTTTCGAAGAAATAATCATACTCGTCTTCTTACTAATGTCAAATCTAACCTGACTTTAAATGCCTTAGATTGGGGAAAGATTGAAGACTTTGAAATATACAGCAAAGAAACCCTTGATCTTCTGGAACAATACCCGAATCCACTCTGGTCGAGAAGAACCTATTACACGATTGCCAAATACCACTTAGGTATGGAGAATTTTAAAGAGGCTTACCGATGGAATTCAAAGGCGGTGGCTCCCTTAAAAAAAGTATCTCTTCTTAGAGACCAGTTAGAACACAATAACTTGCAGGCAGGAATCTACTTAGGACTTAAGCGTATAGATAGTGCTGCACATTACGCCTCTTTGGCTTACTCAATGGCTTCTCAATTGAACGATACCCTACAACTTATACAATCGCAGGAATACCTCAGTGAAATAGAAAAATTAAAGGGAAAAAATGAAGAAGCTTTTAGTCTGCTAATCAGTGCCCACGAAACAAGAGCCATCTACAACCAGACAGCTAAAACCAATCGCGTACGTTTTCTGAATGCAGATTTACAACTTAACAATCTGAAAAGGGAAAGAAGAGAGGCATTAGCGGAAAAATCCAAACAGCAGAACCGAGTAATGCTCTTTGGTTTTTTAAGCCTCGTTGGCTTATCCGTATTAGGACTTCAGGCGCTCCATAACAGAAGAACCGAACAGCGGCTGAATAAAGAGCTGGAAGCCAAAAACCTATCCAAGAACAAGCTCTTTTCTGTCGTTAGCCACGACTTAGTGAAACCGATAAACATTCTCAAAGAGAACCTGGCCCTTTATAAAAATAATCTGATAAGTAAAAAGGAAGTTCTTGGCAGTATTCCACAATTACAGAGCGAAGTAGAGCAAAGTTCTTTTACCCTAAACAACCTCCTCTACTGGGCGCAATCCCAAATGTCCGGAATCAAATCAAATCCAAAGCAGACCAAATTAAAGGAGCGCGTTAGCATCTCCCGTGAACTCTTTTCCCCCGAGATGCAAAGAAAAAGCTTGGATGTGGCCTGCGAAATTCCACAAGAATTAGACGTTTGGTTTGATGTAAACCACTTGGATGTCGTCATTCGAAATATGGTATCTAATGCTGTCAAATACACCCCCAAAGAGGGTAAAATTCGATTTAGGGCTTATGACGAAGGCGAGCATATATGCTTTGTCTTAACAAATGAAGGTGATAAAATCTCTCCTATTATCATCAATTTTTTCAATGATAAAAGCCCAAAAACGGATTCTGAGAAAGAACTTGAAGACACTCGCCTTGGAGTGGGTCTAAAAGTGATCAAGGAATTGGTGCTTTTAAATGATGGACGCCTTAAATTGAAGCATTGCAAAAAAGATGGAAATGTTTTGGTGATTCACATTCCAAAGGCAGAAACCCTAAAAGCTATTCTCTAGCGTACAACCCAAGTCCATCTAAAGGCAACTGAACCACTTCATCGCAATCCCCTTGACCATTGCAAAGAAAATTTCCTTCTCGCGACAACGAGCTAAGGCGGATGACCGGACCACAACAATCCACCTGAACCGTCCTCACCCCCATATCCAATTGAAAGTTAACACCATCCACGGTAAAGAGAATGGGGCTGTTTTGATAGAGTACAAGGATTATGCGGTTATTATCTGCATCGACCTGCCCCACCGACGTAAATCCTTGCTGGGTTACTTGAATTAAGGCGTTGGGATTTTCTTCAAGGTAATTGTTCCCATTTATGGTTAATTCAACCTCAACAAGATCCCCACAAAAAACACTGACAACGGAGCAATCCACTGAGGATTGTGGTTCACAAGAAACAAAGAGAAATAAAGGAAGGACTAAAGTGAAAATAGATTTGCGCATATTCATTTTCTTTATTGGTTATTAAGGAGATACGAGAAGGCACAAACGTTGCTTCAATCCACTTAACTTCCCGCAAGAGGGCTTCCAAATAGCCCAACAGCCATCTCGGCCCAGAGCAAGAGAAAAAGCAATACAATCCCTGTAATTAAACCCCAGCGGTATTTTCTGGTAAGGGGTTGGCTAAGAAGAAAGGAGATTAATAATCCAAAGCCAGCTAAAAGGAGCGCAGCAACCCCAAAATCCACCATATCCCAGTTGACTTCAGGGCTAAACTGCATAGCCACTAAAGGGATACACAACAAAACAGCGACCGTAACCAGTACAGTCAAGACTTGTTTTTTTGAAATAGAGACCATTTCAACACATTTTAACTAAACATGTATGCTGCTGACTTCAAGTTAGTCTAAAGAGTTCAAAATGAATATAAACAACTGTAAATAGGACACTTAGACCCGACCTGCCAATTTTTTCATCGCACTCACAAATTGATCCAACTCTGCTGTTGTTGTATAAACATTGGGGGTAATTCTGCATCCCTGAACATTGGCGTAATCGATGGCTACCGTCCAAACCCCAAACTCATTCAGAAGCGTTTTCGCAAGGACTGCAGGTTTCATCCCTTCTATACCGACATTGGCAATACCACAGCTTCGAACAGGATCCTTAGGCGTGTTCACTACAATGTTCTTTTCTTCCCGAAGCTGATCGCTCCAATACCGCTGAATAAACCGAAGACGGTTCTCTTTGCGTTCCAGACCCATCATTTCTAAGTAATCCATAGCGTCCTCAATCGTCAGATCCGTATGAACCGGATGGGTCCCGGTATGATTGAGTCTTTTGATATTCTCGCGATCGGTAACATGATCAGCAAGCAAAGGCCAAACCCTTCCCAATTGTTTTTTAGCCACAAAAAGTAAGCCCGCCCCTAAGGGAACACTCAACCATTTATGTAAACTAGAGCCGTAATAATCACAACCCAGGGCTTTTACATCTACCGGGATATGTCCGACGCAATGCGCTCCGTCGACCAAAACTTCGACCCCGTATGAATGGGCCATATCACAGATTTTACGAACCGGTAAAATATGCCCGGTGATATTGATCATGTGACAGATCATCAGCATCTTGGTCTTGGAGGTGATTTGCTTTTCGTACAGCTCCACGATTTCTTCATCTGATTGAGGATGATTGGGCACCGAAACTTCTTTGCACCGGATACCATATCGCGCCTCCATTTGTTTGAAATGGTTTTTCATGGCGCCATAATCCTGAATAGCGTATATCGCTTCATCTCCTTTCTTCCAAGGGTAGCCACCAATAACCAAATCCAGAGATTCCGTCGTATTACGCGTGATGACCACTTCTTCTTTTGAACAATTAATCAACCCTCCCAAGCGGTTGGCTACCCGGTCTTTATTTTCCCACTGTTCTGTACGCATATAATAAGAGCCCTCGTAATTCACCCGTCGAATGTGCTCCATATATTTATTCAGGATGGGGGTAGGCACAAAATTGTAGTAGCCATTTTCTAAATTGATATAATCGGGTTTAAGCGCATAATCCATCCGAATACGTTTCCAAAAAGCTTCTTCCTCGGAGGGATAGGGTGCATTTAAGGAAGTGAAATGCTGCTCTGATGCCTGCAGCGGCATGACAGCGCCGGCAAGAGCTGCTTGTCCGACCCGTTTGAGAAATTGGCGTTTTTTCATGGCTTATCGATTGTCGTCTTGGATTACAAGTTAATCAAGACATTTTGAAATTAGCTACCTTCCCTACCTAGTTCCGTATTATGAAGCGCATCTTTACTATCGCCTTTGCCCTATCTGTAATTCTTTACGCCTGTAAATCAACCGAGAAAACGGGCTATCAGGGCCAGGGACCTACGCCTTTAGTCTCTACCAAAACCAAACCGGTACAAAAGCAGTGGAAAGGTCAATGGGCCTTTCAAGACAGCACGGTATACTTCAGCAATGAATTTGACGGGGCTCGATTAAACGGTGTTGCCTACGACAGTTTGAATCACTACACGGCCTGGATTACAGCGGAGAATACCCCGATTAATGTTAGTCCCTGGTACGGATTTCAAGTCTGGAGCAAGACCCCTCAAGAGATTTTAATCCGACTTTCTTACCAAAACAGCCGCAGTCGTTATTATCCTAAAATAAGCCGAGACGGCTTAAGTTTTACTACCATCGACAGCACCCAATTTACTCTTGTCAATCCTGGTGAAGGTCTTTTTGGGATCAAGGCTGCGCCTGAGTTCGCAGAAATACGCTTGAACATCGATGATCAACCCACCTGGATCACCGCTCAAGAGCTCTACACTTCTTCGCGCGTCAAACAATGGATAGATACCTTGTCTTTAAATGAGTATGTGCGGACCGAAGTAATGGGAGAAAGCCGCGAAGGACGACCCATGCATCTGCTCGAAGTAAATGGGAACTCTTCCAAGAAAGCCCTGTTGATTATTTCGCGGCAACACCCTCCTGAAGTGACTGGTTTTCTGGCCATGAAGTCTTTTATGGAAACCCTGGCCGGAGACAGCGAACAAGCCAAAAACTTCCGAAATCACTTCACCATCTATAACTTTCCACTCATGAATCCCGATGGAGTTGACAATGGACACTGGAGGCACAATATGGGAGGAATTGACCTGAACCGGGACTGGTCAGCCTTCAACCAACCCGAAACCCGAGTCGTTCGGGATTTTTTGAAAAGCAAAAGTGAAGCCGGCACTCAATTCGTATTCGGAGCTGATTTTCACTCTACCTGGGATGATATCTACTACCCCTTAGACACCACAATCACCGGGGAACGAGGACAAATCGTTTTTGACTGGATTGAATCCATTTCTAAGCGTTTGCCTGCTAAGCAAACCAATGTGAGCGCCTCGACCAAATTGTTTCCGACCATGGTTTCCAGAAACCACTTCTTTGCCGAATACCAAATGCCCGCGATCGTCTTTGAGCTGGGAGACAATACGCCACGGGATTTCCTTAAGCAAAAAGGACAAGTCGCTGCCGAGGAACTGATGCGGCTCTTGATGGAAAATAAGGTGGAATAAATTAGTTACTCCTACCCTACTTAGTCCGCAAGAATAATCCCCATTAATCCACTACTTTGGTAGAGGCGGTTATAGTCCGCCAATTCCTTCTGCATGATAGCATTCATCTTGCTTTGCATGCTGGCACTCATTCCGAACAAGTCATTTCCTCTTTGGATGGCGCCTTGGGTCACTCGCGGATCTGCGCTGTTGACCGCCTCTTTGAGGTACAGAAGTTCAGAAACCAGTTGGTTGGGGAAGTTGATGACATCCTGAAAAGTCTTCTGCTTGGGTTGAATAAGTTCTTCTTCCCAGGCCGCTACGGCCTCGCTCAGCGCCTTTCCGGCATCCAGGAGTTCCTTGTATTCTTCTTTCCCTTTCAGGTGTTTTGCATGAGCATTCACCTGGGTACGGGCTGATCTCAAAGTGTTGATGTCTTCGATCAAATCCAAAACAGTCTTGTCAAGTCGCTTGAGAAGATCTTGTTGGGTGGCATAGTCAGCGGCATACTGTTTGAAATAGGGATGAGCCGTCACCTCCGCCTGGGTATCGAACACTTGATCTCCGATACTCAGTCGAACTCCATACACTCCTGGCCCTACACGGGAACCTTGATAACCGCCAAAGACAAAGACCTTATCTATAGAAGGCAAACTTTCTCTTCTAAAATCCCAGTAAAAACGGTGCATGCCTTTTTTGGAAGCCAGAACCGCGGGCTTAGAAGGTCCTCCAGGCCAGCTCTTAAATCCTTTGGACTTCTGGTTGCTGTATCGGCGAATCACCTCTTGCCCCTCTAAAATTTCCAGGCTTACCTCTACCGAGTCCATATCGGCCGGTAGATAGTAGTTGATCCCTACTCCCGACTGCGGGTTTTGTCCGAGTCCGGGAAGGGCCTCTTTGGTGTGCCCCCCGGTATACAGAGAAGTACTTATTGGCTTTAAGAGAGCAACCGAAGATCCGCTTGTACTTTGCAGTGGACTTAAGTCGTCCAGGATCCAAAACGAGCGACCGGCTGTAGCAGCGACCAAGTCGTTATTGCGGATGGTCAAATCATTAATAGGCACAATGGGCAAATTGCGTTGGAACTTTTGCCAATTCATTCCTCCGTTCAGCGAAATAGCTAAGCCTGTCTCTGTGCCCGCGTACAAAAGACCTTGACGGACGGGATCTTCGCGAACTACACGCGCGAACCCATGAGGGTCATTAAGTCCTTGGGTCAATTCACTCCAGCTCGCCCCGTAATCAGTGGTCTTGTAGATATGGGATTTCAAATCCATCTCTTTGTAGCCCATAGCCACCACGTAAACGGTAGCAGGATCATGAGGAGAGACCTCAATACTGTTGATGATTTTTCGACCTGCACCCGGTGGGCTCACATTGGACCAATTCTGGCCTCCATCTCGGGTGACGTGCAATAAACCGTCATCGCTGCCGGCCCACAGCGTGTTTGGATCGTGAAGGGATTCTACAAGACTCATCAGGGTGTTGTAGTTTTCTCCACCCGCCGCTTCGTTGGTGAAAGGAGCACCACCGGGTCCATGCTTGTCTTTTTCGTTTCGGGTCAAATCAGGACTGACTTCCATCCATCTCTGTCCTCCATCGGTGGTCTTTAAAACGACATTTCCGGCGTGGTACATGACCTCTCGGTTAAAAGCGGAAGTGATGATGGGGGCATTCCAGTTGAAGCGGTACTTCATCTTGCTCGGCTGCTTACTCAATCTCAATTCCGGGTAGACCATGATGTTCTTTGACTCTCCAGAGGCCATTTCCCAACGGTCAATAATCCCTTGGTAACATCCTCCATACACCACCTCAGGGTTGTTGGGATCAAAAGCCAAGAAAGCGCTCTCACAACCGGCAACGGAATACCAGTCTTTCCAATCAATTCCCATATCATTGGTTCGGCTGGCAATTGCGATAGCCGAGTTGTCTTGTTGTCCTCCGTAGACATAGTACGGAAAACGGTTATCCGTGATCACGCGGTAAAACTGTGCCGTGGGTTGGTTTTGCTGGGTACTCCAGCTTTTTCCTCCGTCCAGGGATACATTGGCTCCCCCGTCGTTGGAGTTGATCATCACCTGGTTGTTATCGGGATGAATCCACAAGTGGTGGTTGTCGCCGTGCGGCGTAGGCAGCGGAGTAAAACTTCTTCCCCCATCGATGGACTTGAGTACAGGGGCGTTCAAAACGTAGACGATATTCTCGTTCTGCGGATCTGCGAAGATTTCCATATAATACCAGGAACGGGCGATATTAACCCGGTTCTTATTGACTTGCATCCAGGTTTTTCCGGCATTATCTGATCGGTAAACCCCTCCCTTTTCGCCTTCTGCTTCGATCACGGCAAAAAGACGTTGATTGTTGGCTCGAGAAACGCTAATACCCGATTTACCAAAGACCTCGGGCAAACCCTTGGAAAGTTTCTTCCAGCTCGTCCCTCCGTCAAGTGATTTATACATACCAGAGCCCTCTCCTCCAGATTCAATCTGCCATGGGAAGCGTTTGTGATCCCACATGGCTGCGTAAAGCACCCGGGGATTGGTCATGTCCATCACCAGCGAAGAAGCACCCGTTCGGTCGTTGACGTAGTGTACTTTTTCCCAGCTCTGTCCCCCGTTTATACTGCGGTACACCCCGCGTTCTGTGGAAGGACCATATTGGGCACCTTGAACGGCCACATAAAAGACATCCGGGTTGGTGGGGTGAATAATTACGTCCGAAATATGCCGGCTTTCTTCCAATCCAATATGGGTCCAACTTTGCCCGGCGTCACGAGAGAGGTAAACTCCATCTCCCATAGAGGTCATTACACCACGAGCAGCGTGCTCCCCCATTCCAACAAGGACTGTATTAGGATCACTTTCTGACACCGCAATGGCTCCAACAGTACCTGTTTTCAAAAAGCCGTCCGAGATGTTCTTCCAGGAATTACCGTTGTTCACGGTCTTCCAGATTCCTCCCCCCGTACTTCCCATATAGTAGGTACCCGGCTGGCTTACGACCCCTGTCGAAGCCACGGAACGGCCACCGCGAAAGGGGCCGATGTTCCGCCACTTAAGGGCAGAATAAAGGCTGTCGTTCAGTTCCAAAGGCACTGGTGCATTCTTGCGTTTACGCCTGCTTTGGGCGTCCATCGTCGGTGCAAAAAACAGAATGGATAAAAGAGCGAGGAAAAGTGATCTCATTTTAGGTCGGTCTTGATTAGGAGCTTAAGATACGGGATTTCTGTTTTTTATCTTTCTGAATAAGCACCTCCTATAAATGACAAACGGCCCGTTAAACGGGCCGTTTGCAAAACATTGGTACGCTGATCTAGAAGCGCAGACTCACCTGCCCTCTCAAGAAGAAAGGGGCTCCGGGAGTAAAGTGAATTTCTTCCACGGATTGAGTTTCGAAGCTCAGCAAACTCTCGGTAGCAAACTGGGTTTCGTTCCAGTCTACATCAAATAAGTTTTCTACAATCAATCCAAATGTCCAAGGCCCGTGGTTGTAGTTGACATTCAAATCGGTTACAAAATACCCTTCAGCCACGATGGAGTTGTCTTCATTTGCAGGACGATCGTCCACCCAGCGGTAACGCAATCCTCCAGAGAAGTTCCCCAGGTTGCGGAAAGAAAGAGCACCCGTAGATACCCAGTCCGGAGCAAGCGGAATAAAATCCTGACCAGAAGGATCGTCTTTACTGCGTGCGCGTGCATAGTTCAGGTTGGAATTGAAGTACAACCAATCGGTGATCTGGTAACGAAGTCCCAAATCAAATCCATAACGACGGGTACGGCCCGATGGCTCTACAATAGCTTCATCTCCAACGTAAACGAACTCCTGCTCCAAATCAAGACCCCATAGAGCGGCATCCACGATCAGGTCATTTCCGATACGCAAAAGTGTTCCTACGTCAACTCCAAAAGCTCCAGGCAAGGTTTCCAAACCATTTTGTGCAACAACCACTCGGGCGTCGTTGGAGTGGAATCCAAAACCGGACTTCACATAAAACTGGGTGGCCTCATTAGGAGCATAGACGACGTTCAGCTTTGGTGCAACAAACACATCACTTTCGCTGCGAGCGTCATAAACCGGGCTCAAGAAATTGGTGTGATCAAATCGGAAGTAATCAAAACGTAATCCGGGGTTGATGGTCCAATTATCGGTCTTGTAAGTCGCTCCTACAAATCCGTATCCGTTGAGTTCATCGGTATCTCCAAAAGAAAGGCGGCTCAACAGCTCACGACGGTTACGCGTACGCGATAACTCCACATCGTTCACATCGTCATAACGGAATCCCAATCCGGCATCCCAGACCAATTCGTTATCACTGTCTTCGAAGTGCTGCGCGAATTCGTACTTAGTCTCTGCCCCCATGATGGTTCGGTTTTCTTTCTGCTTGATTTGGTCTCCGTTAATAGGATCATTCAAGAAGAAGGTGAAGTTCGAAAACAGCTCAAATCCGTATCGGCTGATGTAGGCTTTGGAAGTCACACGCTGGTGAGGCCCCAGGTCGCGTTTGTGCTGTAAGAGCACATTGGAACGGCTGGTCTGCCCTCCTTCTGTGTCATCAATCGCACCAAAACGCGAGATCAAGCCTTGCTCAACTGCACGTACCGGAATCTGCCCGGAGGCATCCCACTTGCTTTGGAAGTGCGAAACGGTTAAAGTCAGTTCCTGATCGTCCAGGTTATTGAAGTTGTAACGCCCCATCACATTGAAGCGATTGAAATTCTGAGGAGACTCAAAGAATCCGTCAGAAAGCATCATTTCGGTAGCGATATAAGCATGTTGCTTATCCCCGTCCAAAAGACGCAGCATGTTTACGTTTCGGATGGTATTAAAATCCCCAACCTCCAATAAAACACGGTTGTTCTTAAGACGCTTCTTCGTTTGAAGATCTAAGTAACCCGCGGTGTTGAAGTTTCCTTTGTTGGTGTAGTAGGGACCTTTTCCGAAGTCGATGTTCTCAATGGTTTCCGGAATAATAAAGTGGGAATCCGAATACCCTTGACCGTGCGCGTGCGATGGCAAGTTGATCGGCAGTCCGTCTACCGATAAAGTAATATCGGTTCCGTGGTCGATGTCAAATCCTCTCAAAAAGATCTGTTCCGCCTTACCTCCACCTGCATGCTGACCGATAATCAAACCCGGTACCCGCTGAAACAATTCCTGAGCTGATCGCACAGGGTTGTTTTGAATATCGACGTTGATGATATCAGAAAGTACATTGACCTTGGACAAGAGAACCACCTGATCCAAATTCACGGCAGAGGTGGTCATCACGATCTCAAGATTCGTGTCCAGGTCACTGGGTTCAATTTTTCGTTCCAAACGTTCGAACCCCAAGCTTTGGAAAAAAAGAACATCTCCTTCGTCGACATTTTCTAACTCAAAGTATCCAGAAAGGTTGGTGTAGGTATAGCGTCCGTTAGAGGTATTGTATACCCCTACATCGGCAAGGGCCTCGCCGCTGTCACTGACAACACGCCCTTTTATTTCATGAGCTTGCAGCCCAAATACGACGCAAAGCGTCATGCAAACAAATGCGTAAAAAGTTTTCATTACTTGAATTTTATTAGCAATAATTATCCTGTTCCCCAGCGATAGGACTGGAAGCGCAAGAGATTTAAGAAGTGGGAAAAGGGGTCGTAAATCAGGAGTATTGCTTGGGTGGGCGCAACAAAGGAACCCGGAAAGGATCCCGGAGGGAGGAAATTTGTTGATGGTCTTTTGACACTTCTCCCAATCGGAAAAGATCGAGTGGAAAAGCCTGATGGGTTTGCAGGTGTTGATCGAGAATGATCAGGTTGATTTGATAGGCAATTTGTTGGTCTTCCGGTTTCTCCTCGTATTGATCAAAAAAGTCCTGTGCGAGATGAACCACCCGATGGGCTTTGGAAGCGGTTTGTCTTGAGTGCTGTTCCCACTCATAGTTTTGGTGATCCCCGTTATGGCTCAAAATAAGTTGCGGTGGTTGAAACTCATGGGCCAAAAAGTGACTCCAGTGCAGGAGACTCGTGCCACTTAGCGCCAAGCCATAAAGTAGGGCCAGAACCACAAGAGTTCTCTGCGAATTGGCCTTTGCCTTTTGGTATGTGGTCTTTCTTGTCTTCACCCGTTACGAGTTCTCTTCTTCTAATAGGGTTCGCATATGGGTTTCGAGGGCTTCCGCATAAGACTCGATGGTCGGAAACTCAAAGACCCAAGCCAAGGGGAGTTCAGTCCCTAGGTCTTCATTGAGTTGAGCAGTGACCCGAATGGCGGCCAAAGAATGCCCTCCCAGTTGAATAAAGTTGGACTCAATTCCAGGGCTTTCGACCCGCAATACCTTTTGCCAGATCTCTTGAATCAAGGCTTGAATATCATTTTCGGGCTGTTTAGCATGGGCCTGTTCTTCTCCTTCTGTATGGTAAGCCGAAAGGAGCTCTTTACGGTCTACCTTACCACGGCTGGTCAGCGGAATTTCTTCAACCTGAATGACATCATTGGGAACCATATAGTCCGGCAGAACCTCTCTGAGTTGAGCCCAAACTTTTTCCTTATTCAGATTGGTTTTTCCGGTGTAAAAGGCAAGCAGTTTGGCATTGGATTCCTGTGCTTCGTGATCGACATACCCAATTTCGTCCAGCATCCGCTCGACTTCGGTCACATCGATGGCTTCGTTGATTTCGTCCAGACTTTCGTCCCGATTCTTATGGCCCAGGCGGACGTCCCAGCTGTAGGGGAAAGCATAATTGCTGTAGCCTTTTTTCTTTTTGTGCACGTGTATTCCCGCCTGGTTGATCAAACAGTTAGTTGATCGACCGGTATCGGTGGGTCTTTCCCAACCGATCTCCGTTCTAAGGAACTGGAGCATTTGGGTTAAGGAGACGTGGCTGTAGCGATAAAAGTCGACGTACTCTACTTTTTCAAAAGTACTGGCCTCACGGAACATGCTTACATCCAAACAACTCTTAACCGCATCCTCTTCCTGATGGTAGAGTTTGCGCGCTTCTAAAATGATTTTATCAATAGAGTCTGTGCTGTTTTCGGTATGCCAGAATAACTCTTCAGTCAATCGGGTTTCAAAAAATTGCCCACGAGAAAGGCCGGTAACGATAAAAGGAATGTCCTTTTCGAGCGCTATTTGGGTACTGAGGGTGTAGATAGTTTTGAAACAACCGTTGCACACATTTTGATGGCGGTGTAGGCTGTCAACAAAAATGGTGTTCATGTGCGGCGTGCTGCCGTAGACATGATCCACCCCAAGCTGCTTGACAATCTTTTGAATATTAGCTTTGGCCTGATCAGAAATGTAGCCGTTGTCTAAGGTAAAGGCCAAGACCCGAAGTCCCATCCGAACGAGTCGTGCCAAGACATAGGTACTGTCTTTTCCTCCACTGAGCAGGGCCAAACAATCGTAATGTGAAGAGCGACCTTGCTTGCTGGTTAATAAACGCACCAGGTCATCCTCTGTTTTGAAGTACTGGTCCACTTTAATTTCGTAACCTTCAAAGGCACGGCAGAGGTGACATACCCCCTCTTCATCAAAATCCGCTTCCGGATAATTGGAGGGCAAACCACAATTGCTGCAGTGTGTATCGGCTTCTTTTGCTACAACCTCCTCATTACTTTCTCCCTGATCATAAACGATCGCAACCTCATCAAGTCCTTCCTGCTTGCGAAGAGCGGATTTGATTTCGCCCAACTCTATTCTAAAGCCATTGCGTTTGATCTGCTCGTCTCTGCGGCCGAGGTAGATCAAATCTCCATCGGAGTTGACACGCGCAAAGTCTCCTGTTTTATAAAGACGCAAGCCCGGGTAATGAGCGATTTCTACAAAGCTTTCTGCCGTGCGATCCGCTCGCTTCCAATAACCCTGAGCCAGATTAGCCCCATAGAGGTACAACTGACCTACCAATCCATGGACTACCTCCACACCGGCTTCATCCAATAAGAGGTAACCACCATAAGGGACCGATTCACCAATCGGAGTAGATCCTTCCCGGTGCTTTTCAGGAGAAAATTCCCCGACAATACAGCCAACAGTCGCTTCTGTTGGGCCGTACTCATTGTAAATACGGTGCACACCGGCTTGAAACAGGCGTACGGATAATTCATTCTTGAGATCTTCTCCTCCCAGAATACAGCTTTCGATTTCTGGATTTACCCCACCTTGAGAAAGCCACAATTGAAGGTGAGCCGGGGTTAATTTTACGGTGTTGATCTCTTGGTAATTCTTTAATTCCAGCACAGCCAAATCGGGTCCGCTCCCTTTCTGTCCGATGACAACAACCTTCCCTCCTGTCGCCAAAGGAGTCAATAGACTGGTTAAGGTTAAATCAAAACCGATGGAGGTAAAAAATGGCATGCACAGGCTCTCATTTCCGGGACGGTATTTTTCGGCAGCCCATTGCACATAGTGGGACAAGGCTCCTTGATTCACGACGACCCCTTTGGGTTCACCGGTCGAACCGGAGGTGTATAAGATATAAGCCGCCTGATCTGGATTCGGGAAGGATGGGTTTCCTAAGCAAGCAGACGAGCTAAAAATTTGGTTAGAAAGAGAGAGCAAGCGGTGCGGCGTAGACCTCCAAAGGCCTGCTTCCTCTTGTTCAGCAGAACACAAAATGGCAGACACTTCTGCATTCTCGCCAATAAACTGCAAACGCTGTGCTCCCTGAGCCGGATCAAGCGGCACAAAGACATAGCCTTCTCGAAGACAGGTCCATACCGCAGCGACATAAGCGCTTGATCTTTCGGAACACAAGCCTACCCGATCTCCTGGCTGCAATCCTGCTCTTTTCAATTGGGAACTCAATTCTGCAAGAGCGGCATTGAACTGGGCGTAAGTGAACTGCTGATCCCCTTCAACCAAGGCGATCTGATCTGCCTGTCTCAGGAAGTGATTTACTTTTTCACCCAATACGGCAGGGACCTCCTGAACTTGTGGCATATCGCCGGCTGGCAGCGAGGAATCCTCAAGCAGAACCTCACTAAAGGCTTGCTCTACATTGTCCAAAAAGGCGTCTAAAAGTTTTAAATAATGGCGACCCACCCGGTTTCGTTGGTCTTCCTTAAAAAGGGCTTCATTCAGATCGAACCAAAGTTCTGGCTCGCCAGACTCCCCCATTTTTGTGTAGTGGCAGCGAATACCATGTGCGGGATCACTTTGACCAGAATGCAACCAGTTCGTTCTGACCTTCCAGTCGGTGGGGTTGTCAAAACCGGCTCCGATAAAATTGAAAATGGCCTGGTTGGAGCGGTTGGCTTCTGCTGAAGAAGAACCCGGAAGAGCGTGCTTAAAAAACTCGGCTCCTTCCGACTTGATCTGAGCATAGAGTTCCTTAAAGCTTAGACCGCTGGCTACTTCCGTGACAAAAGGGAAAAATTCAATCCACAACCCTGGACTTTTCCTGGCTTTAAGACCGCTTCGGTGGTGCACCGGAATCCCCAGCTGTACCTTTTCTGACTGGGTAATGCGACTTAAAAAAGCAACATACACGGTCAAAAGAATAGTAAAGACACCCAAATCCTCACTAAAGGAAGAAAAAGTGGGCTCTTTTAAAAGGGTTTTGAGTTTAATCAGACGCTCTTTTCCGATCGCATACCTCAATTGTTGGGATTCCAGGGTATTCTTGGATAATTCCCCATAAAAACGCTGTGGAATATGCGCTGCACTTTGCTGAACCCAATATTGGGTGTCGAGGGAAGCAAGGGATTCATGCCCGTATTCCGTCAAGCTTTGTTCAAAAGGAATCAAATCCAAAGAAGGGAATACACCAGACTCTTGAAATCCGAAATAAAGCGTCCAAAGAGCCTTCCAGATAAAGGTCGACGAAGTCGCATCCTCCACCGAATGGTGCATATTGAGGTAAAAAACATAGTGTTCTTCCCCCAAAACATAGACACAGGCATCAAAAACAGTCTCTTCGATTGGCAAAGGCTGGGTCTTTCTATGATCGACCAAGGCTTTCCACTCGTTTGGTGCACATTCAACCCAGTCCAGACCCCGGGTTGGCTCTGGTCGTACCTCCTGATACGGATGATTCTCTTGAATTCCGAAAACCAAACGAAAAACACTAAGCTGTCGCTGCAATTCCGCGAAACTCCGGTCAAAGAGTTCCCGATCCAGGCTGTTCTCCAACTCAAAGGTGTTGACCACATTGAGCACACAGGCTTCTGGGTACAACTGATGAGCCAGCCACATCTGGGTCTGGGTTGCCGTTAGTTGATATCGTTTGTTTTCGTTCAAGCTCTTCTATTTCTTGCTGTTGACGTACTTCTCTATGGTCTCTACACTCATAAAGTTCTCCATGGTCAGGTCCTCAGTGGGCACCTTGATGCCATAGTTGTTTTCAATAAAACCGACCAGGCGCATCATGCCCAGGGAATCGAGTAATCCACTTCCCAGTAGATCTTCGTCCGTTTCTAAGGTGCCGAAATCCGGATCGTTAATCAGATCCTCGGTGATATAGCGGCTGAGTTCTTCAATCATGACTCTTGTTTGTGTACGTTTAGTTGTTCTATCCAATCTTTGAGTTGTCCTCGTATAATTTTTCCGGAACTGGTTCTCGGAAAGCTCTCCAATTCGACTAGGCGATCCGGAAAGGCGTAAGACGGCAATCGTCTTCTGCACTGCTCAATGAGCTCTTCTTCTTTAAATTCTTCTTCCCGCCGACGTTGGTAGGTCAGGACAATGATTCTATTTTCTCCTTCCAGGGTACTGAAACAAGCGGCGTCCTGCACTCCATCTAACTCCAAAGCCGCACTTTCAATTTCGGCCAAATCAATTCGGTAGCCCCGCTTTTTTATCTGGGCATCAATTCGGCCCTTAAAAACCAATTGACCATGGGCATTGAAGTACACCAAGTCTCCGGTTTTGTAGTATTGTTTGCGAATCCCTGAAGGGCTGTTGGCTTCAAAAAAGGGAGAAAGATTTCGGCTTTCTTGTCTCCAATAGCCTTGCATGGCTGTTTCGGCATGTATACAGAGCTCCCCTTCCTGCACTCCCTCGGTCTTCCCCGTATCCGGATCCAGAAGCAAGAAATCAGCATCGGCCCAAACCTGGCCTAAAGGAATGGGCTCCTCCCCTTGAGGCGGTTCTGAGAAATTAAAATAGGTGCATTGGTTGACCTCTGCAGGCCCGTAAACGTTCGAGAAGGTCGAGTTGGGCCAGAGCTCCATCAATCGACGCACATATTTGGGCGCGAAGGGCTCACCCCCGTAGAGCACCCATTTCATAGGCACTTGACTCAGGCTTTCTTCAATGCCAGGCTGTAAGAGTTGAATCAAGGCCAAGGGAACCGCATACCAAAAGGTAATCTGATCCCTCACCAGGACTTGGGCTAAACTCGCCGGCATCTTGGTTTCGCCTTCCGAGAGCACCACCGTGTGTACCCCACAAAAAGGAGCGGTGAAATAGGCGAAGGTGCAAATATCAAAATGCAAAGGGGCATGACTGGCATACCGATCTTCAGGCCCCGGACGGTAGAGTCGGGCCGATCGTTCGGCATAGGCCAAACCACTTCGGTGGGTATGCATAATCCCTTTGGGTTGGCCAGTAGAGCCAGAGGTATACATGATATAAGCCAGCTGGCTGGCGCTGAATTTTAATACCGGCGCGTCGGTCTCGGTGGCCATCAGTTCATCCCAGGACAGGCAGGAAGTGTGGTTCTTTTGTTCACTCAGTTTTTCGGGTCCTATCCCTATTAATTTGATCGCAAATGGCAAGACTCTATCGAGAGACCTCAACTTGCGAAATTGGGCAGGTGTTGTCAATACGATACGGATATTGGCATCTTCAATAATCTGGGCCATTCGCTCCACCGAACTGGTTGGATCAAGAGGCACAAAAGCACCACCGGCTCGAAGTATTCCGTAAACCGAAACAAAGCTTTCGAGAGAACGCTCTGCTAGAATACCGATGCGATTTTCTTTTTGGACTCCCTCGGCGAGCAGAGTGGCTGCCAACTGTCCGGATTGCTTCTCAAGTTCGGTATAGGTCAATCGCTTCTCCCCCATGGAATAGGCGGTATGGTCAGGAAAGCGCTTGGCTCCCTGCTCCACAATTTCACCCAAATGGAGAAGCGTCGAATTCATTACAGGCCGAGAAGTTTAGAAATAATATTGCGCTGGATATCGGAAGTACCGGCATAAATAACTCCACCTACAGCATCACGCAGATTGCGCTCCACTTCAAATTCACTGATGTATCCGGGAGCACCGTGGTTACGAATGGCGTCCAGACTGGATTCGATAAAGCTTTCACTCATGTAGAGCTTGAGTAAGGCTGACTCCATCATGGAGGTTTCGCCCTTGTTTTTCATCCAGGCCACTTTGTAAAGCAAGAGTTTTGAAAGCTCCAGCCTTAGCTTCATATCGGCAACGCGATTAGAAACCGACTGAAATTTTCCGATGGCTTGTCCATACTGCTTTCGCTTGCGCACATAAGCCACCGTCTCTTCTAACTGATACTGCATGGTACCCAGCTGTCCGGCTAAAATGGTACAGCGGTCGTGCTCCAAAGAGCTGTTGGTAATGGACCATCCGGCTCCTTCCGGACCTAGGCGGTTTTCTTCAGGCACAAAACAGTCTTCAAAAAACAAATCGCCAAAGGGTACCGTACGTAGGCCCATCTTCGGACGGTTCTCGCCCTGGGTAAATCCCTTCATTCCCTTTTCAACCATAAAGGCGGTAATCCCCCAGGCGCCTTTGTTTGGATCGGTAGTGGCAAAAACCAAAATGACATCGCCCACCGGGCCAAAAGTAATGTAGTGTTTATGTCCATTGAGAAGGTAACCCCCGTCGACCTTGGTCGCGGTGGTCTTCATGCTGTAGACGTCGGATCCGGCATCGGGCTCCGACAAGGCGTGACAGCCCATCCATTCCCCCGCCGCCATACGAGGCAGGTATTTTTTCTTCTGCTCCTCCGTACCAAATAAAACGATGGGGTATTCCACCGTCCAGAGTTGGGCATTGATTCCAAAGGCCAAACCGTTATCGCGACAGGCGTATCCCAGACCTTCCATGGCCAGACAAGCCGTGATCAGGTCAATTTCGTCTCCTGTTCCCCCGTATTCTTTGGGGATGGCTAGGCCTTGCAAACCGAATTCGGCGCATTTCATCCAAGCCTCTTTCGAAAAAACGCTATTCAAATCGGCTTCCAGATAAGACTCGGGGAAGGCCTCCTTGGCGAAAGCGATAACCTTTTCTTTATAGGCCAGCTGTTCTTGACTAAAACTGTAATCCATTGTATCGTGTTTCAGGGGTTAGACCTGAACGGGTTTGCTTATAAAATGATAGGGATTCTTGACATCGGAAGACACATTCTCCAGGTGAATGCCCTGTCCTACGCCTAAAGCGCGTCCGAGTTCTTCCATGAGGTTGGCCACAATTTGATCTTCATAGGCCCATCCCGTTGAGTCGAAAACACTCATCCCTTTTTGGATGGTTTTCCAGGTGATGGGTTGCGAGATCAACTGCTTTAAATCAGGACCAATTTCAGTATCCTGAAGCTGCTGACACTCCCCTTCTATTTTTGCTTGTTCTCTAAAGTCCGGTACGACCGTGGACTCCAGGAGTAAGTTTCGAGGCAATTCCAACTTCCCCGGAAAATCAGACCCTACGGCATTGATATGCAAATGAGGCTGGCAATTGTAGTGTTCAAATAGCGGGCCTTCATTGACACCGATGGAGGTGGCGGTACAGAGAATATCGACCGTATCGACAATGGTTTCTATATCACTGCGAATGAGATTCACATCCAATTCCAGACCCTCTATTCGGTCCTGGAAGTTATCCATCGCCTTGGGGTCGATATCGTAGATCCAAATACTTTTAAGTGGAAAGAGACGGCTCAGGGCGTGCAATTGAACCACGGCTTGAGCCCCACATCCGATCAACCCAAGCTTTTCACTACCGGGTTTAGCCATCGCACGGGAAGCCACAGCAGAGGCCGCAGCGGTGCGCAAAGCAGTGGGCAGAACCCCATCCATGATGGTTTTAAGGTGTCCTGTCTTGGTATCGTAAGTCGTGATATTCGATAAGATCGTCGGAAGATCAAAGAGGTCCGGATTATGGGGATGGTAGCCCACGACCTTGAGGACGACTTCCTTTCCTTTTTCGTGAACTGGCATAAACTCCACAAGCCCCTCGGGAGCAGCCTGGTAATTAAAACCGGTACGGATTGGAATTTCCAGAGAACTCGAATCAAAGTTCTCTAGCCCCCTAGTCAAGCGTTCTATGAGCAGATCTATAAACCGATTGGGACCCGTTTGAATGAGTATTTCTTCCAGATCTGATGCGGTAAGCAACCAGGTCTTGGTGGAGTATTTCTTCATCTGATAAGCGGCAATTTTGTCTTAAGATACATTTTCTCTTTCAAGAGTTGCGTTTAACGAGAAAAATCTCGACGAAGGAAGAGAAAGATGGGGTATAATTCCAAAATGCCTGTAATCACTGGGATTACGCTTAATCGTAATTTTCTGCACTAGAGTCGATTAATCCCGTTTAGTTAAACAGCTTTCTGTAATTTACCCCCTGTTTGACCGATCAGACTAAAAAATTGCTATGAAAACACAGATAAAAAGAGCGCTTTTTGTGCTGGCTTTTTTGGCCGTACAAATCATCAACGCCCACATTCCCAACCAGAGTTATGTCTACCTCCGCATTTACGAAAAGGATGGTATTGAAGGTCGTTACGAGATCAATATTCGCGAGATCAACAAGCTGCTCGACTTAGACTTAGATACCCGTTCATCTTTGGACGAGCTGAGACCTTATATTCCACAGCTTCAAGCTTATATGTTGCAAAACACTTCCTTTAGTTCAGCAGTTGGAGATCACCAGATCAAGTTTAAGGAGTCCGATATGTTTTACCTGGGAACAGGGAACTACCTGCTGATGAAGTTTGATTTGACCAACACCAAAGAACTGCCAGATGATATGGATATGAGTTATTCCGCCCTCTTTGACAAGGACCCCACGCACAAAGGATTTTTGATTATCGAATACAACTGGAAAGCCGGTATTATAAACAACGAAGCCAATATCCTTCTTGATTTTGGACCCGGGGATCTCAGCGGGGAGTTCAGCCTGACCGAAGTATCGCTTTGGAAAGGTTTTTGGGCGATGGTCAAACAAGGGGTTTGGCACATCTGGATTGGTCTGGACCACATCCTCTTTTTATTGGCTCTGATTTTACCAGCGGTCGTGAGACGCTCTCGAGAAGAAACCGAAACCGCCGTTCCTCTTCCCACATGGATGAAAGGGAACGCCGTTATCGATTGGATTGGTGTTCCTCAATTCGGGAATGCCTTTTGGTACATCCTGAAAGTGGTAACCTTTTTTACCATTGCACACACCATTACCCTTACCCTAGCCACCTTAGAATGGGTCAATTTAAATGCTCAGATTGTTGAATCCATCATCGCCTTTTCCATTGGGTTGGCGGCCTTTCATAACATCCGTCCCATCTTTAAAGGGCGCGACTGGGTGATTGCCTTTGTTTTTGGACTTTTCCACGGCTTTGGTTTTGCCAGTGTACTCAGTGACCTGGGGCTTACCGGAGAATTTCTGAGTCTTTCGTTACTCGGTTTCAACATTGGGGTGGAATTAGGACAGATCGTAATCATCGCCTTGTTCTTCCCCGTACTCTTTTTACTCCGACAGAAAAAATACTACTCCAAGATTTTGGTGTATGGGTCGATAACGCTCATGGTCATCTCACTCTATTGGGTGATTGAAAGGGTTTTTGATGTGAATTTAGGAGTGGAAGACTTCCTCAAATCCATTATTATCTCGATCTTGAAAGGGATTGGACTGAGATAACCCCCAATCCGCCTCAAAAAGTATGTCTCGCGACTCCAATGATTTGTTGGGCCGGTTTAAGAACCGGTCCATAAATACGGGTGCCAACCTGAGCAAGGCCCCTGAAGGGATGCCTGTACCTCTGACCGCCGGCCAAAAAAGGCTGTGGTTCTACCAACAGGCGCATCCCAAATCCGCTGCATACAACTACGGCATTCGCTATTTTGGAGAAGGTAAATTCAATCTGGAACGCTTTCGACAGGCCTGGGAAGCCCTCGCTGTAGAATACACTATCCTGCGAAGCTATTACCCCCTGGTCAACAACAAGCCTGAGATCAAAATAACAGACGAGATTCCTCCTCTGGTCTATAAAGATCTAACGCAGGAGGCAACCCCAGAGGAAGTAGCGAAAAAAGAGGAATACGCTCTTTTACACCATAATTACGAGCTCGGTCAAGCGCATCTATGCTCTTTCCTCGTCCTAAAGACAGGACCTGAAAAATACCGCTTCACTTTTGCGACCCACCACATCTTGGTAGACGAATGGTCTGTAGGGGGCATCAT
Organism: Aureicoccus marinus; assembly: GCF_002954325.1. Lineage (GTDB taxonomy): Bacteria > Bacteroidota > Bacteroidia > Flavobacteriales > Flavobacteriaceae > Aureicoccus > Aureicoccus marinus. Next base: position 1,240,742 of record NZ_MQVX01000001.1, read on the forward strand.
TCAAAACTTGGCAGACTACTACGCTAATGGTTTTAAGGCAGAGCGAGAAATCATTGATTTTAGAGATGTCGCCTGGAGTTTTCATCAAAAAGACGAAAGTCGACACCTGCCCTATTGGACAGACTATATCCGAGGTGCTCAAGCCGGGAGTGGTTTGGTACCGGATTTTCAGAGGGGGTCGAGTCCAACCGGAACGGGTGCTCGATGGGCTTTCTCCCTACCAACCAGCCTTTCTAAACAAAGTAAAAAGCAAGCCCAAGAACTGGGTCTGACCCTTTTTGAATGGTGTTTTGGTCTTTTTGGGTTACACCTGCACCAACTGGGCGGGAACAGCGATTTCATCGTTGCCAGTCCAGCGACCTTACGCCAGGACCTGGCCTTACAAAAACACTGGGGTTATTTAATCGAGACGGTCCTTTACCGCTTCCGATTCGATCAAAACAAGACCCTGAAAGAGTTGCTCTCTGAGCTCAGTGCAGACCACCGAAAGGCACAAGGCAAGCTGCCCTTGCCCCTTGAAAACCTCGTCAGCGAACAGCAGGCATCACGGGACCTCAGTCGGAATCCCCTCTTTGAGACCATGTTCGTTTTTAACGAATCCCAGGAAACTCCTTCCTCGGGGAAGATTTTGTCTGGTCTGCGGAAGAGTCATCTGCCTTGGAAACGGCAAAATTTGATCTGACTCTTTTTAGCCGTTGGGAAAACGAGCAACTGCATTTTAGTTGGGAGTATAACCCTGCGCTCTTTTCAGTGGACAGTATACAGCTCATGGCACAAGGTTTTCTGCAACTTTTTAAATCGGTTGCCGAGAAAGGGGTTGAACAATGGGCTCACAGCTACGGAAAGGAACAAGTTGAAAACGCTGAAACGCCATGGAAAAATCTCTGGAGCGGTATCAACAGTATCCCGGAACGCTTTAAGCAGATGGTGGAGCAGTACCCGGAAAAAACCGCTTTGAGTTTTGGCGCCGAACAGTGGACCTATAAAACCCTGGATCAAAAGAGTACCGCGTGGGCTCTGGCCTTGCTAAAGCTGAATCCGCAACAAAAACCTATTGCCCTGCACCTGGACCGTTCCCTTGAACAAATAGCCGCCCTTATGGCTGTGCTCAAAAGTGGTGTTCCGTACCTTGCATTGGACCCGGAATATCCTGGGGGTCGTTTGAGCTATATGCTCGAAAACAGCGAATGCGCTTTGGTTATCAGTTCCGACAAAAGCAACTTCACAGATACCGGAGCTAGGGTCATTGAGCTGAAAGAGCTGGATGTGGTTTCAACAGAAGAGATGCCCAAGAGCTTACCGCCGATCACGGGCGAACAAGCCGCTTATATCATATACACTTCAGGGAGTAGTGGTAAACCAAAAGGGGTGGTGATCAGTCACTCCAACCTACTCTACTCTACAGCAGCCCGACTCGCGTTCTACCCGGACCAGCCTGGTGTTTTTTATTGGACCTCTTCGCTTTCTTTTGACAGTTCCAAAGCCGGTTTGTACTGGACCCTTTTACAAGGAGGTCATTTGCGCATCGCTCCAACACGAAGCGAGCAAGACATGGAGCAGATGGCAAAAGAAATTGAATCCCATCAGGTCACCCATTTATTGACCTTACCAAGCTTGTACAAAAAGCTTCTGCAATTGGCACCCAAAAACACCTTGTCTTCGCTCACAACGACGATGGTCGCCGGAGAAAGCTGCGAGCTGGAGGTTATCGAAATCCATCACGACCGACTCAAGAACTGCAAGCTCTACAACGAATACGGCCCCAGTGAAGGAACCGTTTGGGCCACGGCAAAAGAATTGCATCCTAAACAAGACGGAGGACGTGTTTCGATCGGAAAAGCCATTCCCGGAACCCAGGTTTATGTACTGGATCGCTACGGTCAATTGGCTTCTCCACTTCAAATTGGCGAGCTTTGTATTTCGGGACCCGGGCTGGCGGAAGGCTACCTGCATGCTCCTGAATTAACGGCCGAAAAATTCATTCCGAATCCCTGGGGAAAAGACGACTTTAAAAAGCTCTACAAGACCGGAGACCAAGCGCGATGGAACACCAAAGGAGAGCTTGAATTTTTTGGTCGAAAAGACCAACAACTAAAAATCCGTGGGCAACGCGTGGAGCTTGAAGAAATCCAATCCATACTGTCCAACCTCAAAGGAATCAGTGAAGCCTGCGTAGTCATTCATCAATCGAGCAATACCCCCTTGCTGGTCGCCTATTTTACCAGCGACTCGAAAGACTTAGAAGTAAACATCAGAGAAAAGCTGCAGAATCAGTTGCCAGCGCATATGGTGCCGAAACACCTGCTTCAGCTCGAGAAGTTTCCTCTACTGCCCAATGGGAAGGTGGACCGTCAAAGCCTGCGTGGCCGACCCCTGCAGATCCAAACAACAGAAGGCACTCTTCCCGAGACCGAAATACAAAAACAATTGGCTGTACTTTTTGAAGAAGTAAGTACGAAAAGACCGGTTTATGTGGAAGACGACTACTTTGATCTCGGTGGTGATTCCATAAAAAGTATAGAATTGATTGCCAAGGCGCGCAGCTTAGGAATGAACATCACCCCCAATATCCTCTTTAAATACCCGACCATCCAAGGTCTGAGTCATTACCTGGAAGCTGAACAAGAAGAGGCCTGGGACTATCTAGTCAAATTCCACGACCAAGGCACCAAGCGCCCCCTTTTTTGTATTCACGCTGGTGGAGGCCATGTATTCTTCTACAAAGAACTTCACAAATTCATCAAAAACAGACCGGTTTACGCTCTACAGCCGTCAGGAGCTTATGAGGATCAAGAGCTGCAACCCACGATCAATGCCATGGCCCTTGACTATATAAAGAGTATGAAAAAGGTTCAGGCTCAGGGACCTTATACCATTTTGGTGTATTGCTTTAGTGCCGTAGTCGGGAATGAAATATGCCGTCTTCTTCGAGAAGAAAGTCAGCAGATCGATGTCATTGTGGTCGATACCATGACCTCACCTGCGAATTTGAATAGTCCCAAAAGACTAAAAATGAGGATGCAGGCCTTTGGCTCTCGTCTTCTCCGCTCTCCAAAGCGAACATTGTATTACTGGACCATTGCACGTTATTCCTTACTCCGAATGCGCTATCAGGAAAAAGCAGCCAAGGATGAGGAAGCTCGAAAACTGGAACGTCTTCGAAGACACCTCATGCAACTCAGTCAGGGGCACCCCTTTTCCGAAATGGAAGAAGATATCTACCTCCTCTTGACCAAGAAGGATCACCGTGCCGTCAACCGAGAAACGGTGGCTTCCTGGCAAAGAACGACCTCCGGAAAGGTCCGGGTGTTGCGCGTGCCTGGAGAACACATGACCCTTTTTGATGATGGTTTTTTGGAGACCACCTCGGAAGCCATTCAGGAAAGTTTGAACCAGATAGAAAACGCCACCGAGGCCTAAGGCGATGGAAACAGGTCTTCATAAACAAGCGGTACAGCTTTGCATCTTTGAATACGCCCATCTGCTTAAACAATTAGAGGATTTGGGCCATCTTTTGACTCCCGACGAGGAGGAACGCGCTCTGCGCTTTAAAACGGAAAGGCTTCAGAATGAATTTCGAGCTGGCCGGGGCCAACTGAGGCGATTGCTCGGAGAGGTCCTTGATCGAGATCCCAAGAGCTTCACCTTTGAATACGGGGAACTGCGCAAGCCCTTTTTGCGTGATCACAACCTTCATTTTAATGTCAGTCATTCCAAAGAATTCTGGGGGGTGGCTTGGTCGAAAAAAGCTCCCTTGGGTTTAGATATTGAATTCAAGAATCCTGATCTGAATTACCCCAAATTGGCAGAAACTTTTTGTTGTGCAACGGAGTTGACCTACCTAAAAAAGGCCGAAGGTTCCGAACAAAAAGAACGCTTTTTTCAGCTGTGGTCAGCCAAGGAATCCCTGATCAAAAAAGATGGCCGAGGCCTGAGTATGCCGGTAAAACTCGTGGAATTATCACCATTGAGTAATGCACAAACCGGAAATCTTCGAGTGAATACTTTGGGAGAGACGGGTCTAGATCACCCTGAAGAACTCCAGATTAAGGCCTTTGACTTTCATCCGGAATACAGCCTTGCCCTCTGTACAGAAGGGACCTTTCATACCGAAATTTACTTCAATAAATCGCCCAACATCCGCCCTCTATAAGACTGATAATATGATCGATAAACTTCCACCTGTTGTTTGTAGGAAGGGGTCTTTAGAACGCGATCAATATCGGTTCGAATATCGGCCGGAGAGCTCAAATCCTTGTCGGCCCGAAAAGCACAACCAGAAGCCTGCAAGCGTGCTGCGGTTCCGTCCTGATCGTACTTCTTCCCAGAATAAATTAGCATGGGTACGCCGAAGTGTATACATTCATTCACGCTGTGAATTCCGGCGTGGTTAATACTCAGGTCAGCAAAGGACAACACTTTCAATTGAGGCACCCAATCAAAAGGGTGCACATTGGGCGGTAGGTCTTTAAAGGTCTCCGCTTTTATTTTTCCTCCCAGACCAATGATCAATTCCCATTCGGGTCGCTTGCCAACAGCATCAATCAAGTTATCCAGAAAGCTTTCATCCCCCGCAATCAAAGAACTGACCGAGCAGTAAATTACCTGTACTCCCTCTACTGATTTTTTGACCTTGATCTCTTGTAAGCGTGCCTCTCTTTCCGAGTCGCTTTTCCCGTCTTTACGAGATTCAAAAACCAAGGGACCTATGGCCAAGTGAGGCGCTGGAGACGGTTCAAATTCAAGTTCAGCCAAAGTGGAACTCAGCGTCAGCTTGTCTTTGTAAATAAAAGCCGAAGGGAAGGTGCGCTTAATCAAGGAAGATCTTTTAATACCGTACTTGGGGGCTAGACGAAACAACATCCGGCGGCGGGCATCGAGCAGGAGGACATCATACACCCTTCTTCTGGCCCAGACTTTGGCCAATTCCATTTTCCAAGACCATCCTACTTTTAGGCGAGATTTCCAGCCGGGTTCAGGAATAAGCTCACTTCGCAGGGAAGGATTAGTAGAAGACTGATGTAGGCTGAACCACTGGCTAAAAAGCACATGAGGAATACCTAATTTCTGGCAAGCGAAGATGGGCTCGTGCATCTGCATATCAATAATGAAATAATCGATATCAGATGCTTCCAGTGCATTTTCCATCGCGTCCATCCCCAAAAAGGCTCGGGCCTTTTTCTTGCTTCTCGGAAAGAAATACTGCCAGCGGCTTTTCCATCCACCCAAAGTATCTGAAGAGAACGCCTCGTGATTAGAAAACAGATTGACTGGAGGCAACTGAACAAAAGAGAATCCATTCTCCTCTACCCGTTCCCCCACATCCCAGGGACAAAAGTGACTTACCTGGTGGCCTTCAGCAAGCAAACGACGAGATAGCTCAAAGCTCTCCAATAGAATTCCCGTTAAGCCGTTGGTGATTATGCCAACCTTCATCCTGCAGATTTTTCGTGAAGATCGGAAAACTCGCTAAAAATCTGCACCCTTAATCCCATTCTCGGGTCATACATCTGACCAAAAGTGCTGATCCGCTGAGGATTGCTTAACTTAAAAGCAAAAACACTGCTTTTTGCAAGCAGGCGTCTATGGAAAATAACTACCCTAAAAAGCAACTTCAAGTCAACGGAAAAGGCTATACCGTACAAGTCGATGGCCGCATGCCCCTCTTATGGGTACTGCGTGACGAGCTAGGACTTTCCGGCACCAAGTACGGCTGTGGGATCGGGCAATGTGGAGCTTGTACCGTACTTGAAGATGGTCAAGCCATTCGGGCATGCCTCACCCCGGTATCTCAGGTCAAGGGAGAAATCACCACCATCGAAGGCTTGGGGTGCCTGATGCTCTTCATTTGGTACAAGAAGCCTGGATCGAAACCCAGGTCGCCCAATGTGGATACTGCCAATCGGGCCAAATCCTTTCGGCCCACACCCTATTACAAACTAATCCGGAACCCACCGATGAAGATATTGATTCGTCCATGGTGGGCAACCTATGCCGCTGCGGCACCTACCCGAGAATTCGCGAAGCCATTCACTTGGCTGCCCAAAAAATAAAAAACCAGGCGACTCCATGGAAAGAAGAAAATTCCTGATTACTTCGGCTTCTGTGGCCGGCGGTCTGGCTATTGGAGGGTATACACTATTGCGCGCAGAAGACCTGCCCAATCCATTGGAAGCTCTTTTGGCTGATGGGCAAATCGCCTTAACCCCCTATGTGATTATTCGCAGCGATGGCATTAGCATCATTGCGCCTCGAGCCGAAATGGGACAAGGTATTCAAAGTACACTGGCTGCCCTGGTTGCAGAGGAGCTCGATGTGGCCCTAGAAAGTGTGGAAGTCATGCACGGGCCACCTTCTGATGTCTACCGCAACAACAAACTTTACGGGCAAGAAGTCCTGCCAAAGCGCTTACTGAGAAGAGCGGGTAAGCGTTTAGGAATCGAATTTCTACCGCCTCAGTTTTCTCAATTAACCGGAGCCCAATCATCGCTTCGTGATGGCTATGTGAAGATGAGAAAAACCGGTGCAGCAGCCCGCCAAATGCTACTTCAAGCAGCAGCCAAGCAGTATGGCGTTTCTGTAGACCAGCTAAAAACCGACCTAGGTCAGGTTTTCTTACCCAATGGAAGGAAGGTGGCCTATACGGACCTGATCGAGTCAGCCCGAGACATCAAAGCTCCAGAAAAAGTTAAACTCAAACCAAGAGAGCAATGGAAGAAACTGGGCAGCTCCCAGCCCAGAGCGGATATGGCTGAAAAGTGCACCGGTACAGCCGAGTACGGAATTGATGTTCGTCTGCCGGATATGCTTTATGCTTCCGTCCTCTTTAGCCCCTTTATCGGGTCGGGCCTAGAAAGCTTTGATGCGAGTCGAGCGGAAGAGGTTCAAGGATATGTAAAAACGGTTCCCTTTCCGGATGGTTTGGTAGTGATAGCAACGAACACCTGGTACGCTCAACAGGCGGCTAAACGCATTGAGGTCAAGTGGAAACCTTCTCGCTACCCGATGAGTATGGCAGAGCACCGTGCCGCCGTTGAGGAACCACTTGGTAAAGGACAAGGCCAGATCGCCCGTTTGGATGGCGATGTGGATCAAGTGCTCGAAAAAGAGGAGGTTATCGAAAGGAGTTATTCGGTGCCTTACCTCAGCCACGCAACCATGGAACCCATGAATGCGGTGGCCTGGTTACAAGAGGAACAATTGGACATCTGGGCCGGGAACCAGAATCCACTCCGAGCCCGATACTATGGGGCTAAAATTGCCGAACTCTCCGAAGACCAGGTCAAGGTTCACACCACCTTTATGGGGGGTGCCTTTGGCCGCCGATTGGAATCGGACTTTGTCGAGATTGCCGTTTTTGCCGCCTGTGCCGTTAAGGGCAAGCCGGTTAAAGTAAGCTGGACCCGCGAAGGGGATTTGCAACACGGTATCTACCGACCCATTGCCTCCGCCAAGCTTCGTGCAGCGGTCAAAGACAAAGAGGTTCTCGCCTTTGATTTACAACTCAGTGCACCCAGCCTTTTTAGTTCAGCAGAAAGGCGCTTTTTAGAAAACATCAATACCGAATTCCCAGAACAGGTCGATAAGTCCGTTCTCTTGGGGATGTCTCACCAGACCTACCAGCTGCCCAATTACCGCATACAGGGATTTCCGGCGAAAGAGCGTTTACTGCCTGTCGGCTGGTCCCGAGGGGTAGGCGAAACCCAAAATGTTTTCTTCCACGAAACGGCCCTGGATGAACTGGCCCATTCCGCAGGCCGAGATCCCCTGGAACTTCGTCTTTCGCTTATTGAGCACGAAGCTTCGCGAGCAGTCCTGGAAGCGGTAAAAAAGATGTCGAACTGGGATAATCCTTTACCTGAAGGACATGCCAGAGGGATGGCTTTTGCCATTTCTTCAGATGCTCCAACCGCCCAGGTGGTTGAAATTCGTCAATCCGAAAAAGGCATTCACTTAGAGAAAATCTATATCGCGGTCGATGTGGGAATTGCCTTGGACCCCAGGAATATTGAAGCCCAGGTCAAGGGAGGCGTTATTTATGGGTTGGACTCCGGAATCAACAGTGAAATCAGCGTAAAAGACGGAGCGGTTGTGGAATCCAATTACCACCAATACCCCCTGCTCCGAATCCATCAAATCCCGGAGATCGAAGTGCATATTCACCAAAGCGAAGAACAGATTTTTGGAGTGGGAGAAGCGGGTGTTCCGACCAATCCACCTGCACTGGGTAATGCCCTGTTTGCTTTAACCGGTAAACGGGTACGGGACTTACCTTTCCGGAAGTCCTTTGATTTTGCCTAGTAGAAAAAAGAGAGCACTCTGTTGCTTTATTCCTTTTCCCACTCTGCTTCGATTTGCTGGGTACGCTCAATATGCTTGGCCTTGTCCCAGGTCATACCCCAAATCTTAACGTATTCCGCTAAAGGAGGTAACCCCACAGAAGCCCTGTATTCATCCACTTTATCCGGGTCCATCAAGGGATAAACATAGTACTCGCCCGTCTTTTGATCTACTCCGATCTGGCTCCCAAAGACTTGCTTTTTGCCTTGACGCATATTGATGCGGTCCTCTAAAAGGGCGAGTTGTGAACCTTCCGCCTCATTTCGGGCCACTGCTTCTCGCATCATCGGTAAATACTTGATTTGCGTCTCCAAGTCGGCATGCTGAATGACCAAGAAGAGGGTCCGCGCCCCTTCAATCCCAATGACTTTTGGGCCCAACCATCCTCTTTCTTCCAGAATTTTCTCGACGACTACCAGATTCTTGGCGTCCTGTTCAGCCATAAGACCAGCGTACTTCATAGCTTCTTGAGAGGTAGGACCAAATTCCTCTGCAGCCTTTTCTACTTCCTTGCGGTATTTCTGATCCAGTTCCTGAATTTTGGCTAGCTTATCGGCTAGGGGCTTGTCCAGGAACTTCTCGTATTCAGCCTTATTGGCCTGCACCAATTCGAGGACTTCCTCCCAATCCTTTGAAGATTTCAGGGAGTTGAAAGCCGCTGACTCCTGTAGCTCCTCCAACTCTTTAAACTTCATTTTGGGGTGTTCCGCCATATAGCGCAAATGAAAAAGGGCCTTCTCCTCCTGCCCGGCCATGGCGAAAGCCTTGGTAGCGGCATAGCGGTCGTCGGGAACAGATTTACCTCCCAATACATCGTGAGCCGCCTGGTATTCCGCCGCTGATTCTTGGTATTGCTCATTTTTGTAAAACTGTTCCGCTTTTACGATATGGCCCGTATAGCTGTCCATATCTTGAGCCTGGGTAAAAAGTGTGACCGCAAAGGCCAGAGCGAGTGTAAATAATTGTTTCATGTACTTCGTTTTTTGATTGAGTTCAAATATAACTACACTATTAGGAGTTACAACTATAAAACCCGTTAATTTGCCATGTGAATAACCAGCAAAAAAAATTAACAAGATAAATTCCTAGGAGATCAACCCCTTCTTTCGGGCCATGGCCACCAGCTTTAATACGCTTTTGGACTCGATATTGAGTTCTTCTCTGAGTTTCTTTTTCCGTTTTTCAATCTTAGATACGGACCAGGGTAAGTATTCTGGGATGTCTTTGGTTGGCACCCCGCTACTGAGTAATTCGAGGAGTTTGTAATCTTCTTGAGTAAAGGTATTATCGTCATTGAGAACGGCCTTGATGATCTCGCTGAAGGTGCTGCTCCAAAAGTTTTCGCCTTCCAGAGCCATAGAAGCGGCCTTTTCTAAGGTCTCTAGATTCATTTCGGCCTTGATAATAATACTGAATGGGCTGAGTTCCTTATACGCTCTGAGGAGAAGAGAATGACTGGTTTCGTTGGTGATAATAATGGTTTTAAGGTCATGCTTAATATCCATCAGGGCCCGTCCAAAATCGATGCCGTCGCGGATATCCAATTCCTTATTCAAGGGGATTTGAAGATCCAAAAAGGCCAAATCATAGTGCTGAATGCGATCAGGATCAGACAAAATCTTTTCCATATCATCAGGAGTGGAAACACAATCAATTTGATCGAATTTCAACTGAGACTTTCGCGAAAAAGTAGAGGTAGGATTCACAAATAAAGGGGTGATCCTCTAGGATAAGCAGATTCAAATTTGGTAAGTCAATGGTTTGTGTTTCCAATTTTACAAAATAACTGCCGTATTTAACAGTTTGATGGCGGTAGGAATCTCCATTTATATTACAGTTTTCTGTATTTACCCTATTCAAATTGAGAGAGTAGAACCGTAGCAAAGAGGTCCGTTCTTCCCGAGCGGTAATTCCTTTTTTTCTGGTAATCGATATGCGTTACCGCGCCAAAGCCTTTTGAATTTTCGATGGTATTAATCACTTTTAATATGCCCACAAAATCCCCCTTGAGGGTAAAGCGATACGTATTCATGACCTCCTCGCCCACCTTACTCCTGTGAGGTGAGAGAAACTCCTTGATACGAACTCCCGTACCCTCAATCTCCTGATTGAGTAACTTTAGTAACTCGCTTTGCTGTGAGCCGCCATTCAAATTCATGGAGCCTAAAATCTCATCAAGCTCACGCTCCTTTGCCTTTAAAGCATTTAGTCTAAAAGGCAATTGATTTACAGTAGCCTGTTCTTTCCGAGCCTTACTGTACTCGAAATACTGGTCTTTGGTTTTTTTAATAGCCAACTGATAACTGAGTAGTCCGAAAAAGACCACCCCGGCTAAGAGCAGTTGATTCTTTCTATTCAGTCTTTCCATGGGGTAAAATCAAATTAATCTTGAACTCAGAGGTCGTTCTGGACCGAAAAGAGTAGTCTTCGATAACCACCTGCTCAACCCAGTCGTATTGTTCCACTTGTTCGGTCCAAGTTGTAAATTGTTCTTGGTTCTTACTGCTTCCTTGAATGGCCAGAACCCCTTTCATTAAAACAATCGATTTTGAGGGGTTAATCGGCTGACCAAGTGGTTGATATGTCATTTTCGTTAAGCTTATACTTGAGGGCAAGTCAGAAGCTATTTCATCCAAAAGTAAAGTGCTCTGTGTACCGGATTGGGTTTGAACGGACTGGATCTTCTCTTCTTTTTGCTTAATCCTTGCCTCAAGGGAAAAGAGATGTTCGGTGGCGGATTTATTGATTTGCAATTGGGTTTGCAGTTCGGCATTCTTATTTCCGTAATGCTGAAAAAGCCCAAAATTGAAAGCTAGTAGAACCAGAAAGAAAAATACAGCTACTTGGAAACCAGAAGAAAAGAATTTTCTATTGAATTGATTATTCCGTAGCTGTTCATTGAGCTGCCCTAGATTGCCGAATCCCAGTTCTTTTTGTAAATACAGCAGAGCCTTAGCAAAACCTAAAAAAGCAGAGTTATCAATCGGTGTTCGATCGACAAGAATTGAAGTCTGCTTATGCTCTTCTGACGATCGAAGGGCCTGAATAGAGCCTTCCTCCAGTATCAGAACAGATCCAGGCAAGGCAATTACTTGCTCTTCTGTATAAGCCAACAAGGCTCCGGCAGCTCCTAATCCTAAAGAAAGAGAAGCGACCAAAAGGCCTGTCTTTTCTATGCTCAAGAGTACTTGATCAACGTAGGATTTTTTGGCAATATTGACGATGTAAGAGGAACCGAAACTGCAAAGATCAATGTAAAAGTCATCTACATTCAGGTTTGGAAAAGCCTTCATAACAGCAACTCTTTCCTCGCTCGGCAACGCTTCCGGAATAAGCTTTCGAATAACTTGCTGACTATTCAACACCAGAACCAGCGGTACATTCTTCGGGACATTTTCTTGGACGGCTTGAATCTCGGTCAAATGGAGCACTTGACCCGAGTCGAGTTCTCTATTTTCATACCGAAACTGCGAGAGCACCAGATGTCCCTCCCCCCTCCATTCGAGAGCAGCTATATGCGTGTCATTCATCCAGTTCCGCAGGTAATTCTTCATCCCTAATAAATCACCGTCGGTTTAATGAGAATACTCAGGCTTTGCTTGGTGTCTTCCCGTCTTCTTTTACTAAAGAGGTATTTAATCAGCGGAACACGGGCCAAAAAGGGAACACCACTACCGGCGTCATTCTTGAGTTTTTCTTCGAGTCCACCCAAAACAGCAAGGTCCTTGTTCTGCATTCTGATGATGGAATTAAACTCGCGGGACGTCAGTCCAGGAGGAGCATCGTCCTCAATGCGCTCACTGCTAAAATCGGACTGAATCACTTTTATATCGAGCGTCACCTGCCCATCTCCCGAAACAAGGGGTTTAATATTAATGGCCAACTGGGCATCAATGGGTCTGTAATTCCGTACTTCGGAGCTTGTCGGGATCTGAGAGCCAAAAAAGTTCTGGTTGGTCTCGACATAATAGGTGGTCTCCCCAATAGAAAGACTCGCCCGGTGACCATTTAGGGTGGTAAGGCTTGGTGTCATTTTGATACGCAAGTCTCCGTTGGTTTCTAGGGCCTTGATGGTGGCAAAAAACTCCGGTACGACCTTGCCTATGTTAAGGGAACCAAATCCATTGAAGCCTCCGATCACGCGATTGACCGTATTGCCATTCAAGGTGAGGTTGGTTTCCGGAAAAATAGACCCCGTCGTGGTCGTGGCTTCTTGCCCCAACCCCCAGGAAATACCCGTCTCTACAACGGCCGATTTACGCACCTCAATAATCATGACCTCAATCAGGACTACAGGAACAGGCTTGTCAATCTGGCGAATAAAGGCCTTAAATTTTTCGATTTGCGCATCAGGACCTCCAACTAAAAAACTATTGAGTTCGTAGTCCACTTTGATGTCCAGATCGTTTTTGAGTTCATCCGGAAGAATATTGATCAAGGCCTCTGCGGCCACATTGTAATCTTGGAATTGATTGCCCTGGGTATTGATCGAGCGCTGTCCGGTTTGTTGCAGGGCTCCGCCACCAGGACCACTTGCAAAATAGGTGGTATTTCCTGTCGAAGTACGGCCAGAAGTGCGCTGGGGTAAGTAGCCTTGTGAATCCGAAAGCAATTCAACCGAGCGGTGCATAAGGCGGATGACTTCGAAGCTGCGCAGGCTCAGCTGATCCGAAGTACCGAAAAAATAGGTGTTGTTTTCGACCTTAAAGGTGAACTCAGGAATAGTCAGTTCGGGTTCCGGAGTACGGTTGTTCCGCAGATTTCGGTTATTCTGGATTGGCTCTTCTTCAGCCGTTTGCCGGTATTGACCGCTCTCGAACATATAGATCAAGAGGTCATCGAAGGTGATGGCCGATGATTTAAAGGTGACCTCACCTGCCTGTTCCAATGGAGTGGCTGTATACATGTTGAGTCCTAAGTCAGCACCAATATTTTCAATGATCTGTGCAATGGATCCTCTTCTGAAATCAACGGACAAGAGCTTATTTACGGTATCCAGGACTTCATAATGGGAGCCATTACGTATTCCCTTTAAATAGGTACGTTTGCTTTCGTCCTGCGATTCTAAATCAAAAAGGTAGAAGCCTTCACGGGTTTTGGTGTAGACCAAATCATTGAGGTCGGCCAGTTTTTCCATGGCCAAGTCAAAGGGTACTTCTTCCAGATAAATCGATAAGGGCCTCGACTTTAAACTGTTTTTAAAAAGGAGGTTTTTACCACTTACTTCTATGATTCTTCGGAAGACATCTTCCAGTTTGTGCTCATTCAAATCCAGATTCAACAAGTTGGCCCCGGCCTCAAACGACAGATAAAAATCTCCTTCACCCGGCTGCATGGCCTTGGGTTTATATGACTTGATGGCCAAGATGGAACCCGTGATCTCAATATCCAGGTTGTACTCTTTACACAGAAAAAGCAAGAGGTCATTCACGCGTACATTCGAAAAGTTATTGACCACATTGATATTCCTGATATCGTTAGAAACACTCAGGTTCAGCTTATGTACCTTAGAGAGAGCCAGTAAAAAATTCGCCAAGTTGACGTTGGTGACTTTGGTATCCAAAGCCAGGTCCTCTGCCAACTCCGGTCTTTCTATAGCCAAGGTTTCCAGCTTTGCCCGAAGTTTGGCTATTCTGCTTTGCTCTTGGGCAAATAGCACCCCCATATAGAGGCAGAAAACAAGGGTTATGATCTTTCTCATTACTTATATTATCAGTGGCAAGACTTCGGCAATAGAAGTTTCTTTATTCCTCACCCTTTCCAGGGCATTGTCTTTTAAGGTCAACAGCTTTTGGGACGTAAAGTAATCGCGTACCTCTGTTGCATTTTGTTTAATATCTTCTACCAGGTCTTCGTTAATTGGCAATACTTCGTAAAGGCCTACTCTTCCTTTATATCCGGTATAGTGGCAATGCTCGCAGCCTTGCGCTACTCCGTGCTCTCTCAGATCTTTGGGGAGGTGAGTTTGCACATAAGGCTCTAGCTTGTCGACGGTTTCCGTAGTTGAACAGTGGGTGCACAACTTACGCACCAAGCGCTGGGCTACACTCAAATTCAGTGTACTAGCAATTAAAAAAGGGGGGATACCCATATCGATCAAACGAGAAACCGTGGCCCAGGCCGAGTTGGTGTGAATAGTAGATAAGACAAGATGCCCTGTTAAGGCAGCGCGAATGGCCATATTGGCTGTTGCGGCATCACGGATTTCCCCAACCATAATGATATCGGGATCTTGCCGTAGAAAGGTTTTGAGGGTCTTTCCAAAGTCCAGTCCAATATTCTCGCGCAGTTGTACCTGGTTCACCCCTTCCAAGGTGTATTCAATTGGATCTTCAACCGTGAGAATATTGGTTTGGTGGTTATTCAGAATTTTTAAGGTGGCGTATAAAGTGGTGGTCTTTCCAGAACCCGTAGGACCAGAAATGAGCACAATCCCATTGGGTTTTTGAATTGCTTGACGATAGAGCAGCAGCTCCTCTTCTTGCATACCCAAGCGTTCCAGTTCAAAGCCAGAAATGTCTTGACTTAGGATCCGAAGCACGGCCTTCTCCCCGTAGAGGGTTGGTAAAACAGAGACCCGGATATCAATAGAGGTACCGGAAAGAGTCAGGCTCAAACGACCGTCTTGAGGCAGGCGTTTTTCGGCAATATCCAATCCGGAACGAATTTTTATTTTGTTAATGAGACTGGGGTACTCGGCCTTTTCGACCTTGTACTGCTCCACCAGTTTCCCGTCTAAACGAAAGCGAATGCGACAGCTGTCTTCAAAGCTTTCGAAGTGGATATCACTGCTTCCCATGCTTTGCGCCTGGCTTAATACCGATTCCAAAAAGTCCTGTCTAACGCTCAAGGACTCCACCTTCCTGCTCTGATCCAGACGATAATAAGTAGAAAGGTATTTCTGCAAATCCTCGGTACTACACGATTCAAGTGAGATCGAATCACTGATCAAAATGCCCAGCTCATTACTTAATACCTCATCTATATGTTGATCGGTAAGCAATCGCAATAAGCCCTCTTCATAGCTCATGGGCACTATTCGGTACTGGTGGGCCTGTGCTGCAGTAATGCGTTGCAAGGCTTCAGTCTTAAATAGTGGTAGTGATGTAGAGTCCATTTTAAAATTGATAGGGATCAGGAAAAAGGTTAATCAGACTCAAAATCAGGGTAATCGAAACAAAAAGCGCCATGAATCCCGCTAGGGGTATTCGGTTCTTTTCTACCCTTAAAAACACAGAAAGCATCAAGGAAAACAGCAAAGAACAACTGAACAGCACAACGAATATGGGCGTCGGAAAGGCCAGGGCAAGAACAAAGAAGAACCAAAGATCGCCGGCGCCAATGGCGTGATTTAAAAAGGGGATTTTATGAATGTATCGGGTGTAGCCCCACAAGAGGGCAATGATCAACAGAACCAAAGCACTGTTCATGGAAATGTACAGTAAAAAAACATTGAGGTCCGTGCTATGGTAAAGGCGGATAGCCATTAAGAGGGCTAAAACAGGAAAGAGCATGGCCCACACGGCACGCTCTTTAAAGTCTTGGTACGCCAGCCACAATAGGCCCAATATGTTGACGATCCCCAAAAGCATTTAGTCCTTAATTAGTTGTTTTGGGTTTCCGTTTTCATCGATCTCCCATACATTAAGAATTCCGTCACCATCAAAATCGGTAACCGCCTCTGCGCGGGCCAAAAAGCTCGCATCAGTGGCTTCGATAATCGTATAAGAATAGTTGGCCGTCCCCTCCTCTTTTACCGTTTTTGGAGGAAGAAAGTCGATTTCGTCCATGTCAAAAGAATACTTGCTGTGCATATACCGGTACGTGGTCTGGGCATTGTGCAAAGCCTTGAGTTGGGTTTGGGCCTCAATACTTTTTGCTTTGGCAATTAAAGGCATCAAATTGGGCAAGGCCAAAAGCAATAAAATGCCAATGATCGCCAAGACGATTAGTGTTTCTTGCAAATTCAAAGCCGAAAGACGCCTCTTAAAAAGGGTTTTGAAGGACATGATTAGTGGTTCTGTTCTTGCTTATCGAAACACTAATCTTAAATACCTTATAAGGATGAACAAAGCTTTGTTGTCAAAACCGAGTTTTCAGTAGATGAGATTTACAAAATGAAGGGTCAAGAAGAAGGCAAGGTGTGCAAAAAACAGAAAATTCCCATTTTTCTTACTTACTTAATTTGTAAGAATATTATTACTTATTGACAGTTTTACCGTTATTAATTTACAGTTTTCTGTATTTTTTTAGGTTTTTTTGAGGATTTCGCAATAAATAAAAAAGCTTACGTTTTGTTGTTCGAGAACATTTTGGAAATGGATTAGCCACTAACCATTGACCAAAATATATGCAGTATTGCATCCCGCTGACATCATTTCGACCCCCTAATGACGATCATTACGAGGTCCTAATTTTAGCTTCAAAACGCAACTCCATTAACTACTCAGGACAATTCCCTTTTGTCCCGAGATTTTTTCAATTCAATAGAACCCATTCTAAGTCATTGGCCAAAGCCAATGGCTTGTCTGGTGTTTGTAATTCAAGCATTTCCAACCACCATTTCGAATCCTCATTCTTATGAAATACATCAAACTAATGGCCCTTTCGGCCCTAACCCTTTTTGGCTATACCCGTTCGGCATTGGCCAACTCAGTCAACCCGCCCTTCCAGACCGTCTGGTCGGAAGACTTTAATAGTGCTGCCAACGGAGCAAACTCTGGTGCGGACTGGGGTCTGGTTATCAATCAGGGAAGCTTCCAAGTCAATAACAGCCGGCTCGAACTCGTTGGCGTTAATGCGGGAAGTCTAGCCACCTTTACCACCAATGCCCTTGATATCTCGGCCTTTGAAAACCTAGCAATCTCGCTGGTGGTCGATGACAATGACAACAACAAAGAAACCAGCGACTACGTCAGAGCTTTCTACAGCCTGGACGGCGCAGCGCGCGTGCAATTTGGTGAAGTCATTGACGATGTTCCGAGTCCCGAGACCCTTTCGGTAAGTAACCTCAATGGGGCAAGCCTAGTCATTGAAATCGAAATCAAGGTCAGTTATGGCAACGAAAGTTATAATGTGGACGACATTCTGGTGACTGGTGATCCTCTTAGCTCAGGAGGTGGAGGAAGCACGAGCAGTCTTTGGTCTGAGAGCGGTTCTGATATCTATTATGATGGAGGGAATGTAGGGATCGGCCTATCAGATCCCAGCAATCCCCTTCAGATTGTCGGGAATGAACTTATCCAAGGAGACAATGCCTCTTTATTCATCGAGAGCAACGTACTTGGTGATTATCAAGGAGGTCGAATTTACCTGTCTTCCCAGCACATCAATTCGGCGAATCAGTTCCACACGGCCATGCTCATCATGCACAGGGAACCCAGGGCGACGGAATCTTCGAGATTCAGCGGCGAAACAGAGATAATGAGTATGTAGGGACTCTAATGTACTACCGGGATGGAGACGGATGGAAGTTTAATACGGCCAACGCACATTCGAGCACAGGTACTGTTGTGGGTATGACCATCAAAGAAAATGGTAACGTCGGTATCGGTACAACCAATCCCGGGGAATGGAAACTCGCAGTTGATGGCAAAATTCGCGCCCGAGAAATCCGGGTCGACAACGACGCCTGGCCTGACTATGTCTTCACATCGGACTATGAGCTATTAACGCTTGACGCCGTAAGAGCCTTTATTCAACAACACGGGCATCTACCCCATGTTCCTTCTGCCAAGGAAGTAGAAAGCGAGGGAGTTGCACTGGGCGAAATGAACAAAATCCTCCTTGAAAAAGTCGAAGAGATGACCCTCTATGTCCTTCAATTGGAAGAACGCATCCAAGTTTTAAAAGAAAAGAAAAACAAATAATCCAACCACCTCTCAATTCTCATAAAATGAAAACAGTATTAAAATTCCTATTTACCCTTATAGCGGTTCTAATTGGTCACAGCATCCAAGCTCAGACTACATATTCGTATACCCTCTATGATGGAGACACAGACCAACCTCTCCTTTCCGGCTTTAATAATAACATTTCTTGGGATTTAGATATCTCTAATCGCTTGAGCGTGGTCTCTGATATTGCTAGTGGAATTTATACACAAGTAAAGTTTACTTTATCTAATGGACACACACAAACCGAAGGAGCCCATCCTTATGCATGTTACGGGGATACCAGTGGTAATTTCACCCCATGGACACAAACCGCGGAAGAAGCGGTGAGCTTTACGGTTCAATACCTAAATGGTCCCGGTAATATTACAGAAACCGACAATTTCACCATAACCTTTTTTAGAAGCAGTACTTCAGGTGGAGGAGGCAGCTCCTTCCCTAATGTGGCTTTGAATAAATCCACATCACAATCTTCAACCTGGAATGGCTATACTTCGGATCAGGCTGTTGATGGAATTACAACAGGAAATAACTGGACTCACACGATTAATGGAGCCAACCCTTGGTGGAGAGTAGATTTGGGTCAAGCCTATGATATTGACCAAATCAAAGTCATTAACCGACCTTCATCTTGCTGTGTAGGTCGTTTGAATGGGGCGGTTGTCTATGTCGGTAATCAAGACAGTTCAGACCCTTCTGATTATACTGCAGTGTATAACTTGAATGGAGATCTAGTACAGGACATTCAGAATCTAAGCGTGAGTGGGCGTTATGTCATGATTCATAAAACGACTGGGCAAGGCATTTTAAATATTACCGAAGTTGAAGTTCATGGACAAGTAACTACAGCCCCACCTCCAAAACCTAGCACTCCAACAACCTTTTACGCTTCCAACCCAACGGATACCTCCATTGACCTCAATTGGAATGCATCTACTATTACATCAGGTTCAATCAGTCATTACGAAATAGACATAGATCCTTCCACAACTATCAATGTGGGGAACTCAACCAATACTACGATTAACAGTCTTAGTCCAGGTGTTACTTACACTTTTGCCGTTCGCGCTGTGAGTGATCAAGGAGTAAGCTCAGATCCTACCGATGACCTTAGTGCAACAACAACCGATTCTTCCAGTGGTGGCGGAGGCAGTGGAGGAGGAAGCTCTACATCCCTTTGGACCCAATCCGGTAACGATGTCAGTTTTAGCAGCGGAAAGGTGGGAATCGGAACCAGCACTCCGGATGAAAACCTTCATGTCGTCGGAAATCAACGTATTCAAGGAGATAATGCTTCCTTATTTATCAAGGGAACTGGCGAAGATGATTATAATGGAGGTCGCATCTTTTTAAACACAGAATACATCAATAGCGGTAACAATTTTGCGTCTGCAAAGATCTCTATGCACCGAGGTACCAATGGCACAGGCCACTTTGAGATTCAACGCACGGCTGGTAATGGTGCTTATATGGGCAACCTATTGCGTTACAAAGACGCCGAAGGGTGGAGATTCTTTACCGCTAATTCAAATACGAGCACTAGTTCATCCTTGCAAATGCAAATCAGCCACCAGGGTAATGTTAGTATCGGAACCCTGCTCGTAGGTGATTGGAAGCTTGCCGTAGATGGTAAAATCCGCGCTCGAGAAATCCGCGTCGACAACGATGCCTGGCCCGATTTCGTCTTCGTATCTGACTACGACCTCCCAACCCTGGACGAGATTCGCAACTTCATCAAAAAGTACGGCCACTTGCCTGCAGTTCCTTCTGCTAAGGAAGTCGAAGAGGAAGGCGTCGAACTCGGCGAAATGAACAAGATCCTTCTGCAAAAGATC
Organism: Aureicoccus marinus; assembly: GCF_002954325.1. Lineage (GTDB taxonomy): Bacteria > Bacteroidota > Bacteroidia > Flavobacteriales > Flavobacteriaceae > Aureicoccus > Aureicoccus marinus. The sequence goes on from NZ_MQVX01000001.1 coordinate 1,260,810, forward strand.
GAAGAACTCACCCTCTACATCCTCGAATTGGACGAACAGGTGAAGGAATTGGAAAAAGGAAGTAAATAATCAACCAGAAGAACTTATCATGTTAAGAAAATCATTTCTGGCAATAATAGCCGGTCTTACAATTAGTATTTGTACTGCACAATCTGGCAATACTCCTGAAGATATTGGGCCTTCTTCCTATGAGGTTTCCTTAATTCCCGAAAGTCCTCAAGTGGCTAGTTTAGGAACTTATGGAGGATACCCGGTAAATCAATACAACGGTACAGCCAACATTAGTATTCCCATTCACTCCATTGACCTGGATGGTCTGATGATTCCCTTTACGTTGTCTTACAACACAGGTGGAATTCGAGTCAATCAAGATGCCACCTGGGTGGGTCTTGGCTGGAATTTATCTGAAGGGATTGTGATAACCAGGGAAATTAATGGTTATGATGACCTTAGAAATGGCGACTATTCAGCTGACGCCGATAATATAGGGTGGATACATACGGAAGATTACCTGACTCCGAACGCCAATAATGGATACTCCTTTTCACTTTCGGGAAGTACGCTGCTCTATCTGGACACGGAATTCACCATTAATCAACCGCATGACTTTGAACCAGATTTATTTACCGTATCTACCCCGAATGGAAGCTGTAAATTTTATCTACCGAAAAGACAGGGGAATGAAAACATGCTCGTCGCCAAAACGGTAGATTCAAATAATTTCAAAGTAAAGTTCTTTATATCTCAATTTGAGGACCAAGAGGATTACAGTTTTGAAGTTATTGATCCCAAAGGATTCAAATACATCTTTAATTATAAAGAAAAGTCTACCGGTTACAGCAGTTGGGATGCACCTCCGGGAACTATATTCGAGGCAGCAGCCTTAGATGGAATTCCCTATTGGTCAACCAATCAAACCCGTGATCTCATTACGGCCTGGAAACCCGAAACCATCATTTCTCCCTATGACAATACCTTGAATTTTGAGTATACTCCGGGGCATCACTTTTCTTATCCGTCCTTCTCAGAGACATTCTCTTTCAATATTAATGCTCAAGCGAATACTGCGACTGCTTATAATGAAGAATTAACAGTGATCAATCCCACATCTCTGAGCGCCTCATTGAATGCGTTCCATAATCTCTATCTATCTAAGGTTACCGGAGATTTTGGGTCATTAGAGTTCAATCTAGGGAGCGAACGTCTTGATTTATTCTCAAAGACTGCATTCAGAAATCTCTCTAATCTATCTGCCTGGAACCCTAGTATTAGTCCGAATACAAAAAATGCCAAACGCCTAGAGTCCGTAATCCTAAAGGATTTTCAAGGTAATCAGGTTAAGCAAGTCGATATGACTTACTCCTATTTCAACAGCAATAAGATCAATGATACTAACAAGGAGAACTATTTGCGTTTAAAGCTGGATGAAGTACAGATTTTTGATCAGAAGTACTCCTTTAATTACATAAACCAAAATTCCTTACCGACTAAGGACTCGAAAGCCACCGATTTATGGGGCTTCTACAATGGTGTAAATTCCAATACCCATAGAATACCGAGCTCCAACCGTTTCTATTATATTTTCTCCTCAAATATTGCGGGTGGAACTCGTGAATACGAGAAGTTCTACAAAATAAATGGAGCTAACCGCAAATCAGACTCTATTTATAGTAAATATGGTTTGCTTGAGCGGGTAACTTATCCTACCGGAGGTTCTACCGAGTACCATTATGAAGGAAACGAAGTAACACTGCAACGGGTGGGATATCAACCTACCTATTACAGTGATACGGGAGAATTTAGAACACCAGGAATTCGATCTTCGGAAGAGTACAATTTTGCTTATCAACACTTAAAGCTGCAAGAAGATCCCAGTTATACTTTATACGACTACAACGATTGCCAAGTAGGGAATTACTCGGTTGGCATAAATAGCAATATTGATATAACCGACACAAATTTTTGTAACAATCAATCCTTTAACGTTAAGGTAACTTACCAAATAAGTTGTGTTACGGGTTGTAATCAAGGAATTAATCCTGTTGGACCTGCCGTTTGGGTGGAAAATGTAAATACTGGTCAAGTTTACCCCCTAATCAATTACGACAACCAATTTGACGTCAATACATTAAGTGTGTCGGATGAGCAAGAAATGAGCTTGCCTGTGGGGACCTATGTTCTCAGGACACAAAGCTGGAGTAACTCAAGTCCACTTGTTGTTGCCAATGCTACAGCTAGTATGCAGTATTGGAAGGATGAAAGTCCAACTTCAGACCATTTTGACACCTTCCAAGTTGGTGGTTTACGTGTGAAGAAAACAGTCAATAAGGACACGGACGGTTCATTTATCAGTGCCAAGACCTATGACTATACCACGACAGGCGAAAGCGGAACAATTACATCCAGTGGAAAACTCATGGACGACCTTGTATTTACTTCAAAAGGAAGTGGATCCATGTGGGAATACACTCCTGAAAATTACGGGAGTGATGGCAATAATAAGGCTCAAATTCATTCTGAAAATAGGATTAGAACGGCTAACTCTGCTTCTGGCAGTCATATCGGGTACTCTGTTGTCACAGAAAAAAGCGTAGACTCCAACGGAAATGATAATGGGTGGATCACCACAACATTTAAGAATCACCCTAACAAACGATTGACTCGAAATATTTTATGTACACCCCAATTTGTCGGAGCTTCAGGAAGTTCTACCTGCCAAGAAGACTATTCTTGTATTAGCACATCTTCTGGTTGTTCCGGCTTTAGCGGTTTTCTATTCCAGGAACTGTACTATGGTGAAGTCTATTTATTGGGTACATCTCCGGTAACCTATGACTATATCAATGGAAGCATGGAAATGCAGACTGTTCATCATAAGGATGGTACTCTTCTGCAAAAAACAATGAATGAATACATTCCATATTCACTCAACGTCAACCTAGTTCAATCATTCCCAATCATGAACTTCTTTGACAAGAAATTTCCGATTGGGCACCCGTACCAAGTTATGGACCTAGATGCCTATGAACAAAGTACGTTTATGAAGCTCTCTCATACGACTATAGAAAACTTCTTCGATCAAGGATCTATGGTTTCAGAATCCAAGTATTACTATGAGTCTCCAAATTACTTTTTAAAAAGAATGGAAATGGAGGATAGTGAAGGGAATTTAAGAACAACTATTGCTGAATATCCACAAGATCTGACTTCAGAATCACTAATGAATACACTCGTCACAAACAACAGATTAGCAGAACAAGTAAGGTCAGAAATCTACATAGGAACTGAAGCAAACCCTATGCAAACCAAACTATCGGAGCAATATACCGTATTTGGAAATGGCGTAGATTATGGATATCACATTATTCCTAAAGAGATCTGGACGAAGAAGGCCGACTATGATGCCGAACTGAGACAGATATATGAACTCTACGATGTTAAGGGGAATATTCTTCAGTATAAAAAGCCAGGTGGCTCATCTACCAGTTTTATTTGGGGGTATAATGATCAATTTCCTATTGCAAAGATTGAAAATGCGAGCTATGAGGACATCCGGATCGCTTTGAATAAATCCAATATATCAGAGGTGATTAACCTAACAGAATTGGAAATGGATGATATTAATGAATTGCGAAATAGTTTACCCCAGGCAATGATCACGACCTACGAGTATTTACCTTTTATTGGAATTACTAAAACAACCGATGCAAGGGGTTACACAACTCATTATGAATACGATGGCAATAACCGTCTACAATTCGTAAGAGACAATGATGGCTTTCTCCTAAGTGAAAACCAATACAACTACAAAGACTAATCACCCCATACCATGAAAACCATCAACACCTTTCTGGTGCTGCTCTTTGCGGCCTCAACTCTTATGGCCCAACAGGCCGAAGAGACCATCGATTATGAGATTAGTTCTGGTACAATAAGCACCCAAGCCACAGGTACCATTCGATTGCTTCCGGGGGCGTGGATTAGACCAGGTGCAGTCTTCTCTGCATCCATTGTGAATCCTTCTACTTCGCCAAGTGGCCCCATTCC
>NZ_MQVX01000001.1:1265481-1269187 GCF_002954325.1 Aureicoccus marinus
AAGTGGCTCTTTACCAAATACGATGCCTTTGGTAGAGCAATCTATACCGGGTTTAAAGTCACTCAAAGCAACAGGCAAACCCTTCAAGATGGTGCCGATGCACATGGGGCCACCTTTGAAGAAAGAGGACCTGCGGTAAGTAAAGGCGGTATTACAATCTACTATACCGATAATACCTACCCTAGTATTGATCTAACTGGTAATGGATCTGATGAGATTCTAACCGTTACTTACTTCGATTCTTATTTTGATCAGAATGAAAATCAACCAGAAACGCAAGATGGATTAAGTATACCTCCAACAAACACAAACAGCTTTCAAGAAAATATAACCTCTTTCACCCAAGGATTTGCAACCGTCAGTAAAGTCAGAGTTCTTGATCAAGATGATTGGATTACATCTATTAGCGGATATGACGATAAGGGAAGAGTGGTTTACACAGCTTCCAAGAACAACTACCTCAATACTACCGACATCTCTGAGTCCAGCTTAGACTTTATTGGTAAGGTTCTTGAATCCAAAAGTTCTCACACTAGAGCCAGTAATGCGCCAGTGATCACTAATGAATATTTTACCTACGATCATATGGCCAGGCCTCTGACTCATCAACAGGCCATCAATGCCAATCCGTGGACAACCCTTTCTTCTCTGGAGTACAATAAAATTGGACAAGATTCCATCAAAAGAATTGGGAACTCTCTTCAGACCGTCAACTACAAATACAATGTAAGAGGATGGCTAAAATCTATCAATGACCCTAACAATCTAGGGGATGACTTATTCGCCTTTGCTATATCCTATAATGATCCACAAAATTTTGGAGCTGGTGAAAACCCAGATGCACTCTTTAATGGAAACATCTCCCAAACACTCTGGAACTCGGCAAGTGTAAACAATACAGGGAATCCAGTGAGTAACCGCTACTCCTATACTTATGATGCCTTAAACCGTATTAAGACAGCGACGGACAATACCTCTAACTACAATGTCTCCAATATCACTTATGATAAAATGGGGAATATTGAAAGTCTATCACGTAATGGATTCCAGAATGGAGCTTTTACCAATATGGATGTGCTCACTTATGGATACGATAGTGGCAATAAACTCCTCAGTGTAAACGATGCTGGTCATAAAGACTATGGTTTTATTGACAAAACAAACTCCAGCAATGAATACACCTATGATCTCAATGGGAACATGATTACCGATTCCAATAAAGGAATTACAGGTATCACCTACAATCATCTAAACCTACCAACCAATATTAATATCGATGGGGGAACTATTACTTATAGATACGACGCAACCGGTAATAAACTAAAAAAGACGGTAAGCACAGGAAATTCAACAGACTATGCAGGCATGTACATCTACGAGAATGGAAACCTATCCTTTTTCTCTCATCCAGAAGGATATATTGATGCGCAAGACAACTTTAAACTTGTTTATCAATACAGAGATTATCTGGGAAGCAATAGACTCAGCTTTTCAGATTCAGACAACAATAGCACACCAAAAATTGTAGAAGAAAACAACTACTACCCCTTTGGTCTAAAACATCAAGGGTATAATGATCAATCCTCTCCTAACGGAAATAATTCAGCGCTGAAATATGGGTTCAATGGTATCGAATTTGAAGAGTCACTTAAAATCGATTTATATGAAATGGATATTAGACGATTCGATCCTACCATAGGTAGGTGGATATCAAGTGACCCAGTAACCCATTTCTCGAACTCTCCATATAATGGCTTTGATAACAACCCAATTTATTGGGCCGACCCGAGCGGAGCAGATGCGACTGATTTTGTAATGGACATCTATAAAAAATCTTCCGATGATGAGAAATGGGTAAATAATCACGACGGTACCTTCTCAAGTAACAAAAAACAATCCGTTAAATGTCAAGAATGCAGTAGTTATTATTTAAATCTTGAGACTGGCAGAGTTGATTTAATATCCGGCGATCAAGATTTAACAAAGCAAGGGAAATTCTGGTTAGGTGGATCAGATGCTACAGTAGGAGATATTGAGGATATGTTGGAATTACTTGGTTTTGAATACACAAGAGATAGTGGTTTTCGAGTAGAAACAACCGATGCGTATAATGCTTTTATTCAAATGCACAATTCCGAAGTCGTACAACTCACTAAATCCCTGGCCATCGAATACGGTATGGTGTATATTGGAAATATTTTCTTTCCCGCAGGCGGCGGTGGTGCAGCTGCAGGAGCTGTAGGAGGTAGAGGAATTTCGGTTTTAGGTTATGCATCCAAATATGGAATAAAATCGTATAAAGAGCTTCTTAAACTTACTAAAGGAAAAGGGTTACAGGTTCATCATTTGATCGAAAAAAGATTTGCTAGTATTTTAGGAGTAAGTCCAGGTAGTATGCAGTCAATCGCATTGACTAAATTTGAGCACCAAGTATTTACAAATGCGTGGAGGGCAAAAATTGGATACAATGGTAGCAATGCTGCGATCACAACAGCAAATGCAACGAAGGCTGATGTAATAAATGCTGCCAGAGAAATATACAAAGACTATCCAACTATATTAAAGGCATTAGGCTTATGAAGTTCATTTATCATATTGCATCCGATTGGAGCGATGAAAAAATTAGAATAATTGAAGAAAGAATTGGTCTTAAAATCAAAGCTGGTTTTTCATCGATCCAAATTGATGAAAAAAAGTATTTGGAACTTTTACCCTATTTAAAGAAATGGGGTGTATTAGGAATTAAATATCCCAAATTCAGTAATACCGAACTAATCGAATCAACCTTATCCGCCAAAATTAATCAACATACTCATGGTTACCCTATGCCAGATATTGATTTTGGTTATTTGAATTTGACATATGACTTAAGCGATTATAGTAAGAGTAGCGGTATAGGTAAAAAACAAAAAGATGCCTTTAGACTGAAAAGTGTTCCTAAACCAAAAACGAAAAGATTATTTGGGCTAGGTTGGATTTACGATGAATTATTTGTTGACGTTGGTCTTTATATCGAGGTGTTTGAACCTTTAGGTATAAAAAGCAGACCAGTACTTCAGTACAAAAAGGACAAACCTTTTGATTCGTTTGTCCAGTTGATTTTGGAGGAAACTGATGAAACTCTTGATCTTAAAGACTATCCAATTGAGAAATGCAAAGAGTCTGGAAGAGTGAAGTATCATCCTAGAGCACAAGGATTCTACCCTAAGTACAGTAATATAATTGCTCCGATTTTTAAAAGTAAAGAGTGGTTTGGTACTGGCGCAGAAGCGCGCAAAAGAATATTTGTAAGCCAAAGTTTAAGGGATAAGCTTATAGAGATGAAAATAGATAAACCTTCTTGGTATGTACCTACACGTTAGATTTTACTTATATCGATTTTGAGAATTAAATTAATTCATTATCTCTTTTTAAAGTATTTCAATGTTTTCTCTTGAGTGAGAATCAGTACAACTACAAAGACTAATTCCTCAAGCCCCAACCCCATGAAAACCATCAAAACATTTTTGGTGCTGCTTTTTGCTGCCTCAACTCTTATGGCCCAACAAGCCGAAGAGACCATCGATTATGAGATTAGTTCTGGTACAATAAGCACCCAAGCCACAGGTACCATTCGATTGCTTCCGGGGGCGTGGATTAGACCAGGTGCAGTCTTTTCAGCAGCTATTGTCACTGCTGAGCCTACTCCATCCAATGATCCCATTGC
>NZ_MQVX01000001.1:1270195-1466841 GCF_002954325.1 Aureicoccus marinus
AAATGGCTCTTTACCAAATACGATGCCTTTGGCAGAATTACTTACAGAGGGATTAAAGTCTCGACAAGCAACAGACAAACTCTTCAAGATGGTGCCGATGCGCATGGGACCACCTTTGAAGAAAGAGGACCTGCATTAGATAAAGGCGGGATTACGATCTACTATACCGATAACACCTACCCTAGTATTGATCTAACTGGTGGCGGATCTGATGAGATTCTAACTGTTAGCTATTACGATTCTTATGTGGATCAGGACGGTTTAAGTATACCTGCCTCAAATAGGTTTTCTGAAAATATCACAAATGCTACACAAGGCCTAGCAACGGTTAGTAAGACAAGGGTTCTTGATCATGATGATTGGATTACCACAGTCAATGGGTATGACCAAGAAGGAAGAGTGGTTTACTCAGCTTCCAAGAATAATTACCTCAATACTACCGACATCTCTGAGTCCAATATAGACTTTACAGGGAAAGTACTGGAGTCCAAAAGTTCGCACACTAGAGCCAGTAATGCGCCAGTAATTACCAATGAGTACTTCACTTATGATCATATGGCCAGGCCTCTAACTCATCAACAGGCCATCAATGCCAATCCGTGGACAACCCTTTCTTCCTTGGAATATGATAAACTTGGGCAAAATACTGTCAAATATGTTGGGGACTCCATACAAACGGTAAATTACACATACAATATCAGGGGATGGTTAAAATCAATCAATGATCCTAACAATCTAGGGAATGATTTATTCGCCTTTCAAATTAATTACAACGATCCTCAGAACTTTGGAGCTGGTGAAAACCCCCAAGCCCTCTTTAATGGAAACATCTCCCAAACACTCTGGAACTCGGCCAGCGTCAACAATACAGGGAATCCAGTGAGTAACCGCTACTCCTATACTTATGATGCCTTAAACCGTATTAAGACTGCGACTGACAATACCTCGAACTATAATGTCTCCAATATCACTTATGATAAAATGGGGAATATCGAAACTCTGTCTCGTAATGGATTCCAAGATGGAACATTTGCCAATATGGATGTACTCACTTATGGATACGACAGTGGCAATAAACTCCTCAGTGTAAACGATACTGGTCATAAAGACTACGGTTTTATTGACAAAACAAATTCCAGCAATGAATACACCTATGATCTAAATGGGAACATGATTACCGATTCCAATAAAGGAATTACTGGTATTACTTACAATCACCTAAACCTGCCAACCTCTGTGAATATCAATGGAGGAACCATCAACTACGTCTATGATGCTACCGGTATTAAACTAAAAAAGACAGTAAGCACTGGTACATCAACTGACTATGCCGGAATATATATCTATGAAGATGAAAACCTCTCTTTTTTCTCACATCCAGAAGGATATGTGGATGCTCAAGACAACTTCCTACTTGTTTATCAAAACAGAGATCATCTAGGAAGTAATAGACTCAGCTTCTCAGACTCAGATAATAATGGAACACCTGAAATTGTAGAAGAAAATAACTACTACCCCTTTGGACATAAACATCAAGGATATAACAGTCAATCATATCCGAATGGTAATAACTCAGCACTGAAATTCAGTTACAATGGCAAGGAAGAACAAACTGAACTCAATTTAGATTGGTATGATTATGGAGCTAGAAACTACGATGCCGCAATAGGTAGATGGATGAATATTGATGCTGCAGCACAAGAGGCCTTTGACTTGACTCCATTTAGATATGCTGCAAATAATCCAGTTTACTTTGTAGACCCTGATGGATTATTTGAATTTAAATTTAAAGTAAATGACAATGGAGAAAGAAGGCTCTATTTAGAAAAATCTACAGATGAAAAGGCTCCTGAGCAAAACTTAGAAACGCTTATGAAGGAAACCGGATTATCCAAATCTCAATTAAAGAGAATGCTTGGAGGTAAAAAGGGACTAAGTTCCTTTCTTGAGAGTAACAATGGTATCGCTGTAACTGAATTAAAGGGTAGATTTGGTAAAATAGCTCAAGAAGCCGAAAGGGTTGACGCTTTAAATTACGGAAGTGATCTAACGGAAGGTGGTAATTGCATGAGTTGCAGTCATAGCTTAGCATCAACCCGGAAAGTTCAAACAAAGGATGCAGATCCTCTAGGATTTTTTCCTGGCCTCCCAAACTTTGACTTTAAAACTATTCTTAAAAATGAATACAAAAACATTGAAAATGGAAAAGAAAGGACTGGTGATATTGTAAGATATGCTAATAATTCAGACATTAGAGTGACCACTCACACGGCAACTCTATTATTAACTAATTCCACCAAAGGTAGACAAGTTTTTTACAAGAAAGACGGATCTTCATCTGGAACATATAATATAAATTTCGAGTCTACGATGCTTTCAAAGAACCCAGGATATGGTAAAACTCAAGGCGCTCCCGGAGACAAAAGTGCTTTTTATAGATATGTCCCACCCTCTGAACCTAATGAAGAAAAAGAGTAAATAATGAAATGTTTAATAGTTCTAATTATTTGTTTTTACACAGCAAATATTTTTAGTCAAAGAAAGCTTCTCTATTTTGATTCTACAACCCAAGAACCAAATCCAATAACCGTTTGGGATAAAAAGAGAATACGTAAAGGAGATACAATATATTTTCCAAGTCTGCAACTAACTCAATTTTATTCCGTTGAGAATGGAAAAGAAATATTCTATGAGGACAAGAAAATATTTTCTCAAGCCCAATTTCAACTTTCCCCTAATGAAAAAATTTTCACCGAATTATTTAATTATCAATACCTTATAATCAGCCTTTATCGAAATCAACACTTCATTCAAAGTTCGACTATCAAACGAGATAAATGTTACATTATAGATTATAAAAATGACCCCTCAAGTGTTTATATACTTGATTTAGATAATAATATTTTAGCCATTTCAAAAGAAAACGCGGCCTCATTTAAGAACAAAAGTGTTTTTTTCATTCAAGAAATAAACATTACTAAAGAGTACGTAGTCATAATGAACTCAAACAGTCGATTACTTAAGTTCCCATTAGAAAAAAAAGACAACTTTCTTGTTAATTAAGTCATATTAAGAGGTGAAAAATCATTAAAATATATCTAGTTACTGAACTAATATCTGATCACAGACCTAATCAATTAAAATTGTGATTGTTGCAGCAAGATTGAGGTAATATCTATTAGTCATTTTCTTTTCATCGAAAACCCTATAATCTTCAACACTTTCTAACGTTATAATAACACCAATTCTAACGCATGAAACGCCCCATTTCTGCACTGTTGGTGTTAACCCTACTATCCTGTTCCGAGATCATTGGAATTGAGGATATTTCGGACGAAACAGTGCTCTTACAATCTCCGGTCGAAGGTGCCGAGGTAACGGACTCGATTACCTCCCTTTCCTGGTCCAAAATCGATCAGGTCAACACCTATTTGGTCCAATTGAGTAAGCCCAATTTTACGGCTTCCTCCAAGGTACTTTTAGACAGTCTGGTTACCCTGGATTCCACCAATACCCAAGGCTTCATTGAAATCCCGTTGGACTCTTCAGCCTATGAGTGGCGAGTCAAGGGCATGAACGATGGGTATGAAACCGCATACAGCAGCGCCCGTTTTGCCGTTAGTTATGTCGGCGTCTCGGACTCGACGCCGGACATCAGCCAATCGACCTTAGAACTCTTGGCACCCCAAAGTGATGCTGTGGTTTCGACCACCACTCTCGAATTCAATTGGAACGCCGTGGCCAATGCCACCTCCTACCAGTTACAAGTGGCTACACCTAGCTTTGATAATGCCAGCCAGATTGTACTGGATCAAATCATTGAGGTCAGCGATGAAGGAGACCCCACCAAAGTCGCTGCAGAGCTTTCGGACGCCTCCTATGAATGGAGAATCAGAGCCTTTAACAGCAGCTCTGAAGTCTATTCCGAAGTCATCGCCTTTAGTGTTTCTACCCAATAAGTAACCCATGAAAAAATCAGTAAAAACCTATGTTTTACTGGCCCTGGTGATTGGCATCTGGGGTATTTTTCTGGTGCGCTTAATCAAGACCTTATACCCCGAGCAAAAACCTTTGCCTAGCTCCAAAGCTATCGCATACAGGTCCGCTTCTTCCGAACAAAAAGAAACCGCCGAATTAAAACTCAATTACCGCGATCCTTTTCTGGGTAAGACCATCAGCACCCAGACCCAAAAAGCGAAAAAACAAGCGGTGCAAAAAGCCAAAGTGGTTGTAAACACCTTGCTCGATAAAGTCAGCTACCAAGGCTTTATTGGAGGAAAAAAGACCAAAGACCACCACTTCTTTATTTCGATCGAAGGCACCCAAGAACTGTTTCAGGTTGGGGATGTCATTAAGGGAATCAAACTCATCTCAGGGAATGCCTCCCAAGTCATCCTGCGGCAAAACGGAGTTTCCAAGACCATAAAAATCACCCAATAAATGCGACTCAAGGCCGGGGCATTACAGTTGGTATTGTTCATCGGAGTGCTCGTCTGTGTTCTCCTGATGGCTTTCGTCTTGCTGATCAGTACCAAGAGTCAGTTCCAGGCCAAACAAAACGTCTTGATCACCCTTATTAAACAAGGGCAAAACCTCCCCTCTACTCCCCCATCCCATCACTGGGGACTCTTCGAAAAAAGCACCCAAAACCCTTCTTTTAAAAAGGTAAAATGGAAAGGCCTTTCCCTAGTGGGAAGTACTGCCGAACCCAAGACTGCGCTCTATTTAAAAGACCAGGGATTTCCTGTAGTATTAGCCGGAAATGCCCGAATTGAGGGCAATGCCTTCCTACCAGAGCGAGGCATTAAAAGAGGGAACATTCGTGGTCTGGGCTACCTAGGCGATTACCTGGTCTACGGCGATCAAAAACAAAGTCGAAAATCCCTTCCCCAACTGTCTCCTGGGAGCAGAGATCAATTGGAAGACCTTTATGGAGATTATTCCAGGGGTATCCGATTGACCAACATACCGGCAGAACTAAGTGCTTCTTATACCGAAGAAACCCAGCGAATAGAAGGCGATATGATCCTTCTAAACAACCAAAAGCTAAAAGGGAACATCCTGGTTCAGGCATCCAATAAGATCATTGTGGGCAAAAGATCCGAGCTCTTTGGAGTGGTGCTCATCGCCCCAAAAATCGAAATTCAAAGCGATGTCTACGGGGCTTTCCAAGCCTTCGCCACTGAGCAAATCCAAGTGGGTAATAGAGTGGAATTGGCCTTCCCTTCGGTACTGTGTGTTTACCAACAGTCGGCTCCTCCCGAAGAGACCGTACCCCCAATTAAATTGGCCTTGGGCGAGGGATCGAATATCCGAGGAAGTCTATTGTACATCGAAAGAACCGGTGTTGAAAAGATTGACCACAATCCCGACATCCAAATCCCTGAAAACAGCCGAGTAGACGGCCAGGTATATTGCCAAGGCAGTTTGGACCTACAAGGTCAGGTCAATGGAATAGTTTACACCTCCCTGTTTCAAACCTTTCAAAACGGTTCCAATTATATCAACCACCTGTTCAATGGGCAAATCAATCGAGCTGCCCTGCCCGAAGAATACGCGGGAATTTCCATCGGGAATCAGAACCAAAAAGCAAGAGCGCAATGGTTGGATTAAAAAGAAAACTCCCCGCCTCTACCCTGATGGAAACCATGGTTTCCACGGTTTTGCTGGTGGTGATTTTTATGGTCTCCAGTATGATCCTGAATAACCTTTTTCAGAACCAACTGGACGTACAAAAAGAAAAAGTCCAGCACCGTTTAGAAGTATTGGCCTACCAATACCGCCACAACGAATTACCTAAAAACTATACCGAAGAACTTGGCGACTGGCAGATCAGGCTTGAACCCAAGGGTTCTGCCCCTCAGCTGATTGCCCAGAGCACCAAGAACCAAGAACAAATCACGATTGAACTCCAATGAGTAAAGCGAAAAAAATACCGGCTTTTAGCATACAGGAATCCCTGGTCGTCCTGGTGATCACCGTCGTTGTGGTTGGACTGGCTTTTTCGGTATTGCGCCTAATTAATGGACAAATGATCGGGATGCAATCGGCTTTAAATGAAGGAATGCAGACCGACAAAGTCGAGGAGCTTCTTTGGATACGCTTTAACAAGGCAGACCGGGTTTACTTCCAGGACAACAAGTTGGAGTTAGAGGGAGTGACTCGGAACCATACCCTGCTACTTAACCGAACCCATTTGGTTATGGAACAAGATTCCCTGCCTATAGAATTGGACAGTGTTCGAGCTTACTTTAAAGGAAAACCTACCCAAAGTGGAGAAATCGATGCCCTGGAGCTCTTTTGCAACAATGGGTTAAGGCAAATTTTCGTTAATAAAGCAAACGCAGCCACCAGCTACCTGAACTAGATGGGAATTCGTATTGAACATACCAAAGCAGTCGTCAAAGAGACCGGCCCGTCAGGAATTGAAGAGTTCCTGAAAAGGGACATCAAGCTGTTTGGAGGCGGAGTCAATTCAAAGAAGAAAGAGCTTTTTACGCCCAACTTTCGACCCTCCTGGAAGCCGGCATACAACTCCGAGATGCCCTAGTGATCATGGAGCAAAATGCCAAGGCCAAAGAAAAGGAATCCTTCTTAGAACTTATTGAGCAACTGGATACGGGCTATTCCCTGGCTGAAGCATTTGAAAACGGAAAGAACTTTGGCAACTACGAGCGTTTAGCCATTGAGATCGGTGAAAAAACCGGTCACCTGCCAAGTGGCCCAGCAATTAGCCGACTACTACCAAAAACGCAACGGACGTAAACGCCAGATCATTGGTGCCCTCACCTACCCCCTCATCATTCTGTGTACAGCGGTATTGGTGGTGGTCTTTATGCTCCGGATGGTGGTGCCTATGTTTGAAGATATATTTCGTCAAAACGGGGTGGATTTACCCTGGATCACCCAACTGATTGTCGGGCTTTCGCAATTTCTGGAATCCTACGGCAGCCTTTTAGTCCTTGTTGGTATTGGCGGCTTTTTCGGGATTCGTTTCGCTTTAAAAAGACGGGAAGTATTAGAAATCTGGCAAAAAACCTTGCTCAAACTACCTGTATTAGGGCCTTTTGTACGCCTCTTGCACATCTCTAAATTCACCCAAACACTCAGTCTTTTAACCAGCTCTAAAATCCCTTTTTTAACGGCGATTCAGATGGTCAAGGACACCAGTGAATTCTTGCCTTTAAAATTGGCTTTGGAAAAGATGGAACTCGCCATCACTAAAGGGGACGGACTGTATAAAGGAATTATCGCCTCTGGATTTTTTGACCAAAAAATGAGTTCCATGGTCAAGGTGGCTGAAGAAACCAACAAAACCGAGTACGTCTTCGAAAAACTCAGTACTCAGTACAATGCCGATATTCAGCAAAAGTCCAAGATGCTTTCGACTCTCCTGGAGCCCTTTATCATCATCCTGGTCGGACTCTTTGTGGGGGTTATCCTTATTGCGATGTACTTGCCGATGTTTAAGTTGAGTACTGTTTTGGGGTAAATCAGACAGATCGGTCTAATTGTACAGAAATCTACCCCTCAAAAAACATCTGTTTTCTTATTTTCCCAGGATTTTGTTCTTGGATGGGTTAAGTAAATAAGCTGTTCAGGAAGATAATTGAACCAAACACCACTCATTATGAATACCATCCCAGAGGATATCCTGGCGTGGCTAGAAGCCAATGCCTTTTTAATGTCAACAATAGCGGTTCTAATCGCTATCATCTCTACCAGTAATTCTATTTGGAAGACTAGAAAGCTTCGAAGAATGAAGGACTATCGAATAGCGAATCTGTGGAATTTATACTTCTCTCTTAGAGGAAAATACAACCTAGGGATGCAAAAGAAGCAGTTTATTGAAACTTGGGAACTATTAGCGCTTAAGGATGTAGCTCGGGATGTAATTTCAGAGCTAGCCAATCTCACGAAATGCGATCATGTTGAATTTACCCGATGGGCGGATGCTGGCAGGTTGAACTCTTTCTGGGAAATCGAGGAAATTGGATTACATGTAAAAAAGAAACCCGTTTACAAGTTAGCCCGGTCCAATTATTTCTATTACAACTATGCAAAGGACGAGAATAAGAGTTTCTTAAAATCACTTTTACCCCTTTTAAGAAGGCCAAAAGACTATGATGGAAAAATTTTTAATATTGTTCATATTAAGGACATTCTTATCGATCAAAAGGCAAATGAAGAAAGGTTACTGGAATTGATAAAAGAAGCTCAGAAAAAGAATGAGCTCACACTTGCAAACCCAATAGATACAAATAAAAAAGACGGAAAAAAAGGAGACTATAGATCGGATAAATAGTCTAAAGGTTAAAGAATTGTAGGATCATTATTCCCCCTTAACCGCAATCACATCGATCTCGATCATGGCTCCCGCCGCCAAGCCAGCCGCTGCATAGGTCGTTCTGGCCGGTTTCTTCTTAAAGTACTTCACGTAGACTTCATTGAAGGCCTTAAAATCATTGATATCGCTGAGGATAACGGTACACTTGACCACATTGTCCAGGGTCATTCCGTGGTACTTCAGCACCGCTTCTATATTCTTGATCACTTGCTCGGTTTCGCCTTGGATTCCACCGGGGGCCATACGCCCCGCAGCGCGATCCATCCCGATCTGACCTGCTAGGTAAAAGGTATTCCCCGCTTGTACCGCTTCGCTAAAGGGCGCTGAAGCCTTGCTGGGTTCTCTGGCTTGTGGAAGATGATGGTGGATTTTTCTTGAGCCGATAGAGTAAAGGTCATGGCCAGAAGTGTTAGGCACAAAAAAAAGCGAGAGATAGTGGATTTCATAAGGCAAAGTCTAGAAATGAATATTCCCTAATGTACTAAGCTGTTCAAAAATTCTGAAATTCAAAGGGTAAAAAAGTAGAACCAAAAGAAAACCCCAGCTATAGAGCTTGGGTTTTCTTTTTACCGTATTGCTTGGTTATTTCACCGTAAAGTTGAAAACCACAGGCTTAATTCCCCCTTTGGCTCCAATAGGTCTCACCGAGAGCTCTATACTATAAGTGCCCGGTATAATCCTACTAATTCCTCCCTTTTTAAGCATTTGCATTTCTTCTTCTTCCATGGGATTCTCCGCTAATGTGCCAACAAAATCAAAGGCTTCCGCAGAAAGACTATACTCTCCCGGGAAGTAAGGAATGGGATTTTTGCGAATGACGTTCTTTACCAGGCGACCATTCCGTTTTACAACCGTTTTAAACTCGTAAAAAACGACTTTGCGTTTACCTGATTCATCTTGGTAGAACCCAACCAGATTATCGGCTTCAAACTCAAAATTGAGTCTGTACTTTCCTTCCTTAAACTCACTTAACAGATGTACCGCAGAGGCATTTTTAAGCTCTAAAGTGGTTTTAGATTTTCCATTCAGGCTGAGTCTTCCCTCTACCGATTGAGCTTGTAGATTTAAAGCCAATAAAAACACAATAGCAAATAGTATTCTTTTCATTTCTAAATAATTAAAACTGATTCCAATTGTTTATCACCCCTTTGTTGAAAGAATACTTAAATGGTTAACAAGGTGATCTAATTTCTACTTGAGACAGGTAAATCAATCTAATATACCAGAACTCCGGTATTGTTCTCCCTTGCTTTTAAGTCTTGATTTGTACACATCAAGAAATCTAAGCACATGAAAAAATCAATTCTGTTTCTATTTGTAATTCTGGCGCATACCATGGGCCTTGGACAAAGTAAAACCGTTAAATACAAAAGAGCGGATGGCTATGAAGTCACGGTAAGCAAAGACAAAGTGGTCGCCACAAAAACCAATAAAGACGGCTCCTCAGAAACCATCACCCTTTCCACCGATGGCCTTTCCGCCAATCATGTCTTTGAAGTGGTTTATAAGGATAAATACAGCAGAGAAATCCGAAAAGAGACCTACAAAGAAGACCTGAAATTCAATGTCAAAGGAGAGATCACCCATTTGGGTAGTAAAAGAATGCGAAAAGGCAAAAAGAACAGGAAGATCTCCATAAATCCCAAGGGGCAACTCACCCGCTTAGAAGAGCACCTAGGCGGGAAGAAATGGCGCAAATACAAACGCAATAGCAAAGGACAGCTAGTGGATGATAACGATAAAACCATCGAGAGCTCCGATGTGAAATGTCTAGAAAGTGAGTATGTGGGTGGTAAGCTAAAGACCTTCCGGTCCATCCTTTCAGAAGGCAAAAGTAAATGGGACGAAGCGAATAAACCAAAGGATGAGGACGCCAGCACACAGGATGATGGCCCAATTCAATTTGGTTTAAGCCCCGAAAAGCTCGCTAAATACAGAGAAGCAACGAAAGAACTTTACGAAACGGTTTGTAGCGATGCCCCGCGTTTTGCCGAAGAGGGAGTAAGCGAAGATGATTTTTTCTTTCGTGGTCGTATCGGTTTAGCCCTGGGGGCAGAAGGAGACTTTTTTGCGTTCACCTATACCGCTGCCGTTGGCTATGATGACGAAGTCGCCGAAGGCATCCGTTTTGGAGGCGAATTAGGGTACACCCATTACGTCGGTAAAGAGACGGATTTCGGGAAAGTTGATGGTGTAGGGTTCGTACCAATAAAGGCCCGAGCTACGATCGACCTTTCGGAATACCTCAATTTGGATGGCCTCAGTGCTTCCGGTGGTTTAGGCTACGCGTTTGGAACAACCGAAGGGATTGATGGCGGGATCAATTACGACATTGGAATCGGATACCGAATCAAAGAAGCGAACCTCAAAAGTGCCTGCCAGTGGGACTTGACCTTTGATTACGACTCGATCAATATTCAAAATGGCGCCTTTAATTCGGTGGCCTTTGGCATACGCGTTAGCAAGTAAGTCGTGAATGAAGAACCTGTCACTGATCAGTCATCCTTCCAATTGACTTTTCAGGAAAGAGCCCCGCAGAGACGGGGCTTTTTTTGGTTCTATATGGTTACAATGCCGTAATTTTATTCAACGCCTGCCTATGAATCGATTTCCTTTCATCTACTTGTTCATCTGTACTTTCCTATTCGTAGCGGACCAGGAAGAAGTGAGTATTCAAGGGCATTGGAGGCTTTATAAAACTGATCAGGGTTTTCCCAATGGCTATCAAGAACTTCTTCTAACCGATACCGGTGTCTATGGCATTATCGAAGGAATAATGCGCAGTCCAATTGAATACTATACCGTCGGTGAGAACAGTCTGTCTTTCAAGGACCCAGTAAATCCTGCTGGAACAGAAACACAGGTAGAATTCGAACTGAAAAAAGACACACTTACCCTCTATTTTGAGCATCAGGAAGCGATATACCTGGCCTTAAAGGACAGCCTTAATCTGCAACAATTCATTAGTGACGAAATCACAGAAGAGCAGTTCATGAAGGCTTACTTTGCAAGACGAACGAAGTTCTTTAATGGTCTGAAAGAGGGCAATAAATAGTAAGATTCCTTGCAAGCCAAAATCACTTATCAATTCTCCGGTAAAGTCTGGAAAAGCGGCGAAAACGCAGGTTGGGTTTTTGTTTCCTTACCCAAGGATATCGCCAAAGAAATCCGCAAAACCCTGCAATGGCAGGAAGAAGGCTGGGGACGTATGAAGGCCACTGCAATCACCAAACACAAAGAGTGGGAAACTGCCATTTGGTTTGATAAAAAACAAGACACCTACCTCCTGCCCCTCAAGGCCGAAATCCGCAAAAAAGCCCAAATTGAATTAGGCGACATCATTGAGGTGGAGGTAAAACTCTAAGGCTTCACTTGCCCAGACCGGGTCAAGAACCTTAATTTAGAACTGCCTTATTCAATCACCATGAGCAGACTTGTTCTTATTCTTTTCGGAGTCCTTCTTTTGTCTAGTAATGTCCATTCCCAAAATTCGGTTGCCATTACCATTGATGACGTCCCGAATACCCGCCTTTTCCAAAAAGATGGTTACCAGTCTCGATTTCTGCAAAAGCTCGATTCGCTGCAAATCCCAGTCGCCATTTTCATCAATGAACACTTGGTGTATAAAGGAGATTCACTTTCAAAGAACTTTCGGCTTCTGAGTCAATGGGCCGAAAAAGAGCTAGTGACCTTAGGGAATCACTCCTACAGTCACCAACGTTATTCCGATACCGACTTCACAGAATACTCGACGGAAATTGACAAGGGCGAGAAAATGAGTAAGTCCTTAGCCAAAAAGTACAACAAGACCCTCAAATACTTTCGATTTCCCTACAACGACTTGGGCAAAGACTCTCTGCAGCATCACCAAGGAAGGAGTCTTCTAAAGGTTAAAGGCTATAAGATTGCACCGTTTACGATCGAAAGCTCGGATTGGATGTACAACCGGGTCTATAAGGAATTTTTAGATCAAGGAGAGTTTGAAAAAGCGCGAGAAATCGGAGAAGCCTATGTCTCCAAGACCTTAGAGTACTTTGACTTCTTTGAAGATTTCGCACGAAAGGAATACGGTCGTACAGTTAAGCACATTTACCTCTGCCACGACAATGCCCTCAACACGGACTATTTGCCCCTACTGATCCAAAAACTAAAGGAAAGGGACTATGCCTTTATTTCGATGGAGGAAGCCATGACTGATTCCATTTACCAACAAGAGGATCGCTACTACAAGAAGTGGGGAGTTTCCTGGTTTTACCGCTGGCAGAAAACCCAGAAAGAGCGGATGACTTATATGCGTCAGGAGCCCTCCACCAAGCAGATTATGGAGCTATACGAGAGTATAACCTCCCAGAAATAACAGCCCGCAGATGCTAAAAGAATACTTTAAGCTCAACTTAGCCATGCTCTGCATCAGCTCTTCGGGAGTCTTGGTGCGCTCTATTGGCCTGCCTGCAGAAACCATCATCGTAATAAGATCGATCATTGGAGGTTTACTACTGTGGATTATTCTGCGCACGACAACCAAAGGACCTAGACCCAAAATGCGTTTCCGAAAAGGTGTGGTGGCTACAGGGGTCTTTCTTTGTCTACATTGGCTGTTCTACTTCTTATCTCTCAAGGCATCGAATGTGGCCACCGCGATGATTTCGCTCTATACCTTCCCCATCCTCACGGTCTTTTTGGAGCCTTTCTTCAGAAAGTCAAAAATCAATATCCGACATGTGCTCCTTGGTGTTTTGGTATTGGTTGGCATCTTGTTTTTGGTGCCCGACCGAGAAAGCTTCGAAACCTCCCTGTGGGGAGTGATTTTCGGCTTGCTTTCTGCCGTATTTTATGCGCTCCGGAATCTCTTGCTCTCGAATCAGGTACAGCGGGAAGACTCCATGAGCCTGATGGTCCAACAACTGGTTATTACGGGACTGGTCCTAAGTCCAAGCCTGTTTTATCTAGAGAACCCCATCCGTATTCAGGACTTCTGGATGGAACTACTCATCCTCAGCGTCGTTACCACGGCATTGGGGCACACTTTATTTGTCAAAAGTCTGGAAAAGATCCGCGTTTCTACGGCCAGTATTATTAGTTCGATTCAGCCTATTTATGGGATCATTTTGGCCATTTTAATCCTTCAAGAAAACCCGCCTCTTAAAACCCTGATTGGGGGAGTACTCATTCTGGCTACAGTGATTATTGAAAGCTATAGTTCGGCGAGGGAGTAATCCTAAGACTTCTATTGGAACTTCTTTCTTCGATAATATTAATTCTGCTATCTTCTACCTTCAAGGCCCCCTTTAATCATTTTAAAATGATTTATTCTTCAATGAAAATTCTGGTATTTAATCTAGGCTTGAGTCTTCTTGGCATGACCACTCTATTGGCCCAAAGAGTTGGTTTTATCAACGACGCTGACGGATACACCAATCTAAGAGCTGCTGCAAGCAGCCAATCGGAGATTATTTCCGTGATAAGACAGGGGGAAGAATTCACTTATTATCCTAAGAACAACGCCAATTGGTATCAAGTAGACTTCAAGGGGAAGTCCGGTTTTATGCATAAATCCCGAATCAAGAGTTTAGGCCAGCTCAAAGCAGAGCTCAACAATTTTTTTAAGAAAAGTGCCTCAGCAACAAAGGATGCGGTTGAATTAGGCGAGATCGACAACGAGAAACTATTCCAGTTCACCCAGGATTACCCAAAGGCGGTTATGCAAACCTTTTGTCAACAACCCAAAAGGATTCAGGATTTTTTGCTCCAGGAATTCGAATCACCAATCCACGACTTGATCGATCTGCAATTGATCTACTCCAGGTTGGAGGCAATAGGGCCCTCCTGTTCGGATGCTAGCAAACTCAAGTCGGCATTGAAAAAAGCCGCTGGTAAAATGAGAATGAAATTGGATGAATTTAGGCCGAATGCAGTAATTCATCACGACTACCTAAAAGAAATTCCTCTGTATGATTCCAAAGGAAAAAAACTCGGGTTCCTAAAAAACGACGACAAAAACGAAGACTACATTTATTTAGAGATCGTAAGAGACAGCCTTGATTTCTTCTATGTTAAATCAAAGATGGAGATGGAATTAGAAGTAAAAGAAGGATGGATTAAAAAGAATAGGCAAATAGGAACCTACGCCAGAAACTATTCCAGGCCCTCTTTGAAGTTATACTCTCACCCGACAAAGAAATCAAAACCACAGAGCCAGATTTTAGACCGGATTCCGGAAATGTATACAGTCCAAAAAGTGTATCAAGACTGGGTGTACGTTCAAATTGAACATGATGGAGTGACCTATTCTGGCTGGTTGCAACCCAATATGCAATGTCCAAATTCCTATATGACGTGTAATTAGACTTAATCGTTAAAGCTAAGGATGAATAAAAGAGGAATCATAAAAGTTCTAATTGTAGCAGTAATGGTCGTGCCCGTTTGGCTGTTCTTTTCACCCAATAACTCGGTACCTTCTCAGGAGTATTTTACGAATACCCCTCCTCAAAAATTATTTTTTCACTTTAAAAGTGGAGGGAATCTTAATTACAATTCGGCAGAGATCAAAAACCCAGTACTCGTCGATGATTCAAATGGGCTAGATCTTATTCTGGAACAGTTTAAACTCCTGGAATACGACTATTACGCACCTCACCGTGGGAAAGTAGATTATTCAGTCTACATCAACTTTGAGGTATATGAAAAATCAAAATTCAATATTAAAATGTCGAGGATCGATGATGACTATGTTTTCTTTTTTAAAAAGGGTAAGTTCAGAAATAAAACACTTGCAGAAGAAATCATACGTATGTTGAACATTAGCTATACTGAAAGTGATAAGGATACTGCAAGTTCATCCCACTAATTGTTAGTTGGTTTAAAACGGCAGCATGACCTAGATCTTAAATTCAATAACTGCATTTGATAAAATGAAACACATACCAAGCCTCCTCTTACTTCTCGTTTGCCAACTACTTTCTGCACAGCAGTTCAGGTATGTACAAGCCGAGAGTGGCCTCGTCGTTCGGGATAAGCCCTCTCTTTCCAGCACCCGCCTTGGCAAGCTAGCTTACGGAGAAAAGGTGATGGTTTTGAATTTTACGGGAATTCAGCTCAGTATTCTGGACGAAGGGAAGACCATAAAAGGAGAGTGGTATCAAGTCAGTGGTAAATCCCAAAAAGGATATGTTTTTAGTGGCTTTCTAACAGAAGATTGTGTCTTTTCTCTGGCTACCGCAGAGAAACCTAGATGGGGTTCACTGCATGAAGAAAGGCCATTTTTAAACTACCTCTCCAACCATTTTAAAACGGTCGGAAAACAATACGATCTTAAATACGGAGAATTTAATCCGAATAACATTTGCGGTTACACTCAAGAGTACGAACAAAACATTACTTATACGATCAGTGAAACTTGTACGGAAGGAGGAGGACTAATTGAAGAAATCATCTTTCCTAAGCTGAGGCGAAAGCACATAATGGAATGGGTAGAAAAAATCCATAGTTTTAGTCCCGAAAACCCCCATAACATATGGAAAGAGGGCGATTCTAAATTCGAACCCAAGGAAGCCATTCCAGGCTGTTATTATGAAATCGATGAGCAGAAAGACGCTACCACGGTTCGCAAATACTGCGGCTGTTAGACTTTGAAAATCTATGAGTAAAAAGCTTCTACCAGTTTTAGGTTCCGGACTTCTCGTTTTGCTAGCGTTAACCGGTTTTACGCCTCAAGACAGCATAAATTGGAAAGAGGTTGTTATCGGAGATTGGTATGAGATAGGGCATACTTACATTGTGGAAGACGGTAATGAACCAATTCAAATCTCTACCCGTTTTGAGATCGCCTTCACCCCGGACAATATGTACGTTTACAATGCATATCTAGGTCAATTCACCAGAATAGGCAAATACAATGTGCAAGGAAATCAAATGTTCTTTATCGACAGCAGTACAAATGACACGCTTAGTCGTTTTCGAATTTTGGGCAACGAATTAAAATTCAAGATCCGTAATTCCAACTCTATCTACAGCTTCACCAGGTATAAGGGGCCAAACGGACTAAGTGAGTTTATCAAGGGTGATATTGACTCCCTCACCTATCGTAAAGCCCTTCAAAAACGGATAGTAGAAGAATAAAAAGCATATTTCAACTTGAAATCAATTAAAGTAAACAAGGGTGGTTTATTAATGACTTGCATTGCCAGCCTTTCCTTAATCGCCTGTATTAACGAGAAGAGGAAAACCACCAAGGATTACTTTTTGCCTCAGTATTATAGTGGAGTAGTCACCAACAAGTTTATTGACTCAAGCCAGCATTTGTACAAAAAGGTTTTTATTAAGGAGAAGTACGGCACTAAAGTCGTTCTATTTAATGGAGAAGTTGGTGGAATGTTTGACCTTATAAAAATCGGGGATTCTATAAGCAAGAAGGAAGGGACTAATGAGGTCCGGGTCAGAAGAAAGAAATTAGACACGGTCATTAGCCTACGCTTCTATGAGACGGAATAAATCACAAACTCTATAAATTCGAGTCATGAAACGATTTTATCTTATCGCTGTCCTTTGCTTATTCCTGACGGCTTGCTTCTGGGATGAACCCATTGAAGTGACGCACCTTACCAAGGATTTTAATCTGGCGTGGTGGTCTGATAGCAGACATCAAAACTTATTCTTAAACACCAATCACAACGAATATGGTGGAGTTGCCATAATCCCAGAAACGGTATATGCTCTTGGCTATAATGACGACTTTATTATTGCCAAGCAATACCCGAATTTGCAGAAGGACTTACAGAAGAGGTTATTCGCAGAGGGTAAAGAAGGCGAAGGGTTTCGTATACTCAATCCCGCAGATACCATTTATCTTTCTAAAGACGATCGGATTTACCAGAAAAATGGAGAGTGGTACCACACCAGCAATGGATGGAATCCTCCGCCCCATTTGTTTCCGTATAAAGACTCGACCTATTTCTATATTGTAGACATTCGAAGCTACGAGAACATCAAGGCCTGGGATATAAAAGAAAATATTTACCGCTTTGATGATCAGGAGGCATTTAGAAGCAAACGTGCCCAATTGGGGGTGTCTCCCGATTTGGAATTCACTATTTTCAACGAGGAACCGGATTAATCGATAAACGATTAAAGAGATGAACAGAAAAGAGTTTTTAATCACTTCCTGGCAAAAAGGGCTGAAACCCCTGCTCTTAGTTGGAGTGCTTGTTTTCTGCATAAAGTTTCTTAACGAAGTGATTGCCGAAAGCGGAACGGAAAGAATGATCCTCATTGTTCTGCTGGGGTATGGATTATTCTTGTTGAGCATTCAATTGCTAAGCTCACTATTTCAATCGGTAACTGATTGTATGTCTTCAAGTGGAACTGAACTAATGCTTAGTGAAAGTTAGGCACTATTTTTTAGTTTTCTTTTTTGATGATTTTTCCTTCTAATCTGGATTGTTTTCTGTTTGATTTTCTCTCTTCGTTTTAGGATTCTATGATGCCTTCCTATAAACACATCTTCAGGGGTCACATT
Source organism: Aureicoccus marinus (assembly GCF_002954325.1). GTDB lineage: Bacteria > Bacteroidota > Bacteroidia > Flavobacteriales > Flavobacteriaceae > Aureicoccus > Aureicoccus marinus. The sequence goes on from NZ_MQVX01000001.1 coordinate 1,288,057, forward strand.
GCCGATTGATTCATGGTATCTATCACTATTGTAGAAGTGTACAAATTCATCAATAGCCTGTTTTAAATGTTCAGGACTGTAGTAATTATCGAGTTTAATCACATTCTTCATGGTTCTGTGATAGCGTTCAATCTTGCCTTGCGTTTGTGGGTGAGCTGGCGCTCCTCTGACATGCTTAATGCCTTTGCTTTGGACAAAGGCTTGCAGATCGTGGGAGATGTAACAGGAGCCATTGTCTGAGAGTAACTTGGGAGCTTGGTCCTTGGTTAGCCCTGTTCTTTTTAAAGCCATCTCGAGTGTTCTACTGGCATCTGAGGCTTTCATGGAAGAACAGAGTTCCCAGGCGATGATATAACGGCTGTAATCATCCATGATGGTGGAGAGGTAATACCATCCCCATCCAATTACTCGGAAGTAGGTAAAATCAGTTTGCCACATCTGATTAACTCGAACTGTTGGGTCTTTAAAGCGATCTGACGCGCTGATCACTTGCATGGCTGGACCAGTGATCAGACCTGCTCTTTTCAGGATTCTATATACACTGGACTCCGAGATAAAGTATCCTTTGTTATCCGTGTAAAGACAAGCCAATTCCCTTGCGGATCTCTCGGGCTGCTCCAGGGCCAGGTCAAGAATGTCCTCCTGGATTTGTTCCGGGATTCTATTCCAAACCACTCGCTCGGGATTGTACTGATTCTTCAGACCTTCAAAGCCCTCTTCCTGATAACGCCTATACCAATTGTAGAAAGTGCTCTTATTGATTTTAAGCTCTGCCAGGGTTCTGTTGACTCCCAGCTCTGATCCTTCCACAATGCGGATGATCTCCATCTTCTCTGATTGTGAGTAACGCATATACGGATGGTACTTTACAAGCTTTTTTTAAGACCACGGATCTCCAGGGTTTGCTCTGCTACTGTAAGCTTTAGATCGTGATTCTCTTTCTTGAGTTCTTCTACCTCTGTGCTGTTTGCTTCCCGAAGGGTATCGCCTTGAAGTCTTTTCTTCCCCGCTTCCATAAAGTCTTTACACCACTTGTAATAAAGACCAGAGGCTATTCCTTCCTTTCTGCAAATACTGGCTACTGATTCTTCTCCCCGAAGACCTTCAAGAACAATTCTGATCTTCTCTTCTGCGGAGAACTGTCTGCGGGTTATACGCTTAATTTCTCTTACCGTTTGGCTGGCTGATTTCTTTTGTTGTTTGGCCATAATTGAATTGATTTTAAGTGATCTCCTCCCAACTCTTGGAAGGTAGAAAAGTGTCACTTAACTTTCAATCAATTCAGTCCACTTTTGGCTGACGGTTTACAATAGGCTATTATCCACAACTTCAATATAAGCCTGGCTATAATCCGAGAGCGCCATATGCCCATTGGAATGTCAAAGGAAATGCATTTCCTGATTTTTCTCCTGAATTAGAATTAGAGATTCACGGAAATGCAATTCCAACTAATTTTCTGGATAGAATGAGCATATGCACTTTTGGGATAATTATTGATAAAAAGTTAAAGGAAATAATTGAACAGCATAAGCTCCCTCCGCATCACTTTTATCCAATCAAGGTATACCATAAAAAAACACAATTACAATACTATTGGCTCCATTGGATCGTCAATGATTTTTGGGATATCATTGATTATGAAAATACCCTAGTCAAAAGATATAGTATTATCAATCCTGCTAATTTTGATATTGAACCACTTGTTTCAAAGCAGAACTTAGAAGCCTTTTTGAAAAAGGAGGAGATTGGCTTTGAATTCGGTTATGAAAAGTTGGTTTTTCGTCCTGATTTTGATTATGACATTTACGAAACCCAAGGAGCTGATTGGAATAACCTAATCAGTGAAAAATTAAAAGATGCTATGGAAGAGCAAGGCATGACCGGTTTTGAAGCCCATCCGTATAAGCCGTTGAACGTGGATGAAGATTTGGTTTAAAGGGCAACAGTGGTATCCCCTTTTGATTTCAGCACCTCAAAGCCAAAGGGACCTATTTATTGGCCATTGTATCCATTAAGCACTTCACCACGCTTAAAGAGCATTCGATTTTCTAGCCTCTCCCAATTACACATCTCTCTAAAACAAGCCACTGGATTTTACTATCTTGGGTTCAAACCGAGATAAAGACTCCCTCCACTTTATCTGCTTTAGTAGAAATAACTGAAACCATCAAGCATGAAAAAAGCACTTAAAGTTTTAAAGTGGATAGGGATAACCGCACTAGGTGTACTGCTTATCGCTGCCATTTATTTGGGAATTACTGGGGTACCCAAACCGGGGACCATGACCACCGAAAATGTTCCAAGAATTCCACTAAAATATGCAACTGAAGTGGCTAGTACCGCTAGTGGTATAGATAACTACATGCGCTTGATCGGGTGGTTTCCTGGAGACGAACCGGGCCTCTTGGTGAGGTCCTACACCCCCGCTGGAATTAAACTGGCTGTTATTGATGAATCTCAAAACCAAACAAAAGAACTAAAGGGTTGGCCCAATCTAGGGTACACCGGTAGAATGCGATTTCCAGAGGATTCCGAAAAAGGGTACTTCTTATATACAAGACAATTCAGGGGGCAACGAAACTTTTCAGATTTATAAATTCGATTTGAACAGCCAAGAAAGCACACTCCTGACCAATGGAAAAGATGCTCATTACAATTTCGCGTTCATCCCCAACAGCGATAGAATCATTTATATCAAACGCGTTATTGGAGAAACCAACAAAAGACTGTTTATCAAGGATTTGAACACCCCTGAAAAAGAAGAATTGATATTCGAATACGATGAAGAACAATACGATGGAACAGGAACCATTTATTTGGATGAATTCTCTCCGGATGGAAAAAAAATGGCTGTTCGATTGGGGTATTATAATGTTGTTCCGGCCATACTGGACCTAGAAAGTGGCGAACTTGACAAACTCCAAAACGATTCCTTACCCAATGCAACCTACACCTACCACAACTGGAGTAAAGACGGTAAAAGAATCTATTATGCGTCCTCTGCGGGAGCAGATTTCAGCGAACTGCGATTTAGGGATTTAGAATCCAACAAAGACAGTGTATTGACCGAAGATCTTCTTTGGGACGTCAGTAATATTGATGAATCTCCGGATGGTAATTGGATCGTTTTTGCTACTAATGAAGATGGCACATATAAACAGAATATTCACCATGTTCCATCAGGAACCACCAAAAAGTTCGATAAGGTAGCTGAAGGTTCTATTCCTTACGGGGTTTTTGATCCCAATCAAGATGCTACCATGGCCTTTCATGTGGAATATTTTGGCGGTGCCATGGATATTTTTAGTTACAATCTGGAAACAGAGGAGTTAAAAAAATGGACCGACAATAAATCCGAAGTAGAATCGCCTCCCAGGGTTATTCGCTACCCCAGTTTCGATATCGATACCCTCACGAATAAGAAAAGAGAAATCGCCGCTGTCTATTACCCTGTCACTAAAGAAATAGAAGGCCCGGCTCCCGTAATCATTGAGTTGCACGGAGGCCCTAATATGCAAAGTAAAACGGTTTGGGACCCCATGGTCGAGGTTCAACGAGCGCAGGGCATTGCGGTAATCGCACCCAATTTCAGAGGGTCGAGAGGATATGGTTATAATTTTATGAGCATGGATTACGGGGAAGGCAGAACAGGTGCCATTAAAGATATTGGTTCCCTCATCGACTGGATCGAAGAGCAACCTGAACTGGATTCAAATAAGATTATACTGTCTGGCGCATCCTACGGAGGTTTCTTGACTTTAGCCTGCACAGCGACTTACTCCGATCGAATACTAGGAGCTCTTGATTTATTCGGTATGACCGATTTGGTTCCGTTTTTAGAGGAAGGCGAGAAAAACGCAGACAGAAGAGCCGAATACGGTGACCCCAGCGACCCAGAAATGCGAAAGTATTTGGAAGAACTCTCTCCCATCAACAATGTGGACAAATTCGATGTGCCCCTCTTTATATTCCAAGGTGAAAAAGACTCAAGAGTCAGAGCTGACCAGTCCCGTCGCTTAGTTGAAGTCTTGAAAGCGCAAAACAAAGAATACTGGTACCTGGAATCGGCCGAAGCCGGTCACGATTTAGGTGGACCATTGACACAAGCCTATGTCATTTCCGCTCAATTGACCTTTATCAATGAACTCTTGAATAAGGAAGAGTGAAATTCTCAAGAAAGATGAATGAGGCAGGATTGCAATCATTATAATCAGTAATCTCTACTGTTTTCGAATATCCTTTTTACATAATTATTGCATAAAAGTGTCACTTAACTTTCAATCAATTCAGTCCACTTTTGGCTGACGGTTTGCATACTGAAAAGAAGGACTAAAGATCATGTAGTCGCTGTGGACTTTTTGGATTATTTGGGACTTGATTTTATTGAAAAGCATATCGATGCGATTGATCTAGTTTTTCTCAGTGGCAAAGAAGAAATGTTAGCTGACCTACAAGCACTTTCTACCTCTAAGCACACCCTACTTGTTCCCACTTTAGGGGCCCAGGGCAGTCTAGCCTTTTATGAAAATAAGATGTACAAACAAGAAGCCCTTGAGGTTGAAACCATTGTTGATTCCACTGGCTGTGGTGACGCCTTCCAGGCGGCATTTTGTTTAGAATGGATCGGCTCAAAAGACATTCAAAATTCCCTTTATGCAGGTGCTTTAGCCGCTCAAAAAGTCTTAGGCTATATGGGAGGTGTCAATACTGACTTTTAGCAGGAAGGTTATTTCGGAAGGAATTGACCAATTCCCCTGGGCAACTTTAGAAGAAAACGGTCAACTCGGTGTCAAACAATGCGCCAAAGGAAATCTGAGATGCCAGTACCGAGCATTGAGCAAAAAGTGGTAAATTTAAAAGACCTATTTGATTGTCAGCCTTTTGACATCATTAAAAACACATACCATGAGACTTAAATTCCTCTCTGCTTATCTCCTTCTAATAGCAGTTAACCTTTCCTGCGGAAATATAGACGAAAAATCAGTTTCGCAAGATGATGATGGACCTAAACTATATTTTGGAGGTGATATTCTAACCATGCAAGGAGACACTCCAAATTATGTAGAAAGCTTGGTAACTCAAAGTGGAAAAATTGTTTTTACCGGCTCTTACAAGAAAGCTTTAGAATTATATAAATCTGGCTATCAAGAGGTTGACCTTAAAGGACAAACTCTTTTACCGGGTTTCATTGATGGACACGCTCATTTTGCATCTTTTTCTGGTCAAGCTGTAGGAGCAAAAATATTACCTCCACCTGATGCAGGTGCTAAAAATATTTCTGAACTCATCAGAATTCTTAAAGAATGGAATACACCCGAAAATCGTCAACTAACTGGCTGGATATTTGGAATGGGATTCGATGACAGTGTGCTGGAAGAAAAAAGGTTCCCTAACAAGCATGATCTGGATAAGGTTACTACGGAGTTTCCTGTTATGATTATCCACATTTCAGGTCATTTCGCCGTGGTTAATTCCAAAGGGCTGGAGATGCTCAACATCAACTCCGAAACCCTAAATCCGGAGGGTGGATTAATACGAAGAGAAAATGGCAATGAACCAAATGGAGTATTGGAAGAATTAGCGGCAATACCCTACTACGCTAAGGTACTTTCACCTTCTTCGATAGAAGCAGCAAATTTGTTCTTCGAAAAAGGCCAGGAAATGGCTATTTCATACGGATATACGACGGCACATGAAGGAAGAGCCATGCTCGAAAACCATACCATGCTAGCCGAAGCAGCCCGAAATGGAAAACTTAAAATCGATGCCGTAAGCTATATCGACTATATGTTTGTTGATACCCTTATGAATACGGAGTGGTACAGCAAAGCCTATGACAATCATTATAGAATCGCAGGCATGAAACTTACTTTGGATGGATCCCCACAGGGAAGAACTGCTTGGAGAACAGAACCCTACCTAATCCCTCCGGATGGCGCCCAAATGGGATATCAAGGCTATCCTGCAATTCCACAAGACAGTGTTGTACAAGCACTCTACGAAAAAGCCTTCAGAAATAACTGGCAAGTCATTACACACGCCAATGGAGATGCTGCCATGGATCAGATGATACGAACCATGCAATTAGCTCAAGAAAAATATGGCAATTCCAACAGGCGGAGTGTTTTAATCCATGGACAATACGTTAGGGACGACCAATTAGATAAATTCAAAAAGCTACAGGTTATTGCCTCTCTATTCCCTTTACATACTTTTTATTGGGGTGATTGGCACAAACAAATTATTGGAGATAGTCTTGGTAACCGCATCAGCCCCACACGAACGGCACTTGACAAAGGATTAAAAATAAGCATACACACAGACGCTCCGGTAGCTTTACCTAACCTGATGAGAATGATCGGCATTTCGGTCGAACGCAAATCACGTTCAGGTCAAGTAATAGGACCAGAAGAAAAACTGACACCCTATGAAGCCCTGCAGGCCACAACGATATGGTCAGCTTATCAACACTTTGAAGAAGAGCACAAAGGAAGTCTCGAGGAAGGAAAATTAGCCGATATGGTCATTTTAAATAAGAATCCTCTAAAGGTTGCCGAAACCGAAATAAAAGACATTCTAGTAACGGAAACAATTAAAGAAGGTACTACCATCTTTAAACTTTAAACAGCAGTGATTACTGGTCCTTTGTTAAGCAATATACTCGATTGCGGTTTGACCATGGTTGCGGAGAAAAAAGGTTCCGTCAGAATAGGATCGAAAGACAAAGCTATAGAAGATTTTAGCACAAGAAATATGAAAAAAATACCGCTGTTTTTAATTCTATTGTCTTTTCTGGTTTGCGGTTGCCAAAAAGAATCCAGAGAACCCTTCGCAGTAATTGATATAACAATTACAAACCACCGCTTCCTCGATAGTCTAATTATTTATGACAAAGAGCGTTCATGGAGTATTATCTCTACTTTTCGATTTAATCAGGCCAATAAGCAAATAGACACCTTGGTCGTAGACAAGACCAAAAGGTATCCCTTTTATTCATTTACCCAGGGAGTCCAGAAAGATATAGGAGAAATAATGATTGCTCCAAAGGGCAAAATATCGATTAGTATAGACGAAAAAGCTCCTATGGAGTCTATCTTCTACAAAGGCAGATTCGAGCGATCCAATAACTTTTTAGCCTATTCCAATTATTACCAAAACCAGCTCGCTGAAACTGTTCGGGATGGAATCGATCAAAAAAACCTTGAAAATCTCATTCAAGACAGGAGTTCTCAGATTAAAAAGAAAGGAAAATCCTTGAATATAGCAGATAGTCTATTGGCTTATGTAAACGAGGATTTCAATAGATTCTCAGAAACTCTTCAGAAGAAGAATGAAAAATACCTTTACAAAAGATCCTTGGTCAACAAAATAGGTAACCAGTTTTCTTTTAAAGACAGGAACAAGGCCAATGTTTCGCTGGAAAAATACAGAGGAAAGTATCTTTATATTGACGTTTGGGCCACCTGGTGTAAGCCATGTATAGTAGAATATCCTTATTTAAAGGAATTAGAAAAGCAGTTTTCAGCCAATAGTGATCTGCAAATCATATCAGTTAGTACCGACAAAGACTTCCAAAAATGGCAGGATCATCTCGAAAAAAAATCAATCGATGGGGTTCAACTGTATTCAGGCCCTGAGTCTGATTTCGTTACATTCTACGATATTGGTGCTTTACCGCGGTTCATCTTTTTAGATCAAACAGGAAGGATTATAACCCCTGATGAACTACGGCCCTCTGATGCCAATCTTGCGAAAAAAATAAACGCTGTCATGAATGACTCGTTGAAAGAGTAAAATACGGGTGTTGGCCATGCCATTCATGCTTTTGAAAATAATTTTGAATAATAGAACAGCGCGCACAGCCACAAAACAGAGAATTAAACGATTTACTAATTAATCAAAGCTAGAACTATAATGAAAACACTAACAATACTTAAAAGTTACTTGCTCAATTTGTTCCTCCTAGCTGTTCTTTCTATCGGGCTTTCGTGTTCATCGAAGAGCAAGAGTACCCTTGTATGGGTGAACAGCATGAAATCAGTATGCACTGATAAAGAGGGTGAATTAAATTGTTTATCCATACACCGAGGAGATTCTATCGTAGATCCCAACTGGGAAATAATAGCATCAGAAATAGAAGGTTTTGATTTTGAACCCGGTTACTTTCAAAAAATTGAAATAAAGGAAGAGCTCGTTGCTAATGATTCGTCCTCAGAGGAATCAGCCGTCAAATACACCTTCGTAAACCGGCTAGAAAAGATATTTGATAAGCGATTCACACTGAATGACATTTGGGTTCCCAATCGAATTTTAGGGAATGATATAAATGATTCCGTTCCCTTGCCTCGCATGGAGATCAATCTCTCCAAAATGCAACTATTAGGAACCAATGGATGCAACAATTATCGGGGTAAGATAGAACAAATCACATCAACAGAAATAGAATTTGGGAGGATAATGAGCACTAAAAAAATGTGCCTTCACCTGGAAATTACAAACCAATATGACAAAGCTCTAAACTCTTCTAAATCCTATAAACAGAAAGAAGGGGAGTTAACTTTCTTCGATTCTGATGGAGTAGAAACGTTGAACTTCAAAAAAGTTGATTGAAAATTAGGTGGTGAGAAATTTCTAAAAATCATGCGGAGCCAAACAGACGGTTGGTGTGATTGAAGATTTGCCCTTTTGAAGGCTACATTTTTAGGGAAGGCTACAGCTGAAAATCACACAGGAGAATTATAATTGAACTTTCCCTATTGTTGTCAATAAGCAGGTGCCTAAAATTAACAATGGGATTCGGATTTAATTTATTCTTCATTTTCATTCTTCTCCCATTGACAGGGATTCTTTTGATAGCCTGGCTTCTTTCAAAAAAAGTGTTTTATGGAAAAGCACTTGGACTCATTTGGCTAGGATTCATTGGACTAGTTCTTCTATCGGGCATTGCTGGGTGGTTGACTTCAAAAACACAATTGGACAAGGACGATTACTACGGCGAATATGTTATTAATAGGGACTATTTCAAAGGCGAACAGACTGATTGGCAATACAATCATTATCGATTTGAAATAACAGAAGAAGATTCTATTTTCTTCTACGTGACTGACAAGGAGAAAATATTGGAAACATTTCGGGGGAAAATTACAACGACGACACCATATGATTCCGCACGCCTAATTATTGAAATGGAACAATCGACTCACCATATTTTGACAAGTAATCCGACAACTTACAGAAGTACTTGGGATTTCTATTTGGTGTTTAAATCGCCCAAATTTCACAATGTATTCTTCAAGCAAGGAAAATGGAGACCGATAGAATGAAATCGTAAATGCTGAGTGCACTATTATTCAACATAGGATTGCCTTCTGCATCCTTAACCCTCCCCTTTGCAAATACAAACCCCAGCGCCTAGCGCGCTGACGGTTTATTTTCTCGGAAATACCAAAGCAAGCTTCGCATTTCCGCAAAAAATAGCCCCGCATCTTTCGATGCGGGGTTTGTGCTTGTAGTGATCGCGGCAGGATTCGAACCTGCGACCGTCTGCTTAGAAGGCAGATGCTCTATCCAGCTGAGCTACGCGACCAGATGCCCTAAAAGGGATGCAAATGTACAAAGTTTTGCCGTTTTTTAAAGCGGAATATTTCGAGCTCTTCCCCTTAACTTTGAAGAAAGCGGTAAAGAGATTTCTGCCCGCCCTAACAAATCCACTTCCAGATGAAAATTACCTTTCTAGGCCACGCCTCTCTACAAATAGAACTCAGTGATAAGATCCTTTTGGTCGATCCCTTTATCAGCGGTAACGAGCTGGCCAAAGACATTGATCTCAATAGCCTGAAGGCCGATTACATTCTTTTGACCCACGGGCATATGGACCACGTTTTGGATGTGGAAGCCATTGCAGCAAACAATCCAGGGGTGACTATTATTTCGAACTATGAGGTAACCCAGTGGTTTGGGGCCAAAGGGCTCAATGGGCATCCACTGAACCACGGCGGAAAGCAGACTTTTGACTTTGGGGTGGTCAAGTACGTGACGGCTATCCACTCCAGTGTACTACCTGATGGTTCCTACGGAGGGAATCCGGGTGGCTTTGTGATCGAAGCCGATGGCAAGACCCTCTATATTGCAGGAGACACCGCCTTGACCTACGATATGAAGTTGATTCCGGAGCTGGGGTATAAACTTGACCTGGCCATCCTCCCGATTGGCGATAATTTCACCATGGGGATTGAAGAAGCGGCTATGGCAGCGCAATTCGTGCAATGCAAAACAGCCATGGGCTACCACTACGACACCTTCCCTCCCATCGCTCTGGATAAGGACAAGGCGAAAAGCCATTTTGCCTCCCAAGGCATCGAACTGCTCTTACCAGCTATAGGGGAATACCATGAAATTTAGGGGGATTTAACGCTTTCCTTACATCAAAACCCTTGCTGAGAACGCAAAACCCTTAATTTAGAAGGCAGCTTTTGCGCTATGAAACCATTTACACGCTCTTTTCGACACCTGGCAGTTCTCCTTGCTTTTTGCAGCCTCAGTTTTCTTTCGGCCCAAGAAAACACCTACCGCCTGTTGGTCTTTGAAGGTTCCGACTGGTGCGCGAATTGTCGCCGTCTTGAAAAGAAAGTCCTCTCCAAAGAACTGACCCAAGCCTTCTTTGAAGAAAAAGGCATTGCCGTACAAAAAGTGGATTTTCCTCAGCGCAAAAAACTTGATGCCGAGGTGCTGGCTCAAAACAAAGCCCTGGCAGAACGCTACGGCTTTAGAGGAGTGTTTCCGACCGTCCTACTGGTCAAAACCAGCTCCGATGAATCCCAGACCATCCCTTACCGCAACCAAAACCCGGAGGAATTCATAGAACTCGTCACCTCTGCAATACAGAGGAAGCCGTGATCGAATACCAGGAGCAACACAAACTCATGGGGTGCCAGTTCACCCTCGGTGTGGTCGCTCCGGATCACCAGCAAGCCAAGTCCTGGATTGCCCTCGGGGTACAAGAAATACAGCGGATTGAAGCCTTGCTTTCTGAATTTCAGGAAGGCTCCGAAATCTCTAAAATTAACCAAGCTTCCCCGGGTACTCCTGTGGCGATCAGTGAAGAGACCTACGGCCTCTTGCGCCGCTCTGAAGGGCTTTCGCGCCTGACCAAAGGGGACTTTGATATTAGCGTAGGCCCCTTAAAAGGCCTCTATCAATTCAAAAACAAAGACTTTTGCCCGCCTTCCGATAGCGACCGCCTAAAAGCACTAAAAGCCGTGGGCTGGAATAAGCTCAATTTGAGTCGCCCCGGACAGATCACCAAGAACCAAAAGAATATGCGCCTTAGCCTGGCCTCCATCGGCAAGGGCTATGCCGCGGACAAAGTCAAACACCTTTGGCAAGAACGGGGTGTTCCTGGAGGGTTTATCAATTCCAGTGGAGACCTCAGTGCTTTTGGAACGCGGCCATCCAAAGAACCTTGGAAGATCGGAATCAGCCATCCGGACCAGCCGGAGCAATTGCTTTTGCATCTACCTGAACAATCAGGCCCTGGCTACTTCCGGCGATTACCACCAGCATTTTATGCACCAAGCAAACGCTACTCCCACACCCTCAACCCCAAAACGGGCAAGCCCACCACCGGGCTGAAGAGTGTGAGTGTCATTGCCCCGAGTGCGGAGCTGGCCGATGCCCTGGCGACGGCTCTCTTTGTCAAAGGCGTCAAAAACGGCCTGGCCCTGGTGAACCAATTGCCCCAGACCCACGCCCTCTTTATTGACGATAACAACAACCTGCATTTTTCTAAACACCTGCACTATGAAGCCATTGAAGCTGTTGCTTAGTCTTGTATTGCTCTTGGGGTTCGCCTCCTGCGCCAGTGTAAAGCCCTACGAAAGGCAGTACCTGGACGATGCGGCTATGAAGCTCAAAAGCGACACCTGCGGCCTTTATAAAGGCTATGTTTTTTCGATTCGGGAAGGCTCCACGCCGGCTTCCGGAGCAAAAGGCAGTGGGGGCTGCGGATGTAACTAACAGCAGATGAAAAAGAACAGTTTTCTTGTGGGAACGCTGGCCTTTGTGCACTTCTTTGCGCAAGGGCAAAATTCTGATATCCCCAAAGAAAACAAAGTCAACCGGACCGATGTTGAGCTGGTCTACAACAACTACATCCAAGACGGCAACAATTCAGCCGTCACCGGTGGTCTGGGAACGGAAGAACTCTATGTCTACGGCCCTTCCCTCACCCTGACCAAGACCAAAGGGCGCACGGTCTTTTCGACCAATGTGGGAGCCGACATCATCTCTTCCGCCTCCACCGACAATATTGATTTCGTGGTTTCTTCCGCCTCTATTCTGGACGCGCGCTCTTACCTGAATTACGGAGTGAGCCACCTCATGAAAGATGAGCAAACCACCTGGTATACGGGAGGAGGTTTGTCGATCGAAAGTGATTACCTCTCGCTCAGTCTAAAGGCCGGGATGCTCTTCGAAAACAAAGACAAAACCCGGACCTACTCGGTCCAGTTTCAGCGTTTCTGGGACGACCTTCGCTGGGGTCGCCTGCAGGATGGGCTGAACCTCTTTAAACCCCGTCGTTTGATTTACCCAGAGGAACTTCGGTTTCGGGAATGGCACGAAAACACCAAGCGGCACTCCTACAACTTTCAGTTCGGCTTGGATCAGGTGATTAATAAACGCTTACTGCTGGGGATCTATCCGGAGTTCACCTACCAGGACGGCTTGCTTTCGACCCCCTTTCACCGCGTCTATTTTGACGACGGCACCCTCGCCGTTGAAGCCCTGCCCTCCTACCGCTACAAAGGCTCCCTCGGCCTAAAACTCAACGCCTTTTTGGGCGGACGCTACATCTTGCGCAACACCATCAACGGCTATGCCGATAGCTTTGGAGTTCGCGGTATCAGCATCGAAAACGAAACCGTCATCAAGCTCGATCCCAGCTGGTCTGTAGCCCCCTCGGTTCGCTACTACACCCAGCAAGGGTCCCGCTACTTTGCTCCCATTGGACAGCACAACCCCGGTGCCGACTACGCCACCTCGGATTGGGACCTGGCCGACTTTCATACTTGGACCCTGGGCACCCAATTACGCTACAGTCCCCAGGCCTATGTCTCGAAGCGCATGAAGTTCAACGCCATGAACCTGCGCTACAGCTACTACAACCGGTCCAACGGCCTTTACGGGCACTTAATTTCGTTGAGTATCGAAACCTCCTTGGACAAGAAACAGCGCTAGCTCCGACCCCTCTTGTAACATTTTTCATCCTTTTCCTACACATAAATAAACGAACAATTATGAGCTGGGGAGGATTTGCACAGTATGCGAATCAGATGATGCGTGCCAACCGGGAACAACTCAAAAAGCGCAAATCACGAAATCGCGAAATTCTAGATGAACTCCATGAGGGGACAGTCGTCAATACGCCTTTGGAGTTTAAAGAAGTGAGTGCAGAAGAGCTTTACCTCATTAAGGAGGAAATTCGCGAAAGAGCCCAAAAAAGCCAAAACCGCGAAATGCTGCTCTATGCCATTTTCAGCATCATTGTACTGGTCATTGTCGTCAGAATCATGCTAGCAACTTTCAGTTAGACCAATTATTCATCAATCAAATTTATCATCATGGGAGGAGGAGGACATATGCTTTCGGCGAACAAATCGCTGAAAGAAAACAGAGCATTACTTAAAAAACGCCGCGACAAACGCTTTAAGGAGGAACTTCGGGAGTCTAAGCGCGGGATTGAACTGGAGTTTAAACAGGTGGCCGAAACCGAGCTGCAACTCATCAAAGAGCGCATTCGCGAAAAGGCGGAGCGGGATCACCGATCCAGTATGCGGCTACTCGGGATTGTCGCCTTTATTCTGATTGCTATTGCAGCCTGGATCACCCTACTGAGCTACGGTATGGAAAGGCTGAATTTTTAAGCCAATTAATCGCTGACTATCAATGAGTTAAAATTTTCTCTTAACGTTAATGTAACATTGTAAGACTTTTCGCTACCTATAAATAAACGAACAATTATGGGTAACGCTTCTGGATCAAATGCCCTGAATATTTTCAAAGGGCTTACGCTGTTTAAAAAGAATGAAAATGATTCCATGTCTTCATCACACGGGGAATCTGAATTTAACTTTAACGAAGCCGATCCGCAGGAAATGCGGAGGATTCGACGAGTCATGAAAAGTCGATCGCGTTTGCACAAACGCAAAGAGAGGACCATGCTGCAGATCATTATTCTGCTCGCCCTGTTTGTGGCTTTTTGGATGATGATGGTGAAGGTGTGAAGCACCAAAGATCTGGCAGCTCCTTAATCCCGAAATGCTTGAACTTTCTTCAAGCTGGGCTCCAATAATCAGTACATCGAAATTTTGTTCCTTGAGGTAAAGAGAGGTACCCATAATTCTTCCCGTAGTTCCCATGGCCAGTACATAATGCGTGACAAGGCCTTCGGTATCGCGCCAAATTTCAAGGCCCCGCGTTTGTAATGTGCGGTACTGCGGTGCTCTCAGCATGGTCGCTCCTTCTAGAAAATATGACAATTTAGAGGAGAAGGTAAGCCGAAATTTTGTCGTACTTTTTACTCTGAATCAATTCCACACCGATGAAAAATATACGCTTACTCCCCTATCTATTCTTGTTCTTTCTCCTCCCCCTGCAAGCCCAAGAAGACGTTTGGGCTGAACTGGAAGAACTGGCCGTAATCGAAGAAAAAGTGATGATCCCCATGCGTGACGGTGTTCGTTTGGCTACCGATATTTACCGCCCCAATACAGACAAACCTGTCCCGGTTGTCTTCTCTCGCACCCCCTATAACTTTAATACCTGGCGCGACGGGAAGAAGACCAACCGCACCGCCCAAAGAGCCCTCCCTTGGATTAAGCGGGGGTATGCTTACGTCGTTCAAAACGAACGGGGTCGTTATTTTTCGGAAGGCGAATGGGACATCCTGGGGATGCCCCTCAGCGATGGCTACGATGCCTTTACCTGGCTGGCCGATCAAAGCTGGAGTAACGGAAAAATTGGAACCATTGGTTGTTCTTCTACAGCCGAATGGCAAATGGCAGTAGCCAGTATGAATCACCCTGCCCACGCCGCCCTGATTGCTCAAGGCTATGGAGCCGGTGTCGGGGACGTCGGACGCTTTAGAGAACAAGGCAACTGGTACCGCGGGGGAGCACACCAAATGCTCTTTTCGGCTTGGTTGTACGGCGTGGAACACGACAAATTCAAGCCCCGTATTCCGGCAGGTGCAAGCCAGGAAGACCTCATACGTATCTCCCGTTTTTACGATCTGGCTCCAGAGAACCCCAGAGTGGATATGAAGGAGGCTTTGAGCCACCTTCCTTTGACGGAACTTCTCTCGAATATCAACGGTAAACGCGAAATCTTTGACAAGATGATCGTTCGCAAACCCAATGATCCGGACTGGTACAGCGGGGGACTTTACCACGAAACCATGCCTTTTGAGAAACCCTCCTTTTGGTTTGTCTCCTGGTTTGACGTTTCCACCGGTCCGAACATTGAGCTCTTCAACCATTTAAGAAAAAATTCCTCCAAAGCCGTAGCCGATAACCAATACCTGGTCATCGCTCCTACCCTGCACTGTGGCTTTACCCGTGCTACCGAAAACACCGTTGTCGGGGAGTTGCCTGTTGGTGATGCCCGTTTAGACTACCAGCAGCTTTACGATGACTGGTACGATCACTGGCTCAAAGGGGAAGATGACACCGCTTTACGTAAAATGCCGCGGGTTCGTTACTACACCATGGGGCTGAATAAGTGGCAAACAGCAGAAGAATGGCCACCTGCCGGGACCAAGATAAAGGCTTTCTACCTCAGCAGTGCCGGAAAGGCCAATACCCGCAACGGAGATGGCACCTTGGCCAATCGCCCTCCGAAAAGAGATCAGGCAGATACCTTTGTCTACGATCCCATGAATCCGGTGGAGTCCTATGGCGGAAATGTCTGCTGTACAGGAAATGCGGTCAAGGGCGGATCCTACGACCAAAGCGTCATGGAGTTGAGAGATGATATTCTGGTCTACACCTCTGAGGTTCTCGAAAAGGACACCGAAGTGAGTGGATTTATCGAAAGCGTACTCTACGTTTCTTCCGATGCCAAAGACACGGACTTCACCATCAAACTTATTGATGTACATCCTGATGGGAGCGCCTACAACCTGGATGAAACCATTCAACGCGTACGTTACCGAGAGGGCTATGACAAGGAAGTCTTTATGGAAAAAGACAAGGTCTACAAACTAGACATGAGTCCGATGAGCACCTCCAACCTCTTTAAGAAAGGACACCGTATTCGTATCGAGGTCTCGAGCAGTAATTTTCCGCGTTTTGCACGAAACCTGAATACTGGCGGAAACAATTACGACGAAACAGAAGCCGTCATCGCGACCAACAAAATTCACCACTCCAAGACTTATCCTTCGCGGGTAATGCTGCCCATTCAGTATTAAAATTATTAGAGAATATAATTATAGGACAAAAAGGTTCTGAGCCAGGAAGAATACGTATCTTGAGGGAATCACTACAAGAATCCCTATAGAATGAACATGCGATTTATCCTGGCCTTACTAGCCTTGGCCAGCTTGGGTGTACACGCTCAAGAAAAAACCAAAGACTCAACCAAAAAGAAAAAGGCCACCAAGGAACTTCCCTTGGAGCCGACTCGTAAAGTCGAATTCTCGACCAACGAAGGAACCTGGATCTCACTCGACGTCAGTCCCGATGGAAAAACCATCGTTTTTGACCTGATGGGAGATCTCTACACCCTGCCGATTGGCGGCGGAAAAGCGACGGCCCTGACCTCGGGTATGGCCTACGATGTGCATCCGCGCTTTAGCCCGGACGGAAAGACCATCCTTTTTATTTCGGACAAGAGCGGAAACGACAACATTTGGACCATGGAGCTGGCCACCAAAAAGGACAAGCAGCTCACCAAAGACAAAAAGGGGAATCACTTCTCGGCCGAATGGACCGCAGACGGAGACTACATCATCGGAACCAAGGGCGGCCTGAGCATCAAGCCGCATATCTACCACAAAGATGGCGGCGCCGGAAGCAAACTGGTGGCTAAACCCGACAACCTAAAACTCACTGATCCAGCAGTATCTCCAGACGGTAAGCTGGCCTATTTCTCTCAACGCCGCGGGGCTTGGAACTACAACGCACAGCTGCCGCAGTACCAGATCGGCACTTATGATATGGAAGATGGAGACCGGGCCACCATAACCTCTAAATACGGATCGGCGTTTACTCCGACCCTTTCACCCAACGGCAAGTGGTTGGTGTACGGGACGCGTTTTGAAGACCAAACCGGCTTAATCCTGCGTGACCTAAAGAGCGGAAAGGAAGAGTGGTTGGCCTACCCTATTCAGCGGGATGAACAAGAGTCCATCGCCCCTCTAGGGGTTCTACCGGCCATGAGCTTTACGCCAGACAGCAAGGAACTGATCGTTTCTTACGGCGGAAAAATCCACAGCATCAATATCGCTAACAAAACCTCCAGAAACATTCCGTTTGAAGTGGATGTAAAACTGGATATGGGGCCACGTTTGGAATTCAAATACCCTATTGAAGACAACAAGACGGCTTTCGCAACCCAAATTCGCGATGCCCGCCCTTCACCGGATGGCAAGAAACTCGCTTTTACTGCCCTGAACCGTCTGTACATCATGGATTACCCAAACGGCACTCCAAAGCGTTTGACCAAAAATGATTTTGTGGAGGCGCACCCTTCTTGGTCGCCTGACGGCAAATATCTGGTCTTTGCGACCTGGAATAAAAACGAAGGGCACTTGTACAAGGTCAATACCACAGGACGGGCCAGACCGCAACGCCTAACCCAAGAAAGCGGGCTCTATATGAACCCCGAATGGTCCTACAACAGCAATCGAATTGCCTTTACCCGTGGAAGTTCCCAGACCTTCTCCGATATGGTCGGTCCCTTTAGCGGAAGACTGCAAGAAGACCTGGTTTGGATCAATGCTGACGGAGGTCCTGTGGTCATGATCGACAAATCCAAAGGGCGAGGCCGTCCGCATTTCAGTAAGAAAGACGACCGCATATACCTTTCGGCCGGTCGTAAACTGATCTCTATCCGCTGGGATGGAACAGATCAAAAAGAGCACTTGAACCTCAAAGGAATAGTCACTTTTGGGTTCGGAGATTTTATTCACGATGAGTACGGCGGCCACTCCATCATTCACTTCCATGGAGGCAAGGAGCCGAGAGACCGCTCTTCCATTCCGAACGAGATTCGCATCTCGCCGGATGGAAAATCCGCCCTGGCCAAGATCAACAACGATATCTATTCCATGTTGATCCCCAAATACGGGCAAACACCGACCCTCTCGCTTGCCAATGCAGCGAATGCAGCCTTTCCGGCCAAGAAGCTCACCACCATGGGAGGTGAATTCCCCAGCTGGTCTTCAGATAACAAGAGAATCCACTGGTCCTTAGGGGCAAGCCACTTCCAATACGATTTGGCCGCTTCCGAGCAATTCGCCGACAGCCTAGCGGCAGCCAAGAAAAAGGAAAAGGAGCTCGAGAAGAAAAAGGACAGTACTCAAAAGAAGGATGACAAGAAAAAGGAAAAGAAGAAAGATCCGAAATACCTGGCCAAAGAGTATGAGGTCAAGGTGCCTTACACCAAGTACGCGCCGGAAGGGGACCTCTTGCTTCAAGGAGGACGCCTGATCACCATGAAAGGCAAGGAAGTCATCGAAAACGGTGATATCTGGGTTCAGAACAACCGCATCAAAGCCATTGGGCTCAGCGGAAGTCTGTCCGTTCCACGTGGGACTAAGGTGATTGACGTCTCGGGCAAGACCTTGGTTCCAGGTTTTGTCGATACCCACGCCCATATGTGGCCTGCCTGGGGTATTCATAAAAATCAAGTGTGGCCCTACACCGCCAACCTGGCCTATGGGGTAACCACCACCCGGGATCCGCAGACCGCGACGACGGATGTATTGACCTATGGTGATATGGTGGAAGCTGGTATGATGGACGGACCTCGTATTTACAGCACCGGTCCTGGTGTTGGGTTCTGGGGGTACAACCTGACCAGTCTGGACCACACCAAAGAGGTCTTGAAGCAATACAGCAAGTACTTCAACACCAAAACCATCAAAATGTATTTGGTGGGGAACCGTCAACAACGTCAATGGGTGGTTGAAGCTTGTCGTGAGTTGAAGCTGATGCCAACCACAGAAGGTGGCTTGGACTTCAAACTCAACATGACCCAGCTGCTCGATGGTTATCCAGGACATGAACACGCGCTGCCGATTTATCCGCTCTACAAAGATGTGATTCAATCTGTGGCCGAGTCGAAAATGGCCGTGACTCCTACCCTGTTGGTTTCTTACGGAGGCCCTTGGGCAGAGAACTACTTCTACTCCCGTGAAGATGTTTGGGGAGACAAAAAGATCCAACACTTCACGCCTTACAGCGAGTTGGCTTCTAAATCCAGAAGAAGACCGGGTTGGTTTATGGACGAAGAGCACGTATTCCAAAAACACGCTGAATTCATCAAGGATTTGGTAGAAGCGGGTGGTTTGGCCGGAATCGGTAGTCACGGACAATTGCAAGGCCTGGGTTACCACTGGGAACTGTGGTCAGTGGCTAGTGGAGGCTTAAACAACCACGACGCTCTGCGGGTAGCGACCATTATCGGTGCAGAAGACATCGGATTGGATGGCGACCTGGGTAGTTTGGAAGACGGCAAGTTGGCCGATATCGTCATTCTCGAAAAGAACCCCCTAGATGATTTGCGCAACACCAATACAGTGGCTTACGTGATCAAGAACGGGAAGGTTTACAATGCCGATACCCTGGACGAGGTTTGGCCTGAGGAGGCGAAGGCAGCCCCTTTCTCCTGGCAGACACCCAAGCCCGAAGGCTTACCGGGAATCAAAAAATAAGCACGCAAAAAGCGGGCCTCTTGGGGCCCGCTTTTCATTAGTGGTCAATGGTTTAGTATAGACTACTTAATCTTGTCTTTATTGATATACCCTGGCATATCCAAGTACCAATCCTGGTTCACCTGGCCGCCTGAAAGAGCCCAGGCCTGGAAGTAGTTGAACACGCTATCGATTCCTACTTTCTCACGAGGCACATAAACTGATCCCTGAAGGAGCATGGCCCAAGGCAATCCGTTTTCGGTTTTGTAGTTTCCTTCGGTATCTTGAGAAGTGGCGTCCTTTGCGAATTGAGCATCTCCCAGAGCCGTTGGCATTTTAAAAGGTAAGTGCACTTCTCTTTCTCTTTGTTTGTTGACGATCAAGAAAGGATCGATTTCGAAGTTCTGGTATACAGCAGCATCCAAAGGCGCCGTAAACTCGATGGACAATTCTTTAATCTTGTGGCCCATACGACTGTGATCATCGGTCAGAATCAAGACCGCATCTTGCTGATTGGCCTCGACACCATTACTAGCCAGGTTTATGTAGTTGTGGAAGAGACGATTTCCGTTTACCTGAGCTATTTGGTTACTCGCAAAGTTTCTCATCGCTAATCCAAAGCCATTGGTCATCCCAGCACCATCATTCACTACTCGGAATAACACGTTTGTTTTGACCAATTGGTTTTGAGCATTCAAAAAGTACTCGTAGTGGTACTCCATGGTGGTATCGTTGAAGTCGTAGTCACCCAAATAAGGCCACAGATCTTCTGACATAAAGGTCATCCATCCATTCTTCGAAGGAATAAACCGTCGGTACGCCAAGCTAGGGTCCGCTGGAAACTCATCGTTGCTGTCAGCCACTCCGTCACCATCAGTATCGGTCATATCGATATCAATTGACCAGTCTCCGTAGCACAGGTCAGTTATCGCAAATCCAAGGTTATTCCAAGCGGTATTCCACTCCCCAGTAGTCGGGTTCAACTGAATCAAACTGGCAGAAACTTCGCTGTCAGAAATCCACAGCATCCCGTCTTCATCCATTGCAATTCCGGTTGGCTCAAAAGGCAATTCCTCCGTGTTAATTTTAGTAGCATCAAAGCTGTTTCCATTCATTTTCAAAGCGTACACTCCGCTCGCAGTAGCCATAAAGAGCTCTCCGTTCGGTGTCATCGTCATATCGCCACCCTGGCTTTCTGGCATTCCCTGAATACGGAAATTCCCAGTCAGGCGAGCATCAATTTTAGACAGTACCCGTATACGATTACCATTAGAAACATAAAGTGATTTGGCATCAGGACCCTTGGTCATCCTCTGAGCCTCAAGAGACCCCGCATTGCCCTCAAAAGACCAAAAGCCCTCTGCAATATCAAACTTGCGTAAAATGCTGAAATTACGGTCCTGTGCTAAAGCGTAAATAACCTGTTCTTCGGCTGAATAAGTAGTAGCATTGGTTCCTTCAGGAAGGATATCCAAAAGCACGGTCTCTCCTGTAGTTGGATCGATCAAGTTCAGCTCAGCTGTCCCATTGATGGCGATCAAATAGGTATTGTGTCCAGTCTTGCTCGTCGTCAAATTCATTCCCTTTCCAACTGCTGAAGTATTCAAAGACAATACTCCTTCTTCCGCCCGAAAGAAGGTTCCTTGGTAAGTCTTGCCCACTCGGCGCCGAACATAAATCTGATTGGTATAGGTTGGAATAGCAGCTCGAATTTGCAAAACCCCATTTTGGGCAGCTCCGCTAAAGATTTCATCCAAAAGATTAATACTATCTAAGCCATACTTTTGGTTAGCAGTCTTCACCTCCTGATTAGCCATAGCATACTGCTCAGGATTCAAAAGATCTCTGTGATATAGGTATACATTATAGTGGGCATCGGTGTCATTGTCCTGAATATCCAATGCGAATTTGGCACTGGTTTCGTAATCGAAGTCTTCAGGAAAATCCACATCGCTTATCTTAGACTCGGTTTCTTCCGCCTGCTTTACTTCCTCTGCAACGGGTTGGTCAATACCCCCTAGGGAACATGATAAGGAAGCACTAATAATCAGTATCGTAACAAACGTCTTATTCATGACTCGTACTTTTGATTCTGGTATTTCAATATCTAAAGACACCACCCCCGTCCTCCTGCATTAGCTCTGAATTTGGGTTTTGACAAGTTGGATCGACAAGGACTATCGACGAATGGTAAATTTTCTTGAAGGTCAATTCTTACAGTGCTGGCTATTCACCCGTATTTTTTGCAATTTGTAGGACGAATTCAATCATCAATCATGAAACGTATCTTGCTTTTGGGCCTCCTTTTTGGCCTTTGCTTCTCTTGCCAAAATCAAAATGAACTTACCCCTGAAAATGTGTCCCAAATTCAAGCAGAATTGCAGACGATTCTTGAAGTGGATCAGGCCTATGCGGGAATCCCTCCAAAGGAATTAAGGGATCAATGGGGTCATAAGAAGGCTTGGGACATCTTTATGGAAAAGCGAGACAGTGTTAGTTTGCAACACCAAGCGCAAGTAAAAGAGTGGTACGATACCTACGGCTACCTCGGATTTGATCAAGTAGGCGAAGAGGCCAGCAGTAACTTTTGGATTGTGATTCAACACGCAGACAACGACCTGCCTTTTCAGCAAAAAATGCTGGAAGTTATGCAGGAAGAGTTGAAAAAGAACAATGTACGTCCCAGTGAGTACGCCCTGCTGGAAGACCGGGTCAATGTGGCCCTGAAAAAGAAACAGCGCTTTGGCACGCAGGTGACCTACAACGACAAAGGGCAAGCCATACCCATAAACGGCTTGGTCGATTCCCTAAACATCGAGACCCTCAGAGCAGAATACAAATTGCAGTCTTTCAAAGAGTACTGCAACCAAATGACCGAGGCCCATTTCTTTATGAACAAAGACTATTTAGCCGAAAAGGGAATTACAGAACCTCAGCTGTACGAATAGGGAGCCTGTGCACCTTTGATCGACCTACTTGTGCTCAGAAAGTAAATCTTCCGCTATAGTTTTATTCTTTTTATTTATACCAAATCTAAATTAGGTCGTATTTTTGTGTTCGATGCTTTAGCAAAAAGAACACATGAAGAAAATCGTTTTATCCCTACTGCCTGTACTCGCTTTCCTCTCTTTTGCTTCTATAAATGCGCAAGAGAATATATTCCTCAACAGAGACTACTGGAAGGCGAATCCCAGTATTGCTCAAATAGAAAAAGACAGAGCAACTCCCGGTAACGATCTGACCGAACTCAACTCCAATGCATTTGATGCGGTCTGTTACGCCATCCTGGAAAAAGCCAATAACAAAACAATTCAACACCTCTTAAAGGCCGAAGGAAACGGTGTCAACAAAATCACCCATGACAGCCGAACCTATTTGTTCTGGGCTGCCCTTCGAAACAACCTGGACCTGATGAAGTACCTGGTCGCTCAGGGAGCCCGATTGGATTTAAAAGACAGCCACGGAAATACGGTCATGACCTTCGCCGCCAATGCCGGTCAAGCCAATCCCGCCCTCTACGATTTCTTGATCCAAAAAGGCACGGATATCACCGAGCAAAAAAGCCTTGCTGGGGCCAATGTGCTGCACCTCCTCGCTCCTTATACCTCTGATCTGTGTGCTTTTGACTTCTTTTTGGACAAGGGGTTGAGTCTCCAGGATACCGACAAAAACGGCAACGGCTTGGTGGAGTACGCTGCCAAAGGCGGTCAAAAAACACTGATTGAGCAGCTTCTTGCCAAAAAGGTGCCTTATGTAAAAGACGGAAAAGGCTCGGCTAACGCCATGATCATGGCCAGTCAAGGCATGCGCAATAAGCCCAATTCAGTGGAATTCTTCCACTACTTGGAAGGCTTGGGAATCAGTCCCAAAGTCACCGATGCCGAAGGAAGAAACCCCCTCCATATCCTGGCTTACCGTGGAAAAGACCAAGCAGTCTTCAATTACTTCCTGAATAAAGGGGTAGATGTAAATGAAAAAGACAAGGAAGGGAGAACGGCTTTTATGAATGCGGCCTACCTGAACTCTTTAGAGATGATCAAATTCCTTGCTCCCAGGGTATTTGGAATCAACGACTGGGATAAAGAAGGTCGTTCTGCTCTGGCCTACGCCATCCAGAGAAACAGTCCAGAAGTGGTCAACTTTTTGCTCGAAAAAGGAGCTGATGCCAAGTTTATTGATGCTAAAGGGAATACAGCCGCCTACTACCTCACTCGCAGTTTTAGCCCGCGGAATACCGAAGCCTTCGAAGCGAAGCTGGCCATGCTCGAAAGCAAAGGGGTATCGTTAAAAGAGATGCAGCACGGGGGAAACACCTTGGCTCACCTCGCTGCCAAGGAGAACAATCTGGCACTGCTCAAGCGCCTGGAGGAATATCAACTCGCCTTAAACAGCCGCAATATGGACGGTAATACCGCCCTGCACTTGGCCGCTATGTCCGCCAAAAATGAAGATATCCTCAAATACCTAATCGCCCAAGGGGCAGACAAAACCGCGAAAACAGAATTTGAAGAAAGTGTACTGGATCTGGCCAAAGAGAACGAACTCCTCTCGGCCGCCGGAACCTCCCTTGACTTCCTCAAATAAGCTTAGAAGATGAAAAGAAAGATCACTCTCTTTACCGGATTATTCAGTCTACTACTGATCTCCAGCCTTTTGGTAAGCTTCAATCCTGGCCCGACCAAAGTCAGCTACAAATGCATGATCCAATTGACCAATTACAACGGGCACGGGGCTTATGTCGTTGTCTCTTTACTGGACAAAGACGGGAAATACGTCGAAACCCTCTATGTGCAGGGAGATGACGAAGAATGGTACCACGATATCCCGGAATGGTGGTCCTTTTACGAGAAAGACCAAAGCGACATTGATGCCATCACCGGGGCAACGGTTGGCGGAGGCCAAAGAACCATTCAAGTCATCCAACTCCCGGCCGATAAAATCAATGCGGGATACCAACTGCGTTTTGAAACGGCGGTGGAAGATCAGAAGTACTACGCCGATGACTTGCAGTTTGAGCTCACTACCGAAAATCTCAAAACCAAAAAAGAAGGCAAGGGTTACATTCGCTATGTGCGAATGATTCCCGCTTCTTCCTAAGCTCCTATGACCCTATCCGTATGGAGGTTTAGTCATCAATTGCTGGCACTGGCCAGCTCCCTGTTTCTTTTACTGGCCTCTGTAACGGGTATTATCCTGGCTTTTGAACCCCTGGTAGAAGGATCAAAGCCGTATTCCGCCTCTTTCAATGAACAGACCATTGGGCAAACCCTGGAGATCCTTGAGGCCCAGTACCCCGAAATCCTCTCTTTGGAAGTCGATCGCTACAACCGGGTACTCCTGGAAGGAATTGATGCAGAAGGCGCAAGCTTTCGGTATTATGTGGATCCCGAAAGCGGCAAAAAACTCGGAGAACCGGAAGAAAAGAGCGCCCTCTTTCGCTTTACCACCAACCTGCACCGCTCCCTCTTTTTAAAAAGTGTCGGTCGCTTTTTTGTAGGCTTGTTTTCTTTTTTGATGTGTCTGATCACCATCACCGGCTTTTTACTGCTGCTCCAGCGCCAAGGTGGCTGGAAGAAACTCTATTCCAAAATCCCCAAAGAAGACAAGTCTTCCTATTACCATGTTATTCTGGGGCGGTGGTTCATCCTGCCTATCCTGATTGTTGGAGCGACTGGAGTTTACCTTTCTCTAGAGAAGTTCTCTTTGCTGCCTCCCCTAGCCTTGGAACACCGCTTACCTGAACAGATCGACGAGACCATGGATGGAACAGCTTCTTACGAATTGGAGCTCTTTAAAAACACGCCCTTGGAAGAGTTGCGAAAGCTCAGCTATCCCTTTTCTGAATTTCCGGAGGATTATTTTGAAGTTGCTTTGCAAGACCGAGAACTGTGGTTGCACCAATATACCGGGGAAGCACTAAGTGAACTCTCCTACCCGTTCACCACTTTAGCGCAACGCTGGAGCATGCTGTTGCATACTGGTCAAGGCTCTCTATTGTGGGCCATCGTGCTCTTGCTAGTGGGCATCAGTTTGGTCTATTTTTTATACAGCGGTATCCGTATCTGGGGGGTTAGAACTCGAAAAACGAAGAAGTCCAGTGTCGTTGTGGTCCCTGCTGAAGAAGCTGACACCATACTGCTGGTGGGCTCGGAAACCGGAAACACCTTTGCTTTTGCCGCCCTATTACAAAAAGCGCTTTTGGATCTGGGCAAACAAACCCATGTGGCTGAACTCAACTCCTACCAAATGTACCCCAAAGCAGAGGAGCTCATCATTCTAACTGCGACTTATGGCGAAGGGGAACACACCACCAACGGACGCCACTTTTTAAAACTTCTGGACGAAGTCTCCCAACAGCAGACCTTGAACTACTCCGTAGTAGGATTTGGGTCCTTGCAATACCCCGACTTTTGCGCTTTCGCCATCGATATTGATAAAAAACTGGCTGAGCTTCCTGGGTTCGAAGAGAACAATCCCCTTTTTAAAATCAACAACCAGGATTTCAGGGCTTTCGAAACCTGGGCTCAAGGGTGGAGTGCTAAGAGTGGGCAAGTCCTCAAGCTTGAACCCCTCAAAAAGAAAAAGAAGAAACGCCGTTATATTCCCTTTGAAGTGATCGAAAAAAGTGCCTTGAATCTCGACGATACCTTCACCTTAAAGCTAAGGCCGCAAAAGAAAGCCAAGTTTACCTCCGGAGATTTGGCCGGAATCTTGGCGGAAGATGGAAACATCCGTCAATACTCCATTGCTAAAGTCGCTGGTGATTTGGTCCTCAGCGTGAAAAAACACGAACACGGACTCTGTTCCACTTTATTGAGCCAATTAGCCCCCGGAGACTCCCTGATGATCAACCTCCAAAAGAATCATGAGTTCCATTTACCTGGATTTGCCCAACACGTGCTGCTCATCGGAAACGGTACCGGGATCGCCCCTTACTTGGGTATGCTGGAGCAACATCATTCGGATAAAGAAATCCATCTGCTTGCCGGCCTGAGAACAAAGGAATCCTACGAACTTTATAAACCCTATCTGGAGGCTTATCCTCCACAGACGTTGGAGCTCGCTTTTTCTCAAGAAAAAGAGGGACAGTACGTGCAGGATATTCTTCAGCAGAAAGCTTCCTGGGTTGCCAAAGGGCTCGAAAACGAAATGGTGATCATGATCTGCGGCTCCTTAAAAATGCAAAATGGGGTCCTCGAAGTACTCGAAAACATCTGTCAGACTGAGTTGGGTGTACCCCTCAGCGATTTCGAGAACATGGAGCAGATCCGCATGGATTGCTATTGACTTACAGCTACTTACTAGAAGTTCAAAGGGTTCAATTCACGAGTTGACCCGGCAAAAAGGTCTCATTTCCTGAATTGAGTCGAACCGCTTGCTTGCATTTTGCAGCTTTGTCTGGAATCCAAAAAGCAACAGACATGAAAAAAGCACTTTTATTGGCCCTCACCCTCGGACTCTTCTCAAACCTTTCAGCTCAAAACTTTAAAACCAAAAAAGCGCGGACCCTAACCTGGATTGGGAAGGCGGCTTATGGCTCCTACGAACCCCGTGGAGAAATCAAGTTGAAATCGGCCCAAATGAATATCGAAGAGAATACCCTGACCTCCCTGGAGCTCATCATCGATATGCAAAGCCTGAGCCACGATAACAGCCGATTAGAAAAGCACCTGAAAAATGCGGATTTCTTTGAAGTGGACAAATACCCCCAAGCCCGCTTCACCTTAAAAGAAGCGGTTAGCCTAGAGGAGCAAACCCTCAAGCTGCGCGGAATGTTGACAGTAAAAGACAAGACCCAGTTCGAAGAATTCGAGGTGGCCATCACCCAACTCGAAGACGAAGTGGTCCTGCAATTCAAGGTCAATGTTAACCGCATCGACTATGGGGTTACCTACAATTCCCCCACTCTATTTCAAACGATGAAAAACGATGCCATTGACGACAACTTCCAGCTGAAAGGCCGCGTACAGCTCTTTGCTCTTTAGAGCGTTATAAACATAAAAAAGCCCGACAGTAGCAATACCGCCGGGCTTTTCACTTCACTGATTAGCGCCTTACTTAGCAGCCATATAGCCTTTAAAAGCGTTGATGCGTTCAACGATCGTCTGATCGTAGTTGCTTCCCTTATACTTTTCGAAAGTCTTGCGCGAGATTCCTTTAAACCAAACGGTTTCGTTTAGCGTAGCCACTTCTTTTCCTTCCAAAGAACGCTTGATGTAGAGGTTTCCGGAAGAAAGCTTCGTTCTTAGGGTGTAGGATTGACCAGGAACCCATTCGGTAATCTCAACTTCAAATACTTTTCCGTCTGCAGCGATCGCTTGACAGACTAAGTTCTCAGACAATTCTTCTTGGCAGCGAACGTCCACGATACCGGAGTCCCACTCCTTAAACATTTTAAAATCGATCAGGTTGTTCCAAGCTTGCTCGACATTAGTACTTAAGCGAACAGATTGGCTAAAACTCTTCCCGTTTCCGGCCTGTGCAAACAGGGCTACGGGAGCAACAAACAATAGAAATGCGATGACATTTTTCATAGTGGAGAATAGTATATTGATGAATAACTTTTACGAGAATAAAAGTCCTACTCTCTTCCCTGAAAAACTGTGTCAAATGACACACTAACACTTTTTTAAGAATTCTTTAAGAAGTCACCAGTTTACGGCGAATGCGGTGGAGGGTTTCGCGCGAAATACCCAGAAAAGAGGCCAGGGCTTGAACCGGTACAATTTTGACGACATCTGGCTGGTTTTCGACCATATCCAGGTAACGTTCTTCCGCGGTCATGGACGAGTATTTCATGGTCGCTATCAACTTTTCTGAAAGCAGGCGTTCTGTGATACGGCTGATGAGGCCATTGAGCTCTTCGTTCTCGGCTTTGATCGCATCGTAGCCCTTTCTACTGAGCTCAAAGTATTTGACAGGACTCAAGGCGATACATTCGACCGGAGAGGGTTCCAGATCGTAAAAGCTCTCGAGTACAGTCCAGCAGCTGATGGGACCTTCGATCCGGCGGGTAAGCTTTTCCCCTTCTTCGTTTAAGGCGAAACAATGCACATACCCTTCCTCAATACAATACATGGAATTAACCGGCTGCCCCAAATCAATTAAGTGATCCCCTTTCTTCAAGGTCTTCTCTTCAATATGGCGAACCAAAAAGTCCATATTCGCCTTGGAAACAGAACCAAATTGATTGAGGTAATCGATTAGTGCTTGCATAGAATAAAGGTACGCCATAATGGCAATAAAGAGGTAATAAGGTAATCAGAAAAGAGGGGTTTTAACTATTTGATTATCGCCACTCCACTTTCTGAAAACGGGTATTCTTTTTAAAGTGCTCTGGGGTATTGGCCAGGATGGATTTGCGCATTTCTGTGATGAGCTTTTCTTTGGTGAAATGCTTGTGGACCACAATACTTACCTCACGCACCGGCTGGGGTTCATCGAAGTAACGCACATTGTGCTGGTCGTTTTTGGAATTGTAAGAGAGCTCTGGAATAAGGGTATAGCCAGAAACCTTCCGAACCATCTCTTTTAAGGTTTCGATGGTCCCCCCTTCCATAACCAAATTGCGGTGCTGCTCAGAAACATCGAATTCACAGATGTTAAGGGTCTGGTTGCGAAAGCAGTGGCCTTGTTTCAGAATCCATAAACCTTCCGGCTTGAGTTGACTACTGTTCACCGTATACTCCTTGAGTAAGGGATTCTTTTGATCCGTAAAAATTAAGAAGGGCTCGTAAAAAAGGGGGATCTCGCGCAGATTACTCTCGTGCAGAGGCGTCGCCATCAGGCCCATATCGAGCTGCTTGTTTTCGAGTTGTTCCATGATCCGGTGACTCTGCAACTCTTCAATAATCAGACGGGTAGTCGGATGGCTCTCCATAAAATCCGAAATAAATAAAGGCAACAGACTTGGCGCTAGTGTAGGAATGACACCAACTCTAAACTCCCCAACCATCTGATTGCGGTCTTGCTTAACCAGGGTTTTGAGTTCCTCCATTTCGCCTAAAACGCGAGACGCTTTTTGAATAAAGGATTCCCCAAAAGGTGTTGGCTTTAAGGGTTGGGTGCTGCGGTCAAAGAGAACCATCCCCACTTCCTCTTCCAGTTTTTTGACCTGCAAGGTCAGCGTGGGTTGGGCTACATGACAACTCTCTGCCGCCTTCACAAAATGCCGGTGCTTATCGAGTGCGAGGATGTATTTTAACTGCTGGAGAGTCATATTTATTTTATAAATACAAATCTACCCATTATCTATTTGATAAATGGATAAAAGTAAGTGATCTTTGCAAGCGAATTACTTTTAGAACTGAATAAATCCCTAGATAAACCCAAGAAAATGAAAGAAATGGACAACGGAAGTGGAAAATGCCCCTTCATGCATGGAGGCAACACTTCGACCGGCACAACCGACAAACACTGGTGGCCCAACTCTTTGAATTTGGACATTCTACACCAACACGATTCCAAATCCAACCCCATGGACGAGGATTTCGACTACCACGAGGCACTCAAAAGCCTGGATGTAGATGCCCTGACAAAAGACATGCACGCCCTGATGACCGACAGCCAGGACTGGTGGCCGGCTGACTGGGGACACTATGGAGGATTTATGATCCGCATGGCTTGGCACGCTGCCGGAACCTACCGCACCGCTGATGGACGTGGAGGTGGTGGAACCGGTGACCAGCGTTTCGCTCCGCTAAATTCCTGGCCCGATAACGCCAGCTTGGACAAAGCCAGAAGATTGCTTTGGCCGATCAAAAAGAAATACGGAAACAGCATCAGCTGGGCCGATTTATTCATTTTAGCCGGGAACATCGCTTACGAGAGCATGGGCCTAAAGACCTTTGGATTCTCTTTCGGGCGTACCGACATCTGGCACCCGCTAAAGGATGTTTACTGGGGAGACGAGAAGAAATGGCTAGAGCCGAGTGAAAGCCGCTACGCCAACCTGGAAGATCCTTCTACCCTGGAAAATCCGTTGGCCGCAACCCACATGGGACTGATCTATGTAAACCCAGAAGGAGTTAACGGAAAGCCTGATCCGCTAAAAACCGCAGCTCAGGTACGTGAGACCTTTGGGCGTATGGCGATGAACGATGAAGAAACCGCTGCCCTTACCTGTGGTGGACACACGGTCGGAAAAGCACACGGTAACGGAAACGCTGACATTCTTGGCCCAGAGCCAGAAGGAGCGGCAATCGAAGAACAAGGTTTCGGTTGGGCCAACAACCAAAATACAGGACACGGTCAATTCGCGGTAACCAGTGGTATTGAAGGTGCATGGACCAAGGAGCCTACCAAGTGGGACAACGGTTACCTCGACATGTTGTTCAACCACGAATGGGAGCTTCGCAAGAGTCCTGCTGGAGCTTGGCAATGGGAGCCAACGGACATCGCTGAAGAAGACAAGCCGGTTGATGTTTTGGATCCTTCCGTACGCCACAACCCCATCATGACGGATGCCGATATGGCCATGAAAATGGATCCGGCTTACCGCGAAATCTGCTTGAAGTTCAAAGAAGATCACGCTTACTTTTCGGACACCTTTGCCCGCGCCTGGTTCAAATTGACCCACCGCGATATGGGACCGAAAACCCGTTACATCGGACCGGATGTTCCTGCGGAAGACCTGATCTGGCAAGATCCTATTCCTGCAGGAAACGCGAGCTACGATGTGGACGCTGTTAAAGCGAAAATCGAAGCGGCTGGTCTAAGTATTTCGGAGATGGTGTCTACCGCTTGGGATAGTGCCCGTACTTACCGCGGATCAGATATGCGTGGAGGAGCCAATGGTTCCCGTATTCGCTTGGCCCCTCAGAACAGCTGGGTTGCCAATGAGCCAGAGCGCCTATCCAAGGTCCTTGCCGTCTACGAGGCCATCGCCGCTGAATTCGGAATCAGTGTAGCAGACGTCATTGTTTTGGCTGGAAATATCGGTGTTGAAAAGGCGGCTCAGGCCGGTGGCATTAACATCAGTGTTCCTTTCTCTCCAGGACGAGGAGATGCTACGGCGGAGATGACCGACGTTGATTCCTTTGAGCCCTTGGAGCCATTCGCTGATGGATTCAGAAACTTCCAAAAGCAAGACTACTCTTCTACTCCAGAAGAAATGCTATTGGATCGTGCGCAGCTTATGGGCTTGACTGCACCAGAAATGACCGTACTTCTTGGAGGTATGCGTGTGATTGGAACCAACTACGGAGGAACCAAGCACGGGGTATTTACCGATAAGGAAGGAGCCTTGAGCAACGATTTCTTTGTGAACTTGACGGACATGGCCTACAAGTGGGTCCCGGCCGGAGAGAACCTGTACGAAATCCGTGAGCGCAGCACAGACGAGTTCGTCTGGACGGCAACACGTGCTGACCTGGTCTTTGGATCAAATTCAATTTTACGTGCTTACGCGGAGCTTTACGCGCAAGACGACAACAACGAAAAGTTTGTTCGGGATTTTGTAAGTGCCTGGACAAAAGTGATGAATGCTGATCGTTTTGATCTGAACTAGTCCTCTTTTTATGCTATATGAAAAAGGCTGCCTGGCGACAGGTGGCCTTTTTTATGCCCTAGAAATACTGGCCAATCCCAAAAACAAAGCCTTGGGTGGAGTCCGGAGTAAGCCCATACCCGTAGTCGATGCGGAAGATGGCAAGAAGTGATTTTTTAGGTCTTATGGGCTGGGCTCCAGGTTCTTCTCAGAAAAGCTTTCCTGCTTGTTTAAGTCCACAATATTAACCTTCACCATTTTGTCAGCTTTAATCAAGAGCTTGTGGCTACTACTCGAGAGGTTCGAGATGTAGACTTTCTTCCCCACCTTCTGGTAGCGCTCAGTTAGGCGATTGACCGCTTCAATGGCTGACATATCCACGATACGTCCTTCTTTGAAATCGATAATCACTTCTTCCGGATCGCCTTGCACATCAAACTTCTCATTAAAGGTTTTGATGGAGCCAAAGAATAGTGGTCCGTAGATTTCGTAGTGCTTTACACCTTTTTCATCCACCCGCTTTCTTGCCCGAATGCGTTTGGCGTTATCCCAAGCAAAGACCAAGGCCGAGATGATGACCCCAATCAATACGGCGAGTGCCAAATTGTGGAGGAAGATGGTAATCAGCGTTACCGCAACCATCACCAAAATATCGGAAGGCGGGTATTTATTGAAAATACGGATACTAACCCATTCAAAGGTTCCGATAGAAACCATGATCATCAGTCCCGTGAGAGCCGCCATGGGCATTTGCTCAATCAGCGGAGCCCCAAACATGATAAAGAGTAAAAGGGCCACAGAGGCAACGATTCCTGATAGTCGGGCCCGAGCCCCGTTTGAAATATTGATCAAAGACTGCCCAATCATGCGCAGCCTCCCATCCCAGAAAAGAAACCAGAAAGAACATTCGCCATCCCTTGCGCAACAGCCTCTTTATTGGTGCGTCCGCGGCTTTCGGTAATCTCGTCAATCAACTCCAAGGTCAACAAACTCTCAATCAATCCAACGGCGGCAACGATGGCTGCGTAAGGAAAAATCACCTGCAAGGTTTCTAGCGTAAATGGAACGTCAGGAATATGGAAGGGAGGAAAACCTCCATCAATAGACGCGATATCTCCCACTGTTCGGGTATCAATCCCAAAGACGAGTACGATCCCAAAGACCAACAGAATCGCCGCCAAGGAAGCCGGAAAGGCTTTGGTCAGCTTGGGAAGCCCCCAAATAATAAACATAGTAAAAAGGACCAAGCCCAGCATAATCCAGAGCGGCGCTCCCCCGAGCCAGTTGCCAGCGGTGTCTTTGAATTGATCCAGCTGTGCCATAAAAATCACAATAGCCAAACCATTCACAAATCCATAGACCACAGGAAGAGGAACCAAACGCATCAGTTTCCTAAACGCAGGAAGCCCGCTATGAGCTGTATAAGTCCTGCCAAAACAACGGTGGCAAAAATGTACTCCGTTCCGTGACTCTTTGCCAAGGCAACAATAACAACTGCTACAGCACCCGTTGCCCCAGAGATCATCCCGGGTCGTCCTCCAAAGATGGAGGTCACCAATCCCATCACAAAAGCCGCATAAAGACCAATCAAGGGAGAAAGTCCGGCGATCATAGCAAAAGCAACCGCTTCGGGAACCAAAGCAATGGCCACGGTTAAGCCAGAAAGAACTTCCGTTCGGTAGTCCACCTTGGCACTAAAATCAAAAAGACGTAGATATTGTTTCACAGCCTGGATTTTTGAAGCCGCGAAGGTAAACATATTCCCCAGCCCTAATGCGTCTAGAGCGCAGTTCTATCGATTTCGCAAAATAGCCCCAGATTCTTTGAGAATCTGACTCCATATCTTCCAGAATACGAGAGAGTTGCAAGGAGCTCAGGCCTCAAAATAAGATCGGGACCATCGGTGAGATTCTCCTTAAATCCACCTCTACCTTATTTTGTTTAACACTTCCCACTTTCACATAAACTTTCTCTTTTCCCTGCAATAGGGACTTACGAATTGCCATTGTGAGCATGATATAGGCGAAAAACATTATTTAGAATGAGTAGAAAAGCAGCCAGAAAACTTGTTAATGTTCTTACAAAATAGCTCTCTGTTGTTTAACTTTTAAATAAGTTTGTTGAACAACTAAAGAGCAAATATTGACATGAAATTATTTTTATCCACACTGAGTATTCTTACCTTAATCTTACTTTACCCAGTAGACACCCCTACCCAAGAATTCTACGGGAAGGCGGTGTACCAAACCAAGACCAAAATGGAATTGGGCAACTGGGGAGCCCGTATGAGTGAGGCTCAGAAAAAACAAATCGAGGCTCGCCTCAAAAACCGTCTTGAAAAAACCTACACCCTAAGTTTTAACAAAACGGAGTCGATATTCAAGGAAGAAGAGGTCCTCGATGCCATCTCAGGCGCTACGGACAGCTGGGGAAAGAACTTCACCCCGGGTGAATCCTACAAAAACATTGCAGACAACGAACTGGTTCAAACCCAAGAGTTCTACGGTAAAAAATTCTTGGTTAAAGATAAGATTCTAGAAATTGACTGGAAGATGGGTACTGAGTCCAAACAAGTTGGACAATACATGTGCTTTAAGGCAACGGCTTCTGTTCCATCCAAAGCTCTGACTTGGTATGAATTCTCCTGGGGTGAACTGCGCTCCGCTGAGAAACCTGAAGGTGAGGCGGGAGTAGCCATGACCGAAATCGAAGCCTGGTATACTCCTCAAGTCCCTGTGGGTCACGGACCAGCGGAATTTGCTGGACTGCCCGGACTGATCATGGAAGTGAGCTTCGGTGGAACTACCATGTTGTGTTCCAAAATCGTTATCAACCCAAAGGAAAAGGTGAAAATTCAAGCACCGGACAAAGGGAAGGAAATAGGTAAAATTAGCTACAAAGAGACTGTTGTTAAAAAGATGACAGAGATGAGAAACAACCGCGGACGTCGCCGCAGCCGTTAATCCATTCGCTGACAATCCAAACGGTCCACCCATGAAATCATTTTTAGGAGCAGTGCTACTAATGCTGCTCAGTACTTCTGTATTCTCTCAAATTACCTTGGAGGGAAAAGTAAAAGACAGCCTCAATCAACCCTTAGAACTCGTCAATGTCTTTGCGGTTGAGATCGAAAGCAAAGCGCTGGCAGGCTATGGCATCACGAGCAAGGATGGTGTATTTAAGATCGATCTGCGCAAAAACACCACCTACAATGTCCAAATCAGCTACGTTGGACTAAAATCCATCAGCGATACAATTTCGACCAAAGAAGAGGATTTAGTAAGGGATTATATTATGCAGCCCGATAATGTGCTGGATGAAGTGGAATTGGTCTACGAAATTCCTGTAAAAATCCAAGGTGACACCATCATCTACAATGCCGACTCCTACAAGAACGGGACGGAACGAAAATTAGAAGACGTACTGGAAAAACTGCCTGGCGTCGAAATCAACGAAGATGGTCAGGTCGAAGTCGAAGGTAAAGTGGTGAATAAACTGATGGTCAACGGAAAGGACTTTTTTGACGGAGATACCAAACTGGCCACCAAAAACATCCCTTCCAAAGCCGTCGACAAGATTCAGGTACTCCGAAACTACGCTGAAGTTGGTCAGCTAAGGAGTGTAGCTAACAACCAGGACAATGTGGCTTTGAACATCAAGCTCAAAGAAGGAAAGGAGAGCTTTTGGTTTGGAGACATCACTGCCGGTGGTGGAAAATCTCCTGATGATGACCTTTATCTACTGCAGCCAAAACTCTTTTTCTACAGCCCGGAATACAGCATCAACTTTATCGGAGATATCAACAACACCGGGGAAGTCGCTTTAACCCGCCGCGATATTCGAAACTTTGGAGGAGGTTTTCGATCCCCTAGCCGCAGCAGTGGTACACAGCTCAATCTGGGTGACAATAGTCTAAACTTCCTGACTAATCAGAACAATGCCTTGGAGATCGAGAACAAATTGGGATCCATGAATTTCAGTTACTCTCCTTCGAAAAAACTTGACCTCAGCGGTTTTATGATATTCAATTCGAGTCGTATACTCTCTCGGGAAACCAGTTCAATTCAGTATACCGACCCAGAACTGGGCATTCCCGACGAGGATACTGAACAAACCAGTCGCGAGAGCTCCAATCAGGCATTAGTGAAATTAAGTGCTTCATTTCAGCCGAACATCAATAACCAGATGGACTATGATGTGCTGGCCAGAATGTCCAAGGATTCTCAGGACCAGCGCCTCTTCTCCTCTGTGATCGGAAACACCGATCAGCGGGACGAGGTGAACCCCTACAGCATCAACCAAAACCTGAATTACTATTTTACCTTGGACGAAAACAACATTTTCGCCCTGGAAGCCCAGCACCTATTGCGCGATGAAGATCCGTTTTACAACGCCTTACTGATCAATGATCCCAACGGAGAAGACGCCTTTGACAATACCGCTGAGGCGCTAGGACTGGATACTTCTTTAAACAATTACGACTTGCGTCAAAACAGAAATATCTTTTCTAATCAACTGGATGCCAAACTGGACTACTACCATATTCTGAACGCCAAAACCAACATCAACCTGACCTTGGGTACCATCCTGAGTCGCCAAGAATTCGATTCCAATATATTCCAATTCTTAGAAGATGGATCGCGAATTCAGCCGACCCCAACCTTCAATGATGGTCGGGCGAGCAACGATACCGAGTACAGCTTTAGCGATGTATATTTAGGGGCTCACATGCGGTGGAGAACGGGTAAGTTTACCTTTACTCCAGGGTTCTCACTACACTACTATGGCAATAGCAACACCCAATTTGGGGAGACCATTGATATGAACTTCTGGCGCTTTTTACCTGACTTTGAAACGCGTATACAACTGAAGAATAGTGAGTCGCTCACCTTGCGCTACACCATGCGTAATCAGTTTACGGACGTCACCCGTCTGGCTGAAGGGTTGGTGTTTAACAACTTCAACAGCCTACAATTCGGAGAAGCAGAATTGATGAACGCCCTCTCAAACAACGTGAGTTTGATTTACAACAGCTTTAACCTTTTCAACAACACCAACGTTTTTGCCCGGGCGGCTTATTCGAACAACATCGATCAGATCCGTGGCTTGACCAATTTCGAGAGCGTTATCCGCACAAGTACCTTCTTTAACTCGAACTTCGCCGACGAAAGCCTAAGCTTCTTTGGCCGAATTCAGAAGACCTTCGGAAAGGTTCGGACCAGCTTGAACACGAGCTTTAACTATAGTAAAATAAACCAGTTCATTCAAGGGCAACAGTCTTTGAATGAAGGCTTTACCCAGTCCTATACCCCAGGTATTCGGACAAACTTCCTGGTGGCTCCCAATGTAAGCCTTCGCTATCGCTACAGTGTGACCAATAACAATCAGGGAGGGAATGATACGCGTTTTGTAATCAACGCTCCTTCCCTCGATTTTGATGCTTACATCTGGAAGTCCCTCACGGTGAGAACAGACTACACCTTTACCAACCAAGCCGTTGATGGTGGAGAGTCTCGCTCCTTCCAGACCTGGAACGCCAGTCTGGCGTACCGCAAGGATCGGGATGCGAAATGGGAATACGAGATTCGAGCGACCAACCTGTTGGATATAGACTCGCAAGTGCGAAACAGTGCGAATAACCTTTCGGCTTTTACAAGAGAGACCTTTATTCAGCCTCGTTTTGTCACTTTCCGCCTGATTTACACCCTTTAGGAGGCAGGTGAATCGTTTTTGACTTCATCAAAGAATTTGTTGCCCTCTTTAATCGAATTATCAATCTTATCGGCCACACCGTTGAGGTGTTTGAGAGCACAAGGGCTTGTTTTGCTTTTTTACCAGAACACCAAGGAAAAGGGCTGACATTTGATGCGAGTACTGCATTTTTAGAAGGCCTTAAAAAAGAGGCTCCTTTGTACAACTTCTGGGCATTACGTTGGCCGACAATACAAATTCCATCAATTTACTCCAGCGACTCGGATTTGGTTTTTTGCGTGAGGTCAAACAGCACGAGAAGGATTAAAATGAGGTCATCCATTTTCTTGCTCGCCTTAGCTTTGATTCAAGGGATTCTTAAGATTTGATTATTTTACGAGAATGAGTTTATGCCAAATGGCATCCTCACTATACTCATCCAAATAAAAACATATATGGAAACTGGGATTAGTTCGATTGACTTAGTCGTAATAGGAATCTATTTTGTCACTGTTCTTCTTATAGGATTGCTTGTTGCACGAAAAACCAAAACAGGCGAAGATTTATTTTTGGGAGGGCGTTCTTTTGGTTGGGGGCTTATCGGTCTCTCCTTATTCGCATCCAATATATCCACCTCAACCATTATAGGTCTTTCGGGTGCCGCCTATAGCACAGGTATCGTTCAATCCGTCTACGAATGGATGACAGGGATTCCCTTAATTATAGCCGCTTTAATTTTTATCCCTCTCTATCTAAAATCCAGAATTACTACCATTCCAGAATTCTTAGAACTGCGTTACGATCGACGCTCGCGTCAATTCTTTTCGGTGGTGACCATATTCACCAGTATTGTTGTGGATACAGCCGGTGGATTGTACGCTGGAGCCATCGTGCTGAAAGCCTTTTTTCCGGATTTGGTGATTTGGCAAACTACTTTGGTTCTGGCACTAGTCGCTGGATTTTACACCGCTGTTGGAGGATTAAAAGCCGTGGTCTACACCGATGCTATTCAAGCGATTGTTTTGATTATTGGTTGTTCTGTTTTGAGCTTTATGATGTTCGGTCAATTTGACTATTCCTGGAGCAAGGTGGTTGAAACTGCCCCTCAGGACTTTCTCTCCATCGTCAAGCCCGCAGATGATGATACCCTTCCCTGGCCCGGTATGATCATGGCAGTGCCCATTTTGGGCTTTTGGTATTGGACGACCAATCAATACATCGTACAACGCATCTTGGGTGCCAAAAACATCCAGAATGCCCGCTGGGGAGTCATCTTAGCCAGCTTTCTAAAAATCATCCCCCTCTTCATTATGGTGATTCCCGGGACCATGGCGATCGGACTTTTCCCTGGATTAGAGAATGCAGATCAGGTATTCCCTACAGCCGTCATGAAGGTATTACCTGTAGGGCTCGTCGGGCTCGTCTTGGCCGGATTAATTTCGGCGATCATGAGCAGCGTAGATTCAACTCTTAATTCGGCTTCTACCCTGCTGGTAGTCGATTTCATCAAAACCAAAAACAGTGAAATAACCGATAAGCAAACGGTGAAATATGGTCGAATAGCAACCCTTATTCTTATGGCCATAGCCGCGTTTTGGGCTCCGATGATTGCCAATTTCGGAGGGATCTGGTCCTACCTGCAGCAGATGTTCTCTATTATCGTACCACCCATCGCGGTGATTTTCCTTGTGGGTGTTTTCTTTAAAAGAGGAAACAAACACGGTGCATTTTGGACCTTGATCCTGGGAACCCTCGCGGGTGTAGTGCTGTTTGTTCTTGGCCAATACGGATACTGGCCTTT
The DNA here is from genome assembly GCF_002954325.1 of Aureicoccus marinus. Lineage (GTDB taxonomy): Bacteria > Bacteroidota > Bacteroidia > Flavobacteriales > Flavobacteriaceae > Aureicoccus > Aureicoccus marinus. The sequence goes on from NZ_MQVX01000001.1 coordinate 1,327,951, forward strand.
GCACTTTACCTATAACGTAGGGATAATGTCTCTGGTCAGTGCATTGATCTTTATCGGTATCAGTTTGGCTTCTGCCGCCCCTGATCCTAAACAAATCGAACTTTATACCTACCGGAAAGAGCTTATTTCAATGGATAATGCTGGACTTCCTTGGCACAAAAACTACCTGAATTGGATTGGCCTTTTGGTGATCGCTATTGGTGTTTTGGTTTATGTGTTCTGGTAATTATCGCCTAGAAAAATGAGCTCTTGATTTGTTGTTATCTTTCTACCCAGATAACCAATGATATGGAACAAAAGCTGAAAGTCCTTCGTATTATTCACCTCGCCCTGATTGGCCAAGCCTTATTCGCTTATTTCTTTTTAGGTGAAATTGATAAGCTGGGATTCCTGGATTTTAAAGAGGTTGAAGGGCCCGCTTATATGATGCTCTTTATTCCTATAGGTGCTGTCTTCGCCAGTGATTTCCTGTACAAAAACTTGTTGAAGAAAGTTGATCGTAATTCTACTACAGATCATAAGGTACAGCACTATATGGTTGCCTGCATCCTACGCTGGGCCGTAATCGAGGGTCCTATTTTCTTCCTGCTTTTTTTGGAGGATTTCATTCTGGTTGGTTTGATGCTGATTGGTTACCTAGCTTTTATCGGACCTTCCAAAGATAAGATGGAACAGGATATTGAATCGGTGAACTTTTAAGAGTAGAAAGCTTGGATTTTTTACCTGCTCTCTCCGTCTGGAAATTCTTGAGTAATCTCAGTATTCACTAGCTTTAACTCATAACCAAACCCTGCTCCATGAAAAAGCAACTCCTTCTTTTCGCCTTATTACTCTCTGGCAGCCTACTTCTCGGACAAGAAAGTGGCAACTACATTCTCATCATTAACGGAGATTCCATTCCCTTAGACCTGGACAAAGAATACATCCGCAACCCCGATTCAAAGAAAAAGAGAATGACCCTGAAGCTGGTGCAACCCAGTATTCTAACTTATTCCGATGAGATGGTCGCTTTCAATTACGACAGAGGACTAAGCGTATCGGATACCAAGCTCGATTTGGGTATTGAGCAGTGCATGGTCATGAAATCAACCGGGAGTGGGTTTTTGGTGCAGAAGTACAAGAGCATCAATCCGAGTGCTCTGGCTGGTTTTATGATGGACGAAATCACCAAAGAAAGCGTTGGTTATGGGTACGAAAAGGTCGAAGAACCCTACGAAAAAACCTTGGCCAGCGGGCACACCATCAAAGGCATTCGGGCGGTTCTTACCTATCAAGGCGAAAAAGAAGTCTACACGGTGGCTACCTACGGATCGGGCAATCGCGGGGTTGTTATGGTGACCATGCTTCTTTACAATGATTTTGAGGACAAACGCATGATTGATCGGATGGTCAATAGTTTGCGGATTTTAGAGTAAGTGCAATGAGGAACCGAGTTTCCATACTCTTTATCCCCCTCCTTTTCCTTTCTTGTATAAAAGAGGTTACCGTCAATGGCCTTATCATAACGAAGGTCAACGTGGTTGACGTTAAAACGGGTGCCATTCTTGAAGACCAGGACATCTACATCTTTGAGGATAAAATAAGTGATATCCTGCCCCATGATCCCTTAACTGTTTTTAAATCCAAGACCATAGACGGGAGTGGAAAGTACGCTATACCGGGCTTATGGGACATGCACCACCACATATTCAGCTGGGATTGGCAAAAAAACCTCAATACCAGCATGGGAATTACCGGCCTTAGAAATATGCATGGCGGGGAAATGGTTTCTGAGGTAAGAAAGGAAAGAAAGGACGGCTTTTTTAGAGGCTTTGAATTTTTGTATTCAGGTCCAATCACGGATGGGCCGGGTGAAAATTGGCCTGGCACTGTAGTCGTTTCAACCCCCGATGAAGGGCGGAAGGCAGTACAAGAACAATTTCAAAAGGGATATGATTTTGTCAAAGTTTATAATTTCTTAGACCGGGCGACCTATCTGGCTATTTCCGATGAATGTAAGAAACTCGGGGTCGACTTCGCCGGACACATTCCGAGTGATGTAAGTGCTATAGAAGCAATGGCAGCCGGTCAAAAGAGTATTGAACATATGGTGCCTCTTGAACTGGCGCATGAGAATCCGGATATCACAAAGACGTTTAATTCAGAATCGAGTAAGTCATTAACCTATGGCGAACTAGCCACAGCATTTCTCAAAGGATACGACCCCAATAAATTTCAACGAGTACTGGATGCAACAAAAAATTCTGAAACCTGGTTTTGTCCTACTCTGATCTGCTTAGAAAAAATGGCCTACAAAAACGATTCAACACTTAAGGTTGATCCGAGGCTTAAATATGTACCCAAAGAAGAATTAGACTACTGGTTCGGCGAGGTAACAGAATTCGGCACTCCTGAATACCTCCAAACAAAGGAGGAGCACCTAATGGCCGAGCAGGAACTGCACAAATTGACCAAATCCGCTCTTAAACCCATGCTGGATAACGGTACACGCTTCCTCGCTGGTACGGATGTTGGCAACCCTCATGTATTTCCAGGATACGGCGTACACGAAGAACTGCAACTCTTCGTAGAAGCAGGGTTCACAGAACTAGAAGCTCTACAAACTGCCACGCTCAACCCAGCCATTTATGCCGAAAGAGAAGACCAACTTGGTACTTTAGAAAAGTGGAAAATTGCCAATATCCTTTTACTCGACGCCAATCCCTTGGATGACATTACGAACACCCAGAAAATACATGGCCTAGTAAGACGTGGCGAGTATCTGGATCGCACCTCCTTGGACAGTTTAAAAATCGATTACTCTAAGGAACAATGAAAATCGAACACCTCGCCATTTGGGTCAAAGACTTAGAAAAGATGAAAAGCTTCTACGAGAAGTACTTTCAGGCCGAGGCGGGTGAGATGTACCACAATCCAAAAAAGAACTTTCACTCCTACTTCCTTTCCTTCAGCAAAGGCTGTCGATTAGAACTCATGCAGCGTCCGGATATTCCTGAAAACAAACACCCACAGGGCTCCGAGTATACCGGTCTTATCCATTTTGCCATTTCGGTAGGAAGTGAATCCAAGGTTGACGAACTTACAGCGCAGATGCGATCTGCTGGGTATACCATAGCAGGGAATCCCCCGCAGAACAGGGGACGGCTACTACGAAAGTGTGGTGCTGGATCCGGAAGGCAATCGAATTGAAATAACTGTATAAACATGCATAAACACAGCACCCGTATCGCTTTACCCGAAGACGCCCCTTTTATTTCGCTATTGGGACGCGTGACCTTCAGTGAAACCTTCGGGCATTTGTTCAGGGATCCTCAGGACTTGAAATCCTACCTGGACGCGACCTTCTCTGTTCCCAAAATTGAATCGAGCTTAAGCAAAGCCAACAATGTGTTTTGGATTTCATTTGTTGACCGTCTTCCTGTCGGATACGCCAAACTAAAATTGGAATCCCCTTCCGACTTTATCGAATCAACTAAGATCTGCCAATTGCAAAAAATCTATGTGCTTCAGGATTTCCTCTCCTTAAAGATTGGTCTGGAACTTCAGAGTCAATTGCTGGAGAAGGCGAAAGCCCTGGGTTACCAAGACATCTGGCTCTCTGTACTGGACGAAAATGAAAGAGCCAAGCAGTTCTATCTCAAAAATGGATTTGAAAAGATAGGAGAACACGAGTTCCGTATTGGTAAGGAACGCTTTGATTTTATCGCCATGCACAACACCCTTTAGTACCGATCCAGAGGCACTAAGTGAAAGACGGCTCCAAAAGGGTCCGATACCAAGGCAAACGTGGATAAGTCGGCAAAAACAAAATGGTTATCTCTCAAAAGAACAGCTCAAGGTTCCGAAGAGAAATAACCATTTCGATGAAATAATCACAAATACCAGGGACACCCCTTCCCTAGCCTAAGATCATATAGGTCACAATGATGCCTAAATTGATCAGGGTACTCGCGATCAGTAAACGAAGGATTACTATCGGTTTTTGAACGGTCAGTATAGCCGCGTTGTGAAAACTACAGATCAGAACCGTGGTCATGACCACGGCCATTGAAAATAAACCATTAAAATTACTCAAGGCCAATAGAACAGCGATACTACCAAGACAAGTCGATAGAATAATTCCAAGTGCAGAATATCCGCTTACATTTTGTATAAAATCGTTTTTGATGTTTGTTAGGGTTGCCATAATTACTGCTTTAATTATGACCCAAAAGTAGGCGGGGCTTCACGTGCCTGAAATGATAAATGTCAGGTTTTGAATTTTTCGAAAAGAAAGTGGGAAAGGATTAAGCTTCCCCACTGATCTTCCTTAATCGATTTCCTCCAGCAGGGTGTTCGAAAGCTCTTTCCCGTGCTTATCAATGGTCACATACCACACATTGACTTTATACGACTTGGGGTTGTTGGTCGCGTAGGTTTCGAAATCCTGTTTGGTGCCTTTGATGATGTAGCCTTGATCGGTTTCCTCAGCACTGTAACCGTATTCGTTAGCAAACTCTCCGTAGGTTTCTTGCCACAGCTTGTTGCCCTTCAAATCCGTTTTGATCACGAACATATCGTAGTTTCCATTCCCAAAAGAACTGGTTGATCCGACGATCAAATACCCGTCTTTCAAGCTAAGGATAGAGCTGGCCTTGTCGTAGCTCTTTCCTCCAAAGCGCTTGTTCCAAATTTCGTTTCCGTTGGGTTTGTTTTTGGTCAGCAAAATCTGGGAAGGATCGTTTTTGGCTCCTCCAATGGTCGTTACCTGAATGGAACCATCCGCAAGTTGTGCTTTGGGCTGGAACTGCAGCTTGGTCTTTTTCACAAAGAGGTTGTTTTGTACACGGCTAATAGTCAAGCGGAGGCCAACCACCCGGTCAAAGGCATCTCTTTGCACTTTAAGGATGTAGTCCTGAGCCAGGATTTCTTCCCGATTGACAATGTCCATTTCTTCGGTATCGTCTTTCCCCTCGATGTAAAGGAGTTTTCCGTCTTTGTATTCAATGCGGAAAGTAAAGTCCAACTCCGAGCTGTAGTACTTCCCAGTATAGCTTTCGAGCTCCGCTGCAGTCGGCTTGGGTATATGGAGGCGGTTGTATTCTGACACCTTGCCATTGGGGTAAAAGTAGAGCATCTGATCAGCGGTGAAGCCCAGTTTCTCTCCGGAGCCATCGGTAAAGGCCAAGACGCTTTCGGATTCCTTTACCAATTCTAAGGGGCGGTTATTGGCGTTGTGCCAGGTGTATTTGCCGTCCTTTTCTTCAATGCGCATGGTATAGTTGCCTCGAGAAAGGTACTGCCCGACCACTGGAGCCGACCCGGAGTTTTCAATCGTGGATAAACGGGCATCGTAGTTCAGCTCCATCTCCTTTTTCGGTAGAATCATTTTGGCCACGGCCTCCGTAAAGGAACCACTCCACTGATTTCCGTTATTCCCCATCACAAAGACAGTCAGATTTTGCTCCGGAAAGCGCAGACTTTCGGAATGATAGGCTCCTGTGCTCCCATCGTGGTGTCTGGCACTGTAGTTCAAGCGGTCAAAGAGCTTAAGGCCGTAACCATAGGTTTGCACCTCACTGTTGGGAATGGCCTGCTGGCTTTGAAGAAGCAACTGGTTGTTGTTCTGCTTGGCCTTTTGAATAACCGCCTCAAAGGTGAGCATGTCCGGCAAGGTGGTGAACAAAAAGCCATCTCCGTACAGGCTGGTCAGCATCGGATACTCCTTCCACGGACTGTTCTGCCCCCACTTCACATAGGGAACCGCCTTGTTGGGTATAACCAGCATATAGTTCTTCAGAAACTCCGTGTTGTTCATGCCCATTTTCTGGAAGAAAGCCTTGGAATAATCGTGAAAGTCCTGTCCGCTGATCTTTTCGATCACCTGGGTTAGAAGCAGGTAACCCGTGTTGCTGTAGGTGTATTTGAAACCTGGTGTAAAGGCAAGCTCTTCCTGTTTTTCGACCAATTCCATCGCATCTTCCACATCAAAGCCCACTTGCTTCCACCAGGGTTTATTTTGAATACTGAGGAGATCGTAAATATCTCGGATGCCACTGGTGTGATTGAGTAAGTGGCGGAGCTTGATCGTTTCTTTGACTTTGGGGTAGATGGACGGTAAGAACTTGCGAACATCCTCCTCCAAACTCACCTGCTTTCATGCTCATCTCTAAGAGCATCAGAGCGACAAACTGCTTAGAAGTGGATGCGATATTCGAACGTGTTAAGGGTCCGACAGGAACTTGGTGCTCTAAATTCGCCAAGCCGCGGTAGCCTTCATAAATGATTTCACCGTTTTGTACTACTCCAATAAAAAGGCCGGCATCGGACTCCTCAATATTAGCTTTTAAAAGACCATCGATGCGTTCTTTTAGGGTTTTATCCTGGGCCGAAATAAAGGTGATGGCGCCCAAGAAAATGATTAGAAGTGATTGTAATGATTTCATGACTGCTTGTTTTTGAATGACCCAAAAGTCCGGTGAATTCACGCGCTATGCGCTTCAAATCCTGATTTGAGACCTAATTTTCTTGCAATTGGGTCAGGTATTCCTTGGGGGAAAGGGTGGTGTATTTTTTGAAAGCCCGGTTAAAGGTGGCCTTGCTGTTAAAGCCCGCATCGTATGCAATTCCCAACAGAGTCGTGCGCAGATGTTCACCGTCTTCCAGTTTCTTTTTGATGGCTTCGATGCGGTAGTGATTGACAAAATCGTTAAAATTCATCTCGTATCCCGAATTCACGATGGCCGAAATGTTCTTGGTCGTGGTTTCGAGCTCTTGGGCCACATCCCGTAAAGTCAAGCGGGGATTTTTGAACAACTCTTTCTTCGTCATGGTATGTTCAAGCGAAGACTTCCATTGCAGGATTTCGGTCTCTCCCATTGAGGGCTTCACTTCCTCTTCTTCGGTGACGGTCTCTTCTTCAAAGACATTGATGGGATTTAATTTTTCGGCACCCAAAGCGGCTTGCTTGATCGCATTGGCATAACCCGATACTGAGATATACAGAAAGACCCAGGAGAAGTATTTGTAGTACCAGTACTGGCTACCAAAGTCCCCCCAGCCCGAATTAACAATAAAGAGAGTCAGTCGAAGTAATAACAGCAAGAGGAAAGCAATCAAAAAGTTGCGAATCCACTTAAAGAGGATGGTATCGGCATAACTCAGTTGATCGTAAATCAATTTTCTGTAGGAAGCGTAATAACGCAGGCTCAAGACCAAATAAACGCCCATCGAAATCAGTCCCGCTGCCTGGTACCAATCCGCCAAATCCTTGTCTCGCTGATCAGCATAGAAATAGTATTCATCCAGAATCAATTTGTCGGTCACAAAGACAATCAGGCTGTAAATGCCATAGAGTATTGCAGGTATAAAGTGGAAGTATTCCTTCTTGCTGATTTTATAATCCCGATTCAGCAGGCTCTTGGTGTAGAAATACACCACCGGGCCGATCAAGAGTACCTGCATAAAAGGCACAAAAAAGAGGGTTTCTCGGGTCCAGCAGCAGCCATACCAACCCGCATACCCCAGCATATAAGGCATGATGTACAGGGTGCAGAGAAAGAGCAATAAGGCTAAGAGGTAACTGGCTCTGCTCTTATAGAGGATTCCGTTGCGTAAAACAAGCAGGGTAAAGAGAAGCCCGTGAAAAAAGAAAATCAGGAGATTGGAGCTGTAGTCTCCATACCCAAAAGGAATTTCCATTCAGATGCATTTATTGGTCGGTTCTTAAAGTTAGGGATTCCTTCAAGTCCTATCCATGATCTTAAAGAAAATTTATAGGTCCGATCATTCTATTGATCCCCCTTCTCCAGCACGCGTCCATAGTAAGCATCCACTGGCCGGCCTTGACTTACCGCAATCTTGCCATTGATGATGCTAAAATCCAGGCCTGTTGCGTACCTGAAGGCATCCGTATAAGTGGCTTCTTCTCTAAAGCCCTCAGGGTCAAAAACGATCACATCTGCATAATATCCTTCCTGGATCACGCCCCTCTTTTCCATACGGAAAATCTTAGCAGTTCGGGAGGTACTACCGTTGATAAAGTCAGCCAAAGAAATTAGCTCTTTGCGTTTAACGTATTGGGCGTACTTCCGCGGAAAGGAGCCGTACTTCCTCGGGTGACCGGAATTTCCGTCGGAACCTGTCACCACCCAATCCAGTCCCATAAAGCGGTTCACATCCTCTTCGATCATATTGAAAGATACCACCTTGGCATGACCAATTTTGAGCATTTCGAAGACTGCTTCTTCTGCGGGAATACTGAGCATGGCGGAGATTTCTTCCAGGTTCTTCCCAACATAAGTGGTATCGGGCAGCTTTACGATGAGCAGTTTAGAAGGGCCTCCACGGCGCTTCATATTGGTCACGGTTTCATTCAGTACCCTTTCCCGTGTGGCGGGAGCTTCCAGTCGGTAAAAGAGAGAGTCCAGGCCTCCACTCTCGGCCCATCGCGGCACAACGGCCGCCTTTAGACTAGTGGAAGAAGCATCGTAAGGGTATTGATTTGCTGTGACTTCTACCCCACGGCCTCTGGCCTTTTCGATCAGGTCGATGACTTCCGTACTCTTGCCCCATACATCCAATCCTAAACACTTGATGTGCGATATGTGAATCGGAATTCCGGAAACCTCTCCGATTTCAATGGCTTCTTCAATGGCTTTGACCAGTCCGATATTGAAACTGCTTTCGTCCCGTAAATGAGTATCGTAAATACCGCCATTTTCTACCACCACCCGGGAGAGTTCAATGACTTCTTCGGTTTCCGAATAACTACCAGGTGCGTAGTACAGGCCGGTAGAAATCCCGAAAGCACCCTGCCGCATTTCTTCCTTGGCCAAAGCTTTCATCTTATCCAATTCGGCTGCCGAAGGAACGCGATCACTTTTCCCGATTACCTGCTCCCTTATAGTACCATGCCCGAAAAGCATGGCCACATTGGTACCAACACCCTGTTTTCGGTAAGATTCTTTGTATTCAGAAATCGGATAAAAACTACTGCCATCGTTACCGACCACCACCGTAGTTACCCCTTGCATTAAAAAAGGATGGTTGTGAGCGGTTTCTGTTTTGTTGAGATCGCGATCAGCATGGGTATGCGGATCGATAAACCCGGGCGAAACAATTTTTCCTTGGGCTTCAATGGTCTTTTTGGCTTCAATTCTAATGGTATCAGCACAGCCCACAAAGACAATCTTGTCCTCCTTGATCGCTATATCCATCTGCTGACCTTCCATGGACACACCATCAAAAACGAGGCCTCCCCGAATCCAAATATCGGCCTCCACCTTTGGCTTGGTACAGCTGGCGAAAAAGACAAGCAGACTGGTAAATAGCAGGAATTTTTGGAGGGTTCTCATGTAACTAATATACAGAAGGGTCTCGTTATGTAATCGCTAGGCCCAAAAACAAAGTATATACACTATTCCCCGACGATCATTTGAATAGCCACCTCCAAGACCTCATCCTTTCCTGCTTTAACCCCTTCAATGGTTCGTTCCACCACCTGGTCAATGTGCACTCCTGAACGCTGGGTAATACTTCCATCAGGATAGAAGATTCCGATCCCGGAAAAGGCGGTTTTGTAGTTATCGCCCAACTGAATGCGGCAGATGTTTCCGTCCGCCCCGGCGGTCTGTCGTCCAATGGTGGTAACCTGTTCCGCTGCTTGCAAAGACATCACACTGAACTCAGCGTGGCTTTGGGTTTGTTCATTTACCAGCACGACTATGGGTTTTTCGTAGGCCTTTCCCCTTTTCTTATACCCCGTTTTAAGTCCGGAATCCCAATAGAACTTCCCCGGGTAGCTGTAGTCGGGTCGAAGCACTTTACAGAAGTCCTTCTTTTGGTGAACGAGTCTTCCAGACAGGGCGTACATAGATCCTTTTGGGTAATTCCGAACATCAATGATAAGACCATCGGTGTCTTTGAATTCTTTCATGGCCGTAAAGACCTCTTTGGGTGTAATAATCCCCATATTGATAAAGCCAATGTTGTTGTCCAGGAGTTTCCATTTCTTGACCTCTTTCTTTGTACCGATTCCAATTTCTTTTGTGGTGTAAACCGGGACTTCGAGTGTTTGTATCTGGCCATCTCGCTCCACAGTGTATTGAATACTACTCTTGTCCATGGACTGCCCGAAAATATAGCTCATGTTCCGGTACTTGCTGAGTAAATTAGACCCAGGCTGGCGGGCCATTTCTTCCTGCTTCAACTCCTCAATGGACCGGCCATTGATGGCTTTAATGACATCCCCTTTTTCAAGAGAAGAAAATTGTGCAATCGAGTCATTCCAGGGTTTGACCACCACAAATTGATCCTCGACATAAGAAATCCGGTTTGGAATCCACAAAGGGCGTTGATCATCGAAGTTAATGTAGCCATGGCCGTCGTCAATCTTAATGATCAGGTGCCTTAGGGCCAGCTCGTACTCTTTTTTTGATTGCACCTGGAGGATTTCCTCAATGGTTTCTGAAAGCACCTTAGACCAAGGGGTGTCGGTCTGGTATTTATACGGAAAGAAGTACTCCACCATATTCCAGTACTTAAAAGCCAGTACCATTTGGTGCTCCTTGTTCGACCAATCAAAACCGGCAAACTCCTCGTGTTGTGGATTGAAATTGCCGACATTTTTGTGGGTAGGGATGGCATAGTGATTAGGACCCAAAAAGCGGTTCTTTTCTATAAACCTCAACCGTCCTGAAAGCGAGGGATGAAAGAGCTGTTTATCATCCATCCAACTCAGGTCAAAATTCTTACCGAAGTAATCCTTATCACTCGCTTTTTGGCACTTCTTACATTCCTCAACCTCCCCGAGCTCATCAATCCAAGTGTTGAGCACTTGCGAGAAGCCATCTCGGCTCATCGGGCTCTCAACAAGGGGCAGAATATTAATCAGTTCCAAATCCCAATCAAACTTCCCTTGGGCCACCTCGGGATGGTAGTACTTTAAAAAGCCCCAAATTTTAGCAGTGGCGGCGAGTTTTTGTTCTTTCGAAAGGGTGTTGGATTGCCCTTGAAGGTTGAAAGCCAAAAAAAGCAGGGCCATCAAAACGAGTGTTTTCTTCATGGTTGAGTTTTTGGGAAAATTAGCTCAAGCCACTCCAAAGGAATTATTAGTGTTTTCTTAATTGGGGAAAGATTAACGAATTCTCCACCTTAGTTACAAACACTGCTCCCTCCTATAGCCCACTTATCTCCATTGATGTAGTAATAGCCCTCGTCGGTATAGCTTTCGATCGGCATATAATTCACCTCTCCAGCCAGAGAAACCAGACGGATAACCATATAATTATTGACGACCATCAGGCTCCAAAGCCCTACCCCTTCAGTGTTGCTGCTTGAGACTTGTCCATCGAAGGCACCTCCTCCGGCGCTAAAATCCGAGTATCCATCAAAGATGAACTTTCCGCTAGAGCAAAAGTTGATCGTGGTCTTACTGCTGGACCCCACGCTAACCGTATTGGCCCAATCTGAGGTGTAGTAGGAACTGTATCGAATGAGCTTTCGGCCCTTGAACATATTGGCCTTTTGCTGGGCTTCCTTACTCATAAAGCTGCGGTAGCGAATGGTATTACTGACCTCCACCGCCATATTTTGAAAATTGTCGTTGAACTGTTCGGCCGTTACCAGAATCAAGGTCATGACCCCACCGATTTGCCAGAGTTTACTCTGAGAAACCACCGCGACGATGATCACTTCTTGCTGACCGGCATAGCCTTGATAGAGGGCGATATAATTTCCGTTTTCCAACTGCATCACATCCGAGGCCAAGGCAGCCTGAAAGCCTTCTTCCTGTATATTTTGCTGCATATTTTGCAGAATCATCTGCTCATTGTACCATCCGTGCTCTACAAACATCAGCGCACCTTGGACATTGGGATTAGACATCAAAATTTGCCCGTAGTTTTCTTCTTGTATTTGCCATCCTGAAGGAACGGAAGCACTCATCGCTATTCCGGTAAACTTAGTTTGAGCTGAGCTCCAGCTAAGAAGGCATAATGCTAAAAGGGGAAGGAACAGTGATTTGAGGTCTTTCATCAAATTCAATTTTATTGATTACAAACTGATAGCAAGGTATTTTCAGACTACTGCAAAACTTTAAGGGCATTTCCCCATTTGATAAAAATCAGGGAATGCCCTTAGAAGTGTGTTTTGAAATAACAGAGGATTAAAAGAGCAATTCTAGTTCTTTTACATCAATTTAGAAACTCCGGTAAAAACAGCCCAAGAGGCCAAAGTACTTAAGAAGGCAATGGTTCCTAATCGACCACCAAAACCCGCAAAGACATCCAAAGAGAATAGGTAGATCAGTCCAGCGACCAGACCGCCCAATCCCACCAGCGGATAACTTCCCAGTCCAGTGCTGGTCATTCCCACGAAAGAGCCCGCAAAAATGATCAGAGCCAAATGCTCATTCTTCAGGAAGTGCCCGAGCATTGCACCGACAAGTCCGACAATGCAAGAAGCAACCACGGCCGAAAGCTCGAATTTTTGAAGTACAAAAGTGGCCAAAGCCCCAAGGGTGCCACCGAGAAGTATGAGGAGTGTTTGGTACATGCAGCAAAGGTATAGGTTTGAAGGAATCGGTTTTCAAAGAATGGAAAAGAATACCCATGGAGCCTAGTCCATATTCCTCAAACCCTGTCACTTTAAAAGAGCGCCGATTACGAGAAAGAGATCGACATCTCCGCGGAAACCAACCTGTTACATAGAGGTAAAGACCCTGTCTAATTATTATAGGGGTCCATAAAACCCATCGGTTTATGTCCCTGTTCTTTTCTCAATTGCCTTTTATTAAAACTGCCTTCGAATTCATTCGAATAAATAGTCAAATTCTCGTTTACATAAAGCTGAAATCTGAATTTCGCTTCGATTTTACCTTTTAGACAAGGTGCCGTAAATTCCCAATAATCATTAGGGTCAATATAGACATTATGGTAACTGTTACCACACCAGCTACTAGGCAAATACTCCACGTCTCTCCATTCATTTTTGTAAAATACCTGGCGTATTAAATACAGGCGACTGTCTTGAGCAGGGAGCTCCATTATGGAGTCTGTTTTATTGATTAAAAACACCTTAAAGCCAGCAATACCTTCCATATACTCCGCTGCCATCTCTGGTTTTACTAAGAGCTCCATGTCCTTAGAATTTGAATACTTCCCAATTTCAGCATTGAGCTTTTTAGGAACATTCTTATCTACGTAGAACCCTCCCAAGGCCGTTGAATCGATCTGGCTACTTCCAGCGTAAAAATATCCTCGAATTTTAAATTTCACGTTCATGCATTCCTGCCCAAAAGAAAGTTGTGCGATAAGAAAAAACAGAATGAAGATAGATTTGTTCATAAGGCTTTGATTTTACTCAAATCTAGATTCTTCTTCTCTCTGGTCATAATGAGAATGAGTGTAGCCCTTAGTCAAATGAGTAAAGCAGTTTATTGCCTCCCTTATTAAATCCATAGGATTTATATTAGCACACTTAACCCATTAGCCAATCGGCTTTTCAAATGCTCATGAATCTCCTAACCCAAGTAGATGTCCGCCAATAGCCACCCTAAAAAGAGCATTTTTGAACGTATTCCGCATGCCATAACCATGCTCTTCTCCATCATCGTATTGGTGACGGTCCTGACCTATATTCTACCGGCGGGAAGCTACGAAAGAGTAATGATCGAGGGACGCAGCACAGTGGTTCCGGGCTCCTACAGCACCATCCCCTCTACTCCCGTCAGTCTTTTAGATATGTTTACGGCAATTCCTCTGGGATTTAAAACCGCCGTCGAAATTATCTTTATCGTCTTATCGGGCGGGATTATGTTCGGCTTTATGGAAAGATCTCAGGCAGTCGAAAATGCCGTCGGGACCCTGATTAAAAACCTGGGACTTGAGCGCAAGTACCTCATTATCGTTATCATGACCTTCATCTACGGTTTCCTGGGCGTTGCTGTAGGATACGAAAACAACATCGCTATGGTGCCCATTGCCGCAGTCGTGAGTTTGGCCCTTGGGGGCGACCTCATTTTGGCTGCTGGCATTTCGGTAGGCGCCATGACCATCGGGTTCGGTCTTTCCCCCATTAACCCGTATACTGTAGGGACAGGGCATCGCTTGGCCGAACTGCCCATGTTCTCTGGAGCGCTTTTACGCAGTTTGCTTTGCTTCTTAGGGCTCAGTGTAATGGCCTATTATAATGTGCGGTACTTCAAAAAAATCAGCCAGGACCCCAGCAAAAGCATGGGCATTGGTTTGAATACCGACGACCTATCGCTTTCAAAACCCATTGAACAGTACTTTTTAACGCCCAATAACTGGTCGGTCATCGGGATTTTTATCCTGGGGCTGGGGGCTATTCTGTACGGTGTATTCAATCTCGACTGGCACATCAATGAGCTCTCTGCGGTCTTCTTAATCATTGCCTTATTGAGCGGCCTTGTTTCGCGCATGAGTGCCACGGAGATGAGTGAGACCGTCCTGAAGTCAGTGGCCCTTGCCGCACCTGGAGCCTTTATGGTAGGCTTTGCGACTACCATCAAAGTCTTGATGGAAATGGGCAATATTGGCGATACGATCTCACACCAAATGGCCAGTGTACTGGAAGGCTTGCCTTTGTATGCTTCCGCCATAGGGATGTCGATTTCGCAATCGATTATCAACTTTTTTATACCCTCTGGGAGTGGTCAGGCCTTGGCTACCCTTCCCGTCATGCTGCCCTTGGGAGAATCCCTGGCTTATCCAGACAAATCACGATTCTGGCCTTTCAAATTGGGGATGGGCTTTCTAATCTAATCAATCCCACTCTGGGTGGTCTGGTCGCCATGCTCAGCATGTGCCGGGTACCTATTGACCGCTGGATCCGGTTTATTTTTCCGGTTTTAATCACCCTTTTTGCCTTGGCCTTTGTGATGATTATAATCGCGGTCGCAACAAACTACAGTTAGACTATGACGAATGTTGAAAAACTACTAGCCAAATTAGTATCCTTTCCGGTTTTAGGAGGACAGAGCAATTTGAGCATTTTGGATTGGATCAAAGAGTACATCGAATCCTATGGGGTAGAAACCCACTTGGTCCCCAACGAAGACCAGACCAAGGCTTCCCTTCACTGCCGAATAGGCCCTGCCGTTGATGGCGGAGTAATATTATCGGGCCACATGGACGTGGTACCGGTAGAAGGACAGGATTGGACCACCGATCCCTTTCTGCTGACGGACAAGGGAGATGGAAAACTCTATGGCCGCGGATCTTGCGATATGAAAGGCTTCCTCGCCTGTTGCCTAGCCGCCCTGCCCAAGATGGTTGAAGCGGATCTCAAGAAACCCATCTACTTTGCCTTTTCTTACGATGAAGAAATCGGCTGTCTAGCGGCTCCGGAACTGGCCCAGCACATCAATACCCACTACAGCGAAACACCGAAATACGCCATCATCGGAGAGCCTTCTATGATGGAACCCATCATTGGCCAAAAAGGAATCTACATCATGGAAACCTATGTCAATGGATCGGCTGGACACAGTAGCCGGATTAAGCAGGAAGTGAGCGCCATCCACGAAGCCATGCGTCTTATTCTGTGGCTGGAACAAAAGATGGACGGACTGATTAAGGCCAAGCGTTTGGATGATCGTTTTCATCCGCCCCACTCCACCATCCATATCGGTCTGGTTGAAGGGGGAATTGCACCCAATGTCATTGCAGACAAGGCCAAGTTTTACTGGGATTTAAGGACCATTCCCAAAGACAATATGGACGATATTATTGCGGAGTTCGAGGCCTATTGCCGAGAAAGAGAAACGGAACTCCGTAACATCTATCCGGGCTTTAGCATTGAGAATGTCGAAAACCACCCGCCGGTTCCCCATCTGGATACCCAGATCGATGATGAGGTGGTTGAGCTGATCAAGCGTCTTTCGGGGAATTCGGAGTGGACCACGGTTTCTTATGCCGCTGAAGCTGGGCAATTCGCCAACGAGGGCTTCCAATCCGCGATTTGCGGACCAGGCTCCATTGCGCAGGCCCATCGAGCGAATGAATTCATCAGTAAGGATCAACTGGCCCAGGGGGAAGAAATGATGTACCGACTGATTGAAGAGCTTGAGGGGGCGGAATAATCCTTCCTATCCTGCTAGTCTACTATTCACGAGAGACCTTGAAACAAGGTTTCCGTCTCGAGGGAATTGTTAGACGGCAGGATTTCATCACTTCACTGCGCTCAGGCCGACATCCTGGTAGGGAAGCGTTGCTCAAGACAAATCCAGAGACCGAGCTACGCTCGTCTAAGGCTTTTTTGTTTCTCGAAGGCCAGGAAACTGCGTTTCCGCCTTCTGGAAACAAAAATCCAGACTTCCTTTCGGACGTCTGGATTTTCTTGGTCGGGGTGGCAGGATTCGAACCTGCGACCTCCTGCTCCCAAAGCAGGCGCGATAACCGGGCTACGCTACACCCCGTACACTATTTTGAACTTTGCGGAGAGACCGGGACTCGAACCCGGGCAGCACATACGCGCTGACAGATTAGCAATCTGCTCCGTTACCACTCCGGCACCTCTCCAGGTTTCCGCTCTTCGTGTACTCAAAATTGCGGACGCAAAAATAGTTTTTCAGTTTGTAGAAAACAACTGTTTTGTTCAAATTAATTTAAGGGATTCAGAAGTGCTTCTAAACGAGGGGGTTCTACTCCGGATACTCCACCCTTAAGTGGTAGATATTGATGAGTTTTTGCTTGAGTACCTTCTTCACGGCTTCGATTTCTTTGAAGGTGATGTTGGCATTCAAAAACTGATCAGCTCCATTTGCCCCTTGACAATCTTTTCGACAAAGTCATCGATGATACTAAAGGTAGGCGACTTCAAACTCTTGGAAGCGGCTTCTACGGCATCACTCATCATCAGGATGGCGGTTTCTTTAGAGAACGGAATAGGCCCCGGATAGCGGAAGTCTGCCTCCTCGGTATCGGGATCTAAGTCTTTCTGCTTCTTGTAAAAATAGTAGACCAGAGAAGTTCCGTGGTGGGTTCGAATAAAATCGATTACACGATCCGGCAGGTTGTTCTTCCGGGCGATCTCGATGCCGTTCAAGACGTGGTCCAATATGATCTTGGCGCTTTCTTTCGGTGGCAAATCATCGTGAGGGTTCACATTAGTCACCTGATTCTCGGTGTAGAAGGTCGGGCGGGTCATCTTCCCGATATCGTGGTACAAGGCCCCTACCCTGACCAAAAGAGAATTGGCTCCGATTTCGTTAGCGGCCGCCTCCGCCAGATTCGCTACCTGCAAAGAGTGGTGGAAGGTTCCCGGCGCTTTATCAGAAAGCTGCTTCAACAGGGTCGAATTGGTATCTGAAAGCTCCAGCAAAGAAATATCCGAAACCAACCCAAAGATCTTCTCGTACAAGTAGATCAGCGGCTGAGCAAACAAGGTGATCATCCCATTCAGCAGGAAGATGGCAAACACCTGCCACTTAAGGCCCTCTAAAGAAGCCTCGTGAATACTGTGGAAGGCAAAGTAGCCAATAAAGTAGATCAGGGTGATCTGTCCTACTGCAATGAAGAGGTTGGTTCGTTTATAGAGTTGGCTAACCCCGAGTATAGTGACAATCCCCGCTGTGATTTGCAAGAAGATGTACTCAAAGCTATTGGGTACGACAAAGCCCAAAATCAATAAGGTGATGACGTGGGTGAACAGCCCTAAACGTGCATCAAAAAAGTTCTTGAGAATCAGCGGCAGTATACAAAGAGGCACCGCGTATACCCAAGCCTCGTTCGAGGTGAAATTCTTCACGACCATGGTGGTAATAAACACCATGAGCAGGATGTTGAAGAGAATAAAGCTGATCTTGTTGTTGTCGGCAAAGACCTCCTGGCGGTACCTTTGCAGAAATAAAAACAGCATCATCAGAGCCAAGGCCACCAGGATACTGTATCCCAATAAAATCAGGTAAGAATTATCTCCTTCAAAAAGCTCTGATTCGTATTCGTCCTTCAGAGACTGCAGGATGCGGAATTCTCGGTCTTCGACCACCGTTCCCTTTGCGATGATAAACTCCCCATCGTAAATCGTCCCCCGGGTGTAAGAGAACTGATCCATGGCCTCTTTAAAGGAGTTGTCGGTCAATTCATCGTCCAGGCTGGCATTAGGCTGCAGAAGGCCTAAAATGAACTGAGAGAGCTTCTGCTTGACCTGGTTCGAAGGCAGCTCGGCCAAATAACGGTCCAAAGCCAAGGGCAGGTCCTCTTCCGTGATTAGGTATTCCGGATCGAGCGGACGCGAGGTGTTTTCGCGAAGCAAGCTGATGTTACGACCCCGTGCCCTGTCCGGAAAGATTCCGTTGGTGTACAGGCGGTGAATCGCGTCGTCTCCGGTTTCGAATAATTTCTTGGTTTGGCTCAGGCTTAAATCCTCAAACTGAAATTGCCCTTCAAACTGAATGCTGTAGTTCGAAATGACCTCTTCGTAAATCTCTTCGTTGAAGCGGTAGTAGTAGACACGCGCAGAATCGATTTCGGAAAGCTCTGCATCGATTTCGGCCTGGCTCTTCTTAAGCGAAAAGTCGAAGGGGGCGTAGAGGTTTTCGTACTGCCAGGGCCTCCCCTTACTGAAATCGTACTTGAATTTACCCCCACCTGGAAACATCCATACAATGAGGATCACTGCTATCAAATACAAGAAGATCTTGTAGAGCAGGGATTGGTGCCGGTAAATGAAATCAAGTGGTCTAGCCATGGGCAAACAAGGGCTAAAATTAGTAATTTCGCGACATAACTGAGATTAAGCATGAAGGAAGTCGTAATCGTTTCTGCCGTACGTACCCCAATCGGCAGTTTTATGGGAGCTCTATCCAGCGTTCCTGCCCCAAAATTGGGTGCAACCGCCATCAAGGGAGCACTCGAAAAAATCAACCTTTCTCCGGAAGAAGTTCAAGAAGTTCTGATGGGTCATGTGGTGCAAGCCGGAACCGGCCAAGCCCCTGCCCGACAGGCTGCTCTTTACGCCGGAATTCCAGATACCGTTCCCTGCACAACCGTGAACAAGGTGTGCTCTTCGGGAATGAAAACCATCATGCAGGCCGCTCAGTCCATCGCCTTGGGTGATACCGACATCGTGGTTGCCGGAGGGATGGAAAACATGAGCCAGATTCCACACTATATGCATATGCGCCAAGGCCTTAAATTCGGCCCGGCTACCGCACAAGATGGAATGCAGCGCGACGGACTGGTCGATGTCTATGACGGTAACGCCATGGGCGTTTGTGCAGACCTCTGTGCCACCGAGCACGGGTTTAGCCGAGAAGACCAGGATGCCTTTGCTGTTCAGTCTTACGAGCGCTCAGCCGCCGCTTGGAGCGGAGGAAACTTTGCAGGCGAAGTTGTTCCTGTAGAAGTCCCTCAGCGCCGAGGAGAGCCGGTTGTGGTTTCTGAAGACGAAGAGTTCAAGAATGTTCGCATGGAAAAAATTCCTGCCCTTCGACCGGCCTTTACCAAGGACGGTACGGTTACCGCAGCGAACGCTTCCACCATCAACGATGGGGCTGCTGCCCTTGTACTGATGAGCTCAGAGAAAGCTGCTGAAAAAGGACTCACTCCTATCGCAAAGATTCGCGCATACGCCGATGCAGCCCAAGAGCCTAAGTGGTTCACCACCGCTCCAGCCAAGGCCCTGCCTAAGGCCCTTGAAAAAGCCGGCGTTAGTCTGGACGATATTGACTACTTTGAATTCAACGAGGCCTTTTCAGTCGTTGGTTTGGCCAACATGAAAATTCTCGGGCTGAGCGATGACAAGGTCAATATCAACGGAGGAGCTGTTTCTTTGGGTCACCCCCTTGGATGCTCTGGTGCCCGTATCGTAGTCACCTTGCTTCACGTACTACAGCAAAAGAATGCCAAACTGGGTGCCGCTGCAATTTGCAACGGTGGTGGAGGTGCTTCTGCGCTGGTTGTTGAACGAATTCAAGGATAATTGGCAGCGAGTCAGAAAGGGTATGGTCTGGCGCTGCTGAGTAGTATCCCCCTTCGGGAAAATCCTGACCCACAAGCCCCTCTGCAGACACAAGTGCTGTTTGGGGAACATTTCGAAATCAAAGAAGAACGCAAGTTTTGGGTGCGCGTCAAACTCGCCGATGACGGCGAGGGTGGTTGGATGTACCGGCCCCAGTATCACCCTATAACGGAGGAGGAATACCAGAGCTGCACCCAAAAAGGCCAACGCACCTATAGCGGGCAATTGGTGGCCCATGTGGTCTGCGAACGCAACCGCTTGACTCCTGTTCTCCTTGGATCTCGAATCGATCACCTGAAGGACTTTAAAAAGGAATTCGAAGGAGAAGGCCTGGTGCCTGAGCAGAAAAAGGAAGACCTCATCGACCTGGCCCTGCTCTACCTCAATGCCCCGGAACAAGCCGGAGGCAAATCTCCTTTTGGCATTGATGCCGCTGGTTTTACTCAAATGGTGTACAAACTTGGGGGTCACAACATACCCCGACAAGTCAGTGACCAAGCGAAACTCGGAGAAGCCCTAAGCTTTATCGAGGAGAGCGAACCGGGAGACCTGGCCTTTTTTGACAACAAAGACGGAGAGATCAACCACGTGGGCATCATTCTGCCGAACAACTACCTGATCCATGTGCACGGGCAGGTACGCATTGATCGCCTGGACCACACCGGGGTCTTTAATCCCGAACTGCGGAGCTACACCCACTCCCTGAGGGTCATCAAAAAAATTCTCTAAAATAAAAAAGCCCGACTTGATGAGCCGGGCTTTTTTATTCGGTTAAGAAGAGATTATTCTCCTAGTAGGCCTTTGATTCGCTTGAAGTTTGCAGCGTCTCCCAAAGCACCGTAGATATTCTTCAATTGTGAAAGGATACTGGTGTTCTCTGGCTGCGTTTTCAATGCTGTTTCCAAGACAGAAGCACCTTCTCTAAAGAGGTTGTCTTTCTTCTCTTTCAACTCGTCGTACTTCGCGATATCTGCTTTTTTGTAAGAAGAAGCCAACTCATTCATCTTATCGATTAAGTCGTTTCCTTCGTTTACGTAAGTCGTAGAAAGGTTCAAAAGAGCGTTGGTGTAGTTAGGATCGATCGCAAGCGCTTTCTTGTACGCCCCGCGAGCACCTTCGTAATCCCCTTGCTCCATATTAATTACTCCTATGTTGTACAACAAGTCTGGGTTATCAGGAGCCATTTCAGAGGCTTCTGCCATCAACTCTTTGAACTTGTCTTTATCACCCATTCCATAGTACAAGTTGGCCTTGTTCAGGATCAGGTTAACATCCTTAGGGTTCTGTGCAATCGCATCTTCGTAAGCCTTGAGAGCCTCTTCGTTTTTCCCTTGTTGTTGGTAAATCAAGGCAACGTTCTTTACGATTTCGGCCTTTTTAGAAGGAGTTCTCTCGTCTTTTGGATCAGAGTGAGTTTGTGCTTTGATGTATAGATCACGAGTATCCTTTGGCAATTCTTCTCTTTCCCCTGTTTCATTGTTCACAGCCGTATACTTTAGAGTACTACCATCGTAGTTGAGTTCCTTGAGGATACTGTAGTACTCCAGAGCCATGTCATAATCCGGAGCATTTACCGCACTACCAGCAGCGTAATACAAGTAAATGGTGTCCTTTGGGCTCAAAGTATACCCGAGGTACAACTTCTTGGCTGCATCGGTAAAGGCTTTGTTCTTTTGATCATCCACAGCACCGTTGACCAAATCAGCAACCATTTGCTGAAGCTTCAATTGGATATCAGTCGTGTACTTCTCTTTCCCCATTTGCTCTTCTAGAGAAATAGTTTTGTTGTAGGAGCTAGCTGCTTTATCAAAAAGAGCCGCATCGTTCTTAGCCAAAGCCGCCTGAACATCACCCAACAAATAGTAGTACTGCGCCTGAACTTTGGAGTCAGCACCATCTATGGTTCCAGAAGCCCCTTCCAAAGCGGCCTTTGCTGCAGCAAAGTCTCCCTTCTTGATGGCTTTTGTCGCTGTTTTAATTTCGTCCTTCTGAGCAAAAGCTCCTAAGCTAACGCCTAGTGCAAGAACGAATAATACAAACTGTTTTTTCATCGTCGTTGAATTAAGATTAAGTGTGTTTATTTTGCAAATTTAGGATTCTTCTTGAGTATTGTTATCAAGTGCTGTGCCATCTTCGGTATCTACCTCAATATCAAGCACATCCGCATCCTCGACAGCCGAATCATCTTTCATCACCTTGGCAACAGCCGCAATAGAGTCCTTATCTTTAAGGTTGATCAGGCGAACCCCTTGAGTGGCCCGTCCCATCACGCGAAGATCCTCCACGCCCATTCGGATGGCGATCCCTGACTTGTTGATAATCATCAAATCATCGGAGTCGCTAACGCTCTTAATCGCAACCAAGCCACCGGTTTTGTCTGTGATCGAAATGGTCTTTACTCCTTTTCCACCACGGTTGGTGATTCGGTAATCGTCGATGGAAGAACGTTTACCATAGCCGTTTTCTGATACGACCAGGATATCTTCTTCCATATTGTGGATCGAAACCATGCCCACCACTTCATCTTTGTCGTCCGCGAGGGTGATTCCTCTCACCCCGGAAGCGTTACGCCCCATCGGACGGGTCTTGCCTTCTTCAAAGCGGATCGCTTTCCCGGATTTCAGTCCCAGTAAAATCTGACTGGTTCCGGTGGTCAGTTTGGCCTCGAGCAGTTCATCACCATCGCGCACCGTGATCGCATTGATCCCGTTTTGACGCGGACGGCTGTACTGTTCCAAAGAGGTCTTCTTCACCACCCCTTTCTTGGTCGCCATGATCACGTAATGGTTGTTCACGTATTCCTCGTCTTTGAGGTCACGGGTACAGATAAAGGCCTTTACGTTATCGTCATTTTCGATATTGATCAGGTTTTGAATCGCACGCCCTTTAGAGGTACGACTGCCCTCTGGAATTTCGTAAACCCTCATCCAGAAACACTTTCCTTTTTCGGTAAAGAACAGCATGTACTGGTGGTTGGTACTGACAAACAAGTGCTCCAAAAAGTCCTCGTTTCGAGTGGAAGAAGCTTTCTGCCCCACCCCTCCACGATTTTGGGTCTTGTATTCGTTAAGCGAGGTGCGCTTGATGTAGCCAGCATGCGAAATGGTAATCACCACTTGCTCATCCGGAATCATATCCTCAATACTGAGACTTCCTCCGGCCAGGTTAATTTCTGAACGACGCTCATCTCCGTATTTGTCTTTGATCTCCAGGAGTTCGTCCTTGATGATCTGCATTCTGCGATCGCGGTTGTCCAAAATATCCTTCAGGTCAGCGATCAATTTGGTAAGCTCCTCGTACTCCTCGCGAAGTTTGTCTTGCTCCAGTCCTGTCAATTGACGCAGTCTCATTTCGACGATCGCCTTGGCTTGGATTTCGGTCAGTTTGAACTTGTCCATCAAACCCTGTCGCGCGGCTTCTACATTCTCGGAAGCACGAATCAAAGCAATCACCTCATCGATATTATCTGAGGCAATAATCAGTCCTTCCAAAATATGAGCGCGCTCTTCCGCCTTACGCAATTCGAATTTGGTGCGGCGAACAACAACCTCATGGCGGTGATCCACAAAGTGCAGGATCATTTGCTTGAGGTTGAGCAACTGTGGACGCCCTTTCACCAGTGCAATATTGTTTACACTAAAAGAGGTCTGTAGCGCCGTGTATTTATAGAGCATGTTCAGGACGATGTTCGGAATAGCATCTCGCTTGAGTCCATAAACAATGCGCATACCTTTTCTGTCCGATTCGTCCCGAATAAATGATATGCCTTCAATCTTTTTGTCTCCTACCAGATCAGCCGTCTTTTTGATCATATCGGCTTTGTTCACCTGGTAAGGGATTTCGGTAACCACAATGGCCTCTTTCCCCTGAACTTCCTCGAAGCTGGCCTTGGCGCGCATGACAATTCGTCCGCGACCTGTCTCAAAGGCATCTTTTACACCATCGTAACCGTAGATGATTCCTCCGGTTGGGAAGTCAGGTGCCTTGATGTATTGCATCAATTCACTGATCTCAATCTCGGGGTTATCGATATAAGCCACCGTTCCATCCACCACTTCCGAAAGGTTATGGGGAGGCATATTGGTCGCCATACCCACGGCAATACCCGCTGACCCATTCACCAAGAGGTTGGGCACTCGCGCAGGAAGTACGGTTGGTTCTTTTAAGGTATCGTCAAAGTTGAGGCTGTGATCAACCGTGTCCTTATCAATATCAGCCAACATCTCATCCGCGATCTTCCGCATACGGGCTTCCGTATAACGCATCGCTGCCGGGCTGTCGCCATCAATCGAACCGAAGTTACCCTGTCCGTCGACCAGCATGTAACGCAAACTCCACTCCTGGGCCATACGCACCATGGTGTCGTAAACCGAGGTGTCACCGTGTGGGTGGTACTTACCGAGTACCTCCCCCACAATTCTCGCCGACTTCTTGTGGGCGCTTGTGGACCTGACACCCAATTCATGCATTCCATAAAGTACACGACGGTGTACGGGTTTTAATCCATCCCGTACGTCTGGGAGAGCCCGCGATACAATAACTGACATCGAATAATCGATATAAGCGGACTTCATTTCATCCTCAATGTTGATGGGGATCAACTTTTCTCCTTCTGCCATAAATTGATTGAAAATTTGTGATCAAAAAATCAAGCCAATATACGCAAAATGGGGCCTGAAGAGGGATTGAACTTATTCTTTATTAAAAGATTTATCAACAGCACTTCTTACCTCTATTCGGCAGTTTTCGCTTCAACTCTTGTAGGAATTCTTACTTTTTTCGTCTAAAACAATGTCTTTATCGAGAATGGGTACGGTTATTGGACTCCGTTGCTATACTTTTATTAATTTTAGTTGCTGAAAAGAAAATTTATGGATGATAATTTTTCACCTAGGGTAAAAGACGTCATTGCGTACAGCAAGGAGGAGGCGCTCAGGTTGGGTCACGATTTTATCGGGACCGAGCACCTGATGCTCGGTTTGCTGCGTGACGGGAACGGTAAGGCCATCAACATCCTGGATGCCCTTGATGTGGATTTGGATCACTTGAGAAGAAAGGTGGAAATCCTCAGCCCGGCCAATCCCAACCCGGGTAACATACAAAAAGACAAGAAGAATCTTCACCTGACCCGTCAGGCAGAGCGTGCACTAAAAACAACTTTTTTAGAGGCAAAGCTCTTTCAGAGTTCTTCTATCAATACAGCTCACCTCTTACTTTGTATTTTGCGCAATGAAAATGACCCAACGACCAAATTGCTGCATAAGCTGAAGGTCGATTACGATAATGTAAAAGAACAATTCAAGTCGATGATCACCAGTGACGACGACTACATGGACGATACACCCTCCGCTGAAGGCTCTTTTCCGAGCGATCCGGACGAAGGGGCAGAATCTCGTGAAGGAACCTTTGGATCAAGCGGAAGCCAAAAAGGCAAAGGCAAGTCCAAGACCCCTGTACTCGACAACTTTGGGCGCGACCTTACCCGTCTGGCGGAAGAAGAAAAGCTGGATCCGGTCGTTGGCCGCGAAAAAGAAATCGAGCGTGTTTCTCAGATTCTTTCTCGTCGTAAAAAGAACAACCCCTTATTGATCGGGGAACCTGGTGTCGGTAAGAGTGCCATCGCTGAAGGCTTGGCCCTACGCATCATCAATAAAAAGGTATCTCGTATTCTTTACAACAAGCGCGTTGTAACTTTGGATTTGGCTTCCCTTGTAGCGGGAACCAAGTACCGTGGACAGTTCGAAGAGCGGATGAAAGCCGTGATGAACGAGCTGGAGAAGAACGACGACATTATTCTGTTCATTGACGAAATCCACACCATTGTTGGTGCAGGTGGAGCAACAGGAAGCCTGGACGCCTCCAATATGTTCAAACCGGCATTAGCCCGGGGCGAAATTCAATGTATTGGTGCCACCACTTTGGACGAGTACCGTCAATACATCGAAAAGGATGGGGCATTGGAACGCCGTTTCCAAAAGGTGATGGTGGAACCAACTTCGGTTGAAGAGACCATCGAAATCCTGATGAACATCAAAGAAAAGTACGAAGACCACCACAACGTGACTTACACGGAGGATGCGGTCGTAGCTTGTGTCAAATTGACCAACCGCTACATGACAGATCGCTTCTTACCGGACAAGGCGATTGACGCTTTGGACGAGGCCGGATCACGAGTGCACATTGTCAATATGGATGTGCCTCAGCAGATCTTGGAGTTGGAATCCCAGTTGGAGGCCACCCGCGATCTCAAATCCAGCGTGGTTAAAAAACAGAAATACGAAGAAGCGGCGAAATTGCGCGACGACGAAAAGCGCCTCGAGAAGGAGCTGGCCACCGCTCAAGAGCAGTGGGAAGAAGAAAGTCGTCTGCACCGCGAAACCGTTTCTGCTGAAAACGTGGCCGATGTGGTCTCGATGATGAGCGGAATTCCGGTGAACCGAATCGCCCAGACCGAAAGCAACAAGCTCGCCGAACTCCCGGCCTTGATCAAAGATCATGTGATCGGACAAGACGAGGCTGTTGTTAAAGTCGCCAAAGCGATTCAGCGTAACCGCGCTGGTCTTAAAGAACCGAATAAGCCTATTGGATCCTTTATCTTCCTCGGACAAACCGGTGTTGGAAAAACCCAATTGGCCAAAGTATTGGCTCGAGAGCTCTTCGATTCAGAAGACGCCTTGATTCGCATCGATATGAGCGAATACATGGAGAAGTTTGCGATCTCTCGATTAGTGGGAGCACCTCCGGGATACGTCGGATACGAAGAAGGTGGTCAGCTGACCGAAAAGGTACGTCGCAAGCCTTACTCTGTTATCTTATTGGACGAGGTCGAGAAGGCCCACCCGGATGTTTTCAACATGCTTCTGCAAGTATTGGACGATGGGTACCTGACCGACAGCTTGGGTCGTAAAATCGATTTCCGCAACACCATTATCATCATGACTTCCAATATTGGAGCCCGTCAATTGAAGGATTTTGGCCAGGGAGTTGGATTTGGAACCAGTGCGAAGAAAGCCCAGGCCGAATCTCACCAGAAGAGTGTGATCGAGAATGCTTTGAAAAAAGCTTTTGCACCTGAATTCTTAAACCGTATCGATGACGTGATCGTTTTCAACAGCTTAGAGAAGGAGCACATTTTCGAAATCATCGAAATCGAGCTTGCCAAGCTATTTAAGCGCATCAAAGAGATCGGATACAACCTGGTCCTTTCGGATACTGCACGGGATTATATTGCCGAGAAAGGCTTTGATAAGCAATACGGTGCCCGTCCGCTGAAGAGAGCGATTCAGAAGTACATTGAAGACGCTCTTGCCGAGGAAATTGTGAATGCCAACCTGGAAGAGGGTGACAGCATTTTCATGGACCTGGATGAAGAAAAACAAGAGCTGACGGTTCGGATTGAGAAAGCCGAGAAATCGAAGCAGGAATAGCCTGAACCTCAGAGATAATGCAGAAAGGGAAGCGATTGGCTTCCCTTTTTTTGTGCCTTGCAACAAGGATCAGGCCAAAAGCTGACATTTGTCATACATACGATAAACGTGCAGATAATCTAGTTTTTTTCACCCACCCCCTCCACTCTCCTACTTTCGTTTCAGGACACTATAGATATGGGAAAAAACCTGGGATACCACTTAAAAAGCCCGGTCATTAAAGAATACATCTTGGACATCGGGACCATTATGGTCTATGAAGATTTCATGGTGGCTATGTTTAATGAAGGCACTACACTGACGCTAGAAAGAGCGTATCAAATCATCGGCATTTCAGAGATCCACTATCGCAACAAACCTTTTGGCTATATCAGTTACCGCAAGCATTCTTATGCTATTGATCCCATTATCTACACCTACTTGCGAGAACTCGATAATTTAATTGCCTTCGCGGTTGTGACGAAGAAGGAGATCGATATGCACAACTTCAAAATCGAGAAGATGTTCTACAAGAATATGATGGAGATCTTTATCGAATTTGACAATGCGGCTCAATGGACCCGTCGCCGGGTCAAGCGCATGCGCAACAAAAAGGCCATTAGTTAGCCCTCTTGTTGACCTTCTGCAGGGGCTGGTGGTTGAAGCCACTGGCGAAAAGCAACCCCTAAATACTGAATCAAATGACTGGCACGCAATGCTTCATAGCCCATATCGCGTACCGCCAGGTCACCCGATAAGCCGTGGAGGAAAACGCCCACCAAGGCCGCGTCTAAGGGTGAATAGCCTTGTGCGATCAATCCCGCGACGATTCCAGCCAGAACGTCTCCGCTACCTGCTGTAGCCATCCCTGGATTTCCTGAACTATTGAAATAGCCCAATTCGCGATAAAGGGTTAAGGTATGGGCTCCTTTAATCACCAATACACAGTCGTATTGCTTAACAAAGGCTCTGGCCTTTTCTAATTTGTCAAAATCATCAGTCCACTCCCCAATTAAGATCTTGAGCTCACCCGGGTGTGGTAAGAGCACTGTTGAGGGAGGCAAGAGATCAAGCAGTTCCCGGTTCTGCCCTAAAATATTGAGTCCGTCTGCATCGATAACCAAAGGCATTTGGGGCTTTTCTTCCAGGAAGGTGGTAAAAGCTTGGACCGTAGCAGCAGCGGTCCCCATCCCCATCCCAAGGGCCACCACCTGGGGTTTGACACTTAGGGCAAAAGATTCCAAGGCATCCTTGCCTTTATCGACCTCCACCATGGCTTCAGGCAAGCCCACTTGCAGTGGCACAAGACCGCTTCGCGGTGTACGCGCTGTGACCTTTCCGGCTCCAGCCGTCAGTACCGCTTCAGCCGCTAGACGTACAGCTCCTATTTTTCCAGTACTTCCACCGAGTACAGCGGCGTGGCCCATCTGCCCCTTGTGAGCAAATCGCCCTCGGCCGCGGTAGGCTGGTTTTAAAAGGTCTCCGTATATCCAATGAAACTCTGCAGGGGTTTCGGCTAACACCGCTGGATCCAGACCGATATCCAGTACTTCCCATCCGTGTACAGAAGAGCCCGTTTCAGGCAAGAAGAATGGCAGCTTCGGGAATTGAAAACTCAAGACCACTTCTGCTTCAACAGACTGCCCGGGTTCTGTATGTCGGTCTAAAAAGAGTCCTGAAGCAATGTCCAGGGAGACCACAAAGCTCGGAGCGGCATTGATGTATTGAAAGAGTTCCAAAATCCATGGATCCGGTACCCGGTTCAGTCCTATACCAAAGATCGCATCCACCACGATATGCTGCTGGCCCAATTCAGGTCTAGGACCCTTTTCTTCCAGAAGTTCCGGCCAGCACTTTCGCTCCCGAAGTCGCTCCAGATTTTGCAAAAATTCAGGCGATCGTTCTTTGCGCACCTGCACCATATACACCTCGACATGGTAACCGTGCTCCATCAAGTGGCGTGCCAGGGCCAATCCGTCTCCACCGTTGTTGCCCGTTCCGGCCAGAACCACAATAGGCGTTGGACTCCCCTGCAATCGGCTGTGGATGTAGTTGAAGGACGCCTCAGCCGCTCTTTCCATCAATTCACCTGCTGCTAAGCCTTGACGCTCAATGGTCAACCGATCGGCATTATATATCTGATCGCGCGAAAAAATCTTCATTTTTCAAAAATTAGGGGTCTAAAATCCAAATACAGCAAAAATAATTGGGGGATTAGGTCAGGGTGTCAAAAGTAGTACTTTTACTTCTTGTTCAATTTTTAAATACAGCCAGAAACAAGCGTTAATCATTCATGAAAGTCCTAAAATTCGGCGGTACTTCCGTTGCCAATGCCGACGCCATCTCCCAACTCAAAAACATTGTTGCCTCTCTGAATTCGACCGAGCTCATTATTGTGGTTTCGGCCTTGGGTGGGGTGACCGATCGATTGGAAGAAGCTCTAGCACTCGCTTCGACCAAGCAAGAAGGCTACAAGGATATTTTGGAGGCTCTGGAGGAGCGCCATATCGAGTTGACCCGCCAGCTGTATCCAGTCAAGGAACAAGGGGGTATCTTAGCGCGTTTGAAAGGAGAATTCAACACCCTGGAAACCCTTTTAGAAGGCTCCTATTTAATCGGAGAAGAGACTCCTCGTCTACATGACCTGGTCACGGGGTACGGAGAATTGCTTTCTTCTGAACTCATCGCTGGCTATTTGGTCAGTCAAGGACTCAAAGCACATTGGGCCGATAGCCGTCAACTCATCAAAACCAATGATCAGTTCGGACGTGCCCGTGTTCATAAAAAAGAAACCTACGCCAAGCTGCAAGCCTTTGCCAAAGAGCAAAAAGGCAACATCCTGCTTGCCCCGGGTTTTATCGCATCCTGCGATCGTGGAGACACCACAACCTTAGGACGTGGAGGATCGGATTACACTGCCGCCCTATGGGCTGCTGCGGTAGGGGCAGAAGAATTACAAATTTGGACGGATGTGAGCGGAATGTACACCTCTCACCCTGCCCTGGTCAAACAGGCCAAAAGCATTGCTCAATTGAGCTATGAGGAAGCCATGGAGCTTTCTCACTTTGGAGCCAAAGTCTTATACCCGCCGACCATTTGGCCGGTACTCGAAAAAGGCTGCCCGATTCGCATCAAAAACACCTTTGCTCCGGAGGATGCCGGCACCCTCATTCAGGCGGCCGATAACCCAGACGCCAAAACCGTTCGCGGTATCAGCCACATCCAGGGCATCAGCTTACTGACCTTGGAAGGGCCCGATATGGTGGGCATTCCCGGTGTTTCTAAGCGCTTCTTTGAAGCCCTCGGCCAGGCCGACGTCAATGTAGTCCTGATTACACAGGCTTCTTCGGAGCACTCCATCTGCGTGGGCTTGATGAGTGAGCAACTCTCCCAGGCAAAACAAGCCGTCAAGACCGAATTCGAACGAGAAATCGAAACCGGTCGACTCAAAGAATTACTGATCGAAACCGAACTGGCCGTGGTTGCCTTGGTTGGAGATAACCTCAAGAGCCACCAAGGGGTCAGCGGTCGTATGTTTAGCGCTCTTGGAAAAAACAACGTGAATATTCACGCCATCGCCCAGGGTGGATCCGAAAGAAACATCTCGGCCGTAATCGCCGAAAAGGACGTCAAAAAGGCCCTCAACACCCTGCACGAGACCTTCTTTGAAGTTCAAACGCGTCAGCTGAACCTCTTCATCCTAGGAGTGGGGAACGTCGGAGCCCGCTTCCTCAAACAAGTGGAACAGCAACAGGAGTACCTCAGAGAAAACCTGCGTCTGCAGTTGCGCATCATTGGACTGTCCAACTCCCGTACCATGGTCTTCGATGAAGAAGGCATCGCTCTTTCGGACTGGGAACAGCGACTAGCCGATGGGCAAAAGGCCAATATCAATGGTTTTAAGGAACAACTACAAAGCCTGAACCTGCGCAATAGCATTCTGGTAGACAATACGGCCAGCGAGGCCATTGCACGTCAGTACCCGGATTTCTTAAAGCGGAATGTGGCGGTCGTGACCTGCAATAAAATTGCCTGTTCCTCTGAACTGGAGTACTATACAGAACTCAAGGGTCTTAGCTCGCGTTATCTTTCGCCCTTCCTTTTCGAAACGAACGTAGGCGCTGGATTACCTATCATCGACACCCTTCGCAACCTGATTATTTCGGGCGACAAGGTGCGTAAAATCCAAGCGGTACTCTCGGGGAGCTTGAATTTCGTGTTCAACACCTTCCAGGAAGGCGACTCCTTCCAGGCCATTGTGGAGGAAGCCAAAAATCAGGCTTTACCGAGCCGGATCCACGAATTGATTTATCCGGGGTCGATGTGATGCGTAAAATTTTGATCCTGGCCCGTGAAAGTGGTCACGCCCTCGAAATGGAAGAGATCACTTCGGATTCGTTCTTACCTGCCTCCAGTCTTGCGGCCGATAGCGTTGACGATTTCATGGCTACTTTGGGGAAAGAAGAAGAACACTTTCAGCAATTATTACAAGCCAAGCCATCACCGGAACACCGTTTAAAATACGTGGCTTCCTTTGAGAAAGGCAAGGCCTCGACCGGCCTGCAGTATATCGCACCCAACCATCCTTTTTACGAGCTCAACGGCAGCGATAATATCGTGCTTTTCTTTACGGACCGGTACCCGGAACAACCCCTCATCATCAAAGGGGCTGGAGCTGGAGCCGATGTTACGGCCTCGGGGATATTTGCAGATATCATCCGAATTGGCAATTTTTAATTCTGGAAGACCAACCGACCATGGAAAGAATTGAAGTGTTTTGCCCGGCGACTATCGCCAACCTGAACTGCGGCTTTGATGTTCTCGGCCTGGCCCTCGAAGGCGTAGGAGATGTCATGCACATCGCTAAAACGGCTCAGTCTGGAATAGTAATCAAACAACTCAGCGGACCGAGTCTTCCGCTGGAAGCCGAGAAAAACGTAGCCGGGGTTGCCGCGCTGTCTCTTTTAAAAGCGCTGGACATCAAGCAGGGTTTTGAAATCTCTATCGAAAAATTCATCAAACCGGGAAGTGGAATTGGCAGCAGTGCCGCCAGTGCCGCCGGAGCGGTTTGGGGGATTAACGAGCTTTTGGGGCGACCGCTTAGCAGAAAACAACTCATTCCCTTCGCCATGGAAGGAGAGCGATTGGCCAGCGATGTGGCCCATGCCGACAATGTGGCTCCTGCCCTACTCGGCGGCTTTACCCTGGTCAGAAGCTACGACCCACTGGATGTACTCCGATTGCCTTCGCCCGAAAAACTGGTGGCTACGGTCATCCACCCGCAGTTGGAACTTAAAACTTCCGATGCGCGCAAACTTCTGAAATCACAAGTGGAACTCACCAAAGCCATTCAGCAGTGGGGCAACCTGGGCGGACTGGTTTCTGGTCTCTACGAAGAGGATTACGAACTCATTGGCCGCAGTCTACAAGATGTTATCGTAGAGCCCAACCGCTCCCTCTTGATTCCTGGCTTTGACGATTTGCGAAAAGCCATAACCGATGCAGGGGCCTTGGGCTGTGGTATTTCCGGATCAGGACCCTCGGTCTTTGCCTTATCCAAAGGAAAAAAGATGGCTCTAGCCGTAGCCGAGGCCATGCGCTACACCTATGAACCCTTGGGCATCCCTTACGATGTTCACGTCTCTAAAATCAACCGAGAAGGCATACACTTATGCAGTACAACAGCTTAAATAAGCAAAGTCTCGCCGTGGGCTTTCAGGAAGCCCTTTTCCGAGGGCTAGCCCCCGATAAAGGCCTCTATTTTCCGGGGAACCTACCGCATTTTTCTGAAGATTTCTGGAGAAGTCTTCCCGAGCAGGATCCGCAAGACATCGCTTTTCAAGTCATGAAAAACTTCGTTCAGGAAGACCTGAGTGGGGAGCAGCTGAGGGCGATTTTGGCCGAAGTGCTGCATTTTGATCTGCCCTTAAAGGAAATCGACAAAGACCTTTTTGTACTCGAGCTCTTTCACGGACCGACCTTGGCCTTTAAAGATGTCGGCGCCTTGTTCATGGCCCGTTGTCTTTCGGCCCTAACCCCTAACCCCGATAACCGACTGACCATTTTGGTCGCTACTTCGGGCGATACCGGAGGTGCGGTAGCCAATGGTTTTTTGGGAGTACCCGGTGTGGAAGTGGTCATCCTCTACCCCAGCGGAAAAGTCAGTACTTTACAGGAACAACAGCTGACAACACTAGGGCAAAATATTACTGCTTTGGAGGTTCAGGGGAGTTTTGACGACTGCCAGCGCATGGTAAAAACCGCGTTTTTGGACGAAGAAATCAAGTCGCAACGCTTGCTCTCTTCAGCCAACAGTATCAACGTGGGGCGCTGGCTACCTCAGATGCTTTACTACATCCTGGCCGTAGCCCAATTCCA
Source organism: Aureicoccus marinus (assembly GCF_002954325.1). Taxonomy (GTDB): domain Bacteria; phylum Bacteroidota; class Bacteroidia; order Flavobacteriales; family Flavobacteriaceae; genus Aureicoccus; species Aureicoccus marinus. Next base: position 1,361,700 of record NZ_MQVX01000001.1, read on the forward strand.
AAAGAAACACTCCTTTGAGAAGGCCCAGGAGCTTATTTTCTCGGTTCCTTCAGGAAACTACGGAAACATCTGTGCCGGGATGCTGGCCCACCGCATGGGTATGCCTGCTAGGCACTTTGTCGCAGCAACTAATGCTAACGATGTGGTGCCCCGCTACCTGTCTGGAGAGGAATACCAGCCCAAGGCCTCTGTACAAACCTATTCCAACGCTATGGACGTTGGTGATCCAAGCAACTTTATTCGCATTGAAGAGCTTTGGGGGTACGAAAGAAACGAACTGAGTCAGAAGCTTTCTTCCTACGCCTACAGCGATGCCCAAACCCTGGCAGCCATGCAACACCTGCACAAGGAATTCAATTACCTAGCCGATCCGCATGGCGCTATCGGTTACCTGGGTGCACGAAAGCAACAAAGGAAAACCCCTGGAAAACCAGCAGTCTTTATAGAAACAGCCCACGCGGTCAAGTTTTTACCGGTTGTCAAAAAAGCATTGGGATTTGAACCTGAACTGAGTCCAGCCTTGCAGGACCTGATGGCTCGACCCAAAGTCTCTACCGAGATTTCGACTTACGAAGAACTCAAAGCTCTTCTGCTCGCCTAGAAGTTCCCGATTCCTCTTTTTGAAGGCTGGAGTTTTCTCTACTTTTGAAGGAAATTTATATCCTTTATGAAGACGACTGCCTTAAACGCTGTACACCAGGCCCTTGGAGCCAAAATGGTTCCTTTTGCTGGGTTTGAAATGCCGGTAAGCTATGCCGGAGTGAACGAAGAACACCTCTGTGTTCGCGAAAAGCTCGGTGTTTTTGACGTTTCTCATATGGGGGAATTTTTGATAGAGGGTCCAAAAGCACTCGACCTCATCCAATGGGTCAGTACCAACGATGCCTCGAAACTTGAAGTGGGTAAAGCCCAATACAGCTGCCTGCCCAAAGACGAAGGTGGAATTGTGGATGACCTCATCATCTACCGTGTCAAGGAAGAGACTTATTTGTTGGTGGTCAACGCTTCGAATATCGATAAAGACTGGGCACACATCGAACGCCACAACGAAAAGTTTGGGGCTGAGATGCGTAACCTTTCTGATGAGTACTCCCTTCTGGCTATTCAGGGTCCCAAAGCTGTGGAAGCCATGCAACCCTTGAGTTCCATAGATTTGACCGAGATTCCTTTCTACAATTTTAAGGTGGCGGATTTTGCGGGGATTGACCACGTGATCATATCGGCTACGGGCTATACCGGTTCTGGTGGATTCGAAATCTACTGCAAAAACAGCGAAGTGGAACAGGTATGGAACAAGGTCATGGAGGCCGGGGAAGCTTTCGGAATCCAACCCATCGGTTTGGCTGCTCGCGATACCCTCCGTCTCGAAATGGGCTACTGCCTCTACGGAAACGATATTGACGAAACCACCTCTCCTATCGAAGCGGGATTGGGATGGATCACCAAGTTCACCAAGGATTTTGTGAATTCAGAAGCTCTTAAAAACGAAAAAGAAAACAAACCGAGCCGCCGCTTGGTCGCCTTTGAACTCAAAGACAAAGGGATTCCGCGCCAAGGCTATGAATTGCTAACCGAAGAGGGAACGGTTATCGGAAAAGTAACCTCCGGAACCCAATCACCTTGCTTAGGAAAAGGGATTGGCTTGGGTTATGTGGAAAGGGCTCACGCGGCTAAAGGCGGAACCATTCAGGTGCAAATCCGCAAAAAACAGGTTCCGGCCGAAGTGGTTGGACTTCCTTTTTACAAAGCTTAAAAATCACCAACGACTTTGTGTCAATTTAGAGTGCTACTTGCCTCTGGAATAATATAGTAAGTGGCACTACAGGTTTGTTTTAGAGATTCCTGTAAGGGTGAAACGATCCCTGCATGGACAAAATGGAGTTCTCTCAACTACCAGGCTACTCCTATGATGTGGACTTGAACAAGACACCAATGTAAAGGTAAAAGAAAAGGCTAAAGAGCTTAGGAGAAGTAAAACCTCATATTCTTTTCAATTCCACCATCAGAAGCAGTGAGGCTGGAAGCAAATGGATTTATTTATTTACGGACTAAGCACTCCGTAAAAATGTTTTACAATTCAGTTTCCTTTAAAATTAGAAGGCCTAAATCATAACAGTGTAGATAAAGAAGCTGAGAAAGTAATAACAAGTGTGTTACGAAAACTAGAAGGGACTAGGCCAAAAGAGATTCATGAAATAAAATTCCTAAATCCAATAACCTTTCACTAACATCTAAAAATGCATTAAAATGCATTTTGCTCATCCAAAGCCTTTACCATTCTTCTCATAATTCGTCTCGCAATTTGGTCTGCAGTGGTGTCTGGACTTCCATTTGTTGCTCTTCCTTCAATCACCCCTAGAGGCTTATTGAAGCCATCTTTCTTGGAAAAAATAGTTAAGCGCAAACTCATTTCGGTGATATAATTAACATTTTTTGTAGTGCTCACAGCGGTTGCTGTAGAGGTTGCCTTTCCTTTTATTGTTGTCGTACTTTTTGAATCAGAACTAGATCTTGATTTCTCTTTTTTCTGGTTGATCGAAGCATAAGCAGTGGAGGTGGTTCTGCTCATCATGGCACTTGAAGAATCAATAATGTCAACTAAAATCAGCGTTTCGATATTATTCTTCTTGAGCATATCTGTAAAATCATCTTCCGAAACTTCAGTACCAGGAAGAAAAACAGAATTCAGCGATTTTATATTCGCTCCAGCATCAGAAAAATATTCAAGAGTCTTACTCATCAATTTTGCATTCGCCGATTCAAATGAAATTAACGTAGCACCTTCTATAGAATGGTAAATTTCACCGTATTTATAGATTTTATTTCCAATTTTTTCTTGGGCGAATATGCACGCAGGCATTAGAAAGAGGACCCATAATAAATTTTTCATAGCAATTAGTTTAAAAAGCAAATATAATCCACGCTATTCTTTCTAAACCCAAATGGATTAGAAAAATTATGTATTCGCTCTTATCTAACAGATAAATAAACCAGGCTTAACACTTCCTTAAATTTGATACATCTGTAAACCTGTAAACCGTCAGCCAAAAGTAAACTGAACCGATTGAAAGTTCAGTTACACTTTTCTACCCTCTGAGAATTAGGAGGAAAAGAATCCTTAGCCAGGGGAGAAAAAGCCTCTTCCATTGCGAAAGAGAGCGAAAACAAAGTCTAAGCCGTAAACCAACGAGCTTGGTTGATTTCTATGCTTCCGGGAAGTTTTATAGTTGCTTTTTAAAGGAGAAAGGAAAGCTTAAAACCAACTGATGTGGAGAATGAAAGCAGATGTAAAAATACTCGACGTATTTTTATCTTTTGATTTTTATCGCACCTAAATAACATCTAAAGTCTTCCGTCCAGATGATTAAACTTTTCAAAAACACCCGTAGAAAACTACTCTCCAAAAATAAATTCAGTAAGTACCTCGCCTACGCAATCGGTGAAATTTTCTTAGTTGTAGTCGGAATCCTCATTGCACTTTGGATTAATAACAAGAATCAAGAAAGAATTTACGAGGCAAAAGCAAAGACTATTTTAAGAGAAATTCAAAAGGATTTGAAAAAAGATATTAAGGAATCTAAAGGCGTTGTGGATAGATTTATCACCCATGACTCAATTGCTAGGTTACTATTATGGGATAAGCTTACTACCCATGAAATGTTCAATGGTACTAACGGGTCACCTTACGAAATTGTATATCAAGGTATATCTTTCGAAACCTCTGATAATGGCTATCTTAATTTTAAAGGAAACCTTAATAACATACCAACTAAATACAATTCTATTACAAATAAATTAAAAGAATTATACGATTCTCGAGCGGTAGAACTGGAAGTTTCTAATGAGAGAATACGATCAATTGTTTTCGAAAATCTTGATAAGATCAATAGGTTTGATTGGCATGTAGAGAGCATAAAAAATGGGTTACCAGAGGAAGCAAAGAACTATTACATGAGAGATTTAGAGTTTAAAAAAACAGTTTTAAAGTATATGAATGGTATTGAGAATGTTTTTCTTTCGACGGAAGTATTTAAATCAACAGCTATTCAATTGCATAATAAAATTTCGGATATTCTAGATATTGATGATCATATACCTTACTCGCCTACTTTCAGCTCCAATCTTGGTTCTTTAGAGGGAAAGAATATTCTTGGGAAATACAAATTAAAGGAAACGGTGAGTCAGAGGTTTCCCCCAATTATAGAACTCAGGGAAGTAGACAACAAATTGCAACTTTATGCTGAAGGCTTGCCCGAGGTTCAATATTATTGGAACGATAAAACTACTTTTTTATATACGATGGATCATGGAGAACGCCTTTTAACTTATATCACCTTTAATAGATCAAAAAATAGCGAATTTTTTATATCAGTAAGTAAAAGCGAGTATGCTTATTATACCAAAGTAAAGGACTAATTAAACTATGGAAAATACTTTTTTGGAGTTTTGCCTTAATCCATTTTAAAGTTTAGTACAACAGTTTAAGCTCAGTGTATTCTTGATGCTTCATCATCATACTACCTCCTACTTACCACCTACCCAACATGGGTTACAACAACATAGTTTATCTAAGACTTTCGTTTAAAATGATTAAATTCTATACGAAATAAATGTCCGGCAAAAAGAAAACTATATCAGTAAGAGTAGGCAAGACGGTGGATGTCCATTATTTTAGCTTTAAGTCATGGTATTGTCTATGCGCTCTTCTAGCTATACTTGCGCTTTTAGGATGTAAGCAAGACCATAAAGAGTCTGAACTTGCAGGCAAACAGCAAACCATTGAGCTTAATAGAGTCTCACCCGATACCATTCTCTTAGCCAATCTGCCGGACAGTCTTCGGCCCAAACCAATATGGCTGGAAAACAGGACAGCACCATTGAAAACTAAAATTCCAAAAACGGGTTCATCCAGCCGTCCTGAGTTTCACCCATTGTTTAAAAAAGTCCGGCTAAAGCCTCCTGTTGAGGTTAAGGCAGAATTCTCGACAGTATTTCGAAATTATTCTACAGAAGATGGTGTGGCCGTAGACGTAACCTCTTGTTCCTTTGCAGATTCAAAAGGCAACCTTTGGTTTGGCACATTTGTTGCCGGTTTGAGCAAATACAATGGAAAAGTTTTTACCAGATACACAACAGCACAAGGATTAAATAGTAACGAAATTGCCAATATTACGGAAGATAGGCAAGGAAATATATGGGTTGCCACCTCAAAAGGTGTTTCCAAATTCGATGGGGTAGGTTTTACAACTGTATATAACCAAAGTAAAGTAAATTACATTTTCCAAGATAGGGATGGGACATTTTGGTTTTCCACTAATAAGGGGCTTATTCATCACACAAATAATGGCAACACCCTTTATTCAAAAAATAACGGTCTTTTGATTGATCGCACCTATAAATTGGTCCAGAATGAAGAGGGTAAATTATTCATAGGTGCTGAAAATGGAATAAGCATTTTCGATGGTCAGAAGTTTACTCATATAACTGATGAGATCGATCCCCTGTACAAGCCCATCAGACAAATAGCTATTGACCGTGATCAAAATATCTGGATAGGATCTCCTGTTGGCCTTGCAAAAATCACAAAAGGGAATATCAGTTATTATCCTGTGACCAAAAAATTCAAGAAATCTTCGAACACTTATACGTTTATTGATAGTCAGGATAATATTTGGCTTGTAATCCGAGGCGAAGGAATCCTTCGGTTTGATGGTTCAAATTTTACTTCAATCAATCCTTCAAGCGAAACAAAAACTAATGAAAGAGCAAATATTGTAGAAGATTTGAACGGCAATATTTGGATGGGAACAAATTCAGGCATAATCAAATATGCAGGAGATGCAATTCTCAATATCAAACGAGAACAAGGAATCATTGACAGGAGTATCAGAAGTATTGTTCAAGATGATGAAGGTAACCTCTGGTTTGCCGGAAACTCGAAAGGCATAAGCCGATTTGATGGTATTCATTTTTTGAATTTCACCATAGAACAAGGATTGCCTACATCTCTTTATTGGGCAATCGAAACAGACCATAAAGGCAATATTTGGTTAGGAACTATTGGCAATGGTGGTCTCACAAAATTTGATGGACAATCTTTTACAACATATTCAAAGGATCAAGGATTGGCAGACTCTAGGGTCTATTTCATTTATCATGACCAAAATGACTCCTTATATATCGCGACGTCTAAAGGAATAAGCCTATTCGACGGAAAGTCTTTTACTAATTTTTCAGAAAGAAATGGACTAGTAAACAATGAAGTATTTTGTATAACAAAAGATAAAAATGGAGATTTCTGGTTCGGTACAAGTGATGGTATCAGCAGATTTAATGGCCAATCCTTTATCAATTACTCTGGCGAAAACGGACCTGGTGACGCAGACATTAAATCAATCCTTGCAGATAAAGAAGGGAATCTCTGGTTGGGCAGCTACGGGAAGGGCTTGTACCGATTTGATGGAGATACTTTCCATCAATTTACCACTCAGGACGGATTACCTGACAATGTCATTACACAGCTGGCACTATCTGAAGAGGGTGACATCGTTATAGGGACCAATAACGGCATTGCCAAATTAAAGGGATTTGACAGAAAGAGGAAAATAAATGACTTTCAAAATAACTTAGATAGTCTTCATAGTAAAGTGAATAATACACTTTCAAATAATGAATTAACCCAGTACACACCTGTATTTGAAATTTACAACACCAGTACTGGTTATCAGATCAAAGATGTTAACCGGGGACAACATGGCATCTATCTAGATAAAAAAGGTGTGCTATGGATAGCTACAGGATCAGAAAAAAGTGGTTTAGTTCGTATGGATTATAAAGAAATATCGAAAAATAAACGCCCGCTTAATAATACGCTTACAGCCATTAAGGTCAATAACGAAAATATTTCCTGGCGTAGTTTAACGTTGGAAAAGGACAAGCAAGAAAACACCATCGATTCAACTTATGCAGTAGATGAGTACATTTCTGAAGAAATTACAACTTATGGAAAAGTATTAAGCGATGAAGAAAGATCAGAATTAAGTTTGAAATATAGAGACCTGTCATTTGACAGCGTAAGCCCTTTCCATTCCATTCCGCAAAATTTGATTTTACCCCATTCCCATAACAATTTAACCATCGAGTTTTGCGCCATAGAGCCTGCAGACCCAAAACTTGTTAAATATCAATTCAAATTGGAAGGATACAGTGACTCTTGGAGTCCTCCGTCAAATCAAACCTCGACAACTTTTGGAAATATTTTTGAAGGGGATTATACCTTTTACTTGCGTTCTCAAAGCCCGAGTGGAGTTTGGTCGGAACCTTTAATGTACTCGTTTAGGGTTCTTCCGCCTTGGTATAGAACCTTCTGGGCCTATGCGACCTATATTATTATATTTCTTTTTGGCTTGAGAATATATGGTAAATACAGAGAACGAAAACTCATCGCTGAAAAAGAAAAGTTGGAAGAAATCGTTCTTGAACGGACCAATGAATTGATACTAGAGAAAAAGAAGTCAGACAATCTGTTACTTAACATCCTACCCAAAGAAATTGCTCAGGAACTGAAAGAAACGGGTAGCGTTGTTCCCAAAAGACATAAGAATGTCACTATTCTTATGACAGATTTTAAAGGCTTTACTGAGTTGGTAGCCTCTGTCCCAGCCATTACTCTAGTTGATGAACTCAATGACATTTTTGGACAATTCGATGAAATCGTTGAGGAAACAGGCATTCAAAAAATTGAAACGATTGGTGATGCCTATGTTGCTGCCTACGGTCTCGAGGAGGAAACTTCAGAGTATGCTATTAATTGTATCCTAGCCGCGCAAAAGATGTTATCCTACCTTGAGAAGAGAAATAAAGAACATGAGATAAAATGGAATATGAGGGTTGGTATACATTCCGGCCCTATAGTGGCTGGAGTCGTTGGAAAGAAAAAATTTAATTATGACCTATTTGGGGATACCATAAATACTGCTAGCAGGATGGAATCCTTGGGAGAGCCTGGTAGAATAAACATTTCAGATTCTACATATCAGCTGGTAAAGCATGCCATCAGTTGCGAGTATAGAGGAAAAATCCACGCCAAGGGCAAAGGTAAATTAGACATGTATTTTGTCTCATAAAATATGGCTAATGTAGCCTACTCACAAGGCCCTGCGCAGCGCGATTACTAGTAGCCGAAACGAGAAATTCAAATTCATCTGTAGCAGACCCCAATTGCATACAGGAAAACCTCCTTTCCTCTCATCTGGAAAATTGAAATAAGACAACGCTCAATCAAATTGCTACTTAATCCAACAAGAATACAAGCTCTTAGCTGCTTAAAAGATCAAACATCTAGCCAGGCCTATTGGTACCATACAAACGGGAACAACTTAAAACAGGTTTGCGGAGAAATAGCAGCTTTATGCAACCTCAATACCCTTTTTAATACCACAGAAAGTTTCTTAAAAAAAGAAAAATAAGCTCCTTAAAACCAAATACTTAAACTAATTTATCTGTGAAAAGCAATAAAACGGTAAAAATGGGAAACAAGATGAAAGTACATTATTTGATAATGTTGGCTGTTTTTTTAGCCATTGGCTGTAAAGACAAAACAAAAAAGATGGAAGATATGTCTACGACCAAAGATGCTAAAGAGATCAATGCAATAGGCACCTATGTAACTGAAGGATATAGCAATAGAAACGAAGGCTTTGATTGGGTTTCTGTATCTGTTACTGAGTATAAGGATGATCAATTAAATATTTCAATTCGCTCACGCGCCGATATAAAAAAACCCACCTGTACATTTGATGCTCGTGTCAAAAAAATGACCCATCCTATTTACGAAACTGTAATCAATGGACAAACCATTCAGTTTGAATTTACAAATTCTCAACTCAGAATCTCGACAAAAGATGAAGAGGATGAATTACTCTATTTTTATTGTAATGGCGGTGGCAGTATCGGGGGTATATATGCGAAAATCAACGAAGCTTTGGATCAAAATCAAATAGACAAAACAAAGTTTAGTAAGACATTACATCTTCAGGGGGTCGGCTTTAACATATCTTCTATAAACCAAAACGATAAAAACACCTTATCCATTTTCACCTTTGGTTTAAAAGAGAGGGAGTACAATGAAACTTTACCCATTGAAGGTGAAGAAGTCATAGATGCTGAAGTAGGAGATCTAAATTCTGATGGTTCCCCAGAACTTTATATTTACACGCGGTCAGTCGGTAGCGGTAGTTATGGTCATGTTTATGCTTTTTCTGTTAACAACAAGAAATCAATGAGTCAGGTATATTTTCAACCCATAGCAGAAAATTCTGAGGTTAACCAGGGTTATATGGGGCATGATCACTTTTCACTTGTTGAGAATTACTTGGGACACCGTTTCCCCATTTATGAAAAGGGAGATTCTAATGCCAATCCAACTGGGGGAACACGCCAGATAATGTACAAATTGGTCGAAGGGGAAGCCATGAGAAAACTAGAAATTCATAAAATATCTGAATATTAAAACCAATAAGAACTGATCATAGCTCACTAACAAAAAGGAACCGCCATGTCTGGAAGGCAGTGGCAGCGCAAATTCCAATAGACTGTATCTTCTGTGAAAATTGCATTCCTTAAGTTAGTCTACATAAATAGGCTTTTGCTCACACTTTTAAATGTGCATATAATCAAACGTAATCAAGTCATTTTTTAAGAATGAACAGGGAAATAATTGACATCAATGACTACACTATTTTATTGGAAGAAGCTACTTCCCACAACCACTTAATTGATTCCTGTTTATTTGACGAACCGGTTATTGCCCTAGCGTTTTATGGTGCAGGCAATGTTGGTCTGAAGGTGAAGTTCAATGGCGAGACAAAAGAATTCCAGCACACCAAGGGTATGGTACTTTCGTTTTACGCAGATCATCAAGTCGAGTTTGAGCATCATGTATCCAAACTAAAACCTTTACAATGTTTAGTAATAGCCACAACGGTTAGAAACCTCGATAAATTACCAAGAGATGAAAGTCAATTTCTAGAGAATTTTTGCACCATTTAGTACATCCAAAAGATCATTATGTTGAAGGTCCGGTCTTCCATATGAGTCCAGAAATGTTTCAAATAGTTGGTCAATTTTTCAGTAATACGTACCAAGGTGCCCTGAAGATGATGTTTTATAAAAGTCATATTTCAGCATTACTATCCCATTATTTTGGACAACTTTCTAGCCAACAAAATCAGAAACTAAATACTTCCCAGCTTCACAAAATTAATCTTGCTCAAGAAATTCTAACCTCCAATTTGGATGACCCTCCTTCCTTGACAGAACTAGCTCAGGCTATAGGAATTAACACCAATAAACTTAAACTCGATTTTAAAGCACAATTTGGTGTTCCCGTTTTCAAGTACTTACAAAATGAACGGTTAAATAAGGCCTATGATCTTATTAAAAATGAACAAAAGACAATTCAAGAAGCAGCATGGGCAGTCGGATATGATAGTTTAGGTTCATTTTCAAATGCTTTTGAAAAAAAGTTTGGATACAGGCCTAGCCAAGTATAAAATTCTTCCCGAATAAATCATAATTCTTTTTGAATAAGCTCCTGGTAAAGAGCTGCGATAGATTTGTATCATTATTCAATACAATAATGATCAATAAAATTCTATTCAGTATAGCTTGTGCTGCATTAACATGGATCCTTGGGGTTTGTTCCTACCTCTTATCATCTTCTATTACGATTCTAGAGAATTCTGGTCTGCAATCCAATATTGTGCTAGCCCTCGCGATTATACCCTGTACCTGCCTTGAAACGTATCTGTTTTTATGATAAGACCTTTATGCGACCATCAACACTGGCTCTAACATTCATAGTCGTTTCAATTGTACTGGATAGTCTTATCACAGTTCCTTTGTTTATTATTCCAAATGGCGGGAGTTATTCTCAGTTTTTTGGAGATCCCATTTTCTACACTTCGGTCGTTGAATTCTACTTCATCGTGGTCTACTACAGAAGCTTTATAAACAGGACTAGTAGGAAATAACAGCAGTTGGTACCAGCACCTATACTCCTGGTGCTTAAAGTCAACCTGCCAAGGACATACAATTAAATAACATAATACCAAATGGTGACACTGATTAAGGTTTTGATAGGACTCGCAGGAACACTTACTGTGAATACCATTCAGTCTTCTGGATCAATCGAGCCCACAGAGAGAACCACCTTCTGTACCTCTAATTGTAGAGACGATTATTGCTATTCAAAAGCGGTTGAAGATATAGACCCTTTCAACAAAGTCTGCCTTCTCACAGCAAAAGAAGGGCCATTTTCAGAAAAGATAAAATGATACTGCAGAAAGACCTTTACACTCAACTAGCTGTAAAAACCGAAAGTCAAATCAAAAAAATGATCCCTGATCTCTGCAGAGGATCAAAATGTATTCAACTACCCTAAATGCAAAAAAAGAACCTTTATGGACTACAACATTAAAATCATCATTTTGGCGCTGAGCGTCTTACTTACAGGACTAACTGCAGGTCTTTGTTTTACCTGGTCTAATGCCGTTACACCTGGCATTGCTCGTCTAGATACTTATAGCTTTCTTAAAGCATTTCAATCCATGAACAGGGTTATCATCAATGGCAAATTCATCATTGTTTTTTTTGGACCTGTCTTTCTGCTCTTTTTAAATGCTTATCTGCACAAAACCGATGGGCTTAGTTTTTGGCTTTTTTCAATGGCGTTCATACTCTTTTTTGTAGGTGTTGGATTGGTAACGGTCTTTGGAAATGTGCCTCTTAATAATCTATTAGAACAAACGAATCTCGATTCAATTGCAAAAACAGAATTACAAGAACTGAGAATAAAATTTGAGCAACCCTGGAACTATTGGCACACAATAAGAACACTTTGCTCTTTTAGTTCTTTTATTCTCTTAATTCTAGGATTAATCCCCACAAAATAAAGCTTGATTCATTTCAAGTTCAAACGAAACAAGACACACCAAAAAAAAGGACTTATGCCATTCTTTACACATTTGAACGAACTATCAGATATTACCGATATTACTTGGTACGATCGAAAGAGATTAGGCCCTCTAGACAAGGCCGCCGAACGAATAATGCGGGGTAAATCCAACTTCACTTATGCCCAGAAAGAACTTTTTGCGGCATACGTCTCGGGCCTTAATACTTGCAGCTTTTGTTTTGGCTCTCATGTTGCTGTAGCTAAGAACTTTGGAGTGTCTCCTAAAGTGGTAGAGGCACTTTTGGAAGAGATAGCGTCAGCACCAGTAGAAGAAAATGAGAAACCACTATTCAATTACCTTAAAAAACTGACCTTATCCGCTAGTAAATTGACTCAAAAAGACGCAGATGAGGTATACTATGCAGGTTGGAGTGAGGCTGACCTGCAGGAAGTCATTCTCGTAGGATGTCTGTTCAATTTTTATAATCGTTTACTCGATGGGCATGGAGTTAAGGGAAATAAAGCCCTTTACAACCTTGGAGCCAATCATCTGTATAAAAAGGGATATAGCGTGCCTTGGTTCATTGGGCTTATTAAAAAATTTATCAAAAAAAGTAAGCTGAAAAAATTGAGGGAATTTCAGGCATAAAGACAACTAAGTTGAATAAAATGATTTCGGAAAATAATTTAGTGTTAGGAGGAACAGGAAAAACCGGTCGTCGGGTAGTAGAACAGCTAAAAACGAAAGGCATAAAAGCCAGAATTGGTTCCAGACAGGCATCACCCAATTTTGACTGGAATGATAAAGAAACATGGATTAATTCCTTGAATGGTATCGCTATCTGGAAAAGGTGAAATAGAAGCAGAAAATTGTGAGCTTATAGCGAATGATATTGAACAGATTCTCGGTAAAAAAGCAAAGTCATTTTCACAATATGCTCTTGAAACCAGTGAAACCGAAATTTGGAATTAGATAATTGGTAAAATAATGCAACCATACTCACAAGCAAAAGTGGTTTGAGTGTTCACTTAAATCACTTTTTAGCATCGGGGCGGATACCCCATAGAAAAGGCTCTTAAAAAATGGAATAAACTTGAAAAACCACTATTTTATGAAAGAATTTGAACCAAAGAATGCGAGTACGAGGATTTTCTACCTAATTCGTTTCAAAACAGCTTAGTGTAGTTTAGTAAAATCCAAGGGGCGAAGTGAATTTAACTTGAAAATCGCAGAACCTAGTCAGAATCTAAAGCAGAACAATGTGAGGTCTGTAAAGACAACAAGCCCGCCGTGATTTCAAAAGTTAAAATTCTATTATTTACCATAAAGGCCCGGATTACAACCCTAAAAAAATACGGCTTGACAGGACAATGAAAACTAAAAATAGAGTGATGTGATGGAGCAAAAAAGACTTACAGCAATAGTAATTTTAGCTTGTTTACTTGGTTGCAAGCAGACGGATCCTTCAGGCACCAAAAATGATCTAGCTCTTGATGCAGAACAAATTAAAGCAATTGCGAAAGAAACGTACATTGCTCTATTCCCGCTTGTCTATAATTATGGAACGATGTACAATCAAGTCATAAACAAAGAAGCGGAGGAGTACATAGGAGGATTTGGTGTATACAAACACTACGGATTGTCAACTCCGAAAAATAGAGACATCCCAACACCAAATAATAATACTCCCTATTCCTGGGCATGGATTGATTTGCGGTCTGAACCTTGGATATTAACCATGCCCCCAAGTGATGGTAACCGATATTATGTCAGTCAATGGGACGACATGTGGGGCTATGTTATTGATGCTCCAGGTTCAATTTTAGATGGTCAAAATGGAGGGGATTATCTGTTGACAACCGTGGGGTATGAAGGGCAAATTCCAAAAGGTATCAAGCGTGCTATTTATTCCGAATCCCAATTTGCAGGAACCCTAACAAGAACAGAGGTAAATGGGTTGCAGGATATACCGGCAATGAAAGCAATACAAAAAGGCTATGAATTGCAACCTCTGAGTACCTACCTTGGAATTCAGACTAAAAAAAAGGCAGAAAAAATCAATTGGATTCACTACGACAAGAGTGAATTGAATAACATCCAGTTTTTCAAATATGCCAATTTTATGCTCAATTTCACCGTATCCAACCCAGCCGATCAAAAAATGCTGGAAAATGCTCAAAAAATAGGCGTTGAAGCAGGTAAAAAATGGCAACCGGAGAAAATGGAGCGTTATGTTGTCAATGCCATTAACTTGGGGATAAAAGAAGCTTTACAAGAAATCGAACAACAGGTAGCAATGACCTCTGATGGAAAAAAGCTCTACAATACCAGAAAAATAATAGGTGAAGACTATCTAAACAGGACAGTAGGTGTGGTGGTCGGGCAATTTGGCAATTATCCTTCACAGGCAATGTATCCAGGTTTTCAAAAGGATAGTGATGGAGTTTTACTCGATGGCAGCAAAAAAAATTATCAAATAACTTTTCCTGCAGGGGGGTTACCAAAAGCAGATTACTTCTGGTCCTTCACCATGTATGATCTTCCTGATCGTTTTCTTGTTGAAAATCCAATAAATAGATACAGTATTGGTAGTCAAACAGAATCATTAAAAAAAGATAAAGACGGTTCATTAACTATTTACTTTCAAACAGATTCTCCTGGGAAGGATAAAGAAGATAACTGGCTTCCAACACCCAATGGTCCATTCTATATTGTTCTGCGTATTTATGGTCCTGATAAGGAGCTGTTAAATAGCAACAATGATTTGCCAAAAATAATCGCAAGACCTTTAAAATAAAAGTCTTACCACCTGACAAACGCCTTAATAGGCAAATGAAACCTCCACAATACCTTTACCTTTTTCAGAACTTAGGTAATTCGATAATTTAAAGGCCGATTTTTTAAAAGAAGAGCTAATTTTAGGTTATACAGCAACCTCCGTATCAAATCGATTCTGATCCTAAGGTTGCTAAGAGCAATCTTCATCATAAAAAACAATTATGAAACCCTTTATCGCTTTGGTGCTATCAGTCTTTATTTTGTACTCATGTAGTCGTGCAACAAAGAAGAGAAAGACTCTTGATGAAAAGAATGCCTCTTTAACAATCTCAAGAGCGAAATACGAAGATCAACTGTATGGCTTTTGGTTAGGTCAATGTATAGCTAATTGGACAGGACTTATAACGGAAATGGACAAAATTGGCAATATTGGAGAAATAAAAACCGGAAAGTTTTACACCCGATCTGATTGGGGAAAACCAGATCAACCTAGTATATGGGCAGAGGGTATTCCGAGCAACCTATCACCCACAATTGATTTTGTTTTTAAAGACCCAGGTGAAGTATGGGGTGCAGATGATGATACGGATATCGAATATATGTATCAGCATCTTCACTATATAAACAAAACCAGTCTTTTAACCCCTGTACAGATACGAGAGGGATGGTTAAAACACATAAAATCGGAAGAAGAGAATTATCTATGGGTTTCTAATCAAAAAGCCTTTGATTTGATGCAGCAAGGTATTTTGCCACCCGAAACAGGGAGTCCAGATAAGAATGAACATTTCGAAATGATCGACGCCCAATTAACAACAGAGATATTTGGTTTATTCTCACCTGGAAGACCAGATATTGCTATCCGAATCGCGGAATTGCCAATTAAAACAACTGCTAGAAATGAAGCGGAAGACATCGCGAAGTTCTACGTAATCATGCATGCCCTGGCTTCGATAAACACAGAGAAATCAATGACTCAAAGAATCCACTGGATGGCAAGGGAAGCGAGACAAGTGCTACCCGACAACACTTACCCTGCCCTAATGTTTGATTATTCTCTAAAGTTGTACAAATCAGGAATACCTTGGGAGCAGGCCAGAGATTCAATTTATCAAAGATATCAGGTTGAACAAAAAGACGGATATACGATAACGGATAAGAATTTGTATTGCAATGGCTGCTTTGCAGCAGGAATAAATTATGCCGCAAGTTTAGTGAGCTTATTTTACGGTGAAGGGGACCTGAAAGAAACAATAAAGATTGGCTCCTTAGCGGGTTGGGATGCTGACAACCCCACAGCAACCTGGGGTGGTTTACTTGGTTTTATGATGGGAAAAGAGGGTATAGAAAAGTCTTTTAACAGACAATTTTCAAATACATTCAATATTCATAGAACCAGACAAAACTTTCCAGACAAGGGAGTAGATACTTTCGAAAAAATGGCACAAAAAGGTCTTCTTGTCTCTGATCGAATTATAAGAGAAGAAATTGAAGGAATTGTTGATTTAGAAAGCAATAGATGGATTATACCTCTAAAAGCATCTGATGGAATCAAGAGCCTGTAAATGAGTACCCTATACGATTTTTCACTATATTGAAATATTGTTGGAATGCTCGCTTATTTCATGTATTTATTATTCAATTGGATTATGCATAAACTAGTGAAAAAATACAATTACTCAATTCTATGAATACAAAAAGACATGTGCTCTACATAGCATTTTTATTCCTTTTCTGGGCGTGCATGAATGAAGAGAAAAAAAACACAGCCGCTGGTGAGCCTAGCCCAGCAACCATTTATTACAATGGAGACATCATCACAATGGAGGGCTCAAAACCCACCTATGCACAAGCTGTAGTAGAACAAAATGGAAAAATTGTTTATGTCGGCCAAAAAGAGAAAGCAGTACGGCAGTTTAAGAAAGCAAATCTCTTTGATCTGGACGGAAAAATATTAATTCCCGGGCTAATTGAACCCCATTTACATCCTTCTTTGGCAGCCATTATGCTTCAAAATGAAATCATTGCCCCTTATGATTGGAAATTACCCTCCAAAACCAAAACCGGAGTTCAAGGGCAAGACGCCTATCGCAAGAGAATTAGCGAGTCTATTCAGTCTAATGCCAAAAAAGATGAGCTCTATTTTATCTGGGGTTATCATCAACTTTGGCACGGTGAGATTTCAAGGGACGTTTTAAATGAGATCGCCGGAGACCAACCTGTTGGGATCATACACCGTTCCTTTCATGAAATTTATTTGAATGACGCAGGAATTACAAAACTGGGAATTCAAGAAGCCGATTTTGCAAATAATCCTCAAGTAGAATGGGCCAAAGGTCATTTTTATGAAGGGGGATGGCTCGCACTAGTCCCAAAGATGGCACCCATTTTACTTGAGCCAACAAGCTATCTCGAAGGACTTAATTCCATGAGTCAATTATTACTAAAAAACGGAATTACGACAATTGCTGAGCCGGGATTTCCAAGCTCAGACTTTGACGGAGAGTTACAACTGCTTATGAAAGAGATGGATAAAAATCCACCTTATGATGTGTATTTAATTCCAAGTGGCACTCAATTATACGGAATGAAAGGAGGAAATAAAGAAGCGATGTCTTTTATGGAAACTCTGGACACCACACAATCATACAACCGGCCTAATGTTGTTTTCTTACCTAAGCAGGTTAAACTCTTTTCCGATGGCGCTATTTATTCTCAATTGATGCAAATGAAAGAGGGCTATACCGACGGACATAAAGGAGAGTGGATGACACCGCTCAACCTATTTGAAGAACAATTCATGATGTATTGGAATAATGGCTATAAAATTCATATTCATGCAAATGGTGACTTAGGACAACAGATGGTTATTGATTTGGTAGAAAAAGCACAAAAAAATAATCCAAGAGAAAATCATCGACTTACGCTACACCATATGGGCTATTTCGATGAAGGGATGACCGAACAAATGAAAGGGCTAGGAATGGAAGCATCAGTAAATCCTTATTATTTGTGGGCACTTGCCGATAAGTACTCGGAACATGGGTTGGGTTCAGAGAGAGCTAAAAACCTGGTAGCGCTCAAACTTCTGACCGACAGAAATATTCCGTTATCTTTTCATTCTGATTTCTCAATGGCCCCTGTTGAGCCTTTGACCCTTGTTTGGACCGCGGTCAATAGGGAGACTTCGGAAGGAAATCGGTACTCACAAGACCAAAGAATTTCAGTTTACAACGCCATGAAGGCTGTTACAATTGATGCAGCAAGAGCATTGAACTTGGAAAACGAAATCGGTTCTCTGAGACCTAACAAAACTGCTAACTTTACGATCTTAGAAGAAAATCCTTTTACGGTTGAATCCACAAGAATTAAGGATATCAAGGTTGACGGGGTAGTATATAAAGGTAAGTACGTATCTAATAGCAAAAGCTAAGAAAGAGCTTGACCCCAACCCTATTTTGCAAATGAAAATAGGCCAAAAGCTTTATGCTTCAACCAAGTTAATGGTAACTTTTCTGCTCTCGACTGTTTATTACTGAATGATGTTCTGTCCTCGCCCGGCTGTTTAGTGAATATGATTACAGTATCCGTTCTAGGGAGAATGTTAAACCTTTGCCGATTTAATAGCCAATTTTATGAAAAAACGTGCACTACTGCCTCTTCTTTTCCTTATTGTGATCGCTTGCCAAATTTATGAAGAAGAAGAACCCTCAGCGGTAGAATTCAGGTCAAATAGCTACAAGGATTTAGTCTCTCTGTTTGAGAAGTGGAGAGCTTTTGAAAAGCCGCCTACACGGGAAGGAGCCCCCGACTACACGGCGGAAACCTTCGAAAAAAGGATCCCTCGTTTTCAAGAATTACAGGAAAGCCTAAAGCAGATCGACACCGCCAATTGGCCCATCGAAAACAAGATCGATTGGATGATCGTCTGGGCCGAAATGAATGGCTACGATTTTAATCAGCGTATTCTCCAGCCCTGGACCCGTGATCCCGCTTACTACAAAACCGTTTGGACTTATAAGAGTGATGTACCTGCGCATGAGGGACCTACGCACCACGCGACCACTGAGCTGTGGACCTATGATTTTCCGTTGAGTCCGGAAGAAAGAGAGCGTCTAATTTCAGACCTCCAGGTCATTTCGCCACTCAACTCCCAGGCCAAAAAGAACCTGACCGGAAATGCCAAGGAACTCTGGGTAGCGGGTATCCGAGATATTCGAACCCAGGCAGAAGTCCTCAAAGGCCTTAAAAAGGAAGCTTCACTCGTCAATGATTCAGAACTGCAAAGCCTGATCGATTCCTGTATACGTTCAACCGAAGACTTTGTGAGCTGGCTCGAAAATAAAGCTAAGTCCAAAACCGGTCCTTCGGGAATCGGAAAAGACAACTACAGCTGGTATATGCAAAACGTCCACCTCGTTCCCCTGACCTGGGAAGACGAGGTGATGATTCTTAAAAGAGAACTGGCTCGCGCCTGGTCTTCGCTCAAACTAGAAGAACACCGCAACCGGGCTTTGCCCGAATTGGAAGATGCCAACTCTCCAGAAGCCTATGATCAAATGGCTGATGAAGCGGCGAAAAGCCTAATGGACTTCCTCGAAAAAGAAGAAATCGTAACCGTTAAACCTTACTTTGACCCCGCCCTACGGGAACAGTTAGGAGAATTTATTCCGCGAGAAAAGCGCAACTTTTTCCGCATAGGCCAGCACTACGATCCTAGGCCTTTGTTTTCGCATTTCTACCACTGGTTTGAACTCGCCCGGATGGAAAATGAACCCCACCAAAGCGAAATCAGACGCGGCCCCCTACTCTACAACATCTTTGATTCGAGAAACGAAGGCGTTGCCACAGCCGTTGAAGAAACCTTTATGCAAGCGGGTTTATACGATGACAGTCCTAGGACCAAAGAGATCGTCTACATCATGATCGCACAACGCGCCGCCCGTGGCTTGGGCTCTTTGTACGCCCATGCCAACGAGATGACCATGGAGGAAGCCGGAGGTATTCACAGTGAATACACACCTCGGGGATGGATGAAAACAGAAAAGGAACTCCTCATCTTTGAGCAGCACCTGTACCTGCGCCAACCGGGTTATGGAACCAGCTATATCACTGGAAAGTACCTTATGGAGGACGCCATGGCGGAATACGCGAGGATTCAGGAGTCTCAGAACAAAGACTTTGTTCTTAAAGACTTTTTCGACTCTCTAAACAGCATTGGGAATATCCCCATGTCTCTCGGGCATTGGGAGCTGACGGGATCGGATACTCCTTTAAGAGTTATAACGGACTAGAGAGGCCTTAGTTAGTACAACCGAAATTGACATAAAAAACCGTGAGTTTAAAAAGAATAGACCGGAAATACATCCTTACCGAAATCGGGAGTGTCTTCAATTTCGATAAAGGGATACTGCGAACCATCAAACATATGTTTAGCAGACCCGGGGCTTCGGTTCAAGAGTACTTGCACGAAAACAGAAGCAGACTGACCAAACCGATCTCCTTTGTGATTTTCTGTTCTTTACTCTATTCGCTATTCAGTCATTACTTTCCGATTGAGGGCTTTTTTAACCAATTCGAGCGAGGCTATGCCGAAGCTTTAGGAATAGAAAAAACGACCCTATTTAACCTTTTTCAATGGACGGAGAACAACTATGGTTTTGCTAATATTTTACTCTCGATGTTTGTTGCCCCCTGGGTGCGGCTTTTCTTCCGAAAGTCGGGCTACAACTACTTCGAAGTTCTTGTGCTACTCCTTTACGTTATGGGAATTTATACCCTGATCTACGCCGCCTTCAATCTCTTGGAAATCTTAAGCGGTTACGCCTTCCACTATTGGGGAGTGCTGATTGGCTTGATATACTTTGTCTGGGCGGTCGCCCAGTTCTATGGGAAATCGAAAAAACGAAATTATATAAAGGCGGCTTTGGCTTATTTCTTAGGCTTTTTCCTCTTTTACTTTTCTATCAGTGTTTTGGGAGCCTTCATTGATTTAGCGAATAACCCTGTTACAAAAGCCTGATGAGAGATTTGGAAATAAAATTAGATGGATTAGACCACGTGGCTATTCGGGTAGCCGATTTAGAACGCTCTGCCGAATGGTATTCCAAAGTGCTTGGCCTTAAACGCTACCAACTGCCTGAATGGGGAGACTTCCCCCTCTTTTTGCTAGCAGGCAAATCAGGAGTTGCCCTCTTTCCGGCGAATTTAGAAGACCCTGAACTTCCTCCTTCGACCAAAAACATCGGGATGGATCATTTCGCTTTCCACCTGAGTCAAGAGAACTTCAAAAAGGCCATCCAACACTATGACGATTTAAACCTTGAGTACACCATCAAGGATCATCATTACTTTGATTCGATTTATACTCAGGATCCTGATGGGCATACCGTCGAACTCACCAGCATCAAAGTCAACCCCAATGATTTCTATAAATAAAGTACATGCCTAAAACAGAATACCACATTTACGTTGTCGAATTATCGAAACGGGTCTATACAGAGAACTGGAAGTTTCGGGCGGCCAATCCTCAGTTCAATGGGGTACTTCAGTGCTTATATGTGGGTATGACCAGCAAAACCCCCAAGGAGCGTTTTGAACAACATAAAACGGGTTACCGAAACAAAAAGGGGCATAAACTTTCCTCTAATCTGGTTCAGAAATACGGCATGTATTTAAGGCCAAGCCTGTACAATCATATTGAGCCTCTTTCCTCTAGGGCCGAGGCTTTAAAGATGGAAGAAAAGGTCGCTTTGAACCTGCGAAGACAACGCTATGCCGTCTGGTTCAACTGATTAAATTCAGACTCCATTGAAATTTTAAGACTGAGAGACCGACTAGATACTCACACAACTTAAATAAGTATCCTAGCCATGAAAAAATACGGTCTACTGATTCTGAGAATCGCAGTTGCCTTCTTACTGATCCAAACCCTTTATTTTAAACTAAGTGCTCATCCCGAAAGCGTTTACATCTTTACCAAAGTAGGTTTAGAGCCCTACGGACGTATTGGTATCGCCATTGTGGAGCTGATTGCGGGTATTCTGCTCTTGGTCAAAAGAACGACCTGGGCAGGAGCGGGAATCTCCGTAGGAGTCATTAGCGGTGCGGTCTTTATGCACTTAACCAAGCTGGGAATCGAGGTGCAAGGAGATGGGGGAACACTCTTTTACACCGCGGTTTTTATTTTGATCGCTTCTCTGATCATCCTTTTTGCCAACCGAAAGAGCATTCCAATTATTGGAGATAAACTGAATTAGTCAAGCAGCCCTCTTAAATACTTGTTGGCTTAGTAAAAATTGCGACCTTGAAAGCAAGTTTTACTTTATGAAAAAATTTCCGAACGCAATGGTCATTATACTCGTCGCTATCGCAGTGGCTTGGGTGATGACCTTTTTAATTTCTCAAGGCACCTACGAGAGAGAAGTCGATTCGATTACCGGCATAACCTCCGTGGTAGCCGATTCCTACGAGCTCAACGAAGCCCCTCACCTTTCCGCCTTTGATGTTCTTCTGGCGGTCCCGAAAGGTATTGCAGGAAGAGCCGATCTGATTGTTTTAATTTTCATTTTGGGCGGATGCTTTTACCTCATTGAGCAAACCGGGACACTCAATCAAGGATTAAATCAGGTAATTGTTCTCTTAAAGGGTAAGGAATCACTGGCCTTGGTCGTCATTTCATTATTCTTTATTTCGGGAGGGATGACCATCAACCTCTATGAAGAAATTATTGCTATGACCCCTGTCTTACTGATTTTCGGTCGCAATATTGGCTACAACAATGCGGCCATTGTGATGAGCAGTATGGGCTCTGCTGTGGTTGGGGCCGCCTTTAGTCCCTTTAATCCTTTTGCCGTTATTATCGCTCAAAAAGAGGCCAGTCTGGAATTACTTTCTGGGTATGAATTTAGACTCATCGTCATGATAATTGCAGCTCTCGCCTGGATCCTTTTTGTGCTCTATTACGCCAATAAAAACAGAACTGAGCGCACCCAGCAAGAGCTTCAGGTTGAGCAACTAACAGGACGAAATAAGCTGATCTTAGGATTACTCGTTCTTACACTTGGCGGCGTAGCCTATGGACTCATTGCAATGGATTGGGGTTTCAATGAAATGTCGGCATGTTTCTTTCTTCTCGCTCTGGTCAGCGGACTCATAGCCCGCTTTGGATTCAATAAAACAACCGAAGTCTACGTCGATGGGATAAAAGAGATGGTCTATGCCGCCATGATTATCGGACTAGCTAATAGCATTACCATCGTCTTAAAAGAAGGAGGAATCATCGATTCCATTATTTACGGACTCTTTGAACCCTTAAAATTGGTGCCACCATCTGTTTCGGCTGTGCTCATGATGTTTTCTCACTCCCTTTTGCATATTCCGGTAGCGAGCAATTCTGGTCAAGCCATCCTGACCATGCCCATTTTATCTCCTCTTTCGGATTTAATTGGCCTTTCTCGCCAAACCACCGTTCTTGCCTATCAATATGGTGGGGCAATGATGGATATGGTAGCTCCAACGGCTGGTCCAATGATGGCCATTATCGCCTTGGCCAAAATCAAGTATGTCGATTGGTTAAAAATTGTTGCCAAGCCCTTTATCTTGATGTTCATTATTGCCATAGCCGCCATTTTGATTTCCATACAAATCGGATACAACTAAAATGCGCAAAATTCTAACTTGGATCATGCTTATCCTGGTGCTCATCGGCGCTCTTTTCGGATATTATCAGTACTCCCGTATACTGGCACCGAATGTACCGGCGGAGCTACAAAATGAATATGTTCACATTCCATCAGGTGCAAGCTTTCAAGAGGTGGTCGATCTACTTGCTGAAAATGGGCAAATTAAGGATCAGGCCTCCTTTATCGCGGTAGCCGAAATGATGAATTACAAGAAGAAAGAAATGCGCTCAGGGCGCTATAAAATTGAGCCCTCTTGGAGTAATCGAAGCCTTATCAGCCACCTGCGTGGAGGTGCCCAAGCGCCTATGAATCTGGTCCTCACCCATGGCTGGCATATAGAAGATGTCGCCGTTAAGGCCTCCCAATTCATCGAGGCAGATTCCACAGAATTGGCTGATCTCTTTTATAAAGATGAGAAAATTGCAACGTCTGGATTTACTACTGAAACCCTGATGAGCGCCTTTATTCCGAACACCTACCAGGTATATTGGGATACGGATGCCGAGGCATTTTTGGAGCGGATGATTAAAGAACATAAACGCTTTTGGGACAGCAATAACCGCCGAGAAAAGGCCAAACAATTGGGGATGACCCCCAGCGAAGTCTACACTTTAGCTTCCATAGTCGAACGGGAGATTTCAAAAGATTCCGAAAAGAAGCGAGTAGCCGGCTTGTACCTGAACCGCATTAAAATTGGGATGAAACTGGATGCCGACCCCACCGCGAAGTTTGCCACCAGAGACTTTAAAGCTACCCGAATCCTCTACAAGCACATCCGCTTTGAATCGCCTTATAACACTTACCTGCATCACGGCCTTCCACCGGGCCCCATTAGTATGGCCTCCATTAAGAGTATTGATGCTGTCTTGGAATCGGAGGAGCACAACTACTTCTATATGTGTGTTGACCCTGAAAAACCGGGCTATCACCTCTTCGCCGAGTCCATAGAAGAACACAACCGAAATGCGCGGCGCTACCACCGATACCTGGATGCTTTAGAACAAAAATAAAATGATCCATTTCTGAGTTTTCTTAAGTAGAGAACACCTTATGAACTCAAAATTCGAACGCTATCCGGGTCTGACCCTTGCCTTAAAATTCATTGGGCACATACTCCTCTTTGTCTTTCTGACCCTCCTTACCCAAATCGGCGGAGTTGTTTACTTGCTCTCCCTTTTACTAGCAAAAAGGTTGGGGTTAAAAGCAAGACGTAAAAAAGTACTCGCCTTTAGTGCCCTCTATCTTTTAGCCAACTTGCTCATCGTCCCCCTTATAGCCCCCCTATTCGGACGAGAAAAAATGAAAGAATTCAAGGTCGTTAGAGCTCATTCCGTCTTCTATAAACTGGCCAATAGAAACTACGTTAGGCCAGAACTGAATAAAGCAATCACGGCCATCGCAGAAGATTTTGAAAAGAGGAATGAGGGAATCCAGCTGGTCTATTTAGACGCCAATTTCCCCTTTATCGACGGTTTTCCTTTGCTGCCTCATTTAAGCCATAACGATGGTAAAAAAGTCGATGTGAGTTTGGTCTACGAGAAGGAAGGAAAGATTTCTAATAAAAAGCCTTCCTTTAGTGGCTATGGCGTTTTTGAAGGGCCCACTGACCGAGAATACGATCAGATTGCTGTTTGTAAAAAAGCGGGTAAATGGCAGTACGACTTTCCCAAGTACCTCACCTTCGGCCGTATCAACCGAAAGATTGAGTTTTCGGCAAAGGGAACCCGTGATCTGGCTCGGCGAATTACCCGGCAAAAGGAAGTAGGCAAGCTCTTTATTGAACCCCATCTGAAGACCCGTCTTGGCCTAAAGAGTCAAAAAGTGCGTTACCATGGGTGTCAAGCGGTACGACATGATGATCACATTCATTTTCAATTGAGGTAGGTGGTCGGTTTTCACTAAGTTTTGAATAATAAAGTCAATTGGAGGGCAACCTCCATTACGATAATCGCTATGATTGTGATTCTGTTGGTCGACAGCAAGGCCAAAGCCCGGATTGAAACCTATCAAGACCAGCTAAAAGCAGTCGAGACTTAAAGAGCAACTCTCTCTTTCTGACATTGATTTATAATGGATACTTTTAGGCTTTCAAGTGAAGGATTGACCTAAAAACGGTGGCCTTATGAAGTCGCTTATTGAGAAAGAATTCGGTATCCCTGTCGACCAGGTCAAGTCTCTGGCGGGTTACGACAACAAGAACTACCGCATAACTTCCGGGCCAAACAAGTTTGTCTTCAAAACCTACTCCCTGACGGAGGACCTTTTTTACACCGTAAATGCCGAGAACGATACCCTTCGCCAACTGGCTAAAACAAGGAGTACGGAAGTGCCTGCCGTACAGCCTTTCCTCGACCAGTCTACCCTCAAAGTCATTGAGATCGAGGAGCAGCCAAGGATTTGCCGAATGCTCTCTTTTATGGAAGGAAAGTTTCTTGGCGAGGTGGAACACAATCCACCACTGCTTGCCTCTTTCGGGACCTTTTTGGCACAACTGGATAAAAGTTTGCAGGATTTCAGGCACCCGAGCATACAAGCCCGGCAGTGGGAATGGGACCTGCAGTACTTTGATCTGAACAAGAAGTACATCGTTGATGTTCCCGAGGCTTCCCATCGAAAACTCCTGCTCTACTTCTTTAATCAATTCGAAGAGAACGTACGTCCCTACTTCGGGGAACTACGCAAACAAATCATTCACAACGATGCCAACGAGTGGAATGTCTTGATCGAAAACAACCAAGTCTCTGGCATCATTGACTTTGGCGACTTAGCGCATTCTTTTGTTATCAATGAGGTGGCCATTGCCCTGACCTACCTTTGTTACAATAAGGAAGAACCCTTAAAATGGGTGAGTCCTTTTCTAAAAACCTACCACGAGGTTTTTCCACTGGAAGAAAAAGAAATCGAGGTCCTTTATTACCTCATCGCCGCGCGACTGTGCACCAGTGTATGCAATTCGGCCCATGCCAAGAAAACGGACCCAGAGAATACCTATGCATCCTCCAGTGAAGCCAATGCCTGGAAGATGCTGAAAAAGTGGCTTACAATTAATCCTATTCTGGCCGAAAACACCTTTAGGAAGGCCATTGGGCTATCTCCAAATTCAGCCTCTACCCAAAAAGCACTTGAAGATCGAAAAGCCTATTTTGGAAAGAACCTGTCTTTGAGCTACAAGGCTCCGATACACATGAGCCGATCTGTATTTCAGTACATGTATGACGCCGAAGGCAATACCTTTTTAGATGCCTACAACAACATACCACATGTAGGGCATTCACATCCTAAAGTGGTAAGGGCGGGGCAAAAACAAATGGCCCGACTCAATACCAATACCCGCTATGTTTATGATGAACTGGCAGAATATGCCGAAAGACTCTTGAAGTACTTTCCAGCCAAGCTCAATAAAGTCTTCTTTGTGAATTCAGGAAGCGCCGCGAGTGATCTGGCGATGAGACTGGCGCGGGCCCACACCAAGGCCCGTCATTTCCTGGTCATGGAAGACGGTTACCACGGCAATACCCAGACTTCGATCGATATTAGTGATTACAAATTCAACAACCCCAAAGGCGAGGGTCAAAAAGAGCATATCTATAAAACCGCTCTTCCAAACACCTATAAAGGCAAATTTGCAGGAGAAACGGAGGCCGGAAAACGCTACGGAGAAGAGGCGGTCGCTCAGATTCAAAATAGCCCACACCCGATCGGAGCCTTTATCTGTGAGCCTGTGGTAGGATGTGCCGGGCAAATCCCTTTAGCGAAAGGCTACCTCAAGGAAGTCTATCCGGCCATACGAGCCCAAGGCGGGGTCTGTATAAGCGACGAAGTTCAAACCGGTTTTGGACGTTTGGGAGACCACTTTTGGGGCTATGAAGCCCAGGAGGTCGTTCCGGACATGGTTGTTTTGGGTAAGCCCATTGCCAATGGTCATCCCATGGGAGCGGTGGTCTGCACAACCGAAATTGCCGAGTCCTTCGAAAAAGGGGTAGAGTTCTTCAGCTCCTTCGGAGGGAATCCGGTTTCCTGTGCCATTGCTAAGGCCGTGCTCGAAGTCATTGAAGAAGAAGGCTTACAAGAAAATGCACGCGAGGTCGGCAATTACTACCAGCAGCTTCTAAAAGCTTTGGCCAAGGATCATGCTTGTATAGGAGATGTTCGGGGAATGGGGCTCTTTATTGGAGTAGAAATCGTCAAAGCCGGGACCCAAGAGCCCGATACGGAGCTCGCCCAGCATTTAAAGAACGAAATGAGACAGAGGCACATCCTTCTGAGTACAGATGGGCCTTTTGATAATGTCATTAAGACCAAACCCCCCTTGTGTTTTAGTAAAGCCAATGCAGAAGAGGTCGTTAAAAACCTCGAAACCATTTTAAACAGGATCTAAATCTACTGCTATGAAACCAGAAGAACTGGTCTTTTTACTAACTTTCTTCCCCTAAAAGAACCCGAATGAAAAAGCTCTTTACCTTTTTTCTACTCACTGGTCTATTGACGCTCAACGCGCAAACGACTAGTGAACCCAATGTCGATCTAAAAGCCCTCGACAAGTACTACGCCAAGATGGTCAAGGACTGGGATGTACCCGGTGTTTCCATTGGAATCGTGAAGGACGGTAAGCTCGTATTTACCGGAAATTTCGGGGTTTTGGAAACAGGTAAAAAAGGGAAGCCAGATCAGAACACCCTCTACGCCATCGCCTCCAATTCCAAGGCCTTTACTTCGGCCTTGATCGGCATCCTGGTACAAGAAGGAAAATTGGACTGGAACGATAAAGTGAAGGACTACCTCCCCTATTTTGCGGTCTACGATGAGTGGGTGAGCAACCACATGACGATTCGGGATTTACTCAGCCACCGCAGTGGTTTGGGTACCTTTAGCGGAGATAATATCTGGTACAAATCCAATGCATCGGCAGAACAGATCATCAAAGGAATCAAACACGTTCCGCAGGCCTACGAGTTTCGTTCGGGTTACGGCTACTCCAACCTCATGTACATCACCGCCGGAGAAGTGATCAAAACAGTCACCGGTAAATCCTGGGCTCAAAATGTAAGGGAGCGTTTACTTCAACCCCTTGGGATGGATCGCACCATCGCCTCCCTGGAGGAACTGGAAGGCATGGGCAATTTTTCTACTCCTCATGCGCGTAAAGAGGGCAAGAACTACAGTATTCCTTGGGTGAGTTGGGATAATGTGGCCGCTACAGGGGGACTGATTTCTAGCGTGGAAGACATCTCTAAATGGATGATTTTTAACCTCAACAACGGTATCATCGGAAAGGACACCATTCTTTCGCGGAATACGCGGAATATGGTGTGGACACCGCACAACAACCATGTCGTAAACCAAGCCGACAAGGAATTTAATCGCCACTTTTCGGCCTATGGACTGGGCTGGGGCCTTAGCGACTATCACGGGCGGATGCGTGTAGCGCATACCGGAGGTTACGACGGTTTTATTACCATGGTTTCTTTGGTACCTGACGAAAACCTGGGGGTCGTGGTTTTGACCAACGGCGCAAAAAGCCCCATCCGAGCAGCGACTAATTATGCCATCGATGCCTTCTTGGGCATTGAGACCAAGGACTGGTCTTCCGAACTTCTGGAAGGCTATAACAATTGGAAAAAGAGAGACACACGCGTTCAGTATAGAAAAGACAACCGCGTCCTGAACACCTCTCCATCCCTGCAGCCCGCAGCTTTTATTGGGGAGTATACCTCTGATATGTACGGCACCATCAGTATCGTCGAGGACGGAAAAGACCTTAAACTCACCTTTGAGCATTCTCCCT
Source organism: Aureicoccus marinus (assembly GCF_002954325.1). Taxonomy (GTDB): domain Bacteria; phylum Bacteroidota; class Bacteroidia; order Flavobacteriales; family Flavobacteriaceae; genus Aureicoccus; species Aureicoccus marinus. The sequence continues at coordinate 1,390,904 of NZ_MQVX01000001.1, forward strand.
TATTGAACGCCACCTTGACCCACTGGCATTACGATGTATGGGAAATTCACTGGGATCACCCCCAGGCCTGGTTTGACTTTGGTACCATTCAAATCAAAACCGACAATAACCAAAAAGTGGTAGGCTTTGATTTTGACGTACCCAATGACGATTTCTTCTTTGAAGAATTAAAACCTCATAAATAAAACCTTTCTATGAAAAAGTTTCTATCGCTACTGGTTCTCTTGATCAGTGCCAACTCCTTCGGTCAAACCATTCTCGGTCAGTGGGAAACCACGGACGACAAAACAGGTGAAAAAAAGGCCTTGATCGAAATCTACCAAAAAGGAGATCAGTACTTCGCGAAGATTTTGGACTCCTATATCAGTGAAGAAGGAAAGCTCTGTGACCGTTGCAAGGGATCCAAAAAGAACCAACCCATTCAAGGCCTGGTGATTATTGAAGGGTTAGAGAAAGACGGCGATGAATTCAATGGAGGCACCATCTTGGATCCGGAGAACGGCAAGACCTACAAGTGCTACCTGGAACTCGTGGACAAATCAAAACTCAAAGTAAGAGGCTATCTGGGAGTTTCACTCCTGGGAAGAACCCAATACTGGACCCGAAAGTAAAGAGCCGTCATGCAGAACAGCAGTCCCTCTATTAAAACCATCTCCTTGGCTTTCTTCTCTCTAATTGCTCTGATTATTTTAGCGGATTATGCCTTGCCCGGTTCGTCCAAAACTTCGGAAGTTCAAGAAGTACAAAAGCACAGACAGAATTACTACAACGCGGCCCAGGGCTACCACTACTCCTATCGGGTAATTACCCCTGAACAATCTATTTCGGTAGCCGAGAATTTTGCCAAGCTCATCCATGATGAACCACAGATTGAATATTCCGTATCTCCTATTTTTGGTCAAGTAAACTGGTACAGTCTGCCTTCAGATAGTCAGCATTACACCTACTCCCTCAGGATTGTCTCGGGTTTGGCTTTTCCCCTTGCTTTTTTAGCACTGGTATTCTTCTCGTACCGTCTGGGTAAAAAATGGAGTTTTCCGCTGCTTGTAGCGCGCATTCTCATGATCGCGAACCTGTGGCTGGTGATCGGAAGTTAAAGCCCGACTCCTGTTTATTTCCTTTCCGCCCTAAACCCACTAACTTTGCCGTATGAGCATCATTTCGGATGACATTGAACAGGCAGCTGCCCTTCTTTCTGAAGGCAAGCTCGTGGCCATTCCCACAGAGACCGTTTACGGACTTGCTGCCAATATCTTTGATCAGGAAGCGGTGAAGAGCATTTTCGCAGTGAAGCAAAGGCCGCTCTTTAACCCTTTGATTGTACACTTGCACTCTTTGGCTCAGGTTGATGAGATCGCAGCTGAGTTTCCTGAAAAAGCCCGTCAATTAGCCGATCACTTTTGGCCCGGACCCCTGACCCTCATCCTGAAGAAAAAAGCAGTTGTTCCAGATTTAATCACTGCCGGAAAAGACACCGTTGCTCTTCGTATTCCCAATCATCCCATCACCCAAGAACTACTGCAGGCCCTTGACTTTCCGATAGCGGCGCCCAGCGCGAATCCTTTTAATCGAATCAGCCCTACACGGGCGGAACATGTGGAAGCCTATTTTGGCGATCAAATCCCGATGGTCTTGGAAGGTGGCGAATGTCAACGAGGGATTGAGTCTACTATTGTTGGATTTGAAGAGGGAGAGGTGATTGTATACCGTCTGGGTTCATTGGCTTTGGAAGATATTGAAAAGGTGGTCGGAAAAGTGAGTTTAAGGAACAAAAAAGAAAAGGCTCCCAACGCTCCCGGAATGCTTTCTAAACACTATTCACCAAAGACCGAAATGGTCCTGGTTGATGATTTAGCAGTTGCCCTTCGAAACTACCCGGGCTCCTCTATTGGCGTTCTCCAATTCAGAGCAGATTCCGATCTCGAGGGCTCAATTTATCAAGAGGTTCTTTCGGCAAAGGGAAGTCTGAAAGAAGCAGCCGCCAATTTGTACCAAAGCCTGCACAAACTCGATAGCCTGGAACTGGACATCATCCTTGCTGAACGCTTCCCGGAAGAAGGACTGGGTAAAACCATCAACGATCGTTTGGAACGAGCGGCTAAGTGATGCCTCAATTCTTTAATCGAAAACCCACTTCCCTGCTTTTAAAAGTGCAGTTTAACCCCTAGCTTTACCTAAGAATTAGAAAGCAGTGACGGGCCAATACGCTAACCTTCCACAAGCCCGCGCTTAACCCCCTATATTCTAAGGATTGAAGAAAGCGAAGAAAAAGAAAATTGTCATTCTCGGTGGCAGCGGTTTTATTGGTGGAAGTCTCTATAAAGAACTTTCCCCCTACTACGATACCCGTGCCTCTTATTGCCACACCACACAACGAGAAAGCAATCAGCATTTCTTCCAGTACGATATGCGAGATGACGATATCGTCGCTCACCTCGAGCTCTACAAACCCGACATCATCATTTCTACTTTAAGAGGAGAATTTGCAGCACAGGTTCAGGCGCATATTCACCTGATCGAATACGTACAGGCCAACCCGGTCCGCTTAATTTTTATGAGCTCAGCCAACGTCTTTGATGCCTACAGCAAATTTCCCTCGTACGAATTCGATAAAACCTTATCGATGAGTGTTTATGGGCGATTGAAGATTAAAATAGAAAACGCCTTGCTTCGCTTGCCTCCCGAAAAGAGCGCCATCCTCCGATTGCCCATGGTCTTCGGGAAAGGATCACCCCGGATAAAAGAAATCAAAAAGGCGCTCCATGAAAAGGAACCCATAGAGGTCTTCCCGAACCTCATTGTCAATGTGACCCATGATGACCGATTAAGCCAACAGGTACATTACATCATTAACCGCGACCTGAGCGGGATTTTTCATTTGGGCAGCAAGGACCTGGTACTCCACGAAGAGTTCATCAAGGACCTCATTCAAAAACTCGGGAATTATCACCCTCGCCTCAAAAGGGTATTCACCACAAACGATGACCGCTACTTAGCGGCCCTGCCCAAGTTCAATCCACTGCCCGATTATTTACAAGCCGAAGTACAGGACGTGGTGGAGCACCACCAGTTGCTCTAAGTGTTTTGCCTTCGTAATTTTATCAAAACGCATTACTATGACCGCATTAAACGAATCCCAGATCCTCGAAAAACTGCAGGACCTACCCCATTGGACATTTGAAGATGGACGTCTACATCGCAAACTCGAATTCAAGGATTTTAAAAGCTGTTTTGCCTTTATGACCCTTATCGCGTTTGAAGCCGAGGCCCAAAAGCACCACCCGGATTGGTACAACGTATACAACCGTTTGCTCATCCAACTGAGCACTCATGATGCAGGGGGCATCACCGAGAATGATTTTACCCTGGCACACACCATCGAAAAGCTTTACGGTTAGTCGGGTTTCTTTAAATTTGTTACTGTTCGAATTGAATTGAATTATGGGAAGAGCATTTGAATTCCGCAAAGCCAGAAAAATGAAACGTTGGGCAGCCATGTCCAAAGCCTTTACCCGTATCGGGAAGGATATTGTCATGGCCGTAAAAGAGGGTGGTCCTGATCCAGATGCCAACTCCCGACTGCGTGCTGTAATTCAAAATGCCAAGGCGGTAAACATGCCCAAAGACAATATCGAAAGGGCCATCAAACGCGCTTCCGATAAGAATCAGGGCGACTACAAAGAACTGCTTTATGAAGGATACGCGCCTCACGGTATTGCCATTCTGGTCGAAACGGCAACCGACAACAACACCCGGACCGTGGCGAACATCCGCAGTTACTTCAACAAGTGCAACGGAAGTCTCGGCACCTCCGGTTCAGTGGAATTCATGTTCGACCACACCTGCAATTTCCGTATCAATGGCGAGGGTATCGACCCCGAAGAGCTGGAACTCGAAATGATTGATTACGGGGCTGAGGAGGTTTTTGTGGATGAAGATGGAATTCTGATTTACGCACCCTTCGAGCAATTTGGAGCTATTCAAAAAGAACTGGAAAGCCGCGAAATTGAGATTCTTTCATCCGGTTTTGAACGCATTCCTCAGGTGACTAAACAACTCAATGAAGAACAGGTGGCCGATGTAGAAAAGCTTCTCGAAAAAATTGAGGAAGATGATGACGTACAAAACGTCTACCACACCATGCAGGAATAGTGTTAGGATTTCCTTTCACTTTCGTCCAAGCAAGAGATAAGCTATACTACACCCATTCCATGAGATTTCTCCTTTTGCTTTTTTTCTTGCCCTTTGCGCTCCAGGCGCAAAACATGACTCCTGAACGATTGGAGGAGCTCATTCGTCAAGAAGCCGACTCCGTTCAGACTCAAAACAACATGATTCAATTTAAGGTGAACCAGTCCGTGCTTTTGTGCATCTACGACGCCAATGCGAACCGTATGCGCATCATCTCACCGATTGTGGAGCGGAGTGCTTTGGAAGAAAAAGATCTTTTGAATGCTTTGGTAGCCAACTTTCATTCGGCCCTGGATGTTCGTTATGCCTTATCCGACGAAATCATTTGGTCGGTCTATACCCACCCCCTGCAACAGCTCTCTGATGCCCAAGTGGTTGATGCCATCCAGCAGGTTTACGCTGCGGCCCTCACTTTTGGCAATACCTTTTCCAGTACGGGTATGATTTTTCCGAGAAGCGTAAACAGCCGGAGAATAAAAAAAGAAAGAGATTCGGTGCGGAAGTTCTAGTGCTTCAGATAAGACAGTATATCCCGAAGAGAATCCAATTTTAAATAGTCTTTGCGTAGTTGTTCTTCGTCCTTGACTTCCTCATGCGCCCAGGTGGTATGGAAAGGTACGTGCGCCGCCTGAGCCCCCAATTCAATAAGAGGCAGTACATCCGATTTTAGGGAGTTCCCAATCATCAAAAACTCTTCTACCGGGATTTGCAAGTGTTCTAAGAGGTGGGCGTAGTTCGAGGATTGCTTATCGCTCAGCACCTCGACGTGGTGGAAGTAATCGATTAAGCCCGACTTTTCGAGCTTCCGCTCCTGATCCAAAAGATCTCCTTTGGTTAGAACTATCAGGCGGTAATGGGGTTGCAGGGCTTGAAGTACCTCCTCCACGCCTTCCAACAGTTCGACCGGATGCGAAATCATGGTCTTCCCCATTTCCAGTATTTTCCACAGGGTTTCTGGCGGCACCTCTCCGTTCGAAAGGTCCAAAGCAGACTCTATCATAGACAGCATAAAACCTTTGATCCCATAACCGTAAATGCCCAGGTTTTGCATTTCGACCTTAAACAATTCCTGATCGATCTTATTCTTGGTCTCGTAGCCTTCTAAAAGCGCCGCAAAGCCCTCTTCGGTTTCTCTGAAATAGGACTCGTTTACCCACAGGGTATCGTCGGCATCAAAGCCAACCACTTTAATGTGGGAGTAATCAGGTGAATTCATGTGTTGTTTTGGTTCCATTTAGCATTGGCCTCCTCCAGGTCTTCCGGCGTATCGATACCGATACTGGGGCGGCTGGTTTCGAGCATTCGAAGTCGACGTCCGTACTCCAAAAAACGAATGGCTTCGATTTTTTCGCTCGCCTCTAAGGGTGCAATTGGGAGTTCTTTAAAATCCAACAATGCCTGGCGACGGAAGGCATAGACCCCGATATGCTGGTAATAAGGTGCCTTGGCCTCTTGATCTCTTGGATAGGGAATCGGAGAGCGAGAAAAATAGAGGGCGAAGCCCGCCTGGTCTGTCACGACCTTGACCACATTGGGATTGACGATTCTTTCCTCCTCCTCAATGCGCACCATCAAGGAAGCCAAATCAATTTCTTTTTGTTCATCCGCTTCAAAAAGGCGAATAAGTTGGGCCAAGGATTCCCGATCGATGAAGGGTTCGTCTCCTTGTACATTAATAGCTACATCTGTGTCGATATAGTCGATGGCTTCTGCAAGACGATCACTTCCGGTATCGTGCTCTTGCTGACTGCGCAGTACTTTTCCACCCAAACCGGTAATACACCTTTGTATACGGTCATCATCGGTGACCACATAGACCTCATCAAATAGTTGGCTGTTGACCACCGCTTCATAAGTGCGGGCCAGGACCGGTTTACCGCCCAGGTCTTTGAGTAGTTTTCCGGGAAAACGGCTGGCCTGATACCGAGCGGGTATCAGAGCAACCACATGTAGTTTCTTCGGCATTTAAGCAGTTTTGCGTCGAGGACGGAGCTTGCGGTAAATAAAAAAGACAAAAAACAGGATAAATACCACCAGAATCCCAGCGATGACGGGCATAAAAAGAGAGGCCAAGGAAACGGTTGCTGCGGCTCCAGTCTCGACCGCGCCCACCACGGGATTCGCGAGTCCCCCGGTTGTCGCTGTTGAAGTAAGACGACCGGCGGCGTTGGCGCCTTTTATCGCGGTGGCGGTTCCTCCCCCTGCTATAATAGCCAGGGACCAGGTAATAACGGGATCCAGATCCGAAACCGTTGCAACCATTACGGCTGTTCCGGCAATTGCGGCCAAGGGTATGGCAATACTGTCTAAAGCGTTATCGACCCAAGGAATCAGGTAGGCAAATACCTCCGCTACGGTAGCGATCCCCAGGGTGGTAATTGCAGCCGTACTGCCAATCCAATCCCAGCTTTCATTGAGTTCCAATATTCCGTAGTTAGAAGCCAGACTCAAAGCAAAAAGAGGTAAAAAGACTCGGAAACCTGCCGAGGCGGCCAGGCCAATTCCTAAAAAAAGACTTGCGATTAATTCTTGTGACATAATGTATTCTCTTCTTCTAATATAGTTATTCTGCAAAAAACGAGCCAGGAAAACCAATGAGGTACAGCTTCTCTCTGGCCCGGGTAACGGCTGTATAAAGCCAGCGCAAATAATCCCGGTTTACGCCATCAGGCAGATAAGGCTGTTCCACAAATACCCTGGACCACTGTCCCCCCTGGGACTTATGACAAGTCAAGGCATAGGCAAACTTCACTTGCAAGGCATTGAAGTACTTGTTGTTTTTGACGGCCAAAAAGCGCTTATAGTTCGACTTTTCATCCGCGTAATCTTCACGAACAGACTGGTAAAGGCGGTTGCTTTCTTCGTAAGAAAGTGAAGGCCCTTCCCCATTAAGGGTGTCCAAAAGCAAAACGGTTTCGAAGGGTTTCTGATCCGGATAATCCACCAATTTGACTTTGGCTTCTGCAAAACGGAAACCGTAGAGTTCCTTAATACCAAAGAGTTCCAACAATTCGACGATGTCTCCATTGGCAACAAAGCCTGCCTCAGATTTTGGATCGAGCCAGAAATAATTGTTGCGTACCACCATGAGGTAGTCCCCGATGGCCACTTCCTGATCCAGGAACAGGATTTTTTGGCGAATGGTCTGGTTGTAGCGTATCGCCCGCTTGTTAGAGCGAACAATGAGGGCGGTTTCTTCACGACCCACTTCCGAATAGGATTCGTCAATGGCTTCCTGAATCTCGTAGCCATCCACCAAGCGTACAATATCAGGGTAACCCACAAGTTCAAACTGAAACTGTTCAAAAAACTCTTCCTGAAGCTGTTCCCGAATACGCGTCGCATTTACCAGTATGCCGGACTCCGCAGCCTGACGAACCACGTCGGTTAACTCGGCCGGTTGCACTTCCTTCGAAAAAGAAAGGCTGAGGGTATGCTCATCCAGAGCCGGGCTCAAGTCAGATCGAACAGGAGGCAATTGAGCCGTATCCCCAATAAGGATAAGTTTACAACGCACTCCTGAGTCTACGTACTTAATCAAATCCTGCAATAGAGAACCGTTTTCGAACATTTTTTGATCGGAAGGTTGATCGGGAATCATGGAGGCCTCATCGACCAAAAAGAGCGTGTCTCGGTGGGTATTCCGCGCCAAAACAAATTTGACACCCCCGCCGGGTTCAGACTTGGGATTGTAAATCTTGCGGTGAATGGTACTGGCCTCTTTACCGGAGTACAGGCGGATGACTTTGGCTGCCCTTCCGGTGGGCGCTAGCTGTACCGCTTTCATTTTCAGGTGCCAGAGTTGACTATTCAAGACACTGAGCAAGGTTGTTTTACCGGTTCCCGCGTATCCTTTGAGCAAAAACACCTGGCCTTTTTTACCATCGACACAAAAGCTGGCGAGCATACGCAATACTTCTTCCTGCTCCGATGTAAGATCGAAGGGAAATTTGCGTTTAAGGAAAGTGAAGAATTCAGTGGCTGTCAATCGCCTGCTTTAGCCCTCTAAGATAGGGCTGAAATTGGCATTTAAAGTTTATCGATTAAAAAAAAATGATAGATTTGTTGCTAACCACTTTAACAAAATAACTCCGTAAAATGAAAACCATTCTGCAAATTGTCTTATGGCTCGTTTGTATCGTTTTGGGCTACATGATCTTTCAGTCCGTAAACGCTCCAATCAAATTCAACAAAGTACGACAAGAGCGCTTCTCTGCCGTCATTGTAAAGCTTAAGGATATCCGCGATGCGCAGGAGGCTCATAAATCAGTCACCGGACAATACGCTAAGAATTTCGATAACCTCATTGCTTTTGTTGACACAGCACAATACACGATCACGCAACAAAGAGATTCTTCTTTCATGCGTTACGACAAGATCTACCGAATCGACTTGCAGGTTGACACGGTAGTCGTTGACACGCTAGGTTTCGTTAAAGTACGTGACTCACTCTTCAGAAACAGTGATCGCTACAAGAATCTAGCTTCTGTACCTGGGGCACAAGGAGATGAGAAATTCTCTATGGAAGCTGGCACAGTGGATAAAGGAGGATTTACTGCTCCAGTGTTTGTCGCTAGTGTTAAGAAAGACGTGATCCTTTACGATCAACCACAAGATTTAAGAATCAAGGAAAATGCTCATGAAAGTATCGAGGAAGTCGATGGTGATGAAATCCGTGTTGGTTCTATGGACGAAGTAAGTACCAGTGGAAACTGGCCTTCTATCTATGACAGAAAGAAATAGTTCGCATAACGTAACGACGGTTACAAAGAAATTGTCCATTCAGGCTAGCTTGAATGGACTTTCTTTTTCCATCCTAAATCAGGAGAACCAAACCATTGAGGCCAGCAAGAGAATGGCCTTACCCGAAGGCACCAAAGCCAGCACCATTGGTGAAGAGCTCAAGGCCTTCTTCCATCTCTTTGATTTGGGCAGAGAGCCCTTTGCAGAGGTGGTGATCATACACAGTTCTCCTCAATTCAGCCTGGTTCCTAAGAGTTTATTTGACCCGACGGAGTTGGCCCATTACCTCAAACTCAACACCCGTATTCAGCGCTCAGACGAAATCGACTACGACGAGATGTTGCACACCGATTTGGTGAATGTCTATGTTCCTTTTGATGGAGTCAATGCCTACATCAAGGATTTATTTCCTTCTGTGGAAGTGCTACACAGCGGGAGCATTCTTATTCAAAGTCTATTACAGATGCCCGGTTGGGACGACCAGCCCCAAGCCTTTGTCAATGTTGGAGATCGCTCCCTAGAGTTGGTCGTTCTCAAAGGAAAGAATCTCTTGTTGTACAACCATTTCGAATACACCACCCAAGAAGACTTCCTGTATTTCCTTTTGTTCGCCCTTGAACAGCTCGGACTGGACAAGGATCAGGTCGAGGTCAAAATGCTAGGCGATATCGCTGAAGGAGATCCACTCTACGCGCTGTGCGATCGTTATCTGAAAAAGATGTCGATCTTCTTTCCGAAAAACCCCTATCAACTGAATCAGAACACGGCGGAAGACTATATTGACTTCGCCGTTTTAAGCAGCTTCTAATGCGAATCATTTCGGGGGTCCACAAAGGCAGAAGACTACAGGCTCCAAAAAAGTTGCCCATTCGTCCAACCACCGATATGGCCAAGGAAGGGCTCTTCAATTTTTTGCAGCATCGCTACCACATTCAAGAAGCCCGGGTTCTGGATCTCTTTGCCGGCAGTGGAAATATCGCTTATGAATTCGCCTCTCGCGGGGCTGAACTTGTTACCGCAGTTGACCAACACAATGGCTGTATTCAGTACATCCACAAAACCACCAAGGAGCTCGATCTTCCCATCACTCCTATCCGCTCCTCGGCCATGGTCTATTTGCAAAAAAACCGCTACCCGATGGACTTTGTCTTCGCAGATCCTCCTTATGATTTTGACAAAGACATCCTACTACAATTGGTAGAATCCGTGATGAATACCGAAAATCCAGTTTTAGCAGAAGAGGGTTGCTTTATTTTGGAACACCGGCCACAAATTGATTTTGAGGACGCTCCTGGTTTTTTTGAAAGCCGCAAATACGGGAGTAGCGTCTTTAGCTTTTTTACGCACCCGTAATGGTGTGCTCCTAAAAAAGAAAAGCAGGCCATAAGCCGGATTCTGTCGAGCCTTATCATTTATCTGGACTTCCGGTTACCCGAAAGCTCTAGCCGCCTACCCCCCAATTCGGGCGTGCCGCCCTCAAACACTGGTGTACATGGCGTTTCACCGCATAGAGTTTACCTGATTTCACTACAGCCGAACTGTACTTGCTTTCTGTTGCACTGGTCCTCACCTCTCGGCGGACGGGCGTTACCCGCTATGCTGCACTGTGGTGTCCGGACTTTCCTCCCGTCCACGAAGGACGAGCGATAAGGTGGCCTGCTCGCGGCAAAGGTACAGGTATTGTTAATAAGTATTTCCTTCGAAGCCAGACATCCAAACCAATATGAAAAGGCGATTTTTATCTTTGTATGAAAGCCCAATGGCATGGAACATTTTATCGTATCGGCGCTGAAATACCGACCGCAGCAATTTGCTGATGTTGTCGGGCAACAGGCCATTACCGATACCTTAGAAAATGCCATCACGACCAATCACCTGGCTCAGGCCCTTTTATTCTGTGGCCCCCGTGGTGTAGGTAAGACCAGCTGTGCGCGTATCCTGGCAAAGCGCATCAACGAGGCTGAACAAGCCCGTACCGAAGTAGCCGCTCCCATTGAAGACACGGATTACTCTTTTAATATTTTTGAGTTGGATGCGGCTTCAAACAATTCTGTTGACGACATCCGTTCCCTGATTGATCAGGTCCGTATTCCACCCCAGGTAGGAAGCTATAAGGTGTATATCATTGACGAGGTGCACATGCTCTCGCAGGCCGCCTTCAACGCCTTCTTGAAAACCTTGGAGGAACCACCAGCTCACGCCATTTTTATCTTGGCTACAACCGAGAAACACAAAATCCTGCCCACCATCCTTTCGCGTTGTCAGATCTTTGATTTCAGAAGGATTTCTGTAAAAGATGCAGCCGAATACCTCAAAAAAATAGCCGCTGAACAAGGTGTTCAGGCCGAAGACGAGGCCTTGCACATCATCGCTCAAAAAGCGGACGGTGCGATGCGAGATGCCCTATCGATCTTCGATCGCGTAGTGAGTTTTTCTGGCAAAAATCTCAATAGACAAGCGGTTGCTCATAGTTTGAGTATTCTGGACCACGAAACCTATTTTAAGGCGACTCAGGCCATGTATGAAGGGCAAATCCCCAACTTACTTCTGCTTTTTGAAGAAGTGCTGAACAAGGGCTTCGATGGACAAATTTTCATTGCAGGACTGGCTGCTCACTTCCGCGACCTCCAAGTGGCGAAACAACCCGAAACCTTCCCCTTATTGGAAGTGACCGAAGGAATGAAACAACAGTACCAAGAGCAAAGCGCTCTTTGGTCTTCTGCCCAACTGCTACAAGCGATTGACTTGGCCAACCAGTGCGATCTGCAATACAAGGCCAGCAAGAACCAACGTCTGTTGGTAGAATTGTGCCTGATGAAACTCGCTTCCATCAGAGTAGAGGCCGAAAAAAAAAACACTAGTGGGCTCCTAGCAGCCGCTGTAGTCAGAGAACAGAAAGCAGCCCCTGCCCCTACCGAAGTCCCTAAACCCAGTGTACAACCCGCCGTAGTTGCCTCTTCTGAGCCTGTAGCTAAGGTTTCACAAACAGAAGCTAAACCAGAAGACCAAGCACCCCAAACAGCCATAGGAACTACTCCAACAGCTCCAACATCACTGGAAAACGCGCAGGCCCCAGCGACTCCAAAACCTATCGAGCCGACACCTACTGCTCCGGAGGTCATGACAAGCAAAGCAAAAAGTGAAGTTACAATCCAAGCTCCTGTAGCAGAACCAACTCAGGCGAAGAGCTCAACGCCCGAGACCACTATTACCGCAGTCGAGGAAAAACCCAAAGCCCAAGTAGCCCCTCAACGCAAAGCATCGGCTTTATCGCTCTCGAGCATACAGAAGAAAAAAGATTGGGAAGCACAAAAGCAGCAACAAAGTTCGAATCCAGAGGACCTTCCCCACGAAGCCTACACCACAGAGGCCTTTATGGAAAAGTGGCAGGCCTATCTAAAGCAATTGGAAGAGAATGGCCAGAAGATTTTGGCCGCTAATTTGGCCTCCGATAGCCCTCGATTAACACCAACCCATGGGATCCAATTGCAATTGGCCAATGATACCATGAAAAAAGAAATTGAGCGCGAACAAGGTCCCCTACTCACTTATTTGCGGGAGGGCTTAAAGAATTACAGCCTTCACCTCAAACTAGAGGTCAGTACAGAGGTGGCCGAAAAGTACGCTTTCACTCCTCAAGAGAAGTACGAAAAACTTCGCAAGAAGAATCCAGCGATCGACCTTTTACGTAAAGAATTTGATTTAGACTTTTAGTCCTCTTTTGGCCCTGTAATCCAAGCCCCTAAGGCGTACAAGAGCATGGCGACAGCTGCAATGGCTGTTCCAAGAGCTTCTCTGCCCATCTCAACATTGATGTTGTCGGTTCCCATTTTAAGGAAATCTCCATCAACACCACCAACACCTTCAAAGCTTGCTGGCCAGTTGTTGTAGGTCGTATAAGCAAAGAAAATAAAGGCAATCAGGCCCATAATCGGACGAAAACGACCGAAGAGAAACAAAAGAGACGCGAAGGCCGCGAATCCGTACATCAAGTACCATTTCAAGGGGTCAGGATCGTTTCCTTGTACATAAGCTGCGTAAACAAACATCAGCATTAAGACAAAGGCCAGGAGTTTAAAAAGTGCTTTCATATTCAAGTTTTGGTAGGGTTACTCTTTGATAACGTGCTGTTTAATCAAATCATATACCTCGGTGGCCTCTACTTGCTTTGGCGTATCAACCTCAGGCATATTGCTTAAAAATACAGGAAAATCCTTTTCATCCTCCGGCATACGCCCATGGGATCCACCTACCAGCTCCGCCTTTAAAGGAATAACATTCATAACCGTGCGGAATCCCAGCTTCTTAGCGATTAATTTTTTTATCACCTTGGCGGTAACTAAGGGATCATTGGGATCAGTAAACATCTCAACCGGATCATAGCCCGGTTTTTTGTGAATATCCACCATTCGAGCATAATCGGGAGCCTTGCGATCGTCTTCCCAGAAATAGTAAGTAAACCAACTGTCTTGATCGGCCATAACCACAAAATCTCCGCTTCTGGCATGGTTCATTCCGACCTCATTGCGCTGCTCCCCTTCCCATATCTTTTCAACACCCGGCGTGCTCTGCAGGATTTCACGAACCTGCTCACGACAAGCTTCATCATTGAGGTAGATATGAGCCCATTGGTGATCAGCAACTGCAAAAGCTTTGCTGGCACCTGGATCCAACAGTTCTAATCCGCGTTCGACCCGAATACCGAGTAAATTCGCTTTGCGAAGCTCGCGATTCAGATGCACCGGTCGGCTTACTGGTGTAATACCGTACTCCGAAAGCAAAATAATCCTTGAACCTTCAAAATGATCCAGCAACTGCCCCACGACCGCGTCGATCTCTTGTAAGTCTTTGTGAACCCGTGCATCCTCTACTCCATAACGCTGCAGATTGTAGTCCATATGAGGCAGATACACCAAGCTCAGGGTCGGGTTGTATTTTTTGTCTGTATAAATCGCCGCATCCGCAATCCATTGGCTCGACTCAATCGAGGTGCGAGGTCCCCAGAATTTAAAGAGCGGGAAGTCTCCAAATTGCGCTTGTAACTCATCTCGCAAACCCGCCGGGAAACTATAGCAATCCGGGATTTTACGCCCATCCGCTAAGTAATTAGGTCGCGGAGTAACCGAATAATCGGCCGTCGAATACATATTGTACCACCAAAACAGATTGGCACAACTAAAGTCGGGATCCATTGCTTTGAGCTCATCCCAGATCTTAGAAGCCTCCACCAGTTTATTGGATTGGCGCCAAAACTTGACCTCACATTCGTCCTTAAAATACCAGCCATTAGCCACTATTCCATGTTCTTGCGGGCTTTTCCCTGTCAGGTAGGTACTTTGAGTAGTACAGGTCACTGCAGGTAAAACGGGCTTAATCACCCGGTTCTGCCCCTCCTTCTGAAAGGCCGCTATACGGGGAGTGTGTTCACCGATATGCCTGTTACTCAGGCCTACCACATTAATAACAACCGTTTTCTTCATTGAATCTTCCTTTTAGGGCTTGGGCCAATGGGTTTGCACCCACTTGAGCTCCCGTATGATAGACTCCTCCAAAGGGGCCTTCAGGTCCTGGGGCAAAACATCCCAGGTATAGGTTTCCACCTCAAAGTGCCTGCTGATATTTTGGCTACGCATCAATTCAAACAAGTCCAGCAATTGGTCTTGGGTGGATTGCAAGACACCATAGTCCTCCAAAAATACAGGAACATGAAAATGAGCTCTTAACTCCTCAAATTCAGGATTCTCCTCTAAAAGGACAGGGATATCGCTATAGGTTTTCACCCCCTTACTACTGTTCTGGGTAACTTGATGCAGATAGGTGGGTTCTTGAAACTGTTTGAGCGCAGTAAGCAGCTTCTCTTTCGTCTCATTTTCCGTCGACAGTTTGAGGGCGGAACTGAGCTGCACTTTACCAATGAGGACCCCGGCTTCTTGAATCTTCTTCCAAGTCAGTTCTGGGGCTTCGTAGGCCAAAGAGAAATGACAAACATCATAACAGAGGGTGAAGTACCGCCGCACTCGGGCCTCCGCCTCTCGCTGGTTTAAACCTTGCGATTCAAAACGGGCCTTTCCGCTGGGTAGAACGTAATCCTGAAAAAAGGCGAGGAATTCGTCACTATTCTCCAAAAGTCCATCGGGTTCCGGTTCCATGTCTAAATGGATATAGGTCCCGGTTTGCTCTTCCAAAATAGCCGCTTCCTCAATCCAGATGGCAATCGCATCGGCTGCAGTTTGCTGAATTCCTTGAAGATCCTCTTTTTGATGCCAATGCCGATAGGTGATGGGAGAGGTCGAAATACTGCCCTCACTTCCGCGGGGAACTAAGGCTCCCATAACATAAAGCAATCGGAGACTGTAATCCAATCGTTCAGGAGTAGTCCAGTCCGGCTCGTGCACCTTGTCTTTGACCTCCTGCCCGTGAAAATCTCCGTAAGGGAAGCCATTACAAGTAAAAACATAGAGGTCTTCCTGCTTGAGCCAAGCTTTAAACTCTGCCAGTTGCTCTCCTTGAAGGAGTTCTTCGCTAGCGGTATTGGAAAGCCTTAAACCAACGCCAAAAGACTCCTCAGGAGAAACCTCGGCCTTAATTGTCGGTAGATAATGCTGTAAATGATGAAAACTTTCTACCCAGTCCTGTCCCGGATGGGTGTTGCTGCAATAACTCAGATGGGCCTCCTGGTTTATTTTCATGAAGTCCGGTGTAGTGAAGGAGCTTTCATTTCTTCTATAGATAAGGCCATCAGGTCTTCGTCAATCTCGTGGACATCGTATTGATGACCCACTCCTTTGATCAGGGTGATGGTAAGTTGTCCACCCAGGTGTTCACGGAACTCCTCCAATCCTTTTAGAAGCTCTTGGCTATCGATGTTCTCGGGAATAGTCATTGGGAAACCCAGTGACTCAAATACCCCTTTAACACGGCTAAAGACCTCCTCTTCAATAAAGCCTTTCTGTCTTGCGTAGGCCAAATCCAAGCAAATCCCTAGGGCAACCGCCTCTCCATGACGTAAGTCGTACTGAGTGAGTTGCTCCATTTTATGAGCGGACCAATGGCCAAAGTCCAGCGGTCGGGAAGATCCCGATTCGAAGGGGTCTCCTCCCTGGCTGATGTGATTGGTATGCAGTAAAGCGCAGCGGTAAATGAGTTCATTCATTTCTTCCTCTGACCGCTCTCTCAAGGCTTGGGTATGGTTTTCTATCCAATAATAGAAATCGGCATCCTGTAATAGAGATACCTTAACGGCTTCCGCAATTCCAGCAATCCAGTCGCGCTGCTCCAGAGAAGTAAGGAGTTGAGAATCATTGATGATGGCGATTGGGAGGGCAAAGCTGCCGATAAAATTCTTTTTTCCGAAGGCGTTGATTCCGTTCTTAACCCCGACAGCGGCATCGTTCTGTGCCAAAACAGTAGTCGGAATGCGAATGAGTTTTACCCCTCGGTGTGCAATAGCCGCGGCAAAACCGGCCATATCGATGACGGCTCCTCCACCGACAGCCAAGACCACCGAGTGACGGCAAATATGGTAATCGTCAATGGCTTTTAAAACCTTGTTGGATTGGGTATCATCAGCCTTGCTCGCCTCTCCTCCGGGCACTTCCAAAATGTGCTGCAGTTGCATGGCATCGGAATGGAATTCAAAATAGGCCTCAACCTGCTTTTTGAAATCAGGCCAATGACGCAAAAAACCTTCATCCACTACCACCAAAGTTTTGACAGGGCCGCGAAGACCGCTGTAAACCTGCTTTAGCAATTCATTTTTAGGATCAAACAAATGACGGGTAAACAAGACCTGGTACCGAAAGGGTACGACAAACTCCTGTTCTATGTTGGGCGGTGTTTTCACGTTGCTCAAAATTAAGTAACGGCAAAGACTTTCGAAAGCGTACGTGAAAGAGGAAAAAGTGCTAAAATGATGAGGGTAATCCAAGGTGTGGCGTAACCGGAAGCGATAGCGGCATCCAGAACAATTAAAGACATTACGCCCCATTTTACGGCTTTACGGATATTCTCTGCTTTCGGCTCTTTCCAAGCTTTGTATAGGGGTTTCCCCACGAGATAATAAAACAATACCAATACTCCTACCGTCAACTGCCAGTTTCCCTGGGCTTCGTAGGCCAAATAGAGTATAAGTATGCCCACCACCGCATAGAGAAATGCCGCAAAAGCCTGAGTACCCTTTCGTCCTCCATGCACCTCTCCCTGACTAATTGAAGTTACAGCTCCAATGTACAGAAGGGGTATTAGCAAATAGATCGGTTTGATACCATAGCTAGTGTAATAACTCATTCCCAACATTAAATTAAGGGCTCGGCAACTCCCCATGGCTATTGGGCCAGCGATAGTATGGTGTTTGGCCTTCCAATTGTAAAGCACAATCATTCCAGCAAGTAAGAAAGCTATATATCCACTTCTCGGGGACATAAGGAAAGATAGAATAACTCCAAAGAACAGCAGAAATGATCCGAACCACAAGACCGAAAATCGTCCTACTTTACCCGAGGGAATAGGCCGTTCAGGTCTTTCCTTGGCATCCAAATCGGAATCAAAAAAATCATTCAACACCACTCCTCCAGCATAGAGCAAGATGGATGAAAATACGATGGCAAGGAAATGACCAAACGGTGGGATATGCATTAAACTGACTCTTTCCCCCAAATCCGTAAAATAATGAGGTTGAGTTGCAGGTACTCCAGCCATAATCGCCGCACCCGCCAAAATATCAGCAGCAGCCGTCGGCAAGTTCGCCGGACGACACAATTGGATGTACGCTTTAAGCGTGGGGTTCATTAGCTGATGGTATCGCTATCTACACGAGGCTCTTGTCCGCGCAAGACGCTGTTGTCTTCAAAGAGTTGACGCTGATCAATGCCCGGGGCATCCAACCAGTGTTCTTCTTTCATCTTTCCGGACATACCAAAAACATCCAAGGCATTTTGGTAACAGGTCTTGACGACATCTTCCTTTGGCACGCCTTCACGCAGCATCAAGGAAGCTGTTTTTGGTACAGCCAGAGGATCACTGACCCCCCAATCGGCAGAACTGTCAACGATAATGTTGGTGCTACCAAAACGCTTGACCACTTCCACCATACGCTTGTTCCCCATCTTGGTTTTGGGATAAATGGTAAAGGCAGCGATAAAGCCTTTGTCGAGGACCTCCTGAACGGTCTCTTCATTGTTGTGGTCGATGACCACCCGCCCTGGATCCAAACCGTGCTCCAGACAGACTTCCATACTGCGGTGAGTCCCGGCTTTCTTATCGCGGTGAGGCGTGTGAATCTGCACCAGCAAATCCAACTCCTTGGCCAACTCCAATTGAGCTCTGAAGTATTTGTCCTCTGCGGGAGTCTGGTCGTCGTAACCAATCTCACCCACAGCCACCACATTTTCTTTGTGCAAGTAAAGAGGCAATAATTCCATGACCTCTTCGGCCAAGGCTTCGTTATTCGCTTCTTTGGAGTTGAGACCAATAGTGCAGTAATGTTTGATTCCAAACTGACTGGCTCTAAAAGGTTCCCAGCCCACAAGACTGGAAAAGTAATCCTGAAAAGAACCCACTTGTGTTCGGGGTTGCCCCAGCCAAAAAGAAGGCTCGATCACCGCCACAACACCAGCAGCAGCCATGGCTTCGTAATCGTCTGTGGTTCGGGCACTCATGTGCACGTGAGGGTCAATCCAACGTAGTTTTTCTTCCATAGTATTTTTAAACAACAATTAGTTCAATTCGCTAGTCCAGAGGTCCCGAACAGCCTCCCATGGGTTTCCTTCGGGAATCTCAGTCTCTAGGGCTGCGTTGTGTTTTATTTCTTCTTGTAAATCCGCTGACCCAGCCTTCTTTGCGACCAAATACCCCGCTAGGCGTTCGGCCTTGTAATCACTTCCAAAAAGGCGCTTCATATCGGTAAGCAGAACGGCATCCAAAAAAGGACTCACAGGCCTCCATATACAAGGGTCAATTTGCCTTGAGGCCGCCCATCGTTCGTGTGCATAATCCGAGATGATACGGGTAAGGTTGTTATTGGCTCTCTCTTCTACCCCATCAATTTGCGTTAGATCCAATTGCATAAAGGCAGCCTTTAGGTACATCTGGTTCCATTGCTGTTCATTGAAGAAAGCCTTGGGATAAGGGTTGTTTAGCGCAATGGCTTCAAACACATCGGCGATATTGGTGCGCAGAGCTTCTACCGCAGCAAAGACAAATTGCTTGTGCTCCGGCAAGACAACCAAGTAGCGCAAAAAGGTGATCAGCTCACCGGTATCGGCCACCTGAATCAACTTCAATACCTTGGGTGTGTAAAAAGCAGCACGATCTTCCAGAGCTGCGTGAAGCAAGCTCAAACGGGCATATTCCTTCTCGCTGGGAGGATGAATCCCAAACAAAGAGTGGGTCTGTTCAGCCCCCTTCATCGGGGTATCAGCAAAGTGCTGAGCACATAAAGTGTAAGCCATGTACAGATCGCGAGCTGAATCGGCATCCTTAAGTCCTTGCAGACGTCCCTGCAACCAGTCGTAACCGGGCAGGGCTTCCAATAATGCAACCATATTTTGGGTCGTAGGCATAGGGATCACATGCGTATATCTACAAAGATAACTATCCGCAAAAGGCTTTCGTATATGGGCAAGTGGCGTATTTTTGCAGAATCACGTTAAACTTGCAGAAATGGCTGAAGAAAAAGTAATGTTAGGACTCAAATTACCCACCGATCCCCGCTGGGTCAATATCGTAGAGAAAAACATCGAAGAGATCCTAACCGACCACGCCTACTGCGAGCAAAAGGCGGCCAGCACGGCGATTTCTTTAATCATTGGATTTCCGGAAAAATCAGAACTGGTGGAAGAGATGGTTGCTTTGGCGCAGGAAGAAATGGGGCACTTCCGCATGGTACACGACCACATCCTCAAAAGAGGTTGGGTCTTAGGACGTGAGCGCAAAGATGAATACGTTATCGAATTGATGAAATTCTTCCCCAAGGGAGGAAGCCGCGAAACCCACCTGATCCACAAATTGCTCTACGCCGCTCTTATCGAAGCGAGAAGCTGTGAACGTTTCCGCCTACTATCAGAGCACATTCAGGACGAGGATCTCGCTGAATTTTACCGCAAACTCATGATCAGCGAAGCCAACCACTACACCATGTTCTTAGGCTTTGCTCGAAAATTTGGCAAGCGAGAAGAAGTCGACCAAAAATGGCAAGACCTCCTGGCTTATGAAGCCCAACTCATGAAAGATCTGGGCAAAAAAGAGACCATGCACGGTTAGGCTTTTGCTAACCCTCTAATTTATTCTGGTAATAAGCGTAAGTCGCGAATTGGGACCGCACCTCTGGTTTTCCGGTTTTGCGGTAGGCGTTGTCGTGTTTTTCGGAGAAAATCCGGGCCTTCACGTTATCTCGCCAGCAGATCTCAAAGGTCTCTAGAAGTTCCTGCTGCACTTCAGGATCGTAGATCGGACAACCGACCTCAACCCTATTGTCCAGATTACGCGTCATCCAATCCGCCGAAGAAAGATACATACGGGTATCTCCACCGTTGCCAAAGATGAACAAACGCGGGTGCTCCAAGAACTTATCGACCACCGATATGGCTTCGATGTTCTCACTCATCCCCTTCACTCCCGGAACAAGGCAGCAAATTCCTCTGACAATCAGCTGAACCTTTACTCCTGCGCGGCTCGCTTCATACAGCTTATCGACCATTTTATAAGAAGTCAGGCTGTTCATCTTGAGTTTGACCGAAGCTTCCTTTCCTTCTTGCGCCAGGGCAATTTCGTTATCGATCAAACGCAAGAATGCATTCTTGGTATAGTGAGGCGAAACGATTAAGTGTCGGTACTTATTGATCTTATAACTGGTCTCAAAAAAGTCAAAGACCTTGTCGAGCTCTCTTAGAATTTCTTCATGGGCCGTAAACAGGGTATAATCCGTGTAGATACGGGCTGTTTTTTCGTTGAAGTTCCCTGTGCTGATAAATCCATAGCGGCTGATCTGGCCCGGAGTTTCTTCACGCTCAACCAAGCAAATCTTGCTGTGCACCTTCAATCCGGGAACCCCGAAAATCAAGCGAATCCCCTCCTCCTTAAACTGGTTGGCGTATTTGATATTCGCACGTTCGTCAAAACGGGCTTGCAGTTCAATTTGTACTGTGACCTTCTTTCCGTTCTTGGCCGCGTTAATCAAGGCCGCCGCGATTTGTGAATTCTTGGCCAGTCGGTAAACGGTAATCTTAATTTCGGTCACCTTGGGATCCAGCGCAGCCTCTTTTAAGAAGTTAACGGTGTAGGCGTAAGTGTGGTAGGGCACATACTGGAGGTAGTCTCTTTTGGCCACCTGAGCGAACAAGCTCTTCTTCAAATCAAAGCCTTTGATGGGCAGGGGTTCAATCTTCCCGTATTGGAGGTCAGTACGACCCAAATGCGGAAAGCCCATATAATCACGTCGGTTGTGGTAGCGGCCTCCGGGAATTACACTATCGGTCTCTTCGATATCCATCTTGTCTTTCAAGAAGCGAAGGGTATCAATCTTGATGCGCTTATCGTAGACAAAGCGCACCGGATTCGAAATCTTTCGGTGAGCCACACTACTCGAAATCTTCTCGATAAAACTCTTAGACAAATCCTCATCAATATCGAGCTCCGCATCTCGGGTGATCTTAATCATATGTGCCGAAATCTCGGAATACTCAAACATGGTGAAGATTTCGCCTAGACAAAAGCGAATCAAATCGTCGAGGATAATAATGTGTTGCTTACCGTCTTTTTCGGGTAAGACCACAAAGCGATCAATACTGCTGGGTATTTCGATCAGGGCATATTGGAAGTTCTTGCTCTCCTCCTTCTTATCCTTGGATTTTAGAACCAATCGTACAGCCAGGTAGGCCGCCGTGTCTTTTAATCGCGGAAAGTCAACATCCTTATTGAGTATAATTGTGATGAGCTCCGGATTGACCTTTTCATAGAAGTATTCCAGAATGAAATCTTCTTGATCAGATTCCACTTGGGTCTCATCAATAATATAGATGCCTTGTTCCTTTAGTTCCTCCTGAATCTCACCGAGAATCTGCGAGCTTTTGGATTGAAGCTGGATCACATTGGTGGTAATTTCTTCCAGAAGGTCCTTGGCCTTTTCTCCTCCCAAAACACTCTTACCGGATTTACCGGCATCCACAATACGCTTTACTGTGGCATAGCGCACCTTAAAAAACTCGTCCAGGTTGTTACTGAAAATACCCAGAAAGCGCAGGCGCTCAATCAGGGGTACTTTGGGATCTGCACATTCCTGCAAAACCCGGTCGTTAAAATGCAACCAGCTTATTTCTCTATTGATGTAGTCGTTCTTGGGACGGGCCATTGGCGCTCTTGTTTATTTTAGGTGTTTAGGGAATAATTGAAAAGCGGTTTTTCCTTCGGAAATCGCATTCCACTGCAAGATGTCGAATTGAATCTCAACCAGACCCGCTGTGGGCACATTTTCGATGTAGAGATCCCCCAGGCTGTTTACCAGAGAGGTCAGGGCGTAATTGTGCCCAAAAATAAAAAGGTTGTTTACAGCATCGGCTTGTTGCTTGATCAGTCGCAAGACTTCTTCTCCGGAAAAATCATAACAGGCACTATTGATCTGCAATTGCTCCACCGGAAATTTCAGTACACGCCCAAAAATCACTGCTGTGTGGAGGGCTCTGTTCGCTGGACTACTGATCATCTGGCAATCCTCAGGATAATGAAGTTTATAGGCGTCGGCGACCAAATAGGCGTCGCGTACCCCCCTCTCTTTTAAAGGGCGGTCCTTGTCTCCTACCTCGTATTCCCAGGAGGATTTACCGTGTCGTACAAACACCAATCTCTTCATCGTATCGCTAATTAAAGACTTAGGGAGCTAATCGCTCCACCGTCCAATCGTAGTTTTCTTCCAGACGAAACCGAATTCTATCGTGAAGCCGGTTGGGTCTTCCCTGCCAAAATTCAATCGAAACAGGCCGGACGAGGTAACCTCCCCAATGAGGGGGTTTAGGCACCTCCTGCCCTTCGTATTCTTGTTCAAATTGCTGAAGTCTTTCTTCCAGAAATTCCCGTGAAGGAACCGCTTGGGATTGATCCGATGCCCAGGCGCCTAACTGACTCCCACGCGGACGGGATTCAAAATAGCCCTCCGAGAGGTTTACAGCCAATTGCTCGGCTTTGCCCTTGATGATCACCTGTCGCTCTAAAACAGGCCAGAAAAAAGACAAACAAACTTCGGGATGCGCCGCTATGGACTTTCCCTTTTCACTTTGGTAATTCGAAAAGAAGACAAAGCCTTCCGCGTTGAATCGTTTTAGTAGTACAACCCGGGTTTTCGGAAAGCCATCCTCCCCTAAAGTGGAAAGGGACATGGCGTTGGGTTCATCGGTGCTTTCAGAAGCTTCTACTTCATGAAACCACTGCTGAAACAGGGCCATAGGATTATCACCAACTTCCGATTCAAGAAGAGCCTTTTTCTCGTAAGACTTGCGGTAATTTCCGAGATCTTTTTGCATGGGTCAATTTGTCTATAAAGATCGCGAAAAAAGAGGGGAAACTCAAAAGTCAAACACCTTTCCGTCTTCAGCCAAATGCGTTTGCCCAAAGTACTCAGAAGCCTCTTCTTGAAACAATTCCAAACTCTTGTATCGGGTGGAATAATGCCCCAGAATCAAATGATTCACCTCGGCTGCTTTAGCAATCGATGCCGCTTGTCGAGCACTGGAGTGTTTTGTTGGTTCACAGAGATGCTCCTCACTTTTCAAAAAGGTAGATTCGTGGTAAAGAACATCCACTCCTTTAATCTGAGGAATAAGGGCCTCCATATAAGCGGTATCACTGCAATAGGCATAACTCTTGGTCGGTGGCGGATCCAGAGTAACCTCTCGGTGATCTACCTCCTTGCCCTCCCTGTCAGGAACATTTAGCCCTTGTTTGAGCTTTCGAAAATAGGCCCGGTCTATGCCTCTGGCCCTGGCCGCTTCGACATCAAGACTCCGCTCCTTGGGTTTTTCTTTGAATAGAAAACCATTGGTGTATATACGATGATCCAGCGGCAAAGTGCTTACTTCTAATTCGGGGAGCTTCAGAAGAGTTTCGGGATCTTTGGAGGTGAGCTCATGGAAATGCAAAGGATAGTTCGTCCAAGAGTCCCCCAGCTTTAACAAGAGGGTTATGGCCTCCTTGATGCCTTTGGGGCCGTGAATATGCAATGGATTTTCTCTTCCCAGTAAACGAAAAGTACTCACCAGGCCAGGCAAGCCGAAAAAATGATCTCCGTGCAAATGAGAAATAAAAATGTGGTTGATTCGGCTGAATTTGATTTTGTTGCGACGGAGCTCTACTTGGGTTCCCTCGCCACAATCAATCAAAAAAAGATGGCCTCGCATTTCCAGTACCTGTGCACTGGGATTGGTCATGGTACGCGGTGTAGCAGAATAACAGCCGAGAATAGTGAGTCTCATTAGAATCCCAGATCTCTTTCGATATCCTCCATTTCAATTAGGTCATGGGCCTCTTGCACTGTAGGCACCACAGGAAGGGTCTCTGGCAAATCATCGTAGGTGTATTGATCGTGAACCAAGACAAAGGAATGGCCAGCTTCCCGGTGGGCTTCGATGATTTCAGCATAGGCTTCCAGGTTTTCCAGACTACACTCTTTACCCAACAAGTTTAAGATCAGGTGCTTTTTAGTCCATTCTTCCTTTTTCTGTTGGAGTTCGCTTTGAACCAGCTCAAATTCAGCGGAGTCCGGTAAGAGCAGAGCAACGCTTTCTTCAATTTCCCAAGCCATAGACGTTATTTCTTGATTTTCGAGGCCAAGAGGTAGATGACGGCCATTCGAACTGCCACTCCATTTTCGACCTGATCCAAGATAATACTTTGATCAGAATCAGCCACTTCACTGCTGATCTCTACCCCGCGGTTAATGGGTCCCGGGTGCATGATCACCAATTCCTTGTCCATTTCTCGGAGCAATTCCCCCGTTAGTCCAAATTGCTGAGCGTATTCTCTGGTGGATGGAAAGTAACTTCGGTCTAGTCGTTCATTCTGCACCCGAAGCATATTGGCGACCTCACACCAATCCAAAGCTTTGCGCAAATCGGTCTCGACTTCAACTCCTAAATCACCCAAGTGTTTTGGCATTAAACTTAAAGGGCCGCATACCTTGACTTCGGCTCCCAATCGCTGCAAGGCAAAGATGTTGGACAGAGCGACTCGGGAGTGTAAAATATCTCCGACGATTACCACTTTTCTTCCCTCGACCTTTCCAAATTTTTCTCGAATGGAATAGGTGTCTAGAAGTGCTTGCGTCGGATGCTCATGAGCCCCATCTCCGGCATTCACAATACTCACGTCAACATGCTTCGATAAGAAGTGCGGTGCACCCGGGTTAGGGTGTCGCATGACCACCATGTCAACCTTCATCGAGAGGATGTTGTTGACCGTGTCTAAGAGGGTTTCTCCTTTCTTGACAGAAGACTGGGAAGCAGAGAAATTAATCACGTCAGCTGAGAGTCTTTTTTGTGCCAACTCAAAGGAAAGTTTGGTCCGAGTACTGTTCTCAAAAAAGATATTGGCAATGGTGATGTCTCTTAGGGAAGGAACTTTTTTGATCGGGCGGTTAATCACCTCCTTAAAGTTGTCCGCAGTATCAAAAATTAGGTGGATATCCTGAGCTGTTAAGTCTTTAATACCCAGTAAATGACGTGTGCTTAATTCACTCATAACTTTTACAATGTCTACGTCTGCGATTCCACCACATAAACGGCGTCTTTTCCGTCCTTTTCTTTCCATTTCACCTCGACTCTTTCGCGATTTATCGCATCGACTTGCCGTCCCCGATAGGTCGGTTGGATGGGCAAATGTCGGCTGAATCGACGATCGATCAGGGTGAGTAATTCTACTGTTGTAGGCCGGCCAAAAGACTGTATAGCCGTCAGTGCTGCACGGATACTTCGACCGGTATAAAGGACGTCGTCAATGAAGACCACGCGCTTGTCTTCTACCAGAAAATCAATTTGGGTTTGGTTGGCCACAAGGGGCTTATCTCCTCTCCTAAAATCGTCTCTATAAAAGGTGATATCCAAGGCACCCAGGGGCACATTTTCTACCTTGTATTCATCGACTAAAATTTGTTGGAGACGTTGTGCCAAATAGATTCCTCTCGGCTGTAAACCGATCAAAACACTCTCGCTAAAATCCAAGTGGTTTTCCAAAAGCTGGCAAGCCAATCGATGAAGCAAAATGTCGATTTCTTTGGCGTTTAAGAGTAGCTTCGGACGCATAGACCTCATTCTCAAATTTGGACAAAAGTACGCAATTCTAAATAGCGTTTAGAAACAAAAAACCCCGGCTGCAAATGCAACCGGGGGTTTCACTTCTATCTCGAAGGAAGATTACTTTTTGGAATCCGCTTCCATTTTGTCTTTCAGAGCCTGCAACTGAGCGTTAGCATCTCCGAAGGTCGTCTTCTTCTCTTCGTGTTGAGCAGCTGCTTTGCGGCGCTGCGTCTTCACATTGCGTTCTTCTTGCTCACGGAAAATAGCCGTGTGACTGGCAACAACTCGTTTGAAGTCTTTATTGAACTCAATGATCTTGAATTCCGTTTCTTCTCCTTT
Organism: Aureicoccus marinus; assembly: GCF_002954325.1. Classification (GTDB taxonomy): domain Bacteria; phylum Bacteroidota; class Bacteroidia; order Flavobacteriales; family Flavobacteriaceae; genus Aureicoccus; species Aureicoccus marinus. The sequence continues at coordinate 1,417,453 of NZ_MQVX01000001.1, forward strand.
AGCAAGTTTCTTACCATCTTCTTTTTCCATGTGACGAGAAGGTACAAATCCAACGATATCCTCATTGAACCTAACCGTAGCACCTTTGTCAACGATCTCGTCTATCGCCGCCTTGTGTACTGTCCCTTCAGCGAACTCATCTTCGTACTTATCCCATGGATTCTCTTGTGTCTGTTTGTGACCCAAGCTCAGCTTGCGACCATCGACATCCAATTCAAGAACTTCCACTTCAAGAACATCTCCTACGTTTACAAATTCTGATGGGTGCTTGACCTTTTTAGTCCAAGATAAATCAGAGATGTAAATCAAACCGTCGATTCCCTCTTCCATCTCAACGAACACGCCGAAGTTGGTGTAATTGCGAACCACTCCTTTGTGGCGAGATCCAACAGGGTACTTAGAAGTGATATCAGTCCATGGGTCCGGAGTCAATTGCTTGATACCAAGAGACATTTTGCGCTCATCGCGATCCAACGTCAAGACAACGGCCTCAACCTGATCTCCAACTTTTACAAAATCCTGAGCAGAACGCAAGTGCGTAGACCAGCTCATTTCTGAAACGTGGATCAATCCTTCAACACCGTCAGCTACTTCAATAAAGGCACCGTAATCGGCGATTACAACAACTTTACCTTTGACTTTGTCTCCAACTTTGAACTCATCGCCCAAAGCATCCCATGGGTGCTTCTCAAGCTGCTTGAGGCCCAACTGAATTCTGGACTTGTTGTCGTCGAAGTCCAAAATAACCACATTGAGTTTCTGATCCAGCTCGACCACTTCGTTCGGGTGGTTGATACGGCTCCAAGAAAGGTCGGTAATGTGGATCAAACCATCTACACCTCCCAAGTCGATAAAGACCCCGTAAGAAGTGATGTTCTTGACCACACCTTCCAGAACCTGTCCTTTTTCCAGCTGGCTGATGATTTCTTTCTTTTGCTCCTCGATATCGGCCTCGATAAGGGCTTTGTGAGAAACCACAACGTTTTTGAATTCGTGGTTGATCTTTACCACCTTGAATTCCATATTCTTTCCGACATACTGATCGTAATCACGGATCGGCTTGACATCGATCTGAGAACCGGGCAAGAACGCCTCGATTCCGAATACATCGACAATCATACCACCCTTGGTACGACACTTCACGAAACCTTGAACGATTTCTTCTTTGTCGTGGGCGTCGTTAACACGGTCCCAAGCCATGATCGTACGGGCTTTTCTGTGCGAAAGAACCAACTGGCCCGTCTTGTCTTCACGGATATCGATCAATACCTCGACCTTGTCTCCAACTTTCAAATCCGGGTTGTAACGAAATTCATTCAGAGAAATAACTCCCTCCGACTTGGCATTGATATCAATGATGGCCTCGCGGTCCGTCATGTGAATCACCTTTCCTTCTACAACCTCTTCATCGGCCGTATCGACAAAGTTCTCCTCCACTAGAGTTTCAAACTCTTGGAGTTTAGAATCTTCAACACGCTCGATTCCTTCTTCGTACTTGTCCCAATCGAAATTGTCCAAGAACTCTTGAGGATCTACTTGAGGTTCTTCTGTTTTTACTTCTTTGCTTTCTACTGCGGTGGTTTCCGGAGTAGCTTCAGGAGCTGCAGTGTTTTGCTCCTCTTTAGGGTTTTGCTCAGCCATTGCTGAAAAACTTTGTATTCTACCTGCCTACAGGAATGCGCTACACAGACAGAAGCCTTTTTACATCATTCATCCCTTTTTCCTTCCTGTAAATTGCTAGAAAAAGGTCTGCAAAAGTACTGTTTTTCTAACGCTTACCAAAATTATGGCGAAATGATGTGACCCCCCTTCTTTTTGGTGTCTCTATTGCAGGAATAATAGGTAACTTCCTAAACAAATTTTAACCATTAAACGTATTTAGATGAGTGCAAAAGACAAATATTCAGCAGTTCTTGCATTAGGAGAATCTTTGGGAATTCAAAATGGAGATGTCTCTGAAAACGGAGGAGTGTTAAAGGTAAAAGGTGAAGCCAAAACACCTTATGAAAAGAACTTGATCTGGGATAAGATCAAAGAAATTGGTGGAGAACAACCGGGAGATATCAAAGCCAACATTACTGTTGCTGATGACTCGGTCTATCACCGACATACGGTTAAAAGTGGCGAGTCTTTGAGTTTGATCGCCAAGCACTACTACGGAGACCCAATGAAATACAAGGCAATTTTTGAAGCCAACACCTCAATTTTGAGCAACCCGGATGTGATCCATCCTGACCAAGAATTGGTTATTCCTAACTTGTAAGAAGGACCTTCCGCAAGAGCGGGAAAAGACAATAGGCCGCATTGAACGGATTAAAGAAGATAAGCCGCCCCTACCAATGGGCGGCTGTTTTTTGTTTAGGAATTTCATATTCGTAATTAAAGCAATGTTTTTTTATTATATTCGTAGATTCAACCGAAAATACATGAATATGAAAAAAGTATTTCTATTAGCTAGCTTTTTATTTGTTGGAGTTTTGGCCTACGGTCAATCTGCTAACAAGGGATTTAGTGCCAGTGCCTGGGGGGGTGTCGTCGTTGGAGACGAAGACTTTTCGGATAGCTTTGGAGCGGCCTTTGGTGGTAACCTCCACTACACCTTAACCGATTCAGAATCTACCGATTTCGCAATTTCCGTTGGAGGTTTCTCCTTGAGCCCAAGTAGTGAATTCAAAGATTTCGGAGGTTCAAGTGAATTCTTCTGGAGAATTTATGGTAATGTTATTTTCGAAGATGCTCTATCAGAAGGTCAAAACCTATCTCTAGGTTTGGGATATGCCACGGCTGCAGACAGCGATGCCGATTACAATGGTATCTATGCAGAAGCGTTCTACCACTTCGAACTAAGCGACAACTTTTCTATAGCCCCTGGTGGTTTCTATGTTGCTGGAAGTGACGATGCCGGAAATATCACTGTTCTCTCTGTTCGTCTGACCTACGGATTCTAGAATCTTCTCTAACAAAAGAAAAGCCGCTCATTTGAGCGGCTTTTTTATTTTACTTCAACCTCGGTCCGGCGAAGCACCTCCTGGTAAATCAGCTGGTACTGTTCTTCTAAGGTGAGGTTATCATTATCGTAGGCCAACGCATCTTCCGCTTTTCTCAAAGGCCCGACGGCTCTGGAAGAATCGATACGGTCTCTTTCGACTATATTATTGTATACCTCTTCGTAAGTTACTTCCTGCCCCTTCCCTTGTAATTCTTCTAAGCGTCTCCTCGTACGTTTTTCGGCAGAAGCCGTCATAAAAATCTTGAGTTCGGCATCCGGAAACACAACGGTACCGATATCCCGGCCATCCATTACTACGCCTTTTTCGACCCCCATCTGCTGCTGTTGGCGAACCAAAAGCTCCCGAACTTCTCCGATAGCGGCCACCGGACTAACAATGGAAGAAACTTCCAGATTGCGTATGTGCTGCTCAACGGATTCACCATTTAAGGCAATTTCAAAAACCCCAGGCTTATCAGAGGGTACAAAACGAAGACTGATTTGTGGTAAAGCGTCGACCAAAGCGGGACCATCGAGCTCCCCCTCTTCATCTAACAAATTATTGCGAAGAGCAAACAGAGCTACTGCTCTGTACATGGCACCAGTATCGACATACAGGTATCCCAGCTCTTTTGCCAGGCGCCGAGCAACAGTGCTTTTGCCGGTGGAAGAGTACCCATCTATGGCTATGTTGATTTTGGTCATGCCCAAAGATAATCAGAGTTTCTTGGCGCCTTTCACCTTTTTTTCGGTAATAGCCAATTGAATCACTTGGCTCATATCCGTTACGTAATGAAATTGCAGGCCTTTGAGGTAATCCGCCTTGATCTCTTCAATGTCTTTGCGGTTATCTTCGCAAAGAATGATTTCTTTGATTTTAGCACGTTTGGCGGCCAGTATTTTCTCCTTAATTCCGCCAACAGGCAACACCTTCCCTCTTAACGTAATTTCGCCAGTCATGGCCAGGTTCTTCTTCACCCTCTTTTGGGTAAAGACAGAAACCAAGGAAGTCAACATGGTAATACCGGCACTCGGCCCGTCTTTTGGTGTTGCCCCTTCAGGGACGTGAATGTGTACGTTATAACCATTAAATACTTCCGGGTCAATACCAAAATCCTCCGCATTGCTTTTGATGTACTCCATAGCAATGGTTGCTGATTCTTTCATCACCTTCCCAAGATTCCCGGTAATACTGAGCTGTCCTTTTCCTTTAGATAGGATGGATTCAATAAAGAGGATATCGCCTCCTACACTGGTCCAGGCCAATCCAGTCACTACCCCAGCAACTTCGTTATTCTCGTACTTATCTCTCTCTAGCCGTGCTGGCCCCAATATCGTTTCGACATCTTCGGTTGTAATCTTCGGACTGTAGGCCTCCTCCATTGCGATGGACTTGGCGATATAGCGAATGAGCTTGGCAATTTTCTTTTCTAAACCGCGCACTCCCGATTCGCGGGTATAGCCCTCAATAACCTTTTCGATTTCACGCTTACCCAGACGAATGGCATTCTTGGGAAGCCCGTGCTCTTTGAGCTGCTTCGGGATTAAGTGCTTGCGTGCGATCTCCACTTTTTCTTCGGTGGTGTATCCGCTGACATTGATGATCTCCATACGATCCCGCAGGGCCGGTTGAATCGTCCCTAAATTGTTCGCAGTGGCCACAAACATCACTTTAGACAGATCGTACCCCATTTCGAGGAAGTTATCGTAGAACTCTGCATTTTGCTCTGGATCCAATACTTCCAACAAGGCCGAAGAGGGATCGCCTTGGTAGCTGCTGCTCAATTTGTCAATTTCGTCCAGTATAAATACCGGATTGGAGGTGCCTGCTTTCTTTATGCTTTGTAAAATTCGGCCTGGCATTGCCCCTATGTAGGTCTTCCGGTGCCCTCGGATTTCTGCTTCATCACGCAATCCTCCCAAAGACATACGAACGTATTCCCGTCCCAAAGCCTCTGCTATCGATTTACCCAATGAGGTCTTTCCTACTCCAGGAGGTCCATAAAGACAAAGGATGGGAGATTTCATATCGTTTCGCAACTTGAGTACCGCCAGGTATTCTATGATGCGCTTCTTGACTTCTTCCAAACCATGGTGATCCCGATCCAAGATCTTTTGTGCTTTCTTCAGATCAAAGCGGTCTTTAGAAAACTCATCCCAGGGCAATTCCAAAAACAAATCGAGGTAGTTTCTCTGAATGGAGTATTCCGCGACCTGAGGATTCATGCGTTGCATCTTGGAGAGTTCCTTATCGAAGTGTTCAGCGACCGCATCCGACCATTTTTTACCCTCTGCTCTTTCCCTCAACTCATCGACCTCCTCTTCATAGGACAAGCCACCGAGTTCCTCTTGAATGGTCTTCATCTGCTGATGAAGGAAGTATTCCCGCTGCTGCTGATCCATATCATGGCGAACTTTGGACTGAATATCGTTTTTGAGTTCCAGTTTTTGCAACTCCATATTCATGTACTTCAAGGTCGCCAAAGCTCTCTCTTGTAAATCAGAAATCTCAAGAAGCTTCTGCTTCTCCACCACCGTTAAAGGCAGGTTGGAAGAAACAAAGTTGATCAGAAAAGAGTTGCTCTGAATATTCTGAATGGCAAAGGTGGCTTCGCTAGGAATATTTGGATTGTCCTTGATAATCTTTTGCGCCAATTCCTTAATCGAATCAATAATGGCCAAAAACTCCTGGTCTCCCTGTTCCGGACGCACCTCAGCAGTTTCTTGAACCCGAGCGGTCATATAGGGCTCCTCCGTCAGCATTTCGGCAATTTCGAAACGCTTTTTCCCTTGGATGATCACCGTTGTATTGCCATCAGGCATTTGCAATACCCGCAGAATACGGGCCACAGTGCCCAAACTATGGATATCGCCCGCCCCAGGATTTTCTACCGACTCGTCATTCTGGGCAACGACTCCTATGGTCTTACTGCCGTTGTTGGCATCCTTAATAAGGTGAATGGATTTGTCCCGTCCGGCCGTGATCGGAATGACAACCCCCGGAAAGAGAACGGTATTTCGCAAGGGCAAAATAGGCAGGGTCTCCGGGATTACCTCATTATTCATCTCCTGCTCATCCTCCGGAGTAAGCAGTGGAATAAGTTCGGCATCCTGGTCGATTCCCTGGAAGTTCAAACTGTCAAAATTGGCGAAATCAATATATTTCATGTGTCGGATATCAGTCATTCTGTCACCCACTTTTTCTTTCTCCCTCCTGCTCTCTCTGCATCGAGTCCCGCTAAACCCTCTAAATACAAGGGTTTTTACAGTGGGGTGACTTTTCTATACCTACCTATTTACAATTGTTATGCCAGCAAAATACAAGCAAATCACAATTAACTGTAACAATCCCTAACTTGGATACTCTATAAGACAAACAACATCCTTTTTGAGCCAACCAAATGGAAATACTGATGCACTGATTCAGCAGTGCCGCCAGGGAGATCCCAGAGCGCAAATGGAAGTGTACAAACGCTATTACAAAGCCATGTACAACACCGCACTCAGGATTGTAAAGCACACTGCGGAAGCGGAGGATGTGATGCAGGAGTCGTTTTTAAACGCGTTTACGAAGCTGCACACTTTTAAAGGAGAAGTCACCTTTGGCGCCTGGTTAAAGCGCATTGTTATCAACAACAGTATTTACCATTACAAACGGTTGCAAAAACAAGCAGCCGTAGACTGGGAAGATGTAAAGCACAAGGTCGAAGACAATGAGGAATACTCCGATGATCTAAGTGGTATAACTGAACTGAAGGCTCAAAAAGTGATGGAGACCATGAAAGGTCTGAAAGAGAATTACCGAATTTCTTTGACCTTACATCTTGTTGAAGGTTATGATTATGAAGAGGTAAGTGAGATACTGGGAATAAGCTACGCCAATTGCCGAACCACGATTTCACGCGCCAAAGAAAGTTTAAGAAAAAAGTTAGTAACCCATACGCTATGAAAGAGAAAGATACCTGGAAAGAGCTGTTTGAACCCCTGCAAGGACAGTGGGACACAGAAGAGCCTCTGGAAGGTCACCTGAATCGGTTTGAAGCCCGATTGATGGCCGCGGCAGAGCTCAAAAAGCAGGAAGAGGAAGAAGCGGAAGAAGAACCCCGAGTTCGGCCCTTGTGGTCCAAGAATACAGGATGGAAGCCCCTAGCGGTTGCCGCCTCCTTGGCCCTACTCATCGGATTTGGAATTAAATGGGGAAGCGGTCCAGCTCCTATTCAAGAGCAAATCGTAGAATTTGCCCCGGAGGTACAGGAAACCGACTTCCATTTTGCCAGCTTGTTGGAACAACAAGTAGAAACGATGCAGGGCATGGCGAGCGAAGACAACCAAGAGTTGATCGAATCGACTCTTATCCAACTCAATCGCCTGGATGCTGACTACCGAAAACTGCAACAAGAATTGGTCGACGGAGGAAACTCTAAACTACTTCTTCAGGCCATGATTATCAACTTTCAAACCCGAATCGATCTGGTACAACAGGTCATCGAACAAATAGAACAATATCAACTTACAAAAACATTAAATGATGAGAACTTTACTATTTAGTCTAGTATTCCTACTTACCCTTGCCGCCCCCACTGAGGTTTTGGCTGACGGAGGTAAATGGAAAGGCAAATACACCAAAGAGAAGACCATTAAAAAGGACTTTGATGTAAACGCCACAGCACTGATGCAAGTGCGCAACAGCTATGGGAACCTCAACATCACCTCCTGGAATGAAAACCGCGTTGTGATTGAGGTGCACATCAAAACGAACGGAAACAACGAAGAGAAGGTCCAGAAGAGACTGAATGAAATCTCCGTTGATTTCAGCAACAGCAGCGACAAGGTTTCGGCAATCACCCGATTCGGTCAAAAAAATCGCTGGGGCTGGGGAAACAACAACAACCGCGTTAACGTACAAGTTGACTACACCATCAAGCTTCCACGCAAAAACAGTGTGGACTTGAGCAACGACTACGGCAGCATTTACCTTGACCGTGTAGACGGGCACGCTAAATTGAGCTGTGACTACGGTAAAATGGAAATCGGGGAACTGAGAGGCCGCAACAACGAGATTCGTTTTGACTACACCTCCAGAACCACTTTTGACTACATCAACTCGGCAACCATCTACGCAGACTACAGCGGGTTTACTGTGACGGAAGCCAAATCAATCAATCTACGAGCAGACTACACCAAATCCGTAATCAACACGGTTGGCAACCTGGAATACTCCAGCGACTACGGTTCCCTTGAAGTGGGACGTATTGACAACCTGAGCGGTAACGGTGATTATATCGGTGTTAAGCTGAGAGAAGTACACGGAAATGTGGATATCTCAGCGGACTACGGATCGGTAAAAATTGGCCAAATGGCAGCCGATGCGGGGAACATCAGCATCAAAACAGAGTACACAGGCATTAAGATCGGATACGATCCAGGCTACAACTTCGACTTCGAAATTGTTACCGAGTATGCCGGAGTCAGTGGGAAGGATGATTTTGACATCAGCATTTCCAAGGAAAAATCTTCAGAACGCTACTACAAAGGCTACCGCGGAGAGTCGAATTCGGGGAACAAGGTCTACATCAATAGCGAATACGGAGGAGTAACATTTTACAAAAATTAATAACCACAATAAGGATGAAAAAGAGTGTATTAATTGCATTAGTTATGTGCATGTCCCTGGGAGTTCAAGCCCAATGGGGAAAGAAAATTAGAGGAAACGGAAACTATACCACCGTTGAGAGAAATGTTGGAGATTACGATCACGTGGCCATGGCCGGATGGTTTGACCTCGACATCGTCGCAGGGAAAGAAGGAACCATCACCCTGGAAGGAGAATCCAACTTGTTGGAGTACATCAAAACAGAAGTCAAAGACGGCAAACTGACCGTAAAGGTGAAAAAAGGAGTAAACCTGAAGCCTTCTGATTGGAACAAGGGAATTCAAATCACGGTCCCCGTCAAAGAAATCAGTGGGGTTACCATGTCAGGATCGGGTGATATCGTTGGACGCACCACCCTGAAGTCAGACACCTTCAAGACCACTATGTCAGGTTCTGGTGATATCACATTGGATGTCGATGCAGACAACGTCAAAGCGACTTTGGCAGGTTCAGGAGATATCAACTTGAGCGGAAATGCAAAGGATTTTACCGCTACTATTTCAGGATCAGGTGATATCAAGGCCTACGACCTAAAGGCGGCTTATGTTACCGCACAGGTCTCTGGTTCCGCTGATGTTCGGGTATACGCTACCGAAAAGCTCACCGCTCGAGTATCGGGATCAGGTGACGTACGTTACAAAGGAAATCCAGCAAAGGTCGACAGCAAAGTATCGGGCTCAGGAGATGTCTCCGGCTACCGATAGCAATCAACCTAAATAAACATCAGGCAAGCCCTTGTTCGTCAGAACGGGGGCTTTCTTTTTTAGGAACCCGCATGAGTAAAAAGGCTCCAACCAAAAAGAAGACACCGAGAAAGATAGCGGCATTGCGCATGCTTCCGGTTAGCTGTGCGACCAAACCATACAGGAAGGTACCGATGATGATACCAATCTTTTCGGCCACATCATAAAAACTAAAGTAAGAAGCCGAATCTTCTGTTGGAGGCATAAACTTGGAATAGGTAGATCTCGATAAGGCCTGTATTCCTCCCATCACCATCCCCACCAAACCAGCAGCGATATAAAAGTCCATAGGGGTCTGTAAAAAATAGGCGTAGACGCAGAGGGCCATCCAAATAAAATTGACGACGATGAGGGTGCGGATATTGCCGTTTCTGTTAGAAGTTCGTGCCGTCAGTGTGGCTCCAAGGATGGCCACGATTTGGATAACGAGAATACTAATGATCAACCCCATGGTACGTTTGTCATCTGAACCCCAATCAATTTCTTGTTCCCCAAAATAAGTCGCGATCAACATAATGGTTTGCACCGCCATACTGTAGACAAAAAAGGCCCCCAAGTACCTCTTCAAACGGACTTGGCCCTGAAGTTCCTTCCAAACCTTTCTGAGCTCAGTAAAACCGTTCATGATAACATTCTTTCGCTCCCCTTCCTTCTTGAAACCTTTGGCAGGTAAAAGAAGGTAATCTGACTGAACAACATCCACCAGATCCCCACAGTTACAAAAGAGTAGCGCATGGCCTTCATAGCCGCAGGATCGCTCTCGGTGTCTGTGATCCCAAAGAAGGCGGGCTCCATCACCATGGCCAGGTTCAAGACCAAAAGCAAAACACTACCGATATACCCCAATGAAAAGCCCAAGGCGCTTACCCGGTCCTGTTGTTCAGGATAAGCGATATCCGGCAAATAGGAATTGTTGATCGCAAAACTGACCCAAAAGCCCACCAAACCGAGAAGGTAGAGCAGTAAGCTTAGGTATATGTTCTCGAGAGTAAACCAGTACAGACCGATGCATGAAAGTCCTCCCATATAGCAGAAGAACTTGAGAAAAAGCCGCTTATTTCCGATATAATCTGCTATTCCAGATACAATAGGCGTAATGATGGCAATAAAAACAAAAGCCAAGGAGGTGACGTAAGAAATCAGCGGTGCGCGCTCGATGGCATAGCCAAAAAGTTCAACTTGTTCAACCTCGGCCATGCGAAATAAGGCCCCGTAGTAAATGGGGAAAATGGCCGATGAGATGACCAGACTGTATACGGAATTCGCCCAGTCGTAGAATGCCCAGGCGTTCAGTAATTTTTTGGACCCTTTAAGAACGAGTACACTCACCGGAAAGAGGTTATTCCAAACTTGGCTGCCTCTGCCTTGGCTTCAGGAGCCCAGGCGGCTAGATTAGCGATACGGGTATCATTGGAAGGGTGAGTACTCAAAAATTCTGGTGGTGCGTTACCTCCACTATTGGCCTTCATCCGTTTCCACAGCTCTGCTGCCTCGTCTGGATTATAACCCGCAATAGCCATAATTTGTAAACCAATGCGATCGGCTTCGGTCTCGTGGCTTCGACTGAAAGGAAGAACTCCTAAAACGGTAGAGCCGATACCATAGGCTTGATTGAAGGTATTTCTTTTTTGAGGATCCGTTATCGCAACATTTCCGGCTACCGCCCCTATTTGCTGCACCATACCTGCGCTCATACGCTGAGCTCCGTGATCTGCCAGCGCGTGAGCCACTTCGTGCCCCATCACAACGGCAATACCTGTCTCGGTTTGAGTAATCGGCAGGATACCCGTGTAAAATACGATCTTTCCCCCTGGCATACACCAGGCATTCACCGTCTTGTCCTGGACCAAGTTGTATTCCCATTGGTAATCCTTGAGATATCCCGGGTAACCATTCGCGTTTAACCAACGTTCTGCCGCAGAAGCAATACGTTGACCCACCCGCTTGATGGTTTCGGCTTCAGCCCCCTGCTTAATGACCTTGTTTGCGCCAAGAAATTGGTCATACTGGGCAAAAGCCATCGGAAATATTTGGCTATTGGGATAAAAGTTGAGTGTTTTCTTCCCGGTGAAGGGATTCGTTTTGCAAGCGGCGACCGCAAAAAACAAAACGAAAATGAGACCTAATTTTCTCATCTTCTCTTGTGTTTGTTGGCGGTAAATTACAAAAATTTAGATGCCAACCAGATGCAACTCGGTGAAATCCTTGTGTACCACAATGGTGTTGTCATCTGAATACTGCACCTTATTGTAATTCACTTTTTCATTGTCCAGCTCTATCATTCCGATCTTAAAGGGAAGACCGTGGAAGGTCATACGGATGTTTTCGTAAGGTGTCATGAAGGAACCATCCTTAAACTGTTGGATAATAAGTTCACCATCCTTTCCACGAAGGCGGAACTTACGGAGACTAAATCGTCCCTTCTTGTAATCGTATCCGTCTTGTTGATCTTCATAAACTGTTGAGTTTTCTTGGCCTTCCACATAGTAAACATCGATGCGAAGTTCTTCCAATTTCTTCTCTCCAACATACTGCTGAACCGGGTATTTCGGTATCATGGACCCCGCTTTAATGAACATGGGGATGGTATCTAACGGGCATTCCACATACTTCTCGGTTCCTCCGTGATGAAACTCATCCGTCCAATAATTGTACCACTCCCCTCTTGGCAAATACAATCTTCTGCCCAAGACATTTGATTCTTGTACGGGAACAATGAGAATCTGCTCACCAAAGAGAAATTCATCTGTACGGAAGTGCGTCTGAGGATCCGCTTGATCATAGAAGACCAACGACTGCAGCATGGGCAAACCGTCCTGAATGTATTTGTAGAACATAGTGTACAAATACGGAAGTAATTCGTACCTCAGCTCCAAGTACTTGCGGACGATATCGGTGATTTCGTCCCCAAAGGACCAGGGTTCCTGATCTCCGTGGTCACCACTGGAATGAACTCGACAAAAAGGGTGGAAAATTCCCAGTTGTACCCAACGTGCAAAAAGCTCTCCATTGGGCTGTTCTGCAAATCCACCGATATCTGTTCCTATAAAAGAGTACCCACTCATACACATACGCTGAGCTTGTACATTGGCGATCCAGAGGTGTTCCCAAGTCGCCACATTATCTCCGGTCCAGGTCGCACAGTAGCGCTGAGTCCCCGCATACGCTGCCCTGGTTAAAACAAAAGGACGCTTCGGGAAACTGAATTTCTTGAGGCCATCGTAGGTCGCACGGACCATTTGCATACCATAAACATTATGGGCCTTTCGGTGACTGCAGGGATGTCCATCGTAGTCGTGGCGCATATCCAGGTTGGCCGTTTTAGTCGGCACATCCATAATGGCGGGTTCATTCATGTCATTCCAGACCCCGTGCACCCCAATGTCTGCAATCATCTCTTTGTAGAGGCCTGCCCACCATTCGCGTACCTCGGGATTGGTAAAGTCAGGGAACTTACACTCCCCTGGCCAAACTTTCCCTTTAAAATGTGGACCATCGGCTCGTTTACAGAAGAAGTCATTTTCCATCGCCTGTTGGTAGACCCAGTAATCCCGATCTATTTTAATTCCAGGATCAATCATGGTTACCGTTTTCATTCCCATGGCTTCCAGCTTTTCGACCATTTTCTTGGGGTTCGGAAAGCGGCGATTATTCCAGGTAAAACAACGGAAGCCTTCCATATAATCGATGTCGAGGTAAATCGCATCGCAAGGCAGTTTGAGATCACGGAACTTTTTGGCAATTTCCATAACCTGCTTTTCCGGATAATAACTCCACTTGGATTGGTGAAAGCCCAAAGCCCACAAAGGAGGTAACTCGGGCACTCCGGTCAAATCGGTATAAGCTTCTACGACCTGAGACATTTTAGGTCCATAGAAGAAATAGTAGTTCATTTCGCCTCCATCTGCCCAGAAGCTGGTGACGTTTCGCTTTTCCTGGGCGAAGTCGAAATACGTACTGAAAGAGTTGTCAAAGAAAATTCCGTAGGCCAAATCGTTGTGAAGGCCCAGATAAAAAGGAATTGACTTGTAGAGTGGCTCCTGGTCCTTGTGGTAAGCGTACTGATCAGTAACCCAGTTGTTTACTCGCTTGCCCTTGAGGTTGATGTGAGACGCTTTATCCCCCATACCGTAGAAGCTTTCGGCTTGTTGAGTGACTTTACTCATCTTCACCACATTTCCACCGTAAGCAAAGTTTTCTTCCCAATGAAAACCGTTTTCCTCCTCACTGATCATATTGCCATCCAGGTCTGTAATTTCGACCTTGAGATTGTCTTTCTTGACATAGACGATCAGCTTAGCGGTTGTGAGTACATATTCCGGTGGTCCTTCAGTCACTTCTAAGACATTATAGCCCAAGGAAACATCATCCGCAATAGCATAAGAAAAATCAGGTTCAAAAACGTGTTCCGTAGCGTATCGAAAACGCAGAGCACTATCACGTAAGACGGTAATCTCCAGGATTACCCCATTTTGAGTAGTGAAGTACACGCGATCGTTCTCTCTGTGAAAGTCGACAATTTGATTTGGAAATTGATTGCCTCTGTGGGCTATTTCGGTATTGGTAATCATAGTGAATAGGCGCCTGGAAATTGAATTTCCACAGGCTTTTTATCAATATTCTGTTGATGAATAAGTACTCAACGAGGACACGTCCGCATTATTGAGCAAGCTAACCAATTTGAGGGCAAATTCTTACTTCAAAACCACCATACCCAGAGGTGGGAGTTTCAACTGCACGGACTGAGCACATCCGTGCCAGCCCACTTTTTCTACCTTAATTTTTTCGTTGAGTTGACCGGTACCGGCGAATCGCTTGTCGTCGGAGTTAAACACTTCTTTGACTCGGCTGGCCTTAGTCACTCCTACGCGATAATTCTCGCGAACCACTGGAGTAAAGTTGCAGACCACAACAATATCGTCCTTGGGGTCATCGGTTTTACGAACAAAGGAAATCACGGAATTTTCGTTATCGTTGTACTCCAACCACTCAAATCCGTCATAACTGAACTGCTTCTTGTGCAAGGCCGGATACTTCTTATACAAGCTGTTCAGGGATTTGATCAGCTCTTTTACACCGTTGTGAAGAGGATAATCCAACAAGTTCCATTCCAGGCCTTGTTCGAAGTTCCACTCGGAAGTTTGTCCAAATTCGCCACCCATAAAGAGGAGTTTAGTCCCGGGGTGGGTGAACATATAACTGAAGAGCAAGCGCAAATTGGCAAAACGCTGCCACTCATCACCGGGCATGCGATAAATCAGGGACTTTTTCCCGTAAACCACCTCATCATGTGATAAAGGCAACATGAAGTTTTCGGTAAAGGCGTAAGCCAAACTAAAAGTGATATCGTTCTGATGGAAGCGGCGGTGAATAGGTTCTTTTTTGAAGTACTCCAGGGTATCGTGCATCCACCCCATCATCCACTTCATTCCGAAGCCCAGACCTCCTAAATCCACAGGCTTGGAGACTCCCGTAAAGGCTGTAGACTCCTCCGCAATGGTTTGTACATCCGGAAAGCTGGCATAGACTTCCGTATTCAGGTCCCGTATGAAGGATAGGGCTTCCAGGTTTTCGTTGTTCCCGTAAATATTGGGTTCCCATTCTCCATCTTCACGGGAATAATCCAAATAAAGCATGGAAGCGACCGCGTCAACACGCAAACCGTCCGCGTGGTAATGATCTAACCAGAATATCGCATTACTGATTAAAAAGGCACGGACTTCATTTCGTCCGTAGTTAAAGATCAAGCTCTTCCAATCCGGGTGGTAGCCTCTTCTTCTGTCCGGGTGTTCATACAGGTGAGATCCATCAAAAAAGCCCAATCCGTGTGCATCCTCCGGAAAGTGAGAAGGTACCCAATCCAGGATGACTCCAATACCTTCCTGGTGAAGTCGATCCACCAAAAGTTTAAATCCATCCGGATTTCCAAAACGGGAGGTGGGGGCAAAGTAGCCCGTAAGTTGGTAGCCCCAGGAGGGATCATAAGGGAACTCCATTACCGGCATGAACTCCACATGGGTAAAGCCCATCTCAGCCACATAATCCACCAACTGTTCCGCTAATTCTTCATAATTGAGGTATTCCCAGCCATTCTTCTTTCTCCAGGAACCTAAATGCACCTCGTAGACCGAATAAGGACTTTCGAGACTGTTGTGCTTTTTTCGGCTACGCATCCACTTTTGGTCTTCCCAATCGTATTGACTGTCCCAGACCATGGAGGCCGTTTTTGGCGGGTGTTCAGCTGCCCGAGCAAAAGGATCCGCCTTTTCCGTTACCACGCCATTGTGATGCGATTGAATTTTGTACTTGTATAAGGTACCCGATCCCAAGCCCGGTATAAAGCCTTCCCAAATCCCACTGCCATCCCAACGCACCATCAAAGGATGCTCTTCTTCATTCCAGTGGTTAAAATCACCAACGACGGAAACCGCAGCGGCTGATGGTGCCCAGACGGCAAAGTAGACTCCCGCCTCTCCTTCAACGGTGGTGACATGAGAGCCTAATTTCTCGTAAAGGCGGTAGTGTTTTCCGCTTTTAAAAAGGTCAATGTCAAAATCAGTAAAAAGAGAAAAGGGAAGAACGGCGGCGTTGGTGCTCATAGATCTGCTTTTGTAAGTGCAATATTACGCAACTTTTATATTCAGCACTCCCCGAAAGAGTCTGAAAAAGAAGGAAAAAAAGGGATTTCTTCCCGTATTTTTGAAGGGGGCCAAAAAAAGTGGCATCCTTTTTGTTTTAAGAAGAGAAAACCAAGTGTAATCAAAAGTAAAGAAGATGAGAAAAGGATTATTTTACAGTATAAGCGCGCTATTTTTAATCGTTATGACGGCCTGTGAAGGACCAGTAGGACCTCCAGGGTTTGATGGACGCGACGGATTGGATGGACGAGATGGCCAGGATGGTGTAAATATCCTTGGGACAGTGATCGATATTCAAGGAACCTTTGACGCCTCGAATAACTACTCCATCTTGTATGAATTTCCGCAGACCGTAGAAGTTTTTGAAACGGATATTGTATTGGTTTATCTGTTGTGGGACCAAACCACCGACAGCAATAACGAGCCTGTCGATATTTGGAGACTCCTCCCTCAGACCCGTATCCTGAATCAGGGACTCTTGCAGTACAACTACGATCACACCTTCTTGGATGTGAACCTGTTCTTGGAAGCTGATTTTGATTTGGCGACCCTTATGCCGGGTGACACTGACGATCAGGTTTTCCGTATCGCCATCATTCCTGCGGAAGCTTCTAGCTCTGCACGGATCAACTTCAACGACATGCAAGCCGTGATGAACCTGTTGAATGTCGAAGAAGAAAACATTCCTAAAGTGGAACTTTAATACCCTTCTTGAGAAGGAACCTCAATATAATTTTTGAATAAGCCAATAAGCCCTGACGCGTTCAGGGCTTATTTTTGTTATACGGAAAGGTCAAAACCTCTTTTTAGACAAAAGAATGAGGAATTAAGTACCTTGAACACAAGGAAAGTTATACATGAACGAAGAGCAAAACTACCCTGGCCAAAAATCGGAAGAGGATTGGAAAAGTCAACTGAGTAAAGAGGAATACCGGGTTCTCCGAAAAGGGGGAACTGAATTCCCTCATACCGGCAAATACAATTTGCATTTCGAGGAGGGGAAATACCGTTGTAAGGCTTGTAATGCCCCTCTTTTTGAAAGCGAACACAAATTTGCCAGTAGATGCGGCTGGCCTTCTTTTGATCAAGCGATTGAAGGGGCTATCGAATACCTTCGAGACACCACCCATGGGATGATTCGCACAGAAACCCGTTGCGCAAATTGCGGATCTCATTTAGGGCACGTTTTTGACGATGGACCCAGAGAGACCACCGGGCAACGATATTGCATAAACTCTGTATGCCTCGACTTCGACGCACCGGAATAAAACACTTAATATGACCGAAACCTTTCTGGAATCCATCACCAAAGAGTTTAACCGATACAAATCCTACGGAGACAAAACCCTGAAGCGTTTGACCCTGGAGCAAATGCTGTGGGAGCCCGCCGCCGATGTGAACAGCGTGGGGGTACTTGTCAAACACATGAGTGGCAATATGAAGAGCCGATTCACCAATTTCCTGACGGAAGACGGCGAAAAGAGCTGGAGACACCGGGATCAGGAATTCGTAATAGATTTCGAGTCCAAAGAAGAGGTCGTCGCCCTCTGGGAAGATGGCTGGGCCATTCTCTTTGAGGCACTAGAAAGTCTGAATGCAGAGAATTTCGGATCCACGGTCTACATCCGCGCAGAGGCTCACAGCATTCCTCATGCCCTCCATCGACAATTAGCGCACTACGCCAGTCATGTTGGGCAATTGATGTACCTGGGTAAAATCATTTTAGGAGACCAGTGGAGCTCCCTATCGATTCCCAAAGGTCAATCGGCAGAATTCAATAAAAGAATGTTCGGGCAGTAAAAAAGCCCTTTCGCAGATGCGGGCTTCTGCTGGTGCACAAGCCGAACTTCCCACTTGATTTTTGACGCTTTTAATGCGTACTTTTGCCGCTCGAATCAATTTATAACAAAGAAGCCACATGAGTCATTTTGATGTCATTGTTTTAGGAAGTGGACCTGGAGGGTATGTAACCGCCATCCGTGCGTCTCAACTCGGTCTAAAAACCGCTATTGTTGAAAAAGAAAGCCTTGGAGGAGTGTGCTTGAATTGGGGATGTATTCCGACTAAAGCCCTTTTGAAGTCTGCACAGGTTTTTGACTACCTCAAACACGCTTCAGATTACGGGCTTACCGTTGGTGAATACGGGCACGATTTTAACGCTGTCGTAGGACGAAGCCGCGGTGTCGCCGACGGAATGAGCAAGGGTGTTCAATTCCTGATGAAGAAGAACAAGATCGAAGTGATCATGGGCTACGGAACACTTAAGGCAGGGAAAAAGGTAATGGTTAACCAAGCCGATGGAACCCAAGCCGAATACAGTGCTGACAACATTATCGTTGCAACGGGGGCTCGCAGCCGCCAACTACACAGCTTGCCTCAAGACGGTAAAAAAGTAATTGGCTACCGCGAGGCGATGACGCTGGAAGAGCAACCGAAAAAGATGATTGTGGTCGGAAGCGGTGCGATCGGAATCGAGTTCGCTTATTTCTACAACGCCATGGGTACAGAGGTGACGGTTGTCGAATACATGCCTCAAATTGTTCCGGTGGAAGACGTTGAAGTTTCTAAGCAATTGGAGCGCACCTTCAAAAAATCAGGAATCAAAATCAAAACCTCTTCCGAAGTTACCCAGGTGGATACTTCCGGCGAGGGGGTTCGCGCCACCGTAAAGTCCGATAAAGGCGAAGAAATTCTTGAAGCCGACATCTTACTTTCTGCCGTTGGAATCAAATCCAATATCGAGAACATCGGATTGGAAGACGTCGGGATCATTGTTGATCGCGATAAAATCCAGGTAGACGAATTCTACCAAACCAATATCCCAGGATACTACGCCATTGGCGATGTTACTCCAGGACCTGCCTTGGCGCACGTTGCCTCAGCAGAAGGAATCCTGTGTGTCGAAAAAATTGCCGGTATGAAGGTGGAGCCATTGGATTACGGAAATATTCCTGGATGTACCTATTGTATGCCGGAAATCGCATCTGTCGGTCTTACTGAAGCCAAAGCCAAAGAAGCCGGTTACGATATCAAGGTGGGTAAATTCCCTTTCTCTGCCAGTGGTAAAGCGAAAGCCAGCGGTAATTCTGATGGATTTGTCAAGGTCATCTTTGATGCCAAGTACGGAGAGTGGCTCGGCTGTCATATGATTGGTGCCGGGGTAACCGATATGATTGCGGAAGCCGTAGTTGCTCGCAAGCTGGAAACCACAGGACACGAGATCCTCAAAGCAGTTCACCCTCACCCTACCATGAGTGAAGCGGTGATGGAAGCCGTGGCAGATGCTTACGACGAAGTGATTCACTTGTAAAAAATTAAAACCGGCCATTGTGCCGGTTTTTTTATAGAAAGCTCTGTAGTGCTAATTCGTAACTCCGGAGACCAAAGCCGAGCACAACTCCTTTACATACCGGAGACAAATAGGATTTATGCCGGAACTCCTCCCGGGCCATGGTGTTGCTGATATGGACTTCAACTACAGGGGTCTTAATCGCATTGATGGCATCTGCCAAACCGATGGAGGTGTGGGTATAGGCACCGGCATTTAGAATGATCCCCTCCCCTTCAAATCCACACTCGTGCAGTTTATTGATCAGCTCCCCTTCCACATTGGATTGGTACATGTCTAAATGCACTTCAGGGTACTTCTTTCTGAGATCCTCAAAGTAGGTCTCGAAAGATTGTGATCCGTAAGTATCGGGTTCTCTCGAACCGAGCAGATTCAGGTTGGGTCCGTTAATAATGGTGATCTTCATAATTATACAACGCTAAAGATACTCCTGGCGTACGGGAAAACAAAAAAGGCTCCTTTCGGAGCCCTTTATGATTAAGTTTGAGGAAGTCTTAGTTGAATTTCTTCCCTACTCCCAGAGTGAAGGTGTTGATATCAGTTAACTCACCAAAATCCCCACCACGACTTACCTGAAAGGCATAGCGGGCAAAGGCAAACCAACCCTCAGCGAAAGTATACTCGCCACCTACTCCCAAGTCAACACCCGTCTTTCCATCCGGAATTCCATCTTCCAAGAGAATATTCAATTGAGGACCAGCCGTAACCTTAAAGTCTTCGGCAACCCCGTACTTCAATATCACAGGAACATACAGAGCGGTCAAATCTGATACGATGCTGAATAAAATCGCAGGCTCTAGGTAAAATTTTTCACTGAGACCAAGTTCATAACCTGCACCTACAAAGAAACCCAATTCACTATCAGAGGCAGACCCAAATTCATCGAGATCCACTTTAACAGTTACATTGTTCACCCCTCCTTGAAGAGAAAACTGCGCTTGGGCCATGGCTGTGGTTAGGAGAGCAAATAGCCCTACCAATACTACTTTTTTCATGTTTGTGTTTTAGTGATTTACTTGCCTAAAGATAACGGTATTTCAAATCCATTGAAGTTGCATTTACAAAGGAAATCGACAAACTTATACACAAAAAAACCCGGTACTGATGTACCAGCTGGTAAGCTGTGAATTAACTCACGAATTAGTTAACGGTGAACCCCAAACCAAGGGTTAGAATATTCGTTTGAAGGGTAATATCTTGTTCTCCACGGTAAGAATTACTGAGCTGTGGAGCATAACGGGCATCGATGTAAGCACCCTTCCCGATATCGTACCGAGCTCCGAATCCAAAATTAAATTGAAAACCAGCAATATTATCGGGCTGACGTTGTAAAGCAAAAACAAACTGTGGACCCAATTGTAGCGCCAAGTTTTCAGATAAGTGAAAGCTCGCCAAAAAAGGAAAGTGAAGGGCATCACTTTGTTCGCTACTGTTGGCATAGACCAATTCCGTCTGAAAGTCAAACTTGGGTGAAACGCCAAAATTAAAAGCGATCCCCGCATAGTAACCGGATTTGGAATCCGACATACTGTTCCCAGAATCTTCAAGAGTTTGCGATAAGGATAAATAGCCAGCCTTAAAGGAGAGCTTGGATCCGTCTTCGTACAAATCGGTAAATACGTCAATTTGTTTTTCGTTCTGACCAAAGGTCAATAGACCACAAAAAAGGGCAACGATAAGAAGGGCATTCTTTTTCATAAACAGCTTGATCTTTAGGTGTTTAATTAGATGGGTAAACTTACTACATCACTCCAGAGGAAACAATTCTCAAGCATACACTATACCGAAGCAAACGCTCGGATGATCTAATTTTTGGGGGTTGATTTGCTCTATCTTTGTTTTGTGGAGTGGGCAACGGCAATTCAGGACTATTTAAATCACCTGCACATCGAGCGGGGACTTTCGACCAATACCCGTATAAATTACCGACTCGATTTAGAAAAACTACAGGACTTTTTGGTCGAATCACCGGCAAATTCACCAATTAAAATCGAACAGGAACTGCTTACCCAGTTTGTCTACGACTTTTCTAAAACCAAACACCCGCGTAGTCAGGCACGCCTCATGTCCAGCTTAAAAGGCTTCTTTAATTATTTGGTTGCTGAAGGTCTACGGGAAGACAATCCTGCTGCCCTTTTAGACAGTCCTCGGTTGGGACTCTATTTACCCGACACCTTATCGATTGAAGAAGTCGAGACTCTTTTGGACGCGTGCACCGAAAACGATGCATTGGGCAGACGTAATCGTGCAATCTTAGAGACCTTATACGGCTGTGGTTTGCGGGTAAGTGAATTAACCGGGCTGCAGCTTTCGGATCTTTTTTTTGAGGAAGGCTATATGCGCATTATCGGAAAAGGAAACAAACAACGACTGGTCCCCTTTGCTCCTCTTACTCAAAAGTATATTCGAATTTACCTGGAAGATCGCCAGGGAGTCTCCATAAGGGACCCCAAATCTCAAGATACCCTCTTTCTATCCAGACGAGGGACAGGTCTAACCCGGGCTATGATTTTTACGATCATCAAGCGCCTGAGTCAGGACGCCGGAATTCAAAAAAAGGTAAGTCCTCACACCCTACGCCATTCCTTTGCGACGCATCTGCTGGAAAATGGGGCGGATTTGAGAGCAATCCAACTCATGCTTGGTCATAGCAGTATAACCACCACAGAGGTCTACGTGCATGTAGACCGGAATCACCTGACAAAAATCTTAGCCGACTTCCATCCTCGAGGTCAATCCAAACCGTCTTAGTCGGATTGACTATCGTATAATTCTTTGGGATACCCTTTCTGGAAAGGACGAATGATCAAGCGAGCTTCTCGATCAAAACGGATATAGTTATATACCCAATTGATAAAGACAACAACACGGTTCCTAAACCCAATCAAGAAATACAGGTGGACAAACATCCACACGTACCAGGCAAAAATACCTTGGAATCGAAACTTGGGAAGATCAACCACAGCTTTGTTGCGGCCGATGGTCGCCATACTCCCCTTATCATTGTATACGAAGGGCTTCATGGCTTTTCCCTCCAGTTTAGCTACCAGGTTCTTTCCCAAATGTCGCCCTTGCTGCAGCGCCGGTTGGGCCATCATGGGGTGGCCGTAGGGCAATTCTTCGGAACTCATTTCGGCAATATCACCAATAGCATAAATATCCTGATAGCCTTCCACTTGGTTAAAGGTATCAACCTTCAGTCGACCACCTTTCCCTTGGCAAGAAGCTTGTGTTAGCCCCTCTAAACGAACCCCTTTGACCCCCGCTGCCCAGATAAGCGCTGCGGTTTCAAACTGCGTTTTATCGTTCGTCTTGGCCGTCCAGCCATCGTATTCCGTCACCCTGAGACCTTTCCAGACGTGTACTCCAAGATCCTCTAAAAAGTCTTCCGCCTTTTTAGAGGCTTGCTCACTCATGGCAGGGAGTAGACGAGAGGCTCCCTGTACCAAATTGATCTGCGCCCTTCTGGTATCCAAATCCGGGTAGTCCTTCGGTAAAATCCCCTTTTTGATCTCAGCCAAGGCCCCTGCGAGCTCTACACCTGTAGGGCCGCCTCCGACGATAACAAAATTCATAAGCGCATCGCGCTTATGAAGATCGTCTGTGAGCAAGGCATTTTCAAAATTCTGCAGAATGAGGCTTCGAAGGTTAAGGGATTGTGGAATCGTCTTCATCGCCATACTGTTCTCTTCCAGAGAGGTGTTCCCGAAAAAGTTGGTTTCTGTACCGGCAGCAATCACCAAAGAATCGTACTCCAAGGGACCGATAGAGGTAACGATCGTTTTCTTCTCTGGATCGACCTGTTCCACTTCTGCCAGTCTAAAGTAGAAATCCGGAAAACCCTGCAGGACTTTTCGAATCGGGTAAGCGATGGAATCCGGTTCAAGACCACCTGTCGAAACCTGGTACAAGAGCGGCTGAAAAGTGTGGTAGTTGTGTTTATCGATCAGTACCACCTGCACCTCTTTTCGACAAAGGGATTTAGCCAGAGAAAGGCCAGCAAACCCACCTCCTATTATCACTACACGCGGAAAACTCGACTGGGGTATATTCATGGTCTAAATAATAAACAAAGGTAGTGCATTGCCAAATGTTGCCCTACTCCAACAAGGCGATGTTTCGCTTATCTTTATGCAAAAGAATCACACCATGAAAAGTAATTATACCCTCCTCATTCTTTTGGTCTTGAGTGTTGCCCTTCCCCTTCAAGCGCAATCCGAAAAGAAGGCCCTTCAGACCATCGACAACCAAACCGACAAATACGAAGACATAGCCTTGCAGATCTGGGAATGGGCAGAAATGGGATACCAAGAAACCAAAAGTTCCGCCCTACTTCAAAAAACCCTCAAAGATGCCGGGTTTGCCGTTACCGCAGGAATTGCTGACATTCCTACCGCTTTTGTGGCAGAATTTGGCACTGGAGGACCTGTCATTGCCATTCTGGGAGAATTCGACGCCCTACCAGGTCTTTCTCAAAAGGCAGAACCCCAAAAAGCATCTGCAGGTCAAATCGGCGGCCACGCCTGTGGGCACCACCTTTTTGGAACCGCCTCTACCGCCGCCGCCATCGCATTAAAAGATTGGCTGATAAGTTCTAAAACAGAAGGGCGTATTCGTTTTTACGGATGTCCTGCCGAAGAAGGGGGTGGTGCAAAAGTATATATGTCTCGGGCAGGAGTATTTGACGATGTCGACGTGGCTCTGCACTGGCATCCTGGCTCCTCAAACGCAGCCAACTCTGCTGCCGCCCTATCCAATATTTCGGCCAAGTTCCGCTTTTATGGTACCGCAGCCCACGCCGCAGGAGCTCCGCAACAAGGACGTTCTTCCCTTGACGGTGTTGAAGCCATGAATAACATGGTCAATATGATGCGTGAGCACGTACCGCAAGAGTCCAGAATTCACTATGTCATTACTGATGGCGGAAAGGCACCTAACGTAGTCCCTGATTACGCAGAGGTATACTACTATGCCCGTCACCCGCAAAGAGACGAAGTCCGGGCTATTTTTAACCGTATTGTTAAGGCAGGCGAAGGGGCTGCACTGGGCACCGAAACTCGTATGGAATATGAAATCATCAATGGAGTACACGAGCTCCTGCCGAATTCAACCTTACAAAAACTGGTCTACTCCAAACTGGCTGAGCTAGGCGGTTACACCTATAACCAAGAAGAAACGGCCTTTGGCGAAAAAATCTCAAAGACGTTAGCTTCGCCCAGGCCCCTCAGTGTTAGTCAGGAAGTACAACCCTATTCCGAAATTGGTAGAGCCGGTGGCTCGACGGATGTGGGGGATGTTAGTTTTGTGGTACCCACTGTTGGATTTAGAACAGCGACCTGGGTACCGGGAACCCCTGCGCACAGTTGGCAGGCTGTGGCTGCTGGCGGCACCAGTATTGGCATCAAAGGGATGGTCCTGGCTTCCAAGACTCTAACCCTTACTGGGATTGAACTTTTCAAAAACCCCAAACTCATCAAAGAAGCAAAAGAAGAGTTCAACGAACGTCGTGGCCCAGATTTCGTCTATGAACCACTCATTGGCGATCGTTCACCTGCCTTAGATTACAGAAATTAGTGTAACAAATCGATGAGCGTGTAGACTAACGGTAAGGACTCTTGTCTTCTTACCAACTAATAAACTAACCGCCTTTGAATAAAGAACTGGAACATCAATTTGTGAGTGAGCTGGAAAGCAATCAGAACATTGTACACAAAGTGTGCAGTCTGTACACCAATGATGCGCATTCCCACAACGATCTGTTTCAAGAAATAAGCATTCAGTTGTGGAAGGCTTATCCTAAATTCAGAGGAGAGTCCAAATTCAGTACCTGGATGTATAGGGTAGCTTTAAATACGGCCATTACCCTGTACCGCAAATCCAAAAAAAGGGTTCGCACACAGGAGTATGACTCGGTCTTGTTCAAGATTAAAGCAGACCAATACGACGACACTCAGGAACAACAACTGAAACTCATGTATGGAGCGATCAAGCAGTTGAATGATATTGACAAAGCTTTGGTCTTCTTATACTTAGAAAATAAAGATTACGCCGAGATATCCGGCACCCTCGGTATAAGCGAGGTGAATGCCCGGGTAAAAATGAATCGGATTAAAAATAAATTAAGAACCATTCTGAACCCCTGAGAAATGGATGAACTGGAACTCTTAAAACAACACTGGCAGCAAGAAAAGCAAGACTTGCCCAAACTAAGCTACAAGGATATTCAGCAAATGATCTGGAAAAAGTCGACCTCGGTCGTCCGTTGGATCCTGATCATCAGTTTGATCGAATTGGTATTACCCCATTTGATCTATCTGTTGCCTTCCGCCCAATCCGGCTTTGATATATACACCCAATTGGGAATAAGCAACTGGCTGTTCGGCTTCAATGCGATTTACTACCTAGTCGCGCTTTATTTTATCTATCTCTTTTACAAGAGATACAAAGAAATTTCGGTTTTGGACGATTCCCAAAAACTGATGAACAATATCCTAAAGACCAGAAAGACCGTGAAATACTATGTGATTTTTAGTCTTTCTGCCGCCTTGATTGTCGTCCTGTTGGTTATGGGAGGAATTTATACAACTCCTAACTTGATGGAGCTCTTCCCTCGAGATTTGGAAGCCGATGGATTAACCCTGGTGCAATACAAACAGGTTCTACTTCTGGCAGTAGGGATCGGAGGATTTGCCATTCTTTCGCTCATGGGTATTATCTACTTTTTACTCTATGGGTTCTTGATCCGTAAACTGCGAAGAAACCACCAGGAATTACGACGTATTGAAGTATGAAAAAATACCTCGTTGAAACCTCCTTTTTTGACTACAATACCGAGCTTATACAGGAATTGATCTCCCCTTTTCAGCCCCTTCCGCTCCAAGAACAAATAGCTCAGCTCTTTGTTCGCATCCGAGATGGGTGGCGCTACAATCCTTTTGTGATCTATCAACAAGCCGAGAACTACAAGGCCAGTTTTATCGCAACCCAAAAAGAGGGTCACTGCATTGACAAATCGACCCTTTTAATCGCTGCCGCACGGGCCTTGGGAATACCCGCTCGATTGCGTCTGGCCAAGGTCACCAATCACTTGGTCATAGAACGTCTAGTGGCCAAATTGGGAACGGCCGATTTGGCTCCACATGGAATTGCCGAGCTTTACATCGATGGGGTTTGGAGGAAGGCCTCAACGGCCTTTAACAAAGAACTCTGCGCACTGTATCAGGTCGATGTTTTGGAATTTGATGGGAGTCAGGATGCCGTGATTCAAGAATACAACCAGGCCCAGGATCAGTTTATGGAATACGTGGAGGACTATGGTCATTTTGCAGACGTACCCCTAGAGTTCATAATGCAAACCTTTATTTCCAATTACCCGGAACTCTCCAAAGTAATGGCAGGAAAAAACAAGATAGAATTGTAATTCGATTTCTTAGTATCTCCACTCCCGTTTGCGGTGGTCTTCTTCGTAGGCAGCCAATTCCTCCTGAGGAATCACTTTGAGGAAAGACGGGTGCTGCTCAATGGCATACTCCAATTTTTCAATGATATCGGCAACAGACTCCTTTTCGTAATCAATTTCCAGAGGCTCTTTGATTTGGATGGACTGCAGTATACCTTTCTTTTTGATGTATAATCCCTTGCGATCAAAAGATCGGCGGAAACCATCTATCACCACCGGTACCACGATAGGCTTGTAGTTTTTGATGATGTGAGCTGTTCCTTTGCGCAGAGGTTTCCAAGGCCTTGTTGTTCCCTGAGGAAAGGTGATTACCCAGCCATCGTCCAGTGCTGTCCCGATATTGGTGATATCACTCATCTTCACCTGACGATTGACATCCTTTCCGTCAGCCCTCCAGGTTCTCTCAATACTGATCGATCCGGCGTAGGCCAGTAAACGGGTCAAAAGACTTTTGCTCATGGTCTCTTTTGCCGCGACGTAATAGATATTCAGTTTGGGGTTCCAGAGGTATCCTACATTCTTAATCGAGTCTTCTCTGCCTGCCAGACTCGCATAAAAAACATGAAGCATAGCCACCACATCCGCAAAATAAGTCTGGTGATTACTCACAAATAGAACGTTGTTCTCTGGGAGTGAGCGAACGATGTCTGACCCCTCTATTTGAAGGGAATTAAACCCTTTATACCGGGAATGGGTCATCAGTCCCAAAATGCGGATTAACCACCGCTTCATGAAGAGATTATGACCAAAAGGATTGCGTTTAAATAAACCCATAGAGTGTCTAAATTTACAAAACTCTTATTCGGTCTCCGCGAAAAGCGCTTCGATTTCGCTTAACATCATGGCCGTTGCTCCCCAAATGATCTGGTTTTGAACATGATAGGCCGGCACCTCCATTTTGTTGGCGTAAGAGGTACTGATTTCGGTATTGATGTGGCTGTTTTGGTTAAATAATTCCCCGACAGAAATCTCAATGATCTCTTCCACTTCTTCTTCCTGCTTAGCCAAAGGTGGTTTTTCTTCGCACCACCCGAGATAAGGATGTACCAAAAAATTACTGGGTGGTATATAGACTTCTGTCAGCTTGGTCAGGTAATGCACCACGTGGCGCGGTACTCCCACTTCTTCCTCCGTTTCTCTTAAAGCGGTTTCCCAAAGATCCCGGTCCGAAGTTTCTTTCTTTCCCCCTGGAAAAGCCATTTGTCCAGAATGAACACCAGAATAAGTGCGGCGAAGAATAAACAAGAGCATCGCCTCGTGTTCTTGATTGGGATAGACCAAAGCCAAAACACCCGCTTCACGCGGATTCAGATTTTTTTTGCTTTGCGCCTCCATCCAGCTGCGCCTCATGGAAGGAGCCATAAGGTCCTGGGCATTCTCGCCCGGAAGATTCAGTTTTCCTAATTTTGGCACAAGCCGAAGAAAATCATCAAATTTCATGCGCAACACATCTATTCTCTACCCCCTCTTTCTGGTTGGTCTGCTATTTTTCAGTTGTGATTCTACCGAAAAAAAAGAAAAAGAAGCTGCCTCTAGTTCGGAGATAAACGCCAAAAATAATTCAATTTCAGCGGATAGTTCTTCCACTGCCGCACAGACCGCGGTTGAAGAACAAGTCAAAGACACCTTTAAACTGAGTGAGGAAAACGCCATTGATTTCTTTTTTAATTACGCCAAAGAAGTAAAGGAAACCAAGGTTAAAATCACGACCAGCATGGGCTCATTCACCATAGAACTCTACGATAATGTGCCTTACCACAAAGCTAACTTCATCTATTTGGCCAAAAAGGGGTATTTCGATGACACCCAATTTCATCGGGTGGTGCCTAACTTTATTATTCAAGGCGGTAATTCGGACAACACGAAAACCTCCAAAAAGAGACGAGCAATAGGGCGCTACCTCTTACCTCCTGACACCCGTAAAGGGCATAAGCACCATCGGGGGACCATTTCCATGCCGAGCAGCGAACGAGACAACCCGCATAAATTGGCCTCGCCTTACGAGTTCTTTATTGTGGTGACTCGACCTGGGTCCTATCACCTGGACGGCAGCTATACCCCCTTTGGAAGAGTTATTGAGGGCATGGATGTTGTCGATAAAATCAATGCGGTTGAGATCGACGACGGAGAATGGCCGATGGAAAACGTCTACATCAAGAAAGCCGAAGCCTTTTAATATGTCTTCTCTCTTGTCAAACTCGTCTTTTTTCTACTACCTCGATGGAGGGCTAATGGAAATCCAAAAACGCATGGGGGTACGCCCTGGATCAGGGTATTGGAAAAGACTGTCTCAAAAAGATCAAGCCGAGCTGAAAAGAAGGTTGGACTACTACATGAAATTTCAGGGAAGCTTCGAGCCTGAGATATACTGGCCTACCCTGGCCGAAATTGATCTTCCCGGTAAATTAAAAACCTACTATTTTGATCTGCTCAAATCCTCCCGGTATTTCCCAAAAGATCTACAACTTAGGATTCATTTTGGAGACAACACTGAGCGATTTACGCAACCCACTCTGGTCAAAACCAGACCGATTTCAGAACCCAATCAGGGCAATGTTCTGCTGCGTTTTAATGCCATCCGACACTTTCATTTTGTAAAGGACCGAATTCCTTTCGAAAAGAAAAAGAACATCTTATTTGGTCGAGGCCACCTCAGTCGTCAAAAGCCAGACCGTTTGGCTTTTTACCGGAAATATTTCGATCACCCGCTTTGTGATCTGGGTCAGATCAACAAAGGAACTACCCACGATCATTGGTACAAACCTAAAGTGAGTATCGGCTACCACCTGGAACACAAATTTGTTCTTTGTTTGGAAGGCGTCGATGTAGCGAGTAACCTGAAATGGGTGATGTCCAGTAATTCCATTGCCGTAATGCCAGTGCTCAAAAGAGAAAGCTGGTTTATGGAAGGAGAATTGGTCGCTGGGAAGCACTTCATTGCTGTAGCCGATGATTTTTCTGATGTAGAGCAGCAGATTGAATACTACCTGAACCACCCTGAAAAAGCTCAGAATATCATTGAGAATGCACAAGAGTACGTAAAGCTTTTTCAGAACCCCAACCGAGAAAAGCTAATGGGCTTGCTGGTTTTAGACCGTTACTTTCACCAAAGCGGACAAAAAGAAACCCTCTTTCCTGAATTACTCTAATTACTGCTGTGTGTAGTAGGTGAAATCATTGATGACCACCTGGACAAGTTCCATCGGTGTGAGGTCAGTCTGAATTCCTGTGAGCTCTTTGATTTTATCTGCAAGACTGATAATGACCTTGTGATCCCCTTTTCGACGAGCCGAGTAAAATAGATCGCGGATGGTGTCCATATCCTGGTCCGTCAAAACCGTTACCTGTGGAAAGCGTGGTGTATAACCTTCGGGCAAATTCGACTTAAAGGCTTCTTCGATACTGAGGCGTTTGCGCTCATTAATAACCGTCGTTCCCGCGGCAATATCCCCAATGCGCTGACCATGCCCTCGTAACAGAATGGTTAGAACAGCTCCTCCTCCTGAGGTCAATACCACATCAATAATGCGCAATAACCAGCGGATGAAATAGCCCGAAAAACTAGGCTTGGTTCCGTCGAGGCGTACCACCCGAATATTCACCAAACTTTTACCAATTGTTCTGCCATTGGTTAAGGTTTCCATTAAAACATAATACATAAAAGCGGGCAAGGTACCTAAGAGATAAAGGGCCCACATATCTCCCCAATCAATTTCTAAAGAAACCAGAAGGTAGATCACCCCGATGGTGTACAAGGCGATTACGATGCTGTCAACGATATAAGCCAGCATTCGCTGGCCCAAATCTGCAACACGGTGGTCAATTTGTACATTTTGCGCGGTTTCAACTTGAAATTGATCCATAGTTTTCCTTTCTTTACTTCAAACCCTACTACATGCGCGAAGCGGCCTTCGTCAGACAAAATAAGGATAAATGGGCTACATTCGAAAAGGCACTTAAAAACCCGTCTAGCCTTTCAGCCGATGCTTTAGCAGACCTCTATATCGAGATTACCGATCACCTGAGTTACGCCCAAACATTTTATCCGAACAGCAAAACAACACAGTACCTCAACGGACTTGCTGTACAAGCGCATCAAAAAATTTACAAGACGGGTCGAGAGTCCCGAAACCGCATCATTTCATTTTGGAAAACGGAGTTTCCTACCCTCTTCGTACAACACCATAGAGAACTCTTGGTTTCATTTCTCGTTTTTTTCTTTTTTGCCCTGGTAGGCGCCTATTCCGCTGCCAATGATGGACGCTTTGTCCGTTCTATTTTGGGGGATGCCTATGTCAATATGACCCTAGAAAATATTGCCAACGACGACCCCATGGCGGTCTACAAACAGATGGGAGAGTTCAATATGTTCCTGGGGATTACCATCAACAATATTCGCGTAGCAGCCTATGCCTTTGCTTTCGGAATCTTTCTGGGCGTAGGCACTCTGTGGATAATGCTTCGCAACGGTATTATGCTCGGGAGCTTTCAGTACTTCTTTTTTGAACAGGGCGTAGGCTGGGAGTCGGTGAGAACGATTTGGATTCATGGAACCATCGAGATTTCAGTGATTGTTATTGCCGGCGCAGCGGGATTAGTACTGGCCAATGGCATTTTATTTCCGGGTACCTATACCCGACTGGAATCTTTTAAACGTGGGGTCATTAATGGCCTTAAAATCATGGT
The DNA here is from genome assembly GCF_002954325.1 of Aureicoccus marinus. Taxonomy (GTDB): domain Bacteria; phylum Bacteroidota; class Bacteroidia; order Flavobacteriales; family Flavobacteriaceae; genus Aureicoccus; species Aureicoccus marinus. The sequence goes on from NZ_MQVX01000001.1 coordinate 1,448,970, forward strand.
CAGCACTGTACCCTTTTTTGTTATTGCTGGTTTTTTAGAAGGCTATGTAACACGACATACCCAAATGCCCGACTTCCTGGCCATTTTAATCATCCTCAGCTCACTGGTCCTGATTTTGTTTTATTACGTTTTTTACCCCATACACCTCAAAAAGAAAACCGCTAACCAATCCCTTGATACATGAATACCAAAAACTTTGTCAACTTCCGCAGACAGCGCGATCTAGGAGAGGTTCTGTCTGACACCTTCCGATTTATACGCCTGGAATTCAGATCCTTTATGGGCGCTATTCTCAAAATTTCGGGACCCTATCTGCTTATTTTATTAGCCGCAACAGGAGCCTACCTCTATTACTTTGGCGAAATGATGTCTTTTCAAGGCTTGATGGATAATAACGAAACCTCTGAGGAGGAATTCATCATTCTGTTTGGCGTCTTAGCCGTCCTTATGATCTCTGGTCTTGTAACCTATATCATGTCTAATGCGGCCGTAATCTGTTACATTCAAAACTATACCGCCAACAACGGAAAAACGGATTACGCCACCATCAAAAGAGATTCCTACCAGAACTTTTGGCCCTTGATGGGGTTGGGTATTCTCATTGGTTTAACTGTCTTACTTGGCTTGATGATCTGCATCTTACCTGGAATCTATCTTGCCGTTCCACTGGCCTTAAGTATTCCTATCCTTATCATAGAGAAAAGAGGGGTTGGAGACTCTTTCTCCGGTGGTTTTAACTTGGTCAGTGGTCAATGGTGGAATACCTTTTTTGTGCTCCTGGTCATGTACATCATCATCATGGTGGCCAACTACGCTTTCGCCTTGCCTTCCATCATTTATATGTGGATTAAAATGGGGGTCTTCACAGGAGAAGTCGATGCAGAATCCATGAATGTTTTTAACGACCCTATTTACTTGGCCATCAACATTCTGAGTTCAGTCGTCCAATTTTTGATGCGTATCATTCTCTTGGTCAGTATTGTACTCGTCTACTTTAACCTGCACGAACAAAAGACCTCATCCGGTGCTATGGGTCGCATCAGCGATCTCGGAAATTCGGAAAGTCTTCATTAAATCAATGCCTTGCGACCACTGAACCGATTCATACTGCTTCTACTCTGCTGCCTTGGCCCTCTATGTTGGGCCCAAGAAGAGAAAGCGGTAGATACAGTGGAAACCAATCGAGCCTTGGATTCGCTGACCACGGATAACCCTTTGGATGAAGGACCGGAAGAATTTATCGATTTTGAAATCCCCCTTCCGGATCAACTGAAGGCCAATCAAGTTCGGTTAGAGAGTCAAGACACGATTCGGATGTTTCGGGACACTCTGATTCGGGAAGCCTTGGATTGGAAAGAATCTGACTTGGAGTCCTTTAAGGCGGATGATAAATACGACTATCGGGAACTGCCCAACGAAAGCAATTGGTTCACCAAAGTGAGGGCCTCGATCAGCAATCAGCTGTACCGTTTTTTTCGCTGGTTAGCTGGGGGTGAAAAGGCAGGGGAATACCTGGCACTATTTTTTAAGTCTCTACCCTATATAGCGCTCGCTTTACTCATTTACCTCATTGCCCGATTCTTTCTCAAAGTCAACAAAGGAGGGTTCGGATTTGAAGGCACAAACAAAAACCTGGTCAATCTTTCAGAGGAAGAAAGGATCATGGAAGAGGAAGATATCGACGCCCTGATCACAGAAGCCCTCGCCCATCAGGATTACCGCCTGGCCCTTCGCTACCAGTTTATCCTTTGTTTAAAACTCTTAAGAGAAGGCGAATGGATCGATTGGCAACCGCAAAAAACCAACCACGAATACATTCAGGAGGTTAAAGATGGAGAACTCAAATCCCTGATGAGTCGGGTCGTTCGCATTTATGATTATACCTGGTATGGAGACTTCCCTATTGACCAGATAAGCTATGGACAGGCCTTAAGCGATTACCAAAAACTCCAAAAATACCTGCAAACCCGATGAAGAAAAACATCTACATCTACGGGTTTTTAGGAGCGATTATTGTCGCCGGTTTTTTGTTTGTGGAATACAACAAACCCAAAGACATCAATTGGTATCCTTCTTATGTAAGTCGGCACAAGATTCCTTACGGTACACGGGTCTTTAAAACCCTGGTCTCTGAACAGTGGGGAGATCGACTCAGAGAAACCTACAGCCCACCCTTTGATTTATTACAAAATGAAGAGCTTGAAGGAACCTTTTTGTTTGTCAATAGTCGCGTCAATTTTGGGGATGCCGAAAACGAGGTAATACTCGATTGGGTGAGTAAGGGCAATCGCCTGTTCGTCTCTGCAAATAATTTTGATGGTTTCTTGCTCGATACTCTTGGCCTAGTGACCCAAAGAGTTTTTGATCATGGATCTCTAGAGCCTGTCTTTGAATACACTTTACTCAACGACACTTCATCCTCGAATAAAGTCACCTGGAACCGGGATTACTCCAAGGGATATTTCATCAAAATAGACACCACCACAACCAAAACCCTGGGAACAGTTCAAGTGGTGGGCGATAAGAGCAAAGTGCGCGAAGCCCGGGTGAATTTTGTACGCAGTCAATTTGGAAAGGGAGAAATCCTGCTACACTTGGCCCCCGAATCCTTTACGAATTACTTCCTTTTGAATGAGAAGCGCAACTTGGACTATACCGCCCAAGTGGCCTCCTATCTCCATACCGACGACGCCCTTTACCTCGACGCCTACTACAAGCGCGGAAAAACGGTAGAAGTCTCACCAATGCGTATTTTTCTGGACACCAACGAGTTTAAATGGGCCTACTATCTCGCCCTCATCGGTGCCCTACTCTACATTTTATTCCAGGGAAGAAGAAAACAGCGCGCAATTCCCGTAATTCCACCTTTGAAGAACCAGTCTCTAAACTTTACGCGGACCATTGGTGATATGTATTATGAAGGGAATCAGCGCAAGAGTATTGCTTCCCACAAAATTGAGTTCTTCTTAGAATACATCAGAACTCAGTTTTATCTACCCACCGAAAAAATTGATAGCGAATTCATCAAACAGTTGGCCGCGAGAAGCCAGCATACTCCTCAACAAATTGAACAGTTGTTTCAGTTCCTCCAAAACATTCAGGGGGCGGACTCTATAAGCGATCCTATACTGGAACAACTCGAAAACAGAATACAAAATTTTAAAGCACAAGCCCATGGAATCCAATGACTTGAATTTTGATAACCGCATCCCTTTAGAGGATCTCAACAAAAAGGTAACCGAACTCAAAGCCGAGTTGTCTAAGGTGATTGTAGGCCAAGAAGACTTCGTCGAGCTGCTTATCGCGGCGCTTCTGGTCGATGGTCACGTTCTCATAGAAGGGGTTCCCGGTATTGCTAAAACCCTAACCGCAAAACTCTTTGCGAAAACCATTCAAACAGGCTTTAGTCGGATCCAATTCACTCCGGATTTGATGCCCAGTGATATTCTGGGAACCTCTGTTTTCAACATGCAGCAATCCAACTTTGAATTCAAAAAAGGCCCCATTTTCTCGAATGTTATTTTGATTGACGAGATCAACCGGGCCCCTGCAAAAACACAAGCAGCCCTTTTTGAAACCATGGAGGAGCGCCAAGCGACAATTGACGGAACCACTTACCCCATGGGGGAGCCATTTTTGGTTCTAGCGACTCAAAACCCCATTGAGCAAGAAGGTACCTATGCCCTTCCCGAAGCTCAGCTGGATCGATTTCTGTTTAAAATAAAAGTGGGTTACCCTTCTGTAGAGGAGGAAGTTCAAATCATCAAAACCCACCACGAACGCAAAACAGAGAAGCCGGAAAAACTCATCCAACCCATCTTGGAACCCGGTCAGCTCTCTCAATTTAAAGGTCTGGTTCAGCAAGTGGTCATGGAAGATAAAATCATGCGCTACATCGCCGAGCTGATCGGAAACACCAGAAACCACCCTCATTTGTATTTGGGTGCCAGTCCGCGAGCCAGTATTGCGGCCATGAATACCAGTAAGGCCTTTGCTGCTATTGCCGGTCGGGATTTTGTAACTCCAGAAGATGTAAAAAGAGCGCTTCCACCGATTCTCAACCACAGAATGATCTTGAGTCCAGAAAGAGAAATGGAAGGTATGACGCCCGAAACGGTCATCCATATGATTACCGAAGCCATCGAAGTTCCTCGTTAAAAACCATTGAGTTAGAAGCGTGATTAAAGCACTGTACCTACATCCGAATTTCTTTAAGATCCTGGCCATTTTGGCGGGCGGATTTGTGCTGTCTTATTGGGTTGATGAACTCTACCCGATTTGCTGGCTGGCGAGTACGGTACTAGGTGCACTCACCTTCTTGGAGTTTTTGATTCTCTTTGCCTCTAAACAGGGGCTCAGCGGCGAAAGGTCCGGGCCAGCCAAACTCTCCAATGGAGACCCTAACCCTTTATCCATTCACCTCAAGTCCAAGTACACCTTTGTCACCTACCTGGAAATCATTGATGAATTACCGGTCCAATTCCAAAAAAGAGACTTCTTGCACAAACTACAATTGCCTCCGAAAAGTGAAACAGAGTATGTCTATTCCGTGCGTCCTGTCGAAAGAGGAGAATACTATTTTGGCAATTTAAATGTCTACGTTTCTTCTGCATTGCGGTTGGTCCGTCGTCGCTACCGGTTTGAAAAGGACCAGATGATGCCTGTCTATCCTTCGTTGATTCAGATGCAGAAGTATGACTTTTTGGCAATTTCCAACAAACTGACCTCTCTTGGCTTAAAGCGGATTCGTCGCATTGGTCATACCCAAGAATTCGAACAAATTAAGGAATACACCAAAGGTGATGATGTTCGTACCATCAACTGGAAGGCGACAGCCAAGAAGAACGACCTCATGGTCAATCAGTACCAGGATGAAAAATCCCAGCCGATCTATTGCCTGATCGATACGGGACGGGTAATGAAGATGCCATTCGAAGGGTTAACCCTTTTGGATTACGCAATCAACACCTCCCTGGCTTTTTCGAATGTGGCCCTTAAAAAAGCCGACAAGACGGGAATGCTGGCCTTTTCGAAGAACATCAATGCCTTTGTTCCGGCCGCACAAAAAATCACCCACCTGAACCAGATCCTGGAAAAGCTCTACAGTATTCAAACCGACTTCAAAGACAGCAATTACGGGATGCTCTACGCCCAGGTCAAACGCAAAATCAACCACAGAAGTCTTTTGCTTCTCTTCACCAATTTCGAGCATATTTCAGGACTAAAGCGGCAACTCCCCTATTTAAGAGGGCTGGCCAAACAACATTTGTTAGTGGTGATCTTTTTTGAGAATACAGAAATCGAGGAGCTCGTCAATCAACCGGCCAAGACTGTTCAGGAAATTTACCACAAAACCATCGCAGAGAAATTTCAGCACGAGAAACAACTCATGCGAAAAGAAATGATCAAAAACGGGATTCAAGTGGTGCTCACGAAACCGGAGGAGCTAACCATCAATACCATCAATAAATACCTCGAAATTAAGGCGAGGGGCTTGTTGTAAGCTCTTGTTGTATATCGGCTGGTGCTGATAGCAAGGCCAGCCCTGGAGGCCTTTTAAAAGTCCTTAAAACCACCTTTTCTTTGAGAACAGTAGGTCCCCCGAGTCTGTAGGCGACTTCGGCTCTATTTTTCGGTTTAAATATCAGGTAGGTAATCAGGCCCGTGAAGGCACCTCCTGCGAGGGTCGCCAGAAGATCTCCATTGCTCCAACTACCGGGATTCTGGGTATCATCTGCCCACTCCTTGGCTACTCCTACCACAGCACTAGCTCCCATCGCCCCTGCAAAGGTCCAAAAGGGATCCCCTTGACTCAGTTGCCTACCTAACCCAGCGCCACCCAGACCATACAGGGCTCCTCCGGCAAAATGAAGTTGTTTATCTCTTTCGACCTGGGCTTGTAAAGAATGAAGCCGATGGACGACCAAACCATCAAACCAAAAAATAGAAGTAATCGATTCCTTTTCATGGGGCCTAAAATAGAAGAACAATTTGAAATCTACCAGCCCTGCTAAAAGCTGAAAAGCAATCATTTGAGAGGGATGAATTATCTTTATATACCGGTAATAAAAATTGAAAACGAACAGAAAAACGCTATGAAAACAACTTACTTACACTTACTTCTCTTCTTTTTGCTCGCCAGTCCGGTCCTGCAAGCCCAATCCAAAAACCCACCGGTCCGTGAAATTCGCGGTGAGGTGGTGGATGCCAGAACGGGTAAAGCGCTGGTCCTGGCAACTGTTTCTTTAAGAAATACCAATATTTCAACGGTGACCAATAGCGAAGGAGAGTTTCTTCTTAAAATACCTGCCGGAACCACCGATGGTCTGGTCAACTTCTCCTTTTTAGGCTATGCCGATAAATCTGTGGTCCTCGGACTCTTAAAGCCTGATAAGAATGTGATCAAAATGGACATTGCCGTCACCGAATTGGCCGAAGTCAACGTCAACGCCCCTCGGGATGCAGGTGCCCTTGTACGTCGCGCTTTGAGTAAACGGGACGAAAACTACCTGAACAAACCGACGGTCATGACCGCTTTTTACCGGGAAACGATTAAAAAGCGTAGAAGAAACGTCTCTTTATCGGAAGCTGTAGCCACCATTTACAAGGCTCCCTATGACACCTATAAAAAAGACGCCGTACAACTGTACAAATCCCGTAAGAGTACCGATTATAGCCGCCTGGATACGGTGGCCCTAAAGCTGCAGGGAGGTCCTTTTAATGCCCTTTATGTGGATGTGATGAAGTATCCTCAGTACTTGTTTTCCGGAGGTTTAATCGACAATTACGCTTTCCGCTTTACCCAGTCCACGCGTATTAACGACCGTTTGGTGTATGTGATTGAATTTGATCAATTCCCGGATATCGAAGATCCTTATTACAACGGGAAGCTCTTTATCGATGCCGAAAAAGAAGTGTTGCTTTCGGCCACTTACAGCCTTAACATTAAAGGAAAGGAACGCGAAGCCGCACAACTCTTTGTGCGTCGTAAGCCCAATAAAGTGGATGTTCTTCCTGTAAATGTGAGCTACCGAGTAGACTACCGCGAAAAAGAAGGACGCTGGTATTACGGTTACAGCGCCGTTACTTTAACCTTTAAAGTCGACTGGGCAGACCGTCTTTTTAATTCCGTATACAGCCTCTCCGCTGAAATGGCGATCACTGATTGGCGCGATAATCTGGATGGCGAAGTACCAAAAGTGAAAGAGCGCATTAAAAAATCTATTATTCTGGGTGATGAAGCCAGTGGTTTTTCTGACCCTAATTTTTGGGGAGAGTACAACATCATTGAACCAGAAAAATCAATTGAATCCGCTATCCGAAAGATTCAACGGCAGTTGAGAAGGGCCTCGCGAAATGAGAAGGCGGAAGTTCCCGAAGTCATTATCGGTAGAAACGATTCAGGTCAATAAATAAAAAAACCGGAGGGCTTTCCTCCGGTTTTTTGTTATTCAAATGACTTTAAGGTCATCAGTATGATGTCAATACACTCATCGAGCTGTTCCTCGGTCATGACCAGTGGAGGTGCAAATCGAATGATATTGCCATGAGTAGGTTTAGCCAAAAGACCATTCTCTTTTAAGGCGACACAAATATTCCAGGCCGTATCACCGTCTTCGCTGTCATTGATCACAATGGCGTTCAAGAGACCTCTACCTCTTACCAATCGAACCAGATCACTTTGTTCTACGTATTCCTGGATTCGGGCTCTGAAATGATTCCCCAACTGGAAGGCATTTTCAGCCAACTCTTCTTCTTTGATGACTTCAAGAGCGGCACGACCGACAACGGCCGCAATGGGATTCCCTCCAAAGGTACTTCCGTGGTTACCGGGACGTATGACGCTCATGACCTCGTCATTGGCCAGCACGCCCGAAACCGGATATACGCCTCCAGACAAGGCTTTACCGAGAACCAAAACATCAGGTTTAACTTCCGGAGTTCCGCTGCAGTGACGATCAGCACAATTGCAGTTACCACAACTAGCCAAAAGAGTACCGGTTCTTGCGATTCCCGTTTGCACCTCGTCTGCAATCAACAAGACGTTGTGACTTTCGCAGAGGGCTTTCGCTCTTTTCAAGTAGTCCTCCGCTGGGGTGTAGACTCCTGCCTCCCCTTGAATGGGCTCTACCAAGAAACCAACCACATTACTTTCTTCCTGAAGGGCTTTTTCTAAGGCCTCAATATTGTCATAAGGAATCTTCACAAATCCCTGGGTGTAAGGACCAAACTGTTTACGGGCTACAGGATCGTTAGAGAACGATATAATGGTGGTCGTTCTCCCGTGAAAGTTGTTCTCGCAAACGATGATCTTGGCTTCATTTTCGGGAACTCCCTTTTTCTCATACCCCCATTTACGGCTGAGTTTTAAAGCGGTTTCAACAGCTTCCGCCCCAGAATTCATGGGCAAAAACTTGTCGTAGTGAAAGGTTTCACTCACCAGCTTTTCAAAGTGTCCCAGCTGATCGTTGTAAAACGCTCTAGACGTTAGGGTCAGGGTTTGCGCTTGCTCCACCATCGCATTGATGATTTTTGGGTGGCAATGCCCTTGGTTAACTGCGGAGTAGGCCGAAAGAAAATCGTAATACTTCTTCCCTTCTACATCCCAAACATGAACCCCTTCTCCCCTGCTAAGCACTACAGGAAGTGGGTGATAATTGTGTGCGCCGTAACGGTCTTCAAGAGCCATCGCCTCTTGAGAACTTAGGTGTTGTTCGACTGACATAAAAATGGATTTAAAAAAAAGAAATGCACCATTCCTTCTTAAAGGAGAGAAATCATCCTAGAGGTTGGCAAATTAGCAAAAAGCGGCGTGTTCTCCCAGTATTTTGTCAATAGACCACCGAACGGAGTGACTTTTTATGCGAATCTGTTACTTAATACTGGACGTAAGTCCAATGAACCCTACCTACAGCTTGTGCAGAAACCCGGGAACTCCTTCCCGGGTTTCTTACTTTTGCGCCATGCGAAAGAAAAGAGCTCCCCTTATTTGGGAGGGTATTGAAGTAAAGGAAGCCGGAGCGAAAGGAAAATCCATCGCAGAGGCACCAGACGGTAAAACGGTATTGATTACGCATGCTGTTCCAGGAGACAGGGTCACAGTTCGGGTAACCAAAAAGAAAAGACGCTATTGGGAAGCTCGCACCATTGCCGTCGAAAAACCCTCTCCCTTTCGCGTGGAGCCTCGTTGTGCTCATTTCGGTGTCTGTGGCGGTTGCAAATGGCAACAAACGGCCTATGAGCGTCAACTCGCCTTCAAACAGGAAGAAGTCTCTCAAAATCTGGCCCGCATTGGACAGGTAGAGCCTCAAGAATTACTTCCTATTCTCGGCCCCGGAACACTTCAATTACCGCAACAAAATGGAGTTTTCTTTTTCGAGTAACCGCTGGTTAACCGAAGAAGAAATGCAGGCCGGAATAGAAGAAAAAGAAAGAAACGGTTTGGGTTTTCACTTACCTGGGATGTGGGACAAAATTCTCGACCTTAAAGAATGCCATCTACAGGCCGAACCCTCCAATCAAATTCGCCTCTTTATTCGGAACTATTGCATCGAAAACGGCTTGGAATTTTTTAACCCTCGGAGCCAGGAAGGCCTCTTGAGAACCCTGATGATTCGCAATAGCTCCCTGGGGCAATGGATGGTTTTGATTCAGTTTTACCGGGAAGAAAAAGAAAAGAGAGAAGCGCTCTTAAACGCTTTGACCGAAAAGTTCCCGGAAATTACCTCCTTGCTCTATGTCATCAATCCCAAGGCCAACGATACCTTGTACGATCTGGAGGTGCATTGCTTTGCCGGTAAGGGATACATCGAAGAAGAGATGGAAGGGCTGCGTTTTAAAATCCAACCCAAATCCTTCTACCAGACGAATTCAGAACAGGCGTATAACCTGTATAAAATAGTTCGCGATTTTGCTGATTTAAAGGGGAATGAACTGGTTTACGATCTCTACACCGGTACAGGGACCATTGCCCAGTTTGTTGCTAAGCAGGCCGGTAAAGTCATCGGAATTGAATCCGTACCCGATGCCATCGATGATGCCAAAGAAAATGCATTGAACAATCAGATTGACAATGTAGAGTTCACCACGGGAGATATGAAAGAAGTCTTTACGGCAGAATTTCTTGCGGAGCACGGCCATCCCGAGGTGGTCATCACCGACCCTCCTCGAGATGGGATGCATAAAAAAGTGGTAGAACAACTCCTTCGGGCTGCTCCACAGAGAATCGTCTACGTAAGTTGTAATTCTGCAACACAAGCCCGCGATCTGGAAATGTTAAAAGAGGCCTATACCCTTGTTAAATCGCAAGCTGTAGATCTTTTTCCACATACCCATCACATCGAAAATGTTGTACTTTTGGAGCGATGCTGAGATCAAAACCTACCCTTGGCCTAATCACTATTTTACTGGGAATTTTCCTGGGGTTAGGCAGCTGTGAAAAAGATGATATTTGTGTTGACGGAGACACTCCTCTTCTGGTTGTTGGTTTTTTTGACCAAGGAGACGCCGAGCAGGAAACGGCGAAAGACGTGACCACTCTAAGGGTAAGAGAGCTCAATAGCACAGGCTTTCCTCCTTCTGTTAGCGATCGAGTCACGACTGATTCCATAGCCATCCCTCTTCCCAACTCGGCGACCACCGTTACCTATTTGCTGATTAGCAATTCTGCGGACACAGACGGAAATGAAACCGGCAATATCGACACCCTCGATATGAGCTACACCTTGTCTCAACGGTTTGTCTCCAGAGCCTGCGGCTTCGTAGCCGTTTACGAAGATCTTACCGTTAGCCTGCGGAATGACAGCAGCAACTGGATCCAAGATCTCGTCGTTGTTGACTCCACCGTCAATTCGAACAACAGTATCCAACTAAAAGTCTTGCATTGAAAAAGTCCATTTCTTCCTCCGTTTCCTTGGTCCTTTTCTTGGGGTTCTTGTTTGCTAACATCAGTACCTATGGGCAAGAAGAAAGGCAAGAAGTACAATTTCAGGTGGTGGATGACCCCGATGGAACACCGCGCGATACCACCATTGTCTACAAACAGAAATACGGCTTACGAGTAGGGGTAGATATCAGTCGCCCGCTCACCTCTTTTTTTCGGGATCGCTACACTGGTTTGGAGCTGGTTGGGGATTACCGTCTATCAGAAAATCTCTTTGTAGCGGCTGAATTAGGCAATGAAAAGTTGAGCCAAACCGAATCGCTTCGGGTTGCAAGTCCGGACAATCCAGATCAAATTGTAGACCTGGATTTATACGATTACACCACCTCAGGTAGCTACATCAAATTAGGAGTGGATTACAACACTTACGGTAACTGGTTTGGGGAACAGAATTTCATTACGATCGGAGGCCGCTATGCGTTTGCCAGTTTCAGTCAAACCCTCAACAGTTTCTCTTTGTATGAAACAGATCAGTACTTCAATCCGAATACCTTTAGTGGAGGAAGTGATCAACCCCAGGAATTTTCCGGACTGACGGCCAGCTGGCTCGAACTGGTTGTGGGGTATAAGTTCGAAGCCTTCAACAACATTTATATGGGGATGTCGGCACGCTTGGGCTTTTTGGTAAGCAATAGCGAATCCGATGTCTTCCCTAACCTTTGGATACCCGGTTTCAACAAAGTGACCGATAACAGCCGCTGGGGCGTGGGGTACAACTACTCCATCTCCTACTTTTTGCCTCTTTATAAAAAGGCCCGTAAAAAAAGAGAGCCAGCCCTAACAGAAAACCCCTAACTTCAAGGATATCATTTTTCACTTTCGCGGTGAATCAAAAACGAATATCCATGAAAACCTTTCGCTTTTTTTTATTGCTCGGGCTTGTTCCCTTCTTTTCTTGTCAAGAACCGATCGAAAAGCACGCGGCCCACTACCGGGAACACATGGACGCTGCCAGCTTACAGGAAGTGGTTAAACTCTTTCCGCAAGAAGCGGATACCAGCGATGTCAGAACTCTTCTTGGAGAACCCATCGACTTTGGATTTGATTACCGTTACTTGAGCGAGGAAGTGAGTGAAAACAACTGCGCTGTAGGAGCGGTATTTCACATCGATGCGGAAGGCAAAATTGACGACTTCTGGTATGGAGAAATTTGCGAATAGATTTCGTGGCATGCCCTTTGCACCGCTAAACGTATGAAAGCATCTCCACATCTTCTTCTGGTCCTCCTGTTTGTGCTCCCTGCCGGTGTATTTGGGCAGACCTACTTCCGTCAATTGGCCGATTCAGCCTATGTATTGACCCAAGACCGTGTTATTTATGATCCGGCCTACTTCTCTATTGCCTACCCCATGGGAGATGTTCCAGAAGGTAAGGGAGTCTGTACCGATGTCGTTATTCGGACCTACCGAAAATTAGGGACTGACCTGCAAGAATTAGTACACCTCGATATGAAAAGAAATTTTGGTCTCTACCCCAAAATCTGGGGGCTTAAACGTCCAGACACCAATATTGATCACCGGAGGTACCCAATTTGATGACCTACTTTAAACGACAGGGAGCCGCACTTCCCATCACTCAATCCGCTACGGATTACAAACCGGGCGATGTAGTAAGCTGGAATCTTGGCGGGGGAATCACTCATATTGGCATAGTGTCCCGATTCAAATCGACCGCAGATTCAAGCCGTTATCAGATCGTTCACAATATTGGTGCAGGTCAGGTCCTAGAAGATTGCCTGTTTCGCTATAAAATTATTGGACACTACCGTTTTCGCCCAAATTAGGTAAGGGGGTGTCGGGATTTTCTTTGGCTTGTTCAGGGGATGATTGGTCAACAGAATCCCCGTCTTCAAGCTGCTCGTCGGGCGGATCAAAATCGTAGACCTTTTGACGCTTCCGCAAGAGAATCCATCGGGCTTCTAGACGCTTCCCCTTTTCGTCGTTCTCGTAACTAAAGCGAGGACTAAACGCCAAGGTTCCCAAAGTGGCCGCAAATCGTGCGAGAGGGGCATCCTCGCCCATAAACCGTTTGATTAAATAGCGAATACCGGAGTAGATCAGCACATAGCTGAGCACTGTTAGCAGTATGGCTCCGATTCGCTTGACCATAATCAGGTTCTGTTTTGTTTTTTTGCCTTTTTAGACCCTGCGTACATCTCGTATTTTAACCAGCGAGCTTCCAGGGAGCCGTTGAAGACTTTAATCTTTCGAGAAGGCCTCAATCCAACGTGCTTCAAGCCTTCAAAATGCGAGCTAATCACCCAGGCATCCGTCCCCGGATAAGAGCGCTTCAGTGTATCTCCCAATTTACCATAAAATTCTTCTCCATCAATCTGTAATCGCTCACCGTAAGGCGGATTGCAAACCAGCTGAAGCTTCCCAGACTTTTCCTTTTGGGTTTTGAAAAAATCCCGCTGCTCAATGCGTATATACTCTTCGAGATTCGCTCTCTTGACATTCTCTTTGGCCTTAGCGACGGCGGATGGAGCTTTGTCATAACCGACAAAAGAGGCCGAACAATCGCGAATCTTATTGAGTGCAGCCTCCCGGATCACTTCCCAGAGCTCTGCATCAAAGTCCCTCCAGTTCATAAAGGCAAAACTGTTTCGATTGATGGCCGGCGGAATATTACAGGCCATCATGGCGGCTTCTATTAAGAAGGTACCACTCCCACACATAGGGTCTAAGAGGTCGAAATGCTCGGAGTACTCACTGTGCTTGAGTAAACCTGCTGCCAATACCTCATTTATGGGAGCCAGGTTAGTCTGCTGCCGGTATCCACGACGATGCAGAGATCCTCCAGAGCTATCCAAAGAAACCGTCAACACATCATCACGCAGGTGCAATTGAATGCGCACATCGGCATTGCGGGTATCCACGTCTGGCCGGCGGCCAACCTCTCTTCTAAAACGATCGACAATAGCGTCCTTGGCCTTTTGGGTTACAAAGAGGGAATTGTTGAATAAATCCGAGAACATGGTGGTGTCGAGGGCAAAGGACTTTTCTACTTCAAAGAAACTCGGCCAGGCAATGTCGTAGACCGCTCGGTAAAGATCTTGCTGGTTTCTTACCCTGCTTTTCGCAATGGGCTTTAAAACCTTGAGGGCTGTACGCAGGCAAAAGTTCGCCTTATAAAGAAAACCGGTGTCGCCTTCAAAGCTCACCTGTCGTATCCCCTCGCTTATATTCTGTGCCCCAAGAGCTCTCAACTCTTTGGCCAATAAAGGTTCAAAGCCAAAAAGCGTTTTGGCCATCATCGGGAAGTTCTTACTCATCTCAGCTGAATTCGGTGCTTATTTTTGAAACTATTCTGTCTTCCTGTGAAGTTACAGGAATTGCACTTTTCAAAAATAGGCTAATTTTGCGCGCAATCGAATTGTACATCCATGAGTCTTCCCCTACAGTATACTGCATTGATCAGCCTGGTGCTTATGGGCTTTCTGTTAGGTGTGTTTGTAGGAGAAAAAAAAGCCCCCTACACCAAATTACTTCTGGTTTTCAGTGGAGCTTTTCTTCTGGGCACCACCTTCTTTGAGTTGGTTCCAGAAATCTATCAGCAGGAAGATCATCACCGCCTCACCCTCTTTGTCCTGGCGGGAATACTACTCCAGACTTTTTTGGAGTTTTTCTCGAAGGGTGCGGAGCACGGCCATACCCATAACCGCTTTAGCCAAAAAAGTTTTCCTTGGGTGCTATTTCTGAGTCTCAGTGCCCACGCCTTGTTGGAAGGCGCACCCCTTTCGGAAGACAGCAATTTGGTTTTTGGAGTCCTGGTTCATAAAATTCCTGTGGCCATCTTATTAGGTATACTCTTTAGAAGTGCTGAAATATCCAAGACCCTGACCGTTTTGTTTGCCATAGGCTTCTCCTTGATGTCGCCTTTAGGCAATATCTTGATGAACCAAGACTGGAGTTTGCCTTACCAATCCGAAGTAACTGCCTTATCCGTGGGCATTCTTTTTCATGTGGCCACCATCATCATTTTTGAGACCAGCCAGGACCACCGATTTAATTTGCGTAAACTGGTGGTCGTCTGCCTCGGTATTGTGATGTCTTATCTGCTGTAATTAAGGAGCAGGAGTCGTTCTGCGGTAGCTAAAAGAACCACCCGAAGTGGAACCTTGACCCCAAGCCAACACTTCCAACTCTAAGTAGATATCTTCACTGATCAGGTGAACCACATAAGTTTTTCCGACAGAACCCGGAGGGTTGCCTCCAACGGCTGTTTCCCAATCAGTGTAATTCAAGTTCTGAAAACTGCTCAGGCGCCCTTCGGCCCATTCCGTCCCGCTGGGAGAGCTGTTCTTGGAATAGCTGTTTTCGGAAACAGCATTGTAAATTCCTTGACGATCTCCACGGGTTATCCAAACAGCATCCGTTATGCGGTCTTGATTGGTTTCTTGGGTTGGATCCGCAAATCCTGCTTTTTGAAAAGTGATTGATGGGCCGGTATACAAGGTTCCTGTAGTCGGGCTTGGATCTGGGTCAGGATCGGGGTTCGGACCATCGTCGTCCATACTTTCGGATCCACAGGAGACTAAAAGGAGCGTCCCAAATAAAATAAAGGCCAATTGCTTTTTCATGTTCTTTTTTTTTCAAAAATACGACGAAATCAGCAGGCTTACTCCTCTAGGGCTACCCACTCATACACACGGGTAAAGTGATTTTCGAATAAACCCTTTCGCTTAAAGACAATTTCAAGTCCGGGGAGACTGTCAATTACATGGTGGTCCCGGGAATTGGTAATGATCACCAAATTGGGATTTTCCTGCAGTCTTTCCTGGATTTGAGATAGGGAATCGATTTCTTCAAACGTACGGTTATAGTACATAGGAAGAGCGCTGTCCATACGTCTAAAAACAACCACTTCTCGGTCACTATCTACATATTCAGCTACCGCCTGAATGGGACTTTCTGCGGTTAGCTTTGGATAGATAAATGAAAAGAGTAACAGGCCTGTTCCGATCCAGAAAACACTCAAAATTACCAGAGCTATTTTGATGCGCTTTACCATCCAAAAAGTCAAGGACAGTGCACTGCCTACAAACAACAACCAAAGCCAATAAGCCAGAGGTTGAAGATCGTGTAAGGCCCATTCCCGATCCAGGGCATTGTAGCCTGCTAAGGGCAGGACTGCCGTAATGAGCACAAGGATCACTCCAGAGATGTAGTCCACCCTGCTAAAGCCTTCTTGGTATTTTTTGTGCAAGTAATAGGCAATCACCATGCAAATAAAAGGATAGGCCGGCATGGGGTAGTTCGGCAGTTTGGTACTGCTTAGTGTAAAAAAGACGACAGGAACTAAGCCCCCCAAGAAAGCCATCAACAACCAGTCACTTAAGATCCGGTCTTTCCAGGCTCTCCCAAAAGCCTGAAAACCGAAAACAGAAAAAGGAAGGAGTCCAGCGATGACAAACAGAATGGTCAGATAAAAACCGCCACCGTGACCCTCTTTCTCATCACTAAAGCGCGATAGATTGTGGTCCAAGAAAAAGCCCTCTGTCCAAGCGCCATCTGTGGCTTGGTGTACAGCCACATACCAAGGAAGAACCAACCCCAAAAACAAAAGAGCTCCCGCAGGAATACTCAAATTTTTAAGACGTTGCCAATTCAGTTCCTTTTTGGCTACCAGAAATAGCAGCACAATCAGTCCCGGTAAAGCCAAGGCAATAGGTCCCTTGGTTAACACTCCCAAACCAAAACAGACATACATCAGGACCAACCACCTCTTTTCACCGAAACCGAAATGCAGCAAGAAGCTCATCAAGGTGGTCGACATGAAAAAAATCAAATAGGGATCAGGAACAGCCAAATGAAATTCCTGGACAAAGTAAACTGAGGACAGGAAAATGAGGGAGCTGAGTCGGGCCATAGGCTTTCCCTGAAAGCGTTTGGTGGTGTAATAGGTCATTAAGAGCGTGAGGGCTCCAAAAAGACCTGAAAAGAAGCGTGCTCCCAGTGGACCCATTCCGAAAATGGAATATCCAAAAGCCATAAAAAAGTAGTGAAAAGGCGGTTTATCGGTTCTCAGATTACCGTTGAAGTAAGGCACCAAATAGTTACCACTTTCCCACATTTCACGGGCAGCTTCTGAATTTCTGGCTTCATCCAAAATATAAATCGGATAGGCCCAAGAAAACGAAGTACACAACAGCAAACCGATCAAAAATATCCAGAGACCTTCTCGCTTATTCCAGTGTTTTAAAAAAAATTCTTTGAAAAGCTCCACCTAAGAACGATTTAAAAACGGGAGATCGAGTTTTTTCTCGTACCACGATTTTGACTTTCTCATCAAGAGATAATACGCCAAGACCACCGATAACACCCCAAAGGCAAGACCCACATAAGTGTCTAAAAACCAATGCTGTACCAGATATATACGAGAAAAACCAACCAAGACACCAACCACCATAAGCAGTACAGATGCCCACCTTTTTTGGATCAAAAGTGCAAAGTAAGTCACCAACATAAAAATCGTAGTCGTATGTCCTGAAGGAAAACTGTGTAGTCTTCTAACTTTTACCCCTTCCACCAACTGCAAAAGGTTTTGTTGATCCAATTGTTTGTAATAGGCATAAGGTCTTAATACATCGGCTGCCAATCCTTGCTTAAAAAGGTGCACAAAAATCACATGCAATAAAAAGGCCAATAGGTAAAGGACCAGCCACTTGTATTTCATGCGTAAGACGATCGGCAATAAGATCAGTGCCGTAAAAGCATTACCCAATTCTGTCGCGAGCGCAAAAAAGGAATCCCAAAAGGGAGTATGTCTCTCATTGGCCCAAAACAGCACCGTACCTCTTTCCAAAAACAGTAAGGGAGTCAACAAAATGAACCCTACTGCAAAGGGCCAGAGAAAACGCAAAGTTGTACGTGAGAATCCTTTCATAAACTGCCGCAAAAATAAGGAAGATTAGCAGGGAGAAATCAT
>NZ_MQVX01000001.1:1472575-1548377 GCF_002954325.1 Aureicoccus marinus
AAAAAAAAAACCTCAAACAAGGCCTCTCATACCTTCAAAAAAACCGCCTTTTTCTATCAAAGCGGGTGCAAATATAGAAAGCTTTTTTACGTTTGACAAAAAAGTTGCGAAAAATCGACAAATAATTTTTAACAATTTGAATTTCAATTGTTTACAACTTCACTTTATTCAGAAAATGTTGTCAACGCTCTCAGAGTCAATGTTTGAGCCATTTTTTACCCTTATTCGAAAAATGCCGCAATCCTTTGCCCCCCTACTTCAAGCGTCTATCTTTGCGCCCATAATATAGATGGAGTACCTATGATACAGATTACCCTTCCCGATGGAGCCATAAAGGAGATGCCCGAAGGCACTACTCCTTTTCAAGTGGCACAAGACATCAGCGAAGGCTTGGCGAGACAAGTCATTTCAGCAAGCTACAACGGAACAACTGTCGAAACCCACACTCCATTGACCACGGATGGTCAGCTCACTTTATATACGTGGAAGAACGACGAAGGAAAAA
The DNA here is from genome assembly GCF_002954325.1 of Aureicoccus marinus. GTDB lineage: Bacteria > Bacteroidota > Bacteroidia > Flavobacteriales > Flavobacteriaceae > Aureicoccus > Aureicoccus marinus. The sequence continues at coordinate 1,473,081 of NZ_MQVX01000001.1, forward strand.
AAGCCTTTTGGCACTCTTCTTCTCACGTGTTGGCCCAGGCCTTGGAAGAACTATACCCTGGGATCAACCTGACCATTGGTCCAGCCATTGACAACGGCTTCTATTACGATGTTGATTTTGGAGAGCACACCGTTACCGATAAGGACTTTAAAACCATCGAGCATAGGGCCCTCGATATCGCTCGCGGCAAACACGATTTTAAAATGCGCTCTGTTTCGAAAGCGGACGCTCTTTCCTATTATAAAGAACAAGGCAACCCATTCAAGGTTGAATTGATCGAGAATCTCGAAGACGGAGACATCACCTTCTGCGATCACAGCTCTTTTACAGACCTGTGTAGAGGAGGTCACATACCCAACACCGGTATCATAAAGGCCTTCAAGGTGCTCAGTGTTGCTGGTGCCTACTGGAGAGGAGACGAGAATAAACCACAATTGACCCGGGTCTATGGAATCTCTTTCCCCAAACAAAAAGAATTAACCGAATACCTCACTCTGCTGGAGGAGGCCAAAAAGCGCGATCACCGCAAATTGGGGAAAGAGCTACAACTCTTTACCTTTTCTCAAAAAGTAGGTCAAGGGCTTCCTCTTTGGTTGCCGAAAGGTGCTGCCTTGCGCGAACGCTTGGAACAATTCCTCAAGAAAGCACAGCGCAAAGCCGGTTACGAAATGGTGGTGACTCCCCATATCGGTCAGAAAGAGCTTTACGTGACTTCAGGGCACTATGCGAAATACGGGGAAGATAGCTTTCAGCCCATCCAAACCCCGAAAGAAGATGAGGAGTTCCTACTCAAACCTATGAACTGCCCTCACCACTGTGAGATTTACAACACCAGTCCTTTCAGCTACAAGGACCTACCGAAACGCTATGCAGAATTCGGAACGGTCTACCGCTACGAACAGAGTGGTGAACTCCATGGACTTACCCGTGTACGAGGTTTTACTCAAGACGACGCCCATATTTTCTGTACGTCGGACCAACTCTTGGACGAGTTCAAAGGAGTTATCGACCTCACCTTATATGTATTGGGATCTCTTGGGTTCGAAAACTTTACTGCTCAAGTCTCGGTTCGCGATCCAGAAAATCCAGATAAATATATCGGAGAGGTTGCCAACTGGGAAAAAGCGGAATCAGCCATCATTCAGGCCGCAGAAGAAAAAGGTCTTCCTTTTGTCATAGAAGAAGGAGAAGCGGCTTTCTATGGTCCAAAACTGGACTTTATGATTAAAGATGCGCTGGGACGCAGCTGGCAATTGGGTACCATTCAGGTCGACTACAACCTACCAGAGCGTTTTGACCTCACCTATAAAGGGAGTGACAACGAACTGCACCGTCCGGTTATGATTCATCGCGCTCCTTTTGGAAGTCTCGAGCGTTTTGTGGCTTTGTTGCTGGAACACACCGGAGGAAACTTCCCCTTGTGGCTGATCCCCACACAGGCTATCATCTTGCCTATCAGTGAGAAACACGAAAAATACGCCGAAAAAGTTTTAAATTCTCTTGAAAATAACGAAATTCGCGCGCTCATTGACGCTCGGAACGAAACCGTCGGCAAGAAAATCAGGGAAGCAGAAATGCAAAAAATTCCTTTTATGATTATCGTCGGAGAGCAAGAGGAGTCGTCTAATACGCTTTCAGTCCGCAAACACGGTGGAGACGATTTGGGAACTTTAAGCGTTGAAGAATTTAGTGACTTGATCGAAAAAGAAATTAGTAGTATTTTAAAGACGTTCTGAGTCGAAAAATTAAGTGTAACTAAAACAGTAGTACCATAGCAATACGAAGAAGATTTAAACCTCAACCGCGGAGAGAGAATAAAAATCCGCACAACATCAACGACAAAATCACAGCTCGTGAAGTTCGATTGGTGGGAGATAATGTTGAGATGGGGGTGTACCCTATTGCCAAAGCAATGGCAAAAGCACGTGAACTGGAATTGGATCTGGTTGAAATTTCTCCAAAAGCTGATCCACCAGTGTGTAAGATTATTGATTACAAGAAATTCCTCTACGAGCAGAAGAAACGCGACAAAGCCATCAAGGCCAAAGCAAGCAAAGTGGTCGTTAAGGAGATTCGTTTCGGTCCACAAACCGATGACCACGATTACGACTTTAAAAAGCGTCATGCCGAAAAGTTCCTGAAAGACGGAGCAAAACTGAAAGCGTATGTTTTCTTTAAAGGTCGTTCGATCGTCTATAAAGACCAAGGAGAGATCTTGTTGCTCAAATTGGCCCAGGAACTAGAAGAATGGGGTAAAGTGGAACAGATGCCGAAACTCGAAGGGAAGCGTATGACCATGTTCATCGCTCCCAAAACAGTAAAGAAATAAACCGGCCTTAAAGCCGGCTTTGAAAATAACGCGGAGGTAATTTAAGAAAGCTAGACATGCCGAAAATGAAGACCAAATCCAGCGCCAAGAAACGTTTTACGATTACGGGTTCTGGTAAAATCAAAAGAAAGCACGCTTACAAGAGTCACATCTTGACCAAAAAGTCGAAAAAGCGTAAGCTTAAATTGACGCATTCCACCCTAGTCCATGACTCGGATGTGAACAGCATCAAAGAACAACTTCGGTTGAAATAAGAAAAACCGGTACATTATTAACCCTGGAGTCAGGCTTCAAAAGTGTTGTTTCAACCGCCTGCTACAAAAAAATGAAAACAAATGCCAAGATCAGTTAATGCAGTGGCCTCAAGGGCCAGAAGAAAAAAAGTAATGAAGCAGGCCAAAGGATACTTTGGTCGTCGTAAAAACGTGTGGACGGTAGCGAAAAACGCTGTTGAAAAAGCGATGCAATACGCTTACCGCGACCGCCGTAACAAAAAGAGAACCTTCCGTGCTCTTTGGATCACCCGTATCAACGCTGGTGCTCGTCTACACGGACTATCTTACTCTCAATTTATGGGTAAGGTGAAGGCAAACAATATCGAATTAAACCGTAAGGTTTTGGCTGATTTGGCCATGAACCACCCGGAAGCATTCAAGGCGATTGTCGAGAAAGTAAAATAAATTAGGAACCTTCCTTCGCAAAAATCCCGCCCTTTCGGCGGGATTTTTACTTTATCCCTAGTTCAACGATAGATTTTGGTCAATAACAGGACAAAATCGACCATTTATACAAATCAGGAAGTGGATTGGCTTTACTGCGTGTATTTTACACTAACCATTAAACTCATCCCACATGAAAAGCAAAGTTTCTGTAGAAGCCATTTCGGCCATAGCCTTGTTGTGCTATGTATCCTGCCTACTCCTATTGGCATTCATTACGAATTAAGCTTTTTTGCCCCAAGCAGTGAGGAGTAGTCGTCGACCACCACCGTGGTTGCGATGCTCACCCAAGTAAACCCCTTGCCATGTACCCAAATGCAATCGCCCATTCCGAATAGGCAGTTGCACATCATACCCTAATAGAGCTGCCTTTAAATGAGCAGGCATATCATCGCTACCCTCGTAGATGTGTGTAAAATAAGTCGCGTTTTCCGGTACGGTACGGTTAAAAAAAGATTCAAAATCTACCCGAACACTGGGATCAGCATTTTAGCTCAGACTCAGAGAGGCAGAGGTATGCTTGATAAATACTTGTAACTGACCACAAGCCCAATCTCGTATCTCCGGCACCTCTTCATTGAGAATCTCCGTAATCAAATGAAAACCTCTTGGGTATGGTCGAAGCTGAATTTCTTTCTGTATCCATTCCATAGCTCAAAACTAGCCATTATTTAACCTTGACTTCCCTCCTGCTCTTCCGAAATCCTCTACTTTCGCAGAAAACCTGCATATGCCTTCTTCTTCGATTAAAATGGTGGTCACCGATATGGACGGGACCCTGCTGAATTCTAATCACCAGGTGAGTGACCGCTTTTTTGAACTCTTCAGCGAACTGAATCAAAAAGGCATTCAATTTGTCGCCGCCAGTGGTCGGCAATACGGCAGTATGCTGAGCAAACTGCACAGTATTCAGAAAGACCTCATTATCATCGCAGAAAATGGGGCCTATGTGCGTCAACAAGAAGATGAACTCCTCCTGACCCCAATCGGGCAAGAGAATATCCATAAAATACTGGATCAAACCCTTCCGCTCTCCGGAGCCAACCCTGTGCTGTGCAGCAAGACCAATGCCTATGTTCAGTCGGACGACACCCATTTCATCAATCTTTTAAAGGAGTATTATTCGGGTTACGAACTGGTTCCCAGCGCTTATGAGGTCACGGACGAAATTCTCAAAGTAGCGGTGCATCACTTTGAAGATTCAGAAAAGCACATCTACCCGGCCGTTGAGCAGTTTGAACCAGGCATGAAGGTGAAGGTCTCCGGAAACCATTGGGTGGATATTTCGCATCCCGATGCCAATAAAGGCTACGCTTTGGATTTTGTGATCCGAAAAATGGGGATTCAACGAGAAGAACTGCTGATCTTCGGAGACTACAATAACGACCTGGAAATGCTGGAAATGGCGCACTACAGCTATGCCATGGCCAATGCCCACCCTAACGTAAAAAAGGTGGCTAATTTCGGTACTTTAAGCAATGATGAACAAGGGGTGGAAAAAGTACTGGAATCCCTCTTAGCCGAGCTTTCCTAAGGGAACTACACCTAAATCCCTTATCTTCCATAAAAATCTTCGAATGGCTTTTCCTTATGTAATCATGGCGGTGGTCTTCTTAGCCATGGCTCTAAGCAATATCATTGTGCCTGGAAGTGTTCTGGGAATGAGAAGAAACCAAGACCTTTTCAAAACAAATCCCTTGGCCAAAAAGTACCTGCAGCGGTGTAATCTACTGCTCCTGATTTCGTCAGGGCTCTATATTGCAACCTACGTCTTTTTTGTACAAAGGTTCAATTTTAAAACACTGACCGTCCCTCTTCTTTTTCTGGTACTGGTGGTGAGCGTTTCACCCATTCGAAAGTACAGTGCTCGTTTAAAGCAATTGGCCAGTGAACAAGAAGCTCGTTCTTAGGTCTTTTGCTTCTTTTTTCGTGCGGCCGGAAAGAGTACGTTATTCAGGATCAAACGGTAACCTGGTGATGTTGGATGTAAGTCCAATTCTGTCTTAGGGTCTCCAACACGATGCTGGTAGTCTTCTGGATCGTGCCCGCCATAAAACGTAAAAAATCCTTTTCCTTTAATTCCATGAATATAGCGAGCCTCTCCATTGCCCCTATTCTCACCCAATACAATAACCGTCGGTTTGATTTCACCTCGGACAAAAGCAGTGGTCTGCCCCATAAAACCCTTGACTAAGGCGGTGTGGTTTTGGGTTAGCATCGTTGGTACGGGATCCCACTTGGCGGAGAATTCCATCAAAGCAAAATAATCCGTGTCCTTAGGGACCCCTCTCTTGGACGTCATATCAATAGAAGAAAACTCATAACGCAATGGAGATCGCTCCAAGGTAAAATCCGTAAAGGCAAAGGTTCGGTCATAATCCAAGAGCGATTGGTAGTTGGCCTGAGAAGGGTCACCGTCGAACATGGGTTCACAAATATCCACACCATTGGCCGCCAAAGCGATATCAAAACTATCGGTGGCCGAGCACATGGCGAACATAAATCCACCTCCGATCACATAACGACGTATCTTTTCGGCTACCGCTCCCTTTTGCTCCGAAACCTTGTCATAGCCCAATTTGCGAGCACGCTGTTCAGCCAGTCGCTTGCCCTCAATATACCAGGGCGCTGCGCGATAAGCTCCATAAAACTTTCCGAATTGCCCGGTAAAATCTTCGTGGTGTAAATGTAACCAATCGTAAATGGCGAGGCCGTCAGAGAGTACCTCCTCGTCGTATATGGTGACATATGGGATCTCAGCATAAGTGAGCACCATGGTTACGGCGTCGTCCCAGGGCTGTTTGTCCTTTGGCGAATACACCGCAATCCGAGGAGCTTTTTCTAAAATAACCGCCTCCTGATTCTGAGATGGACTAGCGATGGCTTCTAACAAGCCCGCTGCTTCGCCATCCGACAGCACTTCAAAGGAAACACCGCGAATCTGGCATTCCTTGCGGGTTTCTTCCAAATCAGGCAATAGAAAAGCACCGCCACGGTAGTTCAATAACCACTGAACCTTCTGTTGCTTTTGAAGCACCCAATAGGTTATACCATAGGCCTTCAGATGGTTCTTCTGGCCTTCAAAATCCATGGGAATCAAAAGCTGAGAACCCAAAACACTCTGTAGGCTACCTAAGTAGAACAAAAAAAGTACTAAGCTACGGCCCAAAGGCTTAAAAAGGGACATCTCCGTCTGGGGACGGAAATGCCTGATCGGCAGAAGGGAAAGAATCTGGTGAAATGCGGTTCTCCTCATCATCATTCATTTTTGACTCAAATTGGTAAGGGAAGTCAAAGTCCTCTAAGTTATCGAATTTACCCAGCTGCCCGATGAACTTTAACCGTATATTATCAAGTCCACCATTTCTGTGCTTGGCCACGATAAACTCTGCCTGCCCTTCTGTAGGAGAACGTTCTTCATCGTCCCATTCGTCTATTTTGTAATATTCCGGACGGTAAATAAAGGAAACGATATCCGCATCCTGCTCAATAGCACCCGATTCCCTCAAATCCGAAAGGATTGGACGCTTGCTTCCCCCCCTGGTCTCTACGGCACGTGAGAGCTGTGATAGTGCAATAACCGGCACATTGAGTTCCTTTGCCAACGCTTTGAGGTTTCGAGAAATAGTCGAGATTTCCTGTTCCCTATTTCCTCCTTTTTGACTCGTTCCTGCGGTCATCAACTGCAAGTAATCGATGATGATCATTTTAATCTTGTGCTGAGAAGCCAATCGACGTGCTTTTGCCCGTAAATCGAAAATAGAAAGCGAGGGTGTATCATCGATGAACAAAGGAGCCTTCTCCAAGTCCTTTACCTTCACATTGAGTTGCTCCCACTCGTGCTTTTCGAGCTTTCCGGTTCTCAGTTTCTCAGAAGACAGACCAGTTTCTGAAGAAATTAGTCGGGTGATCAGCTGAACCGACGACATCTCTAGCGAAAAGAAAGCCACCGGAATGTTAGAGTTGACGGTCATATTACGGGCCATGGATAAGGTCAAAGCCGTTTTACCCATACCCGGACGTGCCGCAACAATGATTAAATCACTGGGCTGCCAACCCGAAGTCAACTTATCGAGTTTATCAAAACCTGTCGGAATTCCACTAAGTCCCTCCTGGTTGGAGATTTCTTCAATCTTTTTCTTGGCCTGAATCACCAAGTTCTGAGCCGTTTCTGCCGAGCGCTTGAGGTTTCCTTGGGTTACCTCGTACAATTTCGCTTCGGAGTGATCCAACAGATCAAAAACATCGGTGCCTTCATCATAGGCACGCTCAATAATGTCACTACTGATGTGTATAAGGCTTCTTTGAATGTACTTCTGAAGAATGATCCGAGCATGAAATTCAATGTGGGCTGAAGAACTGACCTTTTTGGTCAAATTAATCAGGTTGAAGTCCCCTCCTGCTGCTTCGAGTTTGCCCATTTTTTTGAGCTGGGCCGAAACCGTTAATAAGTCCACCGGTTCTGCCGATTCGAACAAAACGAAGATGGCTTCAAAAATGTGGCGGTGGGCTTCCAAGTAGAAAGCATCGGGATGCAAAATATCGATGACCTCATCGACTCCTTTGCGGTCAATCATCATCGCACCAAGCACAACCTCTTCTAAATCAGTAGCTTGAGGCGGTATTTTACCTTGCTCCAAGGGAACAACCACTGGTTTGCCTACGGTTCGGCTTGCTTTGGGGCGAATTTCGTTCATGAAGGCTAAAGTAAAAATTTAGTTTTGGGTTACACCATGCAAAGACGTACCCGATATCCACTTTCAGGAAAGTGAGTTGTGTATAAACCGGTGATAACCGGTTAATAAGTCAAGGTCAAAAATGGGCTATCCCGAATATACTCCCATTTGGGAATATTTCTCCATGCGTTGCTTAACCAATTCCTTTGGGGATAACTTATCCAAAGCCTCAAAGTGCTCCAAAATCTTGGCCTGAACACTGGCAAAAGTTTCTTCTCGGTCGGTATGAGCACCTCCAGCGGGCTCTTTGATGATCTCATCTACCAATCCGAGACCCTTCATGTCTTCAGCGGTCAATTTAAGCGCTGAAGCCGCCTGTTCTTTGTATTCCCAACTTCTCCATAAAATAGAGGAACAGGATTCTGGAGAGATCACAGAGTACCAGGTATTCTCCAACATAAGAACCTTGTCACCAACACCAATACCCAATGCCCCACCAGAAGCACCTTCTCCGATAATCAAAACGATTACGGGTACCTTCAAGCGGGTCATCTCCAAGATGTTTCGAGCAATGGCTTCACCTTGGCCACGCTCCTCTGCTTCAATACCAGGATAGGCTCCGGGAGTATCGACAAAAGAAACGACTGGAATACCAAATTTCTCCGCAGATTTCATCAAGCGCAAAGCCTTGCGATATCCCTCTGGGTTCGCCATACCAAAATTGCGGTACTGACGGGTCTTGGTATTGAAACCCTTCTGTTGTCCAACAAACATGAAGGTTTGATCCCCAATTTTTCCGAGTCCACCGATCATGGCCTTATCATCCTTTACCGTACGGTCTCCGTGTAATTCCAAAAAGGAATCCCCACAAAGGGCTCGGATGTAATCCAGGGTGTAAGGACGGTTGGGGTGACGGGACATTTGAACGCGCTGCCAAGCACTGAGGTTCCCATAAATTTCAGAACGGGTTTCCGCTAACTTTTTCTCGATCTGTAGACAGGTTTCGGTGACATCTACATCACTCTCTTCCCCGATCACACGGCACTTCTGCAGTTGCTCTTCCAGCTCCTTAATGGGCAATTCAAAATCCAGGTACTCCATACTTCAATTTTGGGGGGTTGGGTTTTTTGTAAAGGCAAATATAGAACTTTCTCTTACTCTGCGAGCCTATCTTTTGGCCTTCATCAACATAAAATATCCGAGGGTCCCAAACAGTACATTGGGAATGATCACAGCCAACAAAGGGTTAAACCCAGACTGCTCCGCCAAGGTACCGAATACCTTGTCAAAAAAGATGTAAATAAAGGCTACACCAATCCCGAAGGCGAGGTTGACTCCCATTCCCCCTCTGCGCTTAACAGAAGACACGGCGACCGCCGTAATCGTCAGAATAAAAGCGGCGATCGGCATGGCCCATCGTTTGTACTTCACCAAAACATAGGTATTGATATTGGACGCCCCTCGACGACGTTGATCAGCGATAAACTGATTGAGTTCAAAAAGGTTTTTGGTATCGGCTACATACGATACTTGGGTCAGGTCGTTGATCTCGAAGGCAAAGAGGGTATCGAGACGGCGCTGGGTCAACACGCGTTCCCGCCCTTCTCGTAGACTCCGCTTTGTGTAAGTGGTCAGACGGTAGAGTGAATCTTTCTCCATCCAGCGAATCGTCGCTGCAGAGATCTTGTATTCCAACTGTTTGTTTTCATCAAAATGCTCATAGGTGAAGTTGTATCCGATTTGCCTGTTCGGATCGAGTCGACTCACATAGATATAATCATTCTCGCTGAGCTGATTGAAAATATTCGTGGTTTGACGGTCTTGCCTACCCCGGTGAAAATAATTGTATTCAAACTGGCTGTACCCAACACTTGCTTTGGGAACAATGAACTGCCCCAAAACAAAAATCATGACTGCGACTAAAGAGGCACCGATCATGTAGGGACGCAAGAATCTCCAATAAGAAACACCCGAACTTAGAATCGCCACAATCTCCGTCTTACTGGCCATTCGGGAGGTAAAGAAAATAATGGATAGAAAAAGAAAAACAGGAAGGAGCAGATTTCCAATCACCAGCGTAAAGTTCCCGTAGTACTCGATCACCTCTTGTAAAGGCGCTTCATTATCGATGATTTTACCGATTTTCTCGGCCAGACTGGCCATGATCCCAATGGGGATAAAAAGCAGAATCATCCCTGTTAAGGTCAGGAGATAACGTTTTAAGATGTACCGATCGATAATGGTTAACATCAGCGTCTTCGGTTTAGTTTCTGAACGAGTTCATCTTTCCAATCATAGAAATCTCCTGCTAAAATACGGGCTCTCGCCGTCCTGACCAACCAGAGGTAAAAACCGAGGTTGTGCAAAGTGGCAATTTGCTTTCCTAAGAATTCATTGGCGGCAAATAAATGACGTAAATAGGCCTTGGTGTAAAGGGTATCCACATAACTGTAACCATTCTCATCCAGTGGAGAAAAATCGTTTTCCCACTTTTTATTCTTGATATTGATGGTGCCTTCCGCTGTGAACAACATCCCATTACGGGCATTCCGTGTCGGCATCACACAGTCGAACATGTCGATACCCCGCGCAATATTCTCGAGTAGATTGGCCGGAGTTCCCACCCCCATGAGGTAGCGAGGCTTCTCTTCCGGTAAAATGGCACAGACGACTTCGGTCATGGCATACATTTCTTCGGCAGGCTCTCCAACTGAAAGGCCTCCAATCGCATTACCAGGGGCATCTAGATCCGCGATAAATCGAGCGGACCGCTCTCGCAAATCAGGGTAAACCGATCCTTGAACGATCGGGAAGAAAGCTTGCTCGAAGCCGTATCGGACGGGGCTCTTTTCGAGTCCTTCAATACAGCGATGCGCCCAGCGATGGGTCATTTCCATGGATTTTTCGGCATAGTCCCAATCACAGGGATAAGGGGTACACTCATCAAATGCCATGATAATATCGGCTCCGATACGGCGCTGAATATCCATGACGGATTCCGGTGTAAAGAAGTGGGTTGACCCGTCTATATGAGATTTAAACTTGACTCCCTCCTCCGTAATCTTGCGGTTGTCGGCCAGGGAATACACCTGATAGCCTCCACTATCAGTGAGAATATTCGAAGACCAGCTCATGAACTGATGCAGACCACCCGCTTGTTCAAGAATTTCCATTCCTGGTCTCAAATAGAGGTGGTAGGTGTTCCCTAAAATGATAGGAGCCTTGGTATCTTCCTCGAGCTCAGATTGGTGAACTCCTTTGACGGAAGCCACCGTTCCAACAGGCATAAATATGGGTGTGGGTATACTGCCGTGGGCGGTTTGGATTTCACCGGCCCGGGCTTTTCCTTCTTTTCCCTCTATGGTAAATTTCAAGATACAGGCTTTAAGCCTTCAAAGATAAGAAGGTTAATCCGGAGGAAGAGGACTAAATCCTTGTTGGTAATTAAGACCGGAGCACCTTGCTTGCAGCAGCGGAAGGCCTTATTTTTACAAGACAAAATAGTACAATACCTATGGCCGATTTAACCGCTTTAGAGCAGCTAGTCCCACAAGTAAGAAGGGATATTCTGCGAATGGTACACCAAGTGAATTCCGGGCACCCAGGAGGATCGCTGGGGTGTACTGAGTTTTTTGCCGTTCTCTACAACCACATGATGGAGATCAATGAGGGTTTCAATATGGACGGTGTTGGAGAAGATCTTTTCTTCCTTTCGAACGGGCACATCTCTCCGGTATATTACAGCATTCTTGCCCGTAGAGGCTACTTTCCGGTAGAAGAATTGGCCACCTTCCGTAAAATCGACTCCCGATTGCAAGGTCACCCAACCACGCACGAAGAATTACCTGGAGTCCGAATCGCCTCAGGTTCCTTAGGTCAAGGGATGTCCGTTGCCATTGGAGCCGCCCTCGCTAAAAAACTCAACAAGGATTCTCACTTGATTTATAGCCTGCATGGAGATGGCGAACTACAAGAAGGCCAAAATTGGGAAGCCATCATGTACGCCGCCGGAAATAAAGTCGACAATTTAATCGCCACCATCGATTGGAATGGGCAGCAAATCGACGGAGCGACCGAAGACGTGCTCCCTTTAGGAGACATCGGAGAGAAATTCCGTGTGTTTGGCTGGGATACCGTAGAAATCAAAAACGGAAATGACCTGGCCTCTGTAGTGGGGGGATTGGAAGAAGCCAAAAGCCGAACAGGCAAAGGAAAACCTGTTGCCGTCATGCTAAAAACCGTCATGGGGAATGGTGTGGACTTTATGATGTATACCCACGCTTGGCACGGAAAAGCGCCAAATGATGAACAATTGGCCACGGCCCTCGAACAAAACCCAGCAACTTTAGGAGACTACTAAGATGATGAAATACACAGATCAAGGTAAACAAGATACCCGAAGCGGCTACGGAGCCGGAATGACAGAACTGGGCAGAACCAACCCTAAAGTAGTCGCCCTTTGTGCGGACCTGGTTGGCTCATTGAAAATCCAAACCTTTATTGACGAAAATCCCGAACGATTTTTTCAGGTGGGTATCGCTGAAGCCAATATGATGGGAATCGCTGCAGGCTTGACCATCGGTGGCTACATCCCCTTTACAGGAACTTTCGCCAACTTTTCTACAGGTCGGGTATACGATCAGATTCGACAATCCATCGCCTATTCCGACAAAAACGTGAAAATTTGCGCCTCCCACGCCGGAATTACCTTGGGAGAAGATGGTGCGACACACCAAATACTGGAAGACATCGGCTTGATGAAGATGTTGCCTGGGATGACCGTGATCAACCCTTGTGACTTCAACCAAACCAAGGCCGCTACCCTGGCCATTGCAGATTGGCACGGACCGGTATACTTGCGTTTCGGAAGACCAAAAGTGGCTAACTTTACCGCTCCTGATCAGATCTTTGAAATCGGTAAAGCCTTGACCATGCAAGATGGGACTGATGTGACTCTGGTAGCCACAGGACACCTGGTCTGGGAAGCACTAATTGCAGCTGAGAACCTGGCGAATCAAGGAATTTCGGCCGAAGTAATTAATATCCATACGATAAAACCTCTCGACGAGGAGGCTCTTGTTCGATCAGCTCGTAAGACAGGATGTGTTGTAAGTTGCGAAGAACACAACTTCTTAGGGGGTCTTGGAGAAAGTGTGTCTCGCACTTTAGCACAGCATTTGCCGACTCCTCAGGAGTTTGTCGCTACGAAGGATACCTTTGGTGAAAGTGGTACCCCCGCCCAACTGATGGAGAAATACGGCCTAAATAATAAATCTATTGAGGCTGCCGTTCTCAAGGTAATCAAGCGTAAAGCTCAATAATGTTCAACCGACCAACACGGTCACAAATAGAGAATCTATGTTACGAAAATCAATCTTATCGCTGGCCTTCGTGCTAGTGGCCTCATTTACCATGGCCCAATCCGGAACGGGATGGGGAATCAAGGGAGGTTTAAACTACAATGGAAATGGTAATTTCTTCTCGGACGCCACAGCGGCCGCTGAGGATCCTGATCGCGCTGTAGGGTATCACTTGGGTATTTATGGTAAATTGGGTAACCGCATTTACCTTCGCCCAGAGCTGGTGTATACCCGGATTAGCTCTACATACGATGAAGGAGATCTGAAGATTAGCAAACTGGATATTCCTGTTTTGTTAGGGATAAAAGTATTTGGCCCATTACACGCCTTTGCTGGACCTTCATTTCAATACATCATTAATGGTGAGATTCAGGACGTAAGCGTATCGGATGTCGAAAAGGACTTCACCGTAGGTGCTAACTTAGGCTTAGGTGTAAACCTTGGACGTTTAGGTTTGGAAGTGCGTTACGAAAGAGGATTCACAGAAAATGAAGTGAACTTTATCAATTCTAATATTCTGGATACCTCAGGACGTGTAGACACCCGACCTAATCAGGTCATTTTTAGTTTGTCTTACCGCTTGAAGCCAGGCAACTAAGACGTCCTATTTTGATATAAAAAAGCCCGCAATTGCGGGCTTTTTAGTTGGTGTCCGGATCGAGGTGATCAAAAACCCCGTCGCCATCGGTATCCCTAAACACGGGATTACCCTCCCCATCGAAGTCAATCTCATCACGTGTAGGAGTACCATCATTATCGTCATCGAAGTCGAGGAAATTCGAAATTCGCAGCGTATTCGTCTCTTCGTCTTCGTCTGTGTTATCGTCGTACAGAAAGCCATTACCATTCAGATCCTCCATAATCGATGGAATCCCGTCTCCGTCGTGATCGGTCTGGTTATAGGCGAATAGTTCTACTGTAAAGATAAGCGGCGCATACTGCGGGATCCCACCGAAAAAGCTATTGAATGAGCCCAAACCGGAAGGAAAGATGAACATCCCTACCCCATAATCCTCAACAGAAAAGGTACCATCAGGATTAATGATGGGTGCTCCTCCTGTTCTAAAGTGTTGCATCCCCACAGAGAATCCACGGAATCCCTCCAAAGGTGCCTGAATCTGGGCTAAATCAAACCATATCGCTGTTTCCGTAGCTCCATCAAAGACGCGCCTATCTAAGGTAATTCCTTGGTAGCGAACAAAAGTAGAATCTGCCTCAGAGGGATAAGCCCCTACTCCTTCGCGAGCCACTAAATAATAATAGGTGTGGGGAATATCCTCTTCCCCGTCTTCCAAAGCAAATTCAGTCGCTGAAACAGTAACCGTAGCGCTGCTAACTTGCTCTAAAAGGGGAATTTTATCACTGTTCTCCCCGGCAATGGTATCAATTACAATACGAAAGTCAAATCCAGCGGGGGGATTCTGAAATTCCTCGTAATTGTAAAAGTGGGTAGACAAAAATTCCTGAATTTCGTCATCGTTTTCGGGAGCAACCTCAGACAATAACCTTGGTGGTACTGTTACAATACCATTGTCGTCATTTCCGCAGGAAACAGCGATCAAAGCCAATCCGACTAGTATGAGCACTCTCTTTATTACCATAGTATCTGCAATCTATACAAGGGCGCAAGATACAATTTTAGCCTATTTTTGTGAGGTGTTTAACAAAGATTTGTAGCCCGTGCGCATTGATAAATTTTTGTGGTGTACCCGCTACTTCAAAACCCGAAATCAAGCGACAACCGCTTGTAAAAAAGGGCTCATCAAAGTGAATGAGCAAGTGGTCAAACCTTCGCGTGAAATTTTCCCGCAAGACAAGATTGAATTGCGGAAAGATCAGGTGGAAATGAGTTTGACGGTTTTGGAAATTCCAGCAAGTCGTGTTTCCGCAAAGCAAACCGGTCTCTACCGGCTGGACACCACCTCTGCTGAGGCCTTCCAGCACCGCGAAATTCAGTTGTTAGCCAGGGAACACTACCGAAAAAAAGGGATGGGACGTCCTACCAAAAAGGACCGCAGAGATATAGACGAATACCTGGAAGAAGGAGAACCAAATACCGAACGGGAGCACTAAGAACTACCTATGAAAAATCAAATACTACAGCACGCCGAAGTAGAGCATAAGATTCGACGCATAGCCTATCAAATTTATGAGGCCAACGTGAATGAGAAAGTACTTGTTATTGCTGGTATAACTGGAGGAGGTCAATTGTTCGCCAAGAAGCTTCAATATCTATTAGCAGAAATCACGGATGCCGAAATTCTGGCCTGTGAAGTGCTCATCAACAAAGAAAACCCCCTGGCTGCTCCGATAACGACTAGTCTATCGGCGGAACAAATCAAAGGGAAGTCAGTCGTGCTGGTCGATGATGTTTTGAATTCAGGAACCACCTTAATTTATGGGGTACTTCACTTTCTGCAAATTCCGGTAAAACAATTAAAAACAGCTGTGATGGTGAATCGCAACCACAAAAAATACCCGGTTAAGGCTGATTTCAAAGGCATCTCACTATCAACCTCACTACAAGAACACGTGCAAGTCGATCTAAAAGGAAAAAAGTTTGGCGTCTATTTAGAGTAAAGACATGCACGCGCAACACGCTCCACCGCCTGCTCCACGGTCAAACCATCCACATCCACCACATAGGACGCCTGGTTGTAATAAAACTGACGCTCAAAAAGGTGTTTGCGAATAAACTCTTCCAGTTGTTCTTCGGTCAAATGAGCGATCAAGGGCCGTTTTGCCCGCCCTCTTTTTAAGCGTTCCAACAGACTTACTAAGGACAACTTTAAATAAACGGTTTTCACTCCGGCCGCATGCAAGATATCGAGGTTTTGTCCGTAGCAAGGTGTTCCTCCACCTAAGGCCAGTACCTGTCCCTGCTCTCTTTGTACTTCTGTGGTCAATACTTGGGTTTCTAATTTGCGAAACGCAATTTCACCCCCTGAAGCAAACAGTTCTTTTATGCTGGTTCCCGCATGGGCTTCAATCTGGTCATCCAAATCCCGAAAAGGCAATTTCAGGCTGGTAGCCAAGGCTTTACCGAGGGTCGATTTTCCGGATCCCATATATCCCAAAAGGGCAATGATTTCTGACATTACACGGCTTTTATTTCAATTTTCAAATTTATTGCTTTACTCCCTTGATTAATCAATTTAAGGCTTTATATTTGCACCCTCTTAAAGGAGATTTGGTATTCTTAAAGGCCAAATTTTGACCTGATAGCTCAGTTGGTAGAGCATCTCCCTTTTAAGGAGAGGGTCCTGGGTTCGAGCCCCAGTCAGGTCACTTCAAGAATCATTGGTTAAAGTCTGTAAATCCTTTTACAGACTTTTTTGTTTGTATTGATTAAAGCTCTTTTTAAGATTCCTGAAAACGTATGGAGTTCTTCTTTTATCAATGCTTGCAAATTTTCAGTTATAACAATGACTCTTTTAATTCTGATCAAACCTGATCTGTAATTGTCCTGGTTAAGTCATAGAATGCCTTTAGCACCTTTCTCTTCTGCAAAGGCGATATAGTCCTTAACAACGAGATAATTCCTGTATTTAAAATCCAGTCCCTTGGATTTCGCCACTTCATAAGCCTTGGTCAGGGGTTGAAAACAATCCAATTTAACAACATTCCTTAGCCAGTATTTAAGACTGTCCTGCTCCCTTGGACTCCAATGACTCCCTAAAATCTTTTGGGTAGAATTTACCGCGGCATCAAAGTTGGAGGAGACATCCTTCAAGGTTAATTAGTCTTTGATCAAGTGTGCACTCAACTGTTCTAAAATTTCTTTTTTAAAGGCCTTATTTTTCTCGTACTCATTCCTCTTATTAATTTGAAGAGCGATCAATATGCCGATGACCACCAAAACAATCTCCCCTAAAGCATAAAGCAGGAATTTACTGAAATGGTTTTCACTCAGTAATTTTTGACGGATTCGTCGGAAAAATTTTAACATGCTCTAATTGGCTTGATTTTCCTAAAGTTAGGACTGTAGGAATCTTTATTTTCAGGCGGATCCCCTGCCTAGATTATTTGTGGAATTGATTCACTTTGTTTTATCTTCGCGGCTCCAAAAATCCGTTTGGTTTTATTTACACTACTAGAGTGTGGTTCCTCAAAAAATCAAAACGGTATTTAATGATCTTCAGGCCCACGTGGCGGAATTGGTAGACGCGCTACCTTGAGGGGGTAGTGTTCGCAAGGACGTGCTGGTTCGACTCCAGTCGTGGGCACTTAGATCATTCCACAAAACCCCATTGTAACACACAGATTTTCAACGAAAAAGCAAATTTTAACGCTTGTTTGGGACCCCTAACTGTTTTATATTGTAAATTTGTTTAACTCTTTGACGCAAAGAATGAACAATGTAAAGAAGAATTTCAGCATAAGAGACCTGGAAAACCTTTCAGGAATCAAGGCGCATACCATCCGTATTTGGGAGAAGCGCTACAATCTTCTTTCGCCTGAACGAACCAGTACCAACATTCGAACCTACAGCTTGCAGAGCTTACAGAAGCTGTTGAATGTTACCCTGCTTTACAACAACGGATACAAGATTTCCAAGATTGCCAAAATCCCGGAAAGCGAAATCCCGGTTATTGTTCACGAGATCATTTCGAAAAACAGCGAAAAGAACCACGCCATTAATGCCTTTAAACTGGCGATGGTCAATTTTGACTCCACCCAATTCTACAACACCTACAATAGCTTACTGGCAGAGCGGTCTTTCCGCGAAATTTTCACCGAAGTCTTTGTTCCCTTGCTGAATGAGCTCGGATTGCTTTGGCAAACCGACACTATCAGTCCATCCCACGAACACTTCATCACTCACCTGATCAAACAAAAAATATTTATCCATACCGAGAAGCTGCAAATGTTGGAGCCCTCCAAAAAGGATAGAGTATTTGCCCTCTACCTCCCTGAAAACGAGATTCACGAAATCGGTTTGCTCTTTGTAAACTACGAAATCGCTTTACGGGGATACAAGACCATTTATCTTGGACAATCCATGCCCATGGAAAGTCTAGTGGATCTTATGAAATACTACGACAATATCTGTTTTGTAAGCTACTTTACAGTGAGCCCAACCAAAGACGGTATTGTGGAATACATGCAGGACTTCAAAAAGTACTTCTTCTCTTCCGGCAATAGTGAATTGTGGATACTGGGGTACCAAATCCAGCATCTCGCTGGTCAATCCTTACCTGAAGAAATTCGAACCTTCAACTCCATCGAGCAGCTGGCCGATGCCTTGTAACTTTTATGGCACAAATTGGAATTATAGGATCAGGGTTTTCCTCGCTTTCGGCGGCTTGTCACTTAGCTAAAGCGGGGCATTCTGTTCAAGTTTTTGAGAAAAACCCAACCCTTGGAGGTCGAGCTCGTCAGTTCAAAAAAGAAGGATTCACATTCGACATGGGCCCCAGCTGGTACTGGATGCCAGACATTTTCGATAAGTTCTTCGGCCAATTTGGGAAGAAGGTTTCGGATTACTACATCTTAGACAAACTGGATCCGGCCTACAAGATCTTTTTCTCTGATGACACCATCACCATTGGTGATACCATGAACAAAATCGCCAAAGAATTTGATCGCATTGAACCGGGCAGTTCCATTCCTTTACGCAAATTCATTGCGAAGGCTCAAGAGAATTACGATATCGCCATCAACAAGGTGGTACTCAGACCGGGACTCTCTCCCTTGGAATTGGTAACTCCCGAAACGGTTGCCCGTGTTGACCAGTTTTTCAAGACCATTAGCGACGAAGTCCGCAAAAACTTCAAGAACCCTAAATTGATTTCGACCCTGGAGTTCCCAGTACTCTTCTTAGGGGCTAAACCCAACAAAACACCTTCCTTCTACAGCTTTATGAACTACGCCGATTTTGGCCTAGGTACCTGGCATCCGAGAGGGGGCATGTACGAAATCATTAAAGGCATGGTACGTTTGGCGGAAGAGTTAGGCGTGAGTTTTCATACCAGAGCCGGTGTAGAAGAAATTCTTGTAGATAAGGGCAGAACCAATGGGCTACGGTTAGAAGATCAGCGTGAGTTCACTTTCGATATTGTGATCAGCGGAGCTGATTACCAGCACTCCGAAAGTCTCTTGTCTGAAAACTACCGCCAGTACTCCCAAAAATACTGGGAGTCCAAAACCTATGCTCCATCATCCCTCCTGTTCTATGTGGGCTTCAACAAAAAATTCAAAGGTATTGAGCACCACAACCTGTTCTTTGATACCGATTTCGGAAAACATGCAGAAGAAATTTACGACCACCCCCAGTGGCCTTCTTCTCCTTTGTTTTACGTGAACTTTCCTTCTGTTACCGATAAGACCATGGCACCAGAAGGCAAGGAAGCTGGATTCTTCCTTATCCCGATTGCCCCTGGATTAGAGGATACTCCCGAGCTTAGAGCCCAGTACTTCGATATTATTATTGAACGGCTGGAGCGCATTACAGACCAATCGGTAAAAGAGCATATTCTTTTTCAGGAGAGCTTTTGTGTAAATGACTTCATTTCTGAATACAACTCTTTTAAGGGGAATGCTTACGGCATGGCCAACACCCTAAGACAAACCGCCTTCTTGCGTCCTAACCTGAAAAGCAGCAAAGTCAAAAACCTTTATTTCACCGGTCAGCTGACCGTACCGGGACCCGGCGTTCCTCCGTCACTTATTTCAGGAAAGCTGGTTTCGGATCTCATCCAAAAAAAATCAATTGTCCAATGAAATCTATCTTTGACACGGTCTCTTACCAATGCAGCAAGGTAGTGACCACTTCCTATAGCACTTCCTTTTCTATGGCGACCAGAATGCTTTCAGGCAGCATTCGCAGCCATATCTACAATATTTATGGCTTCGTGAGATTTGCTGACGAAATCGTCGATTCATTTCACGATTACGACAAACCAGATTTGTTTGATCGCTTCGAAAAAGAATTGCACATGGCCATCGAAAACAAAATCAGTCTCAACCCTATTCTAAATTCTTTTCAGCACACCTACCATACTTACGGAATTACTCCAGACTTGGTCGATGCTTTCATGAAAAGTATGCGCATGGACTTGAGCAAAAAAGATTACAAAACCCAAGAAGAGTATAAAGAATATATCTACGGTTCTGCCGATGTGGTGGGCCTCATGTGTCTGCGCGTTTTTGTCAAAGGAGACGATGCAGCTTATGAGCGTTTAAAAGACTCCGCCATGGCTCTTGGCTCTGCCTTTCAGAAGGTTAATTTTTTACGAGACCTCAAAGCGGATTTCGAGGTGCTTGAAAGGACATACTTCCCTGATACCAATCTCATGGAACTGGACGAGGCTTCCAAGGTGCGCATTATTGAAGAAATCAACGCCGACTTTGCAAAAGGGTACGAGGGCATCAAGGAGTTGCCTGTAGAATGTAAATTTGGAGTCTACACCGCTTACCGCTACTACAGCCGTTTACTTCAAAAATTGAAGAGCACACCTCCCATGGAAATCCAGCATACGAGAATTCGCGTTCCGGATTACGAAAAATTTGGGCTCTTGGCCAAGTCTTACGTAAATTACAAACTACAACTGTTTTAGACTCATGACCATATTTATCGGGATCCTCATCTTTTTGGCCACCTTCGCCGTTATGGAAGGGATGGCTTGGTTTACCCACAAGTACATTATGCACGGCTTTTTGTGGTCGCTGCATAAAGATCACCACCGAAAAGATCACGATTCTTGGTTTGAACGCAACGATGCCTTCTTCATTTTTTATGCCGTATTGAGTATGTCTTTGATCATGATCGCTGACAATACTTCCTTTTGGTACGGTTGGCCTTTAGGACTGGGTATTTTGGCCTATGGAATAGCGTACTTCTTTGTTCACGACATCTTTATTCACCAGCGATTCAAGATGTTCCGCAATGCGAACAATTGGTATGCCCGAGGGGTACGTCGCGCTCATAAAATGCACCACAAGCATTTAGGTAAAGAGGATGGTGAATGCTTTGGGATGCTTTGGGTTCCTTTAAAATACTTTAAGCGTTAATGCCACGGGCGGTGGTGATCGGCGCAGGTGTTGCTGGTCTGGCTACGGCTATCCGTTTACAAATTAAGGGCTATCAGGTTGACGTTTATGAAGCCAACGCCTATCCCGGAGGAAAACTACATCAGCAGACCCAAGACGGTTATCGCTTTGATTTAGGCCCTTCCCTTTTCACTTTACCTCATCTGGTTAACGAACTCTTTGAACTGGCCGGAGAATCTCCGGAAGATCATTTTCGGTACACCCAAAAAGAAACGGTATGCCATTATTTTTGGGAAGACGGTACGCGCTTTCAAGCTCCCGCTCAGGTCGATCAATTTGTTTTGGAAGCAAGCCATGCTTTCTCGGTAAAACCAGAAAATTTAAGGGCTTACCTAAAACGCAATAAATCCAAGTACGAGCTGACCAAGTCTCTGTTTTTGGAGAAGTCACTGCACAAATGGACTACCTACCTGAGCAGAAATACCCTGAAAGCCTTGGCCAACCTGGCGCAATTTGATTTGACCAAAACCTTGGACCAAAGCAACAGGGCTTATTGGAAATCCGAAAAGCTGAACCAACTCTTTAACCGTTACGCAACTTACAACGGATCCTCTCCCTACAAAACACCCGGTATCATGTCCCTAATTCCGTATCTGGAAATGGAATTGGGAACTATTCCCCGGTGGGAGGGATGCACTCTATAACCTATAGCCTTTGGAAATTGGCACAAAGACTCGGCGTTCTATTTCATTTTGAACAAAAAGCTGAACGCATCCTTGTAGAAAAGGGTATTGCCGTCGGAATCCAAGTAAACGGGATCAAGGTGGAAGCCGATAAAATAGTGTCCAATATGGATGTCTTTCCTTCTTATCGCCAACTGATGCCTGATCAAAAAGCACCAGAAAAAACACTGGCACAGGAACGTTCAAGTTCTGCCTTAATCTTTTACTGGGGCATAAAGAAGAGTTTTCAGGAATTGGACCTCCACAACATCCTCTTCAGTGATGATTATCCAGGCGAATTTAAAGCCCTATTTGAGGAGAAAACTCTGCATCCTGATCCAACGGTCTACATCAATATAACCTCCAAGGAAGAGGCCTCTGATGCACCACTTGGGTGTGAAAATTGGTTCGTGATGATCAATGCTCCCGGAGATTACGGACAAAATTGGGAAGAGCTCAAGCAACAAGCCAGAAAAAATATTCTGGAAAAGCTTAGCCGTGTTTTGGGTTGCGATATTGAACCGCTCATACAAACAGAGTTTACCCTTGACCCACCGGGTATTCAAGACGCGACCTCCTCTTACCGCGGAGCACTCTATGGAGCAGCGAGCAACGACCGAATGGCGGCCTTCTTACGGCATCCGAACTTCAGCTCCAAAATCAGAAATCTGCATTTTTGTGGAGGCTCTGTCCATCCCGGCGGAGGAATTCCTCTGTGCTTACTATCAGCCAGAATCACCGCAGACCTCATCCCAACTCCCAATCCGATAAGCGCCTAATTGCCATGAGTACAACCTACACTGAAAAAACTTGGATCGGGATCGGAATCCTCTGGTTATTCCACCTCTCTGGTGTCATCGGAATAGGCTTGGGACATACCGATTGGTTTATCGAAAAGACACCTCTTAATCTAAGCGTAAGCCTGGCCGTATTTTTATGGCTATACCCTGTACAGAAAAAACAATCCATCCTGGTCTTTTTATTGATCGCTTGTCTAGGAATGGCTGCGGAATGGATGGGTGTTCACTGGGGATGGTTCTTTGGGGACTACAGCTACGGATCGAATTTTGGTCCAAAGTTTCAGGGCGTGCCCTATCTCATCGGTCTATATTGGGCCCTATTGACCTTGGCCACTTCGGCCATGGCAAAACCATGGTTAAAAAGCAACTGGGCACAATGGGCTTTGGGAGCGGCACTTATGGTGGTCTTGGATTTTCTGCTGGAACAGTGGGCACCCCTCTTTGATTTCTGGACCTTCGACCCTCACCCACCAGCAAAGAATTATATCAGTTGGTTCGTACTCGGTTTCGGTTTGCAAGTGCTATGGGATAAAGCGGGCAACAGAGGATCTTACCCCATCTCCTTACACCTCTATTTGGCACAGGTCTTCTTTTTCGGAACCTTATTCCTGGTTTATTAATGCTTTCAACTCGAGGGTTTCTGGCCAATTGCCTTCCGTATCGTAAGGCTGAAAACGACTAAACAGTTCCTCTTTATACCAATTGAGTTCTCGCGTCAGCTTTATCGCAGACACGTGATTCTTCTGTTGGTAAGCGAAAGCGTTAAGTCCATCAACGGACTCCCAAACAGAAAAGGTGGCCATTTGGGTAAAGGGAATCTCTCCTATCCCCTTGGTGTACCTCAGCTCTTTGTACTGATCCATTCCCTCCTGCGAATAGGGAACATGTTTCCAAAAACGCCGCAGTAAACTGAGCTTGATGGTGGCACGGGTGATGACCGTCAAAAGCGGATTGTTCTCGTCAAGGCTGGAGCTCTTCTCAAAAGGATTCTTCTTATCCCAAAGGCCTCGACTGATTACATTCTTCATATACAAAGTCCAGGTGCCATCGCATTTGCGGATATAGCGATTGGCGATCTCCGCCTGGGCATGAAAACGTCGGGCATCCTCATCGGAGTCCCAAACCTGTAATAAGGCGTAAGTGGTATAATCCGGCCAGGGATTAAAGGCTTGTTTACCGCTGCCCATGAGTTTATAGAACTGTTGACCTTGTACTTTTTTTAAGGGGCGGTGCGCGAATTGCATCATCCCAAAAGCCCACCACTTGGCCCAGCCAGAAAAGCGAAAAAAACGGAGTGTTGTAACCTGCTTACTCACCAGAAGTCGTTGCCAACAGAGTATCGATATCCTTAAAAAAAGCATCAGAATTCCACTTGGCGATGCCTTCGGTGTGCACTACGATTTCTCCCTCAGGACTGATGAGATAAGAAGAAGGAACTTTTGCCTCCCCCTCCTCAATCGGTCGAGGATCCCCTATAATCAGATAGGTTACCGGAAAATCGTATTCGTGCCGCTCCATGAATTCCTCAACAGGCGGCCGCTCTTCGTTGGTTATGATATAGAAGTCAATCTGGGAGCCATACTTTTCGTAGAACTCCGCAATACCATTCATTTCGGCTTCCGAGGGCAACTTCCAGCTTGCCCAGAAGTTGATGAAAATCCACTTCCCTTCAGAACGCTGAAAGCTGAATATATCCCAGGACTCGTCTTTTAATCGCCAGTTATAATCTGCTATCTTCTCTCTGCTATTGGCCTGGATAATCTCCGGGCTGGAAGCAAAGGCTCTATTGGCCATGATCTTAAAAAAGTAGCCCACTCCGAGTTGAGGAATAAAGAATACCGCGATCAGGAGGATCAACAGCAGATTAAGTAGCGTCTTTTTACGCATTTTCCTTCTTGATCACATTCAAGGCTGACCCTTCTTTGAACCAATTGATCTGCGCTTCATTGTAGGTGTGATTGACCTCAATGGTATCAACAGATCCATCAGCATGTGTGAATCGAATGTGAAGGGGTTTCCCAGGAGTAAAGTCTTGGATATCGACGAAGTCGATCGTATCGTCTTCTTGGATCAAATCGTAATCCGCTTCATTGGCAAAAGTCAAGCCCAACATCCCTTGCTTCTTCAAGTTGGTTTCGTGTATACGGGCAAAAGACTTCACCAGCACTGCCGCTACACCCAAGTGACGAGGCTGCATTGCAGCGTGCTCACGTGATGAACCTTCGCCGTAGTTGTGATCTCCAACAACCAAGGTCTTGATACCCGCAGCTTTGTATTCGCGCTGGGTATCAGGCACTCCACCATACTCTCCTGTTAATTGGTTTTTGACGAAGTTGGTTTTTTGGTTGAAGGCATTAACCGCTCCGATCAAGGTATTGTTGGCAATGTTGTCCAGGTGACCACGGTAGCGCAACCAAGGTCCGGCCATAGAGATGTGGTCGGTGGTACATTTGCCGTAGGCTTTAATAAGCAATTTCATCCCCTGCAAGCTATCTGGAGCAATTGGAATGAATGGATCCAACAATTGCAAACGTTCTGAACTGGGAGAGACAACAACTTGTACACCACTTCCATCTTCCATCGGGGCGATAAAACCAGCATCCTCCACGGCAAATCCTTCTGGTGGTAATTCATAGCCTCGTGGCTCATCCAATTTCACTTCTTCTCCTGCTTCGTTGATCAGGGTATCCGTTTGAGGGTTAAAATCAAGTCGTCCAGCAATGGCAATGGCAGTAACTAATTCAGGTGATCCGACAAAGGCCAGGGTATTGGGGTTTCCGTCAGCACGTTTAGCAAAGTTTCGGTTAAACGAGTGAACAATCGTATTGCGAGGTCCGTCGGCCGCTTTGTCTCCGTAGCGATCCCACATTCCGATACAAGGTCCACAAGCATTCGCAAATACCGTTGCGCCAATCTTGTCAAAGGTGTCAATAAGACCGTCTCTTTCGATAGTGTAACGCACCTGCTCTGAACCCGGAGTAATCGTAAATTTTGATTTTGTTATCAGGTTCTTATCTGCAACCTGCTTGGCCAAACTGGCCGCACGAGAGATATCTTCGTAGGAAGAGTTGGTACAAGAACCGATTAGTCCGACCTCTACTTGCAAAGGCCAGTCGTTATTCTTTGCCGCTTCCGACATTTTAGAGATGGGTGTCGCTAAGTCCGGAGTAAAAGGTCCGTTTAAATGCGGCTCCAGGGTCGATAGGTCAATTTCAATGACTTGATCGAAATACTGCTCAGGATTGGCGTAAACTTCCGCATCTCCGGTCAGGTGTTCCTTCACTTGATTGGCAGCATCAGCAACATCCGCACGGTCAGTAGCTCGAAGGTAGCGATCCATAGACTCATCGTACCCGAAAGTAGACGTGGTCGCTCCCACTTCTGCACCCATATTACAGATGGTTCCTTTTCCAGTACAAGACATGGACAGGGCTCCTTCGCCAAAATATTCAATAATGGCTCCAGTTCCTCCCTTTACAGTTAGGATTTCAGCCACTTTAAGAATAACGTCTTTAGGAGCAGTCCATCCAGAAAGGCTTCCGGTTAATTTCACTCCAATGAGTTTTGGGAATTTAAGCTCCCAAGGCATCCCAGCCATTACATCTACAGCGTCAGCACCACCAACACCGATGGCAATCATTCCTAATCCTCCGGCATTCACGGTATGGGAATCCGTACCAATCATCATCCCTCCAGGGAAGGCGTAATTTTCTAGAACAACCTGGTGGATGATACCGGCTCCCGGCTTCCAGAAGCCAATTCCGTACTTATTGGAAACCGATTCCAAGAAATCAAAAACCTCATTACTGGTTTGGTTGGCTCGTTTCAAATCCGCTTCCGCTCCAACTTTTGCCTGAATCAAGTGATCACAGTGAACGGTCGTTGGAACAGCAACTTTTGGCTTTCCGGCATGCATGAACTGCAAAAGAGCCATCTGTGCGGTTGCATCTTGACAGGCCACACGGTCCGGTGCAAAATCAACATAATCCATGGCTCGCTCAAAAACAGTATTCGGGGTTCCTCCCCAAAGGTGGCTGTAAAGAATCTTTTCAGCCAATGTGAGGGGTTTACCCACCAATTCTCTGGCGGCATTAACACGTTCTCCCATTTGAGAGTATACCTTCCGGATTACATCAATATCGAAAGCCATATGGATTTATAGTTTATTGTGGTTTTTGAATAATTGCAAAATTACGAAAATGGGGCCGAAAGACCGTTTAGACTCTTTCTCAATTAGATCCCCCTTAAGACATCAATTCCTCTACTATACGGGCATCGGTAATTCCTTCCGCTTCGGCCTTATAGTTTTTGAGGATACGGTGTCTTAATATTCCTAGTGCAACAGCCCTTACGTCCTCCGCATCCGGTGAAAACTTACCATTGATGAGCGAGTGCGCTTTGGCGCCGAGGATCAGGTTTTGGGAGGCTCTGGGTCCGGCACCCCAGTCCAAATAGTCCCGAACAAAAGGGCTGGCAGAAGACAATCCCGGACGGGAACGACTCACCAGTCGAACAGCAAACTCTACAACATTATCGGCTACCGGAATAC
This sequence comes from Aureicoccus marinus, assembly GCF_002954325.1. Taxonomy (GTDB): domain Bacteria; phylum Bacteroidota; class Bacteroidia; order Flavobacteriales; family Flavobacteriaceae; genus Aureicoccus; species Aureicoccus marinus. Next base: position 1,500,228 of record NZ_MQVX01000001.1, read on the forward strand.
GGCGAACCAACTGCTGAATTTCTTGGATTTCCTGAGCTGTAAAAATAGCCTTGACCTCATTGTTCTGCTCCTTTGTTGTGGCTTTAACCACTTCAATTTCTTCTTCCACCGAAGGGTAATCCAATTCGATGGCGAACATAAAGCGATCTAATTGTGCTTCCGGCAAAGGATAAGTACCCTCCTGCTCAATCGGGTTTTGAGTAGCCAACACAAAGTATGGATTGGGCAAAGTATGGGTCTGGCCCGCAATGGTTACCGCCTTTTCCTGCATAGCTTCCAAAAGGGCCGCTTGGGTTTTGGGTGGAGTTCTGTTGATCTCATCCGCCAAAATAATATTGGCAAACACAGGGCCTTTAATGAACTTGAAATTACGATCGTTGTCAAGCACTTCGCTTCCGACTATATCGGAAGGCATAAGATCCGGAGTAAACTGAATCCGTTTAAAATTCAACCCCAGTGTCTGGGCAATGGTGTTTACCATCAAGGTCTTCGCCAATCCAGGGACCCCAATGAGTAAGGAGTGTCCTCCAGCGTAGATAGAAAGGAGTATTTGCTCGATCACGGCTTCTTGTCCGATGATCACCTTCCCGATTTCTTGTCGTAATGCTTTGTGTTTATCGCCGAGTCTAACTACTGCTTCTTTCTCTGACATAAGCCTACTCCTTTACCCACTTGTTGGCAAAATCACAGTCTTTAAACTCCTTATTTACCTGTACGTAGGAGTCTTCAATAGTCTTAGCGATCCATTTACTGATCACCCTGACCTGCTTCTCCCTCAAAGCCAGCTCCTGGATTTTCAAATAATCCTGGGCAAAATCAGCCTTGTGCTCGTCAAAGCGGTTGGTGATCTGCATGATCTTGAATTGTGGCGGCCCTCCTCGAGGGTCTTCCTGGGTTAGGGGGTAGCTGATTTCGTTGTCTTTTAAATTTCGGACCTGATTATAGAGTTTCGGGTCCATATTGGTCAACTCGAAGCGATCGGAAAAATCTATTGGGTTACGCAATTGACCTCCATCACCACTGGTTTCCTTCTCGTCTGAGTACTTTCGGGCGGCTTCCTGGAAATCGAGTTTTCCGTCCAGGATTTGCTGGCGAATAGAATCCAATTCCATTTTGGCTTCGCGAATAACATCGTCCGGCACATCTGGACGAATCAAGATATGGCGCACATCTCTTTCTTGACCTCGGATCTTGTCTACTGTCAAGATGTGGTAGCCATAAATCGTTTCAAAGGGCTCACTGACCTCTCCTTCTTTTATACTGAAAGCGACATCCTTAAACTCCTTTAGGAAGGGGGTTTCTCGGGTGATCCCTGCATACAAGCCCCCGTTGTCTTTGGACCCCTCGTCATCTGAATTCAATACCGCTTTAATACTAAAGCTGGAACCCAATTCCTCAATATCCTGCTTAATCTTTAAAAGGCGATTGATCACCTTCTGCTTTTCTTCTTCCGGTGGTTGAGGAGATTTGACAATTTGAGCAATAGAAAGTGCAGCGCCAAAAACAGGGCGCTCCTCCTCCGGAATACCATAGAAAAACTCGCGCACCTCCTCTGGAGTAACCTCAAGTTCTTCGATAATATTCTGCTTCATATTGTCAGAGAGCAAACGCAAACGGTTGATTTCATTGAGCTCTTCTTTAAGACTAACCAAATCGGGTTTTTGGTAGAACTTCAGGACCTTTTCTAAGGAGCCTACCTGAGAAATCAATTGTTGTACCTGACGATCACTGGTCCCGTACACCTGCGCATCAGAAACCAAAAGGCTATCCTGAATGGCCTGGTGAGCATACAAACGATCTTCCATGAGTTTACCAAGCAACTGGCAGGTTGTAATGTCTTGTGTAGAACCTCCCTGGTTCTCGATATCAGCAAGCAGCTTATCAATATCAGAATTGAGGATAACGTAATCTCCAACAACTGCCGCTACCCCATCAACTTTGGTACGCATGATGCGTGCCGTTGTGGTGTCGGCCGGCAGGGCGGCGCTTTTTTGCATAATGGACTGGGCTAAAGCAAGGGAGTCTTTACTCACCGGAGTTGTTGCTGTGGAATCTGCTGGGGAGTTCTCTTGTGCATAACCTGCAAGCAGGCTGAACAACAATAAAGTACCGCTTAGTACCTTACTCTTGTTTCTCTTGATAATTCTCAAATTCATTCTTTTTGGTGGCCTCAGAAAGAATGTCTGCTTCGATTTGCCGGACGTAGTCCAGTCGTCTTCTGTTCAAGATAATCTCCTTTAAATCAGGGATTACATAGGTGAACGGAGCTTGATCGTTGACATCCATAGAGGCCATTACACGGCCGAAATATACACCCGTACTGTCCTTGATTTCAAAGAATTTTGATTTTTTTAAGTAAGAATCTTGATTCTTGTAGTTCAACGGGGGTATTTCCATCATCAATTGGGAAGCGCTCACCCAAATACTGTCATTGAAATGCGCTTTTTTAAAGTGGACAGAAATAGAATCCAGGTATCGGGCGTCTTCCTGTTCAAAACGCTTCATTCTATCCTCAACCAAGTCGGGGTTAAGGAAGGTGGGTGGTAAACCAATGAAGCGTAATTGATAAATTTTCTCGTTCAGCTTAAAGTTCTCTTTCTGCGCATTGTAGAATTTCAATAATTCTTTGGTGGTCACCGCGGAATCATTCATCTGCCGGGTCAACTCATCCACATAAGCACGCGTGTAAAGCTCAGCACGGTAATCCGCCACCAAACGATCGAATTCGTTCAGGGTCTCATCAGGTAGGTTGATCTTGGAACGAGTGAGTAAGAGCTCCTTAGATGCCCATCTATTAATGTAGTCCGTAATAAAGGCTGCGCTATCTGCCGAGCTCATGACCGTTGGAATAGCCAACTCTACCTCATTTTTATAGAGATAAGCATTTCCTACTCTGGCTAGAGGAACTTGTTCGAACTCCTCTTTAAAAAACGAATCACAGCTGGGTACTGTCAGTAGCACCATCAGCCAAAAAACGACAAAGAGATTTCGATCCGAAAGCATTAAGCAAAAATAGGAATAAGTCTGGGCCACGCAAGGCCTGAGGCCGCCCTTAACAGATTTTTTATAGCCGCTCATCTAATAATTTATATCTTGCTTTCAAATGCCAACGGAATGAAATACACCACTCAAGTAATTATCGATTTACCGCTGGAAGAATGCATCGCTAAATTGGACAACCCCGAAAACATGAAACACTGGCAAGAAGGGTTGGAATCTTATGAGCATCTTCAAGGAGCTGCTGGGCAGGAAGGCGCCCAAATGAACCTGCACTACAAGATGGGGAGACGCAAAATCGATATGGTCGAAACCATTATTAAAAAACAATTGCCCAACGAGTTCCATAGTACTTATGAAGCCAAAGGGGTTCACAATATCCAGAAGAATTACTTCACCACGGTAGAAGGAAACAAAACCCAATGGACTTCTGTGAGTGAATTCAAATTTGATAAACCTGGACTTCGCTTGATGAGCTGGCTAGTACCTAATGTATTTAGAAAGCAATCGCAGAAGTACCTGGAGGATTTCAAGTCTTTCGCTGAGAACAACTAGAGCCTCCCATGTCAAAGAAGCTAAAAGTGATCTGGGATTTTAGGGGACCGGCCTCTCAAAAAACGGCCGAACACTTTGTGATTCACTTAGAGGAGTATCTGAAAGGAAACACACTTAAGTCGCACGGTCATGGGTCTGAAATTCGATCCGATATGATCGCCATCGCTTTCCTGATTATCGGCACCGAGGATTTAGAACAAGTGAAAAACGAGCTGAAGCCCCATCGAGCGGAATGGGTCGAAACACCATCGGCATGAAAAGAGCATCTCTACAATCTATTCTCCTACTTGCGGTTTTGCTTATTGGAGGAGCTTGTCAACAAGAAGAACAAGCCCAAACCATTCTGGAAAAGGCCTTAAGTTCAGATGATCCTGCGATCGCCAGGGTCATGGCAAATCCCGAAAAATATGAGCTTCAAATTCGATTGAGTCAAACCATCAAAGCGGGAGAACAGGTTCGATTTGAAGATATCGATTATCAGGTTGATGATTCCGTCTACTTTTACCCGGCCAGCACAGTCAAATTCGCGGTAGCCGTGGCTGCTCTCGAAAAATTAAATCAACAGGACATCGATATACATCAACGCTATTACATAGAAGGAGACAGTTTGGAGGCGAGCTTTGCCGATGATATCCGCGCTGTTTTCGCAATCAGCGATAACCACGCCAATAACAGGCTCTTTGAATACGTAGGTCAGGATGGCATCAATGCCCAACTTAGGGAACGTGGAGTAAGTCCCATCCGGATTGCTCACCGCCTATCGACCGCCCTGGCCGACACGCTGATCACACGCCCACTTCTCCTGTTGGGACAAAATGAAGAGAGTACGGCAACAAGAGCGATAGAAAATAGCCCGATTGAAGCCTTAAAACTAAAAGGAATGACCAAAGGCATTGGGTTTATGACCGGTAGTGAAAAAATCGACGAGGCGTTTGATTTTAGCCGTAAAAACTACTTCCCGATTTCGGCACAGAACGCTTTACTTAAACGAGTCATTTTTCCAGAGGCCTTTGAAGAAAAGGACCGCTTACAAATCAGCGAAAGTCAAAGGGAGTACCTACTCCATACGATGAGCAAATTGCCTCGAGAGCAAGGCTATGATCCGGAGGAATTCTACGACGGCTACGTGAAATTCTTTCTCTTTGGAGACTCAGAAGACGTGATTCCAACAGACTTCAAGATCTACAATAAAGTGGCTACGCCTACGGAACCTTGACGGACACCGCCTATATCGTCAACCAAAAGGAAGGTGTAGCCTTTCTGCTTCACGCCACCATCTTGGTCAACAAAGATGGTGTTTTTAATGACGATCAATATGAGTACGACGAAATTGGAATTCCTTTTTTAGCGGCACTAGGTCGCGAGCTGTACCGATTGCAAAAAGAAGAGGGTAATAAGTAAGAATTTACCTATTTTTTATGGTGAAATCTTATTTTCATGAAAGCGGTTCTTTACCTCAGTCGAGCAACACAAAAATTTGAAAAAGAGAAACTCCAACAAATTGAAGAAAAGTCTTTGGCCAATAACACTAAGTTGGGCATTAGCGGCTAGTTGTATTTTGATGGCAATCACTTTTTGCGATACCTCGAAGGGGAAGCCGAATTGGTCGACCCACTTCTAGAGATTATGCGTGACGACCCGCGCCCTGACTTTTTGTGCGCAACACAGGAGCAAATCGATGAAAAACGCTTTCCGGAATGGAGTATGAAAAATATCCAAAGTATTCTGCTCGAGATGAATCTGGTCGAAAAAACCATTATTCAAATCCTAAGCCTTTTCGGGGATAAAGGCTACAGTATCAACGCTGGTATGAGCAAGGATCTCTTTAAACTAATGGACCACCTCAAAGCCGTGGTCTATTAAAAAAAGCCACCCCCTTTCGGAAGTGGCTTTCTTCAAATCCTCATTCATCTAACATTAGTTGGGCATTACCACATCTTCGATGATGTGAATTACACCATTAGATGCCATCACGTCCGTTTTGGCAATCTTGCTGTAATTGCCCTTGCTGTCTTTCAAGTAGATTCCTCCATCCTTTTGAACAGCGGTCAGTCGCGCTCCATTGAGGGTTGTCAGACTTGCACTCCCTTTTCCTTTTTTCAAAGCAGCAACAACATCGGTAGCGGTTACTTTTCCGGCCACAACGTGGTAGGTCAAGATTCCGGCTAGTGCGCTTTTGTTTTTAGGTTGCAAAAGGCTATTTAGGGTCTTGGAATCAATTTTTGCAAAGCCGCTATTGACTGGAGCAAATACGGTAAATGGTCCGTCTCCTTGCAAAGCAGGAACGAGATCAGCAGCTTTTAGAGCGGTTACTAAAGTGGAAAAGTCGTCAACAGATACCGCGATGTCTACAATGGATTTTGCTTTCTGAGCCTGTGTTGTTTGAACACTCATCATTAGGGCTACTGCACTTAGAATAAAAACTATTTTTTTCATGTCTTGATTTCTTTTTAAGATTTAAAATGTTTTAGAATTAAAATTTGCGCGCTTACCCTATTTACCCCGACATCTCCCCTTTGGATGAAGCCTGATCTTTTTTATCATATCTTTAACAGAGCGGATGAAAGCAGACACTAACGATAAAGCACTCATTATCGGCGTTCAGCAAAGGGACCAAAAAGCCCTCTACGCCTTATACGAGAAGTACTCAGGAGCCCTTTACGGGGTCATCATTCGCATGTGCAAGGATTCGGGTCTGGCGGAAGAGCTCCTCCAAGAGAGTTTCCTTAAGATCTGGAATAAAATAGACCAGTACCATCCTGATAAGGGCCGTTTTTATACCTGGGCCTATCGAATTGCACGAAATACCACCTTAAATGCCATGAGAAAAGAGTCCTTGCTCATCCAAAGCGAGGATTTAAGTGTATATAAGGATAGAAAAGAAGAGGAAGAGCCATGGGATGTCCAGCGTTTAAACGGCCAAATCAACAGCCTGGAACCCCATCACCGACAAGCGATTTCTCTGGTATACTTTCAAGGATTTACCCACCGAGAGGCCCACGAAGAAATGGGCGTACCGCTGGGAACCTTCAAATCGTATATCAGACAGGCGCTTAAGCAATTGCGGGAAGGTTATAAGATAACCGGATGCGCACTGTTATTTATGAACCATTGGTTAGGGCTATGACGAAAGAAGAAGCAATAGAACAAGGGTATTTGGAAGCCTATCTTCTCGGAGAACTCGATTCCGAAAAGATGGAGGCCTTGGAATCCCTCTTGTCCAGAGACCTGGGCTTGCGCAATACATTGAACACCCTGGAAGCGGATTTTGAAAAAATGGCCATGGATAATGCCATTGAACCTCCCGCTCATATTAGAGAGAATTTAAAGAAAGCCATTGAACAACCTAAGGTACGCCTTCCCTATAGGCCAGATCTTTGGGCTGCAGCGTCGCTGGCTTTGCTTTTCGCCATCACCGCCTTTAGTCTCTTTTTACGGTGGCAAAGTACCCAAGAAGAACTCGAAATTCTACAGCAAGACAACCTCTTTGTCCGATCCGAATTGGAAGAAATACGCTCTAAGAACTTAGAGCAAGAAGTGATCCTGGAACGAGTCGCTTCCCCGGAAGTTGTACCCGTATTTTTGCGTGGAAACCAACGCCTCACTTCCTTTAAAATCGTCGCCTACCTCGATGAAGCCAGCGGACAGGTGTGGATCAATACCGCTGACATTCCTTCTCCACCGGAAGGCCGTAGTTACCAAATGTGGGGCGACGTAGATGACCACATGGTCTCGATGGGTGTTGTCAAGCCTGAGGGAGACTGGCAAGCCATGACGTATTTGCCCGAGGCAAGTTCCTTGAATGTCACCTTAGAACCCGAAGGAGGTAGTGAAGAGGCCAGTGTGGATCAGCTGCTAGCGCAGACCATTATTCCCTAAGCTCAATCTACAGGCTCCGCCTGTAAGTCAAAATCAGTTGCTGATATAATTTTCAAATCGACGAAAGATCCGATGCGCAAAAAGTGTTGGGTGGCGTCAACAAGGACTTCATTATCCACTTCAGGAGAATCGTACTCCGTACGACCAATAAAATAATTCCCTTCCTTTCTGTCGATCAGGCAGCGGTAAGTCTTGCCGATGTGTTGTTGGTTTGATTCCCAAGAAATACCGGCTTGCAATTCCATGATGGCATTGGCTCGCTCCAATTTGACCTCTTCAGGCACATCATCCTCCAGAGAATAGGCATGGGTTTGCTCCTCGTGGCTGTAGGTAAAACAACCCAGTCGCTCGAACTTCATCTCTTTTACCCAATCGTACAAGGTCTGAAAATCCTCCTCGGTTTCGCCAGGATAACCCACAATGAGGGTCGTACGAATAGCCATGTCGGGAACCGCCGCTCTAAACTCCTCCAAAAGCTTAGTGGTTTTGGCCTTGGTCGTTCCTCGCCTCATACTTTTTAGAATAGGGTCAGCGATGTGTTGAAGCGGAATATCAATGTAGTTACAAATCTTGGGTTCTCTTTTCATGACCTCTAGGACTTCCATAGGAAATCCAGTCGGAAAGGCATAATGCAGACGTATCCACTCAATGCCTTCTACATTCACCAAAGCTTCCAGTAGTTCCGCCAAGGCTCTTTTCTTGTACAAATCAAGACCATAATAGGTCAAATCCTGTGCGATTAGGATCAACTCCTTTACCCCTTTTGAAGCTAATTTCTGGGCTTCCGTAACCAGATCTTCTATAGGTGTACTTCTGTGTTTTCCTCGCATCAACGGGATAGCACAAAAAGAACAGGGTCGATCGCAGCCTTCAGCAATCTTGAGATAAGCGTAATGAGCGGGAGTGGCCGTCTTGCGTTCTCCGATGAGCTCGTGTTTGTAATCTGCCCCTAAGGCCTGAAGGAGCTGAGGCAAATCACGGGTCCCAAAAAAGGCATCTACTTCATCGATTTCTTTTTCAAGGTCTGGTTTGTATCGCTCACTGAGACATCCGGTAACAAAAAGTTGTTCTATGCGTCCTTCCTCCTTTTGGCGAGCGTACTCCAAGATGGTGTTGACGCTTTCTTCTTTGGCATTGGCAATAAAGCCACAGGTATTCACCACAACAACATCTCCCTCCCCTTCGTGAACGACTTCCTTGCCATTGGCTTCCAATTGACCAACCAAGACTTCGGAGTCATAGGTGTTTTTGCTGCAACCCAGTGTCACAACATTAATTCGCTTGGGATGAAGGGATTTTGTTCGCATAGGGGGCAAAAATACAATCCCAGGTGCACTTCATCGATTGTTTTGCATAAAATTCTATCCCTCAGCGTTAAACCATTGTGGGCGGACAGGATCATAGAGCTAATCTGAACAACATGAATCGACTGTCTTTTTACCGTTTATTGGTGCGTATCGGCTTCGCACTCCTTATTCTCCTAATTAATTTCGCGTGTACCAATCCGGAAGGCTCCGAGGGTATTGAGGTTTTAGACCCGACCGAAGAAAATGAAGAGAGCTCAGACACCCCCGAAGGTCTCTACTTTCCTCCTTCCCAATCTCCTGAATGGGAAACCCTATCCCCTGCCATGTTGGCCTGGGACAGCAACGGCGAACAAGCCCTTGAAGAATATCTTTTGAGCAAAGACACCAAAGCATTTATTGTCCTGAAAGAGGGTAAAATAGTGGTCGAATGGTACTTTGGAGATCATACCCAAAACACCAGTTGGTACTGGGCTTCAGCCGGAAAAACCCTGACCAGTTATACCCTCGGAATTGCTCAGGAAGAAGGCCTCTTATCACTGGACGATACCTCTTCAGATTACCTTGGTGTGGGCTGGACCTCTGCAACGGCTGAACAAGAAAGTGCTATTACCGTACGGCATCAACTCACCATGACCTCCGGCCTGGACGACACAGCGTTTGACTGTGTAAGCCCGGAGTGCTTAACCTTTTTGGCGGAGGCAGGAAGTCGATGGGCTTATCACAATGGCCCCTATACCCTCTTACAACAAGTGATTAGCTCCGCGAGTAGTTCCTCTTTTGAAGACTATTTTAATTCCCGCATTCGCAACCGAATTGGAATGGATGGGTTCTGGTTTTCGACCAGTGGAACCAATAACGTTTTTTTTAGCTCCGCCCGTAGCATGGCTCGTTTTGGCCTTCTGAACCTGGCCAATGGTCAATGGAATGGTCAAAGCATCCTGGGTGACACAGCCTATTTAAATGATCTCAAGTCTCCTTCCCAAGAGCTCAATTCATCCTATGGTTACCTCTATTGGCTCAACGGACAAGATGATTTTAGACTTCCAGGCTTGCAAGCGCTTTTTAACGGACAATTAATTCCCAATGCGCCAGCCGATACCTTTGCCGGTCTGGGAGCAAATGACCAAAAGCTCTTCATCGTGCCTTCACAAAATCTGGTGATCGTCCGCATGGGTGAAGATGCTGGTACGAGTCAGCTCGGTCCTTCGAGTTTTGATACCGAACTCTGGGACCTCCTTAATGCCTGGATCGTTTACGACTAAAGGTTTCCGATAGCCGGGGGATGTAAAGGCGAATACGAGAACATCAATCTGTATATCCTTCCGGCGTTTTTCGGGCCTGTAACAAGGATTCAATTGGAGCACCTAAACGGTATAGTTTGCCCTCCTGAAACTGCTTCCCGATCAGGGTTAAACTACGAGGCTCTCCTTCTGCCGTATACCCCATAGGTATGGTCAGGGCAGGATATTTAGCTACCGCTGCAAAACCCGCATGGGCATTGTTCAAAGAGAGGACCGCATCCAATTGATTCTCGTTCATCAACTGATTGAAGTAAAGTCGTCCGTTGGTCTGCAATTGCTTTTTAATCGCTTCTAAAGACTCCTGCGAAGTGGTATCCGCAACGATTCCTTCCAACAGCTGCATCCCGTAGGGGACCGTGGTCAAGGTATCCTGCAGATTAAACTCGACTACATCAGCAACTGAGCGAACTTTAACGGCTTCGGTATCTTTTGGCTGTGTGCTCAAATAAGAAACCAGATCGACTTTCATATCGATATTCAAGAGGGTAATAAAACCGGGCAAACCAATCTCGGGAGAATCCATACGCACAATTTTGGCTCCTGCTCGCTCTAGCTTCTCTACCGTTGCTTTGTAGACACTATCTCTTTCTACCAATTGGTTAAAGACACCAAATCGCTTCCCCTTTACCGCATCAGCCTCGGTCGTCTGATACCACCCAGCGGGCCAGTCTGCCTTTACGGAATCATCATCTCCTATATCAAAACCTCTCATGGCATCCATGACTATTGCATTGTCAATGACAGAACGAGTCATCGGGCCAGGGGTATCCAGCGTGCTCGAAATAGGAACAATTCCCGTTCGGCTCAACAGTCCAATGGTAGGTTTCATACCGACTACGGAGTTCTGGCTCGAAGGAGAAAGGATGGATCCTGAGGTTTCGGTTCCCACTGCAGCAACAGCGTAGTTGGCTGCCATCGAAGTTCCACTTCCGGAACTACTCCCTCCGGATTCAAAAATCTTACGCCCATAGGGGTTTAGGGTTTGCCCGCCTACCGCACTGTAACCAACAGGGCAACCTGTACACATAAAATAGGCCCATTCACTCAGATTGACCTTTCCTAAAATAATCGCTCCCTTCTTCTTGAGTTGCTCTACGATAAAAGCGTCCTCCGTCTGGTTCTCCATAAGTGCGATCGCTCCAGCGGTGGTCTTCATCTCTTGGGTACCGATATTGTCTTTAAGTAAAATAGGCATGCCATAAACCGGATGCTCCCCATCAGCATTGGCTTTAAGGGCTCTCGCTTCCTCTAGAACCTTTGGATTTAAGGCCATGATGGTATACAAGGTCGTTTCTGGATTCAATTCATACCGATAAATACGCTTGAGGTAAAAAAGAACCAATTCCTCGTATGTAAAAGCACCGCTCTTAACAGAAGCCTGAATTGCCGGAATGGATTGTTCTAAAACAAGGGGACGGAGTTCTTCGTAGCGAGCGTCCGAAAAGGCCATGACCTCCTGGTAAAAACCTTTAAAAATGGCATCCCGATCCTGCACCTTGGACTGAATCAATTTATACCGCATACGACCAAAAGGGTGGTCGGCATTGGCGGCGACTTCAGCCGAATCATTATAGGTTGAAGGCCAGAGCTCTTCTGGGGTATCTACTTCAGCTTCTTTGGTATTATCAAAAATACAAGAGGAAAAAAGGCAAGCCACTAAGGCCACCTGAAACAAGCGGATTGGGAATTTCATAAAGTCGGATTTAGTCCGACTACAAGTTAAAAAAAGAATCTACAAATTCGTGCTTGTCAAAGGACTGTAAATCCTCGATACCCTCTCCTACTCCGATGTATTTGACTGGAATTTGGAATTGATCTGAAATCCCAATGACAACGCCTCCTTTGGCCGTTCCGTCCAGCTTGGTTACGGCTAGAGAAGTCACTTCTGTTGCCTTGGTAAATTGCTTGGCCTGCTCAAAGGCATTCTGACCTGTTGAACCATCCAAAACCAACATCACCTCGTGAGGGGCATCCGGAATTACCTTTTGCATAACCCGCTTGATCTTGCTGAGCTCGTTCATCAAGTTCACCTTGTTGTGCAATCGCCCGGCCGTATCGATGAGTACTACATCAGCGCCTTGCGTTTGGGCGGCCTGAACCGTATCAAAGGCTACAGAGGCAGGATCACTGCCCATTTGCTGTTTGATCAAAGGCACATTCACTCGTTCTGACCATACTTCCAATTGATCAATCGCTGCTGCTCGAAAGGTATCGGCAGCTCCTAAAACGACTTTTAATCCTTGTCCGGTGAATTGATGCGCAAGTTTACCAATGGTTGTGGTCTTTCCAACTCCATTAACCCCGACAACCATAATGACATAAGGTCCATCGGCCTTTTCTTCCGAAGCGGCAGCATTAGATTCCGTTTCTGCCAGGAGCCCTGCAATCTCTTCCCGCAGAATAACATTGAGCTCTTCCGTACCCATAAACTTATCACGGGCAACACGGGCCTCAATGCGCTCAATAATTTTTAGGGTGGTGTCTACTCCGACGTCTGAGGTAACCAGCACCTCTTCCAGATTATCCAGGACATCATCGTCTACCTTTGACTTTCCGGCAACCGCCTTACTCAGCTTATCGAAAAAGCTGGTCTTACTTTTTTCGAGCCCCTTATCCAGGGATTCCTTTTTTTCGGAACTGAAAATCTTCTTAAAAAGACCCATAAGTGGAAAGCGTATAAAAGATGAAAGGTATAGAGATAAAAAAGTCGCTTAAAAAGCGACTTGGTCATTCTTCAAACAAAAACCCTGCGAGAAGCAGGGAAAGCGTTTGTCTTATTTCTTGTTCAACCAGTCGTTGACTAGCTCCGGAGCCATAACAGACTCTACAAAAGTATAGGCTCCTGTTTTAGGAGATTTTACCATCTTGATCGCCTTAGTCAACCTTTTTGAAGATGACTGTAGTGTTGCTACTGTTTTCTTTGCCATGGCTTACTTACTTGATTTCTTTATGAACAGTCATACGCTTGAGAATAGGGTTGAATTTTTTCAACTCCATACGATCTGGCGTATTCTTTTTATTCTTGGTTGTGATATACCGTGAAGTTCCAGGCATACCTGATTCTTTGTGCTCCGTGCACTCCAGAATCACTTGAATTCGATTTCCTTTCTTGGCCATCTCCTACCTAATTTTATTTCAAGTATCCTTTCGCACGGGCCTCTTTCAAGACGGCGGTGATACCTTTTTTATTGATTTCTTTGACTCCTTTTGAAGAAACGTTTAGAGTAATCCAACGATCTTCTTCAGGGATATAGAATCTCTTTTTAGAAATATTGATGTCAAAACGACGTTTTGGTTTTGTTGATCGAAAACGACACGTTGTTTCCAAACATCACTTTTTTTCCTGTTACTTCACAAATCTTAGACATCGTCTGCTGCTTTAGCTGATTTTTTCGAGTGTGCAAATGTAATAGAATAAAATGGGTCGCACAACAATCTATTTTAGAAATTTAATATTTCCTGATAGATCATTTCTAAGGCCTTATTGACGGACTTTTGAGTGATGCGTTCGCGGTTAGCTCCCATCTGAAATGACTGGGCAAAAACCTTGTTTGGCGTTGCTATGGCAATAAAGACCTTACCGACCTCTTCCTTGGAGTCCCCCTTGTCTGGACCGGCATTCCCGGTTGTGGCAATGGCGAAGTCACTGCTCATTTGCCGTCGCACATTCTGCACCATGGCAATTGCCACGGCCTCACTGACTACCGAGTGGGTATTTACCAAGTCTTTAGGCACCTCCAATACCGTTTCTTTAATCTCGGTGGCATAAGCGACTATGCCTCCTCGAAAATAGGCCGAAGCTCCAGGTAGCGCAACCAACTGGCGTGCGATCTGTCCACCGGTAAAGCTTTCTGCAACGGCTAGGGTTTGTTCCTTCCCTTTAAATTGATGGGCTATACCCGCTTCTATTCCCCCTTCTTGTTCTTCTCCGTAATAAATATCGGCAACCAGTGAGCGCAGCGTTTTTACGTAACCCTCTACATAATCGATGAGGGTTTGTTTGTCATTACCGGTAGCGGATAAGCGAAGGCGCACCCTTCCAAGACTGGGTAAATAGGCCAACTTGATATCGTCCGGCAAGCCCAATTCGAAGTCTTGTATTCGCTCTGCAATCGCACTCTCTCCCATTCCATAGGTAATCAAGGTTCGGTGCTCAATAGCGGGCAATTCAAATCTCTGCTGCACCCGGGGGATGACCTTTTCTCGCATGAGATGCTTCATTTCATAAGGGACTCCCGGTAGGGAAACCACCGCCTTCTTACCGTTTTGAAACCACATTCCAGGAGCAGTTCCGTTCACATTAAAGAGGACTTCGGCTTTGGAAGGCAATTGGGCCTGACTCCGATTCATCTCTGAAATAGGAGTAGTGATGTACTTGCGAAAAAGATGTTCGATGTGTTCAAGAACCTCTTGATTCAATACCAATTCATCTTCAAAATATTCGGTCAGGGTTTGTTTAGTCTTATCGTCACGAGTAGGTCCAAGACCTCCACTGAATATCAAAAGATCAGAACGCTCCAGTCCCGTATCCAAGGCTGAAATAATAGCTTTGGACTCATCTGGTATCGTGCTCTTCCAATGGACAGCAATACCTGCCCTTGTGAGCACCTCAGCCATGAACACAGCGTTGGTATCCACAATCTGACCAATGAGGATCTCGTCCCCGATGGTGATAATTTCAGCTTTCATAAAAAGGGAAGACTTAGAGCGAAAAGTCCTTTTTGAGTTCCTGGATGGCTTGCTCAATGTCCTTCTTTAATAGAGGGAATTTAGGTCGGATCTCCTCAAGGGGTTGATTTTGCTTCCCCATGGTTTCGATTTCCAAAGCAAGTGCCCGGGCAGGTTCCATGCCCATCAGGTCCAAATTGGGCTTCAATTTGTGTGCGAGCTTGTAGATCTGCTCAATATTTCCGCTTTCTAATTCGGATTCCAGGGCCTGTAAGTCAACAGGAACTTCTTCTAAAAAAACAGAAATAACAGACATCACAAAGTCTTGATCTCCTTCTGCCAGCTCCTGAATTTTATCGAGGGTATATATCATTAGCGAACGTGTATAGAGAAGAATTCCTCTCCTTCAATCTCCCCCCTAAGATAGTCATTGGGGGCGACTCGTCCAACCCCAGCAGGGGTTCCGGTAAAGATGATATCTCCTTTTTTGAGCATGAAATAGGTCGAAACATGGGCGATGAGCTCATCGATCTTCCACAGCATCAGGGAAGTATTTCCATCCTGCACCTTGGTTTCGTTCTGGAACAACCCAAAGGACAAATTGTTCAGGTCCTGGTATTGGGTCTTGGAGACCCACTTCCCGATAACAGCAGCACCGTCAAATCCTTTGGCCTTTTCCCAAGGCAAGCCTTTTTCTTTGAGTTGTGATTGCAAGTCCCTGGCGGTGAAATCAATACCCAAACTTATCTCGTCATAGTACTTGTGGGCGAATTCGGGCGCAATGTGTTTCCCTACCTTGTGAATTTTAACCAATACTTCCACTTCGTAATGGATCTGGTCCGAAAACTCCGGGATATAAAAGTCCTGTTCTTTGGGCAATACAGCAGAATCCGGCTTGATAAAAACCACAGGTTCTGTGGGCCGGGCATTGTTCAATTCCTCAATATGTGCTGCGTAATTACGCCCAATACAAACAAGCTTCATAATCAGGAATTAAAATTCTGTAGTTTGATCTGAGTCAGTACTTTTTTGGTGTAAAGCGGAAAATCTGCGTTGAGCATCCAGCCAAAGTAACCGGGTTCTTTTTCCAATACCTGACTAACCTCTACCCCTTTGTATTTGCCAAATGAAAAAATGGGCTTACCATCCTCGTTCTCCAAAATAAAACCGGCAAAGTCAATGGATTTACGTTGGGTACTGAACTCGGCCAGCTTCTTCATGTCATTTTCCAATTCCGGGTAGCGATCGAGTTGGGCCTTCAGCACTTCGTAAGTAGCCAAAGTATCGGCTTCGGCACTGTGCGCGTCTTCCAGGTTCTTATCGCAATAGAATTGATAGGCTGCACCCAAAGTACGCTTTTCCATTTTGTGAAAGATAGACTGCACATCGACCGAGACCGTATTCTTCATTTCGAAGTCATAACCAGCCCTCAGCATTTCTTCAGCCAACAAGGGAATGTCAAACCGGTTTGAATTGTAGCCGCCCAAATCAGATCCTTTGAGCATCTGCTGAATTTGAGGCGCCAACTCCTTAAAAGTGGGCTCATTGGCCACCTGTTCATTGGTAATTCCATGAACCGCTATAACCTCGGCTGGAATGATTTGCTCAGGATTGACCAGCCATCTTCGACTTTCCTGATTCCCGTTCGGGTATATTTTAAGGATTGCAATCTCAACAATGCGATCTTTAGCGACCTGGGTCCCTGTAGTTTCCAGATCAAAAAAGCAAATAGGACGCGTGAGTTTTAACTCCATACTAAAATTCTCGATCCAAATCCCAGGCCTCCAAATAGTCCGCTACCGCTTTGACAAACTGCCCCCCAATGCACCATTGACCACACGGTGATCGTAACTATGCGATAGGTACATTTTGCTGCGGATTCCAATAAAATCCCCTTCCGGTGTTTCGATAACAGAAGGAAGCTTGCGAATGGCTCCGAGGGCTAGAATCCCGACTTGAGGCTGGTTGATAATAGGAGTTCCGAAAATGCTTCCGAAAGAACCAACATTAGTTACCGTGTAGGTTCCGTCTTTCACCTCGTCCGGTTTGAGTTCATTATTCCGTGAACGACGGGCCAGGTCATTGACCGTTTTGGCCATTCCAACCAGGTTCAATTGATCGGCATTCTTAATGACGGGTACAATGAGATTACCGTCTGGCAAAGCTGCTGCCATCCCGAGGTTAATTCGTTTCTTTTTGATGACACTGTCCCCTTCTAAAGAAATGTTCATCATTGGAAATTTGCGGAGTGCTACCGCTATTGCTTCCATGAAGATGGGTGTAAAGGTCAGCTTTTCTCCTTCGCGTTGTTCAAAGGCCTTTTTGACCTTGTTTCTCCACAAAACAACATTGGTCACATCCACTTCCACAAAACTCTGGACATGAGCAGAAGTCTGAATGCTCTCCCTCATGTGGTGGGCGATCAACTTGCCCATTCGGCTAAGCGGAATGATTTCATCTCCATGAGACAGACTAGCCAAGGAAGTCCCCGCTGCTACAGGAGCAGGTGCAGCCTTCGCAGGAGTTGGTGCAGCCGCAGTTGCTTCACGACGGGATTCAGCAGGTGTAGATACCGAACCGTTTTGAGTGGCTGCCGTTGAGCCCCCTCTTGAATTGATATAGGCCAACATATCTTCTTTAGTCACTCGGCCTTCACTACCCGAACCTATAATCGAGTTGAGTTCTGTTTCCGAGATTCCTTCCTCACGGGCCATATTTCGCACCAGAGGAGAGTAAAACCGATCACTGGATCCTGTATGGGCATAGGCAGGGGCGCTAACGGTTTCCTTGACCGCCTCCATTTCTTTTTCTATTTGAGCCGTTTCCACCTGAGCTACTTCAGGTTCGGCAACCGGCTCAGGCGTCTCGGCGGGAGCAGGCTCTTGCTGCGGAGCGCTTGGGGCAATTTCCACACCTCCTTCGGTTTCAATGACAGCGATAACTTCGCCAACCTGAATAACATCGTCCACCTCAAAACGTTTCTCCAAAAGTACCCCTTCTACTTCACTGGGCACTTCAGAATCGACTTTATCCGTGGCGATTTCAACAACGGCTTCATCGAGTTCGATGCGATCTCCTACTTCCTTTAACCAAGAGGTCAAAGTGGCTTCTGCCACACTTTCTCCCATTTGGGGCAACCTCAGCTCAAATTTTGACATATCTTTATTTTATTGGCTCTTTCAATCAATTTCGTTGCAAAAATATTAAATCATATGCCGTTCTATCGCATATTCAGCAAAAAATAACGCAAGCTAGCGAAGGCTAACTGGATTTTAAGGCCTCCTCAAAGGGGATACGTTGAAGAATACTTCTACCCAGGGTTACTTCGTCAGCATATTGCAATTCATCTCCAATAGGAACTCCTCTCGCGATGGTAGTCAATTGAACTTCCATTCCTTCGAGCTGTCGGTAAATGTAGAAATTCGTGGTATCGCCTTCCAAAGTCGCACTCAGCGCCAGGATCACTTCCTTCACCTCTCCCTGCCTTACTTTTTCGATTAAGGAAGGAATCTTAAGATCTTGTGGCCCTATTCCTTCTAATGGAGAAATACGCCCTCCGAGTACATGATACAGCCCTTGAAACTGGGCCGTATTCTCGATGGCCATTACATCACGTAAATCTTCAACAACACAGATCTGTCCGTTATGGCGACTAGGGTTGCTGCAAATTTCACAGATTTCGCTATCCGAGAGGGTATGACAACTGCCACAGTATTGGATCTTTTCTGTGAGGTCCATCAAAGCTTCGGCCAGACGCTTGGTATGCTCTTTTTCTTGCTTGAGCAAATGCAGGGCCAAACGCAGAGCCGTTCGCTTGCCGATACCCGGTAAAAGGGAAATCTGGTCTACCGCTTCTTCCAACAATTTTGACGAAAACTCCATGAGGATAAATCAGACCCTAAAAGTACAATTTTACCGGCAGTACCGGACTCCTTGAATGTTTTGTAATTTCGATCGACAAAGAGCGTTACTAGCCTATGACCGCAACACAACTCCTACTGCTGACCGGCGGGTATTTTTTACTCCTTTTGGTCATCGCCTATTTCACAGGTAAAAACGATTCGAACGAAGACTTTTTTTCGGCCGCCAAGCAATCCCCCTGGTATGTCGTCGCCTTTGGTATGGTCGGGGCTTCCTTATCAGGAGTCACCTTTATTTCAGTACCCGGTTGGGTCGAAGCCTCACAATTCAGTTACCTGCAGGTCGTCTTGGGTTACTTTTTGGGCTATTTCGTGGTCGCTTTTCTGTTGCTACCCCTTTATTATCGTCTGGGATTAACCTCTATTTATCAGTACCTGGGAGAGCGGTTTGGACCCCAAAGTCATTTGACCGGAGCCTTTTTCTTTTTTGTCTCCAGGGTCCTGGGCGCAGCTTTTCGTCTGTATCTGGTCGCCATAGTGCTGCAATATTTCATTTTTGACCAATGGAACTTTCCTTTTGAGGGAACAGTTTTGATCTCCATCTTATTGATCTGGATCTATACCTTTCGAGGCGGTATCAAGACTATTGTTTGGACTGATACACTGCAAACTCTTTTCATGATTGTCGCTGTGGTCCTTTCAATCCACTTTATTTTGGATCACCTCAACATGGGCTTCATCGAGTTCTTGGGCTCTTCTTCCTTTGAACCCTATAAATCGGTCTGGGTAACGGATTCCTTTTTGGCCCGAAACTATTGGCTGAAGTCCTTCCTTGGTGGTGCATTTATTACCATATGCATGACAGGGCTCGATCAAGATATGATGCAAAAAAACCTGAGCTGCAAAAACCTAAAAGAGGCTCAAAAAAATATGGTAAGCTTCAGTATTGTCTTAGTTCTGGTGACGGTTCTTTTTATGATTCTGGGTGCCCTTCTCTTTGAGTATTCTAAGCTGCAAGGTATTAGTATGCCCGTCATGGACGGAAAAGCGAAAACAGACTTACTGTTTCCAGAAGTAGCTTTAAATGGGGAATTAGGGTCTATTTTGAGCATTACCTTTATGTTGGGGCTACTGGCGGCCGCCTACTCCAGTGCCGACAGCGCATTGACTTCTTTAACCACTTCCTTTTGTATTGACTTTCTAAAAAACTCGGACCCTAGCAAGCGTTTAAGACGCAGCGTACATGTGGGCATGAGTTTGGTTCTTGTAGTGGTGATCATCGCTTTTAAATATGTTTTAAGCAGCAATGTGATCGACAGTCTACTCACAGTGGCCGGATACACCTATGGGCCGCTTCTCGGGCTCTTTGCCTTTGGCATGTTCACCTCCTGGAAAATAAAAGACCGCTATGTGCTTTGGGTTTGCATTGCCATTGTGACAGGGATCGCCTTTTTAGGCAGTATAAAGGCGGAGGACTTAGGCGGCTACCAATTAGGCTATGAACTGCTTCCTCTCAATGGTTTATTGACCTTTATCGGCCTATGGTTTATCCGCAATGGGAAGCCTTATACTGATTCGTAGAAAGTAAGACCAAGTGACAAGCCTCTTCGACTTCAATACCCACCTGCCGGAGAACCAGATAGATCGCTGGGTTCTCGGTTCCCGGATTAAACAACATATGTTTAGGCATCAATTCCAACCAGAGAGGTAAATACGTCTTCTGATGTTGAGCTGAGAGATACGAAGTTAGGATGTCGATATTTGGAATCATTCTAAAATAGGATGGGTCATTTTTCACAACTACCCCTCCAATTTCACCTTACCTAAGACCAAAGGCGAGGGTAAAAACCCCTTTAGCTACAAGGCGTAAAACCACTTGATGGTTGTATCTGTTGCATTTTAAGGAAGCACCCCTACTATGCTGGTTTTCATGTACCTTTAGTCGCTATATTTATGTTAATATGACATTTTATTGTAACTTTCTTATACCTTTGGAGTCTATTAGGAGTAACTCATCTTAGTAGATATACGATCTTCATTGGTAAGACTGTATTTTTTTATAGTTAATGGTTAGTGTTTAGTATAGCTTATCAATGTATAGCCCCGCTTCCGCCGGGGCTTCTTCGTTTTTAACACTTATTATTTTGTTTTTGCAGTAACAGGATTCGTTTTTGATCGTCCTATTTATAACATCAATCAATCAAAAACGAACTCATGAAACGCTTGTCACGCTGCCTTTGGGCCAGCATGCTCCTGCTGTATCTCTTTGGAGCCCTAACCAGTTTACATGCCAACACAAATTACTCCCTGGAACTAAGGCCCGGAACCGTTAAAGGTCAGGTCATGGATGAAGCCACCAACAGCCCAATCCCCTTTGCCAGTGTGGTCATCAAAACCTCTGATGGCTCTACCATGATCACGGGAGGAATCACGGACGAAAACGGAAAGTTTAAAGTCGAAGACATTCCACTGGGTGGAATTCTTTTCGAAGTTCAATTCATCGGATTTAAAAATTTTCGAAAAGAGTTGACCATTAGCTCGAAGAATAAAAGTCTCGATGTGGGGGTCATTATGCTGCAAGAAAGCACGGAAGAATTAGAAGAAGTCGAAGTGGTTGCTGAACGAACAACCATAGAACAAAAAGTGGACCGCAAGGTAATCAACGTAGGGAAAGACCTCACTACGGCTGGAGCAACCGCTTCAGACATCATGAATAACATTCCTTCTGTCAACGTGGATTCTCAAACAGGGGATATCACCTTAAGAGGAAATTCCAACGTCCGTGTTATGGTGGACGGTAAACTCTCGAATGTTCCTGTAGCTCAACTACTGAGACAAATCCCCTCTTCGTCTATTAAATCCATAGAACTGATCACAAATCCTTCTGCTAAATACAATCCGGAAGGGATGAGCGGGCTGATCAATATTATCCTCCACAAGAATGCCAACATTGGTTTTAATGGAAGCATTACCAGTGGGGTCACCATTGCCATTGAGGAGAAGTACAACAACTCGGTCGACTTGAATTATCGCAATGGCAAATTCAACCTCTATGGGAATTACGGTAACAACATCGGCAAGTATGTTAACGACGGCTTTCTTTTTCGAGAAGACGAAAATTCCCGTCAGGATTTTGACTTTTTCAATGACAACGAATCTCACCTGTTCAAAGCAGGATTGGATTTTTACCTCAACGATAAGAACACCCTTTCTTTCTTTACCAACCAGAATTACTTCAATGGTTCTGGACGAGGCACAACACTTGTGAGCTATTTTGATCAACCGGATCGGGATCTGCAACAGATCTTCGCTAATGACTCGAAAAATCACTCGGAGCAGTACAACTTCAATTACAAAATCGACTTTGCTAAACAAGGACACTCCTTAGAATTGGAGGCAGATCACAGTTTATTTACAAATGACGAAGACGCGAACTTCAGTTCTTCCGGAGCTGTTCTCTTTCCAGACTATATGGACTTTGTCGATACGGATCGAAGCCAAACCATCGTAAACTTAGATTATGTGAATCCCCTGGACTCCATCAGCAAATTGGAACTGGGGCTGGAGGCCCGTCTCTTCGAAACGAAGGTGGGGTATTCTTCTACCGGACTAACCTTCAATTCCTCCGGCAACCTGGTCCCTACCCCCTCGACTGATTTCATTTATGGGATGGATATTTATTCGGCCTATGCAACCTTCGGGCAATCCCGAAAAAAGTGGTCTTATCAAATTGGTGCACGGATAGAAGATGTCAAGGTTAAAGCGGATACGAATCAGGTACGAGCTTTTCGGGATACTACGTCCAAATCTACCCTCGGCCTTTTTGACATACCAGCTGTCTGGAAAATCACAATTACAAGCCAGTTTTAGTCGCCGTGTTGATCGACCAGGCCTGCAACAGGTAAATCCAATTCGAGAGTGGGCAACCCCCTTGATATCTTCTTTCGGGAATCCTCAACTCTTCCCTCAATTCACCAATTCTTATGAATTAAACTACACCAAACGCTTTAAATCCGGAAGTTTTACTGCAGGTGTATTTTACAGAAGTATAGAAGACGAAATCAACCGTGCCGTCTTTGTGGACCGACTGGACTTCAATAAAATCATCTTAACCTTTGACAATTTTGCCAATACAGAGGCTTATGGATTCGAAATATCAAGTAGTCTGCGCCCGACCAAGTGGTGGTCCATCAACAGCAGTTTCGATTTGTTTTCTCAAACCCAAAGAGGAAGTACAGAGCGATTAAATGGCCCACAAGAAGGAGCAACCGAGGATGATATTGTAGTCGAAAATGTCAACGTCGACAATACCGCCTGGAATTTCCGCACCAATCACAGTATTGCCTTGAGTAAAAAACTGAACTGGCAAATCTTTGGATTTTACCGTGGCGCTAACCGCAACTTACAGTTTGAGGTAGACCCCATGTATTTTCTTAATACTGGCTTACGCTACAGTTTTGATGAAAGTCGAGGCACATTTAGTCTGAACTTCAGTGACGTCTTTAACACCATGAGGTTTGGGGTAAATGGAGATCGTCCTTTTACACAAAACGGGATTTTCAATTGGGAAAGCCAAAACCTGTATATCGGTTTCTCTTACCGTTTTGGAGGGGGCAAGTACCGAGCCAAAAAGAGAAGAAACAGAGACGACAACACCAAGAAATCCAGTGGTGGAATCTTTTAAGTGTGGATGCAGCCCCTTATGGTTTGGGGGCAAAAAAAAGAGGGAGGTCGCTGTGACCTCCCTCTTTTACTTTTATTAGTCCTTCGGATTACCAGCGAATAATTACGCTTCCCCAGGTAAATCCACTACCAAAGGCAGCAAGAACCACCAAATCACCAGACTTGATCTTACCTTGTTGGTAAGCCTCGGACAAAGCAATCGGAATTGATGCTGCAGTTGTATTTCCGTATTTCATGATGTTGTTGTGAACCTGATCATCCTTCAACTTAAATTTTCCTTGAATAAATTGAGAAATTCGAAGATTGGCTTGGTGAGGGATTAACATATCGATATCCTCAGGACTCAACCCATTGGTTTTTAAACCTTCCATAATAACCTCACTAAATCGAACAACTGCATTTTTAAAGACAAACTGCCCGTTCATATAAGGATAATAGGACGTTTCTTCCGGGTCAGCATCCTGAATGATGTCGGTAATCCAACGTTTACCCATCCCTGGAGCAATCAACGAAAGTTCTTCCGCGTGCTGTCCTTCGGAATGCAAGTGAGTAGAAAGGATTCCTTTACCCTCTTCGGTTTCTCTGCTGACGATAGCAGCCCCTGCCCCATCTCCAAAAATCACAGATACTCCTCTTCCACGGGTACTCATGTCAAGCCCAGTTGAATGCACTTCCGAGCCAATCACCAGGACGTTTTTATACATCCCACTTTTGACGTATTGATCGGCGATGGAAATTCCATAAACAAAACCTGAACACTGGTTTCGAATATCCAATGCGCCTACCGTATCAATCCCGAGATCTCGTTGAACCAAGACTCCAGGACCGGGAAAATAGTAGTCCGGACTCAGGGTAGCGAATACGATAAAGTCAATATCTTCTTTGGTAATTCCAGCGTTTTCAATGGCTTTTTGTGCCGCCTTAACGCCCATGGTTGCGGTGGTGTCTGTCCCCTTAATGACATGACGACGCTCTTTGATTCCAGTTCTTTCCTGGATCCATTCGTCGTTGGTATCCATGACCTTAGAAAGGTCGTCATTAGATACCACGTTCTCGGGCACAAAAAATCCCAAACCGCTAATTTTTGATTGAAACATAATCTTGGGTTCTTCCTCGTAAATGTAAGTGATAATTTAATAAGGCCCTGTTTTACTTTCAGATTGCTACTTCCACGGCGGGCTCCAAGTATTGACGGAACCGATTGACCTCTACCCGAGCATTGAGGTCATATAACAAATTATAAAGACCAAAGAAGGTTCGGTTCATGTACAAGAAGTGTTTAGAACCTCTGTTACCGTTCATTTTCTTGAGCTGATCATCCTGAGAATAACGCTGGCTTAAGTCGGCAATTTGAGCCCAGAAATGTTCATCTCCAAAATAGAATTCCTCGGATTGAAAAGGCGAGGTGAATAAACTCAGCATTTCGTGGAACAAGGCCTTGAAGTACTCTCGTTCTTTCGGACTATCTGACGGAACCAGAATTTCGAGTTCCTCCAATTTACGGGTAAAGAACTCTTCATCTTCCAAGCTTTCTTTACGCGCCAATTCAAAATAGGGCTCGTAAAATTCATTTGGAATCACTTTGATACACCCGAAATCAATCGCGATCAGTTCTTCCTCAGGACTCACCAAGAAATTTCCGGGATGCGGATCGGCATGAACCTTGCGTAAGCCGTGAATTTGGTACATATAAAAATCCCAAAGTGACTGTCCTAAACGGTTACCTACTTCCTCAGAAAAACCCTCCTCACTAAATTCAGACAAGTGCTGTCCGGTCATCCAATCCATCGTCAGAATTCGTTCACTCGAAAGATCTTCGTAGTACTTCGGAAACGATAGGCCAGGAATTATCGAACACGCCTCGGTAATCTCTTTGCTTTGCGCCAGCTCCAAAAGATAATTGGTTTCTTCGGTCAGCTTGTGCTCAACTTCCTTGAAGTACTTGTCGGAATCCTTGGCGTTCAGGTTAAACATCTTGAGTGCGATGGGCTTAACCAAAGCCAAATCACTTCCAATACTTTCGGCCACGCCGGGGTACTGTATTTTCACTGCAAGAGATTTCCCGTCGAGTTGGGCCCTGTGTACTTGGCCGATACTAGCAGCGTTGATGGAGTCTTTCTCAAATTCGTCAAAAATATCTTCCGGGTATTTCCCTAAGTACTTTCTGAAAGTTTTGCGTACCAAGGGTGCAGAAAGTGGCGGTACGGAAAACTGGGATAGGCTGAATTTTTCGACATAGGCTCTGGGCAGGAGATTGCGCTCCATGCTCAGCATTTGAGCTACTTTTAAAGCACTTCCTTTTAAACTCTTTAAGCCATCGTAGATGTCCGCTGCATTGTCCTCGTTGAGCTCTTCTTTATCCAAGTCGGGGTTGACCAATTTCTTTCCGTAGTACTTGGCGTAGTTCCCCCCTATTTTTACCCCAGTTTTAACCAGCTTGCTGGCGCGTTCCAGTTTGGAGGTCGGTATTTTATCGAGCGACTTCAATAGGAGATCGGATTAAGCTTTAAATTCTTTGAATAGAAATTTCCCCAGGTCAAACAGACTATCAAGAGGAGTGGAATCAAATACATCAAAGACGGTATTAACCGACTTTTCGATGGCCATATCGGTTTTCTCGAAGGCCGGCGAGTTGTCCTTCATCCAAAATTTCAATAAAAGGACCCACTGGACCCAAACGGCTTCCGCAACGATTTGCGGTCTGGCTTTACTCAATCGGCTCAACTTCTCTTCATTGTTCTCTTCTGCCAAGTCGGTTGCAAAATCCTTGACATCTTGGCGCAGACCACTTAGTTGTTTCATGTTCTCAATGGGTGAACTGTGCTCATCCAACACAAAAAGGACATAAGAACGGTTGAGGTTCAAATTCTCAAAGAAGGTATAGTAGAAGGTTAGCAGTCGCTCTCGGGCAGAGTAATTCTTGTAAGACTTGTCTTTTTGTAATAGCGACATGGTGTGGCTGTAGAACATCTTCCATATTTCTCTTTGCAAACCTTCAAAAGACCCAAAAAAGCGATAAAATTCCTCCTCCTTGATCTTGTTGGTCTTACAGAACTTAAATACCGACTTGGGAATCACTTCGTGCTCCAAAACGGTATTCATAAAAAGTTCAACAATCTTTTCTCGACTCACTTTTGGGGACGCTGTCTTGGTAGCCATACCTCTTCTATTTTGTTAAATCAAATTTACGACACAATCGACATTTTTTACAGAAAAACCGGCCAATTGTTTGCTAAAAAATAGAAAACGCACCTCTGTAAGAAGCGCGTTTTCAACAACCTAACCAATAAATAAACAAACTCGTATAAAAATCGCAATTCAAAGAGCGATGCGATTTATTCAAGTTATACAAAGATAACACTGTTTAATTAATCTCAAAATTTCCTAAACAAAAAAATGTGTTAAAAATTCCCAATTCACGGAAGAGATGTCAGTTTGTCAGCACTTGAGCTCTGGTCTGCTTTTTGCTCTTTAGATGAAAAACAAAATAACATTATGGCCACAGGTAAGATTAATGTATCGGTTGATAACATTTTTCCTTTGATCAAAAAGTTTCTGTACAGCGATCACGAGATATTCTTACGCGAATTGATCTCTAACGCAACAGATGCTACCCTTAAACTAAAACACCTCACTTCCATTGGTGAGGCCAAGGTTGAATACGGAAACCCTCAAATAGAGGTTCGTATAGACAAAGACAACAAGACCCTTCACATCCTGGACCAGGGATTGGGTATGAGCGAAGAGGAGGTCAAAAAGTACATCAACGAAGTGGCCTTTTCCGGAGCGGAAGAGTTCTTGGACAAATACAAGGATGCAGGCAAAGAAGCAGGAATCATCGGTCATTTTGGTCTCGGTTTTTACTCGGCCTTTATGGTGGCTGACAAGGTAGAAATCATCACCAAAACCTTCCGTGATGAACCCGCCGTTCACTGGAGTTGCGAAGGATCTCCGGAATTCGACATGCAAAGTGCTGAGCGCAGCGAAAGAGGAACAGAAATCATTCTTCACATTGCAGAGGACTCCACCGAGTTTTTGGAAGAAAACCGTATTCAGGAGCTCTTAAGCAAATACAACAAGTTCATGCCGATTCCGATTAAATTCGGAACGCGCACCGAAACCCTTCCCAAGCCGGAAGGTGCTGCCGAGGAAGATCCGGCTCCAACTGAGGAGGTAGACAATATCATCAACAACCCCAACCCCGCCTGGACTAAAGCACCTGCGGACTTGGAAGAAGATGATTACAAAGGCTTTTACCGGGAGTTGTACCCCATGCAATTTGAGGAACCCCTATTCAACATTCACCTGAACGTAGATTACCCTTTCAACCTCACTGGGATTCTCTACTTCCCTAAATTGACCCAAGACCTCAATACACAAAAGGACCGCATACAGCTGTACCAAAACCAGGTTTTTGTCACCGACAATGTCGAAGGGATCGTTCCTGAATTCCTGACCATGCTTCGTGGGGTTATCGATTCTCCGGATATCCCCTTGAACGTATCGCGTTCCTATTTGCAAGCCGATGGAAACGTCAAGAAGATTTCTTCCTACATCTCGCGAAAAGTAGCGGATAAGCTGCAGTCTCTATTCAAAAACAATCGGGAAGATTTCGAACAAAAATGGAACGACATCAAGGTGGTCATCGAATACGGGATGTTAACCGAAGAGAAGTTCTTTGACAAGGCGGAAGGCTTCGCCCTTTACCCTGCGGTCGATGGAGCGTATTATACCTATCAAGAATTGGTCGAAAAAACCAAAGATGCCCAAACCGATAAAGACGGGAAGCAGATTTTCTTGTACGCCTCTGATCCGGTTGCACAGCATAGCTACATTGAAGCAGCCAAAGCGAAAGGCTATGAGGTACTGCACTTGGATTCACCAATCGTCCCTCACTTGATTCAAAAGCTGGAAAGCAGCAAAGAAAACATCAGCTTTACCCGTGTTGACGGCGATCACATCGATAACCTCATCAAAAAAGAGGATACGGCCATTTCTAAACTAGACGAGAAGCAACAAGAATCGCTGAAAACGGAAGTAGAAGAGGTAGTGAAAGAAATGGGCTTTGTCGTACAGTTAGAGCCTATGGACAGTAGTGCCTCGCCTTTCATCATCACCGAGCCCGAATTCATGCGCCGCATGAAAGAGATGCAGCAAACCGGTGGTGGTGGCATGTTCGGAATGGGTAATATGCCTGATATGTACAATCTAGTGGTAAACACCAACCACGAATTGATCGGTGAAATTCTAGAGACCAAAACAGCCAAAAAACGAATTCGCTTGATTCGTCAATCGCTTGATCTCGCAAGGCTTTCGAAAGGTCTTCTCAAAGGAGAAGAACTCACCCAATTCATCAGCAGAAGCTATGAAATGATCAAATAAAGTAAAGGGTTTACCCCCATAAATAAGCCACACCTCATCGGTGTGGCTTATTTGTTTACCTAGTCTTTGTTCATCGGAAATCACTAACTTTCTAACATGAGTACAGACTACAAAAGTCCCGCCTTTAAGAAGTTGTTGGATTCCCTTCAGCAACAGAGCTGGGAGTTGGAATTGCTGATTTCTGGTTTTGCCATTTTTGGGCTTTTAACGGCTTACGATCCGATTAGGATCAATATGATACAAGCAGAGCACGCTGACATGACGTACCGTTTTTTTTGTCTTCTGTTCTTGCTGGTGGCCTGTATGATACTTTTATTCAATCTACTGCTCCATGTTACTTTGAGGGGTTTGTGGATTGGGGCCCTGGGCTTACGCTATGTCTCTGGAGATATCGAATTCGAGGAACTGCGTTACAGCGAGCGCTTTATACGTTACCTGAAAAAGAGAATCCCCTCTTTTGATAAGTACATCGCCAATATGGAGAACTACTGCAGTATCCTCTTTGCAGTCTCTTTTCTCCTGATCTTCTATGTGCTCTCCTTTAGCTTGATTATTATCTGTATCGCCCTGGTGGGGAACTTTGTCATCGAAAATGATGAGCTGCCGAATTGGGTTCAAAAGGGAGTGGGAATTCCACTAATGCTCTTTTTAGTCTTAGGGATGATCCTGACCTTTATTGACTTTATCGGGGTAGGTATCTTAAAAAGAAATAAATATGTTGCCGCGGTCTATTTTCCATTTTACTGGGTTTTTGGTTTCTTGACCTTGTCCTTTTTATACCGCCCACTACTCTACAATTTTTTAGATAATCGCTTTGGGAAAAGGCTCCTCTTGATGCTAACCCCGGCCTATTTCCTCATCACTTTTTTGACTTCTCTGAGTCACTACAACTCCAATTATTTTGACTCCGATGACAACTCTTCCAGCTTGTTTGCCAACCGTAAAAATTACCTGGATCAGCTGACGGAGAAAGAAGATTACCCAAAAAATGGTGCCATAGGCACCAAGGTAGTACGCGCTCCTTTTGTTCATGTCTTTATTCCATTTAGTCAGGATACCGAAGAAAGCGTATTTAAATACAACGACAGTCTTCGTCCGAAGAATGACCTTCGGGGACTCCGTTCGGGCATCCAAATAAACAATAGCGGCAACAATTATACTGGAAAGTATAGCAAAAGCGAGATGACCAAAGCTTATATGCAATCGGTTAACGAAATATATTCCTTTAAAATCGATAGTACTTCCTATGATTCTGAACTGATATTCTCCGAGATCAGAAAAAATCTATTGGGATTCGAAACCTACCTTCCTCTGGACTCGTTACCTCCCGGAAAACACGACTTTCTGATCATTCGCAAGCGCACCATCAAGGATTCGGTTACGGCCAGCCTACACGCCAAAATTCCTTTTTGGTACTACCCTCAATCCAACTCAAGCTCGCCAGATGGAATGGCTAACTGATCAGGCCTGGCATTACTATGCCATGGTTATTTTTTATACGGTGGCCGGGATCAGTCATTTTACCCACGCCTCCTTTTTTAAGCGGGCCATTCCTCCCGTATTCAATACACCCGGATTTCTAGTGATGATTAGCGGGGTGGCCGAACTGATTTTGGCCGCTGGACTGCTCTTTGATGCTGCCCAAATCTGGGCTCTTACCGGCATCATCATCATGCTGGTGCTCTACCTCTACATCCACATCGAAATGCTCGTACATCCAGACCGCTTACCCTTTCTACCCTACTGGGTTCTGGTTGTTCGTTTGCCCCTTCAATTTGTGCTGATCTATTGGGCTTATGCGTATCTTTAAAAGATGAGCACTGTACTATCTACCAACATCGCCGAAAGCGTCTTCATTGAATACCAAGGCAAAAGAGAACCTACCGGCATCTATAAACACCCTGTTGAAGAACCTTTATTTTTAGGAAAAGAGGAAGTCAAAAAGGACGTCGTGGCCAACCAAAAAGTTCACGGTGGTGTCTATAAAGCCGTCTACGCCTACAGCGCTGACGATTACCCTTACTGGAAAGAAATCTATCCGGAACTCGAATGGCAATGGGGCATGTTTGGTGAAAACCTGACCATGGATCAATTGAACGAAGAGGACCTCTGCATTGGAGATCGATACGAGCTCGGAGAATGTATACTCCGGGTTACCCAACCCAGGGAACCCTGTTTTAAGTTGGGGGTTCGCTTTAATGATCAGGCGATAGTAAAACGCTTTGTCGATCATGGACGTTCAGGGACCTATTTTGCTGTAGAAAAGGAGGGACGGGTTCAGGTTGGAGATCAACTCATCAAAAAGGAAGAACACCCGGTCCGTATCTCTATAAAGGAAGTTTACATTGCCTTATATACCAGAAATTCCAACCCTGATCTTGTCAGTAGAATTCAAGCCAATGCTGCGGTCCCCCCTCGCCTATTCAAACGATTTGTAGGGGCATAAAAAACTCCGCCTTGTCCGGGCGGAGTCTTTCAACTGAAATTAAACCAACTTAAATTACTTCACAGTAACCGTTTCTTCAAATTTCTTCGCTCCATCAAAAATGACCACTTTGTAGGTGTCTTTGATCGCCTTTTCGAAGTTAAATGCTTTCTGTACGATTTGCTCTCCCCTGTACTTGTCAGAGTAAACCAAGCGGCCTTCGCTGTCGTACACTTTAATTGTAACTGTTTCCTTGTCCAAGTTGAGTAAATTCATAAACAACTTGTCTCCTTTGCGACGGAAAACGGGATCTAGGAAGTTGACAACAGTAGATTCGATTTCACTCACCTGTAGTCCATTTGTTGCTAGCTTCTTTTCTGGTCCATTCGCCAATGCTGCAGTTGAGGTGAAGAGAAAGGCGCTAACCAAGGTCCATTTTGCAATTGATTTCATAACGTTCGATTTTTAGTGATTTGTTTTCGACTAATGTTCAGTACAAACTTAGCTCGACTAAACCCTCTCAATCTTCCTCACAATTGGCCGATTTCTATGCTGAATTAACTGAAAGCATATGCATTGATCCACGATAGGTTAATAGAGCATAAATTTTGGTTAATTTTGTGGAGATGAAAGGAAAATTGTCCCAATACCTTTATAAAAAGCACCCCAGCTATGAAACAAAAGGCATCTTTTGAATCGATTGCCCCTGATTTTGGGAATTCATTCACCTACCACACCTTTGACGAGAAGAACAGCAACACCTACAAAAGCTGGCATTATCACCCGGAAGTAGAGTTGGTCTATATCAACGGAGGTTCGGGTAAGCGGCAGATCGGCAGCCACCTTTCATTTTTTACAGATGGTGATCTTCTGCTGATCGGGTCCAATCTTCCCCACTGTGGTTTTGCGGATAAAGCAACAGGGAACAAAAGGGAAACCCTGATTCAAATGAAACCCGATTTCCTCGGCACAAACTTTTTTGAAATCCCCGAGATGAAAAACATTCACCAACTGTTCAGTATTTCTGGAGGCGGCATTGCTTTTCATGGAAGAACCAAAAAAAGAATCGGTGACAAAATGGAATTACTGGAACACCAAACCGATTTTCAACGTCTACTTTCAATACTGGGCATTTTGAATGAATTGGCACAGTCCCAAGAATACAAGATTCTCAATGCAGAGGGCTATTCCCTTCAAGCCGACGTGAAGGATAATGATCGCCTAAACCAGGTCTTCAATCACGTCAAAACCCATTTCAAAGAAGATATCAAACTAGAAGAAGTGGCCGATCTGGTCAGCATGACCGTTCCCTCTTTTTGCCGCTATTTCAAAAAAATCACCAACAAGACCTTTACCCAGTTTGTCAATGAATGCCGTTTGGTTCACGCTTCAGAATTACTTGCCGAACAGCCATTGAGCATTACAGAGGTCTGTTATGAGAGTGGTTTTAACAACTTCTCGCATTTTCATAAATCCTTTAAAAACTTCACCGGGCAAACTCCCTCTGATTACCGTAACCAACTCAAATCAGTCTTGATTTAGTCCCATGACAGAGCTGTCCCCCCTCGAAGGAAAGATCGAACTGCCTCAGGCCGAATTGGACTATTGGCCTCATTTTCTGTCTGAAACCGAGGCCGCTGAACTCTATACCCAGCTCCTTTTAGAAGTACCCTGGCAATCTGATCGCATACAAGTCTTTGGTCAATGGTATGATCAACCAAGACTCACAGCTCTTTACGGGGAAGAAGGCAAACCCTATACCTATTCTGGTATTACCATGAACCCGCACAACTTTACGAGGGAATTGAAAACATTGAAAGATCGAATTGAAAAGCAGACTGGCGACTCTTTTAGCAGCTGTCTTTTAAATAACTACCGCAACGGATCTGACAGCAATGGTTGGCATGCCGATGACGAAAAGGAGCTCGGACAAAATCCTGTGATCGCCAGCCTGAGTTTAGGTCACCCTAGGTTTTTTCATTTACGGCCCAAAAACGACAAAAAAAACACCTATAAATTGCTTTTACAACCGGGTAGTCTACTGGTCATGAGGGGCAGAACTCAACACCACTGGCAACACCAACTACCCAAGAGTAAAAAAGTGAAGGAAGGGCGGATCAATCTAACCTTTCGGCAGATTAACCATAAATAGAATTCAGGAGATAAGCCAAGCGAACACCCCCACGATGCAGTTGATCAAATACGGTATCATTAAAGCGGTAACTATAGGCGTAGCGGAGTTTTTCTCCTTTGTTGACAGAAGCGTAAACGACCTTGGTGATTTCATGGGTTTCTTCTACCCAGTCGAGGACAGATCCCTGCATTAGGGCCTTGACTTCCTTGCGCTTGTGAGAACGAATAAGTTCATTTCCCAATTCTTCGTAAGACATCCCATAGGATTCAATCAAATTGGTATCCCAAACACGGTGCAGGTTGGTTCCTTCATTGAACCATTGCAATTGAATATCATTCCCGCCTCGATCGTCAGAACGGCCTACGTGCATCGGTTGATGCAAATCTCCAATAAAATGAACCAGCATTTTAAGGTGAAAGATTTTGTCTTCTCGAGTGCTATTGGGGTCTTTTAAAACCTTTATACAGGTTTCTGAACCGCGTACGATGTCTCCAAATTCGCTTTTCTCGGAATCCGCATAGCGTACATCGAGGGGGTAGTTGACGTAATGCCAAGGTGAATAGCTCGAATAGGAGCGGTCTGACTTGATTTCATCGGCATAGGTAGACACAAAGGCCAGACTGTGTCCTCCCAAGAGTTTGCTGAGAGCCTTTTTGGCTTTTTTACTCAAGTGATACTCCGCCACATGGCCTGTAACCCGGTGACCAGTTTTACCCCATACTATACCGTTGGCAGCAGCCATTTGAAAACTGAGAAATAAGATCCCAATCCAGAAAAAACGCTTTTTCATAATCCGTATGATTCGTTCTGCATAATTACAACGAAAGGCTGAAAAATAACCGATTCTGAAATTAAATTGCCGTTAATCTTCGTTATGGATTTTAAGCGACATAGACGGGAAGGCAAAACTAAAGGAAGTCCCTTCGTTTGGATTGCTAAAGACCTGAATACTAAAATCGCGCAACTCCAATATCTTCTTTACAACAGCTAGATCGAGGCCTTTCTCCTGCCTTGAGTGCTGTTGAATGAGTTAATTTTAAAGGAGCTGGCAACCAAGTAAGCCTTATATCTGGCACATGGGCTATGAAGACAGATTAATCGGACTTATGGCGGGGAACAATTTTTCCCAGCTGGAAGGGCTGTATGGACTTTCGAATTCCATAACCGTTGACAGACGATAGATGTACTATGAAAAAGGAAGAGTAGTTGATTACTAGTTTGGCAGAAAGACCCAGATTCGTAATCGGGCTTTTTTTACTTCAAGATTTTTTGATATATTAGTGATATCACTTTAATATCATACTATGACGTCCGAGAAAGTAAAAAAACCAGCCAGCGGGTATTTCATGTTATTCTTTTGCCTCCTTCTTTTCTTCGGAGGTATTGCCGCTATGTTTATGTACGAACAGCCGCTCTTTGGCATTGCCATCTTCTTTGGCTTCTTCTTTCTCTTTGGATTGATTCTAGTCAACCCGAATAGTTCCCGTGTTCTTCTATTATTCGGTAAATACAAAGGAACCGTAAAAAAGAATGGCTTGTTCTGGGTTAACCCTCTTTATACAAAAAAGAAAATCTCTTTGCGCGCCAGCAACTTTGACAGTGAACGCCTGAAGGTGAACGATAAATTGGGCAACCCGATAATGATTAGTACCATTTTGGTCTGGCGTGTTACAGATACGTATAAAGCCGCCTTTGATGTAGACGACTACAAGAACTTTGTACGGGTTCAAACCGATGCCGCTGTCCGAAAACTGGCGAGTATGTACCCTTATGACAACTTTGCTGACGAAGGCAATGAGGAAGACATCACCTTGCGCTCCAGTGTTAATGAAGTCAGTGAAGCATTGGAAACCGAGGTACAGGATCGTCTGTCCATGGCGGGAATTGAGGTGTTAGAGGCCCGAATTGGCTACCTGGCCTATGCGCAGGAGATCGCCAACGCCATGTTGAAGCGACAGCAAGCCACGGCCATCGTAGCGGCCCGTCATAAAATTGTGGAAGGAGCCGTCAGTATGGTCGATATGGCCCTTGCTGAACTAGATAAAAACAAAATAGTTGAAATGGATGAGGAAAGAAAGGCCGCCATGGTCAGCAACCTCATGGTCGTTCTCTGTTCTGACAAGGACACCACCCCCATTGTCAATACAGGAACGTTGAATCCCTAAGCCTATATGAAAGACTTTAAGGAAACCCAGTGGTTTAATCAGTGGTTCATGCTATTGACCCTGCTCATTCCCCTGGGTTTAATGATCTACTGCATTTACGCTTGGTACATCGCCGGGATCCGAGTTGATAAGGTCGCCGTGGATGACACCACCGGTCAGATCGTTGTTCTGGGACTCCTCGGTTTTACAAGCCTCTTTCTCACAAGTATGAGAATGTATACCAAAATAGATCAGGAGGGTATTCATTACTGCTTCTGGCCCTTTGTGGTGAAATGGCGGAAAGTAAGTTGGTACGATGTGGAGTCAGCCGTCGTTAAGCAGTACAAACCCATTGCCGATTTTGGCGGATGGGGCATTAAAATGTCCATGTCCAAAGGATTCTGGGCTTATTCAGTAAAAGGCAAGCAGGGTATTTTTATTCGTCAGCGCGATGGAAAAGAATTGATGCTCGGTACCCAGAAAAAAGATGAAGCAGCGAAAATTATCCAGTATTACCTCAAAAAGAAAACCCATGAATCTTAAAGCGATTACCCTTATCCTATTCTCCCTTTGCACCCTTGCCCTTAGCGCACAGGAAGAACCAATACAAGAAGAGATTCAACTCTTTAATGGAGAAGTCTCCCTACCGGGTACCCTGAGTATTCCTGCCAAGAGCAAAAAACCTCCCTTGCTCATCTTTATTCACGGTTCAGGAAATATCGATCGCAATGGAGGCCAAGGTCCCGCCATGCCCCTCACCTACCTGAAAGAGTTGGCTGATGCCCTGAATAAACGAGGCATAGCGACCTACCGGTACGACAAAAGAACCTTCTCCATAGAGAACCTGAAAAAATGACCCGCATCCGCATATCAGACTTTGTGTACGATGCAAGGGTGGCCATAGATCATTTTAAAGACGATCCTCGTTTTAGTGGTATTCATGTCATGGGCCATAGCCAGGGCTCTTTGGTCGGTCTTTTACTGGGTTCAGAAAACTTGAAGAGCTACACTTCCTTGGCCGGAACACACAGTACCATTGACAGCATTATTATCGATCAATTCGGCCGCCAACTTCCCGCCCTTAAAAAAGTAGCTCGAGATCATTTTGCTGAACTCCATAAAACCGATACGATTCTACAAGTAAATCCTTTTCTGGTGCAAGTCTTTGCACCCGCCAATCAGCGATTCTTAAAGGACTGGGCGGCTTATGATCCCGGAGTTGAAATGAGTAAAAGTCAATTACCTACCCTCATTATCCAGGGACTAGCCGACAGTCAGATCCCTCTGAAACAAGGATTAGGTCTGGCAGAGTCTCGTCTTCCTTTACTGACGGACCACAACAAAATCGAGCAAATTCGTTTACATCCAGAAGCTCTGCAGGAAGTTTGGTTGAATTCAGGGATTGACCAGGGCAATCAAGTCCAATTGGCGATTATCCCCAAGTTAAATCATGTGCTAAAAGAGGTCAATTCTACCCAAGAAAACATCAATGCTTACTCCGATACCTCGGTTCCCTTATCGGAATCGCTGGTAGAAGTTCTTTCCCAATTTTTACTCTCCATCGATGGCTAAGAAAAAAGCATTTGCGTTGCGTATAAACGAAGAAGTCTACAAGGCTATTGAGCGGTGGGCAGAAGACGAATTTCGCAGTACCAACGGCCAAATGGTATGGATGCTTCAAGAAATGCTCAAAAAAAGGGACGTTTTCCAAAGAAAACCCCTACAAACAGGGAAAAAGATAAGGGTTTGGACTAATAGTTTGGCAATTATTTAACGTTATGACCGTTAAATTTACAGGCCTGAAATTCCCCTATGCCAAAGAATTACATTTCTCTCTTTTTGTCCCTGATTTCCTGTTTTTGTGTCGCTCAAGAAAACCAGAAATCTTTCGTGGTTCGCTTGATTGAAGAAGCACCCATCATAGACGGTAAACTCGACGAGGCATTCTGGGAATTTGCTGAAGCAGCAGACAGCTTTCAACAGTACTTTCCCTCGGACTCCATACCCGCCACACAGACCACTTCGATCAAGATGGTCTACGACAACAAAACCCTCTATATCGGGATCACCTGTAAGACTCTTGGCGACGACTACGTCATCCCCTCTCTGCAGCGAGATTTTAGAGCGGGCGGCAACGACAACATCAGCCTATTATTCGACACCTTCAATGACGGAACCAACGCCTTCTTGTTCGGAATCAACCCCCTGGGAGTACGTAGAGAAGCTTTGATTACTGGAGGAGGTTCTGATCTGCGTGGATTTACCACTTCCTGGGATATCAAATGGAAGGGAGAAACCCACATCTACGAAAACTCATATACCGCCGAAATCGCCATTCCACTAACCTCCTTTAAGTTCAGTGAAGGAACCAAGAAGTGGCGTTTTAACAGCTACCGCTTCGACATGCAGGCCAACGAAAGAAGTACCTGGGCCAAGATCCCGCAGAACCAGTTGATTTTTAATCTTGCTTTTATGGGCGATATGGTGTTTGAAAAACCTTTGGGTAAGTCTAGAACACCCCTAGCCCTGATCCCTTATCTAACGGGAATCACCAGTCGTGATTTTGAAAATCAAGATAGCTTTAACAATTTTAAATACGGTGGAGACGCCAAGGTTGCCATCGGAAATGGGATGAACCTGGATGTAACCATCAACCCGGACTTCTCTCAAGTGGAGGTCGACAATTTTATTACCAACCTGACTCGATTTGAAGTTTCTCTGCCTGAACGCCGGCAGTTCTTTATTGACAACAACGACCTTTTTGGAAACTTTGGGGGTGGAAGAGATGCCAATCCCTTCTTTTCTCGCCGGATTGGAATTGCCCGAGATACCGCCGGCAACACCATTGAAAATCGCATCATTGCCGGGATGCGCCTCAGCGGTAAACTCAGTCCAACCTTGCGCTTAGGGGTTTTGAATATTCAAACCGAAGAGGATGCGGCCAATGAAATTGCCTCCAACAACAACTTGATGGTGTCTCTGCAACAGAAGGTGTTTGCTAGATCCAACATCAGCGCCTTTTTCATCAATCGTCAAAGCTTTGATCGTCCTGGGTTTTTACCCGAGGAAGAAGAGTACAATCGGGTCTTCGGGATTGATTACAACTTGGCCAACAAGGACAATTCCCTCATCGGAAAATTCTATGTTCATAAATCCATTGATCCGGATGACGAAATTGGTAACTTCTCTTTTGGAGCGAACATGGCTTATAACGAAAGAAACTACTCCGCCGTTTTTGATTTCGTCTATATCGACGAAGGCTTTAATTCGGATTTAGGGTTCATCCCAAGAAAGGACATCTACAAATCAGCGGGTTTCTTCTCTCGCCGATTTTGGCCTAAAAAAGGAGCTATCAATAGCCACGGACTGGAGTTTTTTACAACCTATACCCAAGTCCCAAGTCTTGATTTTAAGAATACAGACTCGTTTAACCGCCTGAGTTGGGTGGTCAACTTCAATAGTTTGGCCGAACTTGAGGTCGGATTCGAAGACCGCTATGTATTGCTTTTAAATGACTTTGAGCCCACAGGAGCGGATGGAGTAGCTGCCCTTTCGGCAGATGAGGACTTCCGATTCCAGTCGGTATCGGTCAACTTTCGTTCGGACCGAAGAAAGGTCTTCTCTTATTCTTTGGAACCCTCTTATGGGGAGTTTTTTAATGGCTACCGTTATTCGCTACAAGGCCGCGTGAATATTCGTCTGCAGCCTAAATTCAATTTTTCGGTGCGCACCAACCTGGACCGAATCGAATTACCTGCCCCCTTTGGAACCGCCGATATCATTTTGATTAGTCCTAGAATTGACTACACATTAAACAAATCACTATTTTGGTCTACGCTGGTGCAGTACAGTAACCAACGAGACAACTTAGGGATCAATTCTCGCCTGCAGTGGCGCTTCGCACCACTTTCGGACTTGTTCCTGGTTTACACGGACAATTATTTTGTCAGTCCGTTCTTGCCCCAGCAACGAACAATCAACCTGAAATTAACATACTGGCTAAACCTCTAGATTTTGATACAAGCTTCTATTTTCCCCATCGCGAATGACACCGTCGTTTTGGGACTAATCGCCCTATGTCTGGGCTTTGTGTTCTATACCTCATCATCGAATTCCGGAATTTGGAAACGGTTTTATTCTATCGTTCCTGCGGTTCTGATGTGCTATTTACTCCCTGCGCTCCTTTCTAGTTTTGGGATCGTGGATGAACCCAATTCCCAATTGTATTTTGTGGCAAGCCGCTACCTCCTCCCTGCAGCCCTTATCCTAATGACACTGAGTATCGATTTAAAGGCATTACTGAATCTCGGACCCAAAGCCTTGATTATGTTTCTGACAGGTACCTTCGGAATCATTCTGGCGGTCCTGTGGCCGTTTTAATTGTGGCCACCTTTATGCCAGAATCCCTGGGTGCGAGTGGAGCGGATGAAATCTGGAGAGGATTAGCAACCATCGCAGGTAGTTGGATTGGTGGTGGAGCCAACCAAGCAGCCATGTTGGAAGTCTTTCAATACAACCCAGAAAAGTACGGGGGTATGGTCCTGGTCGACATTGTGGTAGCCAATGTCTGGATGGCCATCATTTTACTCGGTGTCGGGCGCAGCGACCGCATTGATCGCTGGTTAAAAGCCGATAACAGCAGTATTGAAGAGCTCAAACAGCGAGTTTCAGAACACAACGAACGCATTACAAGACCCACTCAACTTCGAGATCTTATACTCCTCTTTTCTTTGGCCTTCGCAGGAGTCGGTGCCGCCCACTTTTTTGGGGATCTCTGGGCAGGTTTTCTGGAAGACAATTTTGCCGTGATCCGCGACAAAGACCAAGTACTTTCTTCTTTAGGTTCACGCTTTCTTTGGATGGTCGTTATCGCCACTTCCGTTGGAATAGGTCTTTCTTTTACCAAAGCCAAGTCGTTTGAAGGAGCAGGTTCCAGTAAA
The DNA here is from genome assembly GCF_002954325.1 of Aureicoccus marinus. Taxonomy (GTDB): domain Bacteria; phylum Bacteroidota; class Bacteroidia; order Flavobacteriales; family Flavobacteriaceae; genus Aureicoccus; species Aureicoccus marinus. The sequence continues at coordinate 1,540,503 of NZ_MQVX01000001.1, forward strand.
ATCGGTAGCCTCTTTATCTATATCCTTGTTGCCACTATCGGTATGAAAATGGATATCGGTCGGGTCCTCGAGAATCCTTCCCTTATCTTGATTGGATTCATTTGGATCGGCATACACGCAGGCCTCCTCATTTTGGTAGCAAAGTGGATCAAAGCTCCCTTCTTCTTTTTGGCTGTAGGTAGTCAGGCCAACGTGGGTGGAGCCGCATCCGCTCCGGTTGTCGCGGCGGAATTCCATCCCTCCCTTACCTCAGTGGGCATCTTGCTAGCGGTTTTTGGATACATCGTTGGAACAGTAGGCGCTTACCTTTGTGCAATTTTAATGCAACTGGCCAGCACCGTTTAAGTACTTAAGAACACCTCTCAAATGAAATTAAATGTGCATATTTGGGCCTTCTAAAAACACCTCCATGAGATCCATTTCATTCGTCTTTGTTCTCCTTCTTTGTCTGGTTAGTTGTCAATCCGACAAGAGCGACGCCAATTTATTGATCAGCGGGAATATCAAAGGGCTTAAGAAAGGAAAACTCTACCTGCAAAAGCTTGCCGATACGAGCCTAGTCAATTTGGATTCGGTAGAACTTTATGGATCAGGTGAATTTAAGCTGGACCACAATTTGGATGAGCCGACCCTTTTGTATCTCTATTTGGACAAGAAAGACGGAAACCCGTTGAATGACCGCTTGCCCGTTTTTGCAGAAGCGGGTTCTATCCGTGTGACCACTTCTTGGAATGCCTTTTCAACGGATGCCAAAGTAGTTGGGTCAGCGCAGCACAAACTGTTTGAACAGTACAGCCAAATGCTTTCAGAATTCAATAAAAAGGAATTGGATTTAGTTCAACAAGAAATCAAAGCACAAGCGGCTCAAGATAGCCTAGGTTTGGATTCGCTTTTCACCCAAAGAACCAGTTTAATCAAACAGAAATACCGCTACGTTTTGACCTTTGCTATGGCTCATCCGGAATCGGCCGTTTCACCTTATGTTGTGCTGAAAGATGCTCCAGAATCCAATCCAGTCTTTATCGATTCTATTCTCAATAAGATGCCTGATTCCGTTCGCCAATCTCAGTATGCGAAGGAATTAGAAAAGTTAGTCCAGTAAGTCTTTTGCTATTTAAGAGAGCTTATTGATCTCTTCGGTCAAACTGACTGCACTCGATACGAGTTCTTTGCGAATTCCGGCAAAATGTGCTTTGGCATTTTCTACCTCTTTTTGATGAACTTTATTCATCAAGGTATCGAACACCTCAATGGTCTTATCGATTAAAGCACTGCCCTCGTCAGAACCATAATTACCGGTTGCTGCTTCCCAATCTTGGACTTCTCCAATGATGTCTCCCAACACGTAGTTGATATCTTTCTTCAGTTCTCGAATACTTGCCATAACAGTAGTTTTGTACTTAAAGTTAGGATTAAATCGTCACTTCCAAAAGAGAAGAGGACTCCGTTTTGACCTTTAGACTTTTTAGTTCAGCCGGAATAAGCGCCGTCTCTCCCTTTTTGATGTGCACGGACCCTTCAGGGGCTTCCAAGGTAGCCTCTCCTCCGACGCACATATAAATTCGGAAGCTGTCAGCACTTTCGAAGTTCCATTCCACACTCTCGGTCAAGCGATGGTAATCCGTTTTGAAGTACGGACAGTGCACTAATTCGTTCGCCTGATTCTCGAACTGTTGGTATTGGACCTTGAAATCGTCTTTTTTCTGATAGTCCATTGCATCCAATGCCATTTCGGTATGCAATTCGCGCAGATTCCCTTCCTTATCTCTTCGATTAAAATCAAAAACACGGTAGGTGATATCAGAGGTTTGTTGGATTTCGGCAAGCATTACCCCTGCCCCAATGGCATGTATCTTTCCGGTATTGATAAAGAAGGTATCTCCTTCTTTGACTTCCTCGTAATTCAAAAGTTCCAATAAGCGGTCTTGATCTAGATATTCTTGGTATTCTTCTTTGGTCACATCACGATTGAATCCAACGATTAACTCTGCACCAGGATCCGAATCCATGATGTACCACATTTCAGTCTTTCCGAAAGAGTTGTGGCGTTCCTTGGCCAGGTCATCGTGGGGGTGCAGCTGAATCGACAGATCCTGCTTGGCATCAATGAATTTGATCAAAATGGGAAACTCCATCCCAAAACGATCGAACACCGATTGGCCCAAGAGCCTCTCTTTAAAAGTCTCCATCAGTTCTGTAAGACTTTGTCCTGCCAAGGCACCATTTTCGACTACGGAAACATCTCCGTCGACTCCGGAGAGTTCCCAACTTTCGCCTATGGTATCTCCTGAAAAAGGCTTTTCAAGGACGGTTTGGAGCTTATTTCCTCCCCACAAACGATCTTTGGCGATAGGGCTAAACTTGATGGGATACAACTGCATAAACATCTACATTTTGTTCAAAACTACTAAAGGCACTCAGAAGATGAACTAGCTTAGGGTTAACTTTTAAGGATTTCCGTCCAAATGATCTTTGAAACGGTTAAATACGATTTTGAACCAAGCCGTATATGTCTCCGGATTCTCCTTAATATCGGCCTGAATAGCATCCAGAGACATCCATTTCCAGGACTCTACTTCTTCCGGATTTATCACGGGAGCATACTCAAAATGCCCGAGGAGGACATGGTCCAATTCGTGTTCCGTTAGACCATTATCAAATGGGGCCTTGTAAATGAAAGTAAAGAGTTCCTCAATATCGGTTACAAAACCCATTTCTTCTTGAAGGCGTCTCTTACCCGCAGCGATACTGTCTTCACCTTGGCGCTGGTGGCTACAACAAGTATTGGTCCATAACAAAGGAGAATGGTATTTACTGCCCGCTCTTTGTTGGAGCATCAATTCCTTCTTCTCATTCAATACAAAGACCGAAAAGGCTCGGTGCAACACGGCTTTTTCATGGGCTTCCATCTTGGGCATTAGCCCTACTTCGTTGTCTTGTTCATCGACAAGTACCACTAATTCTTCTTGCATTTTGCAAAAATACGGAAGTTAATAGGCTTATGAATTCAAGTGGATTAAAAGAAACGTGGAGACTTGATAAAATCGCTTGATTTCAGGAAGTCATAACGCAATATCACCTCAAAGGAACCATCGTTAAAAGAAGTTGCTCCCAGATCCGTTATTTCACGGTCATAGGCCAAGCCAACCATCAATTCGGAAGAAAGTTGAAATCCGATCAATCCGCTAAATGCGGCATCCCAGCGGTAAGCCACTCCTCCACTAAACTTTTCGGAAAAGAGAAAGTTAGCGGAAACATCCACCTGCAAAGGGGCTCCTCTGACGGCTTTGGTCAGCAAGCTCGGCTTGAACTTTAAATCCGGGTTTAAATCAAAGACATAACCGGTGATAAAGTAAAAATTCATCAGCTCCGTTGCTGTCGATAAGGAAGACTCTTCAAAATGAGTTGTTTCGAGCATCCTCGGCACCGATAGCCCCGCGTAGTAGCGATCTGTGTGAAAGTAAATTCCTGCACCAATATTCGGCGAAAAGCGGTTGTCAATATTCTGCTGTAAAGTCGGGTCTGTTCCTTGACCAGTGTTCTGATTCAATTCCGAAAAGCGAATATCCAATAAATGGGCACTGGCTTTTAAGCCAAAACTCAAACGGGATTCAACCCCAGTCTTGATGGTATAAGAGAGATCTACGTCAAAATAGGTTTCTGAGGTAGGACCGATCTTTTCGTTAATAAAAGACAAGCCTGTACCAAAGCCCTTATAACCCATGGGGGTATGCATATTCAGTGTCTGTGTCTGGGGTGCTCCGTCCAGACCGACCCACTGAGCACGGTAAAGAGCAGCTATACTCAAGTGCCCTCTGGATCCGGCATAGGCTGGATTTACACTAACAGTATTGTACATATACTGAGTGTACTGGGCATCTTGCTGCCCCATAACCAGAGTACATACCAAGAGCATCACTCCTGTAAGCCGTGTTTTAATAGGGGTCCCTATGCGTATCATATCCCGTCTCATTATCGGTTCAAATAGATATATCCCGAAACCTGGTTCATGCGACCATTATCGGCTTCGTATTCAATAATGTAGAAGTATGTACCTACTGGTAGTTTACTGTCTTGGTTCAGTGTTGCTCGAGCATCTGATGTTCCATCGAACACATTGCCCGTAGTGTTGTAAGCCCGCGTCTGGAAGACTAATAAACCCCAACGGTTGTATATCTTAACGGTGTTGTTCGGGAAATTATCCAGGTTACGGATAACCAACTCGTCGTGCACCCCATCTCCATTCGGCGTAAGGACATTGAAGACCTCGATTTCCTCCCCTGCTACATCCAAGTCGGTATCCAAATAATTCGGAATACCATCCCCGTCTGTATCGTCATTCAACCAGTCTCCGTCCCCATTGAGATCTTCATCTTGGGTGGCAATATCATCTCCATCATCATCGGTATCGCGGTAATCGGGTATACCGTCTCCATCAGTGTCCGGTAGATCGGTAGAAGGATCATTGATTTCATCATTGACATCAACGTCTATAGCCGTGTCTCCTTCATACCCATCACTAAGACCATCCAGGTCTTTGTCTGATCCCATCCACTCATTCTCAGGCACACCATTAGCGTCAAAATCATGTCCTTCAATAGCATCGACAATACCATCGTCGTCACTATCTGTATCGACATAGTCCGGAAAGCTATCGCCATCAGTATCAAGAGGTACAAGACCTAAGTTTCCATCTTGTTCGTATGCGTCATCCAAACCATTATTATTGGCATCCATACCGGAAGGGGCAATATAGCCTTGCGTGGTTTGCGCTTCGATATTATCTGGAATACCATCGTCATCACTATCGATATCCAGGTAGTCTAGAATACCGTCTCCATCCGTATCGGTAGGATTGGTGGTAGGATCATCATCACCGTCGAGGTTGAGATCCTCAAAGCTGTCCAGAATACCATCGTTATCGGCATCCAAATCCAAAGGAGGGTTCACCATCACAACAACAGTCGCTATGGAGCATACCCCATTGATATCACAAATGGTATACGTAAAAGTATCAGTTCCTTCAAAGCCCGAATTGGGAACATAGATCAATACGTCATCTGAGTAATCATTCGGAGTTCCATTATCGTCCCAACTCGCCGTTCCATTGGCCGGTGTGGTCACCGTTATGGTCTGTAAGTTTAGCCAATCGTTGTCGTTGTTCAACATAGAAATGGCAACAGCTGTATCCTGATCCGTTGAAACCGTATCATCAAAAGCATCAGGTGTTGGAATAACATCCACAGTTACTGTGGCCGTGCTGCAATCCCCTGCCGAGTTACAAACCGTATAGGTGAAAGAATCCGGCCCATTGTAATCGGGATCCGGTGTATAGGTCAAGGTATCATCTCGAGGGTCATTGGGTGTACCCCCATCATTAACCGTAACTGTTCCATGGGCCTGGTCCGAAAATGTCAAAGTCCCTGTATCCGGCAAGTCCGAATCGTTATCAAAAATAGGAACCTGTACCTGATCATCTTCCAAGACAGAAACAAAGTCGTCCTGAAGATTGGCCGCCTGCTGAATACAGACCACAGTGAAATTGGGCAGGGTCTGTACGTCCCCTGCTATTTCGAGGGTTGCCGTATAACGTGTAACGGTTTGAGTTGATTCCACCACCGGACGTAGTGGATCGCCGGTTAATGCTGGAGTCCAGCTAATGGTAGCGCCGGGGCGGTTGTAGGCACTGATATCAAGAGTAACCTGGTTATGAGGGTTGTTACAGTTGGTCAGAATAAAATACCCTGTGGCATTTGAACCACAACTCGTTCCGTCATAAGTGGCAAAATACACCCCAGGCTGAGTCACTTCTATAAATGAATTCGTGCCTAATATAGTGCCCGTATCTGAGGCCTCGTACCATTGATAGTTGGATTCATCCCCTGTATTCGGAGCCTGAAGTAAAAACTGCCCATGACTCCAAAAAGAGGTGAAAATCAGTAGCAGAGTGATATGTAAGCGTAAACTTCTCAAGATTCGGCGATCGTCTATTATTTAACTACAAAAACCACATTGATTAAAGCATTGTAATCACTGGGCTGTCCTATGATTTCGTAAGACAAGACCCCTGAATTACTTATTGTCATATTGTTCACGTCAAATACGGTGGGATCAGCGTAGGTGACGTAGTAATGTAGATCCGTGGCCCCGTAAGTGGGGATAACCGCTGGCGCATCCCCACTTTTCGCTGTTGGGGTTGCAAACTGAGCCGTATACTGTGCATACAAATCAATTGAGGCTGTTCCATTGGTACTGGCATCAATAGTTATTGATGGAGGATAAAATACCCGTGCCGCTTTGCTTGTAATGGGTGCAATAGCCTGTATCACTTCTTCTACATCGGCTTCGGTCGTTGAATCTCCATCAACGTCCACGGGTGTTGCCGCAGCCACCTCAGAGCTCGTCTGATCATCGGTAGCCCTTGACCAGGCGCTTCCCGTCCAATAGTAAATGGCGTCGTCCGTCGTATTGTATAAAATCGAACCAACAGACGCACCAGTGATATTATTCATTTCAGTGGTCGTTCCGGTCGGAATCCCCATCAATGACATGGCGTCAATCTGTGCGGAAGCCTTTCCGCCCATAAAAAACAGGGCAACAAAGCAGAAAATATGTACTAAATTCTTCATCGTTTTTTATCTCTTGTATTAGTTAGGCAGTACGATCACGGTAAACATGAACTCGAGATCGATGTCGTCCTTGGCGTTTCCACCGTTATCGCTATCACCGATATTCACTCGGAAGCCAGTGCTGGATTGGCTGTAGTAAGTAATCCCCGGGTCATCGTAATTCGTTCCTCCGTTTCCTGGACAGTCTCCTCCACAATCCAGTATAGAGACTTGAATGATGTAATTGCCATTGGCCAGAGCGGTTCCGAAGGTGACTTCGTAATCTCCTTCGTTCAAACGGGTGACCGTTGCTCCATAAATGGATGCAGACGTTCCGTCACCATTAATTTTTCCAGCGGCATAGACCGTCGGCATATTCAAATAGGCTCCCCCATCCGTACCCACACTGATCTGGTTGTTGCTGTCTGCACTGACCACATTGGCTGTATCACTACCTCCTGCTTCATCAGTATAAGTGATCACACCAGAGGTTGTATTCTGTGCTAGGGAGGTAACTGTTTCATCGATATCCGTTGTAGATCCTCCATCCTGGGCGATCGTGGCAATGCGATTCCCACTGATGGTATTGCTAATAGTGATGTCATCATCAAGAGCGGATAAGTCCACAGTAGTCGAAGCGCCATTCTCAATATCCACCTGCAAAACATTACTTCCATTCAGGCTTGCACCGGTTAAGTCCTGTTCGTCCGTGTTCACGCCAGAAGTGATACTGGTCAACGGAACCTGAAGAGTGCCGCCGGCATCGGTGATTTCCAAGTTCGCTCCATTCACGGCGAAAGTCGTATTCAACTCATTGGTATCACTCAAGTCACCGTCGGCAGCCACGTGATTTGTGATCGCTGTATTGTTGGCGGTGATATTGGTGGTATTTGCAGCGATGTTGGTCGCGTTTGTTGCGATGTTCGTGGTGTTGTTATTGATCGCAGTTGTATTGGCAGCGATGTCTGCACTCTCTTCCAAAGCCGCAAGACTGACTGTGGTTGAGGCACCATTTTCGATATCAATTTGAAGCACACTACTACCGTCCAGGCTTGCACCGGTTAAGTCCTGTTCGTCTGTATCTACTCCTGAAGTGATGCTGGTCAACGGAACCTGAAGAGTACCACCGGCATCGGTGATTTCTAGGTTGGCCCCATTCACAGCAAAGGTAGTATTCAACTCATTGGTATCACTCAAGTCACCGTCGGCAGCCACGTGATTTGTGATCGCTGTATTGTTGGCGGTGATATTGGTGGTGTTGTTATTG
>NZ_MQVX01000001.1:1550984-1551390 GCF_002954325.1 Aureicoccus marinus
AGGTCTTGGTTGTCCGTCCCTGTAAAATTGACGGCTCCACTTCCATTATTAAAAGTGAAAGTACCATCGGAATTGTCGGTTAAGCTCGACTTATTTACCGTTTGGGCAACACCATTTTCGTTGGTGTAGGTTACTGTCCCGTTTCCGTTGTCTACTAAATTGGTAATGGTCTCTGAAATTGAAACTGAAGCTACGTTCAGATAGAGTGCTCCGTCTGTTCCTACGGCGATATCGTTGTTAGCATCCGCACTAATCAGATTAACCGATTCAGTACCTCCACCATCAGTAATTTGAACACTACCTCCGGTTATTGCACTTCCGGTGTTGTACTCGTTCCCAACATTAGTATCGGCATCTGCTGCGATATGGTTAGCAATATCAGTCGCATTGGTACTGATATCACTCG
>NZ_MQVX01000001.1:1553204-1849087 GCF_002954325.1 Aureicoccus marinus
CACCATCTTCAATATCAATCTGGAGGATATTACTTCCATCGAGAGTAGCTCCCGTAAGATCTTGATTATCGGTATTCACTCCTGCAGTAATCGTGCTTAGCGGTACCTGAAGAGTACCACCGGCATCGGTGATTTCCAAGTTCGCTCCATTGACCGCAAAAGTGGTATTCAATTCATTCGTGCTATCGGTATCGCCATCCGCCGCTACACTCGCAGCAACCTCATCAATAGCTCCTTGTACATCCGTTGCGGTAAGACCAGAGGTCGTCCCATCGTAGTTAATATTGGTAGCGCGTATATCAATGGTTGTTGCTGTCCCTGCTTCGTCTGTATAGGTAAAAGTCCCATCACCATTATTGGTAAGGGTAGATAATGCCTGAAGAGTAGAAAAATTGAGAAACAGTCCGCCATCCGTTCCAGCTAGTATGGAGTTATTTGCGTCAAGACTGATCAGGTTCTGACTTAAGGTGCCTCCATTATCTGTGATTTCTATAGCACCAGCATTTAGCCCTATTCCGGTATTTAATTCGTTATTCGGATCCGTATCCAAATCCGTATCAAGCTGTGCGTCTAAAGCATCTAATGCAGCTTGCACATCTGTTGCGGCCAATCCGGAAGCCGTATTATCAAATGGAACTTCTGTAGCAGTCTGATTATCTGAACCTGCATTATTCAATGCACTAAGATCAACAGTAAGGGTATTTCCATCTTCTATCTCTAAGGTTAGAATGGAAGTGGTATTGTCATACTCAAAACGTTGCAATTGCTGATCATCTGAAGAAGTGAATTCCCAGGAATCCCCATCCCAATAATAGATGATACCTGTAGTGGTGTTAACATAAATGTCTCCTGCCTCTGAACCGGTAGGGGTTGCTTGGCCGGCAGTATTCACATCTGTACCACTCAGTACTTGGCAATCACACTGATCTTCGAGTGTCACCGTCGTTTGTGCATACGATACGCTTCCGACAAGGGCGAATAATAGGAAGGTTATATACTTTTTCATTCCAATGAATTTTAAGTCAATCAGGAAGTAGATTTCGGATTTGACGCTTGTGCGGAACTTCCTTATTTACTACAAAATTAGATTTGACCTAAGGCTGAAGAAATTAATGTTGTGAAGTGGCCCGAAGACGACATCTACTTCTTAAAAGATGAAGTTTGGCTTGAAAAAAAAGGAAGGAAAACGGAAAAGCACTTTGTCGATGAGGCTAGGAATTATAAGCTTCAATAAAGGTTATTCCTACAAATAGAAAAAACTATCCTGGCCAAAAAAGAAGCAGGATAGTATAAGAAGAAGAGTGTTCTTAAAGGTAGCTTTTAGCGTTTTAGATCGCCAGGGAAATGGCCAACAAAACGAAAAAGAATAGCACAAACGGCTTCGGGTTTGGAAGGGGGGTTGGAGACTTAGATAAAAGATACATTTTGGTAGATGAATTGATTACTCCATATAAGTTCATATATCTCTTTTAGCTTCCAAAAAGAAAGTTGTAAAGTAGAAATTTTAACACGTATGGACCTACTTTACAGAGGTGAAGGCTAAATATACTACTCAAAAATGAGGAACTCCGAACGGCGATTCAATTGATGATCGGCACGCGAACAAGGGACAGCATTCTGGCACTGATTCATGATCTCCTGTTCTCCTTTCCCTTGTCCAATGAGTCTGTCCCTGGCGATACCTTGTTCCGCGATATACTCGACTGTAGCATCCGCTCTTTTCTGTGATAACCACAAGTTGTAATCGTCGTTTCCACGGCTATCGGTATGAGAAACCACCCTGATCTTTAGACTGGGAAAACGCTCCATAACCGCCACAATCTTTTGAATTTCAATCTCCGCATCCGGACGAATATCGTACTTGTTCAAATCGAAATAAATGGTATTCAAGGCCAACAACTTCCCTATATCCGCAGGTTCTAAAGGGTCTTGTTCCACAACAATAATTTCTGGTTCCAAATCAAAATTGAAATTGTTGTCACCCATCACCGGGTTAGCGACAAAAGTTTCTGCCGATTGATATTCTGGCATACTGACCCGAATAAAATTGCCTCGGCCACAGAGTAACTTGATACGGTATACCCCACGCAGGTCTGTTTTAGTTGTTCGAATAACCTCGTTTTCTTCATTGATTACTTCCACTGTTGCGCCAGCCAAAAGACGCTGGGTATTGCGGTCCCGTACAAGACCAAAAGCATAGCAGTTCAAATCTAGGGCCCTGTCTTGAACCAGCGGAAATATGTCATCATTCGCTGCATCATTACCGCGGTTAGAGGCGAAGTATCCTGTTTGCTCTTGTGAATCGAAAATAAAAGAAAAGTCATCCTGTGGGCCATTCACCGGGCGACCTAAGTTGACAACTGCCTGATTCAAAATATCAGTGTAGCGGGTTGCAAATAAGTCCAATCCCCCAAGTCCATAATGTCCATCCGAGGCAAAATATAAAACGCTGTCTGCGCTGATAAAGGGGAAAGTCTCTCTTCCAGGAGTATTGATAGTAGGACCCAAATTCACGACTTCTCCAAAACTTCCGTCCCCCTTAATTTCTGTCTTGTAAAGATCAGAGGCTCCATATCCGCCCGGTCTATCTGAAGCAAAAATCATGACCTTCCCATCCGGACTGAGGGCAGGATGAGCTGTAGAAAATTCATCGCTGTTCAAGGAGAGTTCTTCAATGGTTTCCCAATTCTCATTTTGCCATAACGCTCGATAGAGTTTTAGCCGAATAATTCCCAAGCTGTCTTTTCCACGGCGACCATCTTTGAGATTATTTCGCGTAAAATAGAGGGTTTGTTCATCCTTGCTCAAGACAGAGGTAGACTCGTGCAAGCGTGTGTTGATTGCACCGCTGAGTTTAGGGGCTCTTTCTTCTGTTCCCGTTAAATCCGTTAGAGAATCAATTTGGTAGAGATCCAAGAAATCATGGTTGTTCCAGGAGTGGCGATAACGGGCAAGATTGCCTGTATCCCGGTCCGAAGCGAACAGCAGACCCTTTTTGTAGTAAGCAGGTGCAAAGTCGCTGTACCTCGAATTATAAGGGAAATTCCCCAAGGTATATCGGCCTGAATTCTTTTCGATCTGAGTCATATACTCTTCTTGGCTTAGCTCAAGGTTTTCATTGGCCTCTATTTTTCGAGCGTACAACAACATGAGCTGCTCTGCACGATCGTAATCTCCCAAGGTTTTACATGTCTGTGCACAACGAAAATAATGTTGAGCCTCAGTTTCTTCAGGAAACTCTTCAATGAGGCGTGAATACATTCCATGCGCTTTATCGTATTGTGAATTGAAGTAGTAGGCGTTTCCGAGTTTCTTTAGTATATCAGCCGAAACAAAGCCCCTTTCGAGCACCTTTTGGTAGACATCAATGGCAGGGCTAAAAGAAAAACTCTCGTAACGCTCATTGGCTCTTTCAACCAAGCGTTCAGCATCTTGGGCTTCCTTCTCTTCCTTGGTTTGTTCCTGGGCATTTACTCCAGAAGTCAGCAAAAACAAGCCGACTAAGCTGAAAGCAAAGGTTGTCTTTAGTCGTAGGATCATGGTCAGTGTTCGTTAAAAGAAACGTGGGGAACTGTTCGTTGGAAACGCTTAAGTAATTCTACCCGTAAAAAGACTTCAAAAGACCCATCATTGAATTGCTGGGCTCCGAGCTCTGTAGTCTCACGGTCGTAAGCGACTCCTAGCATAATCTGTTCATTTAGTTGAAAGCCAGCCAGAGCACTCACCGATGCATCCCAGCGGTAAGCCGCTCCAAAACTGAAGCGATCATTATACAGGAAGTTGGCTGATAAATCCAATTGGAGGGGAGCTCCTCCCACCACCTTGGTCAGCAATGCAGGCTTGAATTTGAATTCAGAATTCAAATCAAAAACATAACCCGTAATAAAGTAAAAGTTCACCCGCTCAGCAGCCAAAAAGTTCGGACTGTTCGCATCTTCTCCGTTGTTGTCAAAATACTCGGTCTCCAACAGATTCGGTGCCGATACCCCGGCGTAAAACCGGTCCGTGTGGTAGTAGAACCCTACTCCAAAGTTGGGCGAAAAACTATTGTCAATATTGTCCTGAACAACCACCTCGTTATCGAAGTTTCTCAACTTGGTGAAATCAAGATTCAGCAGGTTTCCACCGAGCTTAACCCCAAAAGACATCTTGGCGGTCTCACTGACATCGATGGTATAGGACAAAGCCAGATCCAGATAGGTCTCCTGCACTACTCCACTACCAATATTATCGTTCACCAATGAAATACCATACCCTAACCGACTATTGCGTATTGGAGAGTGAATATTAAAGGTTAAGGTTTCTGGCGCTCCTTCCAAACCAGCCCATTGTGATCGGTAAAGTCCTGCAAAACTCAATTGTCCTCGTGACCCTGCATAGGCTGGGTTAACACTTAAGGTATTAAACATGTATTGGGTGTACTGAGCGTCTTGCTGACTCCAAACTGCTGGAACCAGTGTCACCCCTAGTAGAATTCCCAAAATGGCTTTTTTCATCATAGCGTTTGTCTTATCGGCTGATATAGAAGTAAGATCGGTCGGTAAACTTGCCGCGTGCGGTCTCGTATTCAAAGATGTAGTAATAAACCCCAGAAGGCAGGTAATCGTTCACTGTAATCGTGGAACGTCCGCGTGAACGTCCATCAAATACATTACGGATGTTGTCGTAATCCGTTCCATCATATACTTTGACCCCCCATCGGTTGAAAATTTGCAGGCGGTTGGCCAGTGTAAATCTCACTCCTCGAATAAACAAGAAGTCATTCTTCCCATCGGCGTTCGGAGTCACCAGTTGATTCACTTCAATGCCTCCATCAGGGTCTAGAAAATCAGGGGTTCCGTCCAAATCCTCATCGTCGTTGGTCGGGTCACCATCATCATTGCCATCTTCGTCTGGGGTATCAATATCATCTCCATCATCATCAACATCTCGGTAATTGACGTCGTCTTCTCCATCCGTATCCGGTAAGTCCAGTCTTGGATTATCGATTTCGTCATTGACATCATACCCATCATTGGTATTACTGCCTTCGTATCCATCATCCAAGCCATCATTGTCGGTATCCGTTCCATGAAAAGTCTGATCCGGGGTACCGTCAAAGTTGAAATCGTTCCCTTCGTTATTATCGGGTACCAGATCGTTGTCGCTATCTGAATCCAGATAATCCACCGCACTATCACCATCGGTATCCACTGGGCTTAGTCCTGCATCACCCTCTCCCTCATAGGCATCATCCAACCCGTCATTATCGGAATCACTTCCCGTAGGTGGCGTATACCCGGAGGTCGTTTGCCCTTCCACATTGTCTGGAATTCCATCATTATCACTATCGATATCTAAATGATCTGGACGCCCATCTCCATCGCTGTCTTTCGGGCTGGTCAAAGGATCATTGTCTCCATCAGTATTGGAATCTTCAACGGTATCGAGAATTCCATCATTATCATCATCGATATCAATTGCATCGGGAACCCCGTCCCCATCGGTATCGGTATCATCCCCATCGTCCGTATCATCGAGGTAATCAGGATCTCCATCCTCATCGGTGTCGTCATCGGTTGGATCCCCGTTTTCATTATCGTCTTCGTCTGGGGTATCAATACCATCGCCGTCGTCGTCAAAGTCACGGTAGTTGACGTCCTCGGTTCCATCAAAATCCGGCAGGTCATTTTGGGGATCATCGATCTCGTCGTTAACATCGTATCCGTCATTGACATCACTGCCTTCATAACCGTCATCAAGACCGTCATTATCGGTATCTAGACCGGTGTATTCCTGATCGGGTTGCCCATCAAAATTGAAGTCGTTTCCTTCGTTATCGTCTGCCACTAAATCGTCATCACTATCGCTGTCCAGGTAATCCTGTGTTCCATCACCGTCTGTATCCTCAGGATCTAGGCCAGCATCTCCATCTCCTTCATAGGCATCATCCAATCCGTCATTATCCGAATCGTTTCCGCTTGGAGGTACATAGCCAGCGGTCGATTGGCCTTCCACATTATCCGGGATTCCATCGTCATCACTATCAATATCCAAGTGATTGGGTCGACCATCGCCATCACTGTCCAGGGGATCTGTCAATGGATCATGGTCACCATCCGTATTGGGGTCTTCTTCTGTATCCAGAATACCGTCATTATCGTCGTCAATGTCGATCGCATCGGGAACACCATCCCCATCGGTGTCGGTATCGTCATGGTCATCAGTATCATCCAGATAATCGGGATCTCCGTCTTCGTCTGTGTCGTCATCCGTCGGATCTTGGTTATCGTTTTCGTCTTCGTCAGGCGTGTCTATGCCGTCTCCATCATCGTCAAAATCACGGTAATTAACATCCTCTGTCCCATCGGTGTCCGGTAGATCATTCTGAGGGTCGTCAATCTCGTCATTCACATCGTAACCATCATTGACATCACTGCCTTCGTACCCATCGTCCAGTCCGTCATTATCGGTATCGGTACCGGTAAAATTCTGATCCGGCACCCCATCAAAATTGAAGTCGTTTCCTTCGTTGTTGTCTGGTACGAGGTCATTATCACTGTCTAAATCCAAACAGTCAAAGGTGCCATCGCCATCGGTATCTTCCGGACTTATTCCTTCGTCTCCGGATCCTTCATAGGCATCATCCAGACCATCGTTATCGGAATCATTCCCCGTAGGAGGAACATAACCCACTGTAGGTTGCCCTTCCACATTGTCCGGGATACCATCGTTATCACTGTCGATATCCAAGTGATCCGGACGACCATCTCCATCACTGTCCAACGAGTCCGTCAGAGGATCGTTATCACCATCCGTATTGGGGTCTTCCTGTGTATCTAAAATTCCATCGTTATCATCGTCTAAATCGATTCGGTCCGGAACACCATCACCATCGGTATCGGTATCATCTCTATCGTCCGTATCATCGAGGTAATCGGGATTACCGTCTTCGTCCGTATCATCGTCGGTCGGATCTCCGTTGTTATTCTCATCCTCGTCCGGGGTGTCAATTCCATCTCCGTCGTCATCGACATCGCGGTAATTGACATCTTCCGTCCTATCGGTATCGGGTAAGTCGTTCTTAGGATCGTCTATTTCGTCATTGACATCAAAACCATCGTTGACATCACCGCCTTCGTACCCATCGTCCAAACCATCTGCGTCGGTATCGGTACCGGTGAAGGTTTGATCCGGTACTCCATCAAAATTGAAATCGTTTCCTTCGTTGTTGTCTGGGACCAGGTCGTTATCACTATCCAGGTCCAAATAATCTACCTGTACATCACCATCGGTATCCTCAGGATCTATACCAGCATCTCCACCCCCTTCGTAGGCATCATCCAAACCGTCGTTGTCAGAATCATTTCCTGTAGGAGGCACATAGCCCTCTGTAGGTTGCCCCTCTACGTTGTCTGGAATCCCATCGTTATCACTATCGATATCGAGGCGGTCCGGAAAATTATCCCCGTCACTGTCACGGTCTTCATTGAAGGTCGTCGTTACCGGATCGGGGAAATTGAGCAAACAGCCAAACTGAATACCAGCTTGACGCGCAACGGAAGTACGAAATTGGGTGGGGACTACATTTTGAATGCCAAAACGAAGTACAAAAGTAGAAAGATCCACAAACTCTACGGCTACATTTACTGCAGGTACCTGATTGCTTATCCCATTATATTCTTTATTACCTCCATTAACCAGAAAACCACCTGGGGTATTTTGTACTGTTATTTCTGCACCTTCATTTAAGGTATAAGAGGCTGGGGTATCAAAGCGATTGAACTCTTGGTAAGTTCCATTTCCGTCAACATCGATAAAGTTCGCATAAATTACATCTTGATCCACCGGACTGTTCGTACCGGAAGAAACCAAAGTAATACGAAAATCGACAAAGGGGCGACGGACTTCAGCATCTGCCGTAAAAAACACCTCTGGTTTAAAGTAGTTGGCGTCCGTGGTATTCTGGTCTAGCACTTCAATTTCGGCATTGACCATTTCCTCTATAGTCACCAGAGCATCTAAATTCTGGCTCACATCAGAATAACGGTAAACCGCTCCTTCTTCTAAGTCGGTACCACTCTCCAGAACGGCAGGACCACTAAAGTCAAAATTTAGGCTTTGGGTACAATCAAACTCATCGCCGATAGAACTGGCTTCGTCCTTATCTAATATTCCATCGTTATCTGAATCCAGATCAAGAAAATTAGGGCGTCCGTCACCATCCGTATCCAGTGGACTTAGGCCATCGCCACTCCCTGGCTGGGATTCAAATATATCGATTAAGCCATTGCCATCACTATCTTCCGTTGAGAGGGGAAGAGAGGTTCCAAAAGGCAAGGCCTCGTAGGTATCCAAAAGACCATCATTATCACTGTCTTGATCCAAGGAGTTGGGTATTCCATCTCCATCGGCATCTAGTGTACCTTCTACGGTATCCAAAAGACCATCGTTATCATCATCAAGATCCACGGCGTCCAAAACACCATCTTGATCGTTGTCTTCTAAATTTCCGGCAGAAAAAAGGGCCAATCCAGATCCCTGTTGAAAAACAGAGCGCGATTGCACTTTTATAAGTGGTTTTTTTTGGGCCTTCAGTTGGGGGAAAATGAAGAATAGCAAAACCCCTACCATGCAGAGGTGGGATATGCGGTAGCTCATCGTGTTCTCGTTTAAGTAAACTACCTTAACTCAATACGTTATATAGATGTGAGCAGGTTCTGTGTTCTACCGTGCAAGATAGGAGTATTTTCTATTTTGACAGCGGCTAATTGCTATTCCCTCGAATCCTCTATATTTCTGCGTAATTTTGCCGAAATTTTTTCATGGAGTTCAAAGACGAAATCGCTAGACGCCGAACCTTCGGCATTATTTCTCACCCGGATGCCGGAAAGACTACTCTTACCGAGAAATTACTCTTGTTTGGAGGTGCGATCCAAGAGGCTGGAGCCGTAAAAAGCAACAAAATCAAAAAAAGTGCGACGAGTGACTTTATGGAAATCGAGCGCCAAAGAGGAATCTCGGTTGCCACTTCTGTTTTGGCCTTTATCTACCAAAACAAGAAAATCAACATCCTCGACACGCCTGGGCACAAGGATTTCGCGGAAGACACCTTCCGGACACTCACCGCGGTAGATTCCGTGATCGTCGTCATCGATGTGGCTAAAGGGGTGGAGGAACAAACCGAGAAACTGGTCGAAGTTTGTCGCATGAGGAACATCCCGATGATTGTCTTTATCAATAAATTGGACCGCGAAGGAAAAGATGCCTTTGACCTGCTCGACGAAGTGGAGCAAAAACTAGGACTTCAGGTCACCCCCTTGAGCTTTCCGATCGGGATGGGCTATGATTTTCAGGGCATTTACAATGTCTTTGAAAAAAACATCAACCTCTTCAGTGGACAGAGCAAACAGAGCATTGAAGACACCATCGCCATCGATGATCTCAATAGTCCAGAGCTCGAAAAACTCATCGGAGAAACAGCCGCAGAAAGTCTGCGAGATAACCTGGAACTCGTTGAAGGCGTCTATCCTGCCTTTGACAAAGAGGCCTATTTAGCGGGAGAACAGCAACCCGTATTCTTCGGTTCAGCACTGAATAATTTTGGCGTCAGAGAGCTCCTAGATTGCTTTATCCAAATCGCTCCCCCACCACGCGCTAAAGCCGCAGAAGAACGGGTGGTCGAAAGCGATGAAAAGAAATTTTCGGGCTTTGTCTTTAAGATTCATGCCAATATGGATCCAAAGCACCGGGACCGCTTGGCCTTTATTAAAATTGTTTCGGGAACCTTTGAAAGGAACACGCCATATTTACATGTTCGCCACGATAAAAAACTCAAGTTCTCGAGTCCGAACGCCTTCTTTGCAGAAAAGAAAGAGATCGTGGACATTAGCTATCCTGGTGATATCGTAGGGCTCCACGACACCGGAAACTTCAAAATTGGAGATACCCTTACCGAAGGAGAAAAACTCAATTACAAAGGTATCCCGAGCTTCTCCCCTGAGCATTTCCGCTACATCAACAATGCGGACCCCATGAAGGCTAAACAGCTCAATAAGGGGATTGATCAATTGATGGATGAAGGTGTTGCTCAGCTGTTTACTTTGGAACTCAATGGACGAAAGGTTATTGGTACTGTCGGTGCGTTGCAGTATGAGGTCATCCAATACCGTTTAGAGCACGAATACGGAGCCAAGTGTACCTACGAGAACTTCCCTGTGCACAAGGCCTGCTGGGTGGAAGATACGGGAGAGAACCCAGAAGAATTTGCCGAATTTAAAAGGATCAAACAAAAATTCCTAGCGCGAGATAAGGCTGGTCAACTGGTCTTCTTAGCCGACTCCTCCTTCTCTTTACAAATGACTCAACAGAAGTACCCCTCGGTCAAACTCCACTTCACCTCGGAGTTTGCCTCCCAATAAAACAAAAGCCAATCCTTTCGGATTGGCTTTTTTATATTCCAGAACAGTGTTTAGGCTTCTCCGGTCGGACCAAAGTTCAAGGGGATGGCAGGTTGCTCATAATCCTTGATTGTTCCATGGGCTTGCTCAAAACGCTGAACATTGTCTCCTAAAGCTTTCAAAAACTTCTTGGCGTGCTGGGGAGTTAAGACCACCCGGCTTTTCACCTTGGCTTTTGGAGCTCCAGGCATGATGCTCACAAAATCAACAACGAATTCAGAAACCGAGTGGTTGATAATCGCCAAGTTGGAATAAACTCCTTCGGCCATCTTTTCATCAAGCTCAATATTGATTTGCTGTTGCTGCTTGTTGGGCTGATCCGCCATGGGGCTTAGAGTTTAAATTCTTCTTTACGCGCCATGATCTCATCATACTCTTCCTTAGAACCAACGATGATACTTTCGTAATCTCTCATCCCTGTTCCTGCCGGAATCTTATGACCAACAATCACATTCTCCTTCAAGCCTTCCAGACTATCGACCTTACCGCTTACGGCCGCCTCGTTCAATACCTTGGTGGTTTCCTGGAAGGAAGCCGCAGAGATAAAGGACTTGGTTTGTAGGGAAGCACGGGTAATACCCTGGAGAATTGGTGTTGCTGTGGCCGCTACTGCGTCTCTGGCCTCGACCAAGTTCTTGTCAGCACGCTTCAACAGAGAGTTTTCATCTCTCAACTCACGTACGCTAACAATCTGTCCTGCTTTGAGGTTCTCTGAATCTCCAGCGTCGATGACGACTTTCTTACCGAAGATTTCATCGTTCTCTTTGATGAAGTCATCCTTGTGAACCAATTGATTCTCTAAGAAGATGGTATCACCCGCATCTTCGATACGAACTTTTCTCATCATTTGGCGAACAACCACTTCAAAGTGCTTATCGTTGATCTTCACCCCTTGAAGACGATAAACCTCTTGTACTTCATTTACAAGATACTGCTGAACAGCAGATGGTCCTTTGATCGCCAAGATGTCTTCTGGTGTAATCGACCCATCAGAAAGTGGCATACCCGCGCGAACGTAATCGTTCTCCTGAACCAAAATCTGGTTAGATAGTTTCACCAAGTATTTCTTGATCTCGCCCAATTTGGACTCGATAATAATCTCGCGGTTACCCCGCTTGATTTTACCGAAAGAAACCACACCATCAATTTCTGTTACTACAGCAGGATTCGATGGATTACGTGCTTCAAAGAGCTCAGTAACACGTGGCAAACCTCCTGTAATATCCCCTGCTTTTGCAGACTTCCTTGGAATTTTCACCAAGATCTTACCTTCCTTCACTTTGTCTCCATCATTGACCATGATGTGAGAACCTACAGGGAGGTTGTAAGAACGAAGTGTTTCTCCTTTGTTGTCCTTAATCAAAAGGGTCGGGATTAACTTCTTGTTACGGGATTCAGATATTACCTTCTCTTGGAAACCGGTTTGTTCATCGATTTCTACTTGGTAAGTAACCCCTTGCTCGATATTCTCGTAGGCAATCTGTCCTGAGAATTCAGAAACAATAACCCCGTTATATGGATCCCACTGACAAATCGCATCTCCTTTCTTGACGCTTGCTCCATTCTTGATAAAGAGTTGAGAACCGTACTGAATGTTATTTGTACTCAGGGTAATTCCTGTTTTCTTGTCAACGATCTTGATCTCAGAAGTTCGAGAGATAACGATAGTCGCTGGCTCCCCGTTGCTGTCCTCTCCTTTAACCGTGCGCAAATCTTCAATCTCTGCAACACCATCAAACTTAGCTTCAAGACGGTTGTCCTCCGATATGTTACCGGCAATACCCCCTACGTGGAAGGTACGCAAGGTCAGCTGTGTACCTGGCTCCCCAATAGACTGGGCAGCAACTACACCAACAGCTTCTCCACGCTGAACCATTTTGTTAGAAGCGAGGTTTCGACCGTAACACATGGCACAGATTCCTTTTTCGGCTTCACAGGTCAATGGAGAACGCACTTCGATCTTCTCGACAGGAGAAGCATCAATACGCTTCACATCCGCCTCTGTGATCGCTTGATTCGCAGCCAACAATTGCTCATTGGTCAACGGATCAAAAACATCGTGTAGAGAAACACGTCCTAGGATACGCTCACCCAAAGACTCCACTACTTCTTCATTCTTCTTCAAGGCTTCCACCTCAATACCACGAAGAGTACCACAATCTTCAGAGTTGATAATCACATCCTGAGACACGTCAACCAAACGACGAGTCAAGTATCCAGCATCGGCCGTTTTCAAAGCGGTATCGGCAAGACCCTTACGAGCACCGTGAGTTGAGATAAAGTATTCAAGAATCGATAGACCTTCCTTAAAGTTAGAAAGGATCGGGTTCTCAATAATCTCCCCACCACCGGCAGTCGATTTTTTAGGCTTGGCCATCAAACCACGCATACCAGTCAACTGGCGAATCTGCTCTTTCGATCCACGAGCTCCAGAATCCAACATCATAAATACCGAGTTGAATCCTTGTTGATCTTCGCGAATTCGCTTCATCGCCAATTCCGTCAACATAGAGTTGGTACTGGTCCAAACATCGATCACCTGATTGTAGCGCTCGTTGTTTGTGATCAGACCCATGTTATAGTTCATCATAATGCCTTCAACTTGTTCGTTGGCATCATCGATCATTTCGATTTTCTCTTTCGGGATAATAATATCACCTAAGCTGAAGGAAAGACCTCCTTTAAAGGCGAATTCGTAACCCATACCCTTGATTCGATCCAGGAATTCCGCTGTACGTGGAACATCGGTTACCGAGAGAATATCTCCAATGATATTACGCAAAGCCTTCTTGGTCAATACGGCATTGATAAATCCAGCTTCTTCTGGAACAACACGGTTGAACAAGACACGGCCCACGGTCGTATCAATGATTTGAGGTACAAGTTCTCCTTCTTCGTTGAAGTCAATTGTACGCACTTTTATTCCGGCGTTCAATTCAACCTTTTTCTCATTGAAGGCGATAACCACCTCTTCTGAAGAATAGAAGGTAAGTCCTTCACCTTTTACGGTGTAATCTTTATCCGAAATACGCTTCTTGGTCATGTAGTACAGACCCAAGACCATGTCCTGAGAAGGTACTGCAATCGGAGAACCGTTTGCTGGGTTCAGGATGTTTTGAGAGGCTAACATCAGGAGTTGAGCTTCCAAAATTGCCTCCGGACCTAGTGGCAAGTGAACCGCCATTTGATCCCCATCAAAATCCGCGTTAAACGCGGTACAAGCCAATGGGTGCAGACGGATCGCCTTCCCTTCAATCAGTTTAGGTTGGAAAGCCTGAATACCCAATCGGTGAAGTGTGGGGGCCCGGTTCAAGAGAACGGGGTGTCCTTTCAGTACGTTTTCCAGAATATCCCAAACGACAGGTTCCTTCTTGTCGATAATTTTCTTCGCCGACTTCACCGTCTTGACAATACCTCTTTCGATCAACTTACGGATCACAAAAGGCTTGTAGAGTTCAGCGGCCATATCTTTAGGCAGACCACATTCGTAGAGCTTCAATTCAGGACCAACGACGATCACTGAACGAGCAGAGTAATCCACACGTTTACCAAGCAAGTTTTGACGGAAACGACCCTGCTTTCCTTTTAGGGAATCAGAAAGTGATTTTAGCGGACGATTCGATTCGGTCTTAACAGCAGAAGCTTTTCTGGTGTTATCGAAGAGAGAATCTACCGCTTCCTGCAACATACGTTTCTCGTTACGCAAAATCACCTCTGGCGCTTTGATTTCCATCAAACGCTTCAAACGGTTGTTACGGATAATAACACGTCGGTACAGGTCATTCAAATCAGAAGTTGCGAAACGCCCTCCATCAAGAGGAACCAATGGACGCAATTCTGGTGGAATAACAGGAATGACCTTCATGATCATCCACTCTGGGCGGTTTTCTCTATTTTCTTGAGACTCACGCAAGGCTTCAACAACTTGCAGACGTTTAAGAGCCTCTGTCTTCCGTTGCTTGGATGTCTCTGTATTGGCCTTGTGACGCAGGTCATAAGACAACTCGTTCAAATCGATACGAGCCAGAAGTTCGATCAAACATTCAGCACCCATTTTGGCGATGAATTTATTTGGATCAGAATCTTCCAAATACTGGTTCTCCTGAGGAAGAGTCTCTAAAATATTGAGGTACTCCTCTTCGGTCAAGAAATCCATTTTCTTGATCTCCTCCCCTTCAGGACCCTGAGCAGCTCCAGGTTGGATAACCACATACCTTTCGTAGTAAATGATCATATCCAGTTTCTTGGACGGCAAGCCCAGCAAATATCCAATCTTGTTCGGTAGAGAACGGAAGTACCAAATGTGGGCAACAGGCACCACCAAATTGATATGTCCTACTCGATCCCGACGAACTTTCTTTTCAGTCACTTCGACTCCACAGCGGTCACAGACGATTCCGCGGTAACGGATTCTCTTGTATTTTCCACAGGCACATTCGTAATCCTTAACAGGACCAAAAATGCGTTCGCAGAAAAGACCATCTCTTTCCGGCTTATGCGTACGGTAATTGATGGTTTCCGGTTTCAAAACCTCTCCACGGGATTCAGCCAAGATCGCCTCGGGCGACGCCAATCCAATGGAAATTTTGTTGAAACGCTTCGGAGCTTGTGTATCTTTCATTCTAGCCATAATCGTGCTATGCGGATATTATTCTATTATTCTTATCAGGACTCTTATTCTATTCTTCCAATCTGATATCCAAGCCCAGACCTTTGAGCTCGTGCATCAAAACGTTAAAGGATTCTGGCAATCCAGGCTCAGGCATGGTCTCCCCTTTTACGATAGACTCGTAGGTTTTGGCTCGACCGATGACATCATCTGATTTAACTGTCAAAATCTCTCTTAGAGTAGAGGAAGCTCCATAAGCTTCAAGAGCCCAAACCTCCATTTCTCCAAATCGCTGTCCACCGAATTGGGCTTTACCACCCAATGGTTGTTGCGTAATCAAAGAATATGGTCCAATGGAACGGGCGTGCATCTTATCATCTACCATGTGACCCAGTTTCAACATGTAAATCACCCCAACAGTTGCGGGTTGATCAAAACGCTCACCGGTTCCACCGTCATAGAGATAAGTGTGTCCGAAACGAGGAATTCCAGCCTCGTCTGTAAATTCGTTGATTTGGTCCAAAGTAGCACCGTCAAAAATTGGGGTAGAGTATTTCTTCCCTAGTTTTTGACCAGCCCACCCGAGAACCGTTTCGTAGATCTGACCAATGTTCATACGAGAAGGTACCCCTAGCGGATTCAATACGATATCCACAGGCGTTCCATCTTCCAAGAACGGCATATCTTCCTGGCGAACGATTCGAGCAACAATACCTTTGTTACCGTGGCGTCCAGCCATTTTATCACCTACCTTCAGCTTGCGCTTCTTGGCGATGTATACCTTGGCCAATTTCATGATTCCAGCTGGAAGTTCATCTCCGACAGAAATCGTGAACTTATCGCGACGCAAGTTTCCTTGCAGGTCGTTCAATTTGATTTTGTAGTTGTGAAGCAAGTCAGCCACCATACGGTTGGTGTTGTCGTCTGTTGTCCAGCTTCCTCCCACAAGGTGAGCGAAATCATCAACAGAATTCAACATCTTAACGGTGTACTTCTTTCCTTTAGGAAGAACTTCTTCGCCCAAATCGTTGATCACTCCTTGGGAAGTCTTTCCTCCAACCAAAGCGAATAGTTTTTCAACCAAAACATCCTTAAGCTGTTGGAATTTCACTTCGTAGTCCAATTCCAATTTGGAAATAGCCTCCTTGTCTTCACTTCTTCTTCTCTTATCCTTGATTGAACGAGAGAAAAGTTTTTTATCAATAACGACACCACGTAGCGATGGAGAAGCTTTCAGGGAAGCATCTTTTACATCTCCTGCCTTATCTCCAAAGATGGCGCGAAGTAGTTTTTCTTCCGGTGTTGGATCAGATTCCCCTTTCGGAGTAATCTTACCAATCAAAATATCACCGGGCTTCACTTCAGCACCGATACGAATCATACCGTGCTCATCGAGGTCCTTCGTGGCTTCTTCCGAAACGTTCGGAATGTCATTGGTCAATTCTTCCGCACCGAGTTTGGTATCACGGACTTCAAGAGCGTACTCATCAATATGAATGGAAGTAAAGATGTCTTCACGAACCACTTTCTCTGAGATCACAATCGCATCCTCGAAGTTGTATCCTTTCCAAGGCATGAAGGCAACCTTCATGTTTCGACCCAAGGCCAATTCACCAAGCTGAGTTGCATATCCTTCACAGAGTACCTGACCCTTTTTCACCTTATCACCCTTGCGGACAATCGGTTTCAAGTTGATCGATGTTCCCTGGTTCGTTTTACGGAATTTGATCAGGTTGTAGGTTTTGAACTCATCTTCAAAACTCACCAAC
This sequence comes from Aureicoccus marinus, assembly GCF_002954325.1. GTDB lineage: Bacteria > Bacteroidota > Bacteroidia > Flavobacteriales > Flavobacteriaceae > Aureicoccus > Aureicoccus marinus. The sequence continues at coordinate 1,570,022 of NZ_MQVX01000001.1, forward strand.
TGCTCTTCTTCACTGCGCTCGTACTTCAAGATGATCTTTTGTGCATCTACATAATCGATCACCCCGTCTTCTTCTGCATTGATCAATACACGAGAATCAGTAGCCACCTGCTTTTCTAGACCTGTTCCAACGATAGGAGAATCAGGACGCAATAGAGGTACTGCCTGACGCATCATGTTTGATCCCATCAGTGCACGGTTCGCATCATCGTGCTCCAAGAATGGAATCAAAGAAGCCGAAATCGAAGCGATCTGGTTTGGAGCAACATCGGTATAGTTCACCGCAGTTGGCTCTACTACCGGGAAGTCACCTTCCTCACGTGCAATAACCCGATCGTTTTCAATTTTACCGTCTTTAGCCAAAGGAATATTCGCCTGGGCGATTTTCATTCCTTCTTCCTCTTCCGCACTTAAATATTTAAACTCGGCTGTATTTACCTTTCCATCCTTCACCTCACGATAAGGAGTCTCCAAGAATCCCATGCTGTTCACTTTGGCGAAAACAGAAAGGGAAGAGATCAAACCAATGTTTGGACCTTCAGGAGTTTCAATAGGACAAAGGCGTCCGTAGTGGGTGTAGTGAACATCACGCACCTCAAATCCGGCACGCTCTCTGGAAAGACCACCTGGTCCCAGTGCAGAAAGGCGACGCTTATGCGTGATCTCTGCAAGAGGGTTGGTCTGGTCCATAAACTGAGACAACTGGTTCGTTCCGAAGAAAGAATTGATCACCGAAGACAAGGTCTTCGCGTTAATCAAGTCAATCGGAGTAAATACTTCGTTGTCACGGACATTCATACGCTCACGGATGGTACGAGCCATACGAGCTAAACCAACACCAAACTGCTGTGAAAGCTGCTCCCCTACCGTACGCACACGTCGGTTAGACAAGTGATCGATATCGTCAATCTCGGCTTTCGAGTTGATCAATTCGATCAAGTACTTGATGATGGTAATGATATCTTCTTTGGTTAGAACCTGCTTATCCATTCCGATATCCAGTCCTAACTTCTTGTTCATTCGGTAACGACCTACCTCTCCGAGGTTGTAACGTTGGTCCGAGAAGAACAATTTATCGATGATTCCACGAGCGGTCTCTTCATCGGGCGGTTCTGCATTACGCAGCTGACGATAAATGTGCTCTACCGCTTCTTTTTCCGAGTTGGTCGGATCCTTCTGAAGGGTATTGTGGATGATCGCGTAATCTGATTGAGCGTTGTTCTCTTTGTGGAGTAGGATGGTTTTAACATCGGCGTCCAGGATTTGCTCTACATGTTCTTTATCCAGGATGGTATCGCGATCGAGAACGATCTCATTTCGCTCAATAGAAACTACCTCCCCAGTATCTTCATCTACGAAGTCTTCATGCCAGGTATTCAAGACACGGGCGGCAAGCTTGCGACCGAGAACCTTCTTCAATCCTGCCTTGGAAACTTTTACTTCTTCCGACAAGTCGAAAATTTCGAGAATGTCTTTGTCGCGTTCGTATCCGATGGCCCGGAACAATGTTGTTACGGGTAATTTTTTCTTCCGATCAATATAAGCGTACATCACGCCATTGATATCGGTCGCGAATTCAATCCAAGAACCCTTGAATGGAATTACACGAGCACTATACAATTTGGTACCGTTGGCGTGGAAAGACTGGCCAAAGAATACCCCAGGAGAACGGTGTAATTGAGAAACGACAACACGCTCAGCACCATTGATCACGAAAGTACCACTCGGAGTCATGTACGGGATGGTACCCAAATACACGTCCTGAACGATGGTTTCAAAATCTTCGTGCTCCGGATCTGTACAGTACAATTTCAGACGAGCCTTCAATGGTACACTGTAGGTCAATCCGCGCTCAATACACTCTTGAATGGTGTAACGAGGCGGGTCGATGAAGTAATCCAAAAACTCCAACACAAACTGGTTTCGCGTATCGGTAATTGGAAAGTTCTCCATGAAGGTGTTGTACAAACCTTCATTTCCTCTTTCGTCTGATTTTGTTTCTAATTGGAAAAAGTCTTGGAACGACTTTATTTGAATGTCCAGAAAATCCGGGTAATCGGGAATGTTCTTAGCGGTAGCAAAATGGACTCTCTCAGTATGGTTTTTGAACATCGACTTGGACAAATTTTGTAAGTAAATAGTATCCTCGGTTGCGTGCCTCTTCGCACACAGTTTAATAAAGAGGCAAAGGCCTTACCGGATTTCCGGAAAGACCTTACCTCAAAATGGTATTCTAGAAGGGCTTACTTGAGCTCAACTTCAGCTCCTGCTTCTTCCAGAGATTTTTGAATTCCTTCGGCTTCGTCTTTGGAAACTCCTTCCTTAACTGCCTTTGGAGCGCTATCAACAATTTCTTTGGCGTCTTTAAGACCCAATCCTGTCAATTCTTTAACCAGTTTCACAACTGCAAGTTTAGAAGCTCCTGCTGCTTTCAAAATTACATCAAATTCTGATTTCTCTTCAGCAGCCTCTTCAGCTCCTCCACCGGCAGCACCACCTGCAACAGCTACTGCAGCAGCAGCAGGCTCAATGCCGTATTCTTCTTTTAAAATATCAGCCAACTCATTTACCTCTTTTACGGTAAGGTTAACCAACTGTTCTGCAAAATCTTTCAAATCTGCCATGTTCTATCGTTTTGTAAAATTCTAAATATGTAAATAAAAAGTGCGTACGTAAATTATTTCTCAGACAAAGTCTTGAGGATTCCAGCGAGTTTACCACCTCCAGATTTCAATCCAGAGATAACGTTCTTCGCAGGAGATTGGAGCAATCCAATAACATCTCCGATCAACTCCTCTTTAGACTTGATGTTAACCAAGGTCTCCAGGTTGTCGTCTCCGATGTAAACTGCTTCCTCAATGTAAGCGCCCTTCAAAATGGGCTTGTCTGATTTTTTGCGGAAATTCTTAATGAGTTTCGCAGGGGCATTACCCACTTCCGAAAACATCATTGCCGTGTTCCCCTTAAGAACGTCAGGCAGTTCTCCGTACTCCTTGTCTGAAGCCTCCATGGCCTTAGCAAGAAGAGTGTTTTTTACAACAGCCAACTTGATGTTCGCTTTAAAACAAGCGCGTCGCAAGTCGGATGTTGAAACCGCGTCAAGACCAGAAATATCAGCCAAATAAATGGTTGCATTCTCAGCCAGTTGCGCAGTCAAATCCTCAATTACTACTGCTTTTTCTTCTCGTGTCATTGATTTGTATTTGAACTGCGTTAAGAAATAGACTTGGTATCCAGTTGAACACTTGGGCTCATGGTACTAGACATGTAGACGCTTTTCATGTAAACCCCTTTGGCAGCAGCTGGTTTCAGCTTAACCAAGGTATCGAGAAGCTCCTTCGCGTTACCCGCAATCTTGTCTGCAGAGAAAGAAGCCTTTCCGATAGCAGCGTGAACGATTCCCGTCTTGTCTACTTTAAAGTCAATCTTACCCGCCTTCACCTCACTAACAGCTTTTGCAACGTCCATGGTTACAGTACCTGTCTTTGGGTTAGGCATCAATCCGCGAGGACCTAAAATACGACCTAAAGGACCTAATTTACCCATCACGCTAGGCATGGTGATAATTACGTCAACATCAGTCCATCCGCCTTTGATTTTGTCAAGGTACTCATCGAGTCCAACAAAATCAGCTCCGGCTTCCTTGGCCTCTGCTTCTTTGTCTGGAGTAACCAAAGCCAAAACCTTGGTGTCCTTTCCTGTTCCATGAGGCAGTGTTACCACTCCTCTAACCATTTGGTTTGCTTTTCTTGGATCAACACCCAAACGCACCGCCAAATCAATGGAAGCATCAAATTTAACCGTGGTAATCTCTTTTACCAGGGCAGAAGCTTCGTCAAGGCTATAGAGCTTGTTTCGCTCAATTTTAGCCTGTGCTTCTTTTTGCTTTTTAGTCAATCGTGCCATACTAATATGAATTAGCGATTAAAAAGGTTTAGGTCCTGCTACTTTCAGCCCCATGGACCGAGCAGTACCTGCTACCATCATCATAGCGGATTCAATTGTGAAGGCGTTCAAATCCACCATCTTATCTTCCGCAATTGTTCGTACTTGATCCCAGGAAACCGAACCGACTTTTGAACGGTTGGGTTCTCCGGATCCCTTTTTAATCTTGGCTGCTTCCATCAGCTGAACGGCCGCCGGCGGTGTTTTTACGACAAACTCAAACGACTTGTCTTTGTATACCGTGATAACGACAGGAAGAACTTTTCCCTGCTTGTCCTGGGTTCTGGCATTAAACTGCTTACAGAACTCCATGATGTTAACACCGGCAGCACCTAAGGCGGGTCCAACCGGTGGCGATGGATTCGCAGCACCTCCCCTAACTTGTAGTTTTACAACCTTATCTACTTCTTTTGCCATTGTGTTTAATTAATTGCAGTTGTGATTTGTTGGAAGCAATACAACTGACTTTTTCGCGTAACAGCGTTTATCTTTATTTACTAAATCTTTTCTACCTGCATATAGCTCAGTTCCAACGGAGTCTTACGACCGAAAATCTTCACCATTACCTCCAACTTCCGTTTTTCCTCATTAATTTTTTCGACAGATCCATTGAATCCGTTGAACGGCCCATCAATTACCTTGACCGTTTCTCCCAGTACAAATGGAATGGCTATGTTGTCCGTATTCACAGCCAACTCATCCACTTTTCCGAGCATTCTATTTACCTCTGACTTACGCAGTGGCACAGGGTCTCCCCCCTTGGTTTCACCCAAAAAACCAATCACATTGGTGATGGATTTGATGATGTGTACCATTTCACCGCCCAAATTGGCCTTAATCATGATGTATCCCGGAAAGTAGGTTCTCTCTTTGTTGATCTTCTTGCCATTACGGATTTGAACTACCTTCTCCGTAGGTACCAAGACCTCCTCCAAGTAGTCACCAAAACCATGGCGCTCAACTTCTGATTCGATATAGCCTTTGATCTTATTTTCTTGACCACTGACCGCTCGAACGACGTACCACTTTTTTTCCAGAACCTCCGACATACTATCCTCCAATTACATTATCGAAATACAACTGAATAAGGAAGTTGAACAATTCGTCCACTCCCCAAATCGCCAAAGCAAACAAAATAGAAAACACCGCTACCACTACCATATAGTTAGAAGCGTGCTCCCGGTTTAACCAGGTCACGTTGTTCTTTAGCTCCTCTAGGGATTCTTTGATGTATGTTACCATGTTCAATGTATCGGTTATTCCCTCAGTTGAAACAGACCCTGTTCGGTCCTGCTCTTCTTGCACGGGAGGAGAGACTCGAACTCCCGACACCTGGTTTTGGAGACCAGTGCTCTACCAACTGAGCTACACCCGTATAAGTAAAGGTGCTGCCCCGAAAAATCGGGGCTAAACACCTTAATTATTTAATTCTCTCGTATGGAGATTAATCCAAAATCTCAGTCACCTGACCAGCACCTACAGTACGTCCACCTTCACGGATTGCGAAACGAAGACCTACGTTCAAGGCGATAGGTTGGATCAACTCAACAGTAATAGTCAAGTTATCACCAGGCATTACCATCTCAACTCCATCAGGAAGCATGATGTTTCCAGTTACGTCAGTTGTACGTACGTAGAACTGAGGACGGTAGTTGTTGTGGAATGGAGTGTGACGTCCACCTTCTTCTTTTTTCAAGATATACACCTCAGCTTTGAATTTAGCGTGAGGAGTTACAGAGGCAGGCTTACAGATAACCATACCACGCTTGATATCAGATTTCTCGATACCACGCAACAAGATACCTACGTTATCTCCGGCTTCACCACGGTCAAGGATCTTACGGAACATCTCAACACCTGTAATAGTAGAAGTCAATTTCTCAGCACCCATACCGATGATATCAACACCGTCACCTGTGTGAGCAACACCAGTCTCGATACGACCAGTTGCCACTGTACCACGTCCAGTAATAGTGAATACATCTTCGATAGGCATAAGGAAGTCCTTATCAACGTCACGCTGTGGCAACTCGATCCAATCGTCAACGGCTTGCATCAAGTCACGAACAGTTTGAACCCACTTTTCTTCTCCGTTCAAAGCACCTAGAGCAGAACCAGAAACTACAGGTCCGTTATCTCCATCGTACTCGTAGAAAGAAAGCAACTCACGCACTTCCATCTCTACCAATTCAAGTAGCTCCTCGTCATCAACCATGTCAACTTTGTTCAAGAAAACAACGATACGTGGAATACCTACCTGACGTCCAAGAAGGATGTGCTCACGCGTTTGAGGCATAGGCCCGTCAGTCGCAGCAACAACCAAAATAGCACCGTCCATCTGAGCAGCACCAGTGACCATGTTCTTTACGTAATCCGCGTGACCAGGACAGTCAACGTGAGCGTAGTGACGGTTAGCTGTTTGGTACTCTACGTGAGAAGTATTGATCGTGATACCACGTTCTTTTTCTTCAGGAGCGTTATCGATAGAATCGAAGCTTCTTAGTTCAGAAAGACCGTCGTTTGCCAACACTGTAGTGATCGCAGCAGTCAAGGTAGTTTTACCGTGATCCACGTGCCCAATGGTACCAATATTTAAGTGCGGTTTGGAACGATCAAAAGTTTCCTTTGCCATTGTAATTAATTTTAATCTTAGTTTATATTAGTGTATGAATCGTTTTGTCTTTTTGAACTTGACGTAACTTCTTCGAGCCAATGACGGGATTTGAACCCGTGACCTCTTCCTTACCAAGGAAACGCTCTACCCCTGAGCTACACCGGCGGATCATTGGTTCTGCTTAGCACGCTGGCTTCGCTAGCAAGTCCAGATGTAATCCGACTGCTCTGGAGCGACTGTACATTTCACGCAAGTCACCAAAATCTTAGAGCGGGAGACCGGGTTCGAACCGGCGACATTCAGCTTGGAAGGCTGACGCTCTACCAACTGAGCTACTCCCGCATTACTTTACAACAATATGTCAAAAAGACCGTTTACCCTTTTGTCCTTCTCAAGGAAGGCTGTATTTCTGTGGGGAGAGCAGGATTCGAACCTGCGAAGGTAAAAACCAACAGATTTACAGTCTGTCCTCGTTGGCCGCTTGAGTATCTCCCCTTAGCTTGCTTTTTGGCTCCAAAGACCAATATTGCAGTCTTTTTCACCCGGGAATTTGCAAAAACAAATTTTTCGTAAAAACCCTTTTAATACGAGCCGGTGGAGGGACTCGAACCCACGACCTGCTGATTACAAATCAGCTGCTCTAGCCAGCTGAGCTACACCGGCTTTTCAGCCTTTTTTACTCATAAAAAAAGTCCGCTTTTTCAAACGGACTGCAAATGTATATATTTATTTTTTTAATCAAAATAATTTCTACTCAAAAATTACAGGGTTTGGGCCCTCATTTTTTCTTTGCGTTTCACTAGCATCCTCTCTAGCGAATTACAGGCTGAATCTACAGCCTCTTCAAATGATTTACATTGCTTCTTCACTACAATCCTGTCTTTGGGGATATGCAGCTCTATTTCCGCAATCTTGTTTTCTTTAGCACTGGTGTTCTCCACCTTGAGATAAACCTCGGATCGGACGACCCGGTCATAGAACAAATCTAACTTGTCCATACGCGATTGAACAAAGTTTAGCAGTTTCTGATCTGCCACAAAATTGACGGATTGGGTGTTTACCTTCATACTCGAATCATTTTAAAGTTTGCAGGACGCAAACAGGTTAAACATCGCGAGCTTATTTTTTCTCGCTTCTTGGGTGGGCGGCTTGATGGACCTTTTTGAGTTCCTCTATACTGCTGTGGGTATACACCTGCGTACTGGCCAATGACGCATGCCCCAACAATTCTTTTACGGAATTCAGGTCCGCACCCCGGTTGAGTAAGTGAGTTGCAAAGGTGTGTCTCAGGATGTGAGGACTCTTTTTAACCTTTGTTGAAACTTCTTGAAGATACTTATTTATGGTACGATAAACAAATGTTGGATACAGAGGTTTACCCTTGTCGGTCCTTAAAAGCGGGGCCTGTGGTGATCGGTCGGCCTCTAAGGGCATATCCTCCAAATACGCCTTCAACATCTCTTGAATCTCTGGCAATACAGGCAAGAAACGCTCCTTGTTCCCCTTCCCCTGAATCCGTAGAATTCGTTTTGATCGATCCCAGTCCGCAAGGCGCAGTCCAATGAGCTCTTTCCGTCTCATTCCGGTGCTGTATAAGAGTTCGATCATCAATTGATCTCTTCTACCGGGCATAGTATCCTCGAAACGCATTGCATCCAGCAACTCCTCCATCTCTTTTTCGGATAGCGGGAGGGCAAAATCGGATTGCACCTTTAAACTGCGATGCGCGCCCAGGGGGTTCCCTTTGCGCTGCCCCACCCGCTCCAGATAGCCATAGAAGGTTTTCAGAGAAGAAAGCTTGCGGTTAATGCTTCGGTTGGTATGGGTAGCCGCTAAATGAGCGATCCAGTGCCTTATAGAAGAATAGGTTGAATGAACCAAATCCACTTGAGGGTGCTCCTGTTGCAGAAAGGATTCAAACTGAGCTATATCACGCCCGTAAGCGCGTCGGGTATGTTCCGAGTAGTTCTTTTCGTATTGGAGGTACTCCAAAAATGACTTGATCTCCATGGGGCTAAGCTCTACTTGAAATTAGGGCAAAAAAAAATCCTGTCAAAAGACAGGATTAATATTAATTCGTGCGCTCTGCGCTATAGTTCTTCGGCGTCGCGTAGACCCTGAATATACTGAGCTTTCTGAATTTCAGCTCTACGGCGAACAGAAGGCTTGGTAAACTGTTGTCTAGTTCTCAATTGGCGCATAGTTCCAGTACGGTCAAACTTTCGCTTGTAACGCTTGAGCGCTCTATCAATATTTTCTCCTTCTTTTACGGGTATTATCAGCATAAACTACAACCTCCTTTCTTTAGTATTGGGGCGCAAATATACAATCTTTTTTCAAGGACTCTACTTCTTGAGGATATTTTTTGAGATGACTACTTTTTGGATTTCGGTAGTCCCTTCCCCTATAGTACATAATTTTGAATCTCGGTAGAATTTTTCGACCGGAAACTCCTTCGTATACCCGTATCCACCGTGAATCTGGATAGCCTCGTTGGCAATATCTACACAGACCTCAGAAGCGTACATTTTACACATAGCACTCTCTTTGGTCATACGTCGGCCTGCATTCTTTAAAAAGGCCGCCTTGTGCAGCAACAGCTCAGAGGCCTCGATCTGTGTGGCCATATCAGCTAGCTTAAAGGAAATCCCCTGAAAACTACTGATTGGTCTTCCGAATTGCTCTCTTTCTTGGGCATACTTTAGGGAAGCTTCATAGGCCCCTTTCGAAATTCCCAAGGACAAAGCCCCAATAGAAATACGGCCTCCATCCAAAATTTTCATGGACTGAATGAAGCCGTCCCCTATCTCTCCCAAGAGGTTCTCGTCTGGAAGGAAACAATTATCAAATATGAGTTCGGCTGTTTCACTGGCGCGCATACCCAATTTATCTTCTTTTTTACCACTGCTAAAGCCCGGGGTACCGCGCTCCACAACAAAAGCACTCATGCCATGACTATCGCCTTTTTCCCCTGTCCGTGCAATCACGACCGCAATTTGGCCACTCTTGCCGTGCGTGATAAAGTTCTTGGCTCCATTAAGCTTCCAACCACCCTCCGTTTTAACCGCAGTGGTATTCATCCCACCTGCATCAGATCCTGTATTGTGTTCGGTCAAACCCCAAGCACCAATCCACTCCCCTGAGGCCAATTTTGGAATCCACTTGGCCTTTTGCTCATCGTTTCCAAAAGAGAGAATGTGGTTTGTACACAAAGAATTGTGCGCTGCAACAGAAAGCCCTATGGAAGGATCCACCTTAGAAATCTCTTCTATAATTGCGATGTACTCGTGATACCCCAATCCCGAACCTCCTAGTTCCTCTGGCACTAAAACACCCATAAAACCCATTTCGCCAGCCTTTCTCAAAACATCAACCGGCAGGTGTTGTTTCTCATCCCATTCCATTATGTGTGGACGGATGTATTGCTCAGCAAAATCACGGGCCGATTGGGCAACCATTTGCTGGGTTTCAGTATAATCAAACTGCATGGAAGTCATCGTTTCAGATATCATACAACGAGAGTGAAATTAGAAATACAAATATAACTTTATCTTGTTAAACTTTTTGTCAGAAACATCCAACAAAACTCTTAAATCTTCCTTTTCAAGAGGGGCGCCTTTTAGTTCGCGATGCAAAATTAAACGTTTTACCTGATCGGAGGATAAATAGGGGTGTTTCTCGAGTTCCAACTGATTCTCTGCATCCACTTGCATCCTAATAGGTGTAAAATCAGCCACAACCCTATAACGTTCCTTCAATCGGCTGATTATAACTGCCGTCAATCCGTACACCTCCGCGAGTTGATCGATATGAACATATCCTCCAAGCAAGGCCCGGTATGCTACAATTCTTTTGGATAAAACCGGACCTATTCCATAAGTCCCTTCCAAATCTTGGGCCGTAACCCGGTTCAGGTCCTTCTTAGTAAAAGAACGTCCTTGGCGTCTTTTTCGCATCCTCGCTTCTCCCACAAACTGTAATCGACCTTCCCAATGATTTTTCATTGAGTCATTTACATGAAGGTCACTCACCAGAATTTCTAAATTTTTAAAATAATAACCTTGACCACGGAGGTATCGGTAGCGACGGAGCGCCTTTAAGGACATCCCCAACTGGTAAGCGTCAAAATCACTGAGGTAGTTGGCATTGTAGACTATATTTTCTACCGGCGAACCATGAGCCTTAGGCTGAAGTATTTCCCTCTTGGGGGCCCAATTTGATGGAAAAATATGCGGCCCAAGTCCTTGAACGCAAACCACAATCAGGGCCAAAAAAAAAGACCCGCTTCGGTCCGATCTAGTGAACTCAAAACGGGGCTTTCGATAGTTCATAAAAGTTATTCCTTCACACCCCTTACAGCAGAAAGGTATTTATTGAGTTCTTCACGAACTTTCGGGAACAACAAGAGTAAACCAATCATATTCGGGAATACGAGAGCCAGAATCATTGCATCGGAAAACTTGATTACGGCATCAAGAGTCGCTCCTGCTCCAATGATTACAAAGAGTAGGAAAAGTACTTTGTAAACAATATCCGCTGTGCGACCACGTCCGAACAAGAACTTCCAAGACTGCAAACCGTAATAAGACCAGGAGATCATGGTCGAGAAAGCAAACAGAATAATGGCAATCGTCAAGACGTAACGGAAACCTGGAATAACACTATCGTAAGCCATAGAAGTTAAATCTACACCTCCAATATACTGTTGGGTTTCGTTGATTAACACCGTAGATCCTTGACCACTACCGTAGTTAAAGGCACCAGCATCCATATTAAAGAAAATGATAACCAGTGCGGTCATGGTACAAACAACAACCGTGTCGATAAACGGCTCCATTAGAGCAACAATTCCTTCACTAGCAGGGTATTTGGTTTTAACCGCTGAGTGAGCAATCGCCGCAGAACCGGCACCAGCTTCGTTTGAGAAGGCCGCTCGTTGGAAACCAACGATGATAACACCAATGATTCCACCGACTCCGGCTTCAGGCGTAAAGGCGCCAGAGAAAATCATCCCGATCGCATCACCGATGTATTCGATGTTAGCAAAGATGATCACCAAGGAAGCCAGGACATAAATAACGGCCATAAACGGAACAATTTTTTCCGTTACACTAGCGATCTTCTTAATCCCTCCAATAATAACAATCCCTACCAAAACAGCCAGGATCACACCGATAATTACACCCGTTGCTCCACCTTCAATTCCGGTCATGGAAGAGATTTGTACGGCAGCCTGGTTTGACTGAAAGGCATTCCCTCCACCAAAGGATGCTCCGACACAGAGAATCGCAAAAATAACCGCAAGCACTTTACCGAGACCGGCCATATTTCTTTCTTGAAGACCACGCTTTAGGTAATACATCGGACCTCCATAAACCACTCCGTTCTCATCTACATCACGGTATTTCACACCAAGCGTACATTCGACAAACTTGGAAGACATCCCAATAAGACCACATACAATCATCCAGAAAGTAGCCCCCGGTCCACCCAAAGCGATGGCCACGGCAACCCCTGCGATATTACCCAAACCTACTGTACCGGAAACGGCAGTAGCCAGGGCCTGAAAGTGACTAACTTCCCCTTCCTGGGATTCGTCACGGATGGTATCAGGAATATCTCCATCAACCACGTTAATTTGTGTCTTTTCAACCCCATGACCTCCTTCGAGCTCATCGTACTTCCCGCGAACGGTATTGATCGCTGTAGGGAACAAACGAATGTTCGGAAATTTGAAGGCAATGGTAAAAAAGGTCGCCCCTGCAATCAAAAGCAAAAGGACTACGGGTATATCATAACCTGCAATCGGCACAGAAGTAAGTACCAATCCCTCCCACCAAGTGGCAAAAGGCATAAAAGCATCATTGACCTTTTCGTCAAGGCCTTTGTCTTGTGCAAAAATCAAAGTTGGAAATAAAAAAAGTAGAGAGTAAAGCAGTTTGCTCTTCTTCATAATCGTTAGCTAAATATTAAGTCAGGGGCCCAATATCCTAAAAAAAAACGGGGTTTCAAACTTTAAAATCTGATTTGAATCAATCCTCGCGGAACATTTTATTGAGCTTTTCTATTTGGTCTGGACGGCCTAAAACAATGACCTTCCCCTTGGTTTCAAGCATTTGATCGGCTTCAGGATTAATGATGTATTCACCGCTGGGTGAGATGTATCCGATAATTGTACATCCCGTACGGTTTCTTAGGTCCAAATCCCGGATTGTGTTGCAGACAATTTGATCGGCGAATTCGGCAATTTCTACCTCCTCCAGGTTCGTAGTGTTCTTCCCTTCTATCGACAACTTATCCATAAACGTAATCAAATCGGGCATGACCACGAGACAGGCCATATGATCCCCTCCGAGTTTATCCGGCATGATTACTTGGTCAGCTCCGGCGAATTCCAATTTACGAATGGAACTCTGCTGGGAAGCCCGACTGATAATGAAAAGACCTTCGTTCAATTGGCGGGCGGTCAGTACGATAAACAAGTTAATGGCATCATCCGGCACAGCAGTGATTAGGTAGCGCGCTTCGCTCAAACCAGCACTCAGAAGGACTTCGTCTTCATTGGCATCTCCTTCAATAAAAAGCACCTCATCCTGAAAACGTTCAATCACCTCTCTGTCCTTTTCGATTACGACGTAAGGCTGGTTGTATGCATTGAGTTTTTGCACCGCCTGCTGCCCATTTCTTCCGTATCCACAAACAATCACGTGACCGGATAAATTTTGAATGATTTTCTTCACTTTTCGTTTTCTTAAGGATTGTAATGCGTTGCGCTCCAACAAGTACTCCGTGATGACCGTAATAGCGTATCCAAAAATGAATACACTGGTGATGATCAAAAATACAGTAAACAGTTTGGCGGTCGTATCCAGGGGTCTCACTTCCGCAAAACCTACCGTAGTGACCGTAATGATGGTCATGTAAAGAGACTCCACCCAACTGAAATCCGAAAGCAGTTTATACCCAACCATTCCCAACAGCAAGACCCCGATCATGAGACTCAGGGCAACAGCAATTTTGGTTCTGAACAGTTTAAACATACCTAGAGGTCAAAGACTGAAGTTCTTTTGGTGTATAGCAAGTCCTTTATTTTTAACCAGAAAGCCAAAAATAAATAGAGGGCAAAACCAAAACCCAGAGTGACGAAGGTGAGGTAAATAAAGGAAGTTCGGACTACTCGAGCTCGAATACCCCAACGCTCCGCTATACGCCGACAGACTTCAAATCCGCGTTTTTGGAAAAAGTAGAGCAGTTCGTATCTCTTGGCCATAGCAGCCGTTTTGGTTTAGTCCTTCTGAACGAGGGGTCCCTGCCATTCCATAACACCCCCTCTTAGGTTGTAGGTTTTTTCGAAACCCTTAGAATTCATGATGGCACAAGCTTGACCGCTGCGGTTTCCAGATCGGCAGTATACATAGTAGGATTTGCTGGAATCCAATTCGTCTAGAGCATCCAGAAAGGCCTGTCCTCCATAAATATCAATATGGATAGCCCCTTCAATGATACCTTCAGCGACTTCTTCATCCGTGCGCACATCCAGTATTACAGCATCTACATCCTTTTCTTTCTGTTCAATCCATTCTGATTGTGAAAGATCTATCATAACATCCTCTTTAAGGACTCAAAAATAACATCTGTTCGCCGGAAAGCGAAAGCGAAACGCAAAAATCGGACGGATCGAAATCTAGGACTTGATCGAGCAACCAATGGCTCTGGTCGTTTTAATTTTTACCTCTTTACCGGTAAGCAGAGCATCAACAGCCAATTCAACGAATTTCTCCTCGACTTGAGTAGCGTCCTGGTAATTGTCATCAATCGCACCAATGTATTCGACTTTGTTGCCTTCTGTGGTTTTCTGAAGAAGGTAAACATGGGGGGTACGGGTTGCCCCATACTTCGGGTAGACTGTTTGACCCTTATCCAGTAGATAGGGGAAAGTGAAGCCTTTTTCTGCCGCGCGGACCTTCATGGCAGCAAAATTATCTGCCGGCTTGATTTCGGGATTATTGGGATTAATCGCAAGCACCGGATAGCCCTTGGTTTTGTACTTTTTATCTAAGGCAATAATACGGTCCTCATAAGCCACAGCATAAGGACAACTGTTGCAGGTGAAAATGACCAAAAAACCTTTCGCATCGGGGTAGTCAGCCAGAGAAACCATTTTTCCATCAATCCCCGGAAGTGAAAAATCTTCTGCGATATCTCCAACTTTATACCCGGCAGCAACCTCCTCGGTGTCGGCTGTAAATCCCAGTAGCGCAAAAATAAAAACAGGGACAAGCAATAAGGCGTAAATTGATTTCTGGTTTTTCATAATGTCTTGGTTTTGTGGGTTACTTTGATTGATGTATTTCCAAGAAGGCCGTAAGGAGCTCTTCTTTGCTAAATCCTTGTTCGTAAAACTGACGCTCATCTCCCTTGTAAATCAGGGTAGCCGGTATACCGCCTCCCCATTCTTCATCCACCAGAGGGATCCAAGTATTCTGCTTAGGGTCATCCAGAATAACCACTTTAGAACTCAATTGTCGTTTTTCCAAAAAGGGCAATAGACGATTTTCCCAAGCTCTCTTCATATCCAAGTCTACCAAGATTACAGAGACCTTTTCCTCCGAATAGTTCTTGCCCAGGTCTTCGAAATAAGGCAACTCAGCGACACAGGGTTCACACCAAGTTGCCCAAAAATTTACAATATATGTGGTGTCGTTATTTTGTTCTAGAAATGGCTGCAGACCCTTGAAATCATAAATCGGATATTTTCCGCCTAAAAGATCGGTCACCTCCTGCACCTCATTGGTCACATCAGGTTGAACTTCTTTCTTCTTTTGCTCTTTGCATGCCGCCATAAAAAGCAGCACCACAAGGGGGAATAGCGTCTTTTTCATTAGGCTTAAAGGTAATGATTGGTAGGACTGATTTAAAATTTTAACACATCTTTTGGATTTGCAAACGTAAGGATGTCAAGAAGTCAATGTATATTTGTATATACAATTATTGTAGAAACATGAATGTTGAAAAGCACATACAAACCTCTTCCGAGCTCAGGACCACAACCAGGAGTATTATCCATTTGACCTTGGTTCACCACCGCATTCAAGAAGAATTACAGGCAGCCCTTAAGCCCTTTGAAGTTTCCCTTCAGCAATTCAATGTTTTACGTATTCTACGAGGACGTAGAGGAGAACCCGCCAATATGTTTACGATTAATGACCGAATGGTCACCAAGATGAGTAATACAACGCGATTGGTCGATAAACTTATGGCCAAAGGATATGTCTCTCGTCAGACCTGCCCGAGCAATCGCCGAAAGGTCGAAATCGACATTACCCCTAAGGGTCGCGATATACTCCTTAAAATGGATAAATCCGTTGCAGAATCAGAAAGCCACCTGCTCAATGCTTTAAATCAAGAAGAGCTCAAACAACTCAATATTCTTTTAGACAAAATCAAAGTAAAGTGAAAGACGTACTTAGTGTAAGAAACTGGCGCTACGCCACGAAAAAATTCGATGCTGATAAAAAGGCTTCACAAGAAGAAATCGACCAACTGCTCGAAGCGATTCGCTTAAGTGCTTCTAGCTATGGTCTACAGCCCTACCAGGTATACCTGATTGAAACACCGGAAATAAGACAAGAGCTTCAGCCTCATTCCTGGAATCAATCTCAAATTACCCAGGCCTCTCATCTTTTGGTCTTTGCCAGTTGCACGGACTTCGATGATCAATTGATTGACAATTATTTGGACCAAATCAGTGAGGTCCGCGGTATCGAAAAAGAACAACTCGAAGGCTATGGCAACTTTATGAAACAAACCCTGGGCCCCTGGCCGGCCGATCGCAAGGCTGACTGGTGTGCTCGCCAAGCTTATATCGCTTTAGGGAACGGGCTGCAGGCTGCAGCTGAACTGGGGTTAGACACCTGCCCTATTGAAGGGTTTGTTCCTGCTGAGTACAACCGTATTCTAAAACTAGACGAAAAACGATTAACGGCTTGCGTGGTGATGGCCGTTGGATACCGTTCCGAAGAAGATGCCAACCAGCATCTTAAAAAAGTTCGGAACCCTAAAGATGATTTTATCACCTCTATCTAAAATTTAATTCTAACATTTTCAATCATGAAAAAAACCCTCATTGCCGCTGTTTTCTCTCTACTCATGGGAGGGTACAGCTTTGCCAACACTATAGACGGCGACAAAAAAGAAGTAAAAACCTCCTCCAGCACTTTGACTTGGAAAGGCTACAAGGTTACTGGCTCTCACACTGGTACTATTGGAATCCAATCAGGTCACCTCGAATTTGACGGTGAAAAATTGGTGGGTGGAGAATTCGTTGTCAACATGACATCTCTTGTCGCTACTGATTTGACTGGTGGTGGAAAAACCAAATTAGAAGGCCACTTGAAATCAGATGATTTCTTTGGAGTAGAAAAATTTCCTACCGCTAAATTGGTTTTCACCGGTGTTAAGTCCGCTGGTAAAAATGCCTACGAAGTAACGGGAGACCTGACCATCAAAGGAATCACCAAGGCCGTTACTTTTGAAGTAGCCGTTTTTGGAAGCAAGGCAACTGCCGATCTGACGATTGACCGTTCTCAGTTTGATGTACGTTATGGCTCAGGTAGTTTCTTTGACAACCTAGGCGATAAAACCATCTACGACGATTTTAAAATCGTTGCGGATTTGGAATTCTAAAATTCGTTTTGGGATATACGTTCTCCTGAACTATATTTGGGATATGATTTGTTCACAAACGAATAATAATTGGTGGAGTCTCGCGAACGTAAGATCGTGAGAAAAACCTTTATCCATAATATTAAGAGGCTTGTCATCACGACAAGCCTTTTTTCTTTTTTAAGAATGAAAAAATACAAGCTTAACACCCACTACAAAAAAATTTTGGCAGACACCCTCACGCCAGTGAGTGTTTACCTAAAAATTCGGGATCAGTACCCCAACAGCCTCTTGCTCGAGAGCAGTGACTACCACGCGAACGACAACAGTTTTTCGTATATCTGTTGCGACCCCATCGCCTACTTCAGGCTGGATGGTGATACAATCAAACGCAAGTACCCAGACGGAAGTAGGGAAGAAACCGCCTTAGCGGACCAAGATCTCACTGTTTTATTACAGGACTTTTCCAAGCAATTTGAAACCGACTCCCTTGGCTTTGCTTTTGCTCACAACGGCTTATTCGGTTATATGACCTACGATACCGTAAAGCATTTTGAAAAAGTCGATATCAAACGCAAGGATTCGGAAACTGCGATTCCCGAGTTGCACTATGCGGTGTACAGCAAAATCATTGCCATTAATCATTTCAAGAATGAAGCCTATCTCTTCTCTCATCAGCAAGACGAAGGAGATCATCTGCAAGAGATGGAGCAATTGCTCAACAACCGAAACTTTGCCTCTTATCCTTTTGAGCGGGTAGGCGAAAAAGTGTGCAATATTTTAGACGAAGAGTACAAAGAACTGGTCAGAAAGGCGCAGGCGCATTGTGCCCGCGGAGATGTTTTCCAATTGGTTCTTTCGCGGCGTTTTCAACAGGAATTCAAAGGGGACGAATTCAATGTTTACCGTGCATTGAGAAGCATCAACCCCTCCCCTTACCTGTTCTACTTTGATTATACGGATTTCAAAATCCTGGGGTCTTCACCGGAGGCCCAATTAGTCGTAAAAAATGGCATTGCCGAAATCCACCCTATTGCAGGAACCTACAAACGAACCGGGAACGACCAGAAAGATGCAGAACTGGCCTTACAACTTGCTCAGGACGAAAAAGAAAACAGCGAGCATGTTATGCTGGTTGATTTGGCACGCAACGATTTAAGTCGAAACGGCCATGCCGTGGAAGTGAACACCTACCGCGAAGTACAGTACTTCTCTCATGTTATCCACCTGGTTTCCAAGGTAACCGGAACCAAAAACAAAGACAGCCATACCCTCCAATTGGTGGCAGATACTTTTCCGGCGGGGACCTTAGTGGGGCACCCAAGCCGAAAGCTCTCGAGCTTATTGAGCGCTACGAACCTACTCAAAGGGGGTACTATGGAGGTGCTATTGGATTCATGGATTTTGAAGGAAACTTTAACCACGCCATCATGATTCGAACCTTCCTCAGCAAAAACCACACCCTCTATTTTCAAGCAGGAGCTGGACTTGTAGCAGCTTCCGATCCAGAAAGTGAATTACAAGAGACCTACAACAAACTCGGAGCCTTGCAGAAGGCACTAGAAATCGCAGAAGAGCTTTAGGATGAAACGAAGAATTCTCATGATCGACAACTACGACAGTTTTGTCTACAACCTGGTTCACTACCTCAATGAATTGGGCTGTGAAGTCGTGGTACGTCGCAATGATCAAGTCGATATGAAAATGCTTTCGGAGTTTAGCGAAATCGTCTTATCTCCAGGTCCGGGAATTCCAGACGAGGCTGGAAAAATGAAAGCTCTAATTGAACAATGCGCTCCTACCCACCGTATCCTTGGTGTCTGTCTTGGGCACCAGGCCATCGCAGAGGTATTTGGGGCAAAACTCACCAATTTACCACACGTGTTTCACGGCATTGCCACTCCGATTCAGGTGGTGGCTCCTGAGCCTTATTTGAAGGATTGGGAAGTGAATTTGAAGTCGGTCGCTACCACTCTTGGGTGGTGGATCCCAATAACCTGCCCGATAGTCTTAAGGTTACCGCCGAAGATGCTGAAGGGCAAATCATGGCGATTCGACACCAGGAATACGATCTGTGTTCAGTACAATTTCACCCGGAATCGGTATTAACCCCGAATGGAAAGCAAATGCTTCAAAATTGGTTAAACGCAAGTAAAAAATAAGATGAAAGAGATTCTCAATAAACTCATACACCACGAATACCTCAGCAGGGAAGACGCACAGGAAGTACTAACCTCCATGGCAGAGGGTAAATACAACCAGAGTCAGATGGCCGCCTTTATGACGGTTTATATGATGCGAAGTATTTCTATTGAAGAATTGGAAGGCTTTCGAAATGCCCTTCTTCAATTGTGTAAAGCCGTAGACTTGAAGGAGTTCAATCCCATCGATCTTTGCGGAACAGGGGGCGATGGAAAGGACACCTTCAACATTTCGACCCTGGCCTCCTTTGTTACCGCTGGCGCTGGGGTTAAGGTGGCCAAACACGGCAACTACGGTGTTTCTTCTCGTTGTGGGAGCAGCAATGTGATGGAGCACTTGGGCATTCGTTTTACCAACGAAGAGGACTTCCTTAAACGCAGCCTTGACCAGGCCGGCATTTGCATTCTGCACGCCCCTCTTTTTCATCCAGCGATGAAAACCGTTGCGCCTATTCGCAAAGAACTGGCTGTAAAGACCTTCTTTAATATGCTTGGTCCCATGGTAAATCCCGCCTTTCCAAACTACCAATTGGTTGGAGTATTCGATCTTGAGCTGGCAAGACTATATGGTTACCTCTACCAAAATACGGACAAACGCTTTACCGTGGTTCACGCCTTGGACGGCTATGACGAGGTCTCCCTTACGGGTTCTGTAAAAACGATCACCCATGAACGGGAAGGTATTTTGAGTCCTTCCGATTTTGGTTTGAATCAGTTGTCCGCTGATGAAATTAAAGGAGGGGAAGAGGTTGCCGACTCAGCGGAGCTCTTTGTCAAAATTCTCGAGGGGGAAGGCACATCGCCTCAAAAACAGGTGGTTTGTGCCAATGCCGCTTTGGCCATTCAAACCGTCGAAGGAGGATCCTTGTTAGACGCTCGTACAAAAGCCGAGGAATCCCTGGCCTCCGGTGCTGCCCTTAAGGCTTTTAAAACACTACAGAACCTAAGTCAGAAAAGCACTTAAATATGAGGTATCCCGACACTATTCTCGGAAAAATAGTCGCTGATAAAGAAAGAGAAATCGCTTCTAAAAAGTCCTTGATTTCTTTGACCTCTTTACGCGATCGTCCGCTGTATCAGCGCCCAAGGGTCTCGGTGGTGGAAGCCTTTAAAGCCCAAGCCGGAATTATTGCCGAACACAAACGCCGTTCTCCTTCCCGCCCTTCCATCAACCAGGGCTTGAGTGTACAGGAAGTGGCTGCAGGGTACGAAAAAGCTGGGGCACGGGCATTATCCGTTCTAACCGACGGCAAATACTTTGGCGGAAGTTTAGAGGATCTACTCCTGGCCCGCGCGAGCTGTTCCCTTCCTCTCTTGCGAAAAGACTTTGTAGTGGACACCTATCAAATTACCGAAGCGAAGGCCTATGGTGCCGACTTTGTCTTACTGATCGGCAGTGTATTGGAGCACCACGAAATCAACGAATTCGCAGCTTATGCACAAGAAGAAGACATGGAAGTTCTACTAGAAATTCACCAAGAAGACGAACTGCCTGCTGATCTTCATCCAGGTATTGGTCTGGTGGGGGTGAACAACCGGGACCTTCGAACCTTTGAGGTGAGTCTGGAGACCAGTAAGCGGCTTTCAAAACTTATCCCCAATAACCGCATTTGTATTTCTGAAAGTGGATTGTCCAGTAAAGAAGAAATTGACGATCTCGCGAGTCATGGCTTTCGGGGCTTTTTAATCGGTGAAGGCCTGATGAAAAACCAGGCTCCTGGAGAACGACTGCGGCAATTGATTCAAGAATCCAAAAGCCTATCGTAAAATGAAGTGGAAGGTCTGCGGAAATAGAGATAACCTTGAAGAAGTGGCCGGTTTGGAACCCGATTATATGGGTTTTATCTACTGGGAACTCTCCTCCCGCGCCTTGCCTGCTAAGGGGGTGGATCTCTCTGCTGTCCCCCAGCAAATCAAACGCGTGGGTGTTTTTGTTGACGAGAATGCAGAAACCATTGCTGAAATGTCCAGACGGGATCAATTGGACTTTGTACAACTACACGGAAACGAACAGCCTTCTGATGTACAAAAAATCAAAACCCTGGTTGACCTTCCCCTTATCAAGGCTTTTGCCCCTTCCCAGCATTTCGATTTTGGAACGCTGGACCAGTACACCGAGTGGGTAGATTACTTTCTTTTTGATACCAAAGGTCCTCTACCCGGTGGAAACGGATACGAATTCGATTGGAGCTTATTGGATCAATACACGGGTTCAACCCCTTATTGGTTAAGTGGCGGCATAGGATTGGAATCCATTGAAAAATTAGAAGAATTCCTGAGGCAACCGGGAGCAAAACACTGCATCGCTATAGATATCAACAGTAAGTTTGAGGATGCGCCAGGGCTTAAAAATATCAGTGCATTAAAAAAATTTAGACACGCTATAAAAGGAGAATTATGAGTACTTACCACGTAGACGAAAGAGGGTATTATGGCGACTTTGGTGGAGCCTATATCCCAGAAATGCTCTACCCCAATACGGAAGAGTTACGCACCCAGTACCTCAAGATTACGGAGGAAGCTTCCTTCAAAGAAGAATTTGATGCCCTCCTGCGGGATTATGTTGGACGCCCTACCCCCTTGTATTTTGCTGAGCGACTATCCGAAAAGTACAAGACGAAGATCTATCTTAAGCGAGAAGACCTCTGCCATACCGGAGCACACAAGGTCAACAACACCATCGGTCAAATCCTGCTGGCAAAGCGGTTAGGAAAAAATCGCATCATTGCCGAAACCGGTGCTGGACAGCACGGGGTGGCTACAGCAACAGTTTGTGCCCTTATGGGTATTGAATGTGTGGTCTATATGGGCGAAATTGACATCGCAAGACAGGCTCCCAATGTGGCTCGCATGAAACTTTTGGGTGCAGAAGTTCGACCCGCGACCTCAGGAAGTCGGACGCTCAAAGACGCAACCAACGAAGCCATTCGCGATTGGATTAACAATCCGGTGAGCACACACTATATCATAGGATCTGTGGTAGGACCTCATCCCTACCCGGATATGGTCGCCCGTTTTCAATCCGTGATTTCAGAAGAAGTCAAGGCGCAGCTTCAGGAGAAAGAAGGAAGAACTAGCCCGGACCACGTCATTGCCTGTGTAGGTGGAGGCTCAAATGCAGCTGGAATTTATTACCACTACCTCGATGTACCGGAAGTCAACATCATCGCCGTTGAAGCGGCTGGTAAAGGCATCGATAGTGGCGAAAGCGCAGCAACTTCCGCTCTTGGAAAAGAAGGCATCATTCACGGCAGCAAGACCTTGTTAATGCAGTCTCCTGATGGTCAGATCACCGAACCCTACTCCATTTCGGCCGGATTGGATTACCCGGGAGTAGGCCCCATGCACGCCCACCTCTACCGCTCTGGACGAGCGGAATTCATCTCGGTTACTGATGACGATGCTATGCAGGCGGGTCGGGAACTCTCTGCTTTGGAAGGAATAATTCCAGCCATCGAAACATCCCACGCCTTTTCCGTTTTCGATCAGAAAAAATTCGGATCTGAAGAGGTTGTGGTGGTGAACCTCTCTGGTCGCGGAGACAAAGACCTGCAAACCTATATTGATTATTTCAACCTCTAGCGCAATTCTTAAATAGCCTTCATGACTGCACAAACAAACCGTATTACAGAGCGAATGAAAGCTCCAGAAAAGGTGCTTTCCATCTACTTCACCGCTGGATATCCCGCCTTGGAAGATACCCGGACCATCTTAAAGAATCTGCAGGATTCAGGAGTTGATCTGGTCGAAATAGGGCTTCCTTTTAGTGATCCCCTAGCCGATGGGCCGACGATACAAGACAGTTCCACCCAGGCCCTGCACAATGGGATGAGTACCGCTAAACTCTTTGAGCAATTGGAAGGGGTTCGGGAAGAAATTGACATTCCCCTGGTGCTGATGGGGTACTTTAACCCGATGCTCCAATTCGGGGTGGAGGCCTTCTGCAAAAAATGCCAAGAAGTAGGCATCGATGGAATCATCATGCCAGATCTACCCGTAGACGTGTACCAGCGAGAATACCAGGAAATCTACGAGAGATACAACCTCCTGCCGATTTTCTTGATCACTCCCCAGACCCCAGAAGCTCGTATTCGAGAACTCGATGAGGCCTCCAAAGGCTTCCTGTACATGGTAAGTACCGCCAGCACAACAGGCGCAAAAAGCGGGTTTGGAGAAGAACAGTTTGACTACTTCAATCGAATTGACCAGATGGGGCTTCAAAATGAGCAGGTCGTTGGTTTCGGAATTCACGACTCCACCACCTTTGAACAAGCCACCTCAACGGCAAAAGGCGCTATTATCGGATCGGCATTCATTAAACACTTAGGCGCTCACGGACCCGAAGGCACTACTGATTTTGTTCAAGCCATACGCCCGGGCAAGCCGGCTTAAATTCCAACTGCATGAAACTCTTTAACCAGTGGCGTATCGTTCTCTTGCTCTGCCTCGCTTTGGGCTTAGCGCCTTATTCCCCGGAACCTCATCTACTCGGTAAAATTCGTTGGATTTCGGGAGGAGCGGTAGGCATGAAAGCAAGCGATTGGTTTGATGTGGTACTTCACGGATTTCCCTTCGTTTTGCTCATCCGCTTGTTGATTTTGGAAATTAAAAAAATGGGCGGTACTGGTCCACGCGGAAGTCAAGGGTAGTATAAGACGGATCCTGCTTTTTCTTTTCTTTATACAAGGCCATCGAGCCTACCGCCCTGTTAGCAGAACCCGAAGGTGCCGTCAAAGAAACCGTCTTTATCCATCGAGTACTCTTGGGCAATTGAAACCGGTATTGTCGCGGAACATTTTCGACTATTGCCTCTAAATCGATCCCTTCTTGTTTTAGTAATCGCCTTAAAAAATACTCGGGACCATTCTTGCTGTTACCACCGGTCAATAGTAGTTGATGCACTTTTTCGTACTGGTTGAGCACACCGATTAAGTCGCGCATCTCGACCTCCTGCATCCCCAAATCAGTTGCATCTATTTTTTTGCGTCGGGCCTCTCCAACAATATCGCATACCCCAATTTTTCGGCTTCTTAAAAAGTACTGTCGCTGGTCCACAGCCCAAGCCGTGTCAGCATATTCCAGGTCGAGACCGAATATTCTATCCAGAATAGGCCAAAGTTGACCATCCCGGCTACCATAACAAAAGTGCACATCCCCTTCTTTCAATTCCCCTGTGGTAAATCGAGGTGGCGGAAGGGTTCCAACGATCAACTTTTCTGTATCAGGAAAAACAAAGGGCGGATAGGGATGGGTATGCAAAAACATTTAAGCTGGCTTAACCACCAACACCAAATCCTCTCCACTGACCAAACTACCGGAATTCAAGACAACACGATCAACAACCCCGTCATCGATGGCGGTAACCGTGGTTTCCATTTTCATCGCCTCAATGACAAAAAGTGGCTGATTTCGCTTTACTTTTTGCCCTTTAGTAACCATGACATTAGAGAGTAAACCTTGCAAAGGAGAAGCAATATGTTCTGGGTTGTTGGCATCGGCGACCTCGTTCTTTTCTTCCTTAACCACAATGGACTGGTCTTTGACCTGTACATGACTCAACTGACCATTGACCTTGAAAAAAAGAGAAACCATACCGTTATCATCGGGCTCTCCGACAAGCTGGAGCTGAATCAAAATATTTTTTCCTTGCTCGATAGTCACCATGATCTCCTCGCCAATTTCCATCCCATAAAAGAAGTTCTTGGTTGGAATATTCATCACATTCCCGTATTTCAAATGATGCTCATAGGCCTGATCGAAGACCTTCGGATAAAGCTGGTAAGAAAGAAAATCATTGATCTCCAGTTTTCGTCCCATTCCCTTGCCGTACTTGCGCTTAAAGGCCTTGAATTCTTTGTCAAAATCAACGGGCTCCAAATGAGCATTCGGCCGATCGGTATAAGGGGTCTCATCTTTGAGAATAGCCTTTTGTACAGCCTCCGGAAAACCGCCTACGGGCTGACCCAGATCCCCTCTAAAGAAACTCTTTACGGATTCCGGAAAAGAAAGCTCTGCTCCTTTTCCAACAACATCTTCGACTTCCAGCCCATTGCTGATGAGGAATTGGGCCATATCGCCTACCACTTTGGAACTTGGCGTCACTTTGATAATATCGCCAAAGAGCTCGTTGACTTCTGCATACATCTTAGTGATTTCCGGAAATTTAGCTTCCAAGCCCAAGGCAATCGCCTGCCCTTTGAGGTTGGAGTATTGTCCTCCCGGTATCTCATGGGCATAGACGGCTCCGGTTCCTGCTTTTAGACCGGATTCAAAGGGAGCGTAATAGGCCCTAACATTCTCCCAATAGTCCGAATACTCGTTGAGCTTATCAGTATCTAATCGCTGCTCTCTTTCGTGAAAACGCAACATTTCAACCACCGAATTAAAATTGGGTTGGGCTGTCAAACCAGATAGACCTCCAAGAGAAAGATCCACCACATCAACCCCAGCCTCAATAGCCTTGAGGTACATTGCTGCCTGCACAGATGACGTATCGTGGGTATGTAGATGTATCGGAATAGAGACCGTGTCTTTAAGGGCACTGACGAGTTCATAGGCCGCTTGGGGCTTCAAAAGTCCAGCCATATCCTTGATTCCCAGAATATGGGCACCCGCATTCTCAATGTCTTTCGCTAATTGGGTATAGTAAGCCAGGTTGTATTTGGTCTGTTCTGGATTCAAAAGATCGCCGGTGTAGCAAAGAGATCCTTCGGCGAGTCCTCCGGTCTGGGTACGAACATACTCGATACAGGGTGCGATGGACTTCATCCAGTTGAGGGAGTCAAAAATGCGAAAAACATCCAATCCCGTCTCCCAGGCCTGAGCGACAAACCGTTCAATAAGGTTATCGGGATAAGCCTTGTAACCGACCCCATTCGAACCCCGAATCAGCATTTGAGTCAAAACATTGGGCATGGCCTGACGCAAAAGTGCTAAACGCTCCCAAGGATTTTCCCTCAAAAATCGAAGGCAAACATCAAAGGTCGCTCCACCCCAAATCTCCATACTAAAAATCTCCGGGTGATTTTTGGCAAATCCCTCCGCCACCTTCATCATATCATAGGTTCTCATCCGCGTTGCGAGCAGACTCTGATGAGCATCGCGGAAAGTTGTATCCGTAAAATGTACTTTCTTTTCAGCCTTGAGCCAGGCTGCAAAGCCTTCTGGCCCCAGTTCGGTCAGGCGGTCCTTTGTTCCTTTAGGATGGGTCGCATGCCGATCGAAATCGGGTACCACCGTCTTCGGAAAGCGGGTAGGCACCTTTTCAGGAGCGACGTCGGGATGCCCGTTTACAATGACTTCCGCTAAATAAGAAACCAGTTTATTGGCCCGGTTTCTGGATTCATGAATCTGAAATAGCCCAGGTTCATTTTGAATAAAGTTAACCGTGACTTCCCCTTGGCGGAATTGATCGTGATTCAGGATGTTAGACAAAAAAGGCATATTGGTTTTGATCCCCCGAATTCGAAATTCTGCCAATGCCCGAAGCATCTTTTTACAAGCGCCATCCAAATCGCGATCTTGGGCCGATACTTTTACCAGCATAGAATCGAAGAAAGGGGAAATACGTACTCCCTGGTAAATACTACCCGCATCTAGTCGTATACCGTAACCCGAGGCAGACCGGTAAGTTGTTACGATACCGTAGTCGGGTTTAAAGTCATTTTCAGGATCTTCCGAAGTGATTCTACATTGCAAAGCGTAGCCTTGCAAAGGAATCTCGTCCTGCTGGGGAATTTGAATCATCTCATCGTGCAAGGAATAGCCCGAAGCCACATAGATCTGGGTCTTGACCAAATCAACTTGAGTGACCATCTCGGTAACGGTGTGCTCGACCTGAATACGCGGATTTACCTCAATAAAGAAAACCTCGCCGCTCTGATCGACCAGAAACTCAACAGTTCCAATATTGTTGTAGCCAACCGCTTTACAGATCGTAATGGCATATTGAAAGAGTTCGTGCCTGGTTTTCTCGGGTAAACCATAAGAAGGGGCAAACTCGATCACTTTTTGGTAGCGGCGCTGAACGGAACAATCCCTTTCATAAAGGTGAACCATATTCCCGTGATGATCCGCGACAATTTGGACTTCGATGTGCTTGGGATTTTCGACATATTTTTCCAGAAAAACCGTGTCATCTCCAAATGCCTTGCCTGCCTCTCTTCGCGCCTCGTTATAGGCCTTTTCTAGTTCCTTGGCCGAACGAATGACCCGCATTCCTCGTCCTCCACCACCAGAAGCTGCCTTCAGCATAACAGGGAAACCAATGGCTTTTGCTTCTTGCTGGGCTACTTCGACGGATGTCAGCTCCTTTTGGCTGCTTTGAATAATTGGCACATTGCCTTCAACAGCCACCTTTTTGGCCATGATTTTATCACCTAAAGCCTTTAATACAGAAACCTTAGGACCGACAAAGATGATCCCATTGTCAGCACAGGCCTGTGCAAAACTGGCATTCTCCGATAAAAACCCATAACCGGGATGTATGGCGTCAACATCATTTTCTAGAGCAACCCGAATAATCTCGTCAATATCCAAATAGGGTTTCAGGGGATTATCTACACCTCCAATTTGGTAGCTTTCATCTGCTTTATATCGGTGCAGGGAATAACGGTCTTCATAGGTGTAAATACCAACGGTCTTCAACCCCATTTCCACACATGCTCTGCCTATCCGTATCGCGATCTCGCCTCGGTTGGCGACTAGAACTTTTTTGATCTTCAAAATCTACTGTTTTTCAACGTCTTAACTCCTGTTCAAAGCCCTATTTACTTTAAGAAAAGCATTCCTAGGACCGATAACAAACTTAGCTTTTATCGTAGGGGAAGACAAGGGCAGATCGCCAAAAACTTTAACGATTCCCTGAAAATTCGTGAAAAGAGATCTAAAAAATTAGTTGATAATGAAGTCCAATACCAATTCTCCTTCAGAATTGATAGACAAGGCATAAGTGTAAAAACCAAGAGGAAGAGTAGCCGGATATCCATCCAGCGCAGCCTCCAGGGTATAGGTTTCGCCAAGGGCTTCTACCTCGATCGTCGAAAAGAAAGGCATCTCGGCAGCGGGAACGTAATCGGAGTATCCACCAGCATTCACGTCGATGAACTCGACAAAATCGTCACCAAGACTTACCGCAGAAAACAACAGGGTGTCCTTATTCTGAACTCGGATCTGGGGAGAGGTTAGACTGTCATCACGGTCCTCCTCACAGGCCACGACAAGGGTCAATCCGATGATCATGGCAAGGACAAAAGTGAAAGGTGATAGGCGTTTCATAAGGCTTAACTTCCCTTTGTAAACGCGAACTAAGCTATATTATTGAGCTGTGGGGGTTTGTTTCGACTAACGGATAAACAAAGGCTCCATGGCTGACTTGGAGTGCTCTTCACTGTATCGGTACCCATCGAGATCAAATCCGAGTAAGTCCTCTGGAGTTTGAATCCCCTCTTCCAAAATAAAACGGGTCATTTTCCCGCGTGCCTGCTTCGCGAAGAAACTCACCATCTGAAGCTTACCATTCTTAAGTTCCCGGAAGTTGGGGGTTACTATTGGCACCTTGATCTGCTTGGCGTCCAGCACAGAAAAATATTCTTTACTGGCCAGGTTAACCAGCACATCACCCTCCCCGAACTGTTCGTTCAAATGAGCGGTTAATTTCTTCTTCCAGAACTCATACAAGTTCTTGCGGCTATTGACCCGAAGAGAGGTCCCCATTTCCAGGCGGTAGGGCTGAATAAGATCCAGGGGGCGAAGAAGCCCGTAGAGACCGGAAAGAATAAAAAGTTGATCCTGAAGGGCCTCCAATTTGTCAAGAGGAAAACTAGCCATATCCAAGCCCTGGTAAACATCCCCGTTAAAACTGTACACCGCAGGTCGGGCATTGTCCGTATTCTGTGGCCAGTTAAAATTTTGATTTCGCGCCCAATTAAGCTCCGCCAATGCGGCCGAGAGGTTCATCAACTTGGACAAGGAGCGCTGGGATTTTTTCTGCAACTCCCTACCTAAACGCTCCGCTTCCTGGGCAAAACGGGGTTCTGAATAACGATCAGTAGGCAAAGCCGTTTCCCAATCCAAAGATTTTGCGGGCGAGATTACAATTTTCATGGTCATAGTTCCTTCAGTCTTCTGCAAAAATAAGACCTATTCCGCTCTTATGAAGGCTACTTTAAGTCAACAAAGTCAATACCGAAATAAGCCCTATTGATACTGGGCGTACTTCTTCCATTTGGCAATACCTTCGGTCATATCCTCGGGAATAGTCGCTTCAAATCGCAAGAATTCCCCTGTTTTCGGATGTTCAAAGCCGAGGGTACGAGCATGCAGGGCCTGGCGGGGCAATACCTGAAAGGCATTTTCAACAAACTGCTTGTATTTGGTAAAGTGGGTTCCCTTGAGGATTTGATCTCCCCCATAGCGAGTATCGTTAAAAAGAGGGTGCCCTAAATATTTCATGTGCACCCGTATCTGGTGGGTACGTCCCGTTTCCAGGGTACAAGAAACCAAACTGACATACCTCATCCGATCGATCACTTTGTAATGGGTCACGGCTGATTTTCCCTGATCTCCTTCCGGAAAACAGGTCATCTGCAGGCGATTCTTGGGATGGCGACCAACAGCACAGTCAATCGTCCCCTGATCTTCTTCAACATCCCCCCAGACCAAAGCCCAATATTCGCGCTCACTTGTCTTTTCAAAAAACTGTCGGGCCAAGTGGGTCATCGCTTCCTCCGTTTTGGCAACCACCAATAAACCGGAAGTATCCTTATCGATCCGGTGCACTAAACCGGGTCGCTGTTGAGCGTTTCGAGGCAAATTTTCAAAATGATGCAAGAGAGCATTGACCAAGGTTCCAGAATAGTTTCCATGCCCCGGATGCACCACCATGCCGGCAGCCTTATTCACCACCAAGAGTTCATCGTCTTCATAGACTATATCTACCGGTAGATCCTCCGGGGTTAGCAGATACTCGTGTGGTGGATGAGCAAATAAAACTTGTACCAAGTCTCCCGCCTTGACCTTGTAATTCTGCTTAACCTGCTGCCCGTTTACCCATATATTACCTTGTTTAGCAGCCTGCTGGATTTTATTCCGGGTAGCGTTTTCAATAAAATTGAGGAGGTATTTATCGACCCGCAAGGGCTCCTGCCCTGCAGCCGCTGCAAACTTGAAATGCTCGTAAAGATCTTCGGCAGAAGAACCTTCCATTTCGGCAGGTCCTTCAGGCATTGATGTATCAGACATTATTGAGGGCTTTCGTCTTGAATACGGGTACTACCTGGGATGGTACCATTCCCGCAAACCAGCTCTACCTTTGAGGTCCTGGGCAACTTGGCCCCTTCTCCAATATCCTTGCCTTTGTACTTGACATAGTAAACCATGTCTTTACCTAATTGGTCGATATAGGTCACCCGTTCTACTTCCAAGCCAACGGCTCGCAATCGAGACTCGGCATTACGACGCGTAATCTGGATAATATTAGGAACAGTGACTTCTTTGTATCCTGACGGATTCACGGTAAAGTAAATCCGGCGATTCTCCTTCACCTTGGTGCCCGGAGCCGGGTTCTGGTCCAGGATGGAGAAACGAGGATACTCTGGATTGTAGTTGGAGGAATCCAATATTTTGTAGGTCAAACCAGCTTCCTCAGCAACCATCTTCATTTCTAAAGTGGACAACTTGGAAAAGTCAGGTACCTCAACGTATTCGTCGTGGTTGGTATAACTCTTCAACCAGCCTAGAACGACCCAGATCAAGACGAAGAACACCACCACCGACAAAAGAATCTGTGCAAAAAAGGCACGACTTTTTAAAAACTGAAAGAGGTTGCGCATAGCTTTCGTATGAAAGACAAATATAGAAAAACGGCCCTTTTTTAGTTATTTTGCCCGCAGTTATTCGATAATGAGAAAGAACATTGCTGTAATCATGGGCGGCTACTCCAGCGAAAGGGAGATTTCGCTCAAAAGCGGACAGGTGGCTCAAAAGTACCTGGAAGCAGCTGGGTACCGGGTTTACCCCGTTGACATCAATACCGATGATTGGGTTTACCTGAGCCCGGAAGGGAAGCAGGTACCTGTAAACCGGGGTGACTTTAGCCTGCAGCTGGAAGCACAACTCATCCACTTTGATTGCGTCTTTAATGCCATACACGGAACGCCCGGGGAGGATGGGTTGATCCAGGCCTACTTTGAATTGTTGGGAATCCCCCAAACCAGCTGTGATTCCTACACGGCTGCCCTGACCTTCAACAAACGAGATTTGCTTAGCGTTCTCAGGAGATACGGTATTCTATCTGCCCCTTCCTTTGCCATCAACAAAGGAGACGACTACGATCTGGATTCCATCATTGAGCAGGTGGGCTTACCCTGTT
The DNA here is from genome assembly GCF_002954325.1 of Aureicoccus marinus. Taxonomy (GTDB): domain Bacteria; phylum Bacteroidota; class Bacteroidia; order Flavobacteriales; family Flavobacteriaceae; genus Aureicoccus; species Aureicoccus marinus. The sequence goes on from NZ_MQVX01000001.1 coordinate 1,601,816, forward strand.
TTGTGAAAGCTAATCGTGCGGGGAGTAGTTTTGGGATAAGTAAAGTATACGAGAAGGAAAATCTGCCTGAAGCGATAGACCTCTCATTCAAAGAAGACAATCAAGTACTTATCGAAGCCTTTTTGGATGGAACAGAAGTCTCTGTCGGAGTAATTGAGTACGAAGGTAAACCCAGGGTTTTACCTATGACTGAAATTGTCTCTGAAAATGATTTTTTCGACTACGCTGCCAAGTACGAAGGAAAATCTCAGGAAATAACTCCGGCCAGAATTCCGGACGATCTACGCCTGAAGATCGAAAAACTGGCTGATCGAATTTACCGCTTGCTTCAAGCACAAGGCTTTTGCAGAAGTGAATTTATCATCGTCGATGACACCCCTTATTTATTGGAGGTGAACACCACCCCCGGCCTGACAGAGGAAAGTTTATTGCCTCAACAGGCCCGATGCGCCGGAATCAGTTTGGAAGATTTATTTTCTTCAGCTGTTGAAAATGCCATGGGCAAATAAAATACCCGATTAGCCGTACCTTTAACAAACGTGAATCAATGCCAACCACTTATGAGTGTGCGCAAAGCCATTTTTCCAGGTTCCTTTGATCCCCTAACGCTGGGGCATTACGATATTATCAAAAGAGGGGTTACCCTTTTTGATGAATTGGTTATTGGTATTGGGATCAATTCCGATAAGCGCTATATGTTCTCTTTGGAAGAAAGAAAGCGTTTTATTGAAGAAACCTTTCAGGACGAGCCCAAGATCACGGTGATGACTTATGAAGGCTTGACAGTAGATTTTTGCAAAGAAATCAGCGCCGATTTTATTCTAAGAGGACTTCGGAATCCAGCCGATTTTGAGTTCGAAAAAGCTATCGCCCACACCAACCGTCACCTTTCGGAAATTGAAACGGTCTTTTTGCTCACTTCCTCAGGAAAGTCGTATATCAGCTCTTCCATTGTACGAGAGGTAATCCGTCACGGAGGAGACTATACCAAGCTGGTTCCTGCGGCGGTTCGCAAACCGTAAAAGACTCATTTCGAATTATTTACAAAAGCTTTTAAGCGTTTGGCAACAATTCATTATTCTACACGAATTACCGCATTGATATTGTAAGTCCTGCTTATTATGAATCTTAAAAACCCTACGTTTGAAAACACCAACCTCTTCTACCCTTGCCCTGCATATTCGGCAGCTGCCTTCTTCAACCGCTTATTTAGACACTAATATTGATATCGTTCTTGCGTCCGATCGCTGGCACGAGCTTTTTGATACAAATCCGAGGCAAAGTAGAAAAAGTTTTATCGATGTCTTGGAATTACACGATTCCATAAGGCATAATAAGGCATTAAAATACCTTGAGAATCTTGCAATACTTCGGAAGCTTCTGAAATGACCATCAGAACCATTCCGAATAAGGAATCCACCCTACTCTTGGTTGAAGACAACGGAAAAGGTATTGATATTAAGGGATTTGGTGATAAAATATTCGACCTGTATAAAACCTTTCACCAGATGGAATACTCCGGTGGCCAAATTCGCATGTGCAGTGAAGTAAGGTATAGGTAGTTCCTTTGCACTGTATTTCCCAAGGCCCTAAAATTGGTACCTTTGTGGTTCAAACCATCGTTCAACCACAACCGTTTACCCTTGAAAAAAGCTGTTCAACTGCTGTGTACAGGATGTGTCATTCTTCTGCTCCAACAATGTAAAGAAGCCCTTGATACGGATGCCCAAAACTGGGTGACACCTTACGAAGAAAAAGGAGGAACCCAAACGCCTACTTACGAGGAGGTAATTTCCTTTTACTTGGATTTGGCCAAAGCCTTTCCCTCTATCAACGTACAAACCCTGGGCAAGACAGATAGTGGGCAACCTTTGCACTTGGTCACCTATAACCCGGACGGGAACTTCAACTTCCAGAAAATCGGCGAAGACAAAGCTCTTGTGCTGATCAACAACGGAATTCACCCGGGAGAGTCAGATGGAATTGATGCCTGTATGATGCTTATGCGTGACCTGGCTACAGGAGAAAAAGAAGTGCCCAAGAACACAGTGATCGCTTCCATCCCCATTTACAATGTTGGTGGTGCGCTTAACCGGAACAGTACGAGTCGAGTCAATCAAAATGGTCCGGCCGAATACGGATTTCGAGGAAACGCCAGAAACTATGATTTGAATCGGGATTTCATCAAGCCGACACCGAAAATGCCAAAACCTTTGCTTCTATTTTTCACCTGACCAAGCCTGATGTCTTTATTGACACACACGTGAGTAATGGAGCGGACTACCAATACGTGCTTACCCATTTATTTACACAGCATGATAAGTTGGGTGGAGAGGCAGGCTTTTACTTGAAGCAAAAATTCATTCCCACTCTGGAAGAGTCTTTGCAACAACAAGGGCACGATATCACCCCTTATGTGAATGTTTACAACAGGCCTCCGGATGAAGGTTTTAATCAGTTTTTTGATTTACCTCGTTATTCAACCGGCTACACAACGCTTTGGGGAACCCTGGGCCTTATGATTGAAACCCATATGCTAAAGCCCTATGACCAACGGGTTGAAGCGACTTATGACATGCTGTACCTCCTCGTGCAACAGGTCGATCAAGATTATGATCAAATCAAGGAGGTGCGAAGAAAAAGTGAAGAGTTCTGGCAAGCGGCTACTTACTATCCTTTAGAATGGGCAGTGGATACAAGCAGCTACAGCACCCGCTTTTTCAAAGGATACGAGGTAGACACTATTCCCAGCGCGATCACGGGTTTCCCTCGCCTGAAATACAACCAGGACCAACCCTTTACCAAAGAAATTCCCTTCTACGATCGATTTAAGTCTTCCGATAGCGTGGCCATTCCTGCCGGTTACATCATTCCCTCGACCTACCAAGACATCCTTGATCTTTTTGCGATCAACCAGGTAAAGATGTTTCCTCTGGATCAAGATAGTGTTTTGCAAGTCCATCGATACCGCATTAAAGACTACAATACCAGGCGCTCAGCCTATGAAGGGCATTATCTCCATTACGAAACCAAAGTAGCCAGTGTTCAGGAAGAAAGAAAAGCGAAGAAAGGGGATTATTGGATACCCATCGATCAAGCCGCCAAGCGGTATATACTGGAAACCTTAGAACCCTCCGCAGCAGATTCCTTTTTCAATTGGAACTATTTTGACCCCATCCTTCAACAAAAAGAAGGCTTTTCTTCCTATGTCTTTGAGGACTTAGCTCTGGAAATTTTAGATTCTGAACCTGAACTCAAAGAAGCCTTTGAAAATAAAAAGGACGAAGAAGAATCTTTTCGCAAAAACGGCTATGCCCAATTGAGATGGATCTTTCAGCATTCCATATACTATGAAGACGCTCATATGCGCTACCCCATTCTACGAGTCGAAGCCGACAGCGAAAACCTGGCCTTCCTAAAACAACTCGAATCCAACTAAACTTTGGTACTTCTTTCAGCGAGGTAATCGATGATGAGCAGACGGATATTCTGGTAGGTTTTGTCTTGCACTTTTTGAAGTTTCTTGGAGCCCATCCATCGGACGGCTGTTATCCCCTCTTTGTGCTGAGGTTCAAAAGGCCCTTTGTAATCAGAAGTCATATGGTACCAAAAGACCTCCTTTAAACGGTACTCTCCACTGCGCCTAAAAATATGGTACGTGGTTTTGGTGTAGGGACCCATTTTTAATTGTTTAATCCCCGTTTCTTCAACAACCTCTCTAAAAGCACATTCTTCTATAGTCTCTTTGGACTCCAGCTTTCCTTTAGGTAAATCCCAGAGATCATTCCTTTTTATGAAGAGCAGTTTTCCTTCTGAATTACTGACTAACCCACCCGCTGCCTGGACCACACGTATGGTTTTTTTGAGTTCTTCGAGCAAGGCATCCGGAGAGCCATAAAGGACTCCGCAATCCATTTTATGCCGGTAAAGACGGTCGATTAGCTTCAGTAATTTCTTAGGCCCTTTAACGCTAGGGGGATTCTGTCCAGAAAATGCCGGATTATCTGTTAAAACAAGAGGCATTTCATTAACAAAAACTTTATACATTTGCGCAATGATTTTGGACAAGGACAGCGCCAATAAAACGGCTGAACTACTCTTACAAATAAATGCAATTCAGCTGAGACCGGAAAATCCCTTCGTTTGGGCTTCTGGCTGGAAGTCACCGATCTATTGTGACAACCGCATACTACTCTCCTATCCGGTAATTCGCAATTTCATTAGAGAAGAGATGGCCAAGCAGGTGGATCACCTCTACGCCAAGCCTGACGTTATTGCTGGTGTAGCGACAGGTGCTATTGGAATTGGCATCTTGGTAGCCGAAGCTTTGGGACTGCCTTTCGTATATGTTCGGCCAGAACCCAAGTCACATGGCCGCAAAAACCAGATCGAAGGTCTATTGAAAAGTGGCCAATCCGTTGTAGTCATTGAAGACCTGATCAGTACGGGTAAAAGCAGCCTTAACGCAGTAAAAGCATTGCGTGATCACGGAGCTACGGTTAAAGGTATGATCGCGATTTTCAATTATGGTTTTCCGGTTGCAGAAAAGAATTTCAAGGAAGCCAATGTGGATTTGCACTCCTTGAGCAATTACGATCACCTTTTGCATTTAGCCAAAGACACCCGATACATCCAAGAAAAAGAAGTTGAAACCCTTCTGGCCTGGAAAGAGCAGCCAGAAAAATGGAAAGTGGACTAGCATGCATATCGAAACCGACAAAAAGACTGTAGAGAAATCTCAACAAGAAACCTTTGACTTTTTGAGTGACATCTCCAATTTTGAGCAACTCATGCCTGATTCACTTCAAAAATTTGAGGTACTAGCCGAAGACACTTTTCGTTTTGGCTTATCCGGAATGCCAGAAATTGTTCTCAAACTCAAGGAACGCACTGCCTACGATAAGGTCGTCTTGGGAGCGGCAAGCGACAAACTGCCTTTTACCTTAACTGCCCATATTACTGCTTTGAGCGAAAACAGCAGTGAAGTACAATTGAGTTTTGCCGGAGAATTTAATGCGATGATGGCCATGATGATCAAAACGCCAATCACCAACTTTATCGAAGCTCTTTCCGGAAACTTGAGCAAAATCGCTTAAGAAGAATAGATCATCTCTACCTCTTTGAGGTCGTATAAGCGCTGTTCTCCACTTTTCAATTCCAAGCGTAATTTACCGGATTCTTCCACTCCTTGTACCTGCGCCTGAAAGACTTCACTTTTAGGTTCTCGGAAGTCATTCCATTGATCCTTACCAAACAAACGAGATTCGTACTCCTCTTTAAGCAAAGGAGAGCGTGGACGCAGAGAAAGAGGCTCTAAACGCCTTTTCCACGCTTCTACAAACGCTTTGGACATCTTCTCCAAATGATAGGGCCCTGGTGCGCAATGAATCAGGGACCGGGCTTGAGGTAAGTCGGTAAATTCCTCTTGGTGAACGTTTAGACCCAGTCCAACTATTGCGGAGTTCAGAAACCTTCCTTTCAATTGATTCTCAATAAGAATACCCCCAACCTTGTAAGCAGATGACAAAATGTCGTTCGGCCACTTTACTGACAGTTCTGGAAGCCCATAGGCTTCCAATACATCCAAAACCCCCAAAGCGACCCCCATATTCAGTTCAAACTGCCGACTTGCTTCCAAGGAATTCGGAAGATGCAAATAACTCATTGTCAAATTTTTACCTCCTTCGGATTGCCAAGTAGTACCCCGTTGTCCTCGGCCTTGGGTTTGTCTTTTTGTGGTAACTGCAACCTCCTCAAAGAAAGGCACTTCTTCCAATAATTTTTTTAGATAAGCGTTCGTGGATGGAGTGGCATCAAGTTTGATCCATTTCATAGCGTAAGTCGGTTATCAAACTCCTTGAATGTAATGTTAAAATGGAGACCCGACAAATCAAAAAAGAATTAACTTTGTATAAAGCTAAAATTCCTGAATGCAGAAGACCCAAACGAGCGCAGACGAGCTAATATCTCTAATCATTAACGGTATTGAAGAAGTTAAAGGAGTGAACATAAATCTCCTGGATTTAAGAGAAATAGACAACACGGTTTGCGACTACTTTGTGATCTGCAATGGTACCTCCAACACCCACGTCAACGCGATTGTTTCTTCCATCCAAAAAACCGTGAGTAAAGCTATTCACGACAAACCTTGGCATGTGGAAGGAGCTGACAATGCGGAATGGGTCCTCATGGATTACGTCAATGTCGTGGTTCATGTTTTTCAAAAGCAAGTCCGGGAATTTTATGACATCGAAGGCCTTTGGGGAGACGCCAAAGTGACCATGGTGGAAAGCAGTTATAACTAAGAAATGGCAAAAGACAACAATACCCCCCCACAGCAACCAAAAAAATCCAGATTCTCCTCTTGGTGGATCTACGGGATAATCCTCACCCTGTTTATCGGATTCCAATTCTTTGGAGGGTCAGGCCTATCCAACACAGAAAAGACAACTGTGTCTGAGCTCAAAGAATATTTGCGCAATGGAGATATTGATGAAATTCGAATCATCACCAATACCCGTCAGGCAAAAGTGTTCCTGACCGAAGAGGCCTTGGCCAAAGAGGTGCACGAAGGGGTTTCTGAACCCTCCATCATCCCGGGACCGAACTTGGCTCCTCATTATATTTTGGATTACGGGGACCTCCAAAATTTTGAGGACGACATCAATCAAATCAAACAGGACAACAACCTGGAAACCAAAATCGATTTCGATAAAGAAAACACCCGCTTAGGGGATTTTATCTTCTCCCTACTCCCCTTTGTACTCATCATTGGTATTTGGATTTACCTTATGCGCAGAATGTCTGGCGGTGCCGGAGGTGGTGCTGGAGGACAAATTTTCAATATCGGCAAATCCAAAGCGAAACTCTTCGATGAGAAGTCCGACACCCGAACTTCTTTTAAAGACGTTGCTGGATTAGAAGGTGCAAAGGAAGAAGTACAAGAGATTGTAGAGTTTCTTAAGAACCCCGATAAATATACCTCTCTCGGAGGTAAAATTCCAAAAGGAGCCCTTTTAGTAGGCCCTCCAGGAACCGGTAAAACTCTTTTGGCTAAAGCTGTAGCAGGGGAAGCGAAAGTTCCTTTCTTCTCCCTCTCCGGATCTGATTTTGTCGAAATGTTCGTGGGGGTTGGAGCCTCCCGTGTCCGTGATTTGTTCAAGCAAGCCAAGGACAAGGCACCTTCCATCATTTTTATCGATGAAATAGATGCCATTGGACGCGCTCGTGGAAAGAACAACTTTACGGGTTCCAACGATGAGAGAGAAAACACTTTGAACCAGTTACTAACCGAAATGGATGGTTTCGGCACCAATACCAACGTAATTGTATTGGCCGCTACCAACAGAGCTGATGTACTGGATAAAGCCCTCATGAGAGCTGGTCGATTCGATCGTCAGATCTATGTAGACCTGCCTGATCTCAAAGAGAGAAAAGCCATTTTTGAAGTACACCTTCGTCCGATTAAAACATCAGAAACCCTTGATCTGGACTTCCTTGCACGTCAGACCCCCGGATTCTCAGGTGCGGACATTGCAAATGTTTGTAATGAAGCAGCGCTTATCGCAGCTCGAAAAGAGCGCAAGTCGGTTACGCGGCAGGACTTTCTTGACGCCGTTGACCGTATAGTTGGTGGTTTAGAGAAAAAGAATAAAATCATCACTCCCGACGAGAAAAAGCGTGTGGCCTTCCATGAAGCGGGTCACGCCACAGTGAGCTGGATGTGCGAGCATGCTGCTCCACTGGTCAAAGTAACCATTGTTCCTCGAGGCCAATCATTGGGGGCTGCTTGGTACTTGCCGGAAGAACGCTTGATTGTAACTCCAGAACAAATGCTTGATGAGATGTGCGCCACCATGGGAGGCCGCGCAGCCGAAAAAGTAATTTTTGACAAAATTTCGACTGGTGCTTTGAGCGACCTGGAAAAAGTAACCAAACAAGCTCGAGCCATGGTGACCATTTACGGTCTTACAGAAACACTGGGCAATGTGACTTACTACGATTCTTCAGGGCAGTCAGATTACGGCTTTGCCAAACCATACAGTGAAGAAACGGCTCAACTGATCGACAAAGAAATTTCTCGAATTATCGAAGAGCAATATGCTCGTGCCATTGAGATCCTCAATCAGAATAAAGAAAAACTGACGGACCTGGCCAATCGACTTCTAGAAAAAGAAGTGATCTTCAAGGATGACCTTGAGAAAATCTTCGGGAAACGTCCTTTTGATAAAAAGGAAAACATCGAAGATGACACCATTGTGAACGATACCAGAAGTGAAGGCTCTGAAGAGTCAGGAACTACTGAGAATTCTTCTCCGGAGGAATCTCCGTCTGAATAAATCTTTTAGATTTGTGATCGATGGGAGTATTCGATAAAATCTTTGGCGGAGGCAAGAAAGTGTCCAAGGAAACCTTGGAAACAGGTGGGGACCACGTTCCTCACAGAAAGCTTCCCGTCGACGAAAAATTCACCATTCACTTCAAGAAAAACGGCGGTAAATTTATCTACTGCGAAGACTTCAGCGAAGTAGTTCAAGGCCTAAAAGATATCCTGGTTGAAAACAACTGGAGCAACGACCTCCTGTATTGTCTGAATCACAGATTGGAAGAACGCTTTGATGAATTGTTGTTCTTTACAGAAGACCGCCGGGAAAGTGATATTTTTCTAACGACCTGTGAACACCTTGTAGCGCACAACGGCTCCATCCTGGTGTGCTCAAAGCAGATCAAAGGCAAAAAGCTATCTGAATTACCGCAAAACCTCATTGTATTTGCCACCACAAGCCAGATGGTGGATACGATTAGTGAGGCGCTCAAAATCATCAAGAAAAAATACAAGGGAGATATCCCCGATAACATTACCACCTTAAAACACTTCACGCTTACCCCTGACAACCAAACGGATTTCCTCTCCTATGGTAGCGCGTCTAAGAATGTGTATTTATTACTACTAGAGGATTACTGATAAAAGAGCTTTTTCGTGCAACGCATCATTACCGGTTCTGTTTATGTTGGTTTGCTCCTACTCTGCATCTTTTGGGGGTTCGAAACCTATGCCGGCTTGATTTTCATTTTTGGTTTGGCTTGCCTGTACGAACTCAAGAAGATCATCAAATTAAAGTCTCCTCTGGTTTACCTCTTGTACATCGGCCTTTGTGCCTATTTCTACTGGATGCCCTATGGTGACTATGAACTCTGGGGAATGCTGGGCCTGACCTTGCTCATACAAAGTCAGTTGATTTTTTCCCTTTTTAACCCCAGCGCAAAAAGATTGAATACCCTAAAGAAGACGGGGCTTTCCTTTTTTTACGTGGGAGGCGGTATTTTGTTCTTGATTCTGCTTTCTCGGGTGACCGGAGAGTACAGTCCCGAACTAATCACCGGTGTGATGTTTCTGATGTGGACCAACGATAGCTTTGCTTACTTGGTGGGCCGCAGATTCGGCAAACACAAATGGGTACCCCAAATCTCCCCAAAGAAATCCGGAGAAGGCTACATCGGCGGATTGGTCTTCTCTCTTTTGATGGCCTGGGGCATTAGTATTTATGTACCTGTACTAACATTAACGGAATGGCTTTTTCTGGCCCTGGTCGTTATCGTTTTCGGGAACCTAGGCGATTTGGTCGAGTCCAGTTTTAAACGGAAAGCTGGGGTAAAAGACAGCGGAGACCTCCTTCCTGGACACGGAGGTTTACTCGATCGCTTGGATAGTTTGCTAATTGCTGCTCCGTTTGCATTTTTGATGCTACATTTGCTCCACTATGTTTCATCGTGAAGGACAACGCATCATTACGGTAACTTTGATTGCCGTCATCGCCATCATACTGTTGGCGAAATTTCAATTGGATATTTTCTGGCTAAGGGTCGGCGTTCAGTTCGTCGCTATTGTAGCACTATTGGCCGTACTGCAATTCTTTAGAAATCCTGTTCGGGAAACCAATCCGCGATTCCACGAAATTCTTTCTCCCGTCGACGGTAAGGTCGTTACGGTAGAAGAGGTGGAAGAAACGGAATACTTCAAAGAGAAGAGGCTCCAGGTCTCCATCTTTATGTCGCCGCTGAATGTCCACGTAACGCGCTATCCTGCCAGTGGTGTGGTAAAGTACTCCAAATACCATCCGGGCAAATACCTAGTGGCTTGGCACCCCAAATCCAGTACCGATAATGAGCGGACTACCATCGTTGTAAATACCCCGCGCTTTGGTGAAATTCTATACCGACAAATCGCTGGAGCGGTTGCCCGACGCATTATTAATTATGCGGTAACCGGCCAGCAAGTAGAACAGGGGCAAGATGCCGGATTTATCAAATTCGGTTCTAGGGTAGACCTTTTCTTGCCGCTAGATTGTAAAGTGGCTGTTCAAATTGGACAGAAGGTCGTCGGCGGAACCAGTGTTATTGCCGAAATGGGAGAGTTGCAAGTCGATGAGGAAAACTCAGAAGCCATTCTCAGAGCGATGGGCAAAAGCATACGCAGTTCCTGGGAGTGGAACAAGGATACTTCTTCCAAGGACAGTTAAATCCCCGATCATGGCGGCAAAGTCACGCATCAAGTTAGAATTTGAATGGGCTGTTCAGTTCATCAATAATTATGCGGAACCAATTCCTCCAGATACCCTGCTCAAACTCTACGCCTTCTATAAAAAAGGAAACAACCAAGGAGGAGGTCCGGGTCGGAAGGGAATCCCACTGATCAACGCTTTCAAGACCAACGCGCTTATTCAAACACAAGACCTTAGTGAAGAAGAAGCGATGAAAAATTACATCGAACTCGCTAAAACGATGGGGATGCCAGAAATGGACTAACTCTCAGCACTTTTACGGAATTCAAAAAGGCAAAAGTAAGCCACCCACAGGGCGTTCAGGCCAAAATAGAAAGCCATCCACAGCCAGGCATTCTCGCCAAAGGAGTTTAATCCAAACCAATCTCCTTGAACATAAAGGATTCCTAGCCCAAAAAGAGAGCGAACAAGTTCCCAATACATGGACCAGATTTTACGATCCATGACCGACGTAAATCCGAAAATAGCGGTTATGATCATAAGACCGTATAACAACTGTTCATTACGAGTTAAATCGGCAAAGACCCCAAACAAAAAGAGCATTAGGGCCGTATTGAAAAGCAACTGAAAAACCGCGTAAAACTGCAAGCCTCTACTCGCCTTTGGAGCGTATTTTTCAAAATCGTAGACATTGGCGATTCCTTCTCGCGGAAAACGCTCCGCCACATCGGCAGGTCTCCAACCCGTAGGCATAAACCAAACCCTTGCCTTGTCCCACCAGCTCCGAGCATACCAGGCATCGAAGGCCAAACGTCCAAAATGTTGGAAATTGATCAATACCGGGTTCCAAGTATTGACAGGCTTCAGCACCCCATATTGGGGAGCACCTCTTCCAACTCTTCTTGGAATGTACCAAACAAGCGATCCCAAACACAGAAGATCTGCCCTAAATTCTTATCGATATACTCCGGATTAATGGCGTGATGCACACGGTGCTGTGAAGGGGTCACGATCACCCATTCCAACCACCCCATCTTTCCGATGTGCTGGGTATGATACCAAAACTGTGCGAATAAATGCAGCGGGGCCAGAATAGCTATTACTTCTGCCGGAACTCCCAATAGGGCGGCGGGCAGTAAGAGTAGAGGAAAATAACCGATTACATTGGAGATGGACTGGCGAAGAGCGCAGGCCAGGTTAAACTCTTCACTGGAATGATGCACTACATGCTGATTCCAAAGAATATTGATGTGGTGACTCAAACGGTGATTCCAATAACCCGCGAAGTCCAAGGCGATAAAAGCAATGACCCAGACATACCAGGCGTTGCTCAATTCCATCATCGATAATCGATCGACCAGAAAAGGATAGGTCACCAAAATCACGGCCAGTCCTAAAGAATCTTTGATGATATTGGACAATCCAGAACTCAAGCTGCTGACTGTATCCATCAGACGGTGCTTCTGCTTCTTCACCAGTGCCCCATACCCGACTTCGAGCAGGACCAGGACGATAAAAAAAGGAATCGCGTACAGGAGAGCGGTTGCATAGGTTTCCATTAGCCTAAATTAGGCAATCTTATCCAATTTCAGTGACTTTTTGGTCTAGCCCAACTGCTCCAAACTTTTCTCCAGGGTTTCGATCTTGGCCTCGGCATCGCTGGCTTTCTTTTTCTCGATCTCTACCACCTTTTCGGGGGCATTTTGCACAAAACGTTGATTCGATAATTTCTTCTGAACAGAGGCTAAAAAGCCTTTGGTATAGTTGAGTTCTTCCAGGATCTTTTGCTTTTCGGCCTCCAGATCAATACGACCACTTACCGGAACAAAATACTCCAGGGCCCCTACCCGGAACCCGACACTTCCCTCTGGCTGCTCCTCACTAAAGAGAATTTCTTCCATATTGCCCAGCTTACTGACCAAGGATTGGTAGTACTGAACAGCAGGATCTGAAGTTGGAGCCACAAGTTTAAGGGCCTCCTTTTGAGCAATTTGCTTGTCTTTTCGAATGGTTCTGATCCCCGCAATGACTTCCGTAAAATGGGCAAAATTCTGAAGTACTTCGCTGTTCAAAGAGTCCTCTACCTGAGGCCAAGACTGCAAACACAAGGACTCCCCTTCCGCCCGATCTTCCAATCGTTGCCAGATCTCTTCCGTTAAGAAGGGCATGAATGGGTGGAGTATTCTCAGGTTTTGGTCAAAAATCGACAATACCTCCTTCAAGGTTTCTTGATCAACCGGGCTTTGGTAGGCCGGTTTCACCAATTCGAGGAACCAAGAACAGAAATCATCCCAAATCAATTTATAGGTCGCCATCAGTGCGTCTGATATGCGGTATTTGGAGTAGTGATCTTCAATTTGTCCGAGCACTTCCTGGAATCGCTGGCGGTACCACTCAATACCTAAGCGTGCAGATTCCGGCTGATCGATATCGGCCACCTCCCAGCTCTTGACCAAGCGGAAAGCGTTCCAGATTTTGTTCGCAAAATTCTTGCCTTGCTGGCAGAGATTCTGATCAAACAAAAGGTCATTTCCGGCAGCCGAACTCAGCAACAGTCCAACACGCACCCCGTCTGCTCCGTATTCTTGAATGAGTTTCAAGGCATCGGGGGAATTTCCGAGCTGCTTGGACATCTTACGTCCTTTTTCGTCCCGAACCAATCCGGTCAAATAAACGTTGCGGAAAGGAGGTTGATCTCGTAATTCATAGCCAGAAATGATCATACGGGCCACCCAGAAAAACAAAATATCCGGACCCGTTACCAAATCACTGCTGGGGTAGTAATACTGCACCTCTTCATTCTCTGGTTCCAAGACACCCCCGAATACGCTAATCGGCCAGAGCCAAGATGAGAACCAGGTATCCAAAACATCCGGATCTTGGCGTAGGTCTGCTGCGGTCAAATCTTTTCCGGATTGGCTTTTCGCCACTTCAAGGGCCTTTTCAGGAGTCTCTGCAACGACAAAATCATTACTTCCTTCGCCGTAGTAGTAGGCGGAATCTGTTGCCCCCACCACAACTGACGCGAAATATTCCAATCCCGGATGTTTTCCATCCAGTGGCGGTAGGTGTTTTCGAACTTTTTCGGAAACAGACGTACTTCTTCCGTTTCTAAAACCGCCTTCAGAGCGGGTTCGGCCAAATCCTCCATCTTGAGGAACCACTGTTCCGACAGTCTGGGCTCGATTACAGCCTTGGTGCGCTCCGAAGTTCCTACATTGTTGGTATAATCTTCGGTTTTAACCAACTGGTCTTTTTCCTCTAATTCTTTCGCAATAGCCTTTCTAACGGCAAAACGGTCCTGACCTTCATAATGCAACCCATGATGATTGAGTGTTGCGTCCGGGTGAAAAATATCAATAAAATCTAGTTGGTGCTTTTCTCCGAGCTCTTTGTCATTGATGTCATGAGCAGGAGTCACTTTTAGGCAACCTGTACCAAATTCCAAATCCACATAAGAATCGGTGATGATCGGAATCTCGCGACCCGCAATCGGGACTATCGCTTTTTTACCGTGGAGATGCTTATATCGTTCGTCCTCAGGGTGAATACAGATCGCCGTGTCCCCCAATAAGGTTTCGGGTCGTGTGGTCGCTATGGTCAATTTCTCGTCCGAATCCACCACATCATAAGCTACATAATAGAGTTTACCATTGCGTTCCTCATAGATCACCTCTTCATCCGAGAGTGTCGTTTGGGCTTCCGGATCCCAGTTGACCATGCGGTAGCCTCTATAAATTAGTCCTTTTTCAAAGAGATCCACAAACATTTTGATCACCGAGCTGACATATCGTCATCCAGGGTAAACTTGGTGCGTTCCCAATCACAGGAGCAACCCAATTTTTTCAGTTGTTTTAGAATAACTCCCCCGTACTCGTCCGTCCAAGCCCAGGCATGCTTGAGAAACTCCTCCCGAGATAAGGTCGACTTCTCTATACCTTGGGATTTTAAATGCGCTACCACTTTGGCTTCTGTGGCAATACTCGCGTGGTCGGTTCCAGGAACCCAACAGGCATTAAGGCCTTTTAACCTGGCTCGTCGTATCAATACGTCCTGAATAGTGTTGTTCAACATATGCCCCATATGCAAAACCCCAGTCACATTAGGAGGGGGAATCAGTATGGTGTACGGCTCTCTTTCGTCTGGTACAGAGCGAAACATATGGTGTTGCATCCAGTAGTCATACCACTGTGATTCTACCTGAGACGGATCATATTTTGATGGAATATCCATGATTTCGGTACAGTTTTTGGACTTCACTCGTTGTCTGATATAAAAAAACCGGAAAAAGCATTCCGGCTTCAGGCAATTGTAGTGAATACGAAACAAAAATAACGAACGTTATTACATAACAAAAGAATTTTGGGAGCAGGAGCTTTTCTCCTAATTTTGAAAATTCGATTAAACTAAGTAAAGATGAAAAAAGCAGTACTTTTCTTATTTCTCGGTTGTTTTGCACTTGCGGTTAACGCCCAAGACAAGGTGGCCAAAATTGAGTTTAAGACCGAAACCATTGATTACGGAAAAGTGGAGCGCGGCAGCAACGGTGTTCGCACCTTTGAATTCACCAATACAGGTGCTATACCTTTGGTGATTACCGATGTAAAATCAAGTTGTGGATGTACAATCCCTAAAAAACCTGAGGAGCCTATTGCCCCTGGTGAAACCGGTATTATTGAAGTAAAATACGATACCAACAGAGCCGTTGGTCCTTTCCGTAAGGCCATCACGGTAACTTCCAATGCAGATACACCCACCAAGGTGTTGAAGATAAAAGGAGAATTGGTAGAAGGAGCCAAGTAAACGGCTCACTTCACAAGAATTAGAACCCTGATCCATAATGGTCAGGGTTTTTCTTTGAATACATCTTTCAGCAAGAAAGAGAAGGACAACTCCCGGTTGTAGCGCTCAATACGTACTTTAACACGCTTCCCTTCCCGTTCATTCAACATCTGAATGATTTCCTGCAGCTTATACTCGTGGACCTTCCTTCCATTGACAGCCAAGATGATATCTCCCTGCTGTAAACCGGCCTCATCTGCCGGACTACCCGCTCGAATACCCGAAACAACAATCTCGGGAACTAAACTGATACGGGTGCGGGGTTCTAAAAGGATTTTAACGCTCCCAATAGCCGTTCTGTCGTCGGTCTTTACTCGTCCGTGAACATCAGCAATCCGCTCTCGGATTAGGCGCACCCCGTTGTGCTGTATATCAATACCCGCCAGGTTGTACTGGAAAGGATCCTTGTAATACCCGTTCTTTTTGAGATACAGGCGGCTGTTTTTGTAATCCACCACCAGGTTAAACCTTTTGAGCACCTCTCCCCCCACACTGCCATTGCGATCCTCCAGGTTGATGATATTGGCAAAGGAATCTCGGAAAGGAAAAGCGGCTTTGGTTTCAATGAGCTGGTAATTCCCGATTCGGAAAGCTTTAATCTTGGTCCGGAGTCCGTGTATTTCACCACTGAGCCCCTTCCCAAGAAATTCTTCAAAGCTCTTTTCGGGCACATCCAGACCCTGCTCCAGGTCTCTAAACAGCCATATGGCATCGCTACTGCCCGTATCGACCAGCAACTTCACTTCCCGTTCTGTATTGTCTTCCAAGGTGACGACACCTTCCACAAAAGCCTTCTTCTTTTGGAGAATCAGGGGGATCTCCTGCATTTTTCTGAGTTTATCAGTTTTGAGGGTCCCCTGCTTGTGAAAGCGAATGTACTTCTTGCTGTAGTTGACCTCAACGGTAAAAGAACGGAATACTTCCCAACCAATAATCCCGTGGACCGGGCGGCCCAAGGAAGCAGAAAGGTTCAGTTCACGGTCTAAAACAACGAACATATTCTGATTCATCGATCGGGCTTTACCGATCGCAAACTGATTATTCTCGGACTTTAAAGCTTCAATGGGAGGGCCATCTCCCAGGCCTTTTAGACTGATGGTCGAAACATCATTGATTTGAATGGAATCCTCATCGGTCAGGTTGAATAAAATAGGACTGCTCACCCCCGAATCCAGAATAAAGGAGAGCTCCGACCCATTGACATCCATCGGAATAATGATTAAGTTATTGACCAATTCAAACCGAATCTTTTCTTGCTCGACTCCTTTGGGCAGAAGAAAACGCTGAGCACTGACCCAACTGACCATCCCGAGCAAACACACAATCAACATCCCTTTTTTCATATGCCAGAAATTTCCTTCATAAGGTACAAAAAACCCATGTCTTTTGCTTTCTCCTCCCCTATTTCTCATTTTTGTAATCTATTATTGATCCCTTATGCCGAGTATTTCAGAAAAAGGGCTGCAGATGCCCGCTTCCCCCATCCGAAAACTAGTCCCTTATGCAGAGGCCGCAAAGGCTTCAGGCAAAAAGGTTTTACACCTGAATATCGGGCAGCCGGATATCCGCACCCCTAAAGAAGCCTTAGATGCTGTGCGCCAAGCGCCGATTACAACACTGGCTTATAGTCGAACAGAAGGATCAGCTGAATACCGTTCAAAAATTGCGCAGTACTACGCCAAA
The DNA here is from genome assembly GCF_002954325.1 of Aureicoccus marinus. GTDB lineage: Bacteria > Bacteroidota > Bacteroidia > Flavobacteriales > Flavobacteriaceae > Aureicoccus > Aureicoccus marinus. The sequence goes on from NZ_MQVX01000001.1 coordinate 1,618,843, forward strand.
CACGGAATTGCAGTAGAAGGAGAACACATTATCGTCACCACTGGAGGTTCCGAAGCCCTTTCCTTTGCCATGGGTACCATTGCTGACCCCGGAGATGAAGTCATCATTCCGGAGCCGTTCTACGCCAATTACAATGGCTTTGCGCAAGCCAACGGGATTACCGTCAGAGCAGTCCCTTCTCGATTTGAAGATAATTTCGCCTTACCCCCAATCCCGGAGTTCGAAAAGCGGATCAACCAGAAAACCAAGGCCATTCTTTTATGTAATCCAGGGAACCCCACCGGGTACCTTTACACCCAGGAGGAAATTGAGCAATTGACTGCCTTGGCACTTAAACACGATATTTTCTTGATAGCCGACGAGGTGTATCGGGAGTTTGCCTACGACGGCCGAAAACACCATTCCATCATGACCCAAGCTGGGCTAGAGAACCACGCTATATTAGTGGACTCGGTATCCAAGCGCTACAGCATGTGTGGAGCCCGCATCGGATGCCTTGTTTCCCGAAATAAGGAAGTCATTCAAGCCAGTTTAAAGTTTGCTCAGGCAAGACTTTCCCCCCCGACCTTGGCCCAAATCGCCAGTGAAGCAGCTCTGGACACTCCAGAGCAGTATTTTACAGAGGTCATTGGTGAATACGCCGAACGAAGAGATATTCTTATCGCTGCTTTAGAAAAGGCCGAAGGCATCCGTGTAGCGAATCCGGGAGGAGCCTTTTACTGTATTGCTGAGCTGGAGGTTGACAATGCAGAAAATTTTGCTCAGTGGTTGCTTCAGGACTTTGATATCGATGGAGAAACGATTATGGTTGCTCCGGCAGAAGGATTTTACTCGACCCCCGGGCAAGGCCGTAATCAGATTCGAATTGCCTATGTTTTGGAAAAAGACAAACTAAAGAGGGCCGCCCATATTTTGGAAGCCGGCCTTCAACAATACAACAAAGCGTGACGATCCACGAGAACTACTCGCTAAAAAATTACAACACCTTTGGCATTGATGTCAAGGCCCGGTTTTTTGCAGAAGTAACTGGCCTGATGCAATTGCGCAAATTGTTAGACCTCAGTGTTTACCCCAATCGTTTTGTCTTGGGTGGAGGCAGCAACCTTCTCCTCATTGATGATATCGACGCCTTAGTGATGCACATTGCACTCAAAGGGATTCACATTTTTGAAGAAGAGGAAGACTATGTCATCATCAAAGCCATGGCCGGTGAGAATTGGCATGAGCTCGTACTCTGGTGTTTAGAAAAAGACTATGGAGGAATCGAAAACCTTTCCTTGATCCCCGGAAATACAGGAACAGCACCCATACAGAATATAGGTGCGTACGGCGTTGAACTCAAGGATGTGTTTGTCAGTTGCGAAGCAATGGATATGGAAAGTCTCGAATTGGTAGAACTCACCAAGAAAGATTGCCAATTTGGCTACCGTGATTCGATTTTTAAAGGGGTTGCCAAAGGAAAATACATCATCACCTCTGTCAAACTAAGGCTGACGAAAAAAGCCCACATTATTCGGACAGATTATGGAGGGGTTCAGGATCAACTCGAGCAAATGGGGATTAAAGTTCCTGGGATTCAAGAAGTCTCTAGGGCTATCATCCATATCCGCCAGAAAAAACTTCCCGACCCGAGCTTACTGGGCAATAGCGGGTCTTTCTTTAAGAATCCAGTCCTCGAAAAGTCTCGACTACTCCCTCTACAGGATAAGCACCCGGAAATGCCGGTATACGAAGTATCTGAAACCTTGGCCAAATTGCCTGCGGGCTGGCTGATTGATCAGTGCGGCCTAAAAGGCTACAGACAAGGAGACGCTGGCGTACACGAGCGACAAGCGCTGGTCTTGGTGAACTATGGAAATGCGAGCGGACAGGATGTCTTGCAACTCGCCAGGACGGTCCAAGACCGGGTCGAGAAAGAATTTGGAATTCGTCTGGAACCAGAAGTGAATATATTGCCCTAAAAAAGGAAAGACCCCTGTAGGATTATTTTCCTCCAGAGGTCATACCAAACCAAACTAACCAAATTTATTTCAAAGCCTTTCGAATTCGCTGGAAGGCATTTTTTTATTTTAGCTTCGTTATATCTACGGATCAAATCCCCATTTGGATCTTTAGACGCAAAAAAAATTCATGAGTACGCTGCTCGAGAATCACATTATACAACTGCTACACGAGCGCGATGAAAAAGCCATCTCCTTGCTGTACGAGCACTATGGCGACACTTTATTCGGGGTAGCGAACAAGGTCGTTCGAGATGAAGAATTGGCACAGGATATTCTGCAAGAAAGCTTTGTCAAAATCTGGAAGAACTCCGAAACTTACGACCCTTCTAAGGCTAAATTATTCACATGGCTGTTTCGAATTACGCGCAATACGGCTATAGATAAACTGCGCAGCGCGCAAAATAAATCCGATAAAGAAATCCAAATCGACTTTTCGGACGTATATACTATTGGAGTTCAGGGAATCCGACCCGATGAAATGGATATGGAAGAAAACCTGGCCAAGATCGATCCCAAGTACAGGGAAGTCTTGGAAGCCTTGTTTTTTATCGGACTGACCCAGCAGGAAGCCAGTGAAAAACTGGATATCCCTTTGGGAACCATCAAGTCACGATTAAAGATCGGCTTGAGGGAACTTCGAAAGATTTACGGTGACGGACCCTTGGTCCTCTTTGCAATTTTAAGTTATTGGCTATGAAAGAAAAAGTACGCGTTTTTTTAGAAGGAGATCACCTGGAGCAGTACCTGCTTGGCAGCAGCTCCACGGAGGAGTCTTTGCGTGTAGAACGTTATATAGCTTTGTATTCTGAGGTTCGAGAAGCCTATGACGAATTGCAGGAAAACCTCGAGATTTACGCCCGACTGCACGCCAAGAAGGCTCCGGAAAACCTCAAAGAAGAGATCCTGACCAACATCAGAACCCTTCAGCGTAAACGCAGTTCCTTTTTCCGCTTTGGTATAGCGGCCAGTATTGCAGCCCTTGTCTGTATTGCAGTGACCTACTACTTCTGGAACCAAAACAAGACCCTTTCTTTAGAAAACGAAATGGTGCAAACCCAAATTCGCAATCTGGAGATGGACATGAAATTGCAATTGGAAGATATCCGTAACCAGTACATTGTACTGAACAACCCGAATACCCGCAAATTCAATGTTCGCGGAAACCGCAAAGCCCAGGAACTTAAAGCAATCGCCTACATTAACCCGATCAAGAAATTATCGTACATCAATGTACAGAACCTGCCGCAGTTACCGGAAGATCAGTGCTACCAAATGTGGGCAGAAGTCAATGGAGAAATGGTCAACCTCGGAATCATAAACAAAGGCCTGGACAAAGAGCAATTGTTGGCTCTGCCTTATGGCGACAAGGCGATTTCATATATCACCATTGAATCCCAAGGGGGAACCAACAGTCCGACGGTCCAGAATATCGTTGCCAACTTCGACTACCACCAATCCGGGAATTAGTCCCTGTAAGAGAGAAGATTTAGTCCATTCTTTTCGTATTTTTGCCCTATGAAATTAGCAATCCTTACCATTGGATTACTCGCCCTTGCTTTTGCGGGTATTGCCATTAAAATTTGGTCCAAAAAAGACGGCAAATTTGCCGGTACCTGTGCCAGTCAGAATCCTTTTCTGAACAAGGAAGGAGAAGCCTGCGGTTTTTGTGGTAAGGCGCCAGACGAAATGTGTCAGCGCGAAGCGATGGAATCAGCCTAAAACCACATCATTTGTCTACGCCCCCTATCCAAGAGTGGATTGAAGCCGCTAAACAAGGCGATCAAAAAGCATATAGCGCTCTTCTGGACCAATTCTGGCCAGCTGTCTACGGTTTTCAACTGAAGCGAACAGAAGACGAAACAGAGGCGGAGGACATTGCTATACAATCTTTTTCTAAAGCCTTTGATCAACTGGAGCAGTACGATCCGAATTTCGCTTTCCAAACCTGGCTTATCGCCATCTCGAAGAACCTGCAAATCGACCTGCTTCGCAAGAAAAAGTCTCGTCTCCTAGACGAAATTGAACTCCCCGTAAATTCCCAAGCAGACCGCGTCCTGGATGAAACCCCTACTGCAGAAGACCTCATCATCCAACAACAGAATCTCAAAAAGCTTTTGGGCTGTATTAAGCAGCTCAAACCGGCCTACCAAGAGGTCATTCAATTGCGATATTTTCAGGAGCTTCCCTACAAAGACATTGCAGTCCAACTCAACGAATCATTGAGCAGCGTTAAAGTCAAACTTTTGCGTGCCAAAAGACTACTGGCCGAAATCATTCGGCTAGAAGCCGAAAACTAGAGAAAACAACCCTGCTTCGTATATTTGCACTAAAATAATTTGCAGGATGAGTGAGCTAGCAGTTGAGGCAAAAAAAACGAGAGAGGGAAAGCCCAAGTGGCTCCGTGTAAAACTACCGACCGGTAAAAAATACACCCAACTTCGCGGATTGGTCGATCAGTACAACCTTCACACCATTTGTACCTCCGGAAGCTGCCCCAATATGGGAGAATGCTGGGGGGAAGGAACAGCAACTTTCATGATCCTCGGAAACGTTTGTACCCGTTCCTGCGGTTTCTGCGGTGTAAAAACAGGGCGCCCAGAAGCAGTAGACTGGGAAGAACCCGAAAAAGTGGCCCGCTCCATCAAAATTATGCAGATCAAGCATGCCGTTCTCACTTCGGTAGATCGGGATGATCTGAAAGACATGGGATCCATCATTTGGTCTGAAACAGTTCAAGCCATTCGCCGAATGAATCCCGAAACGACTCTGGAAACCCTCATTCCGGATTTTCAAGGGATCACCACCCACTTGGACCGTATTCTCGAGGTTGCCCCGGAAGTTATCTCTCACAATATGGAAACGGTACGTCGCCTGACCCGTCAAGTGCGTATACAAGCGAAATACGACCGCAGCCTGGAGGTTCTTCGCTACCTCAAGGACAATGGTGCTCACCGTACTAAATCAGGTATAATGCTCGGTCTCGGAGAAGAAGCTTCAGAAGTTAAGCAAAGTCTTGTAGATTTAAGAGAAGCTGGCGTTGATGTGGTTACATTGGGTCAATACTTGCAGCCTTCTAAAAAGCATTTACCGGTTCAGCGTTTTGTCAGTCCGGAAGAGTTCAAGGAATACGAACTACTAGGTAAAGAACTCGGTTTCCGCCATGTGGAAAGCGGGCCACTAGTTCGATCCTCCTACAAGGCTCATAAGCACATTCAATAAGCCTTTATGTTACGTGTTGGAATTAATGGGTTTGGTCGAATCGGCCGGCGATTTTTTCGCCTACTCGCCCAAAGAGAGGAACCCATTGAGATTGTCGCAATTAACGATTTATCAGATGCCCAAACCTTGGGGCATCTACTCAAATACGACAGTCTGCACGGCCGGATGACCGAAGACCTGGAGATCAAAGAAAACGCTCTTCATTTCCGTGGGCGCTCAATTCCCATTACCCAGTACCCTTCCCCTGAAGATATTCCCTGGTCTACACTAGCAGTAGATGTCGTGGTGGAGTGCAGTGGTAAATTCAAAACCAAAGCAGCGCTTGAAGGGCATCTCAAGCAAGGAGCCCGAAAGGTCATTCTAAGTGTTCCTCCCTCGGATAACTCCATGAAGATGCTGGTATTAGGGGTCAATGATCAAGAGTGGACAGGGGAAGACGATTGTATTTCTCTGGCTTCCTGTACCACCAATAATGCCGCTCCCATGATTCAACTAATCGATGACCTCTGCGGAATTGAACAAGCCTATATTACCACGGTACATTCTTATACCTCTGATCAGCAACTGCACGATCAGCCTCACCGGGATTTACGAAGAGCTCGAGCAGCCACTCAGTCGATTATTCCTACTACTACAGGTGCGGCTAAAGCCTTAACCCAAATTTTTCCTCACCTCAGTGATGTGATCGGTGGTTGCGGTATTCGCGTACCCGTTCCCAATGGTTCGTTGACCGACATAACCTGTAATGTCAAGCGAGAAACCTCTATTGAAGTTTTGAATCGGCATTTCGAAGAGGCTTCCCAAGGTACTCTTAAAGGAATTCTCGAATACACAGAAGATCCCATTGTCTCGGCAGACATAAACAATAGTTCTTATTCCTGTACGTTTGATTCACAGATGACTTCCGTTATTGGACGGATGGTTAAAGTCATTGGCTGGTATGATAACGAAAGTGGTTACAGCTCAAGACTCATCGATGTGTTATCTTTAATGTTGGAAAAGAAATTTGTTTGAGTAATACTATTCTCTTAATTACGAATCAATTACGGCGGCTCTTACCCGCCCTGCTCCTTTTGTGCCTGCTGATTCCGGCCCAAGCACAGGATCTGAAAAAGATTGATTACAAGCAAATTTCTATCGATTCTCTTCACCGAAGAGCCCTTGTACAACAGCATCAGAACAAGGGCAAAGAGGCCTTTGAGTCTTTGGAACACGCCGCAATGGCTTCCGAAAAACAAGAAGATCTTCGTGAATTAATCGATACCTACCACCTTTTCGCTCGTTTTCATCTAGAAAATGGCGACTTGGATTCAGCGGATTTTTACATACAGTCTGCCCGTATTCGTTTAGGCACCCAAGATTACCGCTACGGAAGCGCCTACCAGGCTTTCTTATCGGCTCGAAGATCCCTTTACCAAAAGAATTACTACCAGGCCGCTGAATTCTTGGAAAAAGTGAAGGGAATGAGCAATGAGCGAAACCTGCTCAACCACATCACCTTGGCCAATGCCGAAGTTCTTTATCACCGGATGAAGTACGACGAGGCGGAAACCCAACTCAACGCGCTTTTAATCAATTCCGATCCGATCGAACGCACCTACCTCGCTACGAAAGCGAATTTGTGGTTAGCGCGCCTTATGGTCGACAAAGGCAAGATTCCGGAAAGTATCGAAGCCGGGCAAAACGCCTTACAGATAGCCAAGAGTAAGGGCTATCCAATGGAAGAAATACAGGCCTACGAGATTTTAAAAAATTCCTATAGCCTAGCCGGCTCCTACAAATCTGCATTGAGCAACAGTCAAGCCCTGCTCGATTTAACCCAAAGCAAGGAAAACGCTGAAAAAGAAAAGCAGGCGGCTATTAAGTCGGCAGAACGTATAACCCTGCAAGACCAGGCGAAAGAGATGAGGTTCTTGGAAGAAGAAAACGCCAAGCTGAATCAATCAGCCAGTCGTTCGGAGATCACAGCGATCTTAACTTCCGCCTTCTTAACCATCATCTCGCTTTTGGCTGTTTCTCTTTACCGAAACAACCAGATCAAACTCAAGACCAATGATCTACTTCACACCAAGAACAAGGAACTAGAGACGGCAAGGGATTCAGCGATCTCTGCCATGAAGGCCAAGGCCAATTTCTTGTCAACAGTAACCCACGAATTGAGAACACCGCTCTATGCAGTAACCGGTCTGACTCACCTCTTGTTGGAAGAGAATCCTTCGGACCACCAAAAAGAGCACCTGAAGTCTTTGAAATTCTCTGGGGACTACCTCTTGAACTTCATCAATGATATTCTTCAGATCAACAAGATTGACGCCGATAAGCTGGAACCCCTGAATATCGAGTTCAAGTTGAAAAAGGTATTGACCGATGTGATCGATTCTCTACAATCCTCGGCCAAAGACACCAATACCACCGTTAGTTTGGAGTACGACCCCAATATTCCTTTAAATCTACTGGGTGACCCTTTAAAGTTGTCGCAGATCTTCATGAACCTGGTTGGGAATGCATTAAAATTCACCAGAGACGGTAAAGTCGAGGTCATCGCTCAACTCAAGAAAAAAGGCAAAGAGCACGTCATGCTCTATTTTGAAGTGAGCGATTCAGGAATCGGAATTTCGGAAGAACAACAGCAGACGATTTTTGAGAGCTTCGAACAAGGCTCTGTCCAAATCAACCGAGAATACGGGGGTACTGGACTGGGGTTGACCATTGTCAAGAGTTTATTGGGTCTCTTTGGAAGCCGTATTGAGCTCGAAAGTGAGCTGGGTGTGGGTAGTTCTTTCTACTTTGACCTGAAGGTAAACTGTGAAGAAAACGCCATCACCGAGGAAGAAGCTAGTGAACAGGCCGAAGACGAATTCGACTTCACCGGCCTTCACGTTTTGATCGTGGAAGACAACAAAATCAACCAGGTCATCACGAAGAAAATGCTGACCAAAAAAGAGATGACTTGCGATATTGCCAATAACGGTAACGAGGCCATCGATGCAGCAAAATCAAAGCACTACGATGCCATTCTGATGGACATCCATATGCCAGGAATCAGTGGAGATGAAGCCACTCGTCAAATCCGCAAGTTCAATACCAATGTTCCAATCATCGCGTTGACGGCGATCTCTATGGATGACAGCGTAGATGCCTTCTATGCCGCTGGTTGTAATGCAGTGGTGACCAAGCCTTTCAAACCGGAAGTTTCTACCAGAAAATTGGGGAAAATGTCTTCAAAAAGGAAGCACCTCAAAAAGAGGTGAGTTAGTCCTCTACGATTCCGTACCAATTAAATAGGGTCTTTTTCAAGCGCTCTTTTCCATCGAATAGCAGCTCGTGGCGCACTTTTAAATAATACAAACGCTGCACTCTTCCTTCTAGGCGTGTAAAGTCTTTTTCTGTGCACAGGATGTACTCGAAGTTGTGAAATCGGAAAAGATCGTTCTCGGTAAAGTAATGGTGATCAGCAAAGCGAAAATGCTCATAATTTAAACCCATTCGATCCATATGCTCCAGAAGCGGAGAGGGGTTCGCAATTCCGGTGACCAAAGCAAAGGGAGTGTCTTTCATTTTAGACAAAGGCAAGGGCTCCTCCCCTCCCTGTAAATCGGTATCGTAACACAGGGTACTAAAAAAGAGTTGTTGGTGTGAAGATAATCCCAATTCCTTCTCAATCTCTAAGGCCTTCTCCTCGCTGAGATCAGCTGGACACTTGGTTACAAAGATGCCTTCGGCCCGCTTAATTTGATTTCTAGCGTCCCGTAAACGGCCCATGGGCAGGTAAAAATCACGGGGATATAAATTGGTAAATTGAGTGAGGACTAAGGAATGAGTCGGCAGAACACTTCGGTGTTGAAAGGCGTCATCTAAGAGGATGAGCTCAGGAGAACAATCGGCTTTCAAGTTTTGAATCCCTCGAATGCGATCCGCATCAACAGCCACTTTTACCTGAGGAAACTTCTTGAAGACCTGGTAAGGTTCATCCCCTAAATCTTGTACAGTTGAGTCGGATTGACCCAAAAGGTACCCTTTGCTCTTTCGGCGATACCCCCTGCTGAGTACAGCGAGATTACGGTGGGGTTCCAAAAGCCGAATCATGTATTCGATCATAGGTGTTTTGCCCGTTCCACCAACACTGAGATTCCCGACACACAAGGTAGGAGTCTCAAAAGATTGCGACCGGAAGATTCCCCAGTCATAGCAAAGGTTGCGGCAGTGCACCACTGTAGCATACACCAGAGAAAAAGGCCAAAGCAAATAGCGGAACAATTGCATTGGGCGAAAATAAATAAATTCGTGACTCCAATCACTAAGAAATAAGCCTATGAAGGTTGCAGATGTGCACCGGCTTTTGGAAGACTGGGCCCCCAGTCATTGGTCAGAAGAGTTTGACAACACCGGTCTTTTGGTCGGCGACCCCCAAAGTGAGGTCACGGGTATACTGGTTAGCCTGGATTGTCTGGAAAACGTAGTGGAGGAAGCGGAGAAAAAAGGCTGCAACCTGATTGTCTGCTTCCACCCCATCATTTTTAAGGGCCTCAAAAAAATCACAGGAAAGACTTATGTTGAACGCGTTGTGCTGAAAGCAATTCAAAAAGGCATCGCTATCTACGCCCTCCACACCCGACTCGATAACCACAGAGAAGGCGTTAACGACCGCATCTGTGAGCAACTCGGCCTCGATAAGCGTCAAATACTACTACCAAAATCCAATGAACTACTCAAGTTAATTACCTATGTACCCAAAGAACATGCCGAGGCTCTAAAACAAGGACTGTTTGAGGCTGGAGCGGGGAGCGTGGGCAACTACAGTGACTGCAGCTTCAGTATGCGGGGTCAAGGCCAATACAAACCCAGCCAGGAGGCCAATCCCCATCAGGGCGTTAAGGGGGAATTAGAAAAGGTGGAAGAACTGCAATTACAGGTATTAGTTGAAAAGTCCAATCAACACAAAGTCCATCGTGCCTTACTGAAAAACCATCCCTATGAAGAAGTGGCGCATGAGTGGGTACCCCTGGCCAATGAGCACCAAGACATCGGTATGGGTATGCTGGGCGAATTTTCAGAAGCCATAGAAATCCCAGCCTTCCTCAAGCTGATTAAGACCCAATTTGGAACCCCGGTTTTACGCCACTCCAATCCGGGCCTAACAAGCATTAAAAAAGTAGCGGTATTAGGAGGCAGCGGGGCCTTTGCTATTAACGCTGCTCGCCGTGCTGGAGCCGACGCTTTTTTGACGGCTGACCTGAAATACCACAATTTTTTTGAAGCCGAAAACCAACTGCTTTTGGTCGATATAGGACATTATGAGTCTGAGCAGTTTACAAAAAATTTGATCTGCGAATATCTTAGCAAAAAAATCAGTAGTTTTGCGGTCACCTTAGCGGAAAGCATAACGAATCCCATCAATTATTTCTGACGTATGGCCAAAACGAAGGAGACCACGGTAGAAGAAAAACTTCGAGCTCTTTACGATTTACAACTTATTGACTCCCGAGTGGATGAAATCCGCAACGTTCGCGGAGAATTACCTCTAGAGGTAGAAGACTTGGAAGACGAGGTTCTTGGATTGAAGACACGCCTTGATAAACTGAAAAGTGATGTCGAGAATGTCAACTTCGAAATCTCGGCCAAGAAAAACATGATCGACGAGTCAAAAGCCTTGATCAAAAAATACAGTGAGCAGCAAAAGAATGTGCGCAACAGTCGCGAATTCAACTCATTGAGTAAGGAAGTGGAATTCCAGGAATTGGAAATTCAATTGGCGGAAAAAAACATCAAGGAATTCAAGGTTCAGATCGAACAGAAGAAAGAGGTGATTTCGACCACCAAAGAAAAACTTTCGGAAAGAGAAAGCCACTTGAAACACAAGAAGTCTGAGTTGGATGCTATTCTTGCAGAAACCGAAAAGGAAGAGCAGGAATTGCTTAAGAAATCAGCTGAATTCGAAAACAAAATCGAAGACCGCTTGGTTCAAGCCTACAAGAGAATCCGCCACAACGTGAAGAACGGATTGGCTGTTGTTCCCATTGAGCGCGGTGCTTCCGGAGGAAGTTTCTTTACCATTCCTCCTCAGATCCAGGTGGAGATTGCTTCGCGCAAAAAGATCATCACCGATGAGCACAGTGGTCGCATTTTGGTTGATCCTACTCTCGCTGAAGAAGAGCAACAAAAAATGGAAACCCTTTTCTCTAAGTTGTAAGAGAAGGTTTTTAATGATATTTAGGAATCCTGTTGTTCGAGTAGCGACAGGATTTTTTGTTCTACCTCATCGCTGTCCCATTTCTCCTCAATATCGGGCAGGGTCATAATCTGCTTCATGATCCCCTCCTGGCGATCACCCTCCTCCAAGGCTTCCGAATAGGAATTATTCGAAAAGGTTACCCGACTGTAGGCAGGCACCCAGCGTTCGGGATGAGCATTAGCAAACTTTCTTTCAATCTTTTTCTGGAGTAAAAACAAAGGATCCGCCGTCTTGGTACTCATCTCTTTGAAGTTGCGAAAGCTGAGCTCCGCGATGGCATCTGCATTGGGTTTACGGGACTTTTCGTATTCCTTAAAGACTCTTTCCCAATTGTCTGGATAACGATTAAGGAGAGCGTCTAAAACATCAATGTCCTCGAAGCCCGCGTTCATGCCCTGTCCGAAAAAGGGAACCACGGCATGGGCCGAATCTCCGACAAGAGCGACCTTATCCCAATAGGTCCATGGAAAACACTTCATGGTGACCATGGCACTGGTTGGGTTTTCAAAGAAATTCTGGGTGAGGTTTTCTATTTCTTTTTGAACCTGGGGAAAATACTTCTTAAAGAAGTCCATGGCCTCCTGTTTGGTCGTGATCTTCTCAAAAGAAACCGGGCCTTCAAAAGGCATGAACAAGGTACAAGTAAAACTGCCATCGATATTGGGCATCGCGATCAACATAAACTGCCCTCGGGGCCAAATGTGAAAGGAGTGCTTATCCAAAACATGGCTTCCGTCCTCAGCAGCCGGGATGGTGAGCTCTTTATAGCCTAAATCAATAAACTCCTGGGAATAATTGAAACGGCTCCTTCTCTGCATGCGGTGACGAACTCTTGAAAAAGCCCCATCGCATCCAAAGACATGATCAAATTGATACTCTTGCCAGTGGCTTTTTTCGGATTCCCCTGTGTATATTTTGGCTTCTGGCAGCTCAACATCCCAGACCTTTTCGTTAAAGCGAAACTCCGCCCCTGCTTCTTCTGCAAAGTCGATCATCTTCCGGTTCAGGATACCACGAGAGATAGACCAGATTGCTTCTCCTTGCTTGCCGTAATCCTGGTAGGTCAATTCCCCATCAGCCGAATGCATGGCTCTTCTGTAAAGCGGAATCGCTATTTTCTTGACCTCTTCTTCCAAATCCACTCCAGCAAGTGCTTTCCAGCCACGAGTACTCATGGCTAAGTTGATGGAACGCCCCGAAAACTCAACCGTTCGAATATCAGGACGACGGTCAAAAACCGTAACCTGATGACCTCGCCTTCTGAGGTAAATGGCCAACAAGGAACCGACTAATCCGGAACCGATAATGGCAATATCCCGTGGGTTTTGGGACATAGAGACTCTTTTAAATTGGTAAGATTACAAATCTACTAAATTCAGGGGGAGTTCAATTTGGCACAGTATGTGCACTTCTTTGAGTGAAAATCCCGCATTAGGCGTCTATATACCAAAAGTCCTCCAGAAGATTGATTCCTCTGGAGGACTTTTACTATTCTATAAACAGTACTTATTTGATCACTTGATCCACGATCCCATAGGCCAGTGATTCGTCGGCATCCATCCAGTAATCACGGTCAAAATCCTTCATGACTTTATCAAAAGACTGCCCGCAGTTTTCTGCTAAAATTCGGGCTCCAATCTCTTTGGTCTTGATGATCTCTCTCGCCTGAATTTCAATATTCGAAGCTTGGCCCTGGGCCCCTCCACTCGGTTGGTGAATCATCACCCGTGCGTGAGGTTGAATAAAACGACGTCCCTTTGCCCCGACAGAGAGCAAGATTGACCCCATAGAAGCAGCCAAACCAGAACAAACCGTAGAAACCGGGCTCTTAATTTGTAAAATGGTATCGTAAATCGAAAAGCCCGAGGTTACGTACCCTCCTGGACTGTTGATGATCAATTGTATCTCTTCATGATTCTGTGCGTCCAAATAAAGCAAACGGTCTACCACATGCTTCGCGGACTTATCATCGACCATACCCCACAGAAAAACCTTACGGTCATTTAAAAACTGCTTATTGATGGCTTCTTGCACTTTCCCTTTTTCTGTATCCATACGAACTATTATTGCCTGATAAAATTACAGAAATAATGTGGCATTCAACTAGCTGTTTTCGTCTTCTGATGTCCTTTTTACGATAACCTCTTTGTCAGCGATCTTCCGGATCGGTAAAACCACTCGCCCTTTATCGGTCATTAAGGTCAAACTGATGTTGTCAATGGCCTCTACAGTTCCGCTCCATTTACCAACCTGAATCTCGTCTCCGACCATATAATTCTTGCGAATGTAGAAGGTACGGAGCAGGTCCTGAAAGACCTCCCTGGACCCCAAACCAAAACCCAGTGCGATGGCCGCCAAAAAGGCGCCAATGATCAAATTAAAATTACTGGTGATCAAGCTGGTGTCAATACCTGCGTGGTTCATAGCCGTAACGGTTACCATCACCGTTACCAGACCAAAGACCACGCCTCCGATGAGCTTGCCCCCACCAATTCCCATGGTTTCAAAAACCCGGACGAGACCTTTACGGAGTTGTTGAGCGAGGTACATTCCTCCTACAAATAAAAAGAGGGCCGTAATCAGTACAGGAAGATATTGCAGCAGCTTGGCGATCTCCTCCGAGATGACGTTGAGCTGAAGTACATCGGCAATAGCCACGATGAGGATCAGCCACATCAATGCCTTCGCAAAGCTTAGCGCCACCTTTTTTAAATCAATCTTTAGGTCAGTATCTCCAAAGATTCGAGCTTCGTTAAGTCGCTCAGACAAAGTATCCGCCTTGGCCGCCTTGAGTACTCGCACGAGGAGCCAAAGCACGACTTTGGTCAAGATCCATCCGATGATCAGGATAAAGAGAGCCGCTACGATTCCATTGAGACCGGAGGCCATTTGATCAAACAAGGACCCCAGGGTGGTAAAGGTCAGCTCCTTCCATTTATCAATTGTTTCCATTCTTATCTACTTTGGTTTGTTGAATTTTGATTAAAGTCTGGTTCTCCTGTCCTGAATAGACCCGAGAAAAGCGATCCAAAATTGGCGGTGATCAGGTAGGCCATTTCCAAAATTAATTTGGCAACAGCAACGTCGTGCATCACTTTTTTGCGCATACCCGGTGGAACTTCACGCAAGCGGGCGTCAAGCTCTTCAAAAGGATTTCGATTCTCTTCTGCCATTATGCAAGCAAATTATATTGTTCAACTAATTTGGCTTTTGCTCTTTTCAGTCTCATTTTGACTGCGCTTTCACCGATTTCAAGTAAGTCGGTTAACTCCTTGATAGAAGCCCCATCCTGATACTTTAAAAGCAGGAGGGATTTGTTTTCGGGACTCAACTGCTCCATGGCTTCCCCCAGTTTTTGTGCTTTGAGTTCCAGCAGTTGCTCATCCGGAACTTCTTCTGTCATTCGATACTCCTCGGTATCGACTTGTACCGATTTGTCGCTCATCTTTCGACTTTTATTGCGGTTGACGTAGTTGACACAGAAATTGTAAGTGAAGGAATAAAGCCAGGTCGAAAACTTCGATTTTCCCTGAAAAGACGGTAATTTGATGAACAGCATCAAAAAGACATCCTGGGTCAAATCCTCTGCTTCTGCCTCCGATCGGGCGAACCCATAACATTTGTTGTACACCCGCTTTGCAAAGCGATCGTACAATTTGCCGAACAGATCAGTATCGCGCTTCTCTACGATTCGCGCAACCAACTCTTCGTCTGTCCATTTTGCGGTTGGGTCGTTTCTCTCTGGCAAGGCTTTACCTCCGTTTACCAAAATGAGAAACAGTTTCTTTAAAAAAGTCACTTTAATGGTTGCTAGCAGTTGCTTGCGTGAAGATACAACCGACGAGCAGTCGCTTGAAAAGCCGTATTTTTACTTATCAATAAAGCTATCAACCTTATGAAGTCTTCTACCTCGTTTTTTACCGCCACTCTGCTGCTTTTTCTTTTTGCTCAATGTAAGCCTAAAGCAGAGGAACCCGCAGAACCGGTAGAACCCCAAACCGTACCAGAACAAATCGCTCTCGCCCACGGTTATGACAACTGGAAATCGGTTGAAAAGTTGAGTTTTTCTTTCAATTTCGAGGGTGGAAACCGCACTTTTAAACGCAGCTGGGTCTGGGAACCCAAAACCAATATGGTGGAAATGCAAATGGATACCGTACAAGTTAGGTACGACCGAAAAGTAGCCTTGGACTCCATAAATATGCGATACGATCGCGGTTTTATCAACGATCGCTATTGGCTCCTACTCCCCTTCAATTTAATATGGGACAAGGAAGGCTATACCTACGAAAATAAAGAGAAGCAATTGGCGCCCATTTCTGCAGACACTTTGAACTGCCTAACCATTGTATACAAGTCAGAGGGAGGATATACCCCGGGAGACGCCTATGACATCTTCTACGATAAGGAATTCATCATCAGGGAATGGGCCTTTAGAAGAGGAAATCAAGAAGAGGTCAGCCTGGTCAGCACTTGGGAAGACTACCAGGACAAAGGAGGCCTAAAGTTGGTGACCAACCACAACTACCCCAATGGTAATCGTCTATTTGTAGCGGACCTCGAGGTCACAACGGAGTAGAACTACTTTTTGGTTGCCTGCATGCGTAAGCTAAGCAGGAGAATAAGCGCTGTGATACCTAAAAGGGTGGCAAAAGTAGCATTTAATGAATAGAACTCTGCGATAAAGCCAAGTAGTACAGGTCCAAGCATAAATCCAGTATACCCTGATCCCGCAATAAAAGAAATGCCCTGAGCAGAATCCACACCGGGCACCTTTCCGCCTATTCTAAATAGTTCGGGTACCATCACGGAGTAACCCAGTCCGGTAAGTGCAAAACCTATCAAAGCCCACAAGGTTACCCCAGACAAAACCAAGGCAAAACCAAGGATGGCAATGACCGCACCCAAAGCCAGCAGGCGATAGGATCCCATTCTTTGACTAATTCCATCTCCCAGGAAACGACCTAAGGTCATGGCGACAGAAAAAGCCAAAAAACCACTTCCAATTAGGCCGGCTCGGGCCAGGGTGACCTCCTTGAGGTAAAGACTACTCCAATCGATAATAGCCCCTTCACTTCCCATGGCCACAAAGGCGATTAGTGAAAGTAGAAACAAAGGTTTAAGAAGGTTCCAGTCCCACCCTTTTTTTTCAATTGGTGGAGCCTTGATCTGGCGGTAGTGTTTAAAGAGAAAAAGATTAATGACCAACACAATCACAACCGAGATCCCCATATGCAAAGGTGGGTTATCGATTTTGGCACCAAAAAACTCCCCAAACCCACCAGTACGCCTCCAAGGCTAAAAAAACCATGGGCTGCTGACATAATGTGTTTTTTGTCTTTGATTTCAATTTCAGAAACCAGGGTATTCATGGCGATATCCGTGAAGCCATTTCCCAATCCCAGTAAGAATAGCGAAATACACAAGCTCCAATAGCCCGGCGCAATAAGTGGAAATAGTGCAAACACGCTACAGAGGTAAACCCCAATTTCTGTACTGCGTCCAACACCAATGCGATTGATGATTCTGGACGCAAAAGGAAAGACAGTAAATACTCCGAGAGACAAACAGAAGATCGCTACACCGAGCTCGGCCTTGTCAATCCCCAACTTATCCTGTACATAGGGAATATAGATGGCCCAGGTACCAAACCACACATTTAAGCTTACAAATACCCAGGACGGAGCAAAGTAGCGGACATTCCCAAGAATTAGAGCGAGAGACTTCATAAGCTCGATTGCCGGCTAAATTAAAACCTGTTGCTGAATTCCAGCGTAGAGTATTTCGGAGAAACGAAAGATATCTTCATGAGAGTTGTAAAAGGGGGCCGGAGCCAATCGAATAACATTCGGTTCACGCCAATCCACGATCACTCCATTCTTCATCAAGTAATCAAAAAGAGAACGCCCTTCCCCGTGCAAAAAGACGGATAGCTGCGAGCCTCGAGCTTCCTTAGGGGTAATGATCTCAAAACGACTCTCCACCTTTTCATCAACGGTCTTCAACACAAACTCCAAGAAGGCCACCAGCGACTTTTGTTTTGCAATCAGTTTAGGCATCCCCACTTCATCGAACATCGCCAAGGAAGCGAGATAAGGTGCCACACTCAGTACCGGAGGGTTACTTAACTGCCAGGCATCGGCGGTCGGAATCGGATCAAACTCAGGAGTCATCATAAATCGGGTCTCCTTTTTGGTCCCCCACCAACCTTCTAATCGCGGGATGTCTTTTTTGTTCAAATGGCGCTGATGCACAAAGGCTCCTGAGGCGTTACCCGGACCGCTGTTCATGTATTTATAGCTACACCAGGCCGCAAAGTCTGCGCCCCAGTCGTGAAGAGACAATTCCACATTCCCCGCAGCATGGGCTAAATCCCAACCCACAAAGGCACCTGCCTTGTGGCCCGCCGCTGTGATGGTTTTCATATCAAATACCTGCCCATTGTAATAATTGAGTCCTCCAATAAAGACCAATGCCAATTCATCGGCATGCTCCTCAATGGCCTCCACAAAATCTTCCGTATGCCAATGGTGTTCCCCTTCCCTTTTCTTCACCTCAATCAGGTGATCTTCGGGTTTAAGGCCATGCCAGCGCAACTGGCTTTGTAACATGTACTGATCCGATGGAAAGGCCTTTTCTTCACACAAGATTTTGGTTCTCTTTCCTTCAGGACGGTAAAAGGAAACCAACAACAGATGCAGATTGACCGTCAGGGTATTCATGACAGTCACCTCCTCAGGTTTCGCACCAACGACTTTGGCCAAAGGTTCTGCCAACCGCTCGTGATAATCCCACCAGGGCTTATCAGCATAAAAATGGCCCTCTACAGCGTGCCGAGACCAATCATCCATGACCTCCTGTATATAAGCCGCACTTCTTTTGGGTTGCAAGCCGAGTGAGTTCCCAGTAAAATAGACCACATTCTGGCCTTGGTGTTGGGGAAAAAGAAATTGATCGCGGTACGATTTCAGAGGATCCTGCTGATCCAACTTACGCGCATAGTCCAAGGAGTATTCCATTGCAGCAAATTGGTTTCTGCAAAAATACAACTACTTCTCGCTTTCATTACGAGGCAGTCGCATCTCGATGATATGGGAAGTGAATCCCGCCTTCTCATAAGCCCTTACGGCCGATTGGTTTCCGGAGTATACGGTTAAGCGAACTTCGAATAATTGTTGACTGCGACACCATTGTACAAGTTCGTCTACCAACAATTTATTGATTCCCTGACCACGGTGCGAAGGACGGGTGTACATAAATCCCAAAAAACCGTGTTCACTATGATCCAAATACGCCCTAGACTTCCATCTTCGGGCCATCCCTGAAGCCACTAACTGTTCATTCACCTCCGCCACTAAAACACAGGCATCTTGACTATAAATCAACTCATCCAAAGGATAGTAATGAATAGGATCTGGTGCGATCGTCGGATCAAAGGGACGTTCATCTCGGATAATTCCCTGTTCAAATTCCAGAAGAACGGGCAGGTCTTCTTTTTTTGCCCGGCGAATTTTGACATCGTTTAGCGCTGTTCTCATGCCCCCAATTATAGTAATTTTGCGACTATCATGCATTTTCTTTCTCCGGCACTCGAACAGTACATCACGGATCTGGCAGAAGACGAACCGGTCTTGCTTCAGGAACTAAGACGCGAAACCCACATCAAAGTGGTTCAACCCCGTATGCTCACCGGGCATTACCAAGGCCGGTTGTTGAGTATTCTCTCTAAACTATTTCGCCCAAAACGTATTCTGGAAATTGGAACCTATACGGGCTACTCCGCTTTATGCCTCGCCGAAGGACTCGCCCCTCAAGGGGAATTGCACACCATCGAGATCAATGAAGAACTGCAGCCCATTCAAAACAAGTATTTTGAGCGCAGTTACTACCGAAGTTCCATTGTACAACATGTGGGATCGGCTTTGGAAGTTCTACCGGCTTTAGAGCCTTCCTTTGACTTGGTTTTTATCGATGCCAAAAAGGTGGAATACCCTGATTACTATACGGCAGTACTTCCCCTCTTAAAACAGGGTTCTATCATTCTTTCTGATAATATTCTCTGGTCCGGTAAAGTGGCTGAAGAGGTACCCGAAGTGGACAAAGCGACCAAGGCTTTGCAACGCTACAACAAAATGCTTAAAGATGATCCTCGGGTCGAATCGATCATACTTCCGGTAAGGGATGGATTAAGTTTGAGTAGAGTCGTGGGCTGACTAGCTTCTTTTGATGGTCCCGGTGACCTCTTCCACGTTCTTTTTAACCTCGTTAATTTCTTTTTGGATACCGTCAGTCAATTCGGTATCAATGCCGTGTTGTTCAGCACTTTTGGTGATTTCTCTCTTGATGTCATCCGTAGCATCACGCAGTTGTCTCATCCCTTTGCCCATACCCCGGGCCACCTCTGGTAGTTTATCGGAACCGAAAACCAGGACCACGATAAAAAGGACAAAAAAGATCTCAGCTCCGCTGATGAATAATGATACCATAAAGTAAAAATACAAATAGAAACCGGCTCTGCCTAAAACAAAAAAGGACCTCCGTGAAGAGGTCCTTTTGTTTTGTATTGAAAAAGGAGATTACTTTCCTTTTACACCTTCTTTGAACTTGTCAAAATCAGACTCTTTCTCTTCTTTTGGCCAAGAGTTGTTGGTGGTATCGATATCTGCTGTTTCCAGTTTTGGATCGACAACGATTCCAACGAGTTCTTTCTGAGAAGCAACTACTCTGCGTACTTCTGCATCGTTCTTTCTCCAAATCTCTGGAGGGAAACGCTTGATCTCAGAAGTTCCGTCAGCATAGGTCAACTCAACGATAAGCGGCATTGGAATTCCTCCCGGCTTATCAAAAGTGATTTCGTAGAAATACTTTGGCTCTTTAACCTGAGCACGCTCTTCAGCCGTCATATTGTCCATCATAAACTCCTTCAAGTTAGCAGAAGCTTCTGTTGGAGACTTGCCTTTAAGAGATTCATTGAAGTCTTCGCTACCTTCTTCAGCCAAGAATACCAATGGAGGAAGGTCGTTCAAGGTCAGGTTACGTGCTTCCATGTACTCCTTCATCTGAGCGTTTGGCTCGCTAGAGACGTAGTATTTCTTCACTCCTTTTACCCCGATATCGACGTAATCCGTAGTATAGAACCATCCTCTCCAGAACCAATCCAAATCAACGGCAGAAGCATCCTCCATGGTGCGGAAGAAATCTTCCGGAGTCGGATGCTTGAACTTCCAGCGTTGAGAGTAGGTTTTGAAAGCGTGATCAAACAATTCGCGGCCCATAACTGTCTCACGAAGAATGTTCAAGGCTGTTGCAGGCTTTCCGTATGCATTTGGCCCTAGACTGTAAACGTTTTCAGGGTTAGACATGATCGGTGCGATGTAGTCTTGGTCTCCTGACATATAAGGCACAATCTTAGCCGGCTCACCACGACGAGAAGGGTACTTCTCATTAGGTGCAATAATCTCAGGATAAGCCTCCCCAAATTCTTGCTCAGCGATGTACTGCATGAAGGTATCTAATCCTTCATCCATCCATCCCCACTGGCGCTCATCAGAGTTCACGATCATAGGAAAGAAGTTGTGACCCACTTCGTGAATAATCACACTGATCATTCCGTACTTCACTCGGTCAGAGTAGGTACCATCAGGATTTGGACGTCCGTAATTCCAGCAGATCATAGGGTACTCCATCCCTTGATTCTTGGCGTGTACAGAGATCGCCTTGTGGTAAGGGTAGTCGAAAGTATGATCAGAATAAGACTTCAAAGTGCTGGCAACAGCAACCGTTGAGTAATCCTCCCATAGCGGGTTACCTTCTTTCGGGTACATAGAAACAGCCATCACGTCGCGGTTGCCAATTTTAACCGCCATCATGTCCCAGATAAACTTTCTGGAACTCGCGAAACCAAAGTCACGAACGTTGTTCGCAACAAACTTCCACGTCTTTGTTTTTGTGGACTTGTTCTTTTCTGCTGCTTCAGCCTCGGCTTGATTAACGATCAAAACAGGCTTGTCATAGGTCTTCTTCGCCTGGTTGTAGCGCTTCATCATTTCACGACTAAAAACTTCTTTTCGGTTTTGAAGAACCCCTGTTGCGTCCAAAACGTGATCTGAAGGAACCGTGATATCTACTTCGTAGTTACCGAATGGAAGAGCAAACTCTCCACTTCCCCAGAACTGGTGGTTCTGCCATCCTTCTACATCGCTGTATACCGCCATTCTTGGGAAGAATTGAGCGATGACATAGGCGCGATTCCCATCAGCAGGGAAGTACTCGAATCCTGAACGGGCACGGTTTACCGTGTGGTCAGGAATGTTGTACCACCACTTGATGCTAAAAGAAACATTCTCTCCACTCTTCAATGGTTGAGGAATGTTGATACGCATCATGGTTTGGTTAATGGTGTACGACAAGGAGCTGCCTTTAGCGTCTTTGACGTAATCAATGTTGAATCCACCATCAAATGGCTCCGTTACATAGGTCTGAGCGAAGTTACCCGCGGTGTACGCAAAGCTCACCCCGTTCCCGTTGCGCAAGGGAGACTTGGAATCCTTTGCACGTACGTTTTGATCCAATTGAACCCAAAGGAACTCCAGGTCGTCTGGTGAATTGTTGAAATAGGTAATTGTTTCTTCCCCGTAAATGCGGGCATTTTCATCATCCAATCGGATGTTCATTTTGTAGTCCGCCTGCTGTTGGTAGTAATCAGGTCCTGGCGCACCTGAAGCAGATCGGTAGGTATTTGGAGTGCTGAACTCCTCATACAGTTGTTTAAATCGGCTTTGGTTGACATGTCCGGGTTTGCGCTCTTCTTTTTCTTCAGCTTCCTGAGCCACAAGGCCAGTCGCGAAAAGCATAAACACCGCACTAAAAAGATAAGTAATCCTCTTCATAATTTTAGTTGATGAATTATTGGGTTAAATTATTGTTTTTTGTCCTGAAACCTCCCTATTTACGGGAAGTTTAACATTCCTTTATTATTTCCTCGGATCAGGACATAGCTCTTCTTTTTTCCACGCATAACCACGTGAACGATGTTCTTTTGTTCCTCAAATAAATCGTTGAGAAGATCGCATTCCACCGCTATGGATTTTGCTGTTTTTAAACCGGATTTAGGAACCTCCATATAGAGGACCACCTGATCGTATTCAAAGCGCTTTCCCAAATAATCATAGGAGACTAATTCTCCATTGATTCGGATGACCATCTTCGCCTTGAGGTACTTGATCAGGTACTCCTTCGCCAACGGGTTTTCTTGGCTTGTATCTAGACCGGCATCAATTCCATAGCGCTCTTCCAAGAGTTTTTCTAAATCATCAATAAAAATTCGCGTGGTGATCTGAAGCTCGTCCGTCGAGGCTTTATGTTCCATCCGTGTCACACTGACATAAAACTTATGGCTAAGGTCCTCTTCGAAGTCCGAAACAGAAAGATTCGAGGGAAAAAGGCCAAGGAAGAAAAAACCGATAAGTGCAATCTCCTTCATCATGTAGGGTGTTTTTTGACTTTTAAGGCAAGGGTCATGCCAGATTTACTCCGGATCCTCAGGGCTTTGGGCGTTGGCCAAATAAAGCTGAGCTCTTCCCTTCATATATTCCCAGATTCTCAGGCGGTCAAGACGATCGACCTCGGCCTGAAAAACGGTGTCTATCTCGCAATAGTACATAAAATCATCAATCTTTTCGGTAGGGATTTTCAATTCCCTGACAAAGAGGGAGTCCGCATAAAATGCCCGAACTCTTTGGGTACGTTCGTAGGTTTGCCTTAACTGCAAATTGCGTTTGAGTCGTTTTGTTCTTCCAGTGATCGCATTGAGTATGGGATTTAAGGGCACAAGACCCGATCCGGTAGTGGCTTCTTGTATCTTTCTTTCTTCCTGTGTGATGATGCGAATACCGGCATTGGGCAAGCCTAAACTCTTGGCACTAGGGGGTGCTTCCGGTTCTACTGCCGCCGCATCCGAACCCAGGTTTCCGCTCAGATTATAAGGCTGAACCACCACTTCGTCCAATTCGTTCACGAAGGCTTCCATGGGTATTCGAACAAAAGAAGAATTGAAGAGGTAATCTTCGACAATCACTTGCTTGACTTTGTACTGAACGGCACTGAAGACCAGGGTATCCTGCTGGCGGACCTGAATAGAAAAACGACCACTTACATCGGTAATCGTTCCCTGTAAACTCCGTTTGTTTAATACCGTGATCCCGGAACAATCCGCATCAGGACAGCTGACCTCCCCACTCAGGGTTTTAACCCGGTTTTGAGCGATTAGGACCCCTGTAAAAAGGAATAGACAGGTGAAATACCTACTTGTTCTCTTCATTGAGGTTTTCCAAGTAAGTCTTGCTGTGGGTTACCAAGAAATCGATGAGCTCAAACTCATTTTCTTTTCGCAACAGCGTATTGGAAGGAATTTTATCATCGCAATACAGCAAGAAATCGTCGATACGTTCAGGGGGTAACTTTAAGTCGACTACAAAGAATCGGTCTTCATACACCTGACGCAGGACCTCGCTCACCTTGATATCTGGAGCTTCTTCTCCTTTATTCTTTCTCGATTTAAAAAGAGCTTTGAAAATATTGACAAAATTGAGGCCGTCTTGCATTCCATTGACGGAGCGATCCAAAGCGATATTCTGGACTTTAGTACTCCTGTCAATCGCGTATTCGTAGCCTTTAAAGTCTTCGTTCTGCATCTCCAGAAACTTCTCCTGGTTATCTGGACTGACCACAACCTCTTCCAATTGCTGAATTTTTTCAACCACTTCGACCACCAAACGATTGTTACGGATAATTTCTTCGGTGATAACAACCACTTTTAGCTGGTAATTCACGGCCGTAAAAACCAAGCGATCCCCCACGCTACGGGAATCAAAAAATCCCCATTTTCGTCTGTGATGGTTGCTTCCTCTGAAGTCGCATTGATCACATTCTCGTTCACCACATTGCTGCTGCGGTACAAAACGGTCCCTCTCAACGGTGTTCGAACAACCTCCTGAGCAATCGTTAAAGTACTGGTAAGCAAGGTGATCAAGAGTATAAGTTTTCTCATAAAAGTCTGGTCTCAGTAGTGTCATAAAAATAAGGGCTAGTGCAGTAGAAAAAAAAATCGCGCTGGTAAACTTTTGTTAAACGATAGTGTTCAAGATCCCATAAAACCGATACTCATCGGTGAAACAAGGGATTTAACCTTGGTTCATCCTATTTGTAAAGAACTAATCCTATTTTTGGAGATCTCCTACGGAGATTGACCATAAACAAACCCCATGAAAAGATTCTTTTCTCTACTGGCTTTCATCTGTCTTGGAACAGGCTTGGCTTTTGGACAAGTCAAAATTGGTGAAAATCCCCAGGCGCTGAACAGCAGTTCATTGTTGGAATTAGAAAGCAACAGCCGGGTCTTTGTCGTCACTCGTTTGAGCCAGGCGCAAATGACGGCGATCACTCCTCTTCAAGGTGCTTTAGCCTACAATACAGACGAAAACTGCATTTTTCAATACGATGGAACACAGTGGGTTAACCTCTGTCAGGCGTTCAATGTCACCTTTGCGGACAACGGAGATGGGACCTACACCTTCTCAAACGGAACCGGTCCGATCACCTTTGATGGAACGGGAGTTGATAATTTTGAGCTGAATACAGATGGCGAACTGGTACTCACCAAAAGTGACGGCACCAGCTTTACCGTCCCTCTGCAAACCCAAATCAACGATTCCTTTACGGCCGACGCGATTGTGAACGATAGTCCGTCTATTGTTATTACGGATACCGGCACGGCCTTAAACTTTGAAGTGAGTGAGATCTCCGGAGCTAACATCGCAGACGGAACGGTCAATGGATTTCTGGACATTCAATTTAAATCAATTACCGATAACCAAATGGCTGCCGAATCCATTGGCACCCCAGAGTTGAAACCAACTTCCGTAACCAAAGACAAAATTGATTTTTCCAGTGTTACGCTGGGAGACTTTTTAAATGATCCCGGCTTTATTACCGATACGGAAATCGTGAGTACGGATCCTGGGAACTCCATCACCAATTCGGGGGGAGCCTTCTATGACGATAGCAGTCTGCTCACTGATATTCAACTCAATCAGATTGGCATCGCTGATAACTTTACCTTGATCGACAATCACCTTACAGGAGATATGGACCTCAGTGCTACCAACGAGGTCAATACCGCTTTTCAAGTCAACGGTTCTAATCTGGAACTGACGGACTCTAACAGTACCTTTTTGGTTCCTCTGGCCAATCTTGGATCAGACGATCAAAACCTGGTCAGTGCCACCTTAGACGGCAGTTCTCAATTGCAGATCGATATTGAAAACGGCACAGGAGTAGCGGCCAACCTCTCGGCGCTTGAGGAATCAGCAGATATAGCCCAAAACGCAAGCGATATCGCTGACAATGCTACCGATATTGCGACCAACACCGCCAATATCACGTCCAATGCAAACGATATTTCGACTTTGCAAAGCAATGTTGCAACCATCAATGCCAGCATCACTGCAAATGCCGGGAATATCACCACCCTACAGGGAGATGTTGCAACCAATGCCGGGAATATCACCTCAAACGCGACCAATATTGCCAACACCACCACGGCTATAACAACGAACACTACGGCTATTGGGACAAACGCTGCCAGTATTGCGACCAATACAGCGGCCATCGCAGCCAACACTACGGCTATTACTGCTGATACCGATGGAAGCGCAACGAATGAAGTCAATACAGCCTTTCAGGTCAATGCCGGGAATTTGGAGATCACCGATTCTGCAGGAACCCTGGCTGTTGCCCTCAACTCTTTAGGAACAGACGACCAAAATTTAGGTACGGCCACTTTGGACGGTAGCGCCCAGCTGGCCATCAATATAGAAGGAGGAACGGGTACATCGGCCGATCTTTCCGCCCTAGAAGAATCCGCCGATATTGCTCAAAATGCCAGTGACATAGCCGATAATACAACAGAGATCGCAACCAATACGGCAGACATCACCACTAACGCCAACGACATCTCTACTTTACAGGGAACGGTGGCGACGAATACGGGAAGCATTAATACAAACATCACGGCTATCGGAACCAATACGACCAATATTGCAGCCAATACGACAGCCATTGGAAATAACACCACGAACATTGGCAATAACACGACCAATATTGGGACCAATACGACCAATATCACGACCAATGCGACGGCCATTGCAGACCACAACACCGCCGATGCGGATTTGAGTATTTCGAACGAACTACAGACGATCAGCTTAACGGGAAGGACACTCGACATTTCAAATATCGCCTCCTCGGTTACCCTGAATTCCTTCAACAGCATCCGAGCCGACAATACAACGACTACGGTAGTCACCAATGCGGATTACACCCTTATTCTCAATGTCGGGGTAACCAATTTGACCTTACCGGGTCAGGAAGCGGGGAGAATTTTGATATTAAAGAACCTGTCCGGAGGAGCGATAACCACCTCAGATCCTTTCTTGGATGAAAGTGGTACAAGCACCACGGTGCTCGGGACGGGGATTACCTGGCTTCAAAGTGACGGAACCAACTGGCATAGAATCAATTAATGAGAAAAGCATTTTCCATCGTCTTTTTACTTTTTGGCTTCATCCAATGGTGTTCGGGTCAGAACAGCTTGTACCACATCGGAAACCTTTACATGGCACCCGATGCCCAGGTGGGAGTGCATACAGACTGGATCAACGACGCTCCTTTAGAAGATGGATTCGGATTGGTTGGATTCTATGGAGACCGCCCTATGGAATTGACGGGAGCCTTTCCTCTGGTCCTTTTTGACGCAGAACTCTTTAATCAGGCTGGCCTTGATTTGGGCATAAGCTTATTCATAAAAAACGGTTTCGACTTTTTTGAAGGGGATATTCGAACGCCCAGGACAGATCTTTCTATCAATGCCTTTTACGAGCGCAATTCTTTTTTACAAGGAAGCACAGATCAAAGTAAAGTGAATGGACAAGTGAGCTTTGCTCAAAAAAGCGTTTTTAATGCTCCGACAGGAACCCTGAATCGCCTACGCTCAGTGGACTTCAATTTTGGAGCATCGACTTCCAATGGTAGTGCCACCTACTTTTCGGAAAATCCGAGTTTCCCCTTATCGCTGAATGAAGGATTCAACACGGCTTCCTTCGCTCCTAGCCTAGATGCAGTGTCCAGCCTTGAGTTCTGGCTGGTCGATGCCGCTGGAACAGCTGCTCTTACAATGAACTGGGATCCCAATAGTGCCCTGAGTTCTCTCACCGCCAATGTCGATGCGATTACGGTGGTCGGTTGGAATTATTCACTTCGGCAGTGGGTGCCTCTACCTGTACAAAATCGAAGTGGGACCTTGGATGAAGGTTTTATAACTACTGGACCCGTGGTACCAGATCAGTTTAGCGCCCTCACTTTTGGGGTCTTGAATGAACCAGATGAAGTTCTAACTCTAGACAACTACTTCCTGTCTCCTAACGGAGATAATGTGAACGACCGCCTGGTTATTGAAGAGTTACTACAATCGCCAAATAACCGCCTGGTCATCTTTAATCGTGCAGGCCTCAAGGTCTTTGAGCTCGATAACTACACCAATGAATTCGATGGCAATGCCAATACCGGTAGCACCTTCTATGGCACCGATATAGGTCTGCCCGAAGGGGTGTATTACTACATCGCAAAACTCAATGACCTTCAACTGAACTTCCAGGGCTTTCTTTTCCTGGACCGCTAAGTCACCGGATTGCTCCCGGTGAATCTGTATTTTTGTTCAAAGCCTTGAACCATGTGGACTGTTAAAGCCATTGCAGATACCGAAACCTATCTGGTGCGCCATCCTGTTTTGCGCAAAGGAAGACCGCTCGAGAGTTGTGCTTTTTCCGGGGATGATCTTCCAACAACCCTGCATCTGGGTGGATTTTACGACCAAAGACTTTCCGCTGTGGCTACCTTTCTGAAACAGGATAATTCCGAAATGAATTGGACTAATGCCTACCAATTGAGAGGGATGGCAGTTCTTTCGGATTACCAGGGAAAAGGACTGGGTATGCGTATACTGAAGAGCGGTGAGGAAGCGTTAATAGAACGAAAGGCAGAAATCCTCTGGATGAATGCCCGTTTGGTGGCCGTTCCTTTTTACGAAAAGCTGGGCTACCAAAAAAAGGGTACGGCATTTGATATACCCGGTATAGGACCTCATTTTATAATGTTCAAAAGACTAGCCCAATGAAAAGACGCGATTTTGTACGCAATGCTTCTCTCACTTCACTCGCTATAGGAGTTAGCCCGGCCTTATCGGCCCAAAACTTTCTGCCTCAAGAAACGTATACACTGGATGAGCTTACCGGTAAAGCGGTACTCGACTTGTATGGGGAAGGAAAAGTACAATTGCGCAAACAAGCGTACGAGGCCTATATTCGAATGAAGCGTGCGGCCTACAGCGCCGGATTTGACATCAAAATGATTTCGAGTTACCGCAGCTACGATCACCAAACCCGTATTTGGGAAGGAAAATACATTCGCTATACCGAAAGTGATGGGATGACTCCGGATAAAGCCATCGAAAAAATTGTGGAATACTCTACCATTCCAGGTACCAGCCGTCACCACTGGGGAACCGAAGTCGACATCATCGACGGTTACCCAAAAAGCAGCGGAGACGTTCTGGTAGCAAAGAAATTTGAGGCCGGCGGTCCTTTCGAAGCCTTCAAAAAGTGGCTCGACGAAAACGCAAATTCCTTTGGGTTTTACCTGGTCTACACCAACGACCCCGATCGCCGAGGGTTTAAATACGAACCTTGGCATTACAGTTACGCCCCTCTTTCTGTTCCCATGCTCAAGCAATTCCGGAAAACCAATATCCTTAAGGTTTTGAGCCAAGAGAGCTTTGAAGGAGCGGACCAATTTAGCCCGCGCTTTTTGAAGTCTTATATCCACGATCATATCATGGATATCAACCCCACCCTGCTCTAGGTCAATTTTTGTACCTTTCCTCTACACGATCCACACAGTATGAGAAGTAGAGGGAGTTGGAAAATCCGCATTTTTATTGGGCTAGCCATTGTGGCTTTTGCCTTTATTCAACGTTGCAGTAATCGCGAAACCAATCCCTACACGGGAAGAGAGCAAACCATCAATATGTCGAGCGAACAAGAGATCGCTATCGGTTTGCAAAGCGTACCCCAAATGATTCAGGATTTCGGGGGGTTGTATCCTGATCAGCGTCTGCAAACCCTGGTGGATGCCGTAGGTAACCGTCTGGTTCAAAACAGTCTGGCTCGCGAAACGCCCTATCAATACGATTTTCATTTGTTGGCAGACAGCAAAACCATCAATGCCTTTGCTCTTCCGGGAGGGCAATGCTTTATAACCTATGCCCTATTTTCTCAATTGAATGAGGATCAGCTCGCTGGTGTACTAGGGCATGAAATTGCTCACGTTGTTGGACGTCATTCTGCAGAACGTATCGCTGAGTCCACCTTTTGGCAAACCTTAGCCACAGGTGCTTCTGTTGGAGGAGATATGGGAAGTTTAGTGGGTTCCATTGGACAAAACACCCTGCTGCAAAACGGACGAGACGATGAGCTCGAGAGTGATGAACTGGGAGTTCTTATGATGATTCAGGCGGGCTACGATCCCAACGAAATGATCGAGGTCATGCGCATCCTTAAAAAAGCAGCCGGGCCGAATCGGGTTCCTGAGTTCCAAAGCACCCATCCAGATCCAGAAAATCGAATAGAAAAGATCCGGGCCGCTATCAAAAAATACAAGGGTAACCGCCCGGTCTTCTAATTTTGCAGGAAGTTCAGACACCTCTTACTGCCATCAGCTTCAAAGCCTTCGAAATCGAGGAAAGAGCACGTTCATCGAGTAAATAATTCCAGGGCTTCCATTTTCTTATCTTTAAATTACGAAGTTGAAAAACAGCTCTTTATAGCTGAAAAAGGTGGTTTAAAATTATGGGAACACTACGACATTTACGGTATTTATACCTCAAAGCCTTTGACGAATGCAAACCCGATTATCTTGTGGTGATGCTAAAAATATACTCGGTCTTTTGTGCCTGCATGTGGAGCCTGGCAGTTTATGCTTTTATCAGCCGAATGGCCACAGGGTATGAGTTTTGACCGGCACTCAAGCCAAATAAAAAGCCATCCGAATCGGATGGCTTTTTTATTGATGATAAACTCCTAAGCTCTCTTCTTTTCTGCAATTTTAATGACGGCAAGAGCAGACTTCGCATTGGATAACTGAGCGTGACGTTTTACCGTATAACCCGCATCACATCGCTGATACAAATCCGCTCCACCTTCCAACAAGAGGTGCAAAATTTCGGCCTTGTTGTAACGCGCGGCGTAATGGGTCGCTGCCTTACCGTTCGATTTTTGACTGAGGTCTACCCCCTGAGCAATGTACTGTTTAACAAGCTCCACGTCACCGTCTACAACGGCTTGACAAAGAGGAGTTAATTGAACAACACTTACTTCGAGGACATCGGTCGATTCCAGTGTAGATCCTTCCGCGGCTTGAACACTTCCAAAACTTCCAATTGCAATAGCACTCAGTGTGATAAAAACTTTTCTCATGATACTCGTTTATTGATTTATAGATTGAATTGATACTTTATAGACTGCACGAATAGCCATACGTTACATCGAAATTTTGCATATAACTTATTTTTAACATCCCTACCTTTGAAGCCCAATGCAAAATGATGAATAAGAAAGCCATACTAATGATCCTCGACGGCTGGGGAATCTCCCCTATTCCGGGGGTTTCTGCAATCGATCAGGCCCATACTCCTTATATCGACATGCTATATGATAAATACCCACACGCCGAACTAAAAACGGACGGAATGAATGTGGGATTACCGGAAGGCCAAATGGGTAACAGCGAGGTGGGCCACATGAATTTAGGAGCTGGGCGAATCGTCTACCAAGACTTAGCTAAGATCAACAAGGCTGTTGCAGAAAATACCCTTAAGGACGAAGCGGTTTTGAGAGAAGTATTGGACTACGTCAAAAACGAAGGCAAAAAACTACACTTACTTGGTCTGGTGAGTGATGGAGGTGTGCACAGCCACATCGATCACCTCAAGGCCCTGGTCGATACAGCAAAAGATAACGGACACGCAGGCACCTTCATTCACGCCTTTACGGATGGGCGCGACGTGGATCCCAAAAGTGGTTTGGGATTCCTCAACGACCTCCACGCCTATTGCCAAGGAAAAAACGCTGCTATCGCCAGCGTGATTGGCCGCTATTTTGCAATGGACCGAGACAAACGTTGGGAAAGAATCAAAAAAGCCTATGATCTCCTGGTCAAGGGAGAGGGGAATAAAACGGAAGACCTCCTAAAGTCGATCGAAGCTTCGTACGATGCCGGTATAACGGATGAATTTATCGAGCCTTTAGTAGCAACGGATACCGAGGGTACCCCTTTGGCTGCCATTGAAGCAGGAGACGCCGTCCTCTTTTTTAATTTTAGAACGGACCGGGGACGAGAGTTGACCCAAGTTTTGAACCAACAAGACTTCCCGGAATTCGAGATGAGCAAACTGCCCCTTCATTACGTCACCATGACGAACTACGATGATAATTTTACCGGCATACGAGTCATCTACGACAAAGAAAAAATCCAGAACACTTTGGGAGAAGTTTTGGCCCAGGCCGGCAAGACCCAATTGCGTATAGCTGAAACCGAAAAGTACCCCCACGTAACCTTCTTTTTCAATGGAGGTCGGGAAGAACCTTTCGAGGGTGAAGAACGTATTCTATGCCCTTCACCCAAGGTGGCTACCTATGATTTACAACCCGAAATGAGTGCTTTTGAGATTCGGGATGCCCTGGTGCCAGCACTGGAAAAGGAGCAGTTTGATTTCGTCTGTTTAAATTTTGCCAACCCGGATATGGTAGGGCATACAGGCGTAATGGAGGCCGCAATTAAGGCCTGCGAAACCGTCGATCAATGCGCTGAGGCGGTTATTGAAGCAGGCTTGAAGCACGGATACAGCACACTGGTCATTGCGGATCACGGAAACTGTGACACCATGGTCAATCCAGATGGAAGCCCCAACACGGCGCACACCACCAACCCCGTACCCTTAATTCTGGTCGACCCAGATCGCCAACAGATCCAGAACGGGGTCCTTGGAGATATCGCGCCGACCATCCTCGCACTTTTGGGTATCAAACAGGTAGAAGAAATGAGCAGACACTCCCTTTTGTAATTTATGATCCAGATTAAGACCGCCGAAGAAATTGAATTGATGCGCGAAAGTGCGCTCATCGTGTCCAAAACCCTGGGGATGATCGCCTCCGAAATAAAACCGGGAGCCCACCCCCTCAAATTGGACAAAATGGCTGAGGAATTCATCCGTGATCAAGGAGCAGAACCAGGTTTTCTAGGAATGTACGATTTCCCGAACAGCCTGAATTGGAGCCCCAATGCCCAGGTCGTTCACGGCATTCCCAATGATCGAGTCCTGGAAGATGGTGATATTATTTCGGTAGACTGTGGAGCACTGAAAAATGGGTTTTATGGAGACCACGCCTACACCTTTGAAGTTGGAGAGGTCGCGGAAGAAACCAAAAAACTACTGAGGGTTACCAAAGAGTCTCTCTATTTGGGAATCGCCGAATTCAAAGCCGGAAACCGCGTAGGAGATGTGGGGTTCACCATTCAAAACTACTGCGAAAAGGAAGGCTATGGAATTGTCCGCGAACTCGTGGGGCACGGTCTTGGACGAAAGCTTCACGAATCACCCGAAATGCCTAATTACGGGCGCAGAGGTCGAGGAAAGAAATTCGTGGACGGTATGGTCGTAGCTATTGAACCCATGGTCAATATGGGAACTCGCAGAATCAAGCAATTGCGGGATGGTTGGACCATTTTGACCGCAGATGGAAAGCCCAGTGCGCATTTCGAGCACGATGTGGCCCTGGTCAACGGAAAGCCAGAATTGCTTTCAACCTTCCAGTATATTTATGATGCCCTGGGCATTGACTCGGATGAAGAAAAACCCTTCCGGGCTCCAGAAGTTTAAAAGCAGTGAAAAAACTATTTAAATGGGCACTTCGGCACATTCCCAGACCGTGGCTGATTCAGTTGAGCTATCTGGTAAGGCCCCTCCTTGCGCTCTATTATCGCGGCAAGGCTGTTGAAGATCCCATTGACGGCAAATCCTTTCGCTACTTTTTGCCTTATGGGTATGAAAAAACAAGAGAAAATGTTCTTTCCCCATCTACGCTCTCTCTCGAGCGACACCGCCTTCTTTGGCTCTATTTAACCAAGGAGACGGAATTCTTCAATAAACCGCTTAAACTCTTGCATTTTGCCCCTGAGCAAGCTTTTTACAAGCGTTTTCGGCAAATGAAGAACTTGGATTACACCACCACAGACCTAAATTCTCCTCTGGCCGATGTTCAAGCTGATATTTGTGACTTGCCTTTTGAAGACAAGAGCTTTGATGTGATTCTCTGCAACCACGTACTCGAACATATTCCAGACCACAAGACCGCAATGAAAGAGATGTACCGGGTATTAAAACCTGGAGGCTGGGGTATTTTTCAAATTCCTCAAGACCTGAATCGCACCACAACTTTTGAAGACAACAGCATCACCGACCCCCGGGAGAGAGCAAGCATTTTTGGGCAGTATGACCACGTACGGGTATACGGCCAAGACTACTTCGAAATACTCAAAGAAGCAGGTTTTGAGGTGGAAGCCGTAGACTATACTTCACAGTTTTCCACTGAGGATATTCAACGCTATGGGCTAGCGGAAGGCGAACTTATTCCCTTGGTAAAACGGCCGATGCAAAGCCTGGAGTCATAAATTCAGTGACTTCGCCTGCCTCATCAAGATAAATGATATAGCCCTCCAAATCATTCGATTCTACAAGGAGTGCTTTTGATTTTTCGAGCGGCATGGCCATAAAGGCGGTCGCAAAAGCGTCGGCCTTGGCGCAGGAAGAGGCCAAAACACTGGTCGCCAATACGGATCCGTTTTCAGTAAAACCAGTCAGCGGATTGATCGTATGCACATAGCGTTTTCCCGTTTCTTCGTCTACCCGAAACTTGCGGTAGTTCCCTGAAGAGGCCAAAGCTTGTTCCTTGATGTAGATAATTTTCTTGAGTTGGCGTGCTCCCGTGGACTGAGGGTCGTCAATTCCAACCTTCCAGCGCAGCTCTGGAGAATCGAGAGCCAAGGAGTCAGTCGATTCAGGATCGAGTTCCTGAGGCGCCCATTTACGCTCACTGGCCAGTACTTCCCCTCCAACTTCAACCAAATAACTCTCAACCCCATTGGTCTGAAGCATGAGGCCCAATCGGTCAATCGCATACCCCTTAGCAATGGCGTTAAAATCAAAGCGTATTTCGGGTTTCTCTTTTTCAACCATGCGGTCCGACTTCAAGGTGACTTTGTCCCAACCGACAAACTGCAATAAGCTATCAACCTTAACCGAATCCAGCTCTTGCTGCTCTCCTGGGCCAAATCCCCAAGCATCGACCAAGAGCCCCACTGTGGGATCAAAATACCCGTCGGTGCGCTCATAGACCTCCTGAGACAAAAAGAAAACTTCTTTGAACTGTCCATCAACACGAACATTGCGTTCCCCTCGATTGATCCGGCTGATGATGGAACCCTCCTGATATGTCGACATCGACTGATTGATCACCAGAAAGACGGAGTCGACTTTACTCTCCCAATCCACGGCTTCATCTCCAAAGAAAATAATGGAATAGGAGGTACCCAGTTCCTGCCCTTGAATGCGTATTTCTCCGGTTTTCTTTTCGGGCAAACACCCGTATAGACCGACAAAAACAAGTAAAAGCAGCGAAAGTTTTTTTGCGTTACGTAAGTTCAATAAGTCCATGATAGTCGACAATATACGATTCATTTAAATAGACCGGCTGTGTACGATCTTCGGCATTCGAAAGCCCTACTCCTGCATAATAGGCCTTCGCCTCATGCTTCAGTGCGTGGTCCTTCATTTTTTCCATCAATTCGGAATCATAGCGCAGAGGATCCTCCGGAAAAGCGACCGAACGCACCACAATAAAGTGGAGGGTCTTTTCCTTCAGACAAACAAACTGCGGATTTCGCTTCGGCTTGCTGTTGACACCGAGGAACTCATAACCTTCTTCTTCCAATCGCCTGCCGACAATATTCATCGCGAGGTTGTGCAGCTCCTGTTCCGTTAATTCTCTTCTCTCTTCCATCCTTTTCAAAGCCAAAAAAGCCGATGCATAACACCGGCTTTCTATATAGTAATTCGCTCTTAACCTCCGAAGTCGTCGAAGCGAATGTTTTCATCTGGAATACCAAAATCCTCGCCCATTTTCTGAACGGCCTTGTTCATCAATGGAGGACCACAGAAGTACAATTCAATGTCTTCTGGGCTTTCGTGGTGATTCAGGTACTGATCAATCACGCAGTTGTGGATAAAACCAACAAAACCATCCCCATCTGCATCGATATTCTCTTTTACTTGCCAGTTGTCTTCTTCCAAGGGCTCAGACAAGGCCATGTAAAACTTAAAGTTCGGGAAGTTGCGCTCCAATTCGCGGAAGTGCTCAATATAGAACAGCTCACGCTTCGAACGACCTCCATACCAATACGTCACTTTACGGTTGGTCTGTAGCGTCTTGAACAAGTGGTACAAGTGCGAACGCATCGGTGCCATACCTGCACCCCCACCAACGTAAAGCATTTCGGCTTCAGATTCGTTGATGAAGAATTCTCCAAAAGGACCGGAGATGGTTACATCGTCCCCTGGCTTCAGGTTAAAGATGTAAGAAGATGCCACCCCAGGGTTCACGTCCATCCATCCGTTCTTCGATCGATCCCATGGTGGAGTCGCAATACGTACATTCAACATGATCTCACGCCCTTCAGCAGGGTAAGAAGCCATGGAGTAAGCACGCTCTACCAATTCGGTGTTCTTCATGACAAGCGGCCACAGGTTGAACTTATCCCACTCTGCCTGGAACTTGTCTGGTGTTTCGTGCTCCTCTGGGTGAGCGGTGATATCCATATCGGCGAATTTCACCTCACAAGCAGGCACTTCAATTTGAATATACCCCCCAGCCTTGTAATTCATATCTTCCGGAATCTCCACGACGAACTCCTTGATAAAGGAAGCTACATTGTAGTTACGAACAACCTTCGCTGCCCATTTTTTGATCCCGAATACTTCTTCTGGAATACTGATGTCCATGTCTTGCTTGACCTTCACCTGACAGGCCAAACGCGCTCCCGCTTGCAATTCTTTGCGTGAGAAGTGTGGCGTCTCTGTCGGAAGAGCTTCTCCTCCTCCATCGTGAACGTGGCATTCACATTGGATACAGGTTCCCCCTCCACCGCAGGCAGAAGGTAAAAAGACTTTTTGATTCCCCAGCGTCGTCAACAGCGTGCTCCCGGAAGGAACCTCGATGGTGCGCTCACCGTTGATGGTGATTTTCACCGGTCCGGATGGAGAAAGTTTTTCTTTGGTAAACAATAAGAGGGCTACCAACAACAGTAAAAGTGCTAAAAAGGCAACTACAGTAATCAGGATAGTTCCTCCAGTACTGGCTAACATCATAACTATTTGTTTACGACTTGATTATAAGAAACCGCAGCCTCTTCCTGCTCTTCGATTTCTTCCTTAATTTCTTTTTCTTCAATCTGCTCCACCGTGGTATTCTCTACCCCTTCTGGTGCTTCGTTATCTCCGGTCAACATCCCTCCAAAACTCTGGAAACCGATTCCCATCAGCCCAGTGATAATGAAGGTGATTCCCAAACCACGTAATGGCGCAGGTACGTTGCTGTAGCGGATTTTCTCGCGAATAGCTGCAATAGCCAAAATAGCCAAGAACCAACCGATACCGGAACTCACTCCATAATTGAAGGCGAGTGCCAGGGTACCAATCTCACGGGACTGCATAAACAGGGATCCACCGAGAATCGCACAGTTCACCGCGATCAAAGGCAAGAAGATACCCAGGGAGTTGTAGAGCGATGGAGAAAACTTCTCTACCACGATCTCTACCAGCTGTACCATGGTCGCGATCGTCGCGATAAACAGGATAAAGGACAAAAAGCCTAAATCGTAATCTGCATACTCTGAACCTAACCAAACCAAGGCTCCGTCTCGAAGTAGATATTGATCCAACAACCAGTTCAAAGGAACGGTTACAGCCAAGACAAAGATGACTGCTGCTCCAAGTCCAACGGCAGTGGTTACCTTTTTGGAAACCGCCAAGTAGGAACACATACCGAGGAAGGTCGCGAAGACCATGTTATCGATAAAGATTGATTTAAAAAATAATTCCAGATGTTCCATAGCTTAGTTTTCTTCAATTAAGGCTCGGTTGCGGCTACGCTGCACCCAGATGATGATTCCTACTACGATAAGCGCCATTGGCGAAATCAACATAAATCCGTTGTTTTCGTACCCAATGGAATACAATCCTGTTTTTTCAATGGGATCTCCCAATACCGGAATACCCATCAGAGTTCCTGAACCCAACAGCTCTCGGAAGAATCCGACGATGATGAGGATAACAGCATAACCCAAGGCATTTCCGATACCGTCCAAGAATGATCTCCAAGGTCCGTTACCCAAGGCAAAGGCTTCGAAACGTCCCATGATAATACAGTTGGTAATAATCAAACCAACAAAGACCGATAGGGTTTTTGAGAGTTCATAGGCAAAAGCCTTCAATACCTGGTCGACCACAATTACCAAGGAGGCAATAACGACCAATTGAACAATGATTCGAATTTTAGAAGGAATGATGTTTCTCATCAGGGAGATCACCACGTTTCCTAAGCCCATCACGAAAAGTACCGAAATGGACATCACAATAGAGGCTTTTAACTCCGCTGTAATAGCGAGTGCCGAACAAATACCGAGTACCTGAATGGTAATCGGGTTGTTGTCTGCCAGGGGATCGAGGATCAGCCCAGCGTCTTTTTTAGATAGTAGTGCCATATCAGTTCGTTCTGATGGTTTCTAAATAAGGTTTGTAGAGTTTCAAACTCTCTTTGATCATCGCAGTCACCCCGTTTCCGGTGATGGTTGCTCCAGCAAGAGCGTCCACTTCGTTATCGTCCTTGATCTGGTTTGCAGGATCGTTGTTTCCTTTGATCACAGAAACCCCGGCGTACTGAGATCCGTTCAAGATGGACTCCCCGATGAAATCATCCATGAAGTAGCGCATTTTGATGTTGGCTCCCAATCCAGGCGTTTCTCCTTTGTGATCGAAGTAAACTCCTTGAACGACCATGTTTTTATCTAAAGACATATAGCCCCAGATCGCATCCCAAAGCCCTTTACCATAAAGGGGTAAAACATAAAAGGTCTGCCCGTCTTTCTCTCCGATAAAGAGAGGAAGTTTTCCGGGTTGATCCGATTTGATCAAATCCAGTTCCTTCTTCAAATCGATCAGGTAAGCTTCCTCCATAGGAGTGGCTGTAGTTCCTTCCACCACTAATTGTTGGGTGATGTACTTAGAGAACTGCTCTTCCACCTCCGTAGTCGGAACGAAGTTGACACTTCCAGGACCGTCGTTTTGGTTTACGCCCATGGCGTAGAGAATATTCTGTTGCTTTTCGAAGCGCTCGTTCTCTTTGATCGCCGGCTTCAATGAAGAAGCTACAAAGGCCAAAAGAGCGCCAACGATGATCACCATCACTGCTGCGAAGATGACCGTATACGAGTTTTTTTCGGTGTTTATCGCCATGGCTTAGACTGTTTCTGCGGTTAACTCTTCAGCAGGAGCTTTCGGTTGGCTGCTCACTGCTTTTTTCAATCGCTTC
The DNA here is from genome assembly GCF_002954325.1 of Aureicoccus marinus. Lineage (GTDB taxonomy): Bacteria > Bacteroidota > Bacteroidia > Flavobacteriales > Flavobacteriaceae > Aureicoccus > Aureicoccus marinus. Next base: position 1,658,109 of record NZ_MQVX01000001.1, read on the forward strand.
AAACGCTTTTTCACGTTTCCTTGAACCACGTAGTGATCAATGGTTGGTGCGAAAACGTTCATCAAGAGGATAGCCAAGAATACCCCTTCCGGATAAGCCGGGTTGAATACCCGGATCATGACCGAAATAAATCCGATAAGGAATCCGTAAATCCACTTTCCTTTATTGGTCTGTGAGCCTGTAACCGGATCAGTCGCCATAAAGACGATTCCGAAGCCAAACCACCTACGATCAGGTGCTGCCAGAAATCAAAGGCCATTAGGCTGTAAAACTTGCTGTATTCGGGAAGTAGTCCTGCGTCAATCACACCGTTAAAGATCAACCCCATGGCCAAGGCTCCAAGAACAGCGCTGAGCATAATTCTCCAGCTGGCGATTTTGGTGAAGATCAAGAAGAGCCCACCCAAGAGAATCAAGAGAGTCGACGTCTCTCCTACGGATCCCGGGATAAACCCAAAGAACATATCCGACAAAGAATAACTGTACTCATCGACTTTACCGGCAGCTAGATACCCCAAAACAGTTTCTCCAGAAATAGCATCGGGCTGACCAGCCATCTCCATTCCTTTGTGTACCCATACTTTATCTCCACTCATCCAGGTCGGGTAAGCAAAGAACAAGAAAGCACGGATGGTAAGGGCAGGATTCAAAATATTCATCCCCGTACCACCGAAGACTTCTTTCCCGATAACGACCCCAAAGGCAACCGCCACGGCCAACATCCACAGAGGAGTATCGACTGGGATAATAAGAGGGACAAGCATTCCGGTGACCAGGTATCCTTCTTCTACTTCGTGCCCTTTAATCACCGCAAAGATGAACTCGATCAAAAGTCCAACTCCGTAGGAAACGATAACCAGAGGAAGAATAGTTTGAGCTCCCAAAAGGAAGTTCTCCATAGTAAGGAAGTGCTCGAACAAATCGAACTCGGCCGGAAATCCATTCAGCGCAGAGTAGTGTTGGTAACCTGCATTGAACATTCCGAAAAGTAGACAGGGTAACATCGAAATAATGACCGTGTTCATGGTTCTTTTCAAGTCATCTACTGCACGAATGTGACCTCCGCTGTGGGTGGTCTCATTCGGCGTGTACAAAAAGGTATGGATCGCGTTGAACGCGGGGGCCATTTTTTTCCCTTTGTACTTTTCTTTGATCTTGTGTAATGCCTCTTTCATAACCTATCCAATTTCTTCATGTAGTAAATCCAACCCCTCGCGAATAATCTGCTGGTGAGGTTGCTTCGAAATACAAATGAACTCCGTCAGAGCGAAGTCTTCCGGAGCCACTTCGTACAAACCGAGGTTCTCCATTTCGTCCAAGTCCTTTACCATACAAGCTTTAAGCAACTGCAGCGGGTAAATATCCAGAGGAAACACGCGCTCGTAGGATCCTGTCACTACAAAGGCACGGTGTTCTCCGTTGGTATTGGTATCTAAATCGTACTCCTTCTTGGAATTCAACCAAGAGAAGGTCAGCGCACGTGTTGAACTGATTTTATTGAAAACCGGCTTATTCCAACCGAAGAATTCGTAATCGTCTCCTTCTGGAATAGCAGAAACCGCTGTGTTGTAGAAACCAAGATGGCCTTCCGGATCGGTTTGCGTTCCCGTCAAAACGTCTCCGTTGATGAGGCGGAAATTGGTGTCTTTTACCCCACTCGCGTACAACATGGTCGAGAGCTCTGCCCCGATTTTAGTGGTGTAGTATTTGGGCTCCTTGATCATCGAGCCACCAAGAGAAACCACACGCTCAGCGTTAAAGCGACCTGTCTTGAGGAACTCCCCAATAATGACCAGATCCCAGGCGCTAACGGTCCAGACCACTTCTCCTTTGTTGATCGGATTCACTTTATTGATCTGAGTACTGACCAGACCAGCAGGGTGAGGTCCTTTGACCGAGTGAAGTTCAATACCACTGGCTCCTGCAAAGACAGAATTATTTTTGTCGCGTACCGAAACATGAACCTTACCTCTACTGAGTTTACCCAGAGCAGTCAAAGCCATCTGCAGTTCTTCCTGCTTTCCTTCTAAGATATAATCGATGTCGGCGGCCAGAGGAGCACTGCTGATCCCAGAGACAAAAATCGCTTTAGGCAAGCGGTTTGGATCTGCGATAATATCGTACGGACGTTGTTTGATAAAGGGCCAGCAACCGGACTCCAAAAGAGCCGACTTGATCTGCACAGCATCTGCTTGTTGCGGATCCAAAGGTTGGTGTTCCAAGTACTGCTGATCTTTGTCAGCCAAAATTTTGAGAGAAAGAATTCTTCTGCGGGCACCACGCACAATCTCGACCAGCTCACCACTGACAGGAGAAACAAACTTCATTGCTTCTTCTTGCTTGTTGTAAAAGAGGGGATCACCAGCTTTTAGCTCAGCTCCTTCTTTGACCAACATCTTCGGAGTAATACCGTGGAAGTCATCTAGTCGTAAAGAATAGGTGTTGCTACTGGCAGCTTTTGAGGTTGTTTTTTGCGCAGCTCCGATCAGCTTGATGTCTAAGCCTTTTGCGATTCGGATGTTCTTCGCCATATTTTTAAGAGCGCTTTAATTTTCGAAAATCGACGACAAAAATAGCACTTAAACGTTTGGTTTCATAATTCTGATCTAAAATATTGGGCGTATATCGAGCTTCCTTCTCACCCCTGTATTTTTGTTTACCTTTGACTGCAAAAAAGCGGCATGAAGCCCCAAAAGACTAAACAAGTCAGGAGAATAAGGCACGCCTTTTCCCTTCTGCTTATCTTCTTTTCCAGCTCGATTTTGGTACAAGGGCAGGAACTTCTTGAAATTGCCCCTCCCGAGAACATCAAGTCCATCATTTTTAAAGGTCCTACAGAAGATCAGTTTCCGCTAATTCAGTTAGGGGAATCCCTTCGTTTGGAATTTGATGACCTCACCGCCCGCGAAAGCGACTACTACTACCGAATCCGTCACTGCGATCACAATTGGGAGCCTTCTCAGCTGCTAAAATCACAGTACCTGGATGGCATGGACAACCAGCGAATCATCGACTACCGCAACAGCTACAATACCCTGCAGGCCTATTCGAATTACCGTTTACAACTCCCCAATTCCTTGGTTCGCGTTAAGGTGAGCGGAAATTATGTTCTCGAAATTCTGAACTCCAGTAACCAGCTGCAGTTCTCGAGACGCTTCGTGGTTTACGAACCGCTGGTTGTGGTGAGTGGAGTAGCCAAACGATCCCGGAATTTCAATTTTGTCAACACCAAACAGAGCATCCAATTCAGTATTAATACGGGCGCCTTTCGAGTGGTGAATCCACGGCAACAAATCAAGGTGGTCATCATTCAAAACGATCAATGGAGAACGGCCATAAATGGCTTGAAACCTCAATTCACAAGAGGCCCTGAATTGATCTACCGATACGACCAGGAAAGTAGCTTTTTCGGAGGCAATGAATACCTGAATTTTGACACCAGTGATTTGCGGGGCCCAACAGCGGCCATTGCCAAAATTCGGGTAGAAGATGTCTACCAGCATTACCTGTATACCAACCAATACCGCTACGACCGACCCTACACCTATTTTCCTGATATCAACGGAGATTTTGAATTACGCACTCTTCAGGGACGTGATCCCTCCAGAGAAGGAGAATACACCGATGTGCATTTTAGCCTTCCCTACCGTGATGTTATGGGCCTAGACCAGCTCTACATCTACGGCAAGTTCAACAACTACGAATTGGACGATATCAGCCGCTTGGAATACAACGAAGAGAACGGCATGTTTGAAGCCACAGTTCGCCTTAAACAAGGCTTTTACAACTTCAAATACGTCGCTCTGAATGATCGCGGGGAACTGATCGACAGCAAGGTGAGTGGTGACTTTCACTTTACCGAAAACAACTACCGCCTGCTGGTTTACTTCCGGGATTTCGGAGGCCAATACGACCGCCTCATCGGAATAGGCAACGTCAGTTCTGCGGGCATTGCGAATTGATTATCTTTAAAAGACCAAGCCAACACTATGGAAGAGGACAAGCGTCATTTACCCAAAGGCCGGTTCGCTTTGAAATTCCGAGGCACCAGCTGTCTGAACTGCGGTCACACCTTGGATATTAGCGACCGCTACTGTCCGAATTGCGCCCAGATCAACAGCACCAAGAAATTAGCCCTCAGAGATTTCGTCGATGAATTCCTCAACAGTGTAATCAATTACGACTCCCGTCTTTGGCAAACCTTTTACGCTCTTTTACTTCGCCCGGGAAAAATCACGACGGATTATATCGCCGGAAAGCGAATTTCGTACACCAATCCGTTCCGCTTTCTGCTGAGTTTAGCATTCATCTATTTTATTCTCTTTGCGTACAAGAACAACTTTAACCAGCTCGATCAGGAAGTCAAAAATTTGGACGAGCGCATGTTGGGCGGCCCTATCAGTGTGGATTTTGGCAACGATCCAGAGCAACCTGTGAGCGCCCTAATCACCAACCAGCTGGACTCCTTGGCCCCCGGACAGTTGCAGGACACCTCTGCCCAAAAGGCCGTTCAACTCTTGGATTCTATCGTCAAGAACGACCCCAATATCCCAGATACCTTCAAGGCTTTGGACTCCTTGCAAAGCAGCGGAAAGCTCGACTCCCTAGTCCATCGCGATTCGTTAATGCTGAGCAACCCCAAACAGTATTTTGACCTCCTCGAAACCCGAAGCAGCTTTGGAAACTTTCTGGAAAAGGTGGAATTCTTTACCCGCCTGCTGCACAACAGTTACCTCGAAACCTTTGAAGAAGGGATCGATCGCTATGATGTGGAAGACACCTTTTGGAACCGGCTATCCTTTCAATTTGCAGGCAGTGTTTTGAAGACCATTCAGGAACCCGGAAACTTTATAAACGGGCTTTTTTCACGCTTACCGTTTGTCGTATTTTTCTTTTTACCTCTGTTTACGATTTTCATTTTCTTGGTTTATATCCGAAAAAATTTCACTTATACCGATCATTTGATCTTTAGTTTTCACAACCAGTCGCTATTATTTATCTTGCTCATCCTGAGTATGCTGATCGACATGATGCTTAGCATTGACAGTAGCGGAATTTTCGTTTTAATCTTCGGAATTTATCTCTACAAAGCCATGCGAAAGTTCTACGGTCAGAACCGATGGAAAACGATTTTGAAATTCACTTTTCTCAACGCAGTATTTACCGGCTTGGCCATTTTATCTGTCCTTGCCTTACTAATGGGAAGTGTGGTAACCTACTAGAGAAATGATCACCTTAGTCACCAAAGGAATTAAAGTTACAGTTCAAACTAGTTTTGAAGGCACATTCTTCAAAAACTACAAGATGCACTATGCCTTTGGTTACACCATCACCATCGAAAACCAGACCAAGGAACCTGTCCAATTGATCAGCAGACATTGGGATGTATTGGATTCCCTGAAAGAAATGGAATCGATTGATGGCGAAGGGGTGATTGGCAAAAAGCCAGTGATTCAACCTGGACGCTCTCACACCTACAGTTCAGGAACACTTTTGGCTTCGCCTATCGGCGCTATGAAAGGGTTCTACGAGATGGTTAATCTCAGTACCACAGAGACCTTTGAGGCGGAAGTTCCGACCTTCAAGTTCGCTGCTCCATTTGCCCTGAATTAACGAGGGCTAATCCGTACCTTTGCCCAAACTTAAATTTACTACACATGGGGAAAGGTTTCTTCGAAGTTCCTACCGCAATCAACGAACCGGTTAAAGGATATGCTCCTGGAAGTCCGGAACGAGCAGAGGTGCTAAAACAGTACGAGGAATTTTACAACCAACAGATTGACATTCCGATGTTTATTGGAGGAAAAGAAGTGCGAACCGCCAACAAGCGTCCACTTAGCCCTCCTCACGACCACCAACACCAGGTCGGAGAATACTCTTTGGCCACCGAAGAATTAGTAGACAAAGCCATCAGCAATGCGCTAGAGAGCCGCTCTAAATGGGCTTCGATGCGTTGGGAACAACGCGCTGCTATTTTCTTGAAAGCCGCCGAATTAATCGCTGGTCCTTACCGCGCCAAAATCAATGCGGCGACCATGATCGCACAGTCCAAAACTATTCACCAGGCCGAAATCGATGCCGCTTGTGAGCTGATCGATTTCTTGCGGTTCAACGTGGAGTATATGTCTCAGATTTACGCAGAACAACCGGATTCTGCTGAAGGTATCTGGAACCGCGTGGAGTACCGCCCATTGGAAGGATTTGTCTACGCCATCACCCCTTTCAACTTTACCGCTATTGCAGGTAACCTACCTGCCAGTGCGGCGATGATGGGGAATGTTGTTCTTTGGAAACCCAGCGACAGCCAGATTTACTCTGCCAAGGTGATCGTGGACGTATTTAAAGCGGCCGGCCTTCCTGATGGCGTCATCAACGTGGTTTACGGTGATCCGGTTATGGTAACCGATAAGGCCTTAGGTCATGCCGACTTCTCCGGGCTTCACTTTACCGGTTCAACGGACATCTTTAAAAAGTTGTGGAAGCAAATCGGAAACAATATTGACGTTTACAAAACCTACCCACGTATCGTGGGAGAAACGGGAGGAAAAGACTTTATTCTTGCCCACCCTTCTGCCCCAGCTCAACAAGTAGCCACTGCCATCAGCCGTGGAGCTTTTGAATTCCAAGGACAAAAGTGCAGTGCTGCATCTCGCGTCTATCTTCCTGCTTCGAAGGCAGACGAAATCCTGGCTTCAGTGAAAGCGGATATCGAATCCTTCAACCCTCCAGGATCGCCCGCCGATATGAGTAATTTCATCACCGCAGTGATTCACGAAGGTTCCTTTGACAAACTAGCTTCTTATATCGACGGAGCGAAATCCGACAGCAATGCCGAAATAGTTGCAGGGGGTAACTACGACAAAAGCAAAGGATACTTTATTGAGCCTACAGTGATCAAAACAACGGACCCACATTATGTGACCATGGAAACCGAGCTCTTCGGCCCTGTTGTTACCGTGTACGTCTACCAAGATGAAGATTGGTCTTCTGTTTTGAAGCTGGTTGACACGACTTCCATTTACGCCTTGACCGGTGCTGTACTCTCTCAAGACCGCTACGCGATCGAAGAAGCGACTACTGCGCTAGAAAACTCGGCTGGTAACTTTTACATCAATGACAAACCCACAGGAGCCGTTGTAGGGCAGCAACCATTTGGAGGTGCTCGGGCTTCAGGAACAAACGACAAGGCTGGATCAGCGCAAAACCTGTTGCGTTGGGTTTCTCCGCGTCTGATCAAGGAAACCTTCGTAACCCCAGAGGACTACAGGTATCCTTTCTTAGGCAAGTAAACCACCTTTTTGGTTTCGAAAAATTCTTCTTTGAAGAAACGGGATAACGGGATTTCTTCTGCATCAGGGTAGGACTGCATCTCTTCAGTGAGATCACCCCCCTTGAGGTAGAGAATCCCGTTTTCTCTTTCGTGTCGGCTCTTTTTCTTCAAGCGACCCTTTGTCCAGTGAACAAAAGTGGGCATGGCCGCCACGGCACGGCTGACGATAAAATCATAGTGCTGGGGCAAGTTCTCTACTCGCTCATGATGGGCTTGTACATTGGTCAGTCCCAAGCCTTCGACCACCTCATTCACCACCCTTATTTTCTTGCCGATAGCATCGACAAGAGTAAACTGGGTTTCAGGGAAAAGGATGGCCAAAGGAATCCCCGGAAAACCACCTCCGGTCCCCACATCCAAGACCTGCGCCTCGGGTAAAAATTCCTGCACCTTGGCAATCCCTAAAGAGTGCAAAACATGACGCAAATAGAGCTCATCGATATCCTTACGGGAAACCACATTGATCTTCAGATTCCAGTCTTGGTAAAGGGCTTCGAGCTGATCAAATTGCTCTTTTTGTTGAGGCGAAAGATTCGTAAAATACTCGTAAAGCAGTGTGGATTTCATGGATTTCCCCGTATTTTGCATAAAAATACTATTTTCAGTTTCTACCAACGGCTATTGGAAAGCCCTTAAAAAAGGCAGAGAATGACTATGAAAGCAGATCAAATTAAATTCCCCCGACGAGATTCAACGCAGTTTTTCCGTACGCTGAACAGCCGCGTAAACGACTATTTTAAAAGCAATAAGATCAAAAAAACGGGCAATTGGCGCCTGCATGCGAAGACTATCGTGATGTTCGCCATTTTTCTTGCACCTTATTTTTTGATGCTCTCCCTCTCTTTACCGGTTTGGGCCATGTTTCTACTCACCATTGTGATGGGTATCGGAATGGCTGGAGTTGGTATGAACGTGATGCACGATGCAAACCACGGTTCCTACTCCAATAAAAAATGGGTCAACAAATTGATGGGAAGCAGTATGTATCTGCTCGCAGGGAATGTGTATAACTGGCAAGTACAGCACAATGTACTTCACCACACCTACACCAATATCCACGAGCACGATGAAGACATGGAAGCCGGACGGGTTTTGCGTTTTTCGAAGCACGCACCTTGGAAGAAACACCACCGTTTCCAGCACTACTACTCCATTTTCCTCTATGGACTTTTGACCTTTAACTGGGCAATTACCACGGACTTCAAGCAGATGTACCAGTATACCAAACGCAAGCTTTCTTACGGTAAGATGCCAAACCCAATCGCGAACTGGACAACTTTGGCGATCACCAAAGCCCTCTATTTCAGCATTTGGATCGTACTTCCTATTTTGTTTTTTGACATTCCTTGGTGGTACGTACTTATCGGGTTCTTTGTCATGCACTACACGGCAGGATTGATCCTCAGTGTAGTCTTTCAATTGGCTCACATCATTGAAGACGCAGAAACGCCTCTACCAGATGAGAGTGGAAACATGAAGAACACCTGGGCTATTCACCAGTTGTTTACCACGGTAAACTTCGGTACGAAAAGCCGTATTTTGAATTGGTTTACGGGAGGGCTTAACCACCAGGTGGAGCACCATATTTTCCCACACATTAGCCACGTCCACTACACCAAGATCTCGAAGATCGTAAAAGAAACGGCTAAGGAATTCAATTTGCCTTATAATGAGTACAAGTCCATGCAATCGGCTGTACTTTCGCACTTCCGCCACTTAAAAGAATTAGGAAGAAATCCGGCCATGGCCTAACATCTTCTTTCTTTTTTGTGAATTGAGTTGATTTTTCTTCAACAGTCGGTCTGTTCTTTAAAGAAAGCCTGCTACCTTTGGGGCTTTTGATAAAAGAACATCCTTATGTCCACTGAACAATCGCTCTCGCAACGGATCCAAAACATGGAAACTTCGGCCACTCTGGCATGGCAGCTCGCGCACGTGAATTGCGCGCTGAAGGAAAGGATATTATTGGTCTTAGTCTGGGAGAACCGGATTTTACCATCCCTGATTTCATCAAAGAAGCCGCTAAAAAAGCGATTGATCAGAACTACAGCAGTTACCCACCGGTTGATGGCTACGCTGAGCTCAAGACCGCTATTCAAACCAAGTTCAAAAGAGATAATGGTTTGGACTACGGACCCAAGCAAATCGTCGTCTCCACAGGAGCAAAACAATCCCTATTCAATATCGCCATGGTGGTATTGGACCAAGGTGACGAAGTGCTACTTCCGGCTCCGTATTGGGTGAGTTACCGCGATATTGTGAAACTCGCTGAAGGGGTACCTGTGGAAGTATCGACCAGTATTGAGACGGACTTCAAAATCACTCCAGACCAATTGCGAGCTGCAATTACTCCCAAAACGCGTATGTTGTGGTTCAGTTCTCCTTGTAACCCCAGTGGCTCTTTCTACAGTAAAGCAGAATTGGAAGCCCTGGCAGAAGTATTGAAGGAACACCCGAATATCGTGGTGGTTTCGGATGAAATCTACGAACACATCAACTTTACCACCGCAGGTCACTGCAGCATTGCTTCTTTGGACAGTATGTACGACAGAACTGTTACCGTAAATGGAGTTTCAAAAGCCTTCGCCATGACCGGCTGGAGAATTGGTTATATCGGCGGACCTGAGTGGATCGCCAGAGGCTGCAACAAAATTCAAGGACAGGTAACCAGTGGCGCAAATGCCATTGCGCAACGCGCTGTAATTACAGCCTTGGAAGCTCCCGTGGAACGTATTCAGTACATGATCGACGAATTCCACAACCGCCGTGACCTGGTCCTTCAACTACTGGGTGAAATTGACGGATTTAAGCTCAATGAACCCCAAGGAGCATTCTACGTATTTCCTGATATTTCGGCCTTCTTCGGTAGAGCATTCAAAGGGAAAAAGATCGAGAATGCTTCGGACTTTGCCTTGTATCTTCTAGAAGAGGCCCAGGTAGCAACTGTAACCGGTGCCGCCTTTGGCAGCCCAAACAACATTCGAATCTCTTACGCCGCCTCCGAAGAGGAATTGAAGGAAGCCATCTCACGCATCAAGCAGGCCCTTTCTTAGTGGGCCTTGGTCCAGAAGTAGGGATTGAATAAGATCAATACCGTAAAGAGTTCCAGACGCCCCAAAAGCATCAGAAAGCCACACCACCATTTCCCGAGATCAGGAAGGCCGTTGTAGCTACTCACCGGATCAAGCGAGCCCAGTGCGGGACCTACATTCCCTAAGGCCGAGGCCGCTCCACCAATGGCCGAAACAAAGTCCAGGCCCAAAAAGCCCAAACCTAAGGCTCCTATGATGAAGAGAAGCATATAAAGGACGAAGAATCCGATAATATTGAAAACGATGGTTTCACTGACGGACTTGTCGCTGTAGCGAACCGGAATGATGGCATGCGGGTGCAAAGCCCGTTTAAATTCAAGGATTCCATTCTTAATAATGAGTAGGTGACGCACCACCTTGACCCCCCCCGCCGTAGAACCGGAAGATCCTCCTAAAAACATCAGGCCAAAGAAAAATATAGTCAAAAAGGGTGTCCAGGCTGTAAAGTCAGAAGACACAAAGCCTGTTGTTGTAACCACCGCTAAAACCTGGAAGAGTCCATGACGGAAGGCACTTTCTGCCGCTCCCCAGACCATGGGGTGGGATTCAGAAATACCCACCTCAGTACCCCAGTAGATAACAGCAGTCGCTGTCAGGGTAAAAAGCAGAATAAAACGCAAGTAGTACCGGAACTCTTCATCCATCCATACCCGTTTAAACTTGCGGGTAAATGCGTAGTAACTCAAGACGAAATTCGCACCGGCAAAAAACATAAAAAAGATAACAATGTATTGAATCACGGGTCGATCATTCCAATGTGCCAAACTGGCATTTTTAGTCGAAAAACCTCCGGTCGACATGGTCGACATGGCGTGGTTCAAGGCATCGAATAAACTCATACCCGCCACCCAGAGCAGTAATGTTTCGGCCAGGGTATACCCCAGGTAGATGAGCCATAACCTCTTAGCCGTATCGGTTATACGCGGGTGAAGCTTATCTCCACCCGGCCCAGGGGCTTCTGCAGCAAACAACTGCATCCCTCCTATCCCGAGCAGCGGCAGAATGGCGATAGCCAAAACAATAATCCCCATTCCTCCAATCCAATGGGTTAAAGAGCGCCAGAACAGAATGCCCGCGGGCAAAGACTCTATGTCCTCAAAGATCGTGGCTCCTGTAGTGGTATAACCAGAGATGGTTTCAAAATAAGCATTGGTTACTCCTCCACTAACCCCCGAGATCAGGTAGGGCAGCATTCCCGAGACAGAGAGCAGCACCCAGCCGAGGGTAACAATGATATATCCTTCTCTCTTGGCTACTTCCTTGCGGTGGCCCCGTGTATAGAACATGGCCATCATTCCAATCAAAAGGGTGATAATGGCACCTAATGCAATGTCTAAGGTGGTTGATCGGGGATCACCCGCCAGGGCACTGACCACCGTCGCGAGAAGCATGAAACCTCCATTGAAAATCAATAGGAGTCCCATGATATGAACGATTATCCTCGCGTTCAGGTTCATCAATTAAAAAGCTTTTCGATCGGCCCAATAGCACGCGGCAAACAACAAACAACCACTTTGTCGCCAGCTTTAATCTCAAAATCTCCCAAGGCAATGATCCCAATTCCATCGCGAATAACTCCTCCGATAATGGCTTCCCGCGGAAAATCCATGTCCTTGATCTTTTGACCGGTCACCAGAGATCCAGCCTTTACCTCAAACTCAAGGATCTCAGCATTGAGGTTGTTCAGCCGCGTAAGAGCCAGTACCTTCCCTTTTCGGATGTAGCGGAAAATAGTATTGGCCGCCAGTAGTTTTTTATTGATCAGGGTATCAATTCCGATGGAATGAGACAACTGAAAGTAATCCATATTTTCCACCAAAGCGATGGTCTTCTTGATCTTTTTGGATTTGGCGACCAGGCAAGACATGATGTTGGTCTCTGAATTCCCAGTAACGGCAACAAAGGCATCCATGGACTCCAAGCTTTCTTCCTCGAGAAGTTCGGCCTTTCGCCCATCACCGTTAATGACCAGGGCATTCGGCAATTTATCAGCAATGTCAAATGCACGTTCTTTCTGCTTTTCGATCAACTTGACATTGAAACGGTTGTGGCAGAGATCGCGTGCGGTTTTCATCCCGACACTACTTCCTCCCAGGACCATGACATTTTTTATATCTTTCTTCTTCATCCCTGTCAGCTTATAAAGCTCTTCAACTCCCTCGTCTGCCGTGATAAAGTAAACCTGATCACCTTCCTTGAGCACCGTGTCACCACGCGGCACAACCGTATACTGCGTTCCCTTTCTTCTCAAAGCGATCGGCATGAAGTGAAGTTCCGGAAAAATCGTTGCCGCTTCCTTCACCGACTTCCCGACAAAAGGCGCAGACTTGGGCAAGAACGCGCCCAAAAGGGTTAACAGTCCACCCTCAAACTCATAAGTCTCATTAAAAGCGGATTGGCTTAAGAGCTGCTGAATTTCGGTCGCCGCTAACTCTTCGGGAGAAATCAACTCATCTATTCCTAATTGATCGAAGTCAATGGTTTCGCGGTGTTCCAAAAACTCGGTATTGCTAATACGCGCAATGGTCTTCTTACACCCCATTTGTTTGGCCAACATACACAAGGTAATGTTCGTCGCTTCAGAGGCCGTTACTCCAATCATAAGATCAGAGTTCTCGATATTCGCGTCAGTCAGAACCGCAATAGAAGTCGCATCTCCTCGGATAACTTTGATATCCAAGTGATTTTCGGCGTATACCAGACTGTTTTTGTCTGTGTCGATTAAGGTAATATCCTGTGCTTCGTAGGACAGTAGTTTTGCAAGGTGGAAGCCCACCTCACCTGCACCTGCAATGATGATTTTCATGCAAATATACTTGGGGCCACTTGGGTAATTTTTCAATAATTGGCCACCGTTTCGGGGGTAAAATTACCTAATTTTTGAACAGAAACCAGCACATCAACAGACCGCTGTAGATGTCTTATCTTTGCAACCCCTTAAAATAGGGTCTGAATGGAAAAGAAAGTTGTCCCTTATAAAAAATCAAAACTGGGTAAAAAACAGCAGGTTACCCATATGTTTGATACCATATCCGAGAACTACGATCGCCTCAACCGCGTCATCACCCTGGGTATTGACTTGCGTTGGAGAAAGAAGGTGATCTCTTTGGCTACCGAACATGAACCCCAACGTGTTTTGGACGTAGCCACAGGAACAGGAGACCTCGCCATTGCCTTGGCCGAAAAAGGAAATGCGCAAATCACCGGACTGGATATTTCACCTGGAATGTTGGAGGTTGGAAAGCAAAAGATCCAGAACAAACAATTGAGCAAGCAGATTGATATGCTCATTGGTGACAGCGAAGAAATCCCCTTTGAGGACCACACCTTTGACACGGTTACGGTGGCTTTTGGTGTTCGCAATTTTGACAACCTGGAAACCGGGCTCAAAGAAATTCAGCGGGTCCTGAAACCCAAGGGGAAGTTGGTGATACTAGAAACCTCCGTTCCTGAAAAAGCGTTTTTCCGATGGGGTTATAAAATATACTGCCAAAACTACCTGCCACTGGTCGGTAGATTGCTGTCCCGAGACGAGATGGCTTACTCCTATTTGTCAGAATCCGCCGCTCAATTCCCTCACGGAGAAAAATTCAACAATATTTTGGCCAAAAGCGGGTTTATAGATATCGAGAACATTCCCCAAACATTTGGGGCAGCGACCATCTATACAGCGTCAAAATAAATGAAAAAAGCATTTTTCGGGGCTCTTCTTTGCAGCCTCTTTGCATCAGGCCTGTACGGGCAATTTAAGGAGAACCCTATTCTCAACCTTCAAAACGAAGACAAGAGAAAACTCAATTGGGGGTACTACCTCGGTTTTAACCAATTCGATTTTCAATTTGATTACCAGCTCGACCGCGGACAAGACATCCTCGTTGACAAATCCTATGGGTTTAATGTGGGATTGATTGGCGAAATGCGCATCAATGACTACCTTGATTTACGTTTTGAACCGGGCTTATTCTACACCCAAAGGACCCTCGGATTTCCGGGCTTTAGCTCACAAGTTGACGCTATACGTGAGACCCGATCCACCTACATCAGCTTTCCTTTACTTATAAAAGCGAGTGCCAAACGCTTCGGAAACTGGAAACCTTTTATTATCGGAGGAGTTTCGACCGCACTGAATCTGGGGAGTAAACAGGACAGTCCGGATGACAACCGCGCCGGTGAGTTCCGAATGAAGAAACAGGTGTACAGCTATGAGGTTGGTTTTGGGATCGATTTCTATACCACCTATTTCAAGTTTTCACCCTCCATTCGAGGAGTTTTTGCGCTGACGGATGAATTGGTTCCGGACAACGACCCCGCGAGCCCATGGACCAGCAACATCAATGCGATGAGAACAAGAGGGGTGTTTATCAACTTTACTTTCGAGTAGGAAGAGCCGCCATAAATATGGCAGCGGCTGTAGCCACATTTAAACTCTCTGCTTGAGCAAGGGGATGCTTGCTGATTTTGACTTTGCGGTCGATCACAGCAGCAGTTTCTTCCCGAATCCCTTGCCCTTCATTGCCCAAGACAAGAATACCCTCTTGGGGTAGCGGATTTTCTTCTAAAGCTTCTCCTTCCATAAAGGTTCCGAAAACCGGAAGTTGCTCCTCCTGTAAAAAAGCACGGAGATCACAGTATTCTACCCGAATGTTGGCTACCGACCCCATGCTGGCCTGAACGGCCTTTGGATTAAAACAATCTACCGTATCCTGGGAGCAAACCACACGAGAAAGACCAAACCAATCCGCGCAACGGAGAATAGTTCCCATGTTCCCTGGGTCTCTTAAACCATCCAGAGCCAATATCCACCCATCGGAACGTCCATCATCTTGGGGCTTTTTAAAGACGCCCAAAGTTCCGCTGGGATTGTCCAAGCTTGACAAACGTTTGAAGTCGTTTTCATCCACTTGAACATATTTGGAAGTAGCTTCTTTATCCTGATGCGTCACCAAACATTCAGCTTCGGCACCCCGCTTAAGCAAGTCTTCAACGAGCTTTTTGCCCTCTGCAATAAATAAACCCTCGGCATCCCGGTACTTCTTTTGCTTGAGTTTGGTAAATCGCTTGAGTTGGTTTTTAGAAAGCATGGGCTTCGAAAATGAGCAAATGATGTAATTTTGACGCTTATGAGGGTAATTGGGCCAAGGACTTGGAGGACATCGTTATTGCTGGCATTGACCTCCCTCCTCTTTGTGGGTTGCAGCTCGGTAAAACGAGTGGGCGACCACCAGTACCTCCTGACCAAAAATACGATATACCTCGAAGGCGAAAAAATAAGGTCAGACCAAGAAAACAACCTCCTGCTCCAACAACCCAACCGCAAACTCGCGGGCGTGCCGCTTCGTTTGCTACTGTACAACCTGGCCAAAGAAAATCCCGATTCTCTTTACCAGACCTGGCTCGATAAAAATCCAAAGCGACGCGAGCGTTTGGCCAAACTGCTCTCCGAAAAACAAGTGAGTCGATTAGGTGAATCCTTCTTGGTTTCGGGTTATAGCAATTTTTTAAAGCGGGTCGGGGAAGCACCGACCATCATCGATAGTGTCCGTACCCGAAAATCCAGAGATCGCCTCTCGGCATTCTACAGAAATCAGGGTTACTTCAACAATGCCGTCCGCTTTGAGTTAGAGCCGGGAAAACGAAAAAAGCGGGCCGATATAAACTACCATATTCGTCTTGGACAGCCCTTTTATGTGGATTCGATTCGCTACAACATCACCTCCCCAGAACTGGATTCACTTCTGCAGCTCAATACGGAGCAGTCCGCCGTAAAAAAAGGGCAGTTTAACTTGAATAACTTCAATGCGGAACGGGAGCGCCTGACCCGCCTGTTCAGGAATTCAGGGGTCTACAATTTTCAGGAGAGTTCGATCAACTTCGATGTGGTCGGAGATACCACAGAAGTGGCCCGAGACAGCGCCCTGCAGATCACCCTTAACGTGCGGAATCCCGCATCACGCGACAGCTTGCCTTCTTCAAACTACCGCATACACCGCTTTAAAAAGGTGAACATCTATACGGACTACCGTTTCGACACCGAAAAAGAGGATTTGGAATCACTGAATTATGAGGGTTATACGCTCTACTACAAGGACCGCCTTCGATACAAGCCTAAAGCCCTAATCGACGCGATCTTTTTTGAAAAAGACAGCCTGTACAGGGATCTGGATCGGATCAGGACCAATAGGCAGATCACCAACCTGAATAACTTCACCTACCCCAATATGGAGTTCTTGGCGGACAGCACGGGTTATTTAACCTCCAATATTTACCTGACACCTCGACCCAAATACTCTTTGAATCTTTCTTTTGATGTGCTCCAATCCAATATCCAACAGATCGGGACCACCTTTAGTGCATCGGTTATTTCTCGAAACATCTTTGGAGGTGCCGAAAATCTGAGTTTTTCGGCTCGGGGATCCGTCGGTCTGATCAAGGACAGTCCTGGTGCGATCACCTCGGAATTAGGGGGTACCGTAAACCTGACCTTCCCGAGGATTTGGTTTCCGACCAACACCGAAAAAATCATTCCTTATTATATGGTGCCCAATACCCGTTTAAGTATCGGTACCAATTTCCAACAAAACATCGGATTAGACAGGCAGTCTTTCAACACCACCTTAAACTACAATTGGACGTCCTCCGCCTTTGTCAAGAACGCAGTGGATCTATTGAATATTGAATTTGTACGAAACGTCAACCCGGACAATTTCTTCAATGTCTACCGGAACACCTTTACCTTGCTCGATCAGATCGCAGACCAGGAAGAAGCCAACCTCAGCCCAGAACAGATCGTCAACTTTATCGATCCCAACACCAATCAACTTGGAATTCCCAATGGAGCAGCTGCTTTTACCGCCGCTGCCTTATCGGGTCAAATTCCGACCATTGCCGCGGATTCCCTGGAATTGGTTCGAAGTATAGAGGAGCGCCGTCAACGCCTGGTCGAGAACAACTTGATCTTCACTGCTAACTACACCTGGCTACGTAACAACAGAACCAGCAACAATGATGAGGATTTTTCGCAGTGGCGGATCAAATTAGAGGCCGCAGGAAATCTGCTTTCCACGGTTTCAAATTTTATAGACTTTCGAAAAAACGACAACGACAAAAACCTGGTGTTTGGCGTACCCTATACGCAGTACGTCAAGTCCGAAGTCGATTACATCAAGCACTGGGATTTTCCGGGAAGTAGCGTTTTGGCCATGCGCGGTTTTATGGGCTTGGCGATTCCCTACGGAAATTCAGACAACATTCCCTTCGTACGCAGTTACTTCGCTGGAGGACCCAACGACAACAGAGGATGGAATGCCTATGAGCTCGGCCCTGGAAGAACCAACAACCTGAATGACTTTAACGAAGCCAATTTTAAACTCAGTCTTAACCTGGAGTACCGCTTCCCTTTGGTCGGGGATCTCAAGGGTGCCCTCTTTGCCGATGCCGGGAATATCTGGAACTTTTTAGACAACGAGAGCAATCCCGATGCAACCTTCAATGGATTTCGGTCCTTAGGAGACATTGCCCTGGGAACTGGGGTAGGACTGCGCTTTGACTTTTCTTATTTCGTGTTCCGTTTCGATACCGGCTTTAAAACCTACAACCCCGCCCTGCCCTATTCCGAACGCTGGTTTAGCGATTTTAGACTAAACAGGGCCGTCTTTAACATCGGGATTAACTACCCGTTCTAATGGTCTTTTATTACATTTGCCCGAAATAAATCTAACGTCCAAAACTATGTCGCATTCCATCCAACCTGGTGTAGCCACTGGAGATGAAGTACAAGCTATTTTCCAATACGCCAAAGAGAAGGGATTTGCCCTCCCTGCTGTGAATGTTATCGGCACCAATTCCATGAACGCTGTTATGGAAACCGCTGCCGAACTCAATGCCCCGGTGATTATTCAGTTTTCGAATGGAGGTGCTCAATTCAACGCAGGAAAAGGTCTTTCGAATGAAGGACAACAAGCGGCCATCCTAGGAGCTGTTGCCGGTGCCAAGCACGTACATCAAATGGCGGAAGCCTATGGGGTTTCTGTTATTCTACATACCGACCACTGCGCTAAAAAACTTTTGCCTTGGATCGACGGTCTCTTGGACGCCAGTGAAGAGCACTACAAAGCCACAGGAAAACCCCTGTTTAGCTCACACATGATCGACCTTTCCGAAGAGCCGATTGAAGAAAATATTGAAATTTGTAAGCAGTACCTCGAGCGCATGGCCAAAATGGATATGACGCTAGAAATCGAGCTTGGCGTTACCGGAGGGGAAGAAGATGGAGTAGACAATACCGATGTCGACAGTTCCAAACTGTACACCCAACCAGAAGAAGTGGCTTATGCCTATGAAGAACTTTCTAAAGTAAGCCCACGCTTTACCGTAGCGGCTGCCTTTGGAAACGTACACGGGGTATACAAGCCTGGAAACGTAGTTCTCACACCTAAAATTCTAAAGAACTCTCAGGAATTCATCGCTGAGAAATACGGCGTAGAGCACAACCACATCGATTTTGTTTTTCACGGAGGTTCTGGATCAACAGTAGAAGAAATCCGCGAATCCATCGGTTACGGCGTGATCAAAATGAATATCGACACCGATATGCAGTACGCTTATATGTCTGGAGTTCGCGATTACATCCAAGGGAAGAAAGACTACCTTCAAGCACAGATCGGAAACCCAGAGGGCGATGATGTTCCCAACAAAAAATTCTACGATCCTCGTGTTTGGTTGCGCGAAGGCGAAAAGGCATTTGTCGATAGACTGAAAAAGGCCTTTGCTGATTTAAATAATGTCAATACCTTATAGGTTTAACCTCAAAAGACAGGAAAAGTGAGTGATATGTCTGCATGGTTTCGGAGAAAAGAGAAAGGGATTCAGACCGCTACGGAGGAGAAAAAAGACACCCCTAAGGGGCTGTGGTACAAGTCGCCTACCGGCAAGATCGTCGAATCAGAAGAATTGGCGAATAATTTCTACGTCAGTCCAGAGGATGACTACCACGTGCGCATCGGAAGTAAGGAATACTTCGAAATTCTTTTTGATGACAAGTTCAAAGAACTGGATGCTGAATTGAGTCCTCAGGATCCGCTTCAATTCGAAGACACCAAAAAATACGTTGATCGCATCGAAGCAGCTCAGCGCAAAACAGGGCTTAATGATGCGGTTCGTACCGCTGTCGGAAAATCAATGGGCAAGGACCTGGTCATCGCCTGTATGGATTTTTCTTTTATCGGAGGATCTATGGGGAGTGTGGTTGGAGAAAAAATCGCCCGCGCTATTGACGTAGCCAAAAAGAAGAAGATTCCATTCTTATTGATTTCTAAGTCTGGAGGAGCCCGTATGATGGAGGCTGCACTTTCGCTGATGCAAATGGCGAAAACATCAGCCAAATTAGCTCAATTGGCCGAAGCGAGAATCCCGTACATCTCGTTGTGTACAGACCCGACCACTGGAGGAACGACGGCATCTTACGCCATGCTGGGAGACATCAATATCGCTGAGCCTGGTGCTTTGATCGGTTTTGCTGGCCCTCGTGTTGTAAAAGACACTACCGGTCAAGAATTGCCGGAAGGCTTCCAGACCTCTGAGTTTGTCTTGGAGCACGGTTTCTTGGATTTTATCTCGCACCGCTCTGATTTGAAGAAAAAAATCAACCTCTACATTGATTTGATTTCGAACAATCCTGTTCGAAACGAAGAAGAATAAGAAAATAGCTTAAAATCAAAAAGCCGCAGATCTGTCATCTGCGGCTTTTTTTGCACAAGAAACGTCCGAAAACTACTTTACAAATCGACGCAGGAAGACTTCTTTACTTTCTCCCTGAGCATTGGTAAAGATTCCTTTTGCATCACAGCTGCCGTCCCCAAAGTCCAAGGAAGCCGAATTCGCGTTTCGGCTAAAGGTCACCTCTCCGCTCACGATAAAACGACAAGAAAGTTCGCGGCGCAGGGTCTCGGTAATGGCTTTGCTGTAGGTATTGCCGGCACGACCGGTATAGGTCGCACTCCCTTCTATCAGGATGACATTGTCACCCCAAAATCCTGTTCCTACCCCTTCAACCCATTCGCGGCTGCGGTTACCCTCATAAGAGGCCATATCACCAGAAGGCCAGGTCAAATCGTAATTGGCAGAAACACTGCTTTGTGGATTGCCGTTGGCGTTGGAACGTTGGCGAAGAATGGAAGCAGAACCCTCCACGGCAACACCATTAAAACTGAAACTGGACAAGGAAAGATCAAGGGTTTTTTGAGCCATCTCCGGATCCTTGGCATAACTCAACTTTATGATACCGGCGAGGGTATTGCCATTCGGCAGGGTGCAGCCCTCTCCGAAGTCAATGGTCTTCTCTCTGGTCAATTCGGTCACCACCGTGGTCACGGTGACACATTCGGGAAGGTAATCCGAAACATAGCTGCTTTTTGATAGCAAAAGCGCCTCATCTTCCTTATAAACTTCTTCGGCCACTTGGGCGGTCTCTTCAGCGATCAATTCACTTTCGTCACTAAATTGCAATTCAGCAGTAGTGATCACTTCTTCTTGGTTGGTCTCCAGGGCCTCTGACTCTTCCGTTTCACAGGAAATAAAGGTGGCCAAAGCCAGGGTCATCATCAAGCGGGCCGGGGTTAATCGTATCTTTTTCATCGTTCAAAATTTAAGGTTTCCCTTTTTGGACTTCGAGACTTTCAAATGGTTTAATGGTTCAAAGGAAAACTGTATATTTGCGCCTTGATTGAAAGTCAATCATATACATAAAAATCATTTCAAGAATATTGGCATGTATCTAAGCAAAGAAGTAAAGCAGGAAATCTTCAAGAAACACGGAGGTTCCGAGACAAACACAGGATCCACAGAGGGTCAGATCGCGTTGTTTACCCACCGCATCAACCACTTGACTGGACACCTGAAAAAAAATCACAAAGATTACAACACTGAGCGTTCTTTGGTTCGTTTGGTAGGTAAGCGTCGTAGCTTGCTCGATTACCTCAAGAAAAAGGACATCGAGAAGTACCGTGCTCTTATCAAAGAACTAGGTATCAGAAAATAAAGTCTGCTAAAGGGGAAAGCGATTGCGCTTTCCCTTTTTTCATGGCACTCAAAAAGCTGCCTTAGGTTTTTCATTGGTCGACAACTTCAACACAACAACCCGACCGCCCGGATGGCGGAAGACCAAAAGAATAACAAAGGAAAACCTATGATTCCAAAAACTTTTCGCGAGGTCATCGACCTCGGAGATGGAAGAGAAATTTCCATCGAGACCGGTAAGTTAGCCAAGCAAGCCCACGGGTCTGTTGTGGTTCAATCCGGAAAATGTATGCTGCTCTGTACAGTTGTTTCCAACTACCAAGCAGCCGATGTAGACTTTTTACCCTTAACTGTAGATTACCGCGAAAAATTCGCCGCTGCCGGTCGTTATCCAGGCGGTTTCTTTAAGCGTGAAGCTCGTCCAAGCGACGGGGAAGTATTGACCATGCGTCTTGTCGACCGTGTTCTACGCCCCTTGTTCCCAAAGGACTACCACAGCGAGACCCAGGTTATGATCCAGCTGATGTCGCATGACGAAGAGGTGATGCCTGATGCGATGGCTGGTCTAGCGGCTTCTGCTGCCATTCAGTTGTCTGACTTGCCTTTCGAGTGCCCGATTTCTGAGGTACGCGTTGCACGAGTAGACGGACAACTCATCATCAACCCATCCAAAGCACAGCTGAAGAACGCTGATATCGATATGGTTATCGGTGCTTCCGAAGATTCTGTCATGATGGTTGAAGGAGAAATGAGCGAAATCTCAGAAGAAGAAATGGTAGAAGCCATTCAATTCGCTCACGAAGCCATTAAGGTTCAATGTGCTGCACAGGTGCGTTTAGCTGAAGCTTTCGGTAAAAAGGAAGTACGCGAGTACGAGCCGGAAGCATCTGATGAAGAATTAGAGAAGAAAATCTATGACTTGGCTTACGACAAAGTATACGCCGTTGCCAAAGCAGGATCTTCCAAAAAAGAGCGCTCTGAAGCCTTCTATGCGATCAAAGAAGAAATTGCTGCAGGCTTTTCTGAAGAAGAAGTCGAAGAGTACGGCGGATTGATCTCCAAGTACTATCACAAGGCTGAAAAAGCCGCGGTTCGCAACCTGACTCTAGAAGAAGGATTGCGTTTGGATGGCCGTAAGACCGATGAGATTCGTCCGATCTGGTGTGAGGTAGATTACCTTCCATCCGTTCACGGATCTTCTATCTTCACCCGCGGAGAAACCCAGGCCCTTGCCACGGTAACCTTGGGAACTTCCCGTGATGCGATCACCATTGACATGCCGTCTATGGAAGCAGAAGAGTCTTTTTACCTGCACTACAACTTCCCTCCTTTCTCAACCGGAGAAGCCCGCCCTATTCGCGGAACTTCCCGAAGAGAGGTAGGTCACGGAAACTTAGCCCAAAGAGCTCTTAAGCGAATGATTCCTGAGGACTGTCCGTATACTGTACGTGTTGTTTCTGAAGTATTAGAATCCAATGGATCTTCTTCCATGGCCACGGTTTGTTCAGGAACCATGGCGATCATGGATGCCGGGGTTCAATTGGTAAAACCTGTTTCGGGTATTGCCATGGGATTGATCACCGATACCGATTCCGGAAAATTCGCTGTTCTTTCTGACATTCTTGGAGACGAGGATCACTTGGGAGATATGGACTTTAAAGTAACCGGTACTGCTGACGGTATCACCGCTTGCCAAATGGACATCAAAGTAAAAGGACTTTCTTACGAAATCCTTGTTCAAGCTCTGAAGCAAGCCCGTGACGGACGTTTGCACATCTTGGAAAAACTGACAGATACCATCTCTGCTCCAAATGCAGAAGTGAAGTCTTACGCTCCAAAAATCGTTACAACTACGATCCCTGCGGACTATATCGGAGCCTTTATCGGATCTGGAGGAAAAAACATCCAGGACCTGCAAAAAGACACCGAAACCACCATCGTTATCAACGAAGACGAAGAGAACGAAGTGGGTGTTGTTGAAATTCTGGGGACTAGCCAGGAAGGAATCGACAAGGTCTTGGCCAGCATCGAATCCCTTCTCTTTAAGCCGGAAGTCGGCAGTGTATACGAAGTTAAAGTCATCAAGATCTTAGACTTTGGTGCTGTTGTAGAATATGTAGAGGCTCCTGGCAATGAGGTTCTTTTACACGTTTCTGAATTGGCTTGGGAACGTACAGAAAACGTAACGGATGCTGTAAACATGGGCGATGTATTCGATGTGAAGTACTTCGGATTGGATCCACGTACCCGCAAAGAAAAAGTCTCTCGCAAAGCGCTTATGCCAAAACCAGAGGGCTACAAAGAGCGTCCACCACGTAATGACAGAGACCGCGGAGGCAATCGCAACCGTGGAGATCGCGACCGTAAACCACGTCGCAATAAGGATTAAGCGTTCACACGCTCCTAATCAACCTGACCCGCACCTAAACCGTGCGGGTTTTTTTTACCCCCTAAATAGCGGATTTTCGGGCGGACACATATTTTTTTTCAATTAAATTTTACCGAATTGTAACTTTTTACAACTTTTTACGTATAACTATATGAGCCTCTTGCTCAGTAACTTAAATTGAGGGGAAATTTAGATGAGACAGTTAAAGATTACAAAACAGGTTACCAATAGGGAAACCGCATCGCTTGACAAGTACTTACAGGAAATCGGAAAAGTTGATTTGATTACGGCCGAAGAAGAAGTGGAATTGGCCCAACGAATCAAAGCCGGTGATCAAATTGCTTTGGAGAAATTGACCAAGGCAAATTTGCGTTTTGTGGTATCGGTGGCCAAGCAATACCAAAATCAGGGTCTTACCCTACCCGATTTGATCAACGAAGGAAACTTGGGATTGATCAAAGCAGCCCAGCGTTTCGATGAAACCCGTGGATTTAAATTTATCTCGTATGCCGTTTGGTGGATTCGTCAGTCCATCCTTCAGGCTTTGGCAGAACAATCGCGTATTGTTCGATTGCCTTTGAACAAAATTGGTTCGATCAACAAGATCAACAAGACTTTTGCCTTTTTGGAACAAGCTCACGAGCGTATTCCTTCCGCAGAAGAAATTGCCAAGGAACTCGATATGACCGTTGAGGACGTTAAGCAATCGCTTAAGAACTCTGGTCGTCACGTATCCATGGACGCGCCTCTTATCGACGGAGAAGATTCTAACCTTTACGATGTACTTCGCAGTGGGGAATCTCCTAATCCCGATAAGGACCTTTTACACGAATCATTGCGTACGGAAATTGAGCGTGCCTTAGAAACGCTTACTCCGCGAGAAGCCGATGTCATTCGTTTGTATTTTGGTCTGGCCGGACAGCATTCCATGACCTTGGAAGAAATCGGAGAGACCTTCGATTTGACCCGCGAACGCGTTCGTCAAATCAAGGAAAAAGCGATCCGTCGCCTAAAACATACCTCCAGAAGTAAAATTCTAAAAACCTATCTCGGGTAAGTCGCAGATTTCTCCGACAAAGTGCAGTTAAATTCGTCTTAAATTTTGATTTAGGGATTTAATTCGTATTTTGAACCGATATAACAGTTTATCATGACTGTTCGTTTTTTGATTGATGAATAAACTCCGGCTGATTACCGGAGTTTTTTTGCTCCTATTGAATCCGACAAAACGAAGAGCATAAAAAAAGGAGCCCAAAGGGCCCCTTTTTCCTCACCTAAACCAACACGCTGCTTTCTCAGGCAGCTATCTTAAATATTTTCTTAGAAAGAGCATTCTGTTAAAACCGTATCTTTCTTTTGTTCCATCAGGGTGGACAGAGTGTAATAAAATTTTCGCAAAGTTACGTAATTATTAATTTACTGTTAAATAGGCGCGCTTAACTTATTCACAATTTCCATTCTTTCAATTTGATTCCAAGGAAGTTAGACATACTGTAAAGGGATTGATTACTTTTAAGTGATAATTTAAAACTATGCCCACTCCACTGATTGCTCCCTCCTTGCTTTCGGCAGATTTTGCCAATTTGCAGCGAGACGTAGAAGCCGTTAATAACAGTCAAGCCGACTGGTTCCACATTGACATCATGGATGGACTCTTTGTTCCCAATCTTTCTTATGGTGTACCTGTTGTCAAAGCCATAGCGAAATACGCCCAAAAGCCCTTAGATGTCCACTTGATGATCGTTGATCCAGATCGCTACATCCAAACTTTTGCTGAATTGGGTTCGGCCAACCTCACCGTGCATCTGGAGGCTTGCAAACACTTGCACCGCAGTCTCCAAGCAATCAAGCTCTTTGGGATGAAGGCCGGAGTAGCGCTAAACCCACACAGTTCCGTGCATCTTCTTCAAGATTGCATCGCCGATATTGATTTGGTCTGCCTGATGGGCGTTAATCCAGGATTTGGAGGACAATCCTTCATTCAAAACACCCTGAATAAAACCCGACAGCTCAAAGAAATGATTTTAAGATCCAATTCCTCAGCTCTGATTGAAATTGATGGAGGGGTTGGTACGACCAATGCTAAAGAACTGGTTGAGGCCGGAGCCGATGTCTTAGTTGCGGGAAGCGCTGTATTCAATAGCCCTTCCATCCCGGACAGCGTATTGGCCTTGAAAAACATCTGATTATCATGCACGATTTGATCATTGTAGGAGGGGGTCCCATCGGGATTGCCATAGGTCTGGAAGCCCAAAAAGCCGGTTTGAATTACTTGATCATCGAAAAAGGGGTTTTGGTTAATTCCCTCTTCAACTATCCGGTAAACATGCAGTTTTTCTCTTCTTCCGAAAAGCTGGAAATCGGTGGGGTGCCCTTTATCAGTAAAGAAGCCAAACCAAAGAGAGATGAAGCACTGGAATATTACCGCAGAATTGTTAGCGCGAACAACCTTAACATCCAACTCTTTGAAGCGGTGGAGGAGCTTCAAAAAATGGGCACTCATTTCGAAATTAGAACAGTCAAAGCCCAGTACAAGAGCAAACAACTGGTTTTAGCCACGGGCTTCTACGATATACCAAACCTTTTGGGAGTGCCGGGAGAAGACCTGCCTAAAGTTTCGCATTACTACAAGGATCCTCACTATTACGCCCGTCAAAAGGTAGCCGTTGTCGGCGCGAGTAATTCGGCGATCGATGCCGCTTTGGAGTGTTGGAGAAAAGGGGCCGAAGTAAGTCTGATTATTCGAGGCCCTGAGGTGGGTAAACGGGTTAAATACTGGGTGCGTCCAGATATCCTAAACCGCATTGAAGAGGGTAGTATTCAAGCCTACTACTCTACTGAAATTACCGAGGTAAGAGAAAAGGAACTCCTTCTGACCAACACCGAGAACATGACACAATTCCGTCTTGCCAATGATTTCGTGCTCGCGCTCACCGGATACCAGCCTAATTTTCGCTTCTTGGATACCCTGGGAGTACAACTGAGCAATGACGGGCTTAAGAAGCCCCATTACCGTCCGGAGACCATGGAGTCTAATATCGAAGGGCTCTACTTGGCCGGGGTCATATGCGGCGGGATGGAAACCCATAAATGGTTCATAGAAAACTCCCGTATTCACGCCCCTATGATTGTGAATGACATCGTCAATAAACTCAAGAAAAAACCGGTATATGCTTAAGCAATGGCATTGGGCCGGACAATACTTAGCCACCGCAGCCATCTCTTTTTTGGAGGCCAATGAAGACGATAGCCACACCAACCTGGGATTGGATGAGAGCGGACGCTATCTATCTACCCATCCCCTCGGAACGGCAGGGAAGTTTGTCTTGGATTTGGCACAGGGCTCCTTGTTTCTCGAAAACAGAGCAGAAAATCTATTAGCCCTTCCGGGCAAAACCCACGAGGATATTGTTCAGAGCTTAAAACACTTTTTTCAAGAAAACGGCCTGGGGGACTACGGGTACGACTTGCATTACGACCTCCCATACGAACAAGGAAATGCTCCTTTTTTGTGGTCAGATGATACCGCTATGCAAGCAATGCGGGTTCAGGCACATCGACTGCTGGAGGATTGCAGTCGCGAACTTGGTTTTTGCCAGGTTCCCCGGATTTGGCCTCATCACTTTGATAGTGGAGTTTTTGGTCCCTCGGAACACCACAGCACCTTGTATTTTGGCATGGGATTGGCGGTACCTGATACCCTCTCCGAACAGCATTATTACTACCTAAGCGCCTACCAACAAGGACAATTACTCAGCGCTCCACAAGAGTCAAAGTTGGCTACAGGTCAATGGGTAGAGGATGAGTTTGAAGGTGCTATTTTGCGGATTGATAAAGAAAGTCTGCCAACAGATGAAGAAATCCTAAACTTCTACCGAAGTGCCACCCAGGGCTACATTCAGGACTTCTCTGCAGACTAAAGGGATTCCAAAAAACTTTCGAGCTCTCGGTGCTCCCGGAGCATTTGCCTTCCTTCCTTTGCACCGAGATAGGGAACTCCCTTTCGGTGATTTAGTCGGGCAATCTTGAGCATAAACCTCACGTGTCGGCGAATTTCTTTCCAGGCAAAGAACAAGGAGTGTTTGGGATCGTAGATGTGCGTGGGTTCGCTGCCCGCACCGTTAATTTCAATAATTCGAAATTGACGACCTTCTTCAAAATCAGCCCAATTGTCGTACATAATGTCTAAGCGACCGTAGTAAAAGCCCTTTACCTGCAAACAAATCTCATTCAACCAGGCTTCCAAACCGGGAGTAATTCGATCCGAATAATCCAGAAATAAGGCTCCCCTAGTATGACTGCCCACGGCCAACAAAACCTTCTTCTCCTTGTCTGGTAGAATGGTCTCCAATTCGTTGATCGTAAGTTCTTCCTGCAATTTTGGCCATTGCAATAGGCAACGTGGACTCTGATGTATCAACTCTTTCAAACTAGATTGGCCATCACCAACAACACTCATAAATTCCTTTTGAACAATCCCCGTGATACATCCACGCTCCTCTCCAGGCATGCGCACATAAAAGACCCCCACTTCATTCGGATAGCGAATCAACTCCTGCAGCAGGATTTCTTTGGGAACCTTAGCGCAATAGTCTTTTAAGTCTTCTAGAGAATGAATTTGGCTCACCCCTAATCCTTTTAAGCCCACATCCGGTTTTGCCATGCACGGAAATTCAAGCCCTGCTTGCTTCATCAGATTCTTAAGTTGGCCTTCCTCCCGATCCTCCGCAGTAGAAATGAGCACAGTCTTTGGGATATAGCGTCCGGGATCATCTTGTAGATCTCCATTTTGGACTCTAAGGTGAGTCCACCATAAGCCATGGCCGGATTAGAAGCACTGAAGAAAAACAGGGAACGCTCTTTGAGCGCATACCAGAGCCATATCGGGAAAAGAGGGTAATACACCCAGGCATAAGACCAGTATTCCCAGTGGGTTAGTCGGTACCAACGCGCTTTCCAGGAAAGACTCATACGCTCAATTGGGATTCTGGCTGCATCAGATCCTCATAGCGCATTTCTCCCTGATTAGATTCCAGGAGAACTTGGGTCACACTCACGGTCTTGACTCCATTAGCCCGATCGATCACCAGGCCATTCTCAGAATCGCCCTGCGGGGTAGCGTGAAAAGAAAAAACCTGATCGGAAGGTGGATTTGAATGCGTTTGCAGAAAGCTATCAAAACGCTCTTTTCTCCACGCCTGAACCTCCTGACTGTAGAGGGTAGCAGATGACCATATATGGGCCTCTTCCTTATTCAATTCCTTTGCATGCTTTTCTTGCCCATCCCAACGCATTTCATAAGCCCCCTGATCTCCCAAAATCAAGGTAAAGGGCTCAATGTTTTCCAGATTGAGTTCCTTCCAAAATGCAGCTGGTCGCATAGAACTTAAAATATCCAATAGGATCAGACCTCTACTCTTACGGTAAGGTCCCGTGTGCCGGTGATTCACAAAAGCCCCATTCAGGACCACGCCCCATTGACCTACTCTATTAAAGGCAATCCAACTGCCTCCTCCCTGGGGGTCTTTCGGGAAATAGAGCTCTGTACCTTGATAATCGTGCCACTCAGGGGATGCTGCGCGACGGCGCTTCCTGTGTTCATCCCGGGTAGAAGTGACCAAGGTGCTGTCTCCCTTAAAAAAGAGGCTTACTGTGCACATGATTTTCGGAAAGCAAGAGTTGAAGGCGCTACCCCAAATTCAGTAGGCACATCCAAATGCGTCATAGGAATTAAGGCCACTTTAATCAGGGCATGGTGATGTATTGCGTGTTCCAGGTTATACAAAACCTCCCTTTTGTAGTTTGTTTCTATGGTATAAGAGCTGGACTCATCCTGAAGGACCAATTTCATGGCCTTATTGGGTTTCTCCAGTCTTGACTGAATATCCTTGAGGGATTCAATAGCGAAATCGACATCGGTTTCAATTCGAATATCCCGTTTTCGATTATCGTAGCAAAGGGCTGACTGTTCATAGCCATTTAGCAGGCACTGGTAGAGTTCAATGATGTGGCGAGTGTGCTGACCAATACTGGCTCGAGCCAATAATTCATGCGATTTCGTGTACTCCTCGGTCTCCAACTGACCAAGTACGCCACAAAATAAGTGAAGAGTATTTATGGAAGCTTGAAGCATCTGTCTGCTTTATTTGTTAGGTTGAAATCGGTTTTTAAGTGCAAGAAACACAAAATATAAGGCAAAGGCCAAATACAATAGGCCCAAAATTAGTTCAATTGTCCCTTGATAATCACCAGGGGTCTTTTGGGACCATTCTCCGAGGAGAATAAAAATCCAAAGGGCAGCGATTGTTCCTCCGCCTATACCTGTAAGATAGAAGACAAATCCGGATTGACCTATCCCAAACCAGCCCTTCTCCTGATAGGCCTTATTCCAGGCCATCCAGAACGGAAATTGAAGTGGATTTAAACTACTCATCAATAACCCGAGTAAGAAGGCGGATTTAAATTCCGGCAACTGGAAATTAGAAACACTTTGCGGACTGGTATTCAGTAAATGAGTCATACTTAAATACAGCAAGAGCAATGCTCCTAACGGAAAAATCCACTTTTTTGCCCGAGGGGTTAACGCCCACTTTTTGGCCCCCCAATACATCAGGGTCACCACAATCAATTCAATCAGGACCACCGCGACCGAAAACCATAGGGCTTCTGACTTTCCTCGCCTTAAAGCCAACTGAAAGGCAGTGACATTCAAGGTTCCCAATGGAATAGCTCCGATAAAGCTGGTGAGAATACCCGCCAAAAATATCCTGCTTAGACTCCACCATTTTGCTGTTCCCCCTATTTCTGCCGGCTGTTCGATTTACGGTTATTTCAAATGTGATTTCCAGTTCTTATCGGCTTGGCCGACCAACTTTTCTGGTCCTTCTTCCAGCCAAGACTCTAAGGTATTGTTTATCCATTTGTTGTAAAACAAATACAGCTTTCCATTTCGAATTTCAAAGGTTTCCGGATTCACGGGTACCTTGTTCCCTTTCACGGCCATAGCGTAAGCACAATAACCACCGTACTGAGGCAGGAATTTATCCGGATTGGTCTTGAAGGCATCTCGTTGTTCAGCGCTTGTAAACTGGTAGGTATTCCCTTCCCATTTTACGGTATAATCAGATGTTCCCTTCTGTGCTTTCCCATTGAAATAAGAGACAACATCGTAGCCTTGTACAGCTAAACCTCTTTTGGTATTGACCGGACCTTTTTGTGCTTGCAGGCCATGGGTTCCCAGTCCAAATAGAAGACTCAAGAAGAAATATAATGCTCTATTCTGTTTCGTAAATACTTGCGCGATCATTGACTTTTTCAATTTTTTTGACATCCAGGGCCAGGTAGGACCATCCCCCCTTTTGGCTTACGTTACCCTCCACTTTGGAGGCCTGCCCTATATAGGGTAGTAAGTCTTTATGAATGGCATTTCCTTTCAGGTCAGTGATCAAAAAATATTCTTCGTCTCCAGAATCGGTGCGATTAAGCCAAACAGGGGGAATGCCCCCCGCAATACAAAGAGAAGCACAACTCCGGTGAATTTTTCCAAAGCCTGGCTTCATGACACCAAAAAAGCATTTGGGGTCAATGATTTCTCCTTCCAACTCTGTCTTGACGGCTTCGGATGGATAGAGCTCTTCTTCTGCTCCTTCATTATCGAGAAGGTCGATTTGCTGCTCATCTGTAATCTGCAACAAGCTCTTGCCATTATAGTACAACAGGTTTCCTTCAATCCTCATGAATTGTCCATTGAGATTGGGCTTCCTTTCTTTGGCTTTGGACAAATAAGGAAGAGCCCCCGACTTTCCGAATCCCAATAAAACAATGTCCTTATACTGTTCTGGCCCCAACTCAACCGAAGCAAGGGATAAGGCTTTTCATAGTAGGTGCCTTCGACAGAAGTGGTACTGTCAAAATCGAATCGGCTGTTGGAAGCGGGTTGCTGATACAGAGCAAAAACCCCGGCAACCAGCATCACGGCCAGTACGGCAAAAAAACAAAGAGGCGAACCGTTCTCTTGGTTTTACTTCCCATCTGATTGATGTACCCCACATAGAATTCTTCTTTCTTATTCTCTTTCATAGCTTATGGAATTGGCAGGGGATCAACAGCGGTTCCCTCAGCAAGTGGCTCGGGATGAATATAGACGCTGCCGTCAATCATTTTAAGTTGATAGGTATGCAGTTTCTCTGTAAAAGGAGGAGGCGATTGTCCATTACCCGGCAGGTATTGATAACCGTGCCATGGACAGGTTATACAACCATCAATGATCTTTCCTTCCCCCAAAGGACCCCCTTGGTGCTTACAGTAGTTGTGCACGGCAGAAAGACCACCATCATGGCGAAAAACGGCAATACGCTCCTCGTTGACCGTAAAAATTTTTGCGCGGTCAGCTTCAATTTCTTCCGGTTTACATAAACGCTGCCATCCTTCCTCGTTCCAGCGCGACTTCGCTCGATCAATCCGTCCCTCCTTCACCGCGGCACTGACATGAGTCAAGGCGATTAGTAGGAATCCAAATACCAGGGCTGCCGTGGTGAGCAATTGCCCTTCCTGCTGAAAAGCACCCAGCACCACATGCAAAACAATCAGCATAGGCCAAATAAACTCCCATATGCAAGGCCTTCCAAACTCGAGGAGACAGGTTCTTCAAGAAGAAATCATGACTCGTCGAAGCCATCACAAAAAGGATAATCAAGGCGTAAAAACCCAATACCTGGAAAGGGAACTGCAGCAAACTTCCGTAATCCTGATTGGAAGTAAACAGCGCCCAAATAGGATTGATTTCACTGAGGGCATGAAACTGAAAGAGAGACAACCCCCCATGTAAAAAAGCCGCCAGAAACATACTGACCCCTAAATGGCGGCGATTATAAAGCAAAGGCAGGTAGCGGCTGTTCAAACGACTCAGAGGTCCAATCAGTAAAATCACGTGCAGGGTCAATAGAGCCAGAGTTCCAAAGGCTCGAATCATGACCGTTTCGGCAGTCATTTCTGGATTTAAACCAAACGATAGGCCAAAAAACAGGAGCAGATACAAAACCATACTCAGGGCGATCCACCGGTCGTACCTCTTCTTCTGTTTATTCCAAATAATATAGGTGTAATCTAAACTCATCGCTACTTCAATTCTAGGGTGTACAGTTCATTCTCTTTGATCAAATCCACCAAGCGTACCCGTTGCGGCTTTTGATCCAGATCAAAAGAATAGCTCCCGGTGCCCTCCAATTGACCGATCAGTTGTTCTTCTTCCTCCTGATCCGAAAGGACCAGTACCCCCGTTGCTGCACTGGCCAGCGGACTATGGACCTGAATGTGCAAAAGACTGTCGTAGTGAACCTGTACGGGTATTTTTTGCTGACCTTCTTCCACTTCAGACAAAACAGGTGGAGTCAGCGAATCGGCTGGGATAACAGGGGTGAGTGCCCAAAACAGGAAGAGTGGAATCACCAAAAATAAGATTCCCCATATCCGTCCATGGGCCTTGCGTTGCGCTCTATTCATGAGTGTTCTTTTTAAAGGCATTTCTGAGTAAAAAAGGCCAAGTAGCTACTGTTCCCGGAAAGAGAAGCAGCCTGACCCCTTTGGGTGTCGTCTTCATGTAAGGATCTACTTTTGAAGCACCTCCCAACAAGAAAAAGAGACCAAAAAGAAGGCCAATTCCAAAGTAAATGCCCAAGGCGCCAATCAAAGCGCTGAGTATCGTTTGTATCATCTTAAATCAATTCAACATCAGTTAGTACTTCCAGAAGCCCTGGCCCTTGTTGAGTAAAGAGTTCCTCCATACCCGCTTCCATTTCTGCTTGTGTTTTGGCCTGCTTTCCCCAAGCTCCTGCTGAACGTGCAAAAGCCGCAAAATCCGGATTGGTCAGGGAGGTTTGCCAGACATCAAATTCTCCCGCACGTTGTTCCTTAGAGATCTTTCCGAGCTCGTGGTTATTCAACACAATCAATTTGACCGGCATCCCGTATTTCACCAGGGTGGTGATCTCCGCCAGGTATTGACACAGGCCACCATCTCCTGCAACCGCTACAACAGGACGGGAATCCCCAACCGCTGCCCAGGCTCCCATGGCCGCTGGCAGCGCAAATCCTATGGAGCCCAAATAGCCGGACATCAAAAAGTCATGCGCCTTGGATTCAAAATAACGCCCGAAGGAATAGGCATTGTTCCCAACATCAACACACATCACAGCATTCTCCGGAGTGAGTTTATTCATGCACTCAAAAAGGGCGATAGAACTCAAGCCTTTTTCGCTGGTCTCGGTCAAGCGGGTGGTTTTTTCATCTCTCCAAATTCTCCAGCGTTCCGCGATTTCGTATCGCTGATCAATGGTGTTCGCCACAGGCCCTACTCCTTCTTTAAAGAGTTCAAGACTCCGGGCGATGTCACCGTATACGGCGACTTCCACTGGATGGAATTTACTCAACGCCAGCGGGTCAAAATCCACCTGAATGATGGGCTTTTTTGGAGTTATCCCGGTGTGGTTAGAAAAAGAGGCGCCAAAGACAATCAACAAATCACTCTCGTTCATAAACCAGGAAGCAATCGGCGTCCCGGACCGACCTAAAACTCCGCCGCCCAGCGGGTGATGATCCGATATTAAGCCTTTTCCTTTGAAGGTGGTCACCACCGTAGCATTCAAAAATTGCGCGAAGGCGATGATGGCCTCTTTGTGTTTGCGGGCACCGTGCCCCATGATGATGACCGGACGCTTCGCCTGAGAGATCAAGCCAACGGCTTCCTCAACTGCTTCTTTCGGTGGTGCAATGTCTAAGGCCGTAATCCGTTTCTCAGGACCTTGGGCTTTTGCCCTAGCCGGTACTTCAACTTCTTGCACCTCATCAGGGAAGGTCAAATGACTCACGTTGCGCATGAGTAAGGCGTGCTTCACGGCCAAACTCATCAATTCAGCGTGCTTACTATCTCTTTGAACCCGGTGATTAAACTCCGCCACATTGGCAAAGGCTTGCACCAAATCCACTTCCTGAAAGTTTCCGGTTCCGACAACTTGAGTTGCGACCTGTCCGGTCAATGCCAAAATAGGGGCCCGATCAACCCGGGCATCCCAGAGACCAGTGTACATATTGGTGGCTCCAGGTCCGGCGATAGAAAAACAAGCCGCAGGCTTCCCGGTAAGTTTACCGTAAGCAGAGGCGGCAAAGGAGGCAGTTCCCTCGTGTCGAATTCCAAAATAACGAAGTTTTCCTTCTTGTTCTTTGCGTTTCATTGCATCGGCAAAGCCCAAATTGGAGTGCCCCACCATCCCGAAAACACGGTCTACTCCCCAATTAATCATGGTTTCGACCATTACATCCGAAACAGTTGGTCGATGTTCCGGTTCTGGATCCAGACCGACAAAAATGGCCCCGTCTTCTTCCTTGACTTCGTAGGTAGGCACACCATCGTCATAACCTCCCGGAGGCAGTCCAGTACAAGGATGAAAGTCCCATCCATGCCAAGGGCACCGAAGCATCCCTTTTTCGATTGAGCCCTCCCCCAGGGGTCCTCCCTGGTGCGGACAGCGGTTATCCAAAGCAGAAAACTTGCCCTCAAAATGAGTGAGGCATATTCCTTTGTGACCAGCGGTAACCGATTTAACTCTTCCTTCGGGCAGTCGGTCTTTGTTGTCTAGTACTCGGTACCATATTTTTTCACTCATCTCTTCAACTGTTTAAAGTGTTCTGATTTTGGTCTGTATTTGTAGGAGGCAGGAGTTTTTTGACCAAGGCTCCTACACTGAGACCTTGGACCAGTATAGAAAAAACGACGACGCAATAAGTAATAAACAAGAGGGATTCACGGAAAGGCCCTTCAGGTAAACTCAAGGCCAGAGCAATAGAAATTCCCCCACGCAAACCGGCCCAGGTCAATATACTCAGTTCTTCTTTTTGGGATCGGTGATCGGATCGCAGAAAGATATTTGACATCCACATACTGAGATACCGACCAAAAAGGACCAGGACAATACTGGCCAAACCAGCGATCAAATTGAGGGTTTGGAATTCGAGTTGGATCACTTCCAGCCCAATAAGAACAAAAAGTAAGGCGTTGAGGATATCGTCCAATATCTTCCAAAATACGTTCATGTGGGATATGACCTCCGGACTCTTACAGGCGGTATGTAAGTGATTCCCCAACATCAAACCCAAGACCACCATGGCCAGGGCACCTGATACCAGAAGCTCGGAAGCCAAATAATAGCCTCCCATAACCAGGGCAATTGAAAAGTGAACGCCAATGACCGGAGCACTGTGAATCTGCTTAAATAATCGGATTCCAATCCATCCGAGCAGACCACCGAGCAAGAGCCCCCCAAAAGCTTCGTGAACGAATTCCAAAGCGATATGAGACAACTCGATCTCGCCACCCATAGAGGCGATTCCCGAAAGCGAAAGAAAAACAACAATTCCAACGCCATCATTAAAAAGCGATTCGCCCACAATCTTGATTTCCAAATTCTTCGGAGCACCCGCTTTTTGCAAAAGAGCCAGAACAGCAATGGGGTCCGTGGGCGAAATCAATGCCCCAAAGACCAAGCAATAAATCAAATCAATTTCTAAGCCCAATAGCGTACTGAGGCCATAAAAAAGAGCTCCAATCAGAAAGGTAGAAAACAACACTCCCAAACTGGCATAGATCAGCACAGGACCTCGCTGCTGAATCAAACGGTGCACATCCACATGAATCGATCCCGCGAAGAGCAAGAAACTGAGCAAAAAGTCAAACAGAAGTGTTCGAAAGTCAACCTGATCCACCAAGGAGCAGATTTGGCGAAACCGAACTTCGTCTACCAATCCCAAAAGGCCAATTCCCGCCGAGGCCAGCAAAGCCAAGAGCATAACACCAATGGTATCTGGAAGTCTTAACCACCGGGCATTGAAGAAGCTGAAAAGTGAACTCAGCGCGATAAAGGCGACAAATACCTCAAACATGGTTTAATCTTTGCGAATTCCCGCATAAGCAATTCCGGTGAGCTCATGCATCTCCCGGTTAAAAGTCGAGAGATCGTTGTGATTAAATTGGTTGATATGGCTGTAGCCACAGCTGCGAGCAATCACCTTAATCAAGTCGTTGGTCGCCTCAAAGTAATTGTGCAACTGCTTGGCCGATTGGTCCATGATTAAACGACTTCTCAAAGATTCCTTCTGAGTGGCTATCCCAACCGGGCAGTTGTTGGAGCCACAGGCACGCATCCCCAAACAACCGATGGCCTGAATAGCCGAATTAGAGACGGCAATAGCGTCTGCACCCAGCATAAGAGCTTTGGCAAAATCTTCGGCAATACGCAGTCCTCCCGTGATCACCAAACTCACTTCGCGTGCACCCGCCTGATCCAGAAACTTACGAGCCCGCGCAAGCGCCGGATGGTAGGCACGTTAATATTGTCTCTTAAGACCGTCGGTGCAGAACCTGTTCCTCCACCGCGACCATCGAGAATGATATAATCGACGCCAACGGCCAATGCAAATTGTAAATCAGCCTCGATTTGGCTTGCAGCCAACTTGAATCCAACGGGGATCCCACCAGTTCTTTCCCGAACTTCATCCGCAAAACGTCTGAAGTCTTCAACTCCATTAAAATTCGGAAAAGTGGCAGGACTAATAGCTGTTTCACCTTCCTTCAGGCCGCGAACTTCCGCAATTTCAGCACTTACCTTGGACCCCGGCAAATGCCCTCCGGTACCTGTTTTAGCCCCCTGACCTCCTTTAAAATGGAAGGCCTGGACCTTATCGAGTTTATCCCAGCTAAATCCGAACTGAGCTGAAGCCAATTCGTAAAAATAACGGCTGTTATTTTCCTGTTCTGCCGGCAGCATTCCTCCTTCACCCGAGCAAATACCAGTACCCGCCAATTCTGCCCCTTTTGACAAGGCTATTTTGGCTTCCCTCGACAAGGCTCCAAAGCTCATATCACTAACAAAAATTGGTTTCTCCAAGACTAATGGCTTTTTAGCTCCAGGACCAATAACCGCCTGGGTATTGACCGTATCTTCATCCAATAGAGGCGAGTGGCCAACTGGGCGGGTAAGAACTGAATATCTTTCCATTGAGGAAGGGTATTGCGATCGACCCCCATGGAAGCCGAAAATCCGTGGTGGCCAAGATTAGAAAGTCCATTGCGGGCAAGTTCACGGATGTAGCCTGTGTAAGGCTCTGTTTCTTCTGGATGGGTGTCTTGGTAGGCTCCCAAATAAGCCTCACGGTCAAAAGGTTGAGGATGGTCCTTCTCAAAGGCCGTAATTTCTTCCTCACTGACCCACAAGGCTCCATCGGCTACTCTTTCGGTGAATTTATGAAGCTTTTCGGCATTGTTATACTCGCTAACTCCCGTATCGTATCGGTAATCCCAGCCGTGGACCCCACAGATTAAATTATGGCCATCGATGTGTCCATCGGACATCAAGGCCCCTCGGTGTAAACAGCGTCCATAGAGAACAGAGAATCCGGACTCGTGTTTGACGATGACCAAATCGGTGTTCTTGACTAAGGCATGGGCAGGTACTTTTTCTTCTAATGAGGTTAATTCAGCTACTTTAATCCAGGTGGTTAGTTGGCTCATCACTTTGGTATTGGTTGATTTGAACGATAAATTAGTAAAAACGAAACGTTTAGTCCTTCCTACTAAGAATTACTTACAGAATCCCTTAAAATACCATGGTTATTCTAAGACAAACCTCTTAAGACGAAAAAAATAACTAGCTTCACTTCAACCTTAACCCGCTTAAAGCCTGACCAATGAAAGCCAAAAAGTGGATTTTTTGGATCACAACTGCCCTGCTCTCGATCATGATGCTCCTGTCTGCCGGGATGTAGATTTTCAACGATGGTGAAGTCTCTCAAGTCTTTGTCAACCTCGGTTCCCAACATTTATCATCTGTCCTTTAGCCGTGGCTAAACTCTTAGGGGTGGTCACTTTTCGGGCCTTCAACCGGCGCCCATTCAGGGATGGGCTTATGCTGGTTTTTCTTTGATTTTGCACTGGCTTTGGGCGCGCATTTGGCCGTCAACGACGGAGAGTTTAGTGGTGCCTTGGTAGCCCTGATATTGCTCTTCGCTTCCTCTTTCAATCGCCCAGAAGCTTAAATCTAGTTTTTACACCATCCAAGCTCGCTTGGTTTTTGGCCCGAAAACCGAGTAAAATCAGCCTCTTCGAATTTTTCTGACAGAAAAATAAAGACAACAACTTTCTCTTGGTTGACCACCCATTCCCCTGTGTTGAGAACAAATATCTGTACAGGAGCCAAATAGTGGTTTTTTTTATGAAAAAATCTCGTACTCGATTATCCTATGGGCTTTTTACTACGCAGGAAATTCATTTCGCCGAAGATCGCTTTGCTAGGCCTCTTCTTATTTTTATTCACCTCAGCATTGCAAGCACAGTTGAGCGACTTGCACTACCTCCCGCCACTGAAGCAGGGGAAGAACAATGCTGCCATTCAACAGCAAGCGATCCACTTATCCACCCCGGAACCCAACCCTTTTGTAGTGAACGTCTATCAGGGAACCAACACGACCCCGGTGGCCTCTTACACCATATCGAATACTGCTCCTACTGTTCACAGTGTGCCCGATGGAGATAACAACATAACCCTGGTCACCAATGCCAACACCGGATATGTCTTAACCAATTCTGGTTTGCGATTTGAATCTCCAGCAGGATTCCGCTTTTATGTCAATTACCGAGGGGTATCCAGCGCTCAAGCAGCCTCTCTCACCTCCAAAGGACGAGTTGCCATAGGAACTCGATTTAAGTGGGGAGGTTTGCCCAACCTAGGAGCCCACAATTCAAAATCAAATACCCTAGGGATTATGGCCACGGAAGACAACACCACGGTTCAGCTCTACGGGTATGACCCAGATTGTCAATTCCGACAAGGAAGTAATGCGGGTGGAATCACAGACGACACCTATACCATCACCTTGAATGCCAATGAAACCTTTGTTTTTGAAACTTACCTCGCCCAAAGTCCTGTAGCCCATATCGACGGTTGGATTGGTTCAACGGTAGAATCTGATAAGCCCATTGTCATCAGTAATGGTGGTCTAAACACCGGACGGCAAGCCGGCAAGGGAAACCGGGATGCTGCCATCGATCAGCCTGTACCCGAGAACCGACTAGGAAAAGAATACCTGTTCATACGGGCTAATGGTACTAACGCCACTGAATTCCCTTTGATTATTGCAACCCAAGACAATACAGACGTTTTTGTCGCGGGTTCACCGACCCCCTTTGCCACCCTTAATAGCGGGGACTACGTCGAAATCCCAGGTACTTACTATTCCTCTCAAACCGCTGGGGCCAATATGTATGTAAGAAGTTCCAAAGATGTTTATGCGTATCAGAGTATGGCGGGCGCAACTCAAGTCTACACCCATGGGTTGAACTTTGTAGCTCCGGTTAACTGCTTACTACCCGATGTCATGGATAACATTCCGGACATTACCAATATGGCGGGCACCACACTCGACGGTGGGGTAACCATTACCGCCTCGACCACCACTCCCGAAGCCAATATTCGTGTTTTTGACAGCAATGGCGCTGTAACTCTGCCTGCACCCGTATTTGCTGCAGGAACACCCGATTGGAAAACTTACTACATCCCTAATCTTCAAGGAAATGTTAGTGTGCAGTCCTCTGGACCAATCGCTGTCGGATTTGTGGGAGTAAACGGAGCCCGTGGAGTTGCTGGATACTTTTCTGGATTTGACACCGTACCTGTAGTAAATCTTGAAATTATCGGAAGTAGTGGATGCTTTGTCGGTTCTAAGATTTTGGAGGCGACCGGTAACTTCGATGCCTATCAATGGTATGGTGATGGTCAACTTATTCCTGGAGCCAACGGGTCAAGCTATTCTCCGACGATTGCCGGGGACTACTTTGTCCGAGGTACCAAAGGACCCTGTACCTATGACTCACAATCCATCACCGCTCTTTACTGTGTTCCCGATATCGCAGTGAACAAAACAGTGGACAAAACTGAAATTATAGAAGGAGAAACAGCCACCTTTACCATCCGGGCACGCAATCTAGGCGTAGACCCTGTAACCAACCTGCAATTCACCGATAATATTCCAGCAGGATTGACCTTGGTCAACGCCTTTACCATTCACGGAACCTGGAGTGGCAACACCTGGAACGTGGGCACCCTGAACGGTGGTGAAACAGCTGAGCTAGAACTGGAAGTACGCGCAGATGAAATTGATATACTTCCGCTGATCAGTGTAGTAAACAAAGTGACTCATACCCAGGATCAGGTCGATGACAATTTGACAGAAGACCATCCTTCTGCTGGTATTACAATACACAATGATTCCGACAACGATGGCGTCATCGACACAGCGGATGTCGACGACGATAACGATGGTATATACGATGTAGACGAGTGTATTGGTTTGGCTTTTAATGTCACCAATGGAGATTCTCACAGCAGTACTACAATGACGGCAACCAACTACCTCATCGTTGATATTTTTAGCCTTGACAACTCCTTTAATTTGAACATCAATGGTAATGATGTTGCCGGTGAGATACAATTCCAACTGAGCTTGGCGGGGAACAAAGCACGCTTTGCCGATGGCTATATGTACGGTGAAAACGGTATTCCGAACATTTGGTCTATTTCCGGTTCGAATGGAACGCCCATCTTGCGGGTAGTGATCAATGAAGCAGGAGAATTTCAACTCTTCGGAAGTCGCTCCTCCAATGGTCCATTGGAAGCCATGACACTGGATACTCCTCCTTCTCCAATTACCTGGAATGGAAGTGGAAACAATACCGTTATTCTTGATCAAGCCGTGGTCGGCCCTACGAATCTAAGAGGCGTTCTTCTCACCACAGGTTGCGACACCGACGGAGACGGGATTCCGGATCAATTAGACCTCGATAGCGATGGAGACGGTTGTTCCGATGCCAACGAATTTTATAAAGACGCTAATGCCGATGGAAATGACGGTGGAGAGTACGGTTTTGGCACACCAGGAGTAAATGCTGATGGAAGTGTCAGCACAGCCAGCTATGTTCCGGTAGTGGCTCCTCAAATTGTTCTAACCAACACCACAGAAGACCTCGGGGGCGTAGATATTACCGGACAAGGAGTCAACTTGGGTCAAACCATTGAGTACGTCCTTCGATTCCAAAACGTAGGCGATGATGCGGCCTCCAATTACACCATTCAGAATACCCTACCTGCCAATGTGGTACTAGACAACATCAATTTGGTGAATGCCTCCGGAGTAAGCTATACCTACGATGTGGCCACCCGTCTAATTACCTTGACGATTCCGGATGGACTCGTCGAAATAGGTGACCCCGAATACACCATTCGTATTATGGTGACCATTTCTGATAACTGCTCGAATTTTATTGACGCTTGCTCTGGCACTCTTGAAAATCAAGCCTTCTCATATTACAACGGAGTAGTCAACACCAATACATTTTCGGATGATCCCGCATCGAATCCGGTTTCAAACTGTATTCCTTTGGCGGCTTCTGCCAGCAACACCTTGCTGGACGATTTGAGTAGTTGTAGTACGGCTCGAACAGTACAACTCTGTGGAGACGATGTCATCCTTTCTGCTGGAAACGGCTTTAGCGGATACATCTGGTACCTGGATACCAACAACAACCAACAAATCGATGCTGGAGACACTGTACTCAATGACGGAGATCCAGATAGTGATCCTTCTACCCTTTTGGTTACTGATATTGGTTTCTATATGGTAGCCAAAGAGGGAGGCGTAAGCTGTCCGGATCAGGAGGAATTCATCCTAGCGGAGCGCTTTGGTACCACACAGACCAACCCGGTAATCGACTACTTCAATCAGGTCAATGCCGACGCCAATCCCGATAACGATTTACAGGGAGAAATTGTCAGTTGCTCTGTCGATGGCGATTTACTGCCTAAGATCTTTCTCTGTGGCCAAAACGATGAGGCTACCATTCAACTAGGAATCACCGATGCAGATAGCATTGTCTGGGAAAAATTGGACGAGGGAAGCTGTACTGATGCAGGGGATGACTGTGCCAACAAGAACGGGAGCTGTGTTTGGAACAACCTAGCGACACAAAATACGTTGACCATCACCGAAGCCGGAAAGTACCGCGTGGTGATCAACTACCAGAACGGCTGTTTTAGTCGATTCTATTTTAATGTATTCCAGAATGAACTCGACATCAACTACACCTCTTCTGATATTTTCTGTACGACTCCAGGAAATATCCGCATCACCAATTTGGGGAGTGGTTACGGATTTCAGTTGATTAATGCCGGTGACAATTCTGTTGTGGTTCCTTTCTCAGCCAACAACGGTCCAAACTTTGATTTGACCCAAAGTGGAACGTACAAGGTTCAGGTTTCTCCTTTGGATCCAACTACCGGAAATCCACTTCCCAACAGCTGTGTTTTTGAAACAGAAGACATCGGTATTTTGGAAAGAGATTACCAGGTGACTATCAGCACCACTCCAGCCGACTGTAATCAACTCGGAACAGTAGATGTACAAGCGCTCAACGTTCTGCCGAACTACAACTTCGAACTGCGCTTGGACGACGGATCCAATGGCGGATTAGGTAGTTTAGTAGACAGTCAATTGGCCTCTCCAGATAACCGACACATCTTTACGAATGTCAATCCCGGTAATTACTTGGTTCTTAGCACTACAGAAGACGGTTGTACCGATACCCAATCTGTGGTTGTAAATGAAATTCCCGAAATAACGCTTTCGGCTTTAACTACTGCGAATATTACCTGTACATCAGGGACCGTTAACCTGACTCCCGGTGGTGGACAACCAGCACCAGATTACCTTTTTGCGATCTGGAGCAAAGACGGAACTCCTCTTTACACCGATGCAGCTTCTATTCCTGCAGGAGACTTCCAAACCAACACCAACTTTGTCTTTGGATACCGGGGTAACCCAGCGGTATATTACCCAGGAGAAGCTGGGGAATACGTCTTTCTCGTGATGGACAGCAACGGTTGCTATGCCCTCTCGAATGTGGTCGAAGTA
Organism: Aureicoccus marinus; assembly: GCF_002954325.1. GTDB lineage: Bacteria > Bacteroidota > Bacteroidia > Flavobacteriales > Flavobacteriaceae > Aureicoccus > Aureicoccus marinus. The sequence continues at coordinate 1,701,942 of NZ_MQVX01000001.1, forward strand.
CAGGAACCGGGTGCTCTGAATGTAAGTGGAACGAATACCCCTATTCTTTGTGCTGATTCTTCAACGGCAAGCCTGACTGTTTCAGTCACCGGCGGAAACGCACCCTACCAGTACAGCTTAGATGGAACCACCTTCCAAAGCAGCGATACCTTTGTCAACCTGGCGGCAGGAACCTACACCATTACGGTGATGGATTCCACAGGCACCCCCGGAGCAGAGTGTACCCAGACCATTGAATATACCATTGACCAACCCCAAGCCCTTACGGCCTCGCCAGCAATTACTGAAACAGAATCCTGCAGCACAGGGACCGGGGCCTTGGTAAAAATTCTGAATGTTCATGGTGGACAAGCTCCTTATGAGTACAGCTTTGACGGAGGCAGCTCTTTTGGAAACAACAACTCCGCTTATTTGCTATCGGGAACCTATCAATTGGCTGTTCGAGACGCCCTTGGATGTTCAGAAAACCTGAGCATAGTAGTACCTAATTTACCCGTTGATCCTAGTCTTTCTACCGCCGTTGATTACAACTGCGATGGAACAGGGAATTTAACGGTTTCGAGCACAAACACAACCGACTTTAGCTATACCTATAGTTTAAATGGAACCCTAAATACCCCGGTAGATAATGCGGTATTCACCAACTTAGCACCAGGAAACCACACCTTGACCGTAGGTTACTCCAGCACGATTACGCCAGACCAAAGTCGCCTTTTCCTGGAAGACTTTGGTGCTGGACCTACAACGGATAATATTGATGTGGGACCCGGTTACTGCTACGAGCCTCAGGACGGCAGTATTACCCCATGTAACTATGGTCCTGCCGGAATCTTGGTCAACGGAGAATACACCGTGACCTCATTTGTGACCAACCCCATTACAGGCTGGCTGAGTCCAAATGATCACACCGGTCTGACCAACGGAAGATTCTTAGCCATTGATGTCAGTACCACCCATGGAAACAACAACATCTTATGGGCTAGAAGAAATGTGGAAGTTCTTCCTAACCGTGAAATCAGCCTTTCCTTCTACGCCTACAATATGCTCCGTAGTACGGCCAATGGAAACAACCCCGACATCCTGATCGAGCTTTTGGACAATACCGGAACTGTCATCAGCAGTGCAACCACCGGAGATGTTCCTAAAAATACCAATGCAGACGATTGGTACAACTACACCTTTACCTTCGATCCGGGTGCAAATACACAAGTCGATATTGTTTTGAGAACCAACTTGGATTCTGATTTCGGAAACGATTTGGTCTTGGACGATATCGAAGCCTCTCAGATTCCGGAAGTCTGCCCAAGCACACAAGACATCGCCATCGTCGTGGAGGCCAATCAAGAGTTTGCTGCACAACTCTTGGCGAGCAATGATCCCTCTTGTAATGGAGGAACAGATGGTTCTATTCGATTTGAAGTCAACAACTTCAATCCGGTGGACGGATTCGAATACAGCCTGGACGGAGGCACCAATTGGATTCTTTCGATGAGCTCGCCTGTCACAACAAGTGCAAGTCTGGTCGCAGGAAGCTATACCGTGGATGTTCGCAAAGCAAATGACACCAGTTGTACAGCCAGTATTTCGACAAACCTTAGTGAACCTAACGCCTTGGCCACGACACTAAACATGACCGAGCAATACACTTGTTTTAATACAGGTGCAACACTAGAAGCCACAGCGACTGGAGGAACGCCAGGATATGAGTATCAACTGGAAACTTCTGGAGGCACTATAGTTGCGGCCTATCAAAGCAGTCCTCTCTTCACCGGAATTGCTGATGGAGATTACCTGGTTCGTGTACGAGATGCCAATTCCTGCGAAGGACTTCTAGGAACTGCTGTAACGGTTACAGCACCGCAAACCGTGGTTTACGACCTCAGCGCAACAAGTTGCTACGATGGTTTAAACAACGGAACTGTGAGTGTGAATGTTACTGGCGGAAATGGTGGTTATACCTTCCGCATCAATGGAGGCGCTTGGATCAGCCCGAGTCCGGCGACAGCAACAACCCACACATTTACTGGACTATCTAATGGCATTTATACCATTGAAGTGACGGATCAATTCAACTGTACCGTCCCAGCCCAAAGCATCACCATTGAGGACCAGATCCTCGCTCAAGTAGATGTAACTCCAGTAAGTGCTTGCGCCGATGGTTCTATCCTGGTGACTCCTTCTGGTGGAGACGGCAATTATGTCTATGCCTTCCTCCCAACCGGTACAACGGTAAGCAATAGTGACTTTGGTCCAACAAACAGCTTTAGTGTGGCCAATGCCGCAGCCGGTGACTACGAGGTTTATGTGAGAGACGACAATGGAAACGCTCCGGTTTGTCAATACAGCGAAACAGTGACCGTTGACCCTGCTGTTCCTTTAACCATTACGGCCACGCCGACCGATCCAGAATGTTTCGGTGGTACGGGAGACATTGTAGTTAATGTAACCAGCGGACTCGCACCTTTCACCTATACCTTGGTGGATATAACCAATGGTGGTGCTGCAGATCAAACCCAAACGGGTGTGATGAGTACGACCAACAATTACTTCAACCTCCAGGCTGGAGACTACGATATTACGGTTACCGATGCGCTCGGCTGTTCTCAAACGATCACCACAGTAAGTATTGTGGAGCCAGCAGAACTCACAGCCACAGTAGATGGTATTACCCCGGCTTCATGTACCGGTAATATCAATGATTTTGGATTTGGATTCAGTGGATACCCTGCAAGTCTGGGAACCATAGAATTCAGTGCTGACGGAGGCGCCACCTGGATTGGTGACAACAGTGCTCCTGGAACAAGTGATCAATTCACCGGTTATATTTCTGGCCAAACAGTGTACCCTTCTATGAGAACCGTAGATGGCTTAGGCAACACAATTTGTCAAACAGACTTAGCACCTTTTATTATTCCATTTCCACTGGATGACCTGGATATCACCATTTTACCAATCATCGTCAACTGCGACGAATTGCAGGTAACCGTACGCGGTCAAAACGGAACAGGACCCTATGAATACACTTATTCTGAAGATCCAGCAAATTTCAATCCAGCTGCACCGGCCGACCATCCTTGGACCGCTCCTCTGCCCTTAGGGTCAACGTATACCTTCCCTAACTTGGTGCCGGGTCGTACCTATACCTTCTATGTTCGAGATGCTGTGGGATGTATTCGCCAGAGTAATGTCAATGTCAACGACATCATTACCAACCCGATGGAGATCACGGCAGATTACAGCCCATCTTGTAGTGGTGCCAACAACGGTTCTATTACCTACACCATTACGGATACAGATGGGTCGACCGAACCGGAGATGAATTGGACGCTGTATAGCCTTGCTGGAACGGTTGTAGCCAATAGCGGTGGAAATGTTCCTTACAGTACGACGGTTACCGTAACAGGACTTTCTCCAGATGAATACCATATTGAAGTGGTTCAAATCGATAGTGGAGGAAACCCCCAGTGTATTTCTGGTAGTGAGAATCTGTTGCTGGAAGAGCTGGATCCGATTACAGCCAACCTTTCTGTGATTCAAGATATTTCCTGTGAAAACCCAGGCTATATTTCAGTAGACAACATCCAAGGTGGTGGGGGAACCTTCACCTATACCGTAACCGGACCCGCTCCTTTTGTGACCATTACCGGTACGGCAGATAACCCTATTGCTATTCCAGCAAACTCCCCTGCAGGAACCTACAATGTGGATATTCAGGACCAATACGGATGTTCAGCCAGTCTGGGCGGAATTGCTCTGAATCTTTCTCCTAACCCTACGATCGATGCTGTTGCTATCGATAATTGCGGTGGAGCGGCTCAGGTTCAAGTCACGGCGAGTAGTGCTTCGGCCACCATTTTGTATTCCATCGATGGAGGAATAAACTTTGTAAACAATGGAGGTCTGTTCACCAATGTCGAGGCGGGCACCTATACCCTATTCATCCGAGATGGTAATGGCTGTACGGATAGCCAAGCGATTACCGTGCACCCCACCCTTCAAGTGACAGCCAGTCTGGTAACCCTTTTGGGTTGTACAGTCGATGCAGAAATCGCCATTGAAGTAAGTGCCGGTTCAGGTAGCTATGACTATGAAATAACCGATGGTTCGGGTACAGTAATCAGTCGTCAAGCTTTACCAACGCCATCCTTTATTCAGGCGGTCAGTAATGCAGAAACCTATACGGTAACTATTTATGACAACGGTACCAGCGGACCTCAATGCAGCCGGAGTTTCACGGTGGTGGTTCCTCCTGCCATTCAACCCGACTTTACCGAAAACCACAGTGATGTGAGTTGCCTTGGTGCTTCGGACGGTAGTATTCGCCTGAGCGAAATCAATAACGGAAATAACCCCTTGAATTATAGCATTAGCCCCGTAGCGGGAACCTTCGATGCGGCTACCAACAGCTTTATCAACCTTCCTGCCGGCACCTATACGGTCAGTGGAACAGGGCCCAATGGTTGTACAACAGACATCACCAATATTGTCATTAATGAACCGTCTGCCATCAGTGTAAGTGCAAATGTGACTCCTTTTGAGTGTAGTTCTGACAACACCGCTAACAATGCCGAAGTCAGTGTTGACCTGGGTAGTCTTAGCGGAGGAAGTGACACCTTTGTTCGATTTGACTTTGTCGATAACGGCAGTGGCACTGTGCTTCAATCAGGCAGCAGTTCTACCCTGAACTTTACGGATTTTGCTGGAGTTGATTTGGCCATATATGTATACGATGACCAAGGCTGTATAGGCACTACGACAGCTACCGTACCAGCCTTTGATGAAATTCAAAGTAGCAGTATCACGGTTACCCAAACTTTGGGATGTACAAATTCTGGAGAAAGTATCAGGATTGATATCAGCTCAGCTCTGACCAATTATGGATCCGATCCTGCTAACTACCAGTTCCGTGAATTGCCTTCAGTGAGCTTCCAGGCTTCGAATACATTCAACAACCTACAAGTAGGTACACACAGCTTTGTCGCACACAATATCAATACAGGATGTGAAGTCGTATTGACCCATACCGTGAGTGACCCGAATACCTTTGACCTAGAGGTAGAAAAACTAGCTGATGTTGTTTGTTATGGCGATGATGGATCCATTCGATTGTCTATTACAGATGCCAACTTCAGTGGTGGATTCTCTTGGGATATCTATTCCACTAATGGCACCCCTGCTGATCGTTCAGACGATGGACCGCCAATCCTAAGTGGTAGCTCAGCAACGATGGGACCAACAGCACCTATCGCGGTTCCAGCCGGGAATTACCTGGTTGAAGTACAACAAGATGGATTCCCAGATTGTAGCCAAGTGAGGTCATTTAACATCACAACGCCAGACGCCCCCATTACCATCAATACCACAGAAATGTCTAGTGTTGGTTGTACAGATGACCAGGGCAGCGTACAGATTAGCCCGACAGGCGGTGAAGCCCCATACAGCATATCGATCATCCATATTCCGTCAGGAACTAGAACGGACATTACCAATACCAATGCCCACCTATTTGAGGGTCTCTCTTCTGGGGATTACACGGTGGAAATTACGGACGCTTTAGGGTGTACGCATGTCTTTACTAATGCTTTCAATTTTATCCTCCCTGACCCGATTACCGCAAGTATCAGTGCAACCAATTTGGTTTGTGAAGGGGATCAGGATGCCAGCGTAACCGCTCTGGAAGATCCCCGCAATGTTAGTCCAATTTACCGCTATGAACTCTTGAGTTATAACGATGCTAGTGGTGCTGTCTTACTGAACAATTCAACCCCTCAAGGAACTGGCCTATTTGAAAATCTGGGTGCTGGTTATTACAGTGTTCGTATTTCTGATGAATCGAATTGTGTCTTCGAGACAGCCATAGTACAAATTGTAGATCCAACCGATGTTCGGGGTCAATTGACTAAAACCCAGGAACTGAGTTGTACAAGTGATGCCGAACTGTTACTTACCGCAACAGGAGGAACGGGCCCATACACCTGGAGTACGGATGGAATCACCTTCAATGCTATGAACGAGACTGCCGGTATAGGAACTCATGTCTTTGGTAATGTGGGTGTAGGAACCTACAGCTATTACCTGAGAGACAGTTTCAATTGTACTTCTATCATTAGCAATGAATTGAGGATAGAGGCTGTACCTGCTTTAACGCTTGATATAGATACCTCGGCGGCCTTTATCAACTGTAACGGAGACAGTACAGCACTGATCAGCGCTGAGGCTGATGGAGGATTAGGCAACTACCAATACAGTTTATTTGCTGATGCCTCCATGGCAACCACCATTAGACCTGCTCAAAGCAGCGGTATTTTTACCGATCTGCCTCCTGGAACCTACTATGTTCATGTACAAAGTGTGGACTGTGAAACTTTGTCTTCGGTCATCGAAATCTCCCAACCTGCTCCTTTAGATGTATCAGTAGATATTACCGAGATCAGTTGTCAAGGAAATAACAACGGAGCTGTACAAGTAAACATCAGTGGAGGAAGTGGAGACTATCAATTCGCGATTTCTCCTAACCTGAATCAATTTGACGACCAAAGTCTTATTGAAGAATTGGGTCCTGGGGATTACACGGTTATTGCACAAGACAGCAACGGTTGTTTTGAAGTGATTGAATTTACCTTGGTAGAGCCTCAAGAACTTCAACTTACGACCAGCACATCGGATGAAGTCTGCCTAGGCAGCGGGGATGGCGCTATAAGCCTGAGTATTGTCGGGGGAACAGCACCTTATTTCACAAGTCTTAACAGCAATACCGATGCCGATTTCCATGAGGGTATTCTGGACTACAGCAACCTGACAAGTGGTACACATGTGGTTTTTGTGCGTGATTCTCGTGGATGCGAAAGCTCTGAAGTAGTCGAAATCAATCCGGGCATCAACCTGGCAGCAGAAGCAAGAGTAACATACTACTGTGATCCGACGGGCAGCACAGAAGGTAGAGTCGACATCATTTTTGAAGATCCTACCGTGGCTGCCAATGTATTGGTTGGTCTGGACACTACTGATCCTGCACGAATGACCCTGGACAACAACTTCACCAACCTGAGTGGAGGTATGCACACCATCACCCTCTTACACAGCAACGGATGTATGAATACCATCGATTTTGAAATTGAGGTTTTCGAGCCTTTGCAGTTGCAATTGGAAGAGGCCGGAATTAACCGGATCCGTACTAACATTGATGGAGGGTCTGGGAACTACCAAGTCTACTTCAATGGAGGTAATCCTACCACAGAAAGAGAATACATCATCAACAGTACGGGCTATTACAGTGTGACCGTCACGGATGAGAATGGCTGTTCGATCACCCAGGAAATCTTTATGACCTTTATCGATATTGAATTCCAGGATTACTTTACTCCGGATGGTGATTCCAAAAACGATGTCTGGAAACCACGAAATACAGAAAATTATCCCAATATGTTGATCAAAATTTTTGATCGCTATGGACGAGAAATCTATCTGATTAATGGAAATCAAGATGGATGGGATGGTTTCTATCAAAGTACTAAACTTCCAGCCGGAGACTATTGGTATATCCTCAAACTCCAAGGCGAAACGGACCAGCGAGAATTTATTGGTCATTTCACCTTGTACAGATAAACACTACCTTAACTAGCTCAACTCAAAAGCCTCGGGATAACCACCCGGGGCTTTTTTATTCATCTAGATGAATGCTTAGGGCTTTCTTCTCTATTAATTTTGAACAAGTCAAAAAACAAAAAGTATGGATACAACAGTAAAAACAGTGTTGCACAAGGCCGATACCAGAGGACATGCCAATCACGGATGGTTGGATTCTTACCACAGTTTCAGTTTTGCAAGTTATCACAACCCGAACCGGATGAATTTTGGAGTACTCCGTGTGTTGAATGATGATACTGTAGCTCCAGGAATGGGATTTGGTACTCACCCCCACAACAATATGGAAATTATTTCTATTTCCTTATCAGGTGACTTGGAGCACAAAGACAGCATGGGGACCCAAGAGGTCATTCGTGAAGGTGATCTTCAAGTGATGAGTGCGGGAACCGGGATTCAGCATTCTGAGTACAATGCGAATAATGACAAGGAAGTAAAGTTCCTGCAGATTTGGATTTTCCCCAACAAGCAAGGCGTAAGTCCTCGCTATGATCAAATTAGTCTCAAGAAAGAAGACCGACACAACACCCTACAACAAATTCTTTCACCTAATGCGGATGATGAGGGCGTCTGGATTCACCAAAACGCATGGTTTCATCTCGGAGAATTGGATGAAGGAACTGAGTTGACATACAAGCTGAAAGACCCACAAAACAACGGTGTTTATGCCTTTGTCCTAGAAGGGGACGTACAGCTAGCGGGGCAGGAATTAGAACGCCGGGACGGCCTGGGTATTTCGGATATATCTGAGTTTGCGATCAAGGCAAGCAGTAATGCCAAAATACTGCTGATGGAAGTACCTATGGAGCTTCGCTAATCAAATTCCAGCAAGGGATAAGGGAGATTAATTCGTAACTTTTGGGTTTATTTCTGAAAATCACATCTTATGCGCTTCCCTTATCCTTTGTCTTTGTTATTTGCCCTCATTCTGCTTGCCAGTTGCAGTAAAGCAACAGAGGAACAAGCCACTCTTTTGATTTATGGGGGGCCAATCTACACGGTCGATTCTACACAGACAACAGTTGAAGCAGTAGCAGTAAAAGACAGCATCATTCTTTTTGCGGGAAGCATGGAAGAAGCCGAAAAATTTGCCACAGCCGAAACCGAAAGAATGGATTTGGAAGGCAAGACCATGACTCCAGGACTCATTGAAGGTCATGGTCACTTTATGGGATTGGGCGTTAATGAACTTAACCTCGACCTGCTCAACACAACGAGCTATGAACAAATTGTAGAAATGGTCGCCGAACGGGTCAAGACCGCCGAACCAGGAGAGTGGATTCTAGGCCGCGGTTGGCACCAAAGTAAATGGGATTCCATCCCAGGAGAGACCGTAGATGGTTTTCAGACCCACGATATGCTCAGTGCTGTGTCTCCTAATAATCCGGTATACCTAAGCCACGCAAGCGGTCATGCCGGTTTTGCCAACGCCAAGGCGATGGAACTCTCTGGACTGCGTGTGTTACCCATGGAAGGTCTTGACATGATGGAAGTGGAAGGTGGAGAAGTCATCCGAGATAAAACAGGACGCCCAACGGGTGTATTTAACGAAAGAGCCCAACTCCTGATCACCAAAAACATTCCGGAGATCACGAACGATCAATACAACAAAGCCTTTGAATTGGCGGTAAAAGCTTGTCACCGCAATGGCATCACGAGTTTTCACGATGCCGGAATCGGTCGAGAAAACATAGCCCTCTATCAAGCCAAGAAAAAAGCAGGTCAACTCAATGTGCGCATGTATGCGATGCTCACCGGGTGGGATAAGGAACTTCTAGAAGAATGGTACAAAACGGGGCCTTATGTTGATCCGGATCACCGCCTGACTTTTCGATCGATTAAGTTGAATTGCGATGGCGCCTTGGGGTCAAGAGGAGCTTGGTTATTGGAAGAATACTCTGACCGGCCTGGGCACTTTGGGCATGAGACTTTACCCATGGAATTCGTGAAAGAAACCGCCATCACCGGTCTGGCAAACGGCTTTCAAGTTTGTGCTCACGCCATCGGAGATCGGGCCAATCGCGAAATCCTTGATCGCTATGAGATCGCCATTAAAGGAAATCCGAACAAGACCACAGACCACCGATTTAGAATTGAGCATGCCCAACACCTGCATCCAGAAGACATTCCGCGCTTTGCAGAGCTTAAGGTCATTCCGGCTATGCAAGCCATTCACCTTTCATCCGACCGTCCTTGGGCCATCGATCGCCTGGGAGAAAAACGAATCGTAGAAGGCGCCTATATGTGGCAAACGCTTTTAGAAAGTGGTGTGCCCATAGTCAATGGAACCGATGTCCCCGTTGAACCGATTAACCCCATCGCAAGTTTTTACGCCAGTGTGAGTCGGCGAACACTGAAAGGCTTTCCAGAAGGTGGCTTTGAACCAGCACAAAAGATGACGCGGGAACAGGCTTTGCGCTCGTATACTTTAGATGCGGCCTATGGTGCTTTTGAAGAAGACTTTAAAGGCAGTATCCAAGCCGGGTATTTGGCGGATTTCACCATTTACAGCCAAGATATTATGACGGTTGAGGAATCTCAGATTTTGGATACCCAGATCGCCATGACCATCTTCAATGGCCAGGTCGTTTACCAAGCGGGAAGTAACTAAGGGTTAGAGCCGAGTAAGTCGATAAAGTTCTGCATTTGCTCCCGATTGCCATTGATGTAGACCTCAATCGGCTTCTTGAATATACCAGTGATTCCCCCGATAATGCCTCCACCATATACACCCAGAGACGGAAAAATAACATACCCTAAATCCCTGGAGAAGTCATCGTCGGTACTGATATCGGTGGCTAAGGCCATACCGGCGCCCAAAGAAAGGCCTATTAAAGATCCTTTGGCCATGCGATTTCCATAAGAGCGCTTTAGCCGAATCCTTTTGATATTGGATACTTCCAAGGTCTTTCGTTTTCCGCGTAAAACAACCTCGACAGACTCCTGATCGATGCTCTCGATATAGCCTTTGGCAATCTTTTGATCCTGGTAATCGTAGACCCGCACAAAGACCCCTTTATCTTTTTTACGTTGGGCTTCCACCCTGGGGAGGAAAATAAAAAAGGCAAGCACAAATACGAATGGTAGTATCTTCATGCGCGTGTTTTAAACGGTAAGCTACAAGAATTTTAAGGACAAAAAAACCCGACTCAATCAGAACCGGGTTTTCGATAAAATCTAAAAAGAATGATAAGGAGCTAAGAACGAATGGATTGAATGAAATTTTTCTAATTCATAGGAATACACTTTAAGTAGGCACGATTTTTGATATCATTAACACAAAGCAATCAACGATGAAATTCCTGACGGCCCTTTGTCTTTTTATTAGTGTTTTCGCCTATAGTCAGCAAGAAAGTCTTTCTGGAGAATACAATTTGTTTACCTCTGGTGAAGAAAATACTGCCAAGACAGAATACACTTTAGAATTATATCCTGACGGAACTTTCAGCTTCCAATCCTATCGGCAGTTAAAAAAACAGAACGAAGAACGCTTGTTCGTTCAAGGCACCTGGGTGTCCAAGGGACTTCTAATCGAACTGCAGGGCAGTAAAGACATGGATCTCAGCAACACCAAGGCGCGGTTTGATACCAAAACCAAAAAATTGGTTTTCTATGAATCCAAAATTCCCTGGGTTAAGGGCTTAAAACTTCCTAAGGATTCCTAATTGCACGCATTCCATTTTCGTTACTCCAGACGGCTTCGATTTAGAAGAGGATTTGGCCTACAGGGTACAACTGGCCTTGGATTTTAATCCTTTTGCCAAGTCGAGTAAACGGAAGAAATAATTTCCCGTTTCCTAACCATTCTCAACCTTTGAATTAGTTCATCAATAAACAATCGATATAGTCGGTCAGCATATGGAACAACAGGCCCAGACCGATGATCCTGAATGGACGGCGAAGGAACAAGAAAAGTACATACACCCCCATGGCATAATAGGTGTGTAAAGGATGAAAATTAATACTGCAGCGATTGGCCTGAAAAATGGGATCGGCTAAAAAATGATCCAGGTCGACCAGCATAGTGGCCAGCATGATCAGGTAGGCCTTTTTCCACTCCTTTCTGAAAAACACAGAGGCCAATACCACTGGAAAAACCAGGTGTAAGAAGTAATGAAGAAATGTTTCCACACCCGAAGTTAGGCTTCTATTTATCCATTTCCAACCACTCTTGGTAAGTCACGATTCGATGCTCCTCATCGGGCTGGGTCTCACCGGGGAGTAAGCCCAAAAACTCGAGGTAATGCCCATCGGGGTCGGTAAAATAAATCGCTATGGCTGGCACCCAGACAAAGACCATGGGCTTGTCATTGTCGTCCTGCAAAAAATTCCAATAGTGCAGGTTGTGGGATTTTAAAAAGTCGATGGACTCGTTGGCTATCCATTCAGGATCACAACGAAATGCGAAATGACGCTTTTCAATTTCTTCCTTGGGTTTTTCCCAGAGTCCTAACATCTGCTGCCGGTCTTCCCCCACCCAAAAAAAGGCGAGTCGGCGCTTGTTGTCAAAGCGGCATTGTTTTAACCCCAAAACCTCCGAATAAAACCCTATTGATCTTTCGAGGTTTTCGACATCCAAGTGGGTTTCGTACAAACCACTGATTTTAGGCACTGCCATAGAATCACATTTTCGTTACCTCCTGAACATAGGCAAAAAAGCAAAAATCAATTGTAAAAGGCTATGAATCCTTTCTATACTAGAAAATAATATCTCAATAACGGTTGGACCTTGCTCATGCCGCCATTCCTCAATCTGTGCATAGCCATAGCCCCAATGGTTCTTTGAGCGAATCGTCAGTTCGGTAAGGATTTTAGCGTCTTCCCGCTTGGCATTGGTGATTATCATCTTAAATTTACTACTAGACGAATTCTGCAATCAAGTCATAAAAAATGGCAATCCTCGGGCTTCCATAAAAATAGGGTCTTTTAAAAGAGGTCGATATGGCTTCGTTTTCTGTCCGAAAAGTGATTTCATCATTGGCAATTCGGTAGGTGCCTGACCCCCAGCTCTGGCTATGGAAAGTTCCATCTGCTTGAATCCTCAAGGTATCGCCTTCTTTTACACCCAAATAACCGTCTTGACCCTGCACATGTGCCACATAAGTTCCCTTGATCAAAAAGACGGGGAAGGCGTAATTATAAGCCAGGGTCAATGCGAAAAACAAAAGGCAGAAAAGAATAATGGGGCTCCGTTTTATCATCGTTCAGTTCAGAATCTCAACTCTTTTACGATTTACCGGTACTTCTTCAATTCCTCGTGCAAGTGCGCAATCATATCTTCCGGGCTCACTACGGATGCGTTGAGCTCTCGGTTCGGAAAACCAGCGACTAAGTAGTTTTCTTCTGTGAGTTCATCCAGCAGATCGGCAAAATCATCTAAATGCAAGGGGTGTGCCTTGCAGTCCTTCCACTCCCTTTGAATTAATTCCTCTGCAAATTCCCTTTCGGGCCAGACCGGGATAATTACTTCCTTCTCTGAGCCGCAGGTCACATAACATTCTTCCTGGTCCAGAATCACGTACACCTCCTCAGCATCGGCCACTTTTTTGATCAGGTATTCATAGCGCTTCTTGGATTCTAAGGCAAAAACGGCTTCGAGTTGTTTGGGGTGCATGGATTGTTAATTTGAATAACGAAATTATTGAATTTGATTATGGAAAGAACTGATCTCCTCGTCCTAGTGGATGCGATATGCTTGCACTCATTCCAACTGTCAGGTAATCCGCAATAGTTTCGTTGTACACCTTCCCTTCTGAAGAAAACTGAACGGATAAGCCACAATCATTGGGTATTTCAAAGGAAATATTTGCTGACTCTCCAGGTTTCAAAGAACCAATGAAGGAGTGATCACAACCTTGAAGATGAATATTACTCATTTCTGATTCAGTTCTATTTACAAATTTCACCCTAAACGTGCTGCTCAGAGAAAAAGCCAACTGAAGATACACCAGAACTATGGGAATATTCAAAAGCATAATCCCAGCTGTTTTTAAATAAGTAGGGTGTTTAGAATCATCTTTTCGGGCTAAAAACAAAAGACGAATAAGAACAAGCAGATTAAAAAGAACAGCAACGAAAAGAAAGATTAATCCTAATGTTACAAAGCCTGAATCCAATGTCCAATAATAACCACTGATTATTGCTGAGCCTAGAACAAAGGAAATGAGGGCAGTATATAAGGCAAATCGGGTTTTGGGGTTGGACTTCATACTTGAGAAATGAGTTTAGTGGATACAGCCAGCATTAAAGACTTAATCTTTATTTATAGTAATATGCTCTGTAGTAACCAATAAGTTTCTTCCTCTTCCTATGGTCAGTTAAAATAGACCTCAACCACATTTGCGGTTGATCCATAGATCCGGTAGTTTTTTTGTCTTTATAGGAGTTGAAATCTTCAAAATCATACCAATTGACTTTCGTGATTTTTTGGATAGCGTAAACCGCCATTTCCCCATTTGTAGCTATAAAAAAAGGACAGGTATGCACCTTTGTTTTAGTGGTATCAGAAAATTGGCTTATGAGGAACTCAAAGAGATGGTTATTTTCCTGTTTAACAAAGACCTTCCAAGATGACATTCCAAACACAAGGTACTCTTCCATTTCATCACCAAGAGGTTGATGTGCATACTGCATTCCGCCTATGCATCCGCCCTTTTGATAAACCAGCTCTTCCCATTCCGCTTCCAATTTCTGGATCTTTTTTTCCTTAAGTCCAGCATCTTGAGCAGAAACAAAAGTGCAAACACAAAAGATCACAACTAGTAAAAAAAGGTCCTTCTGAATATTCAAAGAACTCTTCTGTATAAACCTACTCCAATTCATATTCAGGTAACAAGTTAACGATGGATTCTATAGACGACCAAGGGTAAGGCCCTTCCCAATTCGGTGGGTCAGAAATTAAATTCTTGAATTTATCCCATTGCCAAACATAGAGGGTTAAATCCATAACCTCACTTGTCGGCTGAACATCAGAAGGACTATAGGAAATCATTTTTATTTGATTTTCCGCATCAAACAAAACACTTAGCTGGTGTTCCGAATGCCATTGCCCTTTTTTTCCTTTTTCTTTCCATTCCCGGAATTGGGATTCCAATTGCCCGGTTTTATAGAATTTTTGTCTTCCATTGGGGTAACGCAGCTCTTCCAAGTCCCCATTAGGAAACCAACGAAAAGTGGTATCCCTTACCTTTAGAAGGCTGGGTTGGCCAGTTTCATAATATTCTTCTCGGTAGACATACTCGTTTTCTATAATTTCCATCGTTACGGCAGTATCACGCTCACTTCCAATAGTTGTAAGATAAGCTCTTTCTAGCCACCTTAGATGTATCGAAAGGTTTTCATGCCACCGATTGCGTCTTTGGAAAGTAGTGTCTCCTTTCTGGTAATTAACAATCTCACTTAACAAATCGCCTCGCTCATTCCACCGCGCTGTGCTATCTGGACTCGTATAAAACAGTAGCATTCCTGATTCTGAATACTTTTTCCACCAAATACGCTCTCCTTTCTTTAGTAAGGAGCTTTCCGGATAGAGGATTTCCATTTCAATGCCACCAGCTTTATTAAAAGTCAACCACCTGCCCTCTCGATGGCCATATTTATTGGTTCGGTTAATCTCCTGTCCTTGATAGCTGGAAGAAGAAACAGGAACTGTCTTATAGAAATCCTCCGAATACTCAATCTTCCGATCATTCAAATAGATCGCTTGATTTTCTAATAGCTCACCACGGATTTGAAGCTCCATAGTAAAGCTGCAACGGCAATCACATTCAGCTACCACCTCCACTTCATCATCTTCATTAGGAAGACTTGTACTAATGATAAGTGAATCATTTACAGTCTCCACCCGAGGTTGGATCTCCGCACAACAGTTCTCGCTAAAGTGAATTGAAAGAATGCTGTTCCCACTTGATACCTTCTGCTCTTTAATGCGATTAAGAAGTCGATACGGATTATAGATATCCTCGCACTTGCTGACTTTCCAATCCAGTAATTCATAGGATGTAGAAGCCTCCCTATCCTGTGCAAAGCCCGTTAGACTATAGCCACAAAAGCAAAAAAAGATAAAAACAGCTTTAGTCATTTGGCAGGTTTACAAAAAAGACCACTAGAATTATGCCAGAGATCATTATTCATCCCAATACTCCAATTCCTGGGTCTCTTCAAAAGCAGGAATAAATTTTGTCCTACCAAAATCCACTTCCTTGATGGTCACGTTTCTCTTTACCCAGTTCCCATGAGCATCATAGCTATATGAATACTTCAATTCCCGGCTCAGTTCATCATCTCTGAAGACCTTCTTGTGGATGACATTGTAATGCTTGTCATAGGTGTTTTTTTCATCAAGATGCTTGGCCCCATCAGGGGAAAGGGTGTAGTTTTCTTGCTGAATTAAATATCCGTTCTCCCAAGTCCGCTCCCAACCCATTTTCATACTATTAAACTCAGTGATATACTTAATGGTCCTGCCTTGCGCATTGTATTCATAAAATTGAGAGCTAACTAACTCTCCATCTTGAAATTTTAGTTCCTTGGTCAGATTACCTTCATCATCTTTCTCGTACCTAAAGGTTTCTTCACTGCTTCCATTATTATTTTCATTTACCATTTTTGTCACCTGCTCTTTTTCATTGTAATACACCTTCAAAATATTCACCAGACTATCAACATGGTAAGTAATCGTCGTGATGTTATTAATGGTATCATAACTGTAAAAAGGCTCGCTCTTTTCATTGTACAAGGGCTGCTTGTTTGTGATTTTCTTTAAAAGATTTTCTGCGTTATACTCGTATTCTTCCGTTGATGAAACTTTACCATTGTCTAGAAATCTCGTGTATTTGACGATCTTCCCATCCTTAGTGAATTTCATAAACCATTGAGGTACACTTTCATAGACATGTCCTTGCTTGGGACTGATAGTCCTATAGCGTTTCATGCTCTTAACCGCTCCAGAAAAATTGTAGAATTCCCGATCGTTCTCGGCATCATCATACTTGGGCCTAGGATGATTTGCCGATTCTGCGCAACTAGCGAGCAGAAGCAGAGTAAATAAGAAAGGGAATATGAATTTCATGAAGGGCGGTTTTTATAAGGGATTGGATTTCGTGCGTAAAATAGTAAACGCACAAAGAATCACCCAACCGATAAAACTCAGCTCGACTGCCCGCTGAGACAGACCGGCATACTCAGAATCGGCTAACCCAAAAAACAGGAGCACCAGAACCACGCTCAGTAACCCCAATTGAATCGATTGATTGGCAAAGCGCTTGTGGGTTTCGAATTGTCTTAGACCGCGACCGACCATAAAAATACAGAGCGGAACTGTAGCATAGGTCACGAAGCCAACCAGGTTATGGATGAACTGCGACAGACTCGGCTCTTTGGTAAACAAGCACCCACTGTCACAAGGGTAGAGGGAAACCACCACAGTAGCGAATCCATAAAAAATCCCAAGACCGATAAAACCCAATGTTGTTACCCGGGAACGCGGAAAAACGCTTCTTCCTGCAAAGCAAAACATGGCCAAGAGTAGACCACTGGGAATGTATCCGTAAAACCGCAAAGACTCCCCATACTCGGTATCGGTCGCATAGGATTCGCTGATCAATTGGCTTAGGGGGTCGTAGCCGTCTATTAAAATACCACCCCAAATAGCAGACCCTACAAAGAGCAGGACGCCGAGGATTCCGATTAAAAAAACAAAGGTGTTTTTCATTAAATAGGCTTGAAGGGGATAAAGACGAAGGGTTTAGAAATTAAGTTACGCAACTTTCTCCACTAAAGAGAGGGTGTTCAGCAAACAGTGCGCCAAAATCAAAGGCCAGAGATTTCTTCCAGAGAGCACGTAGGCTGTACCCATGACAAGGCCAATGATCCCCACGGTGATGGATCTTTCGGACAAGTCATAGGAATGTCGAAATCCGAAAATCGCAGCCTGAAGGAGCACAGCGAATACCGTGGCCACGATATTGGAAGAAAGCGCTTTCTCTATCCAGGAAATCAAGAATCCACGGTCGAGCATTTCTTCCAATGCAGATTGCAACCAGACCAAGGGTATAATCATTAAAAAATGAGTCCAACCTCCTTTTTCAAGCCCAAATTTGACCGACGCCTGCGCAGAGGAGGTGTCTGGATTTAAATCGAACGAAAGAAAGTCTTTGAGAATTTCGAAACTCATGATACCTACAACCGTTGCAATCAAGATCAAAACGGTTATTCCCAAGGTTTTTAGAAGCTTGGGTTTAGTTAAACCCAGGTCTTTCCAACTTATTGCTCGAGCACGCATTCGCCATGTAGCTACCAACAGAGTGGTCAAGGACCAGAACAGCCCATTAGCAATAAAATCCAACTGGTCAAAGTAGAGTTCTCGAATACCGAACATCACGCCCAAGTAGAGAACTAAATCCAAGGCATAGGCGGCCTTAGAGGGTATTGGCTGGGTCATATGGAAAAGGTTGATTTCTCCATAGGTAGGGATTTGACTGAATTTGTTACGCGTTTAAGCCTTCAACACCTTAAGGATATCCCGGTTCTCAAGGATGGACTTGTCCGTACCATCTAACCCTACCTGGAACATGGCCTTGGCCAAATCGGCGGAAGGAATACTCGCGTTCTTCCCGAGCAGTTTGATCAAAGGATACAACCAACGCGAGATGGTGTACATGAGATTCGGTTCTTTTCGCGCAACGCTAGGGTAGATATAAGCCGGACGAAAGCTGAAGAAGATCAATCCTAGTTCGGAGATTTGGTTTTCGGCCATGCCCTTGTATTTGGCAAAGCTCATCCTGCTTTTTTCAGTCCTATCGGCACCCTGCCCACTTAATAAACAGAATTTGGCCTTGGGGCTGTTCTCTTGAAGCGCTTGAGCAAAGGCCACCGCATAATCGACGGTGATCACCTTGAATTGATCATCCGGCACTTTACCGGTATAGACTCCAATGCAGAAATAAGCGGCATCCACATCCTTGAATATTTCGGCTGAGTTGGAATAGTCCGAAAAGTCTTCGATGAGTCTTTCTTGAAGCTTGGGGTGCCTTTTGTCTCCTGCCTTTCTTACCAGAGAAATGACTTTGGCCACTCTGTCTGAGGCGAGGGCTTCTTCGAGAAGGTGTCCTCCAACCATTCCTGAGGCGCCGGCGATTAGTATTTTTTTCATTGAGAAAAGTTGTTGTAAAAATCCATGCCTATTCTCTTATAAATATAGCGGATTGATTCACTTCGTTAATCCTCCTCACTGCACTCCCCTTTGCAAATACAAAGCCCAATGCTAACGAATGAAGAAGAAGAGGATTCATTTGCTCCGCAAATGTTCCTCACAACGCTCCGCGTTGAAAAACCCAAAAAGAAAGGATTGATTCACCTCGTTAATCATCCTCAATGCATTCCCCTTTGCAAATACAAAGCCCAACGCTAACGAGTGAAGAAGAAGAGGATTCATTTGCTCCGCAAATGTTCCTCACAACGCTCCGCGTTGAAAAACCCAAAAAGAAAGCTTCAATCACTCCCAAAAGAAAAAGCGAGCTTTTTCTTTGCTCGCTTTTCGCTTTCCCCTTTTTTGGGTTTTATTCGTGACCGCGGGAGGATTCGAACCCCCAACCCTCAGAGCCGAAATCTGATATTCTATCCAGTTGAACTACGCGGCCGTTTATGTTAGCTGCTTAGAAGCGTCTTTACAATGCCGGAGATGGTCTTCCCATCGGCTTTGCCTGCGAGCTCCCTAGAGGCCATTCCCATGACTTTTCCCATGTCTTGCATGCCGCTGGCCCCAACCTTTTCGATCGTGGCTTTAACGACAGCGGTAATCTCTTCTTCAGAGAGTTGCTCAGGCAAGAACTTTTCGATAACGGCAGCTTGTGCCAATTCAGGTTCAGCCAAGTCGGCACGACCCTGATCGTTGTAAAGGGCTGCACTGTCTTTGCGTTGCTTGACGAGCTTCTGCAAAAGCTTGATTTCTGCCTCCTCAGATAACTCTCCCCCTCCACCGGTTTCGGTTTGGGCGAGCAAGATGGCAGACTTGATGGCACGCAGTGATTCCAAGGCAACACTGTCCTTGGCTTTCATCGCGGCTTTTAGCTCTGTCATAACCTGTGATTGCAAACTCATGGGCTCTGTTTTAAGGAGGGCAAAGTTAAAAAAATAAACCCGAAAGCGAGAGCTTTCGGGCTTAAAACTCCCGTTAGGGAATACAAACTAAACACTACTAATCCACGTTGTCGTGCAAGAACGAATTGTTGGATCGCAGCTGCATATCCTCATTGCTGTCTTCGCTCAAGCTCGTACGTGAGACCTTTTGTTCCTTAGGGACATCCCCAAGGTCTACGCCTTGTCTTTTGTAGGCGGGTTCTTTCTCGATATCCTCGATGCTGTTACGGCGAAAACTGAACTTGTGGTTGAAGTCTTTCATTTTCTTCCGGCGATCGTCTACGCGCTCTTTTAAGATTTCATCGATGGAATTTTCAAAAGGATTTTCCTCAGCAGCCACCTCTCCTTGTGGATCTCCGGTGGAGGCTTCAGTTTCCTGATCAATTCTTTTTAGTACCGGCTCATCGGCAACGGCGGTTTCTTTTTCCTCTGCAGGTTGGGCACCGGCCAATTGCTTTTCAAGCTCCATATAGTCTTGCAAATCGAAGCGGGTCTCGCTGCTTTCTAGAGGCGGCGTTTCGACGATCTCATCCACTTCGATATACGCCTCCTCTTCCATGCTCATGGATTCGTCAGACAAATCAAAGGTGATGGTCGGCGCCTCGTCTTCAGCAACGATTTCTTCCTCTTCTTCAACAGGATTGTCAACAACCAAAGGCAATTCAAAAGCCAAAGCTGTCTGCTCCAATTCCTCCCGGTTCAAAACCTCTTCCGGCTCAACCACATCGATATCGCGCAGTTGCTCGCTGGTTTCGATGATGACGAACTCCTCTTCAGAAACGGCCTGGTCCAATTCGGTTTCCAGGGTCTCTGCGGGAACTTCCGCAGCAATTACTTCAGGCTTGACTTCCTCATAGACCACATCCAGGTTTCTGAGCTCATCTGTCGTGGGGACCAAACCCAAACCCCCAAGATCTTCCTTTTCTATTTCGGTGTCATCGAGTTGGTGCTTGATGATCACTTCTTCCTCTGCAGCAGCCGTCTGCTCAACCGCCACGTCAGACTCAACAGGAGCTGATTCGGGCTTAGCCAAGGCAGCCACTTTCTGGGCCCCGTCCAATTGGTGTACAATTTTCTTGGTCTCGGTGTTGACGATATCGTCTTGCTGATCTACATCAAATCCGGTAGCGATGACGGTAACCGAAATGGCTTCACCCAAGGTTTCATCCTCGCCAACCCCCATAATAATGTTGGCGCTGTAACCGGCTTCGACCTGAATGTAATCGTTGATCTCACCAATTTCGTCAATGGTAATTTCTTGTGTACCCGAAACAATAAGGAGCAACACATTCTTGGCTCCTTTGATTTTGTTATCGTTCAATAGCGGAGAATCCAGGGCTTCTGTAATCGCCTCGTTCGCACGCGTTGAACCACTTGCCTGAGAAGATCCCATGATGGCCGTTCCACTGTCGGAAAGAACCGTCTTGGCATCACGCAAGTCAATGTTCTGCATGTAGTGGTGGGTAATCACCTCTGCAATTCCACGAGCGGCAGTGGCCAAGACTTCATCGGCTTTAGAGAAGCCCGCTTTGAATCCAAGGTTACCGTAAATCTCGCGGAGTTTATTGTTGTTGATCACGATCAGAGAATCGACATTCTCGCGCAAACGCTCGATTCCAGCCTGAGCCTGCTTGGTACGCATGCTTCCTTCAAACTGAAAAGGAATGGTGACGATTCCTACCGTGAGGATATCCATTTCTTTAGAGAACTTAGCGATGATCGGCGCGGCACCTGTTCCGGTTCCACCACCCATACCAGCGGTAATAAAGACCATCTTGGTTGTTGGACCAAGCATGTTCTTGATGTCTTCCATACTCTCCATGGCAGCCTGCTCTCCGATCTCCGGATTAGCACCTGCACCAAGACCTTCAGTCAAAGAAACTCCTAACTGAATTTTATTGGGAACCGGGCTGTTTTGCAAGGCCTGGGAATCCGTGTTACAGATCACGAAATCCACACCGTTAATGCCCGCCTCGAACATGTGGTTAATGGCGTTTCCTCCGCCACCACCGACACCAATGACCTTGATCACGTTGCTCTTGTGCTTCGGCAGATCAAAGTCGATGTTGCTTATATCATCGGTTGTACTCATAGTCTATGCGTTGTGTGTGTGTTTGTATTATGGGGGGTTATTCTGCGTTCTCTAAAAACTTTCTCAGTTTATCACTCCAGCGCTCCAAAACGGTCGCTTTTTGAGCTTGTTCTGTCAAGGTATCCTGAGCCAGAGGCTCCGTTCCCAGTTCAGCTTGCACCATTTCCTCCCCTTCCACCTCCTCAGTTTCTTCTCCGACAATCTGTACCGGAGGGGGCAATTGACGATCTCTCTCGAGTGCGTCCATCAGCAAGCCGACCGCTGTAGCGTACAATGGGCTAGCGATATCTTCGTCCGAGTGTCCCGCGAGGTGCTCGTTCGGATAACCGATACGCGTATCCATGCCGGTGATGTATTCTACCAATTGCTTGAGGTGCTTCAGTTGACTTCCACCACCGGTCAACACGATCCCTGCAATTAGTTTTTTCTTCGGCTCGTCGTAGCCGTAGTTTTTGATTTCGACGTAAACCTGCTCTACAATCTCGACCACACGAGCGTGGATGATTTTCGACAAGTTTTTGAGGGTGATCTCTTTGGGCTCGCGACCACGAAGTCCGGGAATCGAAACAATCTCGTTGTCTTTATTTTCTCCGGGCCAGGCCGAACCAAACTTAATCTTCAAGAGCTCGGCTTGCTTTTCGATGATAGAACAGCCTTCTTTGATGTCTTCAGTAATGATATTTCCTCCAAAAGGAATAACCGAAGTATGCCTTATGATGCCGTCTTTGAAGATGGCCAGGTCCGTGGTTCCCCCTCCGATATCAATGAGGGCCACCCCGGCTTCTTTTTCTTCTTGACTGAGCACGGCCTTGGCAGAGGCCAGTGGCTCGAGTGTGATATTGGCCAGGTCCAGTCCTGCACTCTTGATGCAGCGTCCAATATTCTTGATGGAAGTGACCTGTCCGACCACCACGTGGAAGTTGGCCTCCAAACGTCCACCATACATCCCGATGGGCTGCTTAATTTCGGCTTGAGCGTCGACCTTGTACTCTTGTGGCAAAACGTGAATAATTTCTTCTCCAGGAAGCATGATCAATTTGTACACCTGATCACAGAGCAACTCCAAATCCTGATCGCTAATTACCCGCTCCGAGTTATCACGAGTGATGTAGTCGCTGTGTTGCAGACTACGGATGTGTTGCCCGGCAATACCGACCACCACTTCTTTGATCTCCAGACCCGAATCCGCCACCGCTTGGTCCACGGCGAGTTGGATGGATTGAATCGTTTGGGTGATGTTGTTCACCACACCACGATGAACACCCAGGCTCTTAGACTTGCCCATGCCCAGGACCTCAATTTTCCCGTATTCGTTTTCGCGGCCAATGATGGCTACGATTTTTGTGGTTCCGATGTCTAATCCGACGGAGTACTTAGTTTGTTCCATGCTCTTGTTTTTTGGTGCAGACGACTTGCTTCCTGAATTCCAGACTTACTTTTTCGTAGTCCCTCATCCCTTCTGCCTTAAGCGACTGGGCGTAAAAGGCCTTGAACTTTTGAAATTTGTTAGCCAAGCGATCTGCATTCCCCAAATGCAAACGATAATCCTCGCTTCTCAACTCAACCTGTAGTCGTCTTCTTCTGCGATATGAATACCAATCACGTTTTTCATCAAAAACGAATCGGTTTGCACCTCGGTCAGTATACGATGAACAGCCACTAAGGTGGCCTTATTCACCTTCCCGGTGATCAAGGGCACTCTTGCCGTAAATTGTTCGGACAAGGGCATGCGCTGTCCCGATTGATCGAGGTAGAATGATTCTACAAGAGTCTGAACCCTTCCGATCGGCTGACGCTGCCTCACTTGGACGACCATAGAGCCGGTGTGAGTAAGGAAGACTTGGGCATTATCAACCATAGGATTGGCGTTGATTTCCTCTTCTATGGTATTCAAAACTATCTGATCTACAGGGAGGTTTCTTAGGCTTCCATGATTTTGTATCAACAACTTATCAACGGCATCTTCTGTAATATATAAGTTATTGTCTCCGAGGAATTTAACTTCAATATCTTCTACGACCCGGAGTTGATATCTATGCCCCGCAAATCCGTACAATCCCAAGACGATCACGGCGAGCAATCCCAATTCCCAAAAGGCGGTTTTACGCTTCATATCCCAAGGCGTTTTTTACGGTTCTTACTTCTTTTCCTATATCTCCTGCTCCGAGCATCAACAGGAGCTCGGGCTGGTAGTTTTTAATTTCATCGATCAAAGCCTCTCGGGCGACCAACGCCTTGGTTGGAGTCTTTACTTTTTCGAGGAGCGCAGAAGAGGTTACCCCAGGAATGGGCTCCTCTCTTGCTGGGTAAATCTCCATCAAAAAGACGGCCTCAAAACGGCTTAAACTCTCCGCAAATTCGGTTTCAAAATCCTGGGTTCTACTAAACAAATGAGGCTGAAACACCACCAGGGTTTTCTTGGCAGGATACCACTTGCTCACCGCTTCGTACACCGCATCGATCTCGGTGGGGTGATGGGCGTAATCGTCAATAAAAACGAAATCCGATTCCCGCACTACATAACTGAAGCGACGCTCTACTCCTTTGAAGCCTGCCAGGGCTTCAGAAAAATCCATGGCCGGACAGATCTGATCTGCCAACGCCCAGGCCGCTGCGGCATTCAGCACATTGTGACGGCCAGGCTTGTAGTAGCGTACTCCTTTAAATTCCTTTTTGGGGGTATGAAAATCAAAGCGATAACCACCGTCGACAATCTCCAGGTTGAGGAGCTGGTAATCGGCTCCCTGCTCAAACCCATAACTCAATCCTTCGAGCGGTAAGCCCTGGCGTACGATTAACTGACCTCCCGGTCTTAGTTTTTCGGCAAAGGCCTTGTAGCTTTCTTCCATGGCCTTGGGATCGCCATAAATATCGAGGTGATCGGCATCCATATGGGTTACACAGGCGTGAGAAGGTGAAAGATGCAGAAAGGAACGATCAAACTCATCGGCTTCGACCACTGAATAGGTGTGGCCCTTCATCAAAAAGTTGCTCTGAAAGTCTTCGGATACCCCACCCAGAAAGGCGACAAAGTCCTGCTTGTGGACATTGAGAAGGTGCGCTAAAATGGCGGACGTTGTCGTCTTTCCATGGGTTCCAGCCACTGCCAAACACTGTGTGTGTTCGGTGAGTTTGCCCAATAGTTCAGCTCGCTTCATCAAGCGAACTCCTTGCTTCTCAAAATGCGCGAAATAAGCATTGGAGACGGGCACCGCCGGGGTATAAATGGCCCAGCATTTGTCGGCCTGGTTAAAGCCTTCCTCCAGCTGTTCCGGTCTAATGTCATAATCAATCGCTATCCCCTCTGCTTCCAGGGCCTGGGTCAATGCGGTTTGGACCCGGTCGTAACCGGCAACCCGCAAACCCAACTGCTTGGCATAGCGCGCCAAGGCAGACATCCCAATACCCCCAATACCGATGAAGTACAAGCTGTCGATATGTCGCAGGACTTGTTTCATGAGGCGGGCAAGAGTTTAGCGATTTCATCCACGATGTCTTCTGTCGCTTGTGGACGGGCAAAACGGCGAATGCCTTCTTGCAAATTCTGTTGTACAGTGGCGTCGGTCAAAAGCTCCTCCATACATTCTTGGAAGCGGCTATTGAGTTCGCTTTCTTTCAGCATTTTGGCCCCACCCACCTCGACGACTGCCTGGGCATTCTTCGTCTGGTGATCCTCAGCAACATTCGGAGAAGGGATCAAAAGCAAGGGCTTTCCGACTAGAGCTAATTCAGATACAGAACCGGCACCGGCTCTGGAAATAATGATGTCAGCCGCAGCATAGGCAGATCCATGCGATCCACAAAGGGCATGACCTGAACGGATTCTCGGCTGTATTTTTTATAATCTTCGGCATAGAACTTTCCACACTGCCACAGCAGTTGAACCCCTTGGGCTTCAAAGAAGGGGAGCTCTTTTTCGATCAATTGATTCACGCGCCGAGCTCCCAGGCTTCCACCCAAAATCAAGACGGTCTTTTTAGCGGTATCCAAACCAAAAGCTTCCAGAGCTTCGGCCTGCGCCGGTAGAGGTTTCAACAAATCCTTACGGATTGGATTTCCGGTAAGTACCAGACGATCAGCCGGAAAAAACCGCTCCATATGAGGGTAAGCCACACAGATGACGGAAGCGCTTTTCGCCAGTAGCTTATTGGTTACTCCGGCATACGAATTCTGCTCCTGCAAGATAAAGGGCACCTTGGTTTTGGCGGCCATTTTCAGCACAGGTCCACTCGCAAATCCTCCTGTTCCAATGGCGACATCCGGCTTGAACTGGCGGATGATCTTTTTGGCTTTGGACAGACTCGACAGCAGCTTAAACGGAAACACCAAATTGGCCCAGCTCAGCTTGCGTTGAAATCCACTGATCCAAAGACCTTGGATGTTAAACCCAGCTTGTGGCACCTTTTCCATTTCCATCTTATCCTTGGCCCCCACAAACAAGAAATCTGCATCGGGGTAGCGTCGCTGTAACTCCTGACCAATGGCTATGGCCGGGAAAACGTGCCCCCCGGTTCCACCACCTGATATGAGAAACTTATAACTGCCCACTGAGTACTTCTAATGGATTGTGTTCGGATTTTTCGGTTGGGGTTGGAACCACTTCAGATTTGTCACTGGCACTGAGAATAATACCGATGGCCAAACAGGTCATCCAAATCGAGGTTCCCCCCATACTGATCAGCGGCAAGGGCTGGCCCGTTACTGGGAACAACTGCACCACCACCGCCATATTGATCAAGGCTTGAAAAACGATGGGCAAGCCCACTCCAAGCACTAATAATTTTGAAAAAATGGTCTTGGCGCTATTGGCCACAACCACGATGCGAAACAGCAGGAGCATATAGATAAAGAGCAGCAGACCTCCTCCTAAAAAGCCATACTCTTCAATGATGATCGCATAGATAAAGTCGGAACTACTCTGGGGCAAGTGGTTCTTGGTTTCACTCTTTCCGGCTCCCTTCCCGACCAAGCCTCCATTAGCAATCGCGATTTTGGCAAAGTTGGCCTGTCGCTGTGCGTCCTGAGTGGCTTCTTCAGGATTCCAAAAGGTATTGATTCGGGTTTGCCAGGTCTTGGCACGACCCGGAAGATCGTCTTTTGGGGTTATACGGAGCGTATAGACAAACAGAGAGAGCACCAGCAAGCCCGTCCCACAAATGGCTCCCAAATACTTCAGCGGATACCCGCCCAAAAAGCAGAGCAACAACACCAAGGTCATCAGAATAGCCGCGGTCGAAAAGTTCTCCGGCAGAATAAGCCCAACGGTAACCAATACCGGAAACCACAAAGGTAAAAGACTGTCTTTAAAGCTGATGGTTTCATCCTTAGTCTTGGCCAAAAAACGCGCCACCCAGACCATCAAAACCAAAGAGGCTAGAGTAGAAGGCTGAAAACGCAGAGAAACCACCGGCATGACAATCCATCGGCTGGCACTTTCCCCTTCCGAGGTGGCACCAATAGCCAAGGGCAAGACCAAAAGGGCAATCGAAAATGGCAAAGCCATAATCGACAAGCCTTTAAAATAGCGTGTAGGGACACGGTGAACCGCATAAATGATTCCAAAGCCCAAAACCAACAGCAAGCCGTGTTTCATTAGAAACTCAAAGCTGGTTTTGTTCCCCATCAACGCCAATTTGGTCGTAGAGCTGTAAACGGGCAAAAACGAAAAGAGGGCCAATAGGGCAACCAGTCCCCAAATGGCTCTATCTCCTTTCAAGCTTTTTATCAATCCAATCATTTTCGGGTTCTCGTGTTGTGTTCTATAGTTTTCGTATGGCCGCTTTGAACTGTTCTCCGCGGTCCTCATAATTTTTAAAAAGGTCAAAACTGGCGCAAGCCGGCGACAACAAAACGGTATCGCCTTTTTGAGCCACCTTATTGGCGACCTTGACCGCCTCTTCCATGGAATAGGTCTCGACCATGAGATCAGCCACCGGGCTGAAGGTGTCCACCAGGCTCGTATTGTCCATCCCCAAACAGATGATGGCTTTTACTTTTTCCCGTACCAAAGGCATGAGCTCCATGTAATCGTTTCCTTTATCTACCCCACCAGCAATCCAAACAATGGGTTTTTTGATGCCTTCCAGAGCATAGTAACAAGCATTAACATTGGTCGCTTTGGAATCGTTGATGTACTCTACCCCGCCGATGCGCAACACCTTTTCAAGACGGTGTGGCACCCCCTGAAAGTGCTGAATGCTCTTTCTCAGCTCTTCTTTTCGTACATTGACCAGCAGCGAAGCAATGCTTGCCGCCATGGCGTTTTTCTTGTTGTGTAATCCTTCGATAGGCAGAAGTCCTGCGTCCATATCCATTGTTTTATCATTCACAGAAAACCGAATCATTCCGTTTTCTAAGTAAGCCCCTTGCTCCAGTTTTTCTTTCACGGAGAAAGGGATTGGGGTAGCCCGAGTCGGGTATTTTTTTAATCCTTCCCGAATCACCGGATCGTCATAATCGTAGATCAGGTAATCGGTTTCTTTTTGGTTCCGGGCAATTCTGAATTTAGAAGCGATGTAGTTCTCGAACTCGTAGTTGTAGCGATCCAAATGATCTGGTGTGATATTGGTAATCACGGCGATATGGGGTCTAAAATCCCGTATCCCGTCCAGCTGAAAACTGCTGATCTCCAAAACGCCATAGTCAAAGCCTCCTGCAGCCACTTGTCCTGCCATACTGATGCCCACATTACCCATTTTCGCAGCAGATAGGCCCGCTGCATCCAGCAGGTAATAAGTCAGCTCAGTAGTGGTCGTTTTGCCGTTGGTCCCGGTAATGGCGATCCACTGGGCATCGCTAAACTGGGCGGCAAATTCAGGTTCAGAAACCACCGCGACTCCTCGCTTTAAAAGCGCTTGGATCAAAGGCACCCGATCAGGGATACCCGGTGATTTCATCACCACATCGGCCGATAGAATCAGCGACTCCGTGTGTTGCTTCTCTTCAAAATCAATCCCGTGATGTAAAAGAACGTTCTTGTATTTTTCTTGGATCTCAGAGGCATCCGATACAAACACCTCGTATCCTTTTTGTTTTCCTAACAGAGCGGTCCCTACACCACTCTCTCCAGCGCCGAGCACCACCAACCGCATGGCTAGCGAATCTTAAGGGTTACTACACTGACAATGGCCAGCAGTATGCCCACAATCCAAAACCGGGTTACGATTTTGCTTTCGTGAAAGCCTTTCTTCTGAAAATGATGGTGAAGGGGAGCCATCAAAAAGACCCTCTTCCCTTCCCCAAATCTTCTTTTGGTCTGCTTGAAATAACCTACCTGTATCATTACCGATAGGGACTCCGCGAAAAAGATTCCACACAAAATGGGAATCAGTAATTCCTTGCGAACAATGATGGCGATCACGGCAATAACGCCACCAATGGTCAAACTCCCCGTATCACCCATAAAAACCTGGGCCGGATAAGCGTTGTACCATAAAAATCCAACCAGCGCTCCAACAAAAGCGGCGGTAAAAATTACCAACTCCCCTACATTTGGGATATAGAGGATATCGAGGTAATCCGAAAAGAGGACATTCCCCGAAACCCAAGCGAAGAGGGTCAAGGTGATGACAATTATGGCCGAAGATCCAGCCGCCAAACCGTCAATTCCATCGGTTAGGTTAGCCCCGTTCGAAACAGCCGTCACGATGATAATAACCGCGGGTATAAAAATGAGCCAAGCGTACTGCTCCATCTCTGGAGAAATCCAGCTGATCAAGTCTGTATAATCGAGCTCGTTGTTTTTGAAAAAAGGAAGGTTGGTCTTCAATGATTTAGACCCTTCAGCAACCACCTCCGTTTGAGCGGAATCTCCTGTTACATTTTCTTTGATGGTCACAGAAGGATGGAAGTACATCACCAGACCCACAACCAGCCCAAGTACAACTTGACCAAGAATTTTAAAACGACCCTTGAGCCCCTCTTTATCCTTTTTGAAGGTCTTGATGTAGTCATCGATGAAGCCGATGACACCCATCCACAACATACTGACAATCAACAACCAAACATAGATATTCGTTAAATCCCCAAGCAATAAGACGGGAACCAAAGTCGATAGAATAATAATGATCCCACCCATGGTCGGTGTACCTGCCTTTTCGGCTTGTCCAGCCAATCCCAAATCGCGGATTTGCTCCCCAATTTGTTGTTTACGCAAATAGGTAATGATGTTCTTGCCGTAGACACTACCAACCAATAAAGAAATCAATACGGCCAAACCCGCTCGAAAAGACAAGAACTTGAAAAGTCCTGCTCCGGGCAGCTCGTATACGCGTTCCAAATAATCAAAGAGGTGATACAGCATAACTAGTTGGATAAGATTTGGATGATTTCTTTGTAGTCATCGAACTCCGTCCGTACGCCTTGAACCTCTTGGTAGGTTTCATGCCCTTTTCCGGCAACCAAAACAATGTCGCCATCCTGAGCCAAACTGCATGCGGTCTTGATGGCCTCGCGCCGGTCTTCAATCATCAAAACCTTCTTCTTGTTTTGAATTTCGACACCCGCTTCCATCTGATCCATGATGCTTCTGGGGGGTTCGCTTCGGGGGTTATCCGAAGTAAAAATCACTTTATCACTGAATTCAGAAGCGATATGACCCATAACCGGACGCTTAGATTGGTCACGATCACCACCACACCCCACTACGGTGATGACGTTTTCATTTCCAGTCCTCAATGCACTGATGGTTACCAGCACATTTTTAAGCGCATCCGGTGTATGGGCATAATCAACTATCGCTTGAATTTTCTGGGGTGAAATAAAGTATTGAAAGCGACCATCAACGGTTTCTAGTTCGCTGATCAATCGCAAGGTTTCTATTTTGTCTAGGCCCAACTGATCGGCGACGGCATAGATCGCCAGCAAGTTGTAGGCATTGAATTGTCCGATGAGCTTGCTCCAAAGCTCGTTGTCATCGAGCTTGATCAGCTGCCCGTTAAACTGGCTTTCGAGTACCTGTGCCCGGTAATCCGCATAGCCTTTTAAGGCATAGGTAAGCTTGCGAGCTCGGGTGTTTTGCATCATCACCAAGCCGTTTTTGTCATCGGTATTGACCAAAGCGAAAGCGGTTTTCGGCAACTGATCAAAGAGTCTTTTCTTGGTATCCCGGTAGGCGGCAAAGCTGCCGTGGTAATCCAGGTGATCGTGCGTGAGGTTGGTAAAGACCGCTCCTGCAAAATGCAGACCCTCAATGCGTTTTTGATCAATTCCATGAGAACTGACTTCCATAAAGCAGAATTCAACTCCTGCTCCACACATCATGCTCAGGTATTTATTGATCGACAGGGGATCCGGTGTGGTATGGGTCGCAGGGTATTCCTTTGTACCGACCAACACCTTGATGGTCGATATCAAACCTACCGAATAACCTGCGCTGTGAAAGAGCTCGTGAAGCAAGGTGGTCGTGGTGGTTTTACCATTGGTACCCGTTACCCCAACCAACTTCAAATTCTTCGATGGATTGTCGTAAAAGTTGGCTGCCATAACAGAAAGAGCCGTAGCGGAATGCTTGACCTGTACATAAGTCACTCCCTCCACAGTTTGCTCAGGAACTTCTTCACAAACAATCGCACGAGCCCCCAGCTCTAACGCTTTACCGATAAAGTCGTGTCCGTCCGAAACCAAGCCACGTACCGCCACAAAGACATCTTGATCTCCGACTCGACGGGAATCAAATTGTACCTCTGCAATCTCTACTGCCGTATCACCGGAAACAGCGTCCAGGCTTACACCATACAATATGTCGCGCAGTACTTTCAAGAGAGCTTCAATTCAATTTTTCGGGTTCGATCTACCGGTGTACCCGGCTTTACAGACTGTTCTTTTACTTTTCCATGGCCTTTAATCACCACATTTACGCCCAGGTTTTCGAGAAGAGCAAGAGCGTCCATCCCACTCATGCCCGTCAAATCCGGGATGCGTTTGAGTTCTTTTTCTGCCATTGCGAAATAGGAGGCGTAGTCATCTTCCATGGCCGGTTCCGAGATTTCGCCTTCTTCCCACAACAATTCGTCTTGGTAATGGGTACTGATCTTCTCGGCTATCTTTTTGAAAACAGGACCTGCTACATCGGCCCCGTAGTATTTCTTGCCCTCTTTATTGGGTTTGTGGATCACCACAATACAGGAGTAGCGAGGCGCTTCCGCTGGAAAATAGCCCGCAAATGACGCGATATACTCCAAGTCGTTTTTATCACCAGTAGTGTAGTTGATTTCACTGGTTCCGGTCTTTCCGGCAATGCTAACCACTTCAGTGCGCATATTCTTCGCTGTTCCGTAGGGCTTCTCGATGACATCGCGAAGGAGCTGCTGAGCTACCTTCAAACTGCTGGGGCCGCAAATCTTCTTTTTTAATACGTGCTTTTTGTAGCGCTTGACCAGGCGTCCCTTCTCTCGCGTTTCGCTAATAAAGCGAGGACGAATAAGCTCGCCGTCATTGGCCACAGCGTTGTAAAAAGCCAAGACTTGTAGAGGCGTCAATTGAATTTCGTAGCCGTAAGCCATCTGGGCCAAAGTAATACCCGACCACCCCCATTCACCCGGGTAACGCAGGAGAGGTTCCGACTCCCCTTCAATCGGCACCCCTAGAGAACTCGTCATTCCCAAACGACCCAGGCGTTTGAGGTACTCTTTGGGTTGGTCCTTAAAGTTCTCGTGAATCAATTGAGCAAAGACGGTGTTTGAAGACACGGCAAAGCCTCGACCCAGGCTGATTGTTCCGTAACCTCCTCGGTGCGAATCCTCGACGGTCTTCCCGGGAATACGGTATTTTCCTCCGTTAGTATCAAATACAGTGCTGCTGTCCGCCACCTGGGATTCCAAGGCAATAAGCAAGGAGGCCAGCTTGGCCGTTGATCCAATATCGTAGCGCTCCCAAACCGCGTAATTTCTTTTCTTCTCTGTATAATCCTTGCGGTACTCGTCCCAACCGAGGTTGGCTATGGCTTTAACCTCTCCGGTTTGGACTTCCATCAGGATTGCGGTACCGTGTTCTGCATTTTTGGCCACCAGCTGCTCCTTCAAGGCATGGTGAACAATGTCTTGCATATGCATGTTGAGGGTTGTGACAACGTCCTTCCCCTCTTGTAATTCTACCACATACTCCGACCCAACAGGCTTCCAGAGTTTATTCGAAATTTTTTGTTTTAGGCGGCGTCCTTCAACCCCTTCCAGGTAATCCCGACCCAAAGTTCCATCCAGTCCGACGCGGATATAGGTCCCATCATCGTTGCGAATCTCTTTTCCGATCGTTCGCTCTGCCAGGGGATTCATAGGATATACCCGCTCTACCCGTGGCTCAAACTTAAATCCACCCTGCATCCCTTTATTCAGTAGCGGAAAAGTTTTGAAACGCTCATACATCTGGTGATCGACATTGAGCATGAGAACTTCGTGCTGATCATTGCGGGCCCGGGCTTTGCGAAACTGCATGACCAATTTGTCAGCGGATTGCCCGGTCACCTTGGCAATGGAATCACAGAGTGGTCCAATATTGTCATTAAAGAAAGAAGCCGGCTTAGGATTCACCGGATCAAAAAACAGATCGTATTTATTGACTGAAGCCGCCAAGACATGACCGTCTTCCGAGAACAGGTCTCCACGGTTTGGCTGCACTTTGACCACAGACCGGATACGGCTTTCTGGAATCTTACCGAGTTCCTCTTTGGGAATCATCTGGATCTCCATCAACCGCACGATGATGGTCATGGAGAAGAGCAAAAACAGAACTGCCACCAGATAGAGACGCGTATTGATATGTTTTTCGGTTATTGCCATTAAGTGTTCTCTTCGGCTGGTTTAAGGTTGACTTACGATTTGAATCTTGGCCGGCGGTTGCTCTGGGACACCCAATCCAATCGGAGCCAACTCCTCTTTTAATCGGGACTCCAACAGCAACTGCTGGATTTCTCTTTTGTGTTTTACTTGTGTGCTTTTTAGGGTTTTGACCTGCTGGGTCAAATCCGCTATGTGATGTACTTTTTTATCGGCTTGGTGACTGCTGGCAATCATCAAAGCAGCCAAAACAGAAGCGAAGAGCAAGAAGCGCCAGTTCTTGGACGCCTCATCGCTGACCAGGAAATTTCCTTTGAGTATGTCTAGAAGTCCTTCCTTTACCATGTTGTTCGTTCGGCTATTCTGAGTTTGGCGCTACGCGCCCGGTTATTTTGATTGATCTCGTCCTGGTTAGGGACGATGAGCCCTCCTACTTTTTTAAAAGGGACCAGTTGATTTCCGTAGAAATCTTTTTCTGCCTCTCCTTCGAACTTTCCATCCCGGACAAATCGCTTTACTAACCGATCTTCTAATGAATGGTAAGAGATCAGCGAAATACGTCCTCCGACTTTCACCAGCTGAGGCAGTTGCTGCAAAAAGGTTTTTAGCACCCCCACCTCATCATTTACTTCTATTCGGAGCGCCTGAAAAAGCTGAGCCAATTCCTTGTTGACTTTGTGCTTAGGAATACTCCCTTCCAACAACTCCCGGAGTTCCAGGGTGGTCGAAATAGGCTTTTGGGTTCGAGCCTTGAGCAGCATTCGGGCCAGTTTTGGCGCCTGACGCAATTCTCCATAGTCCCGAAAAACCCGAATCAGCTCTGCTTCGCTGTATTCATTAACAACATCTGCAGCACTCTGACCTTGGGTCGCATCCATCCGCATATCCAGCTCGCCGTCGAAGCGAGTCGAAAACCCCCGATCCGGGGTGTCAAACTGGTGAGACGAAACGCCAAAGTCACCTAAGACTCCGTCCACCTGCTGGACGCCATGAAATTTTAAGAACCTATTGATATGCTTAAAGTTGGCCTGAACCAGCTGAAACCTATCGTCATCTATCATGTTGCGAGCCGCGTCGGCATCTTGATCAAAACCGTAGAGCCTTCCTTCAGGTCCCAGTCGATCGAGTAAAGCACGGGAGTGTCCTCCCCCACCAAACGTCACATCGACATACACACCCTCCGGCTTGACATCAAGCCCATCCAAGGACTCCGTCAACAGTACCGGATGATGATAATCAGACATCGTCGGCGAATATCTCTTCCGCCAGGTCAGCGTAATTGTTTTGACCCTCAAGAAGAATGGATTCGTACTTGCTTTTGTCCCAAATCTCAATTCGGTCAATGGCCGAACTGAGCACTACTTCTTTGGTGATTCCAGCGAACGCAACAAGGTTCTTTGGAATCTGCAAGCGACCATTCTCTTCGATGGTTACCACCTGTGTGCCCGCAACAAAATTTCTTAAGAACGCATCATACTTGCGGTGCACCCTGCTCTTAGCACGTACTCTTTTGACTAATTCATCGTACTCTTCGCGGGGATACAACTCGAGACATTGCTGAAAAACGGATCGCTTAATCACGAACCTTTTTCGAGCACAGGCAACAACTGGGTCTTTAATCCCACGGGAAGAGATACCCTTCCCTTGGCATCGGCCTTGCAGTCGTATTGCCCGATCAAATTGGTCATTGAAAACGTCTTCTTTATGTATGACAACTCAAATATAGAAGAATTATTTCCACATTTTTCCACAAAAAAACACTTTTATTCACATTTTGGATTTTTTCGGTGTATTTCCTCACTTTTTCCCGTAAAACGGGGTGTTTGTGGAATTTTTCCAAGTCTGGACAGGACTTCAGAAGGGGACTAAGAAGATTTCTGAAATCCCTATATTTGCGGCTCCGAATCGGGAACTATATTCATGGAAGAGCAGCTCATCGAAGAAGGGAAATACCGCTACATTGAAGTAGGACAGGGCACCCCCGTTATCATTCTCCACGGCCTTATGGGCGGCTTGAGTAATTTTCAAGGGGTTACCAGCCATTTTCCAGACTTGGGATACCAGGTACTCGTACCCGAACTCCCGATCTACGACATGCCTATGCTCAAAACCACCGTTAAAAACTTTGCGAAGTTTTTGGCAGAGTTCATCGAGTACAAAGGGCTGGATAAGGTGATCCTTTTGGGCAACTCCCTGGGAGGTCACATCGGATTACTGCATACCAAGATGTTCCCTGAAAAGGCGAAAGCTCTTGTCATAACAGGAAGTTCAGGGCTTTACGAAAGTGCCATGGGTGACGGTTATCCCAAACGTGGTGACTACGAATTCATCAAGAAAAAAGCCCAGGACGTATTTTACGATCCGGAGATCGCGACCAAAGAAATCGTCGACGACGTATACGCCACCATCAACGACCGCAAGAAGCTAATCAAAACCTTGGCTATTGCAAAGAGTGCTATTCGCCACAATATGGCCAAGGACCTACCAGACATGCATACGCCTACCTGTATTATCTGGGGAGAGAACGACACCGTGACTCCACCCAATGTGGCGGAAGAATTTCACCAACTTCTACCGGACTCCAACTTGTTCTGGATAGAAAAATGCGGACACGCCCCTATGATGGAGCACCCTGACCGCTTCAACGAAATCCTGGAATCCTGGCTAAAAGACCGTCAGTTCTAGATCCTTTTTCTAATTTAATTACCTAATTCTAGAGTACCCGCCCATGGACGTTCGTCATGCTGAATTTGTTATGAGCAATACCGAGGTGGCCAAATGCCCCAAGGAACCTCTGCCTGAATACGCCTTTATCGGGCGGTCGAATGTAGGCAAGTCTTCGCTCATCAATATGCTGACCAACAAAAAGCACCTGGCCAAGACCTCATCGCGTCCGGGTAAAACCCAGTTGATCAACCACTTTAAAATTAACCAGAGTTGGTTTTTGGTGGATCTTCCAGGCTACGGATATGCCCGGGTTTCCAAAAAACAGCGCAAGACCTTTCAAACCTATATTACGGATTACTTCAAAAAACGAAAGCAACTCGTCTGCGCTTTTGTTTTGATTGATATCCGACACGAAGCACAACCGATTGACCTGGAGTTTATGGAGTGGTTAGGACAGGAAGGCATCCCTTTTGCCATCATTTTCACCAAAGCGGATAAACTCAAACCTCAGGCACTTGAAAATCAGGTTCAGGATTACCTCAATGGATTGTTGGAAGGTGCATGGGAAGAGGTTCCTCCACATTTTACCACCTCCGCAGCCAACCGCTTAGGCAAGGAAGAAGTACTGAACTACATCCACCAGATCAACACCCAATTGCCAAAAGGGTAAACAAACTGCGGCAAGAAATTGTACCTTAGAAGGCAATCAACCTGGCCATTGTCTTTACAAAATACCCTTATCGCCATCTTACTCAGCATTGGAGCCGTTCAAGGACTGGTCTACGGCATTCGACTGCTGCGTAAAGAAGAACGTCCCAAGACCGCCAACCAACTGTTGGCCTGCATCCTTTTCTTCCTTTCTTACCGCCTTTTGATTCAAGTCTTACGTCTATTTGGTTTGGGGCACTACGACACCTGGTACTACTTTATGATTGACATGGGCTGGATCAATGCTCCCCTGCTCTACTTTTACGTTCGTGCTCAGGTCGAAAACAATTTTAAGTGGAAAAAGAAGCACCTGCTGCACCTGATTCCGTTTGTGTTACAGGTCAGCATCAGCATTTTTGTTCGCTTACAAAACCTCTACTGGGACGGCACCAAAGACAGCCTGAGTACTATGGGCTACTACGGCTATGCCATTTGGATGAACATGCCCACCAATTACGTGATCGCCTCCCTGTTGATCGTCATTTACACGACGATTGCTCTTGGCTTGATTAAAGAAAAAGAAGAGCACACCGACCCCGCTCTTAAAAAATGGCTAACCCAGATGATGCGCAGCTTTCAGATTTACTTTGCGCTCGTTTTAGGGACTTTACTCGTGGACTTCTTGCTCTTTGAAGATGCCCAGTTCATGTCTTATTTCTACTTCACCCAATTTTTCTACTTCCCTTTCTTTATTGGTATGGCCGGACTCATTTATTGGCTTGGGTTTTCTGGCTACCACAAAAATTTCAAAAACACTAGTCGAAAATCCCTGAAAGAAGGAGAAGAAGCCCAACTGAAACGGCTTGCCGAAAAGCTTCATGTGGCCATGCAGAAGGAACAGCTTTATAAAGACCCGGAACTTTCCCTAAACAATCTGGCCGATAAACTAGAGGTCAAACCTTACCTCCTAAGCCGCTGTTTTAGTCACGTCCTCCAACTAAAGTTCAACGACTACATCAACCAACTTCGCGCCGAGCAGATCAAACGGCTGGCAAGCCTACCCGAAAACAGCAAATACACCCTGCTCAGCTTGGCTTATGAGGCTGGATTCAACTCCAAGTCTTCCTTCCAACGGGCCGTCAAAAAACACCTGGGCATTTCTCCCAAAGAACTGCGTAAATCGGAATAGTCAATTCATTAATTGAATTGTTTAAAAGGGGTCATCCGGCGAATTGGAACGACCTGAAGCCCGCTATGTTCTAGGTTTGCCTCAGTGATCTCCAAGACGGGGTATCCTTAAATTTTAAAAATAAACCCATATGAAGTCCTTAATTCTAGGAGTACTGACGCTCCTCTCATTCAGCTTAGCACAAGCCCAAAACACCCATTCAAACTCCCCATATCAATTTATCGGGGAATGGCAACTCGATATGACTCCGAATGATTCCACAGACAACAATTTTGCGATCATGCACATCGAAAAAGTAGACAGCAAAGGCTTCTACGGAGTCTTTTACCGAGAAGGTGTACAAATTGAAGAGGGGCGCATCAATTCCCAAACCGGTCATCTCTACGGAGCCTTGGTTTCGAGAGATAATTCCGGCAGTTACAATACCAGTTTTTACCTCAAAGAGGGCAAGCTGTATGGGTCGACCCATGCGATAGACCGGGATTTTTTAGCCGTCTGGACCGCCACAAAAAAAGAGTAGTAAGTCAATTTACAGTTTCATGCCGGGAAGAATTTCTATCTTCTCGGCATGAAACATTTCCTGAGTATCCTTTGTTTGTTCCTTCTCTTTAGCTCTTGCGACCAACTCAAAAAGAAAGAAGAAACTCCTACTCCCGAACAGGCAGAAAAAGACGAATTTGACAAATTATTCGAACAAGCCACCCCTGTTTTTGATTCTGCCCACTGGGCCAGGCAAGAAAGCCTACGAGCCGAGGAATTGGCCAAAGAGAACGACACCAATAGTTATTACCGAACCGATCTTTACCAAAAGATCCACCAAAAAGTACTGACCGACGATCTCTCTATAGACGACAGACGATTCATTTGCGATAGTGTGCTGGAGCAGTCCCGAACATTGAGTGACCAAGGTTGGTCCATGATGGACAGTATTTTGCAAGCCCTCCCGAAGACTCATAAAAACAGGCTCTTTTTTGAAGCGCTCAGGGCAGACCATTTAGGAGCCAGTCACCGAGCAGGTCCAAAAGGGATTCTCTACGGATTGTATCGTTTTAGTCCAGACAGCATTGCTTCTTCTACCTCTTTGTCGACTTACGAATTGTCCGAGGGCAATGAATGGGAGGCTGTTATGAGCCCGGAAGCAAAATGGTTTGCGGAACTCAAGGATTCCCTTTATCCAGAAGAACAAGAGTATCAAGTTGAAAAAGTGGTGGATTACAGTCTCGTGTTAGGTCAGTTAGCAAAATCAGAAAAGTTGTCTTTTGAATCGATCTCTCCCAAAGGAATGACCACCAATACCTTCGATGGTTTGTATCACTACTGGAATGAATGCGAAGAATCCTCCCGTTATCTGATCAGGAATCAAAAGGAATCATCCGAGGCCATTCTTGGAAGCAAGTATTCGTTTGATTTGGAATTCACTAGCGATTCTACTCTGGACACTCAAATCCAGCAACAGTTTTGGTATATGGATGAATGCGCAGACTGTCTTACCAATTTCCGGGACCAGGTCGTATTTGCCAAATTCAAGGATGTTCCCGTGGTCGCCACCTACTTTGGACAACGTTATATAGCGTCGCAAGGTAAAACAGGAAAGCCCTACACTTTTAACCGAACCCTTTTTCTGATAGGACCTAACGGAAAGCTCTATCCCCTATGGACGGCCTCTTACGATAACTTCTTTTGTTCCTGCCTGTAGGACGTTGATCAACTGAAAAAAAGAAAGGGCCTCATGTCCGATCACCAGGCCCCTGACTTCTCCCACTATCCAAAATCAGAGAAGTACGATTTTTAGTAGGCAAATAACAAACAGGGACTTAATCAAACAATCCCCATAAATGGGTAATTTCACTCATAATCCTCCGGCTTGAGCGATCAACATATCAAATAACATTAGAGAAAGCCCTTCTAAAGATTTAGAACCAAAGAAAACCAATGAATTTCAACTTATTAGTTGCAGTATTTTCTTACCTTTAAGACACTAGTGCCATTGCTCATTAAGTCTAAAAATTGTAGTCGATGCTTGCTCCTGAGGTTCACCCAAGAGAAGAGGAACGTCTTGATGCCCTTCTTAAATACACCATACTAGACAGTCTACCCGAACCCGAATACGATAACCTTACACGTATAGCATCGCTGATATGCGGTACCCCTATTGCCCTCATTTCCCTGATCGACGATCAGCGTCAATGGTTCAAGTCGAAAATGGGCCTATGTGTACCGGAAACGCATCGAGACATTTCTTTCTGTGGACATGCGATTCATCAAGAGGAGATCATGGTTGTCCGTGATGCACGAAAAGACATCCGCTTCCATGACAACCCCTTGACAAAACAAGAACCCAACGTCGTTTTTTACGCGGGAGCACCGATTAGAACCCCGGACGGACTTCCACTGGGCACGCTTTGCGTAATTGACAATAAACCAAGGGACTTATCCGATTCCCAAAAGAAAGCACTGCAGGACTTGGCTAAACAGGTCATGATCCTGATGGAATTCAGAAGGGTTATTCGCGTACTTTTCGAACAAAACATCCACATACTCAAACTCAATGAACAGCTCAATGAGTTCGCCCACAGCTTCGCGCATGAGCTCAAAACCCCTGTCCGAAATATCCAAACCATGTTGGATTGGTTGGTCAGTGACTACAAAAAGTCCTTCAACGGACCGGCTATGAGTCAGTTAAACAGTATGCAAGAGAACCTGGAGTACCTTGACGAAATCACAGACGGGATGCTGCTTTATCACAACTGCGGCACCATGCCTTTGGAGTTCGAGGAATTCGAGCTCTCGATTTTACTGGATCAAGTAGAAGCAGAATTTTTACAAGAGCCTGCCTTTGATTTTAAGAAAACCGCTTGTAAAAAAAGGTGTTTCATGCCGAGGAAGCTTGGGGAATCATTTTTAAGCAATTGCTTCAAAATTCCCTAGAATTCAACCAGACGACACAAGCCGAAATCAAATTACACTTCTCAGAAAACGAAGAAGAAATCTTTTTACGCTGGGAAGACAACGGACCGGGTAT
Organism: Aureicoccus marinus; assembly: GCF_002954325.1. Lineage (GTDB taxonomy): Bacteria > Bacteroidota > Bacteroidia > Flavobacteriales > Flavobacteriaceae > Aureicoccus > Aureicoccus marinus. Next base: position 1,743,113 of record NZ_MQVX01000001.1, read on the forward strand.
ACCGGAGAAATATAGAGAAAAGGTACTGGAACTCTTTTTTACGCTGGACAATCACCACGGTAAATCCGAGGGAATAGGACTCGCCATCGTGAGCACCTTAGTACAACGACTTCAAGGGAAGTTGGTTCTTGTCGACAGGAAAGCCAATCGCCAAGGATTTTGCCTGGAAATAACCTTGCCCAAGAAGGAACCCCCTATGTGTTCGATTTAGCCTACTGCTTGTCTGCTGAACCTTCTAACTCAAGCTCTTTAGCGAAGAACTGACAAAACTCGCGGAAATTAGCCGTCATCTTATCATCCATGGTCGCCCGGTGAAACGTATCAGCCATGGTGAGAAGGGTTTGATGAAAGAAGACTTTCATTTCGTCTACCGGCATGTCTTTGGTCCACAAGTCAATTTTTAACGACTCTTTGTTTTTACTGTCCCAAACCGAAAGCAACATGGCTTTGGCTTCTTCATTGTTGACTCCACCGTCTTCTGCAGACCAATGTAGTTCTTCGGGGACTCGGTTCTCATCTAAACCGACTTTCAATTTGATTTCTGAAGTGTGCGCTATCGCCATAGTGTTCTTTGCTTTTACTTTTTGGGTTTGTACCGAGATGCCCTAAACATTTTTACCGGTGGCAAATCAATCATTTCTTGTAGGCTTACCCCATTTCGGTCCATATAGGACTGAACTATTTTCCATCCGATATAACGGCCAATGCGGCCGGGGGATTCGTTGTCGAGTTCCAATCCGAATTTCGAAAAAGGAGCAGGATCCAAAAACCGCTTTTCCAAGTCCCCATCGGTACTGTAGAGCAGTTCATTCTCAATAAAATTGCGCCAGATCTCGGTTTGGTTAGCTTCCGCCCAAGCCCAGTGCTCGGAACTATATCCGATCAGGTCAGCTTCACTCACTTCTGGCAGCAACTTTTCTTTGATGTAGAGTTCTTTTCCGAAGTAAACCATGCGATCCAGAAAGGTTCGCTCTTGTACTTTTCGACGATTCACGCGCTTGGCATAGGTCGCCGCAATGTCCGGAAGTATCTGACTCGGTTGCAGATGCTGTGCGACATATCGAGGCAGGTCACTGTAAAAATGGTGGTCCTGTCCCAGATAATTATCAAGTCCTAATAGCAAGAGGGAATCGGCGAGAAGGATCCGCCTTTCGTAATCCCTTTCGTTAATCAGGGTAATGGTCTTGGGTAATTCGTACTGAGGAAAATAATAGGCCCAGTGTTGATTAAGTGCGTAAAGACCCTCTTCCTCTTCCTTGAAGTCTGTAAAAACACTGTCGACCTGCCCCTTCATTTCTATAAAAAGGCTGTCTTTCATCTTGGCTATCCAAAGAGAATCCGGGTATTGAGTCGGAAACAAAAAAGGATAAGCCCGTTTAAGCTCGGGTAGTCCCTCTGCTCCTGCATGCGCAAAGGCTTGTTCAAAACGACCTAGAGAACTCTTGATTTGCAGCTGCGCAATCTCTTTTTCCACAGGATCCTCCTGCTTACACCCAATGAAAAGCAAAAGAATCAAACTCAAAACAAAAGTCGAGGGATTGTAAGCTTTTTTCATTCTTCCTTTTAAGGACATTCCGCCTTACCTTTATAGTTTACAAAAGTATTTTATTCGCACTAAACTCTCTTCAATGCAGGTAGAAAAGATTATTCAGCATATTGTCGATTGGCTCAGTACTTATAGCAAAAACGCAGGAACTTCCGGATTTGTTGTCGGGGTTTCCGGTGGAATAGATTCCGCAGTAACCTCCACATTATGTGCCCGTACCGGCCTACCCATGCTCGTGCTTGAAATGCCCATTCACCAGGGGGCATCTCAGGTAACTCGGGCCTCTAATCACATCGACTGGTTGACACAAAACTACCCCAATGTACAAAGACAGGAAGTACAGTTAACTTCTGTTTTTGATCAACTGATCGCCGAACTCCCTCCGGTAGAATCGGAAGAAAGCCGCATGATGTCTTTAGCCAACACCCGTGCCCGTCTTCGAATGACCACCTTGTATTACTTCGCTGCATTAAAAGGATTCCTGGTGGCTGGTACTGGAAACAAGGTCGAAGATTTCGGTGTCGGCTTCTACACCAAGTACGGGGATGGCGGGGTTGACCTTAGCCCCATCGCTGACCTGCTCAAAAGCGAAGTCTATGCCCTTGGGGAATTCATGGGAATTTCAGAAGCCATCATGGTGGCCCCTCCTACAGACGGTCTCTGGGGCGACTCTCGTACCGATGAAGACCAGATAGGAGCCAGCTATCCTGAACTAGAATGGGCCATGGCCCAAGCAGATGCAGGGAAGAAGGCCGAGGACTTCGAGGGCCGTGAACGAGAAGTGTTTGAGATCTTTTCTCGATATAATGCAGCAAATCAGCATAAAATGCAACCCATCCGGTGTGCGAAATACCTCACTCCCTGAAAAGTGCAGATTAACCGGAAAAACCGCAAGAAAGACGAATAAAACCTCAATTGTTTGAGGGTTTTTCTCAAAAAGTAGCAGATTTGTCTTGCAATTTGACTAATTTCCCTCTAGAATTTGTAGGGCAAAGATTATTAACTAGTCAAAGGCCGCAGATTCGTTAAACATAAACCATTAACAATGATAACAGTGCTCATCGCTGACAATCACCCTATTGTCCGGCTCGGAATTAAAAATGTGCTGGATTCCTCTGAAGGAATTCAGGTCATTGCAGACGTAGCTTCTACTTCAGAACTCTTCAACACCCTTGAAAACATTACCCCTGACGTAGTGATGCTCGAAATGGATATTCCTGAAATCAATGGAATAGCTACTCTACGTAAGATCAAACAGGAGTTCCCTGAAGTAAAAGTTTTGATGTACTCTGGACAATCGGAAGATGTCTATGCCTTGAGTACCATTCGTGCCGGTGCATTCGGCTACCTTTCAAAGACTTCGGAACTCGATTATATCGTTTCTGCTGTCAAAAAAGTCAGCGAAGGAAACATGTTTATTACCAATGAATTGGCCCAGCGTCTAGCCTTTGATGAAGGCAGCCAAAAGCCACGACGCTTCTTCCGTAAGCTGTCGAGTCGTGAGGTAGAAGTGCTCAAACTACTCGCTAGTGGAAAACGCAATAAAGAGGTGGCCGAAGGTCTAAACCTCAACGAAAAAACAGTCAGCACCTACAAAGCGCGCTTGATGCGTAAGCTGAATGTCGACAACCTGGTCGACCTCTTGCAGCAAGCCAAAGCTCTGGAGCTCTACTAGATTTCCAACGCAAATTAGATGAGAATAAAGCCCTGCCGAGCAGGGTTTTATTTATGACAGTACCCGATTGAGTTGGGTATTCAGCAACTGATTCAACTGCATATACCCCATAATCTCTTCCAGGACTTCGTGGTGATGATCCTGAGAAGATTGAGTCGTCTTTTGCAGGTTTTCGATACGCTGTTGAATTAGGGCGCAGCGAAAATTTAAAATGGTTTCTTTGACCAACTGACCAATACCCCTTCCCTTTTCTTTAGGGTAGATGTCTTTCCGTTCCCAATCATGAAGGTTATAGCGCTGATCATCCATCACAATTGCCGAAATTTTAGAGAGTAATTCCTGGTCCTCCATACTCATCAGATCCTGCCAATTGAATTCCTCCGTGGCTTGGTACCTTTCAATCAAGGTGGTGTAAATCTTTTGAAAGTCTGGATCCGAAAGCTCGATTTCATCTTCCTGCAAATCCAAAAAGATTTTTTGGCTCACCTTAGCCTCATGGGCTTCCGTGGTGAGCACCATCTCCCCTTTGTCATCCTCTCGATACACCAGGTCTTGGAATTCTTCAGTCTGGTTTCCATAGAGCAAGAGGATCTCAATGATCTTCTTTTCGAGCTGATAAAGCTGATCCACCTTTTCGGCCTTAGGATCTTGATGAACCACTTCCATGCCCTGGGTCACCTTTGCTGCACTTCGCTCTTCCGCTGACTTACGGCCTTTACGTTCTTGCAACTGCGCCAAACTGGAATACAAAACCTGCTCGGATATACGCATCAATCCCGCGCACTCTTGCACATAAATTTCTTGTTGAATACGGCTGGGAATCCTGGCTATACTGTTGACCATATCCTGAATGGTCGCCGCTCTTTTCATCGGATCATCCCCCGCCTCTTTCATCAGAAGCTTAGCCTTGAACCGAATAAAGTCCAAGGTGTTTTCGGCCAAGTATTCCTGGACATCCTGCAAACTGTGAGCACGCGCAAAGCTATCGGGGTCCTGCCCTTCCGGAAAAGTACAGACCTTGACCGCCAGTCCCTGTTCCAGGATAAGATCCACCCCTCGCAGAGCGGCGCGCTGCCCAGCTGCATCTCCATCAAAAAGGACGGTAATATTTTTAGTCAAACGACTAACCAATCGAACTTGTTCGGGAGTCAAGGCCGTTCCACTGGAGGCCACCACATTTTCAATTCCCTTTTGGTAGAATTGAATGACATCCGTATAGCCTTCGACCAGAAAGCAGTTGTCTTCCTTAGCAATAGACTTTTTGGCGTAATAGATCCCGTAGAGCACCTTGCTCTTGTGGTAAATATCGCTCTCGGGAGAATTCAGGTATTTGGCTGCCTTTTTATTCTGATCCAGAATACGGCCACCGAAACCCAAAACCCGTCCACTCATAGAATGGATCGGAAAGATCACCCGACCTCTAAAACGGTCGATATAGCGCTGTTCTCCTTCTTTGTCGTCTCGGGCAATACTGAGGCCTGTTCCGGTCAAAAATTCACTTTGGTAACCTTTCTCCAAGGCCGTCTTACTGAATTCATCCCAGGATTCTCCACAGTACCCCAACTGAAAAAAACGAATCGTCTCTTCCGTAAAACCTCTTTCCTTGAAATAGGTCTGCCCAATGGCCCGACCACCCTGGCTTTCCCAAAGGTGCTCCTGAAAGTAATCCCTGGCATATTCCGAAACCAGAAAGAGAGACTCTCTTTTGTCCGCTTTCAGCTTTTCTTCATCCGTCTGCTCGGTTTCCTCTATTTCAATTTGGTACTTTTTGGCCAGGTAGCGAATGGCTTCAGGATAGCTGTAGTGCTCGTGCTCCATCAAAAAAGCCACCACATTCCCCCCTTTACCACTACTAAAGTCTTTCCAAATCTGCTTGACCGGGGACACCATAAAACTAGGAGTCCGCTCATCCGTAAATGGACTGAGGCCTTTGAAGTTTGAGCCCGACTTTTTCAGTTGAACAAAATCTCCAATGACCTCCTCCACACGGGCGGTTTCAAATACTTGGTCGATGGTGGATCTAGAAATCAAGGGTGCAAATTAGCAAACCTAAATTTACTAGATCGTGCCTACATATCGAAGCGTAGTCCCAGAGAAATAAGATTTTGATCGACCGCTGCATTCGTAAAGAAGGGGCTCAACTCATAGCGGGTGTAGACCAATACCCCGCCAACACCAGCATACAGGTGAAGTCCATAGACAAAATCTCCGGTATTGTAGTCTCGCTTTAACTTGTCTTTGATGCGTTCCCCATCCTGATCGTACTTCAATTTTTGACGGGTCCCGATATTAAGCCCAGCATAGCCCCCAAAACCCAATCTAAATTGGCGGTGAATCGAGTAGCGAATGCGGTCATTTCTTTCACGAACACGTGAAGGGCCGATTTCAAAAGTGACCGGGATGATCAGGTTATCCATTCGCAGTTTGGACTTGCGCACATTGAACCCTGGATCGATGAGCTCGGTCTGGTCTCCATTGGTCACAAAGATGCGGTTGCCCTCCGGGCTCAAGCCATTGAATTGGAAAGAAAGTCCGTAGTGGAACCGCAGCCAGTTGCTCTTTTCAAAAACACGGCTTCTCCACTGCCATCCCAATTCAAAAAAGCGACTGGATCCGATTTCGTAAGGGGAACCGCTTCCGGCATCACCTCCGACAATAACATCATTAAGTCCAAAGGTCATCACCAGGTCAGAGTAGGTGCGACGATCGTATTTGACCTTGTTCTTCCTGTCGTTGTTCTTGATACTGAAACCAAAGAACTGCTCAATGTCTTCCTCATCACCATTTCCCCATCCAAATCGGATCTGAGTATAAGCGGCCGTATCACTGCGCTGAAGTATTAATTCTTCCCCCTTATTCCGCTCTAAAAGGGCAATCTGGTTATCGACAATGGCGATGCGATTTTCGATATTCAAAGCGCGTTTGCGGGCGTATTCTTCCTTTTCTTTCTGAGCCTCGTCCTGGGTGACTTCACCTTTTCGCAGGCGCGTTTCCACCCCTTCAATTTCGGCCTTTAGCGCCGCTTTTTCCTGCTCCTTAATTTTCTCTTTTTTCAGGTTCAATGCCCTGATCTTACTCTCGTAATCCGTGGTTTGTGCATAGCTGCTTCCCAAGACCAAAAGGCATAGGAAGAGGAACGAAATTCGTTGAATTGATTTCATGTGTTTGAATTTTGATTGATGATTGATTGATGAATAAACTCGATTTATTGATTGCGTTGAGCGACCGCCGTACTCACTTTATGAAAGCTCTCTTTAAGCGAATCGTAAAGGCGGTCTCTGAAGTTCTTATCGTTATCCAGTTCATACTCCGCCTGGGCCAGTAGAGCCATTGGATCCAGGAAAAGAGAATCCTTGCGGTCAAGGCTTCGCTCGGCCAACAATTCAGCCTGGGCTAACCTGAGAAGGGAATCCACTTCCTGATCAGTTACTCGGTTTCCGTTTGACTCAAGGGCCAGTACTTCCTCCAAGAGTCTTTTTGATTTTTCTTCAATGGCCTGTTCTAGCGTACTCACTTTCTCGGTTGGTGCCTCAGCAAAGGCTGTGGCCAGCTCCTCTTTTTTAGGCAGATCCTCCAGAGCAACCGGCTCGGGCATTTCTTCAACAAACTCCGCTTCAACTTTCGGTTCAACGGGTGTCTCTTCAACGGGCAATTCAGCGACCTCTTCAGGAGACTCTGCCTTCTCAATTGTTGGTGAATTGGTCGGTTGCAGAGCCTTTTCAACCAACTGCTTCTCGATAGCGGCCCCATCATCAGCCGAATTGCTAAACCAGAATAAAGAAGCAATGCCCAAAAGCGCCAGGAACACCGCGGCCCATCGCCATTGATGAAAGGTCAAAGCCCTTCTTTGCGAAGAACTGTTCTCCGAGCCCAATTCCTCTTCTATACGATCCCAAAGCTCCGGTCTCGGAGGGAGCCTTCTCTCCCTCAGCTTCTCGCTAACCGATTTCTCCCATTCGTCCTGTTTCATACCCTTTAAATTTTTGTCCCACTTCTTTCCAAATAGTGAGGACCCAGGAAATCCTGAATCATTTTTCTCGCTTTGAACAGTTGCGACTTTGAGGTGCCTGGGCTAATTCCGAGCAACTCTCCTATTTCGGGATGTGAGTAGCCCTCCACGCTGTGAAGAACAAAAACCACTTTATAACCTTCGGGAAGACGATCAATAATTTGCTGAATGTAATCCAGCTCTAAATTATCACTCCAGGTTACTGCACTTGGCTCTGCTGCAGTCAACTGGTCCTCATCGTACACCACAAACTGTTTCTTTCTCAAAAAACTGATGGATTCCCGAACGGCAATTCGCCGAATCCAGCCTTCAAAACTCCCCTTGTGTTCGAAATCGCCCAAGTGCTTAAACACCTTGACAAAGGCCATGACCATGACATCCTCCGCATAGTGCATGTCTTTGATGTACTGCCTGCAAACCGAAAGCACTAATGAAGAATAGCGGTCATAAATCCATTGCTGGGCCCGACGATCCCCTCCGGCTGCTTTGCGGATAGAGGGTTTTTCGGTCCCATGAATGGAAAATAAGCTCACAAATGCTGTTTTTTGGCTTGTTTATTAGATAGACGCAACACCCCTGCCAAAAGGTTGCCTGAAGGCGAAAAAAATTAAATTTTTCGGTCCACAACATAATTCACCATCAGGTGAAGGGAGGTTTTGTAGGGAGACTCAGGGTAAGTAGAAAGCAATTGCAGAGCCTGGTCTTTGTATTCCATCATTTTGGATTCGGCATACTCCAAACCGCCCTTCTCTTTAACAAAGGCAATGACTTCCTGCACTCGCTTTTTGTCTTTGTTGTGGTTTTTGACCGAATTGATCAGCCACTTCTTTTCTTTGGGGCTGCTCTGGTTTAGTACATGAATCAAGGGCAAGGTCATTTTTTGTTCCTTGATATCAATCCCGGTGGGTTTACCGATTCTCTGTGTGCCATAATCAAAGAGGTCGTCTTTGATCTGAAAGGCCATCCCAGCCAACTCGCCAAAGAGGCGAAATTTTTCGATTTCTTCCTCTGCTTCCGGCTTCACCGAACAAGCCCCAATCGCGCAACAGGCGGCGATCAGCGTAGCCGTCTTTTGGCGAATGATATCGTAGTAGACTTCCTCTGTAATGTCCAGACGTCTCGCCTTTTCAATTTGAAGAAGTTCTCCCTGACTGATTTCGCGGACAGCACCAGAGATGATGCGGAGCAAATCAAAATCATTGTGCTCTAGAGAAAGTAAGACCCCTTTTGAAAAGAGAAAGTCCCCAACCAAAACAGCAATTTTGTTCTTCCAAAGGGCGTTGATCGAAAAGAATCCGCGGCGTTTATTACTGTCATCGACAACATCATCGTGGACCAAACTGGCGGTGTGGATAAGCTCAATAATCGAGGCTCCGCGATAGCTGCGGTCATTAATTTCGCCCCCCCCTAGCATTTTGGCCACTAGGAAGGTGAACATAGGGCGCATTTGCTTCCCTTTGCGGTTAACGATGTAATAAGTGATCCGGTTGAGAAGGGCAACCTGAGAAATCATGGAATCCCGAAATTTATCTTCGAAAAGATCCATTTCCCGGGCGATGGGTTCCTTAATTTGAGCGACAACGTTCAATACCTTCCCTCTAGCATTCAGGGTATAAAAATAGGCAAAATACCGCCTAAAATTACGCTTCCTTCTCTACTGATTTGTTCGCCAGCTGTCCGCAGGCCGCATCGATGTCCTGCCCACGTGATCGGCGCACGGTCACCGTGATCGAAGCCTTCTCCAACGTACCGACGTAAAGGTCAATAGCGGCTGCGTCCGCTTGCTGAAAAAGAGGGTCACCGATTGCGTTGTACTCAATCAAATTCACCTTGCTGGGTACCGCTCGGCAAAAGCGTACCAAAGCTTGTGCATCCTTCGGTTGATCATTGATTCCCTTCCAAACCACATACTCAAAGGTGATGGATCGCCCGGTCTGCTCATACCAGTACTTAAGGGAATCCAGCAAATCCTCGAGAGGAAAGCGCATTGTAAAAGGCATGATGCGGTTACGTGTTTCTTCTATGGCAGAATGCAAGGAAACTGCCAGATTGAATCTAAAAGGCTCTTCTGCCAGTCTTTTAATCAACTTGGGAATTCCCGAGGTAGAAACCGTAATCCGTTTGGCTGCCATCCCCAGTCCCTTTGGTGAACAAATTTTTTCAATGGAGGCAATGAGGTTCGGGTAGTTCATCAGAGGCTCCCCCATCCCCATAAAGACAATGTTAGAAAGAGGACGACCGTAGTAGCTTTGGCTTTGGGTGTTCAGGGTAACCACTTGGTCATAAATTTCGCCAGGCTCCAGATTGCGCATCCGCTTCAAACGGGAGGTTGCACAAAAAGTACAGTCCAAACTGCACCCGACCTGACTCGAAACACAGGCCGTTGATCTGGTGTCTGTTGGAATCAATACCGATTCCACTACAAACCCATCATGTAGACGCACCGCGTTCTTGATGGTGCCATCAGAACTTCGCTGCAGCTTGTCCACTTCAATGGCTTGAATAGCATAGTTCTCATCGAGCCACTGCCGAAGGTCCTTCGGCAAATTGGTCATGTCTTCAAAAGTACGAGCCGATTTGTTCCAGAGCCATTCGTATATCTGATTGGCACGAAAAGAAGGTTGGCCCTGCTGGACCAATTTCCGGGTCAGCTCTTCCTTAGGAAGCGAGCGTATATCCCTGACCCTACCCATAAGTTCTTAAAGAATCAACATGGCATCACCGTAAGAGTAGAAGCGGTAGCCTTCTAAGATGGCTTGTTTGTACGCTTTCTTCATCAAATCGTGCCCCATAAAGGCCGATACCATCATCAACAAGGTTGATTTTGGCAGGTGAAAGTTGGTAATCATCGCATCAGCGATGCTGAATTCGTAAGGAGGAAAGATGAACTTGTTGGTCCAGCCTTCAAAAGTGTTCAGAGAACGTTCTGAAGAAACGGCACTCTCTAGTCCACGCATCACCGTAGTACCTACAGCGCATACTTTTCTCTTTTGGGCTTTGGCGTTATTTACGATCTCTGTCGCTCTTTCATCAATCACCAATTCCTCGCTGTCCATTTTGTGCTTAGAAAGATCTTCGACCTCTACCGGATTGAAAGTCCCCAACCCAACGTGCAATGTCACTTCCGCAAAGTCAATTCCTTTGATCTCAAGACGCTTTAGGAGGTGCTTTGAAAAGTGAAGACCCGCTGTCGGGGCGGCTACAGCTCCTTCATGCTTGGCGTAAATCGTTTGGTAACGCTGTTCATCCTCGGGCTCTACATCGCGTTTGATGTACTTGGGCAGAGGCGTTTCTCCAAGCTCACGCATTTTGCGTCTAAAATCGATATAAGAACCGTCGTATAAGAAGCGAAGGGTACGTCCGCGTGAAGTCGTGTTGTCGATCACCTCGGCTACCAAACTTTCGTCCTCTCCGAAGTACAACTTGTTTCCGATACGGATCTTACGCGCAGGATCCACGAGCACATCCCAAAGGCGTTGCTCCTCGTTGAGCTCTCTCAATAAGAAAACCTCGATACGCGCTCCTGTTTTTTCTTTATTACCGAAAAGACGAGCAGGGAATACCTTGGTATTGTTCAAACACATAACATCACCTTCATCGAAATAATCGATCAGGTCTTTAAACATCTTGTGTTCGATTTTCCCCGTTTCGCGGTGGATGACCATGAGTTTGGACTCATCGCGGTTCTCGGCTGGGTATTCAGCTAATAATTCTTGTGGTAATTCGAAATTAAAATTGGAAAGCTTCAAAGGTTCTCGATTTTAGCCCGCAAATATACAATCCGGGCTACCCCCTTGTCAAGTAAATAGGAGTTTAATTACTTAAAGCCCTTATTCTTCCTCTACCCATAGGCCTAAGGCGGCCCAGTCTTTCCAGAAATCCGGATAAGATTTAGAAACCACAGCCGCCTCCAAAATGCGCATTTTTGCCTTTTGACACAGTGGCGCAAAGGCCATGGCCATGCGGTGATCGTGGTAGGTTTCTATATCGACCTGCGGAACTGATGACAAATCTCCTTCAAAAGCTTTTAGATGAAGGGAGCGATCGGTAATTTCGACCTCAGCACCAAATTTCTCGAGCTCTGTCTTCATGGCAGCCAAGCGATCTGTTTCTTTAATCGGCAGGGTGTGTAATCCCCTCATATCGCAGCGCATTCCAAGACCGAGGCAACTCACCGCCAAAGTCTGGGCAATGTCCGGAGCATCTTTGAGGTCGGCCTCAAAAACCGAATTCGCTTCTCTTTCTTTGCTTAGTAACACCCCTTGATCTTCGTAGCGGGTTACTACACCGAAGGCCTCGTATAGCTCTGCTAAAACGCGATCGCCCTGGAGGGAGTCTTCTCTTAATACAGACAAATGCATTTGGCTACCGACCGGAGAAAGAGCGATCAGACTGTAGTAATAACTCGCCGCACTCCAATCCGATTCGACCGCCTGACTCTGGACGGCTATATCCGCTTGGGGTTCCACTCGAATTCGTTGCCCTTCAAAGTGGGTCTCTACCCCTATCCGCTCCAACAAACTAAGGGTCATCTCTAAATAAGGCCGGGAGGTGATCTCGCCGATTAACTCGATCTCAAGACCTTCAGGAAGGGAGGGGGCGATCAATAACAAGGCAGAAATGTACTGGCTACTAACCTTGGCTGGAATTCGCACCTGCTTTTGGGTCAGTGCCTTACCGGTGATTTTTAAGGGAGGAAAACCTTCCTCACCGTCATAATCTATCTGAGCCCCCATAGAGCGCAACGCTTCCACTAAAATACCGATGGGCCTTTCCTTCATGCGGTGCGAACCCGTAAGCACCAGTTCACGACCGTTCTGGGTGGCTAAAAAAGCCGTCAAAAAACGCATAGCGGTACCGGCATGGTGAATATCGACCTCCAAAGCATCCGGTGAAGACAAGGCACGCTGCATAAAGCGAACATCGTCTGCATTGGATAAATTGGTCAATTCCAGGTTGGAATAAAACGCCTGAAGAATAAGCAGACGATTTGACTCACTTTTGGAGCCCGTCAAGCGGACCCGTCCTTTCAACACACGTTCATGTTGTTCTCCTAAAACGACCTTCATATTGCAGACCAGATCAACTGAACTGGCTCAAATTTGATTAAGAGGCTAAATTACGTCTTTACCAAGACAATCTTTTCTTGATTTTTGACCAAAACCTGATTAAAGAATTCTTTCAGGGCAGGGTAATAATCCGGAGAGTAGGTGGAATAGTTTAAATTCAGATTACATTGCAATTGAATTTGACGCCCAACTTGGGACAAACTAAACTGAAAAATTCCGCTATTCTGAGGCAAAGCGAGCTGATAGGACTCCGGCATGTGCTCTACGTCAAACCCTTCCGGCAAATCAATATTGATTAAGAATCGGTTTTGTCGTGGGTAACCCAATTCGATCGTATAAGCTCTTTCTTCCGCCGTAAAGGGATTATTGGTAATTTCCATATACAACATCGGGTTGAGGTAGTATTTTCCTGAAATTTCTTCCAGCACATTCTCCTTATAAAAAGAGTACTTCTGGTTGAGAGGCTGGGTCAATTGTTTCAATTTCCCAAAGGACAAAGAGTCTATTTCGATATTCCATCCGGACTCCATGCGTTCCACATAAGATTCTTCGCTTCCGCTAAAATATCCAGCCCGGGTCATATAGGCGGAATGTCCTCCGAACCGAGAGTTACACTGCCCTTCCAATTCACCTGACTCCTCCAATTTAGCATTGATCATGGTGGTTTCGGAAGCCTTAATCAAGGGATATAAATTCACCCGACTGGAGCGTCCTCCCTCTCCTACTCGACGTCCAACCCAATTCAAGGTTCTCAGTGGAAGAATATTGGGAATCGAAAGGGGATCAGTGGCATCCAACAAAAAGCGATTGCCTTCGATTTCTGCAGAGGCAATGACGTAATTAAACCCATCGATTGTCGGAAACATGGGAACACCATGCTGACGGGTACTGACCAAGACAGGATAAGCCGAAATACCCGCAGAATTGAGCATAGAAACCAAGAGTAGATTGATATCCGCTACACTCCCTTTACCATTCATATAGGCAGAGCGGACTCCCTGATCCGCATAAACCCCGTAGTTCTGATTCCATTGCACTTTACTCTTGACCTGATTAAAGACGGCGTACATCAGGTTGTAGGGGTTGGAATACTCTTGTCGCAGAGCTTCCACATCCGCTTTGTAAAAACTATTTTTCCGCAGTTCTCCGCCAAACCCTTGGGTTTTATAGATAGATTCGGCTACATTCTCCCAAGACTTGGCAAAACTCTCGTACATGACCCCTGGAATTTCGACCGACACAATCTCGTAATTCATCCCCAGGCGGTAATTGTCCATATTGGCGACAAAACTCTCTTCTACCAAGGGCTCGATATCATCCAATTTGAAGGTCATCTCTTTGGATGCGATCCCAATTGAACTGTTTAAACGCGAGCTGGTCAAAGGCTTTATATAACGAGACCCTTTTTGTACCTGGTTGTATTTGAACCACTCCAGGATACTCATTTTAGCAAACAGTTTTTTTACCGGAATATCCTCCTGAAATACAAACTCGTCAATACTGTAGTAAAAAGGAGAACTGATTTTGTATTTGTATTCCAAAACACAGCCTTCTTTGGCCTCTGGCATCGTAAACTTTCGTAGTATAATGTTTTCTGACTGCTCTTCGGTAAAAATCGATTCCTTCCCCAGCTTCGTTTTTACCACTTTCCCATCCACTAAGTTGTAGGTATAGCCTTTGAGATCCGAGAAGCGTTCGACCCGACTTCCGAATTTGGACAAGGGAATACTTTTAGAAGCGTACTCCAGCCCGTCGTTGGTGTAAATTTTAATTTTTTCGTGGATCTCGGTATTCAATAAGAACCCCTTTCCCTCTAAATACTCGTAATAGGTATAGCGGTACTTGTAAAGGTATGCGGCAGCGACACTACTGTCTTTGGCATAAACCGTTTCTTGTACCTCGGCCAAATCCTCTTTGCCGAATTTGACCTCTTGGGCATTCAGACCGATAAAAAAGAGCATGACTAGAAGGAACAACACTGGTTGCTTTTTCATAAATGTGGTTTTTGGTGGTGGTTAATTCATCCTACCTACAAGAAATTCGCAGTACGATGTGGTTTTTTTTGCAGAAGTGAAAGTGTGGTTATTTAAGTGGTTTGGTTTTGCGTCAAGGTAGTATTCTTTTGAAGGATGGCCAAAAGAAATACCGGGGCAAAAAACCCAGAAAAACAAAGGAAAACCACAGATAAACCCCTAGTTTTCCTTGTTTTTGAGTTTGGGATTATTGTGGTGACGATCGTGGTCTCGCTTGCTCTTCAAATCCATTTTACGGTCAAAGGCTTCTTGTAAATCCACCCCCGTTTGATTGGCCAAACAGAGGACTACAAAAACAACATCCGCCAGCTCTTCTCCGAGATCCTTAGCCTTATCGCTTTCTTTTTCGCTTTGTTCCCCATATCGACGGGCAATGATACGAGCCACTTCGCCGACCTCTTCGGTAAGTTGGACCATATTGGTCAACTCATTGAAGTAACGAACTCCGTGTTCCTGTATCCACTGATCAACAGCCTGCTGGGCTCCCTTTAATTCCACTATTCTCGCTTTAGGACGCTAAATTACGCCTTTACCAAGACAATCTTTTCTTGATTTTTTACAATCATTTGATTGAAGAACTCTTTGAGCATAGGATAAAAAGAAGGGGCATAAACTGCCTTATCCAAGCTAAAGTTGCACTGCAACTGAATCTTTTGACCCACTTGGGATACGCTGTATTGAAAGCTTCCTCCTCCTTCGGGCAATGCCATCCGAACCGGCGCTGGTAAAGATTCCACTAAATAACCCGCAGGCAATTCAACATTTACCATGTAACGGTCTTGCTGAGGAAAGCCCAATTCAACAGCATACTCTCTGGTATCCGCTGTAAATGGGTTGTTAGAGGTCGTTAGAAACAAAAGGGGATTGAGGTACTTCTTCCCCGAAATAGTTTCTAGAACGTTCTCTTTATAAAAGGAATAGGATTGACTCAGGGGCTTAGACAAATCCTCGACTTGCTTAATTGCAAAATCGTCAATTTCAATTTCTCCATTGTCCTTCTCCAGCTCCTCCAAATACGAATCTTCCGTACCGCCCAAGTACTCCTTTCGAAGTAAATAAGCATAGTGACCTGTAAATCGGGAGTTACAAGAACCTTCTAATTCTCCGGCATCACTTAAGGTCGCGTTGACCATAGTGGTCTCTACCGCTTTGATAGACGGCGTCAGAGGCACCATTTCGGTCCCTCCGGTTGAATTCATTTTTTGCCCAATCCAGTTCAGGTCTCGAACAGGCAGAATATTCGGAGTAGAAAAAGGGTCGGTCGCATCCATCAAGTACTCCTTGCCGTCTACTTCTGCGGCGGCAATCACAAAATTCAATCCATCCAAAGTAGGAAAGAGCGGCACCCCGTTAGAACGTGTACTCAAGAGAACAGGCTGGGCATTCAAGCCTGCCGCACGCAACATCGCCACCAACATCAGGTTAATTTCACCGGAATTTCCTGATCCTTCTTCGTAGGCTTGTCGTACCCCTTTTGCACAGAAAACACCATAGCCTTCATCCCATTTGACCTTTTGCTTGACATAAGCTAAAATCGTGTTCATTTTGTCCATTGGAGAAGCCGCATTGGCAATAATCCCTGGCAGCTCATCCCGGAAATACCTATCTCGTTTTAGCTCAGACCCAAAGCGATCAGCCTTACTGATGGTCTTCACCACATCATCCCAGGACTTGGCGTAGTTGGTAAACGTTTGACCTGGAATTTGAACGGAAGCAATCTCGAACTTCATCCCCAGTCGGTAGTTGTCCATATTGGACACGTAGTCTTCCTCTACCAAGGCAGGAATATTATCCAATTCATAAACAATCTTGTTGGCATTGGTTTCGAGTGTATTGTTATATACGGGGGTGATGGTCGGTTTTAAGTAGGCAACCCCTCTCTGCATTTGGTTGTATCGAAACCACTCCAGGATATTGAGAATGGCAATGACCTTTTTAGTCGGGATATCCTCCTGAAATACAAACTCGTCAATACTGTAGTAAAAGGGAGAAGTTACCTTGTACTTGTACTCCAAAACACTTCCGGCCTTAGCGTTGGGGAGGGTAAAACGAATGCGTGTGCGGTTATCCGATGCCTCCTCTTTAAAAATGGATTCCTTCCCCAATTTTTCTTTTTTAAGTCCAGTAGGCTCCCAGTTATACGTATACCCTTTGAGGTCCGAAATACGTTCATAAGACCCTCGGCTATTGTATAGACTAACGACCTGGGTAGCGTATTCCAGGGCGTCCTGATCATAAATCTTAATCTTTTCATGAATCTCCGTCACCAATTGAAACCCAGATCCCGTAAAGTACTGGTAGTAGGAATTGCGGTATTTGTATAAATAGACCGCCTTGGCTGTACTGTCGAGGGGGTAAAACTCTTCTCTGACCTCATCGATATTTTCTTTCCCAAACTTGAGAATATCCTGAGCTGAAACTGAAAAAGTCAATACAAAGAGAATGATAAAAACGAATGGTTTTTTCATGGTTATGGTTATAAAGTGTGAATGATTTTTAAATCCTTTGAGCAGCAACTCGGGCCCGGTCATGACCGGCTACTTTGCGACGAAACTTGCGGTAGGTTTCGTAGTCCTCCGCCGGGTATTTACCGTGCTTCAAACTAAAAGTTCGCTCATATTGAAGTTTACCGTCTTCCAGACGTTTTACCTTGGAGGTGTAACTCCCAAACTTCGAAAGAAGCAGTACCGGCTCCGGAATATTTTCTAGGGAATACCCTTCAGGCAATTGCACCACAGAAACGACCCTATCCGTATAACCCCGGGCAATACTGAACTCGGTTTCCCGGTTGCGCACACGCTTCGGAACATAGGTGTTCTGATCCAATGGGTTTAGACGAAACAACATCTCTTGTCCAACAAACTGAGCGTAATTACGTGCTTGTAGGTCGACGCTTTCTTCAAAAAGGACCTCATCGGTATTATTGGTAAACTGGTAGCCATCAATCGAGATATCCGTCAAATCCGACCAACGCTCCTTGTAGTGTTCTTTGATGTCCTTTTCTTTTTCCTTTGCCCAGGTGTAATTGTGATCATAGGCAATTCCTCCATGCACCGCCTTGTAGCTCCCGGCAAAATTTCCTTCAGGCTGATGCTAAAGGCCACTTCACTGTTGGTAGTGTTGTCGTCATCCAGGTACTGGTGGGTTCTTTTGATCTCCCCTCCATCCGGAGTGACCATCAAGACCAGTCGGTCATCCGTAAAATCCCCTAAGTAATTAAAAGGAAGGGTTTGACTGGTGCACTCCAACCAAATATCTTCTCCGTCAATCGGTACATTTAAGATGGCATGATTCCCCTGCATAGAAGCAAAATCACTCACCATATCGCGCTTTTGAGACCCTGCCCATACCACTGCATAATTGGATTCAATGCCCTGTGAACTCAGTAAGGCTTTGGTGTAATTGGTCAAGCCTTTACAGTCGCCATACTTCACGCGGTCGACCTCCTCGGCACTGATGGGCATCCAACCCCCAATACCGAGTTGTACACTGATGTATCGGGTGTTCTCCTGCACGTACTCGTAGATGCGCTTAGCCTTCTCTTTGGGATCGGTGATCCCTTTCAGCAACAAGGTTACTTCAGAAATGGTGGATTGCGGTAAGGCATCACGCCCCTTGATTAACTCCTCGTACTGCCAACGGCCAAAGCTTTCCCAATCAGCTCCTTCACCATTGACATTCTCTAACCTGAATTTGTTGAGCGCAGGCCAGACCGTCGGCCCAACCTCATAGATAGGTCCACTCAATGCCTCTCTTTTTAGGGCTGCCCTCGGTGGAAACCGAAAGCTTGATTTCTCAGGCCCCACTTCCTTTTCAACCCCAAATTTTTCGAGGTTCCATTCTTTAAACCGTGGTTTAAGGCTCATCGGGTAACGCAGTTCCATTTGGCTGCTCATCACCGAAACCCCATACTGCTCAATCGGGTACCAACGGGGTAAAAAAGCGGTATTTCCACTCTCTTCTTTATAAGAAAAGTACACCGTGTACGGAAAACTCTGCGGCACGTAGTGGAGGTACTTTACTCGGGAATCCTCATAAAGGGAAATACCTGAAACGGCTGCAAAATCTTCGAAGTCTTTGGACTTGTATTTTTTGATGGAACTCCCGGCTGCGTTGAATATTTCGGCCTCGAGATTCTTGATTTTCACCCCTGGATCGTAGTAGGCAATCATGCGAATGGCTTCGCGACCCTCCTGGTTGAATACGGTGACCCATTTGCGGATCTCTCGATGCATCATACCGGTAGAAAGGATCTCTACTTCTTCAATGGATTCCTGCACAACAGCATCGGCCCCTCTTTTGAGGCTGTCGGGAATCTGTGATGGGGGGAGGGGTTTAAACTGGGCACAAAGGCTACTAGTGAATACCAGTAACGCAATTAGTTTAATGGTTTTCATGTGTTGGTTTGGCTGAGACTAAGATTAAAAATCTTTAAGAATCGACCAAAAAATCACTCTCTATTTTTAGAATCTATCCATAAAGTGACCGGGCCATCGTTGTGCAGTCGCACTTGCATATCGGCACCAAAGACTCCGGCGGGGATTGTTTTACCGAGAGCGACATGGAGTCCTTGAAGAAACTGCTCATACAAGGGTATGGCCACCGGTGGTTTAGCGGCGCGTATGTAAGAGGGTCGGTTACCCTTCTTGGTGCTCGCGTGTAAAGTGAATTGACTGACTACCAGCACTTCACCTCCAATATCCAGCACGCTTTTATTCATCACCCCTTCTTCATCAGCAAAGATGCGCACCTGGGTGATTTTTCGGCACAACCACTCGATATCTTCCGGACCATCGGCCTCTTCGATTCCGACCAAGACCAGGATACCCTGTTTGATTTCGCCGGTCAGTTCTCCATCCGAAACCACGCTGGCTTCTTTTACCCGTTGAAGCAATACACGCATTGAGTTTAGTTTTCGTTTTCGGAAAAGGGATCCAAGCGATAGGAATCTTCCTCTCCTTCCAGTAATTGAACATAGGAACGATAGCGGCTCCAAAACAGTTCTCCCTGGTCCAGGGCGTCTTTTACAGCACATTTGGGCTCGTCTAAGTGCAGACAGTTATTGAACTTGCATTCGGATTTTAAGCGGAAAAACTCAGGAAAGTAATCGCCTATTTCTTCTTTTTCCATGTCCACAACACCGAATCCTTTTATCCCGGGAGTATCAATTATCCGAGCTCCAAAATCCAAATCATACATCTCGGCAAAGGTGGTGGTGTGTTGACCCTGGGCGTGCTGTTCGGTAATTTCTCGTGTCTTGAGGTTGAGACCCGGTTGTAAGGCATTCACCAAGGTGGACTTCCCTACGCCTGAATTCCCGGCAAACATACTCACCTTGTCCATCATGAGCTCCCGAATTTCTTCCAAGCCTGTCTGTTCGAGGGCCGAGATCTCCATGCAGTGGTAACCAATCGTTCGGTAGGTATGAATTAAAAATTGCCACTCTTCCCAATCCTCGCCGGAATAGGTATCCATTTTATTGAAAAGAAGCACTACCGGAATATCATAAGCCTCTGCTGTGACCAAAAACCGATCGATAAAGCGTGGATAGGTCGTCGGATTGTTGTAGGTCACCATCAAAAAGACCTGGTCCAGGTTAGAAGCGATGATGTGTACTTGTTTAGACAGGTTGACCGATTTGCGGATGATGTAGTTCTTGCGTTCCTGAATGACGTGGATTACACCTGATTCTTCGGTCTCCTCTTCCTGAAGCTCAAATTCGACCCAATCCCCAACGGCGATGGGGTTGGTGCTTTTGATTCCAGCCAACCGAAACTTGCCTTTGATACGGCATGAGTAGAGCTTGCCTTCCGCGGTTTTAACCTCATACCAGCTTCCTGTCGATTTATAGACCTGTCCTACCACTTCGGCATTGTTGTTGATAATTTCATTCCGGTAAGCAAAGAAACAATTTTCTTCTTTGTCCGTTAACTCTTAACATTGATAAACCTTAATCCAAAAAATCATGATTAAAAAAGTATTGCTTGTTGTCCTGTTGACCTTGGGAATGACCCAAATGGAAGCACAGGAGTATCGCGTTGTAACAAGTGTTGAATCCATTGTTCCCAATGGGCTTGGTCGTTCCCGAATCGTGATGCACAACGAAGACAAAGACTACAAAGAGTACACCTCTTCCCAGACAGACGAGGACAACACACGCAACAAATCCAAGCGTGGTGACATCCGAGTTAAGAATTTTTCAGAGACCAAGTTGTTGAACTTTTACAACCTCGGTGGTATTCGTTTCCAAAACATTGCAGCCAACGACGCCTTGATCAGTTCTTTGATCACGGACATGGTCGCACAAGGATGGGAATTGGCCTTTGTCACTTCAGCTGTAGAAAGTGACGGCGGCAAGGGAGATGGAAAAGGAATTTTTATAACCCGCTATATCTTTAAGCGCTAAAGAATTTCCCTATTCAAAGTAAAGGCCCGGTTTCCCGGGCCTTTTTTATTTCTACACTTTGTGAATAATCTTCTTCTGGTGGTTGATGGATTCCTGGTGAATCGCTTTAAACATGCGCAGAACAAATTCTTCACTCAGTCCTCTTTGCTCTCCTTCCAATATCATATTCCCCAGAATAGCATTCCAGCGGTTGGTCTGTAGTACCGCCACATTACGCTTCTTTTTGAGGGTTCCAATTTGATCCGAAACCTTCATCCGCTTGCCCAAAATATCGATCAGCTGGTTGTCTACCACATCAATCTGAGCCCGCAATTGGGTGATTTCCTTATTGTATTCTGCCTCCTCATCGGTCACCTTTCTGATTTTCCAGTCTTCCATCATTTGCACGAGGCGTTCTGGCGTTACTTGCTGAGCAGCATCCGACCAGGCATTATCCGGATCCCAGTGGGTCTCGACCATCAAACCGTCAAAATTGAGGTCCAAGGCCGTCTGAGCAACATCAAACACCATGTCACGCTTTCCGGTAATATGACTGGGGTCATTGATGAGTGGCAGATCAGGAAAACGGGTCTGCAGTTCAATGGCCATTTGCCATTCCGGAATATTGCGGTATTTGGTCTTCTCATAAGTCGAAAATCCACGGTGAATAACCCCTAATTTTTTGATCCCCGCCTGGTAGAAACGCTCAACTGCACCAAGCCACAAGGCCAAATCCGGGTTTACCGGATTTTTGATCAAAACCACCTTGTCCGTTCCCTCCAAAGCATCCGCAATTTCCTGAACGATAAAAGGGCTTACCGTAGAACGGGCTCCGATCCAGAGCATATCAATATCGGCCTCCAAAGCCAAATCTACATGGGCTTTGTTGGCAACCTCCGTGGCTGTCTTCAGTCCGGTTTCCTCCTTTACTCTTTTGAGCCAGTTCAATCCAATAGCACCAACTCCCTCAAAATTTCCTGGTCGGGTTCTGGGTTTCCAAATCCCGGCGCGGTAAAAGTTGACATCGGTATCCTTGAGATCGTGCGCGATACGCATGACCTGCTCTTCTGTTTCTGCACTACAAGGTCCCGCAATGACCAAAGGATGCGGCAAAGACATATCGTCCAACCAGGTTCGTAATTCTTTCGTGTTTTCCATGCTATTGTTTTTGTATCTCTTCTTTTGTTTTGGCCGAAGGGGTGCCCGGAATTCCTTCCAGGATGGATCGGATCCCGTTGATCTTTTCCATCTCAGCATAGAGCTCTTCCCATTGCTCCTCCTCCATTTTGTTTTTAAATTCTGTCAGGTGTTTAATATAGTCGCCGAGGGCCTCAAGAACGGCTTGGCTGTTTTGTTCAAATATGGGTGTCCACATGGCCGGTGAACTCTTGGCCAAGCGAACCGTACTTTCGAATCCACTACCCGCCATGTCAAAAATGTCTCTTTCACTCTGCTCCTCTCGCATGACCGTTTTGCCCAGCATAAAAGAACTGATATGAGAAAGATGCGAAACAAAGGCAATCTGACGATCGTGGGTATCTGGATTCATAAATCGGATACGCATTCCCAGGGCCTGAAACAATTCCCTGGCTCTTTCCTGGAACTCAAAACCGCTGCGCTCTACTTCGCAAACAATATTGGTCTTGCCGTGAAAAAGCCCACTAATTGCAGCCTCCGGGCCTGTATTTTCGGTACCCGCAATAGGATGAGCTGCCACGTATTGATGCCTTTTCGGGTGGTTACTCAAGCGTTTACACAGCTGGGACTTAGTGGAACCGGTGTCCCACACCAAACAGTCTTGGTGTATGGCATCCATCACTTCAACCAAAGCATCTGGCAAGGCATTGACCGGAATACAAAGCACAACCATATCGGCCCTGTCAAAATCATCGGCCGTACCAATGCGATCCACCAAACCTAACTCGACCGCTTTCTGCTCATGAGACTGCTTAGCGTCCATACCAACGAACTCCGCCTCGGGATACAAAGGCCTCATGTCCTTGGCCAGTGATCCTCCCATTAACCCCAATCCTTTGACGATTACTGTCTTCATGATCCACCTGCTTTTACACGTTGCACAGCTTCTTGAATTCGGGCTTCCTCAACACAAAGCGAGAAGCGTATAAATCCTTCCCCTGAGGGACCAAAAACAGTCCCCGGAGCGACAAATAAGGAGTGCTCGTACAACAATTCATCACTATAGGCCTCGGAGTTCTTCGCCCCTTTTGGCAATTGAGCCCAGACAAAAAGACCTGAACTCTTTTCCGAGAATTCGCACTGCAATTGCTCAGCCAGGGTCCAAACAGCGTCCCGTCTTTTCGCATAGGTACTATTCAATTCAGACAACCATTGCTTATCGGTTTGGAGTGCCGCTACAGCAGCCTGTTGAATCCCATAAAACATACCGGAATCCATATTGCTTTTCACCTTCAATACCGCTTGAATAAGATCCGCCGAACCGACGAGCATTCCCACGCGCCAACCGGCCATATTAAAGGATTTACTCAAGCTGTTCAATTCTAAGGCAGACACCTGCATTTCCATCGCCAACCGCATTAAACTCAAAGGCTCATCGTTTAAGATCAGGCCATAAGGATTGTCGTTGATAGGAAGTATTTCGTTGCGTTTACAAAAGTTTAGAAGCGCTTTTAATTGATCCGGTTCCGCCTTCGCGCCACTGGGCATATGGGGGTAGTTAATCCACATCAGTTTAACTCCACGGAGGTCTTCCTGTTCTAAGGCGTCCAAATCCGGAAACCAATTGTTCTCGGCGCTCAAAGAGTAGGTCAATGCTTCGGCTTCCACCATTCGACTTACAGAGGCATAGGTGGGATAACCCGGATCCGGTAAGAGTACACGATCGCCTGGATTAAGAAAAGCCAGACTAATGTGCATAATGCCCTCTTTGGAACCCATCAGCGGGAGAACTTCCGATTGCGGATTGAGTTCAACCTGATAAAAACTCTTGTAAAAGCCCGACATCGCCTCCCGGAGGGCAGGTATTCCCTGGTAGCTTTGGTATTGGTGCACGCCTTGATGCCCGAGTGCATCTTGCAAAGCCATAAGCACCTTGGGATGAGGCGCCAAATCCGGGCTCCCTATACCTAAATTGATGATGGGCTTTCCGTCGGCCTGCAGTTGTCTGACCTCCCGCAGCTTTTTAGAAAAGTAGTATTCCTCTACTTGTTGAAGTCGTTTAGCCGTGTTCATGATTTCAAGGCGTTTGTGTATTCTCCCAAAACCTGGAAGTGTTCGGTCATTATGGTCAATAAGGCGTGGGCCTTTTCAAAGTGACGGTATTCTTCAAAGGTGACATCCACAAAGAAGGCGTACTTCCATGGGGTCTCAATAACGGGCAGGGATTGGATCTTGGTCAGATTCAAATGACAATCGCTCATGACATTAAGTACAGTAGCAAGACTACCCCTTTTGTGATCCGTGATAAAGCGCAAAGATGCCTTATTAATCTCTCCCTGCTTGGTTGCTTCCAACTCCAATTGATCTCGCAGCTGCAAGGCGATAAAACGGGTCGCGTTATTTTGAATGGTCTGAACATCTTCTCTTAGGACTTCCAAACCATACATCTGTGCCGCCATCGGTGGTGCAATGGCAGCTACCTGAGACAATCCTTTTTCTGCAATCTGCTGGGCCACCAAAGCGGTGTCGGCAGCTTCAACCAATTTGAGGTGCGGGTACTGTCCCAAAAAATCTTTACACTGCAAAAGCGCCATCGGATGGGAGTGCACCTCTTCTATTTGTTCCATCTTCTGTCCAGCGCTTGCCATGATATGGTGCCGAATAGATTGGTAGTGCTCCCCGGTTATGGCGATTTGGTGTTGATGGACCAAAGCGTAATTCGGAATGATGGAGCCGGCGATAGAGTTTTCGATCGCCATCACGGCCTGATCGGCCTTTTGGCTAAGCAGCGCTTGCACCAAAGCATCAAAAGAGAGACACTCAACCAGCGTGATCTTCGAACCAAAATAATCCAGAGCCACCTGGTGGTGATTGGATCCTGCTACTCCCTGTATGGCAATCTTTAAATTCATCGCAAAAAAAAAGCCTCGAACGCTTTGGTCGAGACTCACATATACTTTAGTTGCATATTACTAGAAAAGTCCCTCCCTGCCTTTGGCAAAAAAGAAATAATATCCGTTCCAGAAATACGTGTTAATCAAACTCATAGATGGCTAATTTAACCATTGCCACCATTTTGCAAAGAACCAAGCGGTATTTTTTTGAATTTTTCAACAGACTCGCCTTTACGTTGATAAATTCGCGATAGGAACCATTTTTTTTAGCATTTGACCAAGAGTAATACGTGACGAAAGCACGAACAATGAGGGTAAAAAGTGAGGAGGAACCCCTATTTTTGAAGGACTTAGTCTTGCCTATGTCTATTGAAGTAGTAGAAATCAAAAAGTCCTTTGGCGAACAACAAGCCCTGAAAGGAATTAGTTTTTCGATCCCCAAAGGAGAAATTGTCGGTTTCCTTGGCCCAAATGGTGCCGGTAAATCAACGATGATGCGGATACTGACCACCTACTATTCCGCTGACGAGGGTCAAGGCATGGTATGCGGCCTAAACCTAAAAGAAGAAGGAAAAGAAATTCGTACCCGCATTGGGTATTTACCGGAACACAACCCCCTTTATACAGATCAATATGTTCGAGAATACTTGCATTTTGTTCGCCAGCTTTGTTCCGCACCCAAAGAGCGGGTGGAAGAACTCATCCTCAAAACCGGTCTAAAAGACGAGGCACACAAACGCATTGGGCAATTATCCAAAGGTTACCGCCAGCGCGTTGGTCTGGCTGCGGCCTTGATGAATGATCCGGAAGTGCTCTTGCTGGATGAACCAACCACAGGACTAGACCCCAATCAACTCATCTCCATCAGGCAGCTTATTCGGGATCTGGGAAAAGACCGGACCATTCTCTTTTCGACCCACATCATGAAGGAAGTAGAAGCCGTTTGTGATCGTGTTCTCATTATAAACAAAGGAGAATTGGTGGCCGATAATCCTTTAAGCGAGTTACAGGCCTCAGAAAAACAGATAATCGAAGTAGAATTTGATTACCGGGTGGAAGAAGTACTGCTACAAAAAATTCCAGACGTTACCGAAGTTGTGAACAAAGAAGGCTTCTGCTACGAGCTAAGCTTTTCTACTCAAGAAGATCGCCGCCCAGCTGTATTTGATTTTGCCCATGATAATCAATTAAAGACCCTGAATCTTAACAGAAAAACAGCTTCCCTTGAGGAGCTCTTCAACAATCTTACCCATTGATATGGCGCAAAGCCGCATCGATGGCTTCATCTAGTTCAGGCTGTACCTTGGGATCACTAGAATTGATCAGGATGCTAACGACCAAACGCTCATGAGGGTATACATAAAAGTTGGTATAGGCTCCAACACTATTGCCCACATGTCCGTAATAATGTCGTCCAGCTATATCCTGACTCGCTTGCCAACCAAGCCCGTAATAGACATTCTTTCCTAAAACAATCTGCGGAGCCAAAAACTCTTGCATCAGCTCGGGACGCACAAAGTTTTCCTTTAAGATCGCCTGCCCTAAAGTGGCGATATCAGCCGCTGTAGAGAGGTAGCCTCCTCCGGCTAGTTTATAGAAATTATTGACCTTAAGCGCTTTTCTAAAACCAGAACCGCTCCGGGTATAAAAGCGAACCACTTCGTTCTTCTTCAATTTGTTCAGACTGCGCTTGCGCGCTTCCGGGGTGGTATGAAGCATATGGAGAGGCTTGAGCACTTCTTTTTCGACATACTCTTCAAAGGGCATGCCCGCAGCCTTTTCCATCGCCAAAGAAAGAAGAACAAAGTCCAGGCTGGTATAGATAAAATCTGATCCAGGAATATAAGCTAAAGGTTCCTTGCTGAACAAGCCGGTTCCTTCTTCAATAGTCATGCTTCGATTTAAAGCATACTCTTTCCCTTTGTAAGCCCGAATACCTGCCGTATGACTGGCCAATTGTTTCAAGGTGAAATCAAATTGCTTTTTGGGATAGTCTGGAACATGCTTGTAAAACGAATCGTCCAAATCAACCAATCCCTGTTCGACCATTCTAGCTAAAGCAACACCGGTTATACATTTTGAAATACTTGCTATTCTAAAGTAAGTGTTGGCCGGATCAATGGGGTTTTTTGAACTGTTGGCCAAACCGCCAAATCCTTTTTCAAAAAGGATCTCCTCATCGCGACGAAAGCTAACCGCCATTCCTGGGACTTTACCTTTTGCATGAAGGTTGTGCAAGAGAGCTTCACTCAGTTCAAAACCGTGCAGATCTGTTGTCTTTTTGACGCGTTTATTACTGCCAAAAAGACCAAAAAATACAGGGGTAGGAGCCATAGGGGGTAGTTACGTGGTTGGTGTTTGGGGTATTTTCGGAACGTGAAGTTAAACACAAACTTCTTAATTCAACTCAATTTTCCGATGAAAAGCGCAGGCGTCCATTAAAGAGTTCATCGACCTCTACTTGAGGTGGTCTACTGACCCCAATGACATCTCCATAACCCCGGATGACACCGCTTATTCGCTGTTGAGGATTCACGAAAACATCGTTGGAACCCCGGTGGTCAACAACCACCTCCTGAGCGATTAATTCTGCCGCCTCCACCCGTGCGTCACCAGCGGCAATAACAATATTCAAAACATCGGCATTCCCTGAAAATTGAACATAAGCGATTCCGTTAACCACCAACTGCAAGCGATCGCCCTGAAAGTCAATATCAAAACTTCCATCAGTCGCTTCCGTCTCAGGATTATTAAATCGCTCCGAAATCAAGGTCAGGTTATCGTAGTTCAAAGTACCCTCACTAGAGACCAAAAAACCCGTCCCACTTCTGACTTCACGCAATTCAGGTGCGGTAACATAGACAGTCGAAATACCGTAATCTCTAAACAGATTACATCGGTTTTCGTTGCGAAGAACTAAGCGATCTCCGATGACCTCAGCGTTTATTTCATTGAGCAGATTGGCCCCGGATTCTACCTCCACTCGGTACTCAGGACCTTGGCGTATCACTAGATTAAGGTTTTCAAAAACGGTAATTCGGCTAAAGGGGGACTCCAGGCGAACTTCTCGCTGAAGCGGGCCTGCGGTTTGCAAACAGTCCCCTACATTCTCAGAATTACATGAGAACAGCAGCGAAAACAGGGGTAACAAACGGAATACAATCTTTTTCATCCTCTTCAAATTACAATCGGTATCCTATTCCAAATTCAACGGCCTCCGCGGCAGCGGCGTGGGCTTTTAAAGTCAATGCGCCAAACCAATGGTCTCCGAAGTACCGCTGTAATCCGATCCTGTTATAGACCCGGCCTTCAAAATCATAAGGGTAGTACACATAATAACCCAGCTGGGTGATTACACTCATTTGATTTAAGCGCAACTCATGGCCCACGAAGACACCCGCCCTCTTCCAATCGGTGTCGGCGGCTATTGCTTCTTCCGGGAAGGATGTAGATCTAAACCGAATCAGCTCCCTTAAAAAGCCGGAAAAAAAGACATCTACTCCGCCTTGCAGCGCACTTTTCTGGCCTAAACGCTTATCGATATAGATACTAGGAGTAACGAAGCCGTACTGGCCCGAACCGACGACATCTCCTTCATTTTGACCCGTCCGAAGCACAAAATTCCAAGTCCAGGAATGCTTTGGTTTATCTGTTTGAATGGCCTGTGGGATGAATTCCCTTTCTGACATTTCATCCAAGGTATAGGTCAAACCCACTTGAAAAGCGACCGTGTTGGTGGAAGCATTTGGCGCTTTAAAATTGGCGTTGGAATAATGAATGAATGAAAGACCTACCGAAAGACCCAAAGATTTCCAGAGGTTTTCCCGATGATACCTGGCCATGAGCAAGGTACTGCTCAACAAATGAGAACCGTAGGCTGTATTGCGAAAGTTGTTTTGTCGGTCATAAGGGTTGGTGTTGTAGGCAATCCCCTGCCCAATTCTCAACTGCACTTGCCGCTTTAAAAAGTAAAAATTGTAGTGGGCATAAGCCCCAAAATGCTCCCCCAAGGTGGGGTTATTCATATCTTGATAGATAAAGGTAAACCCGGTATCCGGGTAATTGTAGAGAGACTCCCATTCTTCTTCACCATAACGCTTACGGTTCCAGGCAAGAATGAGACCTTCCGGATGGGCAGTGATCAAATGAGAAATATCGGGGTTGTGCCGAATAATACTCCCATAAAACAGGGAACCTTCAAGGACATAAGCCGGATTCCTTTCTTCCTGTGCAGTTAAGAGAGAAGAAAACAGCAAAAGGGAAAGGGCAAAATAAACGCGAAGTCCCTCGGTATACCTCTTTATCGTTCCATGAAGCTTATCCTTTGTGCTCATGGAAGATAAAATTACGAATTAATTCACCCCTTCTTAAAATTGAATCCCACATTCACGATGAACCAATCCCTTGGTCGGATCGGTATAAGACCAATCCATTGGCAAATGATATCGATCGACATAATCGTGCAGATCCCCAGAGGTCCAATAGTAAAAAGGAGAAACCTTTAAAATTCCCTGTTGGCTGTAGCTCGCTATATCCAGTGTATCTCGAAAAGCCGTTTGCCCTTTGCGAATGTTGGTAAACCAAACATCCGGATCCAACTGGGCAAAAGCTCTGCGGAAAGGCTCCAATTTCACCAGTTCTGTAAAAGAAGTATGGCCTTTTTGGTCTACTCCCGGAACTCCATCAAACAGATCCAAGACTTCCGCAGTGCTCTTGTTCGGACGGTAAATCTTCAAATTCAAACTCAATTGAGAAGAAAGCAGCATGGCATACTTCTTGGTCTCTTCGGTGTTGAATCCGGTATCGACCCACACCACCGGAATGTCTGGCATAATCTGGGTGACGGCATGAATCAAAACAACGGAATAGGGCTTAAAATTGGTCGTTAACACCGGCTTATCGGCCTGTTCTAATCCCCAATGAATAGCTTCTTGAGCGGTTTCTTCGGAGACCAAAGGCCGTCGTTTTACCGGGTTGAAAGGTTGTTGAAAATAGGTTTTCATATAAATCCTATCGGTTTTATAGGATTTCAAAAATAACAATCTCGAACAAACCGAAAAATCATTTCCCAAAATTCTATTTAAAACTGCCGAATTACCACGAATACAAGTGGATTCTTATCAGATTCGCAAGGACTTGATGTGCTAATTAAGACTACTTTTTCTTAAAATATCGCTTGGGCTATGGCTTTGATGTTATCGGACTTACCCATAGAGTAGTAGTGTATGACGGGAACTCCCTTTTCTTGGAGCTCCTTTGATTGCTGAATAGCCCACTCAATACCCACTTGGCGAACGGCCTTATTATCTGAACAGGTCTCGACCGCTTCAATTAAGTCTTCCGGTATATCCACACGGAAAACCTGTGGCAAGAGCTGCAAATGTTTCTTGACAGCAATCGGTTTAATCCCTGGTAAAATAGGAACCTCAATCCCCATGTCCCGGGCGGCATCGACAAATTCAAAATAGCGCTGGTTGTCAAAAAACATCTGGGTTACCACGTAATTGGCCCCGAGTTCCACTTTCTCTTTTAAGCGCTTAAGATCGGATTGCAGGGAAGGAGCCTCCATATGCTTTTCGGGATACCCGGCTACTCCAATGCAAAAATCAGAGCAGTTGTCACTCTCAATGACCTCGTGCAGGTAATTGCCCTGGTTCAGCTGCTTGATCTGCTTGACCAAATCTGAAGCATACTGGTGTCCGCCTTCGGTGGGTTCAAAATAGCGCTCCTCTTTCATCGAATCGCCTCGCAGAGCCATCACATTGTCTATTCCGAGGTAATGACAATCGACCAAAAGGTATTCTGTCTCTTCCTTTGTAAAGCCTCCACAAAGTACATGAGGAATCGCATCCACATCGTACTTGTGTTTGATAGAGGCACAAATACCCAAGGAGCCCGGACGCATACGGGTGAGCTTCCGGTCCAGTAGTCCTCCCCTCTCGATGTACACATACTCCTCTCGGGAAGTGGTTACATCGATGAAGGGCGGGTTGAATTCCATCAAAGGATCAATGTTTTTGTATAACTCATCAATGCTTTTGCCTTTGACCGGAGGAATAACTTCAAAACTGAAAAGGGTTTCTCCTTTGTTTTGCTTTAGGTGATCAGTGACTTTCATCTTATTGTTCGGCGATTTGAGGAGCCAACCACTTTTGGGCTTCCTCTACGGGGATACCCTTTCGGTTGGCATAATCTGATACTTGTTCCTGGGTAATTTTTCCGAGGCCGAAATAGCGAGATTCCGGATGAGCAAAATAGTAACCACTAACGCTGGCAGCAGGCCACATGGCCAAGGACTCTGTCAGTCGCACCCCAATCCTGGACTCCACATCGAGCAGGGACCAAATCGTCTCCTTCTCGAGGTGATCAGGACATGCCGGATAACCCGGGGCGGGACGAATTCCTTGATAAGACTCAGCAATGAGCTCTTCATTGCTCCAATGCTCTTGCGCTGCATAGCCCCAATCTTCCTTTCTTATGCGTTGGTGAAGGTACTCGGCAAAGGCTTCGGCCAATCGATCTGCAAGGGCTTTAATCATGATGGACTGATAATCGTCTTGTACCTCTTCGAAGGCCCTCGCCCGTTCTTCGCAGCCAAAACCCGCCGTCACACAAAAACAGCCAATATGATCTTGAACCCCCGATTCCGATGGGGCTATAAAATCAGCCAGGGCACGCTGGGGAACCCCTTCACGTTTGTGCAGTTGTTGGCGCAGTGTTCTAAAGACCACCGGCGGTTCAGACGCCACCCGAATATCGTCCGTTCCTTCGCGCTCAGCGGGGAACAAACCCCAGACCGCTTTCGCCTGAAGCCAGGATTCCGTCTCAATTTTATGAAGCATCTCCAACGCGTCATTGTACAAATCCTTCGCCGTTTCTCCTACCACCTTATCCTCCAAGAGATCGGGGAATTTACCATGCAAATCCCAACTCCTAAAGAAAGGCGTCCAATCGATAAAAGGACGTAATTCCTTGACAGGGAAATCCTGAATTTCGTGTATCCCTAAGTTTTGTGGCTTAACCAGTCGACTAAAATCCAATTCCGGCGCTTTGGCCCGAGCATCCGCTAAACTCAGGTAACGCTTCTGTTGTTGGCGGTCCAAAAAATTAATTCGAAACTCTTCGTACTCCTCCCTCAACTGTTTCTTAAAAACATCAGATTCCTTAGGCTGTAAAAGTTTTCCAAGCACGGTTACCGCTTTCGAGGCATCCGAAACATGGACTACCCCTTGAGGATATTCCGGTGCAATCTTTACGGCGGTATGGGCCTTACTAGTTGTCGCCCCACCAATGAGCAAAGGCAAATCCATCTCCCTTCTTTCCATCTCCTTGGCCACATGCACCATTTCGTCCAAAGAAGGTGTAATGAGTCCACTTAAACCGACAATATCAACGGATTCCTCTTGGGCTACACGGAGGATTTCATCGGTTGGCACCATCACACCCAAATCAATTATTTCGTAATTGTTACATCCCAAAACCACTGCGACAATATTCTTACCGATGTCGTGAACATCTCCTTTGACGGTAGCCAAAAGGACCTTTCCGGCAGAGCTTTTTTCCTCGCTTTTTTCGGCTTCGATAAAGGGGGTCAAGTAAGCCACTGCCTTTTTCATAACGCGTGCCGACTTGACCACTTGAGGCAAAAACATTTTTCCACTTCCAAAGAGTTCTCCGACAACGCCCATCCCTTCCATCAGGGTATCTTCAATCACCTGTATAGGGCGATCAGCAGCCTGTCGAGCGACCTCAACGTCTTCCTCAATAAAGCGCCCAATTCCTTTGACCAGCGAATAGGTGATCCGTTCTTGCAAGGCATGTTCACGCCACGAAAGGTCCTCTTCTTTTTGCTTGGCCTTGCCCTGTACGTTTTCGGCATAGGCGAGCAATTTTTCGGTGGCTCTAGGATCTCGGTCCAGGAGCACGTCTTCCAGCAGCTCCCGAAGATCTTGAGGCACCGCTTCATACACCTCCAACTGCCCAGGGTTTACAATACCCATGTTCATTCCGGCTTGTATGGCATGGTAGAGGAAAACCGCATGCATGGCCTCTCGAATAAGGTCGTTTCCTCGAAAAGAAAAGGAGACATTGCTCACCCCGCCACTTAAGTGTGCCTTAGGCAAATGCTCGCTCACCCAACGACAGCCCTCTATAAAGTCCAAAGCATTTCGTCTGTGCTCCTCTATTCCCGTGGCCACCGGAAAAATATTGAGGTCAAAAATGATGTCCTCGGGCGGAAAACCGACTTCTTCAACCAATAGGCGGTAAGAGCGGGAAGCAATTTCGATCCTTCGATCCAGGTTATCGGCTTGTCCGACCTCATCAAAGGCCATCACGATGACCGCTGCGCCGTAGCGTTTAATCGCTTTGGCCTGGGCAATGAATTCTTCCTCCCCCTCTTTGAGGGAAATGGAGTTGACCACACACTTGCCCTGTACCACCTGAAGTCCCGCTTCCAAAATCTCCCACTTTGAACTGTCAATCATCAAAGGAAGGCGTGCGATATCGGGTTCACTCATCAGCAAATTCAAGAAGTGAACCATGGCCTGTTTACCATCAATCAGGCCGTCGTCCATATTGACGTCCAAAATCTGGGCTCCTCCTTCTACTTGTTGACGAGCGATTTCTACCGCTTCTTCAAACTGTCCCTCTTTGATTAGGCGCAAAAACTTACGTGACCCTGCTACATTACAGCGTTCCCCAACATTGACAAAATTACTTTCGGGACGGACAAACAAAGGCTCTAGTCCACTTAACTCGAGATACCTCATGAATCCTGTAATGTA
The DNA here is from genome assembly GCF_002954325.1 of Aureicoccus marinus. GTDB lineage: Bacteria > Bacteroidota > Bacteroidia > Flavobacteriales > Flavobacteriaceae > Aureicoccus > Aureicoccus marinus. Next base: position 1,776,647 of record NZ_MQVX01000001.1, read on the forward strand.
GTTTCGGGGATTAATCGCGGCGAGTATGCCTCGACCAAGGAGGCGAGCTCAGCGATGTGCTCCGGGGTTGTACCACAACATCCTCCAATGATATTGACCAGTCCCAGGTCCAGGTACTCTTTCATCTGCTCAGCCATTTGCGCGGGCCCTTGATCGTACTCTCCAAAAGCGTTCGGAAGTCCTGCATTGGGATGCACCGATATGGCGCAATCGGCCTGCTTTGATAAAAGTTCGATATAAGGTCTCAGTTGTGAAGCTCCCAAAGCGCAGTTAAATCCAACAGAAAACAAATCGGCATGCTTTAAAGAAATCCAAAAGGCTTCAGAAGTTTGCCCAGACAGCGTTCGCCCGCTGGCATCCGTAATGGTTCCACTGACCATCACGGGAAGGCGAATACCCCTTTCTTCCAAAACCTCGTCAATAGCGAAAAGAGCTGCTTTGGCATTGAGGGTATCAAAAATGGTTTCCACCAAAAGAAGGTCAGAACCCCCATCAATAAGTCCTTCCGTTTGCTCCCGGTAAGCCAGTCGCAATTCATCAAAGCTAATAGCCCGGTATTCCGGACGATTGACGTCAGGCGACAGACTGGCTGTTTTATTCGTAGGACCAATACTCCCAGCGACAAACCGAGGTTTATGCGGCTCCAGAGCGCTAAACTCGTCGGCGACTTTTCGGGCAAGGCTTGCACTGACCTTGTTGAGCTCATAAGCATAATCTTCCAATTGGTAATCTGCTTGTGCTATTGAGCTTGACGAAAAGGTATTGGTTTCGACAATGTCTGCTCCTGCAGCGAAATAGGAACGATGCACTTCAGCAACCGCTTGTGGTTGGGTAATGGACAAGAGATCATTGTTCCCTTGCAAGGGCACCGGCCAATCCGCAAAACGCTCGCCCCGAAAGTCCTTTTCATCAAAGGCATTGGCTTGCAGCAAAGTTCCCATAGCACCGTCCAGGACCAGTATTCTCTTCTTTAAACAGCTTTCAACCGTATTCTCTTCTCTCATAGAAGTGCTTTCTTTATTGTGTAACAGGTATCGAAAAGAGTGTGGACAGAAGACCGGTTTGGCTTCTTTGTGTTATCCTTCCCATCGGGTAGAATGTAGCACCTTCTTTAAAAGACTAAAGGGTTGCCAAGGTTTCAAAGGGTCTAGTCCCTCCACCTTTCTCGATAACAACATCAAATTGATGAACTGAGCGGCAAAGAAAAGTGCTCTGCCTGTATATTCCAAATTAATCCTCCGGTACGAGACCGTTTTTTTGAGGCCGCAACAAATCGGCCAGGGTACTATTCCGGTAGACCTCTAAAGCCTTATCCCTTACCTGAATCATCAGGCGCCGAATACTGCAATTCTCCTCATCTTTACAATCTGAGCAAGGCTCATAAAAATTGAGGCTTACGCAAGGGACCATCGCAATGGGGCCCTCGAGTATTCGAATAACCTCCGTCATGCGAATATCTTCTGCCGGCTTTAAAAGGTAGTAGCCTCCGGTCTTGCCTTTCTTGGAACCCAAGAGTCCGTACTTGCGCATATCCAGCAGAATACTCTCTAAGAATTTCTGCGAAATATTTTCAGAAGCCGAAATACGCCCAATAGGAACTGGACTGTCCTGTTCCTGCTTGGCCAAAAAGACCAGCGCCTTTAATCCGTATTTCGTTTTCTTCGAAAGCATGGATTAAAGGTACGAAAAGGCCCGTTCCATATCTTTCCAGACATCATCTACATGTTCAAGACCTACCGAAACCCGCACTGTACCACTAAAAATACCCAGTTGCTCCCGGAGTTCTTCTTCCAGTTTACTGTGGGTTGTGGAAGCGGGATGGGTCACTATCGTTCGGCTGTCACCTAAGTTGGCCGACAGGCTCAACCACTCTAAATGATCAAAAAAGTTTCGTCCGGCTTCCAGGCCCCCTTTCAGATCAAAAGCCACTACAGGCCCTCCTGCTTTCATTTGTCTTTTCGCCAAATCATACTTCGGGTGCGAGAGCAAAAAAGGATAGCGAACCGAAGACACCTGGGGGCGCTGCTCCAGTCGCTTAGCGACTTCCAAGGCATTTTCGCAGTGACGATCCACGCGAACGGACAAGGTTTCTAGGCTCTTGGACAATAGCCAAGCGTGAAAAGGCGATAGCGCCGGGCCGCTGACCCGAGCAAAGCGGTAAATGCGATCAATCAGTTCGGCTTCTCCGACAACCAATCCTCCAAGAACTCGGCCCTGCCCATCCATCAGTTTAGTTCCGGAGTGCACCGAAAGATGAGCCCCTAATTGCAAGGGCTGTTGCAGATAAGGCGTGGCAAAACAGTTATCAACCACCAGCAGTAATCCCTGATCACGGCAGTAGTTTCCGAGACGTTCTAAATCGACCAAATCAACCCCTGGATTGGTCGGACTCTCGACATAGACAATTCGGGTGGACGGTTTTCTTTTCTGCTCCCACTGTTCCGGGCCATCGTCCGTGTCAAAATAATCGGTCTCAATCCCCCATTTCGGGAAAATAGAGCTAAAAAGAGTCAACGTTGATCCAAACACGCTCCGACATGCCAGGATTCGATCCCCGGATTCCAGGAGCGCAGCCAGGGTCGAAAAAACTGCAGACATCCCCGATGCAAAGGAATACCCAGCCTCTGCCCCTTCCAATGAACAGACCTTTTGGATCAGTTCGTCACTGTTCGGGTTGCCGTAGCGGCTGTAGAGCATACGTTGCTTCTCTTCTGCGAAAGCAGAGCGCATATCTTCCGCATCTTCAAACACAAAACTCGAAGTCAGGTAAAGGGGCACACTGTGCTCCATATAATCGGTTCTCGGCAATTGCTGCCGAATCGCCTGAGTTTCGAGTTTCCAATCAAATGGTGCTTCCTGCTTTTTCTTTTGCATAGACTAAAATTTACAAGCGCTCAGCCAAGCGCAGAACATCTCCGAAGACCCCCCGGGCTGTCACTTGAGGGCCTGCTCCCGCTCCCTGTATCACCAAAGGGCGTTCTCCATAAGATTCGGTATAGATTTCGACCAGAGAATCGGCCCCCTGAACCTGCCCCAAAGGACTCTGTGAAGGCACGCCTTTTAATCGGACCCTAAGCTCCCCTTTTTGACTCATCAGATCACCGCTTAATTCTCCGACATAGCGCAAGACTTGCCCGGATTCTAAGGCTGACTTCTTTTTGGCCAAGTTCATTCACTTCCTCAATACGCCGAAAAAAATCGTTCTTATCGATCTGTTGAAGCGATGTGGGAACAAGGCTTTCGACCTCCACTTCTTCGATTTCATTCTCGAGCTGTAATTCGCGAGCCAGAATCAACAACTTGCGAGCGACGTCCCGCCCACTTAAATCTTCCCGGGGATCCGGTTCGGTATAGCCGGCTTCTAAGGCCTTGAGTACGGCTTCGGAAAAGGGAATATCCCGCTGAGAATACTCGCTAAAAATAGCGCCCAAGGAACCCGAAAACACCCCGCGAATCTTGGTGATATTCTCACCCGATTCATGCAGCAGTCGTATCGTATCGATTAGAGGTAAACCCGCCCCCACGTTGGTCTCGTAGAGGTAACTCTTTCGGTTCTGCTGAAGGGTAGCCCTCAGGGTTTTGTAAAAGCCATAATCCTGTGTATTCGCCAGTTTATTGGACGAAATCAAATCAAAGCCTCTTTCGGCCAGCTCCTCGTAGCGGTGAATCAAGGTTTCACTGGCAGTGTTATCAATGGCCACTAAATTCTCAAAAGCACCCTTCTCGACAAAGCGAAGTAAATCACTCCACTGGTAAGGCTGTGCCTTTTCCTCAAACTGTTCTCTCCAGGGTGAGCTAACGCCTTCTTCGGCGAATAAAGCTTGTCGCGAATTAAGAATACCGATCACCCGAAGATCAATGTTCTTTTTCTCACGCAAAACCGTAGCTTCTTCCAAGAGCTGATCCAACAAGGTGGCCCCGACTTGTCCTTTGCCAAAGCAGAGCAAGTTGACGCGCTTTGCCGTGCCGTACAATTCGCCGTGCACCACGCGCAGGGCTTTAACCGCTTCCTCTTGTTTAAAAACCAGCCCCAACTGTCTTCCCGAAGGAGAATTATTAAAGAGTAAAGGCGTCAATTGATTCCGAACCAAGGCCCGATAAGGCCGGTAAAAAGAACCCGCATCCTCTCCGACCACAGAGAGAATAGAAACCGGTTCGATGCGCTGAATTTGAGCAACATCATCACTGCCCAAATCAATGTGAAACTCCTTCTCCAAAAGCTGATGAGCCCGCTCCGCATCTGAACGCTGAACAACAAGGCCAATACCCCGTTCGCTCGCCCCTTGAGAAATCACGCTGACGCTGATCCGGTGTTCGGCCAGGACCGAAAAAATACGGGCGTCTACCCCCACCTTATCCAGGAGTCCACGACCTTCTAAAAGCAAGAGAGCATTGCCGTTCAAAAGACTCACCGCCTTGATTTCTTCTTCTTTGGCCTCTGCCGAAATCCTTGTTCCGGGGCTGCGCTGGTTAAAGGTGTTTAAAATGTGGAGTGGAATATTCTTTTCTAAAAGTGGAATAATGGTCTTGGCATGCAGAATATTCGCTCCAAACTGAACCAATTCATTCGCCTCTTCAAAAGAAAGTTGGCGAATTAATCGCGCTTCTTCCACCTGGTCTGGGGGAGCTGAAAAGAGTCCGTCGACATGGGTGTAATTCAAAACCTCCTCCGCATTTAAAAAGTTGGCAATCAAGGCAGCGGTGTAGTTACTCCCATTCCTTCCCAGGGTGGTGGTATGTCCTTCAGGGCTCGCCCCAATAAAGCCGGTTACCACGGGAATACTCTTGGATGGAATATCCTTGTAACAAGCCGTCCAGTATTTTTTCGAAAGCCCTAAATCCACCTTGGCCTCCTCATAACGGGAATCGGTCGTCAGAAAAGAGCGGGCATCCACCAAAGAAGCCGGAATACCTCGGTCATTGAGAGCGGCCGCAAATAATCGGGCCGAAAGCAACTCTCCGTAAGAAAGCACTTCCGCCTGATCCCGTTCTGTATACCTTTTCTGTACTTGAATTTGCCGGAGTTTGGTTTCGAGCTGTTGCAACTCCCGTGTCAGCACAGCACCCGTATCCGGAAGGCTTTGGTAATCAGCAAATTCATTCCACAACTGATCGATATTTCCCCCAATAGATGCCTCGGCCAACAAGCGCTCCAATTGATCGGTTGATCGTCCCCTGGCCGAAAGCACCAAAACCAGGTCCTGCCCTTTTTGGTAACGGTCCGAAACAATATCCAACACCCTTTCTAAGCCCTTCTCATTCTGCAAAGACTTCCCGCCAAATTTTACAACCTTCACTCCCTGAGTGAGCTCGGGGGTTCTAAAAACCTCTTTGAGTAACTCACTCAATTGATCAAACTCTATTAAAAAGGCATCGTGCCCATGCAAGGACTCTATTTCGCCATAGGTTACCTGAGCTTGGGATTGCGCCAGATGCCGGTAAGTATGCTTGTTCTCGGCCGCGGTAAAAAAGAGATCAGAATTGACCCCTACGATGTGAATCTTAAGTTGCTGCCCTTCAAACAATCGACTGATATCCTTGGAATCCTGGGTGATATCTATGGTCTTCAAGAGTTGATTCATCAGATGATAAGCCGATAGCTGAAAACGATCCTGTAGCTTATCTCCATGATGCAAAAGCCAGGTTTCGACATTGAACAACTGCACCTCTTCATTCGTACTGCGCTGAAAGCGCTGATTAAAAGACTCCGGGGTGCGGTAACACATCATGGCATGCATGCGAGCATCGTGTACCGGTTGGGAACTGTTCGACAGGATCTGCTCCTGAATCTGGCAGTTGGCGATCAACCAATCAGTCGATTTCCAATCGGTAGCCACGGGGATCAAATGCTTGCAAATAGTAGGTTCTAGAGCCGCCATTTCCCAGGCTATCCCTCCACCCAGGGAACCTCCAATGATGGCGAATAATTGCTCAATTTCGAGCTGCTGCAGTCCCCACAAAAAGAGGCGTGCGATGTCCTGAGCAATAAAGGCTTTGTAGTTCTCAATCAAAAATCCATCATAACCATTCCCTGGAATATTAAAGGCCAATACGGTATAGTAATCCGTATCGATGGTTTTACCAGGGCCTATCAGTTCAGTCCACCAGCCCTTGGGGCCGCTCACTTTTGAATTTCCGGTCAGGGCGTGATTGACCAGGACTACGGGTGCTGTGTAGAGGTCCTGTCCGAACAGTTCATACGACAGCACCAGGTCTTGGGTATATCCGCTCTTGGTGGTAAAGGCGTTGTAATTCAAGGATTTCATAGAAGAGGCCTTGTTTGTTTGAGATGTTTAAACCAATACAGTTCGATCGATCGTGGCAAAAGCAGCCTCCAGATCGGCTTTTAGATCCGAGATATCTTCCAGTCCAACCGACAGGCGAATCAGATCCTTGGTCACTCCCGTAGAAAGCTGGGCCTCATCTGTCAATTGCTGGTGGGTGGTGCTGGCCGGATGAATGATCAAAGACTTGGTATCCCCGATATTGGCCAACAAAGAGAACAGTTGGGTGTTGTCGGCAATTTTCTTAGCCGAATCGTAGCCGCCTTTAACTCCGAAGGTCAACAGAGCCCCTTGGCCTTTTGGCAAGTAATCCTGAGCTCTTTCGTAGTAAGGACTGCTGGTTAATCCAGGGTAGTTCACCCATTCCACTTCCTCTCTGCTCTGTAACCATTGAGCTAAGGCCAGGGCATTCTCGCTGTGTTGCTTCAAACGGATCGGCAGTGTTTCGAGACCTTGTAGAATTTGGAAGGCATTGAACGGACTCAAAGCAGCCCCAAAATCGCGTAGCCCCTCAATTCGTGCTTTGGCGATAAAGGCGGCATTGCCCAAAGCTTCGTGGTAAACCAAACCGTGGTAACCCGGTGATGGCTCTGTAAACTCTGGGAACTTTCCGCTGGACCAATCAAAGGTGCCCGCATCGATGATGGCTCCCCCTAGGGCAGTCCCGTTTCCGTTGATGAATTTGGTCAGGGAGTGAATAACAATATTGGCTCCGTGTTCAATTGGATTGAGCAGCGCAGGGGAGGCCACGGTATTATCCACAATAAAGGGCACCTTGGCTTCCTTGGCCACCTCGGCAATTCCTCTAAGATCGATAACATCCAGTTTTGGATTCCCTAGTGATTCCGCAAAAACCACACGGGTGTTTTCTTGAATAGCGTCCTTGAAGTTTTGAGGATCATCGGGATTTACCCAAGTGGTGGTAATGCCCAGTCGGGGCAAGGTTACATCCAATAGATTGTAGGTTCCCCCGTACACGCTGTTGGAGGCCACAATGTGGTCCCCTGCTCTGAGCAGCACCAAAAGGGCTGTATTCAGAGCCGAGGTACCGGAAGAGGTTACTACGGAAGCAATACCACCTTCCAAAGCGGCCAAGCGCTGTTCCAGGATGTCATTGGTCGGGTTGTTGATTCGGGTATAGATGTTTCCGAACTCCTGAAGCGAAAATAGATTCGCCGCGTGATCGGAATCATTGAACACGTAAGCTGTACTTTGATAAATGGGTACAGCGCGGGTTCCACCGTTCGCTTTAACGTCGTGCCCAGCATGGAGGGCGTTTGTTGAAAATTTTGATTGACTCATGATTTCTTTTTTAATTTATTTCCTAGTAATCTTATAGGATTATCAGAAATCAAGAGAAGGGAAGGCAGTATAAAACTGCTTGGGTTGTTATCTATCCTTATGGGTAGAATGTAGCACCTTCTTTGTAGGAGAACAAAGGGTTGCTAAGGCTTCGCAGGGTCTAGTCCCTCCACCTTTCTTGATAACTTAACAATACCTGTAATGAACTTTTCGAAAGCCAAATATAGAACGCAATTCTAATTCTGACCTAACTTTTTTATTTTTTATGAATTATTTGAGACCGAAGGCGTCTTTCACACGGTCCACATAATCCAGTTTTTCCCAAGTGAAAAACTCCACTTGCTTTTCTACTTTTCCGTTGTAAGGAGACTCGAATACGCGGGTCTCGCTGTGTGGTTCACGCCCCATATGTCCATAGGCTGCACTGGCTTCATAAATGGGGTTTCGAAGCTGTAAACGCTCCTCGACGGCGAAAGGACGCATATCAAAAATCTCTTGTACCTTTTCTGCAATAGCACCGTCATTTAAATCGACCTTGGCCTTGCCATAGGTATCGATAAAAATCGATGTCGGCTCCACAACTCCAATGGCGTAACTCACCTGAACCAACACCTCATCAGACACTCCCGCAGCGACTAAATTTTTGGCAATGTGGCGCGAAGCATAGGCAGCGCTTCTGTCCACCTTACTCGGGTCTTTTCCACTAAAGGCACCTCCACCATGTGCTCCCTTACCGCCGTAGGTATCCACAATAATCTTGCGCCCGGTCAGTCCGGTATCGCCATGAGGTCCACCAATCACAAACTTCCCCGTGGGGTTGATGTGGTAGGTGATTTCTGAGTCAAAAAGGGGACGCAAATTAGCCGGTAATTGCTCAACCACCAGCGGAATCAAAATTTCAATGATGTCTTTTTTGATTCGCGCTAACATGGCCTCATCCTCGTCAAATGCATCGTGTTGGGTCGAAACGACGATGGTATCGATGCGTTGAGGAGTATCGTCATCAGCGTATTCGATGGTCACCTGAGCCTTGGAATCAGGACGCAAATAATTCATACGCTCATCCGTACGTCTTAAATCTGCCAAAACGGTCAAGATACGGTGCGAAATATCCAAGGCCAAGGGCATATAATTAGGGGTTTCTTTGGTCGCATAACCAAACATCATCCCTTGATCTCCTGCTCCTTGTTCCTCCTTATTGGCGCGATCTACCCCTTGATTGATGTCTTGGGATTGCTCGTGTATCAAAGAAATGACCCCACAGGAGTCTCCACTGAATTGATACTCCCCTTTGGTGTACCCAATGCGGTTAATAACATCCCGTGCAATCTGTTGAACATCAAGGTAGGTATTGCTCTTTACCTCACCGGCTAAGACGACTTGTCCGGTGGTAACCAAGGTTTCGCATGCCACCTTGCTGTCTGGATCAAAGGCAAGAAAATGATCGAGTAAGGCATCGCTAATCTGGTCGGCAATTTTATCCGGGTGGCCTTCGCTGACCGATTCGGACGTAAAGAGATATGGCATATCAGTACTTTATCAGCAGATTTGACGAGAGTCAGCAGGAAAGATTACGCTTCCGAAGAGAAGAAATCACTGCTTTAGCATTTTTTCCAGAGGTTGCAATCAGTCAAATCTGTCCTCTATTTTTAAACTGGCACAAAATTAAGGGAATTCATCGGCCTCCACAAAAAAGAAAACCCGGCAAAGAGCCGGGTTTTTTCTTGGGGTAGAGTTTAACTCTTGAACTTCCTGATCGCGGAAGTGGTTTTTTCTACATTTCGGATCATTTGGGCTCTCAGCTCCGTAGTGTCTTTGGTTTGTCCACTAACCGCTACACGCAGGCGAGGAATCGTCATAATGACGTCTTTTTCGTTTTTCACCTTGTAGTTCTTCAAGACAACTGCCACCTCAATAGAATCCTGGGCAGCATTTTCCTTAAAGACACCAAAAATGTCATCCCAATCTACTTCATTCATCTCTTTCACCGTGTCCACCGTGAATTCTACTTTTTGAATGACTGTTTTAGAGGTAGCAAATTGAACTTCTTCTTTTTTGTCCTGGGCTTTAAGCTGAGTGGATACAAGTAAGACTACAAAGGCAATTAAAGCATTTTTCATTTGGATTGTTTTTTAGATTACGAGTCAAAATTGCCCTTTGAACCTTAGTGCATGGGTTAACCAACGTTAACGAGTGTTAAGCCTGCCAATAAAGACAATACTATCCTTAGTACTTTAGAGGCGTGAAGAAAGTCAAACAACACTGGATCGTCCTGGCAATAGCCCTGACAATGGTTTTAACCTTGGGGACCCAATACTATTGGAATGCTATTCATTTTGAAGAAAATCGCGTTCGTGTGCTACAAGACATACAAAAAGATCTTGATCAAGCTGTAATGAACTATTACCAGCGAACCAGTGCGGCCTTCTCTTACACCCTTATCGACACCCGGTCCGAAGAAGAACAAAAAGAGAATCAACTCGCCATGTACGAGTTGGTTCAAATGGACTCCATGAGCAGGTATTTCGGAGACAAGCAAAATCACAAAATGGGCGAGTATGATTTGGGACTAAAAGAGGCCATCGTGGATTTAGAAGGATTTACCCTTGTTAGAGGTAAAACCATTTTAGAAACCCGTCCGGACCTCAAGCAGTTCACTAACCGCATGAGTTGGACAGTACATTCTGATTCCATTCCCCTTTTTGTCTTAGAACAAGAAGTAGAAAAACTGCAAACGGATGGGAAATTTGACTATTCCTACCAGCTGAGCTATTATAAAAAAGACAGTCTAATTATTCAATCTCAGCCTATCGAAGTTGAAGAAGTCCTGATATCTCGAAGTAAATTTCTTCCGGAAAATGACCATATTGAACTCGGCGTAAATTTACCCCCAAACAGTCTCTTTAAAAAAGGGCTCTTAGGCATTGTTTTATCTGTCATCCTCTCGGCCACCGTCCTCTTCTGCCTATTATACTTGTTGCGCACCATCGCTCGCCAGAAAAAAATCTCAGAAATCAAGGACGACTTTATCGGTAACCTCACCCACGAATTCAAAACACCCATTGCCACCGCTTCTGCGGCCCTGCAGGCACTCAATCAGACGGAGGCCGCCAAAGAAGATAGTCTGCTTCAACGCTACACAGGAATCGCTCAAGGTCAGTTGGACAAACTCAATCAGATGGTAGAAAAATTACTGGAAACCGCTTCCCTTCATGCGGAAGAAGTACAGCTGGCCAAAGAAGAAGTGAATGTTGTAGACTACACTAAAGACTGGCTGGAAAGATTAAAAGAACGCAAACCTCAAGGCAGTTTAGTCCTTCAATTTGAGGAGGGGCTTTCATCCTATTCTCTTGACCGTTTTCATTTCGAAAATGCCTTGTCCAATATCATTGAAAACGCTTTTAAATACGGTAAGCCTCCTGTACAAGTCGCTTTTAGTGCAAAAGGAAAATCCCTTTGCATTACCATCACGGATCAAGGTCATGGAATACCCAAAGAAGAGCAAGAGCGAATCTTCGAAAAATTCTACAGGATTCCTTCAGGTAACCGCCACGATGTCAAGGGCCACGGAATAGGACTCTACTACGCCAAGACCATCATCGAAAAACACCAAGGTCAGCTCCGTTACAGTGGAGATGAGCAGACCACCCAATTCGAAATTCTTCTTCCATGAGCACCTCTACTAGACTTCTTTTGGCCGAAGACGAAGAAACCCTCGGAGGCCTGGTTGCTGAGTATCTATCAACGCAGGGCTTTGAGGTGGAGTGGGCCAAGAACGGACAGGAAGCTCTCGAACTCTACCTGAGCCAGAAGCCGGACTTGCTTATTCTCGATATTATGATGCCTCGATTGGACGGACTGGAAGTAGCCAAAAAGGTGCGCATGGACAATGCACAGGTGCCCATTATTTTTCTTACCGCTAAAAGCCAATCGAAAGACGTTGTGGCAGGTTTTAAGGCCGGAGCAAATGACTACCTCAAAAAGCCTTTCAGCATGGAAGAGCTCAAGGTACGGACCGAAGCCCTACTGGGTCGTTTGCAAACAGAAGTGAAAACCGAAAGCCACACGATTGGACGTTGGACCTTCAATCACATTAAGCAAGAACTCAGTATGCCGGAACAACAAATCGCACTCACTCATCGAGAAGCCGAGCTTTTGTTCTATTTGGTTCAAAATAAGAACGAGGTCCTCGACCGTTCCTTTATCCTTAAAAAACTCTGGGGGGATGATGACTTTTTTTCGGCCCGAAGTATGGACGTCTTTATCAGTAAGTTAAGAAAAAAGCTCAAAGCCGACCCCGACGTTCAAATCCTGAACGTGCGAGGTCTGGGCTATAAATTGCTTTGTTAGAGATCGTATTTGATCTTGAAGTAAATATAGCGCGGTTGCACTAAATACTGAGAAGTACGGAAAAACAGGTCGTTAAAGCTGTCCTGGTTCAAATCGGTATTATTCGTCAGGTTCGTCCCATTCAAACTAAATTCCCAATGACTATCGGGCTTTTGATACGAAAGACTGGCATTTAAAAATCCGTACTCATTTTCGATGGTGCCCGCTTTATCCCGGTAATTGAAGTAATCGTAATCGGCCAAAAAGATAAACCCATTCAAGAAAGAGGCATCAAATTTTACAAAAGGACGATCCGTGTAAAAAGTACTTTCAATGGCCCCGTTCTCGTAATTGTTGATGTTGTAGCGGTATCCGATCTCTAGGTTTGGTGCCTTGCGGAAACTACTGCCCAAAGAAGCCGTATAGTCCTGGGTCAGCGAGCGTGAGTTCTGGGCCTGATCATTAATGATGTTGAAGGTGTTGGACCAGAAAACCGTGGCCCGTGTAGATACCTTTATCTTCCCAAATGTACGTTGAAAGCTCCCGGTCCCACTCAGGGTTTCGTCCTCTAGGTTCGAATTGATCGTCGTATTCACCTGGTTGATACCTCTGATGGCTGTGCTGCTTTTGAAAGCATCAATACGTCGGCTGTAGCTGGCATTGGCAAAAATGTTCTGCAAGTTGAACATATTGAAACTGAAGAAATTCAAGGACACATTGTGGTAGAGGGCACTCTCCAGGTCTCGGTTCCCCGAATACAGGGCGTTGTAATTATTGAAAATAAGGCCCTGAGCAAAACTGTTGATGTCCGAAAAATTTCGGGTTACACGGTAATTAAGGCGCAAACTCTCGGATTGCTTCCACTGCCAATTGATAAAGAGATCTGGTACCACATTGGTCAATTCATCGGTCACCGATGTACCCAATTGGCGGTTCGTCGCTCTATATTGGTGGACGAAGAATCCCGGATTGATCGTAAACTTGCCAGCGATCAGTTTTAGATGCAATCCGGCGAATAAATCCGAAAAGTCAAAGCGGACATCGTTGCCCAATTCTGCCTCCTCAAATTCCAACTCCCCTCCTCCATCGAGGATTTGAAATATTCGGGAATCAAAATCCTGCGAACTCTGGGTTGTTCCTAAGGTGAAGTTCAGATTGCTTTTAGCACCAGTCACCCAAAAGTAATCTAGCTTGGCATCGATGCGATTGGTCTTAACCCGTTGGGCCTGGTTGATATCGAAGTTACTTTGCCCTGCATCAAAAGGAATGGTCCCTGCAAAAGGCTGCTGGTCTCGAATCGCCTCGTAAAAAGGATCCTCCTCGCCAGTTTGAGACTCAATTTCAAGCGCAAAAATATGCTTGAGGTTCAGGGTGTAGTACATATTGGAATTCTGTGTCAGCGTATAAGGCTGTTGATCCTGAACTTCCTGAATCTCATCAGTCACATCTGCCACCGAAAGGGTATTGGTGTCTTCATTTTCATTACTCAAACGAAGAAGAGCATCGTACTCCCACTGAAAATTGGATGAAGGATTAAAACTCGAATTGAGTTTGATCAGCCCTAATTTGGATCGCTGGTCAGCTGAGGTCGTGGTTTGTTCCATTTGCCCACTACTGATGAATTGACGGGTTGCAACCGTTTCTAGGAGTGTATTGCTGTAGGAGTAAATTCCAAACCCACTTAAGCGCCAGCTGTTGCTGGGCTTGTAACTGAAATTAACCGCGCCAAACTTGGTGTTGATTTCTTTGGCCCGATTGTTTTGCAACAAGGAAAGCCCTAAACCACCCCCTGAGGTAGTAAAACTGGTCCCTGTATTTTGCTGAGTTCCCCCTCTAAAACCTCCGGTAAAGTTCCAGTAATCCCTTGAAGTAAAAGGCAACTCGCCCACATTATTCAAATCGGTGAGTACGCTTACACTGTACTTAGGGCTGTAGTAAAACAGTTTGGGATGGACCACGTAACGTTCATCTGCTCCCCCACCTGCTGTAATTTCTCCGAACCAGAACTTCTTCTTTCCTTCCTTCAATTTGATATTCAAAGCGATGTTATCCTGGTTATTGGTGACTCCTTTGAGCTGAGAGACCTCGGAATAATTACGTAAGACCTCTACCTTGTCCAAGGCGTTGGCCGGGATGTTTTTGGATGCCAATTTGGAATCTCCGTCAAAGAAGTCTTCTCCTTCAACCATGACCTTAGATACGCGTTTACCCTCCACTTCGATTTCTCCGTCGTCATTGACTTCTACCCCTGGAAGTTTCTCGAGAACGTCCGCCAGTTTTTTCTCGGTTCCTGAAACAAAGGAATCCGTATTGTAAACAAGGGTATCTCCCTTAATGGTAATGGGAATCTCGTAGGTCACCTCCACCTCATCCAAGTTCTGTGTTGCTTCCAGCATGGTCACATTCAAAATGATGTCTTCCGTATTGGTCGTGATGGTGAACTCCTTGGGCGCAAAACCCAGGTAACTGAATTTGATTTTATAAGAATTGTTCGCTTTGAGATTGATTTTATATTCCCCTTGTGGGTTCGTAATCCCGAAGGCTTCAAGGGCTTGATCTTTTTGATTGACCGCAACCACGTTGGCCACATCGAGAGGGTTCTGTAAACTATCACTTACCTTTCCGGTAAGGGTTATGGATTGAGCAGAAAGTCCCGTACAAGCCAGCAATACGATGAGGCTTGCCCATAGAGTGAGCTTATTTTTCATAAGGCCTATCCGCGAATTCTGATGGTGTTTCCTCCTCCTCTGCGGTTTCCTCCTCGGAAGCGCTCAGACATCTCTTCCATCTTATCAGCCATGATTTTGTTGTACTCCTCTTGGCTGACCACCTTGCCCTTCTTAGGTGCCGCAATGGGCTTCTTCTCTTCGGGGTTCAAGGTAATCTTCGTACAGAGAAGTGCGGTACGACCATCGCTTACTTCCAGGATGAGGCCGGGAAGTCCCCAATAAGGACCCGGGCCTTGACTTACCGGGATCTCCGGAGTAAACCAAGCGGTAATAACATCTTCTGTAGGCTCCTTTTCGATTCGACTGAGCAAAGAATTGTTCTCTGTACTGTCTTTTTGAATGCTGTCCTTTGCCGTTTCTCCTTCTTGTCCACGACGTCCTCTCTGCCCTCGGCGAGCCATTCGACGGAAGCGCTGCATCATAGTGGTATCGCGCTTACGGATGGCCGTAGCCTTGTAGCAGGTGTAGTTCCCAATCTTCTTGGTTTCAGTCCCCATTTTCCACTCCCATTGATTCAGACTGTCCGAGACCAAAAAGATCTTGCCGAATAATTCGGTCTGATTCTTAAAAGCCTTTTCCTGTACATTCTTGTAGTAGATGCCATAACTACCGGCAAAAGCCATTCTGAATCCACCACCAGCTGCAGCACCCGGAGTTTCTAATTTGGCCTGCTCTTGGTAGACACTTCCTGTGCGATCAAAATCCAAATCGAAGGTTTTCTCTGAAAATTCCTTCATGCGTTTCATGATCATTTCTTTTTGAGCAGCCGGAATATTCCGACCGTCCAGATCCATTTCGATTTTGGTCTTACTCATGTAAACAGCCTTCCCTTGGAAGTCCTGAGCATTCACCGAAAAATAAGTAAGAAAAACCAAGGTGAAAACGGTCACTAATCCCTTGGCACGAAAAAGGTGTAAAATTGATGTCATATGATGTTTATTACTGGAATGTGACTAATGTATTTGCTTTTGGTTTAAGGGGGACTTAAAAAAATGGTAAAATCCTGCTTTTCCGTCCTAAAGAGAACTCGTATCTTGGACCCTCTTATGGTCACCCCATCGGTGATCGCACCCTAAATTAGAACTTATGCACATTGCCGTAGCTGGAAACATCGGAGCTGGAAAGACCACCCTAACTACTTTGCTCGCCAAGCACTTCAAGTGGGAAGCGCATTTCGAAGACGTAGTGGACAACCCGTATTTGGATGATTTTTACACCCAAATGGAAAGGTGGAGTTTCAACCTTCAAATCTACTTTTTGGGTTCCCGTTACGAACAAGTACTCAAAATCCGCGAGAGTGGCAAGAACGTCATCCAGGACCGAACCATTTACGAGGATGCGCACATCTTTGCTCCCAACCTCCATGCCATGGGGTTGATGACCAACCGGGATTTTGAGAATTACAAGAATCTTTTTGAGCTGATGGAGAGTCTGGTACAGCCACCGGATTTATTGATCTACCTACGCAGTTCTATTCCCAATTTGGTGAAGCAGATCCACAACCGTGGGCGGGATTACGAAAACACCATCTCCATCGATTACCTCAGCCGCCTTAACGAGCGCTACGAGGCCTGGATCGATACCTATACCCAAGGCAAGCTCCTGGTCTTTGATGTAGACAACCTGGACTTTGTCAATAACCCGGAAGACTTGGGCTCTGTGATTACCCGAATTGATGCCGAGGTACACGGTCTTTTCGAAGTCTAATCCCTCAAAAAAAGACACAAAAAAACCGCGCCAATGGCGCGGTTTTTTTCGTTCGGATTGGGCTTAGATGCCTTTTCCATTTTTGTAGTCTTCTACGTGTTGCTCCACCTCTTCACGGGTGTCGCCTTTAAAGGTTACCTTTTCTTCTACAGGCTCTCCTCCTTGACTGTAGCTGGTCTCAACAACCGCCTGGAACTTGCCGTCAACCGTGTTAGACATTTCTACACTGATTTGCTTTTGGATCTCGCGAACCTCTTTCATTCCTTCCGTAGTGATCGCAATTTCAGTTCCGTCAGGACGGGTGATAGAAACAGCAGAATCATCATCCAAAGAAACCAAACTTGGAGCGATAACAAGCGCAACAACAGACATCAATTTCAAAAGGATGTTCAAAGAAGGTCCTGAAGTATCCTTGAATGGATCTCCTACGGTATCTCCAACTACAGCTGCCTTGTGAGCGTCAGAACCTTTGCGGCCTTCACTCTCGATCGTCTTCTTCGCGTTATCCCAAGCTCCACCAGCATTTGATTGGAAGATCGCCATCAATACACCAGCAGTGGTTACTCCGGCCAAAAGACCTCCGAGCATTTCCGCTCCACCGATGAATCCTACGAGTACAGGAACAACAATAGCCAAAAGACCTGGCAATACCATTTCTTTGATCGAAGCCTTGGTTGAAATCTCAACACATTTATCGTATTCAGCAACACCATCAGCCGCATCAAAAATCTTGCGATCCTCTGGAGTGGCTTTGGTGATATCAGAATCGTATTTTCTCATGATTTCCAAGGCATCTTTAAGTGCAGGAATATCACGGAACTGACGACGTACTTCCTCGATCATCGCCATGGCCGCACGACCTACCGCGTTCATCGAAAGGGCAGAGAATACAAATGGCAACATACCTCCGACAAGAAGTCCAGCCATAATGTCTGGCTGAGAAACGTCGATACTTTGGATTTTGGCCGTCTTCATAAAGGCCGCAAACAAAGCCAATGCAGTCAGCGCAGCAGAAGCAATGGCGAAACCTTTACCAATCGCTGCAGTGGTGTTCCCTACTGCATCCAATTTATCAGTACGCTCGCGAACCTCGCTTGGCAATTCAGCCATCTCCGCGATACCACCAGCGTTATCAGAAATAGGTCCATAAGCATCAACAGCCAACTGGATACCGGTGTTCGCTAGCATACCTACCGCAGCAATAGCGATACCGTAGAGTCCAGCGAAGTAGTGAGAAACCAAAATCGCAGCAGCGATCAAGATGATCGGGATAGCCGTAGACATCATCCCTACTCCAAGTCCTGCAATAATGTTGGTTGCAGCACCTGTATTGGATTGCTTAACAATATCGTTTACAGGTTTTGTTCCTGTTCCTGTGTAGTATTCTGTAACCTTACCAACCAAAAGACCGGCTACAAGACCAGCGATAGTCGCCCAGAAAACACCCATAGCGGTGTACTCTGTTCCAGCTTCCGTCCAGCTTTCTGGAAGCATATTGGTAATCAAGAAGAAAGAAGCGATCAACATCAATAATGCAGACCCAAATTCTCCAACATTCAAAGCGGTTTGTGGGTTTCCTCCGTCCTTTACACGAACAAAGAATGTACCGATGATAGACATCACGATTCCAACAGCAGCAAGAGCCATAGGCAAGTAAACGGCCCCAAGTCCGTCAAAGCTTCCTTGGAACTCAGGAAGAACAGCAAAGCTGGCTCCCAAAACCATGGTACCGATGATGGATCCAACATAAGATTCAAAAAGGTCAGCTCCCATACCGGCAACGTCCCCAACGTTGTCCCCAACGTTGTCTGCAATGGTCGCAGGGTTTAGCGGGTGATCCTCAGGAATACCGGCTTCTACTTTACCAACAAGGTCAGCTCCAACGTCAGCAGCTTTGGTGTAGATACCACCACCCACCCGGGCGAAAAGTGCAATAGAAGAAGCTCCAAGAGAGAATCCGGAAAGTACGTTTAGTACTTCACCAATACCCCAGCCCATTGTGCCGTAAATAGCGAAAAGACCACTAAGACCTAATACCCCAAGACCAACAACACCGAGACCCATAACGGCTCCCCCGGCGAAGGCTACTTCAAGGGCTTTCCCTAGGGAAGTTCGAGCTGCTTGCGTGGTACGGACATTGGCTTTGGTTGCGACCTTCATTCCGATGAATCCAGCCAATGCAGAACAAATGGCTCCAACGATAAACGAGACGGCTACAACACCATTGGATCCTTCTTCATTTTCTCCTTTGAAGAAAAGTAAAATGGCCACGGCGGCAACAAAAATGGCAAGAATCTTGTATTCTGCCTTGAGAAAAGACATGGCTCCATCAGCGATGTTCTTGGCAATACCTGCCATTTTTGCATCACCTTCTGATTGTTTGGATACCCATGAATTCTTAATAAACACATAGATGAGGCCTAATAAACCGAAGGCCCACAAATAAGGTACGAGTGCTTCCATAAGGATTTAGTCTAGTAAAAAAATTAGGTTTTTTTTAATGCCTGCAAAAGTAGTAAAATATGCACACAACCTTGATTTTTTAGAAACTAAATCCAAAGCTTCCGGTCACCCCAAATCGACGGGCATCTGGATTGTCGAGGTAATTCCCTCTAAAATTGAAATCCAAGCGGAATATTTTGAAGATGTTCCCCACACCGAAAGAATACTCCCAATACGGTCGGTCAGAGGGCGCTTGCAAGGGAATATTGGTCGGAGCACTCAAGGCGATATTGCCTTGAGAGAGTTCACCCCAGGCCGCCCGGAAGCCGACGATCTCCCGTAGATTAAGTTTCCTCAAAAAAGGAAGCCGTGAAAAAAGCCGTCCATTGAAGTTGTGTTCCAAATGCAGGGTCGCATAGGTGTCGGTGACAAATTCGTAGAAATCCAGATTGGGAAAGGTCTTGTACAGAGAGAAAACGGTTTGGTTCCCTGGGATGACACTGAGCAGTCCCAAAGGCACTTCCCCATAAGTTTTACCTAATTCCAGGGTAGAAGTCAATCGGCCGAAACCGCCGATCTGCCAAGGCTGGGTAATAGACAACTGTACCCGTTCGTAATTAAAGTCACTACCCAAAAATCCAGAAACTCCTTTGGAGTAGTTCACCAGAAAGGTGGGGAAAGGATCATCTATTGTAATGGGTTCCACCCCATAGCCAATAGTCCTTCTTCCCGGGGTATAGATTAAGGTGGTGTTCAGATCCATTTGTTGTAAGGAAGAAGAAACCCCTCCCGGCGCTTCCGGATCGACATAGTCCAAACTGAATTCGTCTGGCAAGGCCGAACTCAAACTCCGGAATGTACTTCCAACTCGGACCCTAAAGTTCTTTACCGGTTGCCACTCGAGGTTGAAGGTACTTAAGTTGATGTTGGTCAATCGGTTGTTGTTCCCTACGGTGACAATGGCGGATGAAGCAATACTGCGACCCAGTACGTCCTGGGTGCTGGTCAGACTCAAGCCCAATTGCTCAATATCTCGCCGGTTCCCCGCCGATAAGATGAGCCGTTGTTTTCGGTCCAAGAGCACCTTGGCCGAGAAGCCATGTTTGAATTTATCGTCCTTAAAACCGTAAGCGGTATATCCCTCTAGGCGCCAGGTGTCGTTTTGCCCAAAATAGGTTCGTCCCCCCACCCGCAAGCGTATACCTTCCGCCTGGTTGTTACCGAAAGTACTGTAGACATCCCCGATATCCAGGTTCCATTTATCAACCTCTATATAACCCGATCCCAAAATACTGACTAGGTTGTAATAGGTTTTGAACTTGGGCACCGTGTTGAGCGTATCCAATAGGGTAAATATGCCCACTTCGTCCTTATTGAGCTGCTCCAGTCGGGCATTGGCCCAAAAGGTGCTGTCCCGGTTAAACAGTCGGGGATCATAAGGATCGCTTTGTTTCTTGTAGAACTCGTCAGGCTTCTTCTGGTTGAATTGATAATTATCGTAAACCGTAGTCCGTTTTCCGTAAATCCCACGAGCATCCTCTTTTTTAGAGAAACTGAAATCACTTAACATATAATCCCGCTTGAGCAGAAAAACGGAGTCGTTCAGAACCTCAAATTCCTGAGCGATATAGATTTCTTTGACCCAGTTGATATTGGCGCTTTTGGTTACTGCCAAATTGATTTTCTTGATCGCATAGGTCGAATCGTTCACCCAAAAATCCCCTTTGAAGGTGAGTTCATTTTTCCGGCGTGGGTAATAGACAATATTGTAACACCATTTGTTGTCGATAAAGGCGCTGTCGTTCAGCACGTAGTTATACACATCCACTCCGGTGCGCGAGAGCGGGCTGGTAAAACTCTTATCAAAAAACTTGAGGTAGTTGTCGTAGATATTGTAATCCGAATAGAGATCTTCCACAAAGGCCGTTATCGCCTGGTTGCCTTCGAATCCGGAATTCTTATTTCCGCGGACATCAACCCGTTCTTTACCTAGAGGGTTGTTACCGTAAACTCTTTCGGAAACCTCATTCAAAAAGAAAGGCAGGTAGGTCTTCCCCGTTATTCGGGAGGTATCGAGGTCATCAAAAATAAATTCCATTCCCCTGAACATTCGGCTGTTGGCCATGCTGCTGTCGATGGAATTTAAATCGAACTGGATCTTCTCGTATTTGTCGTATTGGTAGTAGGGGTATTTGCGCAACCCGTTGACCTTCTTGTTCTTCCAAATTTTCCGGAGTAAATCAATGGCCGGATTGTTCTTTTTGGATTGCTTCCCGGTGTAGACAATCACCTCCTTCAGGGCCTGGGTCGATTCCTCCAAGCGAATTTCCATTTCGTAGGTAACCGCCTTCACCAATTCAATTTCTTGGAGGGAATAGCCTAGAAAAGAAACACTCAAACGGAAGTAACGCTCCTCACTCTCGAGGTAAAAACGCCCATTTTCATCGGTGATGGTTCCTTCGGTTGTATTGGTAAATAGCACATTTGCGAAGGCGATCGGTTCACCTTGAGTGTCCAACACCTTACCGCTGACCTTGGTTTGCGTCCACGCAGAAAAAAAGGAACAGCATAGCAGCCCCAACAAAAATACTCTCTTCAATGACCCTCTCATAGGTGTTGCATTATTCAACGCATAGGCCTTTCGCAAAAACCGTACCCTTCTTTTAAAAAAAAGCCCTGCTCTGTAGTAGAGCAGGGCCAATATACCTTACTTATAAGGCACTAATCTTTGTACAACACTTTTTTAACGGCCTTGATTACATCCTGTGCATTCGGCAACCATTCAGCCAAAAGAACAGGGGAATAAGGCGCGGGAGTATCTGCTGTATTGATTTTTACAATCGGAGCATCCAGATAATCAAAGGCTTGGTTCTGCACTTGGTAGGTGATCTCAGTCGCCACGTTACCAAAAGGCCAGGCTTCTTCAAGAATGACCAAGCGGTTCGTTTTCTTGACCGAATCCAAAATGGTTTTGTGATCCATTGGACGTACGGTTCTCAAATCGATAACCTCACAGCTAATGCCTTCTTTAGCCAATTCATCAGCTGCTTTGTAAGCCTCTTTGATAATTTTCCCGAAAGAAACGATGGTCACGTCATCTCCAGCACGTTTGATATCGGCAATGCCGATGGGAAGCAGGTACTCTCCATCGGGCACCTCTCCTTTATCACCATACATCTGCTCAGACTCCATAAAAATAACCGGATCGTCATCGCGAATAGCCGCCTTGAGTAAACCTTTTGCGTCATAAGGATTGGAAGGAACAATCACTTTTAAACCAGGGCAGTTGGCGTACCAGCTTTCAAAAGCCTGAGAGTGCGTTGCCGCAAGCTGACCTGCTGAAGCGGTTGGCCCTCGAAAAACCATTGGAATGTTGAATTGTCCACCGGACATCTGGCGCATTTTTGCAGCGTTGTTGATGATCTGGTCAATCCCTACCAAAGAAAAGTTGAAGGTCATGAACTCGATGATCGGACGGTTCCCCAACATGGCAGACCCTACTCCGATACCGGCAAAACCGAGCTCCGAAATAGGCGTATCCAACACACGGTCTGGCCCAAATTCATCCAGCATTCCTTTAGAAGCTTTGTAGGCTCCATTGTATTCTGCCACTTCCTCTCCCATGAGGTAAATGGTCTCATCTCTTCGCATTTCTTCAGACATAGCCTCTGCGATGGCCTCCCTAAACTGAATTGTTCTCATTAATCTCTGATCAAATTTTGAATGCTTCTGCTAAAAACAAGCGCTAAAATACAACAATATGCAGCAAACCGAAGGAGCACAATTATCATTTTTTTGTGAAAAAAATACTATGCATGCATAATAAATTCAGAAGAATAGCTTTATCTTTGTGGAGCTTTAATCAATCCTTTTACCCTATGAAAATTCTTGTGTGCATTAGCAATGTGCCGGATACAACTTCCAAGATAAATTTTACGGACGGTGATACTCAGTTCGATAAGAACGGTGTGCAATACGTGATTAACCCAAATGATGAGTTCGGATTGACCCGAGCCATGTGGTTTAAAGAAAAGCAAGGAGCCACTGTACACGTGGTTAGCGTGGGCGAAGCAGATGCTGAACCAACGCTTCGCAAGGCCTTGGCTATTGGTGCTGATGAAGCGATTCGCGTGAATGCACATCCTTCTGACGGATTCTTTGTCGCTCGCCAATTGGCCGAAGTTGTGCAAAAAGGAGAGTACAGTCTTGTCATCGCCGGAAGAGAATCGATTGATTACAACGGAGGAATGGTTCCTGGGATGCTGGCACATCTACTAGGAATGAACTTCGTGAACACCTGTATCAGTCTTGAAATTGACGGAAATAATGCCACTGCGGAACGCGAAATCGACGGAGGAAAAGAAACCCTTTCCACTTCACTACCTCTTGTTATTGGAGGACAAAAAGGATTGGTTGAAGAAAGTGATCTTCGCATCCCCAATATGCGCGGAATCATGATGGCACGCAAAAAAGCCCTCCACCTGGTTGAACCGGTAGAAGCCCCGCAGCGAACACAAGATCAAAAATTCGAAAAACCAGCTCCTAAAGGCGCTGTAAAATTGGTTGATGCCAACAACTTGGATCAATTGATCGATCTACTACACAACGAAGCAAAAGTAATTTAAGCCCGAGCAGATATGTCCATTCTAGTATACGCAGAAACTGAAAACGGAAAATTGAAAAAGAATGCGCTGGAGCTGGCATCCTATGCAGGAGCTCTGGCCAACACCCTGGGAGCCCAAGTAGTCGCAATGACCATTGGCGCCGAAAACGCCAGTGAACTGGGTAAATACGGGGTAAATAAAGTATTAAACGTCACTCAATCCGAATTGAGCTCCTTTAACGCACAGGCCTATGCCTCTGCCTTAACCCAGGCTCTTCAAAGCGAAGGCGCTACTGTTGCCCTCATCGGATCCAGTGCAGATTCCAAGTATATGGCTCCCCTGTTCGCCGCCCAGGCCAACGCGAGCTATGTACCGAATGTCGTGGAGCAGCCCTTGAGCACGTCCCCTTTTCAAGTGAAAAGAACAGCCTTTTCCAACAAAGGATTTGCCATCACAGAAATGTCTGCTGATGTCAAAGTGATCGGAGTGGCTTCCAATTCTTTTGGCCTTCAGGAAAAAGAGACGGCTTGTGAAGTGACTGATTTTAATGTTAACCTTGGAGACGGAGACTTCAAAACCAAGTCTGTAGAGGTAGATAAAGTCGTCGGGAAAGCGACCATCGCTGACGCTGATATCGTTGTCTCTGCCGGACGTGGTCTTAAAGGACCTGAGAATTGGGGCATGATTGAAGAAATGGCCGATATTCTTGGTGCCGCTACTGCTTGTTCCAAGCCTGTTTCTGACCTGGGTTGGAGACCGCACGGAGAGCACGTAGGACAAACCGGTAAACCGGTTGCGACGAATTTGTACTTTGCGATTGGAATTTCAGGTGCCATTCAGCACCTGGCGGGAGTGAGCGCTTCCAAGGTTAAAGTGGTCATCAACACCGACCCGGAAGCTCCCTTCTTTAAGGCAGCAGATTATGGAGTGGTTGGAGACGCCTTCGAAGTTGTTCCTCAGTTGATCGAAAAATTGAAAGAATTTAAAGCGCAAAACGCTTAATTTTTGTTAATTTGTCTTCCTTAAAAGCAGGAGAAATCAGGCACTAAAGACTGTGATCTCCGGCCTTCAAGGCCCTCACTTAGGAAGCGATCATATGAGTTTAGTACGACTTAAAATCAAGGGTATTTCATACAGTCAGACCCAAAACGGTGCTTACGCCTTGATTTTGAACGAAGTAAATGGAGAGCGGAAGCTTCCCATTGTCATTGGAGCGTTCGAGGCTCAGTCCATTGCGATTGCCCTGGAGAAAGACATTAAACCTCCTAGACCTTTAACACACGATTTATTCAAGAATTTTTCGGATCGCTTTGAAATCGTCATCAAACAGGTGATTATTCACAAATTGGTTGATGGGGTCTTTTATTCCAGTATTATTTGTGAGCGGGATAAGGTGGAAGAAATCATCGATGCTCGAACCAGCGATGCCATTGCTTTGGCTCTTCGTTTTGATGCTCCTATTTTCACTTACAAGGCCATCTTAGACAAGGCGGGGATTTTCTTGAAATTCTCTTCCAAAGAGAAGGACGAAGGTGGGGATGAAAGCATCCTTGTCGACGAAATTTTGCAGGAAGGCGAAACGGTTGAAATGGATGCAGGGAATGCACAACCTTACAAAGAATTGAGTTTAGACGAGTTGAGGCGAGAGCTTGAGAAGGCCGTTGCCAACGAAGATTACGAGAAGGCCGCCCAGCTTCGGGACGAGATTTCCAAAAGACAATAAACACCATTTGATCGCAGGCCATCCGTGAACGCATTTGCAAGCACTTTTTTGACCATAGTACCTAATCAGGATTTTTCAATGGAGAGCCTATTGAGAGGACTCTTGGGTCTCTTTGTGGTCCTAGCCATTGCCTTTGTCTTCAGCTCCAATAAAAAAGCCATCAATTGGAAAACCACGGCCATCGCTCTGGTGCTTCAGTTTTTGTTGGCCCTAGGGATTTTGAAGGTTCCTGCGGTTCAATGGTTCTTTAACCTGATGGGGCAATTCTTCAACAATGTTTTGGAGTATACCCGAGAAGGAAGCCTCTTTGTTTTTGGTGGCTTGATGAATCAGGAAGACCCTCATATTGGGTATGTTTTTGCCTTTCAAATCCTGCCGACTATCGTCTTCTTCTCTGCCCTGACCTCTGTTCTCTACTACTTTGGGGTCATTCAAAAAATAGTTAAAGGCTTGGCCTGGTTCCTGACCAAGAGTTTAAAAATATCCGGGGCTGAGAGCCTTTCTGTCGCCGGAAATATCTTTTTGGGCCAAACAGAAGCCCCTCTTCTGATCAAAGGCTATTTAGCCAAAATGACCCGTTCCGAAATCTTTTTGGTCATGGTTGGAGGAATGGCGACTGTAGCCGGTGGGGTACTGGCTTCTTACATTGATTTTTTGGGAGGAACGGATAAGGCTATGCGCTTGGAATTCGCACGCCACCTGATAGCGGCCTCCGTCATGGCAGCACCTGGCGCCATTCTTATCGCCAAAATCCTAGAACCCCAATCCGAAAAAGTAGACTCTACCTTGCAGATGAGTAAACAGGAAATCGGAAGCAATGTGCTCGACGCCATTTCAAAAGGAACATCTGACGGACTCAAACTTGCCATTAATGTTGGAGGAATGCTCCTGGTCTTTATCGCCTTTATCGCAATGATCAATGGAATCCTGGGTTTTATTGGTGGATTCGGAGGCATCGATGAAGCCATTGCAGCCAACAGCTCCTTTGATGGCCTGTCTCTGGAAGCCATCTTAGGCTTTGTTTTTATGCCCTTGATGTGGCTCATTGGAGTGGCGCAAGAAGACCTAGGGCTTATGGGGCAACTATTAGGGCTTAAACTGGTTGCTTCTGAATTTATCGCCTACACAGAACTTGTTCCTTTAAAAGATGCTGCACAAACGCCTCACTTGGCCTATCAGAAATCCATTTTGATGGCTACTTATATGCTTTGTGGTTTTGCCAATTTCGCTTCCATTGGAATTCAAATCGGAGGAATTGGTTCCCTCGCGCCCAACCAACGCAAGCTCCTCTCCGAATTCGGTCTGAAGGCTGTTTTGGGAGGTACACTGGCTTCCCTCTTGTCGGCCACCTTTGCCGGCATGATTCTCGGATAAGCCCTCACACCAGTTTTCGCACCTCTTTTACATTGGCTTAATCTTCTCCCCCGAAGGTTTTACTATCTTCCATAGATTCATCAAACCAAAACTCTAGGGCCATGAGTACAGAAATGAAATACTCCCTCAAATAGCAACCAACTTTATACCAACCAGTACCGATAGCGAAATCAGGGCCCATAATTCCATTGTAAAATGGATCATTTTGGCAACGCCATCACCAATTGGTCTATTTCTGAACTCAAAAGAAACCCGGGGATGTCGTTGGCGGTGAGTTCCTAAGCCTGCCGGTAGATGGCTATCTTCGGCTTACCGTGAACTACAATAACCTCACTGAATTGGAATCCTTAGATGACGATGCAGAAGTGCAGCTAAAGAAGAAACAAAGCGGTTAATAAATCCTTGAAAACCCCTACAAAAAAACAGTATCTCCTCCGGGCTCTTCTGCTATCTTAGAAGTTGCTTAAAAGAGAGGAAAACATGCAGGAATACCACGACTTATTGAAACACATCTTAAAAAGCGGAAACCAGAAAACCGACCGCACCGGGACGGGTACCCAAAGTGTTTTTGGTTACCAAATGCGTTTCGACCTGCAAAAAGGTTTCCCCTTGGTCACGACAAAGAAAATCCACTTTAAATCCGTGGTTTACGAACTGTTGTGGTTCTTGAAAGGAGAAACCAACATTGGTTACCTGCAAGAAAACGGCGTGCGAATCTGGAATGAATGGGCCGATGAAAATGGTGATTTAGGTCCTGTGTACGGTCATCAATGGCGCAACTGGAATAGCGAAGGAATCGATCAAATTACCCAGGCGATTGAACTGATCAAAAACAACCCGGATAGCCGGCGCATTATTGTATCGGCATGGAATCCCAGTGTTCTGCCGGATACCTCCCAGAGTTTTGCAGCAAACGTTTCACAAGGCAAGGCAGCCCTGCCACCCTGCCACGCCTTTTTCCAGTTTTACGTGGCGGACGGAAAGCTTTCCTGCCAGTTGTATCAGCGCAGTGCCGACGTCTTCTTAGGGGTTCCTTTTAATATCGCCTCCTATGCCCTGCTCACCCAGATGATGGCCCAAGTATGCGGTTTAGAAGTGGGGGATTATGTGCACACTTTCGGAGACGTACACATTTACCAGAACCACAGAGAGCAAGTGGAGCTGCAACTTCAACGTGAAGAGAAACCTCTTCCCCAATTGCATCTGAATCCAGCCATCAAATCCATTTTTGATTTTAATTACCAGGATATTGAGCTGGTCAATTATGATCCCCACCCACTGATCAAAGCCCCCGTAGCGATTTAAACTCGACAAAAGGACTTTAAGGACCTGCTCTTTTTCCGTATTTTTAAGGGAAACGACTCGCATGGTTCTGACCGATACCCTTCTCGATCTGTTTATCGAAACCCGGGAGCACAGTGAAGCCCTCTGTGCACCTTTAGAAACAGAGGACTATGTGGTGCAACCCCTCGTAGACGTCAGCCCACCTAAATGGCACTTGGGTCACACCACTTGGTTTTTCGAGGAATTCATCCTTAAGCCCCATGCCACCGGTTACACCGTGTACAACGAGGATTTCGCCTTTGTCTTCAACAGCTATTACGAAGCGGTCGGTAAACGTGTGATACGGGCCGATCGAGGCAATCTTTCAAGACCTTCGGTCAAGGAGGTCTATGCCTACAGGCGTTATGTGACTAAGGCGCTGGTAAAGTTCCTAAAATCGCATCCGAATGCGCCGGTACAAGAGCTTTT
The DNA here is from genome assembly GCF_002954325.1 of Aureicoccus marinus. Taxonomy (GTDB): domain Bacteria; phylum Bacteroidota; class Bacteroidia; order Flavobacteriales; family Flavobacteriaceae; genus Aureicoccus; species Aureicoccus marinus. Next base: position 1,804,893 of record NZ_MQVX01000001.1, read on the forward strand.
ACAAATCGGTATCCATCACGAGAAACAACACCAAGAACTGTTGCTTTCAGATATCAAATACATTTTGGGTAACAACCCACTCCTCCCCCCTTACAAGACAAACTTCAAGGAGTCCTCTGATCAGAATAAAGGCCCTCTGGAATGGATCCCCATGGATTCTGGCATGTACTCCATCGGCCACCAAGGAAATGATTTCTGCTACGACAATGAACTGGGCCGGCACGAGGTCTACCTCGGGGAATATATGATTGCGAATCGCCTGGTAACCAACATAGAATTTCTGGAATTCATCAAAGCAGGCGGCTACTCCAATTTTGAATACTGGCATGCCGAAGGTTGGGACTGGGTCCAACGAAACAAGATCCAGGCTCCTCTTTATTGGCATCAAGTACAAGGCGAGTGGATGCACTATCAACTAAGTGGCCTTACCGACATCGATTTGAATGCCCCGGTTACCCACATCTCCTATTTTGAGGCTTTCGCCTATGCTGAATTCAGAGGCTTTCGACTTCCTACTGAATTCGAATGGGAAGCAGCTCAACAGCACCTGGGTTGGGGAGAACGTTGGGAATGGACCGGAAGTGCTTACACACCCTATCCCGGCTTTATTAAAGCTCCTGGAGCCCTTGGCGAATACAATGGCAAATTCATGGTAAGCCAGCAAGTGCTTCGAGGAGCTTCCATTGCAACTCCCTCCAAACACAGCCGACCAAGCTACCGAAACTTTTTTCATCCTCATCTGCGCTGGCAATTTACGGGCCTGCGCCTAGCCCAATAAGCAACTCATTTTATGCAATCCAAACCTAACCGCTCTTTTGAGAGTGAATTCGAAAAGGACGTTTACGAGGGACTAACCCGTTACCCTAAACGCTTGTACTCCCGTTACATTTATGACGAAAAAGGAGACAAGCTTTTTCAAAAAATCATGGCCATGCCTTCCTACTACCTCACCGATACCGAACTGGGTATTTTGGAAGAGCACAAAACAGCCATCGCTGAGCATTTCAAATCGTTAGGAGAGGCCTTTGAACTCTACGAACTCGGTGCAGGAGACGGAAAGAAAACCAAAATCCTGCTGCGCGAATTCGTTGAACAGGGACTGCCTTTTACTTACCGTCCGATTGACATCTCGGCTCATGTACTGCAGGTTCTACAAAAAGCCGTGATAGCAGAAATACCAGAAGTACATATGGACCCAATCCAAGGCACTTACTTCAACACCCTTCGTGAAATCAAACACCAAAGTGATCGAGCCAAGGTTGTTCTTTTTCTCGGCTCCAATATTGGGAACTTACTGCACCCTCAAGCCGTAGAATTCCTCCGTGAATTAAAAGACTGTCTGGGCCCGAAAGACATGCTATTTATTGGTTTTGATCAAAAGAAGGACCCGCAGACCATTTTGGAGGCCTATGACGACAAGGAGGGAATCACCGCAGCTTTTAACAAAAACCTATTGCATCGGATCAATGCAGAACTGGGTGGAAATTTTGAGATCGATGCCTTTCGGCATTGGGAAAGCTATGATCCCGAAACCGGCACAGCGCGTAGTTTCTTAGTCACAGAGTCCCCTCAGAAGATAGAAATTGAGGCCCTGGACCTGCAGGTTGAGTTGGATGCCTGGGAAACGATTCACACCGAAATCTCTCAGAAGTATGACCAAAAGACCATTGAATGGCTTTGTGAACAAGCGACCTGAAACCTGTATGTTTCTTTTCAGATTCCAGACAATGGTATAGTAATTATTTAATTAAAGTGAATTAAAATGAAAGCCATTTGGAACAATACGGTACTAGCCGAAAGTGATCAAACCCTTATCATTGAGAACAACCACTACTTCCCAGAAGACAGCTTGAACAAGGACTACTTTAAGCCCTCCTCCACCCAGACCCATTGCCCTTGGAAAGGTCATGCTTCCTACTACACCCTTGAGGTAGACGGTCAAACCAATGCAGATGCCGCCTGGTATTACCCAGAGCCAAGTAAATTAGCGAAGGCAATAAAAAACCACGTCGCCTTTTGGAAAGGTGTCGACGTGGTTGAATAAAGTTTTATAGAACTGGATTGACTAGATATCGAGTACTGCGTTTTCAACTCCAGCATAATCGTTCCACTGGTAACGATCAGCCTCCGCATCGTTAGTGTACTGGTCGTCGATCAAGTAGCGGAATTCGTAGCTGTTTTCCATTGGGAGTTCAAACGTACCCTTAAAGGTTCCGTTTTTCAATTTTTTCAAAACACTGCCTTTAGGACTCCAATTGTTGAAATCTCCAACAACGGCAACTTGTGCAGCCTCTTTTGCAGGTACAGTAAATGTGACCTTGCAGACCGGCTTGGATTTTAGATATTGTTTTTTGATAGCCATCTGAAATATTTTTTTTATTAACGCAAAAGAATTAAGAAAAGTATTTTCCCACAACAGCTTGCGTTCGATTTATCAATTTGGTAAAAATGCTGTAATATCAGACAGTTATCAATAAATTGTAGGGGATCAAATTTGTAATCTCCCGCCTATGCCAGATCAATTTTGGGACTTCTATAACAAGGAGGCTATTTGCTCAACTTCTTCTACAACGTTATAGAAATGAAAGCCCAGTCGAATTCTTCCAGAGCGGAGCGCACAATGCACTTTTGCACCCTCATTTAGGCGTCTCCATCGCTCTTCAGAATAGGCAATACTGTAGATCATTCCGTGTTGCGAGCGGTTGAAGTCTAGCTCGTCCAGCAAGCCTTTAGCCCCGATATGGGTCAGAACCGCCTGGTGTAGTTTTTGGTTTTGCTCAACAATAGTCTCTAACCCCCAATCCATAAGCTGTTCTACAGACCGTCCCAAGGAACCCAGCGCAAGAGCATCCTGATGTCCGGGTTCCAGACATTCCGCAAGACCAATCCCAGCACGTTTATCGGCGTCGCCTCGCACGGATCCAAATCCCAATTGCGATAGTTTGGTATTGGTCAGGGTTCTGTCATTAAAGCAGAAAAAACCATTGCCGTAACCGCCCAGTAGCCACTTATAGCCACTAGCACCTAACACATCAATGCCGGAAGTATCGAAATCAAAAGCCTCAATTCCACAATACTGTGTTCCGTCGGCTATAATCAGCAATCCGGGATGCAGCCTTTTGATCTGCTTTAGCCACTGCATATTGATTTGAAAACCGTCCAACCACTGAACCAAACTGATGGCCAGAATATCAATTCTTTCTTTTTTTAAAATCTCGGTGATTTCCTCTTCAACCAAAAGACTCTTAGCCACGGTTCTTATCTTATAACCACGCTCTTGAAACGGCCACAATAAAGAAGGGTATTCCCCCTCCAGACACAAAACCGTTTGCTCCTTAGGGAGTCCTTCCAAGAAGCATTGAACCCCCAACTGAAATTGGGAACCAGCGCCAGAGCCCTTTCATTTTGCACACCCAAATAACGACGCAAGCTTTTTCTGGTTTCAGAAAGAATCGCCTGCTGCTTCATAAAAACTTGCGCTCCCCCTTTCAAAAATACCTGATCCTGCTCCCTCCTCCATTCCACAAGGGTTTTACTGATTAGACCACAGGCCGGAGTGTTGGCATATACGCCTCCCTCAAGACCAGGAAACTCGGAACGATCTGTAAATTGCGGCATGACTTTTGGCCTATTTTGTAAATTAGAACTATGAAGCAACTCTCCTTTTTTAAAAAAATACGGCTCCCAAGGTCAATTTGGAAGAGCACGAGATGCTCGAGTATGCCCAAAATAGGGTTTCTCAGAGAAAATGGCTTTACCAGCATATCGTTATTTTTGCGCTCGGAAGCGTATTTCTGATTTTGATCAATAAAATCCTGAAGTACGGAGCCGCTTATGACTGGTATGCCTGGGTGATGTTGCTCTGGGGATTCCTGCTGGCGCTGCACGCTATAATGTCTTGATTGCTCACAAGTTTATGGGTAAAGACTGGGAGCGTCGCCAACGCGAAATACTGGTCGCTAAACAAAAAGAAAAGATTGCAGAGCTCCAGAAGGAGATCCAGACTGACTTTCCGCTGAATAAAGTCAATAAAAAAGAATCGATTGAGCAGTAAAATAATCCTCATTGCCGCTGCGGCAGAAAACAATGCCCTGGGATTTCAGGAACGCCTTCCCTGGCATTTACCCAATGACTTCAAACGTTTTAAGCGCCTTACTTCTGGTCACAAGATTATCATGGGGCGGAAGACCCTGGAGACTTTTCCTTCTGCCTTGCCCAACCGGGAACACATTGTTATCACTCGCAATAAGAATTACCAAGCGCCCTTTGAGTGCCAGGTAGTGGGTTCCATGGAAGAAGCATTGGCGCTGGGTGACGGACAAGAAGACCTGTACATTATTGGAGGAGGTGAAATTTATGCGCTAGGACTGCCTTTTGCAACCCATATCGAACTTACCCGTGTACATACTGAAGTACAAGGAGATGCCTTTTTTCCGGATTTTTCTGATGAAGAGTGGGTATTGGAAGAAGCCGAGATGCACCCCAGCGATGACCGGCATGCCCATGCCTTTACCTTTTTGACTTATAGCCGCAAAGCCTGAGGTACCTCCTGGCGGTTCATACCTCGAAGAAATTCTTGCATAAGATCGGCCTTTCCGGTACTAAAAAACTGGTGCATGGCAGGAGTGTTCCCGTCCTTTTGAAGGGCATGTTGCTGCAGTACTGCCGCCGTTTGTCTGGCAACCGCTTCCCCAGAATCAAGAATCTGAACAGAAGAAGGTAAACGTTTCCGGAGTAAGGGTTCCAAAAACGGATAATGGGTACACCCGAGAACCAAGACATCGATATCCTGTTTGAGCAAGGCTTCAAGATGCCCCTCCAAGAGGTCCTGAAGGGCTGTTGCCTGAAGATCCCCTGTCTCAATCGCTTCCACTAGGCCCGTTCCTACCCTTTCGATCACTTGTATACCCTGGGTATGCAAGTCCCGAGTTTGATGAAAAAGACTACTGGTCAAGGTGCCTTGTGTGGCCAAGACACCGACATTTCCCGTCTGGGTTTTCAGGGCGGCAGGCTTAATGGCCGGTTCGATCCCGATAAAAGGCACCGAATAGCTCTTCCTCAATTCGGCAATAGCATTGGTTGTGGCTGTATTACAAGCCACGACGATCAATTTACTGCCTTGTTCCAGTAGGTAACGCGTCATCCGGTGAGATCGTTCACGTATGACCTCCGCAGTGCGCTGTCCATAAGGCGCAAAACCACTATCAGCGACATAAACCGTCGATTCCGTGGGTAAAAGGTGGTTCACCTCTCTCCAGACGCTGAGTCCTCCTACTCCGGAATCAAAAAAACCAATAGACTGGTTTGTGTTCATATAGACTTCAAAAAAAACCACCTGAAGATACATCTTCAGATGGTTTTATCTATTGAGGGATGTCAATTTAAAATCCCAATTCCTTCTTTACATCCGGCAAAAGGTTCTTCCCGTTTGCGACCAATAAGCCCAAGCCAGGACTGGCGTCGTAGACGTACTCGTACCCCTGAGCAGCGGCCACCTTATCAATAGCAGCTTTGGCTTTCTCAGAAATAGGCGCGAACAACTCGGCTTGTTTCTTTTGCATTTCTTGAACGGCTTGCTGTTCTGCTTTTTGGATACTTCTCTCGTAGCCTTGCAATTCATCAGCACGCTTCTTGTTTTCTTCCGCTGTTTTACCAGCAGCCTCATTTTGGTACTGTTGAAACTTATTGCGAAGCTCGGTGTATGAACTCTCAATGTCTGCACGATACGTCTCCTGCAACTTCTTTAATTCGGCATTGGCAGCGATCATTTCTGGCATCTCAGAAAGGAGCTGTTGCACGTTAATGTGCGCAACCTTGGCCTGTGCCTGTACAAACTGTGTGGTGGCAAAGCAACATACCAAGCCAATCACGGCCATTTTCAACTGATTCATCATGTTTAGTAACGTTTAAATTTGAGTGTTAATGTTTGTTTTTCTATCCTAACCACTCCCCTTTTGGTTAGTGGTATCTTTAGGTTGTTCTCCTTGTTCTTTTTTGTTTCTCTCTTCGAGCTTGGCCTTTCTTTTGGCTTCGCGCTCTTCTAAGAGTTTCTTTCTTCTTTCTTCGTAGGCCTTCTTTCGCTCCTCACGTAATTTGAGTTGTTCCGCTCTTCTGGTTTCCGCTTTTTTCTCTTTATCCGTCTTGGCGGCTTCCGCTGTCGCTTGGCGTTCTTTAATCGCCTCGCTTACTTCTGCGGTCGCTTCTTCTCCTTTTTTGTACTCCTTTAGCCGTTGCTGTAACTCCTGTTTTTTCTTAGAAGCACTGATCTTTCTTGTACGACCTATCTCCCTCAGCACCAAGTCACTAATGTCGTGTCTTTTTTCGGAGTACAACATTACGACATCTGCCGATTTATCGAAAATAAAATCATACCTTTTGTTGGCACCGATTTTCTGTACTTCGTTAAAAACCTGATCCTGTATCGGCTGAATCAGCAATTGCTTTTGCAAAACCAAGTCACCTCTGGGGCCGAACCGATCTTGCTGGTAATCGATAATTTCGCCTTCCAGGAAGCGAATTTCTTCTTCACGCTCCGCGATCAGCTCGTTGGTCAGAAGCACTTTTTCGGCTTCTAGGTCCTCCTTCATTTGTTCCAGCTTCGCCAGCCGGTCCTCAATTTCTTTTTTCCATTTGTCTGCCTTGGCATTGAGCTGGGCAGTTGCCTCCCGGTACTCTTCCACATTTTCGAGTATGTACTCCATGTCAATGTATCCGATGCGAACGCCACGCTGGGCGTATCCCATGTTTAGCACGCACAAGAACAAGAGGACAAGAGAAAGGTGCTTTTTCATCTTTCTTTCATTTTGAATCTAAGAAAATATCGTGCCAAACCAGAGAGTGAGTCACTGAAATCCGGCCCAAACACTGTTTTCTCAGGTGTTCGTTAGAATTGCTGGCCGATAATGAAGTGCGTTTGCCAACCACTGACCCCAATGGAATTCGGATTGTTGTCTTGGTCGAAACCATACCCAAAATCAATTCCTAAAAGGCCAAACGCCGGCATAAATATTCGCAGCCCCATTCCGGCAGATCGTTTCAATTGAAACGGATTAAACTCACTAAAATTGTTAAACGAATTTCCAGCTTCTAAAAAGGCCAGACCGTAAATGGAGGCGGTGGGTTTTAAGGTAAATGGATACCTCAACTCCATGGAGAATTTATTATAAATGGTACCACCATCCTGTTCTAAACGTCCAGTAATCGGGTTGGTACTAAATGGAGTAAGGGAACTATTTTCATATCCACGCAACTGAATAACGTCACGACCATCCAGAGTGAAGTTACCCAAACCATCTCCTCCAACGAAGAAACGCTCGAAGGGTACATCCCCAATGTCTTTGTTGTAATTCCCTAAGAAACCAAATTCTGCATTGGTTCTCAAGACAAGTTTTCCGGTGATTCGAGAGTACCAATCTCCTTTGAATTTGATCTTGAAGAACTCGAGTAATTTAAAACGTTCTTCTTCCAAAGCTTCCAAACGAGCACCCAATGCAGGGGCAGCTGGATCATTCGGACCAATCTCAAGCAATTCTAAGGACACTTCTTCTATCTCATCACGAATTGCCTTGAAGTCCTTGCCTGAGAACAGAGAATAAGGCGGTGTAAACTTAGCCGTCAGGTTAAAGTTAGATCCACTGATTGGGAAAATTCTACTAGGACCTTGTGAGCTACGTGCGATTCCTAAGGTATAGGTCAAGGAGTTCGAACTACCGTTACCGAAGTTGAAAAGACCGTTGTTAAAATTGTTGAAATCGTAGTACTGATAGGATACACCGTGCGAAATCGAGAAGTAGTCATCCGGCCACTGCAAACGCTTCGATAATCCAGCAGAGATACCTGTAATAGAGAAGCCTCGACTTTTATCTACGTCGATTCGACCGTTTCGAAAATTCGAAGCAAACTGTTGAGTTCTTTGAAAAGACAAATTGAATCCTACAGGCTTCTTTCCTCCTAACCAAGGTTCTGAAAAGTTCAAACTGTAGACGCGGAAAGTACGACTCGCCTGCAAACGCAAAGAGAAGGTCTGTCCATCCCCCATGGGTACAGGCTGATAGGATTTGCCATCAAAAATATTCTGAATAGAGAAGTTATTAAAGGAAAGTCCAAGAGTTCCAATAAATCCTCCACCTCCGACTCCACCTTGGAGTTCGATTTGGCTGGAACCAGATTCTACAAGGTTGTACTTGATATCGACCGTTCCTGTATTGGGGTTCGGGTTTTGAATGTCCGGAGCGATTTGCTCAGCATCAAAGAAGCCCAACTGACCCAACTCACGAATGGTACGTACAATAGCGTCTTTGCTGTACTTCTGACCTGGTGTTGTTCGCAGCGAACGGTAAATTACGTGGTCATTGGTCTTGTCGTTACCCTCTACAACAATGTGGTCCAAGAAGGTTTCTTTTCCTTCAATAATGCGGATTTCGAAGTCAATGGTATCATTGATAGCCGAAACCTCTACAGGATTTATCTGAGAAAAAAGGTAACCGTTGTTCTGGTACTGATTCGTTATGTCCTGGGCATCGGGCTTGCTCTGATCCGCGATTCGCTCCTTTAGCAAGACACCATTATAAGGATCGCCTTTTTGAATTCCAAGGATTTGACGCAACTGTCGATCAGAATAAACACTGTTACCCACGAAGTCTATATTACCGAAGTAGTAGCGGTCACCTTCCTCCAACTTTAAACGGAGTTCAATATTGTTTTCATCGACCTTGACGAAGGTATCCGAGAGAATACGGGCATCGCGGTATCCACGCTCGGCATAAGTGTCGACGATATTCTTTAAATCTTCTTCGTAATCCGCCTCAATGTATTTCGACTTCTTCCAAAAGCGATAGAACTTTTTCTTCTTGGTTTTCTTCAGTCCCTTACCACTGCGCAACAGTTTGTCGGACAACTTTTCGTTCCCCTCAAAATGAATAGCCGAAATCTTCACTTTTTCTCCTTTTTTCACATTGATGACCATGCTGCGGGCATTGACCGCGGAGGTATCGGGCTTGGTTACTATAGTTGCACTGGCATTGAGGTAACCTTGCTTGCGGAATTTATTGACGAGGTAGTTGCGGGTATTGGCGATCAAGCTTTCCGTTAGCTTCTTCCCCTTTTTCAGATCCGTCTCGTTGATGATGTCTTCGATCTTTCTCTTCTTAACACCATAGACAGTAACATCGGTAAGTGTAGGTCTTTCGCGAATGCTTAGCTCTAACCAGATCTTCTCGCCTTCAATCTTGGTTTGGTAGATCTCTACATCAGAAAAGAGATCCAGCTTCCACAGTTTCTTGATGACGTTCGCGATTTCTTCTCCAGGAATAGTTAGACGCTGCCCAACGGTAAGTCCGGTAAAGGTTTTCACCGTTTGTTCGTTATAACTCTGCAGACCGGTTACAGAGATTCCCGCAAGGGTGTATTCCTTGCCTTGGCCCAGGCTGGCATCCTGTGGAAAAGCGATCTGGGTTATGAATATAAGAAGGAGTAATAATTTACTCGGAGAGCGGAATAGTTCGGTCTGCCGAATCCAACTGTTCACTAGTTTTTCCAAATCGTCGTTCCCTATTTTGGTAATTCATAATCGCCTCCACTAAATGATGCTCTTGAAAATCTGGCCAAAAAGCATCCACAAAATACAACTCCGCATAGGCAATCTGCCAAAGCAAAAAGTTGCTAATTCTGTGCTCACCACTAGTGCGAATCAACAGATCCACGTCTGGGAGGTCATGCGTGTAAAGATGATTATTAATAATTGTTTCGTCAATATGATCGGGCGAAATTAGGTTATTTTTAACTTTGGAACAAAGCGTTTTTACTGCTGTTTTTAGCTCTTCGCGAGATCCATAGCTCAAGGCCAGTGTCAAGGTCGTTCCCGTGTGGGAACTGGTCTTTTCGATCACCTCTTTCAATTCTTTGTGAACCCTATCCGGCAAAGAATCGATTCTTCCGATCGCATTGAGTTTTATATTATTTTCTGTTAAGGTTTTTAGCTCTCTTCTTAAAGAAGCCACCAACAGACGCATCAGCGTCTCCACCTCCAGCTTGGGGCGGTTCCAGTTTTCGGTAGAAAATGCGTAGAGTGTGAGGTAGTCTATTTTAAGGCGGGCACAGTTCTCTACGGTTTTGCGAACAGCTTCCACACCATTCTCATGCCCAAAAACGCGAAGCTTGCCGCGCTGTTTAGCCCAACGACCGTTGCCATCCATAATGATCGCAATGTGTTTCGGTCTTCCTGATTCCTGGACATCTGCCAGGGTTTTCCTTACTTCATTCAAAACAGTCTCGGCATGGTTTCCGGCCAAAGGTATAGGTTAAAGAAACGCCGGAAAAAACATACCAATCATCACTGAAAAAATTTCCAAAACGGAACGATTCAAAGTTTGAACCTTCAGGATTACTGGCATCCAGGTTGTCCGTTAGCGTATACCGGGCCCCAATTTCGGCCCCCAAGATAAGAAATTGATTGATACGTATTTTGCCCCCGACAACCATTGGGATAGCAAACGAGCCATCACGCTGGTCTAAAATGCGCAATTCATTTGGCGGAGTACCATCAATATAATTGTAATCATACCGAAAATAGGTTACCCCAGTGTATAAATAAGGTGTAAATGCCGGACCCAAATTATGAAGGTTGTACTCCCAAAAATGAAATTCCAGTCCAGCAGAATACTCAACAATGGTGTTGTTTACTCTATAACCACGAGTTCGTCTGGACGACAGGCTCGAGCGTGTGTCATCAAAAATAAGGTTGGCACGCGTCATACTTGCCCTCCAGGCGTAGCGCTTACTCTTGTTCCATTTGAAGATTGCTCCAAAAGCTAAACCCTCTGGATCGACATAATTCGTTCTCCCTACATCACCAATAGCATTGGCCCCACCAAAAAATCCTCCGACTTCGAAAGTTTGGGCACTGGCCGAAACAGTGATCAATAATAAAAGGGCAACAGTAATTCTCATATACGCATTGTGCAAATACGACCCAGGTCGTAAACCAGGTGTAGATAGGTCATATTGTGTTCCTTGAGTAAAACATCGAAAGCGGCAAAATATTGTCTAGTTTGAAGGGATTTTTCAGAGAGAATACCCACTAGTTTCGTTGGTCCTGCCCCCAGAGCAATTTAGAGCGTAATGTGTTGAAAAAACTTCCGCTTTGGTACTCCAGCATGGGTAAAGTGAAATCAGCTTTTTTGATGATCAACTCTTGGCCGTTAGGCACCGTAACAATGCGTGAATCCAAAGAAACCAGATGATTGTCTTCTCGCCCGGAGACCCGGATTCTGATTTCGGTTTCATCCGAAATAACCAAGGGGCGCGCATTGAGGTTATGCGGCGCTATAGGAGTTAACACAAAAGATCGGGCTGAAGGGGCAATCACAGGCCCTCCACAACTCAAAGAATACCCGGTAGACCCCGTTGGTGTTGCAATGATCAAACCGTCAGCCCAATAAGAAGTGAGGTATTCTCCATCCAAATAAGTCTCTACGGTAATCATCGAGGTTGTGTCTTTTCGACTGACTGTGATTTCGTTCAAGGCGAATTGAAGGTCTCCAAAAGCACCGTCCAATTGACCCGGAGCTAAGGCAACGAGCGATCGGTTTCCTACTTTATAGGCACCCGCCTTAAAGCCTTGAACCAGCTCTCGTACTTCCTCTCTTTTAAAGGTGGATAAAAAACCTAGTCGACCCGTATTGACTCCAACCATGGGAATTCCAAACTCCCTCACATAAGTGACGGCGCGAAGCATGGTTCCATCGCCACCAAAGCTCACAAAAAGATCAAAACTCGAATCCAATCCGGAGTCCAGGGTAAAAGTGGGCAGCTTTCGCACTGCCGTTTCGCGCTGAATCTGCTGATAAAAATCCCGATCTATATGAATATCGGCCTTCTGCAGATCCAATTCCTCAATCATTTGCATCACCCAAGGAATATCTTCTGGTTGAATAAGCTGAGAAAATAAGGCGACCTTCATTATACATTAAGGTATTTGTCGAGGTAATCAGAACGCTGTTTCAGGTCTTCCATAAACTGATCGTCGTTATTACCAAAGAGGATGCTGTAGTTGTATCGGCGGAAGGTCTGAATCACCTCATTCAGGTTTTCGGACCCCAGTTTCATGGTCAACTGTACCACATCATTTTGCATGCCCGAGATAAAAGCCCCCAGGATGCGGGTATTGTTGCTCTCTACAATCTGAGCAATTTCACTGAAAGAGTAATCCTTTAGCCCAGTCGCAATAACCAAGATTCCTCCGGGCTCTCTAAAAAAAGGCGTATCGATAAATACCCCGACCACTTCATTGAGGTCGTAATACCCCTGCACCCTTTGCTTAAGATCCACCACCGGCACAATATTGGCTTCATGACGAGAAAACTCCTCCAAAATATCCAACCAGGAAGTGTCTTTGTTCACCGCAAACACCTCAAGAGATTCCCGAAAGTCCCGGATGGTTTTTTCGGGATCAAAACAGGCGAGGTCGTTTTCGGGCAGCAGCCCAATAAAGCGTCCGTCCTCCGTCACAGCCACATGCGAAAAGGAGGTGTCCTCGAAAAACGAGATCACCCCATCGAGCGTTTGCTCGATTTCGAACACCGGAAGGGTATTGAGGATGTGCTGCGTCAGATTCATGATCTTAAATTACAATTTTAGCAGGGTAAATATACGGGGAGCCTGCGTATTTTTGCGGTTTGTAAGGATAACTTTATGACTCGACTCAGTGTAAACATCAATAAATGGGCCACCCTGCGAAATGCACGAGGAGGAAACACCCCGGATCTATTGCTTACCGCTACCAGAATTCAGGAATACGGGGCAGAAGGAATCACCATCCACCCCCGCCCGGATGAACGCCACATCCGATACCAGGACGCCTATGACCTCAAACCAATCGTCCACACCGAATACAATATAGAAGGAAACCCCATCCCCTCTTTTTTAGAAATGGTCCTAAAAATTAAGCCTACGCAGGTCACCTTAGTCCCGGACGGACCCGATGCCCTGACCTCCGATCACGGTTGGGATGTCAATACGCATCAGGGATTTTTACAAGACGTTATTGGGCAGTTCAAAGAAGCGGGCATTCGGACTTCGATCTTTTTAGATCCTGATCCCGCCCTGATCACAGGTGCTGTAAAGACGGGAGCAGATCGAATTGAACTGTACACCGAAGGCTACGCCAGTCAGTATGGCCAAGACAGAGAAAAGGCCATTCACCCTTATCACGAAACCGCCCTGGAAGCAAAAAGACAGGGAATTGGTGTAAACGCGGGGCACGACCTCAACCTGCAGAATATTGCCTTTTTTGCTGAGCATATCCCCGAGCTATTGGAGGTGTCTATTGGCCATGCACTGATTTGCGAATCCATAGAAAAAGGACTCGACAATGTGGTACGTATGTACCTTAACCGACTCAAAAGCGATATCGAATGAGCCCGCTTCACTCTCAAATACTCGGCCAAGGGCAACCCCTCTTGGTCTTGCATGGTTTTTTAGGCATGTCGGACAACTGGAAATCCCATGGTCTTCAATGGGCGAAAGAAGGCTTTGAAGTTCACTTGATTGACCAGCGCAATCACGGCAGAAGCTTTCATTCTGAGGAGTTTGACTACAGGGTGATGAGTCGAGATCTCAATGAATACATCCAGCAACAGGAACTCAAGAATGTCTATCTACTCGGGCATTCCATGGGCGGTAAAACCGTCATGAACTACGCTTGTGATTTTGCAGGCCAGGTGACAAAGCTCTTGGTGGCGGACATTGCCCCAAAATACTACCCCGCTCATCACGGTTATATCTTCGACGCGCTTAACTCCCTTGACTTTTCAAAGATTAGCAGTCGCGGAGAGGCCGATAAGGCACTCGCTAAGCATCTAAGCGATTGGGGAATGCGGCAATTTCTGTTGAAAAATCTGTATTGGATAGAACCGGGCAAACTGGCCTTCCGCTTTAATTTAGAGGTTCTTGGCAACCGCCTGGAAGAAATCGGAGAACCCCTGAGTAGTCAGCAGCAATACGATGGTCCTACCCTCTTTTTACGAGGAGATCGGTCCGAGTACATTGTTGAAGCCGACCTTTCTTTGATCCAACAGCACTTTTCGGAAGTCGAAATAAAAACCATAGCGAATGCTGGACATTGGCTTCACGCCGAAAATCCGAAGGATTTTTTTAAGACTTCTCTGACTTTTTTTAAAGAATAGCCCTTTTTTTTATTATGCACGCATAATTCTTTGCCCAAAGGATTTGCAGCACAACATTTTTCAATTAGATTTGTTATTAATGATTTAACTGTAAAATCATCAAAAACTAACTTAAATTTTTATCAAGATGAAAAAGTTTTACGGAAGTCTGCTGGTAGTTGCCCTCCTAGCAGTAGGATGTGCGGAGGATGATCCAGTGATTGTCGACCCGATGGATGATGATCCGATTGTCTATACTAGCGGATCAGCTGATTTCAGCTCCTACGTAGCCATAGGGAACTCGCTAACAGCAGGTTTCTCGGACAACGCCTTGTTTATTGACGGACAGACCAACTCTTTCCCGAATATGTTGGCCCAGAATTTTGCCTTAGCTGGAGGAGGATCCTTCAATACTCCATTTATGGCCGACAACCTTGGAGGAATGACCTTAGGCGGTAATCCCATTTCCGGTAACCGTTTAATTCTATCCTTTGCATCAGGTTCACCTGCACCGGTACCAGTTGCAGGAACAGGAACAACAGAAATCTCTAACGTACTAACAGGTTCTTTCAACAATATGGGAGTTCCCGGCGCAAAAAGCTATCATGTTGTAGCACCTGGATATGGAAACTTGGCCGGTGTACCTATCGGACAGGCCAATCCCTATTACGCTCGTTTTGCAAGTAGCCCTAATGCTACTGTTTTGGGTGATGCTATGGCTCTAAGCCCAAGCTTCTTCAGTTTGTGGCTTGGAAACAATGATGTCCTCGGGTTTGCTGCAAGTGGAGGTAGCGGAGTTGATCAGGCTGGAAATTTAGACCCCGCAACTTATGCTGGTAATGACATCTCCGACCAAAACGTTTTTGCGAGTGTTATGAACGGAATTCTTCAGACCCTAACTTCTGGTGGTGCTGAAGGAGCTATCGCAAACATTCCTGACGTTTTAAAAACGCCTTATTTCAACACGGTTCCTTTCAATGCCATTCCATTGGATCAGGCTACTGCAGATGTAGTTAACGCCGCCTACGCACCTTACAACGGAGGTTTGGCTCAGTTACAACAAGCTGGATTCATTACAGCAGAAGAACTTGCGAAGCGTACTATCAATTTCACCGCTGGAAATAACGCTGTTGTAATAATTGACGAAGACCTTACAGACCTGACGGGAGTTAATCCTGATCTGATCAACATGAGACAGGCAACAGCAGAAGACTTGTTGACCCTTCCTGCGATCTCTTTCTTGGGAACATTGGCCAACCCTGCTGATCCTACTTCCATCAATGGAGTTGCTGTTCCTTTAGCGGACAACTGGGTCGTTACTCCGGAAGAAGGCATGATGATCAATAATGCCATTGCTGGATACAACCAAACGATTGCAGCGCTTGCTACGCAATACGACATCGCCCTTGTGGATGCGAACACTCTATTTGATGATTTGGTTGCCAATGGATTTACCCAAGCAGACGGATCTGTGGTTACAGCGACTTTCGCAACCGGCGGTGGTTTCTCTTTGGATGGAATTCATCCTTCTCCTCGCGGATACGCCATTTTGGCTAACGCTTTTAGTGCAGCCATCAATGCGAAATACGGATCTAATATGCCAATGATTAATCCTTTAGGATTTAAAGGACTTTACGTCAACTAAGTTCGCAGAACAAAGAATTTGTATTTTTAGGGGTACCTCCGATGGAGGTACCCCTAATTTTTTGCCCATGAAAGTCTTATTGCGCACCCTTTTATCTGCCTTGCCGTTATCGCTTTGGCTCACTTTTTACCTGGTGTCCACGTCGATACCTTCTTCACCGCGATTTGGGTAGCCGTAGCCTTGGGTATTTTCAACTTCTTGGTCAAACCTTTCCTGATCATTCTGACTCTTCCCATTACCATCATAACTTTGGGATTTTTCCTGTTGGTGGTCAATGCCCTGATTATTCAACTCGCCGATTATTTTATCAGTGGATTTCAGGTAGACGGCCTCTGGTGGGCCATTCTTTTCAGCTTGTTACTCTCTCTGCTGCAATCCCTTCTCTTTAAAATGCTGAAAGAGGACCCTAAGCCACACCGAAAGCCCAGAGCAGAAGGAGAATAAGTATTTGCTCCACCTTTTAAAATAGACTACTTTTGCTCCCCCTTTTAAGGATGTAAAGTTGACGTATGAATATTACTAAGGAGCAGATTGACGATCTGAACGCAGTTGTAACTGTAGCTGTAAGCAAAGAAGATTACCAAAAGAACGTAGACGGAATTCTTCAGAATTACCGTAAACAAGCCAATATTCCTGGGTTTCGGAAAGGACAAGTACCGATTGGACTGATCCGCCAGCAATACGGAAAAGCTGTTCTGGTTGACGAGGTAAACAAACTTCTTCAAGATTCTTTGAACACTTACCTCAAAGAAGAAAAACTAGACGTTTTGGGCAACCCATTGCCTCGTCTAAAGGAAGACTTTGATTGGGACCAAGAGCCCTTGGCTTTTGAGTTTGAATTGGGTCTGGCTCCATCCTTCGACGTTAAGCTAAAAACAAGAAAAAGTATTACCCACTTCCAAATCAAAGCCGACAAAAAGGAAGTCGATCAACAGATGGAGCGAATCCAAAAACAGTACGGCAAGTTGATCAGCAAGAACGAAGTGACCAAAGAGGATGAAGTGACGGGTAGTTTCCGTAATGCCGAGGAAGAAATCGAGCACAAAACCACTTTTGAAGTCAGCCAAGTCGCTGCCAAGAAAGCAGCCAGCACTTTGGTTGGTGCTAAGCCTGGTGACATCGTCAAACTAAAGACAAAAGGGCTTTTCAAAGAAACCTACCAACTGGCTGGAAACCTTGGAGTCGCAGCCGATAAGGCCGAAAAACTCAATGTGGAAGTTGATTTTGAAATCGAAGAAGTCAACCACAGAGAAGCAGCCGAATTAAACCAGGAGTTATTCGACAAGATCTTCGGCCCAGACCAAATCCATTCAGAGCAGGAAATGCGCGATAAAATCGTGGCTGATTCTGAAGCCCAGTTCGTACAGCAGTCCGACCAAAAATTGCTCAACGACATCACGGAACGTCTTATTGAACAATGCGACTTTAAACTACCGAATGACTTCCTGAAAAAATGGATCCAAGCCAGTTCTGAGGAACCCATTTCTGATGACCAGGCCAAAGAAGAGTACGAAAAGTCTGAGAAAGGGATTCGCTACCAACTCATCGAAGCCAAAATCATCGATGAGCACGGTTTAAGCGTATCACAAGAAGAACTTATCGATTTTGCCAAAGGATTTATGAAATCTCAGATGGCTCAATACGGTCATATGAATCCTTCCGAGGAGGAGCTTTCTTCTTTGAGCATGCGTATTTTAGGGAACCCGGAAGAGGCCAAAAGACTGTCACAACAGTTGATGAGCCAAAAACTGTTGGAGCTCTATAAAAAAGAGGCAAATCTGAAGGTAAAGGAAGTTTCTTATGAAAACTTTATCAAGGAAGCCTATGGCAGTTAGCCGGTAAAATAGCTGTATCTTTAAATCGCTTTTAGGGAAACGTTGAAGGTTTCCCTTGATTTACTTGTCGATAACTATGGACTACGGAAAAGAATTCAAAAAGTTTGCTACCCTGGATCAAGGAGTAAACAGCCTTTATTACGATAAAATCATCAGCAGCATGTTCCCGACGAGCATGACGCCGAACATCATTGAAGAACGCCAAATGAATATTGCCGTCTTTGATGTATTCTCTCGCCTGATGATGGACCGAATCATCTTTATGGGAACAGGAATCAACGACCAGGTCGCTAACATCGTCCAGGCCCAGCTCCTTTTCTTGGAGAGTACGGATTCGACGAAAGATATTTCTATTTACATCAACTCGCCAGGTGGCAGTGTTTATGCCGGTTTAGGTATCTACGACACCATGCAGTTTATCAAGCCTGATGTGGCGACCATCTGTACGGGGATTGCTGCCTCTATGGCTGCCGTACTCTTGTGCGCTGGTGAAAAAGGAAAACGCAGTGGACTTACCCACAGCCGAGTGATGATTCATCAGCCCCTTTCAGGTGTGCAAGGACAGGCCTCAGACATTGAAATTGCGGCCAAGGAAGTGCTTAAACTGAAGGACGAACTCTACCATATCATTGCTAATCACAGCGGACAAACCTTCGACAAAGTTTACGAAGACAGTGACCGCGACTACTGGATGAAGGCCGAAGTGGCCAAAGAATACGGGATGATCGACGAGATTCTCGTAAGGGAAAGGGACTAGTTCCGACTATTGTGATCTACTGATAATCATGTAGATACAAGAATTACTTTCGATTTTCGTTAGCTATCTTAGAGATGTATTATGGCCAAGGATAATTTAGAATGTTCATTTTGTGGGCGAAAAAAGCCAGAGACCAACCTGTTGATTGCCGGGCTTGACGCGCACATCTGTGACCGTTGCATTGAGCAGGCCCACAGCATTGTTGCTGAGGAGTCCAAGCAAAGCAAGGGCCAGGATATCAATGCTGAACTGGTCCTTAAAAAGCCCATCGAAATCAAGGAGTTCCTAGATAGCTTCATCATCGGGCAAGAGAGAACCAAAAAGGTCATGTCTGTGGCGGTATACAACCACTACAAACGTCTACTTCAACCCCGATCTCAGGAAGACGGCATTGAAATTCAAAAAAGTAATATCGTCATGGTCGGTCAAACCGGTACCGGAAAGACCTTAATGGCTAAGACGATTGCTCGAATGCTCAATGTACCCTTAGCCATTGTAGACGCCACCGTATTGACGGAAGCCGGATACGTAGGGGAAGATGTCGAAAGTATCTTGACACGCCTGCTTCAGGCGGCTGATTACAATTTAGAGAAGGCCGAAAGAGGTATTGTCTTTATTGATGAGATCGACAAAATTGCCCGCAAGAGCGACAACCCCTCCATCACCAGAGACGTTTCTGGTGAAGGGGTGCAACAAGGTCTGTTGAAACTCCTCGAAGGAACCGTGGTTAACGTTCCACCGAAAGGAGGACGTAAGCACCCGGATCAAAAATTCATCGAAGTCAACACGGAGAATATTCTCTTTATTGCTGGCGGAGCATTTGATGGAATTGAACGACTGATCACCAAACGCTTAAACATGCAGGCGGTCGGTTATAGTGCATCTCGTGCCGAGGATCAGTTAGACAACGAAAACCTCTTGCAGTACATCATTCCAAAAGACCTCAAGGAGTTTGGTTTGATTCCAGAAATCATCGGACGTTTACCCGTGTTAACCCACATGAATCCGTTGGACCGCAAGACCCTACGTGCGATTCTAACGGAGCCTAAGAACGCGATCATTAAGCAGTACGAGAAGCTGTTTTCTATGGACGAAATCGACTTCAGTATTGATGACGAAGCCCTGGAATTCATCGTAGAAAAAGCAATAGAGTACAAACTCGGCGCCCGCGGATTGCGTTCGTTGTGCGAAGCTATCTTTACGGATGCCATGTTTACCCTGCCATCGAGCGATGACAAAGAATTCCACGTCACCAAAGCTTACGCTGAGGAGAAGCTCTCTTACGAGACCATCAACAAATTAAAAGCGGTCAGTTAAGCCGATCGCAGGCTGTGCTCCACTTCAATCAAATGGCTGCAGATACACTGCGCGATGTGATCATCCATATACATACTGGAACCGAAACGAGGTATGATGCTCAGGTTTTTGTCTTGCGACTTCAACTTTGAGCATTCATCTCTTTCTCCGTAGTAGAAATAGGCGGGTACTTCCCCTACATGATCGACTGGTGCCAATTCCGTAGAAGAAACCAACCAAAGGGATTTAGGGTTTAGTTCCGGAGCAACGGTTTCCCAGACCAACTGACTTCCCAATCCGAATCCCATATAAACGGTATCCTGACCGGCACTATTTTGTTTTTCTGCTTGAATAAATGCCTGCTGAGCATGGCTCCAGGCATTGTCCAAAAAATCAGATCTCATCGAAACAAGATCCTGGGAAGAAAGACGGAATTTACCGAGTTCCTGAAGGTCGTAGTAAGTAATTTCGAAATACGGGTGAAGAGCGGCGAGGTAGGTGGTGATCCACTTGTCTTTGCGGTTTCCGGATACATCCGAAACCAGGACTAATCGTTGTGACATGCGTTGTAGGTTAAATTTGGGTTCTACATTAACGCAAAGAAGAAGTCCAATATTGCCCTAATTCATCGAGAGGAGCTCATCCAGGTACTCTCGACTGTTCGAAAGTCTTGGGATTTTATGCTGCCCACCCAGCTTGTTCTTGGACTTCAACCAATCATAAAACAAGTCTTCTCGGGCAATGTGCAGGACAGGTCGACGCAAAGTGATATCGTTGGCTCGCTTGGCTTCGTAATCGGAGTTTAAATCCTTCAAGACCTCGTCCAAAACAGTAGTGAATTGTTCTAAGTCTTTGGGCGGAGTTCGGAATTCGATAAGCCATTCGTGCGCTCCCTTCTCCTTCCCTGACATAAAAATAGGCGCCGCCGTATACTCTTTAATCTCTGCACCGGTTTGAATGCATGCCTCCCGAAGGGCCATCTCGGCATTTTCTATAATGAGTTCTTCCCCGAAGGCATTGATGTGGTGTTTGGTCCGCCCGCTAATCTTCACTCGATAGGGGTTCAAAGACGTAAAGCGAACCGTATCGCCGATACTGTATCTCCAAAGACCCGCATTGGTGGTAATGACCATGGCATAATTCACCCCGAGTTCAACCTCCCAAAGCGGTACCGCGTTTAAAGGTTGGGTATGGTATTCGTCCATGGGAACAAACTCGTAAAAAATACCGTAATCCAGCATCAACAACAGATCGTCTGCATCGTTGCGATCCTGAATCCCAAAAAAGCCTTCCGAGGCATTGTAAATCTCGTAGTACTTGAAGTTAGCCCTTGGCAAAAGTGCTTTGTACTGCTCCCGATAGGGAGTAAAACTCACTCCTCCATGGAAGTAAACTTCTAGATTCTCCCAGACTTCAAATAAATGCTCTTTCCCTGTCTTTTCCAACACAGCATTGAGTAGAACCAACATCCAAGAGGGCACACCCGCTAAGCTGGTCACTCTTTCATTGATACTCTCCGAGACGATGGCCTCCAGCTTAGATTCCCATTCAGACATCAAGGACACCTTGCTGCTCGGGGTACTGCTGTACTCCGCCCAAAGTGGCATATTATCGATGAGAATAGCCGAGAGGTCTCCAAAAAAAGTACCGTTGTCTTCGTAGAGTTCCTTACTCCCTCCCAGTCGCAGACTTTTACCCGTAAAGAGTTGAGAGTTTTCGTTGTTATTCAGATAAAGACACAGGAGGTCCTTGCCTGATTTGTAATGGCAATCCTCCAGAGCCTCCTGAGAAACGGGTATAAACTTACTCTTGGCATTGGTGGTTCCACTACTCTTGCAAACCAACGGATTTGGGTCGGCCAGAAAATATTTTGTTCTCCTAAGCGGGTTCTTTCGATCTGAGGGGCAATCTCTTCGTATTTGACAATAGGGATGCGTTCTGCAAAATCCCGGTAGCCATTCATAGAGCTAAAGTCGTACTGTTTTCCGATTTCGGTTCCCTTGGCAAAATAGGTCAGCTGTTGGAGTACTTCGAGCTGCACATCCGCGGGATATTTGAGAAAGAGTTCGATTTGGTGATACCGTTTGCGCAGCAACCAGGACGCTATAGAATTAAAGAGGGGTATAGGCATTTTCGGTATCTTTGGCCCGGTGAGGCATAATGGCTAAAATAGCCTTAAATCCTCGTTTTACAAATACAATTCAAGCATGCTTTTTCAGGGGGTTCTCCGCAAAATGTCAACGGTTTTTGACCAGCCCATCCACTACTTTTGGCAATTGGGTGAAGATCGTCTTCACGTCAATCAACTATTGGGTAAACGCCTCGAAATTCAGTTTATTGGGCAACAGTGCCTGAATTGCGGCAACGAGCGTCCGATCTTTCGCCAAGGCTTTTGCAGAAGCTGTTTTTTTGAAATCCCCTCTGCCGGAGATTGGATCATGCGTCCCGAATTAAGCACCGCACATCTAGACAAAGAAGACCGGGATCTCGCCTACGAGAAAAAGGTGCAATTACAGCCCCATATTGTCTACTTGGCCAACTCGAGTCATGTCAAAGTTGGAGTAACCCGTAAAAGCCAGATTCCTACGCGCTGGATTGACCAAGGAGCTCACCAGGCCATGGCCATTTTAGAGGTTCCCAACCGCTATTTGGCCGGAATAACCGAGGTTGCGCTGAAAGAACAAGTCAGTGACAAAACGAGCTGGCAAAAAATGCTAACCCAAAAAGAGGAAACAGCTGACTTGCAAGCCCTTTACCAAGAAGTAAAGTCACTCTTTCCGGAGGAGGTAAGGGAATATGCGGTGGAACACCCCGAACAGTGGAACCTGCATTTTCCGGTCGAAAAAACACCAGAAAAAGTCAAGAGCTTAAACCTCGAAAAGGAGCAACAGTTTGCTGGCCAACTCAGTGGCATCAAAGGGCAATACCTGATCTTTGAAGACAACCGGGTCCTCAATGTGCGGTCCAACGAAGGAACGGTCATTGGCCTAAACATCTTCAATAGCTAAAGAGGCTTAGTTCTTTTTGGTGGTGGTGTCTTTTTTCTTGCCCAGTAGACCCCCAAGCAGGGATTTGGCCTTATCCTTGACCGCGTCCTCTTGCTGAGTACTGTCCTTTTTCTTCCCTCCTAAAAGACCTTCCAAAAGGTTACCGGCTTTCTTAGAACCGTTATTCAAGAGCTTGTCTTTTTGCAGTTCGATCAGGCGCTTGCCGAGATTCGTTGTAGCCGATTGGAGATCCGACTCTAAACGAGGCGAACTGTAATAGCCCGTAATTTTACCCTCAATAGGTATGCGCAAGGCATTCAATTCCGGATCGTTCATGGACTCGAGCATACGAGTGATATCCTCGCCCAGGTAGTTTACCGGGACATCCATCCGGATGCGGTAATCCAGCAATTGATCAAAAGCATGCCCACCACTGATTTCGATAGGAATGTCTTTGTACCGAAGGGTGAAAGGCTTCAACTTTACTTGGCCATTATCAAAATCCAGCTCAGTTTTTAAGTCTTGTACAGGAAGTGACTCAAAGTCGATAAACGCAAAACCATTGTCCAGCGCCGCCAAAAGAGGAGCCTGCTCCGCATTGATCTTGGTGGTGGTAATACGTGAATTCAGGAGTCCTTTCATGGTTCCCAGATCCAAGCTCAGGTTATCCTTGAGGTTCCCTTCAAAACGGACTTCGGACTGGAGTTTTCCATCAAGGGCCTCTCCTACTGGGGCTAAAACCTTGAACAAGGTCAAGGAGTTGAAGGCTTCCGATACTTTTAAAGACTGGGCCTTCATCCCCAGAGAAAACTCAGGCAGGGGTTCCTTGGTCGAAACCAAGCCATTCACTTGAATGCTTCCGCCCAAAAGCTCCCCTTGCAAGTTGCTGATGGTTGCGGTTTCTTCCTTGATTCGAAGTTGACCACTGACATTGCGCAGGGTCAGGTTGTCGTACAGCACCTTCTTCGCTTTGGCGTCGATGGTACAATCCAGGATGGCCGGAATCTTGATTTTTTCCTGAACCAATTCAGGGCTATTGGGTCCGCTTCCCGGGGAATCTTCGCTTTCTATGGCTTCGTCTACCATAAAATCATTGACGACAAATTGCTCCGAATTCATCTGAAAACGTCCTTCCATACTCTCCTTATTAAAAAAGAAGCCCAGAAGGTTGTCAATACGTCCAGTAGCACTAAAATCCGTTTGTCCCAGCTTTCCGTCGAAGTACTTTAAGTCGACCATCTTTGGGGTAAACTCCACAGCAGCCAACTTGACTTGTAAGGGATTCTGTAGCTCTTCCCCTGCGTACTCAAACTCCAAAAGATTAAGGGTTCCCTGGGTCTTGGTATTCTCGTATCGCTTGGCCTCAACATCAGACATCGAAAACTTGGTGCTGATATCGGCGACCAATATCCCCCCTAAATCATAAGTGGAAGGCATTGGATAAGCCTTGGCTAGGTTACTCAAATTGAGCTTTCCTTTGATCTCGGCATCTACGGCGGTGTTGCCCGTCAGATTTTCGATCAGGGCCTTCATTCTAAAGCGATCACCATCCAGATTAAAAGCGAGTTGCTTGAGATCCAGGTAGGTCTCTTCTGCCTTCCCAGAGGTATTTAAAATTTCGGCCTCGATATTGACCTCATTGACCGATTTGTCCAACTCCGGATACTTGAAGGAGGCATTGTCCGCGTCGATTCGAATGTCAAAGGTTGGAATATTGGTTTCATTCAGAATCCCTTTCACTTTTCCGTTCACCGAAAAATTCCCTCGGGTTTGCACCCCTTCGATATCTTGTGAAAAGCGTTTTGGAATTACGGCCAGAAAGTTTTTGAAATCGGAAGAAGGAGTTCTAAAATTCAAATCCAGCAGCTGGTGACTTTCGTTGAGTTGAACAAAGCCATCAAAAACCAGGGGCAACTGATTGATTTGCGCCTCATTCTTTAAAAAGACGTACTTATTGAGATTCAAATTGATCCCTATTCCCGCTTTCAAGGCGATTCGCTGATCCGTCAAATAGGCCATACTGTCATAAGAAAAGGAAACCAAGGCTTCGGTTTCGGTCTGCAGATCTGATACCGCTAATCCCAAGTCACCCCAACCGTTGTGGCGGATATCGCGCACTTCTAAAAAGGTTCCGCTTTCCTGATCACGGTAATTCACCCGACTTCTTTTGATGTGGTATTCCTTCAAATCAAAACTCACTTGCCCTGAGGAACCTCCATCGGTGCCCGTAGCAGACTCTCCACCACTCTTAGCAATATCATAGTTGTTACGGCCAGTGGAATCCACCACCACGTTCAGAAGGGCATCTTCCAGCTCCAATTTTTTCACTCCGATATCACTGGAACTTCCTTGAAAAATGACCCCAAGTGACATTTCCAGATCAATTTGCTCGGCCTTGAACAAGGTGTCTCCCTCAAAAGGAGCTTTATTAACCAAAGCCAGTTGATTGATGGTAATATGTGCGTCCGGAAATCCCTTCCACAAACTGAAATCGACCGACTCAAAATCCAGGGTCGCATCAATTTGCTCGTTGACCTTTTCTTTAAAGAGGTCCGCCAGCTTGCCTTCGACCAGGTAAGGCAAAGCAATAGCAATACCGGATACCAGGAGGATAGCGTAGAATAAAAGTCGTTTGATGGTTTTCATACCTCAGGCTTTTTATTGGGTTATAACAGCGCCCTAGTCCAAAGAAATCTCTTCTCCTACCTTTAAACCAAAACGGCGTCGTATGATATATACGAACAAATAGAGCAAAGGGGTGTCGAAGAGGGCAATCATTACTTTAAAAAGGAAACCCGCAATAACCAAACCGTAAAATCTCGACCAGGCAATTTCTCCAAATGAACAGAGCAACAAGACCACGGTAAAGGTGTCGATAAACTGAGAAGAAAAAGTCGAAAAGTTATTTCTGAGCCACAGGTATTTACCCGCTGTCATCCGTTTCCAGAAGTGGTACACCTGAATGTCGACAAATTGAGCCAACAAATAGGCCATCATCGAAGCAAACACGGCGACGATGGTGTTTCCAAAAACATCCGTAAACATTTCATTATTGACCGGAGACCATTCCGTAGCCGGCACAGCGGAAGCGGTGTACACAATCAACAAAGAGAAAAAGGAGGCAAAAATCCCTGCAATGACCACCTGATTGGCTTTCTTCTTTCCGAAGATTTCGGAAATCAAATCCGTAATCAAAAAAGTGATAGGATAAGGTAAAATACCGACCGATATTTCGAAGATGGGTGCACCAAATATGGTAATATCACCAAAGGGTTGCCAATAGAAAAACTTCTGAAAGATCAGGTTGGACACCACCAAGGAGGTGATGAATAAGGCCCCCATATAGAGGTAAATCTGATAGGCCAGTCGCTTGTCGGCGAGCTTCATAAGACTATTTAATATTTAGCTGAAAAGGCATGTGAGCTTGCACTCCTTGGGCTTCCGACAGATTTTTAACCTGCTTGTAAGCCTTGTAGAGTTCACTACCCAATTCCTTTTCTAGGGTCTTTTCTGCCATACGGGATTGGGCTCCTCCTAAACCATCCATCAACCGCTCGAATTCCGATTTAAAGCGAGGATACTTGGTCACGCGGTAAGAAGACATTTCGGCCAGCTTGGCTGCTTCTTCTATCGCTGCTTCCAAAGATCCCAACTCATCTACCAATCCAATTTCAACAGCCTCTGCCCCGCTCCAAACACGGCCTTGGGCAATCTTATCGACCTCTTCAACAGTCATTTCGCGGCCCTCAGCCACACGGCTTAAGAAGGTATCATAAGTGCGCTCCACACTCTCCTTAACCTGAGCTCTAAAGGAGTTCGACATGGGTTCGAAAATGGAGTAATCCACGCTGTTTTTGTTGGTCCCGACCTGCTCGGCATTGATCCCAATTTCCTGAGCAAACTCACTGAAGTTAGGAATGGTTCCGAAAACACCAATCGAACCCGTAATAGTGGTCGGTTCTGCAAAGATTTTTGTGCCGGCTACGCCAATGTAGTAACCTCCGGAAGCAGCCACATCTCCAAAAGAAACCACAACGGGCTTCACTTCTCGGGTCAGTTGTACTTCTCTCCAAATCAAATCCGAAGTCAAAGCGCTTCCTCCGGGAGAATTCACGCGTAGAACAACTGCCTTGATGTTGTCGTTGTTACGGGCTCTTCTCAAAGCAGAATTGATCGTTCCCTGCCCGATCACCTGTGGAGACCCCGAGCCATAGCCGACTTGCCCTTGGGCATAGATCAAAGCAATTTGCTCCTTCCCCTTCTTCAGGCGTTTGGACTTGGCGTATTTCATATAATTCTTGAGACTTACAGCCGGTATTCTTGCCTTCTCTCCAATGTTTAATTCGGTTCTTAGACGGGCATCGTACTGATCTTGGTAGACCAAAGAATCGATCAATCCATTCAGCACGGCCAGCTCCGGAGTTCTACCGCCCAATTCATCGGCGATGCGGTTGAGTTCAGAGACATCAATACCTCTTGTTTCTGCAACATCTTCCAGCATGCTTCCCCAAAGTGATTCAATCAGGGATTTGATTTGCAGGCGGTTTTCGTCGCTCATGCGATCAGCTAAAAAGGGCTCCACGGCACTCTTGTACTTTCCGTGGCGCACCACTTCCATTTTAACACCGGTCTTCTCCTGAAAGTCCTTGAAGAAAAGCACTTCACTCGAAAGCCCTTTAAAGTCCATGATCCCTTGTGGGTTCAAAAAGACCTCGTCCGCGACACTGGCCAGGTAGTATTCCTTTTGACCGTAAAAATCTGCGTAGGCGTAGATGAATTTTCCCTCTGACTTAAAGTCAAGCAGGGCTTCTCGAATTTCTTCTGTTTGGGCCATTCCGGCCAACAGGCTGCTGGTCTTGATGTTGATGCCTTTGATGCGGCTATCATTCTTGGCCACGCGAATGGCGTGGAGGATTTGATCCAATCCGGCCGATTCTTCAAACAAACCAGAAAAAGGGGCATCTGCTGGAGTCCCTACATAATCCACAATCGGCTCACTAAACTGCAGTTCCAATACTGAGTTGTTGCGAATACTCACTGGATCCTCAGCACTGCCGAGAACAGAGATAAAAATGACAAACATGAACCAGAATATCCCCAGTGCAACCAGGGTCCCCATG
Source organism: Aureicoccus marinus (assembly GCF_002954325.1). GTDB lineage: Bacteria > Bacteroidota > Bacteroidia > Flavobacteriales > Flavobacteriaceae > Aureicoccus > Aureicoccus marinus. The sequence continues at coordinate 1,832,695 of NZ_MQVX01000001.1, forward strand.
ATAGAGGCTAAAAAATTCCTCAAAAACTTCATATAAACTTTCTTAGTGCATAGCTTAAACGCTAAAGATACGCAAAGCCGTGTTTCCTTATATGTCTTTCTCGAAAGGGATTTGTTACTTTACATTATGAATAAAAAAGGGAGCGAGCGCATCTTTATTTCTTTAGGAAGTAACCAGGGAAACCGGTGGGCTCATCTGCAGCGCACGATCTTCATTTTAGAAGAAAAAGCGGGTTCTGTCTTACAGTGCTCTCCGGTTTATGAAAACCCAGCGGTGGGCTTTGACGGAGCTCCTTTTTACAACTGCTGTGTTGAACTAGAAACCGAGCTCAATCCCCAAGCCCTTTTGGAGGTTTTGTTGGAATGCGAAAAGGAAGCCGGACGACTGCGTTCGGGCCGGGGTTATAGCGATCGCCCCATTGATTTGGATCTTCTTTTTTACGGCGATCAACGGATCGAAAACGAAGCCCTGGAAGTCCCCCATCCCCGATTACATAACCGGGGTTTTGTACTTCAGCCCCTTGTCGATTTGGGCATAGGAAGCTACCACCATCCGAACTTAGAAAAGCCCGTCGCTGAACTGGCCGATAATGCCCCGGACAAAGGAGACCTGCAAGTTGTCGATGGACGTTTGTTCTGCTCTGTAACCGAGATCTTTGATCAACTAGATTACCTGGCCATTGAAGGCAATATTGGGGTCGGAAAAACCTCCCTGACCAAAAAACTAGCCGCCGATCACAACGCCAGGCTGCTGCTGGAACGCTTTGAAGACAACCCTTTTTTACCCCCTTTTTACAAGGATCCGCAGCGATATGCCTTCCCACTCGAAATGTCCTTTTTGGCCGACCGATTTCAACAACTGCAAGAACAACTGCCCCAGAGTTCCCTCTTTAGCGACCGGGTCTTTAGCGACTACCACCTGAGTAAATCCCTGCTTTTTGCACAGGTGACCCTGGAAGCCGATGAACTTCGCTTGTACAAAAAGCTCTATACCCTGATGCAGCAATCTTTGCCCCAACCTCAGCTGTATGTGTACCTGCAACAAAACACAGAACGCCTACTCGAAAACATCAAAAAGAGAGGGCGCAGCTATGAACAAGAGATCAAACCGGACTACCTCCAGCAAGTAGAAGAGGGCTACCGCTTGTTTTTGCAGCAGTACCCCGGACCTAAATTACTCATCGATGTAAGCGATTTGGATTTCATGGAAAATCCAGCGGATTACCACTACATCATTCGGGAGATCGGCGTCTTTTTATCGAAGAAATAATACCGTTTATCGATCATACAACCCAATTAAATCGATTATTTGGTCGCCGGATGATTAATCCCTTTATTGCGCGTCCTATAAACTAACTCATATTTATATGAAAAACCCCGATTGCTCCTGCAGTCGGGGTTTTTTGTACTTACTGTTGTGCGAAGCGCTTTTTGCGCACAAACTCCCAAATCGCTATACCTGCCGAAACGGAAACATTGAGGGAATGCTTGGTCCCGAATTGGGGAATCTCGGCCACTCCGTCGCACTGACTCACCACCTCCTGACTCACTCCTTTGACCTCGTGCCCAAAGACCAAAGCGTAGTTCTTTTGAGGATTGACGTCGATATCTTGAAGCGCTGACGATCCTTCCGCCTGCTCTACCGCCCAGACTTCCACGCCTTCTTGCTGTAACTTCTCCACCGCATCCAGGGTCTTTTCTTCGTATTCCCATTGCACGGTTTCGGTGGCACCCAAGGCCGTCTTGTGAATGTCTTTATGAGGGGGCTTGGCCGTAATCCCACAAAGGATGATTTTATCAATCAAAAAGGCGTCTGCCGTTCGGAAAAAAGAACCCACATTGTTCAGACTTCTCACCTGGTCCAAAACGAGTACCAAACCCGCCTTGGGGCTTTCTTTAAACTCCTCTACACTGAGCCGATCCAGCTCTTCATTTTTCAGCTTCCGCATTTTTTCCACTTTAAGAGGTAAAATATCAACATTCCCGGGCTAAGCCTTGGCTTTGTCCTATTTTAGGCAAAATTAGCTCATCATAACGATTAACGACAGCAACCTATGGCAAAGAAAGGGAAAGTGACCCCCTTGATGAAGCAATACCAAGCCATTAAGCAAAAGCATCCGGAAGCCTTGCTTTTGTTTCGGGTCGGAGATTTCTACGAAACCTTCGGACAGGATGCTGTGCGTACGGCAGAGGTCTTGGATATCGTCCTGACTCACCGCAATAACGGTGGGGATCAAACCGAGTTGGCGGGCTTTCCGCACCACGCGCTAAACACCTACCTGCCCAAGCTTGTTCGAGCTGGAGAACGGGTAGCGATTTGTGATCAATTAGAGGATCCCAAACAAACCAAGACCATCGTCAAAAGAGGCGTGACCGAATTGGTAACCCCGGGGGTCGCCCTACACGACGATATTCTGGAAAAAAAGAGCAACAACTACCTGGCCTCCCTTTTCATTGGCCGGCAAAAAACCGGACTGGCTTTACTGGACATTTCGACCGGTGAATTCCTGACGACAGAGGGTAGCCTTGGCATCATCAACAAACTCCTTCAACAGTTCGCTCCGAGTGAGATTCTGATGCCGCGGACAGATCGAAAAAAAATAGAACAAGGCGAAGTGCAATCTTCCGCCCACCCTTTTTACCTGGACGGTTGGGTTTATTCCGAGGACTACGCGCTCGAAACCCTCACCCGGCATTTTAAGACCAAAAGTCTGCAGGGTTTCGGAATACAAAACACCCATGCCGGGGTTTTGGCCGCAGGAGCGATTTTGCACTACCTCTCCGAAACCCAGCACAAGCAGTTGAGTCATATCAACCGCCTACAACCCCTTGGAGACGATCGGCACTTGTGGATGGACCGCTTTACTTTGCTCAACCTGGAACTCTTTAGCACGGCAAGAGGGGAAGGAACTCCCCTATTACAGATCATTGACCACACCCATACACCCATGGGCGGTCGAATGCTCAAACGCTGGTTGGCCTTTCCACTTACTGACCGCAGTGCCATCGAAAAACGACTGGAAGCGGTTGAACTGCTTTTCGAGGCCCAGCAAAACCTCAATGAAAGTGAGTTGTCTTTTGGAGAACTGGAAGACGCTTTAAAACAAATTGGAGACCTCGAACGCTACATGGCCAAGGTGGCCACTGCCAAGATTCAACCGAGAGAATTTTTACGTCTTGCAGAATCTTTAGCCGCTGTTCAAAAGGTTCACGAGACCTTATCTGCGGTAGAAAAAGGTCTTTTAAAAGAATTACAACCCGCACTCAAGGGTTGCCCAAAACTAGAAGAACGACTTTCGACGGCCATTGACCAGGAAGCCCCAGCTATCGCCCAAAAAGGCGGCATCTTTGCCAAAGGCTATTCTGAAGAGCTCGATGCTCTGAGAGAAAAAGGCGCCAACAGCAAAAGCTTTTTGGACGCTCTGCTCAAAAGAGAAGTAGAACGCACCGGAATCACCTCCCTAAAAATCGCTTCCAATAACGTCTTTGGGTACTATATCGAGGTGCGCAATACCCACAAAGACAAGGTACCGGAAGAGTGGATTCGCAAGCAGACCTTAGTCAATGCCGAGCGCTACATTACCGAGGAACTCAAAGAGTACGAGGTCGAAATTTTGGGGGCGGAAGAGAAGATCGCTCAGCTGGAAGAACAGCTCTACACTCAACTTATCACCTTCGCGCAACAACATATTCAGGAAGTACAGGGCTGTGCACAAGCCATCGCTCAGGTCGATGTACTCAGCAGTCACGCACGCCTGGCTTACCTGCGGAAATACAAAAAACCGGTCCTTCTGGATTCTGGAGAACTCCGAATCGCCGAGGGTCGTCACCCGGTAATTGAAACTCAATTACCTCCCGGGGAAGACTATATTGCCAATGATGTCTTGTTGGATCAGAGCGAACAACAACTCCTGGTCATTACCGGTCCCAACATGAGCGGTAAGTCCGCTCTTTTGCGCCAAACGGCCCTAATTGTGATTCTGGCCCAAATGGGGTCCTTTGTTCCGGCGGAACGCGCAGAATTGGGTATCGTTGATCGCCTCTTTACCCGAGTAGGCGCAAGCGATAACCTCTCGAAAGGAGAATCCACCTTTATGGTCGAAATGAACGAGACCGCATCCATCATGAACAACCTCTCTGATCGTAGTTTGCTTTTGATGGACGAGATTGGAAGAGGTACGAGCACCTACGATGGAATCTCCATTGCCTGGGCCATTTGCGAATACTTGCACGAGCACCCGTCCAAACCAAAAACCCTTTTTGCGACTCACTACCACGAGCTCAATGAACTCACCCACCGTTTTGATCGCATCAAAAACTTCAATGTGGCGGTAGAGGAACTAAAAGACAAGGTGCTCTTCTTGCGTAAACTGGTTCCCGGAGGCAGCGCCCACAGTTTTGGTATACACGTGGCCCGAATGGCCGGAATGCCATCGACCATTGTAAAACGTGCAGACAAGTTGCTCATTCAAATGGAAAGTTCCCCGGAGAAGAAAGAAACTCCTATGAGTCAGGTCGCCGAAGAAGAAATGCAACTCAGCTTCTTTCAACTCGATGATCCCTTGTTGGAAGAGATCAAAGAAGAAATATTGGACCTCAATATCGACAACCTCACCCCGGTGGAGGCCTTGATGAAACTCAACGAGATAAAACGCCTGCTAAGCCGCTCCAACAAAGCGATCTCGTAAGGTTCAAGCCCGAAAACCGAAACAGAATTTCAAGGAATATTCCTTTGTTATTCTTTCTGTTTTATAGAATTATATTAAATTTGCTCCCCGCTCTAAAGAAGACGGGTTAAGCGTAGCTTTTTAGAGTAGGGAAACCTGAATAATGCGAAAATAGCTCAGTTGGTAGAGCATCACCTTGCCAAGGTGGAGGTCGCGGGTTCGAATCCCGTTTTTCGCTCAAAAAACGCTGCTGGTCAGCGTTTTTGTTGATAGTCCAGCCTCCGCAGTACCCCTGTGGAGGATCCGCTCGGATGGTGGAATTGGTAGACACGTTGGACTTAAAATCCAATGGCCATTGTGGCCGTGCGGGTTCAAGTCCCGCTCCGAGTACGAATGAAAAGAAAAGTCAGAGTTTACGCTCTGACTTTTTCGTTTCTATAGACTTTGCCAAACTTGTTTGAGTAAAGGATTAGGAACGAAAAAAAGGGCCACCGGCCTGGCTTTTATTTTCTCACCACGTTCGGCCGGGACTCTGCGAAGCGAATTCCCGCTCTTCTATTTTCTATTCTAAATGAGTGCCCCCCCCCTTTCAGGAGAGTCTTAAACGTTTAAAAGACGGCTCGTATGAGCCCTATTAAGGATCTTGCCAAAAAACAAATAATGGAAAGACCCATAGTCACGTTTACCAAAACCACACATAGGGGTACGATGGTCCTTATAATCAGTTTTAAGTATGATCATGAGCTTAAGGAGTATATAAAGAAATTCAACGGCATTACTTGGAGCAGCTCCCTGGGATGTTTTCACATACCCTTCAGCAAAGAGGTTACCAATACCCTTTTTAAATACTTGAGACGCAAAGGATACTTTATTGATTACTCGGCGCTAAAACCTAAAAAAGCATCCTATTCCACCCATTACCAGGTGCAAAAAGCCGCTCTTGGTTCTGAGATAGCAGATGAGGTTAAAATGGACATCAACTCATTAAAAAAATGGATGGCCCAGAAAAGATACAGTATGAATACCATCAACACTTATGAAAGCATGCTTTTGGTGTTTTTTCGTTTTATGTATCCGAAGAAATCGAATGACATCAATGAAAAAGATGTTATAGCCTTTAATGCCGATTATATTCTGGCCAATGGATTTTCTTATACTTATCAAAACCAAGCGATAAACGCCCTTAAACTCTTCTTTAGACATTTAGACGCAGGACACACACTACCTCACCAGATAGAACGACCTAAAAAATCAAAGAAATTACCAGAAGTCCTAAGTATTGATGAGGTAAAGTCAATATTAGAAAACACGACAAATCTTAAACACAAGACCCTGTTAAGCCTTCTTTATTCCTGTGGCTTAAGAATTGGTGAAGCCTTAAAACTATCGATTAGAGACATTGATCTTAACAGAAGGTTTATGCATGTAAAATCTGCTAAAGGGGCTAAGGACCGGTATGTTCCGGTACCCACCCAAATGATCATCCTACTCAATCGATACATGAACAGTTACAAACCAGGGCACTATGTGTTTGAGGGGCAAAAAGGTGGTCGTTATACCGATGTAAGCGCAAGACAAGTTTTAAAGCGATCAATAGAAAAGGCCGGAATCAAAAAGAATGTAACCCTGCATACTTTAAGGCATAGCCATGCCACTCACCTATTAGAAAATGGTACGGATCTAAGATTTATTCAAGAACTTCTGGGCCACAGTAGTCCCAAAACAACCATGATTTACACACATGTGAGCACCACTAGTTTGGATAAAATAAAAAACCCCTTTGATGATTTTGAGCTATAAAATAAAGAGCAACCTTTTTCATCGGTTATATTCCTATTTTAGAAGTGTATAGATGTGTTTTACATTTATATAAACAAGTTGGCAACCATTTAAAAAGAGAAAATGAAACACATCCTAACAATTTTCGGACTTCTATTCTGTGCGATAGTTTTTGGACAGACAGATAGTAATATATGGTCTGACACTGATACCATTTCGACAGAACTGTACGAATTTCAAGTTCCAACAAAATGGAGAAACTTTGGAAAAATGATGGGTGGAGGACAAGGACCAGAACAATTTTTCGAAGCGAGTGGACAGGGACTCCCAATAAGTTATAATGGAGGACCTGTAAAAGTTTCTGTTTTTCTTGTAAAGATGGATCAATCAAAGAATCTCAAGAGTGCAAAAGAAAGTGTAATAAGTGGCTACTTTGAAAACCCAGACAGAGTTTTTAAAAAGGATAAAGATTACCAAGAAGAAAGCTTTATTCTTTCGGATAAAAACGAAGCCATTTTGCTAAACACAAGATTTTACAGGAAATCAAAAGGACTAAATCAAAGTCGCTTTGATTTGGCGACTTACTCTAAAAAACATAAGACTGCATATATGTTTACAGTTTCTATTCAATACGTTGACGACACTTATGATTTCGAGACTGAAAATGACCTGAAAGATTATGCGAAAAAACTGTATTCAACCTTTATGTGGAACTAAAAAACGATTTGCCAACATGGTGTATAGTGCATACCCTTCGGGATACGCACCATACACAAACCGTTGTAGCCAATTTGAGAAATGAGCAATAAAGGAAAAAGACATAACAAAAGGTGGCTGATTTCACGACTTAAAACTTCTGGAAGTAAAAGACGATATGTGAATGATGGTGACTACTCGGATACCCGAAACACGAAAAAGAATAAGAATACGAACTGGGACGAATTGCCAACCTTTGAGGGCATGGGACAAAGTTTTAAATTCTTTAATAGTAAAATAAATTATGGATTACTTATTCGATTCTTAAGAGGTAAAAATGGTTCCAATTGGAATGATGTACAAAAAGAAGTTTCGGAAAGAATACCAAGTAACTTAAGCGAGTATAAGGATTGTTTAAAATGGTTTGTTGCCGATTTAATCGAAAAACGGGAAGACGGACTTTGGGATAAAAGAGAACAGAAATATTTACTCCTTAATCCCAATGAACCATATGATTGGAACATACATATCTCTAAAGAGTTTTATGTTGACCCTGACTCAAATGAATTAGTCAAAATTGCGGATTTTCCTTCCAATAGAAAAACCAAAGGAATGAGTAGTGAAGAATTGCGGAAATTCAGAGAGACTGAAAAGAATTTGAAATTAAAAGAAAAGCAATTCAAAATATTGGAACAGAAAAAAGTTGAACGAGAAGTTGAAGTAATTTTAAAAAACAAAGAAGAATAAAAACTGTCTACAACAAGGTGTAAAAATGCATTAAAACGCATTTTACATTAAACGTTATGGCCAAGCAAAAACAACAATGAGAATGACATACATACTTTCAATTTTAATTTTCTTCAGTTGTGGACAACCAATTGTGACTGAAAACGAATCTGAAGTGACAAGCATTTCAGAAGTTACTCAAAATGGTCAATTAAGAACGGGATGGTATTTCTTAAGCGATAAGGATAATGGAATTGAAAAGACCCTTAACGGAACTAAAGAAATCTACTATTTGAACCCTTCGCCAATCGTGACAGCTGACAACTTCACTGAACTCGAGATTTACCAAAGCAATTATGGCGATTACGGTATGACAATTCGACTTGACAAAAAAGGGACTAAACAATGGAGCATTGCAACAGGCAAATCAATTGGAAAAAAATTAGCCTTGGTTATTGACAATGAATTGTACTTCTTGCCTCAAGTAAACGCCCAAATTGATGTTGGTATAACTGCTTTAAATCGTGGTGACTTGTCAGAAACAGAGTTGAAGGCGATTAAAAATATAATTGAAAAAGAGAAAAAATAAAAAAGGCCAGGCCATAACAATGGCTAAAAAACATAGACCTAACCAAACAAACCGTTTCTACGCTTTTTAGCCGGAACGTTGTAGCCAATGTGAAAAAACGAACGTGAATGAACAAAACAATATTTGAGATTACCAAAATGGACTGTCCTTCGGAAGAGAATCTAATCCGAATGAAATTGGACGGAATTTCGAGTATTGAAAATTTGGACTTTGATATTCCAAACCGAAAACTGACCGTTTTTCATAACGGAGAAATTGACCAAATCGAACAGTCAGTTCTGGAATTGAATTTGGGCGGTAAGAAAATCTCGACAGAACAAACTGACCAAACGGAATTTAAGGAAACTACAAACCAGAAAAAACTACTCTGGACAGTACTTGCAATAAACTTCGCCTTTTTCCTAATCGAGATGACAACAGGACTCATTTCAAAATCAATGGGATTGGTGGCTGACAGTTTGGATATGCTTGCCGACAGTTTCGTTTACGGCATTAGCTTGTTTGCAGTTGGCGGAACCTTGATTAGAAAAAAACGGATTGCCAAGATTGCAGGATATTTCCAAATAACACTTGCGATTGTCGGATTTGTAGAAGTGTTGAGAAGATTTTTAGGAGCGGAAAAACTACCTGATTTCTCGACAATGATAATCGTTTCGATTTTCGCCCTTATTGCAAACGGAATTTGTTTGTATTTACTTCAAAAGTCAAAAAGTAAAGAAGAAGCTCATATGAAAGCAAGCATGATTTTCACTTCAAATGACGTGATCATCAATTCAGGTGTAATTACGGCTGGTGTTTTGGTCAATTGGTTGAATTCAAATAAACCTGATTTGATTATCGGAACAATCGTTTTTGGATTAGTAATTCAAGGCGCAATAAGAATATTAAAACTTGGAAAATAAAAACACTGGCTACAACACTGTATATAGCAAATAGGGCGTTCGGTGGTTAACGAAAGCTCAGTGCTACTTACAAACACCGCCAAATCGTTGATTTGGCTTTTAAAATGGATAAAATAAAAACAAAATACAACGCTTTGGCTCAGTGTAAACTTGAAAGGTTAGTCCTTTCTACTGCCCTACTTGCCATATACTAACCGTTGTGCTTCATACAAGAAAAATGTATATACCAAAACACTATAATGGAAAAGATAAGCAAGAATCGATCGCTTTTATGAAGCGATTCAATTTTGGAACGATTATTACCTCAATCGACAATATACCTTTTGCAACTCATCTTCCCTTTATCATTGCTGAAAGAGATAATGAAATAATTATATCATCTCACTTTTCAAAAGCCAATGAGCATTGGAAACATATAGAATCCAATGAAAGTCTAATAATTTTCTCCGAGCCACACGCTTATATCTCTCCAAAGAATTATGTAAAACAAGAAAATGTTCCAACCTGGAATTATATTTCCGTGCATGCATATGGCAAGGCAAAAATTAAAGGCAATCCAAAAGAAGTTACTGAAATGTTAGAGCATATGATGGATGACTTTGATCCCGATTACAAAAAACAATGGAATTCGATTTCAGATGATTACAAAACGAGAATGGCTAAAGGAATTGTAGCTTTTGAGGTTCAAGTCTCTAAGCTACAGTCTAAAGAAAAGCTTAGTCAAAATAAGATGGAAACGGAAAGAAAATCAATAATCAAATCATTGTCAAAAAGTAAGACAACTAATGAGAAAATAATTAGTGAATACATGAAATTGAATGAACTAAACACAACAAAACCTAAACTGCATTGAAACGCAGTTTAGCCGAAACGTTGGCAATAATTAAAAGAAACTGAAAATCTAAAATAATAAGCCTGCTAAAAAATGAAATACTTCTCTGCAAATCTATACGTAAAAATGCTTAACTGTGCCATTGCAGAGGGGATGGATAAAAATGAGTTCGAGAAACTACAAACACCCTTGAGTAAGATTAACGAAATTCAAGCGGTGCCAGCCGAAGAGTTTTTTGAATTGCACGAATGGCTAGATAACGAACTTGGGCCTGGCTTTGGTGTAAGGGTTGGCCAGCAGATGAAAATTGAAGACTACGGTGTACTGGGATTATCGTGGCGAACTTGCTCGTGGGCTGGTGAAATCTTTGAACGTAGTGAACGCTACTTCAAACTTTTGTCTGACACCTTTATGTGGCAAATTGTTGAATCCAATGGTATTTCGGAAGTGAGGCTTAATAGAGAGACGCATCGAAGGGGTTTAGAGTTATCTACCGAAGCCAGTCTTTCAGCAACGGTTGTGGTAATGCAAGCTGTAACCGAGAAGAACATTCGCCCCATTCAGGTCTCCTTTAAACATGGCCCACCAAGCAATATGGAGCATCACAATAAGGCTTTTCAATGCGAAATTCTGTTTAACCAAGAGCATTATTCGATTTCTTACAGAACCAAAGATTTACATTCCAGAACAGCAAAAGCTGATAAAAGCATCAATCGGTTCTTAGTAGAACGCGTGCAAGAAGAAACTGAGAACTTAGAAATAGCTGGTAACAAATTGGTTTTTGAATTGAACGAAATCATTACGGATGCTCTTCCAAGTGGAATTCCGAGTGTTGACCATGTGGCCGAACTCATAGGAATGAGTAGGAGAACGCTAACCCGAAGACTTTCTGAAGCTGGATTTACCTTTAGAAATTTGGTTAAAGCCAAACAACAAGAAATTGCAAAAACTTTATTACACGACAATTCGCGCAGTATAGCCGAAATTGCTTTTGAAACAGGTTTTTCAGAGCAGAGTGCATTTAATCGCGCCTTCAAAAGCTGGACTGGACTTTCTCCCTTGCAATATCGAAAAAACTAGCCCGTTCTTCCTTTGTGAAGGAAATCAAATGAGCTCAATAAGGATATATACTTTCTAATTGTTACCAAACTTGATATAACTAAGTCAAACCCCTTCCTAGAAATTTTCATAAAATCACATTCCCCCTTCTCAGTGGGGAGGATTTTAACACACCCCTATTCCGATCGGAATAGAATAACGAATTCTTCTCTAAGTATTTCACAACGAAGAAATTGAAGTATAAAAATTCCGAAGCAGTCTCCAATTTTTATTGAAATTGCTTTGTTCTGCTTTACCATTCTCGCCAAGACAATGGACTTAATTATACCTAGCATAAGTGCATTTATTTTTACACGCTTGGCTCAAAGTATCAAAACATTGGCGTTTTCAGTCAAGTTCTAGAGCTGCGTAATCTTCACTTTTACATCATAATTTAAAACAAGGATAAAATGAACTACAGTTACAAGCTTCTTTTAGACTATGTCTTTCTATTATTTCTGTATAGCTATCAACGAGAAGATCGTTTTTCAGTATCGAATGTCAGACAGACTCAACAGATAGAATCAAGATCTAAATCCACTGAGGTTTCGGCTTTCAGTGGCGTTTCAAAACCACATCTCATCCAGGCTTTTTTCAATTAATCCCCCTCAAATCATGGAAATTTCATTCAAAGCAATCAGCATATTTCTAGCAATTATTCTTACCGGCCTGTCGGCAGGGCTGTTTTATGGTTGGCAAGTATCTGTAATTCCAGGCACCAAAAAGATACTTGATATTTACTACTTAGAAACCATGCAGTCGATAAACAGAGCCATCTTGAATCCTGCCTTTTTTGCCAGCTTTTTCGGAAGTCTCATTTTTCTAGTGCTAGCAAGTATTGTGCATTACGGCACTAATACTAGTGTTTTTGTACTACTTGTTGCCTCCACAATCATTTATCTCATAGGTACGTTTGGTGTTACTGCTTTTGGCAATGTACCGCTTAACAATCAACTCGACGCACTTTCGCTGTCAGAACTAAATATCAACGAGTTAAAGGACTTTCGGCTTGAGTATGAACTAAAGTGGAACAAGCTGCACTTGATTCGGTCAGTTTTTGGAGTACTGTCCTTTTCATTGGCACTTCTAGCGCTCTTTTTTCAACATAAATAATCACTCAACCCCTGTATTTATTCATTATTAAAAATATAAAAATCATGGCATATTTTAGCTATTTAGACGAGAACTCAGACATTACAGACATCACCTTTCATGATCGCCTGCGCTTGGGACCACTAGATAAAGCCTCACAAGCAATTATGCGAGGCAAATCAGAATTTACTGAAGCAGAACGCGAAATCATGGCAGCCTATGTATCAGGCCTCAACGCGTGTTCCTTTTGCTTGGGGTCGCATACTGCTGTCGCAGAACTATTTGGCATTGATCCTTCGCTCATAGAGCAATTGGTAGAAGATGTGGAAACAGCACCTATTGACGAAAAATTAAAACCTGTTTTCCAGTATTTAAAAAAGCTGACGCTTTCACCAAGTAAAATCTGGGAGCAAGATGTAGAAAAGGTAATTAAGGTTGGGTGGAGTGAAGAAGCGCTACATCAAGCTATCGTGGTAGGTTGCCTATTCAATTTTTACAATCGATTGCTCGATGGACATGGCGTAAAAGGAAACAAAGCCATTTACAAGTTTGGTGGTAATCACCTCTTTAAAAATGGGTACGGAGTGCCTTGGTTCATAGGCCTTATCAAGAATGTAATCAAGAAAAGTAAACTCAAAAAGCTGCAAGAGTTCGAAGAGGCAGCATAATTCTTTACACATATTAATTCAAAACAAAATGAAAAAGAACATTTTAGTAATTGGGGGCACTGGAAAAACAGGTCGCCTTGTAGTAGAAAATCTGACCAAACAAGGACACAATGTTCGTTTGGGAACAAGAAAAAATTCTCCAACTTTTGATTGGGATAAACCTGAAACCTTTGCCGAAGCTCTCCAAGGAATGGATAGAGCCTACATTGTATACTATCCTGATTTGGCTATACCTGGAGCAAAAGAGTCTATTCAAGCTTTGGCCAATACAGCTTTGTTAGCTGGATTAGAAAAAGTGGTATTGCTTTCTGGTAAAGGAGAAAAAGAGGCCGAAGCCTGTGAGCAAATAATTGCCAAATCAGGACTTAACTACACCTTGGTTAGAGCTTCTTGGTTTAACCAAAACTTCAGTGAAGGAGCCTTTACAGGTTATATCATGTCTGGAGTATTGGCCTTACCTATGCCAGAAGCTAAAATTCCATATACCGACACCAAAGATATTGCCGATATAGTTTCAAAAGTATTGCTAGATGATAGCTATAATGGACAAACCATAACCGTAACTGGCCCTGCTAAATTGACCTTCAGAGAAGTAGCAGAAATCATTTCTAAGGCTATAGGTAGGAAAATTCAATACCAGCCCATTTCAATGGCCGAATTCAAATCTAGCTTGGAAGCTGCACGACTTCCTGAACCCGTTATTTGGCTCTTGACTTACTTGTTTACCGAAGTATTGGGACATTCAGAAAATCAGACCATTTCTCATGACGTTGAGAAAATTCTGGGTCGCTATCCCATCACTTTCGAAGAATACGCTAAAGAAGTATCTGCCATTGGTACTTGGAATCAAATTGAAGCTGGAATATAATTCAAAAATGGCTGCTCAACAAATTGAGTAGTCATTATACTTTTTCCATAAAATCATGCAGAAATATTATACATACCTTATCATTTTGCTCATGCTTACATTGATAATGAGTTTTAGCAAACTTGAAATCGTTGCAGACCGATACACTGGCTTAAGCCCTTTGCCATTTTCTGCATCTGCACCAAAAGACAATCCTATTACAGATGAAAAAATAGAGTTAGGCAAACTGCTTTTTTTTGACCCCATTTTATCGGGAAACAACAAGATTTCCTGTTCCTCCTGTCACTCACCTGAAAAAGGATTTACGGATGGCTTAGATAGGTCAGCTGGTTTTTTGGATGGAACAAAAACCAAGCGAAATGCTCCCACGATCTTGAACGCGGCATTTAATGGATTGGATACTGATGGAAATATGAATCCAACACACAGCCCTCAATTTTACGACAATAGAGCAATGAGTCTCGAAGAACAATGCATGGGACCACTGCTTAGTCCTGATGAAATGAAAGGCCCAGAATTATCTGCGCAGGAATACATAGCTGTGCTAGAAGAAAAAGTGTCAAATATTTCAGCTTATCGCATGCTGTTTTACCAGGCTTTTAACGATTCAGTAATTTCAATTGAAAATATCGCTAAGGCAATCGCCACATACGAGCGTACGCTTATAACTCCAAATTCGCCTTTTGACAGCTACATGAGAGGAGATGAAAACGCTATGTCGGCTATTCAAGTTAGGGGAATGGAAGCTTTTGTTTCCAGGGGATGTGTCAGTTGTCATTCTGGACCAATGTTTAGTGACTACAAATTGCATGTGTTGGGAGTGGAGGCTCATCCCGGTGTATATCCTTATGACAAGGGAGATGGAAACTATGCGTTTAGAACAACAACATTACGCAACTTAAACTATACCGCACCTTATATGCACAATGGCATGCATCAAACCATTGAAGAGGTAATGCACTTTTACGAGCGTAAGCAAAGCCGACATCAACAAGTACCAAACAGAGCGTTGGCTCCAGAATTCAAAGACTTAAAATTGAATCCCCTTACACGATCTAAGGTGGATGACATTATTGCGTTTTTAGAAGCATTAAACGATCCCGATTTCGATCAAACCATTCCTGATAGTGTTCCAAGCGGGTTACCCTTCTAGTTAATTACAAAAAAAATATTTTGAAGAATACTAACTAAAAATAGCCTGTACTTCAAAAAAACGAGACTAGATATGAGAAAAATAATTGGTTTTAAAACTGCAATCCTTGCGAGCTTATTCATTCTAGGAATGCTTGCTATATTTCATACTGCTATAGTAATTGGGATACTATTTTTTGACTATGTACCGATAGATTTTTTGTGGGGAGGACAAATAAAAACAGAAGCACAATTATTAAATTTTGAAATTGTTTCATTGCTAACTACAGTCATTTTTGTTTTTCTTTTATTCATACGATCAAAATGGCTAAATCTACCCAAATTATTGGGTGTCACAAGAGTTGCAATGTGGGTGTTATTTATCTTTTTTTCATTAAATACAATTGGGAACGTACTGGCGATAACTACGCTTGAAAGAATGGTTGCAATTGTCTCCGGAGTGTTAGCTCTTCTTTTTTTGAGGATTGCCATAGAAAAAAAGGGTGATAACGTTTTAAAAACAAATCAGCCATAAAAATTGAAAAACAGCAACTCTTTAAATAGATTCACATGAAAGCATGAAAATGCATTTTAAAATAGAATAAAAAACTATTGCCAACATTGTGTATGAGCAATAGCAGGTTAAGTATTAATTTGAAACAAAGAAACTTTAAATTAAGATCAGTACTAACTGACAATTTGGTGGTTTGAAATCCGCTACTGCTCATACACGAAATCGTTATGCTTAATAAGGAAGAGCCTATGGAAGTAAGGTTAGGTAAAGAGCTAGACGTTTGTCAAATTTTAGACATTCAGAAATACTGGCTGAATCAAAAACCAGATAACAAAGAAGGCTTTCTATTTGGAGAACCCTACACATATAATGATCTGATCGAATTAGTCTTACTTAAACAACTAGCGGTCGCCACTGTTGAAAATATAGTTTATGGGTACTTCCTATTTGATGATTATTCGAAAAACAGCACCACATCTAGTTATTTAGTCTTCATTCAAGATTTAATAAATAAAAAGCAACTCAATAAATTTGAAAAAATTTGCCCTCGAGCACAAATTGCAATTCACAAATCGCATTTAGGACTAAATATTTCAAAAAAACTAACGCTATTTCTAATTGATCAGTGTAAAGATAGGTTTGACACCATTTTTTCTGCGGTATCTAAAAAGAATAAGAAAATCAATGAACACATTACAAACGGATGGATAGTTGTAGGAGAAAATGACGATTTGTATTTTGTAACAATGAGATTAAATACTAAGCATAACACCAACTAAAAGCCACGGGCTGAACAACCACATCCGAAAAGCCCGCGTCTCCTAGTTGAGAA
>NZ_MQVX01000001.1:1850723-1851357 GCF_002954325.1 Aureicoccus marinus
CCGTTGGCAACAATATTGAGCATTTTAGATTGATGTATTTTTGGTGTATATTTACACCGTATTGTATTTTACAATGGCCAGACAAAGCATTTCTTTTACGAAACCCAACGATGAGTGGTTGAAATCCCAAGTGGACAGTCAAGAATATTCCAGCAAAAGTGAATTGGTAAATGACCTTGTGCGACAGGCTAGAAAACAGCAGGCCCAAATTGACTGGATTAGAGCTAAACTCGAGAAAGCCGAAAAGAGCGGATTTACTAGCGACGGAAAGGACGAAATCTTAAAACAGTCCAAAGCATTGCTGAATGGCTCATTATAGACTGAGTAATGAAGCCAAGAATGACCTGGTTCGGATTCACCAATATGGAGTTAAACAATTCGGACTTGCTCAGGCCGACAAGTATTTTGAATCATTTTTCCAATACTTTGACTTAATTGCCGAACGGCCTTACTCTTTCGAATCGGTAGACTACTTAAAAAACGGATACCGCAGATGTGTTTGTGGTGTCGATAGTATTTTCTTCAGAATAAATGAAGAAACAGTAGAGATAATGGCTATTGTCGGAAAACAGGACTTAAGTAATATCCTCTAAACTTAGAGAAAGTAAAAATATTCTGTTGCCAACACGGGCTA
>NZ_MQVX01000001.1:1851382-2524742 GCF_002954325.1 Aureicoccus marinus
TTACTCATTCGCTCCGCTTGCCCATTTTTGCTAACTTCCTAATCAATCAAAAACGATCGGCTCTACTCGAACGAGTCATAGCCAAGACAGTTTAGCTGCAAGCATTGCACCCGTGCTGCACATCAACTGACAGACAAAAAAAAGACAACCTTTGGGAGTAAAAATTACAAGTTGGGGACACTTTATACCAGAGACAAAACTGACAAATTCTGAGTTGTCAAAACGTTTTAATGTAACGACTGACTGGATACTTGAACGAACAGGAATTGAAGAACGAAAATATTTTTCAGACGGTGCTACATCTGATATGATTGTAAAAGCTGCTTTAAATTGTATACAACAAACGGACCTATCGCCAACTGATATTGACTGCATAATAGTTGCAACCATGACACCTGACCAACACTGCCCATCAACAGCAACTTTTGTTCACCAAAAACTTGGGACTAAAAACGCTTGGGGTTTTGATATTATGGCAGCATGTAGTGGTTATTTATATGCTTTACAACTTGCGACTTCTCTTATTAATTCCAATAGCTACAAAACAGTATTGGTTTGTGGTGCTGATAAAATGAGCAGCTGCATTGATCCCAGCGACAGGAAAACAGTTTTAGTTCTTGCTGATGGTGCAGGTGTTTCATTACTCCAACAATCTTCAACTGACAACAATATAATTGACACAATTTGCAAGTTAGATAGTTCTCACTCCTCTGATATTTCAATGATTGCAAGCGGTAGCAAAGCTCCATCAACTATTGAAAATATTTCACAAGGAAAACATTATTTACGCTTTGAAAGCAAAACGATTTTTAGCACCGCAATATCTCTAATGCAAATTGTAGCAGAAGAAATTTTGAGCAAAAACAAATTGACATTTGAGGATATTGATTTCATTGTGCCTCATCAAGCTAACAAGCGTATAATTGAAACGTTGGCAAAGAAATTTGATTTACCAATTGAGAAGTTTCTAATCAATGTTGAACAAATTGGCAACACAAGTGCAGCGACAATACCAATTGCAATTTCCGAAGCATTAAAAGACGAGAAACTAAAAGGCAATGAAAAATTGCTTTTAGTTTCTGTTGGTGCAGGATATACCTATTCCGCAAGTTTAATGAACCTAAGTTAACTATGAAAAAAATTGAATACCGTCTCCACCATTTAATCTCAGATGAGATGGTTGAAAAGCGCTTTAATTGTTTTAATGAGGTATTACACTACTATAAAGATATCGAAAGTTCAAGAGAAACTTATGACAAAGATAGTTCACATCTTGTGTTTTATATTGATGGAAAATTTGCTGGATATACAAGGTTGACAGAATGCCCATATAATTACATGGCGTTAGAAAAAATGTCAGACATCAAACTTTCCAATGACAAATATACATTAGAGATGGGAAGAACATTTGTTATTCCAGAATACAGAGAAATTAAATTACTTAATGTAATTCTTGGCATTGGTTTAAATATTTGCAGACAAATCGGTTACAAAAAAGTAATCGGGAATGTTTCATATGAAAATCACATAAAAATGCCCGCAACAGTGGGTTTTGAATTCACTAACGAATTAGCGGACTTTAAAATGCCGTTTAGTGACAAAGGAAAGCATACTTTTTATCTATTAGAGTGTGACTTAGAAAAAACAAATGCAATCAGACAAAACGAATTACAAAGACTACAGGCACTTTTATTGACAAAAGGTTATGAGTTTGCAATTTACTAAAGAGTAAAGTATGCCAGCCGATAACATGGGTTTAGCATCATGTTGGGTGACGTGCATTAATTCAAAATTAGTTTTTCAAATCAACTTTAGTGCTGGTTTGACAGTTTTGCGCCCTGAAATCCCGTACGAACGCCAAGCCCAAAACCATTAGCTAACACATGAAAAGTAAAACTTGGACTTTATTATTCTTATGTTTTTGTCTTTCCTGCGGGTCTGTCAAACGAACTGACAATACAGATATTTTTGAAAAATCTTTTGGCCTTAAAAATTCAAAAGACTTGGAAAAGTTTGTACAAAAATTTGAAAAATTGGTACTTACTCCAAATTACTCAACTGGAGATTTAACGGAAAAATACAAGGACTTTGCCAAAACATGTCTAGAAAAGGGAGTTGTAGATGCTTTACCTGCAATTAATGGAGCTCTCATAGAATTCAGAGAAACTCAAGCATGGAATGAGATTTATGCACAAGTGGATTCCGTATGGACCGGTAAATATGAACAACTAAGTGGAAGGATAATCTACAATTCAGAAAAAGGGACAAAAAACATCGGGACAACAGGTTATCCCACCAGAAGAATTTCCAACTTGGATTCGTTAAAAACATCCATTCTTAAATGGCAAGTCTGGAATAATTATGGGAAATATGTCACAGCCCTTGAAAAGGTTAAAAAGGGGAATGCCTTTATCGAGGAGTATTATCAAGTCAAAACAAAAGTTGGAGAAATCAGCAGTGAAATTTTTTGCGATATGCTTCGGCGACACAATCCGGATTTTGAAAACCAATTGATTCGCAACATAATCGCAGTGGAGTTCGCACTATTATACGTTAGCTAACAAGGGCTATAATTCATTGTTTCTTTCTTATTAACTTTAAAGCTAGTAACCATTAACGGCCCGATTTCTAAACAACAATTTCCTGCCGGAAATCGTCACAACGAAATCATAGCCGAGACCGTTGACAAGCAACTAAAACGAGTCATTGAAAAGAATTACACCACTTAAAATATTAGGATTTATTTCTGTAATACTCGGACTGACAGTTACGATTCTGACAGATGGCTACTGTAAGGGTCCCTTACATTACCGCAAATTTGCCATCTTTCCGCCGTAGCCGAGACCGTTGGCAGCAAGCTGAAAATCGAACTAATTTTATTATTCAGGCAACCATTTGAAAGGATTTTTACGTCTTTATGAATGAACTGATTCTTAAAACTAAAAAGACCAAACCAAAATGTTAGAAAATCCTAAAGTAAACATCAAAATAAAACTTGCCTCATTGTGGGCTTCTGCGACATTCTGCTATTTATATGGCGACTATTTTGAACTATACACACCTAATAAAGTAAATAGCTTGATTTCAGGAGACAATATAATGGATAGTCCGACTACACTGCTAATTGCTTCTGTAATTTTAGCAATCCCATCTATTATGGTCTGTCTTTCAATTTTTCTCAAACCAAAAATAAACCGAACCCTTAATATAATATTTGGAATCATTTTTACAATAATGATGATATTTATCGGAATTATGTCAACGAACGAATGGTATTTATTTTATGTCTTTCTAGCATTTTTAGAAAGTATACTTACTGGGTTAATTGTTTGGTATGCTTGGAAATGGCCTAAAGAAAAAATAATTACTTAAAAAAGGTTTGACCGAATTATAAAATCTAAAAGCCAGTTGCCAACAATGGCTATAAGTAATAGCTTGTTCTCGTCTACTTCTCAAAATCCGCGAGGATTTTCAGTTCGGTTTGTACTTGCAAAGTTACCTGCTAACCCGCGCAACTACTCATAGCCAAGACCGTTGTGGTGCATTTGAAGCAACCAATGGAAAATTGGCTATCTAATAAAAAAGAGAATCAATGAAAAAAATATGTACATTTTTAATGATCGGGATTTTAATTTCTAGCTGTTCAGATGATGGCGGTGGTAACCCAATAAATTGTGATTTTGAAACATTAATAAGTGCTGAACAATACCAAAATGCACCTTCTGACCAATTAGAAATAAACAGTTTAGAAATAAATGGCAACTGCTTGAAAATTAATTTCAGTTCGGGAGGTTGTGACGGAAATACTTGGGAGTTAAAACTAGTAGATTCGGAAGATATTTTGGAGTCAAATCCACCTCAAAGAAATTTGAGATTATCATTAAAAAATGACGAAATATGTCAAGCGTATCTCACAAAAGAATTGACATTTGATATTTCGAACTTGCAAATAGACGGAAACGAAGTGCAACTGAACATAACAAATTCTCAACAAAATATTTTATACGAATATTAAAAAACGACACCACAACAATGGCAATAATTAATTGTTGCCTAAGAAATGATTGAATATTAATTGCCCATTTTTTTTAAAATGAAGAAAAATAAGAACGCTATGAAAGTTTAGCCAGTTGTGTTTCGCCACCCAAAGTGCCTCGGCCTAATCTCGATCCGATTGTCGGCAAAGCCATTGGTACAAAGCTGTCCAACAACAGAATAATCATAGCCTAGACCGTTGTGCGTAAGTAAAGAATGAACTTAAGAAAATAGAAGAATTAAATGAATGAGTGAAAGTCGATTTAGTGAAATTATAAACGGAGATAGAGAAAATGAACAAATAGTTTTTGAAAATAATAAATTCATTGTTTTAACTGACAGGTATAGAAAAACAAGTGTTGGCTCTATTTGTTTAGTCATTCCAAAAAAGCATAGACAGAATCTTTTGGAATTGACCGAATCTGAATCTAAAGAAATAATTCCAATAATAAATCTGATTTCTAAATCAATGCAAAAAGCTTATAAATGTAACGGAATAAGGGTTTGGACTGCCGTAAATAAAGAAGCTGGACAATCAATTTTTCATTGTCATGTTCACATTCTACCATGTAAATCCATTAAAGATAGACTAATTGCAAATTTTCCTGGGATTTATGATTTGAAAAGACTAGTTACAGGAAAGAGGGAATTATCAAAATCTTTAAATTATAGATTAGCTGAAAAGCTAAGGATTGAAATTAACACCTACGCACAACACAATTTATAAGTAATAGCGGTTTAAGTGATAAAATGAGAAACAAAACATAAAACAAAGGTCAGTGTAAAACCGAAAAGCTTGTGAGTAGAAATCCGCTACTATTCATACACTAGACCGTTGGCGGTAATTAGATAAAAACTAATCAAAAAAATAAATTATGGATTTCACAAAAGAACTTAATTCAAATACTAATCGAAAGTTTGTACTATTCTATTTGATTATTGTTTGCCTTTTGGTTTCATCCTGCAAAAATGACAAACCGGAAAACCAAACTGAAATAAAACCTGAAAACAAAGTCGAAGTTATCGAACAAATGAGTAAAGCCGCAGAGGAAATTTTAGCACAGGAAAATGCTTGGGCTTCAGCGCTTGTTGCAAATGACCTTAATACAGTAGAATCTATGATGCACAGAGACTTTCGACTGAATAGAGCTTATGATGATGCACCACCAATTAGCAAGGAGATGTATCTTGGAATGAAAGGAATGAGTGCTTCTGAAGCTGATGTGACATCTGTTAGAATATCTGAAGAAATGGATTCAATTGTTGTTGCTAGAGTGACTTGGACTATGGATTGGCAACAGGAAGGTGTAGGTAAACTACCACCTCATTTTGATATGATTGACACTTGGAAAAAAAATAAGAATGGGGATTGGCAAATTCTTTCAAGAGTCAGTCAGATTGCTGATAAGCCATATAGTGAGGAATAAATACTGCCGCTAACTATGGCTATAAGTAATAGCTTGTTCTCGTCTACTTCTCAAAATCCGCGAGGATTTTCAGTTCGGTTTGTACTTGCAAAGTTACCTGCTAAACCACGCAACTACTCATAGCCGAGACCGTTGGCGTTAATTAAACCATTCAAGAATACTTCAGTCAATTAGATATATAAACTAAACTAGTTTTTCAGGTTTTTTTGGGGGGAATTTGGGTAGGGTTTGTTGCCTAGGAAGTGTTTTAGAACTGTTCAATCTAGTTGCGTAACAAATCTTATTAAAATGAAAACGATAAAAGTTATTTCCGTCATCATGATGTTGGTCGTGATAACATCGTGTAGCAAAGATAAAATCCCCGAACCTTTAAATAAGTATTTAACTGCTGACTACATCCCCGTAAACAGAACTATCACCGGGATAGAGTTAGCACAGCAAGGCAATGTCACTTATGACAACGTTACCTACAACACAGATTTTTACCGGAATCTAAGCTATGATGCAGGTATAGAAGGAAAATATACTTTTTTAGTATTGAATCCAGCTAATAATCCAAGTGGAGAAGCTCCACTTTGGGTATATTTCCATGGAGGAAGCGTTGGCTATTATAACGATCAGCAACAATATCAATGTCTAAAAAGACAAAATGAATTGTCATGGAACAAAGAAGAGACCTACGAAAACTTGGTGAATGACATTTTGGGAGAAAGGCTCTTTGATGATGGTGTTTTAAGAGATAACACATTGTCGAGGAGAATACAGGAAGGTTATCGATTATTGGTTCTTTCTTATTCTGATCACGATTTTTACATGGGTACAGGAATCGACTACCCAAATAATCCTTACGGGGGTCAAGTAAATGGATTACAAGCTTCTATGTCGGCCGTTGATTTTGTAGCTGCCAACTACCCCACTACCTATGTATATTCTCACGGAACCAGTGCAGGAGGAGTGGGCGCATATGCAATGGGAGTAGCATATTATCTTGAAGGAACTCGATTAAGTGGTATTATTTCCGACTGCGGACCGCTATTAGCACAAGGTACAGAGATTTATGATGAATATGAGGGTCACCCAGAAAGTCTACAAATGCCAACTTTTAAAGGTCAAGGAGTACTTGAAAAAATTGGTGTCTTTGGCAATTTTGAAAACGGATTGTACGCTGAATCTATGGTTTCCAATGGATTTGATACGCCTTTATTGAGTATTGCAGGTAAAGCTGACCCATATTACAATTGTCATTTGCCTGTTATGTCAAAAGCAATAGTGGATGGTTATGACAACAATGTAGATTGGTTATTTAGAAACTTAATTGTAGAAATTGAGGAGCAACCTAATTCTTTACATAAAGTCTTGATATTAGATAACACAGGCCACGTTCCCTCGATTAAAAACAATCCTACTGCGAACAATTCCGTGGATGATTTTATAGATAATATTTTGTCAACCAACCCTGCTATTCCATTTAATTAAGAGAAAATAATCAAAATAGGAAAAAAATACCGCTAACATTGGCTATACGTAATACGGGCTAAAGTGCTGATATGAAAGCAAAAGTATTAAATAACCCAAGTGCTAAATTGAAAGGCAAGTGCTTTGAAATCCCGCACTACGCATAGCCGAGACCATTGGCAGCCATTATAATGAAACTACTGCAAATCATCATATTACTTTTTCTGAGCTTTCAAGCTTTTGGACAAAAGGTAACATATAACTTCAATGTTGATAGAGCAGATGTTGAAACTAAAAAGGTAATAATACTCTTTGAAAACTACTTGGCTTCAAGTCCCCAAAATAAAGGAAAAAATGAATTTTGGAATATTGAAGAGCAACAGAAACATAAGAACTACGACTTCTTGGAAAGTGAGTTTCAACCTTCACTTTATATGGGGTTTCCAGTTCACGTTTTGAGTATAAAATTCAGAAATAATATTTGCCAAATTAAAGCCCAGTTCTCTTACTGCAAAGAAGATGGAAGTCCATATGTTTTAGCAATAGTAAACTATTTTGCGAAAAAGGAAAACGGAACATTTAAACTGTTCAATGCGCTAACTGTAAATAAACAAACCTGGAATTGTACAACTGTTGGTGTTGTCGACTTTTACTATCCGACTTCCCATAAGTTCAACTATCAGAAAGCTCAAAAACTTAATAAGTTCATAAATGAAACTTGTGAGAATTTTGGGGTGCATCCAAAACCATTTGAATATTATCTCGCTGACGACTACGATGAAATCCAAAAACTAAAAGGGTTTGATTATTACATAGGAATGGGCGGACAGTCAAAACCAAGCGGTAAAGCAACTGACGACAAAGTTTATTGCGGTGGTTTGGGAGAATATTATCCACACGAAGTTTTCCACGTTCAAATAGACGAACACTTTCCAAACAAGCATTTTTGGGTTTCCGAAGGGGTAGCCACACTATTAGGAGGAAGTCGTGGAAAAAGCTTGGATTGGCATATAAAACGAACAAATATCTATTTACAGAAACATTCTGAAATAGATCTAAACGATATGCTCAAGTTAACAAACTTGGATAGCGAAACTTCTTATCATTATGTTTTGGGCGGACTAATAGCAAGGAAAATAGTAGAAAAAGGTAGTTGGAGTTTACTCTCGGAGTTTATGTCAAGTGGCAAAACTGATGAGGACTACTACAATGCGATTGAAAAATACTTAGGAATAAATAAATCTGAATTGAACGATTATATTAGAGAACAATTACAGATTGAAGTTAAAAAATAGCGGTTACAACACGGTTAATGAGTACTAGCGGAAAAGTTATAAACCGAAAGGTAAAGTACAAAACAAAGAACAGTGTAAAACCAAAAGGTGGGTGAGTATAAATCCACTATTACCCATACACGAGACCGTTGGCGGTAATTTAGATTAAACCTTATATGATTTATAAAGACCAAATGAGAAACTAACCCATAATGAAAAAATTAATCATACTCACATTAGGAATTGTTTTATTCTTCTCAGCATGTAACCAAAACAACAATTCAAAATCATCGGATTCAACAAAAAGCGTCGTTTACGACATTGTCATTGAAAACGGAAGGGTCATAGACCCAGAAACCAAAACCGACAAAGTCATGAATGTGGGTATAAAGGAGGACAAAATTGTCAAACTAAGCACAAAAACCCTGAAGGGTCGAAAAGTACTTGATGCGAAAGGGAAAATCGTTGCCCCTGGCGCAATTGATCTTCACCACCACTCACCAACCATTTTCGGAGCCAACAATTCCAACAGAGATGGAGTGACAACAATCCTAGAATTAGAAGCCGGTTCTTATCCTGTAACCTCTGCCGGTACCATGTTAGAAAATAAGTCAAAAGTTCATTTTGGTGCATCTTCCAGCCATATCATGATTCGAATAAAGGTGATAGAGGGAAAGGATTTAGGTTATTATGACATGGGAGATCAAACCACTCCGGCATGGTATCAAAAATCAACATTAGATGAAATAGCAGAAATAGAAAAATTGCATCATCAAGCGCTTGAAAATGGTGCTATTGGTATTGGATTGCTTTTAGATTATATGACTAATGCAATTACAGATGAAGAATTGGACATGGTTTTTAGAGTTGCGGCAGAACATCAAGTCCCTGTTTTTGTACATGTTCGCAGATATGTCAACGGAGATATTCGTGGATTAAAAGAAATTATTGATCTCGCAAAGGAAAAAGGAACACATGCCCATATTTGTCATCTCAATGCAAACGCCATGGGAAATTATCAAGCTTGCTAGACGCCATAGACGAAGCAAATACTGAAGGTGCTAAAATAACTACAGAGATTTTCCCTTATACTGCTGGTTCTACAAATATTACTGCAGATGTATTTACTAGAGATTGGCAAACGATATTTGACATTACCAGTAAGGATGTACAAATTAGTTCTTCCGGAAAGTACTTCACGAGTCTAAAAGAGTTTGAAGATTATAAGGATAATAATCCGACTGCTGTTATCATACATCACTACATGAAGGAAGAATGGATAAAAGCAGAATTAAAATACCCAAACATGATAGTTTCCACAGACGCTATGCCTTCTGTCTCAACAGAAGCTAAGGTTGTGCCAAATGGCATTGGTTCTTACACCAAATTATTAGCTCACTACGTAAGAGATGAAAAATGGATAAGCCTAATGGATGCTATATCCATGAGTAGTTATCGCCCTGCTAAATTATTGGAAAATGCAGCTCCAGTCTTTAAGAATAAAGGACGTATTCAAGAGGGTGCAGATGCCGACATTATTGTATTTGACATGAATAAACTAGAAACAAAAGCAAGTTTTATAAATCCTTATCAGCTCTCAACTGGTTATGATTATATACTAACAGCTGGCCAAATAGTCGTAAATCATGATAAAGGAACTGGTGCTACACCTGGCAAACGATTACTGGCTAAATAATATGAATTAATCTTACTATTAAACCAAATAATTCTTTCTATGAATCATTAGAAGATAGTTACAAGTGCTGCCAACAATGGCGATAAGTAATTGATTGTTATCACATAATTTGGAAATTCCGGCGGTATCCTCAACTTAATTTATACTTGCAAAAGTTAGTGCTACCCTACGCAACTCCTCATAGCCGAGACCGTTCTACACAATTTGTCCAACCGAAGAACAAAGAATTAAATATGGAAGCAGGTCCTTTGAATTCAATTAACGGAATTATCTTTTTTGCGGTAATTATGTATTTCGGTTTTAATTACGCAGATAGAAAGTATCTGAATCTAAAAAAACTATAGTCAGCGTTTACGCTCTGACTTTTTCTTTTCTCACCACGTTTGGCAGGGACTCTGCGAAGCGAACCCTTTTTAAACACAAAGCTAAGTCGCCAACCATTGCGGTTTTTTACAATAATATTTTATCTTACAAGTATAACTTATCCGGATGAAGACTCAAGATAACCCTGACGACTTCCGCAAGAAACTTGAAGAGCAAGCCGAAATAATAGAACGTCTGGAGGTTGAAAAGAATTTCTTTAAACGGGAACTTTATTCAATTCAAGAAAGAGATGAGGACTCCAAAGAGGTTATTAATCGCATTGCGACCTCCATCCTAGGAAAAACAGACTACCTCGCCATTGCTTGGGAATTGGCTCATATTATTCCTAGCTACCTCAATTGTGATGACTGTATTTTTTACTTGGTGGATTATGAAGATCGTGAATTATCGCAAATTGCAGCCTATGGTGAAAAGGTTTACAATGGCGAGATTCTCAATCACCTAACTATTCCGATAGGCAAGGGAATTGTCGGCACAGTAGCAGAAACTGGAATTCCGGAATTAATCCACGACACCTCAAAGGATGATCGATACATTACGGATTTAGAACGAAATTTTTCGGAGATTACTGTGCCAGTATTATATGATAACAAAGTCATAGGAATACTCGATTGTGAAGCCCACCCCAAAAACTTTTTTACCACCAAGCAGCTCAATACCCTGATGAGTATATCTCACTTAATCGGTTTACAACTCCACAATGTACTTAACATGCAGCGACTTAGGGAAGCAGAGGTGGCCACTCAGAAACTCAATACTATTTTGCAAACCCGGAACGAAGAACTAGAACAGTATGCGCGTATAGTCTCGCACGATCTTAAATCTCCATTAAGGGGACTTTCTTCGCTTTTTCACTGGATTAAGACTGATAATATAAATAAGATCCAAGAAAGCAGTCTGGAGCACTTTGATCATGTAGAAAGAACTCTGAGCCACATGGATAATTTGATATCCAGTCTTTTAGAATACTCCAGTTTGGATTCAAGAAAAGAAAAAATGGAGTCCTTTTCTATTCAATCATTAGTTGATGATTTATTAGTGACCATGTCTATACCGGAAAACGTAAAAGTCAACACGGAAATAGAACAAGGTCTTGAAATCAAAGCTTTTCGACTGCACTTTTTTCAAATATTTCAAAATCTGATTTCTAACAGTTTAAAATATATAGACCCTGATTCTGGGGAGGTCAGCATCAGAGCAAAGCTTCAAAACGGGTACTACCGCATAGAAGTGGAAGACAACGGAATAGGAATTTCTATGGATCAACGCAAAAAGATCTTTCAACTGTTTAGAACCGCCGGAAATCATAAAGACGAAACCGGTGTAGGCCTTTCTATCGTGCAAAAAATAGTACAACTCAACGAGGGTTCCATTTGGCTCGAGAGCGAACCGGGGGAAGGTGCACATTTCTTTGTTGAAATTCCGGAAGGTCAGCGCTAACGCTTTTCTATGCCCATCTCCAAGCCTGCGACAAATCTCAAAAACAAAGTAGCCCTGGTCACCGGAGCGAGCCGAGGCATCGGCAAAGGTACCGCCATTGCCTTAGCCAAGGAGGGAGCCACGGCGGGCTACAATGCGAGTCGCATCGCTTCAAATCATATGATTAAACAGGGTTCAGGTCTCATCGTCAATTTTTCCTTTTGGGCATCTCAGCAAAACGACAAAGGAGTGGCCTATGGAGTGGCCAAGGCAGCGACAGACCGAATGACCCAGATCATGGCACATGAATTGCTAAAACACCACATAGCGGTTGTTTGCCTTTATCCGGGCATCGTTCGTACCGAAGCGGTTTTGAAAGCCGCCGATCACTTTGACTTGAGTAATTCAGAATCGACGGAGTTCATGGGAAGAATCATTTCAAAATTGACCACCGACCCTGAACTCATGAAAAAATCAGGTAAAATCTTCATCGGAGCTCGTTTAGCTATGGAATACGGGGTCCTCGACACGGACGGCCGACAACCCCGCCCTTTGGGAATTGATGAAGTATAGGAGGAGACTTTCCTTTCGGTTGTAAATTGAATATATCTATCTTGTATCCCATGCAATTCACCACCAATCCCATTTACGTTCTCGCTGTTCTTTGCCTCTTGATCATTCTGGCCATTTATGCCGGAAAAACCCGATTTGGCAAGCAGTTTGGCCCCGCCCTTTTGGTCATTGTTTTTGGTGCGATCTTGGCCAATCTAGGACTCATTCCCACGGCTTCCAACAGCATTGAACTCTACAGTGGGATTTTTACCTATATCGCGCCTATTTCTATCTTTTACCTCCTCCTGGGCGTTAATCTTTCGTCCTTAAAACAAGCGGGATTACCCATGATTGGGCTGTTCCTTATCGGTTCTCTGGCTACTACGGCCGGCATCCTCATCTCTTGGTTTCTCTTTTCCCCTGCCGAGGTATTGGGCGACAAGGCGGCCATCATTGCCGGTATGCTAACTGGAACTTATACCGGTGGAAGCATCAATTTTAATGCTGTGGCCCTCGAATACGGATTTCAGGAAAACGGAGTGCTTTATGCCGGGACCATTGCCGTTGACAATGTCATTACCACCTTGTGGATCGTGGTAACCCTCGCCCTGCCCCACTTCATGCATAGAATTTGGAAAGCGAGTCGAAGCGCTCAGTCGGAAGAAGGAAGTCCAACAGAAAGCGAGGAGTCAAAAGTCGGGATGAGTTTGACCGGACTGGCCTGGTTACTTTTTTGGGTATCGCTGGTTTTTACCTCTCGGAACTGATCAGCCTGCCCCTGCCCGGGGTTCCTTTTATTCTGATCCTTTCTACCCTTGGAATTCTTTTGGCTCAGGTAAAATTCATCACCCGCTTACCGGGCAGCCATGAGTTGGGGCTTTACCTGGTTTACCTATTCCTGGCGGTCATTGGGGCCTATTGTGAGCTCAGTGCGGTTGCTGAACTCAAAGAAGTGGGGATAACCCTTATCCTCTTTACTGGAGTCGCCGTTCTATTACACGGGCTTCTCACTATTCTCTTGGGTGGATTGGTTTACCGGGATTGGCAAATGATAGCCATTGTCAGTCAGGCCAATATTGGTGGCGGTACCACAGCCATTGCCCTGGCCGAAACCTTTAAGCGCAAAGAGTTGGCGCTTCCAGCCATTTTAGTCGGCACCCTCGGAAACGCCCTGGGGACTTACCTCGGTTTTTTGGTGGTTTATATTTTGTAAGGACTAGTCTATGGTGGTGTACGCCTTAAACACGATTTTCCACTGCCCTTCCATCTTGTAGAGGGTAATGTAATCGGTATACGCATGACGATCGCCCTTGTAGTATATCAGTTTAGTCACGGCCACATCCTTGGCAATATCAACCATGCCGATCTCTCCACGGACTTCTTCCCCAGCCTTGTGCGGTAACTCGCCTTGGGCACGGCGCTTGACTTGGCGGTCTCTCCACTGCCCAATTGGGCGCTTAAAAATTTCGCCTTCTGCGGTGCGTCCAATCATTTCGAAAGAAGGGTGAAAACCTTGGTCTATTTTGACTGAATCCCCTTGATTTTGTAAGCCATCGATATAGGCCGAAAGCACTACCTCCTCGATGATTTTTTGTTCCGGATGAGGCGTATCCACTTGGGGTTCAGGAGTTGGTTGAGCTTGGTTACAGGCGCAAAACGTCACTGCACATAACAAGAGAGCAATTGAGGATTTCATGGTTCTAACTTAAGATCATAAGATAGGGATAAAGTCCAGCATGAGAAGATTTACTAACTTCCTCATCTGTAAATGCTAATTCAAGCCGCCATGAAATACCTCCTTCTCTTTTCGTGTGTCTTTCTACTACCTTTTTCAAACCAGGCACAGGTGCAAGAAAGTGATAGCCTTAGCCTGAACGTATTTCTAAGTGCTCACCCAGATGATTGGCAGCTGTTTATGAATCCCAATGCCTATGAAGCGATCAAGGCTAAAAGTCAAGTACTCTTTGTGCATACTACAGCAGGCGATGCCGGCACTGGGATGGGGTATGATGATTATACCCTGGCCCGAGAAGCCGGTAGTCTGAACGCCATCCGCTACCTGGTCAATATCGCTCATGGGGGTCGGGGAAAAGGCCCCCATGGAGTCGCTCAATCCGTCGAGATTAAAGGCAAGAAAATCCGAGCCTACCCCTACAAGCATACCACGGCTTACTTTTTACGCTTGCCTGACGGTAATGGGGACGGCAGCGGTTACGATATTCACCAATTCAAAAGCCTGGAAAAATTCTACAAAGGGGAAGTCAAAGCCTTGCATACCGTGGACAGCTCGGCCCAATACAAAAACAAAAAAGACCTTCTTAAAACCCTTAAAGCCCTGGTTAAAAAACACCACAAAATAGGGCAACTCCTGCGCTTTCATATTGCCGATACCAATGCCAAACGCAATCCTGGAGATCATTCGGATCACCGATTTACCTCTTGGCTCATACAGGAAGTTGCCAAAGATTTTTCGGGAGCTGAACTCTATTTTTACAAAGAGTACAGCAGCAACAAAGACCCCATGAACATCCTTGGGCAAGCCTTTTTAATTTCTGCAGGGACCTGGGGTGTAACCGCCCAGGGCTTAACAGATTTTGGGCACTACAGCACCTGGGATTCCGGACACAACGCCTGGGTAGGCCGGCAGTATTTTACTAAAACCATGGTGGAATAGACAGGAAGGAACAGCTACAAATCATAAGTCAACTTAAATCCACCAAAGAAATTCCGTCCGTTACCTGGATAGAAGAAACGCGGAGCATTGCCTCCAAAACCCACGGCATTGACCAAAACAGACTGAGCATAATTCACATTAAAGAGGTTGTTGACCCCAAAATGCATTCCTAGGTTCAATCGCGCTGACAATTCGGTAGAATAGCGACTGGTCAAGCCCATTACCTGGAAAGACTCGCTAAACAAGGTATTGCCATCATTGAGCGGCATCTCATCGACGTACTGGTGATTGATGGCCAAACTCCAGTTGTTTTGGTAAGCCAACAGTAAACCCGAATTCACCCGATGAACCGGAACTCCTGCCAAGGCATTCCCAGAAAAATCCTGTTCCTCATCAATAAAGGTCTCAAAACGGTGACGGTTGTAGGTATACCCCAAATGCGGGACCATTAGCCAACCTCCTCCCAGGACAATGCGGTAGCGCAAATCTAACTCCACCCCCTGATGACGGGAACTCCCCGCATTTTGTCCTATAAACTGATCCTCGCTAAAACGTTCGGCAACCAATAAATCATTGATATTCATCTGATATACCGCCACTGAAACAGCCAAGCGTTTGTCAAAAAGTCGACCGCGGTATGCCAATTCGTAATTCACTCCCTTTTCTTGTTCTATCTCCGGATTTAGAGCGCCATCCGGTGTCAAGGCCTCTTCCAGTCCAGGATTAGAGAATCCACGACTGATGTTCCCATACAGACTTCCATGGGTTAGTTGGTACTCCAGGCCCAAGCTGGGCAACAAAATAGGATCAAATGCCCGTTCAGCGGAGGTATTGTCTTCGCCAGAATTAAAGAGGTCTCTAAAGTCAAATCGGGTGTCGTTTAGACTTACGCCCAACTGCATCTGAAAATTAGAAGCCAAAGGCACCCGCCATACCCCAAACAGATTCAATTGAGAACGAAACTCTCGGTTATCACTTAACTGCCTTCCTTGCAAACTACCATTTCCTTCGTTATCCCTGAACAGATTAGCGTAAGTCTGCCAATTGTATTCGTCCCGATACAATTCCGCACCAAAATGCAACTCGGTCTTCCCAACTTGCCCGGTGGTTACAGACCGAAACCCAAATCCCTGAGTGTACTCATCCAGAATATTAAAGGGTCTGGGTTCGTAGTGATCCAGGTAAGTATAAAAAATACTCAGCTGACTCTCCCATCGGGAAGTAAAAGAGTGGGTATAGGAAGTTCCGACAAGGGTGTATTGGTTGTCTTCATATCCCCTTGCCGACAACCAATTGGCCGCCGCTTGCCGAGGATTTTCCCTAAAATTAGTGGCGTTCAAAGTACTCGGAATTCCAGCTTGGTAGTCAATATAATTCACCAAGAAACCGAGCTTGCCTTTTTCACCTGTCTTGACCCCGCCATTCACCAATAAGCCATCCCGCTCAAATTGATTATTCTGCCGAAATCCATCGGTGCGTAAATGATTGTAACTAACATTTAAATGGTACTTGGGCGTTGAATGTCGAAAAGCCAAATTATTCTTGACAAGGTCAAAAGAACCCAGAGTAAAAACATTCTTCAGTAAGGTGCGTCCTACCTCCGGCGGGCGCGTATTCAATACAATTGCTCCTCCTAAATTACTCCCCAAACTACTCCCCTTAGGACCTTTAACCACTTCGATTCGCCCCATATTTTCAAAATCAAAAGCCTCAATGGTCGACACCCCTGCTCCGTTGGTGACTGGAATCCCATTAAAGTAAAGACGAAGCTTATCAGTGCCGAAGGGCGTTCTGGCACCAACCCCTCGAATGGTGATCCGATTGGTATTCAAAGCCCCCGATAAAGTATAGAGACCCGTGATTTGATTGAGTCCACCTGCAAAATCCAGAGGACTGTACTGCTCTAAATCTGCAATACTAAGCTCATCAGAAGGGGTTATTCCAATAGCTAAATCATCCACATAGGATTGCAGTAGAATAACCTCTTCTAAAAAAGTTATACTGTCCTTTTCTTCTTGAGACCAAAGCGTATTGGTTTGCAGAAACAGTAGCCCAAAAAGGGTGAGTAAACCGATCTTTTTCATCCAACAATTTAAGACTGCAAGATACGCTTTTGCAAAAGGAGATCGGGAATGTGACTTTTTCAAAAAGAAGGTTTCTCATAGTTACAAAGCCTGGAAATCTATGATTACCTATCTCGATCAAAACAATAAAACCATCAGTATAAACCCCGATCTGGTCTGCTACTTAGAAAGACACAAGTCCGGGGCCGCCGTTCTTTATTTCAGCAAAGATTTTCACCTCCATGTTCCTCCTGAAGTCGCCCAACATATTGGCAGTTACCTCGAAACCAAGAAGAACGCCTACCACCTCTGGGCAAAACATCAGATTACCCCCGAATTTGGGTTACCTACAAAAGATACAAGTAAGAATATACAGAGCTAGCGAGCGGAATACGGCAAAATCCGCAATTTCAAACAAGGGCTATTTTTCTTTTTTACAAAAAACATCAGGAAGAAGCTTTTTCAGCCCAAATAGAAAAATGGCATTCTATTTGTACTTAATTTCATGTAATCATCAATCATAACAAACATGACAACCTCAACCTTTTTTCGTTATTCCATCAATTCTCTTCGGAAGATGGTTCGACTTCGATCTGTATCTCAACAGCTGTCTAAAACCGAAAACCAGACGGTGACAGATTTATTTGAATTAGCCGCCGAACCTCAGTTTGAAATCAAGAAAGACAAAGAATTTGATCAGCTCATGGAAGTCTCTGAAAGTGACCCCAAAGTACGCGACCTCATCAAGCGCTACGGAGCAGACCGAAAAATCATGCGCAAAATGTACGATCAACTCGTGCTACATGGTGCAGGTCGTTTTGCCCGAGGATACTGGGTAGCGGCTGCGAGTTTGGCTTTCCCAGAAACACTGGACGCCCTTTTTCGCCATTTTAATGGTGATATATTCCTTCTTCGAGGACATTCTGAGCACAATTCAGGATTAAAAGTAGCTTACCGTATGTTTACCTATTTTAGCGATCAAGAAAGCAGCGCCATAGAAGACATCTAGTTCACCGCTTCCGCCATTTCTGCCTCCTGCTCTGCGGCCTGAAGACCTAATACCTGCTCAAAGAATGCCACTGTAGCAGCCCGTACTTTGTCGACAGATCCGGAAGTGAGCGGAGAACCGATTACATGATCCCCAGCCTCAGGAAAGGCTACTTTTCTTTTATTATCATCAGGAGTAGCGAGTTCATCAAACATACTGAGCATGGCCGGCACAGAAACGACCATATCCTGTTCTTCTTCATTCTTGAAGTAATACCCCATAAAAACGGGTTGCTCAATCTCCTTAAAGGTTGCCGGCAGCATGGTCGCTTCTACCAGAATCTGCAGGTGCGTAAGGGCTTCCAGACGGTACTTCGTGGTCCAATATTTCTGTCGTTCCTCACTCGCCTCAAAGGTGTGGTAATTGCTTCCCTTGACAAAACGAGCCATTTCTAAGCCCCAGGGTTTTGCTAATAGCGTCGCATTCCCATCGTAAATCGCAACGTTAGGGGAATACAGAATTAAGGCGTGCAAATCCGGGTTACCCGCGGCCAAATGGAGGGCCAAAGTTCCTCCGGTGGAAGTACTCATCACGATTACTTTTTCTCCCAATTGCTTAGCCACACCAATGGCCTCCTTTGCAGAATCCAGCAATTGATCTGCAGTTAAGTTCAGCATGGGTTCTTCTTCTTCCAGTCCATGACCTGCAAGGCGTGGTAAATAAAGATTCGCACCGTAGCGCTCTGCCATTTCGCGGTGAAGAGGCGCACCTTCTTCCGCGCTGGCAGACCATCCGTGCAAATAGACAATACTGTATTCGGTTTTTGTCGGGATGCTGTCGTACCAAAGGATACGCGCTTCGTTCCCCGGTTTAATATTCGAAATGGATTGTTCCTGTACGGCGACTTCTTTTTCTAATTCAACCAGGTCGGCCGTCATGACAGGAATCTCCGTATCGAGCGATGGGGTGTCCACCCTGGGACCCAAAAGGTAAGCGGCCACGAGAATGATGACCAAAGCCAGGATTCCCCGGAATATTTTGGTGAGAAAATTCATTGTTGTAGTTTGGTTTTCAGATCAGAATTGGAAGATCTGTTGGTCACCATGAACGAGGGTAAAACAGCCTTCTTCTCTGAAATGAGTGGTTTTATCGCTAGAAGTAAATATATTAAAACCAATAACTTCCACCTAAGACCTCCGATGTGAAACGTTTTTTAAAGATCGTCGGCCCTGGATTGCTTTTTGCGAGCATGGCCATAGGAACTTCTCATTTGGTGCTATCGACTCAGGCCGGTGCACGTTTTGGCGGCTGGATGATACTCCCCATTTTATTGGCCAATCTGTTGAAGTACCCCTTTTTTGAATTCGGCGTGCGCTATACCCAAGTAACCCAACGCTCCCTGATCGAAGGTTATCAAAAACGTGGCAAGGCCATCTTTTGGACCTACGCACTGGTGACTCTTGTGAGCAGTTTTACTATTCTTGCCGCTCTTTATACTGTTACAGGAGGCCTCCTGATCAACCTGATGCCTTCTTGGCCGCTTGGACTGACAGAAACGGTCCTGGGACTGTTTGGTCTGCTTTCGGTGATCCTACTCATCGGACGTTACAAACTCATGGAAAACGCCCTTAAAATAGTTGTCAGCGCTCTTTTTATATCACTCCTTGTCACCACTTTTCTGGTATTGAATAAAGGCGCCATAGCTCCTGTCCAAAATTTTATGCCTGAACCCCTCTGGAACAAGGGCGGAGTTTTGTTCTTAATTGCCTTGATCGGCTGGATGCCAACAGCAGTCGAGCTTCCGCCTGGGTGAGTATGTGGAACCTCGAAAAGTTCAAAACTCTGGACCCCCGCCCAAGTTTTAAGGAAACCCTGAATGAATTCAATTTTGGGTACTGGATTACGGCATTTCTAGCTGCCCTCTTTTTACTCATTGGCTGGTTTACCCTTTACGGAAGTGGGGTACAACTCAGTCCTTCAGCCGTCGCCTTTGCTGATCAGCTGACCCGTCTCTTTACTGTGCATATGGGCGATTGGACCTATCCACTCATTTCCTTCGCCGCTTTTGCGACCATGCTCAGTAGCTGTATGAGTGCTCATGATGCCCTTGGCCGGGTAGCAGTAGATATCAAAGAAAAAATCACGTCCAAGACCAATCGATCCAAAAAAGAATACCCCTGGGCTATCATTATCCTGGCCGTAATCAATGGTGTAGTGGTTTACGCTTTTCAGGCGAATATGGGCGACTTGGTCACCCTGGCCACCTTTGTCTCTTTTGTATTCGCCCCGCTTTTGGGTTGGATGAACCTGAAAAATCTCTTTGGTAAAGAATTCGACTCACAATTCAGTCCATCTAAAACAATGCTGTTCCTGGCCCGGCTGGGAATTTTCTTTCTCAGCTTATTTGCGCTGTACTATGCCGCTCTCTTCTTTGAGCTGCTCTAAATTATTCGAAGAGTAAATTATCATTCAGCACAACAAAGAGTGTTCGCTGGTTTTGCTTGTGCAGAATCTCAAGGCAAAAAACGCCGTTCTTGCAATTGTTGGTGATTTTCTGCTCGCCAAACCCAACCGCATAGGGAATATTCGCCGCAGGAACGCCCTGCTGAATAAGATGATTCTTGATCGCGTCTGCCCGCTGTTGGGTAAACCTAAAATTCGTACTGCTTCCTCCGCGACTATCGGTATAACATTCAATACGAATCTGTGCCTCTGGGAACATCTGCATAAAGGAGACCACCTCGTCCAGTCGGGAAGAAATCTCCGGAGAGATATTGATTTTCCCTTTCCCGAATTCCAAGGGTTCCAAACCAAGAGCCATCTGCCTTCTTTCTTTTCGACAAGATCGTCATACAGACTCAGTCCAATATCCAAATTCTGGTTCTGCAAGGTTCTAAGGGCATCCTCATTAAAGGTCTGGCTAAAATAGGAATATCGGCTTTTGCTAGCCTTGAGTGTAATGCTATTCACCCAGGGTACTTCTACGCGGTAAATTCCTTCCTCATCAGCGTAGACCAGTTTCAAAAAATTGCCCTCCCCATCGTAGAGTTCCACCAGTGCATTCGAAACACCCTCTTTATTCCCATAGGGCTTGAGCACTTGCCCTTTGAGGGCTAGTGTTTTTAGACCCGGCTTTTTATCTACTCGAAAACCGTACACATCATCTCCCCCTAAACTTTCCTTTCGATTAGAAGCAAAATAACCGAGCAGTCCGTCCCGGTGATTGCGTATCACCAAGGCAAAGTCGTCTTGAGCACTATTGATTTGATCCCCCAGATTTACCGGTATACTGAAGCTATTGGCGTCTTCAACATTAGCCCTGTAGATGTCCATTCCCCCTCGACCATAGAAGACATCTGAGGCAAAAAAGAGGCTTTCTTCAAAAATGAAAGGAGCGATTTCATTCCCTGGGGAATTGATACGCGGTCCTAAATTGATCGGAGCCGACATGATCTGTCCGCTATTGGTATACACGTAGTAGATATCGGTTCCCCCATAGCCCTCGTCTGGGAAGTCCGCTGCAAAATACAAACGGCCCGAAAGATCATCGTAATAGGGATAATAAAAAGAGGTACTTAAATCCTTGAGCAGGAAATTGAATTTGCCATCGACCACCTTTTGACCGATGGCCAGAGCGTTCTTTCCCTTTTCATCAAAAGCCAAATCGCCTCCCTTGGTATTCGAAAGAATGTAGAGAAAACTATTCAGCGCTTTCGCATAAGAGGGGGTTGCTTTGTGGTAAGAAGATCTCGGTATTTCTTTAAATCGCTTCGGAAAGCTCGCCACTCCATTCTCGTTCAATTCCGACTCATAAATCTCCAGGTAACCCATCCCTTTGGAATTGGTGCTTTTTCCAGCGCCTGGTCGGGCACTCGAAAAGAGCAGTTTGTTCTGGTAAAAGGTCGGTGCAAAGTCGTCCTGTGTGCTGTTGATCCCCGGATTAAAAATCTCGTAGTTCAAATCCGCATCAGCCGGAGAACTCAAAAGCTGCAAATTGAAATCCGCATTCTCCAACAGTTCTTTGGGTAAAGAAGGGCTAAAGTCTTGCAGGTACTTTCCAAAGTCTTCCTTGCGCGAGGACTTGGCCAGACTCTGCATCATAAAATTGAAGTGGTAGCCATTCATTTGACGTGGACTCAAGGTGTCTTTATCGTAAAAAGCCACATAGGTATCAGCCGCCTGCTGGTATTGCCCCGTTTTGATGTAGCATTCTGCCATATTCAACTGCTGCGCAGATGTGAGTTGCCCACTGCGTTCCAACTGCTCATACAGCTGCCCCGCTTTGATGTAATTGTAGGCAAAGAAGTATTCATCTGCCGAGTATTTATCCTTGCGTTGTCCCCATACCAGGGCAACTCCAAAAAAAGCCAGCAAGAATGTTAATCTAAGGTGCATAGTTCTGGATTTAGGGCTTAAAAGAATCGAGGACTGTCGATTTGTTTTGGCTTGCCTTTGCTTCGCTTGGTGCGGCTGCTCTTGTTGCGTCCTAAGCCTTCACGGCCCAAGTAAAATTTAAAAATAAGTTCGTGTGAACCATTGGCAAAAGTGCTCAGGTTATTAATGACGTGATCATAGGAATAACCGGCAAAAACACCATCCGAAATCTGGAATCCTGCAAGCCCACTCACGGCATTGTCAAAACGGTAAGAAACCCCTAAGGTAAAGCGTTGATTCACCAGAGCATTGGCCGACAGATTCACATTCGCCGGTACACCTTCCGAAAAGTTCATCAAGAAGGCGGGCTTGAGCAGTAAATTATCGGAAACGTCAAAGACAAATCCTCCAATAAAGTTGTATTGAAATTGCTCTTGAATGAGAGCAGTAACCTCCTCGTTATAAAGCTCTCCACTCAGGAAATTGGGCACCGACATCCCTAGATACCAACTCTCGTCATACAAGAAGACTCCGGCACCTACGGTTGGGTAAAAGTTATTGGTTTGCAATTGACCAAGCAGAGGTTCTCCTGGGTTCTGAAAGTTTCCTTTGGTAAAGTCCAGATTCAAAAAGGATCCTCCGGCTTCTACCCCAAAGCTCAGGCGCGTGGTTTCAGAAACATTGATCTGGAAGGCATAGCCCACATCCAAAAAAGTCTGGGAAGCGGGTCCTATTTCATCGTAAATAATATTCACTGACATCCCATTCTTACCATTTGCAAAAGGAACATTGGTTCCCAGGCGCAAGGTTCGGGGAGCCCCTTCAATATCAAGCCACTGAGCGCGGTAGAGCGGGGTGATTTCGATATTCTCGACGGAAGCGGAATAGGCGGGGTTAAAACTTCCTATATTATACATATACTGGGTGTACTGGGGTTCCTGCTGAGCAGATACCCACGACACTCCTGTTGCCCACAACAGGATAAACACTACTGTACTGATGCGCATGCCTTTCATTCCCCTATCTTATAATTTGCAGCCATCCTTTGGTCGGTTCACTTCCATCTCCCAGATCCAGGATGTAGAAGTAGGTCCCGTTTGGAAGTTCTCCATTGTTCCCTGAGCCATCCCAGCTGTTATCGTAATTCGTCGCTTGGAAAACACTGTTGCCGTAGCGATCAAAAATCTCCAAGCTATTCCCAGGGAAATTCTCAATACAATTAATAATCAAGCGGTCGTTTTGTCCATCTCCGTTCGGCGAGAATTGATTGAACAAGAATCCACAATCTCCAATAGATCGGTTCACCGTAATACTGACAGAGGCCACATTATTCGAGGCCACATCATCCGAAGGGAAGGACTCCACAATGCGTACGGTATTCTCAAAAATTCCAGACACATTCAATTGAACTGTAACGGTCAAGGTCACTTCCTCTTCTGGATCCATATCCTCCACCAACCAAATACCGGTGGCGTCATTATAGGTTCCTTTGCTAGCCGTATGATTTACATAGGTGAATCCAGTACTTCCTCCAAGCAACTCTTGAACCCGTGCACTCCCTATGCGATCCATCGTCTCATTCGTCAGCGTAATCGTAAACACAATAGTCTCTCCAACCAAAGCACCTAAGCGGTCCGCAGTTTTTTGAATGGATAAGTCGATATTGGCCGGGTTACAGTCCGGAGTCAGGTTCGGATCACAAGCATCCAATGGGTTGGTGCCATCCAAGACTTCTTGTCCGTCGTTAATCCCATCACCATCGGTATCCGGATCATTCGGATCTGTACCCAAAGAGGTTTCTTCGCTCGTCGTCAAGCCATCGTTATCACAATCGCTATCGGGACGCGCTGTTCCACCGATATTATCACAATCATCCAAAGGATCAGTACCGTCTGCTACTTCTTGTCCATCGTCAATACCGTCGTCATCGGTATCAGGATCATTGGGGTCTGTTCCGATGTCGGCTTCTTCCTCGTCCGTCAAACCATCATTATCCGGGTCAGCCACACAATTCAAAACTGAAATGGTGACCTGCACTGAAACATCCGTACAAGGGGCTTGTGCAGTGTTGGTGGTGTACGTAAACACATAATCTCCGGCAGCAAGTCCTTCAAAATCTACCGTATTATCTCCATTGATCACTACAGAACCACCAGAAGGATCGGTCGTTATGGACCAAACTCCGGGATCAGCAGCTGTCAACGTATCGTCAAGATCAATGACTGTAGGATCGGAACCTCCTGTTGTCGAACAGGCATCCGCATTGGTGGCAGAACCGGCCGATGGCTCCTGATTAACAACGGCAAGAACCTCTTCTCTTGCAGAGGCACAACCGTTTTCTTCCGCCTCTACATAGTAGGAAGTAGTCATGTCCAGAATAGGGGTGGTAAAGCTACCTCCAGAAAAGAGTAGGTTACCTCCCGAAGGGGCGTCATACCAATTTAAAGTGGCCCCATCCGAAGTGGTCGCACTCAGTGTCAAACTAGCCGAACCACAAGATTCCGCACCTGATGTACTCAATATTTCCGGTGTTATGCTGATCGAAAGAGTGACCACCAGGGTCGGACTGCTACATCCATTCACACCGTCGTAGAAAAAACCGAAATAAGTTCCAGGCGCACTTACATTCGGGTCAATATGAGAAGATTCATCCAGCGGATCCGGATTAGCTCCTCCAGGAATCCAACGCAAGACAGCACCTGCTGGGGCAGGGCTACTCACAAAATCATTTAGGTTGACATTCAAATTGTCACAGAAAACCGTTGGTTGGCTTGCGTCCAAGGTTGGCGCAACCGTTCCCGCATCACAAGGCGCTGCACAATCGGTAACTGTTACCGTCAAGTCCGTTGAAGAATTCACACAAGGAGCAACCGCACCGGTAGTCGTATAACGGAAAACATAGGTTCCTTCGGCTTGCCCTACGAAGTTGACAATATTGGAACCATTAATAGAAATTCCTCCCGCGGAAGGATCCGTAATGATCGTCCATACCCCTGCATCTTCCCCATCGATCTGGTCATCCAAATCGATCGCGGTGTTTCCGTTAGCAACGACTGTACAAGCCGAAGCATTATTGGCGATACCTGGAGAAGGACTTGTGGTTTGGGTCAGGGTGATCTCAAGAGTCGGGCTGGCACAATCGTTTAATGGATCGAAGAAGAATCCGTAGTAAGTACCTGTACTGGTAACCACACTACTCGGCAAGTGATTAGCTTCATTGTCCAAGCCTGTATTTTGCGTACTCCACCTCAATTCAGACCCTGCCGGAGCAGTCGTCATGGAATAGTCATCCAAGTCTTTGGTAAAGGCATCACAAAAGTTGGTGTTCTGAGCGGGGTCCAGCATAGGAGCATCTGTTCCCGCTAAACAATCATCGTCGTTCAAGATAGTCACAACGGCGGTATCGTTCGAGAAGGTGACTAAGTTGTTTGTCAACCCAGAAAGTTGCACCGTAAATTGCTCATCGGCCTCGATCTCGGCGTCATTGAGAATGGTTAAGGTAATATTCTGAGACTGGTTCGCTGCACCTGTGAAGGTAAGCGTCCCAGAACCTACATTGTAATCCCCGTTGGCGACAGTAGCCGTTCCATCCGCCGTGTCAAAATCGACATCAAAAGCGCCTTGAACCGCACCGGTCAAGGTTACTGGCACATTGACTGTACCCAAATTTTCACTTACCGAAACATCCCCAATGGCCAAGCTTGCCGTATCGTCGTCTGTAATCGAAATGGTGGCCGGAGAACCAGAGACGCCGACACCGTTCGTGGGTGTTCCCAAAGTAATGATGAAGTTTTCGGTGGTCTCCACCAGGTTATCTGTTGTAATGGCAATCGGAATAGTTTCGACCTCATTCGCTGTACCCGCAAAAGTCAGCGTACCATTGGCAACGGTATAATCCGTACCTGAGCCTATGGCCGTTCCATCGGTTACCGTGTACGCTACCGTAAACCCTCCAGAAACTGCATTGTTTAGTGTCACATCTACATCCAGGCTACCGGCTCCCTCATTCACGGATTGGTCCAGAATACTCACTGAAGCCGCATCGTTATCCGTGATACTACCCGTGGCCGGCGTAGCACTAAAGTTGACCAAGGGGTTGGTTGAAGAAACCAAGGTCACCGTAAAGTTTTCGGTTCCCTCCACTATACTATCATCGGTCAGCGGAACAGAAATAGTTTGCTCCTCACCCAGGGTACCAACAAAAACAATAGTACCCGCTGTACTGTCGTAATCCGGGTTACCTCCACCTCCTGTCGCTGTTCCATCCGTAAAGGAATAGCCGATGGTCGCTCCACCTGGTGCAGCCTTGTCTAGTGTCACCGTAAATTCCAGATTTCCGTCACCTTCGCCTGCACTGGCATCCGCCACAGAAACTTCTGCAAAATCATCGTTCAAGATCGTGAGCAGTCCCGTATCTGAAATATTAACCGCTAAAGTAGTACCGGTTAGCGTAGAAAGCCCAATCGTCAGATTTTCATCGTTTTCTACCAAAGCATCTGTCGTTGGAGTAACTGTAAAAGTTTGGGATTCGCCAGCGGTTCCTGCGAAGGTCAAAATTTCTCCAACCACAGCGGTATAATCGCCATCAGCAACCGTTGCTGTTCCGTCCGAAGTACCTCCTAAGACTGTAAATCCACCTTGAACAGGGTTATCCAGGGTCACTGTGACAGTGATTGCGCCATCGTCTTCGTTCCCGCTTACATCGATAATGCTTAGGCTGGCCGTATCATCATTGTTTATGGTAATGATTGCTGTATCGCTAATATCAACAGTAAAAGCTGTACCGGCCAGATTACTCATACTGACCGTAAGCGTTTCATTGGCCTCGAGTTTCGTATCGGCTGTAGGAGTAACGGTGAAGGTTTGAACTTCCCCAGGAGTACCAGCAAAGGTCAGGGTTTGCGCCGTTACTGCGGTATAGTCCGAATCCGCCAAGGTAGCCGTTCCATCAGCCGTCGAGACATCCACGGTAAATCCACCGGGAATGGCCGTTCCCAATGAAACAGAGACCGTTATCGGTCCGTCATTTTCGTTTCCACTGACATCAACAATCGATAGGGTAGCTCCATCATCGTTGTTGATAGTCAAAATTCCTGTATCACTAATACCGACGGCCAGTGAGGTCGCGGCCAGATTACTAAGACTCAAGTTAACCGTCTCGTCTCCTTCAACCGTAGCATCGGCGGTTGGGGTAACGGTAAAGGTTTGACTTTCGGCGGCGGTACCGGCAAAGGTTAAGGTCTGAGAAGTTACAGTCGTATAATCACTGTCAGCTGTTGTCGCAGTTCCATCTGCTGTAGAGGCATCTACGGTAAATCCGCCTTGTACGGCATTATCTAAAGTTACCGAAACCGTAATGGCCCCATCATCTTCATCACCGTTCACATCGGCAATCGTAACCGATGCGGTATCATCATTGAGAAGAGTTGCCGTAGCTCCGTCACTGATATCGACTCCAGCGGTGG
Source organism: Aureicoccus marinus (assembly GCF_002954325.1). Classification (GTDB taxonomy): domain Bacteria; phylum Bacteroidota; class Bacteroidia; order Flavobacteriales; family Flavobacteriaceae; genus Aureicoccus; species Aureicoccus marinus. Next base: position 1,879,189 of record NZ_MQVX01000001.1, read on the forward strand.
TTCCCACATAATTCGATTGACTAAAGCTTACCGTTTCATTGGCTTCTAGTTTGGTATCGCCTGTTGGCGTAAAGGTAAACGTCTGTGTTTCGGAAGCCGTACCGACAAAGGTTAGGGTCTGGCTCGTGATTGCGGTATAGTCGCTATCGGCCGTTGTTGCCGTTCCATCTGCTGAAGAGATATCCACAGTAAAACCGCCCTGAACAGCATTGTCAAGTGTGGCAGTGAAGGTGATATTCCCTCCATTCTCATTCCCGGATTCATCCTCAATAGTTACCGCAGCCGAGTCGTCGTTAGTGAAAGTAACCAAACCGGTGTCCGAGATACTGATTGAAAAAGCCGTACCCGTTAAGTTGCTCATACTGACCGTCACGGTCTCATTACCTTCCAAAACAGTGTCTGCCGTCGGCGTCACCGTAAAAGTCTGTGTTTCAGACGCAGTTCCGACAAAATTTAGGGTTTGGGAAACAACGGGCGTATAATCCCCACTACCTGAGGTCGCTGTTCCATCGCTGGTTGAAACATCAACACTAAAGCCCCCAGGAATGGAAGTGCCCAAAACCACGGAGACCGTGATAGCACCATCGTCTTCGTTGCCGCTAACATCCGCAATGGTCAGGGTAGCCCCATCATCATTATTGATGGTCACTAAAGCCGTATCGGTAATATCGACACCTAAAGTTGTAGCCGCTAGATTGCCCAAGCTAATCGATACATTTTCGTCTGACTCAACAGCAACATCGGCTGTTGGTGTGAGTGTAAAGGTCTGGGATTCACCAGCTGTACCGGCAAAAGTCAAGGTTTCAGAAACCACAGCAGTGTAGTCACTATTGGCCAGTGTAGCCGTACCATCTGCTGAAGAGGCATCGACCGTGAACCCGCCTTGAACCGCATTATTCAAAACCACAGAAACCGTGATGGGTCCGTCGTCTTCATTTCCGTTGACATCCGCAATGCTTAGAGCAGCCGTATCGTCATTGGTAATCGTTACCGTGGCAGTATCTGTTATGGTTGGTGTTCCTGTACCACTCAGACTGCCCATACTTAGGGTGAAGGTTTCGTTCGCCTCCAACTTGGTATCACCGACCGGGGTGATGGTAAAAGTCTGTGATTCAACCCCTGTACCAGTAAAAGAAACCGTTTCCGAAACCGCCGGATAATCGCTGTCGGCCGTAGTGGCGGTACCATCAGCACTTGTCACCACGACATCAAAAGCTCCTCCCGCATTTCCGTCGAGTTCAAGGGTAACGGTAATAGCCCCATCATTTTCATTACCACTCACGTCCGCGATGGTTACCGCCGCTGTAATCGAGTCGTCATTGTTAATCGTTAAGGTTCCCGTATCGGTAATGGTTACGGGAAGGGTAGTCGCCGCCAGGTTCGAAAAACTCAAGGCAACGGTCTCATTACTTTCAACATCGCTATCGACCGTTGGAGTCACCGTAAAGGTTTGGGTTTCCGAAGCCGTTCCGCTAAAAGTCAGTGTTTCTGCGGTGACTGCGGTATAATCACTGTCTGCCGTTGTCGCTGTTCCATCTGCCGTTGAAACATCGACCTCAAACCCGCCTTGAACCGCATTATCCAGCGTTACGGTCACGGTAATCGCCCCGTCATCTTCGTTCCCACTGGTATCGGTAAAGGTCACAGCAGCCGAATCATCGTTGGTAATCGTTGCCGTACCGGTGTCGGTGATATTGATTGCTGAACTGCTCACCCCAACGGTCAGAGGTACTAGACTGGTCATACTTAAATCAATGACCTCATTTGCTTCAAGCTTGGTATCCCCGGACAAAGTGATTGAGACAGTTTCAACTTCACCGGCTCCACCAGCAAATGTAACCGTCTGATTCACTACAGCTGTGTAATCACCATCTGCAGTGGTCGCCGTGTTATCTGCGGTATTGACAGAAAATAAGAATCCTCCATCAACAGCATTATCCACAGTAAGATTTAATGTTATTGAACCTGTATTTTCATTGACCGATGCATCTGTAAAGGTTACCGTCGCCGTATCATCATTGGTAATGGTGGCCGTACCCGTATCGGTAATATTGATTGCAGAACTACTTACAGTGACAGGAACCAAATTTGCGAAACTGAGATTGATTACTTCATCCGCTTCCACCTTGGTATCCCCGGTCAAGGTGATCGTAAAAGACTCCACCTCGCTTGCCGTACCTGCAAAAGTTTGGGTCTCATTCACAACAGCTAAATAATCACTATCGGCTGTCGTCGCGGTATTGTCAGCAGTACTTACATCGACATCAAAGCCTCCATCGACCGCATTATCTACCGAAACATTGATCGTTAAAGACCCTGTATTCTCATTAACCGATGCATCTGTAAAGGTTACGGTTGCCGTATCATCATTGGTGATGGTAACCGTGGCGGTATCGGTAATGGTCGCTGAACCTACACCCGAAAGACTTCCCATGCTGAGTGTAAAGGTCTCATCGGCCTCCACTGTGGTATCACCAACAGGGGTAATGGTAAAGGTTTGTATTTCGGGGCCCGTTCCGACGAAGGTGACCGTTTCGGAAACTGCCGGGTAGTCGCCCGGAGAAGAAGCTGTGACGTCTGAACTGCTGACAACAACATCAAATGTGCCTCCGGCATTGGCATCCAAACTAAGAGTTACGGTGATAGCTCCATCATTCTCGTTACCACTGACATCAGCAATGGTAACGGTTTGTGCCTGCAGCGTAAGGCTGACGCCCAAGAATACAAATACCGTAAAAAGAGTTTTACCCAGAGAAGTGGTTAAAATTTCTGCCGACTTTTTAAAGTAGAGAAACATTATAGCATATTGGTTATCAATCGTTTTTCTCAGGTTGATACGTTTGGGCGAACTCAATATTAATAAAAAATGTTACACATACCCTAGAATCCCGATTAAATCTGGGTTTTTTAGGCAAAATGTAGTAATCAGACTATAAAATGTAAAGATTAGCTTTGAGCAACTTCCACCTCCCGGTTGATCTTTCTGACCAGGCCTTGAAGAACTTTCCCCGGACCTACTTCAATAAAGCTCGCTCCTCCGTCGGCAATCATCTGTTGAACGCTTTGCGTCCAGCGAACAGGCGCCGTCAATTGAGCAATAAGATTTTGCTGAATTTGCTCAGGATCAGATATGGCAGAAGCAGTCACATTCTGATAAACCGGGCAAACCGGATTCGAAAAATTCACCGCGCGAATGGCCGCTTCCAATTCTTCACGGGCCGGTTCCATGAGCGGAGAGTGAAAAGCTCCTCCAACAGGAAGAAGCAATGCGCGTTTAGCCCCTGCCTCCTTTAAGACTTCGCATGCGGCTTCTACAGCGCTCAGCTCACCAGAAATAACCAATTGACCAGGACAATTATAATTGGCAGCCACAACAACCCCAGGGGTATCTGCGCAAGCCTTTTCCACGACAGCATCCTCCAATCCAAGGACAGCAGCCATCGTTCCAGGATTCGCATCACATGCTTTTTGCATGGCCTGAGCACGCTTAGAAACCAATTGTAAACCGTCCTCAAAAGAGAGGGTTTTGTTGGCCACCAGAGCAGAAAACTCCCCTAAAGAGTGACCGGCAACCATATCGGGTTGAAAGGAGTCCCCCAATACCGCAGCCTGAATAGTAGAATGCAAGAAAATAGCCGGTTGAGTTACGCGGGTTTGTTTGAGCTCTTCAGCCTCCCCCTCAAACATGATTTTGGTGATTTCAAAACCGAGGATTTCATTGGCTTTATCAAAGAGACTCTTGGCCTCGGCAGAGGAATCGTAAAGCTCTTTCCCCATCCCGATAAACTGGGCTCCTTGTCCCGGAAAAATGTATGCATTCATGGTACTACCTTTATATTTTTTGCGAAAATAGTAAAACCAAAAGGAAGCTATTCTTCCTTAAACCAAGAAGAGTACATCAGGTAGTTCTTGGCGATGCGTTCGATTTCTCCTTTACTGAGTTCCGGAGAGACTTCTTTCACCTTTTTCGCAGGAATTCCCGCATAGACAGAACCTGCTTCTACCCGAGTTCCCTGGGTCACCACAGCCCCCGCTCCAACGATGGATCCGCTCTCGACCACACAACCATCCATGACGATGCTGCCCATGCCAATCAATACGTTGTCTTCCAAGGTACATCCATGAACGATGGCATTGTGCCCAATCGAAACGCGATTCCCAATGGTCGTTGGCGCCTTTTGGTAAGTGCAGTGAATAACCGCGCCATCCTGGATATTGACCTCATCCCCGATATGGATGTAGTGAACATCTCCACGAATGACCGCGTTGTACCAGATACTGCAGCGGTCGCCCATTTTTACCTCCCCGACGATGGTCGCGTTTTCGGCTATAAAACAGTCTTCCCCTATTTGAGGATGATTTCCTCGAATTTCTTTTATGATCATATGTTTATTGAAAGTATTGCAGTAATTCAGCTTTCTTGGATGCGGAAACAGAAAGTTCTTTCCCTGTACTGAGCACCACGCTACCGCCTTTTCCTTTGCGGTAGCGGCTGACCTCATTCACATTCACCAGGAACGACTTGTGGATACGGGCAAAGGAAAAACCATCCAGTGCCGTTTCAAAATACTTCAGGGTTTTACTGACCAGAATTTTCCGATCCTTCAAGTGAATTTCGGTGTAGTTATCATCGGCCTTGCAGTAGATGATCTCCTGCGCACTGAGCACTTCAAAACCGTCTTGTTGAGGAACGGTAATCTTTCCTTCCACGGGCTGCAGACGCGCTTGCAGTACTTTTCCTTCAATGGCTTCTTCCTGCTTTTTGACTTCCCCAACATAGTCCACTGCTTTCACCAACTCATCAATGCTGATCGGTTTGGTAAGGTAATAAGCCGCATGGTGATTCAGGGCGTCCTTGGCATAGTGATCGTAGGCCGTAACGAAGACCGTTTCGAAGCTCCGGTCCGGCAATTGATCCAACAGATCAAAGGCGTTTCCAAAGGGCATTTCTACATCCAGAAACAAGAGGTCTGGTGGGCTTTGCTTTATAAGGTTAACCCCAGATTCTACCCCATCAGCCTCTCCCATAACCTCCACCGTTGGGCAGTATTTGCCTATGTAATTACGTAGGATCTCGCGGCTGTGGGTTTCGTCTTCAACGATCAGTGCCTTTAGTTTTTTCATTTTTTAGCCAATTCAAGTTCGACTCGGGTACCTCGCCCATCTGGAAAGAGGTCCTGAATTTCCACCTTGACCTGCTCTGCATTCAGCGCATTCAAAATGGCAATCCGCCTTTGGATATTCCCCATCCCTTTGGACTGTTGTTTCTTCTGATTCTTCGTTTTCAGCTGTTTGGATTGCTTTCGTCCAATACCGTCATCTGTAATGCTTATGCGTATACGCTCCCCTCCCATTGGTTCGAGACGAACCAGGAGTTCTCCTTTTTCCTCTTTATAGCGGAGTCCGTGCCAAATCGCATTTTCAATATAAGGCTGCAGGAGCATAGGCGGTATCGAAAAACCTTCGGTATCGAGATGTGGATCCACCTCGAGTTGGTAGTCGAATTTCTCGGGAAAACGCGAGTGCTCGAGCTTCATATACAAGCGAAGCAGTTCAATTTCTTTGGTTAGCGGGATAAAGTCCTCTTCGGAGTTTTCCAGTACCGAACGCATCAAGGTCGAAAAATCCGTCAGGTAGCGGTTGGCACTTCGCTCATCACTTTTTGCAATGAAGTTATTGACCGAATTCAGGGCATTAAAAATAAAGTGCGGATTCATTTGCGAGCGCAACGACTTCAAGTCCAATAAGCGGTTTGCAAACTGCTGCTGACGGAAGTTGCGGTAGAACAGATAAGCCGTAAGCCCCAAAAACAACAGACCTGCACATAGGGCGTAGATAACAGTCTTTTGAATGCGGTTTCTCTCTTGCCCCAATTCCTGCTCGGTCAAGGCCAGATCGTATTTGCTTTCGGCCAATTGACGATCTTGTTCTAAACTCGAAATACGCGCTTGCTTGGAAGCGATATCCCGGTTCATTCTCGCCGCCCTTGATATCTCTTGTTCCTTACGAACATACAGGGTATCCACTAAGGCCACATAAGCCTGATACGTTTCCAGGGCAGCGGTGTAGTCTCCTTTGTACTTGAGCACCTCAGCCAGCTTTCGGGTCGCATCCTTTTGAACGATGAGATCCGCCTCACTGTCGGCCTCTTCTATACTCTTTTCGAGATTAGGTATGGCCTCATCGTACTGATTTTGCTGAATATAGGCTTTGGCAATTTTATAATTGATACGCTGGGGAGTAATGGTGTCATTAGAAGAATAAACTGGTCTTCCCTGCTCATTTTTGGGCAGTTGCTGAATTTGATCCAAGCTCTTTTTACGCAATTGAATCTCGTCGTCATAGCGAGCGGTACGGTTGTAGTAATCGGCCACCTTTTCATTTTCTTCAATAGCTCGAGCCGGGTTTTGTTGTTCTGCCAATTGGAGGGAATTGGAAAAGAACTGATCCGCCTGAGGAGTAAGATCCTCTTTTTCGTAAGCCTCCCCGATCTTGGAATTCAAATCCGTCATCAGGTTGTTCTTTCTGAGCTTTGCTGCGAGGTCCAACGCTTTTTGGTAATAACTACGGGCTTCTTCGTTTTGATTAAGTCCTAAAAGTGCATCGGCCATCCCTTCCCAAATGGCAATTTGCTCGTCTGAAGACTTTTCGCTGCTCTTTTCTAAATCCTTGAAGGCATCTAAAGCAGGAGCATAACGTTGGGCTTGCAATAACACTTGTGCCAAGCGCAAACGCGTACGCGGGGTATCGCTTTGTCTGAGCGCAAACCGGTAATTGTCTATCGCCAGGTCATACTGCTTGTGGAATTCATAAATACGTCCCAGAAGTTCGTAGGCACTTGCCCTCTCGACGGGTGCATTGGCCGTACCGAGAGCATCAATCCCCAGGGTCACCCAATCCAGGCTCTTCTGAATGGGTTGGGTGGCATAAGCTCCAGCCGAATCGAGATAGCGTCTATAAGCATTCATCCGGGACCGCTCCACACTAACGGCCCGCTTAGAAATCTTTTTGGAAGGTGCCGATTCTTTTGAGGCTACCTTCATTTCCTCCTCCTGCTCCACCAAGAGCACCACATCGTCTTTAGAATTAACGATATGCCGTTTGCTGATGATCCCTTCGCCCTGAAAGGTTAAGAGGTCTCCGATTTGAACCCTTATACGGTATTGCCCCTGTGAATCGGTCTGGGCAAAACGGGCCCGGTCACTGCTGATTTCTATTCCAGATACGGGAGTTCGGTCCTCCGAAAGCAGCACCTTGCCCTTTAGAATAAAACTTTCTTTTTCGCTGCTTTGCACCTGAGCATACAGCCCGGACGGACTGGCCAGACCAACCCATACAAAGAGAAATAAAAGAGAAATCGCGTACTTCATAGGAGTAAACTTAGTCGTTTTCATGGGGCTTAAAAAATGGGGTTTTAGGGAATTAGTGTATTTTTTGGCATGATTTTCCCGGTTTACTCATTCAAAGGGCTCATTCACGCATCCACTTTCCCCCACGGCTCAATACCGATTTTTTGTTTGATAGGCCCCCACTACTTTTAGACCATTCATCAAAAGAAAAAACCATGAAACAAGCAAAGAACATCACACTATCACTAATGAGTTTACTGCTAGCCGGTTCTTTATCGGCCGCAGAAATGCCTGACTTTCTTCGGGCTAATACTCCAGAAACGACAGTAGAGACCCCAGTGGGACCTCTAAAACAACAGTACGTTCGTATTGCACTTTTACTGGACACCAGTAACAGTATGGACGGCTTGATCAATCAGGCCAAAGCTCAGCTTTGGGACATCGTCAACGAATTCACCTACGCCCGATGCGGCAACGGTACACGACCTCAGCTGGTCATTTCTCTTTACGAATACGGCAACGATAACTTGTCATCAGAAGAAGGCTATATCCGACAAGTAATTGGATTTACAGAAGACCTGGATGAGCTTTCCGAAAAGCTGTTCTCTTTAACCACCAATGGAGGAGAAGAGTACTGTGGAGAAGTTATTCAAACCTCCTTGGACCAATTGAGTTGGGGGAAGAATGCCGATGACCTCAAACTCATCTTCATTGCCGGGAATGAGCCATTTAATCAGGGAAAACTCGATTATAAAGACGCGGCACTACAAGCCAAAGAAAAGGATGTGATCATCAACACCATCTTTTGTGGCAACGTTCGACAGGGCATCAATACCCAATGGAAAGACGGAGCGGTCATGACCGGCGGCGAGTATATGGCCATTGATCACAACAGACAAGTGGTTCACATCAAAACCCCTTACGATAAAGTCATTATTGAGCTCAATGGTAAACTCAACAAGACCTATATCGGCTATGGTTCTCGCGGACGTGCTAAAAAAGCCATGCAGGCCACCCAGGACGCGAACGCGATGGCCATGGATGAGGCAGTAGCCGTAAAGCGAACACTGAGCAAGAATTCATCTTATTACAAGAATTCCTCCTGGGATCTCGTCGATGCCGTTGAAGAGGAAGAAGTCGAGATTGCCGATCTGAAAGACTCCGATTTACCAGAGGAACTCAAAGGCAAATCCGAAAAGCAGATCAAAGAGTACATCGCGAAGAAAAAAGCCGATCGCTCCAAAATCCAAAAGGAAATCAATTCCACCAATGCCAAACGTGCGGCTTACATCGCCAAGCAACAGGATCAGGAAAAAGGAGAACTCGAAAACGCCTTGATTACGGCGATCAAGAAACAAGCGACATCAAAAAATTTCACTTGGGATAAGAAGTAAGCCGATTGGACTTACTCAAACGGAAGCCCGTTTGCCACTCGGCAGGTGGGTTTCTTTTTGCCTAGTAGTTTGCCGCAGGGCAGAAGCAGTCGTATCTGTTGCTGTTCTGACCGATATTATAGCCAATGGTAATTTGGTGAAAACCACCATCCGCAAAACGGATATCGCCTACCTGGTAGCTGTAATTATAAGAGAACAACATACGCCCGAAGTTAATTCCGGCAATCGGTGTAAAAAGCTGAAGACGCTGTTCCCCGGCAGTAGTACCCGTATTGAAGCTGGCTCCGTTAAAACTTCTTCGGTAAGAAAGTCCACCCCAGATGGTGCTGTTACCCACATCCTTGTAGACCTTGGCATTCAAATCAAGAGCCCTCTCCCGAGTGAACTCCGAGACCTGCAACAAAACAGAAGGTTCAATGCGCAGGGATTTTCGCCCAAAAACATAGCCCATCGAAAACAGGAAGCGTCGAAGGTTATCAGTTTCTTGAACGGTATAGAGATCTCGCCCGGCACCCAGTACATTGAGCACTGCAGCGTGGGCGTAAAATTCAAAGATGTTATACGACACCCCTAAGTCGATATTGAAGTAGGCCACACTGTTGCGCTGACCACTGATCAAAGGGTCTGGAGCGACCGATCTAAAGTCTGTCTCATCCAGTGTACTCATGCTCACCCCGGTGCTCAATCCAAAAGAGAGTTGGTGCAGGGTTCTAAAATCGTAGCTCAACTTGAGGTGGTGCGCATAGGTCAACTTCAAACCGGTTTGGGAGTGATAGCCGTTACTATCGTTGTAGAGAATCCCTCCTACACCGCTGTTATCACTAACGCGGAAGTGGGCATTCAAAGTCTGTAAATTGGGAGCATTTTGAATATCAAACCACTGTTTACGAGCCGTAAGACGAATCTTTCCTCCTTCCCCAATTCCCGCCATAGACGGATAAACGAGGTAGTAGTTGTCTGCTAAATAATCAAAGTACACGGGAACTCCTTCTTGTGCACGCACAGAGAATCCGAAGGTCAGCATCACCAGGATAAGTAAAAACTTGGGATTCATTTGGAGATTGAGGCCTTAAAGTTAGTGTTCGATCGTACTCCTAGGTATAACGTCCGATTTCTTATGATAGTATAAAGATAAGCCAAGCTTTTTAGTTCGTATTTTTGCACGAAAATATAGGCATGTCCGACATCCATATCACTGTAAAAGAAACGGGTAAACCTCAGATACTAAAATTCGAAGCCAACCAGTTTCTGGTCAAACAAGGCAATTACGAATTTCACAATATTGACGAAGCCAAGGATTCCCCTCTGGCTCAGCAACTTTTCTATCTTCCTTTTATCAAGACCGTTTACATCTCCGGCAACTTTGTCGCCCTCGAACGATTCGACATTGTTCAGTGGTCAGACGTCAAGGACAGTTTAGCTCAGCAGCTCGTGGATTACCTCAACTCCGGTCAGCCCGTGGTCCGGGAAGAAAACCCCGACAGCCCGCAAGCGGTTACGGTTTACGCGGAGGTTACTCCTAATCCGGGAGTGATGAAATTTGTTGCCAATAAACTGGTTGTCCCTGCCATTTTGAATTCAAAACATCGATGAAGCAGCGGATTCACCCCTGGCCACAGAACTGTTTCACTTCCCTTATGTCAAGGAAGTTTTCTTTGATCAGAACTACGTATCGATTTCGAAGTACGATCGAGCAGAATGGAATGATATTTCTATGGAACTGCGCGAGTGCATCCGCGAATTTTTGGTAAGTGGCAAAGACGTGGTCGAACAAAAAGCCCAGGCCGTCGAACAAAACAAAGTGGCTTCAGAAGAAAAACAATGGGACGAGACCTCCAAGCAGATCATCGATATCCTGGAAGAATACGTCAAGCCTGCGGTCGCTTCTGATGGCGGAAACATTCTCTTTCAGGAATACGAAGAGTCAACGAAAAAGGTCCATGTTGTTTTGCAAGGAGCCTGCAGCGGATGCCCCTCCTCCACCTTTACCCTCAAGAACGGGATCGAGACCATGCTCAAGAACATGCTCGGTGACAAGGTGAGTGAAGTGGTTGCCATCAATGGCTAAGCTTTCGGCTTCTGCTGATTACCACAGTTCTCTTCTGGAGCTGTACCGAGAAAAAAGAGCCCATGGAACACGCCTTTACCAATGATCTGATTCACGAAAGCAGTCCCTACCTCTTACAACATGCCCACAATCCGGTCGACTGGAAACCCTGGAATCCGGAGGTTTTGGAACTCGCAAAAAAGCAGAACAAGCCCATTCTAATCAGTATTGGCTACGCCGCCTGTCATTGGTGCCATGTCATGGAAGAGGAATGTTTTGAGGATCCTGAAGTGGCCCAATTGATGAATGCTCACTTCATCAATATCAAGATTGACCGGGAAGAAAGACCCGACGTGGACCAGATCTACATGGATGCTCTACAATTGCTCACCGGTCGAGGGGGATGGCCCCTAAATGTCGTGGCCATGCCCGATGGAAAACCTTTCTGGGGTGCCACCTATTTACCCAAAGATCAGTGGATGTCGGCGCTTACCCAATTGGCAGAACTCTATAAAAGTGATCCGGGCAAAATTCAGGAATACGCTCAAAAACTGACCCAAGGGGTCCATGCCATGCAGCTTTTGAACTCTCCAAGCAGCGAACAACTGACCATGGGCCAACTCGATGCCTTGGTAGAAGACTGGACCCAATACTTTGACCCCTTTTTGGGAGGTTACAAAAGAGCCCCCAAATTCATGATGCCCAACAACCTGGATTTTCTAATGCATTATGGGTTCGCACAGGAAGACCAGGCCATTCTGGCTTATGTGGACAACACCTTAACCCGGATGGCTTATGGTGGAATTTTTGACGCCCTTGCCGGAGGCTTCTCTCGCTATTCGGTGGATACCAAATGGCATGTACCCCATTTCGAAAAAATGCTCTATGACAACGGGCAACTGATCAGTCTATATGCCCGGGCCTTCGGTCGCAGTAAAAATGCCTTGTACAAAGAAACGGTTGAGCAGTCGATTGCCTTTGTCGAAACCGAGCTCAAAGCCTCCACTGGCGGGTACTTCTCGTCTTTGGATGCAGACAGCTTGAACGAAAAAGGAGAACTCGAAGAAGGAGCTTATTATGTCTGGAAGGAAGACCAACTACGGGAACTTTTAAATGAAGATTTCGATCTATTTACCCAGTACTACAACATCAACTCTTATGGGTTTTGGGAGGAAGAAAACTATGTGCTCATTCGCGATAAAAGTGATGAGGAGATTGCTTCCCAATTCGAGATCAGCAAAGAAGAACTTCACAAGGTCATTGCTCGGTGCAAAGAGGTTTTGATAAAAACCCGAAACCTAAGGCCGAGACCTCGTTTGGATGACAAGATTCTCACTTCCTGGAATGCCTTGTATTTACAGGGCCTAATCGATGCTGGTCGATATCTGAAGCGGGAGGACTACCTTGAACTGGCTGCTCTATTGGCCGAGTTCATCGAAGGTCACCTTCGTCGTGAGGACGGGGGTCTGTTCCGCAACTTTAAAAACAACAAGGCCAGTATTCCAGCATTTTTGGAAGATTATGCTGCCCTTATCGAAGCTTACCTTGGCCTTTATGAAGTCAGTAGTGAAATGCGATGGCTAAACCGTGCCCAAGAGCTCTGCACCTATTGCTTGGAGTATTTTAGCACGGAAGAACAAGATTTATTCTATTACACAGAGGCGAGTCAACAAGAACTCATTCGCCGGTCTATCGAGACCTCTGATAATGTTATTTCGGCCAGTAACTCCATGATGTTTTTGAACTTAAAAAAGCTTTCTAAAATTAGGCCCCAGCAAGGGTACGCTCAGCGGGCATCCCAGATGCAGCTCCGTGTACAGGAGCTGCTCAAGCAACACGCTCAGGGGCACGCCAATTGGCTGCATGGAGTACTCTACGACACCCAGGCCTTTTATGAAATCGCAGTTGTAGGACCTCAGGCCAAAGAAACTGCGGAAGATTTACTGGCAGAGTATCGCCCCAACAGCTTTTTGGTCTGGAAATCATCAGAAAACCAATCCGACCTAGCCCTATTTCAGAATCGATGGCTGGATGAGACTACTTTGATCTATGTTTGCCAGGAAGGCAGCTGTCAATTACCGGTCGAAAACCCCCTAGAGGCCCTTAATCAAATGAACTAAAACCCTTGAATCAACAAAATGGATAAACTAGAAAACTACCGTAAACATATCGACCTAGCCATAGAGTGGCTTTGGAATCTGGTTCCTAACCTTGTGCTGGCTTTTTTAATTCTCGTCTTCGGTCTCTGGATCATTAAGTTCATCAACAAGGCGGTTGCCCACTTCTTCGATAAAAAGGATTACGATATTACCCTGGAGCGTTTCATTCAAAGTTTTATCCACTACACCCTGAGGATTCTTCTCTTTGTATTGGTCATCACCCAACTCGGGGTAAAAACATCCTCCCTTATCGCCATGTTGGGCGCTGCGGGATTGGCTATTGGCCTAGCTCTTCAAGGCTCTCTGGCCAATTTTGCTGGAGGTGTTTTACTTTTGGTTTTTAAACCCTTTAAGGTGGGGGATTTTATCTCGGCCCAGGGAATCGACGGAACAGTTAAAGAAATCAGCATCTTCCAGACCAAACTGAACACCTTTGGCAATCAAGTGGCCATTATTCCAAATGGACAATTATCCAACGGGAGTCTAATCAACTACAATGCAGAAAACATGCGTCGAGACAATTTCACTGTTGGAATTGGTTATGGCTCCGATATCAAGAAGGCCAAGGCTATTCTCCTTGATATTTGCCAAAGTCACGAGGATATTATGAAGGATCCGGCTCCGGAGGTCTATGTCAGTGAATTGGGAGACAGTTCGGTAAACCTAAGCTTAAGGTTTTGGGCCTCCAATGAGAATTTCTGGCCCGCTCATTTCTATGTTATTGAACAAACGAAAGAGCGCTTTGATCAAGCACAAATCGAAATTCCTTTCCCGCAGCAGGTTATTCACCGGACGGAGACCAACTAATTCTTGGGTTTAGCTTTGGGCTTTTGAAGTACGAAGTCTTTGAGGTAATAGGGTTCAAAATAGGCCACATCTTCGAATTCACCTGCACTGAACTTCGCCTGCGCTAAACCGATCATTTGAGCCGCCGAAGGGAGCAAATCGGGGTAATACGAAATTCCGTCCTCTCCTAGTATTTCTTGGCATTTTTCGGCTCCAGGGCCGATAAGATGCAGATGTTCCTCTTTGCGATAATCATGAAAAGAATCGGAGCTAATTACTTCGGCTTCTGTCGTTCGGATCTCGTTATGAGTGGAATCCAGGACTTTGGAATATACTTCCATCCTTCTAGCATCCAGCAAAGGGATCAGTACCCCCTCCACTTCGTTGACCTGATGAGCCAAAATATCCAGTGTTGGCAAGGCTATTAGTTTCAGGTCTTGTGCGAAGCACAATCCTTTGGCAGTAGACACGCCTATTCGCAATCCTGTATAGGATCCTGGCCCCATTCCTACCGCAACGGCCGTAAGCTCATCAAAAGAAACACCACAGTCTTTCAAGAGCGTTTCGATAAATACATGCAACCATTCAGAATGCATGTACTGACTACTGTTTTCTTCTTTTAGCCCCAATAGTTCACCCTCTCTTGCCAGAGCGACAGAGCATTGAGTGGTCGAGGTTTCTATACATAGAATGAGTGCCATGGAGGTAAAAAAAAGCCGGCCCCATGAGGACCGGCTAAAACGTTGTTGTTCCGATTTCCTTAATCCAAAGATAAGGGAACTCCGAAGTAGAATTCCAAAATCTTCAATCGGAAGATATAATCGTACTTGGTTCGGATGACGGTTGCATAGGCGTTATCTAAACGCGCCTGGGCTTGTCCAAACTCAAAGGCATTCATCAAACCAACATCAAATCGCTCTTTGGCGTAGTCATAGGCCAGCTTACGAGCATCCAAAGTTTTCTGAGCCGCTTCGTAACTCTTTCTGAAAGTCGTTACGTCTACGTAAGCCTGGTTGATGGTGTTTTCCAGATCCAATTTATCCTGCTCGAACTGCAGCTTAGTTCTAAGAACGTTGATCTTGTTTCGCTTGATGCTGTTACGCGTGCTAAAGCCGTTAAAAACCGGCACATTAAGCGACAATCCGTAACTGATACCATCGTTGTTCTCTAACTGTGTTTGAAAATCCAAGATGTTCGGAGTTACACTATTCTCGGTATAAAAAGAGCTGTAGTTCAAGAAAGCTCCCAAAGTTGGAAGGGCAGCTCCTCTAGCGATTTGCAAGTCTTTTTCAGCCAACTGAACGTTCGCTTCAGAAAGCTTAATATCGTTTCTGAACGTGAGGGCTTTGTCAAAAATAACCTTAGCACTGTTATCCAAGATATCTGAAAAAGGGACGTCAAAAGATTCCTCAGCAATATCGAAGTTTTCGTAATCCGTAATGAGTAGCAACTGAGCCAATCCGATTCTTGAAATAAGCACAAGGGCTTCGTTGTTGACGATTTGCTGCTCCTGGTTAGCGGCTGTGGCTTCAATCTCCAGCAAATCACCTTTGGGTACAACACCAGATTCTACTAGCTCTCGTGTACGCAACAAATCCTGCTCGGTAACTTTGTACTGCGCTTGAGCCACCTTCAAGGCCTCTTTGTTTGAAAGAACCTGTAAATAAGCATTGGCGACACGCAAACGGATATCGTCTTTCAAATCTTCGAGACGGTATTGATTGGCGATCTCATTGATCTTCGCACGACTGGCTCGGTGAACATTTCGTAATCCATCAAACACGGTCATGTTTGACGTAAGGGATGGAGAAACATTCAAAATCGTCGCCGAAGTAATGATGTTGGTCTGTGGATCGACAACCAAACCGGAACGCTCCGAAACCGTTACACTACCGCTTAAGGTTGGTAAAAAATTTCCTAGGGCATCGCTTTTATCAATACGAGCATTCTCTAGATCCAACTCGAACTGTTCTACAGTGATGTTGTTCTGGATGGCATATTCCACACATTCTGCCAAAGTCCATTTCTTGGTTTGTGCGTGAACACCTAGAGCTAATAAGGTCAATAGTGCACCTAAAACTACCTTCTTCATGTGTCTAATTTTGTCTGGTTAGGTTTATGAGAATTATTCTTCGGTGTTTTCGTTCTCTTCTTCCTCACCTAGCTTAATAGGCTCGGTTTTGTTCCATTGTTTTACGCTGTCTTCTTCGGTAAGCCCTGATATGATTTCAACAATAATCCCATCAGAAATTCCAATTTCTACATCGCGTCGCTCAAACTGTTGCTCTCCTATTGATACTTCAACATAGGGCTTATCCGTCTGATTATCGAATTGCAATAGGGCCTCAGGAATCACTAAAATGCTATCTCTTTTCTCCAAAATCAAAGAGGCGTTGGCACTATATCCTGCACGGATAACGGTTCCTTCGTCAACGGTTACGTCCCCTTCAATCTTAAACTGAACAGCACCAGCCTGCTCCACTCCTTTTGGAGCGACAAATCTCAAGACCGCATCAAACTTTTTATCTTCGATAGCACCCAAACTGATTTCGAGTGGCATCCCTATTTCTAACTTGCCCACTTCTCCTTCATCAACCTGTCCTTCGAAAATCATTTTTCCAAGGTCTGCAATTGTGGCAATGGTTGTACCATCGTTAAAGTTATTACTCTGAATCACCTGATCCCCTTCCTCGACTGGAATCTCTAAGAGAGTTCCACTAACGGTCGCACGAATATTCGTGTTTGCAGAGGCCGATCCACCAGCTGAACCTCGTCGAATAATCTGGTAATCTGCACGGGCATTTTTCAACTCTTGTTGTGCTCGCTCGTACGTCAATTTCAGGTTGTTATAATCCTGGTTAGAAATTACGCCTCGCTCATACAGTGCTTTATTTCTTTCGAATTCTATTTTAGAGTTGTTCAATGAAAGTTCTGCATTACGGACACGTCCGGCAGATTGGTTTAATGACTGCTCATTTGGAACTACTTTAATGACAGCAATTAGATCACCAGCCTTTACCTGATCTCCTTCTTCTTTGTAGATTCGATCTATAATTCCTGAAATCTGAGGTTTGATTTCGACCTCGTCTTGAGGAATTACTTTTCCGGTAGCAACAGACTTCTTCTCAATGGAAGAAATAAACGGCTTGTGGGTTTCGTAGGTAATTGCCGACTTACTGTTGGATTTAATAAAGAACATCGCTGCCCATAGACCTCCTGCGATAATTACGATTAGTAGGATCCATTTTACGACTTTCATGACTTGTATTTAAATTGATTTTTAGTAATTCTATTCTTCTCTTAATGCGTCAATTGGACGAATACTCACCGCTCTTTGCGCTGGAATTAGTCCGATTAATGTTCCCAGAACCACCATCAAAAAGAGGGCTCCTAAAACATAGGGTACGGGTACCGTTGGGTTGGTGTAAGGGAAAGCTGAACCTTCCGTCAGCGCGCCAACGAGTGCCAATGTAGCGGCACCTAAGGTAATTCCGATAATTCCGGAGATCAAGGTCAAAAAAACAGACTCGATCAAGATCAAGGAACGAACTTCTGCCGGTGTTGCACCCAGTGCTCTCCGAACTCCGAGTTCTTTGGTTCTCTCTTTTACAGATATCAAGAGGATATTACCGATACAGATAACCCCGGCTAAAATTGTTGCAATACCGATGACCAGAGACAGGAAAGTAAGTCCGCTGGAAAAGCCCATAACTTGTCCAAAGATCTCTCCTAGGTTGAACGTACCAAAAGCGCGTTCATCAGTTGGATCTACCCTGTGAATCGATTTTAAAACAGCTTTGACATCTTTCTCGACCTGAATTACATCTGCATCGTCGTAGGCCGCAATGGAGAACCAGGAAACCCGATCGCCCGTATTGTAAAGTTTTCGGAAAGTGGAAAATGGGATGTAGATATCAGAATCACTTTCAAAACCTCCTCCGGGGACGAACTTATGCACCCCAACGATCTGAAAATAAACATTGTCAATACGGATGAACTGCCCAACTGGCTCCTGACCATCCTCAAAAAGTTCCGTTTGCGTCCTTTCACCTATGACGCAAACCTTTCGGGCTTGCTCAATGTCTTCATCATTTATGAAACGACCGCCATCATAAATCTTTTTTGTCGCGATTTTCGTGAAAACCGGGAAGTCACCATAAACATTATAGTTACCAGAATTCAAGCCTCGAACTACTAATGCAGGGGCACCTCCAAAAACACCCTTCACATTTCTAGGTGCGATGTATTCAATATCCGGAATCCTTCTTTCAAGCACATCCGCATCACCCAATTTTAATTGAATTCTTCTTCCCGTCTTAAACCCTGCATAGGGCTTACTCGTGGATTGCGCCCAAGCAAAGAGACTATTCATCGCTACGCTTTCGAACTGACGCTCGAAACCATTATCAAGACCTTTTGCTGCCCCAGACATCGCGATATAAACAAAAATTCCCCAAAGGACCCCGATTACGGTAAGCAGGGTTCGAATTTTATTCTTGCTTATCGAGCTGAATATCTCTTGCCAGGTATTTCGATCAAATAGTAGTTTCATTATTCGTCTCTTAATGCAACAATAGGTTTAATACGAGCAGCTCGTCTGGCCGGAATAAGTCCCGCTAGCACCCCGCAAACCACTAGCAACAAGGTTGACCAAATGGCAAACCCAGGCGTGATATAAGGGTTCTTAATAAAATAATCTTCTAAAGTCACCCCTAAATTTTGTAACAGAAGAACACCTAGGCCCATTCCAATAAATCCTGAAACTGTTGTGATCACAGAAGCTTCTAAAAGTATTATTCCAATAATGTTTTTTGGAGTAGCACCCATTGCCTTGCGAATTCCCAATTCTTTGGTTCTTTCTTTCACAATAATGAGCATGATATTACCAATCGCAATGATTCCTGCCGCCATTGTTCCTCCAGCAAAAAACAACGCTATCCAACCAAGTACGGTAGCAAACTGCTGATTTTGCTCGTATTGATCCGCAACGTTTCGAATAAAGATGGCGCTCGGATCCGCTGGCTTAATCACTTTTTTATCCTTTAAAAAAGCCATTAGTTTTTTCTCAAAAGACAAGGCTCCTGCAATTCCTATTTCCGGTTTAAAGGCAACAATAATCTGATCTACTTTATCGGTACTTTTCTCAATCAGCTGTCTTGTGGTATAAGGGATGTAGATAAATCGCTCTTCATTATCACCGCCATCGTCTTGGAAGACGCCGACTACCTTCATTGCACTTCCCCCTACATCTATGAACTCCCCAATCGGGTTCGAATTCCCAAAAAGATCTTTTTTAACTAAACGGCCAATTACGGCGACTTTGGCCTTCTCTTTAATATCATTCTCGTTGATATACCGCCCACGCATTATAATGGTCTTCTCATTGTATTGATGAGCAGGACCAACCGCTCTTGTGGTATAATTATCGGATTCGTTCTTGTACTTCACCAGGGCTCCACGACTGATACGCGGAGTGATGTACTCCAAGTAAATGGCAAAATTATCTTTAATGTCTTGAAGATCCGTGTTGTCAAATTCAATTCTGCGCCCTGACTTATAGCCCTTGTAAGGCATGGAGGTACGATTAGGAAAGAGAAAAAAGGTATTTGTCGCATCATCCCCAAAGAACTCGTCAAATGTATTCTTTAGGCCGTTGGTCATACCGACAATGATTACGACAATAAAAATCCCCAAAGCCATAGTAAACCCAGTCAGAAAAGTTCTGAGCTTGTTTTTACTTATGGTTTGAAAAATTTCTTTCCAGGTATCTCTACTGAACATAATCCGACGCCCTTACTTGATCGATTTTCTTGTCTTCTACAATAACACCATCGCGTAAGTGTACAATTCGCTTACACATGTTGGCAATATCTTCTTCGTGTGTTACCACCAAGATGGTATTCCCTTCGTCATTGATCTTTTGGATAAGATCCATTACTTCATAAGAAGTTTTACTATCCAGAGCTCCCGTAGGCTCATCCGCTAAAAGAACTTTTGGTTCTGCGGCCATCGCTCTAGCGATCGCAACACGTTGCTTTTGCCCCCCTGATAACTCATTTGGCAAATGCTTCGCCCATTCCTTTAACCCAACTCTCTCCAGATAAGACAAGGCCTTTCGTTGACGTTCCTTTCGACCCACTTTTTGATAGTATAGAGGTAAAGCAACGTTCTCCAGCGCGTTTTTTGTAATTGATCAGGTTGAAGGATTGAAAAATGAAACCCAAAAACTTATTACGGTATTCAGCCGCCTGTGTTTCATTTAGGTTTTTGATTGGAACACCGTCAAGGATATAATCACCCTCGTCAGCTTCGTCAAGCATTCCTAAAATGTTGAGTAATGTGGATTTTCCGGATCCAGAAGATCCCATGATCGCAACTAGTTCGCCAGCTTCGGCAGAAAAGTTAATTCCCTTCAATACATGCAAGGAATTTGAGCCCATTTTATAGGACTTGTGCAGGTCACGGATTTCAATCATGGTGGTTGCGTTAGTTTGGTCTTACACTCCTAATAAGACCAGCAAGTTGCCCATTTGTTACAAGAATAATTTGAATATTATGTTAAAATCTGATAACCTATGGATTTTAAAAATTTTGACCGTTATTTCCTACATTAAAACCCCTGAAATTGAGCGCTTCTTTAAGTCTATTCCTACTTATTCTAAACTGCTTAAACTGCAATAAAAATTGTAGTAAAAATTGGGTCTTGGTAAAATGGAAAAACATCAACAGAAAAACCGCAGGTTCTAGTAATAGATTTTGAAAAAAGTAACTCAAACCAAATAGAGATAAACCCAACAAAATTATCTGAACAAATAGAATGGAATAGACTGTTTTCAACCACGATTTGTTCTTTTGGTTTTTCTCAGCTTGACAAGCGGTTTTTAAGAAGTCCTTCCAATGGTTGAATAAATCGAAATGGAACAACTTGCTTCCATAAAATAAGCGATAACAACCCTTCCTTAATTGATCATTTTCGTTTGTCTCCCCTGATTGGCTTAATAAACGTTTCATTCCTGTAGTTTGGAGGATTATCATGCTGACCAAAAAACTCAATAAGAGCAGTCGAGAATCTATAAGGTTTAACAGCAAGCTGAGATATAACCAAAGGAAAAGGTTCCAGGGAAGATCGATTAGGAGTCTTTCTGAAAAACCAACGAATTGAAACACATCATTCATCCTCGTATCATATTCTCCTTCTGAGTAACCCTCCCTAAGCCTTTTAGGAAGCCGGGCGATAGCTTTAATCAGCTTTCTCATCAGAAGAACTTTTTTCTGCTTTATCTTCACCCTCTTCGCTTGTTGAATAACTAAGTGAAGTATGTCGGTTATAAATAAAACTAAAAAGGAAACAGAATTACTCATTTCATTGGCATCGTCGAGAACTTGATAACCAAGACACATAAAACCAACTAGAATAAGCACATAGAATACATGTAAACTTTGCCCTTGGGTTAATACCGCTTCATTAGAAATACAATAGTGCCATTAGCGATACATTCTTTCTAATTTCTTCCTTAGCCGACTCCTGTTCTTCAACTGGATCCAAGGATATAACTACTTCCGACCAAAACCGACGAATTCTATACTTAGGAATCCAATATAATTTCCCAATGGCAGGATCCATAACCTTTACCATCCAACGACTAACCTTATAGACAACCACAAAATGTGGACCTTGTGAAGGAATAATTCTTGCGATATAGGGTACTTTTAATACATCTAAGTGGTTAGCGTTTAGTCTTAAACCCTTAGCATTATACCCTAACACTCTGGCTGTTTTTATCAAATTAAAAACAGAGGTTCCTGATTGATCTGTTCCTGCAATTGTTCGAAGCTCCATGATCGAAACTTCCTTACCATGGAATCGATGAAGAGACTGCAAACAAGCAATACCGCAATCGGACTTATCAAATTGCTTTACCCGAATCCCAGAACTACTCGAATTTCCATATTCAGATATCTTTCCGAATACAGGTATAGCGGTATTAAATGAAATCATCCGGCATGGTTACACTGAAACAAAAGCATTCCTAACAGAAAAGAAATGAACATAAGACCAAAGAAATAAATTACGATCAGAACATCTCTCTGGAACTTAATCAACTGAAAAAACCTGGCCATTACAGCCAGGTATACCTTACTCATGATCACAATTTCTGTGATACAAGTCTTGCCCAAACTCCCATGATTTTGAGAATACTTCTAAAAGTGCAACAGGCCAATTTGGCCGAAGCCATCCACCTTTTACCTGTCTGAGGTCTTCCAGACCTAAAAATCTAATTTCATTCATTAAAGGCCTGTCTTTAGTGATCACTTGTAAACGATTCATAAATATAGCCTCCCATGGTCCCCAGAAGAATAGCATCCAGGGTCATGACGAGTAACACAGGTAATATCCCTCCTTTTATTTCTTTCTGCTCTGATCTCCTTAAATCCTTCACGATTTCTTGTTTCATTCGATCCAATTACAATTACTTATACCTACTCTCACGTTTTTCGGCATCCACGTTTGCCAATTCCAATAGCATTGATCAAACCTAATAGTTCATACTGCACTAGACATGCGCTTTGATGGATTCTTGTTCAAAAGGTGTAAGGATTTTATCCCAAGAGATAGCAGGACAAATAAGGGAAGTAAACCGAAAAATTTATACCACGAAAACCTGAGAGAAGATATTCCCTTCGTGTTATTCGATTCAGCGAAAATGCTCGAATACAGTTCCAGAAGCACAGGTATACTGTAATGAAATACTGAACTAAGAGCCCATATAACTACTGCCCCAAAGCATAATCCATAAGCCAACAAAAAGATAGAAGAAGGCTTAAAGGTTCCTGTAAGCAGTCCCTTCCAGGCCGCCAGTGACTTCTGAGACAGATTGGAAACTCCCATAACATCCGTAAGAATCCAATAACCGTCACTTTTGATAAAAGGGTTCAAATTCCATAACGTTTTTGTGCCAATTAAGAGAAAAAGACTCCGACCACTATCCCAATTCAATAAGATGGAAATAATAACTCCTAGAGAACAAAAGATCATCTCAAAGTACATCCCTGCAAAATTAACTAGTTGGCGTCGCCTTCTCTTCAAAGCCCATATGTTAGTGACATTGGCATAAAGCACAGGACTGAGCAGGTAAAAAGCCCCTCCAATCGCGCCGGCCCTTTCACCCGAATACACCAAGGCTGAAGAATGACCAAACTCATGGAAAAGTACACTAACAAACATTAGCACAACGAATACAAATCCAGTGTTGGGCTGAATAAAAATTTCTGCAGGAACAAGCATGGTCTCCTGAATCCAAACAGCGATAAAGAGCGCCACAAATCCAATGAATACAGGTAGCGAAAACAAGAAAACTAACTTTTTAGAAAGCCTATTCACCCTAGCCGAATTAATTAGGATAAAACTCCACTGCAAATAGGTCGGAGGTTTAGTTTTCTTTGGTTCGGGAATTGGTTTGCTATCACTGGAAATCAACCAAGCCGCTTTTTTCCATGCGAATTGATGCAGTTGCCTCAGGGAAGATTCATCACTATAAGAGGACTTTTCTTTTTGATGGGATCTTATGACCTCTTCCAAACTGCCACCCTTTTCGAAGTGAATCAAAAACCTGACGAGCTCTCCCGAAACCCTCCAATACTGTTCTGAACTGATATTGCGCAGCACATAAAACTTTGACTCTTTTTCGCTTATCCGAAGATCTGGATTAAGACGGAATTGCTCTTCTTCCTTTAGCATAAAGACCGAAGAACCCAAGCGGTTGTCATCACTTCACTCTTGTAAATCTCTCCTGGTTTCGCAATAATAAAGGGCATGGCCTGCCATGAACCATTGGGCTGCTGTACAGAATCTAAGTACGATTTGGCTAGGCTAATAATAGTGGCATCGTTAAAGCCTAATTCCTTAAAAATCAATAAAGCGAAGGCAGTTGATAAAGGATCACTAACCAAGCCCTCAGTTGCGGCAAATCCCCCATCCTTATTTTGTTGCTTTAGCGTGAAGGTAAGAGCTTTGTGAATGGAGGAACTCTTTTCTTTTCCTAAGGATAGTATGAAGCGAAGACATTGGAATGTGCCATAGAGCTCTCCAAAATACCATCTGCTCTTCCAACCCCCTGAGTCCTCTTGAACGCTCAGCAAATAATCACGACATAACTCCAGATGTTCTAAATACTTTTCCTTGTTAAAGCACAACAAACTATAGGCAAAATTAGCCATCACTTCAGGGTCGGGCCCCCGGCCCCAACACTTGGTATTTAACCACTCTTGCTTCTGTTCGAGCGAGGTTCTGTTCTTTAGAGGCACCAACCACGTTTCCCATACACCAGGCTCAATTGCCCTCTCCTCCAAAGCTAAGCGAATCGCTCGGCCGACCTTTTCATCGAGCTTATCCTTACAATCAAAACGACAGGCTAATTGAATGACCTGTGCCAGATCATCTATATCAGATGACAATTCTGGAACTTCGTCAAAATAAGCCCAGCAACCAACTCCGAATTTACGTTTACACGATTCTACAAAAGTCCACTCTTTTTCTATAAAATCGCGCCATTGCGCATCTTCTGGGTTCATGGCAAAAGAAATACACTCACAAAGAAGAGTTCTTTGAAATAACTCACCCTTATGAACCCGATCACCGGAATTAAAACCATCTTCCAAGGATAACCACATCCAATGCGCCAGGTCGTTCCAATTGGATTCAGAAGCAGTTTGCAAATACCGCCAAGCCTTTTCAAAGCTTGCAAAATAGCTTTGTCCGATATCAGGCAGTCTATGGGATTCTGTCCTTGTTTGCAAATCGGCCCACTTCTGCTCGACCACCTTCAATTGAATCTCTGTTTTCTGTCGATATCGCTTAAACAAATCCTCTAATTGTTGCCCTAAGGTCAACCAGGACGATTGAATATTACTTGGAAGATCTGCTTGAGACAGATTGAGGTAGCGACAAGAATTATCAAGCAAAAGAGAGGCATGTCCACGGAGAAAAAATAGTTTGTGATTTCCCTCAACAGTATGCTTAACCCAATCGGAATTCTGTTTTTTATAGTCATAGACAGCCCAATTGAATTGACCTGAAATCCAATCAACTTTAAAGTCTTTAACGTCATCATACAACTGTATACCTACAGAAAAATAATGATGAGATTGGATCAAAGACTTCCATATCACAGAGTCAGGTTGCCCATTGAGCAAATGCATAGCATCAATAGCTAAAAGACCTCCACTGGATTTAAGTTGAGCAAGACGACAATAATCATTAAACTGTACCTCTGTTTGAGCTTGAAGTTCTTTATCCAAGGCAAGAGCTCTTTCGACTTCTTTCTTTCTATCAACCCAACATCGCCAAAAGGACGAATTCTTTTGGAATAGCTCACTTAAAACAAGTAAGGCCGCATCCCTTAAATCCAACAACATGGACAAATCGTCAACAACTCCTTCATCCATTATCTCATCCTGAATCAAAAAAGCATGGTATTGATAATAAGCTGCCAGACTCAACTGCTCAACTTCTTGCTTTGAGACGTCCGGATAATAAGCATCAAATAGCGCTGGGTAATTCCGATAAAAGGAAGGAGATCTATCATTCCTCACCCAGTCATCAATCCGATTAGTTCTTTCTATTAATAAATTCATATTCTTCTTGAGTTAACAGGTAGCTATTACCAGAAATCGGAACATATCTGACTTGGTCTAGAATAGGCTTTTGGAGATCCAGTTTTATTTTGGTTCTGGTTGATTTCTGGAAAGAAGGCTCTTCCTGCACCTGATAAGTCAAACTCACTTCGTCTATTGGCCCCCAATCAACAGAGTTATGCGTTACATATTCAAAGGAGCTCAGATGTCTATTTTGCTTTTTACCTAAATTGAACTTCCAACTCATGCGGCTATGGCTTGTCCGTACGCTGTACTTTTTACGGTAGCGTTCGGAAAAATAAGTACTCCCGTCCTCCGACCCTTCGAGTTCCCATGCAATACTTAAAAGATTTTTAGTCTTATTACAAAAGAATAGCTCCCCATGCAAAAGCTTTACTTCTGTCTTGAGATCCGGTCTGATAATCCCAGAAAATTGAATTTCAGTGAACGCTTTACTGTACCTTATTTTTTCAATGGTATAGTCTTTCATACATCTCAATAAGAATTGAATCGGATAGTTCAACTGAATCATATTCAAAAGGTCCTTAGGGGCAACATATCCCCCATGTGAAAGAGGAGAGTCCATTCTTAATTGACTTGCATATTGAATATTATTCAGAAAAAGACCTTTTCCCGGTTGTTCTGCTATTTGAGCTTGAAATAAATGACTCAATTCCCCATTGGTACGGCTGAGTTTTCGAAAAAGAAGGGTTCGCTTTGATGCTATTTTCTTTGAATCAATCAGCCATCCGTTCAAATATCCCATCAAATCAAAGGCATATAATTCCACTTCCTTCAGGACGGTAAAAACAGGACTTAAATAAAGAGTATCACGCTCTTCACCACTATCGTAAATCTTATATTTAAAACCTAAATGACTTATTTTCCAAAGTCCTTTAAAAGGCTTAAATAGTTTGCCTTCTTCATTGCTGATGAACCCATTGCCATCCTGCAAATGGATCATATGCGCACCGGCAATGGGCAGGGAGTCGAGCTCATTGAGCAGTTGGAGTTGTTTACTCTGAGGGGTCAGGAAATTGGCACAACCAATAAAAACTAAAAAAGTAAGGTGTATGGACTTTTTCATAAAAAGAAGGCCACCACTACGGGTGGCCTTTAAGAACTAGAATTTCACTTTAGAGGTTATTTTGAAATCTCCCCCAGATTCTACTTGGGCTCCAACTTCACCACCTTTAATCCAACCCAACTCGAACCGCTGTTCTAGTTCTTCAATTTCGAAATACCGCATCAACTCGGCTTCTTTCTCACAATTATCCATTACTCAATGTTTATTGGTTCTCCCACTTTAAAGGCAGCGGGAATGACCTTTAACCTACTTTCCTAAACAAAGACCGGAAAGCCAAGGATGCGCAATAAAGGAACCAAACATCCAGATTCAACATACGTGCTCCCCATCCAATCATCCCATTCGGAATAGTCAAAATATTTCATGTATTCAGATTTAAATTCGAGACGAATCTAAACGAGGTCCCTGCAACTCACATGCAGATCGACAATACGGTTGAGGAATTCCTGAACCCTCCAAAAAGCTCTGTCATTTCATCCTCATTCATGATCTGGACAGATATATTAACCTGAAATCGGAAGTACTCCTGGTAGAAATAGGTTTTACGACTACGGTCGTAACGAATGAGTGCCTTGAAGTCCTTGAGCTGTTCAATGAGGTGATAAACGAGTCTTTCGCTAATATGCAACCGGCGGGCTAATTCACCGGGGGAACCTGTGCACTCGTCCTCGATTAAAGAATGTAGTTGCTGTAAGCGCTCTAAATTTTTAATGCTGTTCATATAGACGTGATTAGGGTAGATAAATCAAACGACAAGAGACCTGAAGGCCAATTGCCGTTTATTACTTCCTAAATCTATCTAGATGTGAAGATTAGTTCAAATTGGAATGACGTTTATTTATAAAAGACCGTACTCTTTACAAATTCAGAAAAAATTAACCGGAAACTACTCCTCTTCTACTTCTTCAAGGGCATTCCATACCTTGATCTTGTCTTCTTTGGAAAGACCTTCGGTTACCTGAACAAAAATACCATCACTCAACCCGAGTTTAATCTCTCTGCGCTGGAATTGCTGCTCCCCCTTTTCGACTTCTACGAAGGGTTCTTTGGATTCCTTATCATACTGCACCAGCCCTTCTTTGATGGCGAGGACACTATCCGCTCTGGCCAGAATAATGGAGGCATTGGCGCTAAGACCTGCTCGAATAAACACGGTATCTGCCTTGCTCAAGGTTCCTTTAATTTCGAATTGTATGGCGCCATTCTCTTCTACTCCTTTGGGTGCAATATAGTCCAAAACCGCATCGAATACCGTGTTTTCAATTGCCCCAACAGTGATCTCTAAAGGAAGATCCTCTTCGATTCGCCCAACCTCAGATTCGTCCACCTTTCCTTCAAAGATCATCTTCTCTACATCTGCTACTGATGCTATGGTTGTACCCTCGTTGAAGTTATTGCTCTCGATCACCTGGTTACCCACCTCAACTGGAACATCCAATACCATGCCGCTCACCGTTGATCGAATCAGGGTATTGGCCACATTGCCAAAGCCTCGTGTTGTTCCTGTCTTAACAATATCGTACCGCTCATTTGCCGCTCTGTAGGCCTGTTGAGCCTGTTGAAAAGAGAGTTGAGCCCGCTCCCAGTCCGCCTGAGACACCACACCTTTGTCAAACAACCCTTTCTGGCGATCATAATTACGTTTAGCATCATTCAAGCTAATCTTGGCGTTATCAATACCGTTTTTCGCATCGTTCAGCGCATTGAGGTTGGGCACTACTTTAATTTTAGCAATAAGATCCCCAGACTTTACAAAGTCACCTCCTTCAACATAGACCTCTTCAATTACCCCAGAAATATTCGGTTTAATCAATACTTCTTCTAAAGGAATGATTTTTCCTGTAGCCATCGATTTTTTAAGGATCGTCTTAGTCTCTGCGGTGGCCGTTTCATACGTAACAGGATCCTCGGAGTTCTTTTGGTATAGGTAATACAAAGATCCCCCGAACAAGGCGACGATGACAATAAGGATGAGTAATGTGACAAATTTTTTCATGGCTCAAGTGATTGATGATTGTTCTATTGATTGATGGATTATTTATTCGCTTCTCAGGGCTTCTATAGGTTTTACTTTTATGGCACTATTGGCCGGGATAAATCCAGCCAGCAATCCTGAAATAATAAGGATTACGAGGGCTCCCACCACAGATCCCAAATCGACAGAGGGGGCCAAAAACATATCTACAGGGCCAGAGGCGTCCAGGGCCATATTAATGGCGAAAATGATAAGAGTCCCAAAGACCACCCCAGCCATACCCGAAATGATGGTCAAGAAAATAGACTCCATGATGATCTGCATTTTTATCGAAAAGGGTGACTCCCCTAAAGCACGACGAATACCGATTTCTTTGGTGCGTTCCTTAACGACAATCAGCATGATATTACTGACACCAATTACACCCGAAAGCAAGACCAAGGTCCCAACCACAATCGCAATCCAGCGCATGGCTCCAAAAAGGTTTTCCACTCGACTGTACTCCTGAAAGAGATCGAAGTTTCCCACAGCCCGATGATCCTTTGGGTTGATGCGGTGATTCTTTTTAATAATGTTTAAAATCTTCGGAGTTAGAGAGGTTATTGAACTCCCATCTTTAGCAGTTATCGCCATCCATCCTACCCGATCTCCGCGATTATAAGCTTGAGAAAAAGTAGTGAAGGGAATAAAAATCTGCTTACTGGCATTTTGGTTCCCCCCATTTCCGTTTCGATCCTTGTACGTTCCAACGACCAAAAAGTTCACCCCATTAATCTTAACATACTCCCCTAAAGGCTCTTCATCCGTTTCAAATAAATCGGTAACAACGCCATCTCCCAAGATGGCCACCTTACGCTTTTGATCCAAATCGGGTTGGTTTAAAAAACGTCCCGAAGTGATTGCCATTGAATTCTGATCCGAAATATTCGGGGTATCGCCAAAAATCCGATAGCCCCCGGCTTTGATTCCGTAGACTACGTTATTGATTCCCCGACTGCCCATGGCATTTCGAGGCGAAACAAACCTCAATTGAGGAATTTCTTCTTCAATAAGACGAACATCCTCGAGATTAAAACTGTAGTTCCTTCCTTTAGGTAAACCGTCGTACTCCATAGTGGTGGTCTGCGTCCAAACAAAGACGGTATTGGTCGCTACCCCACTAAAATCCTGTTTAACCCCATTTTCAAGGCCCTTACCGGCCGCCAACAACAGAAGGAGTATAAATATTCCCCAAAACACCCCAAACGCCGTCAACAGCGTTCTGAAGATGTTGGTGGTCAACACCTCTAAGATTTCTTTCCAACGGTCCCGATTAAACATAGCTTTCTATTCGTCTCTTAATGCGTCAATGGTATGAATATGCGCTGCTCTCCAGGCCGGAAAAAATCCAGCCAGGGCGCCTGCTAAGATCAATACGCTCACCATGGTAAGCGCTAAGGTAAAATCGACGGAGGGGTTCTTTACGTAGTCAATTTCAATTTGAGGTCCGAGAAACTCCAACAGGCCCATACTCAAAATAAAGCCTGTAAAACCTGAGATAGCCGTTACAAAAATGGCTTCTTGAAGAATCATGCCCACAATGCTAATGGGGCGTGCCCCCATCGCCTTTCGAATACCTATTTCTCGGGTTCGCTCCTTAACGACAATCAGCATGATGTTACTGACCCCGACTACTCCAGCGATAATAGTACAGATGCCCACAAACCAGAAGAAGAGTTTGATGTTGTCCATCAGGCTGTAATAGCGGCTTGCCTGTTCAATATCGTTACCGAAATAGATGGCCCGCTCATCGTCTGGTGAAATTTCATGCACTTGATAGAGGTAGTCCTTGAGGTTGGCAATAAAGGATTTTGAAGCCGCAACGGTTTCATCTAAATTGCCTTTATCTGGCAGTAGGAAGGTGAGGTTTCGGATGCGATCCCCTCCGTTATACGCCAATTGGGCAGTAGAAAGTGGGATGAATATACGCTCTTCTTCGCTCTCGGAAGTTCCTCGCTCTCCGTACACACCGACAACAGTGAACATAACCCCAGAAATACTGATCTGTTGCCCAATAGGGGTTTCGACCTCGGAAAAGATTTCACGCTTGATTTTATTACTGACAATGGCCACCTTGGCAAAACTATCCAGGTCTTTTTGATTCAAATAGCGGCCTTCCGACATGAATTCGTTTTCGATGTCCTGAAGATCACCAGTTGTACCAATGACCTCATAGACGATCGGGTCATTCTTGTACAAGAGTTGTGTATTCGGAGGGAAAAAGAAGGTAGAAGCTCTGTCGAAGTCATCGTCTAAATTCTCATGAACATAGTTCAGGTCTGCATTGCGAAATTGGATTCTGCGGTTGGGATTGAGCCCATTATGAGCCAGGCTTGTTCTTCCAGGCCAAACCCAAATACTGGTGGCGGCATCCCCTTTGAATTCTTCGGCAATGCCATTGCGCATACCGTTGCCAAAACCGAGAAGAATTACCAAAATAAATATCCCGGAAGAGACAGATACTCCCGTCAAAAAAGTCCGCAAACGGTTCTTGCGGATGGTATCAAATATTTCTTGCCAGCGTTCTAGGTCAAACATATGGTTAGTTGTACAACTAATGTAATACCCCCTATAGACAACAGAAAGCCGGAAATGTTACAGTTTTGCTAAGATTTTGCGGAAGACATATTCTTTTTTCGGAAGCGACTAAAATAGACCGCCACTGCAATCCCAAACAAGATATAAGGGATCGACATCAAATAAACAATTCCGTTGTTGATTCCCTCTGCCTGGCTCTGGTCATCAGCGCTTTCTAAAGCCGCTCGACACATGGCGCATTGGGCCTCAGCTGTTTCGGGAAACAGAATCAAAATAGCGACTATAGCAAAAAGAACTCTTCTCTTAAGCATAGTAAGGCGAGATCATCAGGTAAACAATAACTCCAGTGATGGCGACGTACAACCAGACCGGAAAGGTAATCTTGGCCCATTTGCGGTGCTCCTCAAATTGCTTCAGGTAAGCCTTGGCATAGGTGCGCAACACCAAGGGTATAACGATGATCGAAAGAGCAATGTGGCTAATGAGAATAAAGAAGTACACATAACGCATCGTACCTTCCCCTCCATAGGGCGTAGATTCGGATGTCATGTGATAAGCCACATACATGACCAAAAACAATAGAGACAAAGCGATACAAGTCGTATTGAGTCGCTCGTGCAACTTCACGTTCTTGTTTTTGATCGCAATCAAGGAAGCGATCAGAAGTACCGCGGTAAGCCCATTAATACTTGCGTAGATAGGCGGCAAAAAAGAAAGGGGCTCCACATTGGGCAACTTCACTCCAAACAAGATAGCGACCACCAAAGGCACAGCGATGGATACAATTGTAATCAAGCGGTTAAACTTTTTTTCCTTTAATTGAATTTCGGTACTCATTTTCTTACTGTTTTCTTTCTTTTAGCAACTCCTTAATGTCTTCTCTGAGCAAACTGATCTGCTCGGTCTCGCCTTGGCTGTTGGCTCCTTGTTCCTCAGTAATCGCTCCCCTGTAGTAGATCATGGGGTTGCCGTACTCATCCTTACGGCTGCGGATATATCCTTCTGTATCGATCAAGGCAAAAAGACCAGAATGCTCAAATCCACCCGCCACTTCTTCATCTTCCCGAGCGTACATATAAAACCCCTGTTGGGCCAGTTCGTGAATTTGTATGGGATCTCCGGTCAAAAAATGCCATCCGGCCTGAGCCTTATATCGAGCGGCGTAATCGCGAAGCACACTTGGCTGGTCATAGCGGGAATTAATACTGATCGAAACAAAGTCCACTTCATCTTTAAATTCCTTTTGTAATGTGGCTATGTTTTGACTCATCACCAGGCAGATCGTTGGGCAGGTGGTAAAGAAAAAATCCAAAACCACAATCTTCCCTTTTAAATCTTCCGATGAAAAGGCACTGCTGTCTTGGTCGATCAGATTGAAGCTCGGGATAGTTCTGCGTGAGCCGTTCTGCTCGACATAGGTAAGTCCTTGTACGGTTTGCACAGCCATAGCCCCAAGCCGATCCTGCTCGACCACTTCTCCATTTTGTAAACGATCCACAATCGAAGGGATGACGATAATCCCGAAAACGAAGATCACGGCAGACACCCAGATGTAGGTGTACTTTTTTTTACTGTTCGACGAGGTACTCATTGTTCTTTTTTAAAGCCAATCTGTACTCTGCGAGGATCACTTTTACATCATCCTCCATTTTGTTGTTCAAATCGGCCACAGAGCGCGTATCAAAGCCGTATTTGGTGCCTTGGTCTTCATCATCATTTCGGCCTCGTAAATTGAGTTTCTTGTCAATGATGTAGACAAAGGGGGTACTCAAGTCATCCTCCAACGGAAGGGGTGATTTAAGACTGCTGTAAAACTGCTTAATCTCATCCTTAGAAGCGAAAGCAAAATGCCAGGCCACAGGATCAGACAGCTCCCCGACTTCCTTTTTAAGGCCTTCGGCGTAGGCTTCCGTTCCTTCCGGCATGACCATCAGCATCTGAAAATCCTTGAACTCATAAAAACGCTTGTAGATCTTTTGATTTAGGTTGAACAAGTTCCCCTTCATTTTGCTCGGATCTTCTCCTAAAAAGCCAAGAATCGTGATTCTGTCGGTGAGTTGTTGTTCGCTGTCGATGGATTGGATTTCTTGCACTCCCTCCGTCAGAACAGGGAGTTTTCCAAATTGATTTACCCCGGAGGCAAAGAAGAGATAGGCCACCAGAGGAAGCACAAAAAGTGCAACTAAAACAAAGCCTTTTTTCATCAGGAATTTTGTTTACAAAAATAAAGAAAGGCGGCCTTTCGGCCGCCTTTTCATGTATGTTTTACAATCTTCTTAGAAGTTCCAGGCAAGGAATCCTTCCTTGAAGACGGTGTAGATGTAATCTGCTTCCATCAAAAGGATGGCTACCAAGTAGACTACCAAAAAGATAGGCGTCCAAACCACCGCTCTGCGCAAAGAGCTCTTTTCGTCTCTCATGTGCATGAAATCCCAAGTAATATAGTATGCCTTTACCAGGGTCAAGATGATGAACACCCAGTTCAATCTTTTCATCCCCAAGAAGTATTCCTTGGCCAAAAACTCTGGCTTGGCGATACCCAACCATACTTCCACAGCGGTTACCAGGGTTAAGAAAATCAGTACTCCCCAGATTTTCTGGACATTGGACTTGAACTTTACAAGACCTCTAAATATCTCTAATTTATGCTCGTGCGCCATCGATCAAGAATATGTTTATTATACCAAGTAGAAGAAGGTGAATACAAAGACCCAAACAAGGTCAACAAAGTGCCAGTACAAACCGACCTTTTCAACCATTTCGTAGTGTCCTCTTTTCTCGTAAGTCCCCAACAGAACGTTGAAGAAAATGATGATGTTGATCATTACCCCTGAGAATACGTGGAATCCGTGGAACCCAGTGATAAAGAAGAAGAAATCAGCAAACAAGCGACTTCCGTATTCGTTGCGAATCAAGTTAGCCCCTTCCACTACGCGAACGGCTCCTTTGATTCGTTCCAAAGATTCAGCGCGATTCAAAATCGTCTTTTCGCCTTCCGCATTGATCTGCTCTGTGCGGATCAACAGATTCGGCGTCGCCTGGAATCCAGCGACAACCTCGACCAGACTATGAGAAGGAAGGGCTTCACCGTCGTAAAACCAAATCCCGTTTTGTCTTTCGTGGTTAACACGTTCAGAGGCAATAGTGGTGGCAAACTCTCCGATTGCTACCCGTTTGTTATCTGCACTGGCGTCAACGAACTGCAGGATACGCCCTCCTTTGGTCTCTAGTGCTCCGTAATCACCTTTGATAAAGGTCGCCCATTCCCAGGCCTGAGAACCGACGAAGATGGCACCACCGATAATGGTGAGGAACATATACAGAACGACTTTACTTTTCTTCATGTTATGACCTGCATCCACGGCTAATACCATGGTTACAGAAGACATGATGAGGATAAAGGTCATGAAGGCCACATAGTACATTGGGCGATCCACACCGTCATGCAAAAAAGGAACGTGGGTAAAAACTTCATCAGCAATAGGCCAGGTTTCGATAAACTTAAAACGCGAAAAGCCATAGGCCGCCAAAAATCCAGAAAAGGTCAAGGCATCAGATACGATGAAAAACCACATCATCAACTTTCCATAGCTAGCTCCAAGTGGCTGATTTCCACCACCCCAAACGCTACCTTCAGTGCCTGTGCTTACGGATGTATCCATAGATCTTTATCTCTTTTTAGTAAAATCTTGACAAATGTAAGGGATTGCACCAGATTCCAAAAGGAAAACTGTTCCTCCCTAACGCCCTTTTACTGGAAAAAATACATGAACAAGTACAAATACAACCAGAGACCTCCCAAAAAGTGCCAAAATATGGCTCCCAAAGAGAATCCCAAGTGGCGTTCGCTCGTGTATTTTCCCAAGTATTGATTGACCGTTACCCAACCCAAAGAAATCAATCCAGCCACCACGTGAACGATGTGCGCCACCGCAATCACATAGATAAAAGACGATTTAATATTGGCGGTATCTCCTGTCAAATAATTTCCGTCTTGTATCAGGGATTTAAAGCCTTCAAACTGAATAAAAATAAAGGCGATCCCCAGCACCAAAGTAATACCCAACAAAAGAAGGGTCTTTTGGCCGTCGTTTGCTTTTAGAAAGCGACCCGCTAGAATATAAGTCACACTGCTCAAGGCAATGATAAGAAGTCCGTACAAGAAGGCGTCAGGCAGTTGAATACTGCTCATCCAATCCTCCCTTTTTTGGCTCACCAGATAGGCCGAAGTCAATCCTGCAAAGCCCATAAAAAGACTAAACAGAAGAACGACTACCATCATTTTTTTGGAGCGTTCTGTCTTTTGTTTGACTGAACCTTCAGTCAAATCCATCTGCCGTGGTTTCATATCCATTTGTCAACAACATATATCACTTGCAGAATGCTGATGTAAAATACACTCCACAACATTAATTTTCGAGCACTGGGGTTATCTCTCTTCTCATACAGGCGAAAAGCAGCAAAGAGCATAAGGCATCCCAAAACAAAAACAATGACCGCCGCGGGTACCGAAAGCTTCAGTGTTCCTGTGATGCCAAAAGCCGGTAATATAGAAGTAGCCATCATCCACAGTGTATAGAAAATAATCTGAAAAGTCGTTCCGGTATCTTTTTTACCTGTAGGGAGCATCTTGAAGCCTCCTCGTCGGTAATCCTCATCCAACATCCATCCCAAAGCCCAGAAATGCGGAAATTGCCAAAAAAACTGCACCATAAACAGAGTGCCTGGCTCTATACCAAAGCGTCCCGTATAAGCGACCCAACCCAACATAAAAGGAATGGCACCCGGAATAGCTCCAACGAATACTGCAAGGGGCGTCTTTGTTTTTAGAGGAGTGTATACACAAGTGTATAAGAAAACGGATAGAGTGCCAAAGAGAGCTGTCTTCGCATTTAATATGTACAGGCATACAAGGCCTGCAATGGTCAAGCCAATGGCAATCCCCAATGCCATCCCAGAAGACATACGACCCGCAGGGAGCGGACGATTCTGGGTTCTTTTCATGAGCTTGTCCAGGTCCTTTTCGATGACCTGATTGAAGGCGTTCGAAGCACCTACTAGGGCGTAACCCCCTAAGGTGAGTAGTAGAAGAGCGGTCCATTCCACCTGATCAGCAGCCAAAAGGTACCCGGCCATGGACGAAAAGACCACACTCATGGCCAAACGCACCTTGGTCAGTGCCTTGAATTCAGCCACAAACTGAGCGAATGAAAATTGATTTTGGTAATACACCGCAGACCTCATGTACAGTCACTTCTGGCGTGCAAAGATACGGGCCATTGGCTTCATTTGCAACGAAGAACAAAAAAAGGGATGCCTTTCTCACCCCTTTTCTTTCAAGTAATTTTTGAGCCCCTATTGTGGACTTTGAAAGACAATAGGAATGCTGTAAGTCACTCGTACTGACTTACCACCTTTCTTGGCCGGTTTCATCTTCGGCAGCTTGCTGATAATGCGGTAGGCTTCCTTGTCTAACGATTCCGTAGTCCCACGGCCCTGGTACTGAATCTGATCAACAATACCGTGTTCATTGATACGGAAATTTACGTACACCTTCCCTTGTGAACCGCGATCGAGATCAGCCTGAGGATACCGAAATACGCGGCGAACGTGGCGGTTCATCATCTTGTTGAAGCAGTCAAAGCGTTTGCTTTTGTCTACTTTCTCACAACCCGGGAAGACGGGTAATTCATCCAGTACTCCTGGAGCCATAACCACTGTTTCCGGTTCAGCATTGGGGTCTTCGTAATTTTCGATCTCCGAAAGATCTACCGGCTCATCTGCACAATCGGTACAGATTACCTCATCTTCTGGTCTATCTATATCGGTATCATCGGACACTTGCTTAATTTCCGCCCCCAAGCGCGTGGATTTCGGTACCACCTCGGTATAGATCACCTTCTTTTCTGGCACCCAATTTTCAGGAGGGATTTCCGTAAGATCAGCTATCGGCTCAGGAGCTTGGTATTGAAGCCCGGCGAAAGGTATTCAAAGGAGGCTTCCAGGCTCCGTACACCAACAACAGGGCTAGAATAAGGGCCAGCTGAAACCGCAAGAACCCATTTTTTCGTACATTTCTTTCCCCTCGGTCGTTGCCGCGACCGGGGGACTTGGTCTTGATTTCTTTCATTGTTTTCAATTTTATGAGTGCGCCTCAAGGAAAGGGTAAGCGCTTGTTAGTGAATTGAAAATCACAAGAAACGTACCAAAAAAAGCCCGATGGAATCCATCGGGCTTTATCTTGTATTGCAAAGTGCTTTACTGCAACTTAAATGTAATTGGAATACTAAATGGAACTTTTACTGCACGTCCACGTTGCTTACCAGGTGTCATCTTGGGAAGCTTTTTGATGATTCGCATAGCTTCCGCTTCCAAGTTCTTGTCTGGACCTCTCATTCGGATGTTTCCGATACTTCCATCCTTTTGGATAACGAATACTACGTTTACACGACCTTGAATACCCATTTCTTGAGCAATTTCAGGGTAACGGAAGTTCTTACGGATGTGCTTCATCATTTGCTCCTGGAAGCAAGCTTTTTTGTCTTTCGCCCTCTCACAACCCGGGAATACCGGTACATCTTCAATTACAGCAAAAGGAACACTGATATCTTCTTCAACCTCAGCCACTTCTACATCTTCGATTTCCATAACCTCTTCTTCCTGGCTGGTCTCGGTAGACTCGATAACCGTTTCTTCAACCTCTTCCTCATCTTCTACAACCTCGATGACTTCGGGCGCAGCTGGTGGTGGCGGTGGTGGCGGGGTTTTGATTTGCTCGGTCATTGGAACCTCTTCGTCCAATTGATCCTCGATATTCATGGAGATATCATACCCCTCGTTCTTGTCGTATTTTTTCCATTCCAAGGCAGTCCATACACCTAGCATTACAACCGCAAGACCTAGTACAAAGTACAGGCCGCTATTTCTGTTAATGTCTGCTTTGGGATTCTTCTTGAGTTCCATGTGCAATTATTTAATGTTCGCTAATTTAATATTTAATTCCAAACAGCTTTACTTTGAACGCGTTTTTAACGTCCAAATTTTATCTTTACTCCACAAGGTGAAAAAGGCACCGAAGATTGCTCCTACGCTATTTGCCAGAACATCCTCCCATTCTGCTGTTCGATCTGCCGTAAAACAGTATTGAAAAACTTCAATAACCGTACCATAAAGGCTTGCTAAAAAAGCCAAAAGAATCAGGAACCTTGAAGTAATGGTAAAGGGCTCATGTTTTTCTTTCCAAGCCATGGCCCCCAAAGTAACCGCTACTGCATAAAACGTTAAGTGAACCAACTTATCAATAGGCAGGTCCACAAGACGCTCTGTTTCGACCGAAATACCCGAAACAAGACTCAGGAAGGTGATCACCACCATCCATCCGATAAATAATACGGTAAAAAAGCGTGGGTTATCCGCCCACCAAAGCTTTGTACTCTTCGTCACTCATTAGGCTTTCTAGGTCGGAAGCATTGTCCACCTTTACTTTGATCATCCAGCCTTCTCCGTAAGGATCGCTGTTGACCTTTTCTGGCTCGTCTTCCAGACTTTCATTGAACTCAACGATTTCGCCACTGAGAGGCAAAAACAAATCAGAAACGGTTTTGACCGCTTCTACAGTACCAAAAACCGCATCCTTTTCAAGGGATTCGTCCAGGGTTTCTACTTCGACATAAACAATGTCTCCCAATTCGCTTTGAGCGAAATCAGTGATGCCAACGACGGCTAAATCCCCTTCCATACGCACCCATTCGTGGTCCTTCGTATACTTGAGTTCTGCAGGTATATTCATGTTAATAGTATTGATGCGCAAATGTAACAGATTCCACCTAGTTGCCGAAATTATAACGCAAGGTAAAGCCAGCGTTAATGGTCGTCTGTGGAAAGGCTGTAGAGACCTTAAACTGTGAGAAAGAGTGATCGTAGAAGAATAAAGCGTTGAGGCTCTGGCTGAGAGCATAATCCGCTGTAAACTTCAAAGACCACAGCTGCTGACCCGAAGTAATCTGGTTGTTGTTGAGATCCAGGTTACGGATAATAGTGACGTTATCGCGCAAAGACATATCGGCCTTCAGGTTCAAGTCTCCCTTCAGTCGGGTCTTCTCTCCGGCGATATTGGTCACAAACTTGACGTCCTTGATGCGATAACCCAAGCCCAGGGTGAATTCGCGCCCATTGACCTCTGTGAGCAGATTGTTGTCAAAGCTCAAAGAAATGGCCCGATCGGTGCGCACTTCAGCCAATACGCTCAAAGAATTTTCCATTTCGAAGTCCAGGCGAATCAAGGGGTTAAACTGATCGGTCAAGACCACATTACTGATAATATCATCCGGACGAATATCTCCGGTTTCAGGATCAATTGGCGTATTGAGTTTTTCCAGGTTGGTTTGAAAAGAGTTAATGCTATAGGCAGAACGGTACCCGTGGGTCAGCGAGAAACGCTTAAAGTTCTTTTTAAACCACTTGTTGTTCATCAAACCGGTGTATTTGATGGTCCAGTTCGGGATCGGAACTTCGCGGAACGCATCCAGATTAACCGTTTCTGGAGATTCTCCCGTATAGGCCGCGATCAATGCAGGCAGGAGTACATCTTGATTTGATTTTCCATAGCGCTCTGGGAAACCA
This sequence comes from Aureicoccus marinus, assembly GCF_002954325.1. GTDB lineage: Bacteria > Bacteroidota > Bacteroidia > Flavobacteriales > Flavobacteriaceae > Aureicoccus > Aureicoccus marinus. Next base: position 1,918,819 of record NZ_MQVX01000001.1, read on the forward strand.
TCGGCATCCACATTCCCGGTATTCTGGCCACGGCTATTGGCCAAACGTTGCGCAATGGTCAATCGGTAATCCTTAAACTCCTCAAAAGTCTGAGAATCGAACTCATCGCTCTTTCTGAAGACCGTCTTAATCATGTTATTCGTTATACTGAAGTTACCTCGCGTATTGGTCAAAAGGTCGTTGTATACCAATTCTCCATTTTCGTCTATCACTTCAAAATTCTCTTGCAGGTTGGAAGAAAACTGCCGATCTGCGACTAAGTCAATGGTAATCTCCGGCGTCGGCTGAGCGGTTGCCGATATATTCAGCGCGGTTGTTTTGTTCTGCAGGAACTGGGAGTTAAACCCGTCAAATTGCGTGAGATACCCGTTCCGGGCGGCAGCAAAGCGCACATCAGCTTGACTTCCGAAAACAAAGCCCAAAGAAGGTTTGGTCGTACCCAGGAATCCAACCGAGCGGGTGTAGCCGGGAAGTACCGTACCTCGGGTATTGGTATAGCTCAGCGTACCTCTCTTGACCATGGTCAGGATATCCACCAGGGTATTAAATGCTTTACTGGTTTTCTTAGGTGGTTTTTCATCCGTCGCCGGATTACCCGCTTTATCTAAACGGGGTTTGGAAGTAGGTTGTTCCGTACCGTCTCGTTTCTTCAGCCCAATTAAATCGTAAAGACTTTGGAAGGTGAAAGTCGTTGTTAAGTTGTGGGTACTGGAATTCTGAACCGTGTTGATGTTTTCTCCGGCCACTTCGAAAAGAGCATCTCCTCCACGCTGCCAATCAAAGTTGGAGGTGTAGGTATAGTCACCACTCATAAAGGACAAGAAGGGGAATTTGTCGTAGGGCAACTGGTAGTTGAGCTCCATTTGTTGAGAATGCCTATTAGCTTCTCCCACGTTAAAGAAACCATCCCAAAGATCCAGAGTCTGGTCGATACCCGAGTTAGGATCTCCTTCGGTATTGAAGTAATTCCGAACAATGTTGTTATTCGACGAAGTCAGGTTCAAGCGCATCGACTTCGAAATGCTGTAGTTCAAGGCATACTGCCAGTTGAACACATAGTTACGTTGCTGCAGTAAAGGCAGATCAAGCGCCTCCACCCCTGGTTCCAAAACATCGCGGAAGCGCTGCTGGTTAAAGGAACGGTTGTAGTTCGCATTGACTTGCAGGCTGGTCGGTAGCAAATTGAAATTGAGTTCTTTTAACCACTTCCAGTAGTCGCTGCGAAGAATCGAATCGTTCTTGGCAAAAGGAGCAATCGGTGCCGGGCGGAAAGAGTGGTTGTATACAACCCCCGTATTGACATTCTGATCGGTCAGGCTGGCGACTTCAAAGTCGCGGTGCTGGGTTTCGTTATAGGAGTAGTTGAACGTGAAGTTTTCGACATCAAAGAAATTGGCTTCGGCCTCTTCCCCTCTGTTCTTTCGGACCCCAATAAAATTAACACTGGTTCGGCGCGTATAATCCTCGGCTTGTTCCCGGATGGCTTCGGCTTCACCTTGGTTAGCGGCGGCTGCGATTCGGTCGTCCAAACGCAAATCATCATAGACCGGATCAAATTCTGGGGTGATCAAGGTTTCTGAAATACCGTAGTTAAACGGAATCTGTAGTCCCCACTTTTTCGGAAACAACTGCCCAACATTTACGTTGGTTACCACATCATAGGTCACCTGATCTTGGCGCGCTCTTTCGTTTGGGATTTGGTCTACACTACCAAAACCTGAAGTACTGGTATTCAAGGTCGCGGTTACACTGGCAAAATCCGCAATATTGGCGTCCAAAGAGGCGACCGCAGCCCAACCTCCTTTGTTGTCCAGACCTGCCAAGCGCAATTCGTTAAACCACACCTCTCCATCGGCTGGTAAATCCCCTTGGTTTTTGACTCCAACCATCATCGCTCGGATGCTTCCAAGAGACGGATTACCGCGCAGCCCTATACGGTTGCGGCCTGGGGTACGGGGTGCAAATTCATCCACCACCTGAATGTTGCCATCCACCACTTCATAAAATACGGTCTGACCCAGGGTTTGGTCGGCAATCCCAATGGATTTGATTTGATTCAAGTCCGCCAACGCCAGATTGATCTCGTTCACCGACGGCCAAATCGCTTCCGGAGAAGTACTCCCAAAAGAGGTGTACTCCAGCGGCAGTTCAACCTGGTAGTAGTTATCGGTGAAATCCGTTCCGATTCTTAAGAAACCAACCAGATTTTCTTCATCACTAGGGTCAATTCTTTCGGCGTGCATAAACATGCGAATGCGCTCGTACTGCCGCATATCGATGTTCAAGTTCTTAAAGACCCCTCGGGAATCTCGGGGTTCTAAATCATTCACCACAAAAGAGAGGGATTGCTCGTTCTGACGAATGATGGTGTTATTGTTGTTCAACTGCTCCCGTACAACCCCTGGAGGCAGTACATAAGGAATCGGTGTTCTTCCTGAGTTTTCTTCGATGTTTACCGTATTCACATCCGTTACCGTTCCGTCGTCATTCGGATTATCGTCAATACCGGGCTGAAGGGTGTTGGTGTAGCTTCGCCAATCACCGCGCACCAGATCCAAGGTTGCAAAACGCAAGACCACATCATTGGTAAAGCCCGTGAGGTACATCCGCATAAAACTCACCGATCTAAAATCGGTAATCCCGCCAACAGCGTCTGTAAAATCAGAAAGTGGAATCTTGTACTGAATCCAACGACGATTCAGTTGACTTCCGTTGGGCAGAGTCGGTGTTTGCCCTTCCCGAATATCCGTCACATATTGATCGGTGATCTGGGTATTGGGCTTGATCTGAATGCGGTATTCGTAATAGCTATTGACCGTATTCATGGTCAAATCGCGGTCAATATCTTCAACATCCGGCAGGGTGGTGCTTCCTCGATTTGTATTGGTGACCTCCACCGGCGAGTTTCCGTCTACGTTATTGAAGTCGAGGTAACGCTGCAAAATACCCCCTTCACGATTGAGGTAGTACTGGTAGTTATCCAGGGCAGGGTCAGGACCCGGGTTGTTGTATACGGCTGCTTCCTCCGTATCATTCAGCCCATCAAATCCAAGATCCTGCAAGCCCCGGTTTGCCGCATCAGCATCAAAGGCATAGACCAGGGATTGGGTGGCTGGAACCTTACCCCAGGTGGTGGTCGAGGTGAGATCAGATGAATTCACTCCGGGAAGTCCATTTTCGTATTGCTTGCGCCCGTCTTTCAGGATATCCTCCGAGATGTTCCCCAGGTTGATTACCAGTTCACCGGGGCCCGTTGCTTGGCCATCGACATAGGGATCGAGCACCCAGAACTGGACAAATTCCACATTGGATTGTTCGAAGTTGGTACTGCTAAGCGAACGCATGATCCCCGCCCATTTCTGGTTAGGGGCATCGGAATCGAAGTTGGGATTGTTGTTGTAAGGACCTTTCTGATTCGGATAATAGGCAATATCCAAAGTTCCCTGCACCGTGGTCTGCCCCTGAGCGATATCAATCGTCGGAAAGACCTCATCAATAAAGACCCGACGGGTGGTATTCAAAGAAAGATCGTTGTCAGAAATTCCACTAGGGCGCTGGTTGGTATAGAAGATCGGATCAATGGTATACCACGCCATCTTCGCACGACCAAAGCCAGACTGTAAATTGAGTGGATCGTCCGGAGAACTTCCCGGGAGTTGGTTCCCTGGAAAGAATTCCAGCGGCGGTGAAGCGAGAGTCCACCCTAAGGAAGACCGAATATCAATCAGGGCCTGAGCCCCTTCAAAGTCATCCAAGTAAGTGGTGGTTTCGCCATTAAAATCAGCATTCTTCGGTGAGTTCGGGCTCAAAAAGGCGAATTCCCCACGAAGGCTCAAATTCGACGGCTCATCCGTATCAATATTGGGCAGCTTGTTAACCAAACGGGTTAGGAAAGGAAGTTCTGTACTGAAGTTTCCGTTCATTCCAAAGACGGTATTGTTAACCGGCTCTACCCCAAAATTGGCCTTCTGGGTCAGGGGCCTCTCGTTCAGGTTGATCAGGGTACCTCCTAAAATAAAGTTGTCGTTAAACCGGTGCTCGACATTAATACCGGTAAAGCGACGGGTTTGCTGTCCGAATACGGCATTGTTTTCGACCGAAATATTAATCGGTGTATTACTCGCTTCCAAAGACGGATCGATCAGCTGCACGGTACCCGCTTCGTAATTCACGGTATAGTCAATTCCTTCTTGCAACTGTCGTCCACCGGCGGTTACCCGCACCGATCCGCGGGGAGGGTTGTAGGCACCAATTGGAATACCGCTACTGCCTTGGGATTTGTAGCGTCCTTTGATTTGGAAGCGGTTCTTCCCAGCATCCTGTAGCGAAGCCGCCTTGGTCTTGGCATACATATTTCGGAATACATACCTTTGCTGGTTGGGGTTGTATCCTTGGTCGTTCTCGACATCGTAGACCTCCCCAATATTTCCTCTCAAGAGTTCAAAGAGGTACTCCCCAAATGGCTCCACTTTGGTAAAGATGATGCGTCCGGTTTGCCCGTCAATCGTTATTCCCTGAACGTAATCAAAGAATCCATCTCCCCCATCCTGCACATCGTTGTAGATATTGAGGCGGTCAAAGTTAAAGACGTTAATCAGGATGCGGTCTTGCAAATCTGCAGGCCATCCGTTGGTTGCATCCACAGGGGTAATGTAGTTTCTCGGGCTGGGATCCGAATAAAGGATGTTCAGCTTAAAATCTTCCTGACTCAACTGAAAAGCTCCGGTTGAGTAAATATTTTTCATCATCAAGTCCCAGATCGGGTCATCCACATTGGTGATGTTGCTCTTAAGCATCTTGAGGATCAAGGTGTTGTTATCAATAATGGGCTCTGCACCAGGGGCTACCGAAGTGGCTTCAATACCCCCGTTCGCAAATTCACCCACCTGAAACACTTCGCCATTGAAGGTGTACTGAAAGGCCACCCCCAATACTTCGTCATTGCTCAAACGTTGGTTCAAAGAAATATACCCCAATTGGGAATCGAATTGGTAATCCCGTCCGACCTCCAGTTTACGGGCATTCTCCAAAATGGTGTAGTCAAAGCCTTGATTGGCCATATAACCCGGAATACTGATTCCGGCTTCCACCGTCGCAATATCACGTATGTTGTCATTCAAGACACTACTCCCCCCAATTTGGTGGGATCAAAATCGTTGGCGTCGTTTCGGGGCAATCCGCGGCTATCGGCTACATTAAAAAAGCCTGGTGGAGCTGCTCCTATTCGACCGATTCGGGTCTTCTCGAGCTCGGACTCCCCCAAATCCTGGATGGCCACCACATTGCGAACATTCAGGGTTTGCTGAGTTCTGTTGGTCACCCAAACCTCCAAACGGGTAATCTGCACCTCACTTTGAATAAAGGGGTACTTTTCGAGGGCTGCATCGTAATTGTCCCGGAAGTACTGGGCCAAGAAAAAGTGCTTGTCTTCATCATAGTCCAGGGCAGTCAAAGCAAAATCATTCACGGTTCCTCCTCCTTGCGCTACAACAGTATTGTTTTGGGATCTTTGCTCAGAAAAGACTCCGGTGATGGTGGTTTTACCGAACTGTAATTGGGTCTTGACACCAAAAAGACTTTGGGCGCCACTGATCAAGGTGCTGTTCAGAGGCAGGTTGACGTTACCAATTTCAATGGAACGAAGAATATCATCCTCCGTCGGGGTGTACTCTAACTTGATTAAGTTCTGGAAATCAAAGGTCGCCTCCGTATCATATTGGGCCGAAACCTGCAGTCGCTCTCCGACCTTCCCGAGCAAGCTCAAGCTGATGCGCTGATCAAAATCAAAAGAGAGGTTGGTCCGGTTTCGAGGCGAAAGCGCAGGGTTATCGTTCTTCTGCCAGATTAGCCCCAGATCCATAGCCACAGAACCCTGTGGTATCACCTCGATGGTGTTTCCGCCAAAAACCGATTCAAAAAAGCTGTTGTTGATGTAGAAGTTGGGTAACAGGTTTTTCGCGCCTCCTGCGTTCCTTCTTTTTTCCCGCTGAAGGCGTCAATTTTTTGCTTGAAATACTCCTTCATGGACTGCTCACGCACCAGATCAAAGTATTCTTTAGGAGAGAGAAACAGGGGGTAGTTGATATCGTATTTGCCTACCTTCTCCGTAAAGACATAGACATCGAGCTTGGGATCATAGGAATACTTGGCAACAATGCTTTTGGGATTCGCCAGTTTGATGCGACCAAGGGACACACCGGTTTTCACCGAATCTGTCGCTATAGAGTCCTGGGCGTACAACGAGGCGCTGCAACCCAGTGCAAAAAACAGAATTAGACATCTAAATAACACGCATTTAGATCCGTATCGTGGCCCTACTTCCAAACTACTTACAAATTTTTAAGGGCGTACTTGATCATTTCTTCTACACCCAACGAAGGTTGATCGGCCAATACCTTGTCTATGACCTTCTCTGCAGACCTTCGCGCAAATCCCAAAACTTCTAAAGCTGATAACGCTTCTTCTTTGGCGGTATTGCCTGAGGATTTTGAAAGTTCTTCACTGAACTCCAAGCTTAAAATTTTATCCTTCAAATCCAAGATAACTCTCTGGGCTGTTTTGGCTCCTATTCCCTTGACAGCCTGAATGGAAGCTGCATTTCCTCCCGATATAGCCTGCACCATTTCGGCTGGAGACATGGCCGACAATAAATTGCGGGCCGTACTTGTTCCGATTCCGGAAACACTCAGTAAAAGACGAAACACCTCTCGTTCCGACGGTTCGGCAAAACCGTACAAGGTGTGGGCGTCTTCTTTGATGTGTAAATGGGTATAAATGTGTTGCTGCTCTTCCCCACTCAACAGCCCATACGTATGGAGTGAAATATGCAGCATATAGCCTACCCCCGCTGCTTCAACAATGACATAAGCCGGGGTTTTTTCTATCATCCTTCCGGAGATGTGTGTAATCATTCTTTTTGTTTAGCTTTTTTGCGCTTTTCTCGTTCTTGCGCGTCGAGCACTGCGACAGCGGCCATATTCACCATTTCATCTACACTGGCGCCTAGCTGAAGGATGTGCACTGATTTGCGCAAACCGACAATCACCGGTCCAATGGAGGTGGTGTTGTTCAGCCCTTTGAGCAACTTGTAGTTGATATTGGCCGCATCGAGGTTGGGAAAGATTAGGACGTTTACTTTTTTACCCGCTAGTTTACTGAAGGGGAAATTACTGCGACAGAGTTCCTGATCCAGTGCAAAATCGGTTTGAATTTCGCCATCAACAATCAGCTTGGGGTCCTGTTCGTGGATTAGGCGAACCGCCTCGCGAACCTTAACCGCTGCCGGGTGATTGGAAGAACCGTAATTGGTGTAAGACAGCATCGCTACCACGGGTTCAAACCCAAAGGTTCGGGCCATATTTGCGGCCATCTGAGCGATTTCGGCTAACTCTTCCGCATTGGGGTCGATATTGATACTGGTATCCGCCAGGAACAAAGGACCTCGACTGGTGAGCATGACATTGACGGTCGCCGCACGAGTCACTCCTTTGGAACGGCCCAATACTTCAAATACGGGCTTGAGCACCTTCGGATAGGATCGGGAATAACCCGAAATCATACCGTCAGCCTCGCCTTCCAACAACATGGTAGCGCCAAAGTAATTGCGCTTCCCCATATTGACATGAGCACTGTATCGGGTCTCGCCTTTGCGGTGTCTTTGCTGCCACAATTTATCCGCGAAACGACGGCGCATGGAAGCGAACTCTGGCACCCGCGGATCGATGATCGGAACATCGGCGTCGAATTCCAACACCTTCATGTGCTCCTTGATTTTTTCTTGATTTCCGAGGAGAATCGGATAGGCTATTCCTTCCTCATATACGATTTGTGCTGCTTTAATTACTTCAAGCAGTTCAGCTTCAGCAAACACAATTCGCTTTGGATTCATCTTGGCACGGGTGTGCAAGGAACGGATGAATTTGCTATCGTTCCCGGAGCGCAAAAAGAGCTCCTCCTCGTATTTCTCCCAGTTTTCAATCGGTGCTCTGGCCACACCAGTTTCCATGGCTGCCTTAGCAACGGCCGGAGGAATTCGGGTAATCAGACGAGGATCAAAAGGTTTGGGTATAATGTACTCCCGTCCAAAGGTCAGACGAGTAATATCATAGGTGATGTTGACTTGTTCGGGAACAGGCTCCTTGGTCATTTCAGCCAAGGCCCGCACTGCAGCCATTTTCATTTCTTCATTAATCTTGGTGGAACGAACATCCAGTGCTCCTCTAAAAATAAAAGGGAAGCCCAGCACATTGTTCACCTGATTCGGGTGGTCCGAGCGCCCGGTCGCCATAATAATATCTGAACGGGTTTCACAGGCGAGCTCGTAGGGAATCTCAGGATCCGGATTCGCCATGGCGAACACAATCGGATTGGGGGCCATACTGACGAGCATCTGAGGACTTACAATACCGGCAATGGACAGACCAATAAAAACATCCGCGTCCTTCATCGCCTCCTCCAGAGAATCGATTTTGCGATGGGTGGCAAACTCCGCCTTTTCGGTACTGAGGTTCTCACGGTCTTTGCGAATTACCCCCTTGCTGTCTAGCATGACCAAATTCTCGCCTTTCAGCCCAAAGGCTTTGTACAAGCGGGCACAGGAAACCGCAGCAGCCCCTGCTCCACTCACTACAACCTTGACTTCCTCGATTTTCTTTTCGGCCAGCTCCAAGGCGTTTAGCAGTGCCGCGGCAGAGATAATGGCCGTACCGTGCTGGTCATCGTGCATCACAGGGATGTCCAACTCTTCCTTGAGTCGCCTTTCGATTTCAAAAGCCTCGGGAGCTTTAATATCTTCCAGGTTAATTCCCCCAAAAGTGGGCGCAATGATCTTAACTGTCTCTATGAATTTTTCGACATCCGTGGTATCGAGTTCCACATCAATCCCATCGATATCCGCAAAAATTTTAAACAGCAAGCATTTCCCTTCCATAACCGGCTTGGAAGCTTCGGGCCCAATATTCCCAAGACCCAGTACTGCGGTGCCATTCGATATTACAGCCACTGTATTTCCTTTGGCGGTGTAGCGATAGACCTCTTCCGGGTTCTTCTCGATTTCCAAACAAGGCTCTGCTACTCCTGGAGAATAGGCCAAAGCCAGATCTCTTTGAGTCTCATAGGGTTTAGTCGGAACGATCTTGATTTTTCCTGGCTGCGGTTTTGCGTGATAAACCAGGGCTTCACGGCGCTGTTTTTCTTTGCTCATGACCTGCTAGATTGGGGTAAAGGTAAGGGTAATCCCCCTGATCCCCGAAACCCCTTTTTCAAAAAAAAGGCAGGGAGCAAAATGGGTTACCCCAAAAGTTTCTGATACTTGGGATTGTTCTGCTCATCATAAGATCACTGCACCGTCTGTTGATCCTTGGGCAAATTCAAGCGCAAGGCCAAGATCGCAGCAATACTAAAGAACACCCCCGCAAACAAAATGGCATTGGTGGCGTCGTTATCTAAATAGTTTTTGATAATCGGACCAAAGCTTACCGTCTGAATGAGCATAGGAATAACAATCATCATATTGACAATTCCCATATAGACCCCTCGGCGTTCTTCCGGAATAACTTTAGAGACCATGGCGTATGGAATACCCATCATCGCCGCCCATCCAATTCCAAATAAAATCATTGGAGCCAACAGAAGCCATTTATCGGTAATGAAAGGCATACTCAACATGGCAATGGCCGAAAGGAAAAGACAGACCACATAAACCAATTTTGACCCAATTCTTGAAGCCAAAGGCACCAAGGCCAAGGCCACAAGCATGGTCACAAAATTGTAGGTACCGTTCATTAAACCAGCATGTCCTAAAGCCTGTTCAGCCAAGGATTGGATATTCTCAGCAAAAGACTGGTCTGCCGAATTGATCTCGTTACCTGCCTTAAAAGATTCCATAATCCCATTGAACCGATCGTTATCCTCATTCGAAATCCCATACAAACTGGTTCTTAACATGGGCGGCAAAAACTGCCAGTAGATAAAAAGGGCATACCACTGGAACAAATAGACAGCAGCCAGCTTCCATAAAAAACCAGGCATAACCCCTATCGCCTCAGCTGCTTCCAATAAGGGATCCAAGGTGGCTCCCAATCGCTTAAGGGTCTTATTGGTTTTGTTCTTCTTAATCAACTTGTACAAAATGTATAGCCAGAAGAACGCATAGATCAATACGACAATGACTCCAAGGTTGATATTGTCCCAAAGCTGAGGGTAAACTTCCGCAGTAATATAACCTAGCACAAGAGGCACTGAGAAAATCACCAAAAGAACACTGAGGATCTGCACCATTGGCGAAGGTGTATCGGCATTGTGTTCTTGAATCTCTTTTAGCTCTTCCTCCGATGGTGGTATTTCAGGCGTTTTCCAGACCGACCACAAAATCGTTCCTATAGACGCCAAGGCTCCCAAAAAGAAAGAATAGTAGACCCAGGTGGGAATAGACGAAACACTTTCTTCCGTCCCACTAAAAAGTCCTCCCCCCTCAACAGGCGTACTGAACCAATGCTGAAAAGCAAAAAGAGAAAGGTTGGCGAGGGTAATCCCGGCTCCTACAAAAAGACTCTGCATTTGGTACCCATAGGTCAACTGATCGTCCGGCAGTTTATCACCTACAAAAGCACGATAGGGTTCCATGGCCGTATTGTTTCCAGCATCCAAAATCCAGAGCAATCCTACAGCAAACCACAATTCAGGACTGAAAGGAAAGGCGAATAAACACAAACTAGCCAGAATCGCTCCAATCAGGAAAAAGGGCTTTCGGCGACCTCCCCATTTCGGAGACCAGGTCTTATCCGAAATCGCACCAATGATGGGCTGAATCAATAAACCCGTGACCGGGCCCGCCAGATTCAGTAAAGGTAATTCGTCGTGATGCGCTCCAAGGAAAGAAAAAATAGGACTAACAGCAGTCTGTTGCAGACCAAAACTAAATTGGATTCCGAAGAATCCAACGTTCATATTCCAGATTTGCCAAAAATTCAATCTGGGTTTAACCAATTTTGCCATATAGTTAGTTTGTCAAGTGCCTTTCAGTAAAAGACAATCGCCTCTCAAGATAGTATTTTTCGCCAAGGAAAAACCAATGAGCTCACCAAAATCTAACACGAAAGGAATGGCTAATCCCCCTATTCCAAAAACGTAATGTTTCGGTTGAGGCCAGAGAACTTCGTCCTTTTTACCGCTGACTTTTTGAAGACCTTGCGAAAAACTTCTTCTGTAATTTCCTCCCAATCCCTTTTGGTCATAGACAAAAGTTCAGGATGCGGATTAAACCGAGGCTCTGCATGTGGACTGGAAAAACGATTCCACGGGCATACGTCCTGGCAGACATCACAACCAAACATCCAATCATCAAACTGACCACTCATGGCCGAAGGCAGCTCGTCTTTCAGCTCAATGGTGAAATAAGAAATACACTTGCTTCCATCGACCTGATAAGGCGCGATAATCGCCTGTGTGGGACAGGCGTCTATACAAGCGGTGCAACTGCCACAGTGATCCGTAACTGGCGTGTCGTAGACCAAGGGCAGATCCACAATCAATTCAGCGATAAAATAAAAGGAGCCGACCTTCTGTGACAAAAGGTTGCTGTGCTTTCCGATCCAGCCCAGTCCACTTTTGGCTGCCCAGGCCTTGTCCAGCACAGGAGCAGAGTCCACGAACCCCCTTCCGTCCACTTCCCCGATATGATCGCGAATAAAGGCCAGGAGTTCTTTGAGTTTATCCCGGATAACAAAGTGATAGTCTTCCCCGTAGGCGTATTTCGAGATTTTATAAGACTCCTCATTCTGTTGTTCATCGGGGTAATAATTCAGCAGCAGAGAAATAACCGACTGTGCTCCGGGCACCAACAAGCGGGGATCAAGGCGCTTGTCAAAGTGGTTTTCCATATAGTGCATTTGCCCGTGCATGCCCTGCTTAAGCCACTGCTCCAATCGAGGCGCCTCTTCCTCCAAAAAATCCGCCTTAGAAACACCACAAGACAAAAAACCGAGGCGCTGGGCTTCGGTCTTGATCATTTCGGTGTGTTTCTCTCTAAGGCTTTGTTGAATCATAAAGTCTAGGATTCCGTAAAGAGGTTCTTCTGGTCCCCCGGAGAACTAATCCCCAGGTGCTCATACGCTCTTTGGGTAGCTTCTCTTCCTCGAGGGGTACGAACCAAAAAGCCCTGTTGGATCAAAAAGGGCTCATAGACCTCCTCCAGGGTTTCTGCACTTTCTGATACCGCCGTAGCCAAAGTGGTTATTCCTACCGGGCCTCCTTTGAATTTTTCGATAATGGTCGAAAGGATTTTATTGTCCATCTCATCCAAACCGTGAGCGTCTACATTGAGGGCCTTGAGCGCAATGCGTGAAATATCGAGATCGATGGATCCATTCCCCTTGATTTGGGCAAAATCCCGAACCCTTCGCAACAAGGCATTGGAGATACGAGGTGTACCCCGGCTCCGCCCGGCAATTTCGATAGCAGCCTCATTGGTGATAGGTACTCCTAGAATTTCTGCACTTCGTTGAACGATGGTCGACAGAAGCTCGGTATCGTAATACTGTAAACGGCTTTGGATACCGAATCGAGCTCGCATCGGGGCCGTTAGCAATCCTGATCGTGTGGTGGCACCAATCAACGTAAAAGGCGCTAGGCTAATTTGAACGGAACGGGCATTCGGCCCGGTTTCCAGCATAATATCGATGCGGTAATCCTCCATAGCCGAATAGAGGTATTCTTCGACCACAGGACTCAAGCGGTGGATTTCGTCAATAAAAAGGACGTCGCGTTCGTCCAGGTTCGTCAAAAGACCCGCTAAGTCGCCCGGTTTATCCAGTACCGGACCAGAGGTGACTTTGATCCCAACGCCCAGCTCGTTGGCCAGAATATGGGCCAGCGTCGTTTTACCTAACCCTGGAGGGCCATGAAACAGGGTGTGGTCCAAAGCTTCAGAACGCAGATTGGCTGCCTGCACGAAAATCTGAAGATTTTCAAGCACCTGCTCTTGCCCGGTAAAGTCGTCGAAGCTGAGGGGCCGAAGCGCTCTCTCTATATCGAGCTCTTCCCGGCTAAAGTGCTCCCCATTCGCATCCAAATGTTCGTTCATAGATTTACTCCAAGAGTTTCTTACTCAACTGAGCTGTATCGAGAAACTCCTGCAGATCAATACTGGGGTTCCCGAATAAAAAGATTTTACTGCTGCCCTTGGCCTTGAGTCCGATCACCTCGGTGACGTGAGCCCTGGCCTGAGAACTCCCTGAACTGGTGAGCTGCAAGCGTCCGATAGGAGCCGTCTCTCCCTTGTACTTGCTCTGCTGAAAAGTCTCGATAATAGCGGTTCTCGCTTCCCCTTCCAGGGTCAGGTTCGCGTTCTGAACCAGCTTTATGGTTAAATCCTCACAAGTCGTATAGACCCGCGCATTAGCGCGCTCTTCCATATCGACCGTTAGGAATTGGGTATCTAAATTGAGGTCGCTCTGAGAAGTGTTTTCTAGCTTTACACGGACCGACTGGGCTTTGCCCGAAATATTCAGCGCCGCATTATTCGATGCCGTAAGAGACAGACTTCCAGTGGCTAAAACATTATCCGTTGTGATGCTACCCCCTTGGATCGCGATTGATTTCAAACTCTCGTAATTGATCGTGATATCCAATTCCTTTCGGGAAGTGATCTTGTAGAAAGAACGAATTTCCAGAACCGAATCCACCACCTTGAAGGTGATCACATCGACCAAATTGTCATCGGCCACCAATTGGTAACTGGGGCTATTTGCGGCGACCAGGACAACATCCAAATCGTCTTTGAGCAAAATACTGTTGAAAGCGGGAAGGCGTTCCGTTACCCGCGTCACCTTCCGATTTCCTTTGATTTTAGGCTTGCGTTGCTGTGCAAAGGCCACCATAGGAAGAAGGGTCAATAAGAAAACATAAGTCCATTTCATACCTTAAAGGTAAGGGAAGCGATCGATTTTTGATCAGGGCATCCAACAAAAAAGCCTGTCGGAAGACAGGCTTTTCAAGTTTATACAAACAGAGGTTCTAGTGATTAAGCTCCTCTTCGTCTGGTTGAATCGGCGTGTTTTGAGGGACGAAATCCTGCCCTTCAATAATGTACTCACCGTTCTCATACGTTTTACTGTAATCGTAAGCCCAACGGTAAACGTGAGGAATCTCTCCCTCCCAGTTTCCGTGAATGTGCTTCTGCGGAGCAGTCCATTCCAGGGTATTCGATCCCCAAGGGTTTTGAGGTCCTTTCTTCCCGTAGAAAATACTGCTGATGAAGTTGTAGACGAACACCAACTGAGCCGCTCCAGCGATCAAGGCGAATACCGTCATGACAATCTGAACATCGGTCAACTGATCGAACATTGGGAAGGCGGTATTCTCATAGTAACGACGTGGCACCCCTGCCATTCCAACAAAGTGCATGGGGAAGAAGACCCCGTAAGCACAAATGGCCGTTACCCAGAAGTGAACATACCCCAGGTTCTTGTTCATCATTTTTCCTTCGAACATCTTAGGGAACCAGTGGTAAACCCCTGCAAATAATCCGTACAAGGCCGAGATACCCATTACCAAGTGGAAGTGAGCAACGACGAAGTAAGTATCATGAACGTTGATATCCAGTGTACTGTCACCCAGAATGATACCGGTCAGACCCCCAGTAATGAAGGTAGAAACCAACCCGATACTGAAGAGCATGGCGGGGTTCAACTGCAGGTTACCCTTCCAAAGGGTGGTGATGTAGTTAAATGCTTTTACAGCAGATGGGATCGCAATCAAAAGAGTTGTAAAAGTAAATACAGACCCCAAGAATGGGTTCATCCCAGAGATAAACATGTGGTGTCCCCATACGATGGTAGATAAGAAGGCAATGGCGATAATCGAAGCCACCATGGCGCGGTAACCGAAGATCGGCTTACGCGCATTGGTTGACATCACCTCAGAGGTAATCCCCAATGCCGGAAGAAGTACGATGTATACTTCCGGGTGTCCCAGGAACCAGAACAAATGCTCGTACAATACCGGAGATCCTCCTTGGTAGTGAAGCACTTCCCCTTGAATGAAGATATCAGACAAGAAGAAAGAAGTTCCGAAGCTGCGGTCCATAAGCAACAACAGACCTGCAGAAAGAAGAACCGGGAAAGAGATTACACCGATAATCGCTGTGACAAAGAAAGCCCAGATCGTCAACGGTAGACGAGTCATAGACATCCCTTTTGTTCTCAAGTTTATAACCGTTACAATGTAGTTCAGTGATCCCAGAAGAGAAGAGGCAATGAAGATGGTCATCGAGACTAACCATAACGTCATACCCATTCCGGAACCAGGCTGCGCCATCGGCAATGCACTCAGCGGCGGATAAATTGTCCAACCAGCAGCCGCGGGTCCTGCTTCTACAAAGAGAGAAATCACCATGATCACACTGGAAAGGAAGAACAACCAGTACGACACCATGTTCAAGAAACCAGAAGCCATATCACGGGCTCCAATTTGCAATGGAATCAATAAGTTACTGAATGTACCACTCAATCCAGCGGTCAGTACAAAGAAGACCATGATGGTACCGTGGATAGTAACCAATGCCAAGTAGATATCGGCATCCATTACTCCTCCAGGAGCCCACTTTCCTAGTACGGCTTCAAAGATTGGGAATTCTCTTCCTGGCCAAGCCAACTGCATTCTAAACAACAAAGACATCGCAATACCCACAAATCCCATGATGAGACCTGTGATCAAGTACTGCTTCGCAATCATCTTGTGATCCTGCGAGAAGATGTACTTTGTGATGAATGTTTCCTTATGGTGATGCTCGTGGTCGTGAGCATGATCCTCAGCATGTGCGTTCGCCGTTGCAGACATAAGTTTTACTCTTTAGATTTATATTTCCTTTTCTAGCTAGCAATTATTGTTGAGGCTGAACTGATTCAGCGAAAGACTTCTGTGTAGATAGCCATTCCTGGTAATCCTCTTCTTCTTCAACAATTATTTTCATTTGCATGTTGTAGTGTGACTTTCCACAAATCTTATTACACAACAATACATAATCGAATTCCCAGGGGTCGCTATTCGGCTCATCATTGGCCGCGCGCTCCGCTCGGATTTCGTTTGTTCTTTTTACATGTTCGATGATCTCTGGACGCAGACGCATTTCTTCGGTGGTCACCGTTGGCGTAAAGCTGAATTCCGTAATCATCCCTGGTACACAGTTCATCTGCGCACGGAAGTGAGGCATATAAGCCGAATGCAAGACGTCCTGAGAACGCATCTTAAAAATGACCTTACGGCCTTTTGGCAAGTGCAATTCCTTGACAATCTTGTCGTCCGCGGCATTCGGGTCAGCTTCGTCCAAACCAAGGACATTGGCTCGGTTGATATCGATCAAACGTACACTGCGTCTCCTAAAACTCCGTCCTCACCCGCATATCGAGCGGTCCAGTTGAACTGTTGAGCATAAAGCTCGATAACAATATCGTCTTCCCCTTCCTCGATACTTGTGATCTCGGTCCAGGTGTACAATCCATAAAGAATAAGTCCTGCTAGAACAATCACCGGGATGATGGTCCAAATCGCTTCCAGACGGTCGTTGTCTGCGTAGAAAAGGGCTTTCTTCCCTTTCTCCCCGCGGTACTTATAACCGAAGTAGTGCAACAAAGCCTGGGTGACGATCTGTACAAAGAAGATGATGGCCATAGAGATCCACATCAACTGATCGTATTCTACCCCGTGCTCCGAAGAAGAAGCCGGTAGGACGAACTTCCCGTACTTGGCAAAACTGAAAATGGTAATCCCGTAGATAAAAACCAAAAAGGCAAATAGCAGGTAACCGTTGTTCTTGTTATCCGTATCGTTCGCAATCTGCGCAGTAGACGTATCGGTGGTCATTTGGGAAAACTCAAAGATTTTTCCCATTTGCCAAATGGCGATGGCTACTAAGAGTAATACGGCTAAAATTAAGGCTGTTGTCATCTTCTCGCTGTCTTCTTCTTGACTTAATTAATAATGAAACTGGCGGCTTTCCTCCAGTAATGGGTTTCTTTTCGGAGTAAGGGATTCCTTGGTCAAGGCAGTGAACACCACATAGATGAACAAGCCGGCGAAGAACATGATTCCACCGATCTCCGGAATTCCTAAGTGCCAGTGCTCCCCTACGGTTGCCGGCATAATCATATTAAACACATCCAGGTAGTGACCAAAAAGGATCACGATACCCGTGGCAATAACGAACCAGTTGATACGCTTGAAATGGCTGTGCATGAGAACCAACAATGGGAAAACAAAGTTAAGCACCAGCATTCCAAAGAAAGGCAGCTTGTAGTACTCAAATCGCATTTCAAAGTAGGTCACCTCTTCCGGAATATTGGCGTACCAGATCAACATAAACTGGCTAAACCACAAGTAGGTCCAGAAGATGCTGATACCAAACATAAACTTGGCCAAATCGTGGATGTGGCTGTCGTTCACCTCTTCTAAGTACCCTTTAGATTTCAAGTAGATGGTAATGATCGCGATCGTCG
Source organism: Aureicoccus marinus (assembly GCF_002954325.1). Taxonomy (GTDB): domain Bacteria; phylum Bacteroidota; class Bacteroidia; order Flavobacteriales; family Flavobacteriaceae; genus Aureicoccus; species Aureicoccus marinus. The sequence continues at coordinate 1,936,311 of NZ_MQVX01000001.1, forward strand.
TGATTCCCGATACAAACATGCTGGCAAATACATACCAACCAAAAAGAGTACTGAACCAGTGTGGATCTAGACTCATAATCCAATCCCAAGACATCATGGACTCACTGACCAAGTAGAAGACCAAGAAAGCAGCCGAAAGACGGAAGTTCTTGACAAAAGGCTTGTTGTCTGAGGCCTCGTCCTGCGCCAAGGAAAGTTTACGTGAATACTGTCGGTAGAACACCCAGCCTCCTAAGAATAGGATCGCACGGATGATAAAGAAAGTCGGGTTCAAGTAACCTGCTTTCCCTTGAATCAGGGCATCGTGTTCTACAACCGCTGGGTCAGCCCACACAAAAATGTGGTTAACCTGCAAGGCAGACAAAAGCAAGAATACAAATACAATAATACCTCCAGGGGCTAAATAAGCGGTGATCCCCTCCATCACTCGGAACAGGATAGGCGACCAACCTGCCTGAGCGGCGCGTTGGATAGCGTAAAACGCCAAAACCCCGAGAGAAATCATAAAGAAGAAAAAGGCACCTGCATAGAAGGCCGACCAAGGACGGTTCTTCATACTATTCAAAAGGTGCTCTCCATGGTGATCCGCGTGACCGCCACCGTGACCGGCATCTCCGTGAGCAGCCGCTGCACTGTGGTCGTCTCCGTGAGACTCCGCTGCATGCGACTCCTCTGCGTGATCTCCAGCAGTCGCTTCCGCGTGGGTATCTTCCGCGTGATCGTTTTGTTCTTGTGCAATCAGGTGCCCACTGCTGTGATCCCCGCCATGGCCGTCACCATGCGCACTTTCCAGTGCGGCTTTTGCCTCCTCTACTGTCGAAGGAGCCGTAAAAAACCCAACACCAAGGCCGATGAGTCCGAGGACCATCAGTACCAGAGCAGAGATTTTTAAACGATTTGAAAAGGTGTACATAGAATCACTTATTTAGTTAGGTCCTGCTTTAATTTCATCACGTATTCAGCCACTTGCCACAACTCCTCTTCGTTGCTCATTTGAGAGGCGTAAGAGCCCATGGAGTTCAATCCATAGTACATGGTGTGGTAAGTGCTACCTACGGTAATATTTCGTCCGGCATCCGCATAAGTCGGAACCCCTAGAATCTTCTCTTGCTTTACCAACCAGCCTTGTCCATCACCTTTGGTTCCGTGGCAAATCGCACAGTAAACATCATAAAGGGCTTTTCCTTCGGCCAGGTTTTCTTCTTGCATCAAGCTATCCAGAGGACTCGCTTGAGCGCGGGCCAACTCCTTGCCTTCAACCGTATTGTCGAACTCATAAGGCATCCAACCGCGAGAGATTGTTCCGTCGACGGGAAGAAGAGCCTCTGTTCCTTGAGGAAAGAACTCCACCTTCTGGTAAGTTTCGTAACCTACTGGCTCATACATGTTCGGCATGTACTGGTAGTTTGGCTTGTTTTTGTCAAAACAGCTGCTCAAGCTAATGAGCATTGCCAAGGCACCTAAAATTATTCCTGCTTTCTTCATTGTCTTAGGCCGTTTTTGGAACTTGTACTTCAACAGCACCGGTGTCCAACAATAATTCTTTTAGTTTTTCTTCATCACTACCCGCGTGTACCTCGACCAAGAAGTGGTCATCTGTAGTACGCTTGTCCGGATTCTCCGCTTCCTTAAAAGGCCACATTCTACTTCTGAGGTAGAACGTGATTACCATAAGGTGAGCAGCAAAAAATACCGTTAGCTCGAACATAATCGGTACAAAGGCTGGCATGTTCTGCAGGTAGGAGAAGCTAGGCTTACCCCCAATATCTTGCGGCCAATCCTGGATCATGATGTAATTCATCATAACAACCGCAGTGATCAGACCTACACAACCGTACATAAAGGCTGCGATGGAAATACGGGTTTCGGCCAATCCCATTGCTTTGTCCAGTCCGTGAACAGGGAATGGGGTATAAACCTCCTCGATATGAACCTTCTCTTCACGCAGTTTTTTCACTGCCTTCATGAGAATGTCGTCGTCGTTGTAAAGTGCACGAAAGAGTTTTGCCTCCATACTTATTTATCTAGGTTTAAGAAAGAGCTCGCTTGACCAGCCCAATCGTCACGCTGTGCACGCCCAGGGAAAGACCCGGTAATCGTATCCAACAAATTGTATTCTGAGTCTCCCATTTTACTCAACTGAGCAAAAGAGAAAATTCCAATCTTATTCAAGGCCTTTTCCATCATGGGGCCAATACCGTTGACCTTCTTCAGGTCGTCCGGAGTCTGGGTCGAAGGGTCAAAAGATCCCAGTTTACCCAAGAGCTGCATTACGGGGGCTCCAGCACCTCCATAATCCAATCCTTCCTCGGCGGAGGCATGCGCTCCTTCCACCTCGTACTCGGTAATGATACCGCGTGGAGGCATGGTGTAAAGTGGCTTACCGGCATCCCGAAGGGCTTTATAGCCTTCACCAGAAGTCTTCATAATGGACTTCACTTCCGCTTGGGCGATCACCGGGAAGGTTCTCGAATAAAGAAGGAAAAGAACAAAGAAGAAACCGATTGTTCCAATAAAGATTCCGATATCAACAAAGGTTGGAGAGAACATCGTCCACGAAGAAGGCAGGTAATCACGGTGCAAAGAAGTCACGATAATTACGAAACGCTCAAACCACATTCCAATGTTTACTACAATCGAGATTCCAAAAGAGAACATGATACTGGTACGAAGTCTCTTGGACCACATAAACTGTGGTGAGAATACGTTACAGGACATCATTGCCCAGTACGCCCAGGCGTAAGGACCTGTTGCTCTGTTCAAGAAGGCGTATTGCTCGTACTCCACTCCTGAATACCAAGCCACAAAAAGCTCAGTGATGTAAGCACAACCTACAATCGAACCGGTAATCATGATTACGATGTTCATCAATTCGATGTGTTGTACGGTAATATAAGCCTCCAGATTACACACCTTACGCATGATAATCAAAAGGGTGTTCACCATCGCAAATCCAGAGAAAATCGCCCCTGCAACGAAGTAAGGAGGGAAGATCGTGGTGTGCCATCCTGGAATAACCGAGGTGGCGAAGTCAAAGGATACAATGGTGTGTACAGAAAGTACAAGTGGTGTTGCCAAACCGGCAAGTACCAAGGATACTTCTTCAAAACGTTGCCAATCTTTGGCACGGCCAGTCCATCCGAAACTCAATAGACCGTAGATTTTTTTCTGGAAAGGCTTCACGGCGCGGTCGCGAATCATCGCGAAGTCAGGAAGAAGACCCGTCCACCAGAAAACCAAGGATACCGAAAGGTAAGTCGAGATCGCGAATACGTCCCAAAGCAGTGGGGAGTTGAAGTTCACCCACAAAGAACCAAATTGGTTAGGAATCGGAAGTACCCAGTAGGCCAACCAAGGACGACCCATGTGAATGATCGGAAACAATCCCGCCTGAACAACCGAGAAGATGGTCATCGCCTCTGCAGAACGGTTGATCGCCATTCTCCATTTCTGACGGAAAAGCAAGAGTACCGCCGAAATCAAGGTCCCTGCGTGACCAATACCTACCCACCAGACAAAGTTGGTAATATCCCAGGCCCAGTTGACGGTTCTGTTCAATCCCCAAACCCCAATTCCGGTTCCTACTGTGTACACAATACACCCCAGTCCCCAAAGGAAGGCAATTAGCGCAATGCTAAATACAATCCACCATTGGCGGTTGGCTTTTCCCTCTACGGGACGGGCAATGTCTACAGATACATCGTGGTACGATTTTTCTCCTAGTACCAGCGGTTTGCGTATCGGTGCTTCGTAATGCGACGCCATATTCTAACTTCTAATTTCTTTATTGATTAGGCTTCCTCTGTGTTTCGGACTTTGACTTGGTAGAACACGTTTGGTTGTGTTCCCACATGCTCCAACAAGTGGTACATTCTGTCGTCTTTCTTCAGTTTAGAAACCTCGCTATGCTCATCATTGATGTCTCCAAAGACAATGGCTCCGGTGCCACAAGCCGCTGAACAAGCGGTTTGGAACTCCTCGTCCTTCACTTCTCTTCCATCACGCTTGGCATCCAGAATAGACTTCTGAGTCATTTGGATACACCAAGAACATTTTTCCATTACACCACGAGAACGAACGTTTACGTCTGGGTTCAAGACCATCTTACCGAGGTCGTTGTTCATGTGGTAATCGAACTCATCGTTGTTGTTGTACAAGAACCAGTTGAAACGGCGAACCTTGTACGGACAGTTGTTTGCACAGTAACGGGTACCCACACAACGGTTGTAAGCCATGTGGTTGTGACCCTGGCGGCTGTGCGCTGTAGCAGCAACTGGACATACCGTCTCACAAGGAGCGTGGTTACAGTGCTGACACATTACTGGCTGGAAGGCTACCTGAGGATTTGCTGATGGATCTTCCATCTTTCCAAAGCCTTTCAAGCTTCCATCTTCTCCTAGCAGACCACTGATTTCGTCTTTGTACTCGTCATCTCCAGCGAAGGTATCAGCAGAAGAGTAGTAGCGGTCGATACGCAACCAGTGCATATCACGCGACTTGCGAATCTCTTGCTTTCCAACAACAGGAACGTTGTTCTCGGAGTGACAAGCGATCACACAGGCACCACATCCGGTACAAGCGTTCAAGTCAATCGACATATTGAAGTGGTGACCGATCGAACGATCGAAGGACTCCCACAAGTCAACACTTGTAGCAGCCACTTCCTGGTGATCCAAAGAAACCTGTGGAATCGGATTCCAAACAGCGGCATCTTCGGTATTGAATTCGTCTAGTGTTGTTTCTTTAATGATGTCTCCACGACCCATCAAGGTTTTGTGCAGCTGAATACAAGCAAACTCGTGCATTCCGCTTTCCTTGGTCAATGAGACCTCTTGTACGTTATCAAAAGCCGTATACAAGGGGAAGGCGTTGACACCGGTCTGCATTTCGGCTTGGATACCCGACTTGCGTCCGTAACCCAAAGCCAAACCTACCGTTCCAGGCGCTTGACCCGGTTGGATCATCACCGGTACGTTAGGAACAGTAACTCCACCAACCTTTACAGTGACGTAGCTTCCGTTCAAACCTCCATTCGCTACATTTTCGTTGACCAACTCCATGCGCTCCGCATCGGCTTTGGACACCGTAATGTAGTTGTCCCAAGAAGCACGGCTAATCGGGTCTGGGAATTCTTGCAACCAAGGGTTGTTGGCTTGCTGCCCGTCTCCCATACCAGATTTAGAGTACAGAACCAGCTCCATTTCTGGGCTAGCCGAGTTCATCAACGAACGCAGCGATACCGTTAAGGCAGATACGCCTGGTGTGGTCTCTTCTCCAACAGAGGCAATGGCGGCAGCAACTTCGGACACAAGCCCTTCCGCATTCGCTCCAGCATGGAAAACACCATCCTGAAGGGCCTGGTTCCAAGAACCTCCCTGAAGAACTGTTTCACCCCAGTTGGCTTTGATGTAATCGTAGTAATTCTGATCGTTACCCATCCAGCTCAACAGACAATCCTGCAGTTGGCGGGTAGAAAATAATTTACGAATAACCGGCTGCACAAGGCTGAAGTGGCCTTTTTTCAACTCCACATCTCCCCAAGATTCGAGGTAGTGCGAGCGAGCAGCAGTATAGGTAGTAGACTCCGCCGTCTCGTCTCTCAAGAAAGAGAAAGAAACTGACAGATCCACTTGAGACACTAAATCTTTAAACTCTTGACCGTTAGGCAAGCTGTACACCGGGTTGATCCCATCAGTGATCAGCATTCCCACTTGTCCGGTCTTCATATCCGCCATCAAACGATTCAAATCATTGACGTTTCCTTCGCGGATGTAGCGCGGCGCTTTTGCATCGAATGCCTCACTTTGGATCAATTCGTTGATCGCCAAAGTAACTAGCTGAGCATCCTCATCCTGAATTCCACAAACCACAACAGCTTTGGAACCTTTCTGACGAATCTCTTCCGTGATAGCATCGACATAGGCATCGATGGCAGAATCTTCCCCTCCACCGACAGTACTACCATTCAATTTGTAGTACAACTTGGCAAGGGCAATCTTGATCTTGGCGTTCTGTAGCGGAATACGCGTATCAGCGTTCGCACCACTCAAGCTCATATTCGACTCGACCTGAATGTGGCGAGACATTTTTCCGTTTTTTGGGATACGTCCTTTGGCATAACCACCGTCGTAGCCTCCTCCTTGCCAATCTCCTAAGAAATCTGCGGCAAAAGAGACAATCAATTCGGCTTTTTCGAAATCGTAATCCGCAAGAGCGCGCTCTCGGTATTTTTTATCGAAGGCAGAAAGTGCTGCATCTTCTGAAATCGCATCGTATACCACGTGCTTCACAAAAGGATAAGCTGCTGCAAAATCAGCTACCAAACGCTTCATACTTGGACTAGCGTATGACTGAGTCAAGATGACCGCTTGCTTGGAACCTCCTTGCATGGCGTCCAACTTCGCTTTTACCGCTGCATCCAAAGCACTCCAATCGACTTGCTCTCCGGCCTGATTAATAGGACCTTGAATTCGGTTCTTGTCGTAAAGAGAAAGAACAGAAGCATTCACACGAGCATTACCGTGGCTTAATACAGAAGCACGGTCGTTTGGCTTGATGAAGATCGGACGACCTTCACGAGTCTTGACCAATACACTGGCAAAATCGAAACCATCTGCGATGGTGGTCGCGTAGAAGTTGGCTACCCCAGGAACGATACGGTCTGGCTGAACAACATAAGGGATCGACTCTTTAACAGGACCTTTACAAGCCGCAAGAGAAGCCGCTGCGGTACTAAAACCAACATACTTCAAAAAGTCACGACGACTGGTACTCGATTCAGCTAAGGTTTCTTCCTGCTGTAAAAAATCAGAGGTAGGAATTTCTTCTGGAAACTCATTCTGACGAATTTGATCTACAAGAGGATTCCCTTCTTGTAGTTCTATTTCGCTTTTCCAATATTTCTTATTTGACGCCATATGGTGCTCCTAAAAACCTGATTAATAATGACATTTTCCACATTCAAGACCTCCCATTTGTGCGGCGGTCAACTCTTCCACTTCATACTTCTTGGAGAGTTCAGCGTGGATCTTCTCGTAGTACGCGTTATCAGCCACCTTGATATTGGTCTCGCGGTGACAGTTGATACACCAGCCCATAGTGAGCGGTGAATACTGGTACATGATTTCCATCTCCTCAACCGGACCGTGGCAGGTCTGGCACTCGATCTCACCTACAGTGACGTGCTGAGAGTGGTTGAAGTAAGCAAAGTCAGGCAGGTTATGGATACGCACCCACTTCACTGGCTTAGACTCGCCTGTGTAGCTTTGGGTACCTTCATCCCATCCTACTGCTTCGTAAAGTCTTTTGATTTCCTTGGTGTAGAATTCGTTGGTGTAGCCATTTGCCAAATCTTCTGCAGAAGGCCCTTCCGGAGTTCCCTTGTACTCGTAGATCGATTTGTGACAGTTCATACAAACATTCAAAGAAGGAATACCGGAATGCTTGGACACTCGGGCAGAAGAGTGACAGTACGTACACTCAATTTTATTGACACCGGCGTGAATACGGTGTGAATAGTGGATTGGTTGTACTGGGGCATAGCCTTGGTCCACTCCAATTTGAGACATGTATGCGTAAGCGAAATAGGCACTCGAGAGCAACAAGAACAACACACTGACGAATACCAAGAATTGATTCTGCGCAAAGGCTTTCCAGATCGGAGTTCTCTTTTCACGAACACGCTCCACATCAATCCCGTTGGCCTCAGCAATGCGGCGCAAGGTAGAATTGACTGTAAACAACATGATCACCAACACCGCCAAGACAAAGGCCAGAGCTCCGAGGATGATCTCGTTGGAGATACCCGGCTCTACTGGTTTCAATTCTGTGATAGGTCCTTTACCACCACCATCAGTAACTGGCGGAACATAAGCCGTATAGGCCAAAATATTGTTGATATCGGTATCACTCAAAAGCGGAAAGGCCGTCATAGCCACCTGATTCCACTCGTTGTACACTTGATTGGCGTAGCTGTCTCCAGAAGCAATCAGTCCAGCACTGTTGCGAATCCATTTGTACAACCATTCGCGATCTAAACCTTGCTCTTCGCTCAAACGCGTTTCCACGTTGCGAAGCATCGGCCCAGTCATGTTCCGATCAAGGGCGTGACAAGCCGCACAATTCTGATTAAACAATTGTTTTCCAGCAGTCGGATCTCCTCCTAGATCTGCCGAGGCTTCAGCCGCAGCTGGCTCTACAGCAGCCTCATCCTGTGCGAACAAGGGGGTTGCATTAAATAAAAATGTAATGATGAATAACCGGAGAATCTGCTTAAATTGGATGCGGTGCGAGACCTTTCTCATGCTCTTATAATTGCTGATCAAACTTTGGCACGATTGTTACTCTAGCAGGGTGTAGAGCCACTTAAATCGGGGCGCAAATTGGCGACAAAAATAAGGCACAAGCAGCATTTTTTGAAGTGTTAAGAGAATGGTAATACTAATTTATAATCGCTCTAAATAAGCAAAATAAAATTTGTTTAATGGCGAAAAAAATGGAACTTTAATCCCTTGTAAAACAAAAGATCATGAAACGCATTAGCCTACTTGCCTTCGCCGGAATCGGACTGTTTTTTAGTACAGAAATCCACGCTCAAGAGGGAACTCTTTACATTGAACAGGATCCCAACCTTCCGGAACTGATCGAAATCTACAAAGCGGTGCGCTCCGAAACCGACTTTTACCAAATTCAGGTGGGATTCGGAACCTACGAACAGGCCCGAAAACTGAAGAGTCAGATCGAAATCGACTATCCCAATTGGTATTCCAAGATCGAATTCCTTTCTCCAACCTACCGTGTACGACTGGGCAAGTTTTACAACTCCCTAGAGGCTCAGCGAAAGTACCGAGAGGTACGCCGAAAATATCCGAATGCCGTTCTTTTGGAACCAGAAAACAAACAATAAAATCAACTGATTTTTACAGGGTCTTTTTGACCGCAACTTCCTGGAAGGCTTCGATGACATCATCAATCCGAATGTCGTTGTAGTTCTTCACCTGCAATCCACAATCGTATCCTTTCGACACTTCCTTGACATCGTCCTTGAAGCGTTTCAGCGAGGCCAATTCTCCGGTGTAAACCACCACTCCTTCGCGAATGATACGAACACCTGAGTTTCGGAATAGCTTTCCGCTGGTCACCATACATCCTGCAATGGTACCAATTTTGGAAATCTTAAAGGTTTCGCGGATTTCGGCCGTACCCGTCACTTCCTCTTTCATCTCTGGAGACAACATGCCCTCCATCGCGTCCTTGAGGTCATTGATCGCATCGTAAATGATGCTGTAGGTACGGATATCGATTTCTTCCTTATCGGCTACTGCACGGGCATTCCCCATCGGTCGAACATTAAATCCGATGATGATCGCGTCCGAAGCACTCGCTAAAAGAACATCCGACTCGGTGATCGCTCCAACTCCCTTGTGAATGATATTCACCTGGATTTCGTCGGTAGACAGTTTTTGGAAGGAATCCGTCAAGGCCTCCACCGAACCGTCCACATCCCCTTTGAGGATAATGTTCAATTCCTGGAAGTCTCCTAAGGCGATTCGACGACCAATTTCGTCCAGGGTAATGTGACGCTGGGTACGTACACTTTGCTCGCGCTGAAGTTGTGCTCGCTTCCCTGCGATTTGTTTTGCTTCTCTTTCGTCCTCGAGCACATTGAACTTATCACCAGCCTGAGGCGCTCCATCCAATCCAAGTACAGAAATCGGTGTTGCAGGCCCAACTTGTTTTACGTTGTTCCCACGCTCATCTTGCATAGCCTTCACCTTACCACTGGTTGTACCCGCGAGCAGGTAATCTCCGATGCTTAAGGTTCCCGTCTGTACAAGAATGGTCGAAACATAACCACGACCCTTGTCGAGGAAGGCTTCTACCACTGTACCCGAAGCCAAACGATCTGGGTTGGCTTTGAGTTCGAGAAGTTCGGCTTCTAAGAGAACTTTTTCCAAGAGCTCATTGACCCCCTGTCCTGTTTTAGCCGAAATATCGTGCGACTGGATTTTACCACCCCAGTCTTCAACCAACAAGTTCATACCTGCCAGTCCTTCTTTTATCTTATCCGGATTCGCCGTTGGGCGGTCAATCTTGTTGATCGCAAAGACGATCGGTACTCCTGCCGCCTGGGCGTGACTGATCGCTTCCTTGGTTTGGGGCATGATGTCGTCATCCGCCGCAATAACAATAATGGCCAAATCCGTTACCTGAGCTCCACGTGCACGCATGGCCGTAAAGGCCTCGTGACCAGGAGTATCCAGGAAGGTGATCTTTTGTCCAGATTCCAGAGTAACTCCATAAGCACCAATGTGCTGGGTGATTCCTCCGCTCTCTCCAGCGATCACATTTTCTTTTCTGATGTAATCCAACAAAGAGGTCTTACCGTGGTCAACGTGACCCATAACGGTAACGATAGGCGCTCGGATGACCAAGTCTTCTTCTTTGTCCTCAACCTCCTCAATAGCCTCTTCCAACTCTGCAGTAACAAACTCAACCTCGTAACCAAATTCATCAGTCACGATACTCAAGGTTTCTGCATCCAGGCGCTGGTTAAGTGTCACCATAATACCAAGAGACATACAAGCCGAAATAATATCGGTTGTGCTGACCTCCATCATGGTAGCCAATTCGTTAACAGTAACAAACTCCGTAACCTTGAGGATTTTGCTCTCCAGCTGTTGCATCTGAAGATCCTTCTCGGTCTGTTGACGGTGCTGATCTCTTTTCTCACGGCGGTACTTGGCCCCGCGACCTTTATTGGATTTCCCCTGAAGTTTTTCCAGGGTTTCTCTTACTTGCTTTTGCACTTCCGCTTCGGTCGGTTCAACTTTGGCTACCGCAGGGCGCTTGCCTTTGTTGTTTCCTCTGCCACGGTTATCTGCAGGACCTCCTTTACTGACGATTCGCTTTCTTCTCTTGCGGCGATCGTTGCTGTCTCCACCTTGAGCATCTTCCTTCTTCTTCTTCGGCTTCTCAAACTTGGACAGGTCAATCTTGGCCCCGGTAATTTTAGGACCAGTCAGTTTTTGGTACTTGGTTTCAATGTTTTGTGACTTCGCCGGAGTTCCTTCTGCAGGGGCCTCAGTTTGCCTTTCGGCCTCCGCCGTTGGAGCTTCCGCTTTCTCCTCTGCCTTTGGGGCGGCAGGGGCTTCTTCTGCAGGAGCTTCTGCAGGAGCTTCTTCTTTAACTTCAGGAGCAGCAGGCTCTTGGGCTTTTACTTCAGGGGCAGGAGCCTCTGCCGGTGTTTGCTCCACCACAGGAACTTCCTCCTCTTCTTTGGCCTTGGGCTCAAGATCAATCTTCCCAATAGTCTTAGGACCGCTGAGTTCAGCCTTGGCCTTGATTACTTCCTGGCGACGCTCACGGGCGATGCGCTTTTCTTCCTGCTCTTGCTCAATCTGCTGACGGAGCTCTTCCTTCTCTTTGCGCTTTTCTTCACCGACTTCTTTAGAAGCTACCTTCTTGGTCATGTCGGTTTGGAACTCCTCCAACAATACCTGGTATACTTCGTCAGAAATCTTTGTCGTAGGACGTGCCTCTACCTCATGCCCTTTAGAGTTGAGATAGTCCACTGCCCTGTCCAGCGAAATATTTAATTCTCGAAGTACTTTATTTAATCGTATTGTTGGGTTTCCCGCCATAAATAATTCTCGCTCTGCGTAATTGCTGCAAATATAGTTTAATCTTCAAACTCCGCTTTGAGGATTCGCACGACCTCAGCAACGGTTTCTTCTTCCAAATCGGTACGCTTCACCAAGTCCGCAGGATCCTGTTCCAAAACGCTGCGAGCGGTGTCCAATCCGATCTTTTTGAATTCTTCAATAATCCACTGATCGATTTCGTCCGAGAACTCGGTCAGCTCTACGTCTTCCTCGACTCCTTCGCGGAATACATCAATCTCGTACCCGGTTAGCTGTCCAGCTAAACGGATGTTATGCCCTCCACGACCGATGGCCTTAGAGACTTCTTCTGGCTTCAGATACACCTGAGCCGTCATTTTTTCGTCGTCCAGTTTTACGGAAGAAACTCGCGCAGGACTCAAAGCGCGAGTCACCATCAACTGAGAGTTGTTCGTCCAGTTGATCACATCGATGTTCTCGTTCCCCAATTCGCGAACGATTCCGTGAATACGGGAACCCTTCATACCGACACAGGCTCCAACAGGATCAATACGATCATCGTAGCTATCCACCGCTACTTTGGCCTTTTCTCCAGGAATACGGACGGCTTTTTTAATGGTGATCAAACCGTCAAATACTTCAGGGATTTCCTGAAAGAACAACTGCTCCAAGAATTTAGGCGCTGTTCTCGACATAATGATCGCCGGCTTGTTACCTTTGAGCTCAACGCTTTCGATGATCCCGCGAACATTATCTCCTTTACGGAAGAAATCTGATGGAATCTGCTTGTCTTTCGGCAAAATAATTTCGTTCCCCTCATCGTCCAACAGAATGATGGCCTTGTGACGAATGTGGTGCACCTCCGCAGTGTAGATCTCTCCTTCGAGGTCCTTAAACTGCTTGTATATAGTGGTGTTATCGTGCTCGTGAATCTTAGCGATTAAATTTTGACGCAAGGCCAAAATAGAACGGCGACCCAAATCAATCAACTTCACCTCTTCAGAAACATCCTCCCCTACTTCAAAGTCAGGCTCAATCTTGCGCGCCTCGGTCAATGAAATTTCTTCGTTCGGCTCTTCGACCTGTCCGTCTTCAACAACGATACGGTTTCTCCAGATCTCCAAATCCCCTTTATCGGGGTTAATGATGATATCAAAGTTATCATCCGAACCGAATTTTTTCTTCAGTGCAGCTCTAAATACTTCTTCCAGGATCGCCATTAAGGTTACCCGATCGATGAATTTATCGTCTTTGAACTCTGAGAACGACTCTATGAGTGCCAGATTTTCCATGGTAGTGGATACTTGTTTCTGTTTAAAATTTTAGTTTCACTTGTGCCTTTTCAATTTTATCAAAGGACACGAATTCTCTTTTTTCCACGGTGTGCTTTCCTTTGCCCACCGGTTTGGGTTCACGGGCTTTCCAGTACAACTCGATCCCGTTGTCTTCTACCTTTTCCAGCGTTCCCTCAAAAACGCCGTCTGCGGTTTTGACTTCCAGTTTGCGACCAATATGCTGGGGATACTGTCGAGGTAACTCTAGTGGAGAGGTGGCTCCAACAGAACTTACCTCCAAGGCAAAATCTTGTTCTTCCCGGTCCAGGTTGTGTTCTACCGCGCGACTGATTTCCATACAGTCTTCTAAATTGATCCCCTTGTCTCCGTCGAGCACGACGTGGATTCTATTATCTGCCCCGACGCTGCATTTGATGAGAAAAATATCTGGTCGTTTCTCTAATGCCTGATCGAGCAAGGCTTCTACCCGGTCTTTAAACATCAACCCTATGTATTGAAAGAGGGGACTCGAAGTCCCCTCATGAATATACTTATCCGTTCAGTGCTGCAAAGGTAATCCTTTTCCTGAATTATCAAAAACACACTAATATTGCCGAAAACTTGAAAAGCGGCTATGGCAGAGCAAAAGGAGGTTCTTGAAAATGGGGTTAAACGCACCTGGTGGAAGGAGTGCGTGGTGTATCAAATTTATCCTCGTTCCTTTAAGGACAGTAATGGTGATGGGATCGGTGATTTACGCGGCATCATAGAAAAGCTGGACTACATCAAAAATCTAGGTGCAGACGCCATCTGGATCAGCCCAATTTTTGACTCGCCCAACGACGATAATGGCTACGATATCCGGAACTACCGCACCATCATGGAGGAGTTCGGCACCATGGAAGACTACGACGAATTGATCAGCGAAATGAAAAAACGCGACCTCAAATTCATCGTGGACATGGTCGGAAACCACACCAGCGATGAGCACCAATGGTTTCAAGAAGCGCGTAAATCCAAAGACAACCCTACCGGGATTACTACCACTGGCGCGAGGGCGATGGAGAGAACCCTCCCAATGATTGGATCTCTTGGTTTAGCGGTTCTGCCTGGTCCAAAGACGACGCAACAGGGGAATACTACCTGCATTTGTTTTCGAAAAAGCAGCCGGATTTGAATTGGGAAAACCCCAAACTGCGTCAGGAGATGTATGACATCATGCGCTTTTACCTGGACAAAGGTGCTGCTGGCTTTCGTCTGGACGCCTTTCCTTTTATTTCTAAAAACACCGCCTTCCCGAATTTCCCAGAAAACTTTGATGGAGATTTCGCCAAGGTCTACGCCTCCGGGCCTAACCTCCACAAATACGTTCAAGAAATGCATCAAGAGGTTTTTGTAGGCCGCGACGAGGTATTTTCGATTGGAGAAATCGTCGGTATTGAGGTAGAAGACATTCCTCTTTTAATTGGCGAAGACCGCAAAGAACTGAGTACCGCATTCCATTTCGGGAATGTAGGTGTTGACCGCGACCCCACTAACTGGTGGATCTGGCAAGACTGGAAACTCCCGGACCTCAAGAAACTTTACACCCTCTACGAAGAGGTCTACCACCCGCATTCCTGGAACACCATCTTTTTCTCGAACCATGATAACCCGAGAATGGTTAGTCGTTTCGGAAATGACTCAGATGAATTCCGCGACCTCTCCGCCAAACTCCTTTCCACTCTGCTTTTGACGATGAAAGGGACTCCTTTTATTTACCAAGGGGATGAGCTGGCCATGACCAATTCTCCTTTCAAGAGCGTTCACGAAATGGACGACATCATGACCCGCAATGCGCATCAGGATGAAGTGGTTGAAGGAGGTGCAGATGAAGAGGCTTGGATGACCAATATGTGGCATATTGCTCGTGACCACTCCAGAACCCCCATGCAATGGGACGACTCTGCCCATGGTGGTTTTACGACCGCTGACAACGCCTGGTTTGCCGTCAATAAGAATTTTGATAAGATCAACGCCGCCGAATCCACAGCCAATAAAGACTCTGTTTACCATTACTACCGGGAGTTAATCGCTCTGCGGAAAGAAGAGATGGTATTGGTTTATGGGGACTTTAAAGATCTGGATACGAAACACCTGGAAGTCTTCGCTTATACCAGAACCCTAGGAGAAGAAAAGGTACTGGTCCTGCTCAATTTCAGCGATACGGAAACAACTTACCCACTACCTGAGGGCATGAACATCCAGCAAAAGCTCCAAGGAAATTACAGTTCAGAAGGGTATTCCGGGGTGCTGCAGCCGTGGGAGGCCATTGTTTTTCGAGTCCAATAAATTTTGATTGAAATCAGTCAGGCCTTGCAATTTGCAGAATAAAAAGAGACAACTGATCTTTGCAAAAAAAAGCCATGGAAGTCACCTGCATGACTACTTCTCATATTGAAGAAGAAATCTATTTTTTTCGCAAAAAGCTTCAAAATCACGGCCTCTACAACAACCTGAAAACACTTGAAGACATCAGGATCTTCATGGAATCTCATGTTTACGCCGTTTGGGACTTTATGTCGCTGCTCAAGGCATTACAGAGGGACCTAACCGGGAGCCGTCTGCCTTGGACTCCCCCGAACAACCCTGTTCTAGCCCGCTTCATAAATGAAATTGTTTTGGATGAAGAAAGTGATCTTAATGACCAAGGGGAAGTTCAAAGCCACTTTGAAATGTACCTCGACGCTATGGACGAATTGGGGGCCGACCACAACGGAATTGACGACCTTATTAGCCGTTTACAATCTGGAGACCATTTTACACTCGGCATGATTAATGGTCAAACAGATGAGAGAACCCGAGATTTTGTTGCTTTTACGCTCGATACGGTAGGTAGTCAAAACACAGTGGCTATTGCTGCTGCATTTGCCTTCGGAAGGGAAGAAATCATCCCTGAGATGTTTCTAAAAATTCTGAAATCAGCTGATCCGGAGTCCAAACGGTACACAAAACTGCGTTACTATTTGCAGAGGCACATTGAATTGGATGGTGATCAGCATGGTCCATTGTCCATGAGGATGATCGAAGAAATTTGTGGGACAAATGAAAAAAACTGGATGATCGCATTGGAATCTGCCAAAACATCCATTTCAAAACGAATTGCGCTTTGGGATACAATCAACGAAAAAATTGTTCGCGCTAAAGCTGCAGTCCGAACACACCATCTCATTTAGATCTTTGATTTTGGAGATTTTATAAGGCCCAAAACAACGATTTTAAAAATCATTATTTTGCAGTAAATTACTTACACATCACATAATCTGCCTCTCACAACATCGCCTATACTAATTAAATCATCTTGGAGTTGGTAATATCAAGAGTATCTTAGATATTTCTTTTTTTAGACTAAAAGATGATTCAAAAACTTAAGAAGCTCAAGGGAGAAAAGAATCTTTCTTCATTGATGGCCAATCTAGTTACGGCTGTCCTTGGCCTGATAAGCTTTATGCTTCTTACGCGACAGCTCAGCACTGAAAGATTCGGGGATTGGGTACTCTTTCTCGCTTTGACCAATTTTGCAGATTCCATTCGGTATGGACTAACAAGAACCTCTGTTGTTCGTCTTTTGACCAATGCCGACAAGGAACAAATCAAGCGACTTTTGGGCTCAAGTTTCCGCTTGAGCTGTATTGTACTTATCATTTTTTGGGTTATCCTTTGGCTAACGTGGGGGATATGGGAACACTCTGGCTGGCAAGTGATCAACGGGTATAAACTGTTTTTGATTTGGTATCCTGTCTTTGGTCTCGCAGCATTGGGATGGAAGAATGCCTATGGTTTATTCCAAGCTGAACAAAACTTCAATCGAATGATGCTTGTGCGAGTTTCAAATATTGGACTATTTGTTCTTTTTCTGATAATTAATCTTCTTTGGTTAAAACTTGAAATCACATCCATTATTATTGTTTACATCACAACCAACCTTATTTCTAGTATGTGGTGTACATTCCGAAAATGGGATGGCCTCTTCTATCTCAATCATGCAGACAAAATAACCGAACGTCAACTTTTTCATTTCGGAAAATACTCGATGGGATCGCTTATTGGCTCAAATCTGCTGAAAAGTGCAGATACCTTTATTATCGGATCAAGTACTCTAATGGGACCTGAGGCAATTGCGATGTATGCTATCCCCTTAAAATTAACCGACCTGATCGGAATCCCGTTAAAGAGTTTTTCTATGACCGCCTACCCGCGTCTTTCCAAACAGTTTCTCAAAAACAACATGGAAGAAGTGAAGCATATTTTCTATTCCTACACTGGCGCTGTCACCTTTATTTTAAGCCCATTCATATTGCTTTGTTACCTATTCGCAGACCCTTGGTTTACATTCTTGGTGGAGATGGGTACTTATCGGTAATAGATGAATTGGTTCTGGTATTGAGGATTTTTACTTTATATCTCTTTTTCCTTCCTTTTGATCGCTTTCTTGGGATTCTCTTTGACAGTATTGATCAACCTAAGCTCAACCTATTTAAGGTTTTAGCAATGGCCTCTGCTAATATTGCAATTGATTTGATCGCTGTCCATTATTTCCAGTCCTTGGCGCTTGTTGCGATAGGCACAGTTACATTTACATTGATTGGTATCGGCGTTGGACTCTTTTTAATTAGAGATCATTTACAAATAGATCTAAAAAACCTGGTTGCACAGACCATCTTATTTTTTAAAAATTTCAAAGAACAACTTCCGTAAAATTCACAAGTGGACATACAGGGAAATACCTTTGTAATTCCATAGACCAATAACTAAACTTCGTTCATGAAACGCATCTATCAAGTCTGGAAAATTATTTCGGAAAGAAGACTGAGGGCCCATTACAACAAGCATTACAGTCAAGAAATAAGAAAATATCGCAAGGCTAAGGATAAAAAGAAGAAGTCGGTCATAATCCGTGAAATGAGAACCCTTAAACAATACTGGGGATGCTATCCATTTCAGTACATACGCTATGGTATGTATAGACGAGAATGTACTCAATCCATCGAAGAAATGAAGAATTACATTCCAAACTTTTTCGCTTATTACCTTTTCTTTCCCAAATTTTTTAAGGACTATGGAGTTTTGAGTGAGGATAAGGAACTGACCTTTCAGCTGCTAAAATCCTACAATCTTCCTCAGCCAAAACTTCTGTGGCAATATAAAAATGGGTATTTCTACGATAACGAGAAAAATGAAATTACTAAGGAAAAGGCTTCTTCAGTAATTCAAAATTCCAACGCGCTGAAGATGTTTCTTAAACCGACAAATGGACTCGGCGGAAAGGGAATAAAAGTTCATCAGGCGGACCCCAATGAGGAGCAAAAATACAACGCCAAAAAATCCCGAGAAATAATCGAAAACATGGATAAGGCAACCGATTATATACTCCAAGAGGGACTTACTCAACACGAGGAGCTGAACGCCATCTATCCTAATGCTGTTAATACTTTTAGAGTTATTACAGAGTTTAAAAATGGAAATAGTCGGGTCTTACTTGCCATGCTTCGAATGGGGCAAGGAGGGAGCCATTTGGATAATGCCAGCAAATCAGGATTAGTTTGCCGTATAAACATTGAAACAGGAGAGTTTGATAAACTCATTCACAAAGGGCATGGAATAACCACAGATGCACATCCTGACACAGGATTTAGCTTCAACGGATACGTCTTTCCACATTGGAAAGAAGTCAAAGAACTCGCTGAAAAAGCGGCAGTGAAGTTTGGCCCAATTGGATTTGGTGGTTGGGATATTGCCTATACCAATGAAGGGGCTGCAATCATAGAACTCAATGCTGCACCAGGACTTGAATACCTGCAGGATTGCCATGGAGGAATTCGAGAGGTATTTGGAATTGACAACCCAAAGGACTTTTGGGTAAGCGAAAAGTTTTCCGTTCGGGAATTGTAGTCCTCTATCTGGAATCTTTAACCCTGGTTTTCTCTAAACTAGAGAATATGGCTTTTGCATTATTTTCCCATGTATGAGAACTTGCAAAAGCCCGACGTCGGTCTTCCAAAATCGGAGTGTTTTCTGCCAAGGCACGCTCAATTAAATGCAAGTAATCCTCTGGACTCTCTCCTAAGTAGACATAATCACTAAAATATTCCATTGCTTTAGTCATTGAAGCGACTACTGGTTTTCCCATGGCCAGATACTCATCAATTTTCCTTGGATAATTTCCCATAGTAATTTCCGTGATTCGCTGTGGATTTAAAGCAACATCAAAGCCCTGTATATACCCAGGCAAACTGTCCAGAGGTTGTAATCCTAAGAAATAAACATTGGGATAGTCGTGCAATTCGGATTCTTTAAAAACAGAATCTTCAGGCCCTACTAGCACCAAAGACCAGTCGGGTCTATTTTTAGCAATTTCTATTAATATATCGGGATCTAGACGACCATTACTCAAGAAACCAACATATCCGACAACAGGGCCTGAAATCTTTACCAACACTTCTGGAACATCAATCACCTGGTTGCGATTATCAAAGGCTTTTGTATCACATCCTTGACCGACCATGTAGCAATGACGATTGAATTGCAAACCGTAATCTTGATAGAGATTTGAATTACAAACAACACAATCTGCCTCCGCTATAAGGACAGGTTCTAACCTTTGGCCATGCTTTTTCCAATACCGGTTTCGACTTAGGTAATCCCGCATATAATAGATATAGCTTGAAGGGGACAGAAACTCACGAACATGTTGACCTAAGTGCATTGAACTGTCATTAAAAACAATTACATCACTAAAACCCAATTGATCGATAGCGCTTTGAACCTCAGAGGTAAACCGTTTTGCATTAATACGGTTTAATCTATCGAACAGCTTTTTAAAAGGAATTCTATTGATAGACTCAACTATTTTTTGAGGTTGGTAAGTCCAAAGTCCTGCCTTAATTTGTATTAATGGACTGCTGTCTTTTTTTGTTATTTTTTTTCTTCTTTGGACCCTGGCGGAATGCCTATCGAAAATGGAACTAGACCTGTCTATTGGAGGGTTAACATACAAAACTCTGTGGTGCTCAGAGAATGCAATAGCGATATTCTTGCAGTTACTACCAATTTTAATATCCCAATCTTGAATACCGATAACAACAATATCTCTTTCGTTCATGCTAATGAATTAGAATACGATGGGCCATTCAAAATTGACCTCATTGAAAAGTGGTTAAATAATGTCAACCGAAGATTAAAAGAACTAAAGAATTTTCAAACAACAATGGTTTTACCTTCTATCGCACGGGAAGAACAAACATAATATTGGACTATTCTTGATTTTAGAAGAACGAACTTAAATTAAAAAACCCCCTGAAAATCAGAGGGTTTTTACTGTTGGCCTACTAGGATCGAACCTAGAATGACTGAACCAAAATCAGTAGTGTTGCCAATTACACCATAGGCCATTCCATTATTGAGGGTGCAAATTTAAAACAATACTTCTTTTGACCAAAGTAAATCTTTTAAAAGTACACTAACACTTTTTAAGAAAGTACTAAGCAATCGTTATTGGCCTTTGGGCGTTCTTGCTCTGCATTACAAGAGTATTCTTAAGAAATAATAAGGTTTTGCAAAAAAGGAGCGGTCTGCACGATTATTTAATAAATTCGCCCAACCGAAAATAAACGCGTCTATGGTATTCCAACATTTGTCCTTTGTAAAACAAGCACACTTTGCCGAAGATTACAATAAATGGAATACCCTTTTGGGCTGGTTGAGCTTTTTGATCGCCCTAATCGTCTACTTTATGACGGTTGAACCGACCGGGAGTTTTTGGGACGCCGGTGAATACATCACGACCGCGGCCAAATTGCAAGTGGGTCACCCACCCGGAGCCCCACTTTTACAGATGATCGGTGCCTTTTTCGCCCTTTTTGCCTTCGGGAATGAGCTGAAAATCGCCTTGATGGTCAATTCGGTTTCGGTGGTATCAAGCGCCTTTGCGGTTCTTTTCACTTATTGGATTATCACCAACCTCCTGAAAAAAGTCATTACCAAAGAAGAGGGTGCCCTCGACAACAGCAATGCCCTTGTGCTTTTAGGGAGTGGACTTATCGGAGCATTGGCTTTTACTTTTTCTGACAGTTTTTGGTTCAATGCCGTAGAAACGGAAGTTTATGCCATGGCCAGTTTTATTATGGCCTTACTCTTTTGGTTAGGCCTGAAGTGGACAGACAACCTGGATGACCCTCGAGGTCATCGCTGGCTCCTTCTGATTTGCTTTGTCATCGGCTTGGTCTTTGGAATACAGTTCATGGGCTTCCTGGCCATCCCGTCCATCGGACTCCTTTTCTTTTTCAAAAAATACCCGAAACCGACCTGGAAACAATTCCTCTTGGGGAATTTAGCCGTAGTCGCGGTTCTCTTTTTGGTCTACAAGTTTTCTTTAACTTATGTATTAAAGCTTTTTGGGGCCGGAGAGGTATTCTTCGTCAACCAAGTGGGACTGCCTTTTAACTCAGGAACCATCATCATTGGTCTTTTATTTATCGGCCTGTTCTACTGGGGAATCACCTACACCAAAAAGAACAAACTGCCTTTGGCCAATCTGATTGTTCATTGCTTGCTGTTCCTTTTCTTAGGATTCTCTTCCTGGCTCATGCTTCCGATTCGTGCAAATGCCCAAACCGTAGTAAACGAGAACAACCCGGAAGACGCCCGTTCACTATTGGCCTACTACAACCGGGAACAGTATCCTGGAGTAGAAAGTCCTGTCTACGGGAGCTACTACAGTGACCTCTTTGCAGAACCGGGGAACGATATTGACGATAAACCCAAATACGAAAAAGACCACACCCTGGGCAAATACGTTATCGTCAACCAGTACGAAGACGCCCTTCAGGGTCCAAACCCCGAGCACGTCGCCTACTCCCCCGAATGTGGAGTGATGCCAATGCCGAAAATTACATGCGTTATTACGGACGCCTGGATTACAAAATCAAACCACGTCACCGCATCAGTGCGGGGAACGGAGAACCCATCACCGCTAAAGACTACACGGATCTAATCGATGCCATCCGCCGCTTTGAAGCCATGGACGCCGGTGGGCAAATCGGCACCGAACAGTACATTGACTTCCTCCGTTCTTTTGGAGACTATATCGATGTTCAAAAACCCACCCTGGGTGATAACCTCAGGTACCTCTTCGACTTTCAGTGGGGGTATATGTACGTGCGGTACTTTATGTGGAATTTCGTCGGTAGACAGAACGACGTTCAGGGTCGTTACGACGGCAACGGGAACTGGATCAGTGGAATCAACTTTTTGGATTCGGCCCGCATTGGAAGCCAAGATAACTTGCCAAGCGATGACCTAAACAACAAAGGGCGGAATACGTATTTCTTCCTTCCCTTTATCTTGGGACTCATCGGCATCATCTACCAGGTGGTGCGCAACCCCAAACAATTCTGGATACTCTTGGTCTACTTCCTCTTTACAGGATTAGCCATTCAATTCTACACCAACCCGCCCATCTTCCAGCCAAGGGAGCGTGATTACTCGCTGGTTGGGTCTTTCTTCATCTTCTGCCTGTGGATTGGTATGGGTGCATACGGTTTGTTTGTAGAATTACGTAAACGTTTAAAATTCCAATGGACCGGCCCTGCTGTTCTCGGTTTGACTTTCTTGACGGTTCCTCTACTGATGGCCACACAGAACTGGGATGACCACGATCGTTCCGGAAGACAAACAGCCCGCTCAACGGCCATGGCTTATCTCTCGTCTTGTAAAGAAGACGCCGGGGCCATTTTATTCACTATTGGCGATAACGACACCTTCCCGCTCTGGTACGTTCAGGAGATCGAAAACTTCAGAACGGATGTGCGGGTAGTCAACACCAGTCTTTTTGCTACGGATTGGTACATCGATCAGATGAAGCGACAGGCCTACGAGAGTGCACCCATTCCTTCTCAACTGACTCACGACAAATACCGTTTTGGAACACGGGATGCAATTTACTACCAGGGGCTTCCAGGAATATCCGAAAAGCGCTGGAGCCTGGATGACTTTATGAACTGGGTGAGCAGCGATGATCCGCAAACCAAATTGCGTTTTTGGCTGGAGCGCCGAGGAGCTGACTTGAGCCAATACCCGGAGTCCAACCTCAACATCGTCATTTACCCGACCAACAAGATTCGTGTGCCTGTCAATAAAGAGAATGTTTTAGCCAGCGGCCTGGTCAAAGCGGAAGACGCCGATCTTATCGTCGATTATATCGACATTGATCTTCCAAAAGGTGCCCTTCCCAAAAACCGCATTCTGATGTTGGATATTCTGAAGAACAACGATTGGAAGAGACCGCTTTACTTCTCTGGAGGAAGCTTTGATAAGGCCGAATACATTTGGATGAAGGATTACCTCCAATTGGATGGCTTGGTTTACAAACTGGTACCGATCAAAACCAAGAACGCCAGCGCCTTTGAAATGGGACGCATCGATTCTGATTTGATGTACGAGATCGCAATGGACTGGGAATGGGGGAACTCTTCAGACACCTCCATTTACCACGATACCCAAACCCGTTCCCAAGGGCTTTCTTTCCGCAGTAACCTGGCGCGATTAAGCGAGCAATTAATCCGTGAAGGTAAAATTGAAAAAGCCCGCAACATTATCGAATTGGCTATGGAACAGCTGCCTTTTGAGAGCTATGGCTTTTACGCCTTCCTGGAGCCTTATTTGGATGGCTACTTCAAGGTAGGAGAAACGGAAAAGGCCAAGGAACTCTTCGAAAAACTAAAGAAGGTCTACCAAGAGAGATTGGACTACCGCAGCGGATTAAAGGAAGCGGAAAAAGTGGATCAAATGGAAGATGTCTATGCCGATCTACAAGCCTACCGCCGTGTAGTGGATATTTTATTCGAGAACCAACAGTTGGACTGGGGAACAGAAGAACTCGGGGTTTACAGCCAATACGTGCAGCCTTTCCGCACCTATATGGGCGATGATAATGCAGACTACCTGCTGGAGTCTCCTCTTGAGTTAAAGATGAAAGAGTTAAAGTCAGAAGAAGGCATAATCCTTCCCGACAGCGCTACCCTGGACAGCCTTCAAAAGGCCTTACAAATTTCCGATACAGTACTGAATTAAACGTACTCCTGAAGAATACCCATCAGGGTTTCTGCATCTTGCTCTCCGCTTTGACGCCAAACCATTTCACCCTTTTTGTAGATCATTAGGGTAGGCAATCCTTTGATGCGCAAAGCTTGCGAAAGCTCTTTGTTTTTATCGACATCAATCTTGATGATTTTACCTTGGGCACCTATAGAAACGGCTACTTCTTGTAAAACAGGATGCATGGCCATGCTGGCATCGCTCCACTCCGCGTAAAAGTCAAGCAGAACTGGAACATTTCGATCGATTAATTCCCCAAATTTAGACATGTGCTGGTCTTAGGATTCATTTAAAATTAGCAATTTTTCAATTGGGCTTTTCTCCTGTAAGCGAATCACTTTCAAGAGCATAGTCCCATTAGGCTTCTCCCTTTTTCTTGAGGGTGATTACCGAAATTTCTGGCCAGATGCCCACCCTGCCCGGGTAACCCAAAAAGCCAAAACCGCGGTTTACGTTGATAAAGTGCTTACCCTGTTGGTAAATACCAGCCCATTCTTTGTAGCGGTATTGTACCGGGCTCCACTTGAGTTGAGGGATTTCAATTCCAAATTGAAAACCGTGGGTGTGCCCACTTAAAGTCAAATGAAATTGTTGTGTATGCGTCAATACCTGCTCCCTCCAATGGGAAGGGTCATGGCTCAACAATACTTTAAAACTGTCATTGGTCAAACCTTCAGAAGCCTTGTCCAGGTCTCCTTTCTGAGAGAATCCACCGGTTCCCCAGTTTTCTACCCCCACCAAGGCAAACTCCTCTCCATTGCGTCGGATAAAGCGGTGCTCATTGAGCAAAGGGTCAAAGCCCATATTGCGCTGTTCCGTCAAAAGGTTTTGTAGATTCTTATCCTTCGCCACGGGGTCTTCTCGGAAAGGCCCGTAGTAATCCCCATAATCGTGGTTGCCTAAAATGGAATACTTCCCATCCGGTGCAGTGAGTGTGCTCAGCAAATGACTCCATTCATACACTTCGTCTGCGCGATCATTCACCATATCTCCTGTAAAGACGATCAGATCTCCTTCTTGCTTGTTGACCAAATCGACCCCGTACTTGACGCGCTTATAGTCCGTGGACTTAAGCCAACTTCCAGCATGAATATCCGAGATCTGTACGATTCGATATCCGTCAAAGGATGCCGGTAAATCATCAAATTCCACCTGGTACTTTCGTACCTGGTAATTGTGCTTGCCCTTGTACATACCATATAACAAGCCAGCAAAAGGCACGGTCCCTGTGGCAATCGCCAAGCCACTGATAAATTGGCGACGACTAGGCATATAGCTTTGGTCTTCATCGTCCACCCCAACGATGTGATTCATCATCCAGGCAACTACCCGGTAAATGTCTTCGATCAACATGAATAGGGCCAGGATGGTAATCAGCACCAGAAAGGCCATAAAAACCCCAGCGGAGATGGCCGGCATTCCAGAAAAGGAGTCTCCTGGCTCTCGAGAATAGATAAAATAGGCCAGTGCTGCAGGAGTGCCGAAGAATAAAACGCGGTAAACTGTATGAATCCAAGGATTCTTGATCACGGTCTTTACGGCCTGAAATCCATAAAACCCCAAGACCAGATAAACGGCAATAACAATGATTAATCTGAGATATGCACTATCCACAAAATGTCTTTATATAGTTAACGGCAAACAACAAATTTATTTCTTTCTGCTCAAGAGCCCTAAAATGTTAAGATCATTTAACGATTTCAATTACAGGACGTAAGCTTTCTCGATTTGTTACTCTTACCTGGAATTCCGCCACCAAGTCCCCGGAATTAAACTGTGGAAAAATCCTCTTAGCAACAGGTATTCCTCTATCTTCAAAGGCTGTGCCAGAAAGATGAATCGCTTGAAAACCGGCCGTCTTAAAGGCTACTGAATTGCTTGCCTTGACTCCTCCACCTGGCATCACCACTCCGGAGGTGAAGATTTCTTTCATCCTGCACAAGGTTTCAAAACCTGATTCTACGGAGAGTGCTCCCCCTGAGCTCAGTATAGTGTCTACCGGATATTCTGTAAGCTCAGCTGCGGCCTCTACCGGATTAACCACCCAGTCAATGGCCCGGTGAAAAGTAAAAGACAAGGGCTGCGTTCCTTGCTCCATAAGTCGAATAATTCGCTCCAAACCTTTCAGATCGATTTGGTGCTCCAGGGTTAACCCACCCCAAACAATCCCATGCGCACCAGCGTCCAGGATGGCATGCAACTCCGATTCCATCTGACGCCATTCGGCTGCATTGTAGACAAAAGGTCCGCTTCTGGGTCGCAAGAGAACATGAACAGGCAGATCCACCTCCTGGAGTACTTGCTTAAGACATCCCTGAGAAGGGGTTATTCCTCCTACCGAAAGCTCCGCACAGAGTTCGATTCGATCCGCTCCAGCCTCCTGAGCGCGCAGAGCTGAGTCCAGGCCATTGGCACATACTTCGACAATCATTTGTTTATCTTTAGAAGCTTGAAAAATAACCAATCTATGAACAGAAGACACTTTCTTAAAAAAGGAGGACAAAGTGCCGCCAAAATTGGAACCACTGCTCTACTCCCGGCTAGCCTACTCACCGCCTGTCAGGAAGAAGAAAAGACAAGCGATAGCCCAGCGAACAAACCCGTTGTTATCGCGACCTGGAAGGTTCCAAACGCCACTGAAGCCGCTTGGAAAGTGTTGAGTGCTCAAGGTTCTGCCCTGGATGCGGTAGAGCAAGGCACTAGGGTGGAAGAAGCCGACACCAAGAACCAATCGGTCGGAAAAGGCGGTCGCCCGGACCGGGAGGGCCAAGTAACGTTGGACGCCTGTATCATGGATCACAAGGGAAATTGCGGCGCAGTGCTCTATATGCAAAATGTCACTCACGCCGTTTCCGTTGCTCGCAAGGTAATGGAAGAAACTCCCCACGTGATGTTGGCCGGTGACGGAGCAGAGCAATTTGCTTACGAAAAAGGCTTTCCCAAAGAAAATCTTTTGACTGGGGCGTCCGAAAAAGAGTGGAAACAATGGCTTGAAAAATCGGAATACAGCCCGGTGATCAATATCGAAAACCACGACACCATAGGAATGTTGGCTCTTGACGAGGAAGGGAATTTATCCGGAGCGTGCACAACCAGCGGAATGGCCTACAAGATGGCCGGGCGCATTGGTGACTCCCCCATCATAGGAGCTGGCTTATTTGTCGATAATGAAATCGGAGCGGCTACCGCCACGGGAATGGGTGAGGAAGTGGTCAAAACCGTGGGTAGTTTCTTGGTCGTCGAACTAATGCGACAGGGATACAACCCTCAGGAAGCCTGTGAAGAAGCCATCAACCGCATTGTCAAAAACAACTCCAAATACAAAGATATACAGGTGGGTTATATCGCGCTGAACAAGAAAGGAGAATACGGAGGATATTGCATTCAGAAGGGGTTCAACTACCAGGTTTACCAAAATGAAGGGCACCAAAATATTCCGGGTGCGAGTTACCTCTAAGCCCCCGGGAAGCCACAATAATTTCCTAGTTTTGAAACCGCTCTATTTTTAGGCGCCTAACAGTTCTATGCACATGTCAGCTCCAAAAAGACTCTTCCTACTCGATGCCTACGCCCTCATTTTTCGTGGTTACTATGCCCTGATTCGCAATCCTAGGGTCAATTCCAAAGGCATGGATACCTCCGCCATCTTCGGTTTTACCAACTCGCTTTTTGATGTGATCCGACGCGAAAAACCGGATCACCTGGCCGTTTGTTTTGACAAAGGTGGAAGCACAGAACGCACCGAGCTTTTTGAAGACTATAAAGCCAACCGGGACGAAACGCCTGAAGCCATCAAAATAGCAGTTCCGTACATTCAAGAAATCCTAAAATCCATGCATATTCCCGTGGTAGAATTGGAAGGCATGGAAGCCGATGACATCATTGGCACTCTGGCCAAGCAGGCCGAAAAGGAGGGCTATCAGGTATACATGGTCACCCCGGACAAAGACTTCGGTCAGCTGGTTTCAGAAAACATTTTTATGTACCGTCCCGCACGCATGGGCAATGGCATCGAAATTTGGGGAATACCCGAAATTCAAGCTCGCTTTGGAGTGGAGCGCCCGGAACAAGTGATCGACTACCTCGGGATGATGGGCGATGCCAGTGACAATATTCCCGGCCTACCCGGAGTGGGCGACAAAACAGCCAAAAAATTCATCGCCGAATACGGTAGCTTAGAAGGTCTGCTCGCAAACACCGACAAGCTCAAAGGCAAGATGAAGGAAAAGGTCGAAGAGAATGCCGAGCTCGGAAGGCTTTCCAGAAAGCTCGCCACCATCATTACGGACTGCGATGTCACCTTCAGGGCCGAAGAATTCGAAATGTCTGAACCCGACAAAGAGGGGGTTGGAGTCGTTTTTGAAGAATTGGAGTTCCGCCGACTCAAAGACCAATTCCTCAAGCTGCCCATCCACGGGGAGCATCCCGAAGCAGAGACCGAATCCAATACCACGGCATCACCGGCAAGTCCAAAGATCGCCGGGAGCGGTCAGTTCAACTTGTTTGGTGACGATCCTGCAGCGGCCGCCGCAACCCTAGAAGAGAGTGGAGGAAAGCAAACCTTAGCCAACAGCAGTCACTTTTATCAGTGCCTGGATTCCAAAGCGGCCAAAATGATGTTCCTGGAAGAAATGATGGCTCAGGAATCGGTTTGTTTTGACACCGAAACCACCTCCATTAACCCCTTGGAAGCGGAACTGGTTGGAATTGCTTTCAGTTGGAAAGAAGGCCGTGGATACTACTGGCCCATGCCGGAGGATCGCGGAAAAACGGAACAGGAGCTGGAGCAGCTTAAGCCCTTTTTTGATGCGGAGCAGATCGAAAAGATCGGTCAAAACCTGAAGTACGACGTCAAGGTTTTGCAGAACTACGGGATCGAAATCAAGGGAACTCTTTTTGATACCATGTTGGCCCACTACCTCATCAATCCGGACATGAGGCACAATATGGATATTTTGGCGGAGACCTACCTCAACTACAAACCGCAGTCCATCACCGAGTTGATCGGCAAAAAAGGGAAGAACCAAAAAAGCATGCGGGAGGTGCCCCTGGATCAACAGACCGAATACGCGGTCGAAGATGCCGACATCACCTACCGCCTAGCCCAACACTTTAGGCCTGAGCTCAAAGAAGCAGGTACCTGGGATCTTTTTGCCGACCTGGAAGTACCTCTCCTTAAAGTCTTAGCGGACATGGAACGAAGTGGTATTCGCGTCGATGCGGATTTCTTAAAGAGCCTTTCAGGCAACTTGGAGACCGATATCGAGCAGCTTCAAAACGACATTTACGAACTGGCAGGTACTACCTTCAATATCGCCTCTCCCCGACAACTCGGAGAGATTCTTTTTGATCAAATGAAACTGGTCGAAAAACCCAAAAAGACCAAAACCGGACAGTTCTCGACAGCAGAAGATGTACTTACCCCACTAGCTAAAGACCACAACATCATCCAAAAGGTGCTCGATTTCAGAGGCCTGACCAAACTCAAAAGCACTTATGTAGACGCCCTTCCGCAGGAGATTTCTCCTGTCACAGGCCGAGTACATACCGACTATATGCAAACGGTCGCCGCAACAGGACGTTTGAGTAGCAACAATCCGAATTTGCAGAACATCCCGATCCGGACCGAACGAGGTCGACAAGTCCGAAAAGCCTTTGTGGCCATGGACGACCAATACGTTCTTCTGGCTGCGGATTACTCGCAAATTGAATTGCGGATCATCGCCGCCCTCAGTGAAGAGGACACCATGATTGAGGCCTTTAATCGAGGAGAAGACATTCATGCTGCCACTGCGGCACGGGTTTTCAATGTAGCCCTGGACAAAGTTACCCGGGAACAACGAGCTAACGCCAAGACCGTGAACTTCGGAATTATTTACGGGGTTTCCGCCTTTGGTTTGAGTAACCAAACGGAGCTCAACCGAACCGAGGCCAAAGAACTCATCGACACCTACTACAAGACCTACCCCAAGCTGAGAAGTTATATGCAGAACCAGGTTGATTTTGCACGGGAGAAAGGCTATGTTCAAACCGTTTTAGGCCGTCGCCGCTACCTCAAAGACATCAATGCAGGCAATGCCGTAGTTCGCGGAGCCGCAGAGAGAAATGCCGTCAACGCACCGATTCAGGGAAGTGCAGCCGACATTATTAAAATCGCGATGATCAAAATTCACGAGGCACTAAAAAAAGGCAATTATAAGAGTAAGATGCTCTTACAGGTGCACGATGAATTGGTGTTTGACGCCCACAAAGACGAATTGGAAGAGCTTAAAGAACTCATACGGGAACACATGGAAAACGCGCACGAATTGGCGGTTCCGCTAAAGGTCGATATGGGAGAAGGCCTGAACTGGCTTGAAGCTCACTAACTAGTGAAAAATAAAATGCAAGGCGATCAGACTCATCCCGAGTAACCACCCTAGGCGTTTTACCTGAGTATTACTGGCCGGATCAGGTACTTCGACCTGCCCAAAAGATTGCAGACGAAAACGGGCCCCTATAAAGGCCAGAGAAAGTCCTCCAAAAATCACCCAAAAGGCGCGGAAGAAGTAATTCATATCGGGCATACTCGTTTTGAGAACCACCTGCAACACGATGGTCAGCACAAATGCCGCCAATAAATATTTTTCTTGAGGGCGCAACATAAAAGCAGCGGAACAAATCAGTACCACAATCCCGCAATTGATGTAGTAACGGAGTTCATTGAGGGTATGGGTAAAAGCCGCCTCTGGATTGTTGAATTTCAAATAAAGCAGAACAATCCCCATAAGAGTCCCACTGACAAAAGCGAACAAAATAGCCCGCTTTCCGGCCCCAATCATTTCGTCATCCGAAGCGGAGGGCTTGAGGTATTTCTTAAAGATATCCACCGACCAAAGGGTACCCAAGGAGTTGAATGTACTGTCTACCGTACTCATCAAAGAGGCAAATAGGGCACAGAGTACAAGTCCTTTAAGACCCGTAGGTAAAAAGTGATTGACCAAGTACGGAAAGCTCATATCCGGATCCGCTAAACCCTGATCTCCTAGAATTCCGGCCAAAGCAATCCCGGGAACCACAATGATGACGGCCATGATATACTTCATAAAGCCCCCAACCAGGAGACCTTTTTGGGCTTCCCTTATATTTTTAGCCGCCAGAGACCGCTGAATAACCGTCTGATTCGCGCACCAGTAGTTGATGTTCAAAAAGAAGAGTCCCAGCATATGCGTCCAGGGCAGCTGCTCGTGGGAGGCAGGCAAATGCAGGTGCATCAATTCAGGCGTCTTGGTGTACAAAGCTCCCCATCCCCCGAGTTGTTTTACGGCGGTCAGCAAGACGATCACCCCACCCGTCAACAGAATTAAAAATTGTATGATATCAGTGCGCACAACTGCTGACAAACCTCCAAAATAGGTGTAGACCGCGGAAAAGGTGCCGAGTATAAGGACCAATATTACTATGCGAGTAAAACGGTCCTCCGACAGAAAGCCCAAGAGATCTCCAAAGACCTGATCGGCCGCATAGGCGCCCCAGAAGAGAGCAGCCCCCAGCGTAATGGTCGAAAACAAAAGAATATTCGCCAAGGAATAGGCCAGACCAACCCGTGAACCCAACTTACTGTTAATGAACTGGGTAATCGTTACCACCTTTTCTCGTAAATAGAGCGGAACAAAGACAAAAGCTGCTAAGAGCAGTCCCTGTACAGCATTGATTTCAAGACTGGCCTGAGCCAATCCATAGAGGTAAGCCGAACCCATCATCCCCAGGAACTGATACCCTTGAATGTTGGTCGCAATGGTCGAAAAAGCAATGGAGGGCCAGCGCAAGCCCCGCCCACTTAAAAAGTAATCCTCGCTGCTAACTTTGCCCTTCAAACGACCGGACCAGGCGGCCATAAAGACCACCGCGAAATAGAGAAGTACTATCCAGAGATCCCACTGCATAATCTAAAATCGAGGCGCGTTACCCAGTGGGGTCAAAGGACCTCCAGCTGGAATTTTTTGATAGGCCATCGGCAGAGAAACCGTGTTGAGATACGGCATAACCAAACGGGCAAAATGATCGCACTCTTCCAGATGAGGGTAACCCGAAAAGATAAAGGAGCGAAAGCCCATGTCCTGGTATTCCCTGATTCTTTCTACAATTTGCTGCGGAGACCCAACCAAAGCTGCGCCGCAACCGGATCGGGCTCTTCCTATTCCGGTAAAAAGCAGCTCTTCCGCATAGCCTTCCTGATCCGAAGCTTCTCGAACGGCCTGTTGTCTACTCACGCCTAAAGATTTGGCGTCCAAAGCTCGATTTCTGAGTGCTTCCCCTTCTTCTTCATCCAATTTACTCAACAGGCTTTGGGCATAGTCCCGTGCCTCCGCTTCACTTTCGCGTACCACCACGTGTACCCGAAGTCCATAATCCAGCGTTCGCCCAAAAGCAGCCGCTTTTTCTTGCATAACCTCTAGTTGCGCTTTGAGCTTAGGACGGGTGTCAGGCCACATCAGGTAAACATCACAAAATTCCGCACAGAGTTCCAGGGCAGGCGGTGAATACCCCCCAAAATACAGAAGAGGCCCACCTGATTGAAAGGGTTTGACCGGTTTGGTATCTAGGGATAACTGATAGAACTCCCCTTCGTATTCAATTCGGTCCTGGGTCCAGGCCTGCTTCAGTATTTGGATCACTTCCCGTGATCGCTGATAGCGGGCCTCCGAAGGGAGGTCTTCTCCTGGCAAATTGGAAGAAATAATATTCAGGGTCAGCCTTCCTTCGAGCAGGTGGTCCAAGGTCGCTACTGTTCTGGCCAACATGGCCGGATGAATTTCGCCACAGCGAATGGCGGCCAATAGATTGATGTTTTTGGTCAAAGGAGCCATGGAACTGACAAAGGGCAGGGTGTCTTGTCCTACCTGATAGGAACTGGGACAAAGGATGTTTCGGAAGCCGGCTTGATCAGCCGCCAGAACAACTTTTGAAGTATTGTTCCAGGTGCTTTTGTACTGGGGATCTCTTTCGCCCAGGTACCGATCATCTCCATCACAAATCGGGGCAAACCAAGATACTTCAGCCCCTTTGAGATCGGAAGAGGTAATCCCTTCGTTTCTTTCCATAGAACTCAAAGAAAACAGAAATTCCCTTATTCTGAGTAATTATCGCGCACTTTATCCAAAATCTGCAGAAAGATTTCCCATTGGGATTCATCAATTCCCGCGATGGCCTGGCTGCGAAGTTCCTGGGCAATCGGCTCCAGTTTTTGAACCAATTCAAGCCCCTTTTCGGTCAGTACGAGGTTAAATCGCTTTCGATCCCCTTCAAACCGCTGCTGGGTCAAAAGCTCTTTTTTAACCAAGCCCTGGATTAGACGTGAAGTCGTGGCCTTATTGCGAAAGTTCAGACGGACCAATTCCCGTTGGGGTGCCTCCCCTCCTTTGTTGTGTATCCGTTGCAAAAAGACCCATTGTTCTACGCTGATTTCGACCCCTACTTCCCGGAATCTCTGGGTGTAAGCGAGCTGAATGGTCCGCAAGACCATATCCAAATGGAATCCAATTCCCGAAACCGCGTCGATTGTTTGTAACATATCGACAAAATTACTTATTTTTGTTGCAAATGCAACTATTTGCAACTTTTAACTGAAATTACAACGTTCAACGACTGAAATAAAATAAGCGAAATGGAATCTTCACCACTTACCCAAACAGCGGCAGAGCAAGACATCATGCCGATCAATGGAACCGACTATATCGAACTCTATGTCGGTAATTCCAAACAAGCAGCTCACTTCTACAAGTCGGCTTTTGGTTTTCAATCTTTGGCCTATGCGGGTCTTGAAACAGGATTGACCGACCGAGAAAGTTATGTGGTCGTACAAGACAAGATTCGTCTGATTCTAACCTCTCCTCTGAAAAGTGGAACCGAAATCGGGAAGCACATCGATAAACACGGAGATGGGGTGAAGGTGGTTGCCCTTTGGGTGGACGATGCCACTCAATCTTACGAGACGGCCATGAGCAACGGAGCAACTTCGTATATGGAGCCCGAAACCCATGACGACGACAACGGAAAGGTCGTTCAATCGGGAATTTACACCTATGGTGAAACGGTTCACTTGTTTATCGAGCGTAAAGACTACAACGGTATCTTCTTGCCCGGTTATAAAAAATGGGAAACCCCAGATTTCAATCCGGAATCCGTTGGACTCAAGTATGTAGACCACATGGTCGGAAATGTGGGATGGAACCGCATGAATACCTGGGTAGAGTTCTACGAAAAAGTAATGGGCTTTAAAAACATCCTCAGCTTTGATGACAACGATATTTCGACCGAGTACACCGCCTTGATGAGTAAGGTAATGAGTAACGGAAATGGCCGAATCAAGTTCCCGATCAACGAGCCGGCGGAAGGAAAGAAAAAATCCCAGGTGGAAGAGTACCTTGATTTTTACGAAGGAGAAGGAGTACAACACATCGCCGTGGCCACCGATGACATCATTAGCACGGTACGTCAATTGCGCAGCCGAGGAATTGAATTTCTTCGCGTACCGGACACTTACTACGATGTGGTAACCGATCGTGTTGGAAAAATCGATGAAGACATGGCTCCCTTAAAAGAGTTGGGTATCTTGGTGGACCGAGACGACGAAGGATACTTATTGCAAATTTTCACCCGTCCGATCGAGCCAAGACCAACCATGTTCTTCGAGATCATTCAGCGCAAAGGAGCTCAATCCTTCGGAAAAGGCAACTTTAAGGCTCTCTTTGAAGCCATTGAGCGCGAGCAGGAAGTAAGAGGAACTCTACACTAAAAAAACAGCGCCTATGCCTATGTATCACCGCTTGGGGAAATTTCCTCAAAAGCGCCATACACAGTTCGAAAAGCCAGACGGCAGCTTGTATTACGAGCAACTGTTTGGCACCATCGGATTCGACGGGATGTCTTCCCTCTTGTACCACATTCACCGCCCAACCCAGGTCAAAGAGATTCTGGAAGCGATTGATGTGACCCCGGAAGTCGCTGTCGAAAAAAACATCCACTCGCGTAAACTCATTGGGTTTGACGTGGAAGCCAAGGACGACTTCTTAGAATCCCGCACCCCTTTGATGGTCAATAACGATGTCTACATCGGATTGGCTGCACCACGCAAGTCAATGACGGATTACTTCTACAAGAATACGGACGCCGACGAAATGCTCTTTGTACACAAAGGAGAGGGCGTCCTCAAAACCTTCCTTGGGGAGATTCCTTTTGAGTATGGAGATTACCTGATTATTCCCCGTGGATGATCTACCAGATCGAGTTTAAAACGGAGGAAAACCGTTTGCTTTATGCGGAATCATTCAGCCCGATCTACACCCCAAAGCGCTACCGCAACTGGTTTGGACAACTCCTAGAGCACTCGCCTTTTTGTGAGCGCGATTACAAATTGCCCCAGAACCTGAAGGCGCACGACGAGACTGGAGAGTTTTTGATCAAGGTGAAAAAGCAGGATACCCTTCACCATATGGTGTACGCCACCCATCCTTTTGATGTAGTGGGTTGGGACGGTTACAACTACCCTTATGGCTTCAGCATTCACAACTTTGAACCCATTACCGGTAGAGTACACCAACCACCACCGGTGCACCAGACCTTCGAGACCAATGCTTTTGTGATCTGCTCGTTCTGCCCGCGTTTATACGACTACCACCCCAAGGCAATTCCGGCTCCCTACAACCACAGCAACATCGATTCCGATGAGATGCTCTACTATGTAGACGGCGACTTTATGAGCCGTACGGGGATTGATCAAGGCTATATTTCGTTGCACCCTGCGGGAATTCCTCACGGACCTCACCCAGGCACCTATGAAGCCAGTATTGGCAAAAAGGGAACCGAAGAATTAGCCGTTATGATCGACACCTTCAAACCCTTGAAGTTGACCAAACAAGCCCTCGCTATTGACGACGGCAATTACTACCAATCCTGGTTGGACCACTAACAAAACAAAATGATTCTAAATATTCCTGCTGATTCTCATTTCAGCATCCACAACCTCCCTTATGGAATTTTCTCTACCCAAGAGCGCGATGCTCGTCCAGGAGTTGCCATAGGAGAATACATTATTGACCTCAAGGCGCTCGCAGCAAAAGGTGTTTTTGATTTTGACACCTCCGTTTTTGACTCCAGCGTCCTGAATGACTTTATCGCTTTGGGCAAAGAAGTCACCAATCCGGTTCGCGAAGAGTTGCAAAAATGGCTTCGAGATCCTCAGTCGGTCTTGGCCCAAAACCAAGACGAAATTCTGGTTCCGCAAAAGGAAGCCCAAATGCACCTTCCGTTGCACATCGGTGACTACACGGATTTCTATTCCAGTATCGAGCACGCGACCAACGTCGGTAAAATGTTTCGCGATCCAGAAAACGCCCTTCTTCCCAACTGGAAGCATATTCCAGTAGGCTATCACGGTCGGGCTTCTTCCATAGTTGTGAGCGGTACGCCAGTGCGCCGCCCGATGGGTCAGGTCCTGCCAAAAGACGCGAAGGCTCCTGTTTTTCAAGCCTCTTCCCGATTGGATTTTGAATTGGAAATGGCCTTTGTTACGGGTAAACCGAATGAGCTCGGCACCTCCATCACCACCGATGCCGCCGAAGACCATATTTTCGGAATGATGCTCTTTAACGACTGGTCGGCTCGCGATATTCAGAAATGGGAATACGTACCACTTGGACCTTTCTTAGCGAAGAATTTTGCCTCCTCTGTATCTCCTTGGGTGGTCACTCTGGAAGCCCTTGACCCTTTTCGTGTTGACGGGCCTGTTCAGGATCCAGCGGTCCTGCCCTATTTGGAATACAGCGGAAAAAAGAACTACGATATCCAACTGGAAGTGAGTATTGCACCTTCAGGCAGCCTCCCAAAAACGGTTTGCCGTTCCAACTACCAATACATGTATTGGAACATGGCGCAACAGTTGGCTCACCATACGGTGAACGGATGCAATATTCAGGTCGGTGATCTTTTGGCCTCAGGTACTATTTCTGGGAAGACCGAGGACTCTTTTGGATCCATGTTGGAATTGGCTTGGTCCGGCACCAAACCGATCGATATGCCGGATGGATCAACCCGCACCTTTATACAGGATGGCGATGTGGTCAGCATGACCGGATGGGCGCAAAAAGGCGATATCCGTGTCGGCTTTGGAGAAGTCAGTGCCGAAATCCTACCCGCTAACAGCTCATTTTAAGACCGTATGTCGACCCGCAGTCTTTCTCCTGAGCAATTATCCCAAGCAGAATTACACGGATATTTGCTTTCGGCCGTGGCTCCTAGGCCCATTTGCTTTGCCAGTACCATCAGTGCAAAAGGTGAAGTGAATCTAAGCCCCTACAGCTTCTTCAACGTCTTCAGTTCCAATCCACCGGTGATGATCTTTTCTCCCGCGAGAAGGGGTCGAGACAATACGGTCAAGCACAGCTACGAGAATGTAAAAGAAGTGGCCGAAGTCACCATCAACGTCGTCAACTATCCCATGGTGGAACAGATGTCCTTGGCCAGTACGGAATATGCAAGAGGGGTCAATGAATTCGAAAAAGCAGGCTTTACTCAGGTGGAATCTGATCTGATCAAACCCCCGCGAGTAGGGGAAGCTCCTGTGAGTTTTGAGTGCCGGGTAACCGAAGTCATCGAATTGGGTGATGGACCGGGCGCAGGAAACTTGGTATTGGCCGAGGTGCTCAAAATCCATCTGCAAGAAGAGTACCTGGACCAGGACGGACGCTTAGACACCCGCGTCTTGGATTTGGTGGGCCGAATGGGCGGCAGCTGGTACACCCGTGCTTCAGGAGATTCTCTTTTCGAAATCCCGAAGCCCTTGCGAACCCTGGGTATTGGGGTAGACTCCTTACCCGAAAGCGCTAGAAACAGTACCATTCTGACCGGAAACGAATTGGGTCGACTCGGGAATTCTGAAGTCATGCCTGCCTTCGAAGAACAAGAGCGCTTAGCCGCTGAAGAAAAGTGGGCAGCACTGGCGGGTATTGAGGACGCTCACCGCAGCGTATCAAATTACCTGACTGCACAAGAAAATGAAAAAGCCCTGGCTCTGTTGTTTTGGGCCGCGAAAAACCACTAGACACCCCCGAGATGAAATCAACCAAACAAACCAGCATCAGTTCCGTTTTCAAGCCATACCTCAGACCAAAAACGGAATACAAAGGAGGAAAAAACGCCCCAGCTCATATCGAAGAGGTGGTCAAGCTCTCTTCCAACGAAAACCCATTGGGCGCCTCTCCCAAAGCCGTAGAGGCCTACCAGAAAGCCGCTACCGGAGTCCAGGTCTACCCCGATCAAACCGCCGTTCGCCTGCAAGAAGCCTTGGAACAGGCCTACAAAAACGAATTGCCTCAAAACCAGTTCCTCTGTGGTAATAGTGGTTCAGAACTTATCGATCTCATTCTTCGCGGCTTTGTACGCGAAGGGGACGAAGTAATTTTTTCGAACCCCTGCTTTTTACCCTATGCCGTTTTTTCGCGCTGGTATGGAGCCAAATTGATTGATGTTCCTCTTAAAGACCCCGATTATTCACTGGATGTAGAGAATATCCTTTCGGCTGTTGGACCAAAGACGCGGATCGTCTTTTTAACCAGCCCCAATAACCCCACAGGAACCTATATTCCCAAGGCACAGATCGACTATCTATTGGAAGAATTACCCGGAGACGTTTTGGTGGTCTTTGATGAAGTGTACTGGCATTTTGCTGATGCCGAAGACTACACCACAGCCCTGCCCTACGTGGAGCAAGGCTATCCGGTTATCTCCATCAACAGCTTTTCTAAAACCTTTGGTCTGGCGGGCTTGCGATTGGGATACGCCTATACCACCGACGAGATCGCGGCCTACTTGCGTCAGATTTGTAAGCCCTTTTTGGTTCCCGGACCATCAATCGCCGCCGGAATTGCAGCCTTGGAAGATGAGGAATTCATAGCCAAGACTGTTCGAACGGTCCTGGAAGGCCGACAACAATTGGAATTGGCCTTTGTTGAATTGGGCATCCGTTTCTGGCCAAGCCAAGGTAATTTCTTCTTGATCGATCCTCCTTTAGGGGAGCAAGAGCTAACCGATTACCTTTTAGAAAAGGGCATCATGGTGCGCCCAGTAAGTGCCTTTGGCGCTCCGGGTAAAGTGAGGATATCGGTGGGAACCGAAGCCCAAAACACCCGCTTGATTGCCGCTTTACAGGAGATCATTGTCGGGTAAAAAAAATCCCGCCTCTTGGGCGGGACTTGGTTCGGGTAAGTAGGCAGTTATATTTTTAGTGGGGGGGTATGACCGCCAATAATTCCAAATGACCGTCAATCTCGGGAGATCCCGTACCAATTACAGGCACAGTGCTTTACACCTTACTTTCAACCGGAGTGTTCTCGGGTTCGCTTGCAGCAGCCTCTAGGGCATTGAAGAGAAGAAGTTGTAAAAGAAATATTCTCCAGTCTTAAATACGGATAGTATTCATTTTGATTAGGCGGCTTGTCCAAAGACCAGCCGCCCGGTACCGCTGTTACAGCTACTCGGAGTTTTTGGGATATATTTATTAGCACTTAGAAGGAACAGCTCGGTTTTTCGGCGGTGAATTCCGCAAGATAAAAACACCCGCTTTTTTTCCAGAAGAAGCATTTGTATATCAATTGAATAATCGTACATTTGCAGCCCGTTTATCGCAAGCGGAAGAAAGAATTAAACTGGAACACGCAGTGGATACATTAAGTTACAAGACTATTTCAGCCAATAAGGCCACCGTACAAAAAGAGTGGGTTTTGGTTGACGCAGAAGGAGCAACCCTAGGGCGCCTAGCCTCTAAAGTGGCCAAAATCTTAAGAGGAAAATACAAGCCTAGCTATACTCCTCACGTGGATTGCGGAGACAACGTTATTGTCATCAATGCAGAAAAAGTGCACTTGAGCGGAAACAAGTGGAACTCTAAAGAGTACATTCGCCACACCGGGTACCCAGGTGGGCAGCGCACCGCTAAAGTCATCGATGTTCGCGAAAAGCATCCAGAGCGTTTGGTTGAAAGAGCAGTTAAAGGAATGCTACCTAAGAACAAATTAGGTGCAGAGCTTTTCCGCAACCTAAAAGTATACGCTGGTACTGAGCATCCACATCAGGGTCAAAATCCACGTTCCATTAATCTAGAAGATTACAAATAATCCTATGGAGGTCATTCACAAGATCGGTAGAAGAAAGACAGCAGTAGCTCGTATCTATGTTTCCGAAGGAAAAGGAGAAATCACTGTCAACAAAAGAAAGCTAGAAGAGTACTTTACTACTGCTCCTCTGCAGTACAAAGTAAAGCAACCATTCACCCTTACCGGGACTGATGGTCAATTCGATATGAAAGTCAACGTTGTTGGTGGTGGTATCACAGGACAAGCGGAAGCCATCCGATTGGCTTTGTCCCGCGCCATGTGCGAGATGAACGAAGAGCACAGAACGGCTTTGAAACCAGAAGGCCTATTAACGCGTGACCCACGTATGGTTGAAAGAAAGAAATTCGGTCAGAAGAAAGCCCGTAAGAAATTCCAGTTCTCTAAACGTTAAGAATTGGTCCATCCTTAACGGGTGGTTTATTTTTATATTAACCCTGTTCATTGAAAGCAGTGTTTGCACTGCCCTAGTTACCCGAAAACTGCTAATAATACGGCGGTACGGTATTTAGTTTAGCATCTAAATAAGAGAGGCGAAACACTTCGGTGTGGACCACTTTTTTATTGCTAATTCAAGAACGTAAACTAAATGTAACATGTCAAAAGTCGAAGTAAAAAATTTACTAGACGCAGGGGTGCACTTTGGGCACCTCACCCGAAAATGGAATCCGAACATGGCTCCCTACATCTACATGGAGCGCAACGGCATCCACGTTATCAATTTGTACAAAACTGCAGCGAAACTGGAGGAAGCTCAAGAAGCCCTCAAGAAGATTGCTGCTTCTGGTCGTAAGATTCTTTTTGTAGCGACTAAGAAACAAGCCAAGGACATTGTCGCCGACAAAGTGAGCCAGGTAAATATGCCTTACATCACAGAGCGTTGGCCCGGTGGAATGTTGACCAACTTCGTAACCATCCGTAAGGCGGTTAAGAAAATGGCCTCTATCGACCGCATGAAGAAGGACGGTACGTTCAACACCCTTTCTAAGAAAGAGCGTTTGCAAGTAGATCGTTTGCGTGCGAAGCTAGAGAAGAACCTCGGGTCTATTTCTGACATGACTCGTCTTCCAGGTGCTATCTTCATCGTTGACACCATGCGTGAGCACATCGCCGTAAAAGAAGCCCAGAAATTGAACATTCCGATCTTCGCTATGGTAGATACCAACTCTGATCCACGTCCGATTGATTTCGTGATTCCAGCCAACGACGATGCTGGTAAGTCCATCGAAATCATCATGACCGAAGTTACCAAGGCTGTTGGAGAAGGACTGGCTGAACGCAAGTCCGAAAAACAAGAAAGCAAAGAAGGTGCTGCGGAGGCTGCTCCAGCGAAAGAAGCTGCTCCAGCAAAAGAAGCTGCTCCTGTCAAGGAAGAGGCTCCTACTAAAGAAGAAGCTCCTGTTACGGAAGCTGCTCCAACAAAGGCAGACGATTTGACGAAGGTCGAAGGTATCGGACCAAAAGCTGCTGAAGCATTGGTTGAAGCAGGAATCAGTACTTATGCTGCTCTTTCCGCTGCAGATCCTGAAAAAATCAGAGAAATCCTTGCTGCTAAGAGTTCACGTTTGACTCACTTGGAGCCAGGAACATGGCCAAAGCAAGCCGGAATGGCTGCTGCAGGTCAGTGGGATGAATTGAAAGCCTGGCAAGACGAAGCCAAAGGCGGAGTAGAGCAGTCCTAATTGATTAGAATATTGTCCTAAAACTGATACGCGAAATCGTATCGCATATTTCAACACATTAAATACTTTTTAAGATGGCGAATATTACAGCCGCAGATGTAAATAAGTTGAGAAAGGCCACTGGGGCCGGAATGATGGATTGTAAAAAAGCTCTGGTTGAGGCCGAGGGTGATTTTGACAAAGCCATTGAATTACTTCGAAAGAAAGGACAGAAGGTCGCTGCGAAAAGAGCGGACCGTGATTCTTCTGAAGGTGCTGCTATTGCTAAAGTAAATGCAGACAACACTCAAGGGGTTATCATCTCTCTAAACTGCGAAACTGACTTTGTTGCCAAAAACGAAACCTTCGTTAGCTTGGCTAATGAATTGGCTCAATTGGCACTGACTTACGCAAGCAAAGACGACTTCCTTGCTGCTGATTTCAACGGAATGAGCGTTGCAGACAAGTTGACTGAACAAACAGGTGTTATCGGTGAGAAAATCGAAATCGGAAGTTTCGAAACTCTTTCTGCTCCTTTTGTTGGTTCATACATCCACGCAGGAAACAAGATCGCCACTTTGGTAGGTCTTTCTGCCTCTGTTGACGGCGCTGCAACTGCTGCTAAAGATGTTGCGATGCAAGCCGCTGCCATGAACCCGGTTGCTTTGAATGAAGAAGGTGTGGATCAATCGGTTATCGACAAAGAAATCGAAATCGCTAAAGATCAATTGCGCCAGGAAGGAAAGCCAGAAGAGATGTTGGACAAAATCGCTCAAGGAAAATTGAAGCGTTTTTTCAAAGACAACACCTTGGTTAACCAAGACTTCATCAAAGACAGCAAGCAGAGCGTTGCTCAATACGTAAAGAGCGTAGATGGTGGTCTGGCCGTTACCGGATTCTCCCGTGTAGCATTAGACAGCTAAGCGCTTCTTCATCGAACGATAAAAGCCGGCCACTTTGTGGACCGGCTTTTTTATTATTTTTGCCCTGACTACAACAGCAAAACACATGCACTACAAACGAATTCTCCTCAAGTTGAGTGGAGAAGCCTTGATGGGCGAACAACAGTACGGGATTGATCCCGCAAGACTACAAGAATATGCCGAAGACATCAAGGAAATCGTAGACCAAGGGGTCGAAGTCGCCATCGTTATTGGTGGCGGTAACATTTTCAGAGGTTTAAAAGGAGTTGGTCAGGGAATGGACCGTGTACAGGGTGACCACATGGGTATGCTCGCCACGGTCATCAATGGCCTTGCCCTACAATCCGCTTTGGAAGCCGCCGGAATGGAAACCCGCTTGCAATCTGCCATTGAAATCAACGAAGTTGCCGAACCTTTTATTCGTCGCCGCGCTATTCGCCACCTCGAAAAAGGCCGCGTGGTCATCTTTGGCGGAGGTACAGGAAACCCGTACTTCACCACGGATTCTGCAGCTGTACTTCGAGCGATTGAAGTGAAAGCCGACGTGATTCTCAAAGGAACTCGCGTTGACGGTGTCTACACCGCAGACCCAGAAAAAGATGCCTCAGCCACCAAGTTTGATCGCATCAGTTTTGAAGAAGTACTGCAACGCGGATTGAAGGTCATGGACACGACAGCCTTTACCCTGAGCCAAGAAAACAACTTGCCCATCGTGGTCTTTGATATGAATACCCGTGGGAACTTAAACCGTATCACCTCCGGAGAGAATATCGGTACGGTTGTTGACAATTAAGACTGGAGGAACTTATATTTACCACCTATGAACGAAGAAATTACCTTTGTACTCGACAGCGCTAAAGAAAGCATGGATGCTGCACTTGCACACCTGGAGAAGGCGTTTGTAAAAATCCGTGCTGGTAAGGCCAGTCCGGTGATGTTGTCTACTGTCATGGTCGACTACTACGGAACGCAAACTCCGCTTTCGCAGGTCGCGAACATCAATACCCCCGATGCCCGAACCCTTTCTGTTCAGCCCTGGGAGAAAAACATGATCCCCGAGATCGAAACGGCTATTATGAATGCCAATTTAGGCTTCAACCCTATGAATAATGGGGAATCAGTCATCATCAATGTACCCCCTTTGACAGAGGAGCGACGGATCGATTTGGTCAAGCAAGCCAAGCCGAATCCGAGGATGCTCGTGTAGGAGTTCGCAGTGCGCGCCAGGAAGCAAACAAGGAACTAAAGAAGCTCGAAATCTCTGAAGATTTGTTGAGCAATGCGGAAGTTGATGTTCAAGAATTGACCGACGCGTACACCAAAAAGATTGACGACTTGTTTCAAGTGAAGGAAGGCGAAATCATGAAGGTCTAAGCATTTTTAGCAAAAGGCCAGATTTTAAGGTATT
This sequence comes from Aureicoccus marinus, assembly GCF_002954325.1. Lineage (GTDB taxonomy): Bacteria > Bacteroidota > Bacteroidia > Flavobacteriales > Flavobacteriaceae > Aureicoccus > Aureicoccus marinus. The sequence goes on from NZ_MQVX01000001.1 coordinate 1,980,479, forward strand.
CTTGGGCCGGGCAACTAGGTTGACCCGGCCTATTTTTTTAACTTTGCGCCCAATTCTCCGGGGATGTTAAAAGAGTTTTTAGAAGGGTTTTGGGCAATGACCGCGCGCATTATTTTGCGCAACCGCATCGCCATCCTTCTTGTGCTCGCTGCCATCACGGTATTCTTGGGAATGCAGTGGAACAAAGTGAACTTCTCCAACGCCGAGGCCAGTGTACTTCCCAACGACCATCCAGCCATTGTACAATACCAATCCTTTGTCGATCTTTTTGGGCAGGAAGACAACGCCATTGTTTTGGCGGTTAAGGATCCGGCCCTGTTCACACCGGTTAAATTCAGCCGCTGGAACCGCCTGAGCAAAGAAATTCACGCGCTGGAAGAAATTGACACCGTCATTTCTCTGGACAACCTCCATGAGTTGGTGCGGGATCAGGTGAAAGATTCCTTTCTTTTCAAACCCTTGATCACCAAAACCCCGACCACCATTCGGGAAATCGACAGCATCAAGCAGCATCTGTACGACCTGCCTTTCTACGAAAACCTAGTCTTCAATAAAGAAACGGGATCCATTCGGATGGTGGCCTATTTAGACAAGCAGTTGCTGGACGAACCCGTTCGGAATATTTTTATTCTAAATGACCTGGCCAACGCCGTAAAGAACTTCGAAGAAGAAACCGGTCTGGACGTCAAGGTTTCGGGCATGCCCTATGTGCGGACCTGGAACGCCAAAACCATCACCGACGAAATCAGCTATTTCGTATTGGCCGCCCTGGGGGTGACCTCCCTGATCTTTTTCTTCTTTTTTCGAAGCTTTAGAGCCACCCTCATCTCGATGTGTGTGGTCATTATTGGCGTGATGTGGGCATTCGGAATCATGGGACTGCTCGGCTTCGAAATCACTATTCTTACCGCCTTAATCCCTCCCTTGATTATTGTCATCGGAATACCTAACTGCATCTTTCTGATCAACAAATACCAGCAGGAAGTCAAAAAACACGGAAACCAAGCCCTATCTCTTCAGCGGGTCATCATCAAGATCGGTAACGCCACCCTGATGACCAATGTGACCACGGCTTCTGGCTTTGCCACCTTCATCATTCTGGACAGCTTACTTCTTAAAGAGTTTGGAATCGTTGCCTCTCTGAATATCCTGGGAATTTTCATCTTGTCCCTCTTGATCATTCCAATCATCTACAGCTTCATGCCACTGCCTAAAACCAAGCACCTGAAGCACTTGAACACCCAATGGATCGACACCTTTGTAAGTTGGATGGAGCGCTTGGTTCGCGACCACCGAATTGCCGTTTACGTAACCTCCTTGATCATCTTGATCACCAGCATCATCGGTATTTACCAAATCAAGATAACCGGAAGTCGGATTGAGGATCTGCCCAAAGAGAGTCACTTTTTTGAAGACATCCAGTTTTTTGAAGAAGAGTTCAATGGCATCATGCCGGTCGAGGTGGTCGTTAACACTAAACGAGCCAAAGGGGTGATGAAACCCGCCACCCTGAACCGCATGAATGATTTGGCAACCGAAATCGAAGAGACTCCGGAGCTTTCTACTCCCCTTTCGGTAATCAACTTGGTGAAATACTCGAAGCAGGCATTCTACAGCGGCATGCCCAAGTACTACCAAATGCCGTCCTCTCAAGAAAGGTCCTTTATCACCGATGCCATTCGCCGGTCCTTCTTTACTTCTCCAAAGGGAGATAGCCTAGCAACCGAAGGGGCTCAGGAGAAGAAAGAGTCCGAAAAACTCATGGAGGTCTTCATGGACAGCACCCAGCAGATCACGCGAATGACCACCTTTATGCGCGACGTCAAAACCGACCGTATGGAAGAAATCGAAGAATCCCTCTACGCGAGTATTGAAAAGATCTTTCCGGCGGAGCGCTATGAAGTTTACCTGACCGGAAAGGCCTTGTTGTTCCTCAAAGGGACGAAGTATCTGGTGAATAACCTTTTGATCTCCTTGGCCCTGGCCATTGCATTGATTTCGCTCTTTATGGCCTACCTGTTCCGGTCATTCCGGATGATCATCATATCGTTGATCCCCAACCTCCTGCCTCTGCTCATCACGGCTGGGCTTATGGGCTTTTTGGGCGTACCGATTAAACCATCGACCATCCTGGTCTTCAGTATCGCGTTTGGTATTTCAGTAGACGACACCATCCACTTCCTGGCCAAATACCGTCAGGAACTTACTGCGAACCGTTGGCAAATCAAGAAATCCGTCTATGCCGCTCTTCGCGAAACCGGAGTGAGTATGTTCTACACCTCCATCGTACTTTTCTTTGGATTCTCCGTATTTGTAATTTCCAGTTACGGAGGCACAGTAGCTTTGGGTGCCCTAGTATCAGCTACCTTGCTTTTTGCGATGCTGGCCAACCTGGTGCTCCTCCCTTCCCTCCTCTTATCTTTAGAACGTAACATCGCCAATAAGAAAGTATTTAAGAAGCCGCACATCAACATCCTGGAAGAGGAAGAAGTCCCGCGAAAAAAATAAATCCAAACGGCTTCAAAAAAGTATATTTACCGTCTTTTTAAACAAGCACTATGCACGTTTTTACTGTAAAGCAACTGTTGAGTACCTCAGGCATGAACCAAGAAGTCACGATTTCTGGCTGGGTACGTACCTTTAGAAGTAACCGATTTATCGCTCTTAACGACGGATCCTGCCTGAGCAGCATCCAATGTGTCGTAGATTACGAGAATTTAGACGAAGAGGTACTGAAGAAAATCAACACCGGCGCCGCGCTTAAAATCAGCGGAGTTCTAACCGCTAGTCAAGGCCGCGGTCAGGCAGTAGAAATTCAAGTCAATAAACTCGAAGTGCTCGGAGAGGCGGATCCTGATAAATATCCTATTCAGCCTAAAAAGCACTCCCTGGAGTTCTTACGCGAAAAGGCGCACTTACGTGTTCGCACCAACACCTTCTCGGCCGTGATGCGCATCAGCTCGGCTTTGGCTTTTGCAATCCACCAATATTTCCGTAACGAAGGCTTCTTCAATATGCACGCTCCCTTGATCACGGGTTCTGATGCAGAAGGAGCGGGTGAAATGTTTCGTGTATCCACGCTAGATGCGAAAAACCCTCCTCTGAATGAAGAAGGAGAAGTCGATTTTAAGGAAGACTTTTTCGGCAAAGAAGCCCACTTGACTGTTTCTGGACAATTAGAGGCCGAAACCTACGCTATGGGCTTGGGCAAAGTATACACCTTCGGCCCGACTTTCCGCGCCGAGAATTCGAATACTTCTCGCCACCTTGCCGAGTTCTGGATGATTGAACCGGAGATGGCTTTTTACGACCTGGACGGAAACATGGACCTTGCAGAAGACTTTAGCCAGAGCATCATTCGCTATGTATTGGAAAACTGTGAAGAAGACCTTCTCTTCCTCGAAAAGCGCCTGCTTGACGAAGAAAAGACCAAACCGCAAAACGAGCGGAGCGAAATGAGCCTGATCGAAAAACTGCGCTTTGTGGTCGATAACCAATTTAAGCGGGTCAGTTATACCGAGGCCGTTGACATCTTGCGCAACAGCAAGCCGAACAAAAAGAAGAAATTCGCTTTCCCAATCGACGAGTGGGGAGCCGATTTACAAAGTGAGCACGAGCGCTACCTGGTCGAAAAGCACTTCAAATGTCCGGTGATTCTCTTCGACTACCCCGCCAACATCAAGGCCTTTTATATGCGCCTCAACGATGACGAGAAGACGGTTCGCGCTATGGATGTGCTCTTCCCCGGAATCGGAGAAATCATTGGAGGCTCCCAGAGAGAAGAGCGACTGGACGTCTTACAAGAAAAAATCAAAGCCGTTGGCATTGACGAAGAGGAACTGTGGTGGTATCTGGATCTTCGACGCTTTGGAACAGCCGTTCACAGCGGGTTTGGATTGGGCTTTGAGCGTATGCTGATGTTCGTAACCGGAATGGGTAACATCCGCGATGCGATTCCTTACCCTCGTTTTCCACAGAACGCAGAATTCTAAGGAATTTTATCGATTTCCGATGCTTCTTATGCCTATGCATTTTGCTCTATCCTTGGATTGCTTACATTTATATTTCTAGAGGTATTTCGGTATGCTTAAGCAACATTTACAGTTCAAACTTTCGCAAAAACTTTCGCCTCAGCAGATTCAGCTGATGAAGCTGATTCAGCTGCCTACGCAGGCTTTTGAGCAGCGCTTAAAGCAAGAACTGGAAGAAAACCCGGCCCTGGAAAGCGGCAAAGAAAGCAGTGAATCCGAAACCGACACCTACGACGACCTCTACGATCCGGATGAAGGGAACGAGACCATACAGGCGGAGGACATCAACATCGACGAATACTTGAGCGATGACGAGATTCCTGACTACCGAACGCAGGTCAGCAACTACAGTTCGGATGACGAAGAAAAAACCATTCCCTACGCTGCCGGTGTTTCTTTTCACCAGCACCTGATCAATCAGCTCAACACCCTCTATCTGGACGATCAGCAGTGGAGAGTCGCAGAATATCTGGTGGGTAGCATGGACGAGAGTGGCTATATCCGTCGCCCTCTTCCCGATATCGTGGATGACCTGGCTTTTACCCAGAATCTCTTTGTAGAAGAAAACGAAGTCTTGGAAGTCCTCACTGTCGTACAAGAGCTCGATCCGGCAGGGGTGGGCGCCCGTAATTTGGAGGAGTGCCTTTCTATACAATTGAGCCGCAAAGAACAGACCGAAACCGTGGAATTGGCGTTGCAGATCATCCTGAAATCCTTTGAACAATTCACCAAAAAACACTTTGATAAGCTGCTACAGAAACACCAGATTGACGAAGAGCAACTCAAAGAGGTCTTACAAGAAATTGAAAAACTCAACCCCAAACCGGGAGGGGCCTATTCAGGAAACAACCGCCCTGTGGAGCAGGTCGTACCTGATTTTTCGATTCGCCTGGTCGAAGGGGATCTGGAATTGACCCTCAACGGGCGGAACGCCCCGGAGCTTCATGTTGCCAAGTCCTACAGCCATATGCTGGAAGGCTATAAAAACGCTAAAGAAAAATCCAAGTCCCAAAAGGACACCGTTCTTTTTATCAAACAAAAGCTCGATGCGGCCAAGTGGTTTATTGACGCCATCAAACAGAGACAGCAAACCCTTTTGGTGACCATGAGCACCATCATGGAGTACCAAAGGGAGTACTTCTTGACCGGGGATGAGCGGAAACTCAAACCCATGATCCTCAAAGATATTGCCGACAAAATCGGAATGGATGTTTCGACCGTTTCGCGGGTGGCCAACAGCAAATATGTCGATACGCCTTATGGGACCAAGCTGATCAAGGATTTCTTCTCGGAAGCCATGAAAAATGAGCAGGGAGAAGAAGTATCGACCCGGGAAATCAAGAAAATTTTGGAGACGGTGGTCAAAGACGAGAATAAGAAAAAACCACTGACCGACGATAAACTGGCCAAGATGCTCAAAGAAAAGGCTATCCAATCGCACGCCGAACCGTAGCCAAGTACCGGGAACAACTGGGCATCCCCGTTGCCCGTTTACGTAAAGAAATCTGATGAGGCACTTTTTAAAACTCCTCTCCTACCTCTTTCACCCGCTTTTCGCTCCCTTAGCAGGCTGTATTCCGGTCGTCTTACTCAATCCTCTCTATAGAGAACAAAAAGAGTCCTGGTCCCTTTTTCTGGCCTTTTTGGTCATCACCATTGTCATTCCCTTGATTGTTTACGCCTTGCTGCGCAGTATGGGAGTTCTCCAATCCGTATTCGCTCCCAGTGCCGCCGAGCGAAAGTACCCGCTGATGATTAGCGTAGCCTTGTATCTGGGACTGATTTACCGCTTTTTACCTGATTTGGGCACAGCCGAAATTTATTTCTATATGGTAGGCCTCTGTATGGCCCTGACCACTGCTCTAGCTCTACTATTTATGCGATTAAGAATCAGTATTCATATGCTCTGTATGGGAGCAGTACTGGTCTTTTTAATTGGGCTGAGCATGCACTTCGAGAAAAACATCACAGGGACCATCGCGGTTTGGACCCTCCTAACCGGTCTGGTCGCTTCTTCTCGTCTGGCCATGCAAGCCCACAGTAAAGTCGAATTAAGTCTGGGATTGTTTATTGGAGGACTGGCTCAATTACTGACCTACACCTACTGGATCTAACTAAAGAATATAAAAAACGATTCCGACTCGAATGACCCGGCTAGAAATAGTTACCCCATTGATCTGGCTTCCGGATCAAGGAGGGGAGTCAAACCGTAGTAGGTATGGATATTAAAGGTGTTGTACCCAAAATTAAGTACGGCTCCCACCTGCCACTGGCGCACATCCTGGTTTTTAAATCCCGAGCGTTGATCATCGGTCACCAGCACACTACGAGCGCCAAAGACATAACTCGTACGCATCCCCGCATGCACCCGCCAAAACTTATAAGAATCGGCCGTAGAGCTTCGTAACCGCACTTCTAAAGGAATATCTACCGCATGGGTCTGAAACTTGCTGCGCTTAAAATCCGCGTTATCCAAAACAAAATAGGTCCGTTGCTCTCCCTCTTGGGTCACACCGATATTCGAGTAGTACGCATCTGCGGCATAGCCCAGTCCGAGTCCGAGACCAAAGGTTCGGGAGGCATTGAGTGGAATATCCTTTACTAGACCTGCTTCCAGGTGATAAGACAAACTGCTTTGCACCACATCCGTGGGACGCTCAGTCAGAATATTGTAGGCGATCCCCGCATAGAACTGATCTTCGAAGTAACGCTCGTTCTCTTGCTGAGCCGCCAGAGAAAAGCAGCACAGAATACCCAATAGGCTCAAATTTAACCCATGCTTCCAAGAAGGCTTCTGTCTTTCCATACCACAAAAATACGAGAAGCTGGGTCAGTTGTGCGAAGAAATCTATCCGTCTCCCTTCGGCAGAGCCACGTAATGAACTTTTCGTACCGACAGGGCGCTGAGTTTCTCTTTGATTTCCTGAACGACGGCAAGGCGCACTCCGGCATCTACCTTGACGATAACTTCCACTTCACCTCTGAGGTATTGAGGCTTGGTATTGATCTCTTTCAAGACCTCATTCTCTAAGGATTGCAGACCTAGTAGACGATCGTTAATCTGAATGAGCGCTGATAGTTCTCCCTCAGCGGCGGCTTGTCCTTTAAGCGGTTGCCCCACCAATAGGGTAATAGTGCGATCCGTGCGCTCCAGGTGCTCTACTACCTTAGCAGAAGGCAACTGATTCTCTACCTGGACCTGAGTGTTCTTGAAGGTCGTGGTGGTCATAAAGAAAAAGAGGAGAATAAAGACGATATCCGGTAGGGCGGCTGTATTGAGTTCCTGCATGCCGCGACGTTCATTGCTAAACTTCATGATGCTTGGTTTTGAGGGTCGAGTTTACTTTCGACGATTTGTTGAGGGAAGAGGTTTTGAAGTTGTTTTAATTTCTGAGTCAACTGCTGTTTCTCTTCAGCTGTAACTTCTGGTGAAGCCCAGCGCTCTTTCATGGAAGAAAAGCTCTCCTGATAAAGTCGCAGCCCTTCGCGATCCCTGAGCTCCGTATAAGCAATAGAAAGGGCATCCTGAATAGCGATGTACTGCGCATAACTGGATTGAGAGGCGGAAGAAAGTGAAACAACGGCCGCTTTCGGAGAATCCGAGAGGGCATTCAGCCCCTGGCCTTGGCAATAAGAACAACTGTCCTTACCTCCATTGTCCAAAAAGGACATGACCAATCCGGGCACCTCTTCTAAGGTGACCACTTGATTACCCACCATAATAGCGTCCTGGGCATTTAAAGAAATTCGCAGAATATTACGCTCTGCTTTTGGTGTGGGCACCTGTGTATCACTAGAAGGCAATAAACGACTAATCCCTTGGTCCGTTTCCAGTGTGGTGGTAACTAAAAAGAAAATAAGGAGTAAGAAGGCAATGTCGGCCATGGATCCCGCATTGACTGAGGGGGCCTGATTTCGAGAAAAAGACATAATGATCGGTTTTGGTTTGACATCTCAATAAAGGGGCTGGTTGTTGTTCATTCATCTAAACAACAACCGTTCCAAAACCGGAGTAAAAAAAAAACGCCCCCCAAAGGGAGGCGTTTTTTCAAGCTCGTTAAACTATACTACTGTAAGTTATTGAAAGCGTTTCCTTGGTAAGTGGTGTAATTCACTTTAAGTGCATTCACCTTTCTCAATTCCTGCTTGATATCAGAAATCAATCCCATATTCGCATTCTTATCAACTTTCAGTGCAGTTGTCAAGAAGTTCTGTACTTCCTGAGGCTTCTTCGCACGCTCAGCTAGGATATAAGATCCTACTTCGGAAACATTGGCAAACTTATCATTCAACTGAATTTTTGCTTCTGTTCCGTAAACGGCTTGGTATTCCTCGGAAGGCGTTCCCACATAGATAAAAATAATGCGGTCTTTCTTCTCTAGCTTCTTGATTTCACTTGCGTTTGGCAGAGTATTCTCTACCAACAGCGTACTGTCTTTCATCGTAGTCACCGTCATAAAAAAGAACAACAACATGAATACAATATCCGGCAGGGAAGCCGTAGACACCGCTGGCAAATCTCCATCTTTCTTCTTAGCAAACTTGGCCATTCTGTTCTTGTTTAATTTTTACTGGTTTCCGCTTCAGACAGCTTCTGTGGGAAGAGGTCCTGAACACGCTTCACTTTATCCTTTAGTTCTTCTCGAACCGTTTCTGGTGTCTCTGGGTTGAGGTACTCCTGCTCCATGTCCGTAAAGTCACGTCCAAAAAGGCGGTTCGCCTCGCGGTTTCTCAATTCATTGTAGGCCGCTACCAATTCATTTTGTACAGTAATGTACACGCTGTATTTGGTCTCACGGTCATTCTTCAAAGAGATAATCGCTTTTCCAGGATTATCCGAAGAACCAGGATCGCGCTCACCTTTACAGTAGTTGCAATATCCTTCTTCTCCCGGTTTTAGTCCACCGTTATCCAAGAATGCTACTGCCGCAGCACGGAGGTTTTTGATATCCATCAACTCCTCCTCTACAAGCAATTGACCATTTCTGTTTACGTTCACCGTAAAAATGTTCTTCTGCTTAATTACTACGTCATCCTCGGGCGGTTCAATCGGCGGCAACATACGGTCCAAACCTGCATCTGTCTCAATGGTAGTGGTTACCAGGAAGAAGATAAGAAGTAGGAAGGCGATGTCTGCCATCGAACCCGCGTTTACTTCGGGTGCGCCATTTCTTCTAGCCATACTTGAATATTTTTATCGGCCCAACGCCCGCTTGAATCCAGGAACGACCATCAGCAAAATTGCGATAGCGACCATTCCAAAGAATACATTCAGGAGTGTTCCAATTGCTTTAACAGTGCCTGTAGTTACTTCCAGTCCTCTTTCATCAGCGACGGCGTCTACTACGGCTTGCTCGCCTCCAGCCATTGCATAACCTGCAATAGTTAATACGGCCAATCCAGCGAATGAAAACAACGCCTTTTTAAGCCCACCTGGAGTAGTGATCATTTTTGTCAATCCAAAGAACAATGCAGAAACAGCAGCCAAAGCCAACATTCCATACATGATAAAGAACATAAAGCCCATAGAAGTGCTGTCCAATGCTCCTGGATCATCTGCAGAAGGGAGCTGTACCCACAGAACTGCAGAAACAATACCCAACGCGATAAGTGCTATTTTGATAATTCTATACATCTCGATCTGCTTTTAAAAGGTTATTAATTACTTCTTGTGAGCAGACAACATGTCGATCAAAGAGATCGAAGAATCTTCCATATCGTTGACAATACTGTCAATCTTAGCAATGATGTAGTTGTAGAAAATTTGAAGTATAATCGCCGTTATCAAACCAAATACTGTAGTCAAAAGTGCTACCTGGATATCACCAGCAATCAAAGAGGCACTCAAGTTACCTACGGCAGCAATCTTTTGGAAGGCCTGAATCATACCAATTACCGTACCCATGAACCCAAGCATCGGAGCAATCGCGATGAAGAGAGACAACCAAGATACATTCTTCTCTAATTGACCCATCTGAACTCCACCGTAAGCAACAACCGCTTTTTCAGCAGCGTCAAGTCCGTCACCAGCGCGATCAAGACCTTGGTAGAAGATAGAAGCAACAGGTCCTTTTGTGTTACGGCAAACTTCTTTAGCCGCTTCAACACCCCCTGAAGCCAATGCATCTTCTACTTGCATTTTCAACTTGGAAGAATTGGTGCTCGCCATGTTCAAATAGATGATTCTTTCGATAGCAACAGCCAATCCTAAAATCAAACAAAGCAATACAATACCCATAAACTCAGGGCCACCTGCAATGAACTGCTCTTTTAAAACTTGCTGAAAACCTTTCTTTGCTTCACCAGCAGCTTCATCTTGCACAATGGCAGCAGAAGCTGATGCAGTACCTAAAACAAACATTCCGGCTGTGGCCAGACTTAAGGATATTTTTTTCATTTGTTCAAACTTAAATTTAGTTAGTTAACGAGTTAAAGATAAAAAAAATTATAAACCACTTGGACAGAGCCCGTAGTTCGAATTTAGCAGAGAGGAAGGGATTCGAACCCTCGATACACTTTTGGTGTATACACACTTTCCAGGCGTGCGCCTTCGACCACTCGGCCACCTCTCTAATTGACCGTTTACAGGCCTTTCATTCAGCCGGCCAATAAACGAAAAAATCGCCTTTTTAGAAAATTTGAGGCGTTAATTTTGGTTCATTTCACCCCTTATCGGTTGAACGAACCATTTTTTGAATTCTGAGCCTTTTAAACCTTGCCCCAAAAGGCTCATAGCCTTTGCCACAGCCGCTTCTGTGGTCAGGTCTTTCCCATCGATCATTCCGATGTTCTTGAGGGTCTTTCCATTCTCGTATTGATCCATGGCCACCTGCCCTCCTGCGCATTGGGTAGTATTAATAAGTAGCACCCCGCGCTGTTCTGCATTGCGAACCATACGGAGAAACCAAGTAGCGGTAGGTCCATTGCCTGCACCGTAGGTTTCGAAGATGAGAGCCTTCATCTCGGGATGCTCGATGAGCGGTCTTAACCAACTCTCTGTCATGCCCGGGAATAATTTGATCAATCCGACCTCCCGACACATTGCTGTCGACACCTCAAATTTATCCTTACCCTCCGGGAGCAAAAAAGGGGTATTTACTTTTAAATGTACCCCGGACTCCACTAAAGGCGGGTAGTCTGGACTTTCAAAAGCTTCAAAATGCTCTGCATTGATCTTCGTGGTTCGGTTGGCTCGGTAGAGTTTGTATTCAAAATAGAGTCCAACTTCCTGAATGACTGCCTTGCCCTTTTTCTTCAAGGAAGCGATCTGAATAGAGGTGATCAAATTTTCCTTAGCATCTGTTCGCAAATCTCCGATGGGCAATTGGGAACCGGTAAAAATCACGGGCTTCTTTAATCCTTTCAGCATAAAACTGAGAGCAGATGCGGAGTAGCTCATCGTATCGCTACCGTGTAACACCACGAAGCCATCGTACTTTTCGTAGTTCTTTTCGATAAGCTCAGCGAGGTAAGCCCAATTGTCCGGGCCCATGTCAGAAGAATCCAAAGGCTCCGAAAATGAGATCCCTTCGATTCGACAATCGAGCTGATCCAGTTCGGGAATATTATTCATCAGTCGCTTAAACTTATAAGCGCGCAGGGCCCCGGTTTCGTAGTCCTTCACCATCCCGATGGTACCTCCGGTATAAATCAGTAAAACGGCCGTATCAGTTTTCTTGCTCATATCCCAAAGAGTTGTTGTGAATTGGCCGTGGTCACCTTAGCGACCTCAGGCAGGCTTTTTCTGTAGATCGCAGCCACTTTCCGAGCGACCTCTTCCAGGTAGGCACTTTCGTTTCGTTTACCTCGATACGGGGTAGGTGCTAAATAAGGAGCATCCGTTTCCAAAACAATGGACTCAAGAGGAAGACGCGACAGGAACTGGTCAATCTTGCCATTTTTGAAGGTGACTACTCCCCCGATTCCCAAATAGAACCCCCAATCAATCAGGCGCTGGGCCTGAGTTTCGTTCCCTGTAAAGCAATGAAAGATACCCTTAAATTCCTGTTGAGGCATTCCTTCCAAGAGCTCAAAGATCTCATCAAAGGCGTCCCGGCAGTGAATGATGATGGGCAGGTCCTTTTCTTTCGCCCAAGCCGCTTGGCGCAAAAAGGCATCGGCCTGCTGCTGTACAAAGCTTTTATCCCAGTACAGATCCATTCCAATCTCTCCCACAGCAATGTATTCTCCGCTCTCCAATTCCTCCTGCACATGAGAGAGCTCTTCTTCGTAATCCTCTTTCACATGAGTGGGGTGAAGCCCGGTCATCAAGTGCACTTGTTCAGGGAAAGCCTTTTTAAGTGCTTTCATTGAATCGGTATAGGTCGAATCGATAGCCGGAACAAAAAAACGCTCGATCCCCTTTGCAAGAGCACGTTGAATCATTTCGGAGCGGTCCTCATCAAAGGACTCCGAATAAAGGTGGGTGTGGGTGTCGGTTAGAACCATGCTGCAAAAATAGGGCGCTTCGGCCCAAGGTCAAGGCTTTGTGCTGTTAAGTGCTCAAAAAAAGAAGGTTATCTTTAAGGAATATGAAAAAACGCCTAAAGTCCTTTCTCAAAGAGAAAAACTACACCCAAATCCCCCTGAAATACACCCCGAGCAATCACTTCGAAATCAAAGCCAAAATCAACGGCATCAACGGACGGTTTATACTGGACACCGGCGCCTCCAACACCTGTATCGATATCAACAGTCAGACACAATTTGGCTTAAAGACCAAGGAATCCGAAATCAAAGCTGCCGGAGCAGGCGCACTCGAAATGGACACCTGGATGGCTTCAAAAAACAAGGTGAAAATCGGGAAATGGAAACGCAGCAAAATGCCCTTGGTGGTCTTTGACCTGGTTCACGTCAACCAAGCTCTTGTCGCCCACAACAGCTCACCAGTTCAAGGCATCATCGGTGCAGACATCCTTAAAAAAGGAAAGGCCATTATCGACTACGACAAAAGATGCCTCTACCTTAAACTCAAATAAAAACAGGCTTAAAGCTCAAGCGCCTTTTTGATATCGCCATCCATCAGGAGCTCTTCTGGATTCTCCAGGGCCTCCTTAACCGCGACCAAGAATCCAACAGACTCCCGTCCATCGATGATGCGGTGATCGTAAGAAAGAGCGACATACATAATAGGAGCAACGACAATCTCTCCATCGCGAACAATAGGGCGCTCTACGATATTATGCATCCCCAAAATACCACTCTGTGGAGGGTTGATTATCGGCGTAGAAAGCATGGACCCAAAGACTCCTCCATTCGAAATGGTAAAGGTTCCTCCGGTCATTTCATCAACGGTAATCTCACCATCACGAGCCCTCAGGGCAAGGCGCTTCACTTCTGCTTCAACCCCTCTAAAGGTCAATTCTTCCGCATTGCGAATCACAGGAACCATCAATCCTTTGGGTCCGGATACCGCAATACTGATATCACAAAAGTCGTAAGAGACCATTTCTTTACCGTCGATCATGGAGTTTACCGCAGGGAATTGCTGCAAACCTCGAATAACGGCTTTAGTGAAGAAAGACATAAAGCCTAAACTCACACCGTGCTTTTCTTTGAATTCCTCTTTGTACTGCTTGCGAAGGGCGAAAATAGGCGACATATCCACCTCGTTGAAGGTGGTCAACATGGCTGTTTCATTCTTGGCAGAAACCAAGCGTTCCGCTACTTTTCTACGAAGCATAGAAAGCTTGGATCGGGTTTGGCCTCGGTTCGCCCCTTCAGCGAAGGAGCCCATGGCCGGTTTGGCCTGAACAGCATCCTCCCTGGTAATACGTCCATCACGACCAGTACCGCTTACTTCAGAAGGAGCGATTCCTTTTTCATCCAAGATTTTCTTGGCTGCAGGAGAAGGCGTCCCACTGGCGTAAGTCTCTTTTTGATTGCTTTCGGCCGGCGCACTTGGAGCAGGCGCAGCAGGCTGTGAAGCTGGCGCAGCAGATTCAGAAGCTCCTCCACCTTCTGGCTTCTCAGCAGAAGTGTCAATCAGGCAAACCACCTGCCCAACCTCAACGGCATCGCCTTCTTCAGCTTTCAGGGTGATGGTTCCACTGGCCTCTGCTGGCAATTCCAGAGTCGCCTTGTCCGAGTCTACCTCGGCAATGGCTTGGTCCTTTTCAACATAGTCTCCGTCTTGCACCAACCATTGGGCAATTTCTACTTCTGTGATGGACTCCCCTGGTGAGGGCACTTTCATTTCAAGAATCATAACTGTACTTTATCGTCTTGGAATTCGGTTAACAGCTCCTCTTAACTGAGCTGCATATTGTCTTTTGTCTTGTCAAATACGTAATCGATCACCTGCTGGTGTCTGCGTGCTGAACGCACTGTGCTACCGGCAGCAGGAGCCCCGTAAAATCTTCGAGAAGCTACACGGAAATCGCGCGCTTCTTCCAAGTGCAACAACAAGTGCCCCCAGGCACCCATGTTTCGTGGTTCTTCTTGTGCCCAAACCACATCGACTGCTTTTTTATAGCGGTGAATGGTTTTGCGTATGGCCTCAACAGGCAAAGGGAAGAGTTGTTCCAGGCGAACCAAAGCAACATCGTCTCGGCCATTGGCTTCTCTCTTCTTCTTTAAATCGTAATAGAATTTACCCGTACAGAAGACCAAAGTCTTTACCTGGTTACTGTCTGCGACAAGATCGTCGATAAGGGGTTGAAAACTCCCTTCCGCCATCTCTTCCTTGGTCGAAACCACCTCGGGATGTCTCAATAAACTCTTGGGGGTGAACACCACCAAAGGTTTGCGGTATTTGGCCTTCATCTGACGGCGAATCAGGTGAAATAAATTGGCTGGGGTCGTTACGTCAGCGACAAACATATTATCCTTGGCACAAAGCTGCAGATAGCGCTCCATACGTCCAGAAGAGTGCTCCGCACCTTGCCCTTCATATCCGTGAGGCAACAAGAGCACCAAACCGTTTTGCAATTTCCACTTATCCTCAGCGGAAGATAAATACTGATCAATCACAATTTGCGCTCCATTACTGAAGTCTCCAAACTGGGCTTCCCAGATGGTCAAGGTGTTTGGGCTCGCCATGGCGTAACCATAGTCATAGCCCATGACCGCGTATTCTGAAAGCAGGGAATTGTAGATGTCGAAATGACCGTTCTGCTGCTCCCCCAATTCGTTGAGCAAAATCACTTCCTCTTCGTGCATTTCAGTTTTAATGACCGCATGACGGTGAGAGAAGGTTCCCCTTTCTACATCCTGTCCGGTCATGCGCACATCGTAACCTTCTTCCAGCAAACTGGCATAGGCCAGGAGTTCTCCCATGGCCCAATCCAATTTATTGGAATCAAAATACATCTGTTTGCGCCCTTCAATGAGGCGAACAATTTTTCTGAGGAATTTTTTATCGGCAGGCAAGCCAGTGATGCGCTCTGCAAGTTGGTTCAACTTCTCGAGCGGGTAAGAGGTGTCAACCGTCTTCATCATCTCCTGTTCGTCTACGCGAACCAGTCCTTCCCAAGCATCACTCATAAAGGGAGTGATTCGGGTTTTTTCAATTTTACGGGAATCGAGTAAATCTTCCTCCAAAGCTTCTTTATAATCCTTTTCGAGCTGTTGAACATGACCAGCATCAATGACTCCTTCTGCCAAAAGGCGTTCAGCGTATTGATCCCTTGGGTTCTTGTGCTTCGAAATGGATTTGTACAAAAGTGGCTGAGTAAACTTCGGCTCATCCCCTTCGTTGTGACCGTATTTCCGGTAACCCAATAAATCCAGAAAGATATCACGTTTAAAACGCATACGGTACTCCAAAGCAAATACAGCAGCATGCACTACTGCTTCAGCATCATCGGCGTTGACGTGCAATACAGGAGAAAGTGTCACCTTCCCTACATCCGTACAATAGGTCGAAGACCTTGCATCGAGGTAGTTGGTGGTAAAACCAATCTGATTATTGACCACGATATGAATCGTTCCTTGGGTAGTGTAACCATCCAGTTTGGCCATTTGGATGACCTCGTATACCACTCCTTGACCAGCAAAAGCGGCATCTCCGTGCACCAAAATAGGCAACACTTCGGAAGGGTTATCCGGGTGATCCTTATCTTGTTTGGCCCGTGTTATTCCTTCTACAATGGAATTCACCGTTTCCAGGTGAGAAGGGTTGGGCGCAATATTCATTTGAACCATCTTGCCCGAATCGGCTTCGCGGGAAGAAGTCCACCCCAAGTGGTACTTCACATCTCCGTCAAAAATGGTTTCTTCATAGTCTTTTCCGTCAAACTCACTAAAAATATCTTTGGGAGATTTCCCAAAAATATTGGTAAGCACATTCAGGCGACCCCGGTGGGCCATCCCCATGACAAACTGCTTAACCCCTTGATCTGCTGCCTTTTCAATAATAGTATCCAAGGCAGGAATCAAAGACTCTCCTCCTTCCAGGGAAAAGCGTTTTTGACCGACGTATTTGGTGTGCAAAAACCCTTCGAATGAGACGGCTTCGTTGAGTTTTCGCAAGATGTTTCTTTTTTCATCCGGACTGAAGGACGGGTGATTGTCATTAACATTCAACCACTGCTGAATCCACTCGATACGCTCCGGTGTGCGTATGTACATATATTCTACACCAATGGCATCACAGTAGATTCGCTCAAGGTGCTCAATAATCTCGCGCAGGCTTTTTGGCCCCAGTCCCAAAATAGAACCAGCCGTAAAAACCGTGTCTAAATCATCGGAGCTCAATCCAAAATTCTCAAGAGCCAAACTTGGCTTATAGGTTCTGCGCTCTCGGACAGGGTTTGTTTTGGTAAACAAATGCCCTCGTGTACGGTAGCCATCAATCAGTTTGATGACCTGAAATTCCTTTTGCAGGGATTCAGGCGGATTAACTGCCATTCCATTGACTGCGCTGAGCTCACCGGCTTCTCCTAATGCGAGTTCCAATTCGTCTAATCCGCTCTCCATTCCAAAATCAAAACCC
The DNA here is from genome assembly GCF_002954325.1 of Aureicoccus marinus. GTDB lineage: Bacteria > Bacteroidota > Bacteroidia > Flavobacteriales > Flavobacteriaceae > Aureicoccus > Aureicoccus marinus. The sequence goes on from NZ_MQVX01000001.1 coordinate 1,997,444, forward strand.
TGAAAAAAGGCTTTCCAGCTGGGTTCCAATTGGTCTGGATCTTCCAAGTACTGCTCGTAGAGTTCAGCAAAATAAGAAGTATGGGCTGCGTTTAAGAAGGAAAATCTATCCATAAAGACCGGGTCTGCAATACAAAATTTGCTAAGGGCAAAAATACAACAAATAGAGTTGTTACAACCACAATTTCACCGCATAACAAAAGCGGAGGTCGCCGTAATTTTTAGTTCAAACTACTTCTAAGAAATTAAGATCGAATTTTTTGCTCCCAAATCCAGGCAGACTTCAGCGCATCATCCAAGGTGGAGACTGCCGTCCATCCCAAAACCTCATTGGCTTTCGAAGTGTCAGCATAGGCTTGCACGACGTCTCCTGCCCGGCGTGCAGCAATCTTGTAATTGAGTTTTTCGCCGGAAACCCGTTCAAAACTGGCAATCACTTCCAGAACTGAACTGCCCTTTCCTGTACCGAGATTGAAGACTTCAAAGTTCTCTTCATTCTTGTCGTCCATCAGTCGTTGCAGAGCAACAACGTGAGCTTTGGCGAGATCCACTACATGGATGTAATCACGAATACAGGTCCCGTCTTCGGTCGGATAATCATCCCCAAAAACAGACAATTGCTCTCGTAATCCCATACCCGTTTGGGTGATATAGGGAACGAGGTTTTGAGGAACGCCCAAAGGCAACTCCCCGATTTCAGCCGACGGATGCGCTCCAATAGGGTTGAAGTAGCGCAAAGCAATCGCATTGAGCTGCGGATTCACTTTGCAAGTGTCCTTGATGATTTCTTCCCCAACTTGCTTGGTGTTTCCGTAGGGAGACTCTGCCGCCTTTACCGGAGCATTCTCCGTAATCGGCATCTCATCAGCCTGCCCATAGACCGTACAGGAAGAACTAAAAATAAAGTTGGCTCTATCGGTCGTAATCAGGTTTTGGAGCATATAGGTCAGCACCCCAAGGTTGTTCTCGTAATAGAGCAAGGGATCCTGTACACTCTCGCCAACGGCTTTGGATGCTGCGAAATGAATCACTCCATTCAAATTCGAATGCCGCTTAAAAAAGTCTTCCACCTCGCTTTTGTCTCGTAAATCGAGCTCTTCGAATGCAGGACGTTTACCAGATATGGCCTCAATTCCATCCAGCACCTGAGTAGAGGAGTTGGCCAGGTTATCGATAACGACAACATCATAGCCTTCATTTTGCAATTCGACTACGGTGTGGGAGCCAATAAAGCCTAGTCCTCCGGTGACCAGTATTTTCATGGGTTTTGGTTTATGTATTCCAGAACGCTCTCAGCGATAAAAGATTGCTGATCGTCTGTTAGTTCCGTATGCATGGGGAGAGAAATGACTTCATCGGAAAGTTGGTTAGTGACTCCGAAATCGGCCTCGTTGTACCGCTCATCGAGGTAAGCCTTCTGGCGGTGCAGGGGGATGGGATAATACACCCCACACGGAATGCCTTTGCTCTGCAGGTGTTGAACCAGGCCATCGCGTTTTCCGTTGGTGATTTTTAGGGTATATTGGTGAAACACGTGGCAGTCACAAGTCGCACAAACCCCTTCACAGCCCTGCCCTGTTTTGGGCAAGATAATGTCGGGCTGATTCGCCAGCAATTCGTTATAACGTCGAGCAGCGGCTCGACGTTGTTCGTTGTACTGATCCAATTTAGGAAGCTTGGCACGCAATACGGCCGCCTGCAGTGAATCCAAACGAGAATTAACTCCGACCACATCATGGTGGTAGCGCTCGTACATCCCGTGATTGACGATTCCTCTCAAGGTATGCGCTAAATCATCGTCATTGGTAAAAATTGCTCCACCGTCTCCGTAGCAACCCAGATTTTTCGAAGGGAAAAAGGAGGTCGAGGCCACTTGTCCAAGAACACCGGCCTTTTTCTTCGTCCCGTCGGCAGAAGTATGTGTTGCACCAATGGCTTGAGCATTGTCCTCGATCAGGTACAAATTGTGTTTTTCTGCAAGTGCCAAAAGTTGGTCCATGTCAGCGCATTGCCCGAACAAATGAACGGGTACAATTGCTTTTGTCTTGGGAGTAATGGCTTTTTCTACTGCCTGGGGATCGATATTAAAGGTCTCCGGGTCCACATCAACCAAGACCGGGGTAAGACCCAAAAGAGCAATAACTTCTACGGTTGCGGCAAAAGTGAAATCCGCTGTAATAACTTCATCACCGGGTTTTAAACCCAATCCCATCATGCAGATTTGCAGGGCGTCGGTTCCATTAGCACAGGGAATGACGTGTTTTACCCCGAGGTACTCTTCCAATTCCTGTTGGAAGGCCTTTACATGGGGGCCATTAACGAAGGCCGCGCTGCTTAAAATTTCCTGAAATGAAGAATTCACCTCTTCCTTAATCTCCTCGTATTGCCCCACCAGGTCAACCATCTGTATTTTCTTCATGGAGTAGCGTATTAGACGATATCCCGACCCGGGAGTATCGTTGATTCAAAAATAACAAATAATGGTCCCGGGGCTTCGGTTGATAGCAAGAAATGTAACTTCGCATCAAAACGAGACGACGGCTACTCGATGAGATTCTTTTACTCCTTACTGATTCAGTTGACCAGCGGGCTTTTGCCTGTAGTTGCTCTGTTTAGCAAAAAGATCCGATACTTCCTTAAAAGCAGAAAGGAAGCGCTTGCCCTCAATCAACAAGCAAGCCCCAGCCAAAAGGGAACCTTTTGGATGCATGTCGCCTCCTTGGGCGAATACGAACAAGGTCTGCCTCTATTAGAGAAATGGGGCAAGAGCCATCCGAAGCAAGAGCGTGTGGTGAGCTTTTTTTCGCCTTCGGGCTATGAGATCAAAAAGAACAAGGCCGAAGCCGAATTTGTCACTTATCTGCCTTTAGACACACCTATTGGAGCTCGGACATTTATCGATAAGTGGAATCCAAAATCGCGATTTTCGTGAAATACGAAATTTGGCCCAACACCCTTTTGGAGCTAAAGCGTCGAGGTATTCCCGTCTTTTTACTTTCGGCTCGATTTCATCCTGAACAGATTTACTTTAGACCTTACGGAGGGTGGATGCGAAAACAGCTCTCTTACATCCACACCTTTTTTGTACAGAATCAGATTTCTGCTGAATTACTGCAAAAACACATCGATCGTCCTGTTCTGATCACGGGAGATTCCCGCTTTGACCGGGTCGAAAACACAAGACTTGCCGCCTCTCCCCTGCCCCTAATCAAGCACTTCAAAGGCGAAAAGAAACTCTTTGTCGTAGGAAGCAGTTGGCCGGAGGATGAAGAAGTTCTTTTGCCTAGCATAAATAACGAAGAGCTGGCCTACCGCTGGGTTATTGCACCTCACCAACTCAATGAAACCAAAATCCAACACCTGGCACAGCAGATAAAAAAACCCATTCTGCGATTCTCTTCTTTGAGTATAGCAGAACACAAAAAGGGGGCTCTCACGGCGGAAGATTTGATCAAACTTCAACAGGCTGAAATTCTGGTATTAGACACCATCGGGCTTTTGAGTCGGACCTACCAATACGCCACCGCCGCCTATGTGGGAGGGGGGTTTTCGACAGGCTTACACAACATTCTGGAAGCTGTTGTCTTTGGTATTCCGGTCTGGATAGGTCCTCACTTTAACAAGTTTCCTGAAGCCGTTGATCTAGTGAAATTGGAGGCCGTTTTCTCTATTTGTTCCGCAACTGAATTCTATGACAGTCTGGAGAATTTAAAACAAAAAGATCCCGCGTTTTCAGAAGTATACCGCCGTGGACGAAAGTACTGCGAAGAGCAGCTGGGAGCTACCGACCAGGCTTTTAATGTCGTGCAAGAATTCACAAAAATCACTTAGTTTAGGGCGAGTTATAATGACCTACCATGAACAACCGCGAATTTAAAATTTCACTTACCGCAGCCTTAGCCGGCTTCCTCTTTGGTTTTGACACCGTCGTCATCAGCGGTGCCAACCTGCCCATAAAAGAACTTTGGGACACCTCTCCTCTTTTTCACGGTGTGTTCATTATGTCCATGGCCTTGTGGGGAACCGTTGTCGGTTCTTTGGCCGGCGGGATTCCCTGTGATCGTTTGGGTCGTAAAAGGACCCTTTTTTGGATTGGAGTGCTTTATTTCGCTTCTGCCTTGGGTTCTGCTCTGGCCCCTGACCCTTATCTCTTTTCTTTCTTCCGCTTTATCGGAGGAGTTGGTGTTGGAGCCTCTTCGGTTGCTGCACCGGTCTACATTTCTGAAATCGCAACAGCTAAAAACCGGGGGCGACTGGGCGCTATGTACCAGTTCAATATTGTTTTCGGAATCTTTATCGCCTTCATCTCTAATTACTTGCTCAAAGGGGTGGGTGGAGAAAATGATTGGCGCTGGATGCTCGGAGTAGAGGCCATCCCTGCCCTCGCCTACTGCTTTATGGTGCTGCGTATTCCCAACAGTCCACGCTGGCTCATCCTCAAGCAAAACGATGCTGCAGGGGCGCAAGCGGTATTAGCCACCATCGCATCACCTGAAGAGGCAGAACAAAAGGTAGTAGAGATTCAAGAAGCCACCAAACGGGAGTCACTCGGTAAAAAAACGTCCTCCAGGCTGTTCTCTGCTCAATATAAAAAACCTGTACTCTTGGCCTTTTTACTGGCCTTATTCAATCAGCTTTCCGGGATCAATTTCGTGCTGTATTACGCCCCTGAAATATTGGAACGCGCCGGACTGGCCGCTAAAGACTCTCTCTTCAGCTCCATCTCTATTGGGATTGTCAACCTGGTCTTTACACTCTTAGGCATTCGCCTAATTGATCAGCTTGGTCGGCGTCAACTGATGAAGATTGGTTCCTGGGGGTACATTATCAGTTTGGCCATGGTCGCTTGGTGCTTTTACAGCGGCGCATCGTCCAATCTGTTGCTCACCTTCATTCTGGTCTTTATAGCAGCGCATGCCGTAGGACAAGGCGCAGTGATCTGGGTGTTTATTTCTGAAATCTTCCCCAACCGAGTGCGCTCCTACGGCCAATCCTGGGGAACCGGTACACACTGGGTATTCGCAGCGGCCATAACCCTGCTAACGCCTTTATTTTTAGATGCGGACAAAGGCATCTTTAAGGACAACCCCTGGCCCATCTTTGTCTTCTTTGCGGTGATGATGGTATTTCAACTATTTTTTGTGCTGTTCATGATGCCCGAAACCAAAGGGGTTTCTTTGGAGCAAATGGAAGATCAGCTCTAACTTCCATCTATCGCATATTACTGACATCTAGTCGAATAGATTCAGGGAAACCCTCCGAGGTCTCACCTGAAATCCTTACATTGGAGAAAAATAACCACCATGTCGGAACAACCTTCTTTTGGTACCAATATGCTCAATGCGGTATTGAGGCTTATGGTCTTTGTACTTCTTCTTATTCTCGCCTCGGTTGTAATTAGCATCGGGCTGAATTTCTTAGGCCTCCTTCCAGAGTCCTAAATCACTGCATTCTGTTGTAGTAGTAGCGAAACCGGTTAAACACCTTCCTGGAGGGTTCCGATTGTAGCACGGGCAATAAGACAAAACGATCAGGGCCAATTTCTTCAATAACGGCCTGAATTTGCCCCGCCTCCTGCAGGCGCATTTCGAATCTTTTTCTCAGTTTATTGTATTTCCATATCCCTCGAATAACCGTGGAGTCAGACTTTAATAGGGTATAGGTTTTGTTGTGGTAAAACACAAAGCGATCCTTGATGGCTTCAACACCTTGAATCTTCAATCCATCCACTTCTCCATGAGACATCTGCCATTCCTGACAGAGTAAATTGATTAAGTCGTATTCAGACCCAAAAGTACTCTGCCCTTTTACCGGAGTTACAAGGGAAGCAAAGAGAACAAAAAGCAGGGAGGAGTACAGTTTGCGCATAGACCTTTAATTTCCTCTAAGTTAAGCATTTAGAGCAAACAGAAGACGTCAGAAAAGAAGGCGTCCCAAGGACAGAAATTTCGGCCTATTGCTTCAGTATACGGTAAGTGGTTTTGGTCGAATTGTCTAATTGCAAGAAATACAAACCTGCGGGTAACTCCTCCACGACCAAGTCGAATCGTTTTTCCCTGCAATACACCTCGCTCGTTTTCACGACTTGGCCGGCTGTATTGTACAATTGGTACTTCACCCAGCCATCCGGGGCGTTCGCAAACACCGTCGTTTCCACAAGCACGGGATTCGGAAAGACATAACCCCTATCAGTGGGCGACAAAAAGCGACTAAAGATACCTTCGCAAGGCAGCTTGGACGTCAAGGTCAACACTCCGCTGGAGGGTCTCTCCATTTCGTAGCTAAATCCATCAAACTCCCCGAGGATTTCGTTGTCCAGTTTAACCACAAAGGGCGGAGTTCCACTGAAGACCTCTAAAAACAAACGCTTCCCGTCCGGACTCTCTTTAGACCCCGCATTCAATCCTTGCCCCTCTGGTAATACAACACCAAAGCAACGTTCAAACTCGGCATTGCCGTCAATGCTAAGGCAAAGTTCATAAGTGCCAGCAGCCAAGGACTCAATAGTCAGGCTTTCCGTAAAAGTGTATTCTTGGTTGCCAATACGGGCTCGGTAGTTTCGGAACTCATTGGCCGTCACCACTAGACGACCATTGGCACTACCAGTACAACTTTCGGCTTGTGTTTGGACCAGGAAGTTATCGGCCGGAATGTCTTCCAGACCTTCGAAGTAGCGATCCGCCAATGCAAAAGCATCGGTACCAATGGCCAGTCCCAGTTTACGTCCCGGTATATCGTCTACTGGAGGGTGAATACCTCCCCAAATTCTGGATAAACTCGTCTGGTCGGAAGCATCTCGATAGGTCGCCCACTGAAGTGAGAAACTACTCGTCGGGCCTTCTTCAAAGACTAAAAATTCATTCTGAACGACATCAAAAACTCCCATCCCCCCAGGAAAAAAGGCATCTCCTGTAAAGAGGGTTAACACCTCCGCTGCTGCACTAGAGAAGGTCGAATGTCCGGAAACATAGCCTGCAAAAGGCGGAGTCACAAAAGAGGGTCTTTGGTAAGGCCACCAATCGGTCGCAAAAATCCAGCCTACACCTGCGGCGTCGACCTCCGGATCCCCAATAAAATCGGGCCCTCTCCAAGTGTATAATTTGAGGCGACCCACATTTTCGTCAGAAGCTCCGGCGAGGGGATCACCGGCTTCAATCAATTCAATCAATCCTGGGATTAGCGGCAATCCATGGGGATCAAAACTGGGAAGTGCTGGATCACTGCTTTGGCCTCGAGCCATATAACGAATAGCCGAAACCGGACGGATATAGTCGTAATAGCCCTTAACACCCCAGGTGGTTACCGCTGCATCGTGCATCGCACCCCCCATGGCCAAATACGCCTTTACATCCCATTCCAAATCAGAAACCAGCTCTCCGCTGCCTTTGATTCGCTTCACCGTTTGCGGGTGGTCGCTCACATAGTTCAAGATCGTAAACCAGTGGCCCGGAGGCGTTTCGGAATCCGGCCCATCGGCCAGAACTCAGCCAATACACGGGCATAATCCGAACGCTTCACCATTTGAGGTGCATAAGGCGCATTGGTCACTGGATTCAAATCGTGCCCCTGACCGATATCACCACCTTCGGCAAAGCGGTAAAAATTCTGATACTCTTCAAAGCTATCTGGGTAATTCTCGGGAGAAACATTGCCAATAGAGCCCGGTGAAATATCAATCTCTGTAGGATCATTCGGATCCAAATGGGCCGACCAGGCAGCAACCATGGCAAAATTCCATTTGTAAGGATCTTCTATCCCATTGGCAGTGGAGTTCTGAATAGAGGGAGGGGCACCCGGATCTCGGTAGATATAACTATCAAAGCCATTGTTGAGAATTTCCAAATCCGTTTCTTTCAAAGCAAAGGGCTTGACTACCCCCCATTCGGGACTTAAAAAATCAGGAATGTTATTCGGCAACACATTGCCGGATTGATCGACAAAAACATCAAAAGCTAAGGGCTGCCAGCGGTTGGGATCATTCATTTCATTCACCGTCTGACTGCTCTCCAAAATAAGAGGGTCATTGACAGGAAAGTAAAATACATTGTTGTAGGAGACGTCTTCATTCGAACCATCCGCCAAGCCAAAAGCAATAATTTGTTCGGCGAGGTAATTCCCTAAAGCCGCCGCAGAACCCTCACGGTAGTCCGTGGAAGTGAAGTTCAGGTCCAGACCCAGTTCAACCATATAGCCTTCCGCCGCCGAGCGTAACTCCATAAAACCCGGAGAGTCTGCAAACCGGTGCAAGAGCAAACGGTACATACCATAGCTCATCACAGCCGATCGGGCCTCCTCTGCATCTCCAGAAAATTCCAGTCCTTCAAAATCACAGAAGTAATCCTGGTACTCCTTGCCCAAGAACACGGTCTGGGAGGTGTCGTCAAACAAGGCCCAGGCATCGTAGAGGATTATAGAAGAGTGGAATAAATTTCGAGCGTGTACCGTTGGTCGTGCAAAGTCACCCCGAATCCCCGTCAATAAAATTTCGTTCCATTCTCGGGCTGCAGAATGGCTACTCTGACCAAAAACCGAACAACTCAGCAGCAAAAAAAGCAGGGGGTAGATTTTTTTCATAGGCGGTAATTGCACTAAAGATATCCAAAACTCCTTTTTTTTCAGGATTCATTCGATAAAATACCCCAGTTCTGGACCGGTCAATAAATCCTTTTGACTAGCTGGCTTACTTAAAAAGCGAAAGAGAAGCTTGGACTTTAAAAAGTGCGTAAACAAGTGGATCTACTAGAAAGAGGTGAAGAACCACTACATCATTTAAATAAAAAACCCAGAGCAGATCAAAATCTCTCTGGGTTTTACGTGCGGATGAAGGGAATCGAACCCCCACGCCTTGCGGCACTAGATCCTAAATCTAGCGTGTCTACCAGTTCCACCACATCCGCGTTTGTAGACTACCCTTAAGGGCTGTTTTCCTTTAGGGAGTGCAAATATAGATCAATTTTACAATTAGACAGAAGGGATGCCATAAAAAGTTCTTTACGTAATTTCGTTAAAATTTGATTTATCCCTCAATGTCTACAATACAGTCGTATATCGATCAACACAAAGAGCGTTTTATAGCCGAACTCATCGACCTTTTAAAAATTCCTTCGATCAGCGCTGACACGGCCTTTTCAGAAGATGTTATTCAAACAGCAGAGGCTGTTAAAATCGCTTTAGATCAAGCCGGTTGTGACCGGGTTGAAATTTGCGAAACCAAGGGCTACCCTGTCGTATATGGCGAAAAAATCATCGATCCCAAGCTGCCCACCGTCTTGGTTTATGGCCACTATGATGTTCAACCCCCGGACCCAATGGACCTATGGGATTCCCCTCCCTTCGAACCGGTGATCAAAAAGACCGATTTACATCCGGATGGAGCCATTTTTGCACGAGGAGCCTGCGACGACAAAGGGCAGTTCTTTATGCACGTTAAGGCCTTGGAATACATGGTTCGAGAAAACGAGCTTCCCTGCAACATCAAGTTTATGATTGAGGGAGAGGAAGAAGTGGGATCGGACAGCCTGGCGGATTTCTTAAACGAAAACAAAGAGTTACTGTCGAATGACATCATCTTGATTTCCGATACGGGAATTATTGCCAACGATGTGCCTTCCATCACCACTGGGCTAAGAGGACTTAGTTATGTCGAGGTGGAAGTGACCGGCCCCAACCGGGACTTGCACTCTGGAATCTACGGGGGTGCAGTGCCGAATCCTATCAATGTACTAGCCAAAATGGTGGCTTCTTTACACGACGAAAATGGGCACATCACCATCCCGGGCTTTTACGACAAAGTGGAGGTTCTCTCTGCAGAAGAAAGAGCCGAAATGGCCAAGGCTCCTTTTGATTTGGAAGAATACAAAAAAGCACTTGATATTGGGGATGTAGAAGGTGAAAATGGTTACAGCACTACAGAACGGTTCTCTATTCGACCTACACTGGACGTCAACGGAATCTGGGGTGGGTACACAGGCGAAGGCGCCAAAACGGTGATCGCTTCCAAAGCCTATGCGAAAATTTCGATGCGCTTGGTGCCTCATCAGGATTGGAATGAAATAACCGATTTATTTACCAAGCACTTTGAAGCGATTGCACCAGACAGCGTTAAGGTAAAAGTAACCCCTCACCATGGCGGACAGGGTTACGTTACCCCGATTGATAGTCCTGGTTACCGGGCTGCAGCCGCTGCTATGGAAACAACCTTCGGCAAAAAGCCCGTACCTCAGCGCACGGGAGGAAGTATACCTATTGTAGCTCTTTTTGAGGAGGTGCTAGAAAGCAAGACCATTCTTATGGGCTTTGGTCTGGACAGTGATGCCATCCACAGCCCGAATGAGCACTTCGGAATTTGGAATTTCCTGAAGGGTATTGAGACCATACCCCATTTTTTCAAAAATTATACGGCTCATTGGTCCTGAATTCGTAGATTGAAGCATTAAGTATCGATATGTCTGGCTTTCAACCTTTTCGTAGTTTTTTTACTTTTAGTTCCGGTGTCGATCGGCACATTTTGGAACTTTGTCCAGATGGTGAGCAAAAGAAGTTCCGTAACATCGGGGCCATCGTCGCCCTGACGTCCTTCTTTGCCTTTGTCTCGGGCTCCTATGCTTTATACACCATTTTCGACAATCTCTACATAGCCATCGGCTTTGGACTGTTGTGGGGCTGTATGATTTATGCTTTGGACCGCTACCTGGTGGCCAGTATGAAAAAACTCTGGTTGAAGTCCCCTTCGGAAATGGCCGAAACCGATGATCAATGACTTCTTTATTGAAGACAAGTCCAGGGAATGGTGGCAAGGGTTTCCGCGTATCGTGCTGGCTTTGGTTATCGCGGTGGTGATTTCGAAACCTCTCGAAATGAAGATCTTCGAAAAAGAGATCAACCAAGTCATTGCCGAAGAAAAAAACCAGCTTCGCTTGGAAGCGCGCGAACAAATCGGGCAGATCTACGGTCCGCAAAAACAAGCCCTAGAAGGAGAAATCAATCGACTTCGATCCGAAATCGCGACCAAAACAGAACGCTCTCAACAACTCTATGAAAGCTTTATTACAGAGGCTGAAGGGACCGCTGGAACAGGCCTAAGAGGAAAAGGCCCTGTTTACGCCGATAAAAAAGCCCAGTATGACCTGAGTGTTTTGGATCTGCAGGCGACCCAATTGAGAAACAACGCGAGCATTGATAGTCTGCTGGCTATACAGAACAGTCTGGCCGGAGAATTTGAAGCTTCAGTCGCGGAATCCGAACCCATTATTGAAGAAGTCGATGGCCTGATGGCCCGTATTGCTGCCCTGAACACGCTGGGAGGTGAGAACGGCCACCTGCCCTCCGTCTTCATTATGCTGCTCTTTATGGCGGTAGAAATGGCCCCTATTCTGGCTAAACTCTTATCCGGGGTCGGGCACTACGACAAGGAACTCATCAATTTCGAAATGCACAAAACCCTAATGATTGGGGAAGACATGCAAAGACGAATCGCCTATTGGACTGAAGTGGGTACCCTCTATCCGACCAATGATGCTGAATTAAGGGTTTCGGAAGAAGCAGCTAGAGGACAAATTACAGAAGAAATGATTGCAGAGGGCATAGGCAAGACAGAAGCCCGTGAACTCTTGCGCACTGCCTTAAAAGAAGAAGGGCGTGAATACCGAGAGCGGATGGTCAACGAGCACTTAAAGTACGACATCAAACTCTTCTCGGCCACCTATTTGTCTAAACGAGAAGACGAACTCTTAGCTGTTCGCAGCGAAACCAAGGCCTTAAAAGCAGAACGCGCTGCCATCAAAGCGGCCGAAAAAGCAGAACTGGAAAAACAAAAGACCATCCACGAAGCCGAGATCGCCAAACTGGAAGAGCAGCAAGAAGCCCAAAAGAAAAAAGAAGCTTTACGCATCAAGCACGAACAAGACTTGATCAAGCAAAAAGAGCGGGCTGAAATCGAAGAAAGAGAGCTGGCAGAACAACTCGAGCGTGAACGCCAAGAAAGAGAACACAAAGCGCAGATGAAGACCCAGGCCAAAATGAAGGAACTGGAAATGCAGCGTATCAAACAAGAACAAAAAGCAGAAGCCGATCTCAACCGGCTAAAAGAGAAGGGACGCCTTGCTGATAATGGGGCCTCCGATTCCTCGTCCAACGAAGAAGACAGCGCATCAGCCGCCGAAGAAAGCGAGATCGTATAGTTTGGCCCGATTCTTGGATTCCTAAATGCAGTTCTTGGGCTTGTTAAAAAGCCGAACTCCTACCCAACCGATTGAAATTTTATTTTAACTTGTATGTCCTGCAATTTATTCAGGCACAGTTACGTTAATCATTCAAGAACGCTTTAGAACACTATAGATCATGATGACCTTCTTGCATTTCTGCTCGGGAGCAGATACCGATATCCTTAGAAATTGTTCCAACTCCGAAAAGTACAAATACGCTGGTATAGGTGCGGTTGTGCTCTTCACTGCTATCATGGCCGCCATCTCAGCGAGTTATGCCCTTTTCACCATTTTTGAAAACCAAATAACCGCCGTCGGTTTTGGACTGATCTGGGGTCTGATGATCTTCAACCTGGATCGATTTATCCTCACGACCTTGAAGCGTCGCGGAGTACTCGCGGAAGGACGTACAGCCGAGTATATTCACGAGCAGGCGAACCGCAGTATCGTCATGGGCCAAGTCCAGTCCCCTGAAAAAAGAACGCGTTACCAGAGCATTCCGATCATGCAAGCGACACCTCGTCTGCTTTTGGCCGTGGTCATCGCCATTGTGATCTCGAAACCTTTGGAAATGAAAATTTTCGAGAAGGAGATTGATCAAATCATTCTGGAAGAGCAAAATGCGCTGAGTCTGTCTAACCGCGATCAAATCGGAAGCCTCTACAACCCTCAGATTGAGGCAATGAGTGCAGAGGTAGTTCGCCTACGTGACGAGATCACGGCAAAAGAAATAGAGAATAACGAACTCTATGCCACCTATATCGCGGAAGCAGAAGGACGCGCTGGTACTGGTTTATTAGGCAAAGGGCCCGTTTACAAAGAAAAGCGTGAAAAACATGACGCTTCCTTGGCAGCGCTTCAAGCGCTTAAAGTCAGCAACGGAGAAAAAATAGCTTCTCTCGAGACGCAAATCGCCAGCTTGCAAGGCGAGTACGAAACGGCGGTCGCGAGTACACAACCTGTGATTGACAATGTGGATGGTCTTATGGCGAGATTAAGCGCTTTAAACAAGTTACCTCAACTTCCTTCGATGTTCATCATGCTGTTGTTCCTCATCATCGAGACCGCACCGATCATCGCTAAATTATTAGCGCCAGCTGGAGAGTACGAAGATCGCCTGGCCAATGCGGAAGACGAGAAATTGGCTGTTCTTCAGTTTGATCGCATGAAAAACAAAATCTATGCCGATATCAAATTGGCCGATTGGCACCTTTTAAACCAACAGGATCTGCCTCGCCAAGAAAAGATCAGCAGAACCCTTGATTTCTTCGAGAACTACAACCGCATTACCGAAAAGGACCAAGAAAAGGTGCATCCCCTGCACAACACCCGCAATGACCGTGGCGATGATGGGGATATTCCTGAATACCGTCAGCCTCCTGCTCCGGTTGATCCTTCTCCGGATGTCGTCGTTCCACTCATCACCGAGGATGACTTTGTACCGCTTAAGTCGGGTGGAGCTACCCAAGAAGAATGGGATGCAGCCCTAGATAATACGCGCAACGAGCAACTGGAAAAAGAATACCAGGAACTTGGAAAAGAATTTGGAGATACGATCCGCTTAAATAACGCCATTATCCAAAAGGCCAAAGAGGAAGAAGAATCCCGCAAAGACAGAGAGGTTACTGACCGCGAGCAAGAAATGCGTTTCGCAGATATCAACGATAAGCCGGCGACCTCTAAAGTGATCGATCCTTTGACTCTGGAAGTAAAATGGACAGACCACAACGATTCATCTGAAGAAATTGGGCCTTCAATTAATCAGTTTTACCGCGAAATGCGGAACCACAGAATTCGCAGAAACAACGGAAATATCTTTGGTGAAGACACCGCAGAAGATTAATCGTGGTTTCTGATGAATGAAAAAGCCGCCCGATGGGCGGCTTTTTTTATGATTCAATTTCTTGTAAAGCCTTTACGGCTTGCTTCAGGCTATCTCGCCAGTGCGGCACCTCTATAGAGAATTGTTCCTTGATTTTGGTCTTATCCAGTACACTGTAATTCGGTCTTCTCGCCGGAGTGGGATAAGAAGAGGAGCGAATAGGCTTTACGTTCACCTCAATCGAGGCCTCTTCAAAAATCGCTTTGGCAAAATCATACCAACTGGCGACCCCTTCGTTGCTGTAGTTGTAAATACCGTATTCTATACTGTGCGCTTCGATCAGGTGCAAAATCACCGCCGCTAAATCAAGGGCGTAGGTCGGTGTTCCGACCTGATCATACACAACCGAGAGCTCATCCTTTTCGGCCCCTAAGCGCATCATGGTTTTCATAAAATTACTTCCGTACTCGGAATACAACCAAGAAGTTCTCAGGATAAAGTGCTCCTCTAAATTACTGATGATGGCGCGCTCTCCCTTGTACTTGGTATCTCCATAGAAGCCCAGTGGACGAGCTACATCCTCTTCGGAATAAGGGGTATTTTGAAAACCGTCAAAGACAAAATCGGTACTGATGTGAATGAGTACCGTACTGTTTTGGTGGCAACCCAACGCCAGATTACGAGCTCCGTTCACATTGACTTGGTGAGCCAAATCGGTATCGGATTCAGCCTTATCAACGTGGGTAAAGGCGGCGCAATTGATGCAATAGGCATATTCGTTATTACCGAGGATTTCGCTGACCGCTTCAAAATCGGTAACGTCCAGTTCTTTGTTGTTCTTAAAATCGGCTTCCCAGTTCTTTCCTTGGTCTTGAAGCAAACGACCCAAGGCCTGAGCCAGTTGTCCGTTACCTCCGGTGATTAAAACTTTCATCGTGTAATACTTAGGATTAGACCAGGGTAGATTCTGAGTACGCAGGCAGCTGTAAATCTTTTTCAGAAAGGATCAGTTCATGGTCTTCGAGCAACCAGTCAATTCCAAAGGTGGAGTCGTTGTAAATAATCCCTCCTTCGGCTTCTTTGTTGTAAAAATTATCACACTTATAGGAGAAAATGGCTTTTTCAGACAGGGTGATGAATCCGTGGGCACAGCCTCGCGGAATATACATTTGCTTGCGATTCTCTGAAGAGAGAATATGGGTGACCACCTGCCCAAAGCTTTTAGAACCATTACGCAAATCCACAGCGACATCCATCACTTCGCCTTGCAGTACTTGAACCAGTTTGGCTTGAGCGTATTGGCCGGTCTGAAAATGCAGACCTCTTAAAACTCCTCGGACGGATTTGGACTGATTGTCCTGCACAAAGAAGGGCTTGGCTCCCGTCAGGAGTTCAAATTTTTCTTGGTTGAAGCTTTCAAAGAAGTAGCCGCGCTCGTCTTCGAACACTTTGGGTTCGATGACAAAACATCCTTCAATTTTTGTTTTAGTGACTTTCATGAATCTTTCATTACAACTACAATAAGACTTCTAACAAGCGGTTACTGTATCCGCTCTTCAAGAAAGGCTCTGTTAATTTTTGAAACTGCTTTTTGGTGATATACCCCATCTTATAGGCCGCAGACTCGATGGCACCGATCTTCTGACCTTGGCGCTCTTCAATCACTTGAACAAATTGAGCTGCTTGCATCAAAGAAGTGAATGTACCGGTATCCAGCCAGGCCGTACCGCGGTCCATGATACTCACCTGCAGCTTGCCTCTTTTGAGGTAAACCTTGTTAATGTCGGTGATTTCCAGTTCTCCCCGAGCACTGGGTTCGATGGAGCGGGCGATATCCACCACTTCATTATCATAGAAGTAAATCCCCGGAACGGCGTAATTGGACTTGGGCTCTTCCGGTTTTTCTTCAATAGAAATAGCTTTGCCCTGCTCATCGAATTCAACGACTCCGTAACGCTCTGGGTCATTGACGTGGTAAGCGTAAATGATTCCCCCATCCGGATCGTTGTTCGATTGCAAGAGCGTATCAAGACCAGCCCCATAGAAGATATTATCGCCAAGGATCAGAGCAACTTTATCGTCTCCGATAAAATCAGCACCGATTAAAAAGGCTTCAGCCAATCCCTTGGGTTCCTCCTGTACGGCATACTCAAATCGGCAACCGTATTTGCGGCCATCTCCCAGTAGCTTTTGGAAAAGAGGGAGGTGTTCAGGAGTTGAAATAATAAGGATTTCCCAAATCCCTGCCTCCATTAAAGTAGACAGTGGATAGTAAATCATGGGTTTATCGTAAACCGGCATCAATTGCTTGCTCACCGCTAGGGTGATCGGGTATAAACGGGTACCAGATCCCCCGGCTAAAATGATTCCTTTCATCTGTTTTGTCTTAAACTTTGTAATTGGATTAAGCTAAACTTGAATTACTCTTTGCCTTGAACTTATTTAGGTACCAGTCAATGGTCTTTTCAATTCCAGTTTCAAAGTTCTCGTCGGCTTTCCAACCCAGTTCATTTTCAATCTTTATGGCATCGATAGCATACCGGAAGTCATGTCCGGCTCGGTCTTTCACAAAGGTAATCTGATCCTTATAAGAGGCACCACTATCTTTGGGATGCTTTTGTTCCAAGATTTCACAGATTTTATTCGCGATGTAGAGGTTGTTCCTTTCGTTGCGTCCTCCAATATTGTAGGTTTCACCAGACACTCCGTTTTGGTAAGCCAAATCAATTCCTTTGCAGTGGTCCAAAACATACAACCAGTCACGTACATTTTTACCGTCTCCATAAATTGGAATATCTTCTCCGCTCAACGCCTTGAGAATAATCGTTGGGATCAACTTTTCATTGTGCTGTTTAGGACCGTAATTATTAGAACAATTGGTCGTCACCACATTCAATCCAAAGGTGTGGTGATAGCTCCTAACTATAAAATCAGAAGAGGCTTTAGAGGCGCTATAAGGACTATTCGGTGCGTAAGGAGTGGTCTCCTGGAATAGACCTTCCTCCCCTAATGTGCCGTAGACCTCATCTGTTGAAATATGGAGAAAACGAGCATTCTTAAAGGCTTCTTTGTAAATACCCGGGCTGATCATCCACCATTTTTTAGCGACGTCTATCAGGTTAAAAGTTCCTATAATATTGGTCTGCATAAAGGCGTCCGGATTGGCGATAGAATTATCCACATGAGACTCTGCTGCAAAGTGAATCACCCCTTTGAAATCGTATTTTTCAAAAAGCAATTCTACCGTCGATCGATCCACAATATCTCCCTTGATGAAGGTGTAATTGGGGTTGTTTTCCACTTCCTTTAAATTGGACAGATTCCCCGCATAAGTGAGAGCATCCAAATTCACCAATTGAATGTTGGGGTGGGTTTCCAAAAAATACGGAATAAAGTTCGACCCAATAAAGCCCGCTCCGCCGGTAACAAGTATTGCATCCATGTTTAAGAGTATGTTAATTTTCTTATTGTAAATATAATCTTACAAATAAGCCTCTTTGAATAATTGTTGTCATCCACTAAGAAAGCGTGGTTATCTTCTTCAAAATAAGATATTTCACCTAAACCTCGGGAGAATTGTGATGGATTTAGCAGGTTTGCGCCCATTTTCCAGAAACCCAAGCCCAGTAACAATTCTGTATAGATCAATGGTGAAAGACCCGTAGCAAGAACTTCAGCTTTTTCTTACTTTCGTATGAGAAAATCGCCAACCTATGTCCAACTCGCCAAAGGAAACCCCTTACATTCTTGCCATTGATGATGAACAGCTCAATTTGGAGTTGATCCGCTTCATCTTGGAACGTCACGGCTTTAAGTATTCGGGGACCAGCGATGACGAAAAAGTATTTGTCATGTTGGAAGAAAGACTACCCGACTTGATTCTGTTGGATATTGTTATGCCACGTGTTGACGGATATAAACTCTGCCAAAAGATTAAATCCTATGATCGTTACCGGGATATACCCGTGATCTTCCTGACCGGGAAAGTACAGGTCAAAGATAAGGTCAAGGGTTTCGAAGTAGGCGGCGTAGATTACGTTACCAAACCCTTTAATGAACAGGAGCTCCTTGCCCGGATTAAAACCCACATCGAACTGGTCAACGCTCGAAAGCAAATTGAATTACAGGCCGAAAACCTGCAGCGATCAAACCAATTAAAAGACCGGATGTTTTCTATAATCGGCCATGACTTGCGTTCCCCATTGAGTGCAGCTAAACTCAAAATGGATTTTTTGATGCGGGGAATTATCGATCCCAAAGCCCCGGAATTTCTCGATGATACGGTATTTGGTTTGCTAAAAACCATGGATGAAGCCCTTAACCTTCTCCAAAACTTGTTGGGTTGGGCCAAGTCCGAAAGTGGTCAAATGAAGGTCATTACCGAGCCTCTGCAATTGAAGGATATCGCGGATCAGACTATTCGGCTTTTAAAAATGGCCAGTGATCACAAGAAGATAGAAATTACCAACGAGGTTCCAGAAGATCTTTACGTAGAAGCTGACATGAACATGATTAAAACTGTCCTTCGCAATCTGGTATCCAACGCCATCAAGTTTACCCCGGCCGATGGAAAGATTCGTATCAGGAGTGTTCAACAAGCTGACCGGGTACATGTACAGATAATAGATACCGGCCCAGGTATCAGCAAAGCAGACATTAAAAAGATCCTGGATACCGAAGAACACTTTAGCAAACTCGGAACAGACAAAGAGCCTGGGACAGGCTTGGGCGTGGCTTTGTGCCAGGCCTTTATAGCACAACACGAAGGACAAATGCGTATTGACAGTGTACCTGGTAAGGGGAGTTCGTTTTCTTTTGATTTAGCTAAGAGTAAAAGGGAACAGGTACTCAGGCCTTAAATCTCTGCTGAAGAGTTTAAATCACCGCGTCTGGCCCGTTCCCAATTGACCGATTGGTCACGTTTCATATACCGAATAAACCCTAGGTATACCGACAAATTCATAATGAAAAAATAATAAGGCACAAAGAGAGCCTTCAAACGTAGCTCTTTTCGCTCGAGTAACCAGCCTATTAGGGAAAGAGTATAAAATAAAATCTGGCCCAAGAGGAGCATGTTATAGATCTCAAAATGAAATAAACCTTCATCCAAAGCCAAAAAAATATTAATTGGAATGACCAGCAGCAATAACAAGGGAGTCAAAATCCAACGAAGAACACGATGGGATATATACTGAAAAGATAAGGTTCGGTATTTGAAAACATTTAGCAGGGAACGCAGGCGAACAATAGATTGAATACCACCAGCAGAAATGCGAATTTTACGTTTTATTTCTTCATGTATATCAGCTGATGCTGATTCCATGGCATAGGCTTCGGAACTGTATTGTATGGTATAACCCGACATTGCAATACGTAAAGAGATTATAAAGTCGTCCAATAAAGTGTCGGGCTCAACTTCTTGCCATAAATGAGTACGAATTCCAAAAAGTTCACCCGCTGCCCCGACCACTGAACACAACTCAGCGTCCCATTTTTTAAGCTGTGATTCGTATTTCCAATAGAGCCCCTCACCCGCTCCGGCAGCAGCATCGGCTGATTTATTATAAATTCTTTTTTCTCCTGAAACACAACCTACTTTTTCCTTGCTAAACAACTTGACAATTTCACGAATAGACTGTTTAGACAGTTCGGTATTGGCATCAGAGAAAATTACAATGGGAGTCTTTACAAATTGCATTCCACGATTCATTGCAGCAATCTTACCCTTGCGCTCAGGAATATGGTAAACCTCAACATCTTGGTACATGCGCAAAAGATCGGGAGTACCATCATCGGAACCATCGGTCACCCATATCTGTTGAACTTTTTCCGCAGGATAATCAAGGGAGCGGCTGTTTGCCACTTTTCTACTTACAAATTCCTTTTCATTGAAAGCTGGGACAAATAGCGTCACTTGGGGCTCATAATTCTCCTGGTGCTCTTCGGAGTGATTATCAAAGAATCGTCTCTTTATATTGACGAGCAAGTAAAGAAGGACACCATATCCTATATAAGAATAGAAAATAATGAAGATGGACAACCAAAAAATTACTTCAAGATTAAAAATCATCCCTAGATAGTTTATGTTAAGCTTTATATTCTATGCGTTGACCCTTATTTTTTCTTTTAACTAGAGGTCAAAAGATTTGTGAAAAGGGAGTGTTGATCAATGGAAGTAAAATAAATACCAAAAGAAAAAAACAGGAAAAATGAGTCAGCCTACCGTCTTCTGTAGATTGCATAAAGCCTAATAAAGCAAGGACTATTGCAAAACCGGCAACCGTGGCTATCGGATATGTAGTGACCATAAAAACAACCAACAAAATATTGCGGTACTTTGATAGCAGAAAACGTTTAGGCAGTAGAAATGATATCCCGATCAAACCCTCAAGAAAAATGGTCCAGTAAGTAAGAAAATGTGCTATCTCCATAATATTACTGGGCACAAGAATCGCAAAAGAATCCGATGGGTTCATCGATCCTCCCACCAGATTTTTTAGATTGGATTCATTTAATAAAAGTTGATCCTTGCTTAGGTCTCCAATTAACGAGAGTATTCCGAAGAATCTGGCATCGGTGGATAGGGTGAATTTAAAAAATGACGCATCGAGAAACTCAGGAGCCAAGAACTTTCCAGCGGTGGCAAAAAGGAAACACAATCCGATTATAACTTTTGACTGGTGGCGAATATTCGAAAAAATTCCAACCCTGTCTTTCATAAAAAAAGAGGCCGTAATCCCCAGCAAAGCGTAGGCATAAACATGTTTATGATTAGGTACATAGATCACCAAGTCAAGAATTAGGTAAACAAAACAAACAATCCCAGTGAGAGCCAACCAGTAGTATTTATTGTTCAAAATTTTGTGGAATAGAATTCCGGGTACCAAAACGACAGGCATGAACACCCGCAAATAAATAGTCTCGTTCATATAAAGAAGAAGTAATACTAAAGTCATCTTCAGAAAGAGATTTAAAATGTGATCAGTTGTACTTAAACCGAGGTATTGATCTATGAAGGAAACGATTTTTTTAAAAGTCATAACACGGTTACATTTTATTCATTTATACTCATTGAGGTGACCTCAGTGAGATTAACTGAATCTGAGGTCTGATCGAAATCTATTCTATAAACCAAGAATGATTTGATATTTCTGTTGGAGATAGAAGGAACGATACCTTCTTTATTGAGACGAATCTGATCCTTCTCTTCATCGTAGTACCATGAAAATCCATGAATCTTTTTCATGATTTGGTCCATCCTTTGTGTAGAGGGAAGAATACGAACCATTTGATCCTCGTATTCAAATTCTGGGAAGTTTCGGAGATTCACAAAGTAGATTTTGTCTTCATATTCAATTTCAAAACCACTTACGCGGTAAAGCATTTTATCGATTTCGCCAAACATCCGCATGCCCCCTCCCATCCAGCTGTCTAGATTTTCTTTTTGTTGGAGGTAAATATTTCTGAAGAAAAAAATGTCATAACGACGGCAACCAAGTATTTAGGGAGCAACTTTGAACTGATTGAAATATTCATGGTTTTAAGGATTAGGATTATTTCATATGAATTGGCGGGCCTCCTCTACACTAGGAAGACGACAGGATTGTTTTTTACCGAAGAAACGATATCGGTTTAACGCAATAAAAACATAGGCAAGATCACGAATTACTCGGGGAAACAGCAGCAAAAACCGAGCGATAAACCGCTTTCGTTTTCCGAGTTTCTGCATAATCTTTAGTACAGCAGTTGACTGGCTATAGAGTACTTTTTTTTCTAAAAAGTAAATGGTAGTCATCCCCTGGGTTGGATTTACGTCATACGGCTTCAAAAGATTTTCTGCTGTTTGAGACTGTAATGAGGTGTAGAAAATTTGTTTGTTTTTGTCATGACGAATGACAAAATCTATAAAGGCATTACAAAGGTTACAAACCCCATCAAAGAATACTACACAACTCTTATCCTCTGGTTTTACGGCATCATCAATTCCTATTTTTTTCATCTTGCCTTTTCGTTTTCGGTTGTTCCAACTTGAATTGAATCAATAGTATGATCTCCCGTTACCGACACCCATTTGCCTGTTTGCTTGTTATATTGTTTTATAACCCGAGCAGGATTCCCTACTGCAATTGAATAAGGAGGTATATCTTTTGTCACCACACTGCCTGCACCAATCTGACACCGCTTACCAATTGTTACACCGGCCAAAAGAACAGAATTGGAACCAACATGGGCTTCATCTTCAATGGTGGTTGCGCGAATATCCAAAGCTTGGTCACTTGAATTTTTGGTTCCGTCAGTGTAGCTATGGTTGAAACCGGTAACAAAGACATTTTGACCCAGCCCTGATCCGTGCCCCATCGTAACGGGACCGATAATTACACTTCCAATACCTACACGGACTCGATCGCCTATAATCACATCTCCTGAACCATTGTTTATCACACAATAAGATTCTATGGTACTAAGCTCTCCAAGATGAAATTGGTTCCATGGAAAAACATCCATCCGACAATTTCGGCGAACCGATGCTCTTTTGCCTTTCTTATGAACATATGGATTTAAAAACCAACGCACCCAAAATCTGGGACGAGGATTTCTACTCGGGGATATGGCGAATAAAACCCACTTTTTCAATCTAGGATTACTTTTAATTTTACTTACAATGCCCATGACTAATTTTTTTTAGAGTGCTAATCCATTTTAGCTACCCTGCTCTTTTACCTATAAAACCAATCCGGATACTTACTTTACAATTCACCGTAGACTTCTTCATATACTTTCAAAATATTTTTGGCCATAATATTCCAGGAGAACTCTTTGGCCCTCTTGATTCCTCTTTCAGAAAGAGTCTTAGCTAACAATTGATCCTGTACCAATTTGATCATGGCCTCGCTTATTTCATCCGGTTCAAATGGATCAACCATTAGAGCTGTTTCTTCTCCTGCAACTTCAGGCATTGATGATGTATTACCAGAAATTACGGGAACCCCACAAGCCATACCTTCAAGTATGGGAATACCAAAACTTTCGCGTAAAGACGGGTATAGAAATATGCTGCTCTGGCTGATCAAAGCAGGTAAGTCTGAGTTAGAAATATAACCCGTCAGGTGAATCATTTTTCGCAATTCAGGAGCCCCAATGAGCTCAAGCATTCGTGTTAATTTATGCTCCTCATAATCCAACATGACCAAATAGTAAGAATCCGGAAATTTCTGGTTGAACGAAGCAAAAGCCTGGAGGACTCCACGGGTATTCTTCTTTGGATCCGTATTCCCGAGAAATAAAAAGAATTGCTCTGGCAAACCACAACGATTCCTCACCTCATTCAAAGTGGCCTTATCCTCAATAGGTCTAAAATGTTCTCCTACTCCATTGTAAATAGTGCGTAAACGGCCGTCTTGTAAATTGAAATACTGATTGATCTTCTTTTTCTCATAGTTCGAAACTGTTATCACCCGCTTACTTCTACGAATAACAGGCGGTACAATGTAGCGTCGATACATATTTCCTAATTTCTGATACCAACTTCCTTCTCTCCTAAAAAGACTTATCGATTCCAGATAGATAATATCGTGCAAGGTCGTCACCAATGGTACAGATGAATAAACGGGTCCTGTATTACTCGTACAATGCAGAATATCACAACCTTCAGCTTTAGCTGCACGGGGCAGAGCAAACTGTTCCCAGCCAAAGTATCCACCTGGAGAATCCAGTTCTAAAACCTTAAAATTGGGAGCCTCCGGGATACAGCTATTATCGGAATCAGGACGAACAAAAACGACATACTCGTTTTCTTGGTCAATCTTCTGGATGTTCTTGATCAACTCAAGAGCAACCATATCCATGCCGTGTTTTTTCTCTCGAAAGAGGCGTTGTCCTTCAATACCGATTTTCATAGGGGTTTGTTTAAGTCTCAATTGTTCCGTGTTCGGTATGAATAAATTTTTTGTTTACTCCTTTTAGACGAAACAGCGAAATAAACATGATCCAGAAGGCTTGAGGTAACTGGATCAGGGCCTTGAATGTATTGTTGGAGTAATAGGCTTTGGGAATGGAAAGTAGAAACGTTAATGCCGTACCCAAAAGAGCCAAAAGCCACCAAAAAAAGGAAAACTGAAGCCACTTAAGGGACAACATATCATGTAATAGATAACAGCACGCTAAGAAACCCACAGCACCCAATAAGAGTATCCGCGGTGGAGCAATCATTTGATAAACTTTATCAGCAAAATCAATATTGCCTCTTAAAAAGAGTTCTTTCAATCCAGAAACAACAAAATGACGAAAGTAGATGAATTGTGCAGCCAACCAACGTTTTCTTTGATTTGCGAAAACGTCTGACTTCTGTACCTTTTCGTCATAAATAAAAGCTTTAGGTAAATACTCTATGACAATCTGATCTCTCAACAGCTTTAATTCAATCTCTTTATCAAAACCTCCAACAGCCTCTACTTCAGACATGGTCTTCCTAAAAAGTTGGTAGTCAAAGGCCATTCCGGATCCAATTAAGGCCGAAGAAAGACCCAAAACCCGATGTCCTTTACGAAAAATATGGTTATTAATTTCTTCACTCAGAGCATCGAGTATAGCGAAAGATGTATTGGTATTTTTAGCTACACGGTGTCCTTGAACGACCTTAAATCCGCAATCAAAAGCATTATTGATCTTTTCGATAAAATCGTATTCCATCACATTATCGGCATCCAGGACAAGAGCGACCTCGTAGTCATCTCCTATTTGCGCTAGAGCAGCATTCAAGGCTTTGGATTTGGTACTTTTTTCAAAGGAGACCTCAATGAGTTTGATGGGGAGACGACGCAATTTTTCGAGTGTGATCGGTTGAAATGAATCCGCGATAACCACCACATCAAAAAGGGTGGCCTCGTAACTTTGTTCCAGTGCGCGTCGCGCCACCTCAACAATAACACCATCCTCTTTATAACCCGGAATCAGAACTGAAAAAGTTCTTTTTTTGTTGACTATTCGACAACATTTTTTAGCAGTAAAATGACCTGCGATAGAAAAAATAAAAATATATACGCTTGCCCCTCCTAAATAAAGGAAGACCAATAATTCCAACCAATATGTTAACGAGTAAATAATATCCATAACTATTTATTTATCAGAGTTGCCGGGCATTTTGCTGAAAACAAAAAAGATAGAAGTCACTAGTTGGATGCTCCCAGAGTCATTAGCTTTCTACTGATTCTTCTTCATGCTGCCGAACAACTTCGCGACCAATACTGTAGTAATCAAAGCCCAAATCACGCATTTCTTCCATGTCGTAAATATTACGTCCATCAAAAATGGTTTTGTTGTTCATTAATTTTTCCATGACACGAAAGTTTGGCATGCGAAACTCCGACCATTCGGTTACCACAATAAGGGCATCAGCATCGATCACAGCGTCGTATTGGTCCTTTGCATACTGGATTCTATCCCCGAGAAGACGATTGGCTTCCTCCATCGCAACCGGATCATAGGCACACACAGTGGCACCCAGTTCCCTCAATGCATTAATGATCACCAAGGCTGGAGCTTCTCGCATATCATCCGTTTTAGGCTTAAATGAAAGGCCCCACATACCGAAATGCTTGTCTTTCAGGTTATCCCCAAAATGCATTTTAATTTTTTCGACTAAAATGGTTTTCTGACGGTAGTTCACCGCTTCAACTGCTTTAAGAACTTCTAAAGAGTGGCCGTATTCGTCCGCTGTACGAACAAGGGCTTGAACATCTTTGGGGAAACAACTACCTCCATACCCCGTTCCAGGGTAGATGAATTTGTTTCCGATTCGGCCATCAGAACCGATTCCTTTGCGCACCAAGTCAACATTAGCACCTACCTTTTCACACAGGTTGGCGATATCGTTCATAAAACTAATCTTGGTTGCCAGCATAGAGTTTGCGGCGTACTTGGTCATTTCTGAAGAGAAAATATCCATGAACAAAAGCGGGTGACCGTTCATCAAAAAAGGCTTGTACAAACGACGCATCACCTTTTCAGCGCGCTTGGACTCAACCCCAACGACAATACGATCCGGTTTGAGGAAATCGTCTACAGCACTTCCCTCTTTAAGGAATTCCGGGTTAGAAGCAACATCAAAAGGAATACGAATATCTCTTTTCTCCAGTTCTTCTTCAACAGCTGATTTCACTTTATAAGAGGTCCCGACCGGAACAGTACTTTTGGTGATGATCACTTTGTATTCTTCCAAGTGCTGTCCGATTTCACGGGCAACACCCAATACATACTTTAAGTCCGCACTACCATCTTCGTCTGGCGGAGTACCCACCGCAATAAAAACAGCATCGCAATCCTGAATGCCCTTTTTAAGACTCGTTGTAAAATGGATACGGCCCTTGTCAATATTTCTTTCGAGCAAGGCATCCAATCCGGGCTCGTAAATCGCACGTGCCCTTTTTTCAACTTCTCGATTTTCTCTTTATCAATATCGACACAGGTCACATTGATTCCCGATTCTGCAAAACAAGTTCCGGTTACCAGACCAACATACCCTGTCCCTACTACTGTGATATTCATATTGTTGTTTTTAAGCGTTTTAGATTCTTCTATGTAAATATTATCCTACACACACTATTCCCGTAATTATTGTTGTGAAAGCCTATACTAATGTTGTTATCTGATATACCAATCCAGGTCCTGTGTACCCCCTGAATTCGCCCAGTTCACGAATCGAGGATAGTGAATGGTAATAGGAATTCTCTCTGGCGAAAGAGTGAAATTGTCATAAATACTCATTGCCCAGGGTAAGTTTGTAGAGGTCTTGTAGTAACGGTTTTGGGTTGAATCACTAAAATCATCTTGCGTTCCTAAACCAGCTGCCTTGGATGTTGGAGGTAAATCGGGTAAGTGAACTTCTCTGGAGCGTTCTCCATTGACTATGATAAAGGGGTTGTAGGGAACGTCTCCTAAGTCACTCTGGTCCTGAGGGTTGACAAAGGTGATGGTAATATCCAGGGTTTGTCCTTCCAAATCAAAGGCATCCCCTACTACAAGCACAACCGTTTCATCGGCCGCCGTTCCGGACTCTGTGCCATTCGCAGAAACCGTCTCATAACCGCCATTTAGATTCTGGCCGGTGATAGAAGCGATATTGTCGGGGCTGATCGGTAAAATGAAGCCAAAACCGTTATGAAATGCTCCTCCAATGTGCTCAATGGTGAAACTACCTTCTAAGGTGGTAATCAAATTATCTGCGTTGGCAATACTGTTGAAGTTGTAGTCTACCACCAAATCGTTAAAGTCATAGTCCCCCTGATTAGGCCACAGATCCTCAAAGACTAGTTTTCCTGTAGAGTTAGCCCCCGGAGCATAATTATTGAAGGCCTGATTCGGATCAAAAGGAAAGTCATCCAACTCGTCATTTACTCCGTCTCCGTCGCTATCATTAGCGACTTCAAGCTGGGCCAGGTTACCAATTGATATAGCATCCACCGGATTAGAACGGGCATAGAATACCGCATCGTTAAAATCATCGTCTGTTGCGATATCCCTTCTTAAATCCTCAAAGCCTAGAAAGGTGATTTCTCTGGCTTCATCGTATAAGAGCACCATATGGGTTCTTTTGTCTTCAACGCTCTCAGGATTAAAATCCGGGATAGAATAATAAACCCCACGCCCCTGCGTAGTCTCCAAACCGTTCCAGCCATTAGCAACCAAAAACCAACCAATTACAGTATTCGCCGGGAAGGTTCCAAGATAAACACGATCACCAGGGACCAGCCCACCACCTGATCCCACCATGCTCGAATTAGGGAAGACAATCAAATGGTCTAGTTCTTCTACTGAGTCGGGCTCCTGTCCTAAAGTGTAGGTATAATAACCCAGACTGTTTCGGTAGCCAGCCCCTTCCGACACAAACGTCACCCAAACATCAGCATCCTTAGTCAAGATCAGATTGGTTTCTTTACCGGCTAAAAATTCAGGATTAGAATAGGGTATACCTCCAGGAAAATATTCAGGAAGTGAGGCATTCAAATCATCCAGTAGATTCTGCTGTAAAACATCGGGAAAGGCCAAATTATCCGGAACTCCAATTCCGTTATACGTATCGTGATAAGAAAAAATAGGGTTCCCATTTTGATTGATTACACCTTTAGATGGCTGATTGTGAATTGCATGCTTAGCCCCTCCCTCTTGACGCTCGTATAAAGAACGATAATCAAAGGTTAACTGACTCCCTTCAATAGGCAAACGAACTTCATTGATTAGACCGGCATATGAAGAAAAAATCAATAAACTGTCCGCTCGAGCAGAAACAATCAGGTTTTTAACCAATTGTCCTGACGAGTTAAAACTGCCACGAGCCACAGCCAAGCTATCCTGGTTTCCCGATTTGACGTATAAGGTCACCACGGCATTAGAAAGAAAAACAGGAACTTCTAATTGTACGCTTACTTTTTTACTTGTCGCATAGTTAAAATCATCTCCAACGTCCAAATCGGCAAAGGCATCCGCTGGGATTTCAGGATTTCCTTTTACCAAATCACTTTCATTTACACATGAGATCAAAAAGAGTCCGATAAAAGATAGAATGAAATAATTCTTTGTTTTCATATTACTTATAGTTAAATCACCTATTAAGCGGTGGAGGTTAGTAGTCTCTTTCGAAGTATTCTTGTTTTCCTATCAATCTTAAAATGAGTGAGATTCCACAAAACGGCACGCCAGAAAGCTATCAGGTGATTTGTCTGACCGTTGAGCAAAAAAGTGAGCGTGTACTTGGGAATAGAAACCAGGGCCTGAAACAATAAGCTGATCATCAAATGGGGTCCTTTGAAGTTTCGTCGTGCAAAAAGGATTCGATTTCTGGAGATGTAATAAGTCTTCAGTGAACTGTTTTTTCCAGTGGCTAAAGATTCTTTGTGTAAAATGAAACCCTTGGGTTGATAGTATACCTTATAGCCTGCCCGTTTAATCATTTCCGCCCAATCGTGTTCCTCGTAATAGAGAAAATAAATTTCTGTCATCATTCCCACTTGTTCTAATACTCGACGAGGAACCATCATGGCGGCCCCATGAATGGATTCGGTCTCTCCCGGAATATCAAAAAGACCATTGTCTTTCTGGTGATAGCCAATACTGTTATTGCGAATAGTCCATTTGTTCATAGGGGAGTATCCTGCGTACTGGATCAAAGAAGGGTCCCAGTGAAATTTGATTTTAGGGCTGACCATTCCAATCTCCAGATCTTTTTGTAAAGTCTCGACAAGAGGCTCAATCAATCCATCATCCACAATAGTGTCGTTGTTGATAAAAAAGAGGAAATCCCCATGACTGGCTCTGATACCCAGATTATTGCCTCCGGCAAAGCCGAGGTTCTCTTCACTTAAGATGAGTTTTACTTCTGGGTAAGATTCCTTTATTGTAGTTGGATCATCGGAAGGAGAAGCATTATCTACCACAATGATTTCCAAGGCAGGGTAACTGATCTTTCTCAATGAATCCAAGAGGTCCATGGTGACCGCTGAATCGTTATAATTGATGGTGATAATAGACACCAAAGGGACTTTCGTTTCCATAAGTCATTATTTAAGTGCCTGTTCGCTGAGTTCTTGTTCTTCTCTTTGAGCTTCCCTCTCCATAATCGCCTTATCCATACCAGGGGCAATGAACATAAAGACCATACCCGTATACATAAGTATGCAGGTAGGAAATTGGCCAAAAACACCATTGCCATAAGAAGCAACCATGATTCCAAACATGCCGCAGACCAGTGCGGCTATTTGTCCCCGAAGCCAGCTGTCTTGTATTTTAAACATGACGTTATAGGCCCCTGTAATCAAAATGAAAAAAAGGATAAACAAATGCAGACAAAGACCAACTATTCCAGTGTTTGTCCAAATAATCACATACCAGCTGTCTGTTTCAGCATTAGCCAAATATGTATTAGGAGTAAATCGCTCTCCCCAGCTTCCGGTTGATCCAATACCCCCACCAAAAGGTCTGGAGGCCAAATAAGTTTTGAGCTTACGTTGATTGTCCAGTCGGACTTGCAGGGAAGCATCGTTTGGATCAAAGGCCGTTCGCATGCGGCGTATCTCATAATTACTTTGCAGTAAGGTGGTATACTTAAAAAAAACAAAAACGCCTATACCTAGGAGGATACCAGCGATAAGTATAGGAATGTTCCTACGCAAAATCAAAAACATTATCCCACCAGCAGCAGGGACGGCAATAGCGCCTCGTGTTCCAGAAATCATCATGCCATAAAGTCCCGCCAGACAAACCAAAAGGCAGAAGACTCTAAAGCGTGTACTTCTAGTAAAAATTGCCAGTATACCAAAAACCACTCCCGCATGACCTTGAGAAGCACCAAATTGACCTGCATCAGAAAAAAAGCTGAAAATGCGAAGTTTCCCAAAAAGTAAATGAGTTAAAGCTCCTCCGTTATCTAGCCATTCTTGTTCAAAAGGGTCCAGGCCAAAAGCAAATTGCTGAAACCCTTTCATGGTTCCCAAAAAAGACATTATTCCCCAGATCACCAGAAACATCTTAAGGTCCTTGGGTTTGTTGTAAAGGATAAACAAAAGGGGAACAATCATAAATTGGTACAAGGCTAAACCTCGCATGGCGTATAACCAAGCCATGAAACTGACCGCTTCTGGATTGACCACCTGAAATAGGGCATAGCCCATCCATACTGCAGCCAGTAAAGTCATTTGTGACCGAGCTTTATTCCACGGCACTTTAATCTTAAAGGCCTTGAAAAACAAGACCAAGTAGATCATAAAGAGCAAACCATCGATTAATAGCCCCCAGGTCATGGGCACATACCGGCCAAGGCCCAGAACGAGAAAGTTCAAAACAAAGATGGTGAGCAGTCCCAATTTGGGTTTGGCGAAAAGTACCGCCATGTAGACCACCCCAATCGGTAAAATGATCATACCGATCCCTGCGATGAGTCCCTTGGTCGCTGTCAAGTGCCCCACCCAAGTGCACAGCAAATCAGGATGAGAATGGGCAGGGGTTCCTTCAACCAATCCGTTCCATAGGTTCGGTAAAAAGGGTTGGCCTTGGAGTCCCGTTTGGGCTGATATGTGGGTTGAAATACACTCACTCCACCGACTTAAAGTTTTTGATAAATTCCCAACTACCCGTCATAAGCTTTTGGGTCAACAAAATAAAACTGATCAAGCCCCGTGCTTCAAGAACCATTTTGGTCAGCAAGGAAGAGACATTCTTTACTTCTAGTATGTTCTTGATTTTACCAATCATTAGGTCACAGATTTTTTAGTGAAAAAGCGGAATTGGACCACTTTCTTAATAAAGAGTCGGATCAATGAACGATTCTTGGGAAGGTCTCCAATGACCGTCTCCATTTCGAGTACTTTCACCCCGTTTAGAATAATGGACGGTTCTGGTCCTGTAGTCGCTTCGTTGAATAGTCTCAGAGAATTCATGTCCGCTACAGACCAGGAGCGGTTTGCTCGAGTTATGAGGAAGGTGAAATCCATAGTCGAAGCCAGCTTTACCGGGAAGGGATTACGGATGATTCCAGGGATTTCAAGTATCACAAAGTCGTATGTATTGTAATCCTCAATCAATCCTTCCGGATCGAATTCGTGCATGCCAGCAATCTTGTACAATTGATCACTGATGGTGTATTGTAAACATCGGTACGTTTCTTTGGGCAAACGGAAATCTTCCGGATCGTAGGTGATGTGTAAAGTCTTGTAATCCAACTCACAGAGTTTAGAAATCAGGTGATCACAGATAAAAGTCTTTCCTTCTCCTTCTTGGGTAGAAAAGAACATATTAACCACCGGTCCCTCCTGCCCTTCCTTCTTGAATTGGTTGAGCATGATATTACGAGAAATGGCATTCACAGCCTTGTTCTTTAAGTAACTGTAATCCATTTTTTTACTCTTGTAATTGATCACCGGGAAGATGGAAGAAACCTCCAAACCAATCTTCTCTTTCGCACGCTGTGCTGTATTAATATTTCCATCGAGGAACTCGAGAATTAAAATGGTAAAGGCTACCATTATGAAACCGGCCATCCCAGCAATAAACACAAGCATCATGCGCTTACTCGCCTTTGGATTTATAGGGAAAAATGGAACTTCAATCAGTTTGAGGTTTGATTTCAACTCCACATTCTGCTGCCTTAACTTGGCCAGACCTAGGCTATGTAGTAGACTCAAATACTCCCGCTCCGCAATATCGATTTTGCGCTCCAGGCGTTTCATGGTCGCTCCTAGAGGAGCGAAAACCTGGTAGAGCTTTTTGAACTCTTGACGTTTTTGGTCCATCACCTTTAACTGAGCCTTCGTTCCTTCGAATTCAATAGTATTCGCCAACCAATCGGCCAAAATAGTGGTCGAAGCAACGCTCTTTTCGTCATAATCCAGGCTATACATCTGATCAACTTCTGAACTGAGTTGGGTCTTAATTTCATTGGCACGTTTTGTTAAATCAATCAAATCCTTGGCGTGCTGTACTTTTTTAATGGAATCACTCTCCAGATTTAAAGACTTCATGGAGATTTCAAAATTGACATTGCCCAACTCATTTCTTAAACCCACCATCTGCTCGCTGTTGAGGACTCTTTTTTGGTGAGCTGCTAGCTTGGCTTCTAGTGTTTCGATGACGGCCTTGGCGGCATAATGCTTGATGTGTATTTTTTGGTACTCAAGCTCAAAGTGCTCTTTCTCCGAAGCGATGTACTTGGTCTGCTCGTAGTAGTTGATGATGTTGTGGGTCTGGTTAAAGGCCAAAAGATCATCTTCCGCTTTGCGCAGATCTTGGGTTGAACCGGCCAATTGCCCTTCGAAGTACTTAACCACTGCATCGGTTTGATTCACCTTGATCTCAGCGTTTAATTTGACAAAAATATCCGCTAGGATAAGCAGTGTATTTTGGCAGATTGCCGGGTCTTCCGACTCAAATTCGATATCCACAAAATCACTGGAAAGAATACGGCGAACACTAATGCGACCACGAATGCTTTCAATACTGTAATCCGGGTGTTCTTTATTGATAAGTTCATACAGGAAATTTGTGTGATTTCTATTCTTGTAGGTCAAAAGATTTTCGTACGTCTTTTGTACATTGTCCTTTACCACCAAATCCTTTACTTCCTGCGGAACGAGCTGCTGTAATTCAGAAAATTTAGTAGGCGAAATAACACGGGTATCTGCACTGTCGAGTACAATATGCTGAGCAAACAATTTCAAGGCAACCGACTCGATGGTCGTTCGTGCCTTGATCAGGTTCAAAAGGTTGTCGTAAGCGGTATTGGTCGCCCTAAAATCCAGCTTAGTTTTGTTCAGTTCAATAGTGGATCCAGAAGCAATACCGGTATATACCCGAGCCTTTGAATTGAAAATCTTGGGCTCATTTTTCGTTAGTTGAAATACCAGGGCAGCCAGAAAGATGGGCACAATGATGAGCAGGGCCATATGCCGGAGTAATAAACGAATAAAAAAGAGCAAATTGAACTTCATAATTCTATTCCGCTAGTACATTTCGATTTGAATTCCTACCGTTCCTTCCAAAGCCTTAAAGGCGATCAAAAACTCAGCCCGCTGGGACTCATAAGCACGAATGGCCTGATTCAACATTTGCTGCAAACGGGTGTAATCCGCTAGATTAATAACCCCATTTTTAAAATCCTTTTCGGCCCGAATGGATTGTAGTTTGTAGGATTCCACAATAGAGGCATTGATAAAAAAGAGGCGGTGAGCCTTCAACAGATCATTGTATTGTTTGACGATCAGTTGCTCCAGCTCCCATTCAGCATATTCCTTCTGGTGCTGAGACTTTTTAGCCTCAGCTTTGGCATTTTTGATTTCGCGGTTGCGATTAAAAACCGAGGAGAGAGGTAACTTTATGGATGCCCCAACGGTATACCGACTTTGCTCTGAAGAAAAGAGCGTTTGACTTCCCGGATCTCCAGCAATTTGCTGATTACTCAGGTTGTCAAATATTCCATAACCGTAACCAGCTTCTAAATTGATATTGCGAAGCCATGCGCGACGCGCAAGGGTAATCTGCCCATCCCAAAACTCGTAATCTGCGTCGAAGAACTTCAGCCTCGGCGAGTTCGCTTTGGCCATTTTAATCAAGGTATCGAGTGGAGGTAAGTTCTTGGCTAGATCATTCTTTTCTAACCCATCTACCACAAACTCGTTAAGGGATTGCGCATGCACAACCCCTGTTCCCAAATACAGAACGAAAATCCAAACCCAGAACTTATTCCTCATTCCTAAACATTCTCTTTCTGAAATACAGCCTTAAACGTTCGCAAGAAAATCCACATGTCGATTAAGAAGGCACAAGGACTATTAGCGTATTCCACGTATTTGATATCCAATTGTTTTCTTTCTTCGGCTGACATTTTGGAACTGCGTCCCCGGGCCTCTACCTGCCATAAACCGGTGATCCCCGCTGGGCCATTAAAACGATCTGTCCATTCATCGGTCGTCAGCATTTCAGCCTCATATAAGGGCAACGGGCGATTTCCTACAATCGACATATCGCCTTTTAAGACATTGATCAACTGCGGTAATTCATCAATACTGAGTTTGCGAATAATCTTCCCGACCTTTGTGATTCGGGGGTCATTTTCAAACTTCACAAAGGCCTTTTCGGCAGAATATTTCTTTTGGCGGTTGTATTCGTTCTCGTCCACCTCATCTTCATCACTAATCAGGGTAATCCCATCTGGTTCTGCAGCGTATCCGTTTACCAGGTCCACCTCCTTATCTTCCTCCTTGTCTTCGTCGTGATCGTACTGATTCAAATGCTGAAACTCCTGCAGGCGCTTGTCGGCATCCGGATACATTGATCTCAATTTCAAAAAGTTGAATATTTTATATCCGGTTCCGACTCTCTTAGAAATGTAGTACACCTTACCTTTGGATTCTAGGCGAATCGCCAGGATAACCAACAGTAAAAAGGGAGCAATCACTAGCAAGGCCGAGGTAGCGACAAAAACGTCAAAAGCCCTCTTAAAAAATCCAATCTTGTACTCTGATTTCGACTGAAGAGCTTCTCCAATTTTTTGATGCGCTAAATTGGATTTGAGCTGTTTCAAAAAGTTGATGCGCTCTACCATTTGACGAGGTTTTGGGCTTTTGTCAAACCAGTCGTCAATACCGTGCTCCAAAGCACTGAGTTTTTCGACGCGGTCTTCGTATGGACCGAAAACCAAAACCGGAATACGGCCTCCTTCTTTGAAGTTTTCTCGGACGTAAGTGATCATTTCGCGCACCTCGCATAGCGAATCTCCTCGTTCGCACAGAATTCCGTCAACACATTTATCGGTATCCACCCAGGAAGTTCCCTGAAGGTTGCTGTTGTAATGCAACCATTTAATAGCCGATACCGTATTTTCGGCAACATAAATATTGAGTAAGTCCGATTTCTCTTCGGCCAAGGCCATATAAGAGTCTGCGTTCTTTCCAACGTATAGCAGGTTGGTCTTTTGTGATTGAATTACTTCCATAAGTTCAGGATGTTTTTGGAGGTGACGAATTCAGGCCTATTGACGAATCACCAATTTGTCGACACGAATCAGAAGTTCTTCTGGATTAAATGGTTTAACCAAGAAGTCGTCTGCTCCGAGTTGCAAGCTCTTTATGCGGTCAGCGCTGCTGTCTCTACAACTCAACACAATAATTGGAATATCTGAAAAGAGACCTGATGCTTTTAACTGCTTGATCAATTCAAAGCCATCCATTTCAGGCATTTCCAAGTCAGTAATGATTAGATCAGGTACATTTCCTCCATGAAGAGAGACCAAGGCCTGCATCCCATTTTCAACGGTGGTCACATGGTAGGTCTGTCCTAAGAACTGAGCTACTAAATCACTCAATGATTGTTTGTCGTCCACTACCAAAATTTTCATAGCTCGGTTTTAATTTTATTAGGGCCAGAAATGTAGGATAAATAGCACAACCGAGGAATTCATTGTTGTCAACCGCGAATAGCCTGTTGTAAGTATTTTATTACTCGTTGTATAGCTTTTTATGTACGTATTATTCCCCCCTTTGAGTTGCTTTGTTCAATCAGTCAACAACAGGCATAAACAACTTGTAGAAGACCTGATAAACAGAATTTTCCTCAAGGTAAATCGGGGCTAAAAAAGAAGGGGAGTCCTATTCGGTGTAGAGGTATAGTGTACCGGTCAGCAGCAGAATTCTTTCGACCTCCGGATTCTCTTGGCTGACAAGCGTGACCCTTTTATTCATACTTCGGGCCTTTTCGTGAAGCTTTTCAAGATAAAGTGCAGCAGAAACATCCAGTTCCTCCAAGCGATCAAGACGAATCACTAAATCATCGTACTTCTCAATCATCAAATCAAAGTAAATCTGTAAGGCACCGAGATTGTGCGCGCGGAGAGTTCCGAAGATTTCGAATATACCTTTGTGCTCAAGAATTTCAATAGCCATAGACGGAGAATTAAGAATTACCCACAATATAACGTGAAACCCTCTCTTTACTGTAATCTTTATCCTACTTTTTTACAATAGATTCAATCGTTGCATTAAAACAGGACGATTGGAACGGCTGATGGGAATCACCTGACGATCGATCAGCACACTGTTGTCTTGGATGTCGATTATTTTCGCGAAGTTGATGATAAAGGATCGGTGGATCTGCATAAAGAGGCGATCTGGCAGTTTATCATTGATCTTTTTCAAGGTAGAGTGTACGCGAAACTCTTCCTTAACCGTTTTGATGTGAATATAGTCACCTTTGGCTTCGATATAGAGAATATTATCGAACCTGAGTTTGATCAAACGGCGATCAATATTGATATAGAGTTCCTGATTTCCTGTTGTTTCTTCTCTATTCTCCAAGGGCTCAATAAAGGCTCTACGTAGGCGCTTTACTGTTGTTTCAAATCGGTCCTTCGGAATGGGTTTTACCAGATAATCCACAATAAAATCATACTGATAAGCCTCTATCGCAAAATTGGTATCTGAGGTTGTCAGGACGATCTTGGGAGCATCATTTAAGGTCTGAACAAAGTCAATCCCAGTCATTCCGGGCATGTGAATATCCAAAAAGATCAAATCCACAGGGTTGTGGTTAACATACTTCAGTGCCTCGATCGCATTGGGAAACAGGGCCACAATTTCCACTTCTGGAATGGCCTTGCACATTTCCAACATGATCTCCCTTGCGGTTGACTCGTCATCTACAATAATACCCTTCATCTTTACAATTTTTTTATATAGCATGTACAGCCTCTAGTATTGCGGTAAACTCTTTCTCTAACTCGCGTTGACCTTCCTTTAATTCTTCTTCATAGCTGACCGCTAAGCGGTAGCTGTCATGCATGCACAGGATTCCAAATTTGTGCTTAATTTTGTGCACCACGCTCGAAGCTTTTTCTAGGTCTTCCTGGCCTAAAAATTCCAGGTAAGCTTCCTTTTCTTTAGGAAATTCGTCTTGCAAAACAGTCACAAACTTCTGCTCAAACTCTGTATTCCCCCCAGAGATTTCCTGAATGTAATCCAACGTAGGTTGCTCCATGTTACCATTTAGTTTGTATCGTAAAAAAGAAGGTGGTCCCTTTTCCTTCCTCAGAAGAAAGCCAGATATCTCCTTTGTAGTAATTTACAATTTTCTTGACTAGCGCCAACCCAATCCCGGTGGCATTGGCATCGTTTTCTAATTTTTTAAACATATCAAAGATACCCTTCTGGTGATGGGCAGGAATACCTTTGCCATTATCACTGATGCTGAATAACCACTTGTTCCTGTCTTGTCGAGCATCGATAACAACGGTGCCATCTTCCTTGTGCTCCGTGGCTGATACCGCATTGGTAATAAGGTTTTTAAACAACTGCTCGATCCGGTATTTACTGGTATTCAGAACGGGCAATTCATCATCGATCAGGAGTTTTACATTCTCCGGAATGTAGACGGTGTTTTCAATCTCCTGAATCAATTTATTCAGATCCACTTCGCGTATTTCATCCTCCAGAGAATCGATGGTGGCATGACGCAAAATACCATCGATCAAACTGTCCATCTTTTTGAGGTTCTGGAAGATCAGTTCAAAATTTGCTTCACCTGTTTCCCCTAACTGAGCCTTGTGGTCTTCGCACACCCAGGTCACCAGAGAATAGACGTTTCGAATGGGGGATTTCAAATCGTGCGAAACCATGTGTGCATAGTTGTTCAAGGAGGTATTTTGTTCCTCCAGACTCTTCATCAGCACATCCTTCTCGTAGTTAATTTCTACAATTTTCCGGGTCTGCTTTTCGATGTCTTCCACCAGCTTTTGAGGATCGAATACCACCTCACAATTCAACTGTTTTTCGCTTTTACTTTCCATGAAGCAACCGCCTCGCTCAAGGCCTGAAGAATTTTTCTCTGGCTTACTGCTTCTCGATTCAAGCGGCGATTCGCTTCGCACAACTCTTTCGAACTCAACTGGGTTGCCCGATGGATCATGCTGAGTTTATCTTCAAAGTCGGTATAAGACTTGTCGATAGAATCGAGCATAGCCTGCAGCCCCGGATGATCTTGAAACTCATCCGGAAGAAACTTGCGTATCTGTCTTTTTAGCAGGCTGTGCATTTCTTTCTATTTATAAACGTAAGATTATTCGCTCAACAGGGTAAGGGTCATGGTTTGGTTATGCAATTGACATGCACTACAGCCTGCAAAGGGGGCCATTTCACCATAGGAATAAAACCCCGCAATCGCGGCTTTGCTGCCAATCACATCCTTCACCTCTTCTATCTCTTCCTCGATTCGCTGTGCCAATACCAGTTTACGGCCAATACAGCTAACCAAAAGGGCCAATTCAGGCTCGTTTGCACGATCGCTCATGGCGAACTCCGCCGCATAGGATGCTCCTTCTGCAATGTCATCCATAGTAGACATCATCAACTGTACACCAGATCCCTGAGGTACATCACCCGCAAGAATCATCGAGTTTTGCTCTTCGTCAATATTTAAAATGGTACGAACCAAAGGCTCTTCCCCTTCTGCACTCTGAACACTAAGAGGGTATAGCAAAGCGGACTGGGGCAACTCACTGGCCTTTTCTCCCAGATAGGTCTTGTACAGATCCAATGCAGGTTGTCCGTCGATTTCAAAAAGCACATTGCCTTCCGAACGGGTAATTTCCCGTTCAGGTCCAAAGGTTGTCCAGCCTCCGTAGTTTGCGTACGAAACTTCAAGTGTCTCGCCATATAGACCTATAGCCACCACTTCTCCTTGTTTAGGATTTTCGTTGTGGGAGGTCAAGGTCTTTTCAAAACGAGCGCCATCTCCGCAGAGACCACCCGTAATGGTTGCATTAAAGCCTTCTGCCTGTTCTAGGCCTTCGATTAATCCACTTCCGTTGACAAAACTTCCGTCAGACACGACAAAGAGGTGACGCAGCTGTTCGGTGTCAAAGGCCGAAGCCAATTCAGCACCCATTTTTTGGATGTCGACGAAGTCTTTGATGTTACGGCTGATGACTTTGAACTCCGATTTCTCAAACTCAATAGCGGTTAGTGTAAGGGTTTCTTCATAAACCCGTGTTTCCAGGATTTCACCG
Organism: Aureicoccus marinus; assembly: GCF_002954325.1. GTDB lineage: Bacteria > Bacteroidota > Bacteroidia > Flavobacteriales > Flavobacteriaceae > Aureicoccus > Aureicoccus marinus. The sequence continues at coordinate 2,037,005 of NZ_MQVX01000001.1, forward strand.
GAAGTAGATCCAAATACGATTTCTCCTTCGGGATAAAAGCCTCTAATTTCTTCATAAATTCCTTGGTCTTCTAGAAGCATTCGATCTCCGAATACAAGAACCAAAGGGTTATTTAAGGGCGTATCCTGCATAAATTGCCAGGACCCGCTTTTTGTGCGCATGGCTTGATTGATCTTCATAGCAATTATTTTATGACTACGGTTTGATTAAGCTGCTTTTTAAGAGTGAAAAAGAAGGTCGTTCCCTTTCCTATCTCACTCTCGAGCCAAACTTGGCCTTCGTATCGGTCGACGATTTTCTTGACAATAGAAAGGCCTATTCCTGTAGAACGTTCGCTGTTTCCTATGGATTGGAAAATCTTGAATACTTTTTCGTGGTACTCGGTTGGTATTCCTACCCCATTATCCTCTACGCTGAACTGCCAATGGGTTGGCGTTTCCTCGTAATCAATTTTCACCACACCTTCTTCCTTGTCTATTTTGACCACCGCATTACTGAGGAAGTTTTGGAAGAGCTGATGAATTTTGGTGCGGTCCGCGCGAATAATCGGCAGTGGCTTGACCACCTCAATACGGACGTGATCTGGTTTGTAAATGATCTCATCAATCTCACTGATGACTTCGTTGACATCAATGGTCGATTGATCTAATGAATCGCTGGTTAACGTAGAGTACTTCAGAATTCCATCGATGAGTTTATCCATCCCCTCAATTTTTTCCTGAATCATCCTTAGGTTGTACTCTCCACCTTCATCCAATTGGTCGTGGTAATCCTCATATAACCAACTCGCTAAAGCACTAACACTTCTCAACGGCGACTTTAAATCGTGGGATACAATATGGGCGTATTCCTGAAGTCCTTTATTGCTCGTTTCCAATTCTTTGAGGAGCTCTTCTTTCTGGGCCTCCAGTTCTTTCTGCTCTGAAATGTCTAAAACAACCCCAATAGACCCAACAAATTCTCCTTCTTCACTGTAATTCGGTGCTCCACTGATAAACCAGGTCTTGGTCTGCCCATTAAGCAATTGCAAGTTGATTTCATAGGAATCGGATTTATCGTCCTTGCGGTTTCCGTTCATCCGTTCCACCACTGCGTGATTTTCTTCGGTGAGATCAATCATATCCCAGAGGCGTTTTCCGATAAGTTCACTTTGCTCCAAGGACAACATATCACAGAAGCTTTGATTTACCATCAAGATCCGTTCCTCCTGATCCACTTCAACCAATCCCAGGTTCATATGGGCAATGATACTAGAGTACTTTTGACGTTGGATTTCGAGGTTCTTGCGGTAATTCTTACGCAAGGTGATGTCAGTATAGGTCCACAAATGGCCTTTGTACTTAGAACCAATAAACAGCGGAATGTAATCCCGTTCTAACGTACGTCCGTCGGACATTTCAACTTCATCAGAGACTACTAGTGTTTTATTTTTCAAGATAACTGAAACGCGTTGATATTCTTTCACGGGATCCGCAAAGTTGATATCGCCACAATTAATCAAATCAACACAATTCATTGTTTGAAGAGTCTCGACGGTATACTCAAACCCCATTAAGTTCCTGAAATTCTCATTGGTGAGTACGATATTGCGCTGATCATCTTCCAGCAGCACCCCGGTTTGCAGATTGCTGATGAGAGTGGCCAATCGCTGTTCCGAGGCTTTCAATTTTTCCTCGGCGACGCGGTCATTGGTGATATCTTCAATGAGTACCACCTTGTATTCCAACTTTCCGCGTGAGTTTCGCACACTGGAAACAGAGGTCTTCCCAAAGAAGTGCTTCCCTTCTTTTGTAAAGTACTTGCGAACCAGTGTAACTTTATCTCCCGGCGCATCGCTGTCTTCCGTTCCATTTTGAAAAAGACTGCTTTCATCAATCTCCGAAATACTGTTCAGATCCAACTTCTTCAGCTCATCTTCAGTATATCCGATCAGATCATTGAAGGCCGCGTTGGAAGTGATAATTTTATTTTGATCGATGAGAAGAATCCCATGAGAGGAATTCCCTACGATGATATCTTGTTGCTTTTTCTGGTCTTCGAGTAATTGCCTGATCTCAAATTCACGTGTCACATCGCGAAGAACCCCTTGGGCCGCGACTGGTGCTCCTTGGGAATTGTAGATCAAACTCGCATTAATATTGACCATTTTATAGCCGTGGGTACGGGTCTGAACACGAACCTGATAGTTCTTAAGAATCCCCACTTCCAGCAGAGTCAAAAACGATTCCCGGGTGTATTCGAGATAGTCCTTGTGAACCAGGCTTTCGAGCTTTACATTTTCTTTGGTGTGGTCAAAACCAAGGAATTCACGGGCACTGGCATTCATACTGATCACCTCAGTCTGCAAGCTCATCACCACATAAGGGTCAATGATATTGACAAAAGCACCATCCAAAGGAGATCCCTTTTTGGCCAACAGGTTTTCGAGCTTACCATTGACTTCACGCAGGTGAATAGAAGCGTCGTAAAGCTCCTTGGATTTGTCCTCTAAAAGCTTTTCGGCTGCTTTTCGCGCGCGCTTCTCTCGGGCGAGTGCCCTTTTTAATATGGACAATTCGTCCTTATCCATGCTGAAGAATAGAGAATTGTACCTCAGTTCCGTCTTCCTTTAGCAGTTTACAGGAAATCTTTGCATGGGTTCCAAAGTGCTCAAAGGTCTTGGTCATCAAGCCATGAGCAAGCCGATAAAGGCCTCTGGAAGAGGCGTACACCAATTCCATTTTGTCTTTGGTCTTCTCAAGAACCTTAAAGGTGGGGAGCTCTGCATCCGGATACAGTTTTTTGACCTGCACATGAATGTGGTCTTCAATGGAATACAAAAGTCCTAATGGATTGGTGTAGGCACTGATCACTTCTGGATGAATCTTGACCAGACTATTGAAAAGGTACTGACCAAATTCGAAGAGTAAATCGCCAACAGGAATTTCGGTTTTGGTACTTAAAGCTGTAAGCAGCTGCACCATTTCATTAAAGTCATAGGTACCCACAGCAGTGTAGGCCCCTTCAGAGGGTAAACTGGCACCTTCAATAATGGTATCAACCGACTCAAGGCCGAAAGTTTCTTCCACCATTTCTAAAAATTCGGTAAATATGATTCCTTTCATGCTTTTATTGGTTTAGCATAAATGTAGGAATTGAACTACGACAACATTAAAAAATGTTATGGAGAGCCCTTAAGTTGTTGTGAAATGGGATTTCTTGTTAGCCTTTGACCAATTCGCTAATCTCCCAGTATTCGAATACGCGTCTTAATTTTTCCTCGTAGTCTTCGTACTTGAGTGGCTTGATAACGTAGCCGGCTATCCCGATCTCAAAACAAGTCAGAAGATCGCTGCGGTTTTCTGAAGTAGTCAAAATAACAGTGGGCAAATAGCGAAGTTTGTCATTACCTTTTAAGTACGTCAAGAATTCTATTCCGCTCATACGAGGCATGTTCAAATCCAGAAGAACTAAATCCGGAAGAGGTTGCTCTTGTAGTTTTTGTATAGCCTCCTCACCATTCTTCGCTTCGATGATCTGGTGCTTCGTCGGTAATTTTGAAATCGCTCGCTGCAATTTCATTGTTTCAATCATGTCGTCCTCTATAAACAGAATTCTCACGCTTACTTAATTTTTCGGTGTGTTTTTGAACTTGCAAATATTCATATCAATCCCAAGAAAAAACCATTTACCGAGCCGAATGGAAGTTAAGTGTCGGTGAATGGTAGAAATAGCCAGTTGAAGTTAGTAATAATTTTCCTACATAACTACTTTAATTCTGCTCTTCGGTACTTGGGCAGCTTAGCGACGACCAAATCGTACGAGTGTTGGATTAGTTCCTGCGCCAGGGCCGGTGGCAACTGTTCGGTTAGCATGGTATTCCAGTGCTTCTTGCTCATGTGGTAACCCGGGTAGATTTGATCGGGGTACATTTCGCGGAGTTCGACAGATCGTTCAGGATCGCACTTCAGGTTGATCTTAGCGGGATGCTGCTCTAACGGAATCAAAGCAAACATCTTATCGAAGACTTTAAAGACCAGGGTCTCTTCGTCGAAAGGAAAACTCTCCGAAGTCTTGGGCAGTTGGAGACAGAACTCCCTCAGGGCTTCTACATGCATTAATCTAATTCCTTGTAAGGGAGGGCGTCATAAACCACCACTTTATTCCACAAGGGACTCGCCTGCTCAATAAACAAGAGGTGGGCCGGTTCATCCTGATACGCTTGTTGGTCTTCGGTCGAAGCAAAGGTGACCGTTAATTGGTAGGTATAAGAATCATCCACCACTTCACGGGTGGCCTTGGGTGGAATTCCCACAAAGTTGGTTTGGGCGTATTCCGAATTCTCCAGAAAGGTCTCCAAAGCCGTTTCGAAGGCTTGTCTGTCTTCCGCACTATCCGGATTCTTTAACCAGATAAAGACCGTATGCGAAAAGTGCGGATCAAATTCCAGCTTGACCGCTTGGGCTTCTGGAGCCGCTTCTTCTTTGGGTTCTGGCCTTGGTTGTACACAACTTACACAAAGGGCCAATAGGATGAGAGGAAAGAGCTTATTCATTTTCGAGGTAGTTTAAATCCGTTGCATTGAGTTCCAGAGCGGAGTAGTCCAACTTCCAACCGATGGTTTCCACCATCTTTTCGATCATCAGAACTGCCTGCAGCGCTTCTCTTCTGGCCGTATCAATTAGCCCACTCTCCGGAATCTTTTCTTCAATATGTTTCTTGGCCTGACTATTCAATTCGGTCAGGTCCTGTGGAGAAAAGGAATTGAACAAGCCATTCTTGATATCGTAAAACTGCAGATCCGGTTCAATCGAAAGGATCTCAGGTTGAGGAAATTCTTTGAGAATTATACGCTTGCGGTCGGTATCGGCTTCCAGCTGGATCTTTTTGAGGTCATAGCCGATTTGAGCTTTGGCATTGATCACGACCAAAGCCTTCTTCTTGCTACTCAGCATGTTCAAAAAACCCTCTTTGATGTTTTCGTAACGGTAGATCTCGGCAAAGTCTCCTTCGACCGAAACCAATTTGCAAACGCTTTTGATTTTATCCAGGATGATGGTCGACTGCTGACGCGTCAATTCCTTGTTGTTCTTTTTGCGCAAAGAAGAGAAGCCCCAGGCCATCCCTACAGCTCCTAATACAATCCCTAAAACAACTTCAATCAATGCATCCATGATTTCAATTTACTACTTTATACCAAACCGGACGGCTGGGGCTGGCGTCATTTTTGATCGGAGCCACCTGCAAATCCAAAAAGCCAAATCCGTCTTCCACTTCATTGGGAACGAAGATGAACTCGGTAATGGTGGCCGCTGTTCTGGGCTTGGCTGGCAATCCCCAAAAGGCCTTGTGGGCTTGGAGAGCTCCCCCATCCACTTCCCGGTCCACGGAGGCAGATCGATCAGGAGGTGTTCCACCCCCATTTCCCGAAGCCATATCGCCGCTCCTTCCGTCAAATAGGGCGGGTTGCTATGCGAATACTGCTGACTCCTTTTGTCTGCCACATTGGGCAGGGTTCGGATAAGCAAGGCCTTGACCAAAAAGGGTGCTGAACCCAAGTTTCTAAGACTTTCTTCCAAAAGTTCCTCCGTGATCAACTGGTCTTCTCCTTTCTTTTCTGGCGTAACACTCAGCGTTACCCCCGCTAAAAAAGGCAGAGGAAAGATTCGATTCACCGAATGAAACTCCTTACTTATATGACCCAGGCATTCGGTGTGGGTCACATGGGCATGGGGATTAAAGGTGATGGTATTGAAATTGGTCGAAGCTCCCTGCTCGACTGAGCCAACAAAGTCACCGTCTTGGTGAGGAGCGATAGTGGGGGGTCCGATATACCAGGCATTGAGGTTCTCTTGCCCGCCAACCAAAGGGATGGAAAGGTCCTGGCCCTTTGCGAGGCGAAAAGGCGGCTGGTCTTCTGCTAATCGTATCGTCATTTCCATAGACCTAGTCTTTAAGGTTGAGTAAAAAGAGGTCTGAAGCGATGCCGTCGACCAGGAATTTGCCCTCCCGGGTGGCCTTGAGTAAGTCTCCATCCCAGTAGAGCAAACGCTCTTCAATAAAAGGGGTGGCTTGCTCCTCTAAGAAGCCGACATACTGTTGACCAAAAGTGGCAGAGACCTCAGCCAAATCGACGCCCCATTGGGTGCGAAGGCGGGTCATCAAGTACTCATTATACCGGTCTTGGGTACTCAGCTCTTCCCATTCAAGGGGCAGACGCTCCTCTTTCAATTCTTTTATATACCCGGGATTACTGCGCACATTCCAGCCCCGTCTTTTTTGGTCGTAGCTGTGTGCTCCGGGCCCAATTCCAAGATAAGGTTTCCCTTGCCAGTAGGCGCTGTTGTTTCGGGAATAGTGACCCGGCTTACCAAAGTTCGAAATCTCGTAATGGTCGTATCCGGCTTCCGCCAGGCGATCGACCAAGAGGTAAAACTGCCGACTAGCCTGCTCTTCATCCGGAGAGGGGGATTTTCCTTTTTCGATAAAGGAGTGCAACGCCGTTCGTTCTTCCACCGTCAAGGCGTAACTCGAAATATGGGAAATACCCAATCCCACCACTTCATCAATAGCCGCGATCCAGGATTCGTCCTCTTGCCCCGGCGTACCGTAGATCAAATCCACCGATAAGTTGGGGATGTACTTTTGCACGAGGCGAATCGCCTCACGGGCTTCCTGACTGTTGTGGGCCCGGTTCATCCAATTCAGCTCTTTTTCTTCAAAGGACTGTATGCCCAAACTCAATCGGTTAACACGGGTATGACGAACCAAGCCGGCTAAATAGGCCTCGTTAATATCGTCTGGATTCGCTTCCAAAGTCACTTCAGTATCTTCCGCAAAATCATAGAGCTCAAAAGCAGTTCCCAAGAGGTCGACCAACTCCTCCACACTCAAGATCGAGGGAGTGCCCCCGCCCAAGTACAGGGTATTGAGTTCCCAGCCATCCGTTTCTTCCCGCCTCAAACGCATCTCGGTTTTCAGCGCCTCAAGCAGGTCGGTTTTGAGTTTGGTGTTGGTCGAAAAATGAAAATCGCAGTAGTGACAGGCCTGCTTACAAAAGGGAATATGGATATAGATACCGGCCAAAGCGACTTACTTTAAACGGTCGGGATTCTGCGAGACAAAACTGGCCCAGCCAGAATAGCTTTTACCCGTTTCCACCCGGCCCTGATTGTAAAAATGACATACGGCCGCAGCCAATCCATCAGTACTGTCTAAGCGTTTAGGGAGTTCCTTGAGGCCCAGCAAACTTTTGAGCATCATGGCCACTTGTTCCTTGCTGGCATTTCCGTTCCCGGTGATGGCCATCTTGATTTTTTTGGGCATGTATTCCGTGATGGGAATCTCTCGACTCAAAGCCGCTGAAATCGCCACTCCCTGGGCTCGGCCCAATTTGAGCATGGACTGCACATTCTTTGAATAAAAAGGAGCTTCAATGGCCATCTCGTCCGGATGGTAGGTATCGATCAGCTCGATGGTACGCTCAAAAATAAGTTTGAGCTTCACATAAGGGTCCTTGTATTTGTGCAAGAGCAGCTCGTTCATCTGAATAAACTCCATCTGCTTGCGCTCCACCTTGATCAGCCCAAAACCCATAACCGTGGTTCCGGGGTCAACCCCTAGTATTATTTTTTCTTGTTCCGCCATTTAGGTGGTTTTCAATATCAGAGGAAGGCGGACTTTGACCCGTACCGGAATGTCTCTTTTGAGGGCAGGATGTACGGTGAGTTCTCCTCGCATGGTCAATTGTCGCAGCCGTTGGCTCACCTCCGCTTTAAGATCCGGTATCAATTGATTGACGCGGGGATTGTCTTTGATTTCGAGCAGTTCTACAAAGCCCTGTTCGTTGACCAAAAGATCCACATAAACGATCTCGTCCAGATCTTCACTGACCTTGTAGTTGAGATCGCTTAGGGGCTCTGCCAGCCGCAAACTCATATTGGTCGCAAAGCACTCAAAGTCTTTTTCTTTGGAAACAGTTTCTTGGCACTCCTCGAAATAGGGAAACTTGTCGACCTCATCGAAGTGTATCAGCTCCATTTCGGCGTCAACAATGGCCGCAACACGTTCTTCATGTGAATTAAAGTACTCACAAGAAAGGAACAGAAAACCAAATAAACACAAGAGCAGGGACCGCTGCATTAATCCTTCTTAGTTTACTCGAAATTACGATTTTTAAGGGTTCAACGCTCCTCCCCTGCAGCGAAATGCATCTCCTCTTTAATCAGGCGAATACGCTTCTGGGCGAACTCCTTGAAGTACGGTGGAAGTTTCGGAAACCAGTCCAGTAAGTTTTGGTAGTAGCGCAGGCGTGTTTTGGGATCGGCATAGTACTCCTCCGCGATCACACACACCTGATAGTAATTCAGGTATTTGGTCCGGTCTTCTTCAAAGGCCTTGGTGTAGTAGTCCAAGGCTTCTTTAAGTCTTTTCTGTTCCCGTGCCAACCTGCCGAGAGCCTGGTATTCGTCCCCCAGAAAGACATCTTGTTCCTCAATAGAACGCTGGATGTAGACCTTGGCCGAATCCCGCTGGTCCTGCGCCCAAAAAATATGCCCAATCGTATAAAGCGCATTAGCTTTAGAATTGGGGAAATTCAGCAGCTTACGGTAGGTTGAATCAGCAGCAACCAAATTGCGGGTACTGAAGTAACTATAGGCCAACTTTTTCAGGACAAACTCTTTTTCAGCTCCTTGTTTCAGAAGTGCTTCAAAGAGTGGAATCGCTTCTTCGTATTGGGGCTCATTGAAAAAAGCCTGGGCCCTTAAACTGATAAGGCCACGATTGTCCTCGGCATACTGCAATCCTTTGCCGGTGTACTTGATCACCGAATCGTTCTCCTTAAATCCAAGGTACATTTTGCTGAGCTGAAACAAACTCCTCACATGAGTACTGTCCTGTTCCAAGGCCTCCATAAATGCCTGACCCGCCTGTTTAGGACTCTGAAATTCAAGAAAAATACGCCCCAGATAATAGGCATACTCCGGATTCACCGGGTTGGTCTCTTTTAAGTTTCGAAAAACCCCAGCTGCTGCTGCATATTGATCAAGCTGAAAGAACATCTTTCCCAACTCAAATCGGGCAATTTCCAGGTCGGAATGCTTTTGCAATAACAACTGATATTGCTTTATTGCCTTCGCATTCATACCGGAAGCCTTGTAGGCCCGAGCGATTTGCAAGTAGGCCTGCGGTGTTCCCAGTTCGGAATAAGCGTTGATGGCCGCCCGGTAATTACCCAATTGGTAGAGGCTGTCGGCCACAGCCCGGTCTTGGGCCTGCACCAGGGCAATACAAAAGAAGAACAGGAAGAATGAACGCATCAGTTAAGCCTATTTTGAGAACTTTAATTTAGTCTAAAATCGATTGGGATGGAATAGGGAATTGGAATTGGTTCTCCTTCCATCTCTGCTGGACTAAATTGTGGCATGCCATCAATTAATCGCTTTACTTCCTCTTCAAAGTCCTGTCGTCTGCTTTGAATTCTGATATTCTCACGTTTTCCGCTTTTTGAAATCAAGAAATAAACGAGAACCCGGTCTTCTGCTCCTTCCTTTTTGGCTGATTCTGGGTACTTGATATTATCGATGATGTATTGTTGAATACTCTGATTAAAGCAGGCGAATTCATCTTCTGCCGACTCACACCCTGGATAAATAGGACCCTTATCAATCTTTTTACGGGTACTAATTTTTTCTACACTTTCAACACGTGTTCGGATCTGGGTTTGAGTGGCAACCTCTCCGGTAGACTCTAATCGGAAACTAATCGGCACCGCATAAGGAACTGCAACGGCTTCCCCATTCTTAGTTCCCGGTATAAAGCGAGGCAATAGACCTATAATTCGTTTGGCCTCTGCTTCAAATTCCGTATTGGAAGATTGGGCTTTGATATCCTGAACATCTCCCTTGGCATCAATCTTAAATACGACTTGAACTTGTCCTTCCAAGCCTTGAGCTTGGCAGTTTCAGGGTACTTAAGACGCGATTGAATGAAGGCCGTCATTTGGGCATTAAAGCAATCCCGCTGATTTTCGGCGATTTCACAGGCTGTGAACTGAGGAGGTGTATCATAGGTAGGCACATCCGCAGCCACATATTCTGTTTCTATTTGCTGTTCCTCCTTTTCTTTACTCCCAGAGCTCACTAAATCACAGGAGGTATAGGATAAGATGGCCAAAAGCATAGGGACGACCATCGCAAATCGCAAAAGACGTTTTTGTGAAGAGGGCTTTCTATTGAGCATAGTAATGCGCTTTCTGAGTAAGGAAGCAGCGGCAAATTGATTCACTAAACTCACATGACTCACACCAAAAGCGGCCCCTAGCAAGTGCAAATAAGCCGTTTGTTTATCTTCTTTAGCACAGACTTGATCGGCAGTATACTCATGCACTTCAGAAATTCGATCTTGAAACATATAAACCAAAGGATTAAACCAAAAAAGGATTCGGGCTATCTCAAAAAGGAGCAAATCCAAAGAATGGACCTCTTTAATGTGCACCATCTCGTGTTCCAGAATCTGCTGGCGCTGATCAGACTTCACCTGATCTCCGATAAACACCCACCGGAAAAAAGAAAAGGCTTCTGAAGAATTACGCAGTTCAATTAACTGAACTCCCTTCCATTCACTTTTTGTGCCTTGTGCTCGCATGTGAAGGATACTCCCTAATTTTTTGACAAAAAGGAAGAAAGCTACAAAACAGCCTGCCGCGTAAAGCAGCAGCATCCAATTGACAGAGGTGGTAGCCACTGGAGTAGCTTTCGCTTCCACAGCCACCGGTTCCAAAGTATAGAGGAAAGCATCGGGCACAAAAGATTCGGTCGGCAGAGCCACCTCAGTTCTCAATTCAGGAAGCACTATGAAGGGCAACCCAAAAGAAGCCACAAAGGCGATCAGCAAGAAGTAGCGGTTCCAACGGAAAAAAGTTTCCCTTTTCAATACGGTCTCATAAAGACCAAAAAACAACAACTGTATCAGAATAACTTCAATGAGGTACTTCATTTTTCTTCGTTTACTTGATTAAGAATAGACTCCAGTTCTTCCAGGCTCAGCTCGTTCTTCTTCATAAAGAAAGAAACCATGCTTTTGAAGGAACCCTGAAAATAATTATCGGCCAGGCGGTTGAGGGACTGATGGCTGTACTCCGACTTGGAGAGCAACGGAAAGTAACGGTAGCCTTTCCCTTCTGCTTTGTGATCCACAAAACCCTTGGTTTCGAGTATGCGCACCACCGTAGAAACAGTGTTGTAAGCGGGTTTGGGCTCGGGTAGTCGCTCGATGATGTCGGCTACCTTGGCGTCCTGAAGGTCCCAGAGAACCTGCATCACCTCTTCTTCTGCCTTGGTCAATTGCTTCATTCAACTAAGATTTTAGTTTTAGTTCTTGCCAAATATAACTAATCTTTTAGTTTAAACTAATTTTTTAGTGGAAAAGTGGAAAAAGGATATCCTTTCGGTAGAAGAATTTTTATTTACCTTGTAACTTCTAGATACCTTTATCTACCAATTAATAAAAAGATGGATATCGCGCTTCTCGTCCTTGGTTTTTTACTCACCCTCGTGGGGATTCTGGGCAGCTTTTTACCGGTTATTCCAGGACCACCGCTGAGTTGGGTTGGCTTGCTATTGCTGTATTTGACCAAAGCCGTTCCAGAGGACTGGACCGTGCTGGGAATCAGTCTCGGAGTCGCGGTATTGGTGTTGGTTATGGATTACGTCATCCCGGCATTGGGCACCAAGAAATTCGGAGGTACCCGGGCGGGTATGGCCGGTAGTGTCGTGGGACTTATTGTCGCCATCACCTTTCCTGTTCTCGGGATTTTCGGGATCGTGGTTTGGCCTTTCTTCGGCGCCTTGGTGGGGGAACTTCTCAACAATGGAGACCGCAAAACCGCTTTTCGCGCCGCCTTCGGATCCTTGATGGGCTTTTTAACCGGAACCCTGATGAAGTTTACCGTCACGGTAGCCTTCTTTGGGCTCTATGTCATTAAGGTGTGGGAATACAAAGAGGCTCTTCTGCCCTTCTTGTTTGAGTCTTAAGAAAGACTTACTCCATCCACTCGATCTTGCTGCTAATTTCCTGAGGCTCTCTCTCGGGCCATTCCTGGTCGGTATACCCCATATAGAAGAAACCCATACAGCTTTCACCTTCAGCCAGATCGAAGAATTCATCCATATAGCGGATCAGCCCCGGAGAACTCCAATAGGCCCCAATACCCAATTCGGTACTCCGTAACCACATGTTTTGAACGGCCATGGCCACCGCCGCCTGTTCTTCCCAGAGCGGAAGGCTTTCTTTGGGGTCGCGTTGCATGCAAATCGCAATGACGGCTCCTGCCTTTTGGGGATTCTCGAGCAACTTGCGCACCTTGATCTGCTTGGGTTGTTCGGTCACCTCCTGGTACTTGGCCGACAAGAAAGTCCCGAGGGCCTTCTTCTGTTCGCCCAGAATCACCTTAAAACGCCAAGGTTCTGTCTTTTTGTGGTTGGGTGCCCAACGGGCGCATTCCAACACCTCCAGCAGGGTTTCTTTGTCGATGGGCGTATCGTTGTATTGTACAGGAAAGATCGAACGTCTTTTTTGAATCAGTTCAGCAACAGAGGTGATTTCTTTTTGCGGTTTCATCGGATTTCTTTGAAGGGGTTAAGCGGATACAAAAAAAGCCTCCCATTAGGAAAGCCTTTCATTGGTGTACCCATTCCTGGGTGACAACATAAACCCTTTACCGAGGCAAAGGATTTCAACACAACGCTGCAAATATAGGGAGGAAAATGGCACCCAAAGCAGTTTTCGCCATTTTCTGCCGGCAGCCGTGGGAGTTTCGCATTTTGTGAACAAGTATTTTTTGGATTATTTCCTAGTTTTTGTCTTTTTTCCATATTTTAGTCCTCCTATTTTGATGCGATGACAAAGACTATTTTACACCTGGATCTGGACACTTTTTTTGTCTCTGTTGAACGCCTGATGAACCCGGAATTAAAGAACAAACCTCTGCTGGTTGGCGGGGTCAGTGATCGGGGTGTCGTGGCGGCCTGCAGCTACGAAACCCGGGGGTATGGCATTCACTCCGGCATGCCGATGAAGATGGCCCGAGAGCTCTGTCCCGAGGCCCGGGTGATCCGGGGCAATGCCGGTACCTACACCCAGCATTCCGACATGGTGACCGAGATCATCAAGGATGATGTCCCTCTGTTTGAAAAGTCGAGTATCGATGAGTTCTACGCCGACCTCTCGGGCATGGACCGTTTCTTCGGTTGCTACAAATACGCCACCGAACTCCGGCAACGCATCATACGCGAGACCGGCCTGCCCATTTCTTTTGGCTTATCAGTCAATAAAGTGGTCTCTAAGGTGGCTACCAATGAAGCCAAACCCAACGACCAGATCAAAATCGATGCGGGTTTTGAAAAGCCCTTTCTGGCCCCCCTCTCTATTAAAAAGATCCCCATGGTGGGCGACAAGACCTACCAGACCCTCCGCAATCTGGGCATTCGCCAAGTCAGGAATGTACAGGAGATGCCGGTCGACATCATGCAACGGGTCTTGGGTGCCCAGGGGAAGGTAATCTGGAAGCGGGCCAACGGAGTCGACGACAGCCCGGTCATCCCCTTTTCGGAACGCAAATCCATTTCGAACGAGCGCACCTTTGACCGGGATACTATTGATGTGCACCGACTCAAAGGAATTTTAATCGCCATGACCGAAAACCTAGCCTACCAATTGAGGCGGGGCGAAAAGCTCACCGCCTGTGTGACGGTTAAAATCCGCTATGCCGATTTCAACACCTACTCCAAGCAAATGCGCATTCCCTACACCAGCGCAGATCACCTGCTTATTCCCAAAGTTCTCGGGCTTTTTAAAGCCCTTTACAACAAGCGGATGCTGGTGCGCCTGATCGGGGTGCGCTTTAGCCACCTGGTCACCGGCAACTACCAGATCAACCTCTTTGAAGACACCGAAGAGGCCCTAAACCTCTACCAGGCCCTGGACCACATCCGCAACCGCTATGGCGATCGCTCGGTGATTCGCGCCTCGGCCATGGGTGCAAAAACCATTGGCCGTATGTACAACCCCTTTAATGGTCAGCCCCCGACCGTACTCGCCCACCGCAAACAATGAGCCCATGTACCTGAATTGTCATACCTACTACAGCCTGCGCTATGGCACCTTCTCAGAACTGGATCTGTTGAAGCTAGCCCAGGAGAACCACATCCGCCAGTTGGTGCTTACCGACATCAACAACACCTCGGCCTGTCTGAACTTTATCCGGCGGGCACCCGAATACGATGTCCGCCCTCTGGTGGGCATCGATTTCCGCAACGGAGTGACCCCGGCCTTTATCGGGATTGCCGCCAACAACCAGGGCTTCCAGGAACTCAATGAATTCCTGTCGGATCACCTGCACAACGAAAAGAGCTTTGAAGCCAAAGCCCCCGCTTTTGAAAACGCCTTTGTGGTCTATCCGTTTGAGACGGTCTTAAAGGAAGAACTCTTTGAATTTGGCGACCGGGAATTCATCGGGATTTCGGTCCGGGACCTGCGGCGCCTTCCCTTCAGTCGACTCATGCGCTTTAAAGAGAAATTGGTGGTGCAACAAGCGGTGAGTTTTCGGCACAAAAGAGACTACAACACCCACCGCCTGCTCCGAGCCATTGATAAAAATGTACTCCTCAGTAAACTTCCCCCGGAAGAAGAAGGTAGTGAAGACGAGAAGATGTACCCCCTCGAAAACCTGGTCCGGGCCTTTGGAGACTACTCCTTCATCCTCGAGAATACCGAACGACTGCTCCAGCAGTGCCAGATTGAATTCGACTTTTCTTTGGAACGCGAGACCCAAAACCTGCGGAGCTATACGGGGAGTATGGAAGAAGACGAACAACTGATCGAACGCCTCTGCCGGGAGGGCCTGCCCTACCGCTATCCGGAGCCGAGCCAGGCAGTAGAAGACCGGATCCAAAAAGAACTGGAACTGATCAAGGCCAAGGGGTTTGTCTCTTACTTCCTGATCAACTGGGACATCATCAACTACGCCCGCAGCAAGGGGTACTTCTATGTAGGGCGAGGCAGTGGCGCCAACAGCATTGTGGCCTACCTGCTGCGTATTACCGATGTGGATCCCATGGAACTCGACCTTTACTTTGAGCGCTTTATCAACCTCTACCGCATCAACCCGCCCGATTTTGACATTGATTTTTCGTGGCGAGACCGGGAAGACATCACCCAATACATCTTTAAACGCTTCCCAAACGTGAGCCTCTTGGGGACCTATGTCACCTTTCAGGAGCGCGGGGTGATCCGCGAACTGGGCAAGGTCTTCGGCCTGCCCAAGGAAGAGATTGACGCCCTGACCAAGGGGGAATACGAAACATCCCGTCTCGACAGCATCGCCCGTCTGGTCGTACAGTATATGCCTCTTTTGCACGGGCTTCCCAACTACCTCAGCATCCACGCCAGTGGCATACTGATCAGTCAGCACCCCATCACCTACTTCTCGGCCACCCACCTGCCGCCAAAAGGGTTCCCCACGACGCAGTTCGACATGGTCGTGGCCGAAGACGTAGGTCTGTATAAGTTTGATATTCTGGCCCAGCGCGGCCTGGGTAAAATCAAAGACACCCTCGAAATCCTCCACTACAACCAGCCCGAAGCAGCGGCCCAGGTCGACCTACACGACATCAAGGCCTTTAAGCTGGACCGGCGGGTCAACACCCTGATCAAAACTGCCCAGTGCATGGGCTGCTTTTATGTGGAGTCTCCGGCTATGCGCATGCTGCTCAAAAAACTGGAGGTCGATCATTACCTGGGGCTGGTAGCAGCCAGCTCCATCATCCGGCCGGGAGTTTCTAAAAGCGGGATGATGCGGGAGTACATTCTGCGCCACCGCAATCCGGGACGGGCGGAAGAAAGGGCCCATCCGGTCATGCTCGACATCATGCCCGACACCTACGGAGTCATGGTCTACCAGGAAGATGTCATCAAGGTGGCCCACCACTTTGCCGGCCTGGACCTGGGCGAAGCCGATGTACTTCGGCGGGGAATGAGCGGCAAATACCGCTCCAGAGAAGAGTTTCAGAAGGTGCAGGACAAATTCCGCAACAACTGCCGCAACAAGGGCTACAGCGACCAGCTCATCGACGAGGTCTGGCACCAGGTGGCGAGTTTTGCCGGATACGCCTTTGCCAAAGGCCACTCGGCTTCCTATGCGGTCGAAAGCTACCAGAGTCTCTTTTTACGGGCCTACTTCCCCCTGGAGTATATGGTGGCCGTACTCAACAACGGAGGCGGTTTTTACCGTCCCGAATTCTACATCCACGACGCCCGTATGCAGGGAGCCACTATTCACCCGCCCTGCATCAACAAAAGCTACGCCATCAACCGGATTTACGACACCCACATCTACCTGGGCCTGATGTACATCCGGGATTTGGAAGCCCGCAGTATGCAGCGCTTTTTGGCTGAACGCTCCCAAAAGGGCCCCTTTAAGTCCCTGGAAGATTTTATCGATCGGGTGCACATGAGCCGGGAACAGCTCAGCCTGCTGATCCGCATCGACGCCTTTCGCTTTACCGGCATCAACAAGCACGAACTGCTCTGGAAGGCCCACCTCATGTTGGGTACCGAAACCCGGACCGAACACCCCAAACTCTTTGGCGCCCGACCGCAGCACTTCCGCATCCCACAGCTGCGGACCCGGTCGCTCGAAACCGCCTTTGAACAAATTGAACTTTTGGGGTTTTCGCTTTGCAGTCCTTTTGAGCTTTTGGAAGAAACGCCCAAAAACAAGCACGGGCAAGGTGATATGGAACGCTACCTAAACCGCAATATCGACCTCTACGGCTACCTGGTCACGGTGAAGAACACCCGAACCCACACAGGCAAGCGCATGTTCTTCGCCACCTTCATCGATCAGCAGGGCGAAGTCTTTGACGTGGTCCTCTTTCCGCCGGTAGCCAAGAAGTACAACTTTCGGGGCAAGGGGATTTACCGACTCTACGGCAAGGTGGTTTCCGAGTTCGGTTTCCTCAGTATTGAGGTGATCAAGATGCAGAAAGAGAATTATATTCCGGATCCGCGCTACAGTGATATGAAGACCGCTCCGCGTTTACTCCAGAACAAAGACCTACTTAAAGGCCGGAATTCCCGTGATATCGGCTCCCGTAATTAAAAGGTGAATATCGTGGGTCCCTTCGTAAGTGATCACACTCTCGAGGTTCATCATATGACGCATGATGGAATAGTCTCCAGTGATTCCCATACCTCCGAGCATCTGACGTGCTTCGCGAGCAATTTTGATGGCCATATCCACATTGTTGCGCTTGGCCATAGAGATCTGTGCGGTGCTGGCACGGCCCTCGTTTTTGAGCTGTCCCAAACGGAAAGCCAACAACTGGGCTTTGGTGATCTCAGTGATCATCTCGGCTAGTTTTTTCTGTTGCAACTGGAAGCCAGCGATCGGCTTGCCAAACTGCTCCCGCTCCAAAGCGTAACGCAAGGCGGTGTCGTAGCAGTCCATGGCCGCACCAATGGCACCCCAGGCAATTCCGTATCGGGCAGAATCCAGGCATCCCAGAGGAGCACCTAGACCGTTCTTTCCGGGAAGAAGATTTTCCTTAGGAACCTTGACGTTGTCGAAGATGAGCTCTCCGGTAGCCGAAGCACGCAGGGACCATTTGTTGTGGGTCTCTGGCGTGGTAAAGCCTTCCATGCCTCTTTCGACAATCAACCCGTGAATACGGCCTTCTTCATTCTTGGCCCAAACCACGGCAACATCCGCGAAAGGAGAGTTCGAAATCCAAAGCTTGGCTCCGTTGAGCAAAAAGTGATCGCCCTTATCCTGGAATTTGGTTTCCATACCGCCGGGGTTGGATCCGTGGTTGGGCTCGGTCAAACCGAAACACCCCATCCACTCTCCGCTGGCGAGTTTGGGCAGGTACTTTTGTCTTTGCTCTTCTGTTCCGTAGGCGAAAATCGGGTACATCACCAAGGAAGACTGGACCGAGGCGGTTGAACGCACCCCAGAATCTCCTCTTTCGATTTCCTGCATAATCAAACCGTAGCTGATCTGGTCCAGTCCGGCCCCTCCGTATTCTTCAGGGATATACGGGCCAAAGGCACCGATTTCGGCTAGACCTTTGATGATCTGCGTGGGGAATTCTGCTTTTTGAGCGTACTCTTCAATGATGGGAGAAATATCTCTTTTAACCCAGGCGCGAGCAGCGTCGCGAACCAGCTTGTGTTCTTCACTCAACAGGTCATCAAGCAAATAATAATCCGGGGCTTCAAAAAGGTCAGCTTTCATCTACGAAAATTTTCGCTAAAGGTAATCGGATTGGTTGAAATAGGCACGAAATCCGCTACATTTTCAGGTAAAAAGAGGCCACCAGCGCCCGGTATTCTTCGGTGTATTCTCCGCGACTCACTTCCAAAGTCAATTCTTCCTCCTCAAAAGCGTCTTCGGAGGCCTTCACAAATTCCCACAAAAGACGCTTGACCCGTGCCGTGGAATGACCGCGGACTCGGCAAAACCTCCGCAAGCCAAAACCCGCTTTTCGGGCTAAACTCCGGATCCATTCTTCCTCGCAAGCCGGGCTGACCAAAGCCAATCGCCCTCCGTCTTTCAATGACCGATCCGCCAATCCAAAGAGCGCCTCAAAAGGCAAAGATGAAAGCTGGCGAGCTTGATCTCGCGAAGGATCACCGCTACTGACATTCTCTTGGTAAAAAGGTGGGTTAGTAACCAGGGCATCAAAGCCTGCCTCTGGAACAAAATCCTGAGCATCTTGTTGCAGCATACTGAGCCGATTCGACCAAGGCGAATTTTCAAAATTTTCCTGGGCTTGTTCCGCCGCCGCCGGATCAATCTCGAGTCCGAGCAGCTGGACTCGGTCAAAACGCTGAGCGAGTTGCAAGGCGATGACACCCGATCCACTGCCCACGTCGAGCACGTGGAAAGATTCCTCGCCGATCCCAGTAAACGCCCAAGCGCCCAAGAGCACCCCGTCTGTGCCCACTTTCATGGCACAGCGGTCGTGTCGCACAGTAAATTCTTTGAATTGAAAAACGCCCTTTTCCACCCTATTCGGAGCCGTAGTACAAATCCACAAGCCCTTCGGGGCAGCGTACATGGATCTGTTGCTTATCACGGTCAACAGACAGCAAGATGTCGTCGTTGATGGGCAGCAGCATTTCTTTGCCTCCCTTCTCGGCAACAAAAAGGGCCTGGCTGCTTTGGTCGTTGATGGCCTGAATCGTCCCCAAGGAACCGGCCTCCTGGTCTACCAATTCAAAACCGATCACCTCGTGGTAGTAAAAGCGGTTGCCTTCTAAAGGGGGGAGAGCCGCAAGGGGCAGGTAGAGTTCGGCACCGAGAATGGCGTCTGCGGTCTCTTCATCGTCTACTTCCTCAAAATCCAAGCGCAGTAAGCTGGATTTATGCAGTTGGGCCTCGCGTATAAAAAAAGGAATCAGCGCTCCTCCTTGTTCGAGTAACACTGATTCCAATTGTTCGTAGTCTTGGGGATCGTCGGTGTCCAATTTGGCCAGGACTTCTCCCTTATAACTGTATTTTGAAACGATCTTGCCCAGAAAGAAACAGTCTTCCTTTCGCACGGCAATCGCTTATTCTGCTTTTGGAGCTTCTTCTTCTCCGGCTTCCTCAGGAGCAGGAGCTTCCTCTGCAGGAGCCGCCTCAGCTGATGCCTCTTCAGCAGCAGGCTCAGCAACTTCCTCAGCAGGAGCTTCCGCTTCTGCAGCAACTTCACCTTCAACAGCTGCTTCAGCTTCTTCGGCCGGAGCCTCTTCTGCTGGAGCTTCTACTTCTGGAAGTAGGGAAGCAGCACGCTTGTCGCTCACTTCTTTTTCATGCTCAAGAGCCTTGGCACGGGCATCTGCTTTCGCTTTGTCCAAACCGTCGACCTTGTTCTGAATAGCCGCTTCTTTGTCTTTCAACCAAGCCTCGAACTTCGCTTGCGCTTGCTCTTCGGTTAGAGCTCCTTTGCGAACTCCACCATTCAAGTGGTGCTTAAGCAACACCCCTTTGTACGACAAGATCGCTCTTGCAGTATCGGTAGGCTGTGCTCCATTCTCTAACCACTTTACCGAGTTATCGACTTTTAATTCGATAGTCGCAGGATTGGTGTTCGGGTTGTAAGTACCTAATTTTTCTAGGAATTTACCATCGCGTTTTGCTCTGGCATCAGCGGCAACCACCCAGTAAAATGGTTTACCTTTTTTTCCGTGACGTTGAAGTCTAATTTTTACGGGCATATCACATTAAATGTTAAGGGTTCCCGACCCTGGTTATTAATTCTATTTGTTAAACGGGCGGCAAAGATAGCCTTTTCTTTAAATAAAACAGAAGAAAGTTTCTGCTTTTTTCAGGGAGCGAAGATACAGCTTAAAGCAAGATTCCCAAGGAGTTGAAAGTTGATTAAAAGCTTGTGAATAAGTCCTCAAAGAGAGGCGAATCCCAAGGGGTATTTTGGTGTAATTTTAACCCCCTAGCAGTAGATTCATGTACCTTATTTTCGACACCGAGACCACCGGACTCCCCAAGCGCTGGGACGCCCCCGTATCAGACACCGACAACTGGCCGCGCTGTATACAGATTGCGTGGCAATTGCACGACGGTCTTGGGCAAATGATCGAACACCAGGACTTTTTGATTCAACCGGATGGCTTTGACATCCCTTTCGAATCCGAAAAGATCCACGGTATTTCTACCGCCCTGGCTCAGGCCGAAGGGGTTCCCTTAAGTGATGCCCTGGATGCCTTCCGGCAAGCCCTCGAAAAAACCACCTTTTTGGTGGGGCAAAACGTCGGCTTTGACCTCAACATCATGGGGGCAGAATACTGGCGTCAGGAAGGAAGCGATCCTTTGGCGGCCTTGCCTGTTCTGGATACCTGTACCGAGTCCACCGCAGAACTCTGCCAGATTCCCGGAGGTCGCGGGGGCAAGTTCAAGTTGCCTACCCTGACCGAACTGCACGAACACCTCTTTGGAGAAGCCTTTAAGGAAGCCCACAACGCCACGGCCGATGTAGAGGCGACTACTCGCTGTTTCTTGGAGCTACTCCGCAAGAAGCACTACCCGTTGCAGGAACTCAAGGCCGAGCCCCAGTACTATACCGAGTACGAAGAGGCCAACCCCGAGCTCATCCAGCCGGTTGGGCTCAAGCACCAGAACCTCAAAGCGGCTTCCAGTGCACTTTTGAAAAAACAAAGCGCAGGAGCAGCGACGGCCACCGAGGACTTTGTCGCGGTGGATCTTTCCGACAGCCCTTTTGCCCACCTGCACAACCACAGCCAGTTTTCGATTTTGCAGTCCACCATGAGTCCCAAGGACCTGGTGCAGGCCGCTTCAGCGAATAAGATGCCGGCGGTGGCCCTGACAGACCACTCCAATATGATGGGGGCCTTTCATTTTGTATCGGCCGTCCAGCAAGAAAACAAAGCCATCAAGGCAGCCAATGCCAAGGCCCTCGAAGAAAATGAGGAGGGCGACTTCGTGCCCCAACCCGAAATAACTCCTATTGTGGGTTGCGAGTTCTTTGTGTGCGAAAACCACCAGGACCGCACCCGAAAAGACAACGGCTACCAGGTCGTCTTTCTGGCCAAGAACAAGGCCGGCTACCACAACCTGGCCAAGATGTCGTCCATCGCCCACCTTGAGGGGTTTTACTATGTCCCTCGGATCGACCGCGAAATCATCAAGCAGTACAAAGACGATTTGATTGTGCTCTCCGGGAACCTCTACGGAGAAATCCCCTCCAAGATCCTCAACGTCGGTTTAAAACAGGCCGAAGAAGCCCTGCACTGGTGGAAAGAAGAATTCCAGGACGACTTTTACCTGGAGCTCATGCGCCACGGGCAGGAAGAAGAAGAGCGGGTAAACAACCAACTCTTGCAGTGGTCCAAAGAGTACGGGATTGAAGTAGTGGCCACCAACAACACCTATTACCAGGACCACGAAGATGCCGAGGCCCACGACATTCTGTTGTGTGTCAAAGACGGAACCAAAAAAGAAACGCCGATTGGGCGCGGGCGGGATTTCCGCTACGGCTCCCCAACCAGGAATACTACTTCAAGTCTTCGGACCAGATGAAGGAGCTCTTTAAGGAGCAGCCCCAGGCCATCAGCTCCATCGCTTCCTTGATCGAAAAAATTACGCCTTATGAACTCGCCCGGGAAGTACTGCTTCCCAAGTTTGACATTCCGGAAGAATACGTCGATCCCCTGGATGCAGAAGACGGCGGTAAACGAGGCGAAAACGCTTACCTCAGACACATCACCTACGAAGGAGCCAAGGTGCGCTACGGCGAAATCACGCCCGAGATCACCGAGCGGATTGACTTTGAGCTGGACACCATCGCCAACTCCGGCTACCCGGGCTACTTCCTGATTGTAGAAGACTTCATTCGGGAAGCCCGAACCATGGGCGTTTCGGTAGGACCAGGACGGGGATCAGCCGCCGGATCGGTTGTGGCCTACTGTTTGACCATCACCAATATCGACCCCATTGAGTACGATCTGCTTTTTGAGCGTTTCTTGAATCCAGACCGGGTGTCCATGCCCGATATCGATATCGACTTTGATGACGAGGGTCGTGGCCGTGTAATTGACTATGTGGTGAACAAATACGGTTCCAACCAGGTGGCACAGATCATCACCTACGGAACCATGGCGGGGAAGTCCTCTATTCGGGATACCGCCCGGGTTTTGGACCTGCCTTTGAGCGATGCCGACCGCTTGGCCAAGCTCTTGCCCGACATGACCAAGCTGAACAAAATCATGCACGCCGACCGCAGCAAGCTTTCGGCCAAGTTCCGCTCCCAGGACATCGAACGCATTGAACAACTGCAGGAACTCGCCAAAGGAGAAGACCTGACCGGGACCACCCTGCAAATGGCCCAGGTGCTGGAAGGCTCTGTACGCAACACGGGGATTCACGCCTGTGGGGTCATCATCACCCCCGACGACATCACCCAGTTTGTACCGGTGGCCAACTCCAAGGACAAGGAATCCGGCCTTTGCGCCACCCAGTTTGACAACTCGGTTGTAGAAAGTGCGGGACTGCTGAAGATGGATTTCCTCGGACTGAAGACCCTGACCTTAATTAAGGACACGGTCAAGATCGTCAAGGCCCGCATCGGAATTGAATTGGTACCGGATGAATTTCCGCTGGATGACGAGAAGACCTACGAGCTTTTCCAACGAGGCGAAACCGTCGGGATCTTCCAATACGAATCCAAGGGGATGCAGAAGTACCTCAAGGAGCTCAAGCCTTCGGTCTTTGATGACCTTATTGCCATGAACGCCCTCTACCGTCCGGGGCCTATGGAATACATCCCGAGTTTTATCGCCCGGAAGCACGGGCACGAAGAGATCACCTACGACCTCGACGATATGGAGGAGTACCTCAACAACACTTACGGGATTACGGTCTACCAGGAGCAGGTGATGCTGCTTTCTCAAAAACTGGCCGGCTTCAGTAAGGGTGAGGCGGATGTACTCCGAAAAGCCATGGGGAAAAAGAAGTTCGACCTCATCGAAGAACTGCGCCCCAAATTCCTCAATGGGGGCGAAAAGAATGGCCACCCGAAGGAGGTTCTCGAAAAGATTTACAAAGACTGGGAAGCCTTCGCCAGTTACGCCTTTAACAAGAGCCACAGTACCTGCTACGCCTACATCGCCTACCAGACAGCCTACCTCAAGGCCCATTACCCCGCCGAATACATGGCCGCGGTGCTTTCGAACAACATGAACAACATCGAGTCGGTCACCTTCTTTATGGAAGAGTGCCGTCGCATGGGTCTGACGGTATTGGGCCCCGATGTCAATGAATCCTACTACAAATTCGCCGTAAACAAAGACAACGCGATCCGATTCGGGGTAGGCGCTATCAAAGGGGTGGGGAAAGCCGCCGTCGAAGCCTTGGTGGACGAGCGTAAAGAGAACGGGCTTTTCAACTCCGTCTTTGACCTGGTCAAGCGCATTGACCTACGAGCTTTCAATAAAAAGGCCTTAGAAAGCATTGCCCTGGCCGGAGGGCTGGACTCCTTCGGAGACGCTCACCGCGCCCAGTACTTCCAACTCGATGGGGACGAGGTGCCTTTTTTAGAAAAGATCATCAAGTTTGGCGCCCGCTTCCAGGAGAACGAAAACGCCATGCAGGTCAGCCTTTTTGGAGGCTCCGACGAGGTTCAGATTCCAGAGCCCGTCATTCCACCTTGCGAAGAATGGGGCACCATGGAACAACTCAAGCGCGAAAAGGAAGTGGTCGGGATGTACCTTTCGGGTCACCCCCTGGACGACTTCAAAAAAGAAATCGGCGCTTTCTGCACCGCCCATATCGGCTACTTCAAGGATGACCTCATTCACTCTGTGGTCAACCGCGAGCTCATCGTGGCCGGGGTGGTGACCAATATTGAGCACCGGGTGTCCAAAAACGGCTTGGGCTGGGCCAGCTTTACCGTGGAAGACTACAACCACTCCTACGACTTCCGCATCTTTAAGGAAGAGTACACCAAGTACCGCCACTTCCTGGTTCAGGACGGCTTCGTGTATATGCGGGTTTTTGTCAAGGAAGGCTGGGTCAACAGGGATACCGGGCAAAAAGGAGATCCGCGCTTGCAATTCAATGAATTCAAGTTCTTACAGGATGTGATGGAGCACTGCGCCAAGAAGCTCACCCTCAAATTGCCTTTGGAACGCTTGCAGGAAAAACGCATTCAGGACCTGAAATCCACCCTGCAGAACCACAAGGGCAACCACGCCCTGAACATCGTGGTCTACGAACCACAGGACGAAATCAAGCTGAATTTTTCGAGCCGAAAGCAAAAAATTGAGATCAGCACAGAACTCCTTGAACTTCTTGACCAACAAGAGGTTGCCTACAAGCTAAACTAGCTTTTTCGGATTTTTTTCGGCCCTTGAAGTAGGGTTTGTTTAAGAGCGGTTGTTTTATAAGCGTTCAATCTTATATACGTAACAAATCCTATTTACAATGAAAACGACTAAAGTATTGTTCTGGCTCCTGGCCCTGGTATTTGTGGCCTGTGAAACTGAGAACTTAGAAGACGCTCTCAATACCGAAAGTACCGAACTCGAAAGCACGGTAGATGCTGTTAACCTCGAGGTCGCGGTAGAAGAGTCCCTCAACGTACTGGACGACATCGCGATGTACTCCAGTTATTTCCACGGAATTAATGACCTGACCTTTTCGAAGGACGACGATCAAGAATGGAGAGGTCGCTCCGGATTCTTCCGCGAGTGTTCTGATTTCTCGATTGTAAAAGAAGGAAACACCCTAACCATTACTATAGTATTCAATGGCGAGTGTGAAGACGAAAACGGAAACGTCATCACGGGAACCATTGTCAAGGTAGAGTCGTATAACGAAGGAAGCTCCGAGAACAGCTTGACCGTTACTGACTTGGCCATCAACGGTTACCTGATCAACGGATCACGTAGCTACAGCCATACCCGTTCCAACGAGAACGGAAACCCTGAAATGTCGGGTAATTTTGACCTGACCGTTGTCACCGAAGCCGGTACGGTAAGTAAAGCGGGTAGCCGTAAGGTCGAAATCACCGAAGGTGCCGATACCGAAACTTGGGTAGACAACGTAAAAACCATCACTGGTTTCTCTACCTACACGACGCTTGACGGAGCGACCTTCAGCGTCGAAATCACGACTCCTCTGGTGAAGCCTGCTGCTTGTAAGTTCATCGTGTCCGGTGTGAAGACTTACACCACGCCTACAGGAACATCCACTTTGGATTTCGGAGACGGCACTTGTGACGGATTTGCTCTCTACACCAACGAAGCCGGTGAGCAAATGGAAGTGGTCCTCGGAAAGAAGCGTCGCGATCACGACGATGATGATGATGATGACGAGGACGATGACGAAGACGAAGACGAAGACGAAGATGATGATGAGGACGACGAGGACGATTCTGACGAGGATGACTCTGACGATGAAGACGGAAACGACGAGGCGGGAAGCGTACGTTGTGTGCTGATCACTCCTTGTACTGAGAAAGTCTTTGAAGACGAAGGAGAGCTTTACGTAGTCTCTGAGCAAACAGACAACGGTCTTATGATCTGGGTCAAGAACATGGACGACGAAGTGATCTACGAAGAAGTATGCCAGGAAGAAGGTGAAGTAAGCCTGGAGTGTTCTTCAGAGAGTGACGAAGAAGGCAACTAAGAGACTTCAATTTCCCTCTATATACCAGGAAACAGCCACCCCCAACGGGGTGGCTTTTCTATTGGTGCAAAACTGGTGAACAAGTAATTCAGACTGTAAGGTTCTGACTTCCAATTTGACTAACTTTGCACATCAAAACTAGTAGCAATGGCATTAGAAATAACAGACGCAACTTTCGAAGAAGTTGTTCTAAAAAGTGATAAACCTGTAGTTGTTGATTTTTGGGCAGCCTGGTGCGGTCCTTGCCGTATGGTCGGTCCGATCATCGACGAGATCAGCAACGAATACGAAGGAAAAGCAGTTGTTGGAAAAGTAGACGTAGACGCTCACACCGAGTTCGCTGCGAAATACGGAGTCCGCAACATTCCGACGGTATTGATCTTTAAAGACGGAGAGATTGCTAGCCGTCAGGTAGGAGTGTCTCCAAAGACCGCCTACACCGACGCTATCGACGCCGTACTTTAAGACGAAAACACCACAGAGAAAAGGGTTGTTTCTGACAAGGGACAACCTTTTTTCGTTTAATTTCACTACATGGATCTGCAAAAGAGTCTTCACCAAGCCCCCTTGTTTTCGAACCTGGAACTCCTGGCCAAACAGGTGGTCGAAGGCTTTATCAGTGGAATTCACAAAAGTCCCTTCCACGGCTACTCCGCGGAATTCGCAGAACACAAGATTTACAACACGGGCGAAAGCACCAAGCACATCGACTGGAAGCTCTTTGCCAAGACCGATAAGCTGTACACCAAGCGCTACGAGGAAGAAACCAACCTCCGTTGCCACATGATCCTGGACAGCTCGGCCTCCATGTATTACCCGGCCTATGACAACCTCAGTCTGGACCGACTCAACAAAATTGGTTTCGGCACCCTGGCCATCGCGGCTCTGATGCAACTGCTCAAAAAGCAGCGCGACGCCACGGGCCTCAGTGTATATTCGGCCGATTTTGAAGAAAGTATTGGCGAGAAGAGCAGCGAGCGTCATTACCGCATGCTGTACGATATCCTCAACCGCATTCCCCAGCGCCAGGACCCGGCCAAGGCCACCCGTACTTATTCCCTATTGCACCAGATCGCGGAACGCATTCACCGCCGCAGCCTGATCTTCTTGTTTTCGGACATGCTGCAGACCGAGGTGGAGTCCAAGGCCCTCTTCGACTCCCTCAAGCACTTGAAGTACAACAAACACGAGGTGGTCCTCTTTCATCTGACCGACCGCAAGCTCGAATTGGAATTTGCTTTTGAAGAAGGCCCCAAGCGCTTTTTGGATGTAGAAACCGGAGAGCACATTGACCTCTATACCGACCAGATTCGCGAAAACTACAAAGGCCGCATGCAGGAATACCTGAATGAACTCAAGGTGCGCTGCGGGCAGTACAAAATCAAGTACGTCGAGGCCGATATCCACCAGCCCTTTGCCCAGGTGCTCAACACCTTCTTGGTGGAGCGTCAAAAAATGGTCTAGTTCCTCTTTGGCAGAGGCGTATTCATCCAAAATTGGGATTGGCCTTCCAGCGGATAAATCGGCTGCTCCGGATCGAATAAAGGAATTTCCTTATTCATCTTCCACGCTTCCCTTACCCCGTTCCGATAAGGCACCACCTGCTGGGTAAAGAACTCCCGAAACTGCCGCAGGTCTTCTACGTCACGTTCCCCCAGCTTATTCCCCTCGGCATCCCGAAGGCGCTTGGCCGTCACGATCAATTTGCTGCTGGAGACCTCAAAGTCGGGCGAAAACAAGAGCTGCACATGGCGCTTGTTCAGCTTGCCGCGGTCGACAATCAAACGGAGGGTGTTCTTATTGGGATCAAAGACCACATCTTCGATGGGGACTTTTCGGCCTAGAAATTCCACCTGAAAAGTCGACTTGCTCAATTCCTCGGGTTCAGCCGGAGGCACATTCAGCCAGATCTCCAGTTCCCGCCGGTTCAGGTCCAGGACCAGGTTATCAATCCGAAAAGCGGCTGGGCGGTTTAGTCGAAACACATTCTCAAAGGAGATGTAGTTCAGGTAGAGCTTGGAATCGTCACTTCCCTGTTGCTCCTTGTACTCCACATTGATTCTGTAGAGAAGTTCAGAACGGACCTTGGATTCCGGGTTGCCGTAGGCGCGGTTGCGGACGGTCTTAAGGGCGTCTTCACGGCTCCTGTCTGTGCGAGTAGCCTTGTATACGGAATAGTCCATCCTGCGAATCCCGAAGGTGTTCTGATCGATGTAGAGTCGGCCGTCTACCCAAAAACCGTTGGTCGACATCGAAATACCGATCTCATAGACTTTTTTGTTGTCGTAATCGGTTACCCCCCTCAGTTTAAAGTCGTGGCGAGGAATAAAGTCTTTGCGGATGCGGTTCACGTAGGAGTAGCTGTTGATCTCGTGGTTGCGAATGGCGTTGTGCACCCGAAGCAGGATGAGTTCGTTGCCCCCGTAGCTGGGCACCTCAGCGGAGAGTGCCACCTTGTCCCACTGCTTATAGTCGTAGGGCTTGGCCGCGAAGGAATCCACCTCAAAGGCCTTGTTCTGCTTGTATTCGTAGAGCAGGAAATGGGTGTTGATCGGGTCCAGACTCTGAAAGCCCATATCCATCACCTCGATCAGGGCCTCGTTCAGGTTGATGTACTCTTCCTCCTTCAGCTGATAATCCCGGTAGTAACCGACCAGCCCGAAATTGTCGGTCGGAAAATTAGACGGAATATTGTTCAAGGCGTATTGTACAATCTGCTCAGAGGTCAGCCTTTTCCTCTTTGCCGTCACCACAGATTCATTCAGCTCGAAAGCCGCGGGCTTTATGCGAATGGTAGTGCTGTTCTGTGCACTCAGCCCCGAAAGCGGAAAACTCTGGGTCTGGTAGCCCAAGCAGGAAATCTCGAGCGAGGTCCCTTTGTCTTTGTATTCAATGGGAATCCGAAAGCCCCCGTCCTTGTCACTGATGACGCCCAGAGCAAATCCCTGCAGACGCAGGGTGGCAAACACCACCGGCTCTCCGGAATCGCTATCCACCAATCGCCCGGTCAGATAACCGGTCTCCTGGGCATAGCTCACTAGGCTAAAAAATAAGGCCAGAAAAAGCAGGCTTCCCCTACTCCATTTTGCCTCCAAATACACTTTTTTGGTCATGATCTTATGCGGCCCTAATTGCATGTAGCAAGATACAACCCAAAATCCATGATTAATTTGACAAAATTGTTTGCCAATCAATAGCCAAAATGTATATTTGCACCCGCCTTCAAGGATAAGATGTTTCCGAAAGGCATTTGAAATATTGGTCCGGTAGTTCAGTTGGTTAGAATACCTGCCTGTCACGCAGGGGGTCGCGGGTTCGAGTCCCGTCCGGACCGCATTACAAGTTAGCCCTTGTCACGTTAGTGATGAGGGTTTTTTCATTTTAGAGCTCTTGAGCTTGCTCAAAAGAGCTGGGAAATGGAAAAAGACTCAGCTGCGCAGCAGCACAAGGGCGCAGTTGTTTTTGCAGGGCCACCCCTTAGGCCCTTTTCGCAGCGCTAGCGGAGAAAAGAATTCCGGACCTTTTAATAGAAGCTTCATTGTATTTCTGTCCTTTGAGGCTTTTCTATCTTCATATTTGTTTCAAATAAATCTTTCAGTAACATACAGTTTTCTGTACGCCTAATAGTCAAGTAAATAGTAAATTGAAAGCATACTTTGCATAAATACCATTTGCACTTTGTTGGTACGTTGGACTTAATATGAATAAAACGACACAAGCGATATTATTGACATTAGTTGTATCGATTGGAATCGGTGCTAGGCTTTCTATTTTGGGTTGGCTTTTCTTTCTTGGAATAGGAAGTGCTTTGCTATTCGGAGGATTTCATTTAATAGTTCAGTTCTATTCAATGAACTACCTGGCGAAAAGCGGAAGTAAGAGTTCATTACTAATCATTTTATCTCACCTCTCATTTCTTGGGATCTTCTTGTTCCAGTCTGATTTTGACGACTCAAGAGGCTATTCTGTTTTAGATCATACTTTTGGTATTGAAAGCGAAATCTTAAATAGCATTAACTCTCCAATTCTGATAATCTCAATTATTACGTTCATCGTTATTTCAATCATAATTGTAAAAAAGGCCAGAAGAAACAAGGTTTCGGGAGACAACTTACAATATATCATTCCATCGCTATTGGCATGTCTCATACTTCCTTTTATATTCATCAATGCCCTCTATGCAAACAAGGACCTTCAAAGGACCAAAAAACTTGAAAAGACTGGTGAATTTAATTCAATCAAAAGGGCATTAAAGAATTCAGAGTCAGTAGAAGTAATTAAAATCCACCCATATTCGGCTAGATTAAAGAATTTCCCTTTAGAAATAATGGAATTACCAAATGTCAAGATAATTGACCTAAATGGACAACAAATTTCGACGATACCAGACGATATTAATAAATTGGAAAGTCTTGAAGTCCTAAACCTGTTAGATAATAACATAGCCGAAATACCTAAATCAATTTGTGATTGTGAGAATCTTAAAGAATTAAGGATTGGCGGAGAAATTCAAAGATTCCCAGACTGTTTAAAGACAATGAAATATTTAAAGCACCTTTCAGTACAAAGCAATACCGTAAATGACTTAATGGATGAGCTTAGAGAGTTTGAATATTTAGAAACATCTCATTTTTACTTAAAAGAAGGGGTTTTAGATAAAAACAAGTTGTCCGAGATTAGAAAAGAAACAGGAATAGCACATAAATACTAAATATAACAACGGTTAGTATTCATTGTTTTATTAAGTCAACAACTAAACATACCTAAATCGTTGTCAGTAATTCAAAAAATGAAATGAGCTGGATTGAAAATGCTATTAAATCTCTACTTCTAAATGGCGAAGGTGAAATTCATTCTAGGATAGAAAAACTTGGGACTGAATTAAATATCGATAAAACTCAAGCGCTTGGTTACTGTTATTTTATAAAACTTGATGGACAGGGTAACCCCAGGACTCAAGATCTAATAGAATTCGTAGCAGCAAAAATCATAGACTATTCGATCCCAAAAAAATTGCAAGATGAGGCTAGTGAACATCATAAAAGAACTGGTTCGTTTTCTAAAATATCCGACTTGGAGAAAAGAGCAAAAGCTCTCTTCACAGATCTAAATAAAACAGGTGAATTTGGGGAAATGTTACTTTATACTTTAGTGCAAGAAATTCTAGAATTACCGCAGCTTATCAGCAAAATGTCTCTTAAATCGTCTGGTAAATTACATTACCAAGGTGCAGATGGTATTCACGTAAAGTTTGACCCCAAGGATGAGACTTTGGCACTTTATTGGGGCGAGTCTAAAATGCAAAAAAAACTTAATGATGCATTAAAAAACTGTTTTGATAGTTTGAAAGGATTTTTACTAGACACATTTGGACATAATTCTACGCAAACAAGAGATCTTGAATTAATCACGCAAAATCTAAATCAGAATATAAATAATCCCGAGCTGGAAAAGGCCTTAGTGCGATATTTTGATTTAGATGACGATATGTCAAATAAACTAAAGTATAGAGGAGTGTGTTTTGTAGGTTTTGAAAGCAATAATTATCCATCGAAGCCATTTGAAAAAACACTTGATGAAATTAAAGATCAGTTTTTAAAGGAAATGGATGATTGGCTTAATAAAGGAGGAAAGCATATCAAAACACATGTAGGCCTTGAAAGTTTTGAAATACATGTCTTTTTAATCCCTTTTCCTTCAGTTCAAAAATTCAGAGACAATTTCCTTGAGCTGATTGGATCATGATAGCAGACCAAATTTATAACCTAGATAGTTTTAGAAGGCAATACCACGCCATTATGGCCTTGTCGGTTTCGCAAACAATTAAGAATCTTCAATGGGCAACGGATAAGGAAAAGTTACTTGATGAAATAAACTGGAATAACATATTGGGTATCGCCAGTATTTTAAGTCATTCGGATAATAGCGAGCATCTCGAGGCAGCACTCAGAATAGCTCAAACTTGTTTGACTAACGAAACATCTTCAATCCAAAAGTCCGGGGCTGCAGTCATTTTGGAAACATTAACGAATATGCCCGCTATTAAGCTTGCTGTTAAAAGAGAGCTTATCGATACTGACTATAGAGAAAATTTACCTGTACCGTTCAAACTTCTTAGCAACAAAGTTAACATTCAAAATTCTGTTCTTGTAAATTCAAAAGTCGTTTCATTCAATAAATTTCAGAAAAAAGTCTATGATGCTTCCAAAGAAAAAAGGACTTTGAGCATTTCCGCTCCTACATCTGCTGGTAAGTCTTATATACTTTATCAGCTGTTATTAGAAGAACTCACCGAGCCCAAAAAGACGATCATTTATTTAGTACCAACAAGGGCTCTAATTAGCCAAGTGGAGGAAGACCTTAGATTACTAATTGAGACAAATCAACTTAAAAATATTAATCTAACAAGCGTACCACATCAGGAAATATCAGAGGCAAATAAAAACCTTTATGTATTTACCCAAGAAAGACTTCACTGGCATCTCATACAACCAAAAAATTCTGATGTTGACCTCTTAATTGTTGATGAAGCTCATAAAATTGACAATGGGAACCGAGGCATCCTACTCCAAAGGAAACTTGAAGATGTAGTAGAATTGAACCCAGAAGTTAAAATATTCTTTTCTAGTCCATTTACATCTAATCCAGAAATTTTATTAAAAGGATTGAATTACTCTCAAACTTCAGAAATAATAAATACTGAATTTGTAGCTGTAAACCAGAATTTACTTTACATCTCACAAGTAGAGAGAAAACCAAAACTATGGCAAGTAGAATTAGTATTGAAATCAGGGAAAATTTCTCTAGGTACTGTTGACCTTATTGACCGTCCTACTACTGAAGCAAAAAAAATATCATTCTTAACAGACGCAATTTCTTCAAAAGAAGGAGGCAGTTTAATCTTTTCAAATGGACCTGCTGAAGCCGAAAGATATGCCAAGGTACTTTATGATCTTATCCCAGAAAAGTCGAGTTCTAATGCAATAAAGGAACTAATTAAACTTGTCAAAACAACCATTCATAAAGACTATTCACTTGCTAATGTATTACAAAAAGGAATTGCATTTCATTATGGAAATATGCCACTTTTAGTAAGACAAGAAATTGAACGCTTATTTAAAGAAAACGAAATTAGATACTTGGTCTGCACATCTACCTTACTAGAAGGAGTTAATTTACCCGCAACGGCAGTTTTTGTTCGTAAACCAACAAGAGGCAAAGGAAACCCATTAAATGAAAATGACTTTTGGAATTTAGCCGGTCGAGCAGGTAGGTGGGGTAAAGAGTTTAGCGGTAATATAGTTTGTATCGAACCCAACAATTGGGAAATTAAACCAACTCCTACTAAGAGGAAACAAAAGATAGAGCCAGCTTTAGACTCAATTAAACTAAGGCGAAGCGAAGAATTACTGCAGTTTGTACAGGACGGCAGTCCAAGGGTAATTGCCGAAACTGATCAGGAATTAGAGTTTGCCTTTTCCTATTACTACTCCAGATTCTTACAAGAAAAACTGAAAGAAGAGTCTAATTTTGAGCGTGACTTAATAAAGGAGTTTAAAGAACTTAGACTTAAAATAAAAATTCCTGATAGCATAATATTTCGAAACCCTGGAATATCACCTATTGCTCAAAATGAGCTCTACACATATTTTCAAAAAAAAACAGAAGACATAGAATCGCTTATTCCAGTTTACCCGGAAGACGTAAATGCTTACCAAGAATATGTAAAGCTTGTTGCCCGAATTGGTAAAACACTTGCTAATTTTCCTCCACAACTTAATAATTCTAGAGCTTTACTTCTTATCAACTGGATGAGCGGTAAACCATTGTCATTTCTCATCAGCGGTTCATACGAGAACTATAAATCAAAAGGCAGCTCCAAGAAGATTGACACGGTTTGCCGTGAAACTATGGATTCAGTTGAAAATTGCTCGCTTTAGATTCGCAAAAGAATCGAGTTGCTACATTGACATATTAAGATTTTTTCTGAAAAATTTAATCGGCAAGATTTAATTCATGAAATTCCAGATCTAAACCTTTGGTTAGAATTTGGAGTATCTCAAATAACTCAACTATCATTATTAGCTATAGGGTTGAGCAGAAATACTGTTATAACAATATCGGAATATATAGCCAGAACCGATCTAACAATAGAAG
Organism: Aureicoccus marinus; assembly: GCF_002954325.1. GTDB lineage: Bacteria > Bacteroidota > Bacteroidia > Flavobacteriales > Flavobacteriaceae > Aureicoccus > Aureicoccus marinus. Next base: position 2,071,347 of record NZ_MQVX01000001.1, read on the forward strand.
AAGTAATGAATTGGCTAGAAAAAGCAGAAATTCAATCTATGAGCCTTTCTCCAATTATGGTTGAAGATATAAACAAAGCGATTAGAAATAAAAATGACTAGCTAAAACACCACCTTTAATACGTGCCCTTCCTTATTCTTGGCACATCCAAGCCGTTTTTTTTTTATTTTTACAATGATTTATTCAGGGATTCCTACCCCAACCCCTGACTACTCGGAAAAAACCTGAAATTTCTATACTGCGTCTTCAAATAAGAGCTTAAATCGGCAGATCGGATACCTACTGATTCTTCATATTTACCTTTCAGGTTTTCAAGACTTTCTAAAGGAATTATGTAAATACTCTCCGGCCCCGAAGGCTCACCTCCAACTCCGAGGATAACAAAAGTCGGATAGTTATTCCTTTGACTGTACTTCAGGTAATTTGATAGTTGCCTAGCATCAAAAAGTCGGTACATACCACCCACTTTCTGCAGGTTCGATCTGTATTTACATTCAATAGCGAATGTATTATTCAATCCATCTTCCTTGTACTTAAGGGAAAAAACAAAATCTGGATATTTATTACTCTCTGGGCTATCATGGCCATACCTATCGTCACTTCTACTTTCTAACCATTTGTAATACCTCGAATCAAATCCTTCCTGAACATATCGTTCAAAGGCCTTTCCTTTACGAACGGATTCCTCTTCCTCATTTACTGCTTCATCTTCTTCTAGAGGTTCCACACTAGAATACTTGTCATTAAGAGTTCTTGAATCACCTCTTCTTTTTGATTTAGTATAACCTGATCCCTTGGCCTTATTGTATGACACTTTAACAGCACTCTTCTCAACCTTCGGCGGTGTAACCTCATCAAAAGAAGTCATCTGTTCAACTGGCCTGCTCTTATTCCCCGTCCTAGAACCGAATGACACCAAGGATGGATACTTTCTCCTCGAGTAAATAAAAAGTCCAACAGGTGCCAGTATTACAGCTGCATAGAAGAAGTAATGGAGATAACTTTTCTGAACAGTTGACGTATAGAAAAACGGCATTGATCTTTGACCATCGGCGCTTTTCCAAACACCGGAGATAGAATTATCCTCATTGATATATCCATCAAAGTAATCAATCAGTTTACCATCAGGATCAATTCCCCTATAACTAAGCCTATCTCCCTCAACAGCACCTTCAATTCTAACCGACCTTTTAAATATGTTGTAATGGTATGATCCTGTTACTTTGTCTCTATTAATCTCTAAAGTTCCCGTGACACCTATTTTCTTCCCAATCTCCCCTTGAAAAGAGTAGATTTCACCATGATGCTTTGAGCATGAAATAAACAAGCAGAGAAAAAGAATAAGGAGTAGAGTTCTTCTCATTCAGTGGCATTTAGTTAGTTGGGTTGAATAAATCATTAAGTGAATTATTCACTCAAATCTTCCTTTCCAAGATATTCATCTGTTCGAAGAAATCCTCAAAATATGTGTAGTTCTATCCGATTTATTCCTGGACGGGGAGTATGGACCTCGAACTCAGTAAATCCAAATCATGGAATAAGGTGTTGTATCCAATTAGGAGATTGATTAAAATAATAGGATTGTTCTATATTACCACGTTGATAGTATCTGATCCTACAAAATCAGAAGACTGCCAACTGACTAAACACCTACCATGCGCAAAATATACAGGGACTTTACATTAAGTGATTTAAAGGATCATTTTTGGGGAGGCAAAAAGACTCTCCTGGACGTAATGCTTTACGAGCAATACAAAAGAAGTAATGAGTCCATTCTTTCGAATTGGTGGTCAAGCAGACAAAGTCTTTACAAAGCCTCAAGCGATAATCTGTTTAAAGAAGCTAATGGTAAATGTGTTTTTTGTGAAGAGAAGTTGAGTCAATCAAGTCCAGTTGAAATTAGCAGTAGTATTGATCATTTTAGACCTAAAGGTCAAGGGCATAAAAACGAAGGAAAGTACTATTGGCTGGGATTTTCTTATTTCAACTTGATGCTTGTTTGCTTAACCTGCAATAACAACAAAAGAGCAAATTTTAAGGTAAAAGGAACCAAATTATCACCCCCATTAATCAAACCAAAAGTTAGCAGAGGTAGCGGGGTAATTCGACTTTCTGGTCTACCTGAAGACCCAAAAGATTATAAACGATTCCAGTTCTACAATTGGCATAGATTGAATCTTGAGTATCAAAAACTACTGAGGAAAGAAAAGAGTGAAAAGCCGTACTTCCTTAATCCCTATTTTGACAATCCGGAAGACTTTCTAGCATACAATCTTGTGACGGAGAATGAAAAGAGTCGAATCGAGGTAGTCCCCAAAGAAACAAGTGGATTCGCATTTGATAGAGCGAAGTATACCATAGAAAAACTAGATCTAAATCGAAGACATCTCTGTGATTCCAGATGTAGAGAACTCAAAAAAATGCAGAGTAGAGTCCGATCAATCAACCGATCTAACCTTAATACCTTCAAGAAAAAAAGAAAACTGAAACAAGTAAAAGAAGAGTTTACGGGTCCTGAGGCGCGATTCTCAGGAATGCAAAGCTATTTCTGGAAGAATCACCGAAAAGAGTGGAAATAGAATAATGAGAATATAGATCCTTCAACACCTTTACTACAGTTTTCTATTGCCATAGTGAATTTACAATTTGATCTAAGTTAATTAGTTGCTTTTAACCTCATCAAGCAACAACTCTCTTTCTCCTTTCCGATTAAAGTAAAAATATCTCCCACTGGCAGATCTAAAAATAGCTCGACCGACGAAGTCTAACCCAGAATATACCGCTTCAGTATCTCCAGGATAAAGATTCGAATTATTGATATTGTAACTCTCGAAATAATCCTCTTCTGAAGGATACTTGAAAGAGGAGTAATTATCTCTTACTCTTTTTCGGTCGAGCTCGGTCTTCTTATCATGCTCTTCGATTGTCAAAAGTTGCATATTACAAGGATCGTCCGATCCCCCTTCAAATAGTGGAATTATATGATCAATTTCATATCCTTTAGGAATCTGTTTTAATCCTTGACTTTCTAAGAAATCCCTTTTATTAGTATAACTCCTTTTGACCTGAGACTTCCCAGTTGTGACGTAGAATAGGCTGTAATAGTAGTCGGTCTTTCCAATTCTATAAGTCTCTTGCCCATAACAAACCCAGACATATAACGTGCTTAAACCTAAGGACCAAAGTCGTATTCGCATTTGAATATAAAATTCTGTAGTAAGCCTAAATTTCGAGAATACAGAAGTATCAACATTCTCTCGGGAGAAAATACCAATTTCTAATCCACCATGTCTACATAAAACTACCTTGAAATTATAGTTTTCTACTCTCGCGTACTTCCGTCAAATACTATTTTGTAATTACAATTAACAAAGGCACCATTATAAGTTTCAAAAATGATGCTTTCCTATAATTAAGCAAGAATGTCTAATCGAGTAAGAAACATCAAATTTCAAATTGAAGGCGAAATTGTTTTTCATAATTATGAAAAACATAAAAATACGGAGAAGGAAGTACTTCAAACACTCATGCACCAACGAAATTCCATTGAGCAAAAAATCGCTTATGAATTGTCCAGGAGATTCGACACAAGAGTTTGGTGCGACTTAATTTTTGAAGAAGGAAGTATAATAGTATCTGGCACCGTTATGCTCGAATGGATAATATTAGCTGGCGGAATTATGACTTTTATTGATTACGCCTCAAGAATAATTAACTGGACCCTTGAAAGGATAATAAGAAATGAGATAGGCAACACATTTACTAATCGTAACTATACGGTATTTATAATGAGTCATACTGATTATGAATCGACTGAACCCAACAGTTTACGTGAAATATCGCCAGCATCTCCATTTAACTTAAGGACGATACTAATCGCCATCACATTAGCCAACTTAATCCTAATACTAGGCGGTAATATATACAACTTTATTACAGTTGAATCTACAAAGGATCAATATTTAAAGGCTAAAGAAGAAGTACTTGAAATGAACTTCAATTTAAAAAACTTAGTAACTGACTTAAAGCTAAAAGAACTCGAGGCTCGATCTAAAATTGAAGCATTACCAAACAAACTAGAAAATGAATACTCCGAGAAACTCATTGACAAAAGAGATTCAATTATAAGTCAAATGAAATCTATTGATAGTGAATTAACCGTTTTATCTGACTCCTTAGGTTATTACAAAGACCCCTCTAAAACAGTTATCCAACTTGTAGAACCAGTATCCGAAAACAAAAAAAGTGTTCAATTTTCAGAATTGGACAATAGACTTATCATTGTGTTAGCTTTACTACACACAGGATCTCTAATTCTAATTTTAATCCTATTTAGAGTTAAAAAAAGAAAATAAATATTCCTAAGCTCCGTATACGTAATCGCCAACCAATGAACCACTTAGACCAACTAATCTCCTTCATCAGAACTTCTGAAGAAATCGAAATTGATCCGAGTGACAGGGAAGAAATCATTAAAATGATTAGACCCACCATTGGAATGAAAACCATTCCCTGTGAGGATAAAGACATTAAAGTTGGGCAATCAAAATTTGGAGGGAAACCCGATTTACCGAAAGACTTTACCTGGCCCAGAGCGAATGGAAAACCCATGCTATTCTGCGCTCAATACAATCTTTCTGAACTGACGGACCTAGACAAGGAAGATATCTTACCCAAAAAAGGATTCTTTCACATCTTTCTTGCCCTGGATGAAAAGGGTACTGGCTTTAGTGGAATGGATCATTCTTTTAAGTTTTCATTCAGTGAAGACGAAAATTTAGTGAGAACTGAATTTCCAAATGACCTAGAAGACCATCATAGCTTCCAACCGGCCCTCATTCAATATGTGGAATTCTATACCATTCCAGATGCTGAAAACTATAAATACTTTGAGCTCCAAGAAAAGTACGACGATGATCTCTATGATCTTTTCTATCAACCTTTGAAGAATTCATAGAGTATGACTCAACTCTAGAACCAAAAGACAATCAGCACCAGATGCTCGGTCATGACCGATCCATTCAGTCCAGCGTGGTCTATGATTTCGCAGCGAATGATCTAGGTATTCATGAATTGCCAAGCTCAGAATATAAGAAACGTTGGAATGAGATTCTAGAGCAATCTAAGACCTATGAATTGCTACTCCAACTAGATTGTTTTGATCCCAACACCGATATTAAAAAATATGGAAGCAGTGGCACCTTCTATTTTGGCCTGTCCAGAACTGATTTAAAAAACAAGAAGTTCGATGATATCAAGATGGAACTTCAGATGACGTAGATAAAGCCCAACAAGTCAACCTCTCGGCCTTTGACTTCCCATGTAATCTCCTCCCCCACCCACCTACATAAAACTTTACTTGAATTACAGCTTTCTGCCTCTTCTATATTTCTGGATAACGTAATTTGTGGATCGACTCAGAATAAAGCCCTAAGGCTTCCTATTATCCCCTGAGCCAGCTAGAATATTGAACCAACACTACCAATGAAAAAAACACTCACCCTTTCCATCCTCCTACTCCTAAATTTTTTCGGATGCATCGCACAGAACCAAAACGATCCCTATTGGGAATTTGATGAAGCAAAGCACTTTCGACCTGAGCTGAATAAGGGGGATTTCTACAAGTTAAGCGGTTTTGATTTTGGATGGTTTGTACTCGAGCCTATGTCCAAATTCGTCAAGAAGAAGGAATACGAAATTGAACGTAACAAATCCTTATCGTACGGACAAAAAGCACTTTACTATTGGTGGTATCTAGATGCCCAAGTTACTAATGGTGGGTTTGATCAATTCTATGGGAATGGCTACGGACCTTATGCTTCAACCATAATCAAAGGTCTTGAACATATTGGCGATACGGCAATGGCCGCGCTGGTCAAAAAAGCTGATAATATCTATCAAAGAAGCCAAAAGCAAATGGACAAAGCTCAAGAAAGTAGTTTGTCTTCAAGTGACTTCTATGCGGGGCTTGATGAACTGTCTTTGCTCGATTCAAAATACTATGAGATGAATGATAAGACGATGTCTTTAATTGAAGCATACATCCGTAAAAACCCAAACGAAATCTGTGTCGATGAAAATGGAAAGGAATTTGACTTAGCCTTTACTGGACTTTGCAAGACCTTTTATTCGGACAAAACTGTTCAAAATGAATTTCCACTTGAACAGGGTGTGATCAATGGAGAATTCAAATCTTATTACGAAAACGGAATTCTAAAAGAAAAAATAGACTTTAAGAACGGAAAGGAGACCGGGGAGCGCGAGGAGTTTTTTGACACTGGAACCCTAAAATACAAGGTCGTAAAAGACGAGTCCAATGATATTGTAACCTATAACTACTTCTACGAAAACGGAGTACAGAATAAGTTAGTAACGAAAAAAGGTTCTACGGACACCAGGTTGGGCGTAACAAAAGAATGGTATGATAATACACAACTTAAAGAGCAATCAGTCTATGTTGGCAAATATACCCGGGCCGGAAAATGGGTAAAATTTTGGAAAGATGGAAGCAAAAAACTGGAAGCGAATTTTGAAGACGGTAAAGCATTTTACCAAAACTATTGGACTGAAAAAGGAGAGCAAATTTTAATTGACGGAACAGGACTTTATATAAATGAGTATGAATGGCTCAATAAAATGCGTAGAGAAGAAACCGGCTATAAAAATTACCTCAAACACGGTAAGTCTAGAAGTTTCACTGAAGGCTTATTACGATCGGAAGAAGAGTACAAGGATGGTAAAAGACACGGTGTTTCAAGAAGTTATTACAAGAACGGAAATTTAAAGCAAGAATCTGTTTATGAAAATGGTAAGGAGATTTCTTTTAAATATTTCCGGAAGTTTAAAAACCCAAAAGTCAAAACAAATATTATTTCCAGAATATGCAAGGGTTGCTATGACTTCCACGAAGGGTATCTACTTCCAGACAATCAACCCTTACCGATTAACGGTCAAGAATTAACACAAAGATTTAAGGCTGAAACCTCCATTATTGAGGCTTATGATGATGACAAAGTACTTTCCTATGGCTACTATTTATTTATTGACGAGAAAGGAAATGTAGAAAACATAGATTTTGCCGTTGGAGATAATATGTGGATACATGAAGAATTACAATCAAGTATGTCAGAGCTAAAATTTGAACCGGCCTTAAAGGATGGAGAGCCTATAAAAAGTATACATTACGTTCGATACCAATTACGCTTGGCCGAATAAAGTACTCAATCCATGAAAATCGCCTCCGCCCAAATCAATTCTACCGTTGGCCATATCCAGTCCAACCTGGAAGAACATTACCGCTTAATTGAAACAGCCATTGCGGAGGGTGTTGAGTTGATTGCTTTCCCTGAAATGTCAATTACCGGGTACTGCAGAGAGGAAGGGAAGGAAATGGCCTTTACCGAAAATGACCCCCGTTTAGATCAACTAAAACAGCTCGCAACAAATGGGAACATCCATATCATCGCCGGAGCACCAATTCTAAAATTAGACAAGCTATACATAGGGGCCTTCGTCATTTATCCGAACAAGCCGATGGCCATTTACACAAAACAGTATTTACACGACGGGGAAGAACTGTATTATGCTTCATCAAGGGATTTCAACCCCATTATTCAACTGGGCCAAGAAAAGATCTCCCTAGCCATCTGTGCCGATATCAATAACGAAGATCATCCCAGAGTGTCCTCTAAAAATGGAAGCACCATCTACATACCCTGCATCTTCTATTCAAAAGACGGAATGGGTAAAGGCAAGGAGCTATTAGGCGCTTATTCCAAGGACTATTCTCTGAACATTCTGATGTCTAATTATACAGGAGAACTCTGGAATATGGAAGCCGGGGGTCAAAGTGCATTTTGGACCTCCCACGGAAAACGCTGCGGCCATTTAGACTCTAGTGAATCGGGACTCTTGATTGCAGAAAAGACAGGTGAAGAATGGACAACCAACAAACGACTTGCATAACCATGAATAGAGTCAACCCACCACAATCCATTAAAACCGGCATCATAAAAATGCGAAAGGTCCTGGTTGTTTTTAGCATCCTTCAAATCCTTTATTTCTTCTTCTCCTTCTCCTCCTTGAATACAGATTTTATAAATATTCTGTGGTCCATTATGCTCCTATCATTTTACGCTTATTACCTCTTTTTCATTTGGAATATGCCTTTAGACAAAGCAGACAAATGGACGGAAACTATTCTAGCCTGTATCTTCGGAATTCTCGCTATGTGGATGTTTATACAGTTCAATGATATCAGTAAAAGGAAGAACCAAAAGACCTGAAAAAACAACTAATTAATGAAATACTTTCTCCCCTTTCTCTCACTATTAGTACTGTTCCTTAGCTGTAACTCCTCAGTAAGCGAAGAGGATTTAGTCCCTATTTTCGAGAATGACTCCATAAATCTTTACGCCTTCGTCGGGAAAAAAGTCTCGGTGGTTCAATTCAATCCGAACAACGGAAAATCTATGTTTAAGATAGATTCAATAACAGGAGACACCGTTCTCGCATCCGGACTCATTTGGGATAGAGGCTTCCGCAATAAATACAGACTCCTTAAAAACATTTTCAATGAGCTAGAGCCTGGGACCGTTGAATTCGTTTCTTATGACCACTATGGTCGACCGGAATATGAAAAGTACTCTCATGTGATTTTATACCTTTCCATCAGTCAAAAGACGGGACATACTATCACCAAAAATACCAATTCGACCCTGTAGAAAAGACGAAAGACGGTACTTGGAAAGGACCCAATGGAGAAAGTCTAGAGGAACTATTCAACGAAAAGAAAAACGGAGTATTGACCGCTCGTGGAATATTTGAAGAGTAGAGCATGAAGGCGAAATATTAGAGCATTTATCGGACGATATTAAAGCAAGAGTTTCCTTGTGCCGAACCTATTTTAGACTGACTTGGATTGCATTTATACTCTTTGCTGTGCTTTCGATTATGCCAGTAGTAATGACATGGGAATAAAAAATGGATAAAGTAGAAATAGGTAGAAGTCGATCAAAGACATTCTTACTGATTTTAGGAGCAATTGCTTTTGTAGCAGCCGGTTTAGGAATGATATACGCTTCAGATACTGACATGTTTGAGAAAGTAATTGGAGGAATAAGTATTTTGTTCTTTGGTGCGGCAATACCCATAGGCATCAAAAAACTCATCAAAAATGAGATTGCGATAGAATTGAATGCGAAAAAACTGATTATCGAACCAAAGTCATCCAAAAGGTTAAGCCTGGCTTGGGACAAGATTCAGGGTTTTGACGTGATCAAAATTAGTGGTACCAAAATCATTATCATTCTAGTGAATGAGCCCGAAGAGTGGATTGAAAAAGAGACCAATTCAGTAAAGCGAAACCTGATGCAGTTCAACCTAAACAATTACGGCTCCCCCTTCAATATAACCTCAACCGGATTAGCTGTTTCGCATTATAGTCTTCTGGATCTACTAAATGAATACCAGGGAAAGTATAACTTGAAAAAATAAATGGAATACAGAAAAGTATTCCTAACCAAACTCACTCAAAACCAACCAACACAATGACCAAACTAAAGAAAACACTCCTGCTGATACTTTCCGTATCACTCCTAACCAGCTGCGATTTCATCAAGAATGCATTTACCTACAAAGACACCACTGAAGAGTTTGTGGATGCTCTTATTGCAGAGGATTACGACAAGGGATTGTCCTATTTAGCTACCGAACACGTGGCTTATCAGGGTGCCAATAGAGACTCACTAAAAATCGGACTTCGGAACTTCGGTCAATTAATCGTAGACAATTTTGGAAAAGAACTGGACTATAAGTTCATGACTGCACACAAAACCTTTTCGACCATTGAAGGACAAAGCACGGCGCCCAATACCACCTTAGCGAGAATCGAATTTGCGAATGAAACGGAGTTCGGTGTTTTTGAAATTATCTTCGATGATTCCACCAATAAAATTTTACGCATAGACACCCTGGATGTAAAAGAGCCCATTCCAGATATGACTTTCTTTTGGCTCGTTGGGCTCCTAGCCATTTGCGTTCCGATATTCAATATTTGGGTCATACGCAAAATCAAAAAGAGTAAGGTCAAAAGAAAATGGCTGAAGTATTTGGGTGTACTCATCTTCAATGTTCCCTCCTTCACTTATAACGCCGTACAAGGGCTTTCCTTTAGTTTATTAAGCTTTCAATTCCTGTTTGGAATTGGTTTTTACTATATGGGATATCTCGGATCTGTATGGACAGTCGGAATACCGCTTGGAGGTCTGTATTGGCTCTGGAGATTGAAGGTAAGATCGAAGAAAGAAGCTGCAGAGGCTAAAGCTCAGGCTGAGGTTGAAGCGAAGGCCGAAGCTGAACCGGAGGCTGAGGATTTAAGCGAACAAGAGGATGAATAAGTAATAATCGTCTCAAATGAACACTACAGTTTTAGAAGCCAAATTAAAAAGGCATAAAATTTCTTATTCCAATGAAAATGGAAAAATAGTGATCGGAAAACATAAAACAGACCTGGCAACTATAATCGGACTCATTATTCTTCCTATTGCCGCTGGTATCGGAATTTGCTTAATGATGATCCTAAACAACATTGATTTTAGCGGAGCGAATAGTGGAAGAATAATCGCAGGAATCATTTTCTTTTTTGGTACAGGATTTTTCTATTTCTCACGGCTTAGATCCAAAAAGCAAGCAAACGACAACCTAAAGACACTTGATCATAAGGTCATCAAAGTCAAAAACGAGTTTGGGGAATTTACATTCGACTCAACGAACATAGAAGACTTTGAATTTTCGGTAGAACAAATTGATGAAGAAACCTTTGAAGGAAATCTCTATTTGGTAGACCATGAACAAAGGAGACACCAGATTCTAGGATTTGATGATGAGACCGAGCAATATGTCCTAAACGATTTAAAATGGTTCATTGAATTCTTCATGACCCATGTCGGATTACCGCTTTCCTAAGGCAATTGAAACAAATCAAGTTTGCACTAACATTGAATGAAATGAAAAAACACTTCCTTACCCTCCTCTTCGCATTAATACTAACCGGCACCTACGCCCAGGGCACCAACGATATTAGTACAGAAACGATTTGGAGAGTAAACTTTTTAAACCCCGGACTTGAATTGGAATTACCCACAGGTACCCACTCCACTTTCTCCGCTGGTCTTGGAGTTGGCTATGGCGGTGGATATCCCGATCTGACCTTTGGTGGCAATGGGTTCATCTACATTATCAGCCCCTTTTTGGATCTACAAGAAAAGTGGTTTTACAATCTCAATAAGCGGGACAGCAAAAACAAAACCACGGAAAACAACTCCGGGAATTTTGTCTCCTTACGATTCATCACACGCGGAAATTCTATCGCCGAAAACGTAAGCCGGACCTCAGACTTTGACTTCGCTATTGGCCCCACATGGGGAATTCAGAGAAAATACGGAAAGAACTTTCACCTCCTCCTCGATATCGGACCTCAATACTATTTCGACACCAACGGAAATGGAAATATCTGGCCCATCATGCTGCAATTGAACTTGGGTATTGATTTTAAAAAGAGGTAAGAGCCACTTATTTTTTCAAATGCCCTATCCCCAAAACACAAGGCGTTTTCAAATTGAATTTTAGGTAACTTTCTAACCGGTTGGAACCTTAATAAACCTTGTTTATATTACCACTGATCCTAGTTTAAACTTTTTAAAATTAATTACATAATGCGCGTACACTTACTCACCCTTCTTACGGCTTTATCTTTCATTCAGCTTACGGCCAATATGGAAAACCTGATACCAAAGAGATGAATCTTCGATCCCGGGTAAGGATGATTATTGAAACAGATTTTAAACCGACCGTTGCCAACAATCAAATTGTGAGCGAAAAAAGAGGACGTTCTACCCGTTACCTTTTCAATGAATTAGGCTATAAACTCACCGTTACCAACAATTATGAGAATGGCCTACCCTACATGCTGTACACCTACACTTATCAAAGCAATAACAAAAAGCAGTTAAAAGAACTTAAAGCGTATGAGTATAATAATAGCGGAAAACAGTTTCTATACGACCGAGTCGTATACCAGAATTACGATAATTCAGGTTTTGCAGGTTTAGTTTGGGGCTTGATAGAAGATAAGTACGATCGCGATAACAAGTTTTATTCAAAACGGAAGTATCGTATGAATCGAATGTGGCTGCCCACCGAGGTCGAGACCCTTGAAAGCACCTTAGGATATAAAGGTGCTAGATCGTATTACAAGTACGACGAGCAAGGTAACAAAACGCAGTATAGTTACTACGGTTCAGGTGGAGGTAGAATTCAGTTTCAAAAATTTCAATACAATTCCAGGAACCAGCTAATCAAGTCTCTGGATTACAATAGAAATGGAACCTTGAGCAGCTTTTATACTGTCTCCTACAACACCAAAGGCGATATCATAACCAAGAAATTCTTCGATTCTTCGGATGTAGTATACAGAACGGAAAGCTACACGTACAAATACGATACAAAAGGGAATTGGACCCGCCGGATTAAGAGTATAGATGGAAAGCCTACAGAAATTCATAGCCGAACTATAGAGTACTACTAAGATTTCCTAAATACTAGAAGTATTCATATTTAAAGCTACTTATTCCTATAGTTTCCAAGAGATAAGGTTAAGCGGTTTTGGTCAGTTTGGTAAGGCCATTAACTGAAGTATCTATCAGCCCTGCTCCAACAACCCAACAGCAACCCCAGAAAAAAGCACCCCTGCAAGGAGGAAGCATTGAACACACAATTCGATTCTTGCACTCCTTTCCTCGCGCCAATTCGCCCGTATCTGCCCAAGCACATTCCATCCCCAATACACCGTCAGCAATACCCCAAAGCCGTAGAGGTAATTAACTATTCCCGAGTGTCCCGTGAGCATCAAAACCAGGGACAACAGGCAGCAGCTCAGAGCAAGTAACCCTATTCTCAGGTTAGCGAATCGAATACCCCTTCTCCTCGATTTAAAGAAAACCAGGATCAGATTAGTAATCAGAAGCAGTGCAGTGAAAAGAGTACACAGGACGATAGCAGATAGCTTGGGAACAGAGCCCGAGAGCAGCAGTCGGTAAGTCAAATTCTGCGCAAATTGATCCCCTAACCTAGAAGAGTTGGTAAAGACCACAAAGCCCCATTCTTTCTCCTTGTCAAAGGCAAAATAGGAGGAAAATCCATCATTGTTACCGCTATGGGTATACAGTTCGCTTAGCCCCAGCACCGACAATCGTGTAAACCCAAGGGTATAGTCCTCCTGGAGCAAGCCCGAAACAATTTCGGAATGAGGACGGTAGAGCTCTGCAAAACCTTCTTCAGACAAACCTTCTTCCTGCATCATGGCGATCATCCATTTCGAAAAGTCAATCGCTTCGGAGTGAATTGTTGTTGGCGCCACAAAGACCGAATCCCGGCTGGTCCACCATTCACTCTTACTCTTATCAATCCAATTTCCGTCCACATCATAGGGCTGGGCCTTGTACTTTCGGGTATAGTCATTCTTGATAAATACCGTGTGCTCTAACCCAAAGGGAATCGCCACCCGTTTTTGAAACTCCGCTTCCAAACCCGCCCAATTGGTGTTTAATAAATGCTTTAGCACCTCAGCCAAATACTGATAGCCCTCGCCAGAATAATGGTAGGCGGTTCCCGGTTCAAACTGAATGAAGAGTTCCTTTTCGGGATAGTCGTCTCGCCAATTCGGGAATCCCGACCGGTGCGAAAGGACGATTCGGGCCGTAATTTTCTTGTACCGCTCATCATGCTCAATAGCCGGGTTGGGCAAGTATTCGTAAAGCGGTTTATCCAAATCCAGCAGGCCCTCCTCCACAAAAGTCATGGCAAAAAAACCGAACACCGATTTTGAAATCGAAGCCCCTTCGAATAGAGTCGTACTATCGGCCAGAATCTGCCTCTCTTTATTGGCGTATCCTTTAACCCTGTGATAGACCACTTCTCCCTCATTGATAATGGCGATAGAAAGACCAGGCATATTCAGCGCCTGCATCTGCTCATCAATAAAGGCATCGACCCTCTCTTTAGAAACAGAAGTACCCAGCAAGGTTTTAATTTGGGTCTCTTCCTTATGGCAACTACTGAAAGCGATGGTAAAAACAAAAAGCAGAATGAGTCTGAAAACGAACTTTTGATCCATGAATTTTTTTGGACCAAAGTATCTGTATCCTTCTGATCTCCAGACCAAATTCTAAGCATAGTTACGAATGACAGCCTTTTAGGGACGAAATCAATTAGACGGCAAACGCTCCTTGTAGTTCTTGCTCACGGGAACTTCCATTTGGGTAAGGGAAAGGGTGTTTCCGTTTTTCCAGGAAACCAAATGATCGGCATTGATAAGGTGCGATCGGTGCACCCTGATCAGCTCTGGCAGTTCCGTTTCGATTCGCTTTAGGGATGTTCGAATGGTCTTCTGCTTCAAAACACCGGCCTCCAAATAGTAGACATCGACATAGTTCTGCGAGCTCGAAATACACACCAGGTCTTCCCGCTTGAGCTTCAAATAATCCAGCTTATAGGTGCCGCGAATAACCAGCCATTGATCCGACTCGTGAGGTAATTTTACCAAGTGCATTCGTGCGAAAACAAGGAGCGGTGTCACCACAACGATCGAAGGCAAAAAGACCTTCAGAAAAAACTCAGGCACCGAATAGATCCCATTAAAAAAATCGCTCTTGTGGTAGAGATAACTCGGAAACCATGCCAGGGTATAAAAGAGTACAAAGAATAAGAGCTCGTAAGTTGCACTCCACTGCTTAGAGGTCCTGAAGATTTCTTTTTGAAGTGGAATAAGGACCAGGTAAGAGACCAAGGCGATTAGACTGTGCCCGGCAGCCAAAGTCAACCATTCCGAAATGGACAAAGGTTCCTGCTGAAAAGGCCTGATGAGCATTATAAAAAGAAACAGCCAACCCCCGATCAATAAAGAGACAATCAAATTGGGTTTAAAAGAGGTGCTGATCCGTTTCATTCAGGTGGGCAAAAGTGTCTTAAATTAGACACAGGGTATTCGGTGAGAATTTCTTCTACCGGAATACTAAAATTAACGAAAAGAGATGGCATCGGAAGGCATGAAGAATCGGTATTTAAAATTTGATGCCGGCCAAGACGGCACTGGTATAAGAGATGAGTTCAGCGGTTATATCGATCTAAAAGAGCTGCCCATCTCAGGAGATCTGATCCGTGAAATAACCCAATGGGTAGCCGAATACCCTTCCGCTCCGTATGAAAGCTCCAATTTAACCCCATCCGAAATCTCCAAGCATGATGATCTCGGAATATCATTAATGAAACGAACCGCCATAGAATTGGGAGATGGATATAAGTTCAAATACTTCTCTGATATTACCTCAATGGAATATTTATTGATGGATAACGGGAGTATAAAGAAGTATAGTTGACATACTGCCTCAACCACATGAAACAAATAGTACTCATCCTCTTAATCGTAATTTCACTTTTTAGCTGCAATAGCAACGAAAAGAGAAGCAAAGATTTCGGTGCATTCGAAATGATGCTCCCTCCGGGCTATAAGAAGTTTAAACTTCAAGGGATTGATAGTTACGTAGGAGGAATCACAAACGGTAAAGATTCCCTGATTTTTGATTACGGCTGGTATTCGGGCGATTTAAGTAGTGCGGCTACGAATCAACAACTCTTTGCCATAGACACGATAAATGGTAAGCTTGCCGAAATAACCAGGCCCAAAATAAAAGGAAAGGGGTTTACCGGATTATATATTGACAAGGCCTATAAGGATAATAAAATCACGTTCATAGGATTCAATATTGAAGATGAGGAATCCATTCTGGAAGCTTTTAAATCCATCCGATTTCCTGATAGCGACACTACAATCAATTCAATAAAGTTCGATTTTTCTATAACGGCAGCCCCTTCTTCAGGACGAAAACTATTTCATATACATTGTGCTGCTTGCCATTTCAAAGATCGCAATATGACAGGGCCAGCTTTTTCTTCCATAGAAGAGTCTAAATTCTATTCTTGGATCCTGGATACAACAGCCATCATTCAACCAGATTCCACTCGCTATTCGATAAAATATCACCGCGAAACTTTTGGTAAAACCCTTAATGAGATAGATGTTCAAAGGTTAATGGAGTATTCTAATTCAGATCGCTAAAAAACTAATTAATTGGAACTTATCACCCTTGTAACCTTTGACAATACCATTGAGGCCCATATGGTGAAAGCCAAACTCGAAAGTGAGGAAATTACATGCTTTCTATTCGATGAAAACATGGTGACCCTTTATCCGCTTTACAACATTACAGTAGGCGGCATAAAACTTAAGATTAATAAAAAGGACGAGAAAAAAGCCAGGAAAATCCTTTTGGAATTCAGCAACTCTAAGCTACTGGATGATGAAGGAAACCCTATTCAATGCCCAAACTGCAAGTCCAACGAAATCTACAGCGGATTTAAATCAATGAAAGGATGTAAAGGCGTTCTATCGGCTATTGTATCTTTCTTTTTCCTTGTCTTTCCGGTTTATTTCAAGACACTTTACAAGTGTAAATCCTGCGGGAAAGAGTTCAAACTCAACGAGGAATAAAACCAACTTTACGATTCCGAATATCTACAATCACTATCTTACTGCTAAATCACTAAGATGAAAAACCTCAGCCTCCTCTGCTGCCTCAGCCTCATCCTGAACTCCTGCATGGTGGAAGTGAAAAAAGAAAGCACTCCCACACCTCCGGAAAAAAGCACCAAAAAAATTGAGTTGGATCTCAGCGAAGCCAACCGTTTGGCAGACCTGCCGCTGGGATGTATCCAGAATCCCCTCCCCTACAAATCAGGGCTGGTCGTGGCGAAAGAAAGTGATTTGGCCATGCCGATAGACCACCACCCGGCCTTCTATGGTTGCTTTGACTGGCACTCCGCAGTCCACGGTCACTGGTCTTTGGTTTACCTGCTCAAAAACTTCCCTGATTTAGAAAGAAAGGACGAGGCCATACAAATGCTCAATCAAAACCTGACGGCCGAAAACATCGAAAAGGAGGTGGCCTATTTCTCCATCAACCGAGAAAGCAAGTCCTTCGAAAGACTCTATGGCTGGGCCTGGCTTCTCAAGCTCCAGGAAGAGCTCTACACCTGGGATAACCCCCAGGCCAAGCAGTGGTACAAAAACCTCCAACCCCTGGCGGACTATGTTTCGAACGCCTACCAGGAATACCTGCCCAAACTGCTCTACCCCATCCGCGTGGGAACCCACACCAATACGGCTTTTGGGATCAGCTTTGCTTTTGACTACGCCCAAACCGTGGGTGACGAGGAGCTGATGGCCTCCATCAAAGAGGCGGCATTGCGCTTTTACAGCGAAGACAAGGATTGCCCTATTGAATGGGAACCGAGCGGGCACGACTTTCTTTCGCCTTGCTTGCAAGAAATTGATATCATGCGGAAAGTCCTTTCTGAAGAAGAGTTTGCCTCTTGGTCCAAGGAGTTCCTACCCGCCCTGTATCAACAGAAGCTCGTGCTGGTTCCAGGACAAGTCAAGGACCGTTCCGATGGCCACCTGGTTCACTTGGACGGGGTGAATTTTTCCAGAGCCTGGTGCCTCTACCCCCTCAAAGAAAACAACGCCGCTTACAACCTGGCCACAGATCACCTGGACTACTCCTTGTCTAAAATCACCGACGGCGATTATGCGGGCCAGCACTGGCTAGGGTCTTTCGCCCTCTATGCCTTTAAAACCAAGATCGAAGCGCAATAAGCTTTTATCTTAAAGTCTTTTGACTACATTTAGGACTTATGCCTTAATCAATAGGGATTTGAACGCTGCGTTCACGATGCGTCTTTGCCCCCGTTTACAAAGAAATTTATGGTTCGATCCTTACTCTCGAGACTGCTTATTGGCTTCTTTCTACTCACTTCTCTTGCAAGTGCACAAGTGCAATTGGGAAGTGGAAGTTACACCACCAATTTCCCCGGAACGGATGTTGCGGGCCGAAACGGATTTCCTGCCGGCACTCCCCAACTGAGTGGTGCAGCGACGGGACGACCTGTTCCCACAAACGATTGGTGGTCTAAACTGGTAAAAGAGGACCAAGCTGACAATTTGTTCAACTACCCCATGACGATGAAAACCACCTCCACTGGCTTAATCGTCACCTATATCCCCTGGGGAGTCATCGGAGATTCCGCTCCAATCGAGGTGAGTCTGTCTGGCCTGCAAACAAGCAGAACAACGGTTTCGGATTTTTCAGACTGGACAGTTACCATGAACTGGAAGGATGCCGACAACGAACTTTCGGTCACCTCCGGAATCGGAATGCCCTTTCTCTATTTCGAAAAAGAAGCCAATGACCAGGTAGAAATCAAAGTAAACAGCGGTACGGTCACCATCAACCAAGAAATGCTCATCATCGAAAATGCGAATCAGGG
This sequence comes from Aureicoccus marinus, assembly GCF_002954325.1. Taxonomy (GTDB): domain Bacteria; phylum Bacteroidota; class Bacteroidia; order Flavobacteriales; family Flavobacteriaceae; genus Aureicoccus; species Aureicoccus marinus. The sequence continues at coordinate 2,089,788 of NZ_MQVX01000001.1, forward strand.
CGCTGATTTTGTTTTTTACGCCCCAACGGGAGCAAGTTGGACCCAAAGCGGAAATACCTATACATCGACCCTGGACAACAAAACCTATTGGTCCATGGCCATACTGCCACAGTCCACGGCCAACGTAGCTCAAATGGCCGACAGCTTTAAAGAACACGCCTACGTTTTTCCTGCGAACACCTCTACTTCCTGGAGTTACAATGAATCGAATTCCGTGATGACCACGGTTTTTAACATCACTCCTGATATCAAAGAGGGAAGCAACTCAAATGTACTACAGGGTTTACTTCCCCACCAGTGGGATCACCTCTCCAGCGGGAGCGCAAGCCCTAATTTTGAAACCTATTCCAGTGTAAGAGGCGATCTAAAAATGCTGCAAGGGAATACCTTTAGCGTCGAAAACACCTTCTCGGGCATCCTGCCTACACTCCCCTTTCTGAGCCCTTACAGCAACTCTTTTGATCCGGCTGAATTGGATGAGAAAATTCGACAAATCGAAGACAATCAGCTCGATCTCTGGACCGATTCGTATAACGAAGGTCAATTGATGAACCGACTGGTACAAACGGCGCGTATCGCCCATGAGATGGGAAACTCCGCTTCCAGAGATAAGATTGTAAACACGGTTAAAAATCGCCTGGAAGACTGGTTGACCTATACCTCCGGGGAAGTAGCCTTCTTGTTTTATTACAACACGGATTGGTCGGCCATGCTGGGCTATCCGGCGGGGCACGGTCAAGACACCAACATCAATGACCACCATTTTCACTGGGGATACTTTATTCACGCCGCTTCCTTTTTGGAACAGTTTGAACCGGGATGGGCCGATCAGTGGGGGCCTATGATCAACCGCCTAATTCGCGACGCGGCATCTCAGGACCGCAATGACAACGACTTTCCGTTCTTGCGAAATTTCAGTCCATTTGCTGGCCACTGCTGGGCCAATGGATTTGCCTCCTTTCCTCAGGGCAATGACCAAGAGTCCACCTCCGAGAGTATGCAATTCAACTCCTCCCTTATCCACTGGGGAACCTTAACAGGACAAGACGATATTCGGGATCTGGGTATTTATCTCTACACCACGGAACAAACCGCCATTGAAGAATATTGGTTCGATGTTAGCGAGCGAAATTTTCAGCCCAATCAGACCTATGGCCTGGTCTCTCGCGTCTGGGGAAATTCGTACGACAACGGTACCTTTTGGACCTCGGACATCACCGCTTCTTACGGGATCGAGCTTTATCCCATCCACGGAGGATCTTTTTACCTGGCCAAGGATAAAAATTACGTCAACAAGATCTGGTCCGAAATCGAAAACTACACCGAAATACTCAACCCCAACTCAGACAACCCCAATTTGTGGTACGACACTTTTTGGAAGTATTTGGCCCAAATCGATCCGGCCAGGGCAATCGAACTTTACGAACTCTCGCCAGACCGAACCCTGAAATTCGGGGTTTCCGATGCACAGACGTACCATTGGCTTCACGCCCTCAATGCCATGGGAACTATACTCCCAGAAATCACCGCCAACTACCCCATCGCTTCCGTTTTCGAAAAAGAAGGGGTAAAAACCTATGTGGTCCACAACTACTCCAACAGCGCCATTGATGTTCAATTCTCAGATGGTTTTGTTTTGCAAGCGCCGGCCAACCAGCTCACCACCAACCGTTCCTTGGATATCGAAGCCCAGCTTAGCTCCAGCTTCGAACAGGCGTATGCAACGGACGAGTGACCCTGAGCCTCACCGTTCAAGGAACACCAGCTGACCGGGTTGAATTCTATGAAGGCGAAAACCTCTTGGGTATCGATACCGAGGCTCCTTATGAATTTTTAACCGAGAATCTGGAAATCGGTAAACGCAACTTCTATGCGCGTGCTTATGTGGGTGAAGCCTTTGAGATTTCGAATATCGTCAGTGTTCAAGTTGGCGAACAACTCCCTTATAACGGGCAAATTCACAGCATTCCCGGAACCATTGAAGCCGGTCATTACGATATTTTTGAAGGAGGTCTGGGGCAGGGCATTGCTTATTTGGATATCTCTAAAGGAAACAACGGGGATTTTCGTCCAGAAGAAGACGTCGATGCCGCATTAGTCCAGGGAGAAGGAGCCACCATTGGCTGGATATCCGGAGGTGAGTGGGTTGAATACAGCATCGATGTCACTGAATCCGGCTTGTATGATGTCGCCTTTCGTTACGCATCGGGCAACAATGCAGGAGGAGGCCCATTTCAGTTAGAACTAGACAGCTCCTCGATCTCCAATACCGTCTCGGTCCCAACGACCGGGGCTTGGGAGAGTTTTGCCACGCAAACCATCCCTGATATCGCCTTGCCGAAGGGAGAACATATTTTGAGGATCGCCTTTAGCAGTGGCGAATTTAACCTTGGGCGCCTCACCTTTACACGGACCGCAGATTTACCCTATGAAGTACCCTTGGCTGATGCGGGCGGCAATAAGACTGTTGTGCTTCCCAACTCCAGTACTGGCCTGGATGGAAGTGGAACCGAATACAACGGAACTGAGAAACTGATCTATACCTGGACCCAATTGTACGGTCCTTCCCTGGTCAGTTTTGATAACGCGAATGCGATTTCACCCCAAATCTCGAACCTGGTAGAAGGGGTGTATAAAATCCAGCTCAAAGTGGATGACGGCAGCTATTCAGACACAGATGAAGTCCTGATCATCGTGAACCAGACGGGGAACAGCGTTCCCAGCGTAAGCCTTCTCACCCCAGCCGATGGAAGTTCCTTTCGCGAGAACGAATCCATCTTCCTGAGTGCTTCGGCCTCTGATGTCGACGGAAACATCACCAAAGTTGAGTTCTTCCAAGGGAATCAGAAGCTCGCAGAGGTAACCGAATCGCCTTATGAATATACCTGGGCAGGAGTAAATCCAGGCAGTTATGAGCTTACGGCCCAAGCCACCGATAGCGGCGGGGCCATCAGTATTTCTTCAAGCAATACCATCACCATTAACGAAGTACAGAGTTGCGTAGAAAACAGCTCTGATGCCCAGCAGGGTCAATTCAGTGTCGGCTATATCTCGACCTTCGAAACAGTGGGCAATAGTGTGACCATCACCTTTGAATTGCTCGACACCGATAAACCAGGGCTAGTGGCATTTTTATGGCAAGAAAGCCCCTTCCAGGAATTCAATATGGATCAGATTGGTGCACAGGTCTTTCAAAGAACGATTACGGGCTTAAGCAGCGGACAGCAAATCAGCTATGCTTGTAAGTTTGCCTTTGCGGGTGGACTTTCGGTAACCAAGTATATTCAATATACCGTAGGCAGTGATTGCGCGGGCGAAAATGACACCACCGCGCCGACCAATTTTTCGGCACAGGTGAGTGAGGTGGGCTCTACTTCTGCGAACTTTCATTTACAGGCAGAAGATAACTCCGGAAGCGTGGTCTTTTCGTTAAAATTGGGGAATGAGGAACGTTTATTCTCCGGTGATTCTGGGGTCCAAACCGAAGCCACCTGGTCTGGACTGAATCCTGAAACAAACTACAGCTTTTTGGCCAGTGTAAAAGACGCCAGCGGAAATGAAAACGGCAACACTATCACCTTAAACGCGACGACCACCGAAAGCAGTAACAACGCTTGCAGTGGGCAGCGAGCGGATTCACAACAGGGCGCATTTCAAATCGGATACAATTACTGGTTTAGCACCCAAGGCAACAACGTCGTTCTCGAATTTGAACTCCTGGATAACCGTTCAGATGTCATCGCTTATATCTGGAGAGAAAATCCCTTCCAAGAAACCCAAATGAACAATTCGGGCGGGAAGAGATTCAGCATAAATCTCGCCAACCAGACTCCGGGAACAACCATTAGCTACGCTTGTAAATTTGCCTTCGCAGGAGGTCTTGCCGTTACCCCCTATCTTCAATATACCGTAGGAGATGATTGCAACGGCGGAAATTCCGACGCAGACAATGACGGCGTAGCAGACGCAGATGACCTGTGCCCAAACACCCCGGAAGGTGTCCAAGTCGATGCCTCCGGTTGCGAGCAGTTCAGCTTACCTTCAGACAACTTCCTGATTTCGACTACCTCGGCTTCCTGCCAGGTTCGACCAACGGGATGATTACTATTGGAGCTTCGGACACCTCTCACCAGTATTTGGTAAACGTACCTGGCGAGGGCACCTATAACCTTTCTACTGCCACCCAGCACACTGCGAGTATTGATGGTTTGGCCGCGGGCAACTATGAAATTTGCATTACCGTTTCCGGAGTATCCGATTACGAACAGTGTTTTACCGTCACGATCACAGAACCAGCTCCGCTCTCGGCGAGCTCAAAATTGAACCCCGACAGCAAATCAGTGAGTATAGATCTCGACGGAGGCCAGAGTTATTTAATTGAACTCAACGGAAACATTACGCAGACCACGGATTCCACTTTGATCCTCCCTCTTCAGACGGGCTTGAATTCACTAAAAATATCGACGGACAAAGATTGTCAAGGGGTATTCTACAAAGAGTATTTTATCAGTGAAGAAGTCCTTCTTTACCCAAATCCGGTAGAAAGTGAAGCCTTCCTCTACATCGGCGGACTGGAAGAAAATGTAGATGTGACCATCAACAACTCGGCAGGTCAGCTGGTACTTCAGAAGAAAATGAACATCCCCTCGGATCGTCTCATCCAACTCGATCTTTCGCAATGCGCTCTGGGAGTTTACTTTATCACGCTCGAAGCCCCTACGGTGCAATCACAGCTAAAAGTAGTGAAGCAATAAGCATCAAATTAATCTCTTTGTAACCTATGTTACCAAAGAGCAATGACCTATTTTATACTTTTAGCTCTATGTTCTTTTCGTCCAATCGATGAGAACACTATATTGAGTAGGATATTAACCGGTATTTATGCCGGAAACTCGAATAAGTAGATTATTTTATTTATAGTTAATGGTTAGTGTTTAGTAGTCGCTTATTCCCCCTACCAAATTAATCCCGGTTTCTACCGGGATTTTTTATTGCTCAATAATTCACCGCCTTATAATACCCCCTTTAAAAAGGATTGAATTTTAGTTATTTCATTGCCCAAGTATCTCTCTTCTTTTTCTAGTCAATTCTAAAATGATTTGTTATACTTAGAACTTCTATGTATATTGACTCCTTATTAATAAATTATGGAAAACCTCTCCAAGGAACTTATCGGGGCCTCCTCTATACCAATAATCCTATCGATTCTATCAAAGAATGAATCATATGGTTATGAAATTATTCAAAGAATAAAGGAGTTATCAGAAGGCAAAATTAATTATGCTGACGGCACTCTATACCCCGTTCTTCATAAACTAGAAAAAAAAGAACTCATAGAAGCGTATTGGAAAGTTGCCGAAACCGGACGCCGAAGGAAATATTATAGAATTAAATCCAAAGGGAAAAAAGAATTAGCCAGAGAACAAGAGAATTGGATTACAATTAACACAATCATATCAAAACTATGGAACATCGAACCACGTTTAACGTAAAGGATAGTCTCAACCTAACCACATTTAGCTTAGAGGATAGTCTCAACCTTTGGAAAAAGGAGTTAGCGAAAAGCTCAGTTATGACTACTGAGAACATCGAAGAACTAGAAAGTCATTTACGGGATGAAATGGATGAATTAACTCTAACCGGATTAAGCTTAGAGGAGGCCTTTATTATAGCCAAGAAAAGAATTGGGAGTACGAATACACTCACGAGAGAGTTCTATAAGGTCAACAGGAAATATCACCTCAAAAGCAAACTCATGCCTTATCTACAGGGTATTCTTCTCTTATTGGTCTTTCAATCAGCTCAAAATATCATCCAATCGGTTAGCGCGTTGGTGGGATCTTATTTTGATATGAGCGCGTATTACATCAGTTATATCTCACCTGGAATTGAATTACTTCTTCTTGTTTCAGGCTTACTTTTTTTCTTCCGTGGAAACAAATACAAAAAGTTATCTATTCTAAAAAGTACCCCACTCCTGATAAGTTTCGTTTTACTCATTAAAATTTCTGAGTTTGCTTTGGGTGTTAATGCTTCGAGATTGGTAAACCCCAGAACCTTTGGGCTCCTAAGGTATAATCATATCATTCTAGATCTACTCCTATTAAGTCTATTATTAGCTATATCTGGGCATTTATTCTATTCCATCAGAAAAAACAATACCAAACAATTCCAAAATGGATGAATTAAGAACCAGCAATTCAACCAACAAAACAACCGACATATCCATATTTAATCGACACAAGCACCCTTTATTGCATCGAAAAAAGAGACCTCGCCTGAAAGAATAAATCTTTTTTAATAATTGGCAGTTAAACCTTTTGAACTTTTTTGTGTCTTAGGGAATATGAGAAAAGTAAAGAGATCATCTGTACTGGTAACAACGCTTTTGATTATGGCGTGCTCTACATCAGATAACATCCAGCCGGATCCTGAGGTTCCAAAAGGAAAAGAGATCAAACAACTTGTGGTGAATGGCACGACCAGAGAATATATTGTTTATGTTCCTGAAAATTACTCACCTACAACCCCCCTTCCCGTATTGTTATCATTTCATGGACTTTCTAGTAATATGGAATTTAATTACGGCTACACCAAGTTCAATGAAATCGCTGAAGAAGAAAACTTCATAGTCGTTCATCCTAATGGTATTGATAATAAATGGGTTGTGTACGGCAGTAATAACCCCGATATCGATTTTACAGAAGCCCTTTTAACTGATTTACAAAAAGAATACAATATAGACACCAATCGTATATACAGTACTGGAATGTCAGATGGAGGCTTCTTTAGTTTTAGCTTGGCCTGTGGACTTTCAGAAAGAATTGCCGCTGTCGCTTCGGTAACTGGTTCGATGTACCAACCGTCAATAAATAATTGTTCTCCTTCAAGACCAATATCTATTCTTCAAATTCACGGAACCGAAGACCCCATTGTGGTATACTCGAGTGTCGCTGCTCTACTGGATTTTTGGAATAGCCATAATAATACGGATAATATCCCCATCGTTTCCAATATTACAGATGTTGATCCAGATGATGGCAGCACTGTAGAACGATTTGAATATGTAAACGGCGATTCAGGGGTAGAAGTTCATCATCTAAAGATCACAGGTGGAGGTCACCAATGGCCTGGATATAAAGGAAATATGGACATTAATGCCTCTTTGGAAGTTTGGAACTTCGTAAAAGCCTTTGGGTTGGATGGAAAGATTGAATAACAACTCCAAACATCAAAAACACTTTCTTATGACACTAAAAAAATTAGGACTAGCCGCATTAGTAATTGTATTTATATCGTGTACTACGAATGACGATTCAGTAGAGGAGAGCCAAGAAGGATATACCATGTTACTCATAGGAAATAGTTTTTTTAGACCCTATGCCGAGAAACTTGATGACTTGTCAATTCTCGCAGGATTTGAGGATCACAAGAGTACTCGTATCACTCGTGGAGGAGAGAATGGAAGACCAATAAATTTTTGGAATGATTCAACGAGTAGCGAACACCTCCAAATTAAAGCCGCTCTTGATCAAGGTAATATTGATGTCTTTGGGATGACTGCAGGCCATGATCCGGAAGATCGAATCGAAGGGCACCGGGCATGGATAGATTATGCCACAAAAAGGAATCCAAACATCATCATCTTTATAGCCATACCGCAAATTGATTTTCCGGCGGAATGGGAACAACGTGCACAAGAATATGGATTTAACTCCATACAAGAATTGAACGATTATTTTGTCGACATTGTACATGATGAAATGGTAGATAGTCTACGTATAGAATTTCCTACGACAAAAATTTTCACCATACCAACAGGATGGTCATCAATTAACCTGGACCAAATGAATGAGAATAATGAACTGCTGGATAATATTTCAAGATTTGGACCTCAAGCAACTTCCTTATTTGTTGATGAAAAAGGACACCAAGGAGACATCATTAGAGAAACAGGCTCCCTCATTTGGTTAAACAGCATCTACGGTGTTGATCTTAGTACCTTTTCTTATGACACGGGTTTTATGACAAACCTCCCTGAAATAGCTGAAGAAATTATGGATAGTCATGATCCAAATTACAAGTTATAAGAGCCCCTAGCTCCTAGGGTTCACCCTATTTGGAGTAAAAAACAGGTTGATTGAAGAAGGACTGTACTGAATTACTGGCCGTTATCTGATAACCCTAAAAAAAAGCCGGCTCCAAGGCCGGCTTTCTTATTCCTATTCAATTTCGATTATTAGTCGTCGCAGTGTCCTGGTCCGATCTCACCGTTGTTATAAGCATCAAGTGTTTCGCTGATCGCGATAAACTGCTTTCTAAGCTCGTCATCTCCTCTCAGATCCTTGATATCGTCAGGAGAATAAGTCGAGAATAAATCCATACCGGCTGCTAAGGCATCGTCCACTTCATCCGGTGAAGACGCTCCATTAGCAACATTCAAGGCCGCTGCAATGTATTGGTGAGCTGCTTGGTAATACGCATTTCTTCTCACAGGAGTCCTCAATACTTTCTGCCAAGTCTTTCCACTTAGAAAGAAAATATCGTCACGGCTATATGGATCTGGGAATGGTCCTTTCTTGGGGTTCTTCCAGAATCCTTGGGTATACGTGCAACCAGACTCTTCTTCCTCTTCTACACTTAAGCAGAATTCATCCAGAGCACCAGAACCGTTGAAAGTAATGACCAATCGGGCTACCCCCATAGCGTTTACCGGTACAACCTGTTGTGTACCATCCTCAATACTGAGGACATCCCCTTGAGCGATCATCACGTTTCCGCTATCATAGGCCACCCAGTCTCCGGCTTCCTCATTATCAATCGTAACAAAACTGTTGATGTCGACATAACCCGGTCCAAAACCGCTGAAGTCAAGGGTAAACACCCCACCTGGAGGCGCGTTATCATCAGGCTCAGCACCGTTCAAATCTTCAGAGATAATCAATACCTCCTGGTGATCTTCCCCAGGCACTACAAGGTCTTCGTCTCCTCCTGTTGGGTTGTCGGTATCAAAGATCATGGCGTGGTTAACATCAGGAGCGCCGTTGCTGACGTTCTCTCCATAAACGCTAACAGAACCGCTGATGGCAGTCCCGCTAATTCCATTTCCAGAAGAAACGGATTCTACAATAAGTCCGGCTTCTAACCCATTAAAGTCAATGAGAACATCACAGGACATGTCAGTTGTCAGAGAAGCAACTGCTGGTGCTGTACCCAGGTCAGCTTCCTCCATTTCGCAGGCCGCGAATACCAAAAGTGCAGGCAGCATAAAAATACCGACCCATAGATTGTTGATTTTTTTCATTATTACTAGAATTTAAAGTTTGTTTATCTTCAATAAGACAATAGTCTTAAAGAAATTAGCTTATAAGGTAGTAAAAGTTGCAACAACAACCTTCCTTTGAATTAGATAGTAGACCAAGACTCCATAATCTCGGTAAAATCCACAGAAAGGCTAGTTATCTCGCTTCTCAAAGTCTTCTTCTTCCTTCAAACCCACACGACGGATAACGAGGTAGATTAGGGCGACGGCACAAAAGAGCAGGAAAACCATATAGAGTCCTAGTATAACTACTTCAGCAAAGTCCACTTAGCGCAGCTTTACGGCTGTACCATAAGCCAGAATTTCAGAACAACCTTGCATCACCATGGAAGTGGTCAGGCGCACATTGACAATGGCATCGGCCCCCATGCGTTCTGCGTCGCGGTGCATTCGCTGCATGGCCTGCTCGCGGGATTGGGCTTGGAGCTTGGTGTACTCTTCAATTTCGCCCCCCACAATATTCTTTAAGCCAGCAAAGACATCTCGACCAATATTTCGGGCGCGTACGGTGCTGCCGCGGGCAATACCGAGGACTTCAATAATCTCTTTGTTCGGAATGGTTTCAGTGGAAGTAATGATCATGATTTACATTTTTTGATTCTGTACTTCTAAATGTACGATTTCATTCGTCGAACCACAAAAGGCGTTGATCGGGCGTAAAATTCGCTCGAACGGAAACCCAAAGCATAGAAGAAATAAAATAAAGTACTTGTAGGAAAATATAACCCATGTATACCACTGAAGAAAAAATCTGTTGTCGAGCCAGTCTAAAAGGCAGTCTTACACGGAAGAACCACGAGAGCCTGCGCATTTACCTAAATCAATTGATAGAAGAAAACGAGTCTATCATTGTTAGTTTCGAAAATGTCGAGCAGATGGATATGAAGTGTGCCCGCTTACTGCTGTCGGTCTATCACTACGCGAAAACGACGAACAAGAGGATCATGTATATTTCCAAATCAAACCCAAGAATAGAAAACACCCTGCAAAAGTCGGGATTGAACCACTTATTCTCCTTTTAGACCGCTAGACAGCTGATGAATGAGTCTCGCTCCCAAAAGAGCAGTTTGGCCCGATCCATCCACCTTGGGATTGCATTCGGCCAAGTCAAGACTAATGAGTTTTTTAGAAGAGCAAAGTCGCTCGATCACCTGTAAACCAAATGAGGGGTCAAATCCCATAGGAGAAGCAGCGCTGACACCGGGCGAAAAAGCCGAAGCAAAACCGTCTAGGTCAATACTCAGGTAGACTGCATCCACTGTATCTAGCCAGGCATCCAATCGCTCAAGGGACTCCTCTACAAATCCGTGTAGAGTGGTCCCCATTTCTACCCAGTCCACACCAAACTGCCTAGCCGTTTCAAACAATTCAGGGGGATTGGCTGCTTTTTGAATTCCCAGTACCAAATAGCTAAGGCGGTCCGCATATTCCTCAAGCAATTGGTGGTAAGGCGATCCCGAATGGGCCTTGGGCTCCGCTCTTCGCAGATCGAAATGAGCATCCAAATTCAAAAGACCGATGTGCTGAGCTGCCCAAGTTTTAGATTCCAATAAACCCTTCGCATGCCCGTAGGCCATGTCATGACCACCCCCCAAGAGTACCGGAAAGATGCATTGGTCATGCAAGCTGCTGACCGCTTCGCTCAAGGCGAGTTGTGCCTCTTCCAGTTGACCTTCCTGGCAATGCACATCTCCAAAATCAGTCACCGAAAGTTCTCTGTGGTGCCAGGCCATTTTAGCCAAAGCCTTACGCAAAGCTGTTGGGCCTTCTACCGCACCTAGCCGTCCGGAATTTCGACGCACTCCTTCATCGCAAGCGTAACCCAAGAATCCAATGTCACTCACCTCGGGAGTAGGCTGCTCTGCTAAATCCACTAAACGAATTGCTTCGTGCAGATACTGCGGTCCAAGCTCGACCGGACTTGTTCTTCCCGTCCAGCAGCTCGATTCTGGTCCTTTGTAATTATTTATAAATGCTTCACTCCAGGGCATAGGCTCAAACTAGGGGTTCCAGATTTCTCCTTGAATATACACCTCCTCCACCAGGTTGTGCGCAAACCGATAGGGAATCTCGGCATAGCTCTCAAGCGGCCTTGTCACCAAAAGGTTGGCCTTTTTTCCTAAGCTTATGCTCCCCACCTCTTTTTCCAGACCCATGGCGAAAGCCCCATTCAGGGTTGCCGCATTGATCGCTTCTTCCGGGGTCATCTGCATTTTGACGCAAGCTAGACTGACCACAAAGCTCATATTGCCCGAAGGGGCAGAACCCGGGTTGTAATCGGTCGCCAAAACCAGGGGCACACCGGCCTCCATGAGACGTTTAACAGGAGTATAGGGGATACTCAAAAAGTGAGAACAGCCCGGCAAAGCCACCGCCAGGGTATCGCTGGCCTGCAAGGACTTTACATCTTCTTCTCTTAACTCTTCCAAATGATCCACCGTGAGTGCTCTGCCCTCAACCGCTTTTTGCACCCCTCCAAAGGCGTGAAACTGATTAACGTGGATCTTGGCCGCTAAACCGTACTCTTGGCCAACCTGAATTACGCGCTCCGTATCGTCCAGGTCGAAGTAACCCTTTTCACAAAAAAGATCGATATAATCGGCCAAACCTTCTTTGACTACTTCAGGCAAGACCTCTTCGAGCATGAGATCCACAAAGGCAGACTTGTTCTCTTTGAATTCAAGTGGAAGGGCATGCGCAGCCAGAAAGGTCGCCCGAACTTCTACGGGGTAGTTTTCCTTTAGGCGGCGGATGACCCGGAGCATTTTCAGCTCGGCTTCGGGGGTCAGGCCATAGCCTGACTTAATTTCGACCGCGGTGGTTCCCAGGGTCATGATTTCTTCTAAACGCTGTGCACTTTGGCGGTAGAGTTCGTCTTCCTCAGTTTTTTCAAGAAGTTTGGCTGATTGTAAAATACCACCGCCTTTCTCAGCGATTTCGGCATAGCTCAATCCCTTGATTCGGTCCACAAATTCCCCACTTCGATTTCCGGCATAGACCAAATGGGTGTGGGAATCACACCAGCCAGGTAAAACGGCGCGTCCGGCCAAACTCTTCCTGGGAATTTCGAGACCCGGACATTGTTCCATCGGTCCATAGGCGGCGATACGGCCTTCGGAAACCAGAAGGAAAGCGTTTTCAAGCAAAGGCAATTGTTTCATCTCTTCTCCTCGCAGAGGGGTTTCCTGTCCTTCTCGGACCTGGACCAATTGCTTGATGTCGGTTAAGAGTACATCCATCGCTAAAATTGGTTTAAGTGCTCTTCTGCAACCAGGTGAGGCAGCTGTACGCGAAGTCCAGGACTGCGTTCCATTTCGCGCTCAATGGCCAAACGGGCGTTGGGGTTTCGGGCCCAACTACGTCGTGCGACCCCATTATTGACATCGTAAAACAACATGGACTGCAGACGTTTGGAAGCCTGTTCCGATCCATCCAATACCAATCCAAATCCGCCATTGATCACTTCTCCCCAACCGACTCCTCCACCATTGTGAATAGAAACCCACGAAGCTCCTCGAAAGGAATCTCCGATCACATTGTGAATGGCCATATCGGCCGTGAACTGGCTGCCGTCGTATATGTTGGACGTCTCGCGGTACGGAGAATCCGTTCCCGAAACATCGTGGTGGTCTCGACCCAAAACAACCGGGCCGATTTCCCCTTTTTCGATGGCATCGTTAAAGGCCTGTGCAATAGCGATTCGCCCTACGGCATCCGCATAGAGAATACGGGCCTGAGAGCCAACAACCAGCTTGTTCTCGCCAGCCTGTTGAATCCAGTTCAGGTTGTCCTGCATCTGCTGTTGGATTTCTTCTGGGGCTTCCTGAATCAGTTTTTCGAGGACGCGGGCCGCAATGGCATCGGTCTTTTCCAAATCCGAAGGCTTGCCGGAAGCACAGACCCAGCGGAAAGGTCCAAAACCGAAATCAAAGCAGAGAGGTCCTAAAATATCCTGCACATAAGAAGGGTAGCGGAACTCTTTTTGGTCACTTGTTCCTACCGCCGCCCCGGCACGTTTACTCTCGAGCAAAAAGGCATTCCCATAATCAAAGAAGTAGGTGCCCATACTGCTGTGGCGATTAATGGCCTCCACCTGTCTTCTCAGAGATTCCTGCACCTTTTCCTCAAAGCGGATGGGATCTTCCTTCATCATCTGGTTGGACTCTTCAAAAGACAGTCCAGCGGGGTAATAACCCCCCGAATAGGGCAGGTGCAAAGAGGTTTGGTCTGAACCGAGGTGAACATGAATTCCTTCGTCCGCAAAGCGCTCCCAAACATCCACTACATTCCCGATAAAGGCCAAAGAGCGTACGGCTTTTTGTGCGGTCAACTCCTTCACGCGATAGATGAGCTCATCCATATCGCGGATCAATTCGTCTACCCAGCCTTGGGCGTGACGTTTTTCCGCGGCATGGGGGTTGATCTCGGCACAAACACTCAGGCAGCCAGCAATGTTTCCAGCCTTGGGCTGAGCACCGCTCATTCCGCCCAATCCGGCGGTCAAGAAGAGTTTTCCTCCTCCGCTTTCTCCAGGCTTTAAAATCTTACGCAAAGCGTTCATTACCGTAATCGTGGTACCGTGAACAATTCCTTGCGGCCCTATGTACATATAAGAGCCCGCAGTCATTTGCCCGTACTGGGTAACCCCTAAGGCGTTGTACTTATCCCAATCGGCTGGCTTGGAGTGGTTGGGAATCATCATACCATTGGTCACCACGACCCGTGGACTGCCGGGCGCCGACGGGAAGAGTCCCATAGGATGCCCCGAATACATATGCAGACTCTGGTCCTCGTTCATTTCGGCGAGGTACTTCATACAGAGTCGGTACTGGGCCCAATTCTGAAAGACGGCACCGTTCCCTCCGTAGGTGATGAGTTCCTGCGGGTGCTGGGCCACCTCCGGATCCAGGTTGTTCTGGATCATCAACTGAATGGCCGCCGCTTCGGTGCAATTCGCCGGGTAGTCCTCAATAGGGCGAGCGTGGATCGGGTGCTCCGGCATAAAGCGGTACATATAAATCCGGCCGTATTCCTGCAATTCCTGCGCGAATTCCGGAGCGAGTTCAGCGTGCCATTCGGGTTTGAAATAACGCAGAGCGTTACGCAGTGCCAGTTTTTTTTCGGCTGGACTGAGAACTTGCTTGCGGCGAGGCGCGTGCGAAAACTGATCGCTTCGGCCTTTAGGCGGGGGGAGCCGATCGGGTATTCCTTGAAGAATTTCTTCTTTAAATGTCATAGCGTTTGTTTTAGACCAGGAACTGGCGGTTTCTAACCAATTGGACAAGGGCATCAATATCGGGTTTGAGCAAACGGTCTTCCTCCAGGGGGGGAACCTGCTGTCGGACTATTCGGAGGTTTTCTTCAATTTTATCTGAGAAGCGCAATGGGCGTCTAAACTCCAGCGCTTGGGAGCCATCAGAATTTCGATGGCCAGAATTTTTTCGAGGTTGCCGAGGACCTGGTTGAATTTACGTCCCGAAATACTTCCCATGGACACGTGATCTTCCTGCCCCAAAGAGGTGGGAATACTGTCGGCGGAAGACGGAAAGCAAAGCGATTTGTTCTCGCTTACCAAAGCAGCCGTGGTGTACTGAGGGATCATCATCCCGGAATGCAAGCCCTCTTTGCGGGTTAAAAAACGAGGCAAGCCATAGCGGCCTTCTAAAAGCAAATAGGAACGGCGATCCGAAATATTCCCCAATTCAGAGGCGGCAACAGTGGCGTAATCCAGGGCCATGGCCAGGGGCTGCCCGTGAAAGTTTCCGCCCGAAATAATTTCTTCAGCCGAAAAAACCAAAGGGTTATCGGTGACCGAATTACTTTCGATCTCAGCCAATTCTTTGAGGTGCGCAAAGGCATTGCGCGAAGCACCATGTACTTGCGGGATACAACGTACCGAATAAGGATCCTGCACCCGGTCGCAGTCTTCGTGCGAAGCCAAATTCTCTGAATGCTCAAGAAAGGCCCTCATCCGGGCCGCCACCACTTGGCTGCCGTGAAAAGGACGGCACTGATGAAGCCCTTCGTGAAAGGGCGAACTGCTGCCTTGGTAGCCTTCCAGGGTCATGGCGCCAGCCAGATCGGCCAGGTCCAGGAGATACTTCATTTTATCCAATCCTTGGAGTGTATGGGCCAGGATGAACTGGGTCCCGTTGATCAGGGCCAATCCTTCTTTTCCACTTAAGCGAAGGGGGGCAATCCCCGCCTCAGAGTAGACCTCTTGAGCAGAATGACGCTCCCCATTGACCCAGAATTCTCCTTCCCCGATCAAGGGCAAAAACAAATGAGACAAGGGCGCCAAATCCCCAGAAGCCCCTACAGAGCCTTGCTCGGGAACCACCGGTATCCAGTCTTTTTCTAAGAATAAGAAAAGGCGTTCCACTAAGAGTAAACGCACCCCGGAATACCCGCGGCACAAGGCGTGGATTTTGCAAATGAGCATGAGTTTAGAGAGCTCTGCCGCAATGGGCTGCCCCACTCCGACGGCATGGCTGAGCAGAAGGTTCTGTTGGAGTTCTCCACTCTGCTCTGCGCTGACCTGGGTATCGCAAAGCGGACCAAAACCGGTATTGATTCCGTAATGCGCCTCATCAGAATCCAAAACCGTCTCCACATGCTTGCGGCTGTTCTGTAGGCGTTTGATGGCCTCTTCATCCAACTCGGGAATACGGGGCATTTGCAGAAGCTCCATGGCTTTTTCGAGCTGCAAATCGTTTTTTCCCCATTTAAAATCACTCATTTGGACATGTATTTATTGGTATTTTAAAAGTAGATGTAGAATTAATACCTTACAATGAATTATTAATACCCTATCAATAACTATGAGTTATGATTACTCCTTGATTGAACTGCGCTATTTTCAGGTTTTAGCGGAGGAATTGCACTTCGGCCGGGCGGCAGAAAAACTCTTTATTACACAGCCCGCTTTGAGCAAGCAAATCAAACGCTTGGAGTCACGTTTAGAGACGGTGCTCTTTGACCGCCACAACCGCAAAGTGGAACTCAGTGAGTCCGGACGCTTTTTACAGGAAAAAGTCAAGGTACTCTTGGAAAACTGGAAGAAAGACGTCAATTACGCCCAACAAATCCAACAAGGCCTGGCCGGTAACCTCCGCATCGGGTATGTGGGGTCGGCCATACAATTCCTCACCCAGGAATTGCTGCTTAAAATCAGAAAGGGCTACCCAGACATCAGCTTTGAGTTGGAAGAGATGGGAAACAGTCGACAGGCCCAGCTTCTGAGCGAAGGCTCGCTGGATATTGGCTTTATGCGCTCCGAAACCGAAATCAAAGGTCTGGCGTCATCCGTTGTTCAAAAAGACCACTTCTGTTTGGTGGTCCCTCAAAACTACAAGCGACTGACCCGTATTCAATCCCCGGAAGACCTCAGCATGCTGAAGGAAGAAGACTTCATTTTATTCGACTCGGAATACAGCCCTACTTACTTTGAACGCCTAATGCAAATTTTTGAGCGGGCCGGTTTTAAACCCAAGATTGCACACAAGACCGTGCACGCCCACACCATTTACAACCTGGTCGAAAACGGTTTTGGTATCGCCATTGTTCCCCAATCCCTGCAGTACGGCTTTGCGATGAACATTCAATTCATTCCCCTGGACCCCTTCCCCCAGGAGGCCAGTTTGCGTATGGTCTGGAATACAAGCAATCTCAGCGAGGTATTACGACGCAGTTTAGGCCTGCTTCCCGTACAATCCTAGCAGCACGACTATTTTAAATTATTCTAAATCTATATACCTGAATTCCAGCTATTTAATTTCATTCTAAGGATCTTGGATGCTAAGTTTGAATAAAAAGAATGAATTATGGCGATTAGACTAGCAAGCAACTGTGTGAATTGCAAGAACCTGGCAGAAGGTTCCCTCTGTTCACAACACAATATTGAAGTCACCGAAAAGCACACCTGTGACAGTTTTACCATGAAAGAAGCCCTTAAGTCAGATGTCAACTGTGGCACCTGTTCCCGCTTCAATAGGCCCAGCTGTGCACACCCGGCCAAAGCCTCTGCAGAGATGACTTGCGCCAAGTGGGCACCCCAAGCGATGGCTTAGGTTAACATTGGGTAAAGGAATTGTATCTGCCCCCTTTTGGCTTGTTCAAAAGATGGTGGCAGACTACCTTTAACACTGTTCAAAATGAACAAGGTTAGGTAAATTACAAAAGCCGCTCGTTTCTCATCGGGCGGCTTTTTTTTATGTCTTTTTTAATGGATTACTGCACCGGTTCGAGCACCAGGGTCACCTTGTTGAAGTCCGCTGCACTATTGATTACCGTGCGGTACTGCTCAAAGATTTCGACGGGTATTTTATTGATATCGTAACTCTCGTCCGCCTTGATGATGAGCTGGTTTCCTTTTTGCTCATAAGAGGATCTAAAGTACATCAGTTCTTGGCCGTCTTTAATGTAGTGGTGATCGATATTGATGTCTTCCGGATTCACTACCCGATAGCCTTCCGGAATCTGCAGGGTAATGGTGCGGTAGTAAGTACGGGTAAAGTCATTTTCTAGGGGCAGGACACGGGCCTTTTCCTGGTACATTTCGATTTGTGGTCCGATCAATTGCCCCAGTTTAAACAGAAACTTTCGGCCAGCCTTCTCGGTAAGCGACTGGGATTGCAATTCCATGATAAATTCCAAAGGCTTCACGCCAAAGTCAGCAGGATTACCTCCCTTGACTTCCAAGACCTTGATGTCAGCATTGGCATCGACGCGCTTTCCGAAGCTCTCGATCAAATCATCCCGTTCTTTTCCTTTGACCAAATCAAAGAAAGGCTGCAGGTAAACGGCATAATAGCCGGTCATTTCCAAACCGAGCTTAACCGTATTCTGGCTCAGGTCATCCGCATCAAAATTCACATCGATCTTCATGCGGTCAATACTCTTATCGGCCCGTACGGGTGCGATATACTGCACTTTACCCACTGCCGAAACATAGGAACCTACCTTGACTTGCTTGATAAAGAGACCGTAGTTATCGGTATACTCTCCAGGGGGAAAGCCATAGCGGCTGTTGCTCTCGTTCGGCGCCAGGTACTTCTTGTACTTCGGAAAGTACAACAACACCTCCTGAAGGAAGTTATAAGCCTCAAAATCCTTATCAAAAACGGTCTCGCCTCGATCAGTGGTAAACACGATCTGGTTCTCAATACCGAGGGCATCGAGGGCCGCTACATAGAGCTTGATGACCCCGGTAGAACTAGCCACCTTATTGGTTAAAATCTGCTCCAGATCTTTTTGGGCATCGCCATCGACCTCTGCCTCATAGATTCCGCGTTTAATAGCGTTTTCCAACATTCGGATCTTGGCTTCTTCGTCCGCAGTAGCCGTTATACCCAATTCTGTAAAAAAGTCCTGCAAGAGTTTTGCGGCTTTCTTACTCGGCTCCTCGTTGTAGTACTTAAAAATGTTTTGAGAGGCGGTCTTATAACTCACCAGGTTGCGGCGGTTACGAGCCTTGTTTTCGTCAATCTTGTAAACCAAACTGGCCCGACTGGCATTGTAAGGAGCAGATTGCTCGTTCTCTAAGCCTTTCATTCCTTTTACACTTAACCGGTACCGGTTCTTACCCGGCACACTGTCTTCCTGGATTTCAGGCAAGGCATAGGTCTTAAAAGCAAATCCAAGATTGGAAGGCGACAGCAGTTCAAAAGAGAGGTCCTCCACCCGGTACTTGGACTGCAAGCGGTACTTGCGACCATTGTAGGAAGGCTGCTTGCGCTCAACATAGTAATACTCGACGATACTTCCTTTTTCGATCCCCTCAAAGGCAAAATACTTGTACTGTTGCCCCGTCTCCTCATCCTGAGCCGTCAAAATCTTGCTCTGGTCCAGTTCCTGTGCCTTTCCGCCAGGCTGAATGACCCGGGCACGGCTCACCACCAGCTCTGAACTGGCGGAATAGGGTAGATAGATACGGTTAAAGTCTTCTATACTCTCGTCAGAATTCAACCAAACAGCTCGGTGCTGCAGGGCAAACTCCGCCAGATTTTCACCATCAAAGATGAACTCCACCTGGTGCTTTTCAAGCAGTCCCAGAATGGGATCGTCTGTGGTCTTGATCTGATCAAATTTTGGGCACTACCCCAATCAAAAGAAAGGTATTCCGGTTGAACTTGGGCGTAGGTACTCCAAAAAGAACAGAGGACGATCAAAGAGAAAAGGTACTTTTTCATAGGGGTGTCTATTGGGTTTTCTTCAGCACGAGGACTTGCCGGAACTGAGGTTCAACTTTTTTAATCAGGCTACCCAACTCGTTGAGCTCCGCTGGGCTATAGAGGATTTTCTTTAGAGCGTATTGGTGGGTGTAATCAATGCGCCCGTCCTTTAGGGCGTAGCGAATGGTGCACTCGATCAAATCATTCTTCAATTCAAAATTCCCTGGTAAATAATCAACGGCATAGCTTCGGGTAAATCCAAAGAATTGTGGAAGTAGGCCTGGGATTGGTAATCGATTTCCCAGCTCAGTTCGCGGTCCTTAAAAAGGCCGAGATCGGCAATATCGCGGTTCAAATTCAGGTTCACGTAGATTTCGTCCCCAATTTGCTTGGCGTAATTGTCTAGTTTGAAGTCAAAACCGATGCTCACCGGCCCGTCGTACTCTGCCTGACTCACCTCAATATTTTCGGACAAGAAGCTGTTGCTACCCTTGCGGAAACGGAAATTGAAATACTCCTGCACCTTCTGCTCTTTGGTGCGGTCTTCCATTTCGTAGAGAAAGTCCACGGCGACATACCCGCTCAACTCCCCTTGGCTAGACCCCAAAATAGAGGCCCCTTCCAAACGGAGCGAGGTCTCTTCTCGCTGCTGGTTTTGTGCCGCCGGAATAATCGGCACCTCAACCACCTCATAGGTCTCGGGCGTCTTCCCAATCAAAGCTTCCTTGCCCTGAATAAAAGAACTCGGTAGGGCCATGGGCAAATAACGGCCCGTGGCGTCTAAAAAGTAGTTCTTCCCGTCAATCTCGACCGTGAGGATCATGTGGTTATCGACCTGAGGAGAAGGCACCTCTGAATAGGTGTAGGGCAAATCCCGGGTACCGATCCAGGTGAGGTAGCCCTTCATACCGGCGATCTCCAACATTTTAAAAAGAAGACTTGAATTGTCCTTGCAGTCTCCATATTTCTTTCGAAAAACTTCGTTGGCAGACCGGGGCACAAAACCGCCCAAGGCGTATTCAAAAGCCACATACTTGATATTTTTCTGCGTCCAGTAATAAATAGCCTTCGCCTTTTCGAGATCCGTACTCTTATCGGCGGTAATTTCTTTGACCAACACCTCAATAGCCGCGTCTGCTGATTCTTGGTTGACCGGTTGTACCAGAGAAGAATACCACCCGTAGAGATCCTGGGTGTCTTCTAAAACCGGAATGCGCTGCTTCTTGTATTCGTAGGCCTTGACCCGAGGAATGATATGGGGCAGGTAATAGCGGTAATCCGGGGCAGAGCCTTCACTTTCAAAGGGCTCAATATCCTTCATCGAAAAGGAATAGACTATCATCCCTTTCTTCTTCTCCACCGATTTTTCGATCGGCAGCCCATCGAGATGAAAAGTGGCAAAATCCAACTCCACTTTGGGGTCTGCCCAAATCTCCAAAACCGCCTTCTTCATGGGCTGGTAATCCGCGAAGAAAAAGGTCGATAAAAAGCGGGGATTTTTAATCTGATACTCGTAAGTGAGCTTGGTCTTTCCTCCTTTTTGCAATCGGGGGTACAAAAAGCTGACGCTTTTGTTATCGTCGTAAAAAGAGCCATCTAGCTCGTCCTTCTTCTTAAAATCCGTCACCAGGATTTCTTCGTATCGGCCCTTGTTGTAGACCAGGGTTGCGGCCTCCAGCTTTCGCAATTCAAAAAAGGTCGAATAACTCAGGCTGGAACGGGTACTAAAAGAGGCACTGTTATCCAAAAAGAGATCCTCTTCCCAGTTCTTTTGGTTAATCACCAATTCCCCTTCTTCAATTTCAATGCGTACGACCCGTTTGTTGACTAAACCTATACGTTCAGCTTCAGGATACTGCTCGAGATAGCCTGCTACTTCTGGATTCTGCTGGGCCTGAAGCTCAGCGAAAATCAGGAAGAAAAGCAGTAGATTAATCTTGTTCAACTTTTTCCACGTAGTCATTAAAGTAATATTCCTTTCGGGTTAATTTTCCTGTTTCTTTGTAAAAGCTCGCCCAACCTTGTAAGGAGTCTAAGAAGTAAACCTTCTCCCACTTCTTCTTCTTTCCGTTAGGATAGTACGCCACTTCCGTGCCATTTTTTTGATCGTTGGTGTAATTGATCTCTAATTTAAGAGTTCCATCCGCATAATACTCCGCATTTCGACCATTATAATTGCCGTGAAGGTAGCCGGTGGTCTCGGCCAACTGCCCGTCTTCGTAATAAGTACGGTATTCACCTTCATTCCATCCATTTTTGGTGACGTATTCCCGGGCCAATTGTCCGTTGGCGTAATAAGAGTAGTCCTTGCCTTGAATAACACCTCCAACAAAGTTTCTCTTGACATCGATGCTCCCGTTTTCATGAAAAAAAGGAAGGAGAAGAAGTAGTGGGCTTAGGAAGTGTTTCATCCTTCTAATTTAGACCTCCTCTACTTTTTCACAAGAAAAATGTTTGAAATGCGCAGATTTTATTTCAGTTTTCCAAAAACCTCATCCAATTGCTCTTCATAAAGCGCAAAGGCGAATCTTTCATTCTCTGCCGTGCGAAAACGCAATTCCCATTTTCGGGTGTTGGCCTTGTACAAGGTGACCAGGTGGTCACTGAGTTTAAATCGTATGAGTCTCTCCCCAACTTTAGTGTTTAAAGGCCTCAGTGTCCGACTCTTTTTCATGTTCTTCTTCATGGCCGAATAGAGCGCGTCAATTTCACCCGGCTCGGCTAAAAAGTCGAGGCGTTGGATGGGCTTGGAAGAACGAGAATTTTGGTACTGAAAAGCCCATTGGTCTGGTCTTTCGGACAGGGGTATCTGAATGAGTTTCAGAACGTCACCTGTGGTGATATCCATGGATTGCCCAATGACTTCCTCATAGGGATCGTCGGTCCAGTCCACGGCAGTGATTTGGGCCTGAAGAGTAAATGCAATGAAAAAAGTTAAGCAGAATAGTGTTCTCTTCATATTCTAAACTTCGAACGTTAAATATACCAATCTTCAGCAATCCTTCACAACAGCTCGAATGTTAAGTTTTTCCGTGTCAAAAAAAGCAGTCTTAAAACGAGCCATCAACGACGTAAGAGTCCTCTAAATTTCCGTTATCGATGCCGGTTGTAACCTAGATTACCAAAGGCTAGTTTTAGAGCCATTACCTTTGTAGCAGTTGCAATTCGCTAATTGCAGGCTTCTTCCGCGGAAGTTTTCTTATTAAGTTTGATTAGCGATTAGCCGCAGAGCCTATGATGAGCAAAGAAATTGGTTCGATCTACGGAGCGCATTTAGAAAAAGCACTACTGGAGGAGATCATTCAGGTGGGGACCTTTAGAGAAGTGTCCGCTGGAACCACACTTGTCGATATCGGTCATTATGTTAAGGGGATGCCCCTGCTCATTTCTGGTGCCATCAAAATACTTCGGGAAGACAAAAACGGAGACGAACTTCTGCTCTACTATATCGAACAGGGCGAAACCTGCTCCATGACCATCAATTGTTGCCTGGGTCAAAAACAAAGCGAAATTCGTGCCATTGCCGAGACCGATATCCGCTTAGTTATGGTTCCTATCATAAAAATGGAGGAATGGACCACCAAATACCGCAGCTGGAGACAATTCATTTTCAACAGCTACCACGAACGCCTATCGGAAGTGCTACAAACCCTGGACAGCGTGGCCTTCAACAGTATGGACCAGCGCCTGATGGCCTACTTGAAGAAAAAATCAGAAGTCAATAATGACAGGCATTTGTACAACACCCACCAAGAAATAGCCTACGACTTACACTCTTCCCGCGTGGTCATCTCACGGCTTCTAAAAAAATTAGAGCAAATGGGTCACATTGCCCTGCATCGAAATCATATCGAAATCATTAACCTGGAATCCGATTCGAATTAAATTCTCGTCTTAATGGCAGTCCGCCCGCCCATTCTGCATCGGCTTTTCCCTATCCTGACCTGGTTACCCCAGTACAAGAGGGCCTGGCTGGGAGCGGATTTGAATGCCGGTCTTACCGTAGGCATCATGCTGATCCCACAAGGAATGGCGTACGCGATGATTGCAGGTCTACCCCCGGTTTACGGTCTTTACGCCTCCCTTGTTCCCCAACTGATCTACGTGCTTACCGGGACCTCCCGAAAATTAGGTATGGGCCCTGTAGCCATGGACTCTCTTTTGGTTGCAGCCGGTTTAGGTGCTTTAAAATTGAGTGGTATTTCGGAGTACATCGGGATGGCCATCTTTTTAGCTCTTTTTATGGGGGTTCTACAGGTCGTTTTGGGACTGCTGAAAATGGGCTTCCTGGTGCGCTTTTTGTCTAAACCAGTCATCAGCGGATTTACTTCCGCTGCGGCTGTCATCATTGGGTTCAGTCAGCTAAAACACTTATTGGGAACCAATGTTCCTGGATCGAACCGCTTTCATCTGTTGCTGTATCAAAGCTTTCAGCATCTTGACGAAATCCACGGGCTGACGGTATTGGTCGGAATCCTGTCTATTGGCATCATTCTCCTCTTCAAACGCATCAACTCCAAGTGGCCCGCATCATTGATTGCGGTCGTTCTGAGCATTTTAGCCAGTATTTGGTTAAAACTGGAAGAAAAAGGAGTCCGTGTGGTAGGTGAGATCCCCCAAGGTCTGCCTGGTTTTGAAATACCTACAGTTCCCTTGGACCGACTGCAAGACCTCCTTCCGATAGCGATTACCCTGGCTTTGATCGCCTTTATGGAAGCCATCTCGGTTGCTAAAGCGATAGAAGAACAAGACAAAACAGATGAGCTCCGTCCTAATCAAGAACTTATCGCCTTAGGACTTTCGAACGTTCTCGGTTCCTTTTTTCAGTCCTACCCCACCACGGGAGGCTTTTCGAGAACGGCCGTAAATCACCAAACCGGAGCCCGTTCACCCCTTGCCCTTTTCTTTAGCGCCCTGGTCATCGGTATTACCCTCTTGTTCATCACCGATTGGTTCTATGCCCTACCGAATGCCATCTTGGCCGCTGTGATCATGGTCGCTGTTTCCGGTTTAATCGATGTATGCTATCCGGTTGAATTATACCACAAACGGAAGGACGAATTTATTCTCCTGCTCATCACCTTTGGGATCACCCTGTTCATCGGGATCAAGGAAGGAATCTTACTCGGGGTCTTGTTCTCTTTACTCCTTTTGGTCTACAGAACCTCTCAGCCGCATATCGCTGTTTTGGGTCGAATCAAAGGAAGCCCTTACTTCCGCAATTTGGACCGTTTTGAAGAAGAAGCGGAGGCCACTCCCGGAATTCTGATGTTCCGCTTTGACAGCGAACTCTACTTCGGTAACAAAGACTACTTTAAGCAAGAACTCTACCGCTTGATCCAAGAGAACCCGAGTCCGGTCAAAACCGTAATCCTCAATGCTAAATCAGTCAATTACATCGACAGTACCGCTGTTTATACCCTCCGCCAGATTTTGAACGATTTACACGAAAAAGAGATCACCTTCTTAGTCGCCGGTGCTATTGGACCAACACGCGATATTCTTTTTAATAGTGGACTGATCAAGACCATTGGAGACGAGCGTATTTTCTCTTCGACCCTGGACGCCTATGAGTACGCGGTAAACCAAAAAGGCCCCTCCCCTCTTCAGAAAAAAATCTCCCTTCAAAAAAAAGGCTGAAATCTTGCTGAAGCGTGCAAAATGACCATGAAGGCCCTCCCGATTTTTGCCCCTATATTTGTCTTTGGAATTGACGTGTAGATTGTAACCTGTGTTACCGTGTATCCTAGTGGTCCAAGGTACCTTTGTAATCAATTCGACAAGCATGAAAATAGAACAGATATACACCGGATGTTTGGCTCAAGGAGCTTATTATATTGAGAGTGATGGCGAGGCCGCGATTATCGATCCTCTCCGCGAGATCAGCCCTTACCTCAAACGAGCTGAGCAGGACGAAGCCGAAATCAAATACATCTTCGAAACCCACTTCCACGCGGATTTTGTCAGTGGTCACTTGACCCTCTCAGAAAAAACAGGAGCCCCTATCGTTTATGGGCCATTGGCCAACCCGAGTTTTGAGGCGCTTATTGCAACCGACGGACAGGTTTTTGAAATCGGAAAGATCAAAATCACCGTTTTACATACCCCTGGACATACCATGGAGAGTACGACTTACCTCCTCCAGGACGAAAGCGGGAAAGACCATGCCATTTTTAGTGGTGACACCCTCTTTTTAGGAGATGTGGGACGCCCAGATTTAGCGCAAAAAGCAGCCGATATGACCCAGGAACAACTCGCAGGAATGCTCTTTGACAGCCTGCGTTCCAAGATCATGCCCTTGGCGGACGATGTGATCGTTTACCCTGCTCACGGAGCCGGATCAGCTTGCGGAAAAAACATGATGAAAGAGACGGTTGACACCCTCGGAAATCAAAAAAAGATGAACTATGCTCTTCGCGCCGACATGAAGCGTGAAGAATTTATCACAGAGGTGACTGACGGCCTTTTGCCTCCACCACAGTACTTCCCCCTGAATGTGAAAATGAACAAAGAAGGCTATGAGTCAATCGACCAAGTATTGGACCGGGGATTAACCGCTTTGGATCCCGAGGCGTTTGAAACCCTGGCCGAAGAAACAGGAGCCGTTGTGTTGGATGTTCGCCACCAAAACGACTATGTCAAAGGCCACGTACCTCGCTCGATTTTTATTGGTTTAGACGGTGGTTTCGCCCCCTGGGTTGGCACCCTGATTGCCGATGTGGAACAGCCTATACTTTTGATCGCACCAGAAGGACGCGAATCAGAAACTATTACCCGACTTTCACGAGTAGGTTTTGACAAAACCCTGGGCTACCTCCAAGGCGGTTTTACAGCCTGGAAAGAAAGCCAAAAAGAATTCGACAGCATCGATCAAATGACGGCCGATGAACTCAAGGCAGATCTCGACAATCAGGTGGTTTTTGATGTACGTAAACCCGGAGAATTCGAAGCGGAGCACTTGCCCAATGCCGAAAATACTCCACTTGATTTCTTAAATGATCACATGGCGCAAATTGGACAGGCCGGACCTTTGGTTATTCACTGTGCCGGCGGATACCGCAGCGTAATAGCCGCCTCTATTTTAAAGAGCAGAGGTATTCACCAGATCACGGACCTCATCGGTGGATTTAAAGCCATAAAAGAAGCTGGAATGGAAGTAATTCAATTTCAATGCACTTCAAAGAGCTAAGGCATGACCTTTGACGAGATTATTGACCACGACAAGCCCGTATTGGTTGATTTCTTTGCCGAATGGTGCGGACCCTGCAAGCTGATGCCCCCCATCCTCAAAGAAGTCAAAGATCGACTGGGAGATGATGTGCGCATTGTCAAGATTGATGTAGATAAGAACCAAGCCATCGCAGAAAGATTCCAAGTTCGTGGAGTCCCGACCTTGATTATCTTTAAGAATAAGACCGCTGTCTGGAGACAATCCGGGGTACTGCAAGCCTCCGTCCTCGAACAACAGATTCAAACTCACCTCAACGCCTAAAATGAAGCGTTCAGGAAAGGATTATCTCTATGTAGGCCTGCGGTTGATACTCTTCGGGCCTTCTCTTTTCAGTCAAGGCCTCTTATGAAGAAAAACGCCTGATTCAGGTGTTTCCCAAGTATGGGCCATATCGTAAAAAAAACCGGTAAATTCTTGCCTTGGATTAAATAAGGAAACCTACTGTAACCAGAGTTACACCCAAAGTGTAAGGGAGATGTTTTCTTTGAGAAAAAATTTTGCAAGATGAATTGGATTTTTGAACCTTGGCCCTGGTATGTTTCCGGACCTTTGATCGCTCTGGTGATGATGACCTTACTCTTGGCGGGTAAAGGTTTTGGGATGTCATCAAACCTGAGAACCATATGCACCATTTTAGGTGCCGATAAACGCGCTGAATTTTTCCGTTTTGATTGGAAAAGTCAACGTTGGAACCTCTATATCGTCCTCGGGGTGGCCATGGGAGGCTTCCTCGCTTCCCAATTCCTTTCCAATGGTGAGGGGGTACAAATCGCACCAGAAAGTGCCGAAAAGTTAAAAGCCCTTGGCTTTGCCAGCACCGGAGAAGCTTACCTTCCGGACGAAATGTTTGCGCTTTCAGCACTTTCTGATCCCAAGACACTGATCTTACTGATTGTCGGCGGATTCCTGGTTGGGTTTGGAACACGCTACGCAGGTGGATGTACCTCCGGACATGCTATTTCTGGCCTGAGCAACTTGCAAATGCCTTCCTTAATTGCCGTTATCGGTTTCTTTTTGGGCGGCCTGCTTATGGTTCACTTCATTTTTCCAATCATATTCTAATTCACCATGAAATCAACTTTCTATATCATCGTTGGCCTTTTCTTCGGTGTTGTACTTTATAAATCCGAAGCCGCTTCCTGGTTTCGCATTTACGAAATGTTCCAGTTCGACAGTTTCCATATGTACGGTATTATTGGATCGACCATCACCTTGGGAACTTTGGGGATTCAGTGGATTAAACGCAAAGAAGTGAAAGCCGTTGACGGCTCTCCGATTGTAATTGCCTCAAAAGACAAGGGAATTGCGCGCTACCTGATCGGGGGAACCCTATTTGGATTAGGATGGGCCTTAGCAGGAGCTTGTCCCGGACCCATGTTTGTTCTGGCAGGTGCTGGATCTGGGTATATTTTGGTGGTTATCGCCTCCGCGATATTGGGAACCTTTTTCTACGGTATATTGCGCAACAAACTACCCCATTAAAGACTCCTAAGAATTGCAGTTACCGCAGATTCCATGGACAATGGTTTGAATCTGCTTGACGTGAACTTTGTCATCAACCTTGACATCAATACTTACAGAACCTTCCATACAGCTGACAGTCTCGCAATTATCGCAGACAAAGTGCGCGTGATCGTCTGATAGGTCTTGTTGGCCCAAGGCAAATTTCGCTATACCGCTGTGGTCGTTGATCTTGTGTATTAAACCCGCTTCTTCAAAACTCGTGAGGTTTCGATAGAGGGTAGACTTGTCTAATTTGGAAGACATCCCATCTTGGATGTCATGAAAAGACAGAGCATTGGAATTCTGCAGAAATAAAGAAACCAACTCCCTTCTGATTGGGGTCTTTTTTAGTCCTTTGCTGTCCAGTAGTTGTGTCTGCAGTTCTGTACTCATGATCAATTATTCAAAAGGATAAGCTACAGCTTTTTCCAGAATAAAATAGCTGTAGGCCGGGTCACTTTCGTTGAGGCGCAACACCCCTTCCACTGTGATCACATCATCCACTTCAAAATTATAGCTCTTGGTAAATTTTAGATCCATCACCGTTTCAGGCCCTCCGTTTCCGCAAAAAAAGCAAGAAGCGAAAGGGTTTTTAGATAGTAAAAAGCGGGATCGACGTGCATCCAAAACCAAAAAATAGCCGGTAATCGAAATCTTTTGACCCTCCATGGACTTCATGTCCGGGGTAAATGCTGCTGGTTCAAACTTCGGGATAATACTGTTTGGGAGCAAAGTTTAAAATAATGCCGGAGGCCAGATCCTGCCACCCCATATTGGTCTGGGCCTGAAGAGTGCCCAAAGCAAAGAAACAGATGGAAAGCAACGCTCCTATTTGACGAGCGTTCCTGTGGCTTGATCTAAAATGTAATTGCATCGTTCGGCATTTGAGTCATTCAACTGCAATATTCCTTCTACCGTGATCACCTGATCGGTTCGGAAGGTGGGCTTTTCTTTAAACGCAACTTCAATGATGGTTTCTGGCCCTGCTGCCCCACAAAAGAAGCAGGTCGCCATGGGATTCTTAGACAGCAGAAAAACCTTTCCGCTTCCTGAAATATCCAAAAAATAACCTTTGATCGCAATTTTCTTCCCCGATCTCTTTTTGATGCTTTCACCGAAAGTCGGCATCAAAAGTGGGCGTCATACTCCTCGAAATACTTGGGTTTGAACTCCACATCGGCCAAATCCGTCCAGGTAAGGCGCTCCTGCCCATAGAGTGTTGTTCCGCAGAGCAAGACCAACAGTAAAGCGATAACAGATTTATTCATCAGTAAGGGTTTTTGCAACATTAAGATTAAATACAGGCAGGGCCGCTAAAAAAGCCGCTACTATAGATAAACACAAGGTAATCCCCAATAGTATATATTCTTGCGTACTCGGTGGTCGAAGCAATAGGCTGTAGCCGTATTCACTTTCGGTATAAGACGAAAAAAGGGCAATACCTAAGCGTCCCAAAGCCCATCCAAGAGCAAAACCGAGGAGCGACAAAAAGAGTCCCTCCATCAGTGCAAGATACAGCAATTGCCCGGTACGGAAGCCATAGACCCGCAACAAGGCCAATTCTCTTTTGCGCTCGCGAATGGTTTTAAGCAGACTGATAAAAATACTCAAAGCAGAAACCAAGAGAATCGCCAAGGCAATTCCATTCACTGTTTTCACTCCAGAGCCTAAAAGGCCGAGTAAGCGTTGTACCTCAAAACTGGGCAAGGCTGATTGCATATTGGTGCCTTCGTTTATATAGCGTGGTAGTTGCACCATTCCCAAAGGGCTTCCGAATCGGACCAGCAAAGAGGTGATTTCGCGGTCGGCATCTTCCTCTACATAATCATGGTCGTGATTATCATGAGCATGATCTTGATCATCGTGTTCGTGCTCCTCGTCGTGCTTGTGTTCTTCCTCAGAGGACTTTGGTGCTTCACCTTCATGGGCATGGCTATCCCACACGCTCTCTAAAGAGGTAATCAACAACTGGTCCAAAACCGTGTTTGAGCGTTTGAGTATTCCGGTAACGATATAGGGATGCTCATCGTGAGCACCAAAATCGGTCTCGATCAATCCATGGCTTCCGACGACCTCACTCCCAATTTGGAGGCCTAGTTTTTCTGCTGCCGCTGCCCCAACGACAATATCGAAAGGCCGGTTAAAGAATTTACCTTCCGCCAATTCCCCTCCATAGGTGCTGATATACTCAGACGTTGTCCCAAGAATGCGGAATCCCTTGTAATTGTCTCCGTAAGAAACGGGAATGGCGTACTTGACAAAAGGGTGATTCATCAAAGGCCGAGCTTCTTTCAATTTGATATTTCCAGTGGGGTTATCAATGTGCAGAACCGAGGCCAAGACCAACTGCAAAGGGCTACCTTTCGCCCCAACCACCATATCGAAGGGGGTAATGTTCTTTTCGAGCTGTCCGCCCATTTGATCACTGAGCTGCAAAACAAAGGTGACCAATGAAATACTAAGCGACAGCAACAGCATGCTCAAAATCAAGTTGAGCGGCTTAGATATCATGTTCCGAAAAGCGAGATAGATCATTCTCATAATTCAATTCGGTTATCAAAGTGTTTCATCACCCGGTAATCGTGGGTAATGATAATGAGGCTACTCTTGCTGATATTGGCTTCTTCCTTCAAGAGGTTGATGACCTTTTCACAGTTGTCGTTGTCCAGATTGGCTGTGGGTTCATCCGCCAAAACCAAATCAGGCATATGAATAATCCCTAAAGCAATGGCCAGGCGCTGCTGCTGACCCTGACTCAAGGCGGAAACTTTCTTGTGCAATTGGTCTTGAAGACCCAGGCGATTAACCAGGGCCATTCGGCGCTTCTTTCCTTCTTTTCCAGCCTTTCGTCCTTGGCGTAGCCGCAGATTCTCTTCGACATTAAGCGCTCCGATAAACTGGTATTTCTGAAAGACTAAGCCGATGTGCTTTCCGCGAAATTGATCCAATTGTTTGCGATTGAGGGACTCCAGAGAAGTGTCTCCAATACGCAATTGGCCTGATTTAGGAAGCAGGAGGCCTGCGAGCAAATACAATAGGGTGGTCTTCCCTACTCCAGAAGGGCCAAGAATGAGCAAATGCTCATTAGTAGGCAATTGGATGTCCGGAAATTGAAGCAGAGCACCTTCTGGGTAGGCAAATTCCAAATCCTGCGTATGAACCATGAGGGGGTAAATATTTTAAACGCGACTGAGTTGCATCTGTAAATATACAGTACATTTGCCGACTAGAAGGAACAATATACGAATCCAGATTCCTAGACCCTATGACTTCCGTTGATAAAGCACAAAAAATAGACCTAATTGGCGTGGTGGCCAGTGCACTTTGTCTGGTCCATTGTTTAGTTACTCCTTTTTTATTTCTCGGACTTTTTGGTTTGAGTGCCTATACCGACTCTGTAGATCCTGTTTGGGGGAGTTTAGACTGGATCTTTTTAATCATCACCCTCTTTGCGGTTGCCCGTTCGAGCAAATCCAGCACCCGTTCTTGGTTACCCCTGGCTTTCTGGAGCAGCTGGGCGCTCTTACTGGCTCATGTAATCAATGAAAAAATCGGATGGATTGAGCTGCCTGAACTCTTCGTCTTGATCCCTGGTTTGGCCCTGGTCGTTTTTCATTCGATCAATCTGCGCGATTGCCGATGCCGCGTTGAATGATCGCTTTAAACACCCTATTTAACTTGGCTTCTCCTACCTTTACGGTATGGAAATCCTCTACTATTTAGACCTGTTTGGAACCCTGGTTTTTGCGATCAGTGGCGTCTTGACCGCACTGGATAAAAAATTTGATCTGGTGGGTTCGGTGGTGATAGGATTGATTACCGCAGTCGGCGGTGGCACCTTACGCGATGTACTCATCGGACGCACCCCGGTAGGATGGATGGAAGATCAGTGGACCCTGGTTGCTGTGCTGGCAGGGATTGTACTGTCTTATTTGCTAAAACCTTGGATCATTCGCCTAAAAAGAAGCATGTTCCTCTTTGATACCCTTGGAATAGGGGTATTCACTGTTTTGGGTGTTCAAAAAACCTTAAACACCGACCTCAGTTTGGGAGTAGCTCTTTTAATGGGGGTGGTTTCGGCTGTTTTTGGCGGTGTTATCCGGGATGTTCTTTGCAACGAAGTTCCCTTGATATTCCGGAGACAAATCTACGCCTCAGCCTGCTTAGCCGGTGGATTGGTGTACGAGGGTGGGCTTAGCCTGGAGCTTTCTCCTCTTCTCATTAGCCCCTTGGCCATCGCTGTGGTGGTTGGTATTCGCTACCTCTCGGTTCGCTACAACTGGTCCCTCAGCATCCCTCGTTAATTTTGTTTAATCTTTAACACTTTTTGTTAAACATAAGTGCTAGATTCGTAATTACAATTGGATTCATGACTAAAAAAAATAAAACGGCTATAATTCGCAAAGAGCACTTCAATGCGGCACACCGTTTGCACAACGAGCACTGGTCGGACGAAAAAAACAAACAAGTTTTCGGTAAGTGTAATAACCCCCACTTCCACGGCCACAACTACGATCTGGAAGTAAGGGTAGTGGGATTTTGCGACCAAGATACTGGCTACGTCATGGATGCCAAACTACTCTCGGATCTGATTAAAGAGAAAGTTCTAAACGATTTTGATCACAAGAATCTGAATCTGGAAGTAGATGACTTTAAAACGCTCAACCCGACAGCGGAAAACATCGCTCGGGTAATTTATGAGCGGATTCGCCCTCATTTGGATGAGGAACTTGAATTAAAGATAACCTTGTATGAAACCCAACGAAATGTCGTGGAATACCCTGCTCGATAACGAGGAGCACAAAGAGTTAACCGACCATAGACAAAGTGTCGAACCGACTAGTCCGTCTGAGACCAATGGTCTGAATGGCCTGAGTGCAGAAGAAATTGGTGACAACCATTTTTCTACAGGCCTGGATACTCCTATGACGGCGGATGCCTTCGAAAAAAGTGATTCCGAAAAGAAAATAATCATCGCCAAACACTTCAAAGCCATCATGGAAACCATGGGCCTTGACTTGACGGATGATTCCCTAAAGGGAACTCCCGAGCGTGTGGCTAAGATGTACATCGAAGAGATCTTTTCAGGATTGAACCCAAAAAACAAACCGAAAATTGCCCTTTTCGACAACAAATACCAGTACAACCAGATGCTGGTCGAAAAGGACATTTCGTTTTACTCCAATTGCGAGCATCACTTTGTTCCTATCATTGGGCGAGCCATGTAGCCTACGTCTCTTCCGGTCGCGTAATCGGTCTTTCCAAGCTCAACCGTTTGGTTCAGTATTTCGCGAAACGACCCCAAGTTCAAGAAAGATTGACCAATCAGATTGGGGAAGAGCTCAAAAAAGTATTGGGTACAGAAGATGTGGCCGTCATCATCGACGCTAAACACCTTTGTGTTTCTTCTCGCGGAGTCAAAGACGACACCTCAGCTACGGTGACATCCTACTACGGCGGAGTCTTCAATGATCTAGAGAGAAGAAAAGAATTGTACCAATACATCAATAATTCAAACGGGGCAGTATGAAATTGATGGATTCCCTTCAAAACAGCCTGGATAAGCTCCAAAACAGAAAAGAAAACACCTTAGCTGATCCTCTGGTTTCGATTTACGAGATTCCGGTCACCAGCCTCAACGGTGAACCCCTCGATATGAAACAGTTCAAAGGCAAATACCTGTTGATTGTTAATGTGGCTTCCCGCTGTGGATTCACCAAACAGTACAAAGCCATGGAGGCTGTTTACCAGGAATATGGAGAACGGCTTGCCATGCTGGGTATGCCCTGCAATCAATTTGCTGGACAAGAACCCGGTAATGCCGAAGAAATCCAAGCCTTTTGCGATCGGCATTTCGGTGTGAGCTTTCCACTGTCCGAAAAAGTGAAGGTTAAAGGTACGGATCAGCACCCTGTCTACAGCTGGTTGACGAAAGCAGAGCAAAACGGGCGTATGGACACCAAGGTAAAATGGAATTTCCAGAAATACCTGATTGATCCAGAAGGTCGTCTGGTCGACGTCTTTTATTCGGTAACGGCACCGGACAGCAACAAGATTTTGCGACACCTGAACTAAACCCGCTTGAAAAGGACCCTGCAACTCGCTGCCCTTTACAACCTCCTCTGGGGGGCCTGGGTAGTGCTCTTTCCGAACTCCTTTTTTGAACTGGTCGGTATGGAAGCGCCGACACACCCCATGATCTGGCAAGGAATGGGTATGGTTATCGGCGTGTATGGTCTGGGGTATTGGTGGGCCTCTTACAACCCGGTACGTCATTGGCCTATCGTGGCTGTGGGCTTCTTAGGGAAGATTTTTGGCCCCTTGGGTTTTGTCTTCAACTACTTACAAGATATTGTACCGGGAGCCTTCGCCTACACCTTGATCACCAACGATTTGATCTGGTGGATTCCCTTTGGTATTATTCTGCTGAAGGCCCACCGAGCTGGTTGGCCGCTGCGCTAAGGATTAGCCCATGGTAAAGGGCCGCCCTGTACTCTGTAAAACAGAAAATCAAAAATCGCCTGTTATTGTCTCTTAGAATAAATACACCTATGTTATTTTAGATTACATTTAATGGAAGGCAATCCTGTAAGATCATGGATGAACATAAGTGTGAAAACTGTATCATTCGTCAATTCAATGCGCTTCGAGCAATGAATAAGGATGAATTGAAACAAATCAACAAGGCCAAAGAAGATAAATCATTTAAAAAAGGAGAAGTGTTATTTAAGGAAGGAGAAACACTTCACGGCCTCTATTGCCTTAAAAATGGAGTTGCTAAACTTTCCAAGCTTAGCGAGAACGGAAAAGATCAAATTGTCAAACTTGCAGCCAAAGGCAGTATACTGGGTCACCGCTCGGTAATCGCAAAAGAAAACACCAATCTTTCTGCTGTAGCGGTAAGCGATGTTCAATCCTGTTATATCCCCAAGAGTAAAATAGAAGCAGTCCTGCGTTCCAACCCGGATTTCACTCTCGAAATGCTGAGAAAATTGGCCCATGATATCAAGGAATCGGATGATTCCCTAGTGCAGATGTCCCAAAAGAACGTAAAACAAAGAATGGCCCAAGCCCTACTCCATATTCAGGAAAATTTTGGTGCCGATGAAGAAGGGTACTTCTCGGTTCATTTTTCCAGAGAAGACCTGGCTAATATTGTGGGAACCGCAACAGAATCAGCGATCCGAATGTTATCTGAGTTCAAGAAAGACACCATTCTAAAATCAAAGGGACGTAAATTGGGAATAGCCGACTTGGAAGCACTCAAAAAAATGGCGGCCGATTGATGTCCCGTTTTGGACAATTGGTTGCGGAAGACAGGGCCCAGAGCGATTTATATACTAACCAACCTAAAATATAAAGAAGATGCTACAGGCCTTGTCTTCCTCAATAAGACCATGGCCCGATTTTTTTTGGTTCTCATTATTCAAGAGAGAACCGGTTGAATCACCCATTATAAGAAATTACTGATCTCTGTCGTTTTAATTTTATGTCTACTATTGTATTCCGGAAACTGCTATTTACAGCCATAATCGTTGTCATTCTTTGCACTCTTATGGCCTTTTTTTACAATAGAGGTTTGCGGAGAATTAATGGTGGTTTGACCAAAAAAGTCGATTGGTCATCAATCGATATTCCTAGTAGTGATGTCCTCTTAAGCAACGCCTTTATCTGGGATTCAGACAGTTTGCTGTTCCGTAAAGGGGCAGTTCTTATTCAAAATGGAATTATACAGCCAATCGAATCAAACCGGGTTACCTCTTCCGATATTCAAATGATCGATGCCCAAGGTCAATATTTGATTCCGGGATTGATCGACTACCATATTCATCTTTTTGAAAGTCCAAACGACCTCCTACTCTATTTGGCAAACGGTATCACCCAGGTACGTGAGATGTCGGGTACAGACGTTCACTTAAGGTGGCAATTAGAAATCAAATCAGGGCGTCCTGGACCAGATTTATATGTCATTTCTCCACGACTGAGTAGTTTCTCTACTTTGGAAGGTTGGAAGGCAGAATACACACAAGGATATAACAACATATCAAACCAAAAATCTGCACGAAAAAGTCTTATTCGCTACAAAGAAAAAGGTTTTCAGGGAGTCAAAATTCACTCAGGTCTGAACTTGGAAAGCTATCAAGCCATGAGTGTTCTAAGCGATTCATTGGACCTCCAAATGGTTGGACATCTGCCCAAAAGTATCACTTTTGACGACCTATGGGCTTCAAATCAGTCGGATATAGCCCATACAGAAGAACTCCTTTTGGTCTTTAAACGCGAATATGAAGAAGTGGGTAAAGTCATCGACGCTGACTTTTTGACTTATGTTCAAAAAAGAACCCTTGAAATTGCACCCGAACTCCTTCGTCAGGATATAAGCGTAAATACTAATCTCTGGTTGATACAGAGTTTTGTCAGCCAAAAATTTGATCTCAACAATCAACTGAGTCAAATTCATCTACAATACGCCAATCCAGGAATTACAGAATCCAAAAAATTCCTTCGAAACGGCCCCGGATGGCTCCCGGGAGTCAATCGTTATCGTCTGCCTAAAAATCTAAATGATCAAGAAATACAAAAAGAGAAAAAGTACTGGAACACCTACGCCAAAGCATGCGAGAGGATCGTAAAAACCTTGGCGGAATCGAAGGTTACCCTTATTCCAGCTACTGACGCCAATCTGCCACTAAGCGTGCCTGGATTTGGATTTTATGACGAAATAAATAGCTTACATGCATTAGGTATTCCAGCAAAAGATTTACTTCATTGGGCGACTGATATCCCAGCCCATAGAATGGGGAGTAAAACAGGTCGAATCGAACCCGGATATAAAGCTAATCTGGTACTACTAAAAGGTAATCCATTAGAAAATATCAAGCATTTAAACAATATCTCTTTGGTCATAAAAGGCAAGCAAATTTATGAGCGAAAATTACTGGATCAAATCCTGGAAATGGTTCTTGATTCAAATGAAGAGAGTAGAAGTATTGATATTAAACAATATACTCGATAGACACTTCAAATAGGTCCTTTGAGCAGAAAGAGCGGTTGTTAAAAATTCTGCTTTCGGAAGGCTAGGGTAGACTAATCGGGATATACAGGTCAATCAACTTGTTCTTTTGGTCCAAGCCCCGAATCAAAAGAACATACTCCTGGGTGTCCAGTTTAGGGAACTGCAATACGAGCTCCTTCTCTTCTTCCAAAGGCAATTGAGGCTCCCACAAAAGTGTGCCAAATTGCTGCAGATAAGAAGGATTATAAAAAGGCAGGTAACGCTCAAAAGAATCGACAGCGGAGATTCCCCATTCCGGAAGGCAGGTACAGGTTTTGGGTTGTCTTCGGCTCTTTTTCACCCAAAGGCTGATGAATTGTCTGCGATTGGAATCGTAGGTGATACTCTGGATCTGTGAAAGAGACATTTGAAAAATATCGGTGCCATCACTCGGCAAGCCATCAACAATGACCGGCACAGGAACGGGACCCGTTGCCTTTCCGGGACCGCCTCCTCTGGACATGGCGATCACCCGGCCTTCGTAGACCCGTACTCCGAACCCCAACTTGCGCAAATAACTAGCGAGAGTCGGGTAGTTTTTTTCATCTTCCGCTGTGATTATTCTGCCTTCGGTCAAGGCATCGATCTGAAAAGCTACCGGGGCCTTTGCTTTGGAAGTGACCACCACCTCATCCAGGGCAATCTGATTGTCCGGCCAGAACGATATTTCTTGGGGTTCTTCTTCCAAGGAATAGGTCGCAATCCATTTTTTCCAATCTTCTTCATAGGTGGGAACACTTAGCGGTTCCATCCAAATATTACAGCCGCTTTTGACCAAGGCCTTTCCACGGGCATCCAAAGGGGTGGCAAAAAGAGTGTCCTGGCTTTGGGGGGTCAAAGTCGCGCTAAATCGTTTATCTGTTCCCACAGGAGCAAGGGCGAATACGCCGTTTCTGCTTTGGATTAAAACCTGCTTGACCTCTGTGCTCTGAAGACCTTGAACCTGCCCTTTAAAGGGTACTCCTGTCAGCAGGGTGGTGGGGTCCATTTCGGCCTCTAATGCTTTTATCAAGGAAGCCCGGAGCTTTACCCATTGATCGATTTGGGCATTTTTCTTTCGACTGGGCAGTTTAGAAAAAGAGGGAATATAGTCGGCCGGAAACACCTGACCCAATTGATTCTTCAGACTGTGGTCCCGCTGGTAAGAGAGATCATAACTCTCTTTGGTCATCACCGTTGCACTGAGTCGAAGACCTTCTGATAAGGTCTTTGCCGAGGCGACCAGTCTGATGGAATCCGCTTCAAAGCTCGCTTCCTTCAATTGAATGGGCTGAGCCTTTTTGGACCATTGGTTCACAAACCAATTTTGACCTCTGGTTTGCCCGGCCACAACATAACGCAACTGTATTACTCCTTCCGGAAGTGAGGCCTTAGGCAATCGAAAAACCTCCTTGTTGGGATCAGCGTCCAATCGACTCAGCTGGCTCTGGCCCTTAAACCAAACCTCCAGTTCGCCATTTTTGTCTTTTGTCAGGGAGTTGAGCTCGATAAGCACCTCCTCAGTCTCGAGGTTGTTGATCCGGATTCCAACGGAACCCTTTTCGGCAGGAATTACAGGGAAATAGGCCGGTGACTTTCCTGCGCCAACCAATAAGAATTTATAGGACTTAGCCGGATCGTGGTAGTAGGTCAAATGCCCCATCTCTTGCCACGTACCTTTGATATCACTGATCAAAAGTTGGTTGTCTTCGTAAAAATCCAATCGTCTGTCGTCCTGGGATTCCGGACTCCGTAAAAGCTGAAACAACAGGGTGTTTTGCTGCCCAGCAATAACACTACCGTTCTCTGGAGTCCATAAAAATCGCTCCTCCGAGCCGAGGGGTTTTTCTTTGCTCAAGGGATTGGTTAACAAGCGAAGTCGCACCATATCACGAAGTGGGGCAGCTTCTTCATTTTGTAAAACCTGTGCCGCCAAAAAAACGTAATCATTTTTCCAGGACTCGTCCAGCAAGAGGTTCCCGAAACCCGATCCCTGACGTAGAGGAAAAACACCGGTTTTAAGAATTCCGCCCTCCTTGTTTAATAAATGAACCTGCACCAGGGCTTCTCCTTGTATAGGGGCCTCGAACTCGTCAAAAAGATAGGTCGTAAACCATACCTGCTCCCCAGGGGTAAAAACGGTTTTATTCAGGTGAAGCTGCAATTGGCCTTGTGAATACAGTCCAAAAGAAAACAGGGTAAAAAGGAGAAAAAGAACCTTAGGCGCTAGGCGAGTGTACATAGGCGAGAGCTAATGGATTAGCAGGGAACTCCTTACAAGATAGCCCATAAATGAGTAAATTATGCCTCCATTAACGCTTCTTTTAGACCATCTCAATCGCCATGAACAGACGCCGATTTATCCAAAATACAGGAATGCTTACCGCCATGAGTTTACTCCCGGCCTATGCCTGTCAGAAGGCACCTGTCAGTAAATACAAAATGGGCTATCAGCTGTTTTCGATTCGGGACGAAATGGCCAAGGATCCATTGGCCACCTTAAAGGCTTTAATCGCGATGGGGTATGAATCCTTTGAGACCTACGGATACGAACCGGATACCGATCAAATCTATGGCTACACTGCCCAGGAATTCCGAAACGTCCTTGATGAGCTTCAGGTGGTTGCACCGAGCGGACATTTTGGTTTTGATCCTTTTCATTTTGCGGAAGAAGCCGAAATCCTTCGCTTTGTCGACGGCTGCTTAAAAGGGGCCGAAACCATGGGCATGAAGTACATCACCTGGCCCTGGTTAGCGCCCGAAAAGCGAAACCCCGAGGGATTTGAGCAGCTCGTGATTCAATTGAACCGCATTGGAAAGCACATCCAAGGTTCTGGAATCGGATTGGCCTTTCACAACCACGGTTATGAATTTGAAGACCACAATGGGGTGAATGGATATGATATGATTCTCACGCAAACCGACCCGGAATTGGTCAAGCTCCAACTCGATATGTATTGGCTCAAGCATTCCACCAATATGACTCCACAACAACTGGCAGACGATCAACCTGGGCGCTACGTGATGTGGCACATCAAAGACATGGACAAGGTCACCCGAGATTATACGGAGCTGGGCAATGGTTCCATAGACTACACCACCTATCTACCCAAGGCAGAGGACGCCGGCTTGGAATTTTACTTTATAGAGCAAGGTGGAAACTTTACCGTCAATTCGACGGAAAGTGCCAAGCCAGTGCGGAATACTTCAAAGCGAATCTCCAACAATTGATATAAGCAAGACGGGCTTGATCAAGAAGAACCTTCAACTCCTGATTTCGGCCCTTGTCGTGGTGGGCGCAGCTCTTTTTTATGGAGCTAGCCCGGGCAATTTACTACCCTTCCTCTTCGACTTTGACACCCAGAATACGGACCTCCGCAATATTCTTCGGGCCGTTATGGGTCTCTACCTCGCCTTCTCTGGCTTTTGGATTTACGCTCTCTATCGGCCTGCCTATTGGCGTACCGCCACCTTGAGTAATGCCCTCTTTATGGGCGGTTTGGGTTTTGGCAGACTGATCAGTTTTATTCTGGACGGCTACAGTGAAGTATATTTTCCAGGCATGCTTTTGGAATTCGGTATGATGGCCTGGGCCCTATTCAACTTGAAAAAAGCGTAACCTCAACTGGAAATCCAAGAGTACCTTAACGCAACTTCAATGGAAAATTGATATACAAAGGAAGGCTGGCAGATTATCAAAGAGTTCTTTAGACCAGTCGCGACAATGCGTACACTAAAAACCACAGGCCACGGCCTTGACCGAATCGGGTGGTAATTCTTTGCGGCAGTGTTCGCAACTGGGCAGGAGCTCCAACATAACTCAGAGGTAGCGTTCTTCTATGATTCCATTATGCCAGATCTCGTGACCCGCAATGATAAAGGCCGCCGCCCGAGCAGAAACCAGGTTTCCGTTTACACTGCCCATCCGGCCCAAGTCAGCGGTGGATAAGCTCCCAAGCACCGAGAGTGTAAAAATTCGAGTTGTACGATACTCCTCCAACAGGGTCTCCATACTTTTCTTATTGGCACCGGAAGCAGGAACGTAATCGTTTTGATCGAATCCTGCCAAAGGGGTTTGGTCTCCTCGTGAAATTCGAAAGGCACGGTACAAGAAAATACGCTCTGTATCGATCAAGTGTTGCAGTACTTCTTTGCAGGTCCACTTCCCTTCGGCATAACGGTACTCGTGTTTCTCTTCCGGTAAATTTTGATAGAAAGCTTCGGTCTTCCTCCCCCCTTCTTTCAAAGCATCCATAAGTTCGGAAGCAGGGTCTACCCGAGCAATATAGGCAGCGTAGTACGGGTGAAATTCGGATTCTTGTAGGGCCTGTGTAGTCATGATCGTCTATTGTGTTAATCTAGGACAAAATTAATTATTCCGACCGGGCTAAAGCCATACGACCTGATCAAGGTTTTTAACCGATCACCTCTCCTCTTGCAGGATATCTAGTTCTAGTAATATAGTCTACAGCCTTTAGAAAAGACGGTAAATAAGGCCTCCCCCAAGGATTAGAAGTGATAGCTGCGTAGTACACCTTATTTTGCTTATCGATTAAAAATAGACCAGGCTCACTAAATTCTTCCGGTTCTCCCTCCTTCACACCCTTACTGAGGTATAGTCCCCAATCCCTAGCTTGTTTTCTATCCAAACCATAACCAATTTTCAGCTGATCGATGCCCCATTTTTGGCGAGAAAGTCTAGCGCGCTTTTCCGAGTCCATACTAAGGGCGACTACGTCGACACCTCTCTGAGCAAATTCTGGGAGTAAATCTTGTAATTGTTGCAAATATCTCTCGCAGATCGGACAGTGAAGGCCTCGGTAGAAAACCAAGAGTTGGAAATTTTCAGTTTCCTGTTCTGACAAGGTGAATTTTATCTGATCCAGTGTATTGAATTCCAAAAAAGGAGCCACTTGTAAAGGGGTGGGTCTATTCATTACTCTTTGTATTAAAATGTAGGTTTAAATGTTGGTCAAAGCGTTTAAAATCTTGATTAATCTGAGGGTTCTTCATTACATCATAAGACATGAAAGTGGGTAGGGCTTTTAAACCAAACCATTGAAAATTTAAATGCATGGGATTAAGTAGTTCGTCCTCACTAATTCCATTAAAAAAAGTTTCCTCCGGATTTCGAAAAGCCTCTTCCGGCGCATTAGCCGTTACGGAGATCATATACTTACCCTTTAGTTTTCCTCCAAGGCCATAATTCTTCTTGGGCTCTTCACGACTTCTACCATCCCCTGCAGACAGTTCTCCCATCATTCCAGCAGAGAATACCTCATCAATGTACTTCTTAAAAGACCAGCTAACACCCATCCAGTTCAAGGGAGTCTGAAAAAAGACCAGATCAGCCCACTTGAAATTTTCAATCTCCTGATTCACTTCATAGCTATCTTCCATTGTTCTAACCCGAACAGCACATCCCTGACTTTCAAAAAAATCGATGGCTTTCTTAGTATAACTGGCATTCAAACGTCCTTCGGAGAAGGATACTTTTGATGCCCGTTGAGTATAAAAACATTCTTCATTGGAATATCAATTTATTAGTATCACAAAGAAACTTATATTAGTTTATTTTTGATACTATAAAATACGAGCAAGCGATAATTTGTGGTAACCTCAGAGTAACTATGTCTAGAAAATACATTGATAACCCAAACGCCTGTACCCTGGTTCACACCATGAATACAATTGGCAACAAATGGAAACCAATTATTCTTTACCTATTATCCCAAGGTCCTTTGCGTTTTGGAATGTTGAATCTTTTAGTCCCAACAATATCCAAGAAGGTACTGAGCACACAACTCAAGGAGCTCGAAAATGACGACCTAGTTTCTAGAACTGCTTATGCTGAAACACCACCGCGTGTGGAGTACGCCTTAACTCAGAAATCAAAAGGCTTACTTCCCATTTTAAAGGCACTTAGTGAATGGGCAGAAATCACTTATCCTGAAATTGATTTTGAGCAATGCCGAATAGCCGATCATCAGCTTAAAGAGGAATAAAAGCTCCATAATGGCATCCTTTTGTGACCTCTACCTGTATCCATAGAAAAAGCCGTTCCAAAACCTCTTCGTACATTTACTATCAAATATCATAACATGAGAAACACCATAACTATTTTATTTTTTATTGTAGCCACGGGTCTAAGTGCCCAGGGTATTTCTAAAAATGCCTTAGGGCTTCGCTTTGGAGACAACAATGGCCTTGGCGGAGAGATCTCTTACCAAAGAGGCCTTAGCGAAAACAACCGACTGGAATTTGACCTGGGTTGGAGAAATTCAGATAATGTCGATGCTTTTAAGTTGGTTGGACTTTACCAATGGGTTATGCCCTTGGACGGGAACTTCAATTGGTATATTGGGGCCGGTGGCGGTGTCGGCTCTTTTGACGCAGGCGAAAACGATGGCTCTTTTTTCGTTTTGGCCGGAGATATCGGTATCGAATACAACTTCGAAATTCCGCTCCTCATCAGTCTGGATATGCGTCCAGAGCTTGGCTTTAA
Organism: Aureicoccus marinus; assembly: GCF_002954325.1. Lineage (GTDB taxonomy): Bacteria > Bacteroidota > Bacteroidia > Flavobacteriales > Flavobacteriaceae > Aureicoccus > Aureicoccus marinus. The sequence goes on from NZ_MQVX01000001.1 coordinate 2,133,555, forward strand.
CGACAACTATTCCGACGACCTGGATTTTGATATCGCCCTCGGGATTCGCTATCAATTCTAGAGCGCTAAAACAACTATTGAAAAAAAGGGCAAACGATGTTTGCCCTTTTTTGCTGAATTTCAATTACATTGAGGCCCGATTACTTCATTAAGTATTCTTTTTACCCCACATCGCTTTTGAGGCGAAATAAAAGATCTTATTGGAATGGCACTACATGGAAAAAACACTGAAATAGGCGACTGGGAAGACTACGCAACTGCCCTGATTGCCGGAAAAATGGGCTCCGGTCGCTCACCGGAAGGAGAGTCCTCCTCTCTGTATTCCCTGATTCGCTTTTGGCGATTATTATTCATTATGAGTCTGGTGATTGTCAGCTATACTCTAATCACCATCATTTATGAATCGGCCTCTGGTAAAAGCCTCATCGGACTTTTTTACAGACTCTTGGAGATGACACCCGAAGAGCCCTTTGCTGTTCTCAATCCAGGAGAACTCGAAAGTTGGAAGACCTTTTACAGCGGGTATGGGGGTATGGTTCAATGGATCGCAGGCTCCTTAGCACTTGCCCATTTTTGGATTGGTAATATGATTCGCTCTTCTTTTGGAACGGTTTCGCGTACCTGGCGTTTTATGAAATCCCATGCCGGAGACCTAAGTGAACAAGCACTTTCGGTTCCTGAAGCTTCCCAGATCGAAAAAGAAATTATGCTAAGCACCTCCTTCCGAGGATTCTGGAAGAAAAAAGCAAACGGCTTCCCCCTTTCTCCTTTTGGATTGCGCCTCCTTATGACGCTTTTGTTTTCGGCCGTTTATGCAGGTCTAGCTTATATTGGGCTATTGACTAACCCCTTAATACAGGCGGGACTCTAAACAAAAAAACCCCTGCAACTGCAGAGGTTTCTTGTACCTTGGGTGGGAATCGAACCCACACTCCCGAAAGAACTGGATTTTGAATCCAGCGCGTCTACCAATTCCGCCACCAAGGCTCGGGTAAATCCATTTTTTCTGAAATGGATGGCAAAGCTAAAAAAATATTCTAAAAGACAAGGTGCAAAAACTCTTCTTTATCCTTTTCTGGGCAAAATAATTGGTTAAATTTGCACCTCCTTAAAATTCACGCGCTTAGCAGCGAGATCAAAGAACGAGAAGATGCCTTATCAAGTACCGGAACCAAAAATTTTGCATGTACCCAGAGTCAAGCTTTGGGAGCAAAAATCGCTGCAGCCTATGGAACGGATTTAGGCAACATTCGCTTTTCTCGTTACAGCGACGGAGAATTTCAGCCTTCTTTTGAAGAGTCCATTCGGGGAGCCCGTATTTTCATTATCGGCTCCACCAATCCGAGTTCTGAAAATCTGATGGAAATGCTGTTGATGTTGGACGCCGCCAAGCGTGCATCTGCTCGTCACATTACCGCTGTGATGCCCTACTTCGGGTGGGCACGTCAGGACCGGAAGGACAAACCCCGTGTTCCAATTGCTGCCAAGTTGATTGCCAAAATGCTGGAAACGGCTGGTGCTACGCGTATCATCACCATGGATCTACACGCGGACCAAATTCAAGGCTTTTTTGAGAAACCGGTGGATCATTTGTTCGCTTCAACCCTTTTTCTGCCTTATGTAGAGAACCTGAAGCTGGACAATTTGTGCATCGCCTCTCCTGATATGGGAGGGTCCAAAAGGGCTTATGCCTATTCCAAAGCCTTGGAATGCGATGTAGTGATTTGCTACAAACAGCGCGAAAAGGCCAATGTGGTGACCCACATGGAACTCATCGGAGAGGTAAAAGGAAAAAACGTCATTCTGGTTGACGATATGGTGGATACGGCGGGCACGCTGACCAAAGCGGCTGATTTGATGATGGAGCGCGGAGCGGAAAGCGTACGTGCCATAACAACACACGGTTTATTAAGTGGGAGTGCCTACGATCGAATCGAAAAATCCCAACTCAAGGAGTTGATCATTACCGATTCCATCCCGACCACCCAAACCAGTAATAAAATCAAGATTTTGAGTTGTGCAGATTTATTTGCCGATGTGATGAACCGCGTTCACCACAACACCTCAATTTCGTCCAAATTTGTACTTTAATTCTTATACATAAAATGAAATCAATTACTATCAAAGGATCCCAAAGAGAAAGCGTGGGCAAGGCTTCAACCAAAGCCCTACGTAATGCTGGAAAGGTCCCTTGCGTACTGTACGGAGGGGAAGCACCAGTTCACTTTTCATCTGAAGAGTTGTCTTTCAAAAATCTCGTGTACACTCCAAATGCGCACACGGTATTGATTGAACTAGAGAATGGAGAATCTTACCAAGCGGTTTTGCAAGACATTCAATTCCACCCGGTAACCGATCGCATTCTGCACATCGACTTCTTCCAGTTGTTCAAAGACAAGCCAATCACCATGAATATTCCTGTTCGTTTGGAAGGAAATTCTCCTGGTGTTCGTAACGGTGGACGTCTATTGCGCCGTAAGCGTAAATTGGCCATTAAGGCGCTTCCGGATTTGTTGCCTGACGAAATCGTCATTGACATCTCCAAGCTACGTATCGGAGGAACTATTTCTGTTGACTCTCTACGTGTTGACGACTACACTATCATGCACCCAGACAACCAGGCCATCGTTCAGGTTAAAACCTCTAGAACGGCCGTTGCTGACGCGGATGATGATGAAGATGAAGAAGGAGAAGCACCAGCTGCTGAAGGCGCAGAAGCTCCTGCCGCTGCTGCTGAAGAGTAAATCGATCTTCAAACCTTATAATCAAAAGCACTCTGGGTTCCCAGGGTGCTTTTGTAGTTTTACACTATGAAAAAGTTTTTGGTTGTTGGTCTGGGGAATATCGGAGAAGAATACCGAGGAACCCGCCACAATATTGGTTTTGAAATCCTGGATCACCTGGCAGAAAAAGAAGAGTTCCAATTCAGCTTAGATCGCCTGGGTGATGTTGGTCAATTCAAATACAAAGGGCGCACGGCGATTTGCCTTAAACCTTCCACCTATATGAATTTGAGTGGGAAGGCGGTTTTGTATTGGCTGCAAAAAGAGAACATCCCCTTAGAGAATTTATTAATCCTCACTGACGACCTCAACTTGCCTTTCGGCAGTCTTCGTTTAAAAACAAAAGGGTCTGATGGCGGACACAACGGTTTGAAAGACATTCAAAAAATGCTTAATACGGGCTCTTACCCTCGACTGCGCTTTGGAGTAGGCAGTGATTACTCTCGCGGGCAGCAGGTCGACTTTGTACTCGGTCGATGGAACGAGGAAGAAGCCGAGGCACTTCCGGAACGGCTAAATCGCTGTTCCGAACTCATTCGTTCCTTCCTGTTCGCCGGTCCCAAAAACACCATGAACAAGTTCAACAATACGTAGACTCTACTGAACTCGGAAGCCCTGAATCGGTGATTCAGCACGATTCCCTTGGCGGTCAATGGCAATAATCTGCCAGTGGTAAAGACCTCCGGAAAGTACCGCCACAGGAAACTCGGAAATTCCGGCCGACTGGGTATTGACGACCGTTGTTGGAGGATTGCTTTCAGAAAAGCGCACTTCGAATTCCCAAAGATCGCCGTCGACATCCCCGCTGGTTGTCCAATCCAAAAGGACTTGCCCATTGGTATCGGCACTGACCGTTGCACCCGAAGCCGGCGTTGCAAGTGAGGGCGGAAAGGGTGCATATTCCGTTTCTGAACCTGCATTGTAAAAGGCCCAGGTCGGACTGGTAGCCGTTTCTTCCGTATCGGTATTGCTCGCTGTGACATTCCAGGAATAAGGAACCCCTTTTTGCAAGGTGACCGGAGCTGTTGTCGAGGTCGTATTGATCACCTGTAGGTTCAAGTTCGTATTCAGATTGCGGATGCGCAAGGCATAGGCGGTGGCATTATCGGCGGCCTGCCATTGAAAAGTCACCTGACTGGTCGTAGCGCTTTGATCTACCCCCGTTGTACATTCAGAACTTTCCTGAGGAAAGGTCAACAAAGGTGCACTTGGAGGGGGTGGCGGCCCACTGCTCTTTGAACAAGCATTTAGTCCAATAAATAAAACGAGAAGTATTCCCGCAGCTAGAGGGTGTGTATATTTTTTCATCATGGCTTGATGATTTTTACAGTTTTGGTATAGAATGGTGCTTCTAGTGTCAAGAAATAGATTCCGCTGCTTAATTCAGCGGTTGGGTACTGAAGGAGACCCGCTTCTGCCTGAAGGGTTCGATCGACGAGTAATTGCCCACTCAGGGTGTAGAGTCTGGTCCTCAATTTCGTCAGGTTCTGCGGAAGGTAGATCATCCCAATAGCGCCGACCGGGTTGGGAGCCACAGTGGCTTCCTGTCCGATGACAATGGTCTTTGCGAACTCCCCTTGGCAGCTCTTATCGGTTTTTACCTTCAGTACATTTATACCCTCCTCTAAAGACAGTCGGATGGAACTGGCCTGGGTGGTTTGTACGTTTCCGTTGAGGGAAATCTCGTACTCCTCGGCCCCACTCATTTCGAGTACCACCTGAGAAAGTGCTGCTTCAATTTGAGATTGTACTTGCAAGACATCGGGCTGAGTAACCTCAAGGTCAAAACATACCTGCTCGTAGGTATTCCCTCCGTCCATTCCATCTATACAGAGTCTATACGTGCCTGCACTTAAGTTTTCAAAGGTGTTGGCCGCGCTGAGATCAAGGCTTTGATTTACACCGTCCCCGGTTAGGGTAGCATTTAAATCAAAAGCGGCTACGGTGGCATTGACTACAACACGAATCAATCCGTCATTGGAAGAACGACAAGACTCGGAATTCACTTCAATTTGGAAAGCGTTATCCGCGAAACGGTAAACAGCACATCCGTTGATATCGACTTCCTGGCCAGGGGGAGTTCCCAAACAGAGATCGTCCCCATCATCGAACACCCCATCGCCGTCAGCATCAGGTCGAAAATCGCCTTCCACACAGTATTCTAGGCTTACCGCCTCAATACTACCTCCATCCGCGTTGGCCGTGTCTTCGACTTCAAGAACCCAAACACCCTGAGAACTTTCTCCAGCAAATGCACTTAAGGCTCCTTGTGGTAAAATATTCCCAGAAACCACTGGAGCTACTCCGCCACAAGAAAGACCGGTGCCTTCATCGGTAAAGAGGGCATCAATATCTTGTCCCCCGCCACAACTCTGCGAGAGCAGGGTTACGGTGGTACCGGAAGGAGATCTCAAACGCAAGACCAGATCACCAACAAAGGTGTGGGTAATTAGCACCCGCACCGTCACCGATGAGATCGGCAGGTTCTGGGTCACTGGAATTTGAATTTCTTCTGTCGATGGCGCTCCACTTGAAATAGAGACCGGTAAGGTATCAACGACCACCGTATCACAACTGATGGTTGCTGTTGTAAAGGTTCGTACGGTACTGTATGCACCTGCTCCACAAGCACTGGTTCCTCTAACTCTCCAGTAATACTGTGTACCACCAACCAATCCTTCAGGACTGATGGTTTCGAAGGAAGTGGTTCCCTGATCAATAATTGAGCTAAAGCCCGCATCGGTGGCGATTTGCCACTCGTAACTATCTACTCCGCTTATTGCTGTCCAATTCAGGGCTGTTCCAATCGACACTGCGGTTGCGTTGGCTGCCGGACTTTGCAATTCTACCGCTCCAGGAGCACTGTCCAAAAGAACCAGATTTAAATCAACACTGTAAGACTCTCCGCCTCCGTCGGCCATTAAGGTTAGGGTATAGGATCCTGCAGGCACCGCATTCAGGTTCGAAAGCTCCAAATTCAATGCGGTATCTGTTGCCGAAACGGTCGGCTGAGAAAAGCTGGCAGTCACCCCACTGGGGACGGTCGCGCTCAGGGTCATGGTCTCAGAAAATCCTCCATAAGCCTCATAGGTAAATGGAATATCCAAGGTACTGTCCTGGCAACCGGCAAGTTCCAAAGACTCCACATTCAAAAGGGCAGCCGTTTCTGTCACCGTAATATCGGTGCTGTTGACCGCCAAGAAAATCTGGTTTTGAGGACGAACCATCAGGCGTCCTTGGGTAGTGGCATTTCCAGGAATTTGAATTTGGGCTTCTCCATCATTCAGGAGACCGGAAGCGACAAGAATCGGAAAACTCACGCCTTGGTCGGCAGAGAAGTAAACGTCCACTTTGGTCGCACTGATACTCCCTTGTTCGGTTCCCCCAGTGTCCCACTGCAAAGTTTGAATACTCCCCGCAGCATAAGTCGGCGAATCACCTTGGGAGGTAACCTGAAAAGGAGTATAACTGTCTAAAACTTCTATACGGATCTGATCGGCGTCAACCTGCCCTCCACCGGCGGCATTGTCGCGTACGGTCAAGGCAAAATTGTACGCTCTCGCCACATTCGCCAGAGTTTCCCAAGCCGATCCATTGGTCGGCCCACTTTGAGTGAGGTCTCCCGAAACAATACGGCTCAAGCGCGGAAAGTAACGGTAAGGCTCCACCGTCGGGGGTAAGGATCGGAAACTCGCACCATTGGTGTTATTCGGTCCAAAAATGGAGTTGGTCACGACCCCGTTATCGATCTGTTCCCAGCAATAGGTCAACTGATCTCCTGCGTCCGGATCAGAAGCAACTCCCTCCAAAACAAAGGGAGTACCGACCGGAATTTGATAGTCCGGTTGCTCGGTAATAACAGGAGGTTGATTGCTAATGGCCGTTTCGGTCCCACAAGTCGTGGTCCCCAAATAGGTGGTCATTTGTAAAATACTGTTGTAGTGGTAGTAATCATCCCCAGAAGAAGCCACGTCATTGGCTCCGGTAATTCCGGCATACCCCATGATGGTGGTACCGGATCCCGGTTCAGCCTGAACTCCGGTTCCTTCTGTCTGGAAGGACCAGGTGTGGTTGGCCCCAAATTGGTGCCCCAATTCGTGCGCCACATAGTCCAAATCGTATCGATCTCCTTCCGGTGTCAGCGCCGAAGAAAAGGCCGCACCTTTAATTCCATTTTGACATACTGTTCCAATCCCACCGGCATTTCCGTTGTCGTTATCTCGGTGAAAGAGGTGTCCCACGTCGTAGGCAGCTTCTCCGATTCGCGTGGTCAAGGCATTTTGTACCTCGGCGTTCAGGTTGTTGCTGTAGGGATCCGAAGTACTGTTGGTGAAAATGAGTTGATCGTTGTTGGCGATGAGCTCCAAGCGAACTCCCATATCGGTTTCCAAGACCTCATTGATCCGAGAAACCGTGGTATTGATAGCCGCCAAAGCCCCTTCAACCGTTCCTCCGTGAAAAGAGGCGTACTCTCCGGTGGTTGATACCGCGAAGCGATAGGTTCTCAGGGTCTGGTCATCCACCAGCTGTGGGGGCAATTCACTGGGGTCTCGTTCCGGAGTTTTACACTCAAAGTTCTTCTCTTCTTTATGACTGCCTCGGGCATACAAGCGATACTGCTCTCCCTCCTTCTCTAAAAAAGCGTCCTTTTCGCCCTGCTGACGAATCATCAAGGCCAACTTATTGGGACTGATCGTTAGACGAATACGGGTTTTGCCGTCCTCAGAAAATCCGACCAACGATCGGATCTGGGGGTATTTGGCCTGTAGGTCAGGATGCATCACCGATCGCTCCTCCATTTGAAAAGCGCGAATCTTTCCTTGGGCATCCGGAAACCACAGTAGGGTTTTGCTTTTCGAAGACGAGGCTACCGCATTTTGAAAAGCTTCCTGATTCAACGTAAAGAGCTGGATAACTTCCCCTGACTTAAAACCATCACTTTTGGAAGTGGTGAGCTGGTGTTGCCAATAATCCTGTTGACTCCAAAGCGAAAAGGAGGTCAGGAATATGGAAAATGATAAAACAAGGCGTAATTTAGCTTTCACTCGATTAATGTTTAGTGACCTTAAAATAGTCCATTTATTTCATTCAGTTGGAGACCCTTCCCAGTATTAACCATTACAAATCAAAAATCCCTACCGTTTTAACGATAGGAACCTTCGATGGCGTACATATCGGGCACCAAAAAATTCTGGAACGCCTTCTGGAGGAAGCCCAAAAAAGACAGCTGAATTCACTGGTTTTGACCTTCTTTCCGCACCCCCGACGAGTACTTCAGAAAGATAGCGACCTGCAGTGGCTCACTACCCTGGAAGAAAAAAAGCAAATTCTGGACCGAATGGGGCTCGATGTTTTGGTTGTTCAACCCTTTACCGAAGAGTTCTCTCGCCTTAGCCCGAAAGAGTACATTGAACAAGTGCTCGTCAAGGCACTGATGGTGCAAAAAATCATCATCGGATACGACCACCGCTTTGGCCGAAATCGCAAAGCAGACATCACCGATTTGATTCGCTTCGGAAAGGAATTTGGTTTTGAGGTCGAACAAATTGCCGCCCAGGACATTGAAGAAGTGGCCGTGAGCAGCACCAAAATTCGGCGGGCTTTAAGTGAAGGAGCTATTGATACGGCGCACAAGTACCTCGGCTACCCTTACCTGTTGACCGGAACCGTTGTCAAAGGGAAAGGAATTGGCAAGACGCTGGGATTCCCGACCGCCAATGTCGAGCTCTCCGAAGAAGGCAAACTGGTGCCCGGAAACGGAGTTTATGTCATCCAATTTGAATTTGAAAAGAAGTCCGGCTTTGGCATGATGAACATCGGTACCAACCCTACTCTTTTAGGGGAGTCCCAAAAAATCGAAATCCATCTTTTTAATATAGACGAAAACCTCTACGGTAAATCCCTCCAGGTGGGGCTCTTGCACCGTTTGCGAGATGAACAGAAATTCCGATCTTTAGACGAATTGCAGGCCCAATTAGAACGGGACCGGCAAGAGGCCTTAAACTATATCAAAAACAGAGGAGATGAAACGCTGGCTCTTTGAGAGAACGGATAATATCACCCTGGTACTCTTTCGGATTTTCTACGGCTTTTTAATGGCAGCCGAAAGCTTTGGAGCCCTAAGCACCGGCTGGGTTAGAAGAACCCTTATCGAACCTCAATTCACTTTTAATTTTATTGGATTCGACTGGCTGCAGCCTCTTCCTGGATGGGGAATGTATGCCTATTTCGCCTTGATGGGTATCGCCGGCCTCTGTATCATGGTGGGGTATCGGTACCGCCTGGCCACCTTCAGCTTCGCTATTCTGTGGACAGGAGTATACCTGATGCAAAAGACCTCCTACAACAACCACTATTACCTGATGGTTCTTTTAGGTTTCATCATGGCCTTTTTACCGGCTAATCGGGACCTCTCTGTCGATGCTCACCGCAATCCAGCCCTGCGTCGTCAAGACATGTCCCGGGGTATTTTAGTCTTGATTATCGCTCAGTTGGCCATCGTATACACCTATGCTTCCGTCGCTAAACTCTATGCCGATTGGCTGGATTTTAGCTTCTTGAAATTACTGATGGAAAGCAAGAAAGACCTACCTGTCATCGGGGAATTCCTGCAGCAAGAGTGGGTGCATACCGCTATGGGAGTCTTCGGGCTTGTCTTTGATGGTCTGGTGATCTGGGCCCTGCTCTACAAGCCGACTCGAAAAATCGCCTTTGGCCTATCGATCTTTTTTCACCTCTTCAATAGCTATGTTTTTCAGATTGGGATTTTCCCTTACCTCTCCCTGGCATTCTGTGTTTTCTTTTTTCCTGCCGAAGAATTGAGGATTTGGTTTCACTTAGCCCGCACCGAAGAACTTGCGGAAGGAACTGCTGAGATTCCAAAGCACAGCCAATGGTCCTTGCCGCTCATTGGGGTATACCTGGTTATTCAATTCTTACTTCCCCTGAGGCATTTTACCATTAAAGAGCCTGTCATTTGGACGGAGGAAGGGCATCGGATGAGTTGGCGAATGATGCTGCGAAGCCGCAACGGTCATATTTCTTTTCGCGTTAAGGATAAGAACACGGGGGAGATGGCCTTGGTGAAGCTTGAAGACTACCTCACCCGCAAACAGATACGGAAGGTGGCCACTTATCCGGATTTTGCCTGGCAGTTTGCCCAACGTCTTAAAAGAGAATACGAAGCCAAAGGCCTGGAGGTCGAAATCTATGCCCAGGGCCGGGTGAGTATTAACCGAAATACCCCCTACCCTCTTATTGATCCCGAGGTGGATTTGGCCCAGGCCAAGTGGGATTATTTCTTTCACAACGAATGGATCTTGCCCTATCCCGAAATCGAGGTGGAAAATGCCTCGGAATAACGTAATTTTACCGGCTTAAAACGCATACCGCTATGCTTACGCTTCACCGTATTCGCGAAGAAAAAGACAAACTCGTTCAGGCTTTAGGCAAAAGACAGCTCGAAGCTGGACCTCTTTTGGACAAGGTAATCGGTTTGGATGAAAGCCGCCGAGCTTTACAGACTGAGCTGGATGCCACCCTGGCCGAGGCCAATAAACTTTCCAAAGAAATTGGGCAGTTATTCAAATCCGGTGAAGTAGAAAAAGCCAATACACTCAAGGCGCAAACGGCGGATCTAAAAGAAAAATCCAAGGAATTGGGCGAACAGCTGCAGACGGCAGAAAGCCAATTGCAAGAGGAACTATACCAGCTGCCTAACGCACCGCACAGCAGTGTTCCGGCCGGAAACTCCGAGGAAGATAACGAGGAAGTTTTTCAAAAAGGAGAAGTTCCTGAACTACACGGAGAAGCCTTACCCCATTGGGAATTGGCCAAGAAATACGACCTCATCGATTTTGAACTCGGCGTAAAGGTAACCGGGGCAGGATTCCCGGTGTACAAAGGCAAGGGAGCCCGTCTTCAACGCGGACTGATCAATTATTTTCTGGACCGCAACACCGCTGCCGGATATACCGAAATCCAACCCCCTCACCTGGTTAACGAGGCCTCAGGCTTGGGTACCGGGCAGCTTCCGGATAAAGAAGGTCAAATGTACCATGTGACTGCAGACGATTTGTACTTGATCCCGACAGCGGAAGTTCCCATCACCAATATTCTAAGAGGGGAACTATTGCAAGAAAGCGAATTGCCTATCGCCTACACCGGCTACACCCCTTGCTTTCGTCGAGAGGCTGGAAGTTATGGAGCGCACGTCCGCGGATTGAACCGCCTCCATCAGTTTGACAAGGTTGAGCTGGTTCGCGTAGAGCGAACAGAAGATTCTTATGCCGCCTTAGACGGCATGGTGGAGCACGTAAAGGGACTCTTGGAAGAACTGCAATTGCCTTACCGCATTCTTCGCCTTTGCGGAGGAGACTTGGGCTTTACCTCTGCCCTCACTTACGATTTTGAGGTGTATTCAACGGCACAAGAGCGCTGGTTAGAAATCTCCTCCGTTTCTAATTTTGAGGATTTCCAATCCAACCGCCTAAAACTGCGTTATAAGTCAGCAGATGGCAAAAAACAGTTGGCTCACACCTTGAACGGAAGTTCCTTGGCCCTGCCTCGTGTTGTCGCCGCTTTGCTTGAAAACTTCCAAAAAGAAGACGGTATCGAATTACCCGAGGTATTGCATTCTTACTGCGGATTCTCCAAAATCGATTAAGGCGGATCGCTATCGAAGATTTCGGCTTTTAGCAGGAAGTTAACGGCATATTCAAGTGAGTCATCGTAATTTACACCTATGCTAAAGACAGGGTCATTTAAAAAGCGAAGGACAGCCCAATGGGTAATGGTCTTGCTTTTTACCATGGCGTTCTCTTGCAGCTCTGCGCTCTGGGGTCAGCAGGAACTCCTGGCCAAACGGTACCTGGAAGACGGAGAGTACGAAAAGGCCCTCGTCTATTTTATTAAACTCAGCGAAAAAAATCCTTACCGCATGGAATATGCGGAGGCCACGGTCAAGTGTTACCAGCAATTGGAACGCTATGCGGAAGCCGAGCAGTTTTTGCTGAAAAAGATGGAGTCCAAAACCACCTTTCCGACCTTTTATATTGAGTTGGGTTACACCTATGTTCTGGCGGGACAACCTGAAAAGGCTCCGCCCATGTACCAAAAAGCCATTGACGCCATTGAACTCAACCCCAATATGGGATACAGCATAGGGTACCGCTTTCAGCGCTACGCTCTTCTGGACGAAGCCATCGCGGCTTTCAACAAGGCCCTGGAACTCAAACCACAACTCAATTACGGGATTCAACTGGCTCGTGTGTATGGCGAAAAAGGCGACATTCAAAAAATGTTTGAGGCTTATCTGGATCTCATTGAAGAAGGCAAAACTTCTTCTTCCAGAGCCATGCGAAGTATTGATGATTTTCTGGAAGATCGGGCCGACGCCCCCAACAATATTCTTTTTCGAAAAAGTCTTTTGCTTCGTGCACAAAAAAGACCCAACCTCGTTTGGAATGAGCTCCTCAGCGGACTCTTCGTCCGACAAGGTCAGTTCAAGCTGGCCTTTGCTCAGGAGAAAGCCTTGCTAAAACGCCTGCAGGACGGACAGATGGATCGCCTGTTTGGCCTGGGGGATCTGGCCGATAAAGAAGGAGATCGCAAGACCGCTAAGGCCTGTTACACCTTTATTGAGGAGACAACTCAACAGCCACAATACAAACTCAGGGCTTCCTTGAGTCTCTTGAATTTAGAAAGGGCAGAAACCGGACCCAATGGCTACGACAAAATAGAAAAACAGTACCGCGAACTACTCGCGATTTATCCGCCTCGGGACCAGACCATGGGGCTGTATTTGGCCTACTACCGTTTTTTGACGTTCCAACAGAACAAGGCGAAAGAAAGCAGCCAACAACTCAAGGAACTTCTGGATGGCAACCTCAGTCCCCGATCAAAAGCACAGCTCAAAATGCTTTTGGGAGACGTATTGGTCTACGATCAAAAATTCAACCAAGCACTGGTCTACTTTTCGCAAATTCAACAAGAGCTCAAAAACGATGTCATTGCCCAAAAGGCACGGTTCCAGGTTGCGCGAACCAGTTTTTTCAAGGGTGATTTTGACTGGGCTTTAACCCAACTCAAAGTCCTCCGAAACTCGAGTACTCAACTTATCGCGAACGATGCCATGCAATTGAGCCTAACAATTTCGGACAACAACTGGGGGGACTCTACCCAGGTGGCACTGAAGAAATACGCTCGTGCGGATCTACTTTCCTATCAAGAAAAAAGAACAGAGGCCATTGCCGAATTACAAGACCTGCTAGACAACCACAAAGGCTCTCAGATCGAAGATGACGCCTTGTTTCTGCAAGCGCAATTGCTGCAAAAAGAGGGCAAGTACGAAGAAGCCCTGTGGAACTATCAACGCCTGTTGGAATTCTATCCTTACGGTATCTGGACCGATGACACCCTATACGAGAGAGGTCTGCTTTACGAGACTAAACTCCAGCAGACCGAAAAAGCCATGGAGTCATACGAAATCCTGATTTACGATCACCAGGACAGCTATTTCTTTCCTTTGGCGCGTAAGCGTTTCCGCAAATTAAGGGGAGATCAAATTCAATAAACATGCTGATTTACAACGTTACCATCAATATTGACGAATCCGTCCACGACGCTTGGCTCGGTTGGATGCGCGACACCCACATTCCCGATATGCTGGGTACAGGAAAATTTACCAAAGCCAAAATGAGTCGGGTTTTAGTCGAAGAAGAAATGGGTGGACTCACCTATTCCGTACAGTACAGCTGTCGGGATCAAGCCACTTTGGAACGCTATTATGCAGAGGATGCCGACAGCATGCGAGCCGATGGAATGTCTCGTTTTGCCAATAAATTCGTAGCCTTCCGAACAGAATTGGAAGTGATCAGCGAACAAGAAGCCTGATTCATGAAAAAAGAACGGCGCCCCCGTCCCTCCGAAGATGTACAACCCAAAAAACACCTGGGTCAACACTTCCTCAAAGACGAGAATATAGCATTTAAAATAGCCGAAACCCTTTCTCTGGAGGGCTACAACAAGGTTCTGGAAATCGGACCGGGGACCGGCGTTTTGACCAAGCATCTTTTGGAGCGTCCCTTGCAGTTATGGGCCATGGATGTCGATACTGAATCCATCGCTTACCTCCGCGAAAATTACGAGGCCCAAGCCATTCAGGACCTTTCCAAAAAAGCCCCTTTGACTGTAGTTGAAGCCGACTTTCTCAAGACCCCCCTAGAGAAGTACTTCGGGGAAGAGCCCTTTGGTATTACCGGTAATTTCCCCTACAATATTTCGACCCAAATCGTCTTTCGCCTTTTGGACTATCGCCATCAGATTCCGGAATTTTCGGGTATGTTCCAAAAAGAAGTGGCCAAACGCATCTGTGAAAAACCGGGCAGTAAGGCTTACGGGATTCTTTCGGTTTTGGTGCAGGCCTTTTACGAGACCGAATACCTTTTTACTGTGCACCCCCAAGTGTTTGACCCCCCACCTAAAGTGCAATCCGGAGTAATTCGCCTGGTGCGAAAAGAGCAGCAAGAACTTCCTTGTTCGGCCTCCCTCTTCTTTGGTGTGGTCAAGCGCGCTTTTAATCAGCGTAGAAAAACCCTGCGAAACAGCTTAAAATCCTATGCCTTGAGCCCGGGTCTGAAAGAAGATAGTATCTTTGATCGGCGACCGGAACAGCTCTCCGTTGAGGAGTTCATCCAACTCAGCAGCCGCATAGAAAATGACACCGTTTAAGCTAACAGACGAGCTTCTCGATCAGATCCAGCTCCTTATTGAAGCTGGGAAGGATTCGGACCTGCAGGAAAGCATGCAGGAATACCACTATGCGGATATCGCAGAGATCACCAACGAACTCGATACCGAACAGGCCACCTACCTCATCAAGCTGCTCGACAGCGAAAAGACCTCCGATGTTCTTACCGAGCTGGACGAAGATGTGCGGGAGGCCATTTTAAATCAGCTTACACCAAAAGAAATTGCCGAAGAAATCGCGGAGCTCGACTCGGATGATGCCGCGGATATTCTCGGTGAACTTCCCGCTGACCAGGTTCAAGGGGTCATCTCCAATATCGAAGACAAGGAGCATGTCAAAGACATTGTTGAACTCCTTCGGTATGACGAAGATTCTGCTGGGGGACTCATGGCAAAGGAACTCGTCAAAGTCAACGAAAACTGGACCGTCCTGACTTGCGTTAAAGAAATGCGGGAGCAGGCCAAAAATGTCACCCGCGTTCACTCCATCTATGTGGTAGACGATGAAGAAATACTCAAAGGCCGGCTTTCTTTAAAGGACCTTCTGACCACCTCCACCCGCACCGACATCAAGGATGTATACATCCCCAAGGTCGATTATGTACGCGTGAATGAAAAGCCAGAAGAAGTGGCCAAAATCATGTCCAAATACGACTTGGAAGCCATTCCAGTCGTGGACGAAATTGGCCGCCTGGTGGGACGCATTACCATTGATGATATCGTCGATGTTATTCGGGAAGAAGCCGATAAGGATTACCAAATGGCTGCGGGTATCTCGCAAGACGTAGAGGCCGATGACAGCATCTGGGAATTGACAAGAGCTCGTTTACCCTGGCTCATTTTAGGGCTTATTGGCGGATTGGGAGCTGCGGCCATCATGGGAGGGTTTGAAGAAATGATCACCAAGCATGCCGTCCTTTTCTACTTTTCGCCCCTTATTGCGGCCATGGCCGGAAATGTTGGGGTTCAATCCAGTGCGATTGTCGTTCAGGGTCTGGCCAACGACGACCTCAAGGGCAGTATCAGTGATCGTCTCTGGAAAGAAATGCTTTTGGCCTTATTCAATGGCCTCATCCTCGCCGTAATCCTCTTGTTGTTTACCTGGTTTTGGAAGGGAAGTTTTGAAACGGCCTTAGCCATCTCGATTTCTCTGGTGGTGGTGATCATTGTTGCCGGATTGGTCGGAACGTTTACTCCTTTATTCTTGGACCGTCGCGGCATTGATCCCGCTATTGCCACGGGACCCTTTATCACTACCAGCAACGACATCTTTGGGATCTTGATTTATTTTACCATCGCCCGCTGGATTCTGGGCATTTAAGTCAACAAACATGAAGGTACTCCACCTGGACAACAACCACCCTTCCCTGATGCAGGGATTGGCGGCCTTGGGTTATACCAACGAGGAAGACTACACCAGTTCTCGAAAAGAAATCCTCCAAAAAATTGGGGATTATCAGGGGCTTATAATCCGCAGTAGAACGCCGATTGACAAGGAGTTTTTGGACCACGCCACCTCCCTTCGTTTTATCGGACGTGTCGGTGCGGGAATGGAAAACATCGATATTCCATACGCTGAATCCAAGAATATTTTTTTGGCCTCTGCTCCTGAAGGAAACCGCAACGCGGTTGGAGAGCACGCATGGGAATGCTGCTCGCACTTATGAACAAGCTTCGGATTGCACACGAATCTGTGGTCGAGGGCCACTGGCTTCGGGAAGAGCACCGAGGAACCGAAATAGAAGGCAAAACAGTAGGCATCATCGGCTATGGAAATATGGGAAAGGCCTTTGCCCGTAAGCTAAAGGGGTTTGACTGTGAAGTCCTCTGCTACGACCTACTCCCCGATCTCGGAGACGAAAACGCCCGCCAGGTCACCTTGGAGGAGCTCCAGCAAAAAGCCCATATTCTCAGCCTGCACACGCCGCAAACGGCAATTACCCGAGGCATGGTTAATCGCGATTTTTTAAACGCCTTTCAACATCCCATTTGGCTGATCAACACCGCTCGTGGAAGTGCTGTGGTTTCTGCTGATTTAGTGGAAGCCTTAAAGTCTGGTCAGGTTTTGGGTGCGGGATTGGATGTACTCGAATACGAAAAAGCCTCTTTTGAGAATCTGTTTGAAGTCAGTCAGAAACCGGAAGCCCTGGCCTTTTTGCTTTCGGCTCCCCATGTTTTGCTCAGCCCTCATGTCGCCGGATGGACCCTCGAAAGTCATCAGAAACTGGCCCAAACCATCGTCGACAAGATCAAAGAACATTTTTCATACCTTTAGAGGAACCCCAATTAATGAACAAAGCCATATGCGTATCCAAGCCGATACCGTAGACCAGTACATCGAAAAACTCCCAGTCGAAAGACGCAAATCCATTTCGCGCATCCGGGAAGTCCTTCAAAAAAATCTGTCTTCCGATTTTAAGGAATGCCTCAGTTATGGGATGATTGGCTATGTGGTGCCTCACGAGGTTTATCCCGACGGCTACCATTGCGATCCTAAGCTGCCCTTGCCTTTTATCAACCTGGCCTCTCAAAAAAATTACATCGCCCTGTACCACATGGGGGTATATGCACAGGAAGACCTGCTGAAGTGGTTTCAGAATGAATACACGTCTCGCGTTCCCCATAAATTGGATATGGGAAAAAGCTGTATCCGCTTCAAAAAAATAGACCAGATCCCTATGGACCTCATTGGAGAATTGGCTCAAAAGATGGATGCCAAGCAGTGGATTGCCCTCTATGAAAAAAGCCGTAAAAAATGAAAAAACGCGTAACAGGCCTCGGGGGTTTTTTCTTCAAAACCTCCCAACCGGATCATCTAAAGCAGTGGTATAAAGAGCGTCTTGGCATCCCCACAGACAATTACGGCTGGTCCTTTTGGTGGAAAGATGCCGAAGGCAATGACGGGTTGACCCAGTGGAGCCCTATGAAGGACGATACCGATTATTTTGAGCCGAGCGAAAGCTCCTTTATGATGAACTTTCGGGTCGAAAACCTGGACGAACTATTGGCCGCCCTAAAAGAAGAAGGCGTTACCGTAATGGAAAAAACCGAAGAATACGACTACGGTAAATTTGGTTGGATTTTGGATCCGGACGGAAACAAAATAGAACTTTGGGAACCCAAAGACGAAGCCTTTAAAGAAGAGTAATCAATCATAAACCTAGAATATGTCAGAAGAAAGCAACTTTGCGGAAGAAGCAAAAAAAACAGCGAACGAGTTCAGTGATGGCCTAAAACAAGCCGGAGGAGAAAACAAGAAAGTCCTTGCCGGAGTGCTGGCCATTTTACTGGGCTCCCTGGGAGTGCACAAGTTTATTTTGGGCTACAACAAGGAGGGCTTTATCCTACTGGGTGCCTCTTTGATTTCGTATGTCCTAACCTGTGTGGTCATCGGAGCCTTTATTCTCTGGATCCCCGGTGTCATCGGCCTGATTGAAGGAATCATCTACCTGACCAAATCAGACGAAGAATTTTACAACACTTACCAGGTTGGACACAAGCCATGGTTCTAAAAACAAAGAGCTGATTTTCGGATCAGCTTTTTTATATACTTACATTATCGTAATATTGCAATATAATAATTAAACAATGGGTACAACCAAGTCAGAACTCTTCAGTACCAAGCACAACGCATTGGCCGTAGCTGCAAAAGTACTGGCTCATCCCGCCCGGGTAGCCATACTGGAGTACATCAGTCAACAAGAGGCCTGTATCTGCAATGATTTGGTAGATGTGATCGGCCTTTCACAACCGACCATTTCTCAACACCTGAATGAAATCAAAAAAATTGGACTCCTTCACGGCAATTTTGAAGGAAAGAACCTGTGCTATTGCATCAACAGAGAGCGCTGGGAAGAATTAAAAAACTCCTTCCAAAAGTTCTTTGATCAAATCGCACAAAACTGTTGCTAATATGAAAACATCCGAATTCCTAGACCTGCTCAAAGAGCACAGCGGTAAATCCCTCCACTTCGAATACACACCGGGTAAGCGAGTGGGTAACCACTACCACATCACCGAAGTCAAAAACGTACAAATTGAAGCCGTCGACTGTGGTGGACGTGCCGATCAATGGTCAGAAACCGTCATTCAGCTTTGGGAAAGCGAAGCCGAAGCCGGAAAAGAAAAACCCATGTCGGCCTATAAAGCCCAAAGCATATTGAATCGGGTCCACGGAGTACGTCCGATGCAATTGGATGCGTTGGTTAAATTTGAGTACGGCATCGATACCTTTCATACCGCACAACTTCCTGTTCAGGCCGCATACTTCAACGAGAATGAACTGTTGATCCAGCTCAAACCAGACATTACGGACTGCAAAGCCAAAGATGCCTGTGGCGTGCCCGAACATGCAGAAGCGACTCAGAACACCTGTCAACCCGGGAGCGGCTGTTGCTAAAACCCTAAAAGCCCATGCAGATTCGGAAGATGCATAACACCGATTGGTCTAGAGTACAGGACATTTACCAAAAAGGGCTGGACACTGGAATCGCCAGCTTCGAGACCGAAGTGCCTTCCTATGAAAAATGGGATACCAAGTTTCTGCAAACCGGACGCCTGGTGCTCGAAACCGAGGAAGGTGTGGTCGGGTGGACGGCCCTGAGTAAGGTCTCGCCTCGTTATGCCTACCGCGGGGTTGCAGAGGTAACCATCTACTTGCATCCCGACGCACAGGGTCAGGGATGGGGTAGCGCTCTGATGACTAAACTGATTGAAGAAAGTGAAGAGGCGGGTATTTGGACCCTGCATTCGGCGATCTTCCCTCAAAACGAAGCCAGCGTTCAACTCCACCTGAAAATGGGTTTCCGTAAAATCGGACTCCGCCAGCGGGTCGCTTATCGCGATGGCCACTGGCACGACAACCTCCTGATGGAAAAAAGAAGTACAACCGTAGGACTCAATAAGCCTACAACCTCAATACCCACTTAAAATCCAACACATGAAAAACATCTTGGTTCTTTGTACAGGGAACTCCTGCCGTAGTCAAATGATGCACGGCTACCTCGCCCATATGCTCGAAGGAAAAGCGAGCATTTACAGCGCAGGAATCGAAACCCATGGCCTCAATAAACGGGCGGTGGCCATCATGAAAGAAGACAACATCGATATTTCAGGGCATACCTCCAACCACGTAGCCGAATACGAAGGAATCGCCTGGGACTACATCATTACGGTCTGCGATCACGCGAACGAAAACTGCCCTTTTATTCCAGCTCCGGCAGCCGAACGTCTGCACCACAACTTTTCAGACCCTTCTAAATTAAACGGGACAGAAGAACAAATACACGCGGCCTTCGAGAAAACACGTAACGAAATTCGAGAGTACGCGGCTGAGCTGGTTACTCGCGCATTTTAAGACTTGCTAAGAGGTGGCGGATGCAGCGTCGTCCGCTGCCTTTGCCGTTTGAGCCCCTCCGCTGGCGTCCTGAAGCTTTCTTTCCAACTCGGCCTGAAACTCCTCCATGACGGGTTTTACCGTACTTTCTGGGAGGTCAGCTATGCGGATGTACATCAATCCATCCACGGCATGATTGAAGAGGGGATCGACATTGAAAGCGACCACCTTGGCGTTTTGCTTAATGTACTTTTTAATCAACACCGGCAAACGCAAACTCCCCGGTTCCACCTCATCAATGAGCTTATCAAACTTATTGAGGTCGGCTTGGGTTTCATCAAAAATGAATTCTTTGTCGGCATCTTTGAGCTGCACCTTGAATTCCTTTTTTGGTCGAATGTATTGGGCCACATAAGGATCCCAATAGTTCGATTTCATGAATTCAATCATCAGAGATTTCGAAAAGTTCGAAAACTGATTACTGATACTCACCCCACCAATCAGGTATTTGTGTTCCGGGTAGCGGAGGGTGGTATGTACAATTCCTTTCCACAACAAAAAAAGCGGCATGGGTCTTTGCTGGTAAGAGCTAACGATATAGGCCCGGCCCATCTCGATCGACTGGCTCATCATATCGTATAACTCGGGTTCAAAGCGGAAAAGATCCTGCAGGTAAAAACCATCGATCCCGTACTTTTCGAATATCTGTGAACCCAAGCCCATTCTGTAAGCTCCTACCACACATTCGGCAGCACTGTCCCACAAGAACATATGGTGGTAGTAGGCATCGAATTTATCGAGGTCGATCGGTTTGTTGGTCCCCTCCCCGATCTCGCGGAAGGTCAATTCCCGTTGACGGCCTATCTCTTGCAACAAGAAAGGCATATCGTTTTCCTGGGCCAAAAACACTTCGTAGTTCTTACTCTGAAGCAAGCGGAGTTCCTTTTCCCGGAGTTTTTCAATTTCTCCGATCAGGACCTCTTTTCGGACGGCACTGGCCACCTTGCGAGGGGGTTTCGGAATTTTGAGTTCCCCTCTAACCTTCTGTAAAAAGGGAGATTTCTCATATACATTGGCCAAGAGGTAGGTCTTCTTTCGGAGCAGATCCGAATAATCTTCCAGAGAGTCTGCTTCTTGTTGCGTCGCCACAGAAATCGGTTGCCCAATTCGCACCGTAATCGGTCTTCTTCGTTGAGAGGTCAATTCAGAAGGCAGCTTTGCCGTTCTAAAGACATCATTAATCTTGGAGAGCTGATAAAAAAGCCGGCTGTTGCGGGCGTGAAAATAAATAGGCACTACCGGCACCTCGGCCTTGCGAATCAATTTTAGAGCCGCCTCTTCCCAAGGCTTGTCTACCAGAAGTTTTCCTTCTCGGTAAGTCGACACTTCTCCCGCAGGAAAAACACCCAAAGGATGACCTTCTTTTAAGTGTTTGAGTGCATTCTTAAAACCTAAGATACTGCTCTGCGCATCCTTGTGATTCTCGAAGGGATTCACAGGCATGATGTAGGGCTTCAAGGGAGCAATTCGGTGAAGCAAAAAGTTGGCAATGATCTTGTAATCCGTGTGCTGACTCAACAACAACTTAAGCAGTAGTACGCCATCAATACCTCCTAAAGGGTGATTGGAAATAGTGATGAAAGGTCCTTGTTTGGGGATACGCTTCAGGTCAGCTTCGGGTATATCAAACTGAATCTCGTAATGCTTCAAAATAGCATCCAGAAATTCCGGTGCCGACAAGTGCTGGTGCTTGTCGTAAAAACGGTTCATGGTACTGATGCGAGTCGCTCTCATCAATAACCAACCCACAAATGTTCCGAGGACCCCGTAGCGATCCAGACGGATAGCCTGGGCTACTTCCTTCGCTGTTACTAATCCCATAGTGGAGATAAATCCTACGGCTAAAGATAGCAATTAGCGGGTAACCAACTGCACCGTTTCTCCATTGCGCTGTTCCAGCACAACTTCCTTGTCTTTTCGAGTTTTTTCGACCGCCTCTTCGGTAAAATGACGGATGGTATAGAGATCGACATCACGGTAGCAGTTCACCTTGAATTGCTGCTCCAAGTCCTTGAGCAAAGCCTCCAGTCCTCCGAAACGGTTGTCGAGGCAAACCGAAAAACTAATGGCCGAATTTTGGATCAAATCTGTCTTCAGGCGGTACTGGTGGAGCAAATCAAAAAGATTACTCAAGTGATGCTCCGCCATAAAAGAAAAATCCAGGGTGGACAACTGCAGTAGTACCTGCTTCTTTTTCACGATGAAACAAGGGATTTCCGGCTTGATCTTTTTCCCTCGACCGACTTCCGTTCCCTTTTCTTTTGGCTGAATAAAGGAGCGAACGTAGAGCGGAATCTCTTTGCTTTGCAAGGGCTGCAAGGTTTTGGGGTGGATTACGGAAGCTCCGTAAAAAGCCAACTCAATGGCCTCACGATAAGACACTTGCTCCAATAGGGTGGTTTCTTCAAAATAACGGGGATCAGCATTGAGAACTCCGGAAACATCTTTCCAAATAGTGACTGACTCGGCGTCCAGGCAATAACCCAATATCGCAGCGGTATAATCCGATCCTTCCCGACCCAATGTGGTCGTGAAGTTGTTTTCGTCACTTCCCAAAAATCCTTGGGTAATATACAGTGGCCCGGATTTTATTCCTTTTCGAATGCGCGCTTGGGTCTGATCCCAATCGACCCCGGCATCCCGGTAATTTCGGTCTGTTTTGATGTAATGGCGCACGTCAATCCATTCATTTTCTAAGCCTTGCGACTGCAAATAATGGCTGACAAGTGCAGTGGACAAGAGTTCCCCATAACCCACTACCTGATCATAGACAAAGGCATATTTGGGAGAACGAATCCATTTTAAAAACCCACGCACCTCCTCAAAAAGCACTTGCAATCGAGTAAAAACAGGATCCCCCTCCTCAAAGAGTTCTTGAGCCAGGCTAAAGTGAAAGGATTCCACCGGGTCAAGGGATTCAGAAAAGTCTTTCCCCTCCTTAAAGTAAGCTTCCACCACTTCCTCCATGGCATTGGTTGTCTTCCCCATAGCCGAGACCACCAAAAACACATCCGAATGCCCCGTTTGCTGTAAAAGACGGCAGAGGTTCTTCACTCCATCAGCATCCTTTACAGATGCTCCTCCAAACTTAAATACCTTCATCTGTTCTTAAAATAATCCTGTAAGGCCGTTCCATCCAATTGAACGACATGCCAATCCTCCATTACCCGGGCTCCGCGACTTCGGTAAAACTCGATGGCTTTTTCGTTCCAATCCAGGACTTCCCAGGATACACGCAAGACACCTTGCTCCTGCCCATAACGAACCACCTCATCCAGTAATTGTGCTCCGGCCCCTTGCCCTCTATAGGCTTGTTTAACCAAAAGATCCTCCAAATGCAGCACAATTCCTTTCCAGGTGCTGTACCGCGGGTAGACCAAAGCCATACCGACCAATTCTTCGTCTTCCTTCTCGGCGACAAAACAGCGAAAAGCTGGCTTAGACCCAAAACCATCGCGTTTTAAATCCTCAGCGCTGATCTCGACCTGCTCCGGTTCATTCTCGAAGTCGGCCAATTCCTGTATCATTTCCAATACAGCAGACATATCCGGTTCTTCGGCAAGTCGTATACGGAAAGCTGTTTCCATGGCGTTTGTTATAAATAAAACACAAAGTTACAAATCAAAGAAAGCCCTTCCGAGCTTTCTTTTACGAAAACGTTATCGTATCACATTTTCATCGATATTTGTACTGGAAAAAACAACCTCTACCTCGCTATTTCATGGGAAAAATCAACAAAACGCTCGGAGAATTCATCATTGAGAACCAATCCTCATTTGCCTACTCCACGGGCGAACTTTCCAAACTCATTCACGCCATCCGCCTGGCCGCAAAAGTGGTTAACCACGAAGTCAACAAAGCCGGACTGGTAGACATCTTGGGAGATGCCGGTGATCAGAACGTACAAGGGGAAGACCAGCAAAAACTGGATATTTTAGCCAATGAAAAGTTCATCCAAACCCTGAAAAATAGAGAGATCGTTTGTGGTATTGCTTCAGAAGAAGAAGATTCATTTATCGAAGTCAATTCCCATGACGAACTCCATCAAAACAAGTATGTCGTGCTGATTGATCCACTAGATGGTTCTTCCAATATCGATGTCAATGTATCGGTGGGGACTATTTTCTCGGTGTACCGCCGGGTGACTCCCATCGGTAGTCCAGTGACTCTAGAAGACTTCCTCCAGCCCGGACGAAACCAGGTTGCAGCCGGTTACGTGGTCTACGGAACGTCGACCATGCTCGTCTACACCACTGGGCACGGAGTAAACGGTTTTACCTTGAACCCCGCCATTGGAACCTTTTACCTATCGAATCCCGATATGCAGTTCCCGGAAGATGGTAAAATTTACTCGGTCAATGAAGGAAACTACATTCACTTCCCACAAGGCGTAAAGGACTACATTAAGTACTGCCAGGAAGAAGACGGAGATCGTCCCTACACTTCACGATATATCGGATCCTTGGTTTCGGATTTCCACCGCAATATGATCAAAGGGGGAATTTACATGTACCCCAAAAGCAGCAAAGCCAGTAACGGAAAGTTGCGCTTGCTGTACGAATGCAACCCCATGGCTTTTTTGGCGGAACAGGCCAAGGGTAAAGCGAGTAACGGCTACGAGCGCATATTGGATTTACAGCCAACGGAGCTACACCAACGCGTTCCCTTCTTCTGTGGAAGTCGAAAAATGGTAGAAAAAGCCGAATCCTTTATGGCCAAACACGAGGCCGTCGAATTCAAATAAGTCTTAGTCCTTATTCACCAAGTAGTTAAAATCTTCAAAGCTGATCTGGCCGCAGAAGATTTCGAAGGCACGCTCTATGAGTTTCGAAGCGTCCTCAGTAGAGTATCCCAATCCAATCGCGTAGCGCGCAATGAGGGACTTTTGATCCTCATCGATTTTATGATCAGCGAAGGCCATGCGGAAAAAGTCGAACAAACGCTTTAACCTCTTCTCCGAATCATGAGGAGTTTCGATGGGGTACTTGTTCTCTTTCTTCATCACTTCGGCGTAGTCTTCCTCGCTGATGTTCAATTTAAAAGCAAAACGGTCCAAGATTTCTTTTTCGCTTGCGCTGATTTCGCCATCCACTGCAGCCAAACTGGCCAAAGTAGCGAAGTGAGCCAAATTGCGTTTTTGTTCTCCGTGCTCGTATAAATCTAAAATCGGCATGTGATCGAAAATTTGGTTGCAAATATAGCAGGAATTGAGCAATGACCTGCCTTAGCACGCAGAAGAATTCGTAATTTCAGCAGGCTATGAAGGAACCACTGCTCGCATTTACCGAAAAAGGGATTTATTGCGCCGCGGCGGATGTTTACCTCGACCCTTGGAAACCCGTCGCCAAAGCCCTGATTACCCATGGTCACAGTGACCACAGTCGATGGGGTCACGGGCAGTACATCACCCACCACCGCAATGTTCCCATCATTCGCCACCGACTCGGCGACATCCAGGTCCAGGGGGTGGAATGGGGCGAAAGCCTGCTTATTCGTGGAGTGCGTTTTCAATTCTTTCCGGCTGGTCATATCGTCGGCTCTTCCCAAATCCGAGTAGAATACCAGGGCGAAGTCTGGGTCTTTTCCGGGGATTATAAAACAGAAAACGATGGACTCTGCACGCCCTATGAAGTGGTGAAGTGCCACACCTTTATCACCGAATGCACCTTTGGCTTGCCGGTCTTCCGTTGGCGCCCCCAGGAAGAAGTGATGACGGACATCAACCGCTGGTGGGCCGAAAATAAAGCCGAAGGAAAAACCTCTGTCCTTTTTGGGTATTCCCTCGGCAAAGCCCAACGACTGCTGCACCTGCTCGATACCGAAATCGGAACCATTTACACCCACGGAGCCATCGAAAACATGAACGAGGTGCTCAGACCATTGATTGAATTAGCTCCGACAGAACGCATCACCGCAGATACCGCAAAAGAGGCAGTTAGGGGGAATTTGGTCCTGGCCCCACCAAGCGCACACGGCAGTACCTGGCTCCGCAAATGGGGTCCTTTCGAAACCGCCAGCGCCAGTGGCTGGATGGCTTTTCGAGGGGCCAGAAGAAGGCGTGCTATCGACAGAGGATTTGTTTTAAGCGACCACTGCGATTGGAGTCAGTTGCTCAAAAGCATCACGGCAACAGGAGCCGAAAAGGTGATCTGTACCCACGGCTATTCCGAACTCTTTGCTCGCTACCTCAACAGTAAAGGCTGGGATGCCCGCACGGTAGAAACACAATACGAAGGAGAAAGTCTAGAAGCCACCTCAACCGAAGCCCAGTGAAAGACTTTGCCTACCTCATCAAAGAACTAGACCGCACCAACAAGGTCAATCCCAAGGTGAATGCCCTGGCCGAGTACTTCACCAAAGCTTCTGATCGAGACAAGGTGTGGACCATCGCTTTGCTCTCGCACCGACGTCCGCCCCGTCCAGTAAACACCACCTTGCTTCGGGAATGGGCTGCAGAAGAAGCCCAAATCGATCCCTGGCTCTTCGAAGAGAGCTACCACATCGTAGGGGATTTAGCCGAAACCATCGCTTTGGTACTGCCCAACCCCTCAGAATCAACCACCAAAAGCCTCACGGATTTTCTGGAAGAAATGATTGTACTCAAGGCTTTGGAAGAGGACGAAAAAAGAGACTACCTCCGAACCAACTGGAAAACCCTGGACTACTATGAACGCTTTGTTTTTTGTAAGCTGATCACCGGTGGATTCAGAATTGGGGTAAGTCAAAAACTGATGACCAGAGCCCTTTCTAAAGCCACAGGAGTAGAAGAAGATCTACTGGCCTACCGCCTGATGGGGAACTGGAATCCCAAAACGGTTGACTTCAAAGAATTGGTTCTTGAACCCCGAGAAGAAGATCAATTGTCCAAGCCGTATCCTTTTTTCCTGGCCCACGCAGTGGAAGAGAATTTTTTTGAGGAAGAAGATCCCAAGAACTGGTCTGCGGAACACAAATGGGACGGAATTCGGGCCCAGCTGATTTTTCGCAAGGGCAAGCACTTTCTCTGGAGTCGGGGCGAGGAATTGGTCACAGACAAATACCCGGAATTTGAGATGTTGTTGGAACATCTACCCGACGGCACTGTGCTTGATGGGGAACTTTTGCCCTATCCGGATGGGCAAATTGGAGACTTTTCTCTGCTTCAAAAACGCATTGGACGAAAGCAACTCACCAAGAAGATACTCGAGTCTTGTCCGGTGATCCTAAAGGCCTACGACCTGCTCGAAGAACGCGGAGAAGATTTGCGTGAGAGGCCCCTTCAGGAGCGACAAAAAAGACTTCAGGAGCTCTTGTCCACTCTGCCTGAAGGCCTTCCTCTGCAACGATCTCTCCCCTATTCCTTTGAAAGTTGGGGAGACGCTGCCAAAGAAAGGAACGTTCCCGGGAAATACGGAGCGAAGGGCTGATGCTTAAAAGAGTGAATTCACGTTACCGCGTGGGCCGCAAAAAAGGAGATTGGTGGAAGTGGAAGGTGGACCCCTTTTCAATTGATGCCGTCTTGACCTATGCCATGCGCGGTCACGGCCGGCGCAGCAACCTCTTCACAGATTACACCTTTGCCCTTTGGGGTAACCCAAAAGACGGAGGAGCTCCCGAACTCCTTACTTTTGCTAAAGCCTATTCGGGATTGAGCGATGCGGAATTCCGGGAAGTGGATCGCTGGATCAAACAGCACACCTTAGAGCGATTTGGTCCTGTGCGCAGTGTGGAGCCTCAATTGGTTTTTGAAATTGCCTTTGAAGGAATCGCCCTGTCGAGTCGCCACAAGAGTGGGGTAGCCACTCGATTCCCCAGAATAGCCCGCTGGAGAAAAGACAAAAAACCAGAAGACGCCAATACCCTGGAAGACCTCAAAAAGTTGCTCCCATCCAATAGCCAAAAAACGAAATCGTGAACCCTAAAACCTCTTCTACTCTACTTCCGCAGCAGGAAGTTCTGCTGCAAAAAGCCGAAGACTGGTTTTCTGATCAAGGCTGGAAGCCCTTTCCTTTTCAAAAAGAAACCTGGCGGGCCTATATGGAAGGTAAACACGGGCTATTGAACGCTCCGACTGGAAGCGGAAAAACCTATGCCCTTTGGTTCCCGATTCTCATGGAATGCCTAAGGGTTTCCGGTTATTTGGACGAGAAGAAGAAAACCAGGCCTAAAAGAGGGCTGCGGGCCATCTGGATTACTCCACTTCGAGCCCTTTCCCAAGAAATATTTCAGTCTGCACAACGGATTATTCAGGATTTGGACTTGCCTCTTTCGGTAGGAATCCGAACGGGAGACACCTCCACCAAAGAACGGAGTCGACAGAAACGGCAGATGCCCGAATTGCTCATTACCACTCCGGAAAGCTTGCACCTTTTGCTTTCTTCCAAAAACTACCCCAAGACCTTTGCACTCTGCCAGGCCGTGGTGGTCGATGAGTGGCACGAACTCATGGGAAGTAAGCGGGGCGTGCAAATGGAACTCGCGCTTTCGCGCTTAAAAACCCTTTCAGAAAACCTCCGAATTTGGGGGATTTCGGCCACCATTGGCAACCTGGATTTGGCCCGGGAAGTCCTGTTGGGCCCCGGCTCTCCAGCGTTCGAAAACTCGGTAATGATCCGGGCCGATATCCAAAAGCGAATTGAGGTCAAGAGTCTCTTGCCCAAAACCATGGAGACTTTTCCTTGGCGAGGGCATTTGGGCTTGCATTTACTGGACGATGTTATTCCCATCATCAAGTCCAGCAAGACGACCCTTCTGTTTACCAATACCCGGAGTCAATGCGAAATCTGGTTCCAAAAAATCCTAGAACGCTACCCGGAATTTGCGGGCGAAATGGCCATGCACCACGGAAGCATCAACAAAGAAACCCGCCTTTGGGTGGAACAGGCCATCCGCAACGAAAGCCTTAAGGCCGTGGTCTGCACCTCCAGTTTGGATCTGGGAGTAGACTTTGCGCCGGTCGAAACCGTCATCCAAATAGGGGGTCCAAAAGGGGTAGCCCGATTTTTTCAGCGAGCGGGGCGTAGTGGCCACCGGCCTGGTCAGCCCAGCGTTATCTACTTTTTACCCACCCATGCCTTGGAACTGGTGGAAGCTTCTGCCCTGCATAAAGCCATCGAGAAAAAAGCCGTAGAAGACCGCATGCCTTATCTGATGAGTTATGATGTGCTTCTGCAATATTTGACCACCCTGGCTGTCTCAGACGGTTTTTATCCCAAAGAAATTTGGCCCGAAATCCGATCGACTTTCTGTTACCAAGGGCTGGATGAAGACCAGTGGCAATGGCTGCTGAATTTTATGGTTTTGGGCAGCCAAAGTCTGCGATCCTACGACGAGTACCGCAAGGTTGAAGTGGAGGAGGACGGACGATTCAAGGTGAACAACAAGGGCATCGCCATGCGCCACCGCTTCCAAATGGGAACCATTGTAGGAGACGCTAACCTGTCGGTACACTACCAAAGCGGAGGCTATATCGGCTCTATTGAAGAGTGGTTTGTCTCGGGCCTTAATCCGGGTGATGTCTTCACTTTTGCAGGACGCAACCTGGAGTTCATACGCCTGAGAGGAATGAAAGTACAGGTACGCAACTCCAAAAAACGCACCTCCAAAGTTCCCAGTTGGATGGGCGGACGACTTACCCTGAGCGCCCAAATGTCTCAACTCCTTCGTGAAGAGTTGTACTCAGCCCGGCTCAGCAAAGCTGAACAAAGCCCTGAAATCCAGGCCTTGGATCCGGTTTTCGAACAGCAACGAAAAGAAAGCATCATCCCGTCGACCGACCATTTTTTGATGGAGTACTTCGAAACCCGTGAAGGTCACCACCACCTCTTTTACCCCTTTGAGGGTCGCTTTGTACACGAAGCCCTGGCCAGTTTATTGGCCTACCGCATCAGTCTAATGCGGCCGGTATCTTTTTCATTGGCCTTTAACGATTATGGTTTTGAGCTGCTGTCCGACCAGCCCGTTGATTTGCAGGAGATCATTGACAACAACCTGCTGACGACCGATCATATGCTGGAGGACCTACAAAACAGTCTGAATTCGACCGAAATGGCACGTCGAAAGTTCAGAGACATCGCCGTCATCAGCGGCTTGGTGTTCACGGGCTATCCCGAAAAAGGGATCAAAATGAAGCATTTACAAAGCAGTTCCCAACTGCTCTTCGATGTCTTTAAAGATTACGAGGCTGACAATCTGCTGTATACCCAAGCCTACCGAGAAACCTTTGAACACCAGCTGGAAGAAGGTCGTCTACGTCTGGCCTTGAAGCGAATCGGCCGACAAGAGTTGGTGATCCGAAACTGCAGTCAAGCGACTCCTTTTTCCTTTCCGATTATCACCGACCGTCTGCGAGAAAAAATGTCATCCGAAAAGCTGGCAGACCGTATTCGTAAGATGACCAAAAAACTACAGGGCCGGTGAACCACCGTATTCAAATCGGCGGCCAGCAAATGCTGATGCACCCCAGTGGAGCTCTCTTTTGGGAAGAGCGATCTCTGCTGATGCTCAGTGATGTACACCTGGGCAAGATCTCGCATTTCAGAAAGTTTGGTGCAGCCATTCCCACTCAAGCTGTACAAGAAAACTTTATTCTCCTGCGTCGGCTTGTTGAAGAATTTCAGCCTTTTCAGATTGTCTTTCTGGGAGATCTCTTTCATTCTTCCCTTAATAAGGAGTGGGACCTTTTTGAACACTGGGTCCAAGCCACCCCTTCAGAATTGATTCTGGTCGCCGGGAACCACGATATCATCTCTCCACTCCGCTTCGAAAAAATAGGCCTTCACTATGTGGAAGATTGGGAACTAGGCCCTTTTTACCTAAGTCATCACCCGACCGATACTTCAGAACACATCAACATCTGTGGTCACATCCATCCGGCCATCGTTCTACGAGGCAGCGGTAGGCAAAGTCTGCGCCTTCCTTGTTTCTTTCTGAAACCCAAACAGCTGATCCTACCCGCCTTGGGAGCCTTTACCGGGAGCCACAGTCTCAAACAGGGACCAAAAGACCGGGTTTTTGTTCTGGCCGAGGGAGAGGTAATTGCCCTATAAAGCCCCTATATTTGCAAAAAATTCGATCCCTTGTCTGTCGATCTGATCACCCAGGCCTTTACGAATTCAACACCAACTCAAGACCTTCTCAAGCTTCTAAGCCAAAAAGGAAGAGCGATCCCAAGCAGTGGTTTGGTGGGTTCTGGTGTGTCTTTTTGGCCAAAAGTATCTTTCAAAAACAGGAAGAGAGCATTCTCCTGATCTGCTCAGATAAGGAAGAAGCTGCCTACTACCTCAACGATTTGGAACAGTTGCTGCCCAAAGCGCAGGTCTTGTTCTATCCAGCGAGTTACCGACGGCCCTATGAAATCGAAGAGACCGACAACGCCAATGTCTTGTTGCGAGCAGAAGTCCTCAGTCGCTTGCAAAGCGCAAAAGAAAAGTTGTTGCTGGTCACCTATCCGGAAGCCCTACTCGAAAAGGTCATCACCCGGAAGGAGTTCGAAAAGAACCGGCTGAAACTTTCTGTAGGCGACGCCCTGAGCCTCGACTTTTTGAACGAAACCCTCTTTGAATACCATTTCAAACGGGTAGACTTTGTCACCCAGCCAGGGGAATTTTCGGTACGAGGAGGAATTGTCGATGTGTTCTCTTATTCCCACGACCTGCCCTACCGAATCGAGTTCTTTGGAGACGAGGTAGACAGTATGCGCACCTTTGATGTCGAGACCCAGTTATCCGAAGAAAAGGTCAAAAGCATCAGTCTGGTACCCAATGTAGAGAACAAGGTCAGCGGTGAGAGTCGTGAATCCTTTTTTAAGCACTTACCTTCAGAAACAGTACTGTGCGCCTTTCATTACGGCCAAATCCGGGCCAGCCTGAACGCCCTTTTTGTGAAGGCCGAAGAAGCTTTTGAAAAGCTGCAAAGTCCCATAGAGCACACCAAGCCTGCCGATCTCTTTTTGGATGGCCAAAGTGCCGAAAAGCAATGGGAAAGCTTTAGTCGGATCGAGTGGAAAAGCGAAGAACCCGAGATTCAGTGGCAACAAAAACCACAACCCTCTTTCAATAAGCGTTTTGACCTGCTGCGATCCAACCTGATTGAAAACACAGAAGAGAGTCTGACCAACACCATCAGTTGCGCCACTCCTCAACAGGCCCAGCGATTGGCCGATATATTTGCTGAAGGCAAAGGGGACGTGCCTTATTCCACCTTGGTGTGCCCGCTCTACGCCGGTTTTATTGATCAGCAAGCGGGCATTGCGCTCTACACCGACCACCAACTTTTTGAACGCTACCACAAGTTCAAACTGAAGAATGGCTATGCCAAACAACAGGCCATCACCCTAAAAGAACTCAATAAATTGGAGATGGGGGATTTTGTCACCCACATCGACCACGGGATCGGAAAGTTCGGCGGCCTTCAGAAGATTGAGGTAGAAGGCAAGAAACAGGAGGCGATCAAGCTCATCTATGGGGATCGCGACATCCTGTATGTCAGCATCCACTCTATTCACAAGATCAGCAAGTACAACGGCAAGGATGGCACTACTCCAAAATTGTTCAAATTAGGTTCTGCCGCCTGGAAAAAGCTCAAACAGAAAACCAAATCCAGGGTTAAGAAAATTGCTTTTAACCTCATTCAGGTCTACGCCAAAAGACGTTTACGCAAAGGCTATCAATACGCCCCGGATTCCTATCTGCAACACGAACTGGAAGCCTCCTTTTTGTTTGAAGACACCCCGGATCAGGAAAAAGCCACCCTAGATGTCAAAAAAGACATGGAAAGTGAGCGGCCAATGGATCGTCTTATCTGTGGAGATGTTGGATTTGGAAAGACCGAAATCGCTATCCGTGCAGCCTTCAAAGCGGTAGATAACGGCAAGCAGGTTGCCGTGTTGGTCCCGACGACCATCTTGGCTTTTCAGCACGCCAATACCTTCCGCAAGCGCATGGCTGATCTGCCTGTGCAAGTCGATTACCTGAACCGTTTTAGGACGTCCAAAGAGAAAAAAGACGTGCTAGAGCGTTTAGCCAATGGCCGCCTAGACATCCTTATCGGAACCCATCAATTGGTGAGCAAACAAGTTCAATTCAAGGATTTGGGCTTGCTCATCGTGGATGAGGAACAAAAATTTGGGGTTGCCGTAAAGGACAAACTCAAATCTATCAAAGAAAATGTGGACGTGCTGACCTTGACCGCTACCCCTATTCCTAGAACCCTTCAATTCAGTTTGATGGCGGCCCGGGATCTTTCGGTCATCAATACCCCACCACCGAATCGTTTCCCCATTGACAGCCGGGTGATTCGCCTGCAAGAAGAGATCATCCGCGATGGGGTCTCTTACGAGATTCAGCGGGGAGGTCAGGTCTTCTTTATCCACAACAGGGTAGAAAATATTCAGGAAGTGGCCGGGATGATCCAACGCCTGGTTCCAGACGCCAAAATCCGCGTAGGGCACGGGCAGATGGACGGGAAAAAATTGGAAGAATTGATGCTCGACTTTATGGCCGGACGCTTTGACGTCTTGGTTTCGACCACCATTGTCGAAAGCGGCTTGGATGTGAGCAATGCCAATACCATTTTTATTCACAACGCTCATCAGTTCGGATTAAGCGATCTGCATCAAATGCGCGGTCGTGTCGGGCGAAGCAACAAAAGAGCATTCTGTTACTTTATCACCCCGGGCTACGAATCCATGACGCCGGAAGCCCGTAAGCGTATTGAGGCCCTGGAACAGTTTACTGATCTGGGTAGCGGCTTCAATATCGCAATGAAGGATCTAGAAATTCGAGGGGCTGGTGACCTTTTGGGCGGGGAGCAAAGTGGTTTTATCAATGAAATTGGTTTCGAAACCTACCAGAAAATCCTGAGCGAAGCCATTGAGGAACTCAAGGACAACGAATTCAAAGAACTCTACGAGGAAGTGGAGGGCAAAACCACCAAAGAGTTCGTCAAGGAAACCCAACTCGATACGGATTTTGAATTGCTCTTCCCGGATGACTACATCAACAATATCAGTGAGCGACTTACCCTGTACACCGACCTGAATGAGGTGAAAAACGATGAAGAATTGGAGGTCTACCGCCAAAAACTCATCGATCGTTTTGGTGCCCTTCCAGCTCCCGCAGAGGCCCTATTGGACTCCGTTAGAATAAAATGGTGGGCCACCTATTTGGGTCTGGAACGGGTCATTATGAAGAAAGGGAAACTTTTGGGTTACTTCTTGGCCGATCAACAATCCGAATACTTTCAAAGTCCTCGCTTCACCAAAATTTTACAGTATGTGCAGGCCAATCCCCGTGCTCTTCAGCTCAAAGAAAAGCAGACCCGCAGCGGATTGCGTTTGCTTTTGGTGATTGACCAGGTACGTAGCGTTCAGGACGCCATAAGAGGGCTGAAACCTCTAGTCCCGGAAAAGGAGAAGGCTGTGAGCTCTTAGCGTAAAGACTCGTACACCTTGGCCATAAACTCCCCCATTTTGGAGGGCTCCAACCAGCGGGTTACGATGACCAAATCATTCTTTTGATCCACCACAATAAAATTGCCGCCGAATCCTGCTGCATAAAACAAGTGCTCGGGAACTCCTTTCCACTGACGTCTTCCTTCCTTATTCAACCACCAGAGGTAACCGTAACTTGGATTCGGCTGGGATGGGGTTAGGGCTTCAGCAATCCAGGATTCACTCAGTAGTTGTTGATCTTTCCATTTGCCTTGGTTCAAAAAGAGCATCCCAAAACGGGCCATATCTTCCGTATTGATAAAGATTCCTCCCCCGGAATGTCCTCCTCCGGTAACCGATTTCATCTGTCTTCCGTCAATGGTAGTCCAGGCATCTTTGTAACCAAACCAGCGCCAGGTAGTCGATGCGCCAATTTTGTCCATGAGTTCTTCCTTCAACACCTGAGGCAGGGGTTTACGCCATACCTGGGTTAGAGAATAGGCCAGCACATTCACTCGCACATCGTTGTACTCCATAACCGTTCCCGGCTCTACTGGCTTGGTAAATCGCCAATCATCTGTACTGCCCTCACGCGGTGGTCGGTCAGCCCAGTCCTTGATTCCCCAAAGAGTACCTGACCAGGCAGAGTTCTGTTGTAGAAGGTGCTTCCATTCGATCTTGGCATTGTGAGGTCCTTCAAAAGTACCATCCCATATTTGCTCCCCAACCTTGTTCGAGGTGCTGCTGATCAGGCCTTGGTCGACCGCCAATCCCGCGACGGTGGACAAGAAACTTTTGGTAACGCTGAAGGTCATATCGACTCGTTTCAAATCACCCCATTGGGTAATAGTTCGACCCTTGTATAGGATAATGCCCGCAGGTCCTCCCCTCTTTTTTGTGGGGCCCAAAATTTGGTGGTAGGGCTCTTTCTCAAATCCTTTGAGAATGGCAATGCGCAAATCCCTTGAACCCGTGTATTCGTTCTGCTCGGCAAAGGAAACGGCTTTGACCAGGGCTTGGGTATCAAACTTCTTTTTGAGCTTTGTTTCGGCTTCCGGAAAGGATTGATTTCGATCAGGAAAGACCAGGTCCTGTGCCTGTAGTTGTAGAGTCGCCAGCAGCGCTAGCATCGCCATTAATCGCATACTTTGAGTGCTTTGTGGAAAGATACGACGAAATCAACTGTAGGAAAAGATCAGCATAAAGAACAAAAGACCCCCTTTAAGCGAAAAATCCATGCGGTACATCGGTTTCCACTAGGGCTCCTTCAGATCAAGTTGTTCCTTAGGTATAGTCCTAATACAATCCATTGTGTACAGAACAATCCTTTCGCTTCTCCTGTTTTGGCCACTTCTCGTCTTCGGACAGCGGGTAGAAATTCCCAAATGGCATTCCGTACAAGAGACTTATTGGCAAATCAGTGTAGATTACCTCGCCATCGATGACTCCGGTCGCTTTATCAGTGACCCGGTCAATGTCGAAGATCATTGGCAAATCTTGCCTTATCCGAGTCGTATTGCTTTGAGTCGCCGTACCGGAAAAAATCTCTCTTTTCAAGTTCAAGGAGCCTATTCCGTGTATTCAGAAGGAAAGATTGTAGACGGAAGTGTACTCGACAACAACCGGAACTACTGGAGCATGGATGTCAATGCAGTCTTTCACTTCAACAATTTTCTGGGATGGGGACGATTTTTTGATCCCTATTTAGGCATTGGCACGGGCTTTACCCGAGCAAACAAAAAAAGTCAAGGCACTTTGAACACAGTTGCTGGAGCCCATTTTTGGATCTCAGATCGCTGTGCCATCCTACTGAATTCTACCGGCAAATTTTCGATGGCCATTCAAGGAAACAACCACTTAGTTCACAGCGCCGGGCTGGTCTACCGTTTCGCCATAGAGTAATTTAGAAACGCTTTTTACGCACCAACTCTCCTTCAGGGTTGTAGTACTTCCAAAGACCTATTTGTTTATCCTTGCGGTAGCGCCCTTTGAGTTTGAGGGTGCCATCCGGATAATAGGCCTCGTATCGGCCGTGCTTTTTGCCATCCTTCAGGTGCACTTTAAATCGCCTTTTACCGGAGGCGTATTTCTTTTCAAAAGACTTGGCATTCAGATCCGAAGGGTAAATCCTCGGCACATTAAAAACGGCATCGGTGAGTAGCTTGGCGCACTCGAAGCCGGTTGATCAAAGCGGAGCTGCTGTTGCCTAAACTGACTTTTCTTCTTGACTTCTGAAGCATCCTGGTAGTTGATTACCAAGGCGCTTTCAAAAAGATTTTCTTCCGGTAAAAGCTCAAATCCTACTTGTGGAAAGCAGATGATATAGTCCTTGTTTTTCTGCATCTGGGCCCGAGTCTCTTCATTGGCCAAAGCATACATATTCTCGTACAGTATGGGCGTATTGACATAGGCAAAAACAGCCGACTCCTCCTCAAAATAAGTAATGAATTTTTGGTAGTCCTCCGAGGTATCCAGGGTCTCGATTTCGACGTAGGCATCGATAATTCCCTTTAGTGTATTGGGTTGATTGCTAAAGACCACATAATCATCGATGATGGTGTAATAGGGCTTGTCGAAATCGGCAAAGAGTTTCCCGAGAAAGAGTTTAAAAAACCCTTTGATGGACAAGAAGTGTATGCGGTGATCCCGGTAATCGATGGCCTTGAACTTGACCGGAGTCCGCTTTTTGATTTGCGATAAGATGAAACCGAGTTTCTTTTCGGCCAGTTCAACACTATCGGTCTTGATCACCAGGGCCAAATCATTCGTTCCTTTTTCGATGGTCGACTGAATTTGTAAAACCCCGATTTCATTACCAATCCAACTGGCAAAGTCCTGTTCTACATCAATCTTGAGGAATTTCTCAATGTCTTTTACCCCTTTGTCGTAAAGCTCAAAAACAGCCGGATCTGCCTGTTTTAGCTCCTGAAAATTCTCGTGAAAAGTCGGGAAATCTTCAAATCCATAACTGAGATAAACGGCGGTTCTCTTGGGTGCAATTGAGGCGATTGTCCGCTTAGCAGTCCCTGATTTCTGAAGCGCTTTTAAATAGGTTTGGTTGTTTTCGGTAATGTTAGTAAACCCCCGAGCACTGATGGTACTCGGATCGCTAAGATCAAAACGAAAGCCCGAAAACAAATAGTTTTCGGTCAAGTGCTTGATCGCCGGGGGAGGATTGGTAGCAAAACTCAGGGAGTAGTCATCCAGGTAATCATACTGGATGTAAAGGTGAATATCTTCGCTGGTGCCCAGCTCTCCTTTCACTTTTAAAAAATTCAGGTCCCGTCCTAGCGTTGGCGATTGGTACTGATCGATAGAGGCTTCTACCAAGGTGTGCGTATAACTCGCGATCATCTGATTCCGAACAAAGGAGAGGTAGAGAATATTACCGGTTTGTTTACTGAAAACCTCCAGAATTTCCTGATCGTTATAGGCTCTCTTACTGAGGGTAAAGTTGTCGTTTAAGATTGTTTCCAAATAGGTTTTCAGCATTTTCAGCTTCGCGATTCGTTTGAGATCCACGGTGTAGAGAATGCCGTATTCGGACTGAGAGATCATGTGGATCGACAGATACAGAGATCGATCCCCAAAGAGATCAAAGAGGTTCTTCCGGTTGTTAAACACCGTGTCCATCTTTTGAATACCCTCGGTAATCTCACTGAAATAGGCATTTCGGTTCAAGTGCTTCCAGGCATCACTCCCGCGTATTTCTTGCCAATTTTCGACAGGCTGATCACTTTGGAGCACAAAAACGGCATCCTTGGGAATCAGATAAAGGGGCTGCAAATTGTTGGATGGGGATAAGACAAAAACGTACAACAGATAGGCAGCATAGGCCATAATAACCCCTAGCAGTACGAACAGGATTCTTTTTTTCGTCATTTCGGTTCTCGTTGAATTCGAAGCGTATTCGTACTAAATGTAACGATGTTTCTTCAAAATTCTTGCTTAGAGATCCTTGAGACTCTTGA
Organism: Aureicoccus marinus; assembly: GCF_002954325.1. Classification (GTDB taxonomy): domain Bacteria; phylum Bacteroidota; class Bacteroidia; order Flavobacteriales; family Flavobacteriaceae; genus Aureicoccus; species Aureicoccus marinus. The sequence continues at coordinate 2,171,862 of NZ_MQVX01000001.1, forward strand.
TTGTAGTAAAGGCTTTATCGACTTGATCTTCGCTCACCAAAATGGTAAATTCATTCGTGGTTGAAATGACCTCATACAAGGTAATTCCCTCCCAGGCCAGGCGCTGAAAAATAAAGTAATAGATCCCGGGAACGGACACATTCTCTGAGGGTAATTTTACGGTAACGGAGGAAAGATTCTCGGCCTTTTGGGTCCGTCTCTCTCCTTGAAAGAGGGCATCGACCTTGGCATCCATACTGTTACTAATCACAATATTGATCTCGTTTACACCACGTGAAGAGGTATAAAAAACACTCTTCTCTCTGTTGACCTCTTCCAAGAGTTTCGCCTGCAAAGGCAAAATCGTTTCCGAAGCCAAAAAGGTGTAATCACTTAAGGAAGAGCGCACCGTGATTTCTCCAATACCCTTCAAGACCTTAACAATGCGGTGGGTCGCACGAAATTCCAGGTTTTCAGAAAGTCGCTTGAGGGCCATGATGATTGCTCCGTCCCGGACGGTCTTGCCCATTTCTAGCTCGATCTCGGGCTTGATCTGCCGGCTGAGGGAAGTTAAATTAATAATCCCCTGCGCTAATGCAGTCTGCAGGAAGGGCTTGCGGTGAATAAAATGTTCAACAGCAGAAGAGATCGTTTTCATCCTGTAAAAGTACAAAAAACAACAGGTTGTTATATAAAAAACACAGTGTTAATATTTAGTAGAAACAATCCGGTTCATATTTCAAAATCAGGCCCGTTCCTCGCACTTCCAGGAACAACAGATCCAATCGAACTTCTATCGCCCAAGGGTGTTCCCTTAGGGACTGTCTAGCCGCTCTTCGAAGGCAGTTACGTTGGGTGTATTTAAGTTGCTGACTCTTTGATGCCAACGGACTTCCACTCGCCGTTTTTACTTCTACAAGAACCAAAGTCTTCCCGTCCCGAAATAACAGATCTACCTGACAGGGGCCATAACGCCTGTCACGACCGATAAAAGTGAGGCCCAAAAGCCGTAAAAACAGCTCGGCAATGCGCTCCCCTCCTGCCCCTAAATTTCGTGGTATTACGATTTTTCCTACTCCATTTGCGCATTTTATCGAAAAAATATGCGATTCAGCGTCTAAAACGTTCTAATACTATAAATTGGGTATGCAATAAACCAGCACCGCCCAAACACATAGTTAAAAGAGTAACTATGCTTGTATGTAATCAACCTACTGTCTATGGAATTTTTTGTTAATTGTAACACTTCCAGTCTGGCACTTCACACCGACTCACTTGAGTCCAGGCAGGTATCCCATTTGTACAGAAGAATTGGCTTCAGTGCCAACCAGGCGACGATTGATGCTGGAACAGGCTCAAGTGCAGATGCCCTGGTCAATCAAATCATTGCGGACGCGCAGGCAGCAACGCCTATTGCTCCGCCTCTCTGGGCTGATTGGACCGTGGACGACTATCCTGAAGATGAGGACCTTCAACGCGCGGTATTCCGCGCACAATTAGAAGAGTTTGCAACCTCTTACGGGAATGCGATGTTGTCGAATGGACTTCTGGATCGTTTGAGTTTCTTTTGGAGCAACCATTTTGTTACCGAAAGAGATGTGTACAACTGTAATTCTTATTTGTATTACTACATCAATTGCCTACAGCGCAATGCCTTGGGTAATTTCAAGACCTTTGTCAGTGAGGTTGGACTGACCAGCGCCATGCTGTATTACCTCGATGGTGCTTTCAACAACGGAAACAATCCGAACGAAAACTACGCCCGAGAGCTTTTCGAACTCTTTACTTTGGGTGAGGGCAACGGTTATACCGAGGACGATATCATTGAAACCGCCCGAGCACTTTCAGGATATACCGATCGCGGTGAAGTGGGATGTTCTCCCGTGAATTACAGAGCAGATCGCCACGATGCTGGAGAAAAGACAATATTGGGTCGTACCGGAACCTGGGGATACGACGATGTTATCGATATCCTTTTTGAAGAAAGGCCCAATGAAATAGCCACCTTTATTTGCACCAAGCTTTACGAGTTCTTTGTGCACCCAGATTCTTCTGATGACGACGGCAATGCCGAAACGATTATCAGTGGAATGGCCGCTACCTTTATCGCCAATGACTTTGAGTTGGCGCCGGTAATGAGCCAGTTATTCAAGAGTCAACACTTCTTTGACGACGACGCTATCGGTGTCATTATCAAAAGCCCTTTTGACATATACCTCAACTTCATGAAGGAAACGAATTTTCCTTATGATGACAGTACCGTCCTCAACGTGATTGACGCTTGCCGCTTAATAGGGCAAACCATGTTCGACCCTGTGGATGTAGCCGGATGGCAAAGAGACCGCCAGTGGATCAACACCAACTACATCATCGGTCGTTGGCTCACCATGGAGGTATTCTTGGAGCGTTATTACCAACTAAATCCCGAACTATTCAGGGACCTGGCTATGGAGGCTGTTGGGCCCGCAGATAGCAATACCAGTAATCCAGAAACCGTCGTCCGAGCATTGGTCGATAAATTTCTACCCAAAGGACTACTGACTGAGCAAGATTTTCAGAACGCCGTCGATGCTTTTAAGATTGACGATGTCCCTGAAAACTATTACTCTCCCGATTATGTCGATGGAGGATTGAGTTTATGGATGCTCGCTGTGAGTATGGAGTCACCCCTGATGGTGTACACCCTCATGAGGCATCTTAGTCGCGAACCTGAATTCCAACTCAAATAATCCTACTGCTATGTGTGATACTCATCATACTTCTGAACCCCATAAAGGCCTCGAGCACGAAGGTCACCACCAAGAACATAAAGCCTGGAGCCGCCGCTCCTTTTTACAGGCCCTCGGAATCGCTGGTTCCGGATCCATGATGTTGAGCAACCAAATGCTCAGCGCATCCGCTCCTTCCCCACTGATGTCGGCCTTAGGAGATAGCGAAACCGACAACATTCTCATCCTTGTTCGCCTCAATGGCGGAAACGACGGTTTGAGTACCGTCATTCCTATTGAGCAATACGATACCTATGCCAATGCCCGCCCGAATATCTATATTCCAGAGAGTAAGATCTTAAAACTGACGGATGATTTCGGGATCCCTACTTACATGAATTCCTTGGAACCCATGTGGGGCGAAGGCCAATTCAAAGCCGTTCACGGAGTCGGATACGAAAACCAGAGTTTATCTCACTTTACCGGATCTGATATCTACGCCAATACGGATTTGACCTCCACGGGTTTCAGCGGATTGGATACCGGTTGGATGGGACGACATTTTGAAACTTGTTTCCCGGATTATCTGATTAATCCACCTGAATCCCCTGCGGCCATTCAAATCGGAAGTATCTCGAACTTGGTTTTCCAGGGAGAAGAAACGAATTACGCCTTCGTAACCAATAACATTGATCAACTGGAAGAAATCGCAGCCACAGGTACTTTTTACGACCTGAACCAGGCCATTTTTGACAGTTGCATGTACGGAGATCAGTTGCGCTTCCTTCGCGGAGTAGCGAATACAACCTATGAATACTCCGGCTTGATAAACGCAGCATATGAACGCGGACAAAACCAGGTCGAGTACCAAGACAATGGATTTGCCCGACAATTGGCTCTATTAGCACGTTTGATCAAAGGAAATCTAGGAACCAAAGTCTACATGATTTCTATGGGTGGTTTTGACACTCACGGAAATCAACCCCTGGCCCACGAACGCCTGATGTCTAATCTGACCATCGCCATCGAAGCCTTTTACCGAGACCTGGCCTTCACTGAACAAGACCGTCAGGTGCTCAGCATGACTTTTTCGGAATTCGGTCGCCGAATTTTCGAAAACGGATCCAATGGAACGGACCACGGAAAAGCAGCACCAACGCTCTTCTTTGGATCGGGATTAAACGGCAGTGCCTTTGTCGGAGATCACCCGGATCTCGATGCACCGAACGGCCGAGGAAACCTGGAATACACCATGGATTTCAGGGACCTCTATGGCACCGTTCTGCACGAATGGCTCTGTGTTCCTAAGGTTCAAGTAGACCAACACTTGTTGGGCTATAATTTCAATCGTATTGATCTTGGGTTCAATTGCAGCGGCGAGCCCTTTGACGATATTGTATACAGCGATGATCCACCAGATTTGCCCGACACCCCACCCAGCGACGGCACTGATCCGAATCCTGAGTTGGGCAATACCGTGGTTCACCAGCCTTATTACCCCTCGGACCAAAATCCCCATATCTATGTCCAGATGCCTTTTGCCGGGCACTTAGACATCCAGCTGTTCAATATCCTTGGTCAGCATGTGGGAACAGTCTTTAACGAAATGGTATTTGAAGGACCGATCGAAATCAACATCAGAGAACGGGTACAAAACCGACTCTCGACCGGTAAATACATCTACCGTATTCAGGTTCAAGACCAAAAGATGAGTAAGTCTGTAATGATTATGTAGGACCATCCTACATTGTGTAACCCCTGTGAAGCGTACCTCCCCGCCCCAAATCGGTACTACTTCCGGGGGTTTTTTATTTCTGAAACCTTCCGCTTATCACCCCTGACAAAGGCCGGCATAAGCCTAGTATTGCGTATTTTTGCCTGAAATTTATCTCGCTTTTTTCGCGATTCTACTCAGAAACTACATGGCAGCCCAACATCCAAAACGCTATACCCTTACCGCCGCCCTTCCCTACACGAATGGGCCTATCCATATTGGCCACCTCGCTGGGGTTTATGTCCCTGGCGACATCTATGCTCGCTACTTGCGCGGTTTAGGGCGTGATGTTATTTATATCTGTGGTTCTGATGAACACGGGGTAGCCATCCCGATGAAGGCGAAAAAAGAAGGCGTTAGCCCACGAGAAATCATCGACAAATACCATCCACTGATTAAGGAATCCTTTGAAGAATTTGGTATTTCATTCGACCACTATTCGCGCACTTCCGCGCCTATACATCACCAAACGGCATCTGAATTCTTTAAAAATCTGGACGACAAACAGGAATTCATTGAAGAAACAACAGAGCAGCTTTTTGATCAGGAGGCCAATCAGTTTTTAGCCGATCGCTTTGTGACGGGAACCTGCCCCAAGTGCGGTCATGAAGAGGCCTATGGAGACCAATGCGAAAACTGCGGATCCTCTTTGAACGCCACCGAACTGATCAATCCAAAGTCTACCCTTACCGGAAGCAAACCCACGTTGAAAAAAACCAAACACTGGTTTTTGCCCTTAGACAAACACGAGGACTTTTTGCGGGAATGGATTCTAGAAGGACATAAAAAAGATTGGAAACCCAATGTATACGGCCAGTGTAAATCCTGGATCGAAGAAGGCTTAAGGCCCCGCGCGGTTACCCGCGATCTCGATTGGGGTATTCCCGTTCCTCTAGCGGATGCCGAAGGGAAAGTACTTTATGTGTGGTTTGACGCCCCCATTGGCTACATCTCTTCGACCAAAGAGTGGGCCCAAGAAAACGGAAAAGACTGGAAACCCTACTGGCTTGACCCAGAGACGGAATTGGTCCACTTCATCGGGAAAGACAACATTGTTTTTCACTGCATCATCTTTCCGAGTATGCTGAAAGCTCACGGGGATTATGTACTACCCAAAAATGTGCCAGCCAATGAGTTCCTCAATCTCGAGGGGCAAAAACTTTCGACTTCGAAGAACTGGGCTGTTTGGTTACATGAGTACCTAGTGGACTTCCCAGGACAGCAAGATGCTTTGCGTTATGCCTTGACCGCCAATGCGCCCGAGTCCAAAGACAACGATTTTACCTGGAAAGATTTTCAAGCGCGCAACAACAACGAACTGGTGGCCATCTACGGCAACTTCGTCAATCGCGTAACCGTTTTGACCCACAAATACTACCAGGGCATAGTGCCACCCTCCAACGAGCTGAGTGAAAGCGATCAGCAAGTACTGAACGAAATCAGGAAGTATCCGGCAGAACTCATGGATTCCCTGGACCGTTACCGTTTTAGAGAAGCGAGTCAGGTACTGATGAATTTGGCCCGATTAGGAAACAAATACCTGGCAGACGAAGAACCTTGGAAGTTGGTCAAGGAGAATCCGGAACGCACCCAAACCATCCTCTACGTAGCCCTCCAAGTGGCGGCTGCTTTGGGAGTGCTCTCGGAGCCTTTCCTTCCCTTTACAGCGCAAAAGCTGAAAACAATGCTGGATCTTTCTCCGGATTTCAATTGGGAATCGGTACAGCAGAATCAGGCCTTACTACCCTCCGGAAATCAGATCAAAGAAAACCAATTGCTCTTCCAAAAAATAGAAGACAAAACGATCGAAGCCCAGCTTCAAAAACTAGAAAATACCCGTAAGATGAACGAAGCTTCTACGACTAATCTCGAGGAACAAAAAGAAACCATCCAATTTGATGATTTTACCAAATTGGACATGCGGGTCGGTACGATTATTGAAGCAGAAAAAATGCCGAAGGCCGATAAATTATTGGTCTTAAAGGTCGATACCGGACTGGACACCAGAACCATTGTCTCGGGCATAGCTCAAAGCTTTAAACCCGAAGACATCGTCGGTCAACAGGTCACTGTTTTGATCAACCTAGCTCCTCGAAAGTTAAGAGGAGTCGAAAGCCAAGGGATGATTTTGATGACAGAAAATGCCGAAGGAAAGCTGGTCTTTGTTCAGCCTGCAGAAAACGATGTTGCCCCTGGCAAAACCATTTCATAAAACAGAACGCTATGTTATCTAAAAACTTAGAAAAAGCACTTAACAAACAAATCCGCATTGAAGCGGAATCGTCTCAGATATACCTGGCTATGGCCTCCTGGGCAGAAGTTCAAGGCCTTAGTGGTGTGGCTGGATTTATGTACGGCCACTCGGACGAGGAACGCATGCACATGCTTAAATTGGTCAAGTACGTGAACGAGCGTGGAGGTCATGCGATCATTACGGATCTCAAAGAGCCCGCAAAAGATTTTGGAACACTTCCTGAAGTATTTCAGAAACTTCTCGACCACGAAATTTTCGTTTCTCAAAGCATTAACGAGCTCGTTCAGGTGACCCTGGATGAAAAAGACTACGCGACACATAATTTCCTGCAGTGGTATGTTGCCGAACAGATTGAGGAAGAAGCCTTAGCACGAACAGCTTTGGACAAAATCAACTTGATCGGGAACGACAAAGGAGGTCTTTATCTCTTTGATCGCGATATTGAAAAACTCACTGTAGAAAGTGCCGCTACCGACGGCTCGGCCATGTAAATCAATTCCCCCCGCCTAAACCTTAAATTATGCACATTGCATCTCGAAACGGGGGATTTCTCCTCTGCCTACTCTTGCTTTTTACGGGCTTGAGCCGGGGACAGTCCGTCATGGACCTCCTCAAACAATTTGAATCCTATGTCGAATTACCGAGGGAAGTAGCTTTTGTTCACCTGAACAAGTCCGTCTATCTCGCTGGTGAACCTCTAGGATTTAAGGCGTACGTCTTGGATAAGGCCAGTATGGAACTCTCCGAAAAAACCACCAACCTCTATCTCACCATCAAAGACGAGAATGGAAAAACGGTCAAGAGTGACTTACTGTGGGTACAAAAAGGTACCGCTGCTGGTGCCATCCAACTCGATAGTGTCTTTTCTCCAGGAGAATATACCCTTAGGGCATACACCAACTATATGCTCAATTTTCAGGAAAGCAATCATTTTGAGCAATCCATTCTTGTGGTCGATCCTCAAACCAAGGTGGAAGAGAACAAACAGATTAGAAGTGAGATTATCGCTCATGTTTTACCGGAAGGTGGACATGCTCCAGTGGGAGTAGAAAGCGTTTTTGGTTTGGCCTTTAAAGATAGCCAAGGTTACGGTCTTGATGGAGTTACCGGTCGGGTGCTTAACCAGGACAAACAAGAAGTCACCACCTTTAAGGTCAACGCCTTAGGCCTGGGTAAATTCATTCTCACCCCTCAAGCGGGCACCCAGTACCAGGTGGAATATACCTACGAAGGGCAAACCAGAAATTTACCCATTCCCAATATTCAGCCTACCGGCACCGGAATCAAGGTGCAGGAAATGAGGGATGAAGTACTCGTTCGCTTGAGCTCCAGCAAAGAAATTTCTGAAGAGTACACCCTCACCATCCACAATGGAAGTAAAATCACTGGTGTACCTGTTCAGTTCAACAAGAGTCGAGAAGCTGTTCTTGCTTTGATCAAGAAAGACCTTTTCCCGGGGGTAAACATCCTAACCGTATTTGACAGTAAAGGCAATCCTGTATTGGAAAGACTGTATTTTAACAACTACGGTTGGCAGAACCCAGAGACCGCCTTTGATATTCGCCCAGTACAAGGAAAAGACTCCTTAGACATTGATATTGCTTTGGCCGGCTACACAGCAACAGAAACCTCTTCCCTAAGTATAGCCATTCAACCCGCCACCAGCATTTCTTCCAATAGTCAACACACCCTGACTTCTTTCACTCATCTGGCACCTCATCTGAAAACACCTGTTCAGAATGCCCAATACTATTTCAATGACCCTACACCCAAGAAATGGTATGAGCTCGATCTGGTCATGATGATTCAGGGCTGGAGCGCCTACGATTGGAATACCATCGCCAACAAAACCCCAGAGGAACTCTTCACTTTTGAAAAAGGAATCAGCTTGGTCCTTACCGACAACAACGATTCAGGACAAAAGTATTTTGTATACCCTCTGACCAATCACAAGTCTGCGATACTCAAGAATGATGAAGGTCAAAACATCATGAATTTGGATTACCTCTTTCCAATTCAAGACGAAAAAATCTCCATCTCCCAGGTTCAGACCAAAGGAGGCTTTACAAAGCCTGGGGTCTATTTGCAATTTAAACCCTCCGAAATACCCGAGGTAGCGCTAAACAAAACTTTCTTACTTCCAGACCTTTGGAACCGAAAAGCAAGCGATGAAGACCTGCCCTCTCTAGATATTTCAGCCTTTAACAATGTCCGCCAGCTCGATGAAGTTGTTGTGACAGAATCCAAGGTTGAAAAACGACGTGAAAAAATCAGAAATGTCAGTGCCTTTGGAAACGTCGATTTCTTTGAACCCGATGATCCTAGAAGAAGTCAACTGCTTTCCACTTACCTCAGTACTCGTGGTTTTGTCGTTAACGAACTCAATGGTCGCTTTGAGATCTCTGCTCGTGTGCCCAACAGTCCAAATAATGCCACTCCGGCTATTCTATTGGACGACATCTTACTTACAGACTACAGCAATCTCTACCAGTTCCGTATGGATGTTGTTGACTATATCGTCGTCAATAAATCCGGTATCGGAGGTGGACTTCGCTTTGGAGGAGGAGTTATTAAAATCTATACGGACCCTGCGAAAGTCCTCACCATTAAATCCAATGCCGAGGCGGTTAAATCATCCTATAGTATTCCGCTCACCTTTACGACCCCTCAAGAGTATTACGCTCCTCAATTTGAATCCTACAACAGTGCTTCTTTCTTGCGATATGGAACCCTGTTGTGGAGTCCTGAAATTGAATTGGATTCCGCTGGTAAGGCCCGTCTGCGCATCCCCAGATCAAACGTTTCAGAGATCAACATCGATTTGCAAGGCGTATTTAATGGTAGGCCCTACAGTCATCTATTAACTCTTCCACAAACGCCCTAGGTTCTATTGCTGAAAATAGCACATCATCCGATCTACCGACTACCGCTTCCAGAGGGACACCGATTTCCGATGGAGAAGTACGATCTTATCCCGGAACAGTTGCTCTATGAAGGCATATGTGAAACCGAAAATTTCTTCCGTCCGGAGAAACCGGTACTTCAAACGGTTTTACCGGCACATGACCTTTCTTATGTTGAGAAGCTTGTTGCAGAAGAACTAAAGCCCAGCGAGGTTCGCAAAATTGGTTTCCCTTTGAGCTCCCATCTCATTGAAAGAGAATTCATCATAGCCGATGGTACCATTAAAGGATGTGAATTTGCCCTTCAACACGGTGTTGCCATGAATATTGCCGGAGGCACCCACCATGCCTTCCGAGGGCACGGTGAAGCCTTCTGCCTATTGAATGATCAAGCTATAGCGGCTTACCATCTTCTCAATGAGAAAGACTTAAGCAGAATTTTGGTTATCGATCTTGATGTTCATCAGGGCAATGGCACTGCCGAAATCTTCCAGGATGACGAGCGGGTATACACCTTTTCGATGCACGGCCAAGCCAATTACCCCTTTAGGAAAGAAGTTTCGGACTGGGATATCCCTTTAGAAAAAGGCACACCTGATAAAACCTACCTCGATATCCTAGAAAAAGCCCTCCATAAGCTATTCACAGAATGCGACCCCCAATTCGTTTTTTATTTATGTGGGGTGGATGTTCTGGAAACCGATAAACTGGGCACTCTAGGAATGACCATGGAAGGTTGCGAAAAGCGAGACGAAATGGTTCTCAAAGCATGCCACGAGGCTGGAATTCCTGTCCAATGCAGTATGGGGGGAGGGTACTCCCCCGAAATCAAACACATTGTTCGTGCCCACTGCAATACGTATCGACTTGCACAGGAAATCTATTTCTAGATTTCAGTTTCATCCAAAACACTGGCCTGTTCTAAGGCGACTGTTGACCTCCCTAGGAGTAGCAATTCGTCACATCGGATCTCGGTAAAGTAACGTTTCTCATCCTTATCTGTTAGATAGGAACGAGTCATTAACTTCCCTTCAACACCAACCTCTTTTCCTTTAAACAGATAAGACTCCGCTAAATCAGCCAAGCGCCCCCAGGCAACGACCTGATGCCATTGAGTGTCGGTTTGCTTTTCGCCTTCGCCATTGCGATAGACTTCATTTGTGGCCATAGAAAACTTTGCCCTTTTTGACCCATTCTCATAAGTAACCACCTCCGGATCTGCCCCTAGATTTCCAATTAACTGCACCTTGTTTCTCATACTATTTACTCTGTTTTAATTAAAAGCGTTTCACTCGCTAAATACAAGACAAACCTCCGGAAACAACGCTGAACAATCGTCCATAAAACACTTAAATACATTTATTTACACTTAATAGTATTTAGAAATGAATAGCCCGAATAAAAAGAAATGGTAGCCCTACGCGCCCTCATCATATTGACCAATTCAGAAGAGCCTACTTCATAATTGCAGTGAGGCGGTACATCTTTGCCCCTAAAGATGAAGAGGCATGAATCAAAGACGGTGTGAAGAATGCAATTCCCCGCTTAAGGGCCGGTCTGATAAAAGGTTTTGTGGGGACTATTGCCGCAATACGTACCACAATCGAAAACACCAAAAAAGGAATAGGGTTCGTTATGCAACGCACCAGAAACTGCAGAGAAACAGGCAAATACTAAAGGAAATACTCGGATCCAAAGCACGCAGAGTAATCGGACGTGAACAGCTTATACAACTGGGATTTGATTTTGGTTTCCTGACCGAAATACTCCGACTGACCCGTGGTCAAAACTATTATTACATCTACGATGTAGGCTACCGTCTACTTGAAGCCAATCGGCTTCTTATCGTTCACAAAGACAAACGGCCTTTGGCTATTTCCAGTTGACTCCGCTGAGTTTTAGGGCAGCGATGACAATATCCTTGCGGGATATTTGACCCACCATAATGTCATTTTTCATGACCGGTAGTCGGCGGCGGTTATTCTTGATAAAGCGCTCGGCCGCATCAAAAATACTCATGTCATGAGGGATGGTTTCCACCTCTTTGGACATGTAACTATCTACACGTTTATCCAGAATAGGCTGGTTGAAATAGCGACTTTCGGAAATTTGCTTCAAACAATCGGCTTCCGAGATAATTCCGACCAAAAAACCGGCATCATCTACTACAGGACCACCGGAAATATGATGTTTCGCAAAGGCTTCCATCACCTCTAGAATCGATTGATCCGGCAAAAAGGTCACCAATTTGGTTGTCATATAATCTGACACCAAAATGGGTGCTTCTATGGTGGTCTTCGGCTCGGCTTTGGCTCTGGCTCCTTGAAAACTCTTGATTCCCATAATCTTACTTGTTGAAGGTTTCTTTCTAATTTAATGATTTTTTGTTAAATCTTTATTTTTAACTTGTAATTGCGATCCAAATCACGCAACAGGCCCCCAATCCTTATATGAAATATCCAAGATTGCTTTCATTACTCTTGCTCACTTTAGCTGTAGCCTGGAGTTTTTGGTCTTTATTGCCTTCTTATGAGCCGGATGCAGATGCTGACCCAAGCGTTTTTTCGACAGATCGGGCCTTTGCTCATGTAAAAAATATGGGGCAAAAACCCCATGGGGTGGGGTATTCTGCGCACAAAGAGGTCCGGCAATACATCGTGGACGAATTAAAGGAACTCCTCTTAGATGTTCAGTTTCAGGAGGGGTACACTGCAGGAGACTGGGGCAATCTTTCGAGGGCGACCAATATTCTCGCTCGAATTCCCGGTACAGATCCCTATGGCAAAGCCCTGGTTCTCATGTCTCATTACGACAGCAGCCCCCATTCATCTTTCGGAGCCAGCGATGCTGGCAGCGGGGTAGCAACCATTCTGGAAGGAGTGCGTGCTTACACAAGTGGAGAAACAAAGAACAAAAACGACATCATTGTTTTAATCACCGACGCCGAAGAATTGGGTCTAAATGGAGCTGCTCTTTTTGTTCAACAGCACGAATGGGCTAAAGAAGTAGGACTGGTTTTGAATTTCGAAGCGCGAGGTAGTGGCGGGCCTAGTTATATGCTTATCGAAACCAATCGCGGGAACGCCGAGCTGATCAAAGGGTTTCAAAAAGCGGGAGTGAGCTACCCTGTTGCCAATTCCCTCGCCTACAGTATCTACAAATTACTCCCCAACGACACCGATTTAACGGTTTTTAGAGAACAAGGCGATATTGAAGGATTCAACTTTGCTTTTATCGATGATCATTTTGACTACCACACCGCTCTGGACAGACCGGACAGATTAGATCTCCCGACGCTCAAACACCAGGGGGAATACCTCATGCCTCTTTTACAACACTACGCCCAGGCCGACCTGACGGCTCTAAAGAGTCTAAATGATTCTGTTTACTTCAACATGCCCTACTACCGGATGCTGAGCTACCCCTATGAGATGATATGGCCTCTTTTCATTGGAGCCTGTTTGGTTTTTATCAGCATTCTGATCATTGGTCTTCGCAAAGAAAAGTTGAGTGTAAAAGGCATGCTCAAAGGATTTTTTCCGCTTTTAGGGATCCTATTGGTTAATGGCTTGGCTGGTTATTTCGCCTGGCCGGTCATCACCTATTGGTACCCTGAACTTGGGAATAATTTGCACGGCTTTCCATATAACGGGCACGGCTACATCTATACTTTGGCCTTTTTCTCGTTATCGATTTGTTTTTTCTTTTACAACCGATTCTACGCCCACCGCACGGCAGATTTAATCGCCGCCCCCCTGTTTCTATGGCTTCTTATTACCGGGCTATTGAGTCACTACCTCGCCGGTGCCAGCTTTTTTATCGTCCCCATTTACGGGCTGCTGGCCGCTTGGATGATCTCTATGGATGATCAGCACCCGAATACCTTTGTGTTGCTCTTGCTCTCGTTACCGGCCATCTTGATTTGCACTCCTTTTGTGGTCATGTTTCCTGTCGGTTTGGGTCTCAAGATGTTGATCGCTTGTAGCCTTTTGGTGAGTTTACTTTTTCTGTTTGCCTTGCCTCTTTTGCACAAGACTCAGTACATGACCCGCTTAGCGGTTCTCTTTCTTTTCGTGGCCATAAGCCTGGCTGTCAAGACGCACATCGATAGTGACCAAAGTCCGGAAAGACCTCTTCCGACCAGTCTGCTTTATGTAGAAGACGCCAATAAAGACAAGGCCTATTGGGCTTCTTACGATGCAGTACTCTCGGAGTGGAATGCTCCCTTTCTTGAAAAAGAGAGTTCACGAGCTGAAGTTGAACTGAACAACATCAGCAGCAAATACGGAACTTCCTTTAATCATTTGGTCCCTGTAGAGTCTGCTAAAAGACTAAGGCTTTCAGCTCCTAAAATTCGGATCGATAAAGACACCCTTATAGGAGACACCCGCTATCTGGACCTTTGTATTTCGCCCACCCGAAATGTCAATCGCCTCGAGGTATACACCAACGAAGTCGGTCTTAAGAAGGCAATCATCAAGGGGGTCAAGCTGAAGGATTATTACCTAGAAAACCGCCAGACGGATCGACTCTTTACCCACTTCATCAGTGACAACGAGGACACCGAAATCCAACTGGAATGGCCAGAAGGACAAGAACTGGAACTCACCCTTTACGAAGCCAGTACCGATCTGGTCAATTACCCAGGTTCCGGCGTTTCGGTCCGTCCAGAAATCGAAATCCCCATGCCCTTTGTCCTGAATGACGCCCTGCTATGGACCAAAACCTACCGTTTTGAATGATCAAAAAGATCCCGGACTGGCCATTCTCGGAAGTGGTTGGCTTGGCTTAGCTCTAGGAAAATATCTAGTTGGCAAAGGCTATCGGGTAAATGGAAGTACTCAGTCCAGTCTGCGCTTTCCGCAACTGCAGGAAGCCGGTCTACACCCTTTTGAAATCGCCTTAGACGAGGAGGGCGTTCAAGGAAATCTCCGCGGCTTTTTGGAAGGCATGCATACCCTGTTAATCGCTGTCGCTCCTGGCCTTAGAAAAGATCCTACTTTGCGGTATGACCTCCGCATCGCCCAACTCATCAAAGAGCTGAAAGACCATGATCTGCATAGGGTACTTTTTATCAGCAGCACTTCCGTCTATGGAACAGACATTCCCAGAGAAAACCGGACCCACTTGGACGAAAAAAGCGAAGTAAATCCACAGACGGAACCTGGTCGCCAATTGGTCCAAGCAGAAAAATTACTGCTGTCCGCACCCCATTTGGAAACGACAATACTACGCCCAGGAGGATTGTTGGGGAGCGATCGTCATCCGATCACCCGCCTGAGTGGAAGAACAAACCTCCGTGGGGGAGGCAGGCCCGTAAATCTTATTCAGCGAAAGGAGTGTATTGAGATCATCTTTCAATGCCTTCAAAACGAGTGGAAAGATGAAGTCATCAATTTGGTTCACCCCAACCACCCGACCAAGAAAGAATACTACACACAGGAAGCGCTAAACCGCCAGATTCCCCCTCCGGAATACCTGGATGAAAAACGAGAGGGCCTGGCGGTAGAACCCGAAGTTCTTCGCGGCAAAGGCTACTCCTTCCAATTCCCAATCGAATCTTAGGCCCCTTTCGTCGAGAAATCCGCTCTAAGCGGGAAATTTTACTACTTTTGCGGCTCTAAATTCATCGGAATGAAAAAGTTACTTCCCCTGTTTTTTGTTTTAGCAATCAGCTTTACTCAGGCTCAAGACAAGAGCGCTTTGGCCGCTCATTTTGAAGCCTATTACCAAGCCATGAAAAGTCAAGGCGATGTCAATGGCGTGATCAATTCCCTTACCCACTTGAACGTGCTTAGTCCGTCTCAAGAGCGCATCGACACCCTCGGATACATCTACATGAACAGTGGACAACACGAGCAAGCTTTGAGAACAGTAGGAATTGAAAACGATGACAAGGCCAGTGACTTGGCTGTTCAGGTAAAGGCAGTTTCTCTGAAAGCCATCAACCAACCTAAACGCGCACAGGAACAATTCGAAATCTTGTTCTCGCGCAACGCCAATGCCTACTTGGCCTATGAGTTAGCCGATTTGATGATTCAAAATGGTGACAACACCAAAGCAGCCGAGAAGATTGAGTACGGTTTAGCCAACGCTCCTGCCGATATGAAGTATGCCTTTTTTGAAAGACAACAACCGTATGAGGTATCGATTAAGGCGGCCTTCTTGCACCTTAAAGGTCTCTTGACCTACAACAACGCTCCGGACAAAATTGATGATGCCTTGGCCTTGGTTAACCAAGCATTGCAAATGGAACCCAAGTTCAACTTGGCCAGTCTAAGTCGTCAAGCTCTTGAAAGTCGCAAAGCGGAAGCCAACAAGCAGTAGAATAGTTAGCGCATTTTCCTGCGGTCAGCAATAAAGGTGCTGTCGCGTTTTTGCTTTAGAGCGGTGAGCTCACTGACGTTGTCATTGGGAACATCAATCGAAAGAACGTAGTGTTTGATATGCCACTTTCCTCTCTTTTTGATCAAATACCCGAACCTCTGCAGATACCCATTTGAGTTGACAGTAACTCATCAAACCAGGCCACACCACCCTTTTTTTGCACATAAATGTTGCGGTCTATTGCGGTAAAGCTCCAGGCTCTTCCACAATCAAAATAGGGCTTGGCAAAATCCTGAAACTCCTTTTTGGTCCAGTTCTCCGTAGCGTCGGTTCCGATGAAAATACTTTCTTCCGCCATAGCTCCAAAGTAGCCTTCATAATTTGCATCTGCAGCATCTTTGTGCCAATGGTCAAGCAGTTGATTCAGAACTTCTTTGTCTTTATCCTGCGCCTGAATCAGGGCCAGCGAAAACAAAGCGACCAACAGAGTTCGGTGTTTTTGGAATTGCTTCATGGTGTTGGGTTTTCTTCTTCGATTTCTGGTGCCAATAAGGCCCGCTCCATCACAGAATCCAAGGGAGATCTGAGGAGCACATTCATTTGATTTCGCCACGAATTTCGTGCGCGGTAAATCGCAGCCATACTGCTGTCGGTTGGGGTTTCATCTTGCAAAGCCGCCTTGAGTTGCATCAAATGAGTCCGAATGACCTTCTGCCGTGATTCGATGGGCAATACCTGAAAAGCCTTAGGGGGGCTTGACGCATCAAGAGTGTCTTGCTTGGATAATAAATCCTCGACCGCTAGTAGGAGGTCTTCTTTGGTTGTCGCTCTCTCCATAAAGCCAAAACTGCGTTCCCAATCCTGATACTCTTTCCAGGGTGCAACCAACTGAGTTGCTTGATCATCCAACTCCTGCAAAGAAGGCAGATTGGTGTAATTCAAAACAGTGTCTTTTTTGACTTCAGCCTTCTCCTCCGCGGCTTGCTTCTCCTTTTTACAGGAAAAGCCTAGTAGCAAGAACAGAACCAAGGTCATTGTACGTGAAGTGAATCGCATGCAAAAGGGCTTATTGGGTAAAGATAGGTTATCTTTGCGGCAAATATTTCGAATACCAAGGGCGTGTCCAAAAGCATTTTAATTATCGGGGCCTGTGGGCAAATAGGCACCGAACTCACCACAACTCTTCGCGCCCAGCACGGGGCTTCCAACGTTATTGCAACTGATATCCGACCGGCACCGGAAGGCTTGTTAGGCGACGGTCCTTTTGAGGTACTCAATGCCATGGACGGTCAAGCCCTCAAGAAGATCGTAGACCAATACCAAGTCGGAACCATTTACCATATGGCAGCTCTCCTCAGTGCGAAGGCTGAAGGGCAACCAGAACTCGCTTGGGACCTCAACATGACTTCTCTGTTCCACGCACTTAACCTGGCCAAAGAAGGGCATATTGACAAGATTTTCTGGCCCAGCAGCATCGCTGTCTTTGGTCCAACAACACCGAAGGAACAAACTCCTCAACAAACCGTTACTGAGCCAACTACGGTATACGGAATCAGTAAGCTGGCTGGAGAAGGCTGGTGTTCTTACTACCAAAAACGCTATGGGGTGGATGTTCGAACGGTGCGCTACCCTGGCCTCATCAGTTGGAAAACCATTCCCGGTGGTGGAACAACCGACTATGCAATTGCCATCTACCAAGACGCCCTGGCCAAAGGTCATTACAATTGCTTTTTGCAGGAAGACACCCGAATGCCCATGATGTATATGGAGGACGCCGTTAGAGGAACCATTGAACTCATGGAGAGTGATAACCTGGACAACTACAAGGCCTACAATCTCGGAGCGATCAGTTTTACACCGAAAGAACAGGCAGAAAGTATCCGAAAGTATCTTCCAGGATTTACCATGGAGGCCACCCCCGACTTTCGTCAGGCTATTGCTGATACCTGGCCCCAAAGCGTAGATGATTCTCAAGCGCGTGAAGATTGGCAGTGGAATCACCGCTATGACCTGGACGACATCACTAAGGTTATGCTACAAAATCTGAAGAAGTAATCCTTATTCCTGAACGGCTTCTACCGCTGGCAAACTGAATTTTAGTTTCTTTTCAATGGCCCGAATCATCAGGTGAGCAATATCCAATCCAGTGGCATTTTCAATCCCCTCCAGTCCTGGTGAAGAATTCACTTCAAGCAAGAGAGGTCCGCGGTTAGAACGAATAATGTCCACCCCGGCAACGACCAGGTTCATGGCTTTGGCTGCCCGCACAGCTAACTTGCGTTCTTCGGGTTTAATCCGAATTTTCGAAGCCTGACCTCCCATGTGCAAATTGGAACGGAACTCTCCTTTTCCGGCTCGGCGTTCAATCGATGCCACAACCTTTCCATCTATGACAAAACAACGGATATCAGAACCGTTGGCTTCCTTGATGAACTCCTGAACCAAAATATTGGTTTTGAGACTCTTGAATGCGTTGATTACACTTTCTGCTGCTTTATTAGTTTCCGCCAAAACAACGCCCTTCCCCTGAGTACTTTCCAATAGTTTCAAGATTAGAGGAGCTCCGTTGACCATCCGAATAAGGTCCTTGGTATCGATGGGGGATTTTGCAAAGCCCGTCGTGGGGATGTGCAAATCGTTCTTGGCAAAGATCTGCGAAGCATACAGTTTATCTCGTGACTTGGAAATCGCATCGGCGCTGTTCTGGCAATAGACCCCAAGGGTATCGAACTGCCTCAGCATGGCACAGCCATAAAAGGTAACCGCCGGCTTTATACGTGGAATAACAGCGTCAAACTTATTGAGCACATTTCCTCCCCGGTAGCGCACCTCCGGCTCTGTAGTATCCAACTTCATATAGGAATGCTCTACATTCAAAAACACCATTTCGTGCCCCCTAGCCAAACCAGCCTCCATCAAACGCTTATTACTGTACAAAAGCGGGTTACTGGCCAATACAGCAATCCGCAAACCCGTCTTATCGGGCATATAGGATTTATAGAGTTCGTCTAAGCGGTCATCGGTGATATCTCCTTGTAAAAAACTCTGGGAGGGATCCACCAAAAAACGGGCATTCAAGGCTTCACGACCCAGCAGCATACGGTACTCCATGGTATCACGATTGGCAGGGTAAGTTCCAAATCAAAGCTGTGCTTTCCTACGGTCACCTCTGTTCGAATCACCAAGCGCTCCTCGGAAACCCCGGAGGAACTCTTCACCATTCGACGGTCCACCAAGGGCGCCTCACAAATCAGTTTGACACTACGGTTATCTTGAATGGGATTCAATTCAAACCGAACCCATTCTTCCTGATTTCGACGAATGATCTTCGCGTTTTGGGATTGAATAGAAGAGGTACGTGCACCCGAATCAATCCGGGCCTTTACGGCGGGTATCCCCAATTGTTCAAAGGAACACCACTCTTCACTACCGACTAAGGATAAGGACTCACTCATAGAGAATATTTGAAGTCCTAATTTAGCTATCCTCCTCCAATAGTTTTACACTTTTTTTACGGCTAATTTCAAGTAAGGAATCGAGGACTTCTCCATCCTCCGTTTCTTCCAACATCCACTGCAGGGCAGCCGTATCTTCTTGTACTCCCGATAAAGAATGGGTGGTGTATTGTTCTTCGACCAAGACCAAATAGTTTCGGTCTCCCTGGCAAAAGTCAACCGCTAGGCCTTTCTTATTCGGTCCCAAGGAAATTCGCTTGATTAGATGGGAAGGGAAACCCTCTTTAAAATCTGACTCGAAGACTTTTCTTAAATGTGGAGATAGCTGCCGAAAACGCAGCAACAGGCTTTTCTTTTTTCTCATATTTCGGGTTTTGATTCCCTCAAATCAACAGCCCGAAAACGCAATGCCCTTGCAGCGAAATTTACCCGACATCTGATTTACCCCCCCGCTTTTGAAGCAATCGTATATGGCGAATTTCCACCCCTTTATCCAGTGGCTTCAACATATCATACATATTGAGGGCTACCAGGCTAGCCCCGTGCATGGCTTCCACTTCCACCCCGGTTTTATAGAAGGTTTTCACCTCAATTTCAATGCGGATTTCCAGGTTCTTGGTCTCGTATCGAATGGCGGTAAATTCAATGGGCAGAGGGTGGCAATCAGGCAATAACTCCGCCGTCTTTTTAACACCGAGCAGACCGGCAGCACGGCTCATTTCAAATACATCCCCTTTGGGCACCTCTCCATTCGCAATGGCTTGCATGGTCTCGGGAGAGCTCACCTGGACAATCGCCTCAGCGATGGCCATACGGTGGGTGTTTTGTTTTTGTGTTATATCAACCATCTTACTGATTTACTTTCCAAGTGGAGGAGGCATCACTCCAAACTTCTTTACCAAACACAGGCAATTCGGCCTTGAGTGCTTCAACAGCCTGATTCAAACCAACAAAAACTTCTTTGCGGTGAGGGGCAGAAGCGAAAACAAAGAGGCAGATTTCTCCGGCCTTTACCTCTCCCAGGCTGTGGTATATCTGCAGCGAACTCAATCCGTGATCGGCAACCGCTTTTTCCGCGATTTCGTGTGCCTTTTTATTGGCCATCTCCTCGTAAGCCGTATAAACTATAGCCCCCACTTTTTTACCCTCCTTTTCATCGGCTCGAACCTGGCCTAAAAAGATATCATGGCCTCCAACCCTGATTTGGGATTGCAGTTCTGTGATGCATTTTGCGATGAATTCAGGAGAGATGGCTCCATTTTGAAATATGGATGTTTGGGTACTCATTTACACGGGATTGGCTTGTAAATGTACGGAACAGAAAAGATTAAAAATCACTACATTGTCTTAAACATCCTTTAAAAATAGACTCCAATGGGTAAGTTCAAAACCGAAATCAAGTGGGGGATCATCTTTGTTTTGACCACTCTGATCTGGAATTTCCTGGAAAAGTCTTTGGGCTTTCATGGAGAAAATATCGCCCAGCATGCTGTAGTCTCTAACTTCTTTATGATTCCAGCTTTCTTTATCTATGTTTTAGGGATTAGAGAAAAACGAGAGAAAGACTTGGGAGGAACCATGACTTTTAAACAAGGTTTTATCGCTGGAATGATTATCACCTTGGTCGTGACCGTTTTCACACCCCTGACCCAGTACCTCGTTTCCACAGTGATTACGCCCGATTACTTTCAGAATAAGATTGACTACTCTGTTGAAATCGAAACGTATACGCAGGAAGAGGCCGAGAATGTTTTTAACCTCCAGAGTTATATGGTTCAGAGTACCCTCTTGGCTCCTGCAATTGGTGCTGTTACTTCTCTGCTTATAGCCCTTTTTATGAAAAAAAGCTAATTCTATTTTGAAAAGAATCTTCACACTACTCGGACTGCTTTTATGCAACAGCCATCTGCTGTTCGCCCAGCAAACACCAGCTAAATTCGTCTCTAAAGGAATTGAATCCCTGCCTATGTTTAGGGAATTACTCGCTTTGGCGAACGACGCTCATTTTCCGACAGATATCGAAAAGAACATCCAGTGGTGTGAAGAAGCTTTTGCTAAGAGAGGATTTACAAGTCAACGCCTGCAAACCCCAACCGTTCCCCTGCTCTTAGCCGAACGCAAAAGCAAAAAGAAAAACGCTAAAACCGTCCTGATCTATTTGCAGGTCGATGGGCAACCAGTGGCACCTCCCTTCTGGAACCAGAAGAACCCTTACAAAGCAGAATTAATGGAGCAAGATGCGGAGGGGAATTGGGCTCCAATTTCCTGGGAACGCATAGGCCAAAATCCCGATCCGGACTGGCGAATTTTTGCCCGATCAGCTTCGGACGCCAAGGGACCAGTAGCCGCCTATTTGACAGCCCTGGATATGATTGCAGATGAAAAGAAAAAGATTCCTTTTCACATGAAAGTAATTCTGGACTTTGAAGAAGAATTGGGATCGCCACAGTTGCCGAAAGCAGTCGTTGAAAACCGGGAGGCTTTGGCTGCCGACATGCTGGTCATCTTTGATGGGCCCCGGCATTTGAAAAACGAACCCACCCTTACCTTTGGAGCACGAGGTATTTCGACCCTGACCCTGACCCTGTATGGGCCTATCCGGCCACAGCACAGCGGTCATTACGGGAACTATGTACCCAATCCTGCACTACGCCTTTCTCAATTACTCGCCAGCATGAAAGACGAAGAAGGCCGAGTAACCATTCCAGGCTATTACGACGGGATTTCTTTGGATTCCGATACCAAAGCCATCCTGCAGGCCGTGCCAGACGACGAAGAAAACATCCGTAAAAAAATGGGAATAGCGGCCACAGACCGAGTGGCGAATACCTACCAAGAATCTATACAGTACCCTTCCCTTAACATCAGAGGACTGTCTTCGGGTTGGGTAGGATCCGAAAAAAGGACCATTATCCCTTCTTCAGCCACCGCTGAGATTGACATGAGACTGGTTATTGAGAGTGAGCCTGAGCGACTTATTCAGCTGGTAAAAGACCACATAAAAAATGAAGGGTTCACCTTGCTTGATCGCCCTCCCACCGAAGAAGAAAGAGAACAAAAAAGCCGATTGATCCAAGTAGAATCAACGACTTCCTATTTGGCTTATCGCACCGAAATGGACTCTGAAATTGGGGTATGGCTGACTAGGGCCCTGACCAAATCATTCGGAAAATCCCCTATTCGACAGCGCACCTCAGGAGGAAGTATTCCGATTTCTCCCTTTGTCAACGAATTGGGAATTCCCGCCGTAACGGTACCTACAGTAAACCGAGACAACAACCAGCACAGTCCAAACGAGAACATTCGCTTGGGGAACTACTTTGATGGAATCCGCACGATTTATGGAATCTTAACCGAAAAAATTTAGGGCAATTGTTCTAGGAGTTCCTGAGCCTCTTTCTTTTTGAAAGTTCCGGGATGCTCCACCACACGCTTAAAAGCATCTTTCGCTGCTTCGGTCTCTTTATTTTTAAGAAGAACAAGTCCGTAATACCAATGAGTCTCAGCTTTAAATTCATTCTGAGGAAATTCCTCCATCAACTCCTTTAAAACCGATTCGGCTTTCTGATTTTGTTCTGTATTTAATAGAGTCATAGCCCAATAGAACTGAATTGAATCACTTGGATTTTGCTTGAGCAACTCTTCAAATAAGACACTAGCGCCTTGGTAATCTTCCCTATCGTATTTTGAAAAGGCTCTTTGAAGGATGGAATCCGGTGAGTCCTGGCCCCGAGTAGTAGGCACTAAGACATTGGGATAAGGGTCAAAATAATCCTGGTAAAGGTCTTCGCCTGGTGCCCATTGGTAAACCGCAAAAATACCGAATAGAATAGCTACTACAGCCGCAGCTTTCCACCACACAGGTTCGCTTTTTGAAGCTACCGAGCTAAGGGTTGTGAGTTGTTTCTTGAGCTCTTCCCCTTCCTGGACGATCAAAACCTCAGCAAGGCTCTTGTACTCCTGGTACTCCTGGGCAAAATCTTCTTCAGCTGCAATACGCGCAGCAAAAGCCTGCTCTTCTTCGTCTGAGAGAAGAGATAACATCCGCTTGTGAAATAGCTCGGTATTGTCGTCCTGCTTATTCATGGATCAGGCTTTTCAGTTTCTTTAAACACCTCGACCGAGAACTCTTGATCGTGTTAATGTCTTTGTAGTCGGTCATTTTTTTAATCTCTTTATCGGTCAACCCCCGGTAGTAATGCAAGCGCAGTAATTGCCTGCAGCTGTCACTTAATCGTTCGAAGGCTTTTTTTAGGGCCAATTGCTCTTCACTCAAATTCTCCTTCTCAATTTGATAAATTGCCTCCTTGGGTTCGATCTCTTCTCGCGAAACCAGTTGAGGTCCTCGAAAATGAGCAGCTGCTTTGTTCTTGCCTATTGCGAATAAATAGGTCTTTATACTGCTGCTTTCCAGTTCCAATTGCTTGAGCACAAAATTCTGAAACAAGGACACCACAGTATCCTGATAGAGGTCTTCGAGTTGATCCCTAACAATTACTCGATCCGAGAGGTAGGCCACAAAAGCATCCTTGTATTGGATATACACTTGTTCCAGGGCCTTTCGATCGCCATCTCTAAGCCTTTTTTGAAGTTGTGCTTCTTTCTTTTCCATTAGTCAGGTGAAATCTACAAAGGTTAACAGCCATTTCAAAAAATTGATTGCCTTGTTAACCTTTCTTCTTTTTCTGCAACCAAGAGGAAAATCAATTAGAATACTTATGAAATCATTAAAATTCCTAACACTTCTTATCTGTCTCTTGGGGGCCTTCCAACACACAGAGGCCCAGTTTTTGAAAAAACTGAAGAAAAAGGTCAAAAAAACAGCCGAAGAGACTATCGAGCGCAAAGCCGAAGACAAAACGGCGGAAACCACCGAAAAAACCATTGACGGACTCTTTAAAAAGAAGAAGAAAAAGAAGAAAAAATCAAAAAAAGGTGGACAGGATCAGCAAGAAGGTTCAGATACCAAGTCCTATGGTAGTGCCAATTTAACAGGCCCTAATCACGGACCAGTAGAAATCTTTCAGGTAGCTCAACCAAAAGTCGAAGTAAATGCCGGTGCAGGATCTACTCGAATTAGTGCCTGGTGGAACACCCACGGTACAGACACCTACGATATGTTTGACCTTCGGGTCAACCAGGTAATTGATGAGAAGACCACCTTTCCTTTAACCTTATCGGTTCCCGGAGACGCAGAACTCAAGATTTACTACGACGCTCTTTTAGGAGCTTATCTTTCACAAGACGATTGGCAGCGAAGTGAAGACCCTAATTTTGAATTGGTCCACGAAAACCCACCTATCAACGGAACAGTGACCCTTCAGGCCATTGACCAAAATAGTATAGCCTTTGAATTTTCTGGGGGAGGTTTTAGCGGAACCATTGCGGTCAGTGAGCCGATCTGGTCTGAGGTAAAAGATCAAAAACAAGCCTCACCAAAACCGAAAAAAGAAGAAGCCGAACAGGTTTTGACTTTAAAAGACGGAGAACCTGGGCTTTACGAGTTCAACTATGAAATTGCCACAGTAATTACCAGTACGGATGGAGAAGTATACCCGATCTCCTACCTAATCAACGATCAAACCAACTACTTTGGGATGATGGTTGATATGAGTCAATTTGAGGATGGTGAGGTACAAGGGTCATCGGTGATTGTCATGCAAAAAGACCAAACCCGTGTTTTTGTAGACACTCCTATGATGAAGATTCAATTGAATCAAAGCATGGGTGATCAAGGAAAGAACCCCGTTCCAGAAATGGACCAATACAACTTCTCGAAACCCATCAAAACAGGAAGCTCTCGCGTTATCGCCGGCTACACTTGTCAAGAATACCTAATCGAGCACGAACAAGGTACTCTTACATTTTGGGCGGCTCCAGAGTTGCACATACCCAACTGGATGTTTGGCAGTCAAAGTGTCGTTGAACAAACCGGAGTTCTTGGATTTGTCTTGGCCTTTTCTGCTACTGATCAAAATGGTACAACAAAAAGTGAAGTAAAATCCATCAATGAGAACTATTCTTTGAAGATCGATGCTTCGGAGTACAAAAAGATGTTTTAACAAGCAGAGTTATGAAATCTAAATACCCTTATACCCTATTGATTTTGATCCTCCTATTGACGACAATTTCTTGCACCGGAGACCGCAAGAGTCTGGTAAGGCAGGACCTGGAAGACACCTCTTTTGTCAATAAAAACTTCAAAGGAAACCTGGTGGACTTTGACGAGAAAATGAGTGCTTGTGATCAAATTACTGCCAACGAAATTTCATCGCTCTACGGTTTTTCCGCAGTAGATGTTGTTATACAAGACGCCTCAAAACTCAATTTAAAAAACAACAGCAAGCCGAGCTGTATGTTCTACATCAAATCCGGTGCGTCTGATTTTGAATGGCTGAGAGGTTCGATCAGCGTAGAGCGAGAAATTGCTAAAGACGAGTACATGGGCGATATAGCCGAAGCGGTTGGTTCTGGTGAAAATTGGAAAGAAGCCTGGTCGCTTAAAAAGTCGATGTACAAATCTTCCGAGTGGGTACCAGGATTAGGATTAGCCGCGATCTGGAACAAGAATAAAACAACCCTTGAGATCAAATTTGACGGCTATACCCTCGTGGTTAACCCTATTAAAAATGTATTGAACAAAGAAGAGGTCGCCCACAACCGCGACTATAAAAAAATGGCCTTGGGGCTTGCGCGAGCAGGTGGCTATATCAACTAACCCCTAAGTATTCTAAGAACCCTTCTAGGCCCGGTTTTTTCTGGGCCAAGGGATCTTCATTAGCGAAATAAACACGAACACAATGAAAGATATTTTACAATCGACTACTTACGCTCTTATGCTGTTGCTATTTTGCTGTTGCATGGGTGGTACACATGAACAAGAGGCTTCAACGGAAGAGGAGGAGGTGCCATTGTTTCAAGAAAATATGGCCAATAAAGTTGCGGAAATGAACACCAGTCTATGTGCTAACATTCCAGCTGAACTTATTATGAGTTACCATCCTTATGGCAAGCAAATCGAAACCGAGAAGATGAAGGGGTCTGGCCTGGACAGGGGATGCCTCATCAAAGTCCGCTATGGCAAAAAAGAGCACAATTTTGTACAAGGCCAAGTTCAGGCTTGGGCGGTCAAAACCAGCAACCCCTTCTTTCAGTACAAACCGGAGAGAAATCCCAGTGCGTATCAGAAGGTCGATGGTCTGGGAGAGAAAGCAGTTTATTTGGCCTACCAACGACAACTCCTGGTTCTCAAAGAAAGAGTCATGTACTCCATGGTTCCTCCAAGCACCGGAAAACTAAGTGATAATGGAAAAGAAATTAAAGATTTGGCCATAGCAATGGCTAAACACTACAAGTTGTAGCGGTCTTGATTTTGCCTATGAAACCATTTTCTCTATTTCTATTCGTCTTGCTTACAGGGCTGTTTGCTTGTAATAAAAAGCAGTCAAACATCCCTTCCAAGGTCAGTGAGGATTCGCCGGTCACTAGAGAAGTCCCGGTACCGATCGATTCTTCAGCAACCCTAAGCAATACCTACCGGGAAGAAAATTGGAAGCCCCAAGATGGACAATTCTATTTTTCAGAATCCTACCATTTTGAGCTAATAACCCCAGAAACCGAAGCTCCAAAGGAGTTCGGTTTTTACCTCGACCCCGAAAGTGGCAGCATCTTGTTAGAAAAGTACCTAACGGGATTTCAGGACGAGATGACCGATTGGTTAATCCTTCGTCCAAACGGCCTTGTTTTACAGGGTTTTACCGATGAGTTTGGGAAAAAGAAATTGCTCGTACACCATCTACATAAGCACCATTATTACACCCAAACAAGGCCTTATGCGCAAGCAGACTTCGAAGCCTTTTGGACCAAGAAGGAGGAGACCAAAGAGTTTGGCCCCAATAAATACTACCAGAAAAGTCACCGAGGAGTCCACTACCAACGGCAATACCCCAAGACTGAGGAAAAGGCAGACCTGTATTTGGCCAAGACCCGCTTGGCCACCCATGAATTGTATTATATCGATCGACTACTTCCCGAACTGGGAATGCCCTACCGCACGGACTATGGCGAAGTGCTCGATCAAGGTATTCTCGTGCTTAAAGAAGTCTACGCCCAGCCCAATGGTCAACCCCTCGGCTTTCAGCTAAAGGAGATCATGGCCAGTGAATACCATATTCAATTGCCTGAGTAAGCCCCAATAAGGTAAATGAGATGACCCCTACCCACTTTGATAAAGACCGAAGAAAATTTCTAGTACAAATGGTACTCGGCAGCATGGCCGCCAGCTTGCCCCTCAGCTTACTGGAATCCTGTAAAAAGGACCAACTGCCCTTGATTGAAGGAAGCGGAATGGTTCCCTTTAAAATCTGGGAGGAACTCCTCATCGCACTCGAAAGCAGCCCGGATTTTCACCCTGGAAGGATCCGGCGTTTGGTCAAGGCTAAAGATCCGGAAGCCCTATTTAATTATGTCCGTGACGAAATCGTATTGATTCCTTCTTCACCTGATTTAAGGTATGAAGGAAAAGCCATGAAACATGGAATTCCAGGGGTAATGCGAACCGGAAAGGCTACCCTACGTGAAAAAGCAGAACTCCTTACCCAACTCTTTCAGGAGATTGGAATGGAGGCAGAAGTAATCATGGAGTCTTGTGATTTAACCGAAGAGCAATTAATCGATTGCTACTTGCGGGATTACGAAACCGATTTTGCCCCCAATATCAGTGATGCCCAATTTGAACGCTGGTTTGATCAGTTGGAAGTCTCCGATGAAAAAGTCGACTTGCACGAAGAAATTGACCAAGAAGCGGCTAAACTCAGTAAGGACATTTTAAAAAATGTGGCCTGGGAAGACCAGGTAGAAAAACAGAAGATTCGCTGGGCTGAAAGTCAGGTAGCGACTGTCAAATTCAAGCAAGATGGGCAAGAAAAGTATGCTCACTTACTTGATCCTAAGGTCGATTTTGGCCAATTGCGCAATCCATCGGCAAAAACCTACAGTGGTGGACTTACTTCCATCAGCAAAGATAAGATCAAGCTTGAATTGATCGGAAGACATTCCCGTGACCCTCGTGAAAAAATTTCTCTTTTGAAAGGAGAATGGGAATTGCTCGATTTACTGGGGAAACAAGTGAACATTGCTTTTCTGAAAGACTTAACGATTAGCGAAATATCGACAAAAAGTATCAACCAAATTTCTTTTTTCACTCCCTCCTTCTCTTTACAAGGGGTAGATGCGGAAAGGTCTTTCTTGGAAGAAAATTCATTTCTGGGCGAGCCGATTACGATCGAAGGGGATCAAATAGCAATCAATCCTGAAAAAGGCCCCACCTTGGAGGAGATTCTCAAGAACGCACCTTCGGCTACAGTAAGTGATGTGGCCTCGCTTGAATGCAAAGCCAAAGCCTTCAGCTTTCCAAGAGTCCGTCTCGAAGTTTTTGCCAAGGATAAAACGGGGAAGCCGGTTGAAGGTTTACAAACGACGGATTTTCTGGTAAAAGAGGATGGTCAAACGGTCCAGGCAATCCTCAGAAACAACCAGTTAAAACCAAAAATCCTCATTCTTTCAGATTCTTCCTTAAGCATGCCCCATACGTACCGAGGTACTTATATGAAGGCCTTCAACACCCGTTTGGAAGAGGGGGTTCGCCAAAAATATCCTGCCGCCGAGGTAAAGTTCTGGTCAACAACGAGTGCATTGTATTCTTCCTTATTGAAGGCATCTCAAGAAAATGTAGATCTTATTCTCTATTGTACGGATGGGCATAACTCGGACAAACTCAATGAGGAAGACGCGGTTATCTATGCGACCGGAGCACCGGCTCTGATTCTCGATGTAGAAGAGAACCAATCCGAAAGCTTTGGACATATGGCCCGCTTAACGGGCGGAGAAGTCCTTCCGGCCAAAGATCAGGAGGTCGTTCTGCAGCGCCTCATTGCTTATGTAGAACAAATGGAAATTCCACCCTACATCTTGGAATTCAACAGCAGCTCTCGATCGGAGCACATGGCGAAGGTCGAATTGCAAAAATCCTCCTTAACAGCGGAGGCACCTTATGAATTTGGCGCTGCGCACCCTGCAGAAGGTGGGCTGATATCCCTGCACCTGAAGGTCAGCATG
Source organism: Aureicoccus marinus (assembly GCF_002954325.1). Taxonomy (GTDB): domain Bacteria; phylum Bacteroidota; class Bacteroidia; order Flavobacteriales; family Flavobacteriaceae; genus Aureicoccus; species Aureicoccus marinus. Next base: position 2,201,378 of record NZ_MQVX01000001.1, read on the forward strand.
GGCTACAGATACTCCTGGACCAAGGTGTTGGCCGGAGCCGACGAGATTCAAATCGAGAAATTGGTTTACAACAAACGCGGCCTGAAAAAGAGTTTCCGAGAAATGAGAAATGAAGTACGGGGCTTTTTACTCGGCGGAGCTCAATTGTATATAGAATCGGAAGGCCCCACGATGGCGACAGCGCTCACGGATGTCTTGAAGGCCCAACTGAGCAATCGGAAATGGGGAGAAGCCTTTATGTCTGGTCAATTGAAGGAGGCCAAGGAAGAGTTTGAGAAAGGAAGCGCTAAGCTTTCGGGCTCCATGCTTTCCTTACTTACCCAGCCCAAAGATACAAACCCCAGCAAGGGACTAACCTTTGTCGCTGGATATCGTTTTGCCCTGGTAAAAACCCTTTGGCCCGTAGAAGATCAGGCAGGGAGTAACAGCTATGATTACTTTCTTTCTTCGAATTACAGAACCTTGGGCAAAGACCCCAAAGAAGAGTTCAAAAAAACGGCAGCCATCACTGCCCAGCTCGCCTTACGAGAACACATTCTCTTCAAAAACTCCACCTATTCTTCACTTGAAAAGTCTTCTTTAATATCCAATATTGGTTTGAATGAAATCGAGGACAAAGAGAAAGCCCAGAGTTTACAAAAAAGGATTTCCACCTCTGGAATGCGGAAGCGTCTCTTCCCGAATAAGCAATACACGGTATTCGATCAAAACCTAAGCTCCTTAGCTTACTGGCAGATAAACCCCAAAAGCGGGGAACTCTACGGGATGCTTTTCGACGGAACCGGAGGGGGTAAAAACCCCATCCCGATGGATCCTCAATTCGAAGAGGGTATGTCGATCATGATGAATATTGTGGGTATTCTGGAACGTATTGTAACCATCGCATCAGCGGGTAGGGCAACCATGTTTGCTAATCCTGCCGCGGGAGTTTCCCTGGCCATTGTAGCCAAATACGGTGTTACCCTGGCTAAAATCTACGGTATTGTCACCCAAACCATTGTGGTCATGGATACCGCTGGTATGGACGATCGGATTAAAAGAGAATTGCAGATTCTAGCCTGTGAAGTTTATAAGGAGATTGTTTTCGCCATGTTTGGGAATGCCGGAGCCGTATTTGCCGGATTGGAATCCCTCATCGGGATGATGTCCAATTCAAAAAGTCCTTTTAGTTGTGGTTAAGTCGAAATAAGGACCGAACGGGATGACCTACTGCCTTTCTGAGTTCTGGGTTTATGTATAATAAAACCACAAACAACAGTAGAGGAAAAAAAGCGACTATCCACCAGTAGTTGGTACCCTTGAGGTCAATGGGAGCTGTATCCCCCAACAAAACAACCCCAGCCCAATAATAGGGGTGTTTTAATCGGGAATTATCCGTACTTTTTAGGTATTCCAGCTTTGCTTTTCGCAAAGCTTCACCCTTGCTAAGTCCATCTTTGAGACCCCGGTAAAAATTCACCATGATCTCCGAAGTATTTTTGTCGGGAATCTCCCAAAGACTCGCGACTAAACTAGGTACTCCGGCATAGGTAAAGGCACGAGAAGCATTGACCAGACCTTCTCCTCTGACCAGTTCGCCAGAACCCGTATTACAGGCACTAAGTACTGCCAAATCAGCATTTAAACGCAAATTGTAAAGCTCAGACACATAAAGTTCACTGGTGCCATCCTGGTCAGGTGCAAAAATTAAGCTAGAGAATTCCCCATCGATATTATTAATCGTAGAATGCATCGCCAAATGCAAAACTTGGTAATCCATGGCTTTTGTTTTGAACTTGCCAATATTTGCTTGATCTCCGATAAACACCTCAGAGGGGAATAGATCTGCAATGGTTTCGGCTTCATAGCTGGCCCCCACAAGTGCCCCATAACTCCCGCGATTAAGGATATTAACAGATTCATCATAATATTTTGGTGCAAAGACCCCGATGAGTCTTTTATCAGAAGGACTTGCCCTTCTCTGTTCCTTCCACAAAAGAAGGGAAGGGGTATAACTCATTTCAAGATGCTCCACCAGATAGTCTCCATTTGAGTCAACCAAGGCTTCAAAAGGCAAGAAATAAAGGGGACCATCCGGGATAACGACCAATTGATTAAGACTTTCTTTCTCCAAAAGGTCCTGAAGTAAGATTCCGAAGACCTCCGCGGCTTTTTGGTTATACCCACCCAGACCTGGGTTTCGGAGCCTCTCCAAAAGGGGGGCTAGCTGATCCTCCACTTGCTCTTTAGTCGTAAGTTGCCGCAACTGAATACCAGAACGAGTCAGCAAAAAAGCATATAAATTCTGATCGCCTAGGACGTATTGGATAATTCCTTGACCCTCTTGCAAAGAGCTAATCACCTCTTTTAAATTAAAAGATTGGGATCTTTGGGCAAAGTAGGCCGGATACTTCTGGGCATACCATTTTTCAAGCTCTTCCAGGTCAGACTCTACTGTGGACATCTGGGCTTTGAATAAGGCAATCTTTTCTTCGTCCTTAATCTGATTTAAATAGAGCTGTTTTTTGATGAAATAGAGCTCCGAGCGCAGCCCATCTTCTCGTTTGAGAAGAGAATCAGGAATATTGAGGTTCTTTCTTTGTTGGCTCCCCAAAAAACGCTTCCAGACGGTTTTGGATTGGTTTTTTATAACTCTTTCTATTCCTGATTCCAGTTGGTCCTGACCGGCCCCCAGATTGGCGCGCAAGAGCTGTTCATGTAAACGGGTTACCGTCTGGTATTTTTGGTCGTTAAAAGGAAGATGACTAAAGCTTCCTCAAAAATATCGGCCGCCAAAAGTGATATATTCTTTCCTTTTTCATTAGACTTTTCTACCTCCTTAAGCTTAGGCATGGTCTGATAACGGTCGCTGGCTTCAATCAAAAAATCCAAAACAGATTGACTCCTATAAGGTTTGATATCGTCAAATTCGATCTTGTCTAAGGCTACGCGCTGACTTGTATCCCGAAGCATGAGGTGAATCGCTGCCTTGTAAGAGTCATCGACAGCAGAATATTCCTCCCTCCTATGCTGTATCCCAGCCAGCTTGTCGTAAAAGTGAATAAGACTATAGCTGTCTTTCCTTGTCCGCGCATAATCCATCCAAGAATTGGTGAGTTCCAAAGCTTTTCCCGTCTCTGATTTATTCAAGTGATAATCGATCAGCAGTAACTTATCTCCTAAGATAAATTGAGTCACATCTCCTTCTTTGGTAACCGTTAGAATTTTTTGGGTATACCTCACTGCTTCTTCTGGATCCTTGTTTTTCAACAAATCCGCCATCCTGCGGAGGTTGGCCATGTGATAATTCCGGACAAAGTCAAAAAAATAAGGCAAGTCCCTAGGATTATTGGCCGGGTCTTCTTTGTCAAAATTTTCAATAAAATCAAGGGATTTTTGAGTAAAGTCAATCGCTGAAGCCGTATCCTTCTTCATCAAAGCCAAACGAGCCTGATTGTACCACAAACCCATCTGGGTTCGACCCTTAAATGTTTCATTAAACCAGTACTTTTCTATACTCTCTTTGTTTTCATTTACCAGTTGCTTGGCTTTTAAGATGTACTGTTCGGCCCTTTTGTAATCTCCATGTTGGCTGTACCAGACCGACATCGCTCCGAGTGCAATATTTAGGTAACTGCGGTCCTTTTCTTCCGGCATCCCTTCCCAGCGACGGACCACATTCTTATAACAGTCCAGTTCTAACCAGTAGTAGCCCAAGTGATCAAAGGTATTGGCCAATTGGTGCTCCTGAATAGCCGCTAATTTGTTGAACTCACCCTGATAAGCGATATTATTGGCAATCGCCTCCCTTTTGACTTCGATTCCTTTTCGACTCTCTCCTTTATTAGCGAGCGCATTCCCTTTTTCGAACAAAGAAATAGAAATGGATTTGTGATGAGGACCAAGGGCTTCCTTCAAACTCTTGACCGCCAGATCAGAATAGAGCAAAACGGAATCTTGCTCGTGCTCATAGGCCCAATACTGTTGTGCGTTCAAATAGAGCTGTCCCATTAGGCGCGCTTTATCGGCACCAGCTTGATTGGCCCACTTCCGCCCTTGTTTGGCCAGTTCTATCCCCTTTTTATAGTCCCGATTTTCAGCCGCAATCATTCCCTGAGCTCCTAAAATTTTGGCTTCAAGGACTGGATTCACCTCTGTACTCTTCTCTTTTTCAACCAAGAAAAATTCCAAGGCTTCCTTTAGTCCCTTGTGTCCTGAGTATAAATAGGAATCGAAGTAAATGGAATCAGCGTCCTCCAGGCGCTCGACGAGAATTTTGGGGTCTTCTTGGGCCCTACTAAAAGCAGATGCAAGCACCAAAAGAAAGAGGGTACAGGTCGTCCGAATGGGCATTCTGTGTGATTTTGGTCAGTGTCTTCCAAATTAAGGATTAATCCGAAAAAAAGGGGCGCTGAGCTCCCCCTTTTTCGTATTATAAGACTACAAACACTCTTGACTCCAGTTATACGGAACCACTTATCATAGGGTTCATCTTTCCTCTCAGCGCTTAATTTTGAACTGTAATTTTTATCCTGTCCTCGGTCCTATTCAAAAAATCATCTTCCGCGCTAATAATCAGTTCAAAATCCCCGGGCTGAGTTGGGGTTCCTGACAACTTCATCCTTTCACGATCAAATTCCAACCAGTCCAGTTGATGGGGACGAATACGTAAGGCCAATTCTTTGTCATCTATGTCTTTAAAATAATCTGCCGGAATTTGTATTTCAAATTGCTCATCGACTTGCAATGTCTTGGGAGAAAGCGGGTTGTAAATAAAGGGCTTAAATACTTTGGAAGTATTTACCCAATAAATGTCCGATTCAGATAAGTTGAATTCATCTATTTCTAAGCGAGTAAAAAACAGAAAATTATGGTCGGAACTAACAAATGGTCTTCTTTCCCAATCGCCGGTATTAATCGATGCATCCAATGATCTTGGCTTTGTCCAATTTCCATTGGAATCTCTGTAACTAATAAAAAGATCTGGAGGGTTGTCATTGGCTACATACCTGCTCAAGACCATATAACGCTCATCAGGCGAAATAAAAACACTCTCTTCATCTCGCTCCGTTGATACAGAATCAATACGTTCAGCAGTTAAATACTTGCCGTTATCTAGTCTTGAAAAATAGATATCAGCCAAGCCATTTCCATCTCGGTTAGATGAAAAATAAATAGTGCCATCCGAGGTAAAAGAAGCTGACGATTCCCTGGCCAATGAACTAATCGGGGCCTCTATTTTTGTTGAAATACCCCATTGATCATTTTCCTTATCCATGACCCAGATATCGGTAAGGTAAAAATCTGTTTTGGAGCTACTTTGTGCAAATAATAGGGAGTTTCCGTCCGGCGAAAAATAGGGAAGAAACGCGCTCTTGTCTATTAAAGGTTCAAAAACAAGAGGGTCAACCCAATTGTTATCAGCCCATTCAGAATGAAAGAGTGTACCACTAAAATCGTCCTCATTCAGCACTCCAAATATCAATTGCTGGTTGTCCGGGCTGAATGAAATTCCGTGCTCCAACCTACCTTCTTTAGAAATAATATCGGGGGCAAAGACTACAGGAATGGAATCGGGAAAATGCTGTCCAAAAACATCAGTCACTTGAGCTGATTGCTTACAGCTCATCAGTGCAAGAAATAGAACGAAGGAGAGATAATTTTTAATCATGAAGTGCAATTTACGGTAGTATTCGGCTTGCACCGGCAAGATTGAACTCGGTTCTTCTTTTGGACCTCATGTTGAAAATGCAGGCCATTGGCTACGCCAAGCACCACTATAAACGAAAAAAGAAACCTTTGGCTCCCTTTTTTCGTTTTTCTCGTGCAATGTACGCTACTATTCGGCCTGCGCTTATTTTGTAGCCCCGGCAAGAATCGAACTTGCATCAAAAGTTTAGGAAACTTCTATTCTATCCATTGAACTACAGGGCTGAATGAAGTTTCTAAAAATACGCTTATTGCTTAACCTTATGGGTACTTACACCTGCTAAGGTATAAAGGGGACAAAAAGCGAAGAGGCTGCTCAGAATATACACCCCAGCCAAACCCAATAAAATGTATAACAATGTACCTCAAATGATACCTGTGTAGTCTAAAACAGTGATAGCAATCACAATTAACAGCCGAATGGCACGGTCCAAATTGCCCATGTTCCTTTTCATGTCGGATGATTTAGAAGTTCAAAATGCTGTAAGACCAGAACGGCAGATGCAACAAGGGCCAAGCAGCCTATGCAGACCAAAAAAATTTTAAACATCTTAAAAAGGCATTCTGAATTCACGAATGCAAATTAAATGGAATTTAGGCTAAAAACGTAGCCTAAAATACACAAACCCAAAAAAAGAAAGCTGAACTTTATCTTTGCTATAAGTGCTATGGAAATTCAACAACTTGCAGAACTGTTTTGGGGAAGTGTCGAAAACCAGGCTTCCTATACCTGGAAGTCAATTCTCGGCCAGGTACCCTGGTACCAGAATTACTTCTATGGTCTTATCCTGATTTCATTACTGGTTTGGGCCGCAGAAATTCTATTTCCCTGGAGAAAGGAACAGAAAGTGCTTCGAAAAGATTTCTTTTTGGATGGATTCTACATGTTTTTCAATTTCTTTCTGTTCTCCATTGCCATCAGTGGCTTTTACAAGCTCCTCGGATACTTCTTTTCAGAAATGGGAATCCGTTCGACTTCCCTGGCACTCCTGCCCTTGAAAGAATGGCCCCCTGTCGTGCAACTCCTCGTCTTCTTTGTACTCCTCGATTTTGTGCAATGGCTTACCCATGTACTTCTACACCGAATTGAATTTTTATGGCGTTTTCATCAGGTCCATCACAGCGTAAAAGAAATGGGATTTGCCGCTCATTTGCGCTACCACTGGATGGAAAATGTCCTATACAAGCCCTTAAAAACTCTTGGAGTAATGCTATTAGGAGGATTTGAGCCCGAGCAGGCCTATATCGTTCACTTTGCAGCCATAACCATTGGCCACCTCAACCACGCCAACATCAAATTGGATTGGGGGCCCTTACGCTATGTATTAAACAACCCGGTAATGCATTTGTACCACCATGCGTACGAACTGCCCAAAGGTCGTTTTGGAGTCAATTTTGGCATCAGCCTAAGTTTATGGGACTATCTTTTTGGCACCCACCACATTCCAGAAACCAGCGGAAAAGTAGCCTTGGGCTTTCCTGGAGACCACCAAATGCCTACAGGTTTCTGGGGGCAACTTCGCCATGGATTTAGAAGAAAAAAAACCTAACGGTACCAGTCGCTGTAACCGCCTTTATAATCCAAAACCTGTGTAAATCCTAAAGACAGAAGTATTCCCGCTGCCTTATTCGATCTAAAACCGGATTGACAATAAAGAATGACCGGCTTGTCTTTGTCCAGATGCTCCAACTGTTCCGAAAATTCTTCTGAGCGAATATCCAAATTCAGGGCTCCTGGAATCGCGCCCCGATTAAACTCTTCCGGCGTGCGCACATCCAAAAGTTTAGCACTCCCCTCTTCCACCTGTCGAAGTAAGGAGGAGACTTTTTCCTTGTTGACAATCTGAGCTTCTGCACCTGCCGATTGACAGCATACCAAACTCACTTGCATAAACAGCAATAGCACAATAAAGCGCTTCAATAAAGAGTGCATAAAAATTAGTTTAAGACTTGAAATTAGGGATTCTTTCTGAGCTCTGTAAAGCTTCGCTATTTTTGCCAAAACGAAAAAGGTGATTCAAATCGATAAAACCCTGGTTTCGGAAGATCTCATTGACCAGGCCTTTGTTTGTGATCTCAGTCGATGCAAAGGCGCCTGTTGTGTGCAAGGAGCCTATGGAGCCCCTCTGGAAGAGGAAGAAACCAAAAAACTAGAGGAGATTGCGGAAGCTGTACGCCCCTTTCTGAACGAAAAGGGTTTGAAGGCTTTGGATGAGCAAGGGCCTTATGTCAAGGGCGTTGATGGAGACTGGGAAACACCCCTAGTCAATGGAGAGGAATGTGCCTACACCATATTCGACGAAAAAGGAACCGCTCTATGCGGAATCGAAAAAGCCCATCAAGCAGGTGCCATTGATTGGCTTAAACCTGTTTCTTGTCATTTATACCCGGTCCGGGTAACCCAATACTCCAGTTTTGCGGCCGTCAATTATCATCGCTGGGATATCTGCGATCCGGCTTGTCAACTCGGTGACGAGCTCCAAATGCCGATCTATAAATTTGTCAAAAAAGCATTGATTCGTCGGTTTGGAGAACAGTGGTACGCAGAGTTGGAAGAAGCCGCTGAGGCTTTTAAGCTAAAGGGATCCTAAGAACAACTTCGGTTCCGGAAGACTCCCCTGATTCCGTTTTCAAATCAATAAATTCCAATTCGAAGTCCTTTTCGTAATTCCGGGCAAAATGATGCAGGCGTTCCCGCGTATTTGTCAATCCAACGGAATTGCGCTTATGGGTACGTTTAACCTTCTTTTGCTCCGCTCTCTCCCGGCCTATCCCATTATCGGTGATGCTGATACGCATCCGCACATCTGATTCTTTCTCTACATGAATCCAAATCTTCTTTTCGCCATCCTTATCGGAAAGCCCATGCCAGATTGCATTTTCTAAAAAGGGCTGCATCAATAGCGAAGGGACTTTGATCAATTCCGTATTCAGGTTGGGATCAACCTGTATATTGACATCAATATCATTCGAAAAACGCATGTTTTCAATCTTGAGATAGAGATCTATGGTTTCTAATTCTTCCGCTAAACTCGTCTCTCTTCGACTGGATCCATCGAGGATCTTACGCATCAATTTGGCAAATTTATTGAGGTAACGTACCGCCTTCTCCTTCTCGTTAACAATGATGAATTGTTTAATGGAATTCAAGGAATTAAAAATGAAATGAGGATTCATCTGGCTCCTCAACATACTCTGTTCCAGACTTAAAACCCGCTTTTCGTTGTTTGAAAGGTACTGCCTATAGATATTGAGAAGGACCATGGCCAAAAGACCCATGATTAAAATCCCTCCAATAACCAAGGTTCTGTTTCTTTTGGCTTGTAAATCATCTACCTGGAGTTTCATCATGGTATAGGAATAGTCCTGTACCGTTTCACCCAGAACACCCATACTGGAATCCGCCAGTACCACTTGAAGACTATCGTATTTGGCTGTATAGCTTTCGGTTAAATCAACTGTCCCTTGGTATTTCTCGATATCAATAAGAATTCCATAAACCTCCAAACGAGATTTTAGGCTGAGCTGTTCAAACCGCAGCATGTCGTAGGCCTTGTAAGAGGCGTCTTGGTAACGCTTCTGCTTCGCATAAATTCGCAGTTCCAACAAATCCATCTTTTCCTTGAACTGATCAAGGTTTTCAATCTCCCTTTGAATGGCCTTGAGTTTCAGAAGTGCTTCCGCGCTGCGGTTCAATTCCAAAAGGCTATAGCCTTCCGCCAAAGTGGCCTCCGCCCAGAGGTATTTCTCTTCTTCTTTTTTTCGATCAAATACCGTTGTCAACTCACTAAAAACTTCCTGTCGTACACTCGAACTCAAACGGCTGTTTATTTGAGAACAGTGGAGCTTTATCCTGTTCCAGGTCAGCGGATCGGAGACCGAATCGAAGGCCTTCATGGCACCCATAAAGTAAGTCTCAGCCATCTGATTAAGGCCCAGGTTCTTGAATTGAAGCCCAATGGCTGTTCTAGCATAAATTAAGCCCGGTTCGTAGTTCTTCTTGGAGGCTTCTTGCAATAGAATATCCATTCGAGGCAAGTCGGATTGGTAAGGATACATAATCTCGTCAATCTCGCTTTGCTTTTTAGGCCTTTCAACACATAAATTGTATACGAGTTTTGCGTACTCTTCCTCACTAATTTCCTGATTGCGCTGCGAATAAAGCACACCGACAAAGCCAAGAAAAAGTAAAAGGATAAAGTTCTGACGCATACAAGGCTTAGATTAAATCGAGGAAGTCAGATTTCTTCTGGCGAGATACGGGAATCTTCTTCCCGCTCTGTAAGATAACATATCCATCTGATTTGAGGTATTCCTTGATCTGGCCCAAATTGACCACATAGGAGTTATGTACTCTGAAGAAACTTCGTTCTGGAAGCATCTGATTGACTTCCTTGAGCTTTTTTGACAGGACTATTTTTTGATTCTCTGCCAAGAACAAGGTCGTATAGTTCCCGTCTGATTCGGCATAATGAATTTGATCAGCCTCTAAAAATAAGAGACGGCCATCGGTTTGAATGGTGACCTTTTGACCCAAAGCACTGCGGTTAACTTCCAAAAGTAACTCCTCCAGCTGTTCCGAAATCTTATTCTTTTTATGAAAACGAGTGAGCTTATCAAGGGTGTCCTTTAGATCATCACCGTCTATAGGCTTGAGCAGATAATCTATAGCCTCATTCTTCAAAGCCTGGAGAGCATACTGGTTGTAAGCAGTGGTGATGACAACCGGAAAAGAACGCTCTCCCAATTCCCGAATAAAGGTAAAGCCATCCATACGGGGCATTTCAATATCCAAAAAGAGGCAATCGGGCTGTTGAGTTCTCATGAATTCCAGTGCACGATCGGCCTCCGTAAAAGTCTGCATCACCTGTATTTGATCGGGAAATTGTTCCAATTCCCAAGTCAAACTCTCAAGAGCATTGGGTTCATCGTCTACTAAAATTGCGCGCAGGGCCATCTACATTCAAGTTTAAAATAAATGTAGTCGATTTAGATCAATACGAAAACTTCCTTGTGTTGAGGGAAGATTAATTGGTATAATCCGTCCGAAAGCCTCTGTTTTTGGACAGTTTGAAGGAAATCAGCACCTCTGAACTCCAATTGTAAAGATTTTCTGTCCAGATATACATAGATTCCGAATTCCACAGGCCTGACCAATAAATTCGTACAACGAAATAATGAATTCACCTGCCGGTTTACTTATAAACCCATCGCAAAAATTAGAAAGCGGGCGTCTGCGAAGGAACAGTTGTCATTAGGATTTTAGGTTTCGGGGGGAACTATCTGAATGAATAAGAAGCTGGACCGGAAAGACGCCCGTTTTCTTTTTCCCCCTCCCCTTACTTTTTGAAGTGGGTCTTTAGCATGCTGTACGAAAGCAAAGCGAAGTAAATCCCGAGAAAGATGATGTATTTTTCCATGGCCAGTCGATTAAGGGCGCTGGTCTATCTTCTTGTGCGGTAAAGCTGAAGCAAGAGCCGGCTTAGGATTACCAGTAGCATATGTAGAAAAGTAATTTGGGTTAAAAGTCTAACGTAAAAGACTCGCGATATCTTGTCTTTCAGCTTGTTAATCTTTTTTTAAACCAAAAAAACTCCCCCATCCCGATGGATAGAGGAGTTCAAATCTTTAGAATGTCTTGTCTACAACGACCAGGCCTTCCCGCCCGTTAGCTCATCGACATCTCCACAGGCGATGTACCCACCAGGAATAGGATCGTAAGCCAGTACTTCTTTGGCAATGGTCGGATGGTTCTTAAAGCCCCAAGTAGCCAAATCCCGGATAGAAGTCGCAAACAGGTAGCGAGATACTTCTGCATCCATGCTCGGATCAGGCCCAGGCTCTTGCCCTAATACCTTGGCCATCTTTTGTTGGTACTTGGCTTTTGAATAAGCCTTATACATGTCTTTATGTGCCTTTTCTGTGGCTTCATCGAGCTTGGCTAGGTGTTTCCCCATAAAGGATTCCAGAGCCTCGTCTTTAACGTCTGCAAAGCTTTCTACTCCAGTCTCAGCAAAGAGGGCCTCTTTAAAATGCCCCATAATCATGCGAGTAAATGCTTGATCTTCTTCCTCTGATACTTCGGTCCAAAAGGTGTCGATGAATTGGTGGATTCCCAATTCTGTTGCACTTGGTGTGTCCGTTTTCGGCAAGATCATATCGACCATACGCGCCACTCCTCGGCCTTCATCATCACTTAAAAAAGTGGGCGCCCAACCCTCGAAAGGGTCTTTGCCTTGACAACTCTGTAGGATACTGAATGCGGCTGGTGCTGCCATCGCATAGCCCAACCCAGCACCCATATGCTTTAATACGGTTCTTCTTTTCATTACAAGTTTCCTTTTTTGAGTTCAGCGGCAGCGTGATTGGCTGCTCTGGCAGTAAACGCCATATACGTTAACGACGGGTTGACACAACTCGCAGAAGTCATAAAGGCACCATCGGTAACATAGACGTTTTTAACCGCGTGTAATTGGTTGTGTGCATTGACCACGGAAGTCTTTGGGTCTCTTCCCATACGGGCCGTTCCCATTTCGTGAATTCCCAATCCGATCGCGTAGGTGCGGTCATAAGGTTCAATATCACGAGCTCCAGATTTCTCCAGCATAGCAACCGCTTGGTCCTGCATATCTTTACGCATTTCCAACTCGTTTTCCTTGATTTCGGCATCAAAAGTTACCGTAGGTAAGCCCCACTGGTCCTTCTTGTCGTAATCCAGCATCATCTTGTTTTCGTGGTAAGGTAAAATCTCCCCAAAAGCGAGCATATTCATGTTCCAACCCCCAGGCTTCAAAATACCGTCTTTGTAGTTTGAACCGTAAGCTGCTTCCGCAACAAGGTCTTCGTAGTCTCCACGACCAGCTCCCCCTTGATACCCATATCCACGCTTGAAGTTCGGCATATCGCTGCTTCCTCCAAGGTTTCTAAATCGAGGAATATAGATCCCGTTCGGCTTGCGCCCTTTGTAGTATTTATCGTCAAAGCCATCCATTTTACCACGGGCCCCCACCAAGAAGTGGTGATCCATGATATTGTGTCCGAGCTCTCCTGAATCGTTCCCCATTCCGTTCGGGAAGCGGTCCGACTTGGATTGCATCAAAATCGAGGTAGAGGCTACTGCAGAAGCGCAGAGAAAGACCACCTTGGCTTTGAATTCGTATTCTTCTTTGGTTTCGCGGTCAATTACTTTTACACCGGTCGCCTTCTGCGTATCGGCATCATACATGATTTCATGTACAATTGAATCCACACGCAGAGTCATATTCCCGGTATCGACAGCGGCCGGAAGGGTCGAAGACAAACTGCTGAAGTATCCTCCAAAAGGACATCCTCGAATACAGCGGTTACGGTATTGGCAACGTCCGCGCCCGTCTCCTTTAAATTGTTTATCACTGGTAATGTGCGCGACACGTCCGGCGGTAATCACACGACCCCCCATTTTTTCGGCCACTTGTTCCCGCACGTGTTGCTCCACACAATTGAGCTCCATCATGGGTTCGAACTTGCCGTCAGGAAGTTGGGGTAGACCAAGCATTTCGCCCGCAACGCCAATGTAGGACTCCACCTTGTCGTACCAAGGCGCAATATCCTTGTAGCGAACAGGCCAATCAATTGCCCAATTCTCTTTCGCGTTTGCTGCAAAGTCAATTTCGCTCCAGCGGTAGCTGTGGCGACCCCACATGATGGAACGTCCACCTACGTGGTATCCTCGCATCCAATCAAAGCGCTTTACTTCGTTGTACGGATGGTCCAGGTCATTGACGAACCAGAAGTTGTGAGGGGCTTTTGTGGTATAGCCCGTTCGGGATTGCTTTTGTTGCTTGGCCATATCCTCAGCAGACAACTCTCCGTTGTTAGGAAAATCCCAGCTGTCTTTGTAGGCCGTTGGATAGTCTTTGCGGTGTTCTTTCATGGGCCCTCTTTCCAGAACCAAGGTCTTTAAACCGTTCTCGCAGAGTTCTTTGGCAGCCCATCCTCCGCTAATCCCAGTACCCACTACGATCGCGTCGTAGCTCTCCTGTTCATCGTTATAAAAAAATTTGCTCATGCAATGCGCTTTGATTAATTCCTAAAAGTATTAAAAGTAGAATAAATTTTCTACATTTATTCGCGTCAGAAGTTGACGATATTGTAGAATAACGTCACTTCCATTCCTTAGAATATACTGCTTCGAAATTTATAGCTATGCTGCGACGTCACTTCCTGGGCAAGAGTGCTCAAGCTTCTGTTGGTTTAGGTCTACTCGGTCTTACCGCTTGTAAAAACGATTCCAAAAAAACGCCAGAAGAGACCGATGGCAACGCGAACAACCAAGCCCAAGGGGAGGAAGAACTCTTCCAATGGTCCTTGGCCCAATGGTCCATCAACCGCATGATTCGCGAAGAAGGGCTCGACCCCTATTCCTTTGCCGAAAAAGCCGCTGGTTGGGGCTTTACTGGCCTCGAATACGTGAGCGGTCTGTACTATCCGGAACTAGAAAAGAGCAATTTCTCAACCGAAGCCATGGAGGCCTTTGTCTCTAGATCGCTTGAGGAAAGTAAAAAATACGGCCTTCAAAACCTGCTCATCATGATCGATGGGCAAGGAGATTTGGCCGCCAATTCTGAAGAGGAACGCAACAGTGCGGTCGAAAACCACTACAAATGGGTGGATGCAGCCGCGGCCTTAGGATGCCACTCCATCCGCGTCAACCTCAACGGTGTACAAGAAGAAGCGACTTGGAAAGAAGCCTCTATCGCAGGACTCAAAGCCCTGTGTAGCTACGCCGCACCAAAAAACATCAACGTCCTGGTGGAAAATCACGGAGGACTTTCTTCTAAAGCCAGTTTGCTTGCCGAAGTCATGAAAGAAGTTGCAATGGACAATTGCGGAACGCTGCCTGATTTCGGAAACTTCTGTGTCCGACGCCGCGATGGGGACTACTACGAATCTCCCTGCGTCGAAGAGTACGATATTTACCAGGGAATCGATGAACTCATGCCTTATGCCAAGGCGGTAAGCGCCAAGTCTTATGATTTTGACGAAGAAGGCAAAGAGACGAAAATCGATTTTTACCGGGTAATGGACATTGTTAAAAGCGCTGGATACAAGGGATTTGTGGGAGTGGAATACGAAGGAAACCGTTTAAGTGAGGAAGACGGAATCATTGCCACCAAAAAATTGTTAATTAGCGCTGCAAAAAACCTAAAGGCCTAAGCGGTACTCTATGAAGCAGTTTTTTCAAGAGCTTTTGGACTACAATTACTATTGTAACAAAGCCATTATGGAACAGTTAATCGCCCTGGATAGCATGCCAGAGCAAAGCCATAAACTGTTCAGTCATATCCTCAATGCTCATCACATCTGGAACCACCGAATTTTAGAAACTCCTTCTGAATTCGAGGTTTGGCAGTTGCACGATGCCAAAGAGTGGGAAGAGATGCACTACGACAACCAAAGAACAACCTTCGAAATCATCTCGGGCCGAGACGAATTCGATCAGCGGGTGGATTATACGAGCACAGAAGGCCGCACCTTCAGCAACAGTATGAGTGATATCTTATTTCACATCACCAATCACTCAACCCACCACCGCGGACAAATCATGACCGAACTCCGGGCCCTTGGGCATACCCCCCAACCCCTGGATTACATATTCTACAAACGATAAACAAACCGGACCTTATGAAATCAACGACCAAAATTCAGCTTTCCCTGATGATGTTCCTCGAATTCTTTATTTGGGGAGGATGGTTCGTCACCATGGGAACCTACCTAACGCAAACTTTGGGAACCGATGGTGCTGAAACCGCTTTGGCCTACAGTAGTCAATCCTGGGGAGCTATCATTGCTCCTTTTATTATTGGACTCATTGCCGATCGCTTTTTTAATGCCGAACGCATACTAGGTGTTCTTCATTTGATCGGTGCTGGCTTGATGTACCAGCTGTACAATGCACCTGATTTCGACGCCTTTTTGCCCTATGTGATGGGCTATATGATCGCCTATATGCCAACACTGGCTTTGGTGAATTCGGTTTCCTTCAATCAAATGACGGATCCGGCTAAACAGTTCTCTTTTATCCGTGTTTTTGGCACCATCGGTTGGATTGTGGCTGGACTGGCCATCAGCTATGTCTTCCTCTGGGACAGTGCAGATCAAATCGCAGAAGGAGCACTAAAAAACACCTTCTTGATGACCGGTGTTGCTTCAGCCTTTTTAGGGCTTTTTAGTTTCACACTTCCCAAGACACCACCAAAGGTTAGTAAGGATGAAAAAATTAAAATTGGAGATATCATTGGATTGGATGCTCTTAAACTCCTGAAGGATCGCAACTTCTTAGTCTTCTTCCTGGCCTCCATTCTCATTTGTATTCCCTTGGCTTTCTACTACCAACACGCCAATCAATTCTTAACAGAAATCAATGTAGAAGGTGCTACCGGTAAGATGACTATTGGACAAGCCTCAGAGGTCTTCTTCATGTTGCTTTTGCCCTTTTTCTTTAAACGCTTTGGCTTTAAAAACACCATCCTAGTCGGGATGTTGGCCTGGGCTGTACGCTATTTACTTTTTGCTTACGGAGACTCCGGAGAACTCGCCTTTATGTTGATTGTCGGTATCGCCCTGCACGGGATCTGTTATGACTTTTTCTTTGTCAGTGGACAGATCTATACCGATTCCAAAGCAGGTGAACGCTACAAGAGCGCCGCTCAAGGCCTGATTACTTTAGCCACTTACGGTGTAGGTATGCTTGTCGGATTCTGGGTCGCCGGAAAAATCACCGACCATTACTTGGTTTCTGAGAACGTACACGACTGGCGGAGTATCTGGACGGCACCCGCCATCTTTGCTGCCGGTGTGATGGTCCTTTTTGCCTTAGTT
This sequence comes from Aureicoccus marinus, assembly GCF_002954325.1. Classification (GTDB taxonomy): domain Bacteria; phylum Bacteroidota; class Bacteroidia; order Flavobacteriales; family Flavobacteriaceae; genus Aureicoccus; species Aureicoccus marinus. The sequence goes on from NZ_MQVX01000001.1 coordinate 2,217,926, forward strand.
TTCAAAAGCGAAAAAATCGAATACAAATCCTAAATCCATCCCATGCCTAAAAAAATCAGACTGGGGATCGTCGGCGGTGGCGGAGACTCTCTTATCGGAGTTTTACACCGTGTGGCTTCCTTTATCAACGACAACTATGTAATCACTTCGGCTGTTTTTGCACCTGAGTTTGAAAAGAGCATCGAGTTCGCGGAAGAAATCGACATCCCGACGGATCGGATTTACAAGGATTTTGATACCATGATCGCGGAAGAGATGAAGCTGCCGGAAGATCAGCGCATGCAGGTTTGCAGCGTGTTGACTCCGAACTTCCTCCACTTCCCCATGGCCAAAAAGCTATTGGAAAACGGTTTTCACGTGATTTGCGAAAAACCAATGACCACCAATTACGATGAAGCCACTACTCTTCGGGACACCTGGAAAAAGGCAGGAACCGTCTTTGCGGTGACCCACACCTATACGGGCTATCCCATGGTGCGCCAAATGCGCGAAATGATAAAAGCCGGAGAACTGGGACCCATCCACAAAGTGGACGCGAGTTACTACCAAGGCTGGATCAACCCCATCATCCACGACGCCGAAAAAAGAGCCAATACCTGGCGATTAGACCCAGCCAAAGCAGGAATCAGTTCCTGTATGGGAGATATTGGGGTGCACGCCTTCAACATGATCGAGTTTACCACAGGCCTATCGATTCAATCGGTGCTCTGTGATTTCAACTACCTCTACGACGATAATGCCATGGATGTGGACGGCACGGTATTAATCCGTATGGCCAAGCATGTCAAAGGAGTTATTCGCGCCAGCCAAGTGGCTACAGGCGAAGAAAATGGCCTGACCATCAAGATTTACGGTTCCAAAGGAGCCCTTAAATGGGAACAGGAAAACCCGAACTTCCTCTACTACATGCAGGAAGACAAGCCTCTACAGGTACTTAAACCCGGGCATGCTTACAACTCGGAGCTTTCTTTGGACGGCACCAAACTCCCTCCAGGTCACCCGGAAGGGATCTTCGATGCCATGGCCAATATCTATTTGGGTGTTGCTCGTGCAATTCGCGGTGAAGAATACAACGACGGGGAATTTCCGACTATGCGGGACGGGGTGCGCGGCCTGAACTTTATCGAGGCCAGCGTCTTTTCTCACCAAAGAGGAAATGTTTGGATCCCGCTGGATCCAGCCTAGTGCGGGTAAAGCTTTTCGAAGCGTTCAAAGACCACCATCATCGGCACCTTAGGGATTCTGCCATGCTTTGCTAATTGACGAGCCCAAATTTGCCATTGGGTTTTTCGCCAGTGCTTCAGACTTTTATCGCCTTCTCCCTCTAATCGGGCATGTTCTTCGTGTATCGAAAAGAGCGGTAAAAACTTCATGGAAGTGGTCTGTAGAACATATTGCGCATGGCCTTCCCAATCGGTTGCGATGGCAATACTGCCGATATGCGGGTATTCCTCTTTTTCGAGTTGAAGCTTGAGTAAGGCTTGTGAATAGGCTCTTTTGGTCCCTTGACCTAAGCGATCAACGGCACTATTGGCCGCCTCTTCTGTATCGTAAAAATGAAATATTCGCTTGGGACGTGCGGTGCGATATGCAGGATACTTTGCCACAAATTCTTTCCAAAGGGCTTCTGCCGACTGATTTTTCATGACCTATGGGGGGTTTTGTTTTTCTCCTTTTTGTTGTACTTTTCCTTCTCGCTATAGAGCCTTCCAAGCTAATGTAGACGTTAAATTCCATAGATTTCAATATAATCGACAAGCCGTCAATTTCCATGAAGACCATCAAAGGACCGGCCGTATTTCTGGCACAATTCATCGACCAACAACCTCCGTTTAACAGTTTAGATGGGCTCTGCCAATGGGCAGCCGATCTGGGGTACAAAGGCATTCAGATCCCTACCTGGGAATCATTTTTGATCGATTTAGATCAAGCAGCCGGAAGCCAGATGTACTGTGACGACCTCAAGGGGAAAATCAACTCCTACGGACTAGAAATCACCGAACTTTCCACCCACTTACAAGGGCAATTGGTTGCCGTGCATCCCGCTTACGACGTGATGTTTGACAATTTTGCACCTGATGCCTACAAGAACAATCCGAAGGCCCGTACAGAGTGGGCCGTAGATACGGTTAAGAAGGCGGCAACGGCGAGTAGAAGATTAGGACTCAATGCCCACGCTACTTTTTCAGGAGCTCTGCTTTGGCATACCGCACACCCTTGGCCACAACGACCTCCGGGACTGGTCGAAATGGGCTTTGAAGAATTGGCCAAACGCTGGATGCCCATCCTGAATCATTTTGACGAAGAAGGTGTAGATGTGTGCTACGAAATCCACCCCGGGGAAGACCTCCACGACGGAGATACTTTTGAGCGCTTTTTGGAAGCGACCGGCAATCACAAGCGTGTGAACATTCTTTACGACCCAAGCCACTTTGTTCTTCAACAACTCGACTATATCGAATACATCGATCACTACCACTCCTTTATCAAGGCTTTCCACGTAAAGGATTCAGAATTTAACCCAACCGGTAAAAAAGGAGCCTTTGGTGGGTACAACGATTGGGGAGACCGCGCTGGACGCTACCGTTCGCCCGGTGATGGGCAGGTCGATTTTAAGACGATCTTTTCTAAACTGACCCAATACGGCTGTGATGTGTGGGCCGTCATGGAGTGGGAATGCTGCATCAAGAGTCCGGAACAAGGCGCGCGAGAAGGAGCCAAATTCATCTCGGATCACATCATCGAAGCCACCGAGAAGACTTTTGACGACTTCGCCGGCTCTGCGACCGACCCAGAAAAGCTGAAGAAAATCCTCGGGTTATGAAAACACAGTTCTTAAGCACCCTTTTTGCACTATCCTTATTGGTTGTTTCCTGTAAAAAGCAAAACGAAAAACAAGAAGAAAACCCCACCGACACCAAAATAGAGGTGGCCGAATTCCGGGAGCTCTTTGACGGAGAGAATTTTACCGGCTGGAGACTCTACAGAGGAGACGAACCTGGCAAGGCCTGGAAAATTGAAGAAGGGGCCCTGGTATTTTACCCCCCGACTGAACGACCACAAGGCGAAAGCTACAACCTGGTTTCGGAAGAAGAATTCACCAATTTCGAACTCAGTCTGGAGTGGAAAATCCAGAAAAACGGCAACAGTGGCATCTTTTGGGGTGTCTACGAGTCAGAAGAATTTGGCCAGCCCTATCAGACCGGGCCGGAGATTCAGGTTCTGGATAACCAAGGACATCCGGATGCACTAAATGGAGAAGATCGGCAGGCAGGAGCCCTGTACGATATGGTACCCCCTTCTGAAGACCACACCAATGCCGCCGGAGAGTGGAACGAATGCATTTTACATGTCAACCACGAAACCGGACAGGGATGGGTAAAGATGAACGGAAAGTTGATCGTTACCTTTCCGGTAAAGGGCGACGGATGGGATAATCTGGTAAAAGAATCGAAATTTGCGGACTGGAAAGGCTTTGGAGACTACCCCAAAGGGCGTCTGGGCTTGCAAGACCACGGAGATACCGTTGCCTACAGAAAAATTAAAATTAAAGAATTATAACATGAAATACCAACTCCTGCTTCTGCTGGCCGTGGTTTTTATCGGCTGTCAAAACAAGACAGAAGAAGAAGCTCCAACAGCAGATCAATCCACTGATACCACCGAAATGTCATCAGAAAAAGAACCAACCAAACCCGAAGAAACGGAACTGTACCAACCGGTTCCACCTCGTGTAGTGCCTGGCGTAGCCGGGGCACCACCTAGCGATGCCATTGTCCTTTTTGACGGGACTAATTTTGACGCTTGGGAGAGCGCAGTCGACAGTTCTGCCGTGCAATGGCATCTCAACGGAGACGGCAGCATGACCGTCAAAGACAAAACTGGTGACATTCAAACCAAGCAGAGCTTCGGAAGTGTTCAGCTCCATATTGAATGGCGTTCTCCTGCAGAAATCCAGGGCGAGAATCAAAGCCGGGCAAACAGCGGGGTCTTTTTACAAAGCCGCTACGAAGTTCAGGTGCTTGACAACAACGATAACCCGACCTATGTCAACGGCCAAGTCGGATCCATCTACAAACAATCCATTCCCATGGCCATGGCTTCTGTCCCTTCAGGGCAATGGAACACCTACGACATCATTTTTCACGCACCTGAGTTTGACGAGGCCGGTGAGCGCACCAAGGCAGGAACCATCACGGTCATCCACAACGGTGTTCTGATTCAGGATCATTTTGTACTGGAAGGAACCACCGAATACATCGGCTGGCCAAAAAATATTGCGCACGGGAAGGCACCGCTTAAACTGCAGGATCATCAAGACAACAGTCGGGTGAGTTACCGCAACATCTGGGTACGCGAACTATGATTCAATCAATGACCGGATTTGGCAAGGAGGTTCTCCAATTGCCGCAAAAGAAAATTACCCTGGAGCTCAAATCGCTCAACAGCAAAAACCTCGACTTAAACGCCCGCTTGCCCTTGCTGTATCGCGAAAAAGAGATGGAGATGCGCAAAATGCTCTCAGAAGAGCTCTCTCGGGGTAAAATTGACTTTAACCTACAAGTAGAGCTGAACGGGACGGAAGTGTCTACAGAGATCAATAAACCACTTGTAGAGGCTTATATGGGTCAACTCCGCACCATAGCCTCCGGAGATGAACTCAAATTGATGGAACTGGCACTACGTTTACCCGACACCTTGAAGTCAGACAAAGACGAAATAGATCCCGAGGAGTACGGTCAAATTCTGGAGGGACTCAAGCGTGTAATCAGAAAGTTGCAGGATTTTCGTCAAAAAGAAGGAGCCGCCTTGGAAGCCGACTTCCAAAAACGGATCAACACTCTGGAAACGCTATTGGAAGAAGTAAAATCCCTGGATACCGAACGCATCGACAGTATTCGAACCCGGCTTGAAAAAGCGGTAAGTGATCTGCATACCGAGGTCGATGCCAATCGCTTCGAACAGGAATTGATTTACTACCTCGAGAAGTACGACATCACGGAAGAAAAGGTACGTTTGGCCAACCACCTGAAGTACTTTTCCAAAACCATGGAAACCGAAAAGGCCGGAGGAAAAAAGCTGGGCTTTATCTGCCAGGAAATCGGTCGAGAGATCAATACCATTGGATCCAAGGCCAACTTCGCTCCCATGCAGAAGTGCGTGGTACAAATGAAGGACGAATTAGAAAAGATTAAAGAGCAAATGCTCAATGTATTATGAGTAAAACAACGGGCAAATTGCTGATTTTTTCTGCTCCCTCTGGTAGTGGAAAGACAACCATCGTCCAGCACTTGCTTCGCCAGAGCGAACTCAATCTCGCCTTTTCTGTTTCGGCTACCACCCGCGAAAAACGGGAAGGCGAAACCGATGGTGTCAATTACTACTACCTGAGTCCGGACACCTTTAAAGAAAAGATCCAGACCAAGGAGTTCCTTGAATGGGAAGAGGTTTACCCTCTGCATTTTTACGGTACACTGCGCTCAGAAGTAGAGCGTCTTTGGGAAGAAGGGAAGCACGTTATTTTTGACATTGATGTCGCCGGTGGGCTTCGTCTGAAAGAACATTTTCCCGAGCGCACGCTCTCTGTCTTTGTTCAGCCGCCGAGCATGGACACCCTTCGAGAGCGCTTGGAAGGGCGATCCACCGAGTCCGCCGAGAAGATTGAAATGCGACTCGCCAAAGCGGCCCAGGAACTCGAGACCGCCCCTCAATTCGATTATCTTTTGCTCAATGAGGACTTGGAAGTGGCTCTAAAAGAGGCCTATTTGGTCGTCGAGCAATTCCTAAATTCTTAAAATAGTCAGGATGAAAAAGGTGGGCTTATTTTTCGGAACCTTCAACCCCTTACACATCGGCCATTTGATCTTGGCCAACCACTTGGTACAGGAAACAGATTTGGAAGAAGTCTGGTTTGTCATCACACCCCAAAGCCCTTTCAAAAAGAAAAGTAGCCTTTTGGACAACCACCACCGGTACCAAATGGTCTTTGAAGCGGTGGAGGAGTTTCCGCACCTCAAGCCCAGCAAGATCGAGTTCGATCTACCCCAGCCCAACTACACCATCAACACCCTGGTCCACCTCGAAGAAAAATACCCGAAAGGCTATTCTTTTCAGCTCATCATGGGAGAAGACAACCTCAAAAGCTTCCGTAAATGGAAGAACTATGAAGAAATTCTGGCCCGCTACGAATTGTTGGTTTACCCGCGTCTGTCGGAAGGTGTTGTGCCCGAAGACCTACAAGATCACCCGGCAATCCACCGTATAGAGGCTCCCATTATTGAAATCTCATCGACCCTGGTAAGGCGCATGCACAAAGAAGGAAAAGACGTTCGGCCCATGCTGCCAGCTGCTGTTTGGAAGTTTATGGACGAGATGAATTTTTACCGCTAGTTATTACTCCCTCGTTTGGAATCAAAAGGTCACTACCGAGGAACTTGTCATCACTGTTATAATACCAATCGCGTTTTTTAGGCATCTGAATGCCCTTGATGTCCTCTAAGCCCGAAAGAAGAATGTACTCTCCGTCGTTCTTGCTTTCGTCGTGGTAAGCAATCGCTTTTTCTAAGAGCTCCTCTCCGGTTATTTCTTGGGCGTTTAGACTTAACAGACCGGCAATGGAGTAGAAAAGGACTCCCAATAGACCTGCTTTCATAAAAAGGGTTTTGATTATAAGGTAGTCGAAAAGGAGGAAGGTGAGTTATTCGTCCTCGGGCTTATCGATACGGATAGGCTCCACTGTGCTGTCGTGCTCACTGTAGTACAATTCCAACAAATCCATGGCCGCCTCAATCATGTCCTTGCTTTCGCCCAGTAAGGAGAAGTAGAGGGTGGTGTTTTTCGGGCTGGATTCCTCCGTACGCGTCCGCGCAACCTGCTGCTCAATTTTTTCTTCAATCGCCTTCAGGTACTCTTCCTTTTTGTTCAACATGGGCAGAATGCGATCAAAAGACTTGGATTCGAAGATGGAAGAAGTATCGTGAAAAAGGGTCTCCAGCATCTGATCCAGCTCCTGGAGGTCCTTGATTTGGTTGTACTTGAGCTTTTTGTGGTTGTTGAGTACGTGGGTATGACCCAACTTAGCGATGTACTCCAAAGACTGCGCAAAATCCTGCAAGTACCCCAAAAGGTTAATGTAAAAATTACTCGCTGGCTCCACGCTGGCTTCGTCCAGGTTCTTGATAAAATAGAATAACTGATCTTTTAAACCGTCAATTTCTTTGGTGAGCTTAACCACGTCTTTGTTCGCCTTTTTCAGCTCTTCCAAATCGTGTTTCGCCAAGCCATCCACCGCGGCAGTATAAATGCGGTTACTCCGCTTGATCACCTTCGAAATGGTCTTCGCACTTTCTTCAATAACCCCCTGAATCGAACCACTCTCGGCACGTCTGAGCTTGTCTTCCGCCACGTTGTCCTGGCGACTCTTCTTGTGCTTGATGAAGTTTCTTCCCAAAAGAACGGCAGCACAGAAAAGTAGCAATACCAAAGCAATAGTCCCTCCGTAATACAAGAGGGTTGCGATCACACCGGCCGAAACAAAGGCAATAAGGGCCGTCATAAACCAACCGGCAATAACATTCAAAACCCCTGCCACACGGTAAACAGCGCTTTCTGCACCCCAGGCGCGGTCAGCCAGGGAAGTTCCCATGGCCACCATAAAGGTGACATAGGTGGTGCTCAGTGGTAATTTCATAGAAGTAGCGATCGAAATCAAAACACTGGCCACCATCATATTCACCGAGGCCCGAATCATATCAAAGGCTGGTAAATCCTGGCGACGGTTCTTAGGAACCGTTACTGTTGGTTTGGCCAAACGATGACTTACGGTATTGCGAACAGAAGCGGGAAAGACTTTGCTCACACTATCGAACCCGACCAAAACAAACTTTACAATTTGTCGGCTGAGAAAGTTGGGCTGAAAGCGTTCCTCGCCTTCTCCTTCACGCGCCAAGTTGATCTCTGTCTCGGTTACGTAGCGGGCTTTGGTCGAAAGCCACAGGGTAATGATCATAATCAGCCCTGCCGCGATGAGTAACATCGGATCCGTGCTGACTTTGGAGGCTAAGCCTTCCATAGAAAATTCGTTTGCAGCAACACCAGAGGCTTGCCAGGCTTCGTAGGATTCCAGGGCAGCAATAGGGACGCCGATAAAGTTCACCAAGTCATTCCCAGCAAAAGCCATCGCCAAGGCGAAGGTTCCTAAGGTGATAATGATGCGGTAGATATTCCAGCGGAACAAGTAGGTGAACAACAAGGAAAGGAAAGACCAGATCACCACATTAATTCCGATAAAAAGGACGGTTTGTTCCTTGATAAAGAGCAACAATTCTTCTGGAATCAAGGTCGTTCCCTTCAGGCCTTTAACCAGAATGAAGTAATTGATCGCCGTAATCGCAACACCACCGAATACAGCAGCGGCCGTACGGTTTTCTTGTTTGGAATCGTATCCGATCAGCAGGCGCGATATAAACTGTACGATCGCCCCGATCGAAAAGGCGATAAAGACCGAGAGCAGTATCCCGGATATAATGACTAAGGCCTGTTCGTTGTTGATGTACTGCGAGAGGGTATCTAAACCGTCACCCTTGTTCATGATTTTAATGATTGCCATAGCGACTGCAGCACCCAAAAGCTCAAAAACGATGGAAACCGTGGTGGATGTTGGCATCCCGAGGGTGTTGAAGAAATCCAAGAGCAGGACATCCGTGATCATCACAGCCATAAAAATCAAGATGATCTCGGCAAAGACAAATTCACTCGGGTTGAAAATTCCTTTCCGGGCTACCTCCATTAAACCAGCCGAAGACATGGCCCCCAAGGCTATTCCAATACTGGCCGTAATCATGATGGTTCTCACGGCGATGGCCTTGGATCCTAAAGCAGAGTTTAAAAAGTTAACTGCGTCGTTACTAACCCCCACAACCAAGTCAGTGATGGCCAGTACCGCCAGCGCAATTATCATGATAAAGTAAATCTGCTCTCCCATAGTGCTAAATCAGGGCAAAAATGAACTTATAATTTAGCTTATAAGTTAACCTAATGTTACCAATAAATCTCTGCGAAAATAAGGGATAAATAGGCTACAGCCTGTATCTTCACCTACCCAAACACCGGAATGATGGAATGGAGCCGACTACTTTCGCTGAAAAGGCACGGAGATAGCGAGAAGCGCTTGCGAAAAAACCAGGACGAAACCCGCCTCGGATTCGATGTGGATTTTGACCGCATTTTGTTTTCTTCCGCCTTCAGAAGCCTGCAAGACAAGACCCAGGTCATGCCCATGCCGGTCAACACAGGATCAACCAAAGGCTTTGTTCACAGTCGTTTAACCCACAGTCTAGAAGTTTCTGTAGTAGGCCGAAGTTTGGGTAGACTCGCGGGTCAACGTCTTCTTGAAAAATACCCGGAACTCAGCGAAAAACACGGATACCGCTTCAACGATTTTGGGGCCATCGTCGCCGCTGCAGCCCTCTCTCACGATATAGGCAATCCGCCCTTTGGGCACAGTGGCGAAAAGGCCATTGGTCACTATTTCAGCGAAGGTCCAGGTAAACACTACAAAGAACAACTCAGCCCGCAACAGTACCAGGATTTGGTTGATTTTGAAGGAAACGCCAACGGCTTTCGAATTCTCACCGAAAGTCGACCAGGCATTCCCGGCGGTCTGCGATTGAGCTATGCCACACTCGGCACCTTTACCAAATACCCCAAGGCCTCTTTGCCTAAAAAGCCCAATCGCCATATCGCGAACAAGAAGTTTGGAGTCTTCCAAAACAACTGGGCTGATTTTGAAGAGGTGGCCGTAGATCTTGGGTTGCTTAAGCAAACGGATGTTCCTGGATACTACAGGCACCCCCTCACCTACCTGGTCGAGGCCGCAGATGATATCTGCTACACCATAATCGACTTTGAAGACGGAATCAATTTAGGGTTGATTCCCGAAGAATACGCTTTGGAATACCTCATCAACCTGGTGAAAGACCGCATCGATACCAAGAAGTATCATCAACTTCAAAATACCTCCGACCGTTTGGCTTATTTGCGTGCCCTGGCCATCAATTCGCTTGTGGTTGAAACCGTCGACCGATTTATGACGGAGGAAGAACAGCTCCTCAATGGTAAGATGGACATGGCCTTGCTGGATAAGAGCTCTTATTCCGCGCAGATCGATGACATCATCAAACTGAGTGTAGACCGCATGTACCGCTCCACAGAAGTAATCGAAAAAGAGCTAACGGGCTACGAGGTGATTCAGGAATTACTACACCGATACACCGAAGCAGCCTGCCTTTACAAGGATGGAAAAGGAGGCCAGTACCAGGACCTGCTTTTATCGACCCTCCCTCCGGAATTTTGGGCCGATAACAAAGAGAATACGGAACTGTATACCCTGCTGATGAACATGAGTTGTTTTGTCGCTAGCTTGTCAGACAGCGCCGCCCTAAAAAGACACAACTTAATGACAGCCAGATTTTAAGAAAGAAGTTCTTTCCCTATTTCAGAAAAAGACAAACCGGTCTGGTTATTTAATTCGTCCGTGCTGCCGTGCTCGATAAAGGTATCCTGGAGACCTCGCTGAGCCAATTGCCCTGAGTAACCAGAAACTTGTGCTTTTTCGGCTACCGTACTTCCTAATCCGCCTATCAAAGTACCATCTTCCAGGGTCCAGATTTCTGCATAAGAATCGAACACTTCCTGTAATAGAGTTTCATCCAAGGGCTTTAGGAATCGCATATCGTAGAGCCCTATTCGATTATCCACATCATGCTCCTCTAACCACTGACTGAGTTGCTCTCCTAAAGGTCCTAAAAACACCACGGCCTTTTCTGATCCTTTCCTTAAACACTCCCCTTTACCCCAGGGAATCTCCCTGAAATTACCCTTCCAATTCAGGTCCGGGCAGTACCCTCTGGGATAGCGCAAAGCGACCGGTCCTCTTTCTTTTAGCTGGGATGTATAGAGGAGGTTTCTCAATTCCTTTCCGCTTCTCGGCACCCCTATACTCATGTGGGGAATACAGTTCAAATAGGACAGATCAAATACCCCGTGGTGGGTAGCACCGTCCTGACCAACCAAACCGGCTCGATCCAAACAGAATATCACCGATAGGTTCTGCAGGGCCACATCGTGGATGACCTGGTCGTAGGCCCGCTGTAAAAAGGTCGAATAGATGGCACAAAAAGGAAGCAAACCCTCCGTAGCAAGACCTGCACTTAAGGTGACCGCATGTTGTTCGGCTATCCCGACGTCCCAACTGCGATCCGGAAAGGCCTCCATAAAGGGACCCAAAGAACTACCAGTCGGCATAGCGGGGGTTATCCCGACTATCTTGGGATTCTGCTGACCTAACTCCACGAGGGTTTCCCCAAAAACGTCCTGAAACTTCGTTCGACGATCTTCATCAGTCCGCTTGCGCTCTCCGGTACGGGGCTCAAACTTTCCTGGGGCATGGTAGGTTACCTGATCTACCTCTGCAGGGGGTAAACCCTTTCCTTTTACCGTCTTGATGTGCAGTAATCGGGGACCCTTTAAGGTCTTTTGCCTCTTTAATTCGGTAATCAAAGCGAATAGATCATGTCCGTCAACCGGCCCACTGTACGCCAGTCCAAGGGAAGTAAACCACTGGTTAACAAGATGTTGATCTCGTCCTTGTAACAATTCATGTAGGGCTCCCACACTGGGATCAATGCTCATCCCATTGTCGTTCAAAATCACCAAAACAGAAGCTTGAGAAGAACCCAAGTGGTTCAAGGCTTCGAAGGCCATGCCACTGGCAAGCGAGGCATCGCCTATAACCGCGATGTGCTGGCGGTTTGATTTTTTTAGGAGGTCTCCAGCCAGGGCCATCCCTAAGACAGCGGAAATCGAAGTAGAACTATGACCCGTGCCAAAGGCGTCATAAGGACTTTCGGATCTCTTGGGAAAACCACTGAGTCCATTGAATTGGCGGTTGGTACCAAAGGCAGACCTGCGTCCCGTCAGGATTTTATGCCCATAAGCCTGGTGACCAACATCCCAGACCAATCGGTCGTGTGGCGTATCAAAGACCCGGTGCAAGGCGATGGTCAATTCAACCACCCCCAAACTGGCACCGAGATGCCCCCCTTTTTCAGCCACGGCTTCAATAATGAACTGCCGCAACTCCTCGGCTAATGGAACCAAGTCGCTCTCAGCCAATTTTCTCAGGTCTTCCGGCCCGTTGATATGTTCTAAACCCTTTCCCAAAGTGACTGGTAAAATTACGATAAACCCGGGAGTTCCTTCGACTGCAATTCGTAGTTTTAGACCTGTCTATGAATCCCTTTGACCACAACTACTATATGCGAAAGGCCTTGCAGGAGGCCGAAAATGCCTATGCACGGGGTGAAGTACCTGTTGGAGCGATTGTGGTTGTCCAGGACCGCATCATTGGAAGAGGGCACAACCTCACCGAACAGCTCCAGGATGTCACCGCCCACGCTGAGATGCAGGCCATAACTGCTGCCTCGCATTTTTTAGGCGGTAAATATTTACACAACTGCACCCTTTACGTGACCCTGGAACCCTGTTCCATGTGTGCGGGTGCCCTGTATTGGAGTCAAATCAGCAAGGTCGTTTTTGGAGCCCCGGATCTGGAGAGGGGATTTCAGGTGATGGGAGGCAGTCTCCACCCAAAGACAGAAGTGATCAGCGGCGTATTGGAAGAGGAGGCCTCCGACCTACTCAAGCGCTTCTTTATCGAAAGAAGAAAGCGCAAATAGGAAATGCCCAAAAAGAAAAACCCCGAACAAATGTCCAGGGCCTCTTTTATTTATTGATTGTTTTGGAACTTAGTTGATTACTTGCACTTCTGCAGCAACGGTTCCTTTTCTTCCTTCGGTCTCTTCGTACTCGACTTTGTCGCCTTCGTTTAATTGCGTCCCGTTAAGGGCGGTAACATGAACAAAAATGTCTTGTCCTGTTTCATCGTTGGTTATGAATCCATATCCCTTAGACTCATTGAAAAATTTTACTGTACCAGTCATTCTAATTGTAATTAATAAAAACCAAATGTAGTGGTTCTGAACACCCGGTAGGTAAATTCCACTTTAAATTTGAGTAGAATTATTGATTTTCAGTCTTTTCCCCTGATTGATTTTGCATTTTCTCGATGTTTTCCTTAGTTAACATATAATCTTTCAATTGCTTTCCGCGACTTTCTTTAATTAAGAAGAGGGGCATGGCCACCAAAAAGAGCCCAACAGTACCTCCACCGATGAAGCGATGACCCAATAAAACCTGTTCGGATTTGATGCTAAAACCATAAATAATGGAGGCAAAAGAAGCCAATACAACCAGGATAGTGAGATGAGAAAATTTAACGCGCATAATAGATCAATTTTCGCCTGTAGGCAGTCAACATTTTTGATTTGGAAATAAAGCCGTCGTACTTATCGTCTTTGATCACGGGTAAATTCCAGGCACCGCTGTCTTGAAACTTCTTCATCACCGCCCTCATATCGTCGGTTTCATAAAAAATATACTCCGGAGGAGCATGCATCATGTTCTTGACATGCCTCTTGTCGTAGAGTTCTGTCTGAAACATCATCTCTCGGATATCGTCCAAAAGCACCACCCCCACCATTTTTTGTTCGTCGTCCAAAACCGGAAAGAGGTTTCGATTGGATTTTGCCACAGAAGAATGAAGCATTTCGCCCAAAGTCATCTCGGGATGCAGGGCTCTGAAGTTGCGTTCAATCACCTCGTCCATTTTCATGAGGGTCAACACATTCTGGTCTTTATCATGGGTCAATAAGGCTCCTTGCGCCTTGAGTTCCTTGGTGTAAATCGTATAATCCAGGGTTCCCCGGGTAATGAGGTAAGAAATGGAGGCCGTGATCATCAAGGGCACAAACAACTCATAGCCCCCAGTTAACTCTGCGATCAGGAAGATAGAGGTCAAGGGAGCGTGAATAACTCCAGAGATTAATCCTGCCATCCCAATCAAAGTAAAGTGGCTGCTGTAGACTTCTCGGCCAAAGCCCAAGACCGAAAGAATCTGCGCCACTGTATTCCCCAAAGCACTCCCAACCACCAAGGTGGGAATAATGATTCCCCCAGAACCGCCCGCAGCTAGGGTAGTTGTCATAGCAATGGCCTTAAAAAAGATGATGCCCACCAAAAGAGCAATCACTACCCAAGCGTTATCGGTATAGGCATCAAATGGGGTCTTGCCTAAAGCCGCCAAAGCGTCCCCAGCCAATAGGTTATTGATCAGCCCGAAACCTTCTCCGTATAAAGGAGGTATGGTATAGAGTAAGAGTCCGATCGCCAGCCCTCCGATCAGTAATCGGTAGAGTGGATTCTTCAACCTCGCAAACAACCCCTGTATGGCAAAGTACATCTTGGTGAAATAGATGGAGCCAAAACCCGTCGCAAGGCCCAGAAAGATGTAATACAAGGTGTCTTTGAGCTCAAAACCTCCTTGCAACTGAAAATCAAAGAGCAATTCGTTCCCTAAAAAGAAATAGCGCGTCAATACCCCGGAGACCGAAGCCAAAAGCAGAGGCATGAGTGACAACATGGTCAAATCCAGACTGAAGACTTCCAAAGCGAAGATCACTGCTGCGATGGGAGACTGAAAAATAGAACTAATAGCACCCGCTGTAGCGCAGGCGATCAGGAGCGAGCGCTTTTTGACATCGAGGTGCAAGAGACGACTCACCTGTGAACTCAATGCCGAGCCCGAGGCAATAGCAGAACCCAGTAATCCTACCGATCCCCCAAAACCAACGGTGACCGGAACGGTTAACAAAGGGGTGTAGCAATGCTTTAAAGACAACTTGGACCCCTTCTTTGACAACACAAACAAAATAGACGACACCGCCTGGCTTAGTTGCTCCATATGTACAAACTTTACATAGAGGTGTACGAGAATCAAGCCGATAAGGGGCAAGCCGAGATAAATCCAATTCTGGGTACCTTCAATAGCCGGACGCAAGGCCTCCTGAATAAGGAAGGTGAGGTTCTTGAGGGTGACCGCAATAAAGCCCGAAAGAAAACCTACCAAGACGCTCAATAAGAACACAAAGCCCTTGTCCGATACATTTTTGTATCGCCAGCGGATAAACCGCGAGAGCCTGTTGTGGGAGGAACCGGGCATTAGTCCACCTCCTGGGGATTTAGTTTGAGATTCAATTCATCCAATTGGGCGTTATCCAAAGGTGCAGGGGCATCGATCATCACATCGCGGCCGCTGTTGTTTTTCGGGAAAGCGATGTAATCGCGTATGATTTCCTGACCACCCAAAATAGCGACTAATCGGTCCAAACCAAAGGCGATTCCTCCGTGAGGAGGCGCGCCGTAACGGAAAGCGTCCATCAAGAATCCGAATTGAGCTTCGGCTTCCTCCTTCGAAAAGCCCAAGTGTTTGAACATGGTCGACTGAATTCCCTGATCGTGAATACGGATGGACCCACCTCCAATTTCATTTCCATTCAACACCAAATCGTAGGCATTGGCCCGTACGGCCCCTGGATCCGTTTCCAGGAGTTCCATCTGACCGGGTTTTGGCGAGGTAAAGGGGTGGTGCATGGCGTGGTAGCTTTCGCTTTCTTCATCCCATTCCAAAAGCGGAAAGTCAATCACCCACAAGGGAGCGAATTCATCCGCTTTTCGCAGGCCTAACTCCTCGGCAACCGCCATTCGCAAGGCACTTAACTGCCCACGAACCGGCATGGCATCCCCGGAAAGAATCAAGATCAAATCACCTGCCTTCGCTCCAATCGCCTCTGCCCACTGGGCCAGGTCTTCCGGAGTATAAAATTTATCTACACTGGATTTATAGGTTCCATCTTCGTTGCACTTGACGTAGACCATTCCCTTGGCCCCGATCTGGGGGCGTTTTACCCAGTTAATCCAGGCATCAATCTGTTTACGGGTGTACTGTGCTCCTCCCGGAACGGCGATTCCAACCACCAATTCGGCTTCATTAAAGACCTTGAAGTCTTTGTGCTGGGTCACTGCATTCAATTCTCCAAATTCCATCCCAAAACGAATATCCGGTTTATCGTTACCATAGCGTTTTATCGCCTCATCATAGGTCATGCGGGGGAAGGCTTCCACCTCCACTCCACGAATAGTCCTGAGCAAGTGACGAGTCAATCCTTCAAAAGTCTGCAGGATGTCTTCCTGTTCCACAAAAGACATTTCGCAATCAATCTGGGTAAACTCCGGTTGGCGGTCTGCGCGTAAATCCTCGTCCCGGAAGCACTTCACGATTTGGAAGTATTTGTCCAGGCCACCCACCATCAGCAGTTGCTTGAAGGTTTGGGGGGATTGAGGCAGGGCGTAAAACTGCCCTGCATTCATTCGACTGGGCACCACAAAATCACGAGCTCCCTCCGGTGTAGACTTGATTAAATAGGGGGTTTCTACCTCTACAAAGTCTTCTGCTGAAAGGTAATTGCGAACTTCCATGGCCACTTTGTGGCGAAAGAGTAGCTTTTCTTTGACTGGGTTACGGCGAATATCTAAATAGCGGTACTTCATGCGAAGCTCATCTCCACCATCCGTTACGTCTTCGATGGTAAAGGGAGGGAGTTCTGCAGGATTCAGCACCTTCAACTCGCGCACCAAAACCTCCACTTCCCCGGTTGGAATATTCGGGTTTTTTGAAGCGCGCTCGATCACCTCTCCATGCACCTGAATCACGGTCTCACGGCCCAACTGTTTGGCCTGTTCTAAAACTTCTGCCGGGCTGCGATCCTGATCAAAAACCAATTGGGTAATTCCATAGCGATCCCGTAAATCGATCCAAACGACAAATCCCTTGTCTCTGACCTTGTGAACCCAACCGCTCAATTGTACTTCCTGACCTTGATGAGAAGCCCGTACTTCTCCGCAATTATGGGTGCGATACATGTGCAAAAAATTAAAGCACAAAGGTAGTAAGTAGAAGGTCAAGGGGTCAAACCAGAGTGCATCTTGTCGAAAACTTAAAAGTTAAATTACTGATTACATGGGTTTTAATTTTCTATTGTAAATTTAATGTTACGTGATTGTAAACTATTTGCATATTAATTGTTACCTTTGAATCAACTTGACGTTAAAATACCCGAAATAATGAAAAAGATCATCCTCATAGCATTCCTCAGCCTGGGCCTAGTGGCTTACGGACAAGAGGCAGAAAGTAAATTAGAAAAAGTCGGGAAACTCGTAGAAAAAACAGTTTACCACGAAAACGGCCAAGTGGCCCAAACCGGGTATTTGCTCAATGGTAAACCACACGGTCAGTGGCTACAATACGATGATACCGGTAAGAAGATCGCTGTTGGGCGATATGATGAAGGGGTCAAACAAGGACGTTGGATGTTTTGGTCTGAAGGAACCCTTACGGAGGTCGAATTCGAAAAAAACATCATAAAAAATGTTAAAAAATGGAATAAATCAGAACTTGTTTACGTTGAGTAAATGAGTGAGTGTTTAATACGAAAAGCCCCTGCTTCCATCAATGGAAATCCAGGGGCTTTTTGTTATACCTAAAAGTCTCAATTCAGGGCCTAGGCCACCAGACCCAACTCTTCACGCTCTGCTTTCTGTTGATTTCTTCCTCCTCGTATTCTAATCTTCAATCGGTACACGATATTGAAAAGAACCGGAACAATGATCAGGGTCAAAAAGGTCGCCACGATTAATCCAAAGATGACCGTCCAAGCCAAGGGCCAGAAGATTACGTTATCTCCCCCCATATAAATCTGAGCATCGAAATCCGAAAACAAGGTCATAAAGTTGATGTTCAAACCAATCGCCAAGGGAATCAAGCCCAATACTGTGGTGATCGCTGTTAGGATTACCGGACGCAAACGGGCCTTTCCTCCTCTTACGATCACTTCGGTCACCTCTTCACGGGTCAGTAATACCTCATCCGGCAAACCGAGTTCCAGCTTCTTCCGGTCAATCAGAATCTGCGTGTAATCCAAGAGCACTACCCCATTGTTCACCACAATTCCTGCTAGCGAGATAATCCCCATCATGGTCATCATGATCACGAATGGCCATCCGGTCGCCATCAGACCTCCAAATACGCCGATAAAACTGAGGAAGATCGCCAACATAATGATGGTTGGCTTCGAGATGCTTCCAAACTGGAAAACCAGAATCAACATAATCAATCCGAGACCGGTGAAGAAGGCTCCAACCAGAAATTCCATCTGCTTATTCTGCTCTTCGATCTGACCGGTATAATCAATTTTTACAGCATCAGGCAATCCGACAAACTCTTCCATTTCTAGTTTGATCTTCTCGACAATAGCCCCTGCATCAGTAAATCCTGGCTTTAAAGCCGAGTAAACCGTCACGACCCGCTTACCGTCTTTGTGCTTGATCGCACTAAAGGAAGAGGTGTTGCGCTGTGAAGCCACAGCCGATACCGGTATCTCTTTGATTTGTCCATTCGAAGGATCACGGAAGATGATTCGTTGATCAAAAAGGGCACTAGTGTTGTAGCGCAGATCCTTCTCAAAACGAACATTAATGTTGTAATCCTCTCCGTCTTTCTTGTAAATCCCCGCTTTATCACCGAATAAGGAACGTCTGAGCTGTTGTCCAACCTGTCCAACAGCCACGCCCAATTCTCCTGCTTTTTGGCGATCAACGATCACCTGCATGCCTGGCTTGCCCTTGTTTACATCGATCTTGAGTTCTTCAATACCGGCGATATTCTTGGTATTGATGAATTCACGCATGCGCTCTGCTACGGCAATAAGGGTATCGTAATTCTGACCTTCTATCTCGACGTTAATCGGGTATCCAGCTGGAGGTCCAACGTAGTCTTTCTCAACGGAAATCGCCACTCCTGGGTATCTATCCTTAACACTTTCCTGAATTTCTCCTCGCAGAGCCTCAGAATCCGAACCCTCTCTAAACTTAAACTCACGCATGGAAATGGTGATCTTTCCACGGTGAGGCATTTCTGCGGCTGAACCACCTTCTGTAAAGGGGTTCTCTGCACCTTTACCGACCTGAGAAATACTGGATTCCACCAGGATGTTTTCTTCTTTTCCTTCGTATTTATCACCATTGATAATGCTGTACACCTGCTCTTCAATGGCCAGGGTAATCTCGTTCGTCTTTTCGATATCTGTTCCCTGAGGGTATTCGATGTAGACATAGATTTCTTTGGGGGTGTTGTCCGGAAAGAACTCCACCTTGGTACGCCCTGATCGCAGAGAGGACCCAAAGGCCATAAAGGCCGCAATCAACATCAAAACCGTCACTCCAAAGTAAGCGTACACATTTTTACCGCGCAGCGCCACCTGAAGGACTCCTTCGTAGAAGTTCTCGAAACGGGTAAGCACCTTGGTCTGAAACCAAATGGCCAGGCCACGCAATACAAAACGATAGATCCAGAACATGGCCGCTATCACGATCATCAGCGTACCCAGTCCACGTACCGAACCTCCAAAAATCAGAATGAAAGCTCCGATCGGAACAAAGACAGCACTCAGGCTTATTAGAGCCTTCATACTCATCGCCTCTTCGCCCACCACCATGAATTTAGAAACCAACATGGAGTTCATGAAGATGGCCACGAACAAGGACGAACCGAGGACGACCGAAAGGGTAATCGGGAAGTAAATCATAAACTGCCCCATGATTCCCGGCCAAAGACCTAGAGGAACAAAGGCCGCTACGGTCGTCAGGGTCGAAATGATAATGGGAAAAGCAATTTCCCCGATCCCTTTTTTGGCCGCTTCAGCACGAGACATTCCTTCCTGCTCCATCAGACGGTAGACGTTTTCGACGACCACTACCCCGTTATCCACCAGCATCCCCAGACCCATAATCAGTCCAAAAAGAATCATGGTGTTCATCGTATATCCCAGCGCCGATAAAATCATGAAAGACATGAACATCGACATGGGGATGGCAAACCCTACGAAAAGGGCGTTTCTAAACCCGAGGAAGAACATCAAAACCGTGACCACCAGGATGATCCCAAAGATGATGTTGTTCACCAAATCTTCTACCTGATTCAGGGTAATGGAACTCGAATCGTTGGCAATAGTGACTTGCAGATCCGGCGGAAAAAACTCTGCTTGTGCGTCTGCAACCATTTCACGAATCTGCTCTGCTGCTTTTACCGCATTCGCACCGGAACGCTTCTTGACGTCCAACATGACCACGCTGGCCCCCATTTCACGGGCATAGGTCGTGCGGTCTTCCTCCTTGAAGGTAACCTCTGCGATATCCCCTAAATAAACGGCTCCATTCTCGGATTTCACTACAAAGCCGGTAAGCTCCTCAGGCTTCTCGATTTCACCCAGAATACTCACCGTACGACGTTGACCCGCCGTGATCAAGTTCCCGGCAGACATCGTCATATTTCCATTACCGATGGCTCCTAAGACATCCTCAAAGCTGACTTTAGCCGCCATCATTTTGTAGATATCCACTGCGACTTCTACCTCTTTTTCCTGAGCTCCTCGGATATCGACCTCCTTAATTTCTTTGAGGTCTTCGATTTGATCTTCCAGGTGTTCGGCGTATAACTTGAGCTTATCAACCGGATAATCCCCGGTGAGGTTAACGTTCATGATGGGGAAAGACTCCGCCAGGTTCAAATCAAATACATTGGGGTCGACCTTGGCATTGTTGAAAATGGGCCAGTCTTCTGTCGACTTTTCGGCATCCACTTCATCTTTCACCTTCTGCTTGGCCGATTCCACGGTAATATTCTCATCAAACTCGACCACGATCATTCCGTAATCCTCCTGAGAAGTAGAGGTCACCTCAACGACATTACTCACGTTCTTCAGGCGGTCTTCCAAAGGGTCTACGATCAACCGTTCGATGTCTTCCGCCGTGTTCCCCGGATACAGGGTACTGACATAAATCTTGGTTTCATTCACCTCTGGAAATTCCTCCCTTGGCATCGTGAAATAAGAAGAGACTCCGATGAAAAGGAACAAGCCGATCATCACCCAGATCACTGACGGATTGTCAATGGCCCAAGACGATAGTCTGAATTCCTTGTTGGCGTTTTTTTCTGCTTTATTACTCATTGCTGGTCAATTCAGAGGTGAGAACTTTTACTTCCTGCTTGTCACGTACGCTTCGGGCTCCTTCAATGATGATTTCTGTTCCCTGAGCAATGCCGTCCAAGACTTCGATATAGTCTCCTTGGGTAAGGCCAGTTTTGATCACCGCTTTAGTCACCGTTGGGTTCTTGTCACCTTCCTGCGGCTGAACCACATAGATATACTGCTCCCCCGCTGCATTCTCTGAGACTACACTTTGAGGGATCAAAAGGGCTTCGCCGTTGGTGTAATCGTTGATTCTTACCTTAGCAACCATGTTCGGCTTCACTTTTCCGCCGAGAGCTGGAACAGGTATTTCTGCGCGGAAAGAACGGTTCCCAGGCTTGATGAAGTTACCTGTTTGACGGACTTTGGTCTTTACGGTTTCATCCAAAATAGGGAAGTAAACTTCGACCGTTTTCCCAGCGGTTACATTAGGCAAATGCGCTTCTGGCACATCCACCTCGATAAACATATCCGATAAGTTTACCACGCGGAAGACTTCGGCTCCAGGTCCAGGCGAAACAACGGTTCCCTGATCTTTGAATACATCGTCTACAACTCCGCTAAATGGAGCGACCAATCGGAATTTCCCCAGGGTGCTTTCCATCTGCGCTACTGCATTTTTTTGGGCTTCGTAGTTCGTTTTCGCCTGCAGAAATTGAATTTCGGAACCGATGTTTTGGTCCCATAGACGCTTTTGACGTTCGTAAGTTGTTTTGGCCAACTCCGCCTGGGCTTTCATTTGCGCCAAGGAACTGGATGTACCCCCGTCGTCGATTAATCCGAGGAGTTGTCCTTTTTTCACGCGCTGTCCTTCTCTGACATAGACTTTCACCAAGGTACCGGCCATCTCTGGGTAAACCAACACATTTTGTTTTGTGCTTACCCCTCCTTGTAAATCCAGGTAATGATTGAACAACTGTGGTTCTACCGCCATGCTGGTAACTAAAGGAAGATTTCCTCCTCCGTCAATTGCGGCGATAGCCGAGTCCAATTGGACCAGCTGAGCCTCTAATGCTTTCTTTTGTCCGGAGATGTCGTTGCGCATGGTGCGAATAGCATCGAGATCCTTCCCTTCGATCACTTGATCAACGCTCTGTTCCTCACCGCAGGCGAGCAATCCGAGAAGTAAAAAGAGTGAAATGAATTTTTTCATGATATGGTTTTCTGATTGTGTTTATTTGTTCAAGATGTTCTGTAGTTCTGTTTTGCTATTGATTACCCGCACCATGTTTTGCAGGTACTCTTGTTGTGCAGAGTAGAGCTGGGTTTGTGCTTGACGCAGCTCAAAACTACTGGCAACTCCTTCGCTGTACTTCACCTGATTTTGCCCTTCTATACGCTCTGCCAGTTCCAAGTTTTTCTTGGAAGTGTTGTACTCTTCGATAGCCAAAATGTAATTGCTCTTGGCTGTTTCGTGTTGCAACCAAATGAGTTGTTCGGTTTCTTTCTTCTGGGTCTTGGCCTTCTCGTAGGCAATTTTAGCCCGTTGGGTACTGGCGCTGCGACCTAGTGAACTGAAGATGGGAACACGTAAATCGATTCCCAATACGGAAGAAGCAAACCAATCTTGCTCTCGCTGCAAAAAGTTGAATTGCTCACCAAAGCCTGAAAACCCATAGTTGACAAAGGCATTCAAGGTCGGCAAAGCCCGGCTTTTCGCCAGCTTCAACTCCAGACGACGTTGATCGTTAAGGTTTTCGACTATTTGATAATCGATATTGTTTTCCAGGACCAGATCCGATTCCAAAAGGTTGTAGTTGATCTGGCTTTGGGTCAGTTCGTTTAGCTTATCCGTTAGGACCAATTCAGAACCGACTTCTCTACCCAACAGTACGTTGAGCATTTGCAGGGTGATCTTTTCCAGACGCTCTGCGTTCTTCAGCTGATTCTCTACCGAAGTAAAGGTGATTTGCAACTGGTCAACACTTTCCTGGTCCCCGAGGCCATTTTCAAAGATGCGCTTGGTCTCGTAGAGGTTCTTTTCTAAAGTTGCCAGATTCTTTCTGAAAATGAGTACACTTTCTTGCGCTAAAAGCACATTCCCGTAGGCTTCCACCACCGATTGAAGGACTTCCTGATCTGTTTTTTTCTTGTTGTTTTCGGAGTAACGAAGAAAGGTCTGGGTCGCCTGAACACCAACGATATAAGATCCATCAAAAATCTGCTGTGTCAGGGTCGCAAAAGCCGTAACCGACTGGGGCTGACCAAAGACAACCTCAGCAAAAGTTCCGGGTTCACCCCCAAAAAATTCGGCAGGAATCTGATTGACAGGCTGCTTCAGCTGATTCTGGTAGCTGACCGCGGCACTGATCTGTGGCAGTCCGGATGCAATGACTTCCCATTTCTGCTTCTGGGCGTCGAGCAAATCCCGGTCGGCATTGAGAATACTGTAGTTGTACTTCAATGCATAGTCAATAGCCTCTTGTAGGCTAAAAGATGTAGGCTCTTCTTGAGCATGAGCCTGAAAAAACCCAAGTACGAGGACGAGGGTAACCAAAATGGATCGCATTTATTCTTGGTTAGAGTTAATGATTGAGTTTAATTTTTGTCGACCCTCAGGAGTTACAATCCCGCGTAAGTGGTACTCGAGGAAGTTGTCCATCAATACGGCTTGGGAGAATTCTCCTGTAGAGAAATATTCAGAATCTTTGATGTTGTTGACCCCGGCAAAATAAATGCGAGCGACAAACTCTGCATCCAAATTGGGGCGATAGAGACCCATTTCGACCCCGCGCTGTACGTTCTTCAACACACATCCGTGCATCTTGTCAAACTGCATGGTCTTCAGGCAGCGGTGGACCTTGGGGTAGTACTTTTGTAATTGAAATTGAGGGGAAGCTTTTTCGTCATTCAGATGTCCCATGACGAGCTTTTTGATTTCGTACAGCTCTTCAATGGGATTCTTTTCTTGGGCAACAATCTCGTCAATACCATCCGTAATCACATTGAACAAGTGCATGGTACTTTCTTCAACCAATTTGGTCTTGTTACAGAAGTGACTGTAGATCGTTTTTTTCGAAATGGACATTCTTTTGGCCAAATCGTCCATGGTCACGCTTTTGAACCCCAGGTTCAAAAACATTTCCGTCGCTCTATTTAAAATTTCTTCTTTCACGGGGTACTAAAATCAATGCAAAACTAGACTGGAAACTTTTAATACCAAAAAAGTTTCCTCGGTTTTACAAAGATTTAACATCCCCTTAAATTTGCCGTATTTTTGCAGCAAAACGCCTTCATGCCCAGCCTTGATACTTATCGCCAACTCCTAGAAGATCACATCGAATCCTATATCCAACCGGGGGAACCCAAAGGTTTGTACGATCCGATGAACTACATCATGAAGCAAGGCGGCAAGCGTATGCGGCCGGCCTTGACACTGATGGGTGCAGAACTTTTTGGGACGGATTGCCGCAAGGCCCTCGACGCCGCCTTGGCGGTAGAGGTATTCCATAACTTTTCTCTGGTTCACGACGATATTATGGATGAGGCTCCCTTGAGAAGGGGTAAGCCGACGGTCCACCACAAATGGGATGTGAATACAGGTATACTGTCAGGAGACGCTCTTTTGATCAAGGCCTACCAACTCTTTGAAAAGTATGAGCCTGCGACCATGAGCGCTTTGGTAAGCCTGTTCAGCAAAACCGCACTGGAAGTTTGTGAAGGTCAGCAATACGATGTTGAGTTCGAAGACCGCAAAGTGGTTGCTCTGGAAGAATACCTCAAAATGATCGAGTACAAAACGGCTGTTCTCCTCGGGGCCGCGTTACAAATGGGCGCCATTGTGGCAGGTCAAAACCAAGACAACCAAAACGCCCTTTATCGGTATGGTGTCTTGCTAGGAACCGCCTTCCAGATCAAGGATGATTACCTGGATGCCTTTGGAAATCCAGAGACCTTCGGTAAACAAGTCGGGGGCGATATTCTGGAAAACAAAAAGACCTTCCTCTACATCAAAGCACAAGAACTGGGGTCAGCCGAAGACAAAGCCGCCTTGGATGGTTGGTATGAAACCACGGAAGCTTCCGATGAAAAAGTAGAACAAGTCAAAGTGCTCTTTCAAAATACAGGAGCTGTAATCGCCACAAGAGAGGCGATCGCGGATTATACACAACGCGCCTTTGATCAACTCGACACTATTCAAACAGAGGCCGCTCGCTTAGAAGAGCTAAGAGGATTTGGAGAATACCTGATGAACCGTACGGTATAAATTCCGCCTTAAGGCACCTAAAAAGAGCCAGGCATTGGAGGAAGACATGACCTGAATTTCTTCCCAAAAATTCGTTCGCTCATCCAAAAATTTAAAAATTAGCTGAGGAGCCCGTCGCTCAAAAAGACGCCCAAAAATACCAGCGCCCAATTCGTTTCTTCTCCAGAGGATATCCAAGAGCAAAAGATCGTAAAACCAGAACCGATCCAAGCGGGCAAATTGATGTAAGGGCTTACCCGTTTTCAAGAAAGCCGCTAGGGATCGAGCTTTGCGCTCGCTTTTCTTGAAAGTATAGCCGGTGCTGGCTTTGGCCCATCCTCCTGCCATACCAATAGGTATAATTCTTTTGGTTGTCTTCTCCCAGAGCGGATAACAGGTCATGGGGATATTCCCACTTTCTTTTTCAACCACTTGGTATTTTTTTACTTTCAGCTTGTCCCGGAGGTATTCCTCTATCCCTGCTTCATACTCTTCTTTCTTCAGAGGTTCGGCAGAAAATAAGGTGTATTCCAACAGGGCTTCCCGTTTACTTAAAGGCAAAACATACATAAATCGGGTATTCCCTTTTTGCGGAATTTGAAAGTCCATAAAGGTGGCCTGATCCGGCTCAAATACATCTTCCTCGACTTTCACAAACCAGCCCAAAAAATGCTGTTGTAAAACCGGATACCGCTTTTGATCCAGCAAGGTGCGGTAATCAAAACGACTGTCAAATACCTGCTTCGCTCTGAACTCTTGACCGGCACATTTCAAGACTACTTCTTCTTGATTTTCTTGCAGATCCTGCACTTCCTCTTGTATACGTTCCAGATTAGGGGCCTCGGCCATCCTTAAGGCCATTCCTTGGTAAAAACCCTTGGAACGAACCATTTTATAGGTGTAGGGTGCGATGGGGGTTTGGATTCGCTGTTTCAACGAACCAATCTCAATCTGGCTCCATGTTTTATCGAGGAATTCATCTTGTGCACCAGGGCCCGGCTCCCAAAAACACCAGGTCCTGTCATTGGTATCCTTGCGGTCCTTTTCGAGTACCAGAATACGCTTATCCGCAAAATAAGGGTCATCCAAGAGTGTACGTAGGACCAACAAGCCTGCTGCCCCAGCTCCTACGAAAGCGTAATCGTAAATCATCTTTTAAAGGTAGCCATTTCCGGCGGGCTTTTCTTTTTTAGACATCCCTAAAAAAAGATTACATTTGCATAAAACCACAGTGATTTGACCCGGTCTGAAGAAAATTACCTCAAGACAATCTACCACCTGGGAGGAGACGAAAAAGTTCCGGTATCCACCAACGCCATTGCGGCTCAAATGGAAACCAAGCCCTCCTCGGTCACCGATATGGCGAAAAAGCTAGCCGAGAAAAACCTGGTAGACTACCAAAAATACCAAGGGGTGGTCTTGACCAGTTTAGGCAAACAGACGGCATTACAAATCATCCGAAAGCACCGGCTCTGGGAAGTCTTTCTGTATGAAAAGCTGGACTTCCAATGGGATGAAGTGCACGAAGTAGCCGAACAACTGGAGCATATTAAAAGCGAGCAACTCATCGATCGCCTCGACGCTCTGCTGAATTACCCCAAATTTGACCCCCACGGGGACCCTATCCCAGGAAAGGACGGTCTTCTGGCTGTACAGAAGAAAACCCTTCTCAGCGAACTGGAAGAGGGTCAAAATGGCCTTTTTGTTGGGGTTAAGGACACTTCGACTAGTTTTTTACAGTACCTGGATAAAAATCAGATCGCTCTGGGTCAGTCCATCCGCTTGATTGAAAGAGAAAGTTTTGATCAGTCCCTGCAAATTGAAATTCAGGGACGTTCGCTAAGGCTTTCTCATCAAATCGCCACCAACCTTTATATCAAAACCGATTAATTCCATCCCACACTATGGATCAAGTCATCTCTTATCTCGAAAGTATTAACCCCATCACCGCAGCCCTCTATGCCACCCTGTTTACCTGGGGACTTACCGCAGCGGGCGCTGGATTAGTCTTCCTTTTTAGAACCATGAACAGGGCCGTTCTTGACGGCATGCTGGGCTTTACAGGAGGTGTTATGGTCGCCGCTAGTTTTTGGAGCTTACTTGCCCCAGGAATCGAAATGAGTCCTGGTGAGGGTTTTGTTAAAGTCATTCCAGCTGCCGTTGGTTTCTTACTCGGCGCTGCCTTTATCTTTGGATTGGACAAAGTTCTGCCCCACTTGCATATCAATTTTAAGGAAAGTGAAAAAGAGGGGATCAAAACCCCCTGGCACAGAACCACCTTATTGATCTTGGCCATTACCCTGCACAATATTCCTGAAGGACTGGCGGTCGGTGTTCTTTTTGGTGGAGTGGCCTCCGGTTTTGAGGGCGCTACCATTGGCGGAGCAGTCGCCTTGGCCCTGGGAATTGGTTTGCAAAACTTTCCAGAAGGCTTTGCAGTGGCTATGCCGATCCGTCGAATGGGACTTAGCCGTACCAAGAGCTGGATGTACGGACAAGCCTCTGCTATTGTGGAGCCGATTGCCGGGGTAGTCGGTGCCTGGGCCGTATTGACCTTTGAACCGATCTTACCCTACGCCCTGTCCTTTGCCGCAGGCGCGATGATCTTTGTGGTCGTAGAAGAGGTTATTCCAGAAACACAGCGGGACAAATACACCGATATCGCTACCATGGGCTTTATCGCCGGCTTCATTATTATGATGATGCTGGATGTAGGTCTGGGTTAATCTCTTTTTTAGTCCAATAGCAAAACCGGATCGAGACTCTCCAGAGTGCCGAATCTCCAGCGCTGATTTTCATAAATGGAGGCATATATCACCTCAAAATCGCAGGCGTCGTCTTCGGCTTCCCCTTTTTCCGAGATAGAACACCATTGAATCCAAAGATTAGTAGTGGCACGGTTCGTGAGCTGCTAGTTTAGTTCCATCTAATTAAGAAATATGGAGAAAGTACTCTCAGAAAAGACGAAATTCGCAGATATGTTCAAAAAAGCCTTCTTTACTGTCCTATTGCTGTGCACAGTAGCACTTTCCGCTCAGCACAACCTACAAGTCAAGGTCACTGGAATCCCCAAAAGTGAGGGACACATTCGGGTTGCTCTCTACACCAGCGCCGATGGTTTTCTAAAGTTTGAACAGGTGTACCGAGCGGGAAGCGCCAAGACTTCCAAAGGCACCACACAAATCGTATTTAAAGATTTACCCCAGGGAACCTATGCCATTGCCCTTTACCACGACGAAAACAGCAATTCAGAACTCGATAAAAACTGGTTAGGCATCCCCAAAGAAAAGGTGGCCTTTTCCAAGGCAAAAATGAGAGCCTTTGGGCCTCCTCCTTTTAAGGACTGCGCTTTCAAACTTCAAGAAGACATGCTCATAGAGATTCCGATTAGTAAGTCGTAATCTTAATCACTCCATTTCCAGCTCTGGAACCGTAAAACGAGGCCTCGGAGGAAGATAACTTCCGAACCGACTTGACATTGTAACTGTCTACAAGTTCAATGACGGACCGAAAACTGTTTCCTACGATATAGTTATTTAAAACATAGAGAGGTTCCACATTCGCACTCTTATCGATGCTGTTCGCCGTATTGATGATTACCGGAACCCCATTGCTAATAGTGACTCCAGGCAATTGACGAATACGCTGCAACAAAGAGAGGTTATTGCGGTTTTTCTCTTCCAATTCCTGACCCAGGGCTCCTGCCTGGGTCGGTTGTGTACTGATACAGCTGGCTAGACTTAAAAACAAAAGCAAGCTGACTAGGCGGATGGTTATTTTCATGCTTAAGATTTAATTCGGTTCCTTCTCATAACCCGCTGCGCGCTTCCAGCGTACTGGAGGAGCAGGCTCGGGCTTGAACTTGAATTCATTTCCTTTCAATAGTCTCATGGCTTCCTGTACAGCGCGCTCCAACTGAGGATCAGCACCACCAAGAACGGCTTTGGGATCTTGAATTACTTCAATATCCGGGGCGATGCCTTCCCCTTCAACAGCCCACTGACCGTCCAAATCGTAGAAACCACCACGTGGGGCAATCATATAACCCCCGTCGATGAATCGTGGGGTATCCCAGGTCCCTACCAAACCTCCCCAAGTGCGGGTTCCGACCAGTGGCCCAAGACCCTGCGCCTTGAACATATAAGGTAATAAGTCTCCTCCTGACCCAGCGCGTTCGTTGATGATCATAACCTTAGGCCCCCATATTCCAGCATTTGGAGTCGTCCATGGATGGCGATCTCCCGCCTTGCTATTGAAGTAGCCAAAGGGTTTACGGGCCATAATGTCAATCATATAATCGGCGGCAGAACCTCCGCCGTTGTTGCGCTCATCGATCACGACTCCCTTCTTGTCTTGCTGAGAGAAGTAGTAGCGGTTAAAAGAAGTGAAACCAGCACCAGCCGTATTCGGAACATAGACGTAGGCCAGTTTTCCACCGGAGAGTTCATCGACACGACGGCGATTGGATTCTACCCACTCCACCGTGCGCAAACGATTCTCGGAACGCAAAGGCTCCACTAAAATCTCTTTGGCCCCTTCGCGGCTTGCCTTGCTGTTGACCAGAAGACGGGTCACACGGCCAGCCCTTTGCTCTAAAAGGGAATAAGGATTCACTCCAGCTGTAAGGGTTTGCCCCTCAATAGCCAGAATATAATCTCCTTCTTTCACTTGAAGACCCGGCTGGGCCAAGGGTGCTTTTAGACCGGTATTCCAACGCTCACCCGAATAAATTTTAGCCATACGGTAGTAGTTTCCTTCGGCTACAAAATCACAACCCAGAAGGCCTACCGGTACAAAATCCACATCGGGCATATCGCCTCCTCCCACATAAGAGTGTCCAATGGCGATTTCTCCACTCATCATATCAATGAGGTAGTTCATATCGGTGCGGTGACGCACGTGCTTCACCCAAGGCGAATACCACTCGTAAATCGTATTCCAAGGAGCTCCATGGGTATTGTCCACATAGAGAAAATCCCGCATAAAACGCCATCCTTCTTTTAGGATTTGAGCGTACTCTGCTTGCGGGTCCACTTTGACTTGCAAGTCCATTTTGAGGTTGTCTTTACCTCCTTTAGGGCTGATGCCGTAGAGCTGATGCTCCAGGCTCCCCCCTTATTCAATAGAGCCGATTTACGGTCATGAGAAACCACCATTTGGCTCAGTCCATCCGCATAATCGGAGGGCTTTTGCTTTTTCACATCGTACTTGTGCGCCTTCAAGCCTCTCTCATTCGGAATGGATTCCCATACAAAAACGAAGTGCTTGGGCGCCTTGGCTAGGCCCACATAGTTGCGCGCAGGCAGATCCAGAGGAATGGCCCGATCATAGATTCCTTTGGCGTCAATCACCACCGGTTTTAGCTTAGGAGCCTCTTCTTTTTTGGTGTCTTTGGATTTCTTCTTGTCCTTTTTCGCATTGGGTTTAGCTGCTGCTGATGCCGTCGCCTTTTCTTCGTCGCTTTCCGGAAGAACCGGGGCCTTTCCGTTGGCCTTCAAGACTAACGCATAAAGACTTCGACTGATCTGCGGATCGTAGGAACTCATGTCCAACCAGCCCGACTGTAAGCCGTAATCGGTACTGGCTAAGAAGTAGAGGTACTCCCCGTCTTCATCCCAGACCGGACTAATGGCATCCGCCATTCCATCGGTGAGTTGGACGACCTTTTTACTGTCGACATTGTAAGCGAAGATGGCCTTGAAGTGACTTTTAAGTTGCTTAGCGTAGGCCACCCACTTGCCATCGGGAGACCAGACCGGATTCATACTGCGATTAGGGTGGGCAAAACCGTCCGTATCGGCAATCCAGCTTTTTCCGGTCTCTACATTCGTAATCCAAACGTTGTAGTGGGTATCCGTATAGGCGATGTGCTTACCATCTGCGGACCAATCCGGGCGGAAATAGAAGGTCGGTTTTTCGAAAGAAATCCGCTTTTTGATCGCTCCTTTCTGGTCGGCAATAACCAACTGATACTCCCCGGAAGCGTCCGAAAACCAAGCCACTTGATCGCCCTTAGGAGACCAAAGTCCGGCGCGATCAGCTACTCCTGAGCTCTGAGTCATATTTCTCCAGCTGCCCTTCTCTTTGGGAACACTCATGATTTCACCTCGGTGCTCAAAAAGCGCTCGTTTTCCGGTTGGCGAAAGACTCGCATTCGATAGTTGCCAGGACTGAACGCGTTCCCATCGCGGGCGCGAAAAATTCATGTCGGCCGCCACATTAATGCTCAACTGCTGGCTGCTCCCTGATCCGGGACTATAACGGTGCAAATAGCCTCCTTGTTCATAAACGAGACCATTGGCATCAGCATCAATGCTCATGACGTCGTACTTCTTGTGAAAGGTGTGCTGCTTTTCGGTTCCCGTCTCCGGATTAAATGACCAGATATTAGCGGTATAATCTCTTTCAGAAATATAGTAGACCTCTCCTCCAAACCAGACAGGATCCAAATGTCTTTCGGCCGTGGGTTGAGGGGTGCGCTGCACCTTCATGGTCTTCAAGTTCACGATCCAAATCGGCATGGCCTGTCCTCCGCGATAATTGCGCCATCCTGGATCCCAAAAAGTAATGGGCACATAAGCCATGTACTTGCCGTCCGGAGACATTTCTCCAAAGGCCGCCCGTGGAAGCCCTGCAGATACAGGAAGTCCACCTTCGACCCCTACAGTGTAAAAGGCATTGGTTTGCGTTGGATGGGACTTTCGACCTGAACGAAACAAGACCTTGCCTTCCGGTGTCCAGCCTTGAACGATATCCGCACCAGGGTGCCAGGTCATTCGCTTGGGTTCTCCTCCTTCTGAAGGAATTACGTAAACGTCTGTATTTCCGTCGTACTGGGCAGAAAAGGCTATCCATTTTCCGTCAGCAGAAAAGTGCGGGTTCGATTCGTACCCCTCGTTACTTGTCAGGCGGTAAGAAGAGCCCCCGTTGGAAGAGGTCATCCACAGGTCGTTGGCGTAAACGAAAACAATTTTGTCTTGGTGAATGGTGGGTTGTCGCAATAAACGGGTCGACTGAGCCCAAGCCGCTGTGCTGAGACAGAGGGAGAGGAATAAGGAGAAGTATTTCATCGGGTTTCGTGTTGGCCCGCAGCAATTGAATCAGGAACAACCACAAGAATCATCACCGCAATTGCGCTTGGTCTTTTTGACGCCGCTGAAGCTGGCCTGTGGCCAAAACCAAACACGGATCAAATAAGCGAGTGCGATGAATAAAGAGAGGTAGACTAAAATCGTTTGAACAAACTCCATAGAAAGGTTAGTTTCTACTGCAATAGCTGATAGGCGATTAAAGCAGTAAGATACGCAATTACACTCATAAAACCGAGCTGCAACATCGGCCATTTCCAGCCGTTGGTCTCGCGTTTGACAATGGCAAGGGTACTCATACACTGCATGGCAAAAGCGTAAAAAAGCAAGAGTGAAACCCCCGAAGCCAAATTAAATAAGGGTTCTCCTTTTTTATTGAGTTCGGCCCCCATCCGTTGTTTGATGGTTTCTTCTTCCTCACTGCCCACACTGTAGATCGTGGCCAAGGTTCCCACAAAGACTTCACGAGCAGCAAAGGAGGTGATCACGGCTATCCCGATCTTCCAGTCGTAACCCAAGGGTTGTACCACGGGTTCTATGGCCTTCCCAGCCCAGCCAATAAATGAGTGTTCCAGGCGGTAACTTGCAATTTCTTGTAAGCGAGCATTGTCCGCTAATAACTGTCTAAATTGAGTGATAGAATCCAAATCAGCAGCAGCCAATTGTCCACTTTGGAACTGCTTCAAATCCAAATGGCGCTGGGCCGCATACCGGTTCATGTTTTCCTGGATGTAATTCCGAGAATAAGGTGTTAAGCCCTCTTGTTCGATACGGGTATCCACCAGGCTCTCCGCATTTTTGAATTCCTCCGAAATACCGTTGGATCCCAAGAACCAGAGGACAACCGAAATGGCCAGAATGATTTTTCCGGCACCAAACACAAAACTCTTGGTCTTCTCGAGTACCGTGTAAAAGACGTTGCTCCAAAGCGGTTTGCGGTAGCGAGGCATCTCAATAACAAAGAGGCTTTTGCTTCTGATTTTCAATAGCTTATGCAAAATCCAAGCAGCGGTCAACGCTCCGCCAAAGCCGAGTAAGTAGAGCCCCATGAGGGTTAACCCCTGATAACTCAATCCAAAAAATCGGCCTTCCGGAATAACCAATGCCGTTATTATCAAGTAGACGGGTAAGCGGGCAGAACAAGTGGTAAAGGGAACCACCAAAATCGTAATGAGGCGTTCTTTCCAGCTCTCAATGGTCCGGGTGGCCATCACGGCCGGGATAGCGCAAGCGGTTCCTGAAATCAAGGGCACCACACTCTTTCCGCTCAAACCAAAGGGACGCATCAATTTATCCATCAAAAAGACCACCCGGCTCATATAGCCGGTTTCTTCTAGCACAGCGATAAAGAAGAAAAGAAAAGCAATTTGCGGGATGAAGATCACCACGCCTCCAATGCCTGCGATGATACCTTCTGCCAATAAATCGGTAAAAACCCCGGCAGGTAAAAGTTCTTTAGTACCGTCCGCCAATTGCGCAAAAAGGGCATCGATAGCATCCATGGGTACACTGCTCCAATCAAAGATGGTCTGAAAGATGAGCAGGAGAATGGCAAAGAAGATCACATAACCCCCGATTCGGTGGGTTAGAATTCGGTCTAATCGGGCTTGAAAGGTGGTGGCTTCCTGCCGATTTACGGTATACCCCTCCGATAGAGCGCCGTTGATAAACTGGTATCGGAGCGCGGTTTCTTTATGCTGCAGTTGCTTCAAACGCTGCTTGGAGAGGGTCTTAAAAGACTCCAGCTCTTCCCCAAGAGGTTGTTTGTCCAAAGGAGTGAAGTTCACATCCTGGGTGATGACCAACCACAGCTTGTACAGGTCCTCTTTCGGGAAGGTCGTCTTTAATCGCTCAAAGTAAGGCGGGTCAATACGGGAAGCGTCCAGTACCGGCTCAAGACTGAGCGAGGCATAATTACTGATCGCTTGCTTTAGTTCATCTACGCCCTCCTTCTTCCGCGTACTCACCAAAACAATTTTGGTTTGCAAGGAAGTCTCCAGGGCTGGGATATCAATATGAATGCCCTCCTTTTCCATGCGATCCGACATATTGATCACCAAAAGGGTCGGAATCTTCAGGTCTTTGATCTGGGTGTAGAGAAGCAGGTTGCGCTTCAGGTTTTCGACCTCCGCAATGACCAGGACCACATCCGGAAAGTCAACGTTCTTTCGGTTCAACAGGATTTCTACCGCCACACTCTCGTCCAGAGAAGTCGTGTTCAAACTGTAGGTGCCGGGTAAATCAATGATTTTGGCCTTTTGACCTCCTGACAATGTACTGCTACCCGTTTTCTTTTCGACGGTGATACCAGGATAGTTCCCTACTTTTTGATTGAGTCCGGTGAGCTGGTTAAAAACCGAGGTCTTCCCCGTATTGGGGTTCCCGATCAGGGCTACTTTAATCGGGTCACTCATGCTTTAGGCCTGTGGATTTTGTTCTAATTCAATCTCTGCCGCAGTCACACGACGGATGGCCATATGGGTGCCATCAACCGTAATGTAAAGAGGATCGTTCAGGGGAGCGATCTGGACCAATTCAACGGCACTACCCGGCAAACAGCCCATTTCCATTAGCTTGACCGGAAGCTCTTCACCAATAAATGCCTTGATGATGCCGCTTTCTCCTTGCTTCAACTGAGCGATTGTTTTAGCCAATGTTTATTTAGATTGAATTCAATTTGTGCAAAAATACGGAAAATAGCGCCGCTAGTCCATGTAGGTCGCCTTCAAGGTTTCCAGGTCCTTCAAGAGCTTTTCGATCTCTTCCGAATTGGTTCCATCGTAAAAGCCACGAATGCGTTTTTCTTTGTCCACCAAAATAAAATTCTCGGTGTGGATCATATCATAGGGGCCGCCATCTCCATCGGTTTTGACCGCTAAGTAGGATTTGCGTGCCAATCGGTAAATCTGCTTTTTATCTCCTGTGACCAGATTCCATTTGGCATCGTTCACCCCTTTATCCAGCGCATATTTTTTAAGTTGAGCGACCGAATCAATTTGAGGAGTTACACTGTGCGAAAGCAACATCACCTCGGGATCATCCATGATGACGTCCTGTATCTCGGCCATATTCTTGGTCATCAGCGGACAGATAGAGGGACAGGTGGTGAAAAAGAAATCCGCGATGTAGATCTTACCCTCGTAATCGGCTTGGGTAATAGTTTTGCCATTTTGATTTAGTAAGGCAAACTCCCCGATTTTGTGATAGCGCTTGGTATAGTGTAAAGTACTGTCCACCAACTCCGGATTGACCATATTGGGTTGGTAAATGGGCAAAAAGGGTTTCGGCTTGATGGCTTGGTACATCAGGATGAGGATGACCCCCGATAACAGTGCGAAAAAAATCGCAAACTTTTTGTAGCGCGAAAAAAGGACAGCATAGAGATACAAAATTAGCTACCATCCCGTTAAACATCAAATCAGCCTGGTATTGGGGATGCTAAAAATTTCACAATTCCATTTTTGAGAGCGCTCTGGTTTTCAGGTGCCATTTAGAACAACTATTTTTACTGCTTACTAATTACTCATTCATCTACAATATTGTGATTCAGGTATTACAATTCCTTATAAGTCTTTCTATCCTTATCGTTCTTCACGAGTTGGGACACTTTATTCCTGCCAAGCTCTTCAAGACGCGGGTCGAAAAATTCTTCTTGTTTTTTGATATCAAATACGCCCTCTTCAAAAAGAAGATCGGTGATACCGTCTATGGTATCGGTTGGTTACCCCTAGGAGGGTATGTCAAAATCTCGGGAATGATTGACGAGAGTATGGATACCGAGCAAATGGCACAGGAACCTCAGCCTGGGAGTTCCGCTCAAAACCGGCTTGGCAACGTCTAATCATCATGCTGGGAGGGGTGATTGTCAATTTTGTACTGGCGATTATCATTTTCATCTGCATGGCCTGGGCCTACGGAAAGGAATACGTTCCTATGGACAGCCTCAAAGACGGGGTATGGGTCGTTGAAGAAAAAATCGGTAACAAAGCCGGTATTCAAACCGGAGATAAGATTATTGCAGTTGATGGGGATCCCATCAAAGAGTTTCGATCTGTTTTTATCGAACTGGTGAATGGTTACAACATCACCATTGAGCGCAATGGGCAAGTCATTGAAAAAGAACTTCCTGAGGATTTTATTGCGACCTTGATCGAAGATGAAGACAAGGTGCAGTTCTTACAGAAGAGAATGCCCTTTGTCATCGGAAAAATCCCAGATGAATCTCAAAACAAGGATTCCGGTTTAAAAGTAGCGGATCGCGTAACCCGTATCGGGAACGACGAACTGACCTACTACGATGAAGCCCAAGCAATCCTTAAAAAATACAAGGGTCAAAAAATTGATCTTCAAGTGGTTCGCGACGGTAACAACCGCATGACTATTCCTGTTCAAATCAGCGATACGGCCACTATTGGTGTTCGCCCTGGTGCGGTTAGCTTAGATGATATGGAAGATCTTGGCTTGCTCAAAATCGAAACCATTGAGTACAATTTCTTCCAGGCTTTCCCTGCGGGAATTGATCAGGGAATCAGTGTATTAGGAAGCTATGTCAAACAGCTGGGTAAAATCTTCAACGTCAATACAGGAGCCTATAAAGGGGTTGGTGGTTTTGCCTCCATCGCCAAGATGTATCCAGATTCCTGGGATTGGGCGGCCTTCTGGTCGACTACCGCCTTTATTTCGATGATTCTGGCTTTTATGAACATTCTGCCTATTCCCGCATTGGATGGAGGGCACGTAATCTTCTTGCTCTACGAAATGGTTTCTGGCCGCAAGCCTGCCGACAAGTTTTTGGAGTACGCCCAGATGGTTGGATTCTTCTTGCTGTTGGGCCTCTTGCTCTTCGCAAACGGAAACGACCTCTTTAAATGGATATTTGACTAAAAAGCAGGCTCTTTTTTCTTTGGAGCAAAATCAAGAAATATTATATTTGCACCCGCTGTACCAGAAAGGCTACAATTACAAGTCTTCCATCACAGCAGAATTAATGACATATTCCTCCTTAGCTCAGTTGGTTAGAGCATCTGACTGTTAATCAGAGGGTCCTTGGTTCGAGTCCAAGAGGGGGAGCAACATAAGCGGTTATACTGTAATAGTAAAGCCGCTTTTTTTTGTCTTAAATTCAATCAAAATCCAGATCATGCACTATTTGAATATTTTCATTTTCCTCTTTTTACCTTTCTGTATCTATGGACAGACTGCTGATTATTCAATTTCTTCTTATTTGGATGAAGGCGCAAAAGCTCCTAATACGCATTACTTAGGCGAAGCCTGGTTAAAACGCTTACTCACCGCTGAAGACGGATTAGATTACAATATCACCAAAGCCACCTTCAAAGCCAATTCCACCTTGGACTGGCACAAACACACCTCACCACAGGTTCTGATTGTCGTAGAGGGAGAAGGTTATTACCAGGAAAGAGGCAAAGAACCGGTTAGGATGAAAGAAGGCGATATCATTAAGTGTGATAAAGAAACCGAACACTGGCATTCTTCTTCTAAGGAAAGTGATGTAACCTATTTAGCGATATACGGAGGTACAACACCGACTACCTGGACGGAAGTTCTCAGTCAGGAGGATTATGATCAGGTAGCGGAGAAGTTGAAAGAGTGAAGTCAATCACATAGAGTTGACAATCTAGGTATTTCGAATAAAAGCAATTTTCTCTTCCACCTCTTTTACTCGATCACTCCAATAAACCTGTGCTTGAAGTGCATCGTATTGAGGGGCTTTTCGTGTTCCGCCTTTTAGTTTCTTCGGAATACTGTAGAGAAAGCCAAAATTTTTATGCCGGTCTTTGGCTACCTCACTTTCGCCAATAGGATCTTTTCCTCTTCTGGCCCAGAACCGTTGATTTTCGAGGTAGTTCTGCTTGATTTCCTGAAAGTGCGCGATTAATTCTGCATTATCTCTAGGGACATACCCAGGTCCAGTGCATCCACAAGAATGAAACGCAATCCCTACTTGATAAAGGTTTTTGAGGTGTTTCCATGCTTGTAAATCGGACTTCTTAGGAGCCTTAAAGTCCATTCCCATATCAGCCATTAGTTCACTGCATTCCGGACACTTAGCGGGAACTTTTTCTAATGAATCTGCCTGCGATCGATTAATATCGCGGAGGAGCCTTCGCTTAAATGACTTCCTGCACTCAAAACAAGCGAAGTGGGGTTTATAGGAGGTCATTGCATATCGACACATTAAAACAAACTTGATCTACAATTTACGGTATACTTTTTCAAATGGCACACGGTACCGCTCTCCCCAGATGCCTTTGTTCCCGTCGCGGACACCACAGGCAATAACCATATTGATTTCGGCGCGACGGGGGAGTTTTAATGCCTTTTTCAAGACTTTACTGTCGAAGCCTTCTAAAGGACAGGTGTCGTAACCCTCATTGGCCATGGCAATCATAAAGGTCTGAGCAGCTAGGGCCGTTGATTTATGGATAACCACTTTCATGTCGTTTTCTGAGACCTGCCGCACAATGGTTCTGAATAGCCCCGTGGTTTGGGTCATGAGTACACGGAAGAATCCCAGAAGTCCAAAAAAGCGACTGTATAAAAAAGGCATAATGCGACCGTAATACATCTCCCTTTGCTTAATCCGTTTGGCGTGTCTTTCTTCCGGACTGTATTTTTTGATGTTCTCCCTTTCAAAGGCCAGAATCCCCTTTGCGCGCTCTTTGTAGAGGTCCTGGCGGGTTACAAAAACAACCATCTGGTCTGCAGTGGAAGTTGCACTCTGCTTTAAGCAAGCATGAGAAACTTTTTCTTTGAGCTCAGGGTCGGTGATGTGATAAAACTCCCAAAGTTGCATATTGGAACTGTTGGGGGCTAAGGTGGAAAGCTCAATACACTCCCGTACCTTCTCGGTATCCAGGGGCTTTTGCTTGTCAAAAACACGCACCGATCGGCGGTGGTGAAGTATTTCAGATAGATTCATTTCAATTGGTCTTCTTTTGTTTGGGCAGGACTACCTGCTTAATTTAATTCTAAACAGAAGATATTCTTCTGTTCTCATTTATTTTCTCGTAAGAGCATTTCAATTAGCAGAAAGGTTACCAGCATATTTCCATTAAAATTCCTTTCGTACTGACTGTTCGGAAAGTTTCTTCCCATAATGGCAATCTCCTTAACTTTCTGGCGTACGAGCACCATGCCATTTAAGTTGAAATAAGAGTCTGTTTGGGACTTGAGTAAGTCCCGGATATTGAAAAGAGGACCTACAGCTACCACTACCATAGAGTGATTTTCCGTTTTAGATAGCAGTTCTGAGTAGAGCCGAGTCGCATCCGGTACTGATCGTACATTGGCATAGTGTTTTAGGTTATAGGTCAACAACTCCAGTTCTCCACGGATTTGAAAATGATTGAGCATAAAAGCTCCTGAATCGTTCGCACCTCTACCAAAATCATCACCAAAAATCATCTTGACCTGGGCCAAAACATCAGTGGAAAGCGCCAAAAAACTGATCAGTAAAACGGTTTTGAACAACTTCATTTTGAAATCTTTATCTTCAATATCCTAAAAACTATCCAATGTTGGAACATAACAAGTGGACAGAATCCATGTTCAAGAAATACTGGAAGTTTGTGGCCGTCATCGCTATCGGCTATTTGGTCATACGCGGTTTGGTCTATTAGACCTTGAAAAAGATCCGCTTGCGGTAGAGAATGTCCATAGGAATATAACAGATCGCTAGGTATAGCACAGCCCACAACAAGGACACTTGCTTGGGATTCAGCGGCAAGTTTCTCAATTCTCCCAACACCCATCCCTGAATAGAATGCTCCGCTCCAAACAAAGGCAAAGCGAACGGAAAAGTCAAGACAAACGCCAAGAGATAAACGGTAATGGCATTCGCCCCAAAAACGAGGCAGGGCCTGACTCCCCACTTCCATCCTCTTATATCAACCAGCCAGGTTACTCCCGCTAAAAAGAGCATGGCCCAACCTGAGGTATAGACCACATAAGAACTCGACCAAAGATTCTTATTGAACGGAAAATGCAAATCCCAAAGTAAACCCAAGGCCACTAATCCCAATCCGACTCCAGCGAAATACCGAAGTAATTTGTGGTGGTCATGGAGATGCAAATAAAGGTGACCGGCGAGCATACCGCTTATACCGGTTCCAATAGCCGGCAAGGTGCTCAGGAGACCTTCAGGATCATGAACCTTCTGATACAAGGCCCCAGGAAGGTATTGACGATCAAACCAAGACGCCCAGTTGTCTTCCCAGGCAAATCCTGTAGAACCCGTACCGGGTACAGGAACAAAACCCAAAAAGAGCCAATAACCGACTAAAAGAACGACACAAGTGATGAGCTGGGTTTTCCAGCTCGTGTTTAAAAATAGAATACTGCAAACCAGGTACACGACCGCTATACGTTGCAAAACACCTACCCAACGGAAGTCAGGGCCAAAGAGCAGGTGGATCATGAGTCCCATACCGACTCCAAACACGAAAAGCAAGAAGGTACGCTTCCCAATTTTAGGGTAAAGACTTTTCGCAGGTACGCCTTTGGCCAATACACGACTAAAAGCCAAAACAATAGAAACCCCCACGATAAAAAGGAAGAACGGAAAGATAAAATCCGTTGGTGTCGCTCCATGCCATTCGGCATGTGCCAAAGGCGCGTAGAGGTTCCCCCAATCCCCAGGATGGTTGACCAAAATCATCAAGGCGATGGTCAAGCCCCGGACGATATCGAGAGCCGTCCAACGTGAACGCAAGGAAGAATTACTCTTACCCAATGGATTAGCCGTTTAAACCTGAAGATTAAGGTACCTATTAGTGGTATAAAGAAAATGAATTGCTGGAATAAAAAGATTGGGTTGCAAAAAGAAAACCTACCTTCTCGCCGATACCCAATCCTGTTTATGCTAGCCGAATATCTTCGAACCCTCTTTATCGTATTTTCTTTTTTCTTCGCTTTTATCCTTCTGGAGTACTTTATCACCAATCACAAAAAGCGGAATGTCTATAATGTAAAAGACTTGGTGGCCAGTAGCACCTTTGGGATTGGAACCATCTTAATGGCTCCTATGATAAAGGCCATCGTCACCACCTCCCTCTTTTTTTTGGCCTATGAGTTTTTTAACCCGCTTACCAATGGGGTACGCAATACCTCCTCAGCTATGAGTCGTTTCAATGGCAATGGTACGCTTGGATTGCCTGCCTTTTATTGGATGACTTTATTTACTATTGGTTCCATCGCCTGAATCACACGATTCGGTTTTTGTGGGCCGCTCATATCGTTTATCACTCCTCTGATCATTTCAACTATGGAACAGGCGTCCGCAATGGATGGTTTACCCTTTTCTATAAACCCCTCTTCTACATGTGGATTCCAGCTTTGGGTTTTAAACCCGAAATGGTGCTGATCTGCATGGGAATCGAATCTTTATGGCAGTTTCAACTCCATAATAAATATGTGCCTAAATCGGGCTATCTGGTGAAATTCACCAGTTCCCATACCAAGCATCAGGTACATCATCGATGATGTCAAATCTTCCAAAAATTGGTTCGAAGCCTATATGTACGTCTTTGGTGAGCCCGGCTGAAGCCCAGACGGGAGTAGTTTAAAGGTCAAACAGAAACTTCTTTAGCTCTTCGCCCAAACCGAAAAAATCTGATGCAGTAAGGGCAGACCCTCTATAACGGAAGCGGGACCGGGCTGCAAGATGATCTCG
Organism: Aureicoccus marinus; assembly: GCF_002954325.1. Classification (GTDB taxonomy): domain Bacteria; phylum Bacteroidota; class Bacteroidia; order Flavobacteriales; family Flavobacteriaceae; genus Aureicoccus; species Aureicoccus marinus. The sequence goes on from NZ_MQVX01000001.1 coordinate 2,259,935, forward strand.
GATTTAATTTCGTAAATCGCATCTTTTTTCACTGCCGTGATTTTATTCCAATCGGGCCGTTCAAGCATTTTTTTCTTCTTGAACATCTTTCCGCACCAGGAAGCTAAAATGATGTCTGGGTTTTTTTGAACCACGGCCTGAGCATCAGCCAAGATACGGTCCTTGGCCAGGGAACCGGCGGTATGCTCTGGGAACGCATAGACTCCTCCAGCGAGCTCAATCAATTCAGTCACCCATAAAATTCCGGTAATTAAAGGATCGTACCACTCTTCAAAGTAGACGAGGGGTTTGGCCTTCCAAGTCTTTGTTTCTTGCTGGATGCGTTTGACATTCTGTTGAATATCCTGAACCAGCTGTTGGGCTTCAGAGCCTTTACCCACAAGGGTTCCCAGCTGCACCATAAAAGCAAAAATCTCTTCCACACTGCGGTGGTTATTGACCCATACAGTGACTCCTTTCGCGATAAGTTCCTGGGCGATCTGGGACTGAATATCTGAAAATCCGATAACCAAATCCGGCTTCAGTGCGATGATATCATCGATCTGTGCGTCCAGAAAAGTAGAAATAACTGGCTTCTCTTTACGCGCCTGCTTCGGCCGAACTGTGAAGCCCGAGATTCCAACTATTCGGTCTTCCTCCCCCAATAAATAGAGGAGTTCCGTGGTTTCTTCTGTTAAGCAGACAATGCGCTTTGGGTAATACGACATGAGGTACTTCGTGTAAGGGCTCAACCGCTCCCGAATTTACATTGAAGCGCTGGAAGCACAGAGGAAAATACGTTATTTCCTTACTCTCTTTCAAAATAAACCCTTTCCACGGTTGCATAGCTGTACTCCAGATTGCCTTCCTCTCCAAAGTCCAGACGCCCCGGACCGGCGGTTTCGGCGACAAAATACATGCCGTCGGGTAGCTGGTAATAAGCGATTTTATCGTCTGTGGTAAAATCATTTGGGCTAGCCTTAATAAGAGTATACATATGGCCTGGTTCGCCCGCAAAACGAATGTCTCCTGGGTTAATCAAATGACACAGGATCCCGGCAAACAAAATGGCTTTGGTATCGCAATCGCCAAAACCACAGGTCAGGATATTGGGCGTAGAAATGACCCCTCCGTAGTACCAGTTAGGATCAATATCGTTGGGAATGGCATAGGGAATGTCCTGCACAAAAGCCATAGCCAATCGGATGCGGTTCATGCGGTTATCGACGTAATAAGTCCTCAGATAATCAATCATCCACTCGGCCAAGACCTGGGTGTATTCCCGGTAAGTATTGATCATTGCGCTTTTGTCGACCATGACCGTATTCTTTTCGACCTTAAAGAGCCCTCTGGCCATTATTCGGTGGCGTCGAGCCCGCACCTCCGGTCGATCCGCATAGGGTTCAAACATGGATTTGGGAATGCCAAATACGGCGATATCCTTATCCGTTTGGGCCTTGTCCAGCTTCCAGCTGATACGACAGAGCGCATTGCGGTGATCCTTAAACGTGTATTGAATTTGGTATTCGTCCCCCACCTCATCAATGGTGTAACGAACATGATCATTGGCGGTGTAGTTGCGCTGGGCGTAGAGTCCAAAACTCAAGGCCATCAAGGCCCCAAAAAGAGAATACTTCATTCCGATTAAGCATTTGCGTGAAGTAGTTCTTTTCTATAGGTTTTGGATTGAATTGCGCGATCTACATGGCTAACGCAAAAACAGTTGAATTTAGTCCATTAACAAATAAAAAAGGGCCGGAAAACCGACCCTTTTTTGAACTTATTTTAAATCAATGAGTAATTCATCCACTGCTCTTTTCAATTGGGGGTCACTCTTCTTCGCTTTGGAATCAGGAAGCATCTCCACAATGATATCCGGTGTGGCCGGGTTGTTCTCCATGTTCATACCAGACTCCTTGACAAACCAACCTCTAAAAGGCATACGAACAAAGGAACCGTCGATTAAGCCCTGGCCTCCCGTAGAAATCACCGCGCCAAAAGTCGGCGTACCAACCAATTTTCCATGGCCCAGGGCCTTGTAGGCGTGCGAAAAGATTTCTGCATTTGAGTAGCTACCCTCATTACACATGGCAATGGTAGGCACCTTCACCACTGGGAAAGGCAAACGCTCCCCGAATGGATAATTATTCTTGAACTGACCGTGATTTTTCAAATTATCGGTTGCTCCCCGAGGCACGGTGTAGGAGTGTTGACGTGTATTCAATACAGCCATCACCATATCGGTGGTCCAGCCACCCCCATTGTTACGTACATCGATGATCAATCCCTTTTTACCATAAGCGCTTGCGGTAAGTTCGCGCTCAAAGACCTCAAAACTTGGCCAGTTCATTCCACGGATGTGGATGTAACCCAATTGGCCGTTGGAGTATTGATCCGTCAGTCGGCGTCTTTCTTCCACCCAGTCTTCGTAAATCGCACTGCCCAAGCTGGCTGCAGGCTCAATAATAACCTCGCGCTTGCCTGTACGGCTTTCGACCTCCAATGAAACCAAATCATTGCGGGTTTCGTCCATTAACTTCCAGAAGTTGACCGTGGCATCTACTTTTTGACCGTTAACGGCTGTGATTTTATCTCCGACACGCAGCATACTTTCTTTGCGATCTGCCGGTGCCTGTCCGATTTTACGCGTGATCACAACACCTCCACGCTCCGGCTGCACTTCTACTCCAAGGTATCCGGTGCGGTCGGCTTGGGTTTCTTCCGGGTTGGATCCGTAGAGCCCCATATGACTAGCGTTGAGTTGCCCAAGCATTTCGTTGACCATGGCTCTAAAGTCTTGCGCTGTACTGGCCTTGAGAATGCGCTCACGGTATTTCTTACGCAATTGCTCCCAATCTTGTCCGTGGAAGTTGGGATCGTAGAATCCGGCATTGAGGGCTCTCCACACCTCGTTCATAATTTGCTCGCGCTCGCTGATCTTATCAATCGTCATCGAAGCGGCAAATGGACGAGCTTCACTCTTCTTACTACCGGTATTGAAGACGGACAAACGCCCTCGAGAAACGTTGTAGATTTTTGATCCCTTCTTATCCCATTCCAGTCCAAAAGAGCGGAAATTTCCGGAGAGAACACTGGCATCGCTTCCATCCCATTTGATTTTCTTCAAAGCCCGGTCTCCGGTCCCCGTGATACGTCCACCATTGTTGGTAGTATAGTAGAAGAAATCTCCTTTTGGGCCAATCAACAGACTGCCTTCATTTCCGTTCTCACTGGTCACCTGAACCAAACGGCGGTGGATGTTGGCCAAATCAATGACGACTGGCTTGGCTCCACTTTTCTTGGCGTCTTTCTTGTCCTTTTTATCGCCTCCTTTTTTATCGGACGCGGTTTCTTCGGCCAGCTCACGACCCAATCGGGTTTTTTCCCAATCCTCTTTTTTTAACCAAACAAACCACACATCACTGTTCATGCTGTTTCGGTCCGAAATAAAGCCGAGCTTACTCCCATCAGGACTCCAGAACGGGCTAAAATCATTGCGGGGGTGCATACTCACGTTAACCGGCTTGCTGCTGCCATCCGCTTTATGAATAAAGATCTCAGAGTTAAAGTCCAGGTCTTGCGCTGAGTAAGCCAACCACTTGCTGTCCGGGCTCCATCGCAATCCAGAAACCCCAGCCCACCCATCAATGATAGTTTTTTGGTTGCTGATTTTCCCTTTTTCATCAATGTCTGCAAGATCTACCTGACCACGGCCAATTTCGATACTGATGCGTTTTTTATCTGGCGAAAGGTCGTAGTACAAAACCCCTTCTTTAGTCGAGGTCAATTTTTTAACCTTGGACTTCATACTGAGGTAGAGATCCGACTGCTCAGGATCAGCAGACATGGCTGCATAAAGCTCTTCCTGCCCACTGCGGTCTGAAACAAACACCAAGGTGCTGTCGTTCAACCACTGCACATAGCGATCGCGGTAAGGGTGATCGGTGATACGCGTTGTACGGCTCTTCTCTTTGTCGTTACGGGTGACGAAGATTTCGCCATGCACGGTAAAGGCAATATTCTTTTCGTTTGGAGAAACGGCAAAGTCTTCCACTCCCGAAGAAAAACGTTCTTTTTCTTCCGGGTAAAAGCGGAAATCAGAAGTCGTTGTAATGTTGACCAGCTTTGGTTTGGCGTTATCTGATGCCATGTGGAAGATTCCACCGTCACCTCGGGTAAAGACAATTTGTCCTTTGGCATTCACCTGGAAAGAACGAATGCCTTCATCCGTAAAATTGGTAAGGGCAACCGCATTACCGGCAGAAGGTCGTGCCCCTGCAGAAATGGTCATTGCGTAGATGTTGTAGCGTCCGTTGCGCGCCGAAAGGAAGTACAAACGATTCCCTTGGCCCCAAACAGGCATATGATCCTGCCCATCAAAATCCGTTACTTGAACATAGGTGTCACTTTTTTTGTTCCACACCCAGATATCGCGGTTGGCCGCTCCCCGGTAGGCCTCACGGACCACACGACACCATCCGCGCTCAAAGGCGATCAGGTCACCGCTGGCGTTAACTGTAGGGTTGTACCCCATTCCTCCCAAGGCTCTACGTGGTGTAGACTCTTTGGGGTCCAGTACAAAGATTTCGGCATTGCGCTCCGTCTGTTGCCACAGGCGGCGACTGTTGAAGTAAATGCTTCCATCCGGTGCCCAGGACGGGGCATAATCCGCTGTAGAGTGGAAGGTCTTTCGGACCAAATCCTGCCCATTCTTATCGATGACAAAGACATCGTTGTTTCCGTGGCGATTCCCTTGGAAAACCAAGTGGCTCCCCTCTTTGTTCCACCTTGGACGAGCTTCATAACTTTCGTGTATGGTTAGACGCTGCGCTCGTCCTCCCTGAGCACTAACCGTCCAAATATCACCTTGGTAACTGAAGGCGATTTCATTTCCGTCGGGCGAAATAGCGGGGTCTTGGTAAATGGAGCTCGCGTCTTGAGCGCTCATATTCAGGGTAAGTACCACGGCTATGAACAGGCCGTTAGCAAAGCGAAGATTCATTGTGTTGCTTTTAGGTTGATGATTAACCTTCTGAAAATACGGATAGATTAGAAGGTGACTTTTTGTTTTATCAAAGTTTTAAGATTTACTTTCGTCTAAGATGTATAGAATGGCCACTAGAATAACCAAATGGCAAAAAGCCACCTGGAGCAGTGTGATCTGCCTAATCGTGCCTGTTTTGTTTTTCGGTCTTTGGATTCAAGCCTTTGAGGCAGGCAAAAACCAAACAGAACGCGTCGCTATTTTTATCGACTTTTTTCCCGCCTTTTTGCAAAGCAAGAGCAGAATTATGTTGTTCAGTCTCGGTTTTTCTTTTTTGTCAGTACTGCTCAGCGTTTACGGCATCTGGAATTCCCAAAAATTGGGTTGGCTTACGAACCTCTTGATCTTAACCCTGGCCACTAGCCTTCTCGCCCTGAATATTTTTACCCTTTTGTAAAGGGGTAATGACCCCTATTTGCCCAGTAGTTTTATCAGGCCTTGCTGAAAATCGGTTTTACCCCCAAAAGAAGGGTGTCGAACCGCTTCAAAATCCAAGTTCATGGCTCGTAACTGTTTTTCGGCCTTCTTGCCAATCGCAATAACGCCTTGAGGCGAATAGGTCTTCATTAATCTTACTAAAACACGCTTGCCTAAAGCGAGTTCTTCCTCATTAGGCGCCCGGTTACTCATGGGATCGTTCACTTGATGGGGATGAAAAGGGTAGCTGTTCCACAAAAGCGGAAGTGTATTGAGAGACGAGATCACTTCCCAGACAATGGTGGCTGAACTTTCAGAATGAGGTACTCCTTTTGAATTGAATTGATAGTCACCCTGCTTAAAAAAGGAGTGTTCTTCTAAAAGACGCTCACTGGTAAACGGAATTCCGGTTGTTCCGCAGCCTCGATACCCGGGAGCTTCTCCTACCAACAATACCTCAGGGGAGCTTTTTGCGAATTGGCAAAGATATTGCCTGAGGTTGTGTTTTCGGACTTGAACAGCGCGGCTTCGTCCAGCGTATAAATGACGGCTGTTTTCCGGGGCTTTACAACGCGCCAAATACCGCATAAAAGAGTCCGTCTTCTCCATATCAGAAATATACTAAATACAGGCATTAGGGAGTTTTATTAAGCACAACAACATTTAATCCTTACATTCAGGAAGCAATACTACGATCCCATTTATGGCCCTCAAATCCCGCTTTAACCTCTCGGCATTTCTACTCTTCTTTCTGGTAGGTCTAGGTAGCCTTAACGCTCAAAAGTTTACCAAAGAATCCGAAGCCTTCATCAAACCATTTTCGGGAACCGAATCCCTGGTTCTAGCGAAACACATTAAAGGCTTATCAGACGACATACGTATAGTCGGCTTGGGCGAAGTAAGTCACTTCACTAAGGAATGCTACGAGCTGAAAGAAGAGATTATTCTTCAGCTGATCGAAAAAGGTTATGATGGCTTGGTGATGGAGGTTGATTTTGGCCAAGCCCTGCTGTGGAATAAGTTCGTCACCAAAGGGGAAGGAGATCTCGATAAACTTGTATCCTCTTCAGGCTGGTTCACCTACCGGACCGAAGAGTTCAAAAGCCTGTTAGCGGCCTTACGCGAACACAACAAAACGGCCAAGAAACCTTTTCAGGTCTTCGGTATGGAGATGACGGCCATGAACCACAACCTGAAGTGGATGGCCGATTATATTACTGCCCATTTGCCCGTGGAGCTGGCCCTGGTCAACGAATTACGAAAAGATAGAACCCTTGTTGCCTTCCAATACCACGATCAAAATGAGGTGCTGGGATATTGGCAACTGTTTTACCAAATGAGAACTGTTCTTGCTGCTAAAGAAGAAGAGCTCCTCAGTAAAGGGGGAGAGACGGCTTACCAGATTGCCCTGCAAATTGCAGAAATTACCCGGCAATACGCGACCTTTATTTCGCACGATGATTTTGGCCTAAAAGTGGAATTCCGCGATCAGTTTTCGACCAGAAATGTCCTCTGGTCCATGAATCGATTAGGGAAAGAAAGCCGCATCGCCTTGTGGGCACACAATGGCCATGTGGTCAAGAAATCCGTCATCTTCAACTACGATATACTCGGTTACTACCTCAATGAGGTCTTTGGCAAAAACTACTATGCCATAGGATTCACCTTCAATCAGGGGGAATTTGGTGCCTTTTCTTCCAGCGGATTTAAAAAATGGCAGATAAAGCCCCTGCGCTCGCCCTCCTGGACCAAGGATTTCAGCAGTTATCGCTCTCCTTATTTGATCTTCGATGTGCGGTCAAACTTGGGCAGTAAAAAGCTAAAAAAGAGCAGTCCCCTCTTCCAGAATATTCCCATTAGACGTGATATTGCTGAATCTTACCGCGAAGACAATGCTCCCTCCATGGACATTAATCTCGCCCAGTCTTACGACTGTTTGATCTACTTCGAAAAATCAAATTATCCGACGCGTTTACCCTGGTTACGCTAATTCATTTTGAAATAAGCGTTCTGTTATACCACTAACGCCCTTACAAGGACGATAACAGAAGAGATTTTCAAGAATATTGAGTAGTCAAAACCTTATTTAGTCCTCTTTATGGGGTCTTTTACGCAGTAGCCAGCAGAGCAAAAACAAGCAAGAAACGGATGAACCCTTTGCCTAAGCCGTTAGTATTGACCAAAAAAGAATTGAGCAGTTTTTTAAGCTCTAAGAGGATTTTGGAGCTCACCCATAAGGACTAGTGAGTTTCGATGAATTGGCCGTTGTGCTTATCCTTTTTGAACTCGATTAGTTTCAGCTCTAAGGTATTTTCCCCAATATTTTGCAAATCTCGGATATATCCCGTCTTTTCTGAGTGATCATAGATTCCCGCATCTCCAGCCTCGAATTTGAGCATCTCAATGCATCCATTGGCATTTCTCGAAATGGCCATACCCCCTTGGCGACACACCCAACTAAAGTATTTATTGTGCTTTGCAAAAGGCAAGCGCTCCCCTGGTTTCAGTACGATAGACCACAAGACGATTCCTTCGTTCTCAAAAATCAGTTGATGACCCAAGTCATCACTGATCTTATTTTCCTTCAGTTCTTTGATATGAACAGGGTCCCAGGTACTGTACTTTCCTTCTGAATTAATTTCTGAACAAATCATTGTACATCAGCTTAAGACAAGTAAAATTAGAGGGAAAACTTATTCTAAATCCTCTATGAAAAAATATTAAAGTCACTTTTATGAACTATAGAACAGATGCCGATAAATATTATATTATTTCTTTTTATTTGGCCTTTATATTACGAATATGTCAGTTTGAGTGAATTTTCAGTTATTATTCTTGATTTTAATTGCGGCATTTTATCGAGAATTCTTGCAGTAAATCGTAAGTGCTCAGCCCCCTTCCTCCACACCTTGAATTTGGCTCGCCTATAGTTTCTTGATATCCACCGATAGGCATCATTCCTTCACCTCTTCAACATATCAAGAAACTACTATTAATAGACATATTGCATTTCAATTAAATCATCATGAATAAAGTACTCTCTAGCCTTATGGCATCAGCACTATTGTTCTCTTGCGTCCCTGATAAGATGGAGAACATGGAAGAACAAAATGTTGTTGAAGAGATACTCACTAATGCTAAACTGGATATTCCTCCAGGATTTTCCTTCGAGTCTACACTCTCAACAACAACAGCCATAAGCTTGGACAACACCTTTACAAATGAAAATGTGAAAGTTCAAGTCAGTGTAATTGGCGCAAGTGGGAACAAGAATATGATCTACGACGGTTTTGCGAGTCAAGACCGTCCACTAAATGAGGTCCTCAAAATTCCGAATCACATCTCCGAGGTCGAAATCAAAGGAACCTATCAAGGAATAGAGAAAGTAGTAAATCGCTCCAAAGCCGACATCAGAACGGTATTTCGAAAATCGGATTTTACTGCCTCACCTCAAAACAAGATGCTTCCCCTGCAAATGCAGAGCGAATATACTTTTTGTGAACATGGTTCTAAAGCAAAAGGAGATGTAGAGATTTTTGAAAGAGTGCTGGTAATAAAAGGATCCAATAAAGCTGATGTTGTTGCCCTAAGTCATCTAAGTTCCCCTAGTAGAACCTATATCTTTATGTCCAACCTCCATGGAATTACCATTAAAACATTCAACAACAACAACTTTGATTGTATTTTCATTTATACAGGTAAAGGCAATGATAACGTCTCTATGGGATCTATTCTAAAACCATCCCTGATTAATTTAGGAGATGGAAGTGATGTTGGTACCGGATCTTCTTCCGCCGAAACTATCATATACGGAGGTAAAGGATCAGATGTAATAACAGGATATACGAGTACAGATCAACTTTTTGGGGGTAATGGAGTTGATAACGTGAACAGCACTGGAGGAGGCTCAGCCATTCAAAATGGAGATAATACTAACTGTAACCCTTCGTGCTACTCGCCCGTTATTGATGAAGATGGAGATGGTTATGAGTCCATTGAAAATGGGGGTGTTGATGTCGATGATAATAATCCAAATGTGGTTAGCAGAAATTACCCTCAAGGTCAAGGATTATATCATTCTCTAATATTTGAAGATCTATGGCCTTGTCAAGGAGACTATGATTTTAACGACCTCATCCTTAACTACAATGTCGTTGAAGGTAAAAATGGAGATAACGATATTACAGAAATTGATTTCAACTTCAAAGTTCCCGCTCTCGGTGGTGCATTTAATAACTACACAGTTTTAAGAGTCTATGACATAGACAACAACGCTGCTCTGAGTCGCAGTGATGAGGAGTCTATCAACGTCGAAAGAGTTCATGACCTAACCAACCAGACAACTCTGTTTTACTTTGAAGATTTAAAATCCTATTATTCTAATAATAGCGCAGAAGTAATCAATACAAGAGAAAAAACCTTCAACACCATTTTGGAGCTCTCCGGCACAGTGACCGGAGTGGATGGAATGTACGATGCCTTTATGCTTAAAGACGGAGATGAAACTGCAGAAGTACATCCCAATGTGGTCGACGGAATTCAGGGAGTATCATCCTTTTTCAATAGCGAATTAAGTGGGTGTCATGAAGGAGCGGTCATTGACTTTAAGACCGACGACGGCTTTCCGTGGGGAATTGTAGTGCCGATTGAATGGCAATGGCCAAAAGAAGGAATTGATATTCTGGACGCCTACCCTGATTTCCGTGTATTTGTAGAAACCTCCCCTGGATTGGATTGGTACTCTTCAAACAATCCAAACAGAGTTACAAATAAGATTATTCAGTAGAATAGTTAATTAATGTTGATTTTTCAGGAAACGGCCAGGGTAATAGAACTCTGGCCGCTTTTTATTTGCGCAATTTACTTCACCTGAATAACCGATTTTTGCCTTATGAACATCATTTCTCTTCGCGAACAGCCAGAATACCTCGAAAAGACCATTGCGTACTTTCAAGCCAAATGGCCCAGCGTTCTTCCTGAAATTTATGATAACTGCTTGCGAAATGCGGTTGGGGCCAGGAATGATCTGCCCCAGTGGTACCTGCTCGAAGAAGACGGCAAGACCATTGGCTGCGCAGGGCTAATCACCAACGACTTCATTAGTCGGGGTGATCTGTACCCTTGGTTATGCGCTCTATTCGTAGAAGAAGAATACCGGGGTCGGCGACTAAGCGAGCTGCTAATTGAAAGAGCCAAGGCCGATACCAAGTCCTTTGGGTTTAGTCACCTCTACCTCTCGACTTCTCATGTAGGACTCTATGAAAAGATGGGGTTCACCTATATCGGTAATGGTTACCACCCCTGGGAAGAAACATCCCACATTTACGAAATCCAATTGTGATTTATTGATTTAGCCACTTTCTGAAGTCAGCCGAACGGGGGCGACTCACCAGAAATTCATGGTCTTTTCCGTTTTTCATTTCCAAAAGAAGTCGGTTATTGAAGTAGGGATGAATCTTTAATATCGCATCCCGTGCTACCAGCTGCCCTCTGTTAATTTGATAAAAATCGGTAGGGGAAAGGCTGGCGAAAAATTCTTCAATAGTCTCGTCAATAATGAATCGACGATCAGCAGTCATTCCAAAGGTAATACCCTCTTCGGAATAGGCATAGAGCAGTTCATCAACGCCTACTTGTACCATGCTTTTGCCTTCCCTGGCCAATATTCCTTTTCGCTTCTGAGGCGATTGCAGGCTTTTCAATAATTCCTGCAAGACACTTTGATCTGGTTGAAGTTCCCGGGGTTTGGCCTTTTCGAATTTATCGATGGCCGCCTTCAGCTCTTCTTTTTTGACCGGTTTCAGCAAATAATCCACGCTGTTGACTTTAAAAGCCCGCAAAGCGTACTCATCAAAAGCGGTGGTGAAAATGATCGGCGCCTCGGTTTGAATCGCTCCAAAGATTTCGAAGCTGATCCCGTCGGCCAATTGAACATCCATAAAGACCAAATCAGGCTGCGCGTTGGATTTAAACCAGGAAACTGCATCTTCGACCGTATCTAAAATACCCAGGAGCTCATAGGAAAAACCAACCTCCTTTAGCAAGCCTTGTAACTGGCTAGCCGCACGAATTTCGTCCTCTACAATGAGTACTTTCATGGCGTTTCTTTTGTTGATGAAAGCAAGGGGACTTCTACGCGAAACACACCCTCTTGATCCGTGATTAAAACCCCTCGATCCCCTAATAAATTATAGCGTTGCCGCAAATTCTTTAAGCCGAGTTTGGTGGAAGAAATCTGGGTGGATTTGGGTTGAATTTTATTCTCGACTACCAGGGTATTCTCCTCTACAAGCACCCGAACGACCAGGGGTTTTGATTTGGATACTACATTGTGCTTGATCGCATTTTCGATGAGCAATTGAATACTGGTCGGCACCACCAACTGCCCTTTTTGCTTCCCCTCTCCCCAGTCCAATTTCAGGTTATCCCCAAAGCGTTCCTGCTGAATATGCACATAGGCTTTAGCAAATTCAATCTCGTCTTCCAGGGGGATCAGGTTTTGTTTTCCGGTTTGCAATACAAAGCGATAGACTTCGGCCAATTTATTGACGAAGGTCTTGGCTTCTGCCTTGGTGTTGTGGTCTATGATATCCCGCAATGTATTGAGGCTATTGAAGAAGAAATGAGGCTGTGATTGATTTCGTAACGCATCCAACTGGGCTTGTACCGCGGCGCGCTTGCTTTCTTCCTCCCTGACAATGGACTTTTTTAGGCGTAGGTAGTAAAAAACCGCTTCGTAAATCGCCATGGTCATAGTACTGATCAAAATGACAGGGATTTGCACCTTGTAGTTGCTGGAATAATTGAAATTTTCTCCCAGTAATGCTTCAATGGTAGTACCTCCAATATAATCAACTGTCAATACAGTAACCACGATAGACAAAAAGAACAGAGTAATCCTCTTGACATCGTCTTTCATATTCGGAAAGCGTTTGCGCAATCGAATCAAGACCAACCGAAGAATAATCCAATCCATGGTTGCGAAGAATAAGGAGATACTCCAAATCAACACCGCCCATCTAAAGGGATATCTGAGAAAAGAGTTGCTGAACAAAAAATCCGTCACAAAACTCAGGATCAGAATACCCACGATCATAAAGCGCAAGTCATCAAACCCCAGGTATTGAATTCGTTTCTGTCTGTTCAGCAACATCTTATTCTATAAGGTCAAAAAAGGCAGGGCTTGTTTAGCTTGCCAGAAGGTGTATCCGATAAAGCCCCCGTAGAGCAAAGCAAAGACCACAACCCCTATCAATTGCAGGGACTTTGGGCTTTTGGCTTTGACCAACCCCAAAGCGAATAACGGTATAATTTGAATGGCATGCAATCCAAAGAAGTGGGCTACCCGCAGATCTCCCGCTATGGTGCTCCAATTCAAAATTGGCAGGCCTTCTCCTCCATCGGCAACCCCAACATTGTGGGCCATTTGCCCAATCATTCGGCCTCCGACCCAACTCCCAAACAGGACCAAAAGCCATCCTAAAAAGATCCCCCATTGAACTGCTTGAGGAGTATTCATTTTTGTGCGCAAGGTATCAAAGGCAAAAAGAACCATCAATAACACATTGATTCCGATCAACAGTCCCATCAGGGCAAAGAGAATTCCATCAAAGGCTGAATCCTGATTGTAATGGGATTTTACCCCTCGAGCCCCCTGGTAAACAATGATTCCAATTTCGATGAGTAAGGTGATCGAAACAATATTTCGAAGCACATGTTTCTTTCGATTTGAGTAGGGATAAAAGTTGATTAGATAACCCACTGTTAAAATATAAATCGCTCCAGAAAGACAAAACTTCAACGGTTTAATCCAGACATTGATGCCCATCAATTCTCGTTCGTCTATAAAGATCCCAGCTGTTGCAGCCAAAGCTCCCACCAGGTGAATCATCACCACGGCATATAAAAAGGGGCTGTTTTTGCGTACGGTATGAAGTACGGGTACATGAGTATACGTTTCCATTAGTTCTCCTTTTTAAAGCTTCGGATAAGAGAAAACAGAAGAAAGCCCACGGGGCCAAACATAAAGGTCCCGAATAAACAAGGCGCCATAAGTACCGGATGAATCCCCAGAGTACGGTTCCTTTGAACCATCCACATTCCGACTAAAAGATCAAAAGCGAGGTAATGTATCCATCCCGCTAAAACGGCGTCTTTTTCGGTAAATAAATTCATTACAGAATCCAAGGTTCTAAAGTCGAAGTTGGCCCCGCCCTGCAAGGAGATTCCGATATAGGTCGCGTAGACCAACGAAAGTAAAAGCGGAAGGACCCGGTAATCCACAAGAAAACGGGTCACCTTCCACTTGGGTAGCACGATCATCAGCAGCCACATGGGCAAAACACTGGTGCCGGCGATAGAAAATACAGTATCAGCTGTCATGTTTTTTGATTTTTGGTTGACCCAAATATGCTATCAACTTCATGATTTACGGAATGAATTCTGTTGAGTTGTCTTTTTAAGCACTTGAATTGCCGATCAAAAGTGAAATTGAACTAAAATTTCGGTTGACTTAACAAAAAATAACAACCCGGAGCAGGTCAAATCCTTTTTGTTTAATTATTTTTAATTTTTCTTAAACATATTGCTTTTATGTTCGGATTATTCAAGAAAAAATCAGAAAAAGAAAAGCTGCAAGAGCAGTACCAGAAACTCATGAAGGAGGCTCATGCCCTTTCCACGTCCAACCGAAAACTAAGTGATCAGAAGGTTTTTGAGGCAGAAGAAATCATGAAAAAACTAGATGCTCTGGAATAAGAGCTAGGCACATGACCAAAAAGAAAAAACCAGATAACGTTGTCTTTGATGAAGAGACTCAGCGGTACGATGCGGCCTTAAAACCCTATGCGACCAATGTCGGTGCACCTAAAATCGAGGCCACCGACTCCCTTGCTTGGAAAAAACGGAGCATTCATAAGGTCAACCAAAAGATGCAGACCCAGTACCGGGAGCTCAAGGCCCAGTACGATAAGATGATGGAAGAATTCGAGCACAACAAACTCCTGTTTGGAGCGAAGTTCTCGTTCGAACCCATTGTTGGCCAGGTCTACCACCTCTACAAACGAGAAAATGGAGTATCCTTTTTATCCTTGATCGAGCCTGAGTACTGCAATTTCGATTTCTTAGGTAGCTTTTACCTCAATGCGGAGTTGATCTGGAAAAAAGTAAATCAAGATGGCGGAACAGACCTCCTTTAATGAGCGCGAACTGGATCGCATCATAGAGATGGCCTGGGAAGACCGAACTCCCTTTGAGGCGATCAAATTTCAATTTGGATTACCCGAAAAAGAGGTCATCCGACTGATGCGAAGAGAACTGAAGACCTCCAGTTTTAAACGCTGGCGGAAGCGAGTCAACAGCGGGGTCAGCCAAAAGCACCTCAAAAAAAGAAATCCCGATATCAACCGCTTTCGGTGCTCGCGACAACGCGCCATCACCGGAAACAAAATCAGCAAACGGCGATGAACGACCTCTTTGACAACAAGATTAGGGCCTTCCCAACGACCTACGAAGATATACTGTACCGCATGAAGCAGGTACAACCGATCAAGTACGGGAAGACCCGAAACTTCTTGAACGGAGCAGTGACCTATCTGTCACCTTATATTTCTCGGGGAGTAATCTCTACCAAGCAAGTCCTTGACTGGGTGCGGGAAGAAACCCCCTATTCCCTAAGCAGCATGGAAAAATTCATTCAGGAATTGGCCTGGAGGGATTATTGGCAGCAGGTCCAAAAAGCCAAGGGCGAGGCCATTGACCACGACCTGAAGAACATTCAGGAACCCATAGCCCATACGGCCATGCCCATCTCCATAGGGCAGGCGCAAACCGGAATCGAAGCCATCGATCGAGGAATCAAAAACCTCTACAAAACCGGGTATATGCACAACCACCTGCGCATGTACACTGCGTCGATTTGCTGCAATATGGGCCAAAGCCATTGGAAAACACCAGCCAAGTGGATGTACTACCACCTCCTCGATGGCGATTGGGCGAGCAACGCCCTCAGTTGGCAGTGGGTTGCCGGAGCGAACAGCAACAAAAAGTACTACGCCAACCAAGAAAACATCAACAAATACTGCTTTACAAAGCAGAGGGGAAGCTTTTTGGATGTGGCCTATCAAGACTTCCCGGACATGCCGGTTCCCGAGGTCCTGAAGGAGGCCGCCATGCCCGAACTCAATACCCCTTTGCCAGAAAGCGATACCCTGGAGATACACATGGAAGTCCCCACCTATGTGTACAACTTCTACAACCTGGACCCCCGATGGGAGCAGGAGGAAGATGCCAACCGGGTGCTTTTACTTGAACCCGAACATTTTGAAGCCTACCCGATCTCCCAAAACTCGGTGGACTTTATGTTGGGATTAGGTAAAAACATCAAAGACCTTCAGGTTTTTGTTGGTTCCTTTAGTCAACTGCAGCAACACTGCGGCGCCTCCGAAATCCATTTTAAAGAACATCCCTTTAACGAACACTACAGAGGAATCGAACACGAAAGGGATTGGATGTTTCATGTAGAGGGCTACTACCGCTCCTTTTTTGCTTTCTGGAAAAAATGCCAAAAAGAACTCAAAAGTGCCTTTTGAAGCCGCCCATATTGTTTGGTTAAAAAGAGACCTGCGGCTGCAGGATCACGAGGCCCTCTTTGTGGCAGAGGCCAGCGGTAAACCCTACCGCATCATTTACCTCTTTGAACCCTCCTTACTCCAATATCCAGACACCTCCCTGCGGCACCTGCAATTTGTCTACCAGTCCATACAGGCTCTTCAAAAACAACTCGCTCCCCTAAAAAGAAAAGCGGAACTCTTCTATTGCGAAGCCGTTGAGGCCCTAACTCATATTCAAAAGGAACAGCCTATCCTCTCCTTATTGAGCTACCGAGAGAGTGGAGTCATGGCGACCTGGAAAAGAGACAAACAAGTCGCTGCTTTTTGCCGTGAGCAGGGCATCGAATGGCAAGAATTTCAACGGGATGGTATCCTCAGGGGTATCAAAAACAGAAAATCCTGGAATGTAATTTGGGGGAAGAAAATGCTGGAACCGGTCTTCCGCAATACCTATACCCTATCCACCTTGGATCCCTTGGATCATCCTTACGGTATACCGGATGAGCTTCAAAAAAAATGGGAAAACTATCCGGACTACTACCAACCGGCAGGCGAAAAAAATGCCTGGCGATACCTGACTTCTTTCGCAGAAGATCGGGGCAAGAACTACCAAAGAAATATTTCGAAACCCCTGGCCAGTCGCTCATCCTGTAGCCGTCTTTCGCCTTATATCGCTTGGGGAAACCTCACCGTTCGCCAATGCTTTCAATACCTGAATACCCACGCCAACCGCAAGCAGTACTTGCCCATGCTGCAGCGTCTGAATTGGCACGATCATTTTATCCAGAAATTCGAAATGGAGTGCACCTACGAAACCCACTGCATCAACCGCGGCTATGAGCTCTTGGAACGCCATAAAAATGAGGCCTACATCAACGCCTGGAAGGAAGGGCAAACGGGCTACCCACTGGTAGATGCCTGTATGCGAGCCGTAAGTAAAACAGGCTGGATCAACTTCCGAATGCGGGCGATGTTGGTTTCTTTTTTCACCCTCAACCTGGATCAGGATTGGCGGGATGGGGTGTACCACCTGGCCCAACAATTCTTGGATTACGAACCGGGAATTCACTACCCTCAATTTCAGATGCAGGCCGGAACAACGGGCATCAATACCATCCGCCTCTACAACCCGGTCAAAAACTCCGAAAAGCACGACGCAGAAGGCGCCTTCATCCGTAAATGGGTACCGGAACTAGAAGCCGTGCCCCTGGCCTACCTGCACGAACCCTGGACCATGAGTCCGATGGAACAAGAATTTTGTCAGGTCTTTATCGGCAAAGATTATCCGGCCCCTATCGTGGATTTACAAGAAAGTGCTCGAGCCGCCCGTGATAAAGTATGGGGTCACCGGGAACATCCGGTCGTACGCCAGGAACAAAAACGCCTGATGGCCAAACACGTCAATAACCCAAGGTAATATGAACTACTCTCAAGAACAACTTCGCGATCTGGATCGCATTACCAACCTGAAGCTGATCAATGCGATTACCGGCATAAAACCGGCCAACCTTATCGGTACGACTAGCGCTGAGGGTCGGGCCAATCTGGCTATCTTTAGTTCCCTGGTTCACTTGGGAAGCCGCCCCCCTCTATTGGGCTTTGTCGCCCGTCCTCGAACCGAAGAAGTGGGCCACACTCTCCGAAATATTGAGACGACAGGAGAGTACACCATCAACCACATCAGGCAAGAATTCATTACCAAGGCGCATTACACCTCGGCCAAATTTCCGGCTGATCATTCGGAGTTTGAACGCTGTGGCCTTACGCCCGAATACTTGGAGGGGTTCCAGGCGCCCTTCGTAAAAGAAAGCACAGTAAAAATGGGGATGCGCCTCAAAGAGGTCATCCCTATTCAGTGGAATGGAACCTATTTTGTGATTGGCGAAATTACCCAATTGACTTTTCCGGAAGCGTATTGGGTAGATGAAGATGTAAACCTGGAAGCCAGCGGCAGCGTAGGAATTTCGGGGCTGAATACGTATTACAGTTTAAAGAAAGAAGCCTGGCATCCCTATGCCCGGGTGGAAGAAAGCCCCGACTTTACAAATGAATAAGAAACACCTCCCTCAAAAGACCTGTCCGGTTTGCCAAAGGCCCTTTAGCTGGCGCAAAAAATGGGAGAAGAATTGGGACGAAGTCAAATACTGCAGCGAGCGCTGTAGAAGAAATAAAAACACATGAAAACTGCGCACCTGGTTTTTCCACATCAACTCTTTGAGCACTCTCCTCTTTTTGAGGAAGAGGCTCCGCTCTTTGTGATCGAAGAATACCTCTTCTTTGCTCACTACCCCTTCCACAAACAGAAGTTGGTGTACCACCGCAGTTCCATGAAGAAGTACGCCGATTTTCTGGAAGCTCAGCAAAAAGAAGTGCGCTACATACCCGCCACGGAGGAAGAATCCGATATTCGTGTGCTCATCCCGGCCCTCAAAACAGAAGGGTACGAGAAACTGGTCTATATCGACCCGGCTGATGATTGGTTAGAAAGACGTATTAAAAAAGGAGCTACTGACCACGGAATGACCACCCAATGCCTGGATTCCCCTTCTTTTTTACTGAACCGAGAGGAGCTCAAGAGCTTCTTTAGACCCGACAAAAAGAAGTTCTTTCAGACTACATTTTACAAAGAACAGCGCAAGCAACGCCGATTATTGCTGGTCGAAGACGAGCAACCCGCTGGAGGAAAATGGACCTTTGACACCGAAAACCGCAAGAAGTATCCCGCTAAAAAAACACCTCCAGCTATTCAATTTCCGGATACCGACCCTTACTATGAGGAAGCCTGTACCTATGTCGAAACTCACTTTGCCCACCACTACGGAAGCGTTGGAGAGCAACCCTATTACCCGAGCGATTTTGAAGGAGCACAAGCCTGGTTTCGGCAATTCTTAACCGAGCGCTTTGCCGAATTTGGGCCGTACGAAGACGCCATCGTGGCCGAGCACCTCATCCTTAACCACAGCGTACTGACACCCATGCTCAACACCGGCTTGCTCTGCCCGGAACAGATCGTGGAAGAGAGCCTGGACTTCGCCGAAAAGAACAGCATTCCCCTGAACTCTACAGAAGGCTTCCTGCGTCAGATTATTGGCTGGCGTGAGTTTATGCGGGGGGTGTATCACAGCAAAGGACAAGAGCAAAGAACCCGAAACTACTGGGGGTTTGACCGGAAGATCCCGCCTTCATTTTATACAGGAACTACAGGTATTCCTCCGATTGATCAAACCATCAAAAAAGTACTCCAAACCGGCTATTGCCATCATATTGAGCGCCTGATGGTCCTCGGCAATTTCATGCTGCTTTGCGAGTTTGATCCCGACGAGGTCTACCGCTGGTTTATGGAGCTTTTTATCGATGCCTATGACTGGGTCATGGTCTCTAATGTGTATGGGATGAGTCAATTTGCCGATGGCGGCCTACTTTCGACCAAACCCTATATCAGCGGAAGCAATTACCTGATGAAAATGAGTAATTACAAAAAGGGAGATTGGCAGGCCCAGTGGGACGGTCTGTTTTGGAGATTCATGGACAAGCAGCGGGATTTCTTCTTAAAAAACCCAAGGCTTTCTATGCTCATCCGCACTTTTGACAAAATGTCTCCCGAGAAAAAAGCCCTGCACTTGGAGCATGGCGAAGCTTTTTTAAACCGTTTAAATGCCGAACAAAGCGTATGATTTTTAACACCACCTACAAGAACGAAGACTACCTCTTTGAGAGTGATCAACAACTGGGAAAATCCTTTTCTATAATGGAGCGCATTCGCTTGGGCGGAATTGGTTCTGGGCGGCTGATGATTCATCAAATCAGCCCTAAACTCAAGTTGGGAAAGCTGGAATTTTCTGAAATCGACTACGGCAATATTGAGCTGCGTCCAAAGGGGATCATTGTGCATTACACCAGCAAACTAGAGCGGTTTTCCTGGGTAATCCCTTACTACAGACTGAACCTTTACAACGCCCAGTTCTACAGTATCCACGCCAACGGCAACTTCATCCAGTTCGAAAAGAACAAGAACTACAAAGAA
This sequence comes from Aureicoccus marinus, assembly GCF_002954325.1. Lineage (GTDB taxonomy): Bacteria > Bacteroidota > Bacteroidia > Flavobacteriales > Flavobacteriaceae > Aureicoccus > Aureicoccus marinus. The sequence continues at coordinate 2,280,009 of NZ_MQVX01000001.1, forward strand.
AACAAGAAGTTTCTGGACCGTATGGCCCAGAGAAAAATTGATGTTCTGGATCTGGGGTACTACGACGAATAATCAAAAGTCCTACAAGGATGCGCAGGCGGCTTCTGCGATTCGGGCATAGCGCAAGACAAAACTTCGATAGTCCGATTTCCACAATTCCCATTCCTGGGAGTTCTCGGGGTAAATGTGTTGCCTCCACTCTCCATCTTCGGTCTCATCTAACCAAACATGGGGTTTCAAAAACACCTTGAAGCCTTTTTCGCGAATTTGCCCAATACGCCATATCCAGGCGGAATCCCGACGTTGCAGCTCTTTTTCGTCTCCGTAATGGTGGGTAATCTTACCACTACTGACCACCTTCTGAAATCCCCAAGGCACCAAAGTCACCCACTCCACATTAAGAGCCTTGACCTGGGCTAAACCACCGGTGTCTCTTAGCCGAAACACATGGGCTCCCCTTTGCTTATCAGAAGGCTCCACTGCACCCACGGAGGGGTTGACGGCTACCATGTCCCTGGTTCTGAATTCATCCACTTGGTAGTCGTAGCTGGCGCGCAAATAGAGCGGATTAAATTCTTTATCTGTGAAGTAACTCTTGCGCTTCTTATTCAAATACAGCCCCGTCTCTGACTCGGTTTCTTCGTTGATGATCAAACTGATCCGCTCTTGGTGGACCACTCCGGTCGCCGCCAAGCGTTGGCTTTCTTTATCAATAAAGTAGTACCATACATCCCCGTTTTCTTCTTCCGGATAGACGACTTTGAGCTCGAAGACTTCCACCCCATTAAACAGGGTTCGCTCACGCCCCAGTTGTATATGCGCTGCCTCACCCAGGAGCTTTCTGGGCTGCCAGAATACATAGTGCGCTCCATCCAGACTTCTTTGGGTGCCTTCCAAACGAAGACTATCTGTAATCGGTTTTCCGTTTTCGGTGAGAGACAAGCCTTTTCGCGAGCGGGTCGCCTGGTAGGTCATGTTATTTTCTTCCCAGCTCATCTGGGTAATACCCGCTGTAAAATCCAGGGTGTGTAACTGAGTAACTTCCTTTTCGAGCTGCCCTTCTTCCGTAAAGAGCTGAATTTTTTTGGTGTACGATAAATAGCTCACCTTATCCCAACTCTCGACTCCTCCGTGCGCTTCCATCAGGCGGTTGAGCATGTCTTCTATCAAGACTTCGTCAAGGCCTTTTTTCTGTTGGCAGCTTACAAAAACGACAAGGGCGATCAAGCCCCATAAAACACGGACTTTCTTCATGCCTCGTTCTGATTCTGTTTTTTCCACCGCCAGGCATCAAATGCTCCCCAAAGGAGAGACATCACCAAAAAGAAAAAGAAGGATTTGGCCCAATCAATCCCTTTACCATCATAGACATCCCAAAGAGTCATCCAGGCGGTAAAGGAAAAGCCCCAGAGCAGAGCGGGCAGAATGACTTGTTTCACCAAACGGGGATTCCTCTTGTGTTTCATCCAATCAAAATACGGATTCCTTACCTTAGAACCATGCTCAAAGCGGTCCCAGCACAATATTGTCGTTGCTGTTTTACTCATTCAGTTGGTTTATGAGGCAACAGCAGCGAATACCGTTCGCAATCTCCAAAACCAGGTCATGACCAATAATCTTCTTTTTAGAGTCGAATAGGCTTGTATGCTAATAAGTGATCAACCACCTCTTCAACGGTGGGGTTGTACTTCGATAGATCATCTCTTCTGGAATTAAAATTTTCGGGGTAATAGAAACGTGAGCAGCCCGCAGGATCTAGAACATTTTCATTGAAAAGCAGACACAAAGCGTTCAGTTCTTCTTCCGAATCGGCTTCGCAATTGACTATTCGTTTCCCAAGTGCTATCAGTTCATCTCTATTCATCATAATCTAAAGCATCAATTCCATTCGAATATTACACCGCTCATAAGGGGAATCCTTAGGGACGGGTATTTCTTTAAAACCCACCTTCTTATACAAAGTAATCGCAGGAGTCAAGATGGTATTGGAGTCCAGAAAAAGACGTCTAGAACCGAGCTCCGCCGCAAAATGGATGCAGGCATACATCAACTTTTGCCCCACGCGCTGCCCAAGATATTCTTCCGAAACCGCCATCTTCGAAAGTTCAAAAGTGTCTTCTCCTCGGGCGATCAAGGCTACGGTGCCGGCCACTGCTCCGTCGATCAGGGCAAGGTAAATATGCCCTCCCGGATCCAAAATATAAGTACGTGGATCACCCAGTACCTTCTTGTCGTATTCCTCGATATAGAAGTACTTTTCTAACCAAGCAAAATTCAACCGGCCAAAATCTTCCCGGTATTGGTCTTCAAAAGAAATAATCTTCACGCTTGCTTCCATGCTTTAAAAATGCAATTTCATTCCTTCATGGGAAGCTACAAAACCGAGTTTCTGATAAAACTTCAGCGCTTCCGGCCGCTTTTTATCGGTGGTGAGTTGCAATAAGTGCGCCCCCTTTTCTTTGGAACGGGCAATGGCCCACTCGAACATTTCCTGACCCAGACCCTGTCCGCGCACACTCTCTTTTAGGCGTACACCTTCGATCTGCGCCCGCAGACCACCTTGGTAGGTCAGGTACTGCAAAAAGGAAAGTTGAAAGCAGCCAATCACTTCACCCTCTTCTGATTTGACCGTCCACAACTCCTGGTTCGAGTCTTGGTCTATACGCTGAAATGCCGATTGGTATTTTTGATGAAGATCCGGCGCTAACCCTTCTCTCTGACTACCCAAGGGATCGGCTGCCAATAAGTCCACAATGGCTTGCACATCGGATTCCAGGGCTTGTTCGTATCGCGTAATCATACTTCTAAACGTCTGTTGCGTGCTCTTAAAATCACCGACCGAAAAATATTGATGGGGAACATGAATTGTCCAAGCAGAAAAATGAGCACAACAAGTGAGATCCGCTCCATTTGTCTTTCATAAGCATCAAATAAAGGCATCACAGCTTGGAGATCAGATACAATCGGATCATTGAAGGTCCAGAAAAGACAAAGAAATAGGCTTCCCAAGCTAAGGGCTATGTGTAGCCATACCATTCCGCGATGCAAGGGGTAAATATACCGGTCAACCAAGGTGTAAAATGTCCAAAGGCCAAAGAGTATAAAAACCGACAATACAATCATGCTCGCATGGTCGACCACCAAACAACTATCGTGTATGTTTAGATCAAAAGACCAATCCTGCTCAAAACCTAAACCAAATATCAAGATCCCCAAAGTGGCGATGAAAAAGAATGTATGGGGTTTTATTTGCATCCTTGACAACCTAAGCGAGTAGTTGATCTAAATTTTCCTGCAATGGAATATCGGTGAGGCGCTCACCCGTCAGTCTTCGAATCGCGTTCCCAATTGCGGCCGCGATCGGACCCAAAGGCGGTTCTCCGACCGGTAAGGGGATGTCAGCACCCTGCACCAAATCCACCACAATTTCTTTGGGAGCGTGCTTCATCAAAGCCATGCGGTAAGGACCATAAATAGTAGGAAACAGTTCCCCATCCCTAAGGGTCATGCGTTCAAAAAGGGAGGCACTCATCCCCATAATAATAGATCCTTCGCACTGGGCTCGGACCTGATCCGGATTAACCGCAACGCCACAATCCAGAACACAGGTGACTTTGTGAACCACAATTTGCCCTTCCTCTATCGACACTTCCACCACATGGGCCGAGGGCACATTGGTATCGGTAGATGCTGCAAACCCCATCGCCCTGCCGTTGGTAAAAGTGTCGCTGTAAGCGCCCACTTCGGCAGCTCTTTCGATGACTTTTTTCAATCGTCCATGCATACCTTCATCCCCCAGCACCTGGGTTCTAAACTCCACCGGGTTCTTTTTGGCTTTTAGCGCCATTTCATCCACAAAGCTTTCAATGGCGAAGGTGTTGGCCAAGAGCCCGAGACTTCTCCACCAACTGGTTGCAAAGGGCAAAGTAGTATGCCATTGGACGGCCCGGTGATTCGGAATTCCATTGTACATCACATTTCCTCCGCGCATGGCCCCGATATCGGTACCTAATATTTTGGTTGCCGTATTGGCTAGGGCAATAGCCGAATTCGCAGAAACATCCCCACTGGCGTAGTGGTGCTCTAAACTGTCGAGGTAACCCTCGGCATTGAGCTTTCCTTTAACGGTATGGTAGGTCGGAGGTCGAAAGGTATCATGCTGAAACTCTTCTTTCCGTGAAAACTGATACTTGACCGGTTTGCCCGCTGCCTTCGCCAATTGAGCGGCAATGATCGCGTGGGAAGTATCTAAACGTCGACCAAACCCTCCCCCGAGGAAGGTGGGTACCACATTGATTTGTTCTTCCTTCATATCCATGGCGTCGCTCAGTTGAGTACGCGTGATCCCCGGAACCTGGGTCGACAAGACCACGGTCAATCCCTTGTCATCAAAATAGGCCAAGGCACCGTTAGGCTCGATCTGAGCGTGAGCTCCCATAGGAGAAGAAAAACTCAGGCTTACAACGCCTTCCTCATCATCATCGAGCGCACTCCCTTCCTTTTGGGTAATCATGCGTTTGCCTTTTCCGACTTGCAACATGTCCTGGAGATCTTCTTCTGACCACTTCTTCGGAATGTCCCACTCGACCTCCAATTTGGTCTCGGCCATCAGGGCTTCGGGATAGGAATCCGCCAAGACGGCCACCCAGTTCTCCCCTTCCACCACCTGAACAAAGCCCGGCATGGATTCTACACCGGTACTGGTATAGCTCTTGTATTTGGCGCCCACCACTGAAGGACGGATGACTGCAGCGTGCACCATGCCTTCCTTCTGAGCGTCCAAGCCAAAAATGGGATCACCAAAGACCTTGGCATCCAAATCGACACGAGGCACCGGCTTCCCAATATGCTTATAACTCTTGAGCTCCTTTAATTCTGGCGTATGCGGCACCTCCCACTTCTCTACTTTAGAGGCGATTTCGGCATAGGACCAGCTTTGATTTCCGGCCGTGACATAGCCCTCCTCAGCAGTAAGGGAGGAAACTTCTTGACCACTTTGACTTGCGGCCTCTTTAATAAGCATCATCCTCATGGTCGCTGCTAATTCACGCAGAGGTTGCCACAAACCGGCCACGGAAAGACTTCCTCCGGTGCTGAGTCCATCCACAACCCCGGTCGCTGTCTCGGCCGCAATGACTTCTACCTGATCCATCCGCAAATGCATCTCGTCGGCGATCATTTGAGCAAAACTGGTAAAGGACCCCTGGCCCATTTCGACCTTGGGCGAATGAAAAAGTACTTTGTTGTCTTTTGTTAGTTCAAACCAAAGCTGAGGCTCGGTACCCGAACCACTGTACATGGGCGGAGCGGTCTCAGCAAAATCCATGATGGTTCTTCTCAGGGGATTCCGAAACAAGACGGTACCCACAGCCATAACCCCTACGGTTCCCAGTCCGCCCCGGACCAAAAACTTTCTTCTCGATATCTTCTTCTTTCCGGCCATGGCTTATTCTTTGGTTGAATTATTCGCCAATTCGGCGGCTTGGTGGATGGCTTTCCGCATGCGGTAATAGGTTCCGCACCGGCATACATTAATAATGTTCTGATCGATGTCCTCGTCCGTAGGGTTTGGAATTTTCTCGAGTAGAGCTGCGGTGGCCATCATAAATCCGGGCTGGCAGTAACCGCATTGTGGGACTACCTGATCCTTCCAGGCTTGTTGAACCGGATGCGGATTTTCTTTGGTTCCCAAGCCTTCGATGGTCGTGACTTGGGCGCCTTCCGCAAATTTTACTGCATAGCTGCAGGAACGAACAGCTTCTCCATTCACGTGAAGAGTACAGGCACCGCAAGCGGCTTTTCCGCAACCGAATTTGGTTCCTTTTAAATCGAGAATATCCCGCACTACCCACAACAAAGGGGTATAGGGATCAGCCACTTCGACCGTTTGGTCCTGGCCATTAATAGTAAATGAAATTTTCATAGTCTTTTTATTCGGCGGCCGGAATGACGGCGCCTTGTTCGAACCACGCCTTGACCACGCGGATGTATTCTTCCTTACTCAATGGAGGGGTTTCTCTGGGGTTGCCCTGAGCGTCTACTCCAGGTTCCCAAGCCCAAAGCACCAGTTCATGTTCCGTGAGGTGGTGCATCACCTCGTCTGGGGTTCGGCCTCCATTGCGCTTGGGGTCCATCATGGACTCTGCAATTTCTATGGGGCTCAGGCCTTCCCACTTCATACTCGAGGGCGCCAAACTCCATTCAGGAGCTCCGGGCACCCCTGAGTAGGTATTGTTCTCTGCCTGGTGACAACTGGCGCAATTGGTCGCGGCAAAGCCATGGCTGTCTTGCTTTCCGTTAATCCCAAAGTTGTGTGGGTGGCTGTCTTCCCCTTGTTTGGGGACCCCGTCATTCGGATGGCAATTCACGCATCGGCGGTGGGTGAGCACCGACATCATCTTATCGAAATTTTCTCTTTCGACTACTGGAGGTTCTTCTACAACCTCCATGGTGGACTTTGGGCGATTCCAATGCATCGCAAAAAGCACCCCAGCACAGAATAAAAAGAGGGTAAATAATCGTGCTTTCATATGGGTTGGCTATTTAGGATTTAGCCGAAAAATTTTCCTCTAACAAGTTAAGAAAGAATTCATCAGAATAAAATATTCGGTATAATTCTGCTTAAGTACTGGTGGTCAGAAATGTAAATTCCATGTTAATAAAAGTGTTAAGAACATGAAATAAAAAAGAGTAGGAGAAACCAAATATCGGAGGAACTTTATAGTCCGTTTCGTTTCGATTCAAATCTCAATTTCATGGAGCTAACACATATTATCAAAAGGGATTTTGACACTCAACCCTTTGAGTTGGACAAAATCACGAATGCCATTATGAAGGCCATGACGGCCGTTGAAGAGGGTAATTTAGGAGATGCCGAAGAAATTAGTAAACAGGTTTTCAGCGTATTACAAGATCGCAAAAACCAGGATGCTGATTACATGCCCACCGTAGAAGAAGTGCAAGATGTGGTAGAAGACAAGTTGATGGCCAGTGCGTTCCACTCTGCTGCGAAGGCTTACATTCTGTACCGAAACAAACAAGCGTTGAGCCGCAAGAGTGACATCTTCGAAAAGCGCATCAACCTGAAGCCATACGAGTACGCACAGCTCTACGAATACGTCCCTGCGATTCGTCACTCGTATTGGATCCATACGGAGTTTAATTTTACCAGTGACATCCAAGATTTCAAAACACGTTTGAACGAAACAGAAAAATCAGCCATCAAAAACACCATGCTGGCGATTTCTCAAATCGAGGTGGCCGTCAAGTCCTTTTGGGGAGACATTTATCAAAAAATGCCCAAGCCAGAAATCGGTGCTGTAGGAGCCACTTTTGCAGAAAGTGAAGTCCGCCACGCTGACGCCTATTCTCACCTACTCGAAATCCTCGGTCTAAACCGCGAATTCGAAAGCCTGAAAAAGAAGCCGGTCATCATGAAGCGTGTCAAGTACCTGGAGACTGCGCTTAAAAATGCCAAAAGCGATGACCGCAAGGAGTACGCAGAAGCCATTCTACTCTTTTCTGTATTCATCGAGCATGTTTCTCTTTTCTCTCAGTTCCTGATCATCATGGCTTTTAACAAGCACAAAAACATGCTGAAAGGAATTTCGAATGTGGTAGAAGCGACTTCGAAGGAAGAGCAGATCCACGGAGATTTTGGAATCGACGTGATCAAGATCATTCAGGAAGAGCACCCAGAGTGGTTCACCAAAGAGTACAACGAAATGATTCAGGAAATGTGCCGCAAAGCCTTTGACGCCGAAAGCCAAATCATCGATTGGATTTTCGAAGAGGGCGAACTGGACTTCCTGCCAAAGAATTTGATTAACGAGTTCATTAAGAACCGTTTCAACCGCTCACTCCAGAGCATAGGGATAGATCCGATTTTTGAAACCGATGCCACCCTACTTCAAGAAACGGAATGGTTTAACGATGAAATCATCGGCACCAAGCACGGTGACTTCTTCGTCAAACGATCTATCAATTACAGCAAGAGAACCCAAAGTATAACCAGTGATGACCTGTTTTAGAAAATGAAAGACCAAAGCCTGAAAAAGCCACAAACACTAACCGAAGAAGTAAACAACGGAGAAGCACTCGTAAAAGCCCGAAAAGAAGGGATGCGAGAACGCCAAGAGGAACCTCAAAAAGAAGCTTTCCAATGGTTGAATGAAAACAGCCGGAAGTTTTTGGCCTCAGGGTACCTGAAAAAAGGTGTCTCTCCGGAAGAACGAATTCGTGAAGTGGCTGATCGGGCCGAAGAAATCCTCGGTATCCCAGGATACTCAGACAAATTCTACGGATATATGTCGGAAGGTTTCTTCTCTTTAGCATCACCAGTATGGTCCAATTTTGGACGTGAACGAGGATTGCCTATCAGTTGTTTCGGTTCCCACATCGACGACGATATGGGAAACATTCTGTACACCCAATCAGAAGTGGGAATGATGTCAAAGTTGGGGGGCGGTACTTCCGGTTACTTTGGTAAAATCCGTCATCGCGGAGCTGCCGTTAAGAACAACGGTGAAGCTTCTGGTTCTGTTCACATTATGCAACTCTTTGAATCCATGGTTGACGTCGTTAGTCAGGGATCTGTTCGCCGTGGTCGTTTCTCCCCTTACCTTCCGATCGATCACCAGGACATCATGGAATTCTTGGAAATCGGAACAGAAGGAAATCCAATTCAGCAACTGACTCACGGGGTTACCGTTTCTGATCAGTGGATGCAAGAGATGATCGATGGAGACGTTGACAAGCGTAAAGTATGGGCCAAGGTACTGCAGTGCCGTGGTGAAATGGGCTACCCTTACGTCTTCTTTAGCGACAACGCGAACAAAGGGAAACCAGACGTCTACAAAGACAAAAACAACACCATCTACGCCAGTAACCTCTGTACAGAAATCATGTTGCCTTCTAACGAAGACTGGTCGTTTGTCTGTGTACTTTCTTCCATCAACGTCTTGCACTACGATAAGTGGAAAGACACCGACGCGGTTGAAACCATGGTACACTTCCTGGATGCTGTTATCACAGAGTTTCTGGAAAAACTAGAGCGCTACCGCGATTCTGAGAACCGCGACGATCGCCAGACATTCTTGTTTATGGAGCGCGCCTACAACTTCGCAAAAGACAACAGAGCCCTGGGTCTTGGGGTACTTGGATGGCACTCCCTACTTCAATCCAAGCGTCTAGCTTTCAACAGCCAAGAAGCCTACGATTTGAACAACGAAATCTTTAGAGAAATCAAAGAGCGTTCTTACAAAGCATCTGAAGCATTGGCCGAGCGTTTCGAAGAGCCTGCTATGCTCAAAGGATACGGAAGAAGAAATGCGACGTTGAATGCTGTGGCACCTACCACTTCCTCCGCCTTCATCCTCGGGCAGGTTTCACAGGGGATTGAACCCATCTGGTCCAATGTCTACGTGAAGGATATTGCAAAAATCAAAACCACCATCAAGAATCCTTTCCTTCAGGAACTCCTTGAAGAAAAGGGACAGGATACGCCCGAAGTTTGGACCAGCATCCGCGATATGGACGGATCAGTTCAACACTTGGATTTCTTGACCGATCAAGAAAAGGATGTGTTCAGAACCTACTCTGAGATCGATCAACTCGATATCGTTTACCAAGCGGCTAACCGCCAAAACCATATCGACCAAGGACAGTCTGTAAACATCATTGTTCACCCGGACATGCCGATCAAAGAAATCAACCACATCCATGTATCGGCTTGGAAGTTGGGGCTTAAATCCCTCTACTACCAGCACAGCATGAACGCAGCGCAGAAGTTCAAGCAGAAAAAAGACTGCGCGAGCTGCGAAGCGTAAACAACTATTTTACTACTAACTCGAAGAGAAGGGCTTTCCAAAAGAAATTTAGGGAAGCCTTTCTTCGTTTAAGGTATTAACGCACAGACCAGTGTATGTGGTCCTGGTGTCCTCCCACAGGATGGTTGGGATTGAGTTTGCCCGTTTCTTTGGCATATTTAGTTTTGAGAAAAGGCCCAAAATTCTCCCGGGTATAGGGATGGTTCAGCATGGCCGCCTGCAGGTATTGGATTCTGTCCGATAAAAAGATCTCATCCAGGGCATAAGGCTGTCCTTCGACCCGAATATAATCGCTGTCGCGTAGTTGGCTTCTGTAATCCAAACTGGCCAATAACTCCTTTAGTTTTTCGCGTTGCTGCGAAGAAAAGTGGTTGTAAATCATTCGCTGGCCATTGACCTCACTGATATCGATTGCCTCTTTACGCGAATGGTTGCTTGTAGGCGAGTGTTTACCGTTTGTACTAGCGCTGATATACAATCTTCGAATCGGAGGGATAGAGTCTCTTAAAAGAGCTGCATTGGCTTCCTCCAAAACTTCCCTTAAAGCCTGCACCAATTTTGAAGACACCTCTTGATTGGCCGAAACCATATCAGCTGAGCGCCCAAATTCCAGTTTTACGCGATCTCCTGATTGCAAGATGATGGGCAATTCAAAAAAGCGAAACTTCCTGGTGGGAACGCGCGCGTCCTTATCGGGAATATTATCGCTAAGGACCTGCTTTTCTTCATCAAACTCAACACCCTCGCTTTGGTTTTCGAAATAGGTGTTGACGAATTGATCGTACTGCTGTTTTTCCATCAGGTAGCCCAACTGAAAAGTGGGAACAACTTCAACACTTTTGAAAGGAGAAAAAATATCGGAAGTGGTCTGTTTATACTGGGCGCGGGCCTGCTGCAAAATAGAATCTCTATTCTGGGCACTCAGGTTTGAGTTCAATAAAAAAGCCGTCGCAAAGAGGAAAAGAGCTGTTTTTTTCATGGTCTGCTTCTAACTAGCGTCCCCAAAATAGCAGGATTCCTTAACTTCCCCAAGATCAACCGATAAGAAAATGACTTTCTCTTCACTCCTTCGTACCTCTTTTTCTCTTTTGTTGGGCCTACTTTTAGGGGCCTTTTCACCCCTTCATGCACAGCGCGATTTCGCCAAGCATTCCGCTTCTGAAAACAGTCGGGGTATCGCCCTTGTGGTTGCTAACCAGGCCTATGAGACCGGAAAACTCAAAGGTGTGGTCGATTATGGTGAAAAAATGAAGCAAACCCTCTTTGACCAGGGTTTTGATGTGATGAGCGGTTACGACCTAGGTCGAACCGATATGCTTCGTCTGATCAGTGATTTCGGAAAAGCCATGGGAGATTACGATTTTGCATTGATCTACTACAACGGCCACGGCATACAGTTTGACAATGAAGACTACCTCATGCCTGTCAGCGCCAGTATCGCGGAAGATAACCCCACCCTGATGAAGGAGGCCAATGTTGGGCTGCTCAGCTTATTGGAGCTCACGACGATTAAAAAGAACAACCGCAAATTGCCTATTCCTCGAGTAATCATTTACGACGCCTGCCGAAACAACCCGTTCTGGAAGAATCTATACAGCACCTATAAGTCCACGGGAGGAATTGGCTTAAAAAAGGCAACGCTGGGGGTCAACACCATAACCGTCTATTCCACCTTTGAGAATACCCGTGTAAGCGCGAACAATCCTTTTACCGATTTCTTTAGCGCCAACCTAAGCAAAGGAGGGTGCATCAGCGACATCATCAACCGCACTGCCGCCGAGGTGTTTGCTAAAAACCAAAAACAAATCGTAGAACCCAAAGGGGTGATCATTGAGGGGGAAGTGTGTATAGACAGTCAGAAGGTGGTCATCAGAGACCCGGATCAACCGGCACCAACACCTATCCCCCCAGTTAAGCGAGGTCAGCAAAAAAGAACACCACTGCAAAAAGCCAATGCCTACTACGAGGTGAACGACTTTATCGACGCCCTCTACTGGTATAAAGAATCAGCTAAGTCTGGAAATGCCGAAGCCCTCTTCAAAGTGGGGTATATGTACCGTTGGGGAATGGGCTTGACACGCGACATGAACGAAAGTGCCAAATGGTTCGAAAAAGCCGCCGCTCTCGGACAGGCTGACGCCATGTTGGAACTCGGTATCAGTTACCGTTTTATAGGGCTGGGAACCGGTTACGATCCGGCCAAATCCTATGAGTGGCTAACCAAAGCAGCCGATGCAGGTATTGTTGAAGCAGAGTATGAACTGGGCGTCAATTACGCTATTGGAATTGGGGTGCAAAAGGACGAAGCCAATGCCGCCTATTGGTATCGCAAGGCGGCCCGTGCCGGGAATCCTTTAGCCATGGCCAACTTAGCAGGTCTCTACCGGGAAGGCCGAGGTCTTCCACAGGATTATGCCCAAGCCTTAAGTTGGTACCAAAAATCAGCCGACGCCGGGCATGAGTGGGGAATGAACGGACTGGGAATACTCTATGAAAATGGCTGGGGAGTCCCTAAAAATGCCGACAAGGCCAAAGATTGGTATGAACAATCGGCCGAAAAAGGCTTCTATGAGGCCCAGTACCGTCTCGGAATGCTCTACCGCAATGGTCAACTCGGTGCACCGGACGAAAAAAACGCTCTTTACTGGCTCAAAATCGCCTGCAACAACAACAGCATGGAGGCCTGTCGGGCCCTCAAGGATTAAACCGCGCCATCCATGACCCTCTTCCAACCGCTTAGGCGGATCATCTGACCGCTCCTCATAAAGTGGTAACAGCTTTTTTGGTTGCGCTTCTAATGAAGAAAATCAAACATCATTTTCCTCAGGAGAAAAACAATCAAATTGGCGCTTCTTTTGATCAGCGCATGGGCCGGAAGCGCCAATCTTTATGCCCAAAAAACACCGATTACCAGTGCGGACCAATTGGCCCGCAGAACCTATGAAGTCAACAGCCTTGAACTACTTCCAATTCTAAGACCCTTTTAGCCGGCCTTTGATAGAAAAACAGTGACCTGTGAACGAAATTTGAACTGCTCACATGTATATTTCTTTATCTTCAAGCGATCAACTAGTTCAATAACATCACTCTAGCATGTTCGTCGGTCATTACGCAGCAGCTTTTGCTTTAAAAGGAAAAGAACCATCGGTTTCGCTTGGAATGCTTTTTATTGGTGTACAGCTTGTCGACATCTTCTTTTTTCCTTTCGCCTTATACGGTATTGAATCCCTTCATTTTGAAGACAGCCACAACCAGGTGAACAATTTTGTCATGGAGTTTCCCTATACCCATGGCCTGCTCGCTTCCATTGTTTGGTCCTTGGCCTTTATACTCCTGTACCTGATTTGGCCTTCCAAAAAGAAAAAAACCTCCCGCATCGCCCTCTTTTTAGGACTATCGGTGGTTTCGCATTGGTTTGTAGACCTCTTGGTTCACACACCGGATCTACCGCTGGTGCACGGTGATCCCAAATACGGATTTGGGCTCTGGCAAAACAAACACATGGCCTTTTCGGCAGAGCTTTCGCTCCTGGTTGTTTGCTGGTGCTATTACTTCTTTAAAAGTCAAGCTAAATCAAAGTCCCGGCAGTTCTTTATGGTGCTCTTTTTGTTGTTCTTAATCGCTGTCAACACCTTAAATTTTTACGTACTTCCTGCCTCCGAAAATCTGGAAGAACTGACCATAAATGCCCTGGCCGCTTACTTCATTTTGGCCCTACTTGCAGGGGCTTTTGATTTAAAGCGTAAGGAAAAGAAGCCTGCCACTACTTAAATGGAGCATAAGCGAATATCCATGAAATACCGTTTTACCCTGGCCCTTCTCGGTCTACTTCTTTTAGCCGCTTGCCAAACTGGACCATCCTATACCTCAGACGAATGGGTTGACCAAAGTATTCAAGCTCATGGCCTGGACCAATGGAATGGACAGATCATCGCCTTTGATTTTAGGGATCACCATTACACCTTATGGCGACAAAATGGTCAATACGAATACACACGCTTTAAAGTAGACGGAAAAAAGGCTACACTCGATCGACTCAATAGCGCTGGAGATTTTAGTCGTACCATCAATGATCTGGCGGTGAATGTCCCAGACAGTTTGCAAGTCAAATACAGTGAATCCATCAATTCTGTGGGGTATTTTTTCGCCCTCCCGCTACCTCTTAAGGATAAGGCGGTGATTAAAGAAAATGGAGCCTGATCACTATCGGGGGGAAGCAATACCAGACCCTTAACATCCGGTTTAATCAGGAAGGGGGCGGAACTGATTTTGAGGACGAGTTCCGTTATTGGATCAATACAGAGACTCTCTTGGTGGACTTTTTGGCTTATCAGTATGCAACCGATGGTGGGGGTGTTCGGTTCCGAGAGGCCACTGCCCGTACCGAAGCATCAGGAATGGTGTTTCAGAATTACAAGAATTTCAAGCCAGAAGAAAAATCCACTCCCCTAGACAGTCTTCCGTCCCTTTGGGAAAAAGAAGAACTGATTCTACTTTCAGAAATCAACAATACCGCTATTCAGGTAATTCCTCGCTAGTATACAGCAAGGATCCTCGTCCTGTGTAGAAGGCTGTTACTCCAAAAAGAACAATCAGACTCACTTCCACAAAAATCAGAAACATTCTTATTCGCGTTTGTTGCTGTAATTGCCTGAAGACATTCTCTGATTCAAGAGCTGGTGTAATAATCCAGTTTTCTCCTGTTGCCCAAAAATGACCTGGGGTTGCAATTAAAATGGGTAAAAATGGCAAGAGCAAGGCCAGCAGTAAAATGAGGTACCCATTACTAGATAAGAAAATGATGTTGGTTAAAGAGTTATCAAAACGATTAAGAAGCACTCGCGGTAAGTAGATCGCAAATACAAATATAGCCAGAAGGCTTAAGAAGTAATTGATGGGCTCCACCACCAAATAAGTATCACCAAACTGGATGTCTGGTACTTGATCATATAGCCTGGGTGTACTTAAAAACCGTGAGCCAAAAAGTCCGGAATAGGCCACGAGTGTTAGTACTGTAGAGACAATAAGCCAAATAATTTCTCTGCGATGTTTGCGTCCCATAATGTTGAGTGCTTAAAGACTAAAGGTATGAATGTAAATTTTCTTTACTGCATATTCCTTGCAGCCAATCCTGACAAATTTGGGCATAAACCAAAAAATATCTTTTAACTATTTTGAAAGGATTTAACAAATAACGTCCTCAGTTGAATTCTTTACTGATTCGTTAAGAATTGTGGGTAAAATGAATTTTCCTATTTATAAAATATCAAATTGCTTTTCTACGACCGTAGTCTTGGTTTGTTTCTTGATTCAGAGTCTTGCTTATACTCAAAAGAACAACGAAATTAAAATTTCAGATTTAAAGAACTTATCCTTCGAAGAACTCACCAATTTAGAGTTAAGTGCTGATATTCAGAGTGATGTAGAATGGCTGCATTCAATCCTTGATTATCATATTTGGAAAGCTAAACAAGAATCCAATGAATATGAACTACTCAGTGTTTATGACTGGAGGATTTGGAGTGAACCCTTAGATAGAGCTAAACTCTACAGTGATAGTGCTATAAGGCTAACTTACAAGCTAGAAGATCCTATTGCACGAGCAGAGTCATTAATATCATTTGGAACTTATCTCTATTTACAAGATGAAGCATCTAATGCATTTAAAACAGTCATTACTTCCTATTACTTAAGCGACTCAATAGAGTTTAGAGAAGGAGTGGTTAATAGTTTAAATATTATTTCAGGTATTCAAAGGGAATACGGTCAAGAATTTAAGGCTTTAGGGTCTCAATTGAAGAGTCTGGAAATTCTTGAATCTAATTCCAGAGAGTTTGAAAACTATAAGGAAACATTACTATATACTTTGGATGCGACGAGTAAATGCCACTTAAATGTAGGTGAAATTGAGTCTGCATTAGCCTATGCTTATAGGGGTAAAAAGTTAGCCAAAGAGCTACAGATTAAGAGTTTTCTAAACTCGTATGATGTTATAATCGGCCAAGCCTTTTATTACAATCAATCTTATAAAAATGCTATAGAAATTCTGTCAAATATAGATTCACAAAACAACGCACTTACCTTAAGCGACATATACTTCTATATCGGAAGTAGTGAACTAAAAATGAATAATAATTCTAAGGCAATAAGTTACTTTGAGAAAGTAGATTCTATTCTAATCACAAAGAACTATCCTCTAATTGATAATGTCGAAATTCTATATCAAGAACTACTAAATAATGCAATAGATAAAAATGAGAAAGACAATGAAAAACAATACTTAAGGAGGCTAATATATTACGATAGTTTAAAGAAGAGGATAGATTTGGAAGTTGAAAAAATATCCCTAATTGATTTCCAGTTAATGAAAGATCGAGAAATTCCATCTTCAAATGCTCCATTAGTAGAGATAGTAATATTGATTGCTATATGCTTAGTCCTATTTATTTTAATTAAAAGGCGAAGTTCACTTATCGAGAAACATATTGTCCCAAAAAAGAGATCTATATCAAATCAAATTCCTCAGACCATAAAGAATAGACTCCTTTTAGAGCTAAAAGACTGGGAAGCCCAAAAAGGTTTTCTTAATCAAGATATTTCTCAAGTAGAACTAGCAAATAAGCTAGGCACTAATAGTTCCTATTTATCTCGATTAATAAATGAGACTTTTAATATCTCATATTCCAAATACATCAAGGACTTAAGAATAGAGTACATGGTTAATGATTTAAACATCAATCATAAACAACTACGTAAAAAATCAATGATTCAACTTGCCGAAATGTACGGGTTCAAATCACAAGATTCTTTCGTTAGAGCCTATAAGGAACGAACTGGTCTCACACCATCAGCATTTCTTAAGAACAAAAAGTCAATTTGAGGTACTTGGTTAATTTCCCAATTAAAAGTTAAGTTCTTTATTTATTTTGGAATGTTTGTTCCAACACATTTGTTTTATATTGGAATAATCGTTCTGATATAACTCTCATGAATAAATTATCAGGAAAAGTAGCTATCGTAAGGCGTGCTACCAGCGGAATAGGACTTGCTACAGCCAAGCTCTATTTACAAGAAGGAGCGACGGTGGTTTTAACGGGTCAAAGCTCAGAAAAATTAAACGTTCTGGAGGAAGAACTGTCCGGAGACCATCTATTGGTCAAGCCGGAGGCATCCAATACAGCCGACAGCAAAGCCCTTGTAAACGCAATCGCTCCTGGACCAATCGAAACTCCAATCTACGGAAGCACAATGTCTCTCAGGAAAATATTGACCTAATGGCCGCTGTTTTTCCAAGCATGGTTTCACTAGGTCGATTTGGACAGTCGAATGAAGTGGCTCAGACCACCCTGTTTTTGGCATCCTCAGAATCCAGCTATATCACTGGAGCTGAGATTTCTGTAGACGGCAGGTTTGCGCAAGTTTAATTTGAAATCACCAAATTTACCTCTATGCCAAGAACAAAGCAGTTTTGTGAAGTAGAAACACTGGAAAAAGCAGTGGAACTCTTTTGGAATAAAGGGTTCCACACTACCTCCATGCAGGACCTCGTTTCTTATCTTGGGATCAGCCGGGCAAGCCTCTATGCCACCTACGGGGACAAGAGTGATTTATTCAAAAAAGCGCTTAGCGCCTACACCAAGTCCAATGGCGACATGCTAAAGAATATGCTAGCGGCAGAAACCAACCGAAAGGAAGGATTACGGAAGATGCTCGTTCTTATAAGCCAAGTGCCCCCTTCCTTTTCTTCCTCACCCGGTTGTTTGGTCGTAAATACAGCGGTAGAGATGTTGCCAAATGAGCCTCAATACGTTGATATTATTCGCGATAGCAAAGAGGTTATCCTTCAAATTTTACGCGAATTTTTTAGCCGGACAGCTCCTTCAGATAAGCCATTGAGCAAAGAAGAGAGCAATCGACTGGCTTATTTTACCTATGCCTTTCAAAACGGCCTTCAAGTATTAGCGAAATCCGAGAAGGATCCGTCAAGAATCACCTCCATGATCGACGATTTTGTTGATGTATTTGGCTGATTGATGCGCTTTTAGCAAAATCGACAAGGCGTTCATTTATTTTCTTTCCGCTTCCCTATTTCAAATACCTTTGCGGCGAAAATTCAAGACTATGAACTTCGCATTAAAAGAAATCCTCACGGCGTCCATGGTATTGTTTGCCGTAATCGACATTTTGGGCAGTGTTCCCATCATCATCTCTTTGCGTAACAAGGTTGGCCACATCCAATCCGAGAAAGCCTCGCTGGTAGCGGTAACCATCATGATTGCTTTTCTTTTTGTGGGCGAAAGCATCCTTAAATTGATCGGTATCGATGTGAACTCCTTCGCCGTTGCCGGTTCTTTCGTCCTCTTTTTTCTGGCCCTGGAAATGGTCTTGGGCATTACCCTGTATAAAGACGACGAGCCCGAAAGTGCCTCTATCGTCCCGATTGCCTTTCCGTTAATTGCAGGGGCCGGAACCATGACCACCCTTCTGTCTTTACGTGCAGAATTTCATGTCGAGAACATTATCGTCGCCGTACTGATCAACATGATCTTCGTTTACGGTGTACTGAAGTCTTCGAGACGAATCGAAAAGAAGCTCGGGAAAAACGGCTTGAGTATACTTCGAAAAATCTTTGGAGTGATCTTGATGGCTATCGCTGTTAAGCTATTTGCGGCCAATGCCCCCCAGCTTTTTCAGTAAAATAAGCCCGTTTAAACTGGACAGACTTGTTCAGTCAAAATAAGCGCCGTAGATCGATCTTTGCTCGATTTTCGTCTGGATTTTAACAGAATCCGTTCGAACATTTGTTGATTTATACTGAATTCTGAACCCCAAAATGAGCCTCCCTTAAACGCTAAACGGCCAATTTGATCGTCAAAATTCAAAGGGTAACCCTTTTTAGTGCCCATCTAAGCTTTAAATTTGCATATAAAAATTTCCGCATGAATAAGTGGGTTCAGTTGACTTTGGTACTTATAGCCGTAGCGCTTATCATCTATAACAGTACCGTTCTTGATTTCGAAGACATCACCTATGGGGACAGCGGTATCGCCCTCATCGGAATTTTTTGTTCCCTGATTGGAATTGTTCTTGTTCTGATCCTCCGGCTTTCTAAAAAGGTCGAGGAACGAATAGATAAGTAAATTCTTAGGATTTAGAAGGTACTTCCTGCTCTTCAGCGCTCTCTTTTAGGTTCGCCTCAGTATCGATTCGAAGAACTTCCTGAATCATGCGATCTTCTCTGGATAATACCTGCGCTCCCACGTTCGGAGAGTACAATTGTTCCGCTAAATTGGCCTTGATATAGGTCTTGATCAATTTCTCGTGCGCGTAGAAGTCCAGACGAACCTTTCTGTTCAGGACAAAATCGACAAACTGTTCAAAAACAAGGTCGTCCACCCTGTAATCGGCATAAAACTCGGATTCGGGGTAGTGCATAAAGCGGCTGCGGTCCTTCTCTAAGAAGTCAAAAACAAAGGCCGAGAAGAAGCCAGAAGCCTCCAGATTACGAATCTTCTCTTCGTCCAAGGAACCAATGGGCACGAAGACGTCCGGAATGATTCCTCCACCACCATAAACCACCTTTCCTTTTGGTGTGACAAAGCGCAGAGAGTCCGCCACTTTAATACTGTCTGGTGAAACCAGTTCTCCATTCAGATAGCGTTCCATATAATTCTGATAGTAGTCGTCGTACCCCTTGGCATAGGATCGTTGAATCGAACGTCCTGTGGGCGTGTAGTAACGCGACACCGTTAAGCGGACTGCGGATCCATCCCCGAGGTCCATTTCGCGTTGTACAAGACCCTTTCCAAAGGATCTACGTCCTACAATGGTTCCAATGTCGTTGTCTTGTAGGGCTCCCGCAATGATTTCGCTGGCAGAAGCAGAACGTTCATTGATCAAGACGTAGATGGGTTTGCCTTCAAAGGCACCTTCCTTGGTTGCAAAGGCCTTCTTGATGCGTCCTTTCTTGTTTTTGGTGAACAGAATGAGCTTTCCTTCTTCCAAAAACTCATCGGCCAAGAGTTCCGCGATACCCAGATAACCTCCTGGATTGTCGCGCAAATCAAGGACGAGCTTTTCGGCTCCTTCCTCCAGTAGCTGGTCCAGGGATTGGACAAACTCATTATAGGTCGATTCTGCAAAGCGATTGATTTTGATGTACCCCATCTCGGAAGTCAGCATATACTGAGCCTCCACACTGCGAATCGGTACCCGGTCGCGAGTCACTTTTACTTTAAAAAAGCGCTTTTCAACAGGACGGTATACCCCAAGGGTTACATCACTTCCAATCTTGCCTTTGAGCTTGGCGATGATATCGGAATTAGCCAGATCCTTGCCGTATAGTATTTCGTCATCCGCCGTCATGATCTTGTCGCCGGCCTGGATTCCTTTTTGATCACTGGGCCCGCCGATAATCGGACGTACGACAGTGATGGTGTCTTTTTCGTTTCTAAAACTCACACCAATCCCCACAAAATCCCCTTTCATGTTCTCGGCTACTTCCTGCATTTCGCTTTTCGGGATATAGACCGAATGCGGATCGAGGTTCCCCAGAATATCATTTACCGTAACGTCGACTATGCTGTCGGTATTGATTTCATCGACATATTCGTATTCGATAAAATCGATGAGGCGATTGAGTTTATCTTTCTTGGAATTGGTAGAGAAAAGTCGTTCGGGACTGTCGTAAAAGTGGAGTTTCCCGCCAATAAATATCCCCACGGCTAAGGTTAAAGCCAAGACAGCAGGCAGTAAAAAAGAAAGCTTTTTGTTCATTTTAGACCAGGGTTTCGCTCAGTGGTAGGTGTTCTGTTTTAACCCCGGCACGTTCCAAAAACAGCAGTCCGGAATTGTCTTTATAGGCTCGATTGTACACCACTCGAACGATGCCCGCCTGGTGAATCAGCTTACTGCATTCTCTGCAAGGAGAAAGGGTGATATACAGCGTCGCGCCTTGACACGACTGGGTTGAGGAGGCCACTTTTAAAATGGCATTCGCCTCGGCATGCAAAACATACCATTTGGTATATCCTTCTTCGTCTTCGCAGTAATTCTCAAATCCTGAGGGGGTTCCGTTGTAGCCATCCGAAATAATCATGCGGTCCTTGACAATGAGGGCTCCCACCTGCTTGCGTTTGCAGTGCGAAAGCTTACCCCATTCCTGGGCCATCTTTAGATAGGCAATGTCATAACGAAGTTGCTTGTTCTCGTTCATTGAGTAAAGGGCTGAAAATAAAAATACCTTCTTTCCTTGGATTCGACAAGGTCGTTTCGTGTATTTTAACGAAAAGGCAGAAAGCTGTAAATCAATACTACCTGACTCTTTTTATTGAAAGAGTTCTTTAATCAAAGGCCAAACAGCCGAAACCAAAAGTGGAAGGGTAATTACAATAACCACTCCTGATAAAACGAGGATAACTGTATTTTGTTTCAGGGGGGTGAAGCGTTGTAATAGGGTTGTGAGACCGAGCATCAGGAGGATGACAAAAACCTGTGACAACTCAATCCCGGTGGCAAAGCCCAAAAGAGGTAAGACTTTCTCCTCTTCCCCGGCCATCAGCATATTGAAGTAATTCGAAAACCCAAAACCATGAACGAGCCCGAATACTCCGGTGGCGATGGAATGAATAATACCCGCTCGCCCCAAATCATCCGTAATCACCAAGGCAATATTGCCCAAAGCGGTGGCTACAATAGTCGCTGGAATCAGCGCTTCGATCCAGGCGGGATCAGGGCGCATAACATCAAAAGCGGACAGCGCAAGGGACAAGCAGTGGGTTATGGTAAAAATGCTCGCTAACACGATGACCTGCTTCCACTGCTTAAAAACAAACGGAACAGCCAGGGCCGCCAAAAACAAAATGTGATCGTAAGCCGACGAGTCCAGTACATGATCCAGTCCCAATTCCGTGTAAAATCCGAATTTGCCCATAGGTGTATTCTTAACTCATACCGCGTTCAGCCTGAATGGTTTCGTAGGCTTTCTGCACTTCTTTGAATTTTTCTTCGGCCCCTTTCTTTATCGCTTCATCCTCGGTGATCACCTTGTCGGGATGGTACTTCTTTACCATGGTTCTGTAAGCCTTCTTGACCTCAGCATCCGTGGCAGACTTGTCAATTTCTAAAATCGTGTAGGCCTGGTCGGCAGAGCGAACAAACATCGCCTTGATACTGTCAAAATCCCTTAATCTCACCCGAAAGAAACGCGCAATCTCATCGAGTTTATTCAATTCCGGTTCACTGACCCGACCATCGGCCTGAGCAATCCCGAAAAGGAAATGCAGAATTTGAAGACGCATCTCGTAGCGGGTGCGCTGGCTCAGAAATTCGCTGATACGCTGGGTAGAGATTTCTCTTTTCTTCACCACCTCATTGAAGGTCCGAAAGATGGCATTGGCCCGCTCCTTTCCGTAAGCCGAGACAAAGTACTGCCGAACATAGTCCAATTCACGCTGGCTGGCCTGACCATCCGCTTTGATGATTATAGAACAAAGCGAAAGCAGGTGCAATTCAAAATCCTGTGGAGAAACAGAACGACCCTGAAAGTCCCGAAAAGAGCGACCTCTGGGGCCCGATCCTCTTTGACCTCCGGGGTTTTGTGCTGATTGGTATGATTCGATTAGCATCCCCACGATAAACCCGAGCAATGCACCTGGGAAGCGCATGAGGTAGTAACCGATAAGGGCAGCAAAATACTTGAGCATGAGCGCGATTGTGTCTAGTCGGGTAAAGATAGTATATCTCTTGGCAAACGGGGCCTTAAGGAGCTGTTAAGGAATTCCAGAAAACAGGACAAATCCGTTATCTTTGTGCAAATAAAATTAGTCTATGTACCCAGAAGAACTTGTAAAACCCATGCGTGAAGACCTCGTGTCTGCCGGGTTTGAAGAACTCCATACTTCCGACGCCGTTGAAGATGCCCTTAAAAAAGGGGGAACTACCTTGGTTGTCGTGAACTCTGTTTGCGGATGTGCTGCTGCCAATGCCAGACCCGCTGCTAAAATCAGTCTCCAAAACCCTAAAAAACCGGATCATTTGGTAACGGTTTTTGCCGGTATGGAAACCGAAGCGGTAGATCGTGCTCGCGCTCACATGGTCCCTTTTCCTCCTTCCTCTCCCAGCATGGGATTGTTCAAGGATGGTGAATTGGTTCACATGATTGAACGCCATCACATCGAAGGTCGTCCAGCGGAGATGATCGCCGACAACCTAATGCAGGCTTATAACGAGTTCTGCTAAACGCGTTTATCCCCGTTAACTATAACAACAAGCCACCTCATTTTCTGTGGGGTGGTTTTTCTATGAAACACTGCTTTTTACTTTTAGGAGCCTCTTCCGGAATTGGTCTTGCCCTGGCCGAAGTCCTGGTAAAAAAACAACACCAGGTTGTTCTCGTCGCACGTCGGCAAGAACCCATGGCAGCACTGCAAAGTCAGTATCCGGGCTTGGTGAATCACTACCAGCTCGACCTGACTCAACCCAGTATTTCCGAGGCTTTGGACGAGATCTATAGCCTTCATCCAGAAATAAACCGAATAGTATATTTAGCGGGATGGGGAGACCTCAATGCAAACCTTGATCTCCATATTGAACTAAAGACCCAAGAACTCAACACCCACAGTTTTACCAAAGTAGCGGTTTGGGGGACAGGTGTTCTCAGTACGGCCACAGAAGCAGTCTTTGTCAACATCAGTTCCTTAGCTGGTCTGCGCGGTGGCGGTTTTGCACCGGCCTACAATGCGAGCAAGGCATATCAAATCAACTATTGGGAAGGCTTGAGGCAAAGAGCGACCAAGCAAAAGCTGCCCCTTCGTTACTGCGATGTTCGTCCAGGGTTTGTCGATACAGATATGGCCAAAGGCGAAGGTCAGTTTTGGGTGGCCAGCCCGAAAAAGGCAGCCAAACAATTAGCCAGAAAGATCGCCAAGAAGCGCGCAAAAGACGTTCCGGAGATTTTTTATCTGACAAAACGATGGAAAATAATCGCCATAATTCTCAAGATTTTGCCAAATTGGCTCTACAAATCCCTTTAGCATGCGAAAACTCCTGGCCTATCCTCTTTCGATCCTTTTCTTGATCGCCTTCGGACTTTCGTTGCTGATATTCCACCCTATTCAGTGGATTTCTTATAACGTATTCGGCTATGAAGCGCACCGCATGAGTGTCGCTATTTTGAACTGGTTCCTCATTCGATCCACCCATATTTTGGGAACCACCTATGACTTTGGAAAGATGGATCATCTGCCTAAGGGCCGGCCCATGATTGTGATTACCAATCACCAAAGTATGTACGACATCCCGCCTTACATCTGGTTTATGCGACGCTTTCATCCCAAGTTCGTCAGCAAAAAAGAACTGGGCAAAGGCATCCCAAGTGTTTCCTTTAATCTCAAATATGGAGGCTCCGTGCTGATCGATCGCAAAGACAGTAAACAAGCCCTGGGTAAAATTGCAGAACTCGCCGCTTATATCGAAAAGCACAACCGAACCGCAGTGATCTTCCCCGAAGGAACGCGTAGCCGAGACGGAAAACCCAAAAAGTTCTACACTTCCGGTTTGCGGGTTTTACTGGAGAACGCACCCAATGCCATCTTGGTTCCGGTCAGTATTAACAACTCCTGGAAAATGGTTCGCTATGGTCAGTTTCCCTTAGGGATCGGAAACCGCATCTCTCATACCATTCACGATCCCATCGAAAACAACAAAGATCCCGAAGTTCTGCTCAAAGAAATTGAGGCCATCATCGTGGGAGGAGTTCACCATCAACCTTAGTTCATGCTGGCTTTACCCGAACACGCGCAACTCCGTCAAGAACTCGAGCCCTGGACCAATCAGTTTGGCTATACCGTTCAGTATGTTTTTAAAGTCCTTCAAGACGCAGAGGCAGGCCACGACTGGCATCACGTACAACGGGTCTACGATAACACCTTGCAAATTTTAGAGCAAGAAGCGCTCAATCAGCGTTTACCCGAAGGAACTACAGCCTTGGCCATTTGGGGGGCTCTACTCCACGATATAGCCGACGACAAATTCCATCCCGACCCCAACAGTTCAGCCCGCCAAGGCCTGGAAAATCATTTACGGGAACTCGCCTTCCCGGAGGGTATGCGTGACGAAGTCTTGTACCTCATCGAATGGGTCTCCTTTAAAAAGTCTTTTGACGCCAAAGCGGGCTCCGAAGAAGAACAACCCGAGCACAAAATCAAAGCCCTGCACATCCTGCGCGATGCCGATCGCCTGGACGCCATTGGAGCCATTGGTTTGGCCCGGGCCTTCCACTACGGTGGATTTAAAAACCGCCTTTTTTTTGATTCTACCATTCCTCCTGTTCATTATCAAAACGGCGAAGCCTACCGCAAAAGCACAGCCCCAACGATCAATCACTTTTACGAGAAACTGCTGCTCTTGAAAAAGAAGATGTACACTCCCAGCGGTCGCGAGCTTGCGGAACAACGACATTCCTTTCTTCTCGCTTTTTTAAAGCAGTACTATTCCGAAATGGGTTTCCAAAGCCCCCCACCCGGGTTTGAGCTGGAAGTCTTTGAGTGATTTCGTATCTTCAGAGTCAACCACAAACCAGTTTTAATGAAACGGCGATCATTTGTCAAGCAAATTGCGGCTTCCTCCGCAGCTTTTTCTATTGTTCCCAGCCATGTGCTCGGGAAAACCCATGTCCCACCTTCAGATACGCTCTATGTCGCCGCCTTTGGCGTTGGAGGACGCGGTGCCGGCGTCATACGAGGCATGGAAGCCACAGGCAAGGTCAAATTTGTCGCCCTGTGTGATGTAGATGATAAGCGCGCAGCCGCCACCTATAAGCGCTACCCCAACGTAAAACGCTACCGGGACTTCCGCAAAGTCTACGACGAAGCCTTGTCCGATATTGACGCGATCATGGTGGCCAGCCCAGACCACACCCACGCCAGTACCTCCCTGCCCTTTATGCGTGCTGGCAAGCATGCCTATGTCGAAAAACCTTTAACCCACAACATTTACGAAGCGCGGTTAATGACCCGTGTAGCCGAAGAACAGGGCATTGTCACCCAAATGGGGAATCAGGGAGCCTCCAGTGAAGGCAGCCGCAAAGCCAAAGAATGGGTAGAATCCGGCGTCATCGGAAAAGTTCACACCATTGATTGCTGGTCAAATCGACCGGTTTGGCCTCAAGGGGTTCCCCTACCAACTAAAAAGATGAGAATCCCCAAGACCCTCGACTGGGACCTGTGGTTAGGCCCCGCCGAAATGCGGGACTTTCACTCCTCTTACTTGCCCTTTAAATGGCGCGGGTTCTGGGATTTTGGAACGGGAGCGCTCGGTGACATGGGTTGCCACATCATCGAAACCCCCTTCAGTGTTTTGGATTTGGGATACCCCAAAGAAGCCGAAGCCAGTTGTACCACGGTTTGGGTGGACGACTTTGTCGTGGCCGATTACAGTCACTCCTGCCCTCCTTCTTCCAAAATACACCTCAAATTCGATCACCCGGACCATGGCGAAATCGCTTTGAACTGGTTTGATGGCGGGATTATGCCCAACCTGCCGGACGAACTCAAAGATGGAGAAACCATCGGCGCCTCTGGTGGTGGAACGGTGATGTATGGCGAAAAAGGAATTTTGGTCGCAGATGTCTATTCCCGCAACGCTCGTCTTCTGCCTTCCGAAACCATGGATCTTTTTAACGCCCCGGAACCGAGCATTCCTCGAATCGAAGGGAATATGGGCGGTCATATCGCCAATTTTGTACAGGGATGCCTGGAAGGAAAACCCACCTCCTCGCCTTTTTCTCGCTCTGGTCCATTGACCGAAATTGTACTGATGGGGAATTTGGCCGTTCGAGCCTTCCAATACCGCAAGTTCACCCCTTCCACAGATGCAAACGAAAACGGAAGCTACAGCTATCCGGGACGTCGCAAATTGCATTGGGACGGAGAGAATATGGAAATCACCAACTACCCCGAAGCCAATCAATGGGTAAAACGGGAATACCGAGAAGGCTGGTCACTCGAATAAGCTCAATTGGGTAGAGGGGGCCGAAGAGTCGGACGGAAAGCGTATAAATAAATCCTTTCGCAAAACCGTCTTCGGCGCATCCGGAAAAAAGCGTCTACGCGCTAAGCGTGCCATTTGTTGAATTTGCTGAGCAACCGGGCCTTGTCCGGTTTGCCGCAATCCAAATCGGCTCTCATTCAACTTGCCTCCATGACAAGCCTTGATCTGACTCAGGATACGGTCGGCTTTTTCAGGCAAAGCACTTTTGACCCATTCCTCAAAAATAGCCCCTATACCTCCGTTTAAGCGGACCAAAGAAAACCCCATTTCCAGCGCACCATGATCGGCTGCCGCTTCGGCTATACCCAAAATTTCTGAAGAATTGAGGGCGGGAATGATCGGCGCAATCATCACCCGAACGGGCACCCCCGCTTCGCTGAGTTGCTTGATGGCCTTTAAGCGCTTCTGCACACTGGCTGTTCTCGGTTCAAGCAATCTTCGGGTCGGCTCGTGCAGGGTGGTCAAAGAGATATAAACCGATACCAATTCCTTTTCGGCCAAGGGTTTCAGTAGATCCAAATCCCTTAGAAGCAAAGCGTTCTTGGTAATAATTCCGACTGGATGTTGATGCTCCAAAAAAACTTGCAAACACTTTCGACTGAGTTTAAACCGTTTTTCGGCCGGCTGATAAGCATCCGTATTTCCCGAAAGCATAATAGCAGAGGGTTCCCAGGATTTCTTCTGAAGGTGCTTACGCAAAAGTTCCGGCGCCTGCTTTTTGATCAGAATCCGCTTTTCGAAATCCAAAGAGGCATCCATTCCCCAATAATTGTGAGTATTGCGGGCATAGCAATAAACACAACCGTGTTCACAGCCTTGGTAAGGGTTTAGCGAATAAGCCATAGACAGGTCCGGGCTCTTCACGCGATTGACCAAGGTTTTGGGAAAGACCGGAACAAAGACCGTATTGGACGATTCTGCCTGCTCTTCATTAAGGCGGCAGTATTCTAAAAAGTCGTCCCGCTGGGTATGGCTTAAGCGTTCAAAGGGGTTGTCATGGTGGGCCTGGGCTCCACGACCTTTTTGATGTGGGTTCAAATCAGGATTTATTCCAATTATAAGGAATTATTCCTGAAAATCAAGCATGACAAGTTGTTTTTTACTTCCTCTTTTGGCGTAGAACAAGAGGTGGTTGTCGTCTTGCAAGTCGAGGGGTTTAGAAACCATCAAAGGCAGGCGAGCTTCTGAGGCATCAATCACCTTCTCGTATTTCAGTTTTCCTTCCTCGTCCAAGCAGATCACAAACAGATTCCGATTGCGACTGAGGCCTTGTTTAAAAATCAAACGCTCGTTCGCGATGAGCTCGGGATGCTCTGTGGCGGAGCTAATAAAGAAATAGGTCTTTCCATCTTTTTGGTAACTCCCATAAGAAGCATAAGCCCCATCGTTTTGGGTCACTTCCGCCTTGTTGATATTTCGGGCCCAAAGAAGCTCTCCATTTGGACTGAGTTTCGCCGAAATGATATCGTTGTGGTGAAAGCGATCTACCTGTACGCGTTGACCCGCTCCGGTGTCGTGCAAACTCTGAGTGACAAAGTATTCCTCGGCGTTAAAAAGAAGGTTTCCGTTGCGATCCGTATAAGCCCCCTTGAAAACAAGGTTCTTGATCGACTGATCGTCTTCTCTACCAAACTTATCGGCCATAAACTGGTCCGTAAAGGGGTTGTAGCGCTGAGCCGTAACCGAGAAGGATTGGGGCTGAATCTCGAAAAAAGACAGACCATTGAAGCGTTTATCCGGACGATCTGCATAGAATCCCAAACAGACTATTCTGTCGGCGAGCACCATCGGATAAAGGCCTTCCGAATGCTTGTTTCCTTGATCAAAAACAAGAGAATCAATACGGGAATCGGCAAATCGAAGCATCTCATACTGGAACTTTCGCTCCTTGGCTTCAAATCGTTTCTTTTTGAAATGGGCCTTTCCTACCAGGTAGACTTCGCCGGGGTTTTTACCCAGTGCCATCTGCTCAAAAGCATAGTTTTTCTTCTCGGTGAGCTCGCTGAAGTCGCGCTCCCACACCTTGGTCAGGTCCGCTCGGTAATAATGCAAGCGTTGTTGCTCAATTTTGCCCTTTTTTTGCTGCACATGAATAACGAAACCCTGGTGATTGGTGTCAAAGAAGACCGCCGTCGAGAGTCCCCTTTTAAATCGCCTGTGGTAATGGTCCGAATCCAAGGGATTTTGCACTTGTTGTGAACGGATATGCAAAAGAGGCACCTCCTTGAAGCGGCAGGGGTCGATTGAACTGCGGTGCATGCTGTAGGTGTACCGCTCACGTTCGTAATCATATTTTAAGAAGAGTAGGTGCAATTGGCCATTGTGTACATAACCATCCACAAAATCAACGCCTTTTAGTTTGTAGTTGAATTCGGAAACCAGCTCCATCTCGCTGTTGTACTGCTCGATATAATAGCCTCGAGGACGAAGAATAAGACCCTGAAAATATTCGCGAACACCGATATAACCTCCGTTACCGTCCTTGCTAAGGGTCAGTAAACGTGAGTATCTATACCGGTCGTTATATTTTTCACCAAAGTCGTACTTTATGGGCATTTCCTGGGCTTTCAAGCCCGAAAAACAAAGACAGCATAAAAAGAAAAGGGGGTAAAATTTGCGCATAGACCAGGGGTTTGGTTCGTCTTTTACCCCTGCCTGCTCAGAGCTTAACTTCCCGGGAAATTGGCTTTTCTCTTTTGTAAAAAAGGCCTGGGTCCCTTCCTTGAAGTCGTCCGTTCCAAAACACGTGGCAAAGGCATCAATCTCAACGTCATAGCCGTTGACATCGTGTTTAAAACCGGCATTGACGGCATTTATTGCGTGTTTAATGGCTACAGAAGAGTTTTGTGTGACCTTTTCGGCCAACTGCATCGCCAAGTCCAATAATTCGTCCGCCGGCACCACATGATTAACCAAACCATAGGCCAAAGCCTTCTCGGCATTGATCATCGAAGCGGTTAGAATAAGTTCCATTGCACGACCCTTCCCGATCAGGTTAGGCAAGCGCTGTGTTCCGCCGTACCCGGGAATTACGCCCAGAGTAACTTCAGGTAATCCCATTTTGGCGTTGCTACTGGCAATTCTAAAATGACAAGACATCGCCAATTCCAGGCCTCCGCCCAGAGCAAAACCGTTCACCGCGGCAATAACCGGCGTTCCCAATTCTTCCACAAAGCTGAAGAGCTGTTCTTGCCCCTTGGCCGCCAATTCGCCTCCCTGTTTCGCATTAAAGTCAGCAAATTCCGAGATATCGGCACCCGCCACAAAGGCCTTTTCACCACTACCCGTCAAGATGATGGCCTTGATCTCGCGATTTTCATCCAAGGCTTTAAAGGCATCGTGAAGCTCTTCTATCGTTTCCCTGTTTAAGGCATTTAGCTTATTCGGGCGGTTAATGGTCACTTGGGCGATAGCATTGTTTATTTCGACCAAGAGGGTATTGAATTCCATAGTTATGCGGGTTTTTGATTCTCTGTTGCTCCGGAAAAGACCGGATATAAAACTTTAAACGTGGTTCCAACACCCTCTTCCGAGGTAAATTCGATGGATCCCTGACTGTTTTCTACAATATTTTTGACCATCCCAAGGCCCAATCCCATCCCACTGTTCTTGGTGGTGAACTTGGGCTCAAAGATCTTGTCCATATTCTCTTCCGATATTCCAATTCCATTGTCTTGAACGGCAATGCAGATCATATCTTCTTCTCGAGCTACGGTGACCAGAATCTTAGGGTCTTTCTGTTCTTCCATGGCCTGAATGGCATTCTTGACCAGGTTGGTTACTACCCGGATCAACTGGGTTCGATCCAGTTTGGCAATGAGCTCCTCTTCCTCGGCCATAAAGAGGATATAAGGCTCGTGAAATATGTCCAGAGCCAGCTTAACAATGGCGACCACATTAAGGGTTTCTCTTTGTTGAGCAGGCATCTTGGCAAAATTGGAGAATGCCGACGCGATGTTACTCATGGTGTCAATCTGCTGGATCAGACTTTCTGAAAATTCCCGAAGTTTTGCCGGTGAAGCCGGATCTTCTGGATCAAAACGCCGTTCAAAACTCTGTACACTCAAACGCATCGGGGTCAAAGGATTCTTGATCTCATGAGCGACTTGACGCGCCATTTCTCGCCAAGCCTGCTCCCGTTCCCCTCGGGCCAGTTTAGCGGCACTTTCTTCCAGCTCGTCAATCATTTCGTTGTAGCCAGCGACCAGTTGATCAATTTCAATAGAACTCTCTTCTATTTCGATCTTTTCATTGCGCCGGGTAAGGTCCGTTTTGGCCATCTTATCCGTAATCTGCTGAAGGGATTGGGTGATGTAGCGCGAGATAAAAAAAGCAAGGAAGACCGCCGCGACCAACATCAACAGATACACGCCCGAAAGACGGGTCAAAAACTCCCGCAGTTCGTTTTCGTTAAAGGAGTTGTCCTCGTAGTAAGGGACATTTAATATACCGATCGGTTTAAAGCGATTATCATAGATAAAATTGTAGCTCGCCTGGTAGGTCTGTCCCGCCTTGTCCTTCTGCTCCACATAGCGCTTATCCGCGGTGTGCCAGAGGGTATCGATGATGGCGTATTCCAGGCAATTTTCGATGGTATCGGTTTCAAAGGACTCGCTCGAACTCTTGAGTAATTCCCCTTCCAAATCATAAATATTGAAGGGAATTTTATGGACTTCTGCGATCTTGTAGAT
Organism: Aureicoccus marinus; assembly: GCF_002954325.1. GTDB lineage: Bacteria > Bacteroidota > Bacteroidia > Flavobacteriales > Flavobacteriaceae > Aureicoccus > Aureicoccus marinus. Next base: position 2,311,576 of record NZ_MQVX01000001.1, read on the forward strand.
CTCGTCCCGAAAGATAAAAGGCAGGTTTTCTGTAATGGGTTCGTAGCTCGTCTCGCGGATGGTAAAGGCGATACTTTGCATCACCTGAGCTTCTTTTCGCTCCAGCCTTTTCTTGTGATAATCCTGGGACTGTTCTCCGTACTGGTAGATGGTAACACCGGCAATCAAAACAGAAGCGATGAGCACCAAAATGATCATCGACATGAAGATTCTAAACCGTAAAGATCTTTTCTGAAACACGCCAGGCTTTTTGCTAAAGGTATTTAAAATTACGCCTTGGGGTTTCGCTCACGCACCTTTTTGTACCAGCGTATCCCCAACATCAACAAGACGGCCAACCCAAACAGTCCGAGCACCCCGTACACCCAATCTAAACTGTTTCTCAGAATGACCAAGAAGACGACAGCAAACAAGATTAAGGTTGCGACCTCATTCCAGATCCGCATCTGGCGCGAAGTGTACCGAAACTCTCCCCTCTGCATTTGCAAGAAGATCTGGTGACACTTGCCGTGGTAGAAAAACAGCAGCAGAACAAAGCTGAGCTTGATGTGCATCCACCCCATTTCTAACCAAACCGGTTGTAAGGTCAACAAGGTAATTGCAAAAACCGTGCAAAGAATCGCAGATGGCCAGGTGATGATGTACCACAATCGCTTCCCCATAAGGGCCAACTGCTCCCCCAATATGCTCTTGGCGGGTTCCTCTTTAAGATTCGCTTCTATTTGGTAAATGAAAATTCGGGGAATGTAAAACAAGCCTGCAAACCAGGTAACCACGAAGATTAAATGCAAAGCTTTGATGTAATTGTACAGCATAACGAATCAAAAAAGCACTCTCTAAAACCTGGGTTTCTAAGAGTGCTTCAAAGGTAATGCTCTTTTGGCTAAGGCCTTATTCTTCGATGAACAAGTAATCCAATTGAAGTTGATTGAATTCCTTGTTAAACGCCTTGATTTTTTTGGTTACCAAGGCATCAAAAGCCGTCAATTGGGTATTGATCTTGCGCGTCAATTCCATTTTGACTGCCTTGTCCTGAGCAGTCGGTGGAAAATCATCCAGCGACACCAAAGAATTCAGGTGAGCCAACTTATTCGTCAGGCGAATAGGGAAGTTCAGCGGATCCTGATTCGAGCGGTTCTTGGTCTGGTACAACGCCTTCTCAATGGTGCTCAATGAATCCTGCAAGCCTTTGGCCTTCTCTCTGAGATCTGCCGTTCTGTCGTCGTCTTTGTACTGCTCCTGGAAGGACTTCAACTGTCCGTTGATCTTGCGGATCTTCTTGATATAATCGTGCGCTCGATCGACCGTCTTATTGATATCGGTGATGAAGTCATACTGTTCTTGCATCTGTGCAACCGTCACCTCAGCGCGAGGATCTGGAAGAATGCGGAAAGACTGTGTCTGGGTTTGTCCATTCACATTCAGGTGCACCTGGTACTGCCCTGGAACGGCCTTGGGACCGTTGAAATTGGCCCACCAGAAAATCATGCCTTTCAATCGCTCGGCTCCTTCGCCTCGGGTATTCCAATTGTGGGTGTTTCCACCGGCTTTTAGCTTGAGCTTCTCGGCACTCTTTTTGGCTTTATTCGAAAAATTCGCCAGGGTATCGCCACTCATGGTGGTGTACGTCAAGGATACCTTGTCTTTTTCGCCTACTTCCTTCATGTAGAAGTGAGTCACCACACCCGATGGGTGATTTTTACCGGTTGTTTTTGACGGACGAGATGAAGCTCCTCCCTTGGTACGGTAACTGTCTTTGGGCTGGTAAAGAACAGCCGAATTGCTGCTCATCGCCGGGTCCTGCTGATGAAGAACCGTCAAATCATCAATAATCCACAGACTTCTACCCTGGGTGGCAACGATTAGGTTGTTGTCTTTGATCGCCAAATCCGTAATCGGTACGATCGGCAAATTCAATTGGAAAGGCTTCCAAGATTGACCGTCGTTAAAAGAGATGTACATCCCGGTTTCTGTACCGGCATAAAGCAAGCCTTTTCGCTTGGGATCTTCTCTTAAAACACGGGTAAAGTGCTCCGATGGAATTCCGCTGGTAATCTGTTGCCAGGTCTTTCCGTAATCGGTGGTTTTGTACAAATAGGGCTTGAAGTCACCGAGCTTGTATCGCGTCGCAGCAACATAACAGGTTCCCGCGTCAAAAGCCGAGGGCTCAATACTGTTGATCATACTCCATTCGGGCAGATTGTTTGGCGTAATGTTTTCCCAGCTCTCGCCGCCATTACGGGTCAAATGAATCAAACCATCGTCACTTCCTACCCACATCAGGCCTTCTGTAATAGGACTCTCCTGAGCAGCAAAAATCGTACAGTAGTATTCAACTCCGGTATTGTCTTGGGTGATCGGTCCCCCACTCGAAACAAGCTTGGCCGGATCGTTACGCGTCAAGTCTCCACTCTTCAATTCCCAGCTCTGACCTTCGTCTGTAGACATATGCACGTGGTTCGAGAAGGTGTAGAGCTTCTTTGGATCGTGCTTACTGAAAATAATAGGGAAGTTCCATTGGAAACGGTACTTCATCCCTTCTGCCCCATAGCCCATGGGGTTGTCTGGCCAAACGTTGATCGCACGGGTGGTTTTATTCGCGTGATTGACTCGTGTCAAGAAGCCTCCGTAGCTTCCTCCGTAGACAATTTCGTTATTGGTCGGATCAATCGCAATGTGGGCTGATTCACCCCCTGCTGTAGGCTCCCAATCGTCCTCGGTAATCGCAAAGCCATCACTTCGGTGGTTAATTCTCACCGTCGAGTTGTCTTGCTGCGCAGCATAAATTCGGTAAGGGAAAGCATTATCTGTCGTAACGCGATAAAACTGAGCTGTGGGCTGGTTGTAGTAAGTAGACCAGGTTTCCCCCCCGTCGTAACTCACTTGAGCTCCTCCATCATCCCCAATGATCATCCGCTGAGAATTTTCTGGAGCAATCCACAAATCGTGGTGGTCGCCATGAGGCGCGTTAAAGGTTTTAAAAGTTCGTCCCCCATCGGTTGAGCGGTGGTAACGCACATTGAGTACATAGACCAAATCCTCGTCTTGGGTATCGGCGTACACCCGGGTGTAGTACCAGGCTCGTTGGCGCAATTTGCGCTCACTATTGACTTGGGTCCAGGTTTTTCCGCCATTATCACTGCGGTAAAGCCCTCCTTTGTCTTTGTTTTCTACTATGGCCCAAACCCGCTCAGAGTTGACTGGAGAAACAGTCACCCCAATAATGCCTAGGGTGTCCTTCGGGAAACCATCGTTTTTCGAGATCTCCGTCCAGGTCGCTCCGCTGTCGGTACTTTTCCAAAGTCCTGAACCGTCACCCCCACTACTTAAGCTGTAAGGTGTACGTTGCACACGCCAGGTGGAAGCGTACAAGACTCGTGGGTTATTCGGGTCCATGGCCAGATCGACCGCCCCCGATTGGTTGTTGACAAACAAGATGTTCTTCCAGGTCTTCCCCCCGTCCGTACTCTTGTAGATTCCTCTTTCTTTGGTCGGTTTATAGATATTCCCCATCACCGCGGCATAGACCGTATTCGGATCATCGGGATGCACGCGTAAACGCGGAATATGGCGACTCTTACTCAAACCGCTCTCGGTCCAGGTTTTTCCGCCATCCACGGTTTTCCAGACGCCGTAGCCGGAAGAAACGTTTCCTCGAACTGTTTTTTCACCGCCTCCAACGTAAATAACGTTCGGATCGCTTTTGGCTACCTCAACGGAACCAATACTCCCACCGAAAAAGCCATCAGAAATATTCTCCCAGCTTCTCCCTCCGTCCAGGGTTTTCCAGACACCACCGCCGGTGGCGCCAAAATAGAAGAGGTTGGGTTTACCCGGAACGCCGGTTACCGCTGCAGAGCGCCCCCCTCTAAAGGGCCCGACCAAGCGGTACTCCAAGCTGGAATACAAATCGGGATTCGGACTGTTGTCGGTTTGTTTTTTGCGTCGTTGCGCCTCTGCATTTTGCGGACTCAGCAAGAGCAATGTCATTGCCAAGACCGAAAAGTAAGTCGTCCATTTAGTCATCAGAGAGTAGAGTTTAAGATCCTAAATGTAAGAAAAAAGAGCCCTTTTCACCCGGTGGATTTTAACATTCTTCTAGCGAAAAGGCTGTTAAAGTCTGGGAAAGATGCGATATATTGTGAGGCCGTTAACCAACGAACATCTCACAACTATGACTACAGAAGTAGCCATTCTAAACAAACAGGCTGTTGCCATTGCCTCCGATAGTGCTTCTACAGGATACGATGAATACGGCAGGCCCATTTTCTCAACGGCCAACAAGATCTTTAGTCTCTCGACCGCCGAACCGGTGGCCATCATGATCTACGGCAGTGCCTCTTATATGGGCATTCCGTGGGAAACCGTGATCAAGGTCTTTCGGGACAAACTCGGGGATTCCCGCTACAACTCTCTTCGGGACTACGGCCAGCGCTTTGTTCAGTTTTTACAGGAAGAACGGGAGTTTTACCCGGAAGCCGTTCAAGACACCTATGTAGAGGGGCACCTCTACGACTATTACGATATCCTGAGGAACATTATCCTGGACAATATCGAATACCATTTTGAAAACAAGGAAGAGCTGGGAACCCAAGAAATGTCAACCCTTATCGATGACATCATCGATCACCAAATCAAGGTGTGGAAAGAAGGGAAAACCCACATTCAGGACCCGGAGGTTTTTTCTAAACGATTTTTAGCCAAACACGGCAATACCATTGATCAGGCGATTCGTGAGGTCTTTGAAGAACTGCCTATTTCGGAGCAGGGCAAGATGCGTCTTCAACGCCTGGCAGCTCATATTTTTGTCTACTACCCCCAATCCAATGATTACCTCACCAATACCGGTGTAGTCATTACCGGTTTTGGGCACCTCGATATATTTCCTTCACTGGTTTCCTACAAGGTACAAGGAGTGGCGATGAACACTTTGAAGTACAAGGAGGAATCTCACCGCCAAATTGATCACCAGAATACGGCCATGATTATTCCTTTCGCTCAAGACGAAGTGATCCGCACTTTTATTGACGGAATTTCGCCTTTGATGGACACGATTTACTACAACTTCATCGAGGACGTCTTCGGGTACTATCCACAATTCATTGTAGATGCCCTGGCAGACGAAAGTGGGTTGGATCAGGAGCAGCGCATGGATTTGGAAGACCGCATTCGCCAAATCGGAATTGATAATTTCAGAGATGGCTACCACCAAATCAACCAGATCAAAAGCGATATCAACATTCGACCCATCTTGACAGTGGCCTCCATTCTACCTAAAAATGAGTTGGCCGAAATGGCCGATTCACTGGTCAATTTGACCTGTCTGCGCAAGCGTTTTTCGACAGACGAAGAAACCGTCGGAGGGCCAGTAGATGTGGCTGTGATCTCCAAAGGAGACGGCATGATCTGGATACGAAGAAAGAATTATTTTGATCCGAACGATAATTATCGTTTCTTAAATAACCTAAAATAGTTGGACCATGAATACGGAAAAGACCTATACATCCTACAAGCAAGTACTCGACGAGTGCCTTCCTAACTACTCCAACAAACGCTGTAATAAGCCGCAATCCTCCAAGCATATTTCTCCGGAAGAACGCTTGGCGAGAACCAAAGAAAAGCAGGCTGCTAAAGCCATCTTTGAGGGGATGCGTGCAGATTGGGCCAAGAGCAACGCCAAAAAGCAGCCCCTGCTTAAAAAAGTGGGAGGTGTGTTCGGGAATTTTCTGAACTCAAAGGAAATTTCCTAAGCGCTCTTTCGCACCAAGCGTTTTAATTCAAACTGCAAGTAGAAAGCGGTCACAATAGTGGCTAAAACATCGGCGAGCGAAAAACTCACCCATACCCCTGTTGCACCGTAGTATAGTGGCAGAATCAGCACCAGTGGAATAAAGAAGAAACCTTGACGGCTCAAGGTCAATAAAAGAGCGGGCAAGGCTTTTCCAACCGCCTGAAAATAAGCCGCTCCTATGAGCTGCAAAGCGATAATCGGTGTTGCCGCAAACACCCACCGCATGGCCGATGGAGCGTTTTCGCGAACGAAGGCATTGGTGGCCTGATCTTCGGCCGATAAATCAGCACGATCACTTAAAAAGAGCCCTACAATACTGTCCGGAAACACCATCAAAAGGACAAACACCAGGCTAGCTACCACAGAAGCATACGTGATGGCCGTATAGATGCTCTTTTTTACCCGTTCAAACTTTCCTGCACCAAAATTAAAGCCCGCAATAGGCAAGAATCCCTGGGTAACCCCGAAGACCGGAAAGAGGGCAAACATGAGCATCCTTCCGATAATGGCATAAACAGCGACCATGGCCGCCCCTCCCAGATTAAAGAGGATGTTGTTTACCAGCAAATAGGTGATGCTGGTCACGGCTTGACGTGCAAGGGTCACAAAGCCCAGAGCGCCCATTTCTTTGAGGATACCTCCTTCAAATTTCAGATCCGTCCAACGCGGCTTGAGCTCGGAATGAGGCGATAAGAAAAAGTAAAAAATGTAGCTAAAACAGAGCAAGTATCCTGCTGTGGTCGCCCAGGCAGCCCCCATCATCCCCCAGTCCAGTATATAGATAAAAATATAATCGAGCACCAGATTCCCTATGGAAGGGATGATCATGGCAATCATGGCGTGGCGGGGTTTTCCTTCCGCGCGGATCACCGTATTCCCCATCATACAAAGGGCCAAGAAAGGCACCCCGTATAAAACGATGGTGTAGTAGATTTTGGCCGGTTCAAAAATGCTCTCCTTCCCCCCAAAGGCCGGTATAAGACTATCGCGGAACCACAGTCCCAAGAGGACCATGGTACAGGTCACCAGGATGGTCAGGCTGATCTGGTTTCCAAAAGTCTTGAGAGCTTTTTGTTTGTCTTCTGCGCCGAGAGCCCGAGAAATAATACTCGATCCCCCGATCCCGATCGCCATCCCCAAAGCGGCGATAAAAAAGGAAACAGGGAGCACCACATTGATGGCTGCAATAGCGATCGGTCCGATCCAGTTTCCAACGAAAATGGTATCGACCAAGATATTCAGGCTCATCACCAAAATTCCAATGGAAGCGGGTACGGCCTGTTTGATCAATAGAGGCCCTATGGGCTTGGTGCCCAGTTCTTCTGAACGGGCTCTACTCATACGGTTAAGTAAGCTTCTCTGGTACTCCAGTCCTTGATCCAATCGGCCATAAGTGCTGCCCAATCGTCGCGATCGTTAAGGCAAGGAATGTGCTTGTACGACTTTCCACCAGCCTCTTCGAATTCCTCCTTTCCTTCCATGGCGATTTCTTCCAGGGTCTCCAGGCAATCGCTCACAAAAGCGGGGGTGATTACCGCGAGGCGTGTTCGGCCTTCTTTGGCCAGACGCTCAAATTCGTAATCCGTATACGGCTTCAACCACGGATCTCCAGCCAATCGGGATTGAAAAGAAGTACTCACCTTCTCGGCGGGTAGATTCAAGGCTTTTCGGACCAGCTCTGTTGTCGCATAACACTGGTGACGATAACACGTGTGGTGGGCTACTGAATTGATGGAGCAGCAGCTGCCATCGATCTTACAGTGGGAACGGGTAGGATCGGATTTGCGGATGTGGCGTTCCGGAATACCGTGGTAACTAAACAGCACGTGATCGTACTCAAAGCCTTCAAGCCCTTCGCCAATCGAATGCGACAAAACCTCGATATAATCCGCCCGGTTATAGAAAGCTGGCAAGGTGTCGACTTTCATTTCAGAGAATTTCTTCTGAGCGACTTCCATTGCTTTTACCACGACGGTCTCATAAGACGACATGGCATAATGCGGATAAAGCGGCACCAATAAAACGTGATCCACTCCTTGTTCTTTGAGCTCCTGGAATCCTTTTTCGATGCTCATGCTGCCGTAACGCATACCCAGCGCAACGGGCATATCGAGATGTTTCTTTACTTTTTCTGTAAATCGTTCCGAAATAATGATAAGCGGAGAGCCCTCATCCCACCAGATTTTTTGATAAGCCTTGGCTGATTTTCTTGGGCGGGTTTGCAAAATAATTCCGCGTACCAAAAGGTTTCGGAGAACAACAGGAACGTCAATAACACGTTCATCCATCAGGAATTCATCCAAATAAGGACGCACCGCTTTGGGCGTGGGATTGTCCGGAGAACCTAAATTGACAAGTAAAACACCTTTTTTCACAAGCTTTTCTTTTTGTTTTGCAAAAATACGACATGATTAGGTCTCCCCGGATTTCTCTGTCAACGGTTTTGAATTCGTAACTTTCTGTCTATGATAAGATCCTTCTACCGACTGTTCTTCCTTTTCGCTTTTTGCTGTGCCTCTTTGCAAGCTCAATCAGCATTGGATTACCAGGAAGAAGATCAGCGACTCTTTGAAGCTATGGTCGATCGACTACAGTCTTCTGCTACACTGCAAGGCCCTACTTCGGAGCGTCTGATTGCTTTAGGCAAGACTTTTCTCGGCACCCCTTATGTGGCAAAAACCTTGGAACAGGAAGGCGATGAACAGGTGGTTCTGAACTTGAGAGGCTTGGACTGTACCACCTATATCGAGAATGTACTGGCCTTTGATCGTCTTTTTCAAAATAAACAAAGCGCTCTGGAAGAATTTGGCCAACAGCTCGAATACATCCGCTACCGCAATGGACAACTCCAGGGCTACAGCTCCAGGTTGCATTACTTCACCGACTGGATTCGCAACAACGAACAAAAAGGCCTGATCAAAAACATGACGGCCGCTCTCGGAGGTGTAGAAGAAGAAAGAGCTATAAATTTTATGGGCACTCACCCGCAGTACTACCCGCAATTATCGGCCGAATCGGAAGTCAAAAAAATTCGTAAAACCGAGGAAACCCTCTCCAAAGAAGCGTTTTGTTATATCCCTTTAGACCAAATCGAAGGGATCGAACAGCAAATCGCCTCCGGTGATATACTGGCCCTGGTTACCTCCATTAAAGGATTGGACGTAACCCATACCGGATTTGCTATTTGGCAAGGGGAACAACTCCATTTAATGCACGCTTCAACCTCCGGAGAGGTCGTGATTTCCAAAAAACCCTTGCGGGAATACCTGAAAGGAATCAAAAAGAATATGGGTATTCTGGTCGTTCGCCCGCTCTAGTTATTTCACGGATTGGGCCTTCAGGTATTTTTTAGGGGTCACCCCATACTTCTTTTTAAAAGCCGCGATAAAATGACTCGAGGTGCTGTAGCCCACACGCAATCCCACATCGTGAACATTGAGTTCCCCTCTCAAGAGATGCTTGCGCGCCAATTCCAATTTGTGGTTCAGTAAAAATCCAAAAACCGTATCCCCATAAATCTCGCGGAAACCCTCCTTGAGTTTTTTGAGAGGCAAATCAATTTCTACCGCTAGACTTTCGAGCGTTGGAGGCTCCAACATGCGGTTAATCACAATGTCTTTGGCCATGCGAATTTTTCGCACGTTTTCTTCATCTGCCAAATACGGGCATTGTTCCAAATTAGCCTCCTCGTTCCGATTAAAATAGAGGGCAAGCAATTCGTACAGTTTTCCTTTGACGTAGAGATGTCTTACCGAGTCGTGTACGCCCAGGTGCATCAACTGATTGAGAATAATTGCCTTAGAAGGCGAAATCGCCTCCTGTGAATAGTATTTTTTCTCTTTGCTGATGGAGCTCAGGTAAGGGATCTGCTCGGTTTGATCCGAAAAGAGGGAATGGAATTTCTTCAGGGTCATCACCACAGTAATCATCCAAGTACCGGGCCATAGCTCAGCATTGATGGGGAGGTCTTTTTGGGTATTGTAAAGCAACAGGGAATGCTCTTCTAAGAGTTGCAACTGGTAATTATTTTCGTTGAAGGCCAGTTGAACCTGACCTTTAAGCACAAAGTGCAGCTGTAAAAAGTTCTTATCCAGCGGGTAAGAAGTTGTGATGCGTTCGCTTAAAGGGTTTTGAAACCGCAGTAAGCGAAAACCTTCTTCCAGTATTTCTTCCTGAAAGGACCCTTTAGCGGTGTTTTTTACGGGATTCTCCTCACTCATGAGCTAAATATTAAATTTAGAAAGACTCTAAATTACGGTAAAAATCCTTTGTAAACCGCCTATTTAGAGGAAATATTTAGACTGAGTCTGCCGCCATAACCCTCTAAATTTGTCCGAATAGACCCTTGAACTTTTGGCGTTATTAGGTCCCACCTTGCTACTGTAATTTTGCAGAGTATACAAGTAACAGCATCCTTGACCTCAACCGCATCCTCTTCCCTTTCTTTTTTTGTCGTGGGACTCAGCTTTCAGAAGGCAGAGGAAAGCATCCGTGGCCGTTTCAATTTAGCTACGGAGCAATACGAGGCGCTTTTAGATCAGGGCAAAGAACAAGGCTTGAGCAGCCTGATGGGGATTTCGACCTGTAACCGAACAGAACTTTACGGTTACGCCACTAATCCGATCCAACTGATCAAATTGCTTTGCGCTCACACCGAGGGCAGCTTCGAGGAATTTCAGGACTACGCTTACATCTACAAAAACCAGGAAGCCATCACCCATCTCTTTCGGGTAGGTACCGGCCTGGAAAGTCAGATTCTAGGAGATTTCGAGATTATCTCGCAGATCAAACAAAGCTTTGGCAAGGCTAAAAAGGCTGGAACAACATCCCCCTTTCTGGAGCGCCTTTGCAATGCGGTGATTCAGGCTAGTAAACGCATCAAAAACGAAACTGCCCTTTCTTCCGGCGCAACTTCGGTGGCTTTTGCCTCTGTAAAATACATATTGGAGAACGTGACCGAGCTGAACAAAAAGCGCATTTTGCTTTTTGGCACCGGAAAAATCGGCCGAAATACCTGCGACAACCTGACCAAACACGCGCCAGGTGCAGAAATTACCCTGATTAACCGCACCCGAGAAAAAGCGGAAGAAATCGGAGGAAAATACAACCTCAAGGTCAAAGATTACGGAGATCTTCCGGCCGAAATTCGGCGTTCAGATATTTTGATTGTCGCTACCGGTGCTCAAAAACCGACCTTGTCCAAAGAACTCGTTTTTGCCAAAAAATCCCTTTTGATTTTAGACCTCTCGGTTCCCAAGAATGTAGCAGACGAGGTGTCAAAAATGGATCATGTTGAAGTCGTTCACCTCGACCAGCTATCGCGTATAACCGACATAACAAGAGAACAAAGAGCCAAGGATATTCCTGCTGCAGAGCGAATTTACAAGGAAGTAATGACAGACTTTATGGCCTGGCTTGGAACCCGGAAATTTGCTCCCGTCATCGGCGCGCTCAAAGAGAAACTCTTGCAGATGAAGGAAGAAGAACTCGATTTTCACGCCCGCAAATGGCCGGATTACAATGAAGAGCAGATGGATAAGTTTTCGGAACGTCTGATTCAAAAAATCACCAAACAAGTGGCCAACCACCTCAAATCGGCCAACGGAAGCACCGATACAAGCATCGAGTACATCGAGGCTATTTTTCAACTGGATACCGCCAAAAAATGAGTCAATCTTTGCTTCGACTAGGGACACGCAACAGCGCTTTAGCGATGTGGCAGGCCAAAAAAGTACAATCCCTTCTGGCCGAAAAAGGGCAGGAAGTGGAGTTGGTGCCGATGAAGTCCGAAGGAGATATTGAGCTGGAAAAACCCCTTTACGAATTGGGGATTACAGGAATCTTTACCAAATCCCTGGACCTGGCCCTAATCCAAAACAAAATTGACTTTGCCGTGCATTCGCTCAAGGATGTGCCGACTGCTTTGGCCCATGGGCTTAAAATGTGGGCTGTACTCGAACGAGCCGATCACCGGGATGTACTGATTCACAAAGGCGCTGACTTTTTAGAAGACGAAGACAGACCGGCCACCATTGCCACGGGTAGCCTGCGGCGTCAGGCCCAATGGCTACATCAATTTCCTCAACACCAAGTGACCAACCTGAGGGGAAATGTGCAAACCAGGTTGCAAAAACTCCAGGATGAAGATTGGCAAGGTGCCATATTCGCCCTGGCAGGTCTGGAAAGAATGGAATTGGTTCCAGAAAAAACCGAATTCCTCGATTGGATGATCCCCGCACCGGCCCAAGGAGCCATAGCGGTCGTCGGTCGAGAATCGGACACGGCCACGGAAGCCCTGTTATCGCAAATCAACCACCAGGACACCCGTATCTGTGTAGAAGCAGAACGTCGCCTGCTTAGAGAATTGGAAGGGGGTTGTACCGCTCCGATCGGCGCCTACGCCTCTCTTCAAGGCGAAGAAATGACACTCAAGGCAGGTCTCTTCTCTCTTGACGGACAAGAAGCAATCACCGCTGAGGATAAGGTCTCTAAAGAGCAAGGTCAGGATCTCGCCATTCAATTGGCCAAAGAAATCAAAGCCCATGGGGGTGATGCCATCTTAGAAGCGCTGCGAAATGGCTAGTCTATTGTCGACAAAGCGCCTCGATACACCCAATAAGAATCACTTGTTGGCAGCCGGAATTGGAGTGGTTGACTACGATGCAATTTCGATTCAATTAACTCCTCCCGACCTCAAGTCCATTACCTCCGATAAGCCCTTAACTCATCTTCTCTTTACCAGTCAAAATGGTTTCTTGGGATTTAAATTGGCCTTTGATCAATTGGACTTAGTGACCCAATCCCGCTGGCAACTCTCGGTTTTCTGTGTGGGAGAAGGTACCGCTTCAATTATCCGGGAAGCCGGTTTCCAGGTTAGGGAATACTTTGAAAATGCCCAATCCTTGGGCGAAAGAATACCCAATAACAAGGGAATACGGTGTTGTTACTTCTCGGGAAATCTTAGAAGAGAGAACCTTCTTAAAGAACTGTCTAGTAGAAATATATATTTTATTGAGCGTCGATCATACCAAACGGTTTTGAAGCCCAAAACCTTTGAACGCTCTTTCGACGCCATTCTCTTTTTTAGTCCGAGTGGAGTCCAGAGCTTCACACAAAACAATACGCTTAAAGAGGCCATGGCTATTTGTATTGGTTCGACAACGGCGGCCGAGATTCAGAATCATACCGAAAAGTATATTGTTGCTCCAAAGCCAACGATAACTCAGGTCATTCTGCAGAGTATCAACTATTTTAAACAACTTAATGGCGCGGATTAAGGCCGCATCAAAACGCACTATGGACGTGAATTCAACTAAAACAACTCCCAAGAACGATCTGCTACTCCGAGCCCTACGAGGAGAAAAATTGGATAGACCTCCGGTATGGATGATGCGTCAAGCAGGGCGCTACCTACCAGAGTTCCGAGCGATTCGGGATCAGTATGACTTTTTCACCCGTTGCCAGACTCCGGAACTGGCCTCTGAAATTACCGTGCAGCCTATTCGCCGTTACGGAATGGACGCAGCCATCCTCTTCAGTGATATTCTGGTTATTCCGCAGGCCATGAACATCGACGTGGAGCTTCGCCCGAATTTCGGCCCTTATCTCCCTGAACCTATACGAACCCGAAAAGACCTGGACCGGGTTATTGTACCTGATGTACATACAAGCCTGGATTATGTCTACAAAGCCATCGAACAAACCCTAGAAAAACTAGACGGTGAGATACCATTAATCGGTTTTGCAGGGTCTCCCTGGACCATATTGTGCTATTGCGTTCAAGGTCAAGGTAGTAAAACCTTTGATCTGGCCAAGGAATTCTGTTTTTCACAGCCTGCCCTGGCCGAAGAATTACTTCAAAAAATCACGAATACCACCATTGCTTACCTCAAAGCCAAGGTAGCCGCTGGTGTCCATGCTGTTCAGGTATTTGATTCCTGGGGTGGTCTTCTAAGCCCTGCGGATTTCGACCGTTTTTCTTTGCCCTATATGCAGCAAATCGTAGATGAGCTCAAAGATCTCTGTCCGGTCATTCTGTATTCCAAAGGCGCTTGGTATGCCTTGAATAAAATGTCGAAAACCGGGGCAAGTGCCCTCGGTGTTGACTGGACCTGTACGCCAGAAACCGCTAGAGCCCTTAGTGGAGGAAACATTACCTTACAGGGCAACTTTGACCCGGCTCGATTGCTATCGCCTCCCGAAACCATTTCGGCCATGGTCAAAGAAATGATTGATTCCTTCGGCACAACAAACTATATTGCTAATCTGGGCCACGGTATACTCCCCCATATACCCCTCGAAAATGCGAAGGCCTTCATCGATGCTGTAAAAAATTATTCGGCGTGAACCCAATGACCGTCATCCGCAAGGCGAATATGAAAGAACTCTGGCAGCTTATGCTCTTGGGGTTACGTTATCCTCGTTTTGTTTTTCCGACCTTAAATGCCACCAAAAAAGCCCTGTCCATCAGTCAGCAGTACTACGGGAGGGCGCATTCCAAGAACGGACCGGCCAATGCTTTTCGACACGCCATTTGGAACTACTTAATTGCTCAGTACTGCTATAAAAAGTCGAGAAAAATGGGCAAAGTTCTGCGTTGGACCAAGCGAATCACAGACTGGCACGAAAAACTGTTTCCCAACCCGGAATCTGACCGGTTTATGGACTTGCACAACAACGCCTTCGGCCGACGATTTTTTGAAAAATCTCCTGAATTGCCGAAAACGGAATTGATCACCAAATTACAGGAAGCCGCGAGCAATGCTGTTCAGATCCACGATACACGCCAGGATTTCAACGTCAAAGAATCCATGGTTTACCTGAAAAAAGCCGAATTATGAAGACCCCCTTTCAAGCCTATATTCTGGACCTTCAGGATCAGATAACATCGGCTATTGAGGCCCTTGATGGAAAGGCTAACTTCCACGAAGATCACTGGAAGCGTCCTGAAGGAGGAGGCGGTCGAACACGTGTTATTGCTGAAGGAGCTGTATTCGAAAAAGGCGGTGTAAACACCTCTTCCGTGCATGGACCTTTGCCCAAAAGCATGCAAGACTACTTCAAACAACCGGAAGCGGATTTTTTTGCTTGTGGGCTGAGTCTTGTTTTGCACCCGCACAATCCAATGGTGCCGACAGTACACGCGAACTGGCGGTATTTTGAAATGTATGACAAAGAAGGGCAACTACTGGATCAGTGGTTCGGAGGCGGATTGGATTTGACCCCTTACTACCTTTTTGAGGAAGACGCCCAGCACTTCCATCAAATCTGTAAAGAGGCCTGTGACCGGCACCACCCGGAATTCTACGCACGCTACAAAAAACGTTGTGATGAGTACTTCTGGAATCACCACCGGAATGAAGCCAGAGGCCTTGGAGGCTCTTCTTTGATTATTGCCGCCCGGATCAACCGTTAAGTCTCGAACAATGGTATGCCTATGTCACCGATGTGGCTGATCATTTTTTAGACGCTTACCTGCCTATAGCAGAAAGACGGAAAGATCTGCCGTATTCGGACGAGCAACGCCAGTGGCAAGAAATTCGCAGAGGACGCTATGTCGAATTCAACCTGGTACATGACAAGGGAACCCTTTTTGGTCTTAGGACTAATGGACGTATTGAAAGTATCTTGATGAGTTTGCCCCCTGTCGTCCAGTGGGCCTACGATCATCAACCTGAAAAGGGAAGTCCGGAGGCAAAACTTTTGGAGGTTTTAGCTCATCCCAAGGAATGGGCCAGTCCTACAATTGCTGAAAATTCTGAAAAATAATTTAGTACCTTTCCTACAAAGAATTTAAACCCATGAAAACACTAGTCCATCTCCAAAAAGGCCTTGTCCTTTTGGCTCTTGCCCTTGTTTTTAGCTGCAATACGATCAGTTCCGAGGACTTTGTGATGACCAACAATAATACCGATCGGTTTTCTCTGCAACACCGCTTCTGGGTTGGGGTAGACGATCAAGGCATCCCTACAGACACCATCGGAATTGAAGCCCGTGGCTATTCACAAAGCGCAAAAAGAAAGATCTGGATTTTGGAGCCTAATCCTAACCCAGACGGTTCAACCCCTATCTACATTCGCTACCAAGGTTCTGAACCGAATCGCGGGGTTTACCAAATCACTTCCTACGATGAGGAGGGCCGAAGCATTCAATTTCTGACCGGTTTTTACCGTCCGGATCGTTCCGAATTGGTTCTCTATGAACCCAGTGATGACGCCATGGCCAGTCTGACAGAAAAACTCAAAAAAACGGACCTTCAGTACGAACTGAAGAAGGACAAAATTCATTTTAAAGCGGAAACAGCCCAAAAGCATGCCGATGTGATTCTCGAAATGCTCAAAGACTTTAAAAATCCGGAAGACTTTAATGATTCCCTTATTCTAAGAGGAGTAGATGACAAGGCCGCCCTTGAAGCCCTACTAGCCACAGCAAAAAAGAATTAGGCCCACTGCAGACATGAAACAAAAAATCTACCAGATCGACTCTTTTGCCCGCAAGGTATTCCAGGGAAACCCAGCGGCAGTATGTATTTTGGATTATTGGCCAAGTCCAGATCAAATGCAGGGGATTGCTGAAGAAAACAACCTTTCAGAGACCGCCTTCGCCTTAGCGGTAGGCGACCACTATACACTTCGGTGGTTTACTCCCGAAAACGAAGTGGACTTATGTGGACACGCCACCTTGGCCACCGCTTTTGTTTTAAAAGAATACTACGGATACAAGAAAAAAACCGTCGTTTTTGATTCCCCAAGAAGTGGTCGTCTGGAAGCCCACTTCGAGAAGGACGGGAAAATCAGATTAAACTTTCCTCTGGATCCACCCATAGGGCTAGAAAGTCTCCGTGAAATGAATGAGGCCATTGGATTGGTGCCTCAGCGCACCCTGAGAGGAAAAACTGACTTCATGCTGGTCTATGATTCTGAAGAGACCATCCGAGGTTTGGAACCTGACTTCAGTCTCTTAAATAAAATCAATGCCCGAGGAATTATTGTAACCGCCCCAGGGGATGAAGTGGACTTTGTATCCCGCTTCTTTGCACCAAAATGCGGTATTCCTGAAGATCCAGTAACCGGATCAGCCCATACGACCATGGTGCCTTATTGGGCGAAAGAACTGGGAAAAACCGAATTTGTAGCCAAGCAACTCTCTAAACGAGGAGGAGAGCTTTGGTGTAAATTGGATGGTGACCGGGTAGAGATTGCCGGTTACGCAACTCCTTACCTCATTGGTGAAATCGATATCAACTCCCCCACATCATGATTCAATTTAAAAGGAACCGGAGACTCCGAGTTTCTCCGGCCATGCGTCACTTGGTACAAGAGAACCAGGTGACCCCAAAAGACTTTATCTATCCGCTTTTTATTGAAGAAGGATCTCAAAGCCGAACGCCTATTGGGGCCTTACCAGGGCAATTCCGCTTGACTTTAGATCTTCTGGCGGATGAGGCCAAAGAAATTGCTGCCCTCGGAATCCCGGCCGTATTGCTTTTTGTAAAAGTCCCCGATGAGCTTAAAGACAACCAAGGGAAAGAAGCACTCAATCCAAACGGTCTCATGCAGAGAGCGATTCGCGAAATCAAATCGGCTGCTCCTGAACTACTGGTCATGACGGATGTGGCCTTAGACCCGTATTCCATTTATGGCCATGATGGTATTGTGGAGCAGGGGCAGGTTCAAAACGATGCTACAATTGAGGTTTTGGGGCAGATGGGCCTTAGCCATGCCCAGGCAGGAGCCGATGTGCTCGCTCCCAGCGATATGATGGATGGGCGTATTGCCAAAATCAGACAAAGCCTCGAAACACAAGGGTATTCTGATACTGGAATCATGAGTTATTCTGCCAAATACGCCAGTGCCTATTACGGACCCTTTCGGGAAGCACTGGATTCCGCGCCGGTCGATGAAAAAGGAATTCCAAAAGACAAATCCACTTACCAAATGGATTCGGCCAACGTCAAGGAAGCCCTACGCGAAACCCAAATGGATATTGACGAGGGCGCAGATATTGTCATGGTAAAACCCGGTATGCCCTATTTGGATATTGTCCGTAGTTTAGCGACACAGATTCATACGCCCATTGCCGTCTATCAGGTATCAGGTGAATACGCCATGCTGAAGGCTGCTGCCGAAAAAGGCTGGCTCAACCACGATGAGGTAATGTTGGAACAACTCCTGGCCTTTAAACGAGCCGGAGCGAGTATGATCGCAACCTACCACGCCAAGGACGCCAGTCGTCTATTGGGGTAAACAGCCCTTGAACTATGTATACCAGACACCTTTATTCTGCCAGAGCCTTCGCCCGCTGGACCCGATGGGAAACACTTTTCTTTTTGGCGCTCGCCGCCCTCGTCGTGGTGCTCTACCATGTCTTTGAGTTTACCTTTCTCAATGTGCCTTGGACTCCTGTTGCCCTCATTGGTACGGCCGTCGCCTTTATCGTCGGTTTCCAAAACAACGCCGCCTACGGTCGGATCTGGGAAGCCCGAAAAATTTGGGGTGGAATCGTAAACACTTCGCGTACCTGGGGGATGAAAGTCCAGGACATGGTCAACAACCGCTATACGGACAACCCGGTTACAGAACGCGAGCTAAAAAAGATCCAAAGAGAATTGGTTTACCGCCACATCGCCTGGCTGAGTGCGCTTCGACATGGTATGCGTCAAAAGAAAAAATGGGAGGTCTCGCACCTTAGTCATACCAACAGAGAGTGGCACCGCATCGCCTACATTCCCGAACAAACCACACCTCTAAAAGATGACTTGCTGGAATACCTCAAACCCAAAGAAATTGAGCATGTGATGTCTAAGGGCAATAAGGCCACAGCCCTGCTCTATCTGCAATCCAAACACCTGAAAGAATTAGTAGATCGAGGGCTTATCTGGGAATTCTCCTTTTTAGAACTCGAAAACGTGCTCCAGGAACTCTTTACCCTCCAAGGCAAATCTGAGCGCATTAAGAACTTCCCCTATCCCAGACAATACGCTAGTTTGGCTTACTATTTTGTTCGGGTATTTTTATTGCTTTTGCCCTTCGGTATTGTTCCTTCCTTTCAAGACATCGGCGACCACATCATGGAGCAGTTCCCCCTGATCGGTCAGGAATTCATTTGGTTGTCTGTTCCTTTCTGTGCAGCAGTTAGTTGGGTTTTCTATACCATGGAACGCATTGCCCGTGTGGGCGAGAATCCTTTTGAGGGTAACCCCAACGATGTACCCATCTCGACCATCTCCCGAGGGATCGAAATTGATTTGCGACAGCAAATGGGTGAATCAGACGAAGAAATCCCGGATCAATTCCCAGAAACCTACCATGTTCAAATGTAGGTGAGCAACTGCTGGATTTCTTTGCGAATCCTTACTTTTACAAGAACAACTTAAGGCCAAGAGAACAACATGGGTTTACTCCTTTTCTACGCGTTTATTTCTATCCTGTTCTCCTTTTTGTGCTCTATACTGGAAGCGGTTTTGCTCAGTGTCACACCGACTTTTGTCAACCTGAAAAAGCAAGAAGGCAAACCCTATGCCCGCGCCCTGGAAGAACTTAAGAAGGATGTTGACAAGCCCTTGATCGCCATCTTAACACTCAACACTATTGCCCATACCGTCGGAGCCATCCTGGTAGGGGTTCAAGCCAAATACGCCTATGCCGATATGTTCGGCAGTCAGCCAGAATTTCTGGGTATGCCCTTTTCAGAGGAAGCCATGGTCGGGGTTGTTTCGACCATCATGACCCTTTTGATTTTAATCGCTTCCGAAATCATCCCCAAGACCATCGGGGCCACCTACTGGAAGCAGCTGGTGAATTTTTCGACCCGCACCTTGCGCATCATGGTCCTTATCCTCAAGTACACGGGTATCCTTTGGATCCTCCAACTCTTTACCAAACTCATCGGTAAAAAAGGGGCGCATGGAAGCGTATTGAGCCGAGAAGACTTTACCGCCATGGCCGAGATTGCCGAAGAAGAGGGTGTGGTGGAAGAATCAGAATCCAAGGTGATCCGCAACCTCCTGACCTTTGACGAAATTCAGGCCAAAGACATTATGACGCCCCGGACGGTCATCAAAATGGCACCAGAATCCATGTTGATTCGGGAATTTTTTGAGGCGAACCGTCAACTGCGCTTTTCACGTATCCCCCTTTACGGCGAAAACCAGGACCACATTACCGGTTACGTACTCAAGGACCAAGTACTCGAGAGTTTGATTGACGAGAAAGGGGATCAACCCCTGGTCACCCTTAGGCGAGAAATTCAGGTAACCGAACGCAGCAAACCCCTCCCAGAACTCTTCAACACCTTTGTAACCAACAGAGAGCATATGGCTCTGGTAGTCGATGAATACGGGAGCGTGAGCGGTTTGGTCACCATGGAAGACGTTATCGAAACCCTTTTGGGTCTTGAAATCATGGACGAAAGCGACAATGTCGAAGACTTGCAGTTACTAGCGCGTAAGAACTGGGAAGCCCGTGCAAAACGCTTGGGCCTACTCAACGATAAGCCCGATAGTGAAGAGCCTGAATCCTGATTACGAATACTGTACACTGCAGACACCTTTTGGGAAAGCCCTCCTCGGATGGCGGCCCGAAGGCCTGGCCATATGCCGTTTGCTAAAGGATTCCGAAACCCTGCCTGAAGGTATCATTCCTCTCGAACAACCCTCCCCTTGGTTAGCGCAAGCCAGACAAGAACTCAAAGAGTACTTTGACCAAAAACGAGATCGCTTTAGCATTGAGCTTTACCCGGAAGGAACACCCTTTCAGCAAAAAGTATGGGAGGCCTTGCTTCAAACCGAATGGGGCGAGACGATGAGTTATTTGGAACTCTCCAAAAAGTTAGGCGATCCCAAAGCCATTCGAGCAGTCGCCTCAGCAAACGGTCAAAATCCACTATGGATATTTATTCCCTGCCACCGCATCATTGGTTCCAATGGGGAGTTAACGGGCTACGCTTGGGGTCTGGAATGCAAGTCTTGGTTGCTCAACCACGAATCCAAAACACCTCAGCTGACCCTTAATCTCTAGCGATGATAGCCGTTGGTATATAAGGTAATTCTCGCTGGGCGAGAATACTCCCTCCGGCGTCCAGAATAAGCACGCCACCTTCGACCGAGTTGTCGGTCGTTTGGTAACCATAGCCCAAATAGTACTGCGGGGGACTTCCTTGGCCCACCCCTTTTGCCGTAAACACCAAACGCAGGCCCCTTTCATCTTCCAGCTGCAACCGGAGAGCGTTGATATCAACCAGGCGATTGATGCCATCGTCCAAATTGATTTGGGCCGGGCCATCCACCACAGGAGAAGGCTGAGCATAGGTAAAATAATAATAGAAATTGCTCCCGATCAGTTCGGCTTGCACCGGGCCCGGCTGAAAGAACTGATTGACCTCAAGGGTATTGGAAAATAAAAATTGCAATGAGTTGAGATCGTAAACTTCAAGTTCTGGGCTCACCCCCAACCCACTGCGCAAGACACCTAAACGTTGATCCTCAGTGACAAAATAGGAAGGGGAAGCACCATTTCCCAAGTCAAGAGTCCCCTTCAGTTGGAAGTTTTGCAATTGGTATACCGCAATTTTGTAATTCCCGGTTCCCGATTGGTAACCCACCAATAAAGAGCCATTGAAAACCAAGGGAGGATAAACCTCCTCCACTCCGAATTCCACCGTAAACTCATCCGTGATTGCCGTGTCTAATCCCATCCTCAACAGGCTCAGGTTCTTGCTTCCCACTGGTGCAAAAAAGGCCAGGTAAATCGATTCATCGGCATCGGCTCCCCAGATAATGGAGCGCTCCGGGCTGTTGATATAAAAGCCGGCAATACTGGTCGAAATTCCATTGGTCGGATTGGTTCGAAAGAGACTAAAGGCCCCTCCTTCAAAAGAGTAGAAAGACAATTCATTTTGGTAGTCCCGTTGGATCAGGTAATCCAAGGGTACTCCAAGTTCAGCGGTCAGATTTCGACTCGCAAACACCCCTGTCTGGGGATTGTATATACTGGTATAGACCGAAGTAAAATCTTCCCCTACGAGAATGACTTCGTCCGGATCCTGGGGTTCTTGCGGCTGTTGTAGAGTTTCAGTCGAACATGAAAAGAAACCAAAGAGCAACAGGTAAAACCCTAATCTTCTTATTTTCATAGCAAATACTTGCTCATAAGATAGGCATTATTTTGCCGCCTTAATGCTGTTCTCATGCCTGAAAAGCCCCGGTTTTTACAAATGATTCCTGACCCTCCGCTGATATCAAGCGGGATGTTGGCTGGTACGCCCAGGTACTGCGGATTGATTCGGGATGGGCTCGAAATTCACTTGCCGTGGCATGCCGATGACGAGGATGACCCACTATTAGGAGGTTCCGTAATCAAGCTCTTTGTGAATACCATTAAAACCTAGTTCGAAGAGTTTGTCAAAAGGGGAACGGTTCAGGCCGATCACCTGAGAAAATATACCCCGTGGAGTACCCCATGAATTTGGTTGTTTTGACCCCACCAAAAATGGGATTTTCCTGGTGCAGGATGCCGAATAGCTCTACTCCTTGTAAAATTTAAGTGCCGCCCAGTCGTCTCCCTCCGTTTTTACCTGTAAAAAATAGAGTCCTGAAGAAAGCAGAGAGGTATTGATCGAGCCTTCATTCTTTCCTTTCATCACGACAGTGCCTGCCGAATTGACGATTTGGTAGTTCTTGTCGGCCATAGAAACCGATGTCATCAAAAAAGCACCAGCAGGGTTAGGGAAAATCCTCGGTCCTGTTGTTCCATTAGAAAGAGGTGCTAAAGAATCCTCCTGGTAATGTATCACCAGAGGTTCTGATGGGTTTGATCCATAGCCCAATCCGCATAATGCGTACACTTGAAATTCGTAAAATCCACCAAAAGAAAGGTTATCAAATCGGTGTTGGTTCCCCTGCACCTCCTCATATTGCCACTGCTCCCCCAATTGCCTGTACGCGATACGGTACTGGTCTGTACCTGCAGAAGACCAAGCTAAAGTCAATTGCTGGCTATCTAGAGAAAGTACCTCCACATTCCGAGGTTGTTGTGGACGACAGTCCGAAAAACGAGCTCCACTGATCAAAAGGCTATAGGTCTGAACCTCTTCAAGCAGCTCCCCCTTGTGGCGAACCACCAATTCAAAACTTCCCTGAGGATCAAATACCTCAATTTGTTCGTAAGGATCCACGCGATTATCCCCTGGAAATGCTGGGCTTTCGGCCGCTAAGCGGTTCAAAACCCAGGGCTGGAATTCCTGCCCATTTTGGTACAAGCGAATATCCAAATCGTGAATCAGTGCCGCAACGGGTTTATTGGCAACTAAGCGCTGAGCCTCACCTGGCGGATCCGTCCAACTGATTGAAACGCGTAAAGGTTGATCTCCTATGGCCTCCAGAGTCATGCGGTGTTCCCCTCCTCTCTCGAGGTTTTCTTCTAACAGAGCGCTCGAGTAATTGAGTTGCTGTAAAAAATGGATGCCATTTAAGGCATTAAAAGCGCCCCAACCCATTTGGTAGTCGGGACCTTCCCCATTGATTTCGGTAGCCGTATGTAAGGCCAGCCCTTTTAAGGAGGCGGCAGAAAGGGTTCCCTGATCCAACTCCTGCGCATACTCCTGCAAAAGCAAAAGTCCTCCACTAACTGCTGGAGCCGCCATGGATGTTCCTGAAGCAGTACCGTAGGCTTGGTTCCCGTTAGCGCTTGCTGCTTCGAGCAAGGTACCATCGGAAATTAAATCCGGTTTAATTCTTCCGTCATCGGTCGGGCCAATGGTACTATAAGAGTTCAGACTGCCTTCAACAGAATAGTTTCCTTCCCATTCCAAACGAGCCGAACCGACGGTCAGGCTGTTTTTAGAAACGGAAAAGCCCAACAACTCATCAAAGCCTTCCTGAGGCGTGCCGTATAGCGGCTCCGCATTGTGAGCAAGGCCTCGACTGTTTCCGGCTGCATTGACCAAGAGGTAATTCTTTGCGGCATACATAACGGCATCCCAATCGCGAGAAGCGGCGATATAGCATCCAAAATACCAATCTGGTACATTTTCACTTTTGATTCCATAGGAATGATTAGAAATACGAAGCCCTTCGGCTGCAGCTTCTGCAACTTCCAGTTTATCGGCGTTCCAATCGTATACCCTTCCCTGGCCTTGAGGCAACATCCCTTGGGCCTCTGATCGTAACCCTTGAGCCAAGAGTACACTGGCCACTTGGGTAGTATGGTTGTCTAGATCTGTGCTTTGGTCCCATTGAAAAACACGTCCACTAATTTCCTGGTGGGAATCCAAGACCGCGCCAGCATCCCAGATGCCTACTTGACTTTCTCTTCCCTGAGGAGGGCTAGAGAGCTGAGCATGCCGGGGAATTGAAACCACACGTGTCGCTTCCGCTGCAGTCGACTGCGTTGAATAATACAAGGCAATCCCTTCTGACGTAAAAAAATAGGCCTGATCAGAACCCCCTCTTTCTCATACACCTGTAAGCTTTGTTGCCTTTGGGCGAGAAGGCGATTAAACAATTGGGTTGTTTGGTCCTGCTCCAACTGAAAACGCTGAATCAATTGATCCAAGTTTTCGGCAGTGGATTGAGCGCTGACCGAGGTGGCTGAAAGGGCTAGAAGCAGTGCCCAAAACAAAGCAAATTGTAGGTTGTTGTTCTTGCGGAACATGGCAGGTTTGTAAGATTTGGACTACCAATTTACCTCAACAACCCAAGGAGATCAACAAATTGTACGATTATTCGATCAACAGCGTATCTTTTTTCTTACTCCTGTTGTGAAACTAGATATTCTTGTGGTCTGATCGATTAAAGGCGAGACTTTTTTCGCTTCAAAGCCACATAAACAGGGAAGTGATCGCTGTATCCACCCCGGTATTTCGGCCCTCCATAAGTTCGGAAAGGACTGCCTTTAAACCGCCCTTTGTACTGGGTTAAGAAGCGCGGCGAATAAACCGAAGCATCTCGGAAAGCCGGACCCTCGGATTGGCCTTGAAAAAAGGCCGGAGAAAGTAGTATTTGATCAAACAAAGACCATTTCCCTTTAAAAAAAGCACTTCCCTGCCCCGATTTTTTGACCTGCTGAAATGGATTAATTAAAGAGATACTCTCGTCCAGCAAGCGTATACTAGGACTTTCTGGGCCATCATTAAAATCCCCCATCACCACGATATAAGGATCGCTCTCTTTCTGCTCCAGGGCATTGATTTGGCGCAAAACGGTTTCGGCGGCGTGAAGTCGCTTTTCTTCGGTTTCTTCAACCCCTGCTCTTCTGGATGGCCAGTGATTGACAAACAGGTGAATCAGATCCTCTCCCCACATTCCATTGACGTATAGAATGTCTCGGGTATAGTCCCGGTCTCCGTACTCATCGGTTAAATAGACTGGAACTCGCTCCTGATGGAGTAATTGAAAAACATCTCGGTTGTAAAGCAAAGCGGTGTCGATTCCCCTTTCGTCTGGAGAGTCAAAATGGGCGATTCCGTAATTGACCTGGTTTAGAAACTTGGTTTCTAAAAGACGTTCGATCACTCCGCGATTCTCTACCTCCGCCAGGCCCACGAGTACCGGGGGTTGCGTAGATACATCGTCACCAATTCTTCGAATCGTCTTAGACAGCTTCTTGACCTTGTGCCGGAAACGTTTGGGCGTCCAGGCCTTTTTACCGTCTGGGGTAAAGTCGTCATCCAATGCATGGGGGTCGTCCTTGGTGTCAAAGAAGTTCTCCAGATTGTAAAAAGCCACGGTTGACACTTGGGTATCGACCGTTTTTGATCGGCGATAAAAGTTGAGATTCATGGGCTTTAGTTAGATTTGCAATTTATTGATTTATGCTTGAGCAGAAAGAAAGAACCTATGAAAAGACCGTGTTGATCGGAGTGATCAATTCGCGTCAGAACGAGCAAAAAGTCACGGAATACCTGGATGAGCTGGAGTTTCTTACCCAAACAGCGGGCGGAGAAGTGCTAAAGCGATTTGTCCAACGCGTAGAGAAACCCAATGCCAAAACCTATATTGGTAGCGGTAAAATGGAGGGGGTTCAGGAATTCGTGAAAGAGCATGAAATCGGTTCCGTCATTTTTGACGATGAGCTCAGTCCTGCCCAACAAAACACCATTGAAAAATTACTGAAGTGCAAGATTCTGGACCGGACCGGTTTGATTCTTGATATTTTCGCTCAAAGAGCGCAGACCAGTTATGCACGAACCCAAGTAGAACTCGCCCAATACGAATATTTACTGCCCCGCTTAACGGGTCTCTGGACTCACTTGGAACGCCAACGCGGGGGTATTGGAATGCGGGGACCCGGTGAAACCGAGATTGAAACCGACCGGCGTATTGTGCGGGATCGAATCGCCTTACTCAAGAAAAAGCTTCTCAAAATAGACCGGCAAATGGGTGTACAACGCGGGAATCGCGGTGCGTTGGTCCGTGTCGCTCTGGTCGGTTACACCAATGTGGGAAAATCGACCTTGATGAATGTAGTCAGCAAGAGTCAGGTCTTTGCCGAAAACAAACTCTTCGCTACCCTCGATACAACTGTTCGTAAGGTCGTTCTAGGTAATCTTCCGTTTCTTTTAAGCGACACGGTAGGATTTATCAGAAAGCTACCTACACAGCTCGTAGAGAGCTTTAAAAGTACCCTGGACGAGGTGAGAGAGGCTGATCTTCTTCTTCACGTGGTGGATATTTCGCACCCCAACTTTGAAGAGCACATTGCCTCGGTCAACAAAATTCTGGAAGAAATCGGCTGCATGGATAAGCGCAGCATCACCGTATTTAATAAAATTGATCAGTACCATCCTGAACCTCTCGATGAAGATGATCTCATCACCGAACGAGAAGCCCGTCATTTCACTTTGGAAGAATGGCAAAAAACCTGGTTCTCTCGCCTGGGAAATCGGGCCCTTTTTATCTCGGCAACTGAAAAAGAAAATCTGGAAGTCTTCCGAAAAAGAGTATACAAGGAAGTGCGCGACATACACATCACGCGCTTCCCGTATAACAATTTCTTGTATCCAGAAAATCTGGATGAATACGGCTCCGAAGAGCTGTCTTAATTGATGGAGTAACTCAGACCCAAAGTCCAGTAGGTCTGCAATTCGTTGTCGAGATTATCGAAAGTAATATCGGTGTTACCCAAGGTATTGACCTGGTAGTTCAAGGCTTCCTGACGGTTATTTCTCAAACCAAAATCGAACCCAACACCAATCACCTTC
This sequence comes from Aureicoccus marinus, assembly GCF_002954325.1. Taxonomy (GTDB): domain Bacteria; phylum Bacteroidota; class Bacteroidia; order Flavobacteriales; family Flavobacteriaceae; genus Aureicoccus; species Aureicoccus marinus. Next base: position 2,338,565 of record NZ_MQVX01000001.1, read on the forward strand.
CAGAGCGTGTAAGAGAAGGAGTTGATCCACGTCCAGTTGCTTAAATCACTGCTTTCGTAGCTGTTGAACATGGAAAGGTTAGATTTGAAGTTCACCGCGCCAATCTGCTTCGTGTAATCCGCCACAATTTTGGCACCCAAGGAAGAGTTGAAAATGGTGTCATCCTTACTAAACACAAAGTTGTAGTTCAAAGGGTGAATCACCACGACTAAGTCATTGATCGGAGTCCAGGTAGCACCCACACCCAAATCCAAATAACCCGGATCGTTGAAGTTACTCAAGATCGTCGTTCTGTATTCTCCTAATCCAGATACAGCCCATTTATCGCTCAACTTACGGCCATAAAGGGAGCTGAGGTTAAAAACGTCTGTCGCTTGTCTGAAACCGGAGTTGTCCGTATCGTCATCACGGTCATCCAATTTCACCCAGTTCAGGTTGATGTTGGCTGAGTTTCTCCAAAAGAATTTCTCTTCCTTTTGATTAGCGTACGCATTTACTGTAAAGCCGATGTTACCGGAATTGTTGTTTGGAATGCCTTGTGCGAACCAGTTATTAAAACTCGAAATGTTGGTTCCGATGGTTCCAAAAGCACCTACTTTCCAGCCAGGAAGGGCATCAATTTGTGCCTGTAGGGCATTTGCTCTTCCCTGAATTTGGGCAATGGAGTCCTTTTTAGAAGCGAGTTTAGCCTTTAACTCCTCTTCTGTCTCTTGGGCGAAAACCCCCAACGGTAGGGCAACCAAGGCCCACAGAATCATTTTTTTCATCTTGTAATAAATAGTGTTTATTCTTCACAAAAGTACACGGAAGTCACTCTTCGGACAACCTTAACGCTTAAAAAGGGGAACAGCGGAACAAGATTCACCGTACATTACTTTTTTTGCAACGGCCTGTAGTTTTTCCATGGCCATTAGGTAGGCGGCGAGAGGAACAGCCTTTTCTGAGCACCCCTTCAAGATGACGGCCTTGTCTTGATAGGCGCTGTAATCAAGGGCATTGAGAATGTCTTGATAGAGGGAGGAATTTAAATCTTCTTCGCACCCAAGAACTACTTTTTTCGCAAAAGGCAATAGGGAGGAACAGACCAAAGTGTAGCCCCAAGCAGGTATAATGGCATCCGTGCTACAGTACAAGGCGATGTATTGATCTTTGTAGATGGACCAGTCGATCGACTTTAGGGCCGCACGAAACTCTTTTTCTCTTAGAATAAGTCCTGCATGCAACCACTGGGACAAGTCAATTTCGGCCCGTTGGCCTTCCGGAAAGTGATCTTCCAAGTCAAAGGTCATCAGAGCACTATTGGCTACCCTATTTACAATTTCTTCTTTCATTAGAGCATCCCAAGTTCGAGCTTAGCCTCTTCACTCATTAATTCCTGGGTCCAGGGCGGGTCAAAGGTGATTTCGACAATAGCGTCGCTCACCTCATCAATGGATTTGACCTTTTCTTCTACTTCCACCGGAAGGGTTTCTGCCACTGGACAGTTGGGAGAGGTCAAGGTCATCAGGATTTTGACTTCCTGCTCCTCGTTCACAAAAACGTCGTAGATCAGGCCCAATTCGTATATATCAACCGGGATTTCGGGATCATAAATAGTCTTGAGAACACGGACAATTTTATCGCCCAGTTCAGCGGTATTGGGTTCACTCATGTTACTGCCTTTGAGATTGGAAAGCCACAGCGTACAACTTCATTTGCTTGATCATACTGACCAAACCATTGGCGCGGGTGGCGGATAAATGTTCTTTTAAACCGATTTGATCAATAAAATCGGTGCTGGCGTCAACAATGGCTTGAGGGGGCTGGCCACTAAAGACACGAATCAGTATGGCGATGATGCCTTTGGTTAAAATGGCTTCACTGTCAGCGGTAAAATGCAGCTTGTCTTCCTCCATATCGGCATGAACCCATACCTTGCTCTGGCAGCCTTTGATCAGATTGTTTTCGGTCTTGTGTGCCTCGTCAATCAGGGGCAAAGATTTACCCAAATCAATGATGTATTCATAGCGCTGCATCCAGTCTTCAAACAGCATGAACTCATCAATGATCTCTTCTTGGATGTCGGATATAGCTTTCATACGATTATTGTAGCATGTTTACGGCCCGTTGAACTCCGGCGACCAGGCGGTCAGCCTCTTCATAGGTGTTGTAAAAACTAAAGCTCGCTCGAACCGTACCCGGAATCCGATAAAAATCCATGATGGGCTGAGCACAGTGATGACCGGTACGAACAGCAATGCCCATTTGGTCCAGTAAACTCCCAATATCATAAGGATGCAGCCCTTCGACATTAAACGAAATGACAGAGGTCTTGTTTTCGGCCGTTCCGTAGATCTTCAGCCCCGGTATCTCGAGCAGCTTCTCACTGGCATAACGAGTAAGCTCTTCTTCGTAGGCTCCTATTTTGTCTAAACCAATCGAGTTCATATACTTTACGGCAGCCCCAAAAGCAATTCCACCACAGACATTAGGTGTCCCCGCTTCGAATTTATGAGGTAAATCAGCGTAAGTCGTTTTATCAAAGGTCACCTCAGCAATCATCTCACCCCCTCCTTGATAAGGAGGTAATTTAAGGAGCCATTCTTCCTTCCCATAAAGCATCCCTATTCCTGTAGGTCCGCACATCTTATGGGCCGAAGCAGTGTAAAAATCGACTCCAAGCTCCTTCAAATTTACGACCAGGTGAGGGGCGGCCTGGGCTCCATCCACCAAAACAGCAGCACCTACTCTGTGGGCCATCTCCACCATTTGGGCAACGGGATTCACAGTCCCCAAAGCATTCGAAATATGATTGAAGAAAACCATCTTGGTTCTTTCGTTCAAGAGAGCGCTGTAAGCCTTTAAATCCAATTCTCCAGCTTCATTCATCGGAATTACCTTGAGCACAGCTCCGGTCTTTTCGCAGAGCATTTGCCAGGGTACAATATTGGAATGGTGCTCCATGGCCGATACCAGAATTTCATCCCCGGATTTCAGCAGGGCAGACATCCCGGAAGCCACAATATTAATGCTGTGCGTGGTCCCCGATGTAAAAATAATCTGGTGAGGCTTATCGACCCCAAAATGCTCCTGTAAAGTGGCTCTGGCCTCTTCAAAAGCATCGGTAGCCGTTTGCGATAAATGGTGTACCCCACGGTGAATATTCGCGTTGTACCGGGAGTAGTAATCAACGATGGTGTCGATTACAGCCGTGGGTGTCTGTGAGGTCGCCGCATTATCTAAGTAAAGCAGGGGTTGGCCTTTCACCTGCTCCGAGAGGATTGGGAAATCCGCTCTAATGTTTTCTACTTCTTCTTTCTTCAGCATTTTTAAACATCAAATCCCAGTTCTACTCCTAGTTTATCTGCAATTATTCCGTTGATTCGATTTTTTAAAGCATCCAGTCTAACACTCTCCAAGACGTTGTTGGCAAAAGCATACATCAAAAGCGCAGTCGCTTCCTTCTTGGGTACTCCTCGGGATTGCAAATAGAAAAGTGCATCCTCATCGAGTTGCCCAATAGTACAACCGTGGGAACAGCGCACATCATCCGCAAAAATTTCGAGCTGAGGCTTGGTGTTTACCGTGGCCTTGTCGCTGATGAGGATGTTGTTGTTTTGCTGGAACGCATTGGTTTTCTGGGCGATTTGATCCACAATGATTTTCCCGTTAAACACTCCGGTGGAATGGTCAGCGTAAATGCCTTTGTAATCCTGGTGGCTTTCGCAATTCGGTTGTGCGTGGTGCACTAAGGTGTAGTGGTCTACGTGTTGCTTTTCACCCAACAAGGTGATCCCCTTCAAAACCGAATCAATGCGAGATCCGTCCTGATAAAAGTTCAGGTTGTTGCGGACCAATTTTCCTCCGAAAGAAAAGGTGTGAACACTGGCTACACTGTTGCTTTTTTGATCGATATAGGTGTTGTCTACCAAGGAGGCATTGTCGCGGTCATTCTGCACCTTGTAATAATCCAGATTAGCACGTTCAGCGACAAAGATCTCCGTAACTACATTGGTGAAAACCTCATTCTTGGTGAGGTTTTGGTGTCTCTCGATAATCTGAGCTTCCGCACCCTCTTCCAAGACAATCAGATTGCGTGGCTGTAACATTTGAGCAGCCTCACTACCTGTACTGAAGTGCATGATCTGAATAGGCTTGTGCGGCGCTTTTCCTTTGGGAATGTAGATGTAGGCGCCTTCTTTAGAAAAAGCCGTATTCAAATGGGTCATAGAATCATCCTTTACCGCCTTGTTGAAGTAGTTGTCAATGACTGCCTTGTAGGTCGGCTTGGTCAAAGCCGCACTCATTAGGCAGATATCCATGCCCTCATGCGTTGTCTCCGACAAATACGAACTGTAGACCCCGTCGATGAAGACAATCTTGTAACTGTCAATTTCGTGCAAGAAGTAAGACTTCACCTCTTTGTAATCCAAGGCACCTTCCTTAGGAAACAAACTAAAATCAACCTTTTGCAAGGCATTTAGTGATGTGTATTTCCAGGCTTCTTCCTTTTTTGTCGGAAAGCCGTGGTCCTCAAATTTTTTAATAGCCTCAGACCTCAACTCGTGAACTGAACTGTCCAGGTCCACAGAATCCTCAAAGGCCAAAAAAGAGGAAACGATTTTTTCCTTTAAATCCATTAGACGGTAGTTTTCTGTTTCAACCAATCGTATCCTTTGTCTTCCAATTCAAGAGCGAGCTCTTTGGTTCCTGATTTTACAATCTTTCCTTGGTGCAATACGTGCACATAATCTGGAACGATATAATCCAACAAACGCTGGTAGTGGGTAATCACGATGATGGCGTTGTCTTTGCTTCTCAATTTGTTCACCCCTTCGGCCACAATGCGCAGAGCATCGATATCCAATCCAGAATCCGTTTCGTCCAAGATGGCCAATTTGGGTTCCATCATCGCCATTTGGAAGATCTCGTTTCTTTTCTTCTCTCCACCAGAAAAGCCTTCGTTCAGGGATCGAGACAAGAACTTTCGATCGATCTCGAGCAATTCGGCTTTCTCGCGAATGAGCTTCAACATCTCGTTCGCCGGCATCTCTTCCAAACCTCGTGCTTTACGGGTTTCGTTCAGGGCCGTTCTCATAAAATTGGTTACGGTGACTCCTGGAATTTCAACAGGATATTGAAAGGAAAGAAATACCCCCATGTGGGCGCGTTCTTCCGGAGACAAACCTTCCAGGTCTTCTCCTAAAAGCTCCATTTTTCCAGAAGTTACTTCGTATTCTTCTTTACCAGCAATCACGGAGGCCAGGGTACTCTTACCGGAACCGTTCGGTCCCATGATGGCGTGTACTTCACCGGCATTCACCTCGAGGTCAATTCCATTGAGGATGGTACTTTCTTCTATTCCTGCAACTAGATTAGATACTTTTAACATGATTCGTTTTAATTCAAATAGTGTTTAATAGAATGTCCCCGGGATTATCCCACTGAGCCCTCCAAACTGATTTCTAATAATTTTTGTGCTTCCACAGCGAATTCCATCGGCAATTTGTTCAGTACTTCTTTGCTGAATCCATTGACGATTAGAGCAATCGCTTTTTCAGTATCGATTCCCCTTTGGTTGCAGTAGAAAATTTGGTCCTCACCAATTTTACTGGTCGTCGCCTCGTGCTCGATTTGTGCCGAGCTGTTCTTGGCTTCGATATAAGGGAAAGTGTGTGCTCCGCAGAGATTCCCCATTAAGAGGGAATCACACTGCGAAAAGTTTCTTGCATTTTCTGCTCGCGAATTGATTTGCACCAATCCTCGGTAGCTGTTCTGGGAGTGCCCGGCCGAGATACCTTTCGAAATAATGGTACTTCGGGTGTTCTTCCCTAGGTGGATCATTTTGGTACCCGTATCGGCTTGCTGGTGGTTATTGGTCACCGCAATGGAGTAAAATTCTCCGATACTGTAATCCCCCTTCAAAACACAGGAAGGATACTTCCAGGTGACGGCCGAACCAGTTTCTACTTGAGTCCACGAAATCTTGGCTCTTTTCTCGCACAGACCACGTTTGGTTACGAAGTTGTACACACCTCCTTTTCCTTCTTTATCGCCAGGGAACCAATTTTGTACCGTTGAGTATTTTATCTCCGCTTCGTCCATGGCAATGAGTTCAACGACGGCGGCGTGCAACTGATTCTCGTCTCTTGAAGGGGCGGTACAGCCTTCCAAGTAACTCACGTAACTCCCTTCATCGGCAACCACGAGTGTGCGTTCGAACTGACCTGTTCCCGCCTGGTTGATTCGGAAATAAGTCGAAAGCTCCATCGGACAGCGAACACCCTTTGGGATATAACAGAAACTTCCGTCCGAGAATACGGCGGAATTCAAAGCAGCGTAAAAATTATCTTTTGGCGGAACCACCGATCCGATGTATTTACGGACCAACTCAGGGTGTTCCTGAATGGCTTCAGAAATGGAACAGAAAATAATACCCTTCTCGGCCAAGGTCTTTTTAAAAGTCGTCGCAACTGAAACTGAATCCATCACGATGTCTACAGCAACCCCGGCCAGCCTTTTCTGTTCTTCCAGAGAAATACCCAATTTTTTGAAGGTCTCCAACAATTCAGGATCCACCTCGTCCAAGCTGTCGTACTTGGGCTTTTTATTCGGTGCTGAATAGTAAGAAATATCCTGAAAATCAGGCTTGGTGTACTCCACGTTTGGCCATTCCGGCTCAACCATCTCCTGCCAGTTACGGAAAGCCTCCAGACGCCATTCGGTCATCCACTCCGGCTCTTCCTTTTTCTTGCTGATGGCTCGAACGATATCTTCGTTCAATCCTTTCGGAAAGGTTTCGGACTCAATATCCGTGTAAAATCCGTAGGCATATTCTTTGGATTCGAGCTCTTTCTTTAACTCTTCTTCTGTATAAGCCATTTTTTGTTTTTTGGTGGAAATTCAGTGTGCCTGCATAGCGGTTAGAGCGAGAAGCTTTCACCGCATCCACATGTTCGTTGTGCGTTGGGATTGTTAAAAACAAATCCTTTTCCGTTTAGACCTCCGGAATACTCCAGTACCGTTCCAACCAGGTAGAGAAAGCTCTTTTTGTCAACAACAATGCGCACATCGTTGTCTTCAAAAACCTGATCATTATCGGCGACTTGAGCATCAAAAGTTAAATCATAAGACAAACCGCTACATCCTCCGCTTTTTACCCCTACACGGACGAAGTCGGTATCCGTATTGAACCCTTCTTCTTCCATAAGGGTCAATACTTTTTTTCGGGCTGATTCTGAGACTTGTATCATAAGACGCTAACCGCTTGAACTATTTTGCAAATATAGCCCATAAGTCGCGGAATAACAGCCACACTAACATTTAGATAACAAATAAAGAAATCGAGAAAAACGATTGCCTTAATGAAGCTCGAGAAGAAGGAGATCACCACCTCCCTTTGACGGCAAGTCCAGCAAGTCGTTGGAGCGGGTTTCGCCCACCCATAAAATACGCCCATCACGCATCTCTACCGCGTCAAAACCAAAGTCGATGTCGGCTCCACCAAAGTTCTTTTGCCAAATGACCTGTCCACTTGGATTACAGCGCAGCAGCCATAAGTCATTTTCTCCTGCGATATTCACCCCGACCGCATCGGAACTTTTCGTATTTCCAATCAAAAGCAGATCTCCGTTATGACAAGATTTAATGCTCAGCACGGAATCAAAATCAGAACCTCCATAGGTCTGTTCCCATTCCATATTTCCATCAGCATCCAACTTGAGCAGCCAAGCATCGGTTACTCCAATGGCACGGCCGATATCTTGATCATCACTATTGGTGTCTCCGGCGATGTAGACGCCACCATCGCGGGCCGCAATGACTCCGTATCCGTGATCAATACCGCTGCCTCCAAAGGATTTTTCCCAAACAAAGTCCCCGGTAGGACCGACTTTAACGGCCCAGACATCATAGCTCCCCTTGGGGTTACTGATGTCAAAGTCGTCACTTTCAGAAGCCCCCACTAAAACCAGATTTCCGTCTACAGTTTCGGTAACGGCATAAGAACGGTCATTACTCGTTCCTCCAAAGTAACGGCGCCAAACCAAATTGCCAGCGGCATCCAATTTGGTGCCCCAAAACTCGCCTACCCCGTGACGAAACAGCCCATCATTGCCCTGGCCACCGGAGAGGGTCACGTCTAAAAAACCAGCAAAAAACAAACCGCCATCCTGGGTTTCAATCACCTGGTACGAATGGTCGTGGCCGGCAAAACCAAAACTCTTTTCCCACAAAATATTACCCGCCGAATCCAGACGGACGATCCAATTGTCGTGAAAACCTTCGTTGCGGCTTCCATCGCCATCGGAGCTCATGGCATATCCCACCAAAGCATATCCGCCGTCCGACGTTTGAACAAGACTTTGACCACGGTCATCGCCACTGCCCCCAATGGTTCGATTCCACTGCAAAGCACCGTACCGATTGTACTTTAAAATCCAGTAATCGTTTACAGCGAGGTCCTTATCCTGGATGTCTCCATCGGTGCTGTTGGTAAAGCCCAGAATGGCGTAGCCTCCGTCCTGGGTTTCAATAATAGACCGAGGAGTATCATCCCCTGAACCTCCTATTCTTTGGACGAGCATCAATTCACCCTGATTGAGCAAAGGAGCGTCGTCAATTGCAGGATTGCAGCTGCTAAGCAAGAGCATACCTGCTAATACAGTTTTTAAACCGATTAGTACATTTCTCTTTTTCATCGCGAATATTCTAATTGCTCTCTTTTAAAATGAAGAGTCCTTGCTCAATGTCATTCACCAAAATAAAACCACTGGGCAGATACGGATACACACTCCACACCCCATTGAATTGAGCATTGTCTGAAGTGGGATGGGTGTCAAAATAGGCCAGCTCTGTCATGCTCCGCTGGGCGATATTACTGATGTCGATGATGCGCACACCTGCTGTGTAATTGGCCAGGTAGAATTTGTCTCCCAAGACATAACCGTTGTGGTCAATTGCATTGGTGGGTCCTTGGTACTCGTAGTGGTTCACAGGGTTGTCCAGATTGCTCACATTGAAGACGATGGTGCGGGAACGATAGCCCGTCGGTCCTGTCTCATCCAATTCATCTCCCAACAAAAAGAAACGGTGGTCTTCTGTAAACCAACCTTGGTGGGTGTAGCCAATATCCGCATAGGTGACCGAACTGATAAATTGAGGATTGCTTTTGTCGGTTATGTCGACGAATACCACTTCGTTTTCGTTAGCTCCGACAAATATTTCACGACCGAGGTACACCTGATCTGGTCCGTTGTAGGTGATTACCTGGGCATCGTGGGTATAACCACTTCCTCCGTAACCTCCTCCAGGACTGGGGGACTCCGGGTTAGAAACATCGACAAAGTGCACTCCTCCCTGGTAGGTGTCATTCCTATCCGTCCCAACAGGATAAGCGTAACCAATATCTTCATTGATGACCACATTGTGGGCATTTCCGATACCATTGTATACGGCATCCGCGTCATAGGTGGACGCAGAAGTCTGCCCACGAAGACGGGTTAAATCAAAGATCTGCATCCCGTGATTGCTTGCTTCAGCGACAATAAAGGCATGATTTCCATACACTTTAATATCGCGCCAGATGCTGTTTTGCGTAGCCGTTGGCAATTTTCCCAGGTAGGTTCCCTGGCCTTCAGCATCCAGACGGACAAAGCCTGTTCCGTTCTGCAGACCAACCAAGGCGTACTCCGCACCATCCATGGGATCCACCCATCCCCACACATCATTGGCTTCACCAGATGACATTTCTTGCAGTGTCACTCGATCAACCAGGTCAATCCCCATACAAGGAAACCCGCCTGCACTACCGTTTTCGCAGGGTGCACTCCCTGAAGTATTTCCTCCAGTTCCGCCCCCGTCAGTGCCACCGCTACCAGTGCCACCGCCATAGTTACCCCCACCACCTGTTCCCCCTCCGGTTACAGGGGACATATAGTCCGAATCAGAACCGCAACTCGCTAAAAACAAACAAGTGGCAAGACAAAGAAAAGAAAGGGCCCAAATGGGCTTATGGATTAGTGTTTTCATCTTTTTAATTGATTCAAAAAAGAAAGATACGATTTAATATGGCTGAGTTAAATTTGCGCCATGGAATGGGAAAACAAAGACCGGCAAAGTACAGCAGTATCAACACTTGGCGAATTCGCCCTTATCGAGCACCTTACCAAAGGTTTTGAATTACAGAATCCAGGAAGCCTGGTCGGAATTGGAGACGACGCAGCCGTTATTCATTTCCAAAAAGAGCACGGCCTAATCAGCACCGATATGCTGGTGGAAGGAGTGCATTTTGATTTGGGGTATATGCCTCTCACACACCTGGGCTACAAATCCGCCGTGGTTAATATTTCGGACATCTGCGCCATGAATGGCCGGCCGACACAGCTGACCCTTTCGCTGGCTGTTTCCAACCGATTCACCCTGGAAGCTTTGGAGCATTTTTATGATGGCTTTGCTAAAGCCTGTGCCCACTACAAAGTAGACCTCGTCGGAGGAGATACTACTTCTTCCAACAAGGGGATGATTATCAGTGTTACTGTTTTGGGGGAAGCAGAAAAAGAAAAAACCACCTACCGGAGCAAGGCCGCTGACAACGAATTACTCGTGGTCAGTGGAGATTTGGGCGGCGCTTATCTGGGTCTGCAGGTTTTAGAAAGAGAGAAACAGGTGTTTCAGGTGAATCCTCAACACCAGCCTGATTTAGAACCCTACCACTACCTGGTCGAAAGGCAACTCAAGCCGGAGGCACGACTCGACATTGTGGAACTTCTCGAAAAACTTGAGGTCCAGCCAACAGCAATGATCGATATCAGTGACGGGCTTTCTTCTGAAGTTATACACCTCTGTCAGAACAGTCAATTGGGCTGTCAGTTGTATGAAGAAAAAATCCCAATTGATCCCACGGTGATCTCTACGTCAGAAGAATTCAAGATGGATCCCACAACAGTGGCGCTTAACGGCGGAGAGGATTACGAATTACTCTTCACCATCAAACAAGAAGATTTTCCAAAAATTAAAGGGAATCCCAACCTTACCGTGATTGGGCACATGACCGAGGCCTCCCGAGGGGCTCAACTGGTGACAAGATCGGGGGAACTCTTTCCTTTACAGGCTCAAGGCTGGAACGCCTTTAACCAAGAAGACTAGTAAAATTCAGCCGAAGATTGGCGGCGAGACTTGCGCTTAAAGTGAATAGCACGAAGGGTGTTATTGATTTCGATCTTTTCGGAAGTCAATTGGGTTAGCTGGCCATTTACATCGGCACATACCTGTTTCTGGCAATGCATGCAGGTGTATTCCTTGATGTGATCCGTGATTTCTCTGGATACCTTATACTCATGTCCGAGCACCGCACAGAGGGCGCCCTTTATTTTACTTCCTTGTCCAATGGGTCTCTTTTTCATGTAGGTTGTTGTTTACTCTTTTGGGGTTTGGTTTTAACTTTCTGGATCGGCGAAAAGCGAAAAAAGTCGTTTAAAATCGCTCAACCCTTCAAGCGCACTTTTAAATTAGTAATTTCGGTTCCTCCGATCAAGCCTAATCTGTGATTCGTACAAAAAAATCGACATGGCTACTTGCCTTCGCTCTTTTTTCGCTCTTTTTTGGTGCAGGAAATCTCATTCTTCCGCCTCTTTTGGGTCTAGAAGCCGGCGCAAGCTGGACAGCCGTTGCTTTAGGCTTCTGTCTATCAGCCGTTTTTATTCCTGTATTGGGTATAGTGGCCCACTCCCGTCTGCAGGGAAGTCTCTACGATTTAGCTAAACCGGTTTCCGGCAGTTACAGTCTTTTGTACTGCCTGGTCATCTACAGTATTTCGATTAGTCTGCCCTCACCGAGAACAGCTTCCGTCAGCTATGAAATGGGAATTGCCCCCTTATTCGAAATGCCCAGTTGGGTCTTTGCCACGATTTACTTTGGTTTGGTATTCGCCTGCGTCTGGTTTCGCAGTAAAATCCTGGACTGGTTGGGCAAAATCCTGACTCCTGCACTCTTGTTACTTCTCTTTACCCTCATCGGGGCTGTCATTTTTAATTTGGATTGGCCAGTCGACCACACCCCTCAGGCAGATACCCTTTCTAAGGGTCTTTTGGAAGGCTATCAAACCTTTGATGCTATTGGCTCTGTAGTTGTCGGTGGGGTGATTATTATTTCGGTCAACCTCAAATTTCCGCAATACGACTTAGCAGAAAAACAAAAACTGATCGCAAGAGCTGGATTTCTGGCCGGACTGGGCTTGCTCACCGTATACATCGGACTGATTTTGGCTGGAGCCAAATCCACTCCCTTTTTCCCGCAAGAGATCAGTCGTGCCGATTTACTCATTGGCATTACCCGACAAAATTTAGGGGCCACAGCCCAATGGATCTTAAGCCTGATGGTATCCTTGGCCTGCTTCACTACAGCCGTAGGAATCATTACGGGAACGTCTGACTTTATTAAAGAACAACTAGGCAACTCCCAACGAGCATACCGCATTACAGCCTTCGTCGCCTGTGTTATTGGAGTTTTGGTGGGTCAGTGGCGTGTCGACTTCATCATCGCGGTAGCCGTTCCGGCACTGATGTTGGTTTATCCGGTAACCATTGTTTTGATCCTCCTGAATGTACTCCCTAAAAGCTGGACCTCTCGAACGATTTTCCGTATAGTTGTGGGAACGACCATGCTGTTCAGCCTTCCAGACTTCCTGGGCTCTGTGGGTTATCCCTTGTCAGAGTCTATGACCAGCAAGATTCCCTTACAGGCCTACAGCCTAGGCTGGTTTATTCCAGCTGCAGTCGCTTTTGGCCTAAGTTCGATTTTGACCAGAAAAAAAGGCGTATCTGAAGAAGGCTAAGCGTTCATCAAGTCTTCAATCTCTTCCGAGATTATCGGAATATGACCCATCAAATTCAAAGGGGCTGCATCCTGCTGAATGACCACATCGTCTTCCAAGCGAATTCCGAATCCTTCATCAGGAATGTAAATCCCGGGTTCAACCGTAAACACCATCCCCTCCTTCATCGGGGTTTTTAATACCCCATAATCGTGGGTATTCAATCCCAAATGGTGACTTGTCCCGTGCATAAAGTACTTCTTGTAGGCCGGATGCTCCGGAGATTGGTTCTGTACATCGGCCTTGTCAAGTAGTCCCAAACCAATCAATTCGTCGGTCATGATCAATCCGACTTCTTTGTGGTACTCCTTCCAGAGGACACCGGGTGTTAATAGCGCAGTTGCTTTGTCCTTGACCCGATTCACCGCGTCGTAAACGGCTTTTTGACGCGGACTAAAGCGGCCCGAAACTGGGATGGTTCGCGTCATATCACTGGAGTAATTGGCGTATTCGGCACCTACATCCATCAGGATGAGGTCTCCGGCTTTACACTCCTTGTTGTTTTCGATGTAGTGGAGCACATTGGCGTTATTACCGGATGCAATAATGGGCGTATACGCGAAGCCTTTTGACTTGTTGCGGATAAATTCATGCAGGTATTCAGCTTCAATTTCGTACTCCCATACCCCGGGTCGAACAAACTGCAGTACCCGGTTAAACCCTTGGGCTGTTATATCACAGGCCTTTTGCAGTAAGTCAATTTCTTCCGGTTCCTTTACTCCCCGGATATCCTCTAAAATCGGAAAGCTTTTGGCCACCTTATGGGCCGGAAACTCTCGTTTGACTTTTTCTATAAAACGGTCTTCCCTGGTTTGGGTTTCGACCGCCTGACGGTAGTGCTCGTTGGTATTGAGATAGACGGTTTCAGCCTCTCCCATCAAATCAAAAAAATCCGGTCAAAATCACTGAGCCAGTAAACGGTTTCGATTCCGGAGACAGCCGTGGCCTTACTTTTATCGAGTTTAGCCCCTTCCCAGACCGCAATATGTTCATTGGTTTCTCTGACAAACAAAACGGCTCTGTGCTTGGGGTCCAGGGCGTCAGGAAAGAGCAGCAAAATGGTTTCTTCTTGGTCTACTCCGCTGAGGTAAAACAAGTTACGCTCTTGCTCAAAAGGCATAGTCCCATCTGCACCAATGGGGTAAACATCATTTGAATTGAAGGCAGCCAAGCTTTTGGCTTGCATCTGCTGCATAAACTTCGCTCTGTTCTTGATAAAGAGAGAGGCTGGAAGGGAATCGTATTTCATGGATGTGGGTTTAGTCGTCCAAGACTACCGCTGGGCGGTAAAATATCGCTTTGAAAACCCCAAAAATCAGAAAAAAACAGGCTCCAGCGAAAAAACCGGGCCAAACCCCTGCCCATAATTCACCTGTAGGGGTAATGGTAGAGAGGTATTCGGCTTGCCATTGCTGCAGAAAAGCCCAGTTCGCCAAATAACCCTGACGGCTTTCAAAAAAAGCACCCAAAACACCCAACAGGGCATTTCCAAGAAAACCATAGGACCCTCTTTTGATCAAAAGACTAAAGAGTCCGGAGCCCAGTAATCCTGCAAATAACATCAGGGCGAGAGCGCTTTGAGATTCCATAATTGGCCGGTTTGGTTCCCTCAATATATAGATTCTAATGCTTATCTTCAGGCTGCTTTTGGCAAAGCTGGACTTTGCCTAAACCCGACAATAACATGAGAACCTTCCTATTCGTGGCAATCTGCTTAAGTTTCGCCCTGGGTACTGCCCAAAACGCCAACGACAATTTTCCAACTTCAACACCCGCACTGGAATGGCTAGAAGCCAACCAGAATCGGGATTTTCGCCACAACACTTCCCTACTAAAAAACATGGAACTTCAGTTAATCGGCCCTTCCGTCATGAGCGGTCGTGTAGTCGATATAGCTGTAAATCCTGAGCGTCCGACTGAGTTTTACGTTGCCTATGCCTCAGGTGGGTTATGGTTGACCAAGGACAATGGAATTTCCTTTGATCCGGTGATGGACAATGCCCCTACCCAAAACATTGGCGACATTGCCGTGGACTGGAAAAACAACGTCATCTGGGTCGGTACTGGAGAAAACAACTCCTCCCGTTCCTCTTATGCCGGTATGGGGCTCCTTCGTTCCGATGATGGAGGCGAAAGCTGGGAGTTTAGAGGACTCCCGGACGCCCACCACATTGGTCGAATTGTTTTGAACCCAGAGAATCCTGACGAATTGGTCGTTGGGGTAATGGGACACTTGTACTCACCAAACAAAGAGCGCGGGATTTTCCGATCTACTAATGGAGGTAAAAACTGGACCCAAAGCCTTTTTGTCAGCAACGAAAGTGGGGTCATTGACCTGGCCATGGAACCGGGCAACTTCCAGGTGCTTTACGCCGCAACTTGGGAAAAAGACCGCAAGGCCTGGAATTTTAGCGGAAACGGAAATGGATCTTCTATCTACAAGAGTACCAATGCCGGACAAACTTGGGAGCGCATTAGTAAACCCGATAGTGGCTTCCCTACAGGAGAAGGAGTCGGACGGATCGGTCTAGCCGTTTACGATGCCCGAACCCTATATGCGGTAGTCGACAACCAATTCCGCCGACCGGCCGACAAGAAAAAGAACAAAAAAGAAGGCCTGGTCAAAGAGGATTTCCGCTCCATGAGTAAAAGCAACTTTTTGAAATTGGAAGACAAGGAACTCAACGACTTCCTCAAAAACAATGGCTTTCAGGAGAAGTACCGAGCAGCCAATGTCAAGCAAATGGTCCGTGAGGGCAGTGTTCAACCGGCAGATCTCGTCAGTTATCTGGAAGACGCCAATTCACTCTTATTTGACACTCCTGTCATTGGCGCCGAGGTGTACCGATCTGATGATGGCGGAATGAGTTGGTATAAAACACACCAAGACTTCATCGACGATCTGTTCTACAGCTATGGATATTATTTCGCTCAGGTTCGTGTTGATCCGCAAAATAAGGAGCGTATCTATCTCGCCGGGGTTCCTCTGATCGCCTCTGACGACGGCGGAAAAACCTACTATTCCATCAGTAAAGAAAATGTACACGCAGACCACCATGCTCTCTGGATTAACCCCAAGCAAAGCGGTCACCTTATCAATGGAAACGACGGGGGTATTAACATCAGTTACACCAACGGAGACCACTGGATGAAGAACAATTCTCCCTCAGTTGGTCAGTTCTACGCCATCAATGTCGACAACGAATCTCCTTACAATGTTTACGGAGGCCTCCAAGACAATGGTGTCTGGAAGGCATCCCACACGGCCAGAGAAGATTCTCGCTGGCATCAAAGCGGGCAGAATCCTTGGACCTCGATCATGGGAGGTGATGGAATGCAGGTCGAAATCGACCCCCGCAATTCCAACATCGTATTCACGGGCTTTCAGTTTGGAAATTACTTCCGTTTAAATCTAGAAAACGGCAAACGGAAGCGGCTTCAAATCAAGCACGAACTGGGTGAATCGCCTTACCGTTTTAACTGGCAGACCCCCATTCGCTTGTCCAAGCACAACCCGGATGTAGTCTACTTTGGTGGAAACAAACTACACCGTTCCCTGGACCGCGGAGACAGCTGGACGACAATTTCAGAAGACCTCACCCGAGGGGGTCGCAAAGGAAACGTGGCTTACGGTACCCTGACCACCATCAGCGAATCGCCATTTGTTTTTGGTCGTTTGTATACCGGAAGTGACGACGGAAAAGTTTACACCAGTCCTGATGGCGGTTACAGCTGGCAGGATATTTCGGCGGGGCTTCCCAAGGAATACTGGATCAGCGAGGTTACGGCTTCCAAACACAAACCCGAGCGCGTTTATGTTACCGTCAACGGATACCGCTGGGATGACTTTGCTGCCCATGTGTACCGCAGTGATAATTACGGAAAAAGCTGGACGGCCATCCACCAAGGACTTCCTCTAGGTTCGGTCAATGCATTGGTCGAAGATCCGGTCAACGAAGACCTGCTGTTTGTTGGAACAGACATTGGACTTTTCGGCAGTCTGGACGGTGGTAAAAGCTGGAACCAAATGAGTAATGGGCTGCCGGCCGTAGCCGTTCACGATTTGGTCATCCAAGAAGAAGCGGCCGATTTGGTCGTGGGAACCCACGGGCGCAGCATTTATCGCCTGCCGATTGCTTCCTTGCAAAAACACGGGAAAACAAACGGAAAATCCGTTCACTTGTTTGCCCCTGAATCAGTGCGTTTTTCCCGTAACTGGGGGAACAGTTGGAGTCAATGGGGCAAAGCCTTTGAACCCTCTTCTGCTATGATGTACTTCTCTTCTGCACCGCAAAGTGTACAACTGCAGGTAACCGCAGAAAACGGAAGTTTGGTATACGAAGACAAATTGGACACTGACAAGGGTTACAATGTCTTCAACTACGCGCTTACATTCAGCGAAAGCGGTTACAAGAACTGGCGAAAAGCCAAGGGTGATGAAGTAGACGAGGCCAAGAACGGCCTGCGTTACCTACCCAAAGGCGACTATACCGTCAAGCTAATTCAAGGAAAGGCAAGTTCGACCGCTGAGCTCAAAATCAAGTGAAATTAGACCTCACCATTCCGGCCCTCTTGTTCCCGGCCATCTCTTTGACGATGTTGGCCTACAACGCGCGTTATTTGGCTCTGGCAGCCTTGATTCGGCAGCTTCACGGACAGTACATGCAAACCTCCTCCCTGCCGCTTAAAAGGCAAATCGATTCCTTAAAAAAGAGGCTGGGAATTATCAAGCAAATGCAAGCCACGGCTATTTTGAGCTTCTTGCTGGCAGCCGTGACCATGTTTCTGATTTACGTGGAGGCCATTGTGTGGGCCAAGGTCATTTTTGGTATAAGTCTGATCAGTTTAATGATCTCCTTGTCCCTCTCTTTGATTGAAGTACAGCTATCGACTCGGGCCTTGCGCATCCAACTCGAGAACATGGATCAATCGGACGATTAAGCTTCTTTTCCGAGATGAAACAAGGCATCTCCTCGGCTGATTACCGCTTGGTGGTTGACGGAAAATACCGGCCCTGTATGGGGGGCCTTCACTTCCTTGCCTTTGGTTTGGAAGGTATTGACCACCGAACCGATCACTTGGCCTTCTTCGACCCAACTGCCGTTTTCTACAGCCGGTAAAAACATGCCTGATGCTGGTGAGCGAAGCCAAACAGAATCGCTCAGAAGAACCGATTTCTTTTTCGCCTTGGGAACAGAGATGTCTTTGCTGAGCATCTTGTGTTTTTTCAGCAAGCGCAAAACCCCGTTGACTCCCGTCTGAATACAGTGCTCATCAAAGCGCATGGATTCACCCGCCTCATAGACGATGACAGGCTTCTTTAAGCGGTGAAGATGCTTGCGGAATGATCCTTTGATCAAACCCGATTCCAGCGTAAAGGGCGCATTAAAGTCTACTGCTAACTGCGCGCTGGCCTGATCTCCGGTGCTATATCGAATTTGCGGATAGTTAAAGCGCTGCGCTCCTCCGGTATGTAAATCCACGGCCCAGTCGATCTGTGGCAAAAGCTGTTGACTGTATCGGGCAGCAATTCGGCTGGCCAAAGACCCGCGTACACTCCCCGGAAAACTCCTATTGACGTCCTTCCCATCCGGCACTTCTCTCGAGAAGTGAATAAACCCAAAGACGTTGAGAACAGGAACCAGAACCAGGGTGCCCGTGACGATTTGATCATTGAGCATGCTGCGCAGGCGCCGAACAATTTCTATCCCGTTAATTTCGTCTCCGTGCAGACCACCCTGAACCAAAACAACAGGGCCTTCTGCTTTGGATTGAATCACATTCACTTGAACTTCAATCAAAGTGCCTGTCGGCAATTGGGCTATCGCTAATTGCATGCGGCTGGTTTTCCCCGACTTACTCTTTTGGTCGTCTATGACAATTCTCTTCATCCCCTATCTTCTTTTTCGCCCACTACCTCTTAAAGCATACTCCATAATGGCCTTGGCTACATTTACCCCTGTTGCCGATTCAATTCCCTGCAAACCCGGGGAAGCATTCACCTCGATAAGAAGAGGACCATTCTTGGATCGAATCAGATCAACCCCAGCCACTCCAAGCCCCAAAAGCTTGGTTGCTTGCAGAGCAATAGCCTTTTCTTTCTTGGTCAGTTGTACGGCTTCACCCAATCCTCCACGATGAATGTTGGCTCTGAATTCTCCCAAAGCGCCTTTGCGTTTCATGGAAGCAACCACTTGTTGATCTACCACAATCACGCGAATATCTTCCCCCTTGGCTTCCTCGATATAACGTTGTAATAAGATGGGCGTACCCAGACGGTAGAGGGTATCGCACATCGATTTAGCGGAAGCCAGCGATTCGGCCAGGATCACCCCGGTTCCATGGGTTCCTTCCTGCATTTTAATGATTACCGGTGGCCCCCCAAGGAGTTCAATTTGGGCCGAAAGACTCTCCGGATTGATCGAAAACAGGGTTTCGGGAATGGGCAGCCCTTCCTTGGCAAAGAGTTGCATAGTTCGGACTTTGTTCCTCGCCCGAATAATACCGAGCGAACGGGCGACACTGAAAGCCCCTTCAATTTCGAATTGCTTGACAATAGCCGCACCATGCCGGGTAACACCACTACCAATTCGGGGAATCACCGCTTGAAATTCGCCGCTGATGGATTCTTCTCTTAAGAAGAGTTCCGATCCATCTGAGCTGAGGCGAACGGAACACAGACTGTGGTCAATTTGTTCGGCATAGAGCCCGAGGATTTCGGCTTCTTCGAGTAATCGGCGTGTAGAATAACCTCCTCCGCTCTTCGATAAGATGGCAACTTGTATCATTTGATGGGAAAGTTCGCACAAAAATGCCACTTCTTTCTCATCCATCCGCATAAGTATTTAAACTGATTCTAAACAGCCCGCCTTACGCAATGGATTTCTTGTTAAAAAACGAGCCGTGCCCTAATTTTGTAAAAAACAGAATTTTATGAGCGGAATGCTTAAATCTTCCATTCTTCGGAAGGTAGTTATGGCGCTTTCAGGCCTCTTCCTAGTCTCTTTTTTGTTGTTGCATTTTTCCATCAACTTGAGCTCGGTAATCGATCCAGAATTATTTAATCAGTGGTCGCACTTCATGGGGTACAATCCACTTGTGCAATACGTTGCACAACCCATCTTGATCGCAGGGGTCATTGTTCACTTTGTCATGGGGTTCATTTTGGAAGCCCAGAACAGAGCAGCAAGAGGGAAAGGCTATGTGCAGTACAAAGGAAGCGCGAATGCTCCTTGGGTATCGCGCAATATGTTGTTGAGTGGAGGAGTTGTTTTGGCTTTTCTCGCCTTGCACTTCTATGACTTTTGGGTTCATGAGATGACCTACAAATATGTCGATGCCCTCCCGGAAGATCCTGCGCGCTATTACGAAGAGACGGTTGCCAAATTCGTCCCGATGTGGAGAACGGTCATCTATATGATCAGTTTCTTCTTATTAGCCTTGCACCTGTGGCACGGATTCGCCTCCTCTTTTCAGAGTATGGGAATCAACAACAAGTACACGCCTGCCTTGGTGAAATTCGCCAAGTTTTACGCCATTGTAATTCCTGGTGGTTTTGCATTTATCGCCCTCTATCATCACTTAAATCACTTAGCGCACTAGTATGAGTACATTAGATTCCAAAGTCCCTTCAGGACCTCTAGCCGAAAAGTGGACGAAGCATAAAAACACCATTGACCTGGTCAACCCCGCCAACAAAAGGAACATCGATATCATCATCGTTGGAACCGGATTGGCAGGTGGTTCCGCAGCAGCTACTCTGGCTGAACTGGGTTACAATGTCAAGACCTTCTGCTACCAAGATTCCCCTCGACGAGCGCACTCTATCGCGGCTCAGGGTGGGGTTAACGCAGCCAAGAATTACCAAGGAGATGGAGACAGTGTCTACCGCCTCTTTTACGATACCATCAAAGGAGGGGACTACCGCTCCAGAGAAGCCAACGTACACCGCCTGGCCGAAGTATCGACCAATATCATTGACCAATGTGTCGCTCAAGGAGTGCCTTTTGCCCGTGAGTATGGAGGTCTTTTGGACAACCGTTCTTTTGGAGGAGTACTCGTTTCGCGTACCTTCTACGCCAAAGGACAGACGGGCCAGCAACTGCTTCTTGGTGCTTATGCAGCGATGAACCGTCAGATCCAAAGAGGAAAAATTAAGTCCTACACCCGTCACGAGATGCTCGACCTCGTACTCGTTGACGGCAAGGCTCGAGGGATTATCGCTCGTAACCTGGTGACAGGAGAAATCGAAAGACATTCTGCGCACGCCGTTGTTTTGGCCACTGGAGGTTACGGAAACCTCTTCTTCCTTTCTACCTACTGTATGGGAGCCAATGTGATGGCCGCATGGAAAGCGCATAAAAAGGGCGCTTATTTTGCTAACCCTTGTTTTACACAAATACACCCGACCTGTATCCCGGTTTCCGGAGACCACCAATCCAAACTGACCTTGATGTCAGAGTCTCTCAGAAATGATGGGCGTATTTGGGTTCCTGCAAAACTGGAAGATGCCCAGGCCATTCGCGAAGGCAAACTGAAGCCGACCGAGCTGGCTGAGGAGGATCGTGATTACTACCTCGAAAGAAGATACCCTGCCTTTGGTAACCTCGTTCCTCGAGATGTTGCCTCTCGTGCAGCTAAAGAGCGTTGCGATGCCGGTTTCGGTGTTAACAAAACCGGAGAAGCGGTTTATCTGGACTTCAGCTCCGCCATCATGCGTTATGGTCGCGAAAAAGCCATGACCAGCGGAATGAAAAACGCAGACGACAAAACCGTTCGCCGTTTAGGAGAAGAAATTATCGAGGCCAAATACGGAAACCTCTTCCAGATGTACGAGAAGATCGTGGATGAGAACCCGTATAAGACACCGATGAAAATATACCCTGCCGTTCACTACACCATGGGAGGTCTGTGGGTGGATTACAACCTGCAAACCACCATCCCTGGATGCTATGCAGCAGGAGAAGCCAACTTCAGTGACCATGGCGCCAACCGACTCGGGGCTAGTGCCTTGATGCAAGGATTGGCTGATGGTTACTTTGTATTGCCCTACACCATTGGAGACTACCTTTCTGATGATATCCGTACCGGGCCTATTTCGACAGAGACGCCTGAATTCGACGCCGCCGAACAAAACGTTCGCGGGCGTATCGAAAAGCTGATGTCGGCCAGTGGACAGCACAGTGTCGATTACTACCACAAGAAGCTCGGGAAAATCATGTGGAACAAATGTGGTATGTCCCGTAACGCCAAGGAACTTCAGGAAGCCATGGAAGAAATCGCCGCACTTCGCGAAGATTTCTGGCAGAATGTAAAGGTGACGGGGAAGGCCGACGGCAAGAACCAAGAACTGGAGAAAGCAGGCCGTGTGGCGGACTTTCTTGAATTAGGAGAGCTGTTTGCCAAGGATGCTTTGGAACGCAACGAATCCTGTGGAGGTCACTTCCGTGAGGAGTACCAGACCGAAGAAGGAGAAGCACTGCGTGATGACGAGAACTTCAAATACGCTGCTGCTTGGGAGTACACTGGAAATCCCAGAGAATCCAAGTTGCACAAAGAAGAATTAGTATACGAAAACATCGAGGTTAAGACCCGTTCCTATAAATAATGTTGCTATGAAATTGACGCTTAAAATTTGGCGACAACAAGACGCCAAGAGTAAAGGAAAAATGGTCAAGTATAACCTGGACAATGTCGATGAAGACATGTCGTTCTTGGAAATGCTCGACATCCTGAATGAAGGATTGATTGAAAAAGGAGAGGAACCGGTGGAATTTGATCACGATTGCCGAGAAGGTATTTGTGGTACCTGTTCACTGCAAATCAATGGTCGCCCACACGGACCAGATCGCAAGATCACGGTATGCCAGCTGCACATGCGCAGCTTCAAAAATGGCGATACTATTACCATTGAGCCCTGGAGAGCAAAAGCCTTCCCTGTCATCAAAGATTTGATCGTAGACCGTTCGGCTTTTGATCGTATTCAACAAGCAGGAGGTTATATCTCTGTGGGTACTTCTGGTAATCCGGTAGATGCTAACGCCATCCCAGTTGAGAAAGAAATGGCAGACCAGTCTTTTAACGCAGCGACCTGTATTGGATGTGGAGCTTGTGTAGCGGCTTGTAAAAACGCCAGCGCCATGCTCTTTACCTCCGCCAAGGTTTCTCAGTTCGCCCTATTGCCGCAAGGTCAAGTAGAAGCTGCAGAGCGTGTTCAAAATATGGTGAAGCAAATGGACCTGGAAGGATTTGGAAACTGCACCAATACCGGTGCATGTGAAATCGAATGTCCTAAGGGAATCTCCTTAGAAAACATCGCGCGAATGAACCGCGAGTACCTCTTTGCTTCTGTGAAGGGATAAGGAATAATAAAACATCTTCCTGACTTCAAGTCCAGGTATAAAAGTCCGCTAGCGGACTTTTTTATTTTTTAGAGGAGTTTTCTACAACATAAATAGCTTTTTCATTAGACTTACAATTCCGCTGTAAAAGCTGTTTCTGTGAATCGGTAGATTCTCCTGCGAGGCAGTTTGTTGTTTGTAGTCGGTAGTCATCGGTTTGTTGGTTTTAACAGAAGAGTAATATCCAAATAAAATTTGAATAATTCAAAAATAATTATCGAGAGAGAACAGACTGACAAAAATGTTGTCAATCCATTGATAATTGTTGCGAAAAGACCTTCTATAATTGCATTTCCGGCACCTGGTCCGGAATGTGTAATTGCCCTTCTGTTGCGGCCTGAATGTCTTCCACACTGACACCTGGGGCTCGCTCAACCAGATGGAAACCATCTTCTTCGACAGTCAGCACTGCCATATTGGTCACAACTTTCTTTACGCAACCCACCCCAGTCAATGGTAAACTGCACTTCTTCAAGAGCTTAGATTCTCCTTTTTTATTGGTGTGCATCATCGCGACAATGATGTTTTCTGCGGAGGCTACAAGGTCCATGGCCCCGCCCATTCCTTTCACCATCTTACCTGGAATTTTCCAGTTCGCGATATCACCATTTTCAGCTACCTCCATGGCGCCCAAAATAGTCAAGTGGACATGCTTACCACGAATCATCGAAAAGCTTATAGCAGAGTCGAAAAAGCTCGCTCCAGAAAGAGTAGTGATGGTTTGCTTCCCAGCGTTTATGATATCGGCATCTTCTTCCCCTTCGTAAGGAAAAGGCCCCATCCCCAAAACACCGTTCTCACTTTGAAATTCGACCTCAATATCGTCGCGAACGAAGTTGGCTACCAGGGTAGGGATTCCTATCCCCAGGTTCACATAAAAGCCATCTTGAACTTCTTGCGCGATGCGCTTAGCAATCCCGTTTTTATCTAACATGTCTTTCGATTCGATTCAAATTAAATTGGTGTACTTTTTCATTCTGCTGCTTCCAAACTAAAATGGGCAAGGAAAAAGTCAATGCCCACATTAATCCCAGGTAGTAAATCAGCACCCCTGTCAAAACAAGTTCTAGAACTCCTCCCGCAAGTAGGATCCTCCAATCTGCAACCGCATAAATATCTTTGTGATGCTTTTTTTCCTGGTGATCACAATGAGCACAAGTCGTTCCTACTTCCTCCCTTTTTAACTCACTTTTCGCGATCAAACGATTGGCATAATGGCCGTCAATAAACGATTGCTTATAAGATTTGCGGCAGGTAAAAGCCAGTCTCATAAAGCCTTTTTACGTGTCGTACGTTGTTCGATACGCTTCTCGTATTTCTCGCCTTGGAAGATGCGGTTGACAAAAATTCCAGGGATGTGAATACTGTTGGGATCCAAACCGCCAACGGGCACCAGTTGCTCGACTTCGACTACGGTTACTTTGGCTGCCCCACACATACAGGGATTGAAGTTTCTTGCAGTACCTCGAAAGATCAAGTTACCGGCCTCGTCTCCTTTCCAGGCTTTTACAAAGGCAAAATCCGCCTTGTACGCCTCTTCCAGTACGTGCATCTTACCATCAAACTCTCGGGTTTCTTTTCCTTCGGCTACTTCCGTACCATAACCCGCGGGAGTATAAAACCGGGGATCCCCGATTGGGCCGCACGACATTTCTCGGCCAGGGTACCCTGAGGAGTCAATTCCACCTCCAGTTCTCCGCTCAGCATTTGGCGCTCAAACTCATCGTTCTCGCCACATAGGAAGAAATCATTTTCTTGATCTGCTTGCCTTGCAACAAAAAGCCCAAACCAAAGTCATCGACTCCGGCATTGTTCGAAATACAAGTGAGGTCTTTGGTGCCTCGTCGCACCAACTCGGCAATCGCGTTCTCGGGGATTCCACAAAGACCGAATCCACCCAGCATCAGGGTCATTCCATCCTCTACCCCCTCCAGTGCCGATTGGGCATCCTGAACGGTTTTTGTAATCATAAGTTAAAAATCCAAGTCGTCCAGATCGCTATCGTCCAGATCGAGATCATTCTTTAAGTCTTCCAGCATCTTAGCGCAGTCCACATTAATGGTCTGGTTTTCGGGCTCGGGGAAGGCCCCTTTGGAGATGCCTAATTTCTTGTCGGCGTAATTCGCCTTCATATACAAGGCCCAGATCGGTAAGGCCATAGAGGCCCCCTGTCCGTAGGCGGAACTGTCAAAGTGCACGGAGCGGTCTTCCCCACCTACCCATACTCCGGTAACCAGGTTAGGTACCATGCCCATAAACCAACCATCACTTTGGTTCTGCGTGGTCCCTGTTTTCCCGGCAATGGGGTTCGAGAATTCATACGGATAACCGGTAATAATTTCTTTGTAGACCGTGTTTTCGACCATAGCGTTTCCGCGCAGTCTCGCTCCTGATCCGGACTGGGTTACCCCTTCCATCAGGTTCACCATGGCATAGGCCACTTCCTTACTCAGGACGTCCTTAGTCTCGGGCACATACTCATAGAGTACTGTTCCATTTTTATCTTCAATTCGGGTGACAAAAATCGGTTTTACATAGACTCCTTGGTTCGCAAAGGTCCCGTAAGCCCCAACCAATTCAAATACGTTGAAATCCGGCGTTCCCAAGGCAATGGAAGGCACCTCTGGAATCGGGTGAGTCAGCCCCATATCCTTGGCAATTTTTACCACGGAGGCGGGCCCTACCTTGTCGATTAATTGAGCGGTGACCGTGTTGACCGAACTGGCCAGTGCACGCTTAAGGGTAAAGTTTTTACCCGAGTATTTTCCGTTAGAATTTTTAGGGCACCACTCTTCAATATTACCGTATTTCAAAGGTTCAATACAGTATTGCGTGTCTGGGAATGAGTCGCATGGCGAGTAGCGCAATTGATCAATCGCCGTGGCATAAACGAAAGGCTTGAAGGTCGACCCCACCTGGCGAGCACCCTGAATAACATTGTCGTATTGGAAGTGGGTATTGTCTACCCCTCCAACCCAGGCTTTTACGTGACCGGTTTGGGGTTCCATACTCATCATGGCAGCTCTTAAAAAGGTCTTGTAGTACCGAATAGAATCCAAAGGCGTCATGGTCGTGTCTTTATCGTAAGAATCCGAGTTGTAATCGAACACCGTCATCTTGGTCGCCTTACGGAACGAAGCTCGGATTTCTTTTTCAGACTTGCCTTCGCGTTTCATCGCTCTCCAGCGAGCCGAATTTTTCATGGCTCTCTCCAGAATATTGTCGATTTGATGCTGCTCCAGATCTGTAAAGGGAGCCGTTGCATTTCTTTGCTTGGTATTCTGCACAAAAAACTCAGCCTGCAAGCGCTTCATATGTTCTTGAACAGCGACCTCAGCATTCTTTTGTAGACGGCTGTCGATGGTAGTATAGACGGTTAAGCCGTCGTTATAGATATTGTATTTGCTTCCATCATCCTTGGGATTCTTGTCTACCCATTCCTTCAACCAACGTTGCAAATAAGTTCTAAAATAAGTGGCTAAACCTTCGCGGTGGCTTTCTGGATTGAAGTTGATTTTCATGGGCAGAGCCTTGAGAGAATCCGCCTGTTCCTGGGTGATTTTCTCGTATTTCGCCATTTGATTCAGCACCGTATTACGGCGATTGAAGACCAATTCTTCCCGGCGGATGGGATTGTAGTAGGAAGAGTTTTTCAGCATCCCAACCAAAACCGCTGATTCCTCCATGCGCAGATCCTGGGGTTCTTTTCCGAAATAGATACGGGCAGCGGAACGAATCCCGTCAGCGTTGTAGTTGTAATCGTAAATATTGAGATACATGGCGATGATCTCCTCTTTGGTGTAGCTTCTTTCGAGGCGAACCGCGATCACCCACTCTTTGATCTTTTGGATGATGGCTCCCTGTTTGTCCGGAGCACGAGGTCCGATAAAAAGCTGGCGTGAAAGCTGCTGAGAAATGGTACTCGCCCCTCCTTTCTTGCCCAGATAAGCGACTGCACGAGCAAAACCTCGGGCATCAATCCCAGCGTGGTTGTAATAACGAGCGTCTTCCGTTGCAATCAAAGCGTCTACAATATTCTCCGGTAACTCCTCGTAAGATATTGGCGTCCGGTTATCACTCAAATAGAGCTTGGCCAGGGTCTCCCCATCTGCCGACAAGATCTCGGTGGCCAAGTTAGTCTGTGGATTTTCGAGTTGCTCAAACTCCGGCATATCTCCAAATACTCCGGCCGAGGCCATCATGAATACCGATGCCACCCCCAAGGCGATCACTAGAAAAGTGATCCAAAAAATCTTGATGTACTTCCAATAACTTGCGGCGTCATTCCAGACAATTCCCATAATTCCAGGATTTTAGGTTTAATCCAATCGCTCTAATTCGATTCCCAAATCGGTTACTCCAGACAATACCTCGAGGCCTTCAACAACCCCGTTTTCTCGCATAGCGTGAGTAACCTTTAAGTTATATACGCCAGATTCGGGAAAAACGATGTTTTCGCGGAACCAAAGTCTACTTTCTTTAAGTCCTCCCCGTCCTTCGCCCAACCATTCTCCATTGGGTTTGGCCATGGCGTACTCTAAAGTATCGACTGCAGTCTCCCCGCTAGGGCCTCTGAATGTAGTAATTAAAAACAGGTTACTAAAGGGATAGGCCTCGTTATTCCTCAAATTGATGTAGATATTGTGCACGTTGAGGGTGTCTTGAACATCCAGATCAAAGCTCAGCGTATCGGTTCGTTGCCACTGGGCATCCTCCAAGGCGGAGTATTCTGAATACACCAATTGATCTGTACAAGAAAAGCACAAGCACAGAATACCTAATAACACTAGTTTACTTCTCACTCTTTTGATTTTTGGGGGATCGTGATCGGGGGTTACGCCCTTTTCTTTTTCGGTTCCTCTTTCTCGGTTTGTCAAAACGGTTCAGGCTGTCTTGACCCACCACATTTTCAAAAACCAGTTTTTCTTCGGTTTTGAGTTCGGCCACATACTCTTCCAAGCTGGCCACACTTTTGTTCTTTTTATTCGCCGCCATGATTTCCTGCACCTGGGCTTTGGTCAAGGCAAACCAATTAGCGGAGTCATTTTTATAGGAAAACCACAAGGTCTCTTTGAAGATGTCGGCTTTTTGACAAAAGGCAATCCCTTTTTCGGTTTTGAGTTTGGCGTCTTGTGGAGGAAAATCCTTGAGCGCTTCGAGGTAGGTATCCAATTCGTAATTCAGGCAACACTTGAGCTTTCCGCACTGGCCGGCGAGTTTTTGCGGATTCAAAGCCAACTGCTGGTATCGCGCTGAAGCGGTGCTTACAGAGCGAAAATCACTGAGCCAGGTCGAACAACAGAGTTCTCGGCCGCAGGAACCAACCCCTCCTAACCGCTGGGCCTCTTGACGGTAACCGATTTGACGCATCTCGATACGAATGCCAAAGGCCTTGGCCATATCCTTGATCAGCTGACGAAAATCAACCCGATCTTCGCCGTGTAGTAAAAGGTAGCCTTGGACCGTCTCCCTGAAATTCAACGTCGCTGATCTTCATTTGAAGACCCAATGAGATG
Source organism: Aureicoccus marinus (assembly GCF_002954325.1). GTDB lineage: Bacteria > Bacteroidota > Bacteroidia > Flavobacteriales > Flavobacteriaceae > Aureicoccus > Aureicoccus marinus. The sequence goes on from NZ_MQVX01000001.1 coordinate 2,367,331, forward strand.
GCGATCTCTCGGGATCTCTTTTTAATCTCCTCTTCGCGATCACGGCATTTTTCCCAGACCTCAATGTCTCGACTACTAGCCTTCCGGTAAATTTTAAAGTGGGTTTGGTCTTCCGGATCGGATTTCTTCTTCTTCATCTGAATGCGGACCAGTTCCCCGGTCAGGGTCACCATCCCAATGTCATGGCCCGATTTGGCCTGGGTAGCCACGACATCCCCAACCTGTAAAGGCATATTTTCCGTATTGCGGTAAAACTCCTTACGGCTGTTCTTGAAGCGCACTTCGACCATGTCAAAAGGCTTCTGATCTCCAGGAAGTTTCATGTTGGAAAGCCAGTCGAAAACAGTGAGTTTATTGCAGCCATCAGTGCCGCAGGTACCGTTGTTCTTGCACCCTTTTACCTTACCATCTTTACTGCTTGAGCAGCTGCTACACCCCATGCATTCAGTCTATCGATTCATTATACCACCCGTAAAGATAGCATAATTCACCACGGGTCACCAAGCGCTATTTCTTAAACTTAAGGGCTTCTGAACGGCCCTTTTTAAAGATCTTATTGCTGTAGACCTTTCCCTTGCGCAGTGCTTTCTGTTCTTCGTAGGGCAGCGCATGAACCTCTTTGCATTCTTCGCTGCAACAAGCGTCCATTTTGGCCTTGCAGTCGTCGCACTGAATAAACAGCAGGTGACAGGCGTCATTGGCACAATTCACGTGGGTATCACAGGGCGCGCCACACTGGTGGCATTGGGCAATCACCTCATCCGAAATGCGTTCTGCACGTCTTTCGTCAAAGACAAAATTCTTCCCGATGAATTTATTTTCAAGGCCTTGATCTCGCACCTGTCGGGTGTATTCTATGATCCCTCCTTCCAATTGATAAACCTGCTTAAATCCTTTGTGCTTGTAGTAAGCGCTGGCTTTTTCGCAGCGAATACCTCCGGTGCAGTACATGACCAGTTTTTTGTCTTCTTTGTGTTCCTTGAGTTGATCCTCAATAATGTCCAAAGAATCCCGAAAGGTATCGACATCCGGGGTGACTGCTTTTTGAAAATGCCCAATTTCACTTTCGTAGTGATTGCGCATATCGACGACCACAGAATCCGGATCATCAATAAGCTTATTGAACTCTTCGGCCGAGACGTGGACTCCCTTTTTGGTGACATCAAAGGAAGAGTCGTTCAAGCCGTCCGCCACGATTTTGTCACGGACCTTGACCTTGAGTTTTAGGAACGATTTGTTGTCTTGTTCGATGGCGATATTCAGACGGATACCATTCAAAAAAGTAATGCTATCCAGGTGCTCCTTAAAGGCGTCAAATTGGATTCTCGGAACCGAGAGTTGGGCGTTAATTCCTTCCTTAGCGACGTAAATTCTACCGAGAACGTCGAGCTCGTCCCATTTCAGAAATAAGTGGTTTCGAAGAATTTGTGGATTTCCGATGTGGGCGTACTGGTAAAAAGAAATGGTCAGGCGGTCTTCCCCTGATGCTTCAATAAGCACTTCTCTCTCCCGAGCACTTAAGGTGTTGTACAGTTGCATGCTATACTTGATTAGGTGCTAAAAGATTCAATTCAAATGTGGGGCAAATGTAGTATTTCGGTGGAGGCAAACAAAAAAAACCCGCCAAATGGCGGGCTTACAACCCCTTGATTTTCTTTTTCATAGGTAAAGCTAATGGGCTGTGTGTTCCTTCTGCAGTTTATATAAATGATCGTTGTTACTTAAAAGAGTCTTGTTAATTAAAAAGGTTGCGTACTGCAATGGAAAAGCAAAAGAAACCCATACTTTTGAAAACTAATATTTCGAGATATGAGTACGGAGAATGAAGCCAAATTAAAAGCCTTAAAACTAACCCTAGACAAGCTGGATAAGACCTACGGAAAAGGAGCAGTGATGAAGTTAGGCGATACGGTCATTGAAGAGGTAGATGTGATTCCATCTGGATCTTTAGGGCTAGACACAGCGCTGGGTGTAGGCGGGTACCCCAAAGGAAGAGTAATCGAAATATACGGACCGGAATCCTCGGGTAAAACAACCTTGACTCTGCACGCCATTGCGGAAGCACAAAAACAAGGGGGTATCGCTGCATTCATTGATGCAGAGCACGCTTTTGATCGTTTTTATGCCGAAAAGCTGGGGGTTGATATTGACAATCTGATCATTTCACAACCCGATCACGGAGAACAAGCCCTGGAAATTGCAGATAACCTAATTCGCTCAGGTGCAATTGACTTGGTCGTTATCGATTCTGTGGCGGCTTTAACACCAAAAAGTGAAATTGAAGGCGAAATGGGAGACTCGAAAGTAGGTTTACACGCCCGCTTGATGTCTCAGGCTTTGAGAAAGCTTACCGGTACGATTAGCAAAACGCATTGTACAGTGATTTTCATCAACCAATTGCGCGAAAAAATTGGGGTTATGTTCGGGAATCCGGAGACTACAACAGGAGGTAACGCCTTAAAATTCTATTCTTCTGTTCGTCTGGATATTCGTCGTTCTACACAGATTAAAGATACGGATGGTACCGTTCAAGGAAACAAGACCCGTGTGAAGGTGGTCAAGAACAAAGTGGCCCCTCCATTCAAAACGGCCGAGTTCGATATCATGTACGGTGAAGGTGTATCCAAAGTGGGAGAAATACTCGATTTGGGTGTCGCGTATGAGATTGTCAAAAAGAGTGGATCCTGGTTCAGTTATGGAGACACTAAACTCGGACAAGGTAGAGACGCTGTCAAAACCATTCTTTTGGACAACCCTGAACTCTCTGAGGAGATCGAATCCAAAATTCGAGAAGCCATTCATACGGTAAAAAGCTAATATCCGTCCATAAACAGCTGAATATCGGTAAAGAACGCAACCCATTGCGTTCTTTTTCATCTATATTAGTGCTTTAAAGGAATTCTATGAATAAGATGAGCCATCTCTCGTGGATAATCGTCTTTCTTTTGGGTTTGAGCTTTTATGGATGCGAAATTGAGTCAGGGGAAACCTTTCATTTCACACCACTTGCTATAACAGCAGCCGATCTTCCGGAAGAATTTGTCATTAACCAGGTGTACGACATACCGGTTACCTTGGTTATCCCTGACGGCTGCACCTCGTTTGAAGGTTTTACTTCCAGCATTGGAATTAACAACACCCGCACAGTGGAGGCTATTGGTATCGTTCAAACGGTCGATGTCTGTACCCAAGCTATTCGGACGGTTGAACACTCTTTTCAACTCCCCATCGAATTCATCGACACCTATAATTTTCGATTTTACAGTGGGCAATCAGAATCTGGCGAAGCAACGTATTTAGAGTATTCTATACCTGTCGTCAGTGAAAGTAGCACACCTTAAAATACTAACGACCAACGGCTTGCATCTGGAAGAACTCATATCCCAGTGTCAAAAGGGGCAGCGTGCTGCTCAGGAAGCCCTATACAAAGAATATTCGCCGGTATTGTTTGGGCTTTGTTTAAAGTATTCGCCTAACCGCTCTGAAGCGGAAGACAATTTGCACGACAGTTTTATGACCATCTTCGAAAAGATAGACCAGTTCGGGTTTAAAGGGTCTTTTGAAGGTTGGCTCAAACGCATCACCGTCAATACCGTATTACAGAAATACCGCAAGTCCAATCACCTGAATGTGATTCACGATAATATCCCCGAAGAAGAGGAATGGAGCAGAGAACCGGAGCAGATTTCTCTATCGCAACTCCTATCCTACATACAGGAACTACCGCACAAATACAGACTGACTTTCAGCTTATATGTGCTCGATGGCTATTCGCATAAAGAAATCAGCGAACTGCTGGGGACGACAACCGGAACCTCCAAATCCAATTTGGCAAGGGCCCGGATGATATTGAAAAATAAAATTGAAAAGAATAATATAAACATCGCTTAAAGAATCACTTATGGAAGACAAGGATTTGGACAAGCTGTTTCAAGACAAATTCGAGGGTATAGAAGCCCCACCCGATCCCCAGGTTTGGGACCGGATCGCTTCTTCCTTGGATGAGAAAAAGAAAAAGAAACGCGTCGTACCGTTTTGGTGGCTCTCTGCTGGAGCTGCCGCTGTTTTGCTGCTCAGTCTTTGGTTGGGTGGAGTATTTAGTTCAGAGCCCCAAGGCCCTGTACTTCCCGAAATTGTCAATGAAGACCTGAAAGAGGATCCTAAACAAGAAGATCAACGTTCAATCACACAAGAACAAGATATTCAAGAAACTACTCCCCTTGCTGAGGAGCAAAAGCAAGAAGATCTTCCGGTGAATTCTGCTCCAAAAACTCGTTTTGTTCTGCCAACTTCCGGGCAACAAATTCAAAACAAAAGACAGGACTTGGCTCAGCAGAATTCCGTTTCTCCTAAAAAAGCGCTCGTACCAGACAAGGAGCGCATTGAACGGCTACTCGAAGAAAAGAACAGCCAAGTCACTAGCGCTGAGCAAATGACAAGCGAAAAAGGGACCGAGAAAAACGCTGAAGTCACAGCAAACATTTCAGACCAGTCCTCCAGCGCTAACACCACAACCGTAGCTGATAATAATTCCACCCCTCCAGTAGAAGAAAATCCGAAGAAGGATCTCTTTGAGGTGATTAAAGAACAAGAAGCCTTGGCTGAATTGGAGGAAGACTCCTCTAAAAAGTGGAGTTTGAATGCCGCAGTGGCACCCGTTTACTACAACACGCTTGGAGAAGGCTCCCCGATACACAGCAACTTTGCCACCAATAGCAAATCAGGAGAAATCAACATGAGTTACGGTATGAACTTGGCCTATTCTGTGAATAAAAAATTCAAGATCAGATCGGGTGTACACCGGGTTGATTTGGGATATACGACCAATGACATCGCCTTTTCTTCTTCCCTGAGCAGTTCTACGAGCGATATGATCGAAAATATCGACTACGGAGATAATGCCGTAAATCTGGTGGTCACCTCAACGGCCCGAGGAGGGGCGGCATTGGATGTAGCATCAAGCGATATTGTCGCAGACAGTCCTGCTCGTAATGGTCAAATGAGGCAGCAAATCCGTTACTTGGAAATTCCCGTTGAGATGCAGTACCGCTTTATCGACAAGAAGTTCTCGCTTGACTTGATCGGTGGTTTCAGCTCCCTGATGTTAATCGATAACCAAGTGAGTCTTTCTTCCGAAGGCCGGGTAACGACTATGGGAGAAGCCAACAATGTGAACCCCTTTAATTTCAGCACCAACCTCGGAGTAGGCCTGGGTTATCAATTGGGTGAACAATGGAGTCTCTCTGTAGAGCCGCTCTTCAAGTACCAATTGAACACCTTCGATGGGGAAGCAGGGAACTTTCAGCCTTATAGTTTTGGGGTATACAGCGGGATTAACTTCCGTTTTTAAACTTCTTCCAAAGCTGCTCTTCCTGTAATTCTTGAAGTAGAATTCCGCGAAAATGATCGGGGGCATCTTCGAGTTGTTTCAACTCTTCAGAAGTTGTTCCCGGAAGTTGAAGAACCCGCAATGGTCCCGGTCCGCCTTTAAAATAACTCCAAGAAAAGCGCTGTTTGCAGTCGTAGAATACCATGGGCGCAATGTCCATTCCGTGTTGGGCCGCCATGCGAAAGGCACCTGATTTGAAACGATCCAGTGCTACACTTTCGTCCGGAACACCCCCCTCGGGGAAAATACAGACGTGTAACCCGCGCTCAAGACGCTCCTGTACTGCTCTGTATACCTCAGCCTTGCTTTGGGCATTTCCTCTATCCACTAAAATACAGACCCTTCGGTAAAAGAATCCAAAGACAGGAATCTTTTCGAGCTCCTTTTTTCCAACAAAGACAAAAGGTTCAGGGCACGCCCGAAGCATCAACATAATATCCAACATACTGGTGTGGTTGGCGATGATCATTTGAGGGGGTTTGGACTTCCAACCGTCCATCCGATGGATCCGAGGTGGGCAGCCCATGCCGTAAAGAATAAAACGAGCCCAGATGGAACGTGCCAACCAATAAAAGAAGGAATAGGTCCTGGGGGACAAGACACTAAACAGCAAAAATGGAAACATTATACCGATCGGTATGGCTGCTAACACATAAAACCATACCCGGTATAGAATGTAGAAAGGGGCCAACAGCAGACGCACGAGCAAAAATGAGCGTATCCCTTTATTTTTCACTTCCTCTGGCATAGCCCGAAAGTATAAATTTTGTAATTATGCAAGGTTAAAATCCTTTTTATTCATGGCTCGAATCCTCACCGGAATTCAAAGTACAGGTACTCCGCACTTAGGAAACATCCTGGGCGCAATTTTACCCGCCATTGCAATGGCCAATAAGCCCGAAAATGACTCCTTTCTGTTTATTGCAGACATGCACTCCCTGACCCAGATCAAAGATGGGGCGCAATTACGCGAAAACACCTACGCCACCGCTGCCACCTGGCTGGCTTTTGGCCTGAATGTGAATAAAACCATTTTTTACCGCCAAAGCGATGTGCCCGAAGTAACGGAACTCGCCTGGTACCTCAGCTGCTTTTTCCCTTACCAGCGCATGACCCTGGCACACTCCTTTAAGGATAAAGCTGATCGCCTCGAAGATGTGAATACGGGCCTGTTTACCTACCCCATGCTGATGGCTGCCGATATTTTACTCTACGATGCCGAAATCGTGCCGGTAGGAAAGGACCAGTTGCAGCATTTAGAAATGACCCGGGATGTGGCCAACCGATTCCACAACCAACTGGGAGAAACCTTCGTGGTGCCCGAGGCTCAGATGCAAGAAAACACCATGTACGTCCCCGGAACAGACGGGGCCAAGATGAGTAAGAGTAAATCCAACATCATCAACCTCTTCCAGCCCGACAAAAAATTACGCAAGCAAATCATGGGTATTGTTACCGACAGCACACCCATGGAGGACCCAAAAGACCCGGAAACCGACAATGTGTTTGCACTCTACAAGATTCTGGGCAGTCCCGAACAAGTGGAGGAAATGCGTCAAAACTACCTCGGAGGAAATTACGGTTACGGACATGCCAAACAGGCTCTTTACGAACTCCTACTCGAAAAATTCGGAGAGGCCCGTGAAAGGTTCGACCACTACATGGCCAACCCTGCAGAAATGGATGAAGCCCTGGCCGAAGGTGCCGCTCGGGCACGTCAAGTGGCCCAAGAAGTGTTGCAACGGGTTCGCACCAAAGTCGGTTATTAGGTCAACACCAATAAATTACCGGGTTCGGTACGGATTTTACCGGCCAATTCCAGCCGCAAAATCCACTCCATTAACTGCCCATTCGAGAGCAATAAGTGCTTTTGGACGTTTTCCGGCGTCATTTTCCCGTTCTTCTGCAAGCATAACAAGATAGACTGTTCTGTTACAAGGGTTTGTATTTTCCCTTGAGCTCCTGCACCCTTTTCCGTTGGATTGTGGTCCAAAAATCCGCTATCCGGTCGCTCCCATTTCAAAAAATCAATCAAATCCTGGGGTTCAGAAATCAATTGTGCCTTGTGATCCCGAATGAGTTCCAAACAGCCCTTGTTTTGAGGATCTGTGGTTCTGCCCGGAACCGCATAAACCTCTCGGTGATAGCCGAAGGCCAAGTCTGCTGTGATCAAACTCCCCCCGGTACTCGCCGATTGAATAACCAGTGTCGCTGAAGACAAACCAGCAATGATTCGATTGCGCCGAACAAAATGTGAAGGAATGGGTCTTTCTTCCCTCCAAAACTCCGTTACCAAGGCGCCTTGTTTCACCACCTTTTTCCGAAAGCCCGTATGAACTGCCGGATAGGTTGCGCCTAGCCCGTGAGCCAAGCAGGCTACGGTCGCCAAGCCGGCCTCTACAGCAGCCATTTGCACCGTAATATCGATCCCCTCGGCAAATCCAGAAACCAGGGTTGGACGGTAGGCTTTAAGATCCTCGATCAAAGCCTTACAAAAAGCAGCTCCGTAGGGCGTCATTCGACGTGTGCCGACCACACTAAGGGTGTTCGAGGCCGCGAGACTGGCCTCCCCCTCCACAAAAAGCACCAAGGGTGGATCGGGAATTTCGGTTAAGCGCCGAGGATAACCAGCTTGCCCATACCCAAAAAGGGTATACCCTCGGTCTTGGGCTTCTTTAAACTCTGTTTCTGCCCTTCTTCTGGGGCCATCTTGCCTGAGTATTTCGGCCCATGGGGGCACCGAATGCCGAGCGCTTCTTGCCCAACAAATGGCATCCCAGGCCGAGCCAAATTTTTCAATGAGTTGTTTTCCTCTCACCGAACCAATTCCCTTACTGCTTTGAAATTGCAGCAGAGAAACAGTCTCTTTCTCCTTCATTATCAACGTCTTAAGCCCTCAAATTACACAAAATCGATCATTGTATAACTATTAACTAATTATTCTGATTCATTTTCTATTTTTTGAGATATTTGTAGTGATGCAAATGGAAAGTCACATCCAGGAACTCTTGTTTAAGCACAGCTGTATCGTCGTGCCTGGATTTGGTGCGTTTATGGCGCACACCGCGCCAGCCGCCCACGACACAGGAGCGAATCAATTGCATCCTCCCAAAAAAACCTTGAGTTTTCACCCGCGCTTGAACCACGACGATGGTTTGCTCGTGCAGCACCTCCTCAAAGGAAAAGTCAGCAGCTCAGCAGAAGCCAAGGAGCAGATCCAAGCCACTGTAGAGGAGTGGAAATCCACTTTAGAAAGTGGTAACGCCTTGTTTTTAGAGGGGTTGGGAAGCCTCAAGAAAAGTGCTTTAGAACGCATTGAGTTCGAAGCAGAAGTTCACAGCAATTACTTGCCTTCTTCTTTTGGGCTTTCGGCCATTGAAGTCTTGCCAAAAAACCAGGCTAAGGCGGCACCCGTTCATGAGAGTAACGAAAGAAGCTTTCAGTTAACCACCGCAGAAGAAATTGAAGAAGATGAAGCCGGTATCTTGCCTTGGCTGAAGTACGCTTCTATGATCCTTTTATTGATTTCGGTCACTTTGACAGCCTTCTATTTCTACAACCAGGATCAGAAGAAGAACCGCCTTGCGCAACAAGAGGCCAATGATGCTATTGCCAACTACGTTCAGCAAGAGACTTTTTACGAGTCGTCCTTGATTGAATTGCCTCCAGTGGAAGTCAAGGTAGAAAAGTTCCACGTGATGGCCGGGGCCTTCCGCATTCAGGAAAATGCGACCCGTAAAATCGCCGAGCTTCGAGCGAAGGGTTACGATTCCCAGTACCTTGGTAAAAACCAATACAACCTCCACCAGGTTACTTATGGAGGTTTTGAAAATCCGAAAGACGCGAAAAAGTTTCTTTCCCTTATCCAAGAGAGCGAAAACGCAGATGCTTGGATTCTTGCCAAAAACCAATAAACGCTAGTCCATCCCGGACCTAGCCGCTATCTTTACCCCCAAAATACACAGCATGAAGGCCAAGTCGCCCAGTCAATCTCGTACCGTCATGACCGACCTCGTTCTGCCGAGCGAAACCAATCCTCTGAACAACTTATTTGGAGGGGAATTGTTGGCCCGTATGGACCGTGCGGCCAGTATTTCGGCCAGACGTCACAGTCGACGCATAACCGTTACGGCTTCCGTAAACCACGTTGCCTTCAACCACAGTATTCCTTTAGGCAGTGTTGTAACCGTAGAAGCGTCCGTTTCTCGAGCTTTTAGATCCTCCATGGAGATCTTTATAGATGTGTGGATAGAAGACCGTTTCAGCGGCGAAAAAACCAAGGCAAACGAAGCGATATACACCTTCGTCGCCGTCGACGAGACCGGGAAGCCTACCGAAGTGCCCCCAATAGTTCCTGAAACCGAACTGGAACAAGCGCGTTACGACGCAGCTTTGAGAAGAAAGCAACTCAGCTTAGTCCTCGCCGGCAAAATGAAGCCCGAAGACGCGACCGAACTCAAAGCCCTTTTTACCGATTAGTTTTAGCGTATATACAGCCTGATCCCTACACTGGGAATGAAGTAATCCACCCGCTTAAAAAAATCCTCCATACCTGGGGCCGTTTTGATATTCATCCAAACCCGGATCAATAAGCCGTGAGCATAAGGCAGCCTAGACTGGCTTCTCCCAAAACAGCGCAGTAGTAAGGGGGCTTGTCCTGGGCACAGGTACATCCCGTCGCTAGGAGCACCCCTAAAACCAGATGCTGTATATTCTCACTAATCCATTGCATAGCGGTAAGTTTGGTTAGCATCGGGGCTAAGGGTTACACTTCCTTCTTCCTGCACTGCCCTATTGATTCGGAAAAATTGGATCTCAAAGTAGCTCCCTTCCCGGGTTGTGAATTCTAAGCTTGCTGAGGGTTCACCCGGTAAAAGCCGAAAGAAGTCGGTCATTTGATCACTCGCGAAGCATATCGAATACTGACCTCCAAGGCATCTCCTGTAAAAACGGGACGGCTTCCTCGTGCCTCCAGGCTTGTCATTCTATCCCTTCCTTGACCATCCAGACTCGTGAGACCTAAGACATCAAAAAAGGTCTCCTGTCGAAAGCTTTCTCTTTCTCATCACTTAAAAATCAAAGTTATCCGGATCCGGACCAAAGCGTTTTCCGCGGTTTAAGCCGTCTAGAATAGCTACATCCTCTGCGGATAACTCAAAATCAAAAAGGTCCGCATTGCTTATAATGCGTTCTTTTTTCACCGACTTGGGGATGGTCACGACCCCCTTTTGTAAATCCCATCGCAAAACGATTTGGGCGATACTCTTTCCGTATTTATCAGCCATTTCACGCATGACTTCTAATTGGAAAATATGGCCTTGCATCAAAGGAGACCAGGCTTCGTATTGGATCGATTTTGAGGCGCAGAAATCCAAGAGTTCTTGCTGCACCAAGTAAGGGTGAAATTCCATCTGGTTGACCATGGGCACCACTTCGGCTTCCGTCAGTAAATCTTCTAACTGATGTTGCAGAAAATTACTGACTCCAATAGCCCGTACCCGCCCTTCGGCATAGATTTTTTCGAGAGCCTTCCACGTCTCCTTGTACTTTCCCTTCGTAGGCCAGTGAATCAGGTAGAGATCCAGGTATTCCAGTCCCAGTCGTTTCAAACTCTCGTCATAGGCACGCAGGGTACTTTCAAAGCCCTGGTCAGCATTCCACACTTTGCTCACAATAAATTGATCGTCTCGGGAAATTCCGGAATGGCGCAGGCCTTCACCTACCCCTTCTTCATTTTTATAAATTGAGGCGGTATCGATATGGCGGTAACCGGCTTCTAAAGCCCATTCTACCGCTTGAATAACTTCTTTTCCGTTTTCTGAGAGGTAGACGCCTAAGCCCAAATAAGGCATTTTGACGCCATTGTGCAGTTGGAAACTTCCGTCCAGGGTAGTAATTGCAGACATGGCCGTGTTGTGTTCTAGGTCACAACAAGATAGCAACTACAGGCGATAAATCCAGTTCTCCGGATTCAATTTTTTCAGGTTCTTGTAGAGGTAAAATTTGAGCTTGGTACTCCCCTGCCCATTGGTGTAGATATCTCCCAAAATGGTCTTTGAGGTCACCTTATCTCCCTTTTCGACATACACCTTCGAGAGGTTGTAGTAAAACGAAATGTAGTTCCCGTGACGCACGTAGACCCCTTTACGGCCTAGCTTACTGGTCATCACGGTCATCACCTCGCCTTCAAAAATAGCCCGGGCCTGCTCGCCCTTTGCCGTACTGATGGTGACCCCGCTGTTGTTGTGCTGGAGAGATGGATAGACCTTGTCCTGGTATAGTCCAAAACCTTCGCTTTTCACTCCTTTCTCGACCGGCCAAATCAATTTGCCGCGGTTGGATTCAAAATTGTTCGCTAACACCTTGGCTTCCGGGGTCAACACAAAGGAATTGCCACTGGCTCCGGACTCCTTGTTGGCCCGCGCGATTTCGAGGCGAATCAATTTGTTGATTTCGGCATCGATTTGACGCGCATCTTTCCTCTTTTTCGCCAATTGACTGGAATAGCGTGATTCGTTTGATTTGATGCTCTTTAATAAGGCCTTTTGAGATTGCAAGTCCTCCGTCAGGCTCTCTTTGGCCTCTTTGTTTTCGTCAATAAGGCGATTTTTGTCTTTTCGTTGAATAATGAGGTCCTTGTTCACCTCAGCGAGGCGCTTGGTTTTGGATTGAATCTCTTGCCCCTGTTTTTTACGGTACTTGGTGTACTGCTTCATGTACTGCCAACGCTTGTAGGCCTGTTGAAAGCTCTCCGAAGAAAGCACGAACATCAAACGGTTCTGTTGCGCTCTGTTCTGGTAGGATTTATGAATCATCCCCGCATAATCCTTTTTCAGATTCCCGAGATCTTGCCGCAGCCGACTCACTTCCCGAATATTGCTGTTGATTCGGCGGTTGATCAGGTTAGACTGCTGTTGGGTAAGGCGCAATAGTTTTTGCTGAGAGCTGATTTTTTGATCGATGGCCTGCATCTGTTCCATCACATTGCCCTTCTGCTTTTTCTCTGTGAGCAGGAGCTCATTGATGCGTTTGATATCTTGTTGCAACTTGGCTCTTTCAGCCTCCAGAGCCTTCTGTTCCTTGGATTGGGCGTTCAGGGACAGGGTGCCCACTAAGGCGAGCCCCAGAATAAAATGCTTGAAGAAATGCGTTTTAAACGTGCCCATGAACCGAGTTCTTTCCGTGAAATTACTGAATCAGTTTGTATCCTTTCGGTATTCGGTAAGGAAAACTCAATTTGCGATCGAATTCCATTTGCCGATAATCCAGATCGATTATACTGTTGTTGTCTGGCAAACTGGCTTTGACCAAAACCTTTTCGGGCAGTACGCGCTCCCCTACTTTTTGGTAGCGGTAACCCACTTCAAAAGACTGTCCTGCTCGGGAACGATAGACCTGCTGAGAAGCGATCTTGAAGGTGGCCGGATCAATCAAAATGAGTAGATCGAATAAAAAGTCTTGCTTTTTGGGCTCCAATCGGTACTGTTTGCCCAGAATATCCGAAGTAAAACGGCGACGGTCCAATTCGACGATCGATTGGCCTAACAACAGGTTCTGAACCTGATCAAATTCAAGCTCGACCCCGATCATTCTCTCCAGATAGGCGAAATCACCCTCGAAGTACTCTTTCTCGAGTTTATTGTAAAAACTGATCCGTTCTGGGGTTAGGTAAGCCTTAAACATGCCGAGGGGGGCACTGATCCAAATCGCCTTGTCCTTTTCCATGCGAAAGCTCAAACTGGTCCCTTGCTTGGACGCCCCGTTGTCGTATTCCACTTTGATCCTCCCTCTCAAGGTTTTAAAGTTGAGGGCTCCTTCGTTGTGGTTGCGCACCAATGCCTTGGTGGTAATCGGTTTTATCTCGGCCTCCGAAATGACTTTCCGAGAACTCGAACAGGCCGAAAAGACCAAGAGAACAAAAAGGCCTGTAATTTTGTAAATACGCATGCTTGCCTTAATTGGGATTATTCTCGTTCAACTTCTTCTGGTAGTACTTCAACTTTTCCGGCTCTCCCAACAGCTCGTAAGCTTCGGCAAGCGCTTGGTAAATAAATAGGCTTAACTGCCCTTCCTCCAACAAATAATCCAGGCTTTCCTCCAAGATCGTGGTCGCCTCTTTCGCTTTGCCTTGTTTCAATAAGGCCCATCCCTTGTAATAGTAAAAGTCGGGCTGAAGAGGGTAATTCTCATTGGCCTCCGTACTCTCTTTGTACAGACGACTGAACTCCCCTTCTTGTTGCAAGGTCCTCAGGTTTTTTTTGATCTGATCTACCGGGTTCTCTGCATCATCCTGCTTCTTTGCTTCTACAGAAGTGCTTTTAGGTTGCTTAAGGGCCTCCGTAAGGGCTCTTGTCATTGGATCTCCTTTCGCCTTGGCTTCTTCTAAATCAGCGCTAAGTTGAGAATAGTTATTTGGGCTTTTGATCCTCTTGAAAAAACCGGAAGCTTCGTCATAACGGTTTCTTTTTAAACTGATCCTAGCCATATTGGACCAAAACACATCGTTCTGAAAACTGAGATCTTCACCCTGACGAGCGATACTTCCTTCTCCCAAGCGATACTGGTAGTACCAATAGGTGTCCGTATACCAGTAATTGTCAGGTTCCATACGAACTGCTTTTGCCGCGTACGGGAACCCCAAAGCAAATTGGCGATCCAACCGATAAATCCGAGCCATCTCGTGATAGACCGCTGATTGATCTGGCTGGAGCTGTATGCACTTTTGGAGGTAATTGATCGCACGGTCGTAGTTCTTGATTCCTTTTTGCTGGAGGGCCGAGAAAAAAGCCTCTTGAAATTCATCCGAGTATTCCTCGAGGTAGACAGAAGCATCTTCCTCCTCCTGAGCAAATATACCGATCGGAATAACAAAAACACCCACGAACAACAGGCTGTTAACGCAAGGTTTTACAGCTTTTATAATGTTCGGTATTTTTTTCGTTTTTATCACTACTTCAATTCGCTATAGTCCCCCAGACTCACACTATGGAACTCCCCATTATAAGTAACGTGATTTCCGATCATTGCGTCTTTAAGCTTTGCATTTTCGATTACGGAATGACTTTGGATCAAACTGTTTTCGATTACTGAATCTACAATTTTAGTGCCAGGTCCGACCGAAACATAGGGGCCTATCGTACTGCCTTTAATCTCTGCGCCTTCCCCAATAAAGCAAGGCGGAATAATCTGAGAACCTGCATCGCTAGCAGAACGCTCACTCACCAACGGCTCCCCTTCTTTCTCCAGAAAGCCCAACATGCGTTGGTTAGTCTCCACAGTAACGGCTTTGTTTCCGCAATCCATCCAATGATCCACCTGCCCGGTCACAAAACGTCTTCCGGCGGCCATCATTCGCTTAATTCCATCATTGATCTGGTATTCCCCGCCATTGACGATATCGTTGTCTAGAACGTACTGGAGCTCGTCCTTGAGTACGCTGACGTCTTTGAAGTAGTAGATTCCGATGACGGCCTTATCCGAAACAAACTCGGTGGGCTTTTCAACCAATTCTACGATGTCTCCCGCTTCGTTCAAGTTTACGACACCATAAGCCTCAGGGTTTTCGACCTGCTTAACCCAAATCACACTATCGGCCTCTCGATCCAATTGAAAATCAGCGGATCAGGGTATCGGCGTAGGCGATTACAGCCGGGCCGCTCAACGAAGGCTTAGCGCTCATAATCGCGTGTCCGGTCCCTAAAGGCTCGTCCTGTCGGTATATACTGGCTTTGGCCCCTAACTCTCCGGCCAATTTTGGAGGCTTTCGACCACGTCCTCTCCAAAAAGGCGGGATCCCCCAAGATAAAGGCTACTTCTTCAATGGGATCGCCTAGCACCTTGGCGATGTCCTTGACCAAGCGATGAACAATGGGCATCCCAGCGACGGGAACCAGAGGCTTGGGCACAGTTAAGGTGTGGGGTCTGAGGCGCGAACCTCGACCGGCCATGGGTACAATTATTTTCATGTTAATGTTGGTTTATTATTCTGTTCCAGTGCTACCAAATCCACCGCTACCGCGTTCTGTGGTTCCGAGTTCACTGACTTCTTCCCACTCAATACGCTCGTGCTTGGCAATCACCATTTGGGCAATGCGCTCTCCGTTCTCGACCACGAACTCGTCTTGTGATAAGTTCACCAGAATTACACCGATTTCTCCACGGTAATCCGCATCGATGGTTCCGGGGGCATTCACCAGGCCAATTCCCTTCTTAGCCGCCAATCCAGAACGCGCTCTGATCTGCGCTTCGTATCCTCCGGGCAGTTCAATATGCAGTCCGGTTTTGACAATGGCTCTTTCGAGGGGTTTAAGGGTGATGGGTTCGCTAATAGAGGCTCGGAGGTCCATACCTGCAGACAAAAGGGTTTCGTAAGAAGGCAGTGGGTGGTTGGAGTTGTTAATAATGCGTATGTTCACGTCTAAAAAGTGCTTTTAAAGATTTGTATTCCAAGAGGGTAATCAGGACTAAAAATACAAAAAGTAGAGCCGCTCCAGGGGCCAGAGAGGCGTCAAAATAGTAGTAAGACAGGCTGGCCAATCCAAAGGAAAGGAACATATAAAAGAGGATACGCCCCAAGCGATACGGAATAGGATAGTACTTTCGCCCAAAAGCATACGAAAGGGTCATCATGGTGCCATAAGCCAATAAGGTGGCCAAAGCCGATGCCCAAAAGCCATAAAGGGGAATGAAGTAAAGATTTACACAAAGAGTAATGCAGGCCCCCAAAGACGAAATAATCGCCCCAAAATAGGTTCGATCGGTAATTTTATACCAAACCGAAAGGTTGTGGTAAACCCCCAAGCAGAAACTCGCCAATAAAACGATAGGCACAATATCCAAGGCCTGGTGATAGACCGGATTCTTGATAAATAAGTCCGCCAGCACCGGAAGAACAACCACAACGGACAAAAGAATCAAGCTGCCCAACAAAACGAAATAATACGTGATTTGGGCATAGGTGAGCTGCGGATTTTCCTTTTTGGCTTGGCTAAAAAAGAAAGGCTCTACTCCCATGCGAAAGGCGGTGCCGTACAAGGTCATAAAAACCGCTAGCTTATAACAAGCCCCGTAGATTCCGGCCTCCTCCTTGGAAACCATCTGAGTCAATAAAATTTTATCGAACACCTCGTTGACTGTAAAAGCAATTCCCGCTACCAAAACGGGCAAGCCGTAGGCCATCATCTTCTTCCACAAATGAGAAGAGAAATGCAGTTTGTTCTTAAAGTAGGTCGGTAAGAGCAAAGCCAAGGTGAAAGCGCTGGCCGCTACATTCGAAATCAGAATGTATTGAATCTGGAAATCCTCTTGGTACAAACTCGCCCAAGAAGCTTCTGGATTGCTTTCTGCCCATTGAGGCAAGCCGACCAAAAAGAAGAGATTCAACAAAATTTAGGGCCACATTCAGGGTTTTCAAAAAGGCATATCGCAATGGTTTTTCCTTGGCGCGTATGAGGGCGAAAGGAATGATGACCAAAGCATCGAGCAAAAGAATAACCAGGGTAAACTTCAAAAAGGAAGCGCGAATTCCAGTGACCTCTGCGATGAGATCAATAAAGAGGAATCCCAATATGCCGAAGATCAGAGTAGAGCCTATCAGGCTCACTAAAGAGGTTGAAACAACCTCCTCTGGGCGTTTTTCTTTGTGGTAGAAACGGAAAAAAGCCGTTTCCATTCCATAGGCTAAAAGCACATTAAAAAAAGCAATCCAAGCGTAGATGTTGATGTACTCTCCATATCCTGAGGCTTTCTCCAGAATCCCTGTATACAGAGGGAGCAAAAGAAAAGAAAGCACTCGGGGAAGCACGGTGGCTATTCCGTAAACAAAGGTTTGCTGAAAAAGCTTTTTGAGTGGATTCAAATGCCTGTTTTCGTTTTTCCGTCAACAATACCGCCTACCTTAAAGTAAACGTACTTCTTTCCTGATTTATAACGAAAAACAGCTTCGTCCTCGGCCAGCTCAAAAGGAAATTCCTTCAGTAGCGGTTGTAGACTTGGAGGTTGATTTCCGCCTTCCTTCTGGCTATCTCCTTCCATCACCATATCCGGCTTAGAGGGGCCATTCACAGAAAAGCGTGCGGTTAAGTAGGACTTTCCTCCTACAGATTCGAATGTATAAGGCTTGACTTCACCACGAAAAATGACGTAATCTCCCCCTGCTCCCTCCGGAATTTGATTGATTTCTACCTCCAGCATCAACTGGGGTTTTGATTCTTCGCGTCCTTGTAAAAGCTTGTAGCACTTTGCCGATTGGACGACAAAATCAGTTTGCTCAGTCAGCTTCTTCTGTGAAGAGCATCCTCCCAAGCCAAACAAGAGAATTAAGGATAAAATGTAAAGGTCCTTCATAACACCGCTTTTAAAGGTTCTCTAAGATAAAACCAAAATCGGTGCCAAATCGTATACCGGAAGTGAAATGCTAGTCGTTCAAGGCCTCTGCACCACCCACGATTTCGAGGATTTCTCCTGTAATGGCGGCTTGTCGGGCTTTGTTGTACGTCAGTTTCAATTGAGAACGCAATTCGCTGGCGTTGTCTGTTGCCTTGTGCATCGCAGTCATTCGTGCTCCATGCTCACTGGCAAAAGAATCCCGGATCGCTTTGAACAATTGCGTTTTTAGCGCTTTCGGGATCAACTGCTCCACGATTTCTGCTTCAGACGGCTCGAACAAGTAATCCATCGGCGCTTGGTCCTGACCTTCGTTCTCTTGCACCAATGGCAAGAATTTTTCGGTCATTACGATTTGCGTCGCGGCATTTTTGAACTTGTTGTACACCAGGTAAATCGAATCGTACTTTTCGGATTCAAAAGCCTCCATCATTTCTTCCGCAACAGCTTCGACCGTATCAAAGGTCAAGTTGTCATAAAGCTCGCTGTGGTTAGCCACCACCTCCAGCTTTTTGGAAAGAACATCGTTCCCTTTCTTACCGATACACAAAAGGTCCACCTGCTTGCCTTCGAACTGCTCAGCAACCAAGTTATTTACCTGCTTGATGATATTCGAATTGAAGGCGCCACAAAGACCTCTGTTCGAGGTGATCGGCACCAAAAGAATACGGTTTTCAGGACGCTGCTGAGAGAAGGCACTACCGTTGTCGTCATCCAAGCTCGCGCTTAGACCGATCAACAGTTCAGTGAGCTTATCTGCGTAAGGCCGCATGGCGGTAATAGCATCCTGAGCCTTCTTCAACTTCGCTGCAGATACCATTTTCATTGCACTGGTAATCTGCATCGTTGAAGAAACGGATGCGATTCTGTTGCGGATTTCTTTCAGGTTTGCCATGAACTTCTCTTTACTTAATTGGCGTAACTATTGAAACTCGGGTTTGAATTAGGCCTTGTATTTGCCTGACAGGTCACGAGCCACATTGGTCAAGGTCTCGATAACTTCGTCAGTCAATTTTCCAGCTTTCAAGGTGTCTAGAACGTCGCGGTGTTTGGCGTTCAAGAACTCGATATAAGCCGTCTCGAACTCTTTAACTTTATTTACCGGCACGTCGCGTAGCAAGTTCTTCGAACCAGCAAAAATGATGGCTACCTGATCTTCTACAGTAAATGGATCGTTCTGCGCTTGCTTCAAGATCTCTACGTTACGACGACCTTTTTCAATAACGTTCAAGGTTGCTGCATCCAAATCAGATCCAAACTTCGCAAAAGCTTCTAGTTCACGGAACTGAGCCTGGTCAAGCTTCAATGTACCCGCTACTTTTTTCATGGACTTGATCTGAGCAGATCCCCCCACACGTGATACAGAGATCCCTACGTTAATCGCTGGACGAACCCCTTGGTTAAACAAATCCTGCTCCAAGAAGATCTGTCCGTCGGTGATCGAGATCACGTTTGTTGGGATATAGGCAGAAACGTCCCCCGCTTGCGTCTCAATGATCGGCAAAGCAGTCAAGGATCCTCCTCCTTTTACTTTTGATTTTAGTGAATCGGGCAAGTCGTTCATCTCTTTGGCCACGTTGTCATCGGCGATAACTTTAGCCGCACGCTCTAGTAGACGAGAGTGCAAGTAGAAAACGTCACCAGGATAAGCCTCACGCCCTGGAGGACGACGAAGCAACAAGGACACCTCACGGTAAGCAACCGCTTGCTTAGACAAATCATCATAGATAATCAAAGCTGGACGTCCGGTGTCGCGGAAGTACTCTCCGATGGCCGCTCCAGCAAAAGGAGCGTACACCTGCATAGGAGCAGGGTCAGAAGCATTCGCAGCAACAATAGTCGTATAAGCCAGAGCACCTTTGTCTTCCAAAGTCTTAGCGATAGCCGCTACAGTAGAGGCCTTCTGACCTACAGCAACGTAGATACAGTAGACGGGCTCACCAGCATCGTAAAATTCTTTCTGGTTGATGATGGTATCGATACAAACCGTGGTCTTTCCGGTTTGACGGTCACCAATAACCAACTCACGTTGTCCACGTCCTACAGGGATCATAGCGTCAATCGCTTTTACACCTGTTTGCAGTGGCTCATTTACCGGCTGACGGTAAATTACCCCAGGAGCCTTGCGCTCTAGTGGCATTTCGTAGGTTTCTCCTTCGATAGCTCCTTTACCATCGATCGGGTTACCCAAAGTGTCTACAACACGGCCAACGATGCCCTCACCTACTCGGATCGAGGCGATACGCTGGGTACGCTTTACCGTTGCACCTTCCTGAATCTCTTTAGAAGGGCCGAGGAGTACTACCCCTACGTTGTCTTCTTCCAAGTTCAAAACGATACCTTCCATTCCACCGTCGAACTCAACAAGTTCTCCGTACTGGGCGTTAGAAAGTCCAAATACACGAGCAATACCATCCCCCACTTGGAGTACAGTACCCACCTCATCAAGGGAAGCTCCTGCTTCGAATCCTTCAATTTGTTTCTTCAAAATTGCTGAAACCTCAGCCGCTTTAACCGTTGCCATCTCTATAGACTATTAGTAAATTCTCGTTTCATTCTGTCGAGTTTTCGGGCGATAGACGCATCGTACTGGACATCACCAATACGCAATACGAATCCACCGATCAACTCGGGGTTCACCTGGTTTTCCAGGTGGATTTCTTTATCTGTAAACTCTTTGATTTTGTCCAGCACTTGAATGCGCAATGATTCCGAAAGCGGAACCGCTGTAGTCACGTAAGCCGTGTCTTCGTTCTTGTGCTTTTTGTGCAGAATTAGGTACTGCAAGGCCACCTCTTCCAGAAGTTCAATTCTTCCGTTTTCGTGCAATGTTCTCAACAAGCCCTTGGTGGTCTCGTGAGCGGTAGACAAGTACTCATTCAGGAAGTTCAGCTTTTGATCAGATTTGACCATAGGGCTGAGCAACATCTCCTTGATCTCCGGATTGTCACTAATGCCGTGGCTGAGTTCCTTCATGTTGAGCATTACCGCATCCTCTGCCTTCTGACCGATAGCCAGAGAAAGAGTTGCTTTTGCGTAACGAATGGCGGCTCTAGATAAAACCATAGTTTAGTTCAGTTGAATGTCTTTCAGACTGTCCTCAATATATTTTTGCTGCTTCTTATCGTCAGCCAACTCTTCTTTCAACATCTTTTCCGCAACGGCTACAGATAGGGTAGCGACTTGCTTTTTGATGTCTTCCAAAGCCGCTTTTTTCTCGGCCTCGATAGTGAGTTTCGCTTTTTCGATCATCTTGCTTCCTTCCGCTTCGGCCTGTTCTTTGGCTTCAGCAATCATGGACTCTTTGATGTCTTTGGCCTCCTTTAGCATTCCTTCGCGTTCAGCGCGGGCTTCTTTCAGGAGTTTTTCACTATCTGCAGTGATGTTCTGCATCTCTTTTTTAGCCTCTTCGGCAGAAGCAAGAGCGTCTTTAATTCCTTCTTCTCTGCTTTCAATAGCAGACATGATTGGTTTCCAAGCAAATTTGACCATCAAAAAGATCAATCCCAATAAAAGGAAGGTCTGAATGATGAATAAGCCTGGTGAAAAATCGTTTAGTAATTGATCCATTTCTTTCTAATTCTTTGAAGTTCCTGATAATTAATCAATTCCGGCAACCAACCGTTACCGGAATTGATCGTTTTGGAAAATTATTTTCCTAGGAAAAGGGCACCGAATGCCAATCCTTCCAAAAGTGCAGCGATGATAATCATAGCCGTTTGAATTTTCCCGGTAGCTTCTGGTTGACGAGCAATACCTTCCATTGCGCTTCCACCGATTTTACCAAGACCAATTCCTGCTCCGATTACAATTAAACCTGCACCAACTAAATTTGGAACTGTCATAACAAAAAATATATAATTAAACTAAATTCTTAATGTTCGTGTTCTTCTACCGCAAGCCCGATAAACAAGGCCGACAGCATTGTAAAAATATAGGCCTGAAGGAAGGCAACAAGCACCTCAATCAGGGTTATAAAAAAGGATAAAACAATCGAAATCAACGAGGATCCGACTATACCCATACTTGCTTTAAGTGTAAAGGTGATGGCAATCAAACTCATCACAACAATGTGACCCGCTGAGATGTTCGCAAACAAACGGACCATTAAGGCGAAGGGCTTCGTAAACATTCCCAAGACCTCAATAGGGGCTAGAATTACTTTCATGACCGGATGAACCCCAGGCATCCAAAAGATGTGTTTCCAGTAGTCCTTTGTCCCGCTGAATTGGGTAATTAAGAAAGTGAAAAGCGCAAGGCAGAAAGTCACGGCAATCTGTCCGGTTACGTTAAACCCAAGGGGAGTCAATCCGAATAGGTTTAAAATCCAGATGAAAAAGAAGACCGTTAACAAATAACCCGTAAAGCGCTTGTATTTTTTCTCACCGATGTTTGGGCGAGCAATTTCGTCACGCACATAAATCACTAAAGGCTCAAGAAAACGAGCAAAACCTGTAGGAATCTGGTCATTCTTGTATTGCTTAGCCAAACCACCAAAAGCAAGGAGCATCAATACCCCTACAAGCAGGATTCCGAAAACACTTTTTGTAATAGACAAATCCAAAACAGAGGCTGCATTGGTAGGCTTGTGTGTTTCGTGATCAAACTTTACTGCGTGAGCTCCAGCATTGAGTTCGTAGATTTTTTCGTGGTACTTAACCAATTGAACCCCATCCGCCTCGACAATGTGGTGACCACTGTCATCATGGTGAAATTCTGACGACATAAATGCGCGAAGGCCTTCACTGGTGTATACGATTACCGGTAGAGGGAATCCGATGTGCTTGCGCTCTCCGTCACCATTGGTATAAGAAAACAAATGGAAATCGTGCGCGTCTTTGATGTGGTGGAGAATGTATTCAGAGATCTCTTCCTGTGAGTCGACGATACCCCCGTCGTCGGCGTGCTTTTCTTCTTTTTCCTTAGCGAAATTGAATTGAGTGGCTAAAACACTCAGTACTACCAAGATATATTTTGTAAAAGCGGGTCGCATCAATGCCTTCATTGTAAACGAATCAAGGGTCTAAAAAATCAGCGCAAAGGTAGTTATTAATACCTAATTACAAAGGTAATTTTAGACATTCATTTTGTCGAGCGCTTGTTTAAGGAAAAGAACCTCACAAACAAGGGCGATAAACAGGGGGGAAAGCATAAGTAAAGCTTCTTTAGACGGTATGTTCTCAGCGGTCACCACCGCAGGAAAAACAAGGGCAAAAACAAAAAATTTAAGGAGCAGGCTCCCTAAATAGTAATAACCGAGGTTGGGAGCCCAGGCAGGATTGCGCTGTACCCAGGGAATCAAGCTAATGAGTATTGCGCTAAATACAAGGTGGTAAATAAAGACCTCGTGAAGACCAAATCCTAGGCTAAAAACCGGATCCGCCAAAGCAATAAGCCCATAAGACAGGGCCATACCAATGAGTAAAGGAAGAAGATCAGTGAATGTTTTTCTGATCATTATTGATGGAGTCTAGTTACTCTTTTTATCATGGAGTACATAGACAAAAATATAGCAAAGAGGGTTAACGCTGTTTCGTAACCCTCTTTGCTGTATTTAATATCGAGCCAAGAACCGAGTCTGTTTCCGAGGTAAATGGTCACCCCCATTTGGATCGCCATTCCCGAGAGGGACATGGCTGTACGAAGACCCTTATTCTTTGTTTCATTAAACTTTTTTGACATCTGACGCCTGTGCTGGTGGAGCTGCAGGGCTAGAAGATGACTGGAATTTGCTTTCGGGTTGTATGCCTTGGCCTTTGCTCTTCATGCCTGCCTTGCCCATCATGTTGCAAGTTGCGTTGAAGTTGGCCCCGGGCTCAACCGATAGCTTAGAAATATTCACGGCACCTTTAATGACTGCAGAGGCTTTCAAGGTAAGCAATTCTGTAACGAAAAGCTCTCCGTTAAAGTGACCTTCGATATCGGCGTTGACACATTCAACTTTTCCTTTGATAACTCCATCCTTACCGATAACGATCTTTCCGGAAGTCTTCACATCTCCTTCCAGCTTTCCGTCGATACGGAAATCCGCTTCTGAGGTAATGTCACCTTTGATGACCGTGTTCTTTTCTATTCGGTTGGGTTGTCCGCCAAATTCATTCATTGTTCGGGGTTTTTTGTTGTCTGAAAACATGGGGTCTTAGGGTTTTGGGTACTCTACTTGAGCCATATAGGCGTTGATGTTTTTATGTACCTGGATGATCTTGTAGTTTTTAGATGAAATGACAAAATTCTCTTTCTTCACTCTGTACTTTCGGTTGGTGTTGATCAACTCGACAAAGCCGAGTGCGAACTCCTTGGACTTAAACCCGTGAACCAGCACAAACTGATCTTCCAGGTTGTAGATGTCTTTGGAGATCTTGTTTTTGTAAGCCAAATCTTTGATGATCTCTTCCAAACGATTCTTCAGCTTTAACGCCGATTCGTCCTCTCTTATTTTATAAGGAAAGACAACTTTCCAATTTTCTGCTCCTTCAGCCCCTTCTTCCTTCGAAAAATCCTTGGGAGCCAATTTAGGCAATTGTTCCTTTACCATGAATTCGGCCTTCTTCCCTTCCGGGTCGTTCGGGTAATTCAAGGCGACGTAGTTCAAGGCCTCCTTAAAAGCCTCAAAACCTTGAAGTCGACCAATGGAATTCGCCTTCAGCATTTCGAACTTGGGTACGATTTGGTCCCCGGTGAAGCGCTCGATGTATTTTTGACTCTGGGTTATAACCTCCAAGTATCGCTGCTCTTCATACTTTTTATACAGACCGTCGTAAAGGGCATCGGGACTCTCGGTGTCGCCCGCCAAAACGGCATCGGGATTGAGTAAAATTTCGGCGTACCGGCTACTTCGGTGGTTGGTCACGATGTCTTCCTTGACTTCTTCCGCTCGATACGGGTAGGCAGACTGGTAGATCTTGTAGAGGTTGTACTTGGACGGCAGAATGAGCCTTTCTTCGGGGTTTTGAGCCAAAACACGCTCCAAACGCTCGGCGGCCAGTTCATCGTCCTTGAACTTTTCTTTGTAAATCAGGCCCAATTGGTACAAGGCAAAGTTGCGATCTACGCGAATACTGTCGATTTGACCAAGACGGGTTGGAACCTTATTTAAATAGTAGTCCAACTGAAGTTTTGGATCTTCCTGGGCGGTGCTGTCGGCTGTATTATTGACTACCTGGGTCAGGTCATCGGTACGGCTCACCGCAATTTTATTACTCCAACGCCAATTGTCTTCCAAGGGTCGGTTCCCCCAGCGTCCTTGGAAATCGGTTTTCCCATATCCCAGGCTGGCGATGTTGTAGAAATAAAACTTTCCTTTATTGTCTTTTCCGCCTTTGGTTTTCAAGAAATTGGCCAAGCCGGTATTGCGGCGTTTTTCAGCCACTTCTTCTTCCGCTTTGCGCTTGGCAATCAGGTCATCAATGGTTTGCTGAAAGTAATCCTTGCGCTGATCAGGATTCATTTCGACCACCTTCAGGACGCTGTCGGTATACTGAACAATATCTTCGTACTTGATAACGTCCACCAGATTATCCCGTTTTTTCTTGATAAAGCGGTAATCCCGTTGCTTCTCGTTCATGTTTTGAAGCACGCTGTCATAATACCCTCCTGCCCCTCTGTAGTCCCTTTCATCAAAATGGTACTCGGCCAAGTCCAGGTAATTCAAGGCGTTTAGTACGCGATCTTCCTGATTTCTTCTTAGGGATTTGTTGTAATACACCAAACCGAGGCTGTCTTCCTCCGCTCTAAAGTGGAAAATTGCTTTCTGGCGAAAAACCTTGTCCAAAAAGGGCCGGTTCTCGCGGTTCTCTTCCAATTCCGTCAGGTATTCGCGTAAAAACTCCTTGTTTTCGTCCGTGACGTCTATGTTGTTGATCTTTTTCAGGTGGGCATTGATCCAATACACCCGAGGGGTCTTGCGCTTGAGTGCGAT
Source organism: Aureicoccus marinus (assembly GCF_002954325.1). GTDB lineage: Bacteria > Bacteroidota > Bacteroidia > Flavobacteriales > Flavobacteriaceae > Aureicoccus > Aureicoccus marinus. The sequence goes on from NZ_MQVX01000001.1 coordinate 2,393,022, forward strand.
AATCTTGTCAAAAGCAAAATTGGCACTGTCCTTTTTGCCAAGTTGGTTGTAAAGCTGTCCAATGATGAAGAGGTACCGCCCTTGCTCTTCCCGGTTGGGAACATAGGTCTGGGCGTACTTTAAACGTCGAATAGCCGAATCGGGTTGCTTCATCAATATGAAGCATTGGGCGATGACGGCCTGAGCATCAGAAAACTCCTGATCACTCAATCGCTCGTACTTGATTAAGTTCTTAAGGTTCTTAATCGCCAATTCAGGGTTGTCCAGACGCATATTGGTCTTTTCTCTCCAGATTTTGGCTTGGTTGTGCTGATTGCTCTGATCGTGTTTGTAGAGGATGTAATTAAAAGCCTCCAAAGCCGGCACATAACGCTGATCAAAATAGCGGGCCTTGCCTAAAAGTAAAAAGGCTTCATCGGTTTGGGGGTTTCGCTCCCGGTTCTCGATGTCCATGGCGTGCTTTTGGATCGCCTTGGTGGCCTTTTCTTCTGCCCGTTCAAAATTGGGGTTGTTGCCTTCCGAATCCAAGCGAACCTCATCGGTGACCTGAAGTCGTTCGACAGGAAGTAAGGCCCAGTAATTTTCTTTATAGCTCTGGCGCAGTTCTTCACGCCCCTTTTCAAAGGCCAAATTACCGTTATACAGGACGTTGTACTTGGTGTTTACCGCATGCCAATTCCTGTTCACAAAGGCATTTTTCTTTGTGGAACAAGCGGTAATAAGCAATACCAGGGCCCCTAAGTAGATTTTCGTGTTCTTCACCTTATATGCATGGGTATCCAAACTTAACTAATTTTTTAAGGGATTAGTATTTGGACGCCCTGCAAAATCTCGGCGAATTGGCAAGCTGTTTACTCCTCGACCTTTCCGAAAAATGCCTCGAGTTCGCGTAGAGTTGCCGGAGAGGTTTGGATGTCTTTGACAATTTGCCCTTTTTCGAGCACAACAATACGCTCACAAACTTCCGTTACATGGCTCAAGTCATGACTCGAAACCAAGACGGTTACTCCTTGTCTGGAAGCGAGCTCTTTGATAATCCCTTTGAGGCGAATCTGAGTCGTAGGATCCAGGTTAGCAAAGGGCTCATCCAAGATGATGACCTCGGGATCTCCGATAAATGATGCCACAATTCCGGCCTTCTTTTGGTTTCCTTTGGAAAGATCCCTCAGGTACTTCTTTTGCCCCAGGATTTCTCCGTGAAAAAAGTCCTCGTATTGGGCCAGGTGTCGATCCACTTGCTCTTTCGAGCGACCGCGCAGTTCCCCGATGAAGTAAAAATACTCTTCCGGAGTCAGGTAACCGATCAAAAAGCTTTCATCGATAAAGGCTGCGGTATGAGGCTTCCAGGCTTCACTCTTGTCAACCTGAATGTCTTTGTTGAGTATATTCCCTGTGGTAGGTTGTACCAGATCGAGTAACAGACTAAAAAAGGTGGTCTTTCCTGCGCCATTGTTTCCGACCAGTCCGAAGGATTCCCCTTTGGGAATTTCGAGCAAGTCCAAATGGAGCACTTTGTGCGGACCGTATGTTTTACTGAGGTTAGTGGCTTTTATCATCGTCGTTTTTTGAATTATGCATTTTCTTTATAGGCCAGTAAGGTCTTGTATTTTTCTTTCTTGTAAATCCGCTCAATCAAACGGAAGGTGGGATTCTTAAAGACAAACCCAAGCACCCCAACGGCGGCCACAGCCAAGTAGCCAGCGGGCTCATTGATCATGGAACCTCCCCAATAAATCAGCATGGGCAAGAACATCTTGGGAATGGTCAAGAGCATGGTTTTGGCGTTGAAGGCTTGTTTGTCTCCAAAGGCCTTTTTATTGGAGGTCAGATCGATCGGGGACTTTACATAGGCGCCTCCCAATAGGACCAGATAAGAATTAATACCCAGGTTGTACATCGCACCGGCGAGAACCGCAGCGTAGGCTTCCCAACCGAAATAGATATAGAAGGTAGAGAGTACCGTACTGATCAGGGTCGCAATGATGATCAGGTACCATTTGGAATTCAAATAATCCCGGTACTTGATGTTTTGACTCATCATGAGTGGATAATAGCTGCTGTCCCAACTGGGCACATACTGCCCAAAGGTGAACAAGAAGCCACCGGTCACAAAGATGCCTGCAAAGATCTTCCAAAAGGCGTTGTCGTACATTTCTACCGCTCCGGTAAAAAACAAGAGTCCATAGAACAAGAAGAAGAAACTGGTAATCACCGAGGTCTTCGAGCGCTTATTGCGACGGATCAGTTTGATGTCGTTCTTCAAGAAAGTACCCAAATACCCATATCGATTGAGCCAATCCAGGTTTTCGGTCTTGGCCTCCTTTTGCTTGACCGCCAATCCTCCATCGAGGTACATGCGGCTTTTGAAATAGTAAAAGGAAGATAAGTAGAGAATAATCAGGACTGCCCAGGGTACAGCCGCCCAGACCGGTTGATCGTACAAGAGATCAAAGAATGTCTGGGTATAAACGGTAATATCAAAAATTTGGTAGTACTGCACCAGGGCTGCTCCGGCAAACAAACTGGCCATGATGTAAAAGGCCCAGTCCCGGTTGTTGACCAAAACATTGAGCATATTGTTGCTGTAGATCAAGCCCATCATACCCAAATGCCACGCCAAAGCGCCCACCAAGTCGTAGTCCTTGGTGATCAAAATGATGGTAAAAGGAATAAAGAAAAAGGCGTGAGACCAGTTGAAAAAAGAAACAACTGTTTTAAAAAGGGAGAAACGTACAACCTGATTCTTCTTAACCGGTAAATACAGCAGCGGCTTAATATTGGTCACTGGCATTTTCTGCAACATATACCGAAAGACCATATCAAAGCCTAAATAATAGATCATAAATCGGTTGACCACCCGAAAGGGATCGCCCATGTCTAGTTTCTCAATGATAAAATAGGAACCGAATCCCAAGGATAAGAATACGGCAATGAAATAAAGGGCACCGAACACCATGAGGATTTTGAACCAAATTTCGGTACGAAAAGAGGAAGACCGGATCATGGACTTCCATTGCAAACTGAGAAAGCGTTTTAGCATTAGATTGGTTTTTCCAAAGGAGTTAGTGTGAAAATAATGGTTTTTGTTACAGGGATCCTCAAAAAATTTAAACGCCCTAGGATTCAAGAAGGTGTCGTAATTTTGCGAAAAATTGAATTATGCCCACTTTTCACCGACTGCGCATTGCAGCAATCGATCGACTCACTCCAAAGGCCGTACAACTCCAGTTTGAAATCCCGTCAGAACTCCAGGGGGTGTTTCATTTTTATGCCGGTCAGTATATTACTCTTAAAGCCGATATACAGGGTGCTGACGTCCGCAGGGCGTACTCGATTTGTTCGAGTCCTGAGGACGGTGTATTATCCGTTGGAGTCAAAGAAGTTCCCCAGGGTATTTTTTCAACTTTTGTCAACCAACAACTCCAAGTGGGCGATCAGCTTGAAGTAGCCGAACCCGAAGGACGATTCTTGTTCAAAAAAGAAGGGGCAAAAGACAGTGTATTGGCTATTGCTGCCGGCAGTGGAATTACTCCGATCCTCAGCATTGCCAAAACAGCCTTGGCTGGCGGAACTCCCGTTATTCTTGTTTTCGGAAATAAAACAGTTGAGGACACCATGTTCGCGGAAACACTTGTAGAACTCAAGCAGCAATACCCTGATCACTTTACATTACACTCCATGTACAGTCAGGAAGCGGTTGAGGGAAGCCGATTCGGACGTATTGACAACGGATTTTTGCGTTGGGTACTCAATCAACACAGCGGCGAAACCATAGGCGCCGCATACCTCTGTGGTCCGGAGCCTCTGATTGAATTGAGCAAACAAACCCTGAATGACAGTGGTTTTGGCGAAGACCAGATTCACTTTGAACTCTTTACTTCCTCCTCCTCTTCGGACGAAGCCGGAGATCCTGTGGAGGTAGCAGACGGAAAGATCCAATACGCAGTGGTTCTCGATGGAGAAACCCACGAATTTACGGCGGATGCCAAACCCTTGGTCCTTGATGCGGTATTGGCCGAAAACATTGACGCGCCCTATTCCTGTCAAGGGGGTATTTGCAGCTCTTGTATTGCCAAGGTCACCGAAGGAAAAGCCAAAATGGTCAAAAATCAAATCCTGACCGACGGGGAAGTGGCCGAAGGGCTCATTCTAACCTGCCAAGCCCATGCGACCTCGTCTAAAATCACACTGGATTACGACGACGTCTAATCTATACGCTTAAGAGTAAAGGCGATTCACTGCCCAAACGATCCAGTTCGCGGGAGGCATGATCATAGCCAATGGTAAAGGCTTTCTCGATAGAGCTTTTGTCGAGTACCCCAATACTCTCGAGTTCCTTGGGTTCGACAGCCCATTGGCATTGTCCGAGTTTCTTCTTGCTGCTCGTGTAAATCATCAGGCTGGTTACTCGGGCGGTAATCTGAAAGGGATTTTTCAAGTCTTTTTTGTGCATCTCTCCCGCAATGGTCACGTTGCTTCCGACAATGCTAGAACAGTGCTCATCCAAATACTCCTTGGGGAAATTGTTCATGATTCCTCCATCTGCGCAGAGCAGCTTCCCCACTTTAACCGGAGAGAAAACAGGGGTAAGGGCTGCCGAAGCGAGTAGAGCCCGAATGAGTTCTCCTTCCGAGAAACAGATCTCTTCTCCCTGAAGTAAGTCGGTGGCAACCACATGAAGCGGCAGGTCCAAAGAGGCAAAGGTATCTTTTGGAAAATAGGCCTTTAGAAGTTTATAATACCGTTCGGTATCTATAAATCCAGCCTTGTTAATGGTAAAAAAATTATACTGAAACAAAGGCGTTTCCTTGAAGAAGGACAGCATGTCTTCCACCGTGTTGCTGTTCGCGTAAAAAGCACCGACCAAGGCTCCAATACTGGTTCCTGCTACCCGGTCTGCTTCCCATCCTCGTTCTCGCAAGGCCTTGATCAGACCAATATGAGCCATCCCTCGAATCCCTCCTCCGGACAAGACCAAACCCTTCTCATTTTTCTTCTTTTTCGCCATAATTTCTTCTTCCAATCGACCGAGATCTTAAAGGTAAGTCGAAAAAGGAACTTTTTTTCGGCCCTTTAGTGTAATGCATTTCTTTTTTCTCGACTCAAAAAGCAGCGCGATTTGTTGTAGGTTTAAGCTTAAATCAAAAAAGAATGGCAGCACCATATTACGATCCGGCAGATCTAAGGAAATTCGGAAAGATTACAGAATGGAGTGAAGAGCTCGGAGAAAAGTTCTTCGATTACTACGGAAAGGTGTTTGAAGAAGGCGCCCTGAGTGCCCGTGAAAAGTCTTTAATCGCCCTGGCGGTGGCCCACGTGGTTAAATGCCCTTATTGCATTGACGCTTATACCAAAGACGGACTGCAACGCGGCATCACCAAGGAAGAGATGATGGAGGCCGTTCATGCAGGAGCAGCTATTGAAAGTGGCGCGACCCTGGTCCATGGCGTGCAAATGATGAATAAATACAACAAGCTTTCGATGTAAATTCCGAAAGCTCGAATGAAAAAGAAGATACCTTATGGCGACGAAGTCGTTAAAGGCCCGAGCTGACGAACTGGCTCAGGCAAACAAACAACTGGACATCCTCAACGGAGGAATTTTTGAAGAAGGAGAACTCCCCTATTTTAAAGATAAGATTGCCGAAATCGGGCATTTCCCATTGCGTCCTCGCAAGCTGGAAATCCTGCAGATCAATGTAGGTTATATGTGCAACCAGGTGTGTGAGCACTGCCATGTCGATGCCGGTCCTGACCGCAAAGAAATCATGATCCGGGATACCATGGAGCTCTGTCTGGAGGTCATTCGCAACACCGGAGCGCATACCCTGGATCTCACAGGAGGGGCCCCCGAAATGAACCCTGATTTTCGTTGGTTTGTGGAAGAGTCGGCCAAGGCGGGAATCAAAGACTTCATCGTCCGCTCCAACCTGACCATTATCCGAGCCAACAAGAAGTATCATGACCTTCCTGAATTCTTTAAAAAACACAATGTGCACGTGGTATCGTCCATGCCGCACTATACCCGCGGGAAGACAGACAAGCAAAGAGGAGATGGTGTTTTTGACAAGTCCATTCAAGCCCTGAAAGACCTCAACGCAGTGGGTTATGGTAAGCCCGACAGTCCCTTGCGTCTCGATTTGGTTTACAACCCTTCCGGCGCCTATTTGCCCGGGGATCAAGCTGCCCTAGAGCGAGACTTTAAAGCCGCTTTACTTCAGGATTTTGGCATTGAATTTCACTCGCTTTTCGCCATCACCAATTTGCCTATTGCCCGTTTCTTGGATTACCTCATTGCATCCGAAAACTATGAAGACTATATGACGGCACTCGTTGACGCTTACAACCCGGCTGCTGTTTCTCAGGTGATGTGCACCAACACCTTATCAGTGAGTTGGGACGGCTGGTTATACGATTGTGATTTCAACCAAATGTTAGGGCTTAAAGTGGCCAGCAAGGTTAAGCACATCAAGGACTACAACGAAGACTTGCTTCAAGACCGAAACATCATCATATCACAGCATTGTTATGGTTGTACAGCCGGAGCAGGAAGTAGTTGTCAAGGAACCGTAGCCTAATCCTGAAGATCGCCCTGGTCTCGGAGTAATTTTAGGACCTTTCTAAAGGCTTTTTCGACTGTAATGGTCGACATGGCTTCCTCGTATCCCTCAGGCACTTTTTTACCGTATACCGAGGTGGGAATCAAGGGGTATTCTTTTCGATCCACTAAAAGCTGGTAATCCTCCGTTTGACCAAACGGAGCATAACCCAGAAAGGGGTGCGTAACCCCCCAAAGTGTTAAGACTGGAACGCCAAAATTAGCCGCAAGATGTCCATTCCCGCTGTCCATAGAAATCATCAACTTCAATTGAGATATCACGGTGAGTTCGTCAGCGAAGCTCAGGCATTCGGCCAGATTGATGACACGGCCCTGGGAGACGCCTTCCCATTCTTTGAGGATTTCGGCCTCCTCCACCCCGCCTCCGAAGAGCAGTACTTTGCATTTACCGTTCTTGTCCAGGCGTTCGACCAGTTGACGACTCATCTCAATAGGGTATCTCTTGCCGTCATGAGCTGCAAAGGGCGCAAAACCAACCCAAGGGAGATCGTCTTGGCCTATTTGTTCCTGTATGGTTTCAGTAACCTCGCGTTTAGGGGCTCGAGCTCGCCCATTCAATTCAAAGTCAAAACCTGCCCGAACAAAAACATCAGCATAGCGCTGGTGCATGGTCTTCAATGGCTCCATTATCTTGTTCTCTGCACGGGTAAGGGCCGCTTTTTCTTTTCGGCCTTTATCGAGGGTATACCCCTTTAGCCCCATGAGCTGCAAGCCTCGGTTAATGTAGTCAGAGCGAAGTACATGGTGCAGGTCAATGACCCCTTGGAATCCTTTCCATCGCAGGCGGAAAGTCAATAAGAGTAAGCCTTTCCAGTCTCCGTGTTTCTTTTTATTGAAATCAATGAAGTACAGCTGTTCTATATCCGAAAAAATCGGTTGCCAGCGCTGGGGGCACAAAAAATGCAATTCTAAATTGGGATACCGGCTGGTCAAGGCCTTTAAGACCGGATAGACCATCGCGATATCTCCCAAGGCGGAAGTCCGAATGACCAAAAGGCGCTGGGGCGTTTTAGCTATTCTCTTTGCGTTTATTTTCACGCAGTACTGGGTTTAGTTCATCGTCGTTGTACATTTTCATCTGCTTGTACACCTTCATGTACTTTCGCCCCGCAGCGATATCAGACAACAACTGATCAATGGCTGTAATTAGGTCCGTTCTCTGTTCCTGTAAAACAACCAGTTTTTGGGCGCAGGCTTCCCGGTGTGCCACATCAGCCTCTTCCCGGGACGCTTCTTCGTCCATATGGTAAATTTTTAGTGCCAAAATAGAAAGACGGTCCAAAGCCCAGGCAGGGCTTTCCGTATTTATCGTTGCTCCTTCCATGGCTAAAACCGATTGGTATTTATCTAGAAAATACGCGTCCAGGTACTCGACCAGATCTGTTCTGTGCTGATTACTCGCGTCAATCTTGCGCTTCAGAACCAAGGCTCCTGCAGGGTCTATCCTGGGGTCTCGAATTAAGTCTTCAAAATGCCACTGAACCGAGTCAATCCAGCATTTCTTGTAGAGAAGAAACTCAATGCTCCCGCTCTCGAAAGGGTTTGGCATTTCTGCATCTACAGAGTCCGTCTTGTGGTAATCAATCACCACCTGTTCAAAAGTCTTAAATGCGCTTTCGGCAAACATATCAATCGGCTATAACAGGGCCAAGATAAGCGTAATGAATGGGATAAGAAGGGCCAGAACAAGGAAAATTTGTTTCCACAAAACCTTCTGAATGTTTTCGATGTAGAAAGCAGCTAAAATACAGGCAGGAAAGTAAGCGTACATCAAAGTAGCCGGACGTTCGACCCCCCTTAATATAAAGAGGGCCACAGTCAAAATCAGATAAACGGAGATCAAGCGAAGGGGGATGATTTTTCCGACCACCTGATGTCCTTGACGGATGTTGAACAAAAAGGCCAATAAAACAAAGAAAACCAGAAAGCCCAAGAACCATCCATGAACCCTCCAATCAAAAGTTGAAAAATCAAAAAGTGAAACATCCTTCCAAAGGGTAAAGCCAACCCAGATTCCCTCTCCTTGAATCGCCGACCAACTTCCGAGCAACAAAAAGGCCGTTAGCAAAGCGGCCAGCAGTGCTAGCCAGTCTTTGATTGCACTTTTGTCGTTCATATACACCCCCATTCCCACCGCAAGAAGAAAGACGATACTCATCGGATCAAAGAGCGCCCCGATAGCCACCATCAAACTCGCATTGTAAAAATCGAGTGCCGGTTTTTTCTCCGGATTGAGGTAAATGAGTTTATAAGCCGAAAGCAAAACAAAGAAATTGGCAATCACTAAAGGGGAGTCATCAAAAAAGACCGCGAAAGAGCATGCAATAACTACGTAAAACAGCATGGGAAGGGAATTGTATTCCGTCACCTTGCTGCGTCGAACGATAAAACTAACCCCGATAACCGTCAAAATTAAGAGGGCCGACGCCAAACCCCTTATCCACCAAGAAGGCTCGTTTTCAAGGGATTGAGGTAAAACAAAAAAGGAAACCCAGTAGAATACAAACAGGAAAGAGAGTAAAACCGCGTAGTTGATGGGTTTTGTTTTGTTAAAAAAGCTGGATATCATCCTGTTGTTTTACTAAATTTGCACAAATTTAATTGGGATGTCTGACTTCTTTTACGCTATCGAGGACTTATTTGTTAACGTACTTTTCCTCCCTTACGATACCTTTCGTTTTATGGAGAGCTGGTGGTCGGCCAATACCGTGAACTGGTTGTTCATGATTATTGGGTTCTTGGCGATGTGCTACTGGATGTTCCAATTGAATATTTTCAACGCGAACGGGGAAGAAGACAAGAGCATCAGCTCACACTCTTTCCTCTAGTCTCCCTTACCCCATAGTTTCCTTTATAAATCGAAACCGATATCGGTTCGATAGTACATGCCCTCAAATTGGATCTGCTTAATGCTCTCGTAGCTTTTGGCCAAGGCTTCTTCCATGGTTGTTCCGCGTTCCGTTGTCGCCAAAACTCGGCCCCCGCTGGTCACCACATCGGCACCTTGTTGAGTGGTGCCCGCATGAAACAGGGTCTTCGTTTCTGCCGCATTGGGAAGACCATGAATCACCTTCCCCTTTTCGTATTTTTCGGGATATCCGCCCGACACCGCCATTACTGTGGTTGCAAAACGAGGGTCGATCTTTACCTCTTCCGTGATTTCATTGGGCAAAGAAGCCAATAGGGACAACAGGTCTGAAGCCAAGCGCGGCATAACCACCTCGGTCTCCGGATCCCCCATTCGCACATTGTATTCGATTACAAAAGGATCTCCATCACAAATCATCAAACCAATAAAGACAAAGCCTTCGTAGACCATTTCTTCTGCCGCTATGCCCTTGACGGTCGGCTCGACGATGCGGTCTACAATTTTTGACGCAAGCTTTCGTCCAAAAAAGAAACAGGAGAAACAGCTCCCATTCCACCGGTATTCAGTCCGGTATCGCCTTCTCCTATGCGTTTATAGTCCTTGGCAAAGGGCAGTAAACGGTACTGGCGCCCGTTGGTCAGCACAAAGCAGCTCGCCTCAATACCATCCAAGAACTCTTCGATCACTACCCGGCTTCCCGCCTCTCCAAATTTGTTGTTCTCCAGGGTATCCTCCAGGGCGTCTTTGGCCTCTTGCAGATCACTCAAGATCAAAACACCCTTCCCAGCGGCAAGTCCATCCGCTTTAAGCACGTAAGGCGCTGAGAGTGTCTCTAAGAAGGTGTAAGCCTCTTGAAGTTGTCCGGCAGCAAAAGTTTGGTAACGGGCCGTAGGAATGCCGTAGCGGCCCATAAAGGCCTTGGCAAAGTCCTTGCTGCCTTCGAGTTGAGCACCCTTGGCCGAGGGTCCCACTACCTGAACACTTTTTAATTCTTCGCGGGCAGCAAAATAATCCTGAATACCTTCTACCAAAGGAACCTCCGGACCGACCAGTAAAAGATCGATTTTTTGCTCAACACACGCCTGTGCCAGTGCCTCAAAATCGGAGACTCCGATGGGCAGATTTTTGGCCAATTGCGCCGTTCCCGCATTTCCGGGTGCGACGTAAAGGTCGTTACACAAAGGGCTTTGTTTAATCTTCCAGGCGAGGGCGTGTTCTCTTCCTCCGGAACCGACAATAAGTACGTTCATGGCATTCATCTTGGCGCTGGGCCGTTACGAAGTGCCAAAAATAAAAGAATCCGGCCATTTCTGACCGGATTTGCTTTTACATTCTGTTGTGTTGGGCGAAGTCCCTGTGCTCCGTTTTGGTGAGCTCGTCCTGGGTGAGACTCTTGAAATAATCGAAGGTTTTCTTCATTCCTTCCTCTCGTCCCACTTTGGGTTCCCAACCCAGTATCTCTTTGGCCTTCGAAATATCCGGCTGGCGTTGCATCGGATCGTCTTTCGGTAAAGGCTTGTAAATAATCTTTTGATCCGTACCGGTCAATTTGATGATTTCTTCCGCAAAGTCCTTGATTGTAATCTCGTGCGGGTTACCAATATTCATCGGCATGGTGTAATCACTCATCAGCAAGCGGTAGATTCCCTCGATCTCGTCTTCGACAAAACAAAAAGAACGCGTCTGTGAACCATCACCGAAGACGGTTAAGTCTTCTCCTCTTAAGGCTTGACCCATAAAGGCTGGGATAACCCGTCCGTCATTGAGTCGCATACGAGGACCGTAAGTATTGAAAATACGAACAATTCGGGTATCTAGTCCATGAAAACGGTGGTACGCCATGGTGATCGACTCCTGAAAACGCTTCGCCTCATCGTAAACCCCGCGAGGTCCTATGGTGTTTACGTTTCCGTAATATTCTTCCGTCTGCGGGTGAACCAGTGGATCCCCATAGATCTCTGAAGTAGAGGCAATCATGAATCGCGCGTTCTTCTCTTTGGCCAGTCCCAACAAGTTGTGCGTACCCAAAGCCCCTACCTTCAAGGTTTGAATCGGGATTTTTAGGTAGTCAATCGGACTCGCTGGAGAGGCAAAATGCAGAATATAATCCAGATCACCAGGAACGTGCACAAAAGTGGTTACATCGTGGTTGTAGAACTCAAAGTTCTTCAGGTGAAACAGGTGTTCAATGTTCTTTAAGTCGCCCGTAATCATGTTATCCATGGCGATTACGTGGCACCCTTCTTGGATAAATCGGTCACAGAGATGGGATCCTAAAAAACCAGCCGCGCCTGTGATTAATACTCTTTTCATAGAGGTAAATTCTGGCTTATGATTATGTTGATTGCCTCTTTAACGGGATCGCTGGAATTAAATTGTCAGTATTCGGCCTAATATGCCTTTTCTTCTTTGCGAAAAACGTTGAGGACAGTTTGTACAATGATTTTAATGTCAAGAAACAAGGACCAGTTCTCGATATAGAAAATGTCGAATTTGATTCTGTTCTGAATATCGGCATCGGTCTCAATTTCTCCTCGGTATCCACGAACCTGAGCCAAGCCAGTAATACCTGGTTTTACAAAATGACGAACCATAAACTTATCGATTCGGTCTGCAAATTCATTAGTGTGTTTAACCATATGCGGCCTTGGGCCAACTACGGACATACTGCCAAAAAAGACATTATAGAATTGAGGTAATTCGTCAATACTGGTTCGTCGAATAATGCGGCCTATTCGCGTTACTCGCATATCATTTTTGGTGGCAGAACTCTGATCAGCATTTTCGTTGGGGGTCATTGATCGGAACTTGTAACAGAAAAATTCTTTGTTATCTATTCCATTTCTTCTCTGACGAAAAAAGACGGGCCCTGGATTCTATCTTAATCAGAAGAGCCAGGACTGGTGTTAACCAAGAAAGCAAAACCAAAATGACAAAAAGAGAAAAAACAATATCGAAAGTTCTTTTAAAAAAGGAATTGATTGGATTGTGTAGAGGAATATTTCTTAACGAAAGTATTGGTATATAATCGTAGTACTCAAACTTGAGTTTTTTAGTATAGATATGCCTATTATCAGGGACAAATTTGAGTGTGATCAGGTTGTTGTCCGCAAAATCAATTAATGAAGTTAGTTCTTGATCACTTAGATCTGAAATAGAGCAATAGATCTCATGTACCCCTTCATCTAAAATTTCTTCTTGAATGTTTTCAAGATTCCAATCTCCCTTTATCGGTTTATATTGCTTATGTAATAAGTAACCGTATTCGGTTCTATTCAAAAACACTTTCAATAACTGATCAGTCTTCTTGCTCGCACCGATTATAGCCACTTTCCTAAGATTGGAAGCGAATCTCTTTCTGTACTTCAACAAGAAGACATACGTAAAAAGCTTTACAAATGAGACTGCTAACAAAAGGCTAATAAAGTATTTAGCAAGCTCTAACCGACTAATGATTGGCTGTCTGAAAAACCCTATAAAAGCGAATAGAATCAAAAAGTAAAACACAAATTGCTTGAAGAGCAATTTGTTGATATGTGTCACCTTTGAATATCGGTTAATATTGTAGAACTTAATTTGAATAGCAATCACTAGCCAACTCAACGATAAATAACCATGGAACACTATCGGCTTGATAAAATTAATAGTCCATAGATAGAGCATTGAATTAACTAATAGCAAGTCAATGAGAAATGTTAATGGTGTAAGCCTTGTAGAAAAGCCAAATTTTTTGCTAATCATAACGTTCGTTGTTATCAAAATTACGAACAGTTAGAACAATTAGAAACTCGACGAGGTCTAATTCAACTTCGATTTTAATAATATTGCAAAAAAAATCTTCTTTTGTATGAAGAAGCTTAAGGTCGTTCATGTCGTAGAAGCACTTGGCGGTGGAGTTTATAGCTACTTCTGTGATTTGAGTAAAGTCTTTGCGAAAGACGAAAGGGTTGAAACTTACATCATATACAGTTCAGGCAGAAATGAAGTTAATAAGGCGACCATTTTAGATAAAATGGCTCCTGAAATTAATTATGTTCTGATGGACATGGCAAGCTCAATTTCTCCAGTCAAAGACGCTCACGCCGCGCGCGAGTTAGCAAAACTATTAAATGGCATACAAGCCGACATTATCCACTTGCATTCTTCAAAAGCCGGGGTCATCGGCAAACTTGCTATACAGCTCTCCAAAACCAAATCACTCGTCTATTACACTCCACACGGATACTCTTTTCTCAGAAAAGACATAAGCGCATCAAAACGCACTTTTTTCAAAGCTGTCGAGCGCTCAATGAGTTCGTTTTTCCCCGGCAGCACTGTCGCATGTGGAGACACAGAATACAATTACGCCAAAAATTTAGGCGAAGCATATTTGATCCGAAATGGGGTTAACCTGGAGAATATAAGAAAACACCTTTTAGAATTTTCAAATCCACGAATGACGGTGGGCATTTTAGGGCGAATCACTTTTGCCCGCAACCCTCCTCTATTTAATCGCTTAGCTCATCACTTTAGCGAGCTAGATTTCATGTGGATTGGAGACGGTGACTTAAGAGATCAGTTAACCGCTCCGAACATTAAGATTACCGGATGGTTCACTGATCGAGAAGAGGGATTGAGATACTTAAATGGCTTGGATGTTTACCTTCAACCCTCACTTTGGGAAGGTCTTCCGATCTCAATAATAGAGGCTATGGCCTTAGAAAAACCTGTGGTCGCCTCTAAAATTGTCGGTAATAAAGATTTAGTTAGGCATGGTCAAACAGGGTTCTTGTTTGAATCTTTTGAAGTAGCTGTACAACAGATTGAATCCCTTAAAAAAGAAGAGCTGCGCAGAACTTTAGGTCAAAGAGCGCTTAAAGTTGTTGAAGAAAACTTCGATTGCACAAAAAACTTTAGCTCTTTAATTGATCTTTACGTTTCGCATTTAGGAAATAAAGAGAAAAAAGGCTAAGCCAGAAGGTGTTGAATACTATTCCGTCAAACCTTACCAGAAAATCCTCCAAAAAATTTGCCAGAACGAACATCGTGACAAAGATCAGACATAAAATATGTCGGCTTTGAAAAGACAACCAAAAACCAGAACCAAAATATATCAATAGAAGAAGAACCCCTATCACACCAAACTTTAAAAAGAAATCCAAGAATTGATTGTGGACAGGAAACTTATTTCGATATAAAAATTGTTGATCTGTTCTCTCGTACTCGGTTATTAACTCTTTTCGAGCGTCTGCGGGACCATATCCTACCAGCCATTTTCTTTTTCCTAAGCCGTAAGTGGTTTTCCAAATTGAAACCCTCGTAACTAGACTATTATAAACTTCAGCCTCCGGGTTTTTAAATTCATCCAGTCTACCAACCTTATCCATGTGATGAAAAGTAATTTGCGAGTACTTTTCGATTAAATAGGGGAATTTTTGCACGAAACCAAATACCAATACAGTGATGACAAGGACCCCGATAAGAAATGCTTTAATGGATAGATTAACCGATAATTTTTTATTTAATTCGACAAAGAGAACTACAAGTGATCCCGCTATCCCACATACCACTGCAACTCTTGTATTTACAAAAAGGAGCAATATAAATGCCAAAAGGAACAGTATCCCTGAATGAATAAATGCCTTTTCCTTAAGCCTCAAAGGTTGTTGTGTCCATATGTACATGTTTATAATGCACAAAAAAGCGATATGAAGATTGAGAGCTGGTCCGTGCAAACCCATGCTAAGAGCAAATTCATAACCCATTCTCCAGACCATCTTACCTTGTAGATAACCTTGGAAATCCCCAACAGAAGTGAAAAAATGAATCAAAAAACAGAAGGTTAAAAGTAAGGTGAAAACCAAGCTATAAACCTTTAGTATCCGCCTTAGATTTATTGCCCTTGGAAAGCTTAAAATGGCTATAGGTATTAGCAAAGTCCCCAAATGCTTTTCTCCATTGACAACAGCTTCTTGAAAAGAGTCATTATTCCAAACAAAAAGAACATCCAACAAAAATGGAATCGCCAGAAGCATGATTATCTTCCACTTTCTCTTGTCAAAGTGAAGTCTTTTATAATTCAAAACGGTAAGCAAAATAAGCAGGTTTATCCCAATCGTTGCAGGAATTCTATAAACAAGTAATCCCATCACTATCCCTAAAACCAATTCAAAGTTTTGAGTATATAATTCAGTTAGTTGCGAGATTCTCTCGGACAGTAGGGTTAATCTTGGCACGGGTTCTACTCTTTTTATTTAAAGGATAATTATAATACATCGCAACATAAATCAACGGAATTACACCTAGCTTGTGCTTTACGGCAGACCCCAAATCAGGTTCAAATACCCCTTGCACAATCAAATAGGCAAATAACAAGTGAAAATACCACTGTTCATGCCTGTACTGCCTCCTGTTTTTTCATACACCTGTTGTATTGAAAAAACAGATAACTCAAAAGGACTAACTGCCAGAGAATGAAGGCAATCACTTGAGGTTTATTATAAAACCGAAACCCATTAACCGGAAAATTAACCGAAACGAACCCATAGAAAATACTAACGCTTTCTCCGATAACGTTGTCCGTCTTAACAGGCGATAGAATAATTGTTTGAGAATCCTCTCTGCCCTTTCTATCTTTATTAAGCCTCTCTCTTGTGCCTTCAGTTAAGTATTCACCCTTGACAACCCCAAAACTCAAGGACAGTAAACAGGCAAAGAACAGCCCAAATATCACGTTATTTATGCCAGTGTTTTTAAGCTTAATGAAGCTTCCAAAATACAAGACGGCCGCAAAAAAGGGAACCAATAAATAATAGGGCCTGTACCACACCCCAAACCAAAAAAGCAAAAGAAAAACCACCACTATTTTGGGCCAAAAAGCACTTCTTCCGAGTAGTACTTTAACCAAAAGCGCGATATAAAGGAAATTGACAAATTCCTTTGAAGGCATTGCTATATAGACCGAGCAAAGAAGTAATGTAACCCAAATAACAGCATTGCTAAGATAGATTCGGTTAAACCGATCGGGAACCCCAATGCTCCATAGTACCAGAAAAATTATTGGCAGTTGTATTAAAGCTACTATTGAATAATCGAGCCTATTCAATCCTGTGATGTCATAGAGCCACATACAGAATGAATAACTGCCCATGAGACCTTTTTGATTATAAGGGTCTTGGGTAATCAAATTTGCATCAAAAAAGTACTTTTCAGGCAGAACTTTACTCGTCATGAACCCGATTAAAAGGGTAATAACAAACAATACAAAATACCCGATGGTCTTTTTCCTAATGCGCACTCTCTGTTTTTAGTTCAGCCTGCCCAATAAAGGCTCTGCATTTCTCTTTTAATGCGTCTGAAAGTGCTCTAAAAGATTCAGGATTGGTTGGAGGGTTATCAAAGTCGACCTCATCGGGATGATAAACATTCATTTCCTTTCCAAACAATTCATTCAATTCGGCCTTAGATTGGGTGGTAAGAATATTGATATGATCCAGAATCCCTCTGAATCTCGACATGTGTTGTTTCTCGTCTGTCAATCCTTCCATAACAAACAAAACAGGAGTTCCCAATGCTAAACAAGGCAAAGCACAATGTATTCTTGAAGTAATGACCAATTCAGCCTTTGCATATTTTTTCAAAATGGACCTTGCTATTCGATACAATTCGTCCGTGCTTTGTTTAGAATCAACATAATGTTCAACCGATTCAGCCTTATCTATGATGGATGAGGGAACATAATCCTCTATTTTGGCTTTATCTTTTTTAAAATAATCCTTAAGTTTTATTAGTTTTTTAAGTCTGCTTAAACTCAATCCTTTCAAAGCTTCAGCAAACGAAATTTTAGAGAGCAAATTCTTGTCATACCCGTACAAAGGATCGACCATATAGATTCCCTCGCGATTTCCTTCAGTATACTTATACTTTTCATCAAGCGTTGTGGTAAGACAAAAACTAAAGTAAGCCTCAATACCCTTGTTCTTAAGTAATTCAACAGTACGATAATCCCGGCAACCAATAGGTTGATGTTTCTTTAAGTAATCAATATTCTCTGGTTTTTCGAGAATAATGGCGGCACTTGTAGGTTGTAAGTGGAAAGAAACGAACAGAGGGTCCAAGTTAGGGTTCGGTGGCCAATTGTGAGGGGCGTCTGTGAACCATCCATTCATGATTACCAGGGCCTTATCATAATCCGGATTATTCAAGTGGTCCCTTTCTACATAGAAATCAACATGTGGCAAAAATTGCTCAGCTGCGCAACTTTGGATATGGTCACCAATGTTGACTAATCCTAAATTACTCTGTTTGTGTTCAAATAATGCGTACTTCATAAGACTGCAGGGTTATAAGGTTTATGGCAGTAAAAACTTCTCTTTAATCTTTAATAAAAGATCTTTGTTCTTGTAAATAAAATAACCGGTCATTAAAATTAAGACACTCGCTTTTAACTCATGACTTTGAGAAAATTGGACCAGTGTGGTAACTAAGAAAATAGCCAGTAAGGTACACAGCTCTAGGTAATTTATTTGCAAGCTAAATCGTTTTTTTCTCAGAACAAATGTACAAGCAAAACCAGCAACTGATCCCAAAGCAACCGCATATAATCCTAGAGTCTGAATTAATCCTACACTAATTATAAAATTCAGTACCCCGCCGGCCAAGGTCGTAGTAAAGACTTCTTTCGTGTTCTTTGCCTTCAGATAATATGCTCCTAAAAAAGCACAGAAGGCAGAAAAACCAGATGAGAGTAACAATAAAGGCAAGTAATTCTTCGATTCTTCAAATTCGCTAGCGGCAGTAAACTCAATCAAAAAGCTTGCACTTGAAGTGATTAAAACAACCAAAGTAAGCTCAAAGATCATGTATCGATTGAAAAAGTTGTGGTTGACATTGATCTGATTGGGATCCTCACCTATTGTATGATCTTGCCATGAGAGAATAAAAATTGAATTAAACAAGGCCACAATGCCGGCATACCGTGCCGCTACGGCATATATTCCATTCCATTCCTCACTGAGGAAGTATAAAATCAAAAATCGATTTCCCAAATCTATTAACCACCAGCTAACTGAATTAGGCAATAGGGGCCATGAGTATTTCAGCATACTTGTCGTTAATTGAATAGAAGTACTTCGTAGTGAAAAATAGCGGAAAATACCAGAATACAGAACTCCAAAAATCAAAGCCGCGAACTGGGCAAGACTGAGAGCCAAAATGAAATTATATAAACTGCTCATTCCACTAAAGATTACAAACATCGTGGCTATAACAATAGTCAGGGCATTCGTCACCCCGAATACGGCATATTCCTTATTCAATTGTAATCCCCTTAATGATTGCTGAAGGAGGTTAGTAAAGCAGAAGGAAGCCTGCAAAAAAACAAAGGGCCAATAGAGTTGATTATACGCTTTGGGAAATAGATAGTAACCCAAGACTGACAACAGGAAAAGACCGGTTAACAAAAAGGTAGATGCCGTGGTTATAATACTAGGTCTTCGTCCTTCAGACCGCTCCTCCAAAAGAAAACGATAAACACCATCAGCTATTTGTAAGGTAATGAGAGGAGTCAAAAGAGTAATTGAAACAAGTATTAGATCGTAGACACCTAAATCCGATTTGTTTAAGAAAAAGGACAAGACAGGTATTAGCACGAACATGACCAATTTCGTGCCAATAATACCGATAGCGTACAATCCAGTTGATTTAAATAATTTATTTTTTGTAGTCAAAGAAAATATAGTTTAAGACTAAATTCACTATCTAAGCTGCTTTCTCCTTCTCACTTTGATACCTGTTCAAAAAACCGTTCAATTCAATCAAAAGACCGAACAAGAACCCAAAAGCTACTCCCAGTATTGGAAAAAGATACTTGTACTCGTTGAATACTCCTTTTAAGCTTACTCCGTTCTCTGGAAATTCACTAATAACGTTTAATATGCTTAAAGTGTTTGCTTTCATAGTGTTAAGAGCAATAAGCTTCGTTTTTATATCGTCCTTTTTGTCAATTACAGTGATTTCTGTATTCGTTGACCCCCCTCCTTCGGCAAGATCAATTTGGGTTCCTTGAAAACTGTTTTCTGCCTGTTTAAGCATGACCCTTCTATACAGAACTTGTAAAGAATCAACGTCAGCTAACTCCTGATTTAGCAGAGTTTCTTGCAAGGAAATATTCTCTTCATTGGTCTTCTTCTGTAGCTGGAAGTACGAATTCTTACTGATCGAATTCAAAAGAGGCTCCTGAATTTTTTTTGCTATTTTCGGGTCCCTGGCAACAAGGGCTAACCTGTGGAATTGAGCGTCTAAAGAATTAAAACTATTTAAATATGATTTGATATCGATATTTTGCCTTGTGGTAGAATCCAACCCTTTAATAAATTGATCAAACGTGCGAATTTTTTGATTCCGATCGGCAAAAGACTCAATTGATATTTCATCTATAAGGGCAGCCTCACCGGTCTCAATATTTAATGTCCTAGCCAAATTGATGCTGTCTTGTGAGTCCGCAAGATTGTTGTAGTATTCTATATTATTATAAAGTTGCTGAGTACTGTTAAAATTGGGTTCCAAAACCATCTTTGACACATATTTAGGGGGCAATAAATAATCCGCAATCAAACCGGCAGTCAATCCAAGGATACCCATTATTACAATTAGCCTAAAATACTTCTTGATAAAGAGTAAAAACTCAATGACAAATTGACCAAAGCCAATAAATAAGCTTCTAAACCAACCGATGAATCGATTAAACGCTGCACCTACAGCGTTAAAAAAGTCTCCCAAATCTATCTCGTCAGATTCCTGTTTTTCCGATTGTTGAGCCATATTCATTTTTTAAGTTGAAAATATTTGTTTTAGAATTTTTTCAGTTATCAGGTAAGTGGGTTTTACCCCGGTTTGCCCCAATCCGCCTGAAGCCAGGGTACTCCCCGTTTCTAAGGGATTATCTGAGGCGTAATAAGCATAGCGTAGAGCAACATCTTTGCGGATGTTCTTTCGGATCTTTGAAGCGGCTTGGATGGCCTTCTGATAGTGTACTCCTTCCATTTCCAAACCGATCACGTTCCAGGTCGATTCGTAGAAGAACCTCAGCAGGTCTTTGTTTTGTAGTGAAGTGCCCAGCACCGTTACCATCGTTCCTTCCAACACCTTCAATCCGCTGTCCTCGAAGTCGGAAGCCTTCAACTGGTTCGTAAAGGGATAATTATCCGCGGTACCCTCAAAAATATGAGCAGATGGGATCATCAGGTCCCCTTTACCTCCTTCCAAAATACCGGCTTTCCCCATCACCGAAATCGATTCTACCTTTAAATAATGCTTTTGACCTTGCTTTTCAAAAGGCCTCAAAAGTTCATCAATCGTTTCGTACGCCTGCTCTCCGAAGGCATAGTCCATAACAAATATAACGGGTTTGTCTGCGTCCGAATCTCCGGTCAATAAATCATATGAACAGTCTTTGTTAATAAACTTCGCGCTGTCAAACAGCTGCACATCGATGTTTGCACCGGTGGTGTCATCGATAAAAATCATCCCGTTTTCTTCGGCTTTTGACCACACTTGTTTGCGAAGAGCCTCGCTCCCATCCTTGCTAAGGGTTTCGAACATTTCGAGGTCCGATTGTCCCTCCATGAGTTCCTCCAGTGCAGGACTCGCGAAAAGAGAATTCATGACCGAGTGCATATTGGCCGAGATAATGTGGATGGGGCGGTCAATGAGGTCATTCTTGAGCAGCTCCTCTTTGATCGTCGTTGCCCAACGCTCGCCATGGATGTGATGACCTAGACGCTCTCTCAATAAGGGGCTAAACGTAATGGTGCGTTTGTTTCTTTCCGTTCGCTCCTCAATGGCCAGGGATCCCAAGGCGTAGACGATACGTAAAAACCGATCGGTATTATTCGCTTGTGCGAAGCTCTGTAAGGCGTCATCGATTTCATCAAAAGTTCTTCCAAGGATTTGTGCCGCATGGATAATAGCCACTTCCCGCTGCTTGGAGGTCGGCTTTTTCAGAGCGAGGTACTCGCCCAGTTTATCCCAGTCCCTGACCGTTTGTCCGCTCTCTTCAACGAGTACCTTGTCACATATTTTTTCGGATTCGATAAACAGAAAAGTCAGGTGGGTGAGAATATCATAAATATCACTCCGGCCTCGGGTAATCTCTATATTCATTTGCTCCTGATCGATACGGTAACAGTTTCGCCTTCTCTTGGGAGGAACAATGGCCGGAATATGAGAACGAGAGAAACCTTCGTCCGAGGTAAGGTTGATAAAACGGCATTCTTCTATGCCTTCGGGCAAGCGGTCCAGCACATAGACTAATCCGTTGAGTTCCGCCTTCTCTTCTGCAACAGAACCGTAAATCTCAGGCCTTAAAACCAGAAGGGCGCTTTTGAGAGATTTCCCCGATACACCCGAAGGTTTGTAAAACCCTCTGTTGAGCATATGGCGCATGGTAATGTAGAGTCGCTCTATGGCATTTGTGGATTCCTGAGCTCTTGTAGTTGGGTTGACATGGGGTACCGACATCCGCTTTTTGAACGCAAAGGTAGAACAATATAGTCCCCGTGCTTCTTAAAGCAGCTAAATTCTAGGTGGTCTTGAAAGCCGAAAGGGGGTCCGCCGTGCTTCGGTCATTCGCTAATCGCTTGACCTTGTTTTGCCCACCAAGCTTACCGATCGATTTCATAAAGGCGTCGAATCCACCTGCTTGTATCGTGGTAATCTTTAAGGGTTGGAGAATTTTACCCTCTATCAAATCCTTGTAGTAACTATTCTGCTCTTGCATGGACTTGTCCATTTCTGCAGCAAAACCCTTGAGGTCTTCCGGTTCCTGATCGAATTCTATGAGCCACTCGTGATAAGGCAATTCTCCTTCCTCCGGAGCCGTTTGTGGTGATACTGTAAATTCGTTGACACGAGCAGGGAAAGCCTGTATACCCTCCTGAATGGCTTGCTCCACTTCTTTGGCGATGACGTGTTCGCCAAAGGCGGATATAAAGTGTTTAATGCGTCCCGAAACCACCACCTTGTAGGGGTCTTTAGAAACAAACCGAACGGTATCTCCAATATTATAACCCCATAAACCCGCGTTGGTTGACAGGATAAGCGCATAATCTTTGCCCAAAACAACCTCCTCCAGTCCCAATCGGGGCGGGTTATCATCAAAAAACTGGTCGGCCGGAATAAACTCGTAATAGATCCCCGCATCCAACAACAGCAACAAGCCAGGGTCATCCTGTTGGTTTTGAAAGGCAAAGAAGCCTTCACTAGCAGGAAAGAGTTCCACACTATCGACCGATCGGCCAATGAGGGATTCAAACTTAGCTCGGTAAGGTTCGTAATTAACCCCCCCGTAAACAAAGAGAGAAAAATTTGGAAAAAGATCACCTACCCTTTTGCTTCCTGCACTTTGCAAGCGTTCAAAATACATTTGTACCCAAGACGGTATGCCCGCAATAACACGCATATCGGCCCGAATCGTCTCTTCTACAACAGCATCAACCTTGGTTTCCCAATCCTCTATACAATTGGTTTCCCAAGAAGGCAATCTATTGGTCTGCAAATAAGCCGGGAGGTAATGAGCCGATATTCCTGAAAGGCGGCCATAATAGATTCCGCCTTTCTTTTCAAGGACAGGGCTTCCCTGCAAAAAAATCATTTTTCCATTCACAAATTCCGTATTTCCGGATTCATGTATGTAATGAAGCAGTGCTCTTCTTGAGGCCCGAACCTGCTCCTTCATCGAAATGGAGGTGATGGGTATAAACTTAGATCCAGAAGTCGTTCCCGAGGTTTTAGCAAAATACTTCGGGCGTCCTGGCCACAGGACATCTTCTTCCCCGGCAACAATTCGTTCTACGTAATTCCGTAGCTGTTCATAGTCCCGAACAGGCACGCGCTCTCGAAAATCTTGTGGTGATTTAATGGAAGCAAAATCGTGGTCTTTCCCGAAGGCCGTATTTTTTGCCTGGCGGATGAGTTTCTTGAAAACGGCCTCTTGAGTCTGATGGGGCTGTGCCATCCACCGGGCATCTGATTGAACCACTCGTCTGGCGTAGTGCTTAGCGGCCCAGGCCTTTAAACTCATAGTGTCCTTCTACTTAAAATCGATAAAGTTTTTGGGGTTCACGGCTTTCCCTCTCTTCCACAATTCAAAGTGGAGATGGGGTCCCGTGGTCAATTCACCCGTGTTGCCTACAGTTGCAATGACTTCTCCGGCACGGACAACATCTCCCTGACTTTTGGTCAGAGAACCATTGTGTTTATACACAGAGGTAAAATCGTCGTTGTGCTCCACGATTAGGACATAACCGGTTTCGGCCGTCCATTCCGCAAAAATAACGGTCCCGTCTGCAACTGCTTTTACAGGGGATTTACTTTTTGCGGCAATATCGATGGCGTAATGCTTCTTTAGCAGATCAAACTCTTGGGTGATAGAACCGCTCAAGGGCGAAAAGAGGGCAACCGCTTTACTCTTGTCCGAAAGTTCGAAGATGCTGTATTTATCTTCTTCATCGACCTGACGTCTCAAATCGAGGTCTTCCCGACTGGGTTTAAGATCAATATTGCTGAGATCCGGGGCTTGAAATTGGCTTTTTAGAGAGTCTGGATCAAAATCCACAATGGCCACTTCACCCCTTAAAACACGGCGAATTGTATCAAGATACTGATTGGTATATGCAATTCTTTGCTCCAGAGAGTCCGCTTTGTACGTCAAATCACTTGCCTGTCTTCTCATCTGTGTTGACTCGTATCCCGGAATCCATTCCCGCAGAGGAGTAAAGGCAATGAGAAGGTAAGTCAATCCGGTAAGGCCCAATATCACAATGGAACCGGAGACAAAAACATTTAGGCGGCTCAGTTTGAAAGACATTTTTTCTTCAAATGTGCTTTCGTTGAGGATGACCAAGCGGTACTTGTGGAGTAACCTCCGCTTGATTTCTTTGCCTTTTCTTCTTTTTCTGGCCATAAAAACAAAGATAGCAGATGATTTTAATTCAGAGAGGCTTTGGACGAATTATAAGAAAGTCTTAAGAATTCCTCAGCCACTGCAATTATTGGCCCCTCTCCCCGATTTATTCCCTAGAATTCGGTTCTGCCGAACTCTAATCTTTTTATTACTTTTACTACTCTAAACTACATTATGGATTTTTTAGTACAATCAATATTCCTAGCCATTCCTGGACCTGCTTCTGTAGCCCTGATTGTCGTTGTTGTTTTGCTGCTTTTTGGAGGCAAAAAATTCCAGAACTAATGCGCGGTTTGGGTAGCGGAATCAAGGAATTTAAAGACGCCACCAAGGAAGACGAACAGCTGGACGAAGGAAAAAAAGAGTCTTCTTCCAACGAATGATCCTGTCTTCGCGGTACTGAACCACCTCTCTCTACCTCAAAAAACACGCTGGTAGTGCCGTCTTTTAGCGCTTTCACAACAAAAAATTAAACCGCTGATTGCCTTGGTCTATTTTGGTCTTGATATAATAGGGCTTCTTTGCCTGGATCGAAATCTGATTAAGCATGAAAACGCGTCTATTTTCTTTTTTGATGTTGATCACCGTAAGTGCCTGGGGGCAAATTGCCGACCTGCAATTTCAGGACGACGACTTCGACGCAGAAGAACTACTCGAAAATCTAAACTTTCAAAACCTTGACGAGGTCAAGGCCACAGCACAGCGGCTTATGAAAAGAGCCGACATGTACTACAACCGCATGTGGTATGCTCAGGCCTCAGAACTTTACGATCAGGTACGCTCCATTACCAGCGACAAGGAATGGACCAAGCGACTATTGGAGCGCGGGGGTGACTCCCACTACTTTATCTCTGCCCTCGACAGTGCTTACGACTGGTTCGATCCTCTATACAGTCGCTATGGCTCTCAACTGTCCGAGGCGCAGGTTTACCGATTCGTGCACGTTCTCAAGGGCACCGGGCACGAAGAACGTGCGGATGAACTATTGTATCAGCTGAGCATTGAAACCTCATCCGAGACCAACTACGAATCCCACACCACCTTTATGGGCATGATGGAGGAAGGGACGGTTTCTGTTGTGAATCTGCCCATGAATTCTCCGATGTCTGATTTCTCACCGATCTTTTACCAAAAAGACCAGGTGGTATTTTCTTCGTCAAGAGACAGCTCTTTCCTCGTGAGCAGAAAGTACAAATGGAACAACCAGCCTTACCTCGATTTGTATATCGGTAAACGCGATAGCATGGAACGGGATGTGGAAAACGTCAAAAAACTCTCGCCCGCCATCAACACAAAATACCACGAAGCAAGTGCAAGCTTCAGTCCTGACGGGCAAACCGTTTACTTTACCCGCAACAACTACAAGAAAAAATTGAGCAGAGATGAGGATGGGGTAAACCACCTGACTCTTTTCCGCTCAGTAAAGGAGAATGGTAAGTGGTCCAAGCCTAAAGAACTTCCTTTTAACAGCAAGAACTACTCTACAGGGCATCCGGCAGTAAGCCCTGACGGCAAGAAACTCTACTTTGTTTCGGATATGCCCGGTGGACTTGGAGGTACCGATATTTACGTCGTCGACATTTACGAAGATGGAGAGTACAGCCAACCTCGAAACCTGGGGACCGCTGTCAACTCAGGCCGTAAAGAAATGTTCCCCTATGTATCCGGAAATGCCCTTTACTTCTCTTCTAATCGTTCAGACGGATATGGTGGTTTAGATGTTTACCAATCCAACTACCGCTATGGAGAGTTCGATTTGGCGGTGAACCTAGGAGAGCCGATCAACA
Organism: Aureicoccus marinus; assembly: GCF_002954325.1. Classification (GTDB taxonomy): domain Bacteria; phylum Bacteroidota; class Bacteroidia; order Flavobacteriales; family Flavobacteriaceae; genus Aureicoccus; species Aureicoccus marinus. Next base: position 2,419,237 of record NZ_MQVX01000001.1, read on the forward strand.
GCCGTCGAGACGACTTCTCTTTTATTATTGACGAAGAGAAAAAGAGCGGATACTTTGCTTCTAATCGCCCAGGCGGAAAGGGAAGCGATGACATCTACTCTTTTACCAATAGGATGGTGCCGGCTCCAATTGCCGGGGTCATCAGTGGCCGCGTCATTGACCAGGAAACAGGTGAAATACTGATCGGTGCAGAAATCAGTTTGGTCAATGACCAAAACAGAATCATCCGCAAAGAGGTCAGTAATGAAGAAGGGGTTTTCCGCTTTGAAGACCTCGACCGTTACAGCAGCTTTACCATACAGACCTCCTTGGCTTCCTACAAAGAATCTACGCAAGACGCCGTTTGGGAAGTAAAGACCGAACAAACCTTGGCGATGGAGGTGCCCCTCGAAAAAGATCCTTACTTCCAAGAAAACTTCCTGGCGGAGGAAGAAGGCGATCTCCGTCTTAAAAATGACCGCATTCTCTTTGCTTTTGACAGTTACCGCATCACCCGTGACTCCAAGGAGATACTGGACGAAATGGTACAGGTCTTCTTAGAGAACCCCGGGCTGGTCGTACGCATTGATTCGCATACGGATTCAAGAGGAAGCAACCAGTACAACCAATGGCTCTCTGAGAAGCGTGCAGAGTCGACTAGAGACTATCTGCTCTCCCAAGGCGTGAACCCGGCTCAGATTGCCGATAGCGTTGGACATGGGGAGGATGATCCTCAGGCCAAATGTACCCAAGCGATGGAGCCCTGTGAAGAAAATCTGCACAAGCAGAACAGGCGATCCGTCTTTGAGATCGTGTCCTGGGATAGATTATACCAGTAAGTATTATTTGGAATCTAACCAGCGAACCGAGCGAATAACGGCTTCCAGTTCAAACATATAATCCCTTTTCTCCGTTTGAGGCGCAAAAACGAATCCTTCAAGCACTAGCTTGCGGTCATTCTCTTTGTCGTTCAGAATAAAGGTTACGTAAGGGCCGGCCATTGGGTAGTTGTGAATTTCCCAAATCCCCCTGACTTCCGCGGCCTTCTTTCCGCCTACTTCGGTTGGAAATACCGATGGCGCAAAGATCTGTTCCGTTTTCATATACGTCACCTTACCCGGCATATCTGGCCCTGGAATAAACTGCTTTCCTATAGAATCCCGCATGGCGATGATATCGCTCACAAAGGTGGAGTCTTGTGAAAAGCTGTTTGACGGCATGGTGTACACCAAGAGATTCATGGTTCCATTTTCTACCGGTCGGTCTATCCAAACGAATTGGTCCTCTTCCCTTCCGACCGCATAAATTGACGGCAAGGTGAGGTCGATTCCAAACTTCTCTTGCAAGACCTTGGTTTTGCTCAAAGAGCGTTTAAACCTTTTTTGCGCTTCTTCCATCTCGTTATCTCGGAAAGACTTGATGGCTTCTTCCGCAATAGCGTCCAAACCGGCGATCATTTCGGCTTCTGTAGTGCCTTTTACCACAGCAACTCTTTGCGGTTTTGCATAAGCATCCGGGCTGATGTAACTCTGAGCAACCGAATCCTGGGTGACTAACAAAAGGGAACGGGCATGTGTCGTGGTCCCTTTAAAGACCGAAGGAGGAATCTGAGTGATGCTAAACTTGGGCTCGTCCCAAGGCATCCCAACAATGGAAGCGGCAAAATGATCGCGGATACGATCTCCCACAGCCCCATTCCAGAGGCCGTTATCGACGACAACAAATAAAGAGTTTACCGCTCCGGTGGAACCGGGCAAGTAGTTTCGCTTTTCTTTGGATTCATCACAAGAGGTGACCCCCAAAAGAAGGGCGAAGGCAACAATTAAAGCTTTTCTCATAGTTTAAAATTACGAAGAACAGTCGCACAATTTAAGTTTTGTGCCTGGTATTAAACGACTACCGCTAATACCGTTCCATTCTCGCAATTTTTGGATAGAAATTCCCGGATATTTTCGGGATATGGTCCAAAGGGAGTCTCCACTGCGCACGATATGGTACTTACTGGAGGATGTCTTTGTGCTCTTTTTGGCGCTACTAGAAGACGCTACAGCCGCTTTTCGGGGGTAGATGGTAAGTCGCTGCCCGATTCGCAATTTGGAGCTTCTCATGCCGTTCCAGCGCTTGATTTGACTTACTCCTACACCGTAGCGTTCCGCAATTTTACCGAGGTAATCCCCTTTGCGAACACGGTAGCGAATTTTGTTCTGGACTTTCGTCAGTTCAGGCAAGGGCTTTTCGCGTGTTTGCATGTCCTTTTGGACCGCTGCATAGATCTCCTGTTCGTTGGTTACGAATTGGCCGAGTTTATCAATCGGTAATCGCAGGGTATAGCTCTTATTGGCTTCTTTGGGAATAATCCCCAGCTTATAAGCCGGATTCAAGACCTCCAACTCCTCTTTGGTCATGTTCAACAGTTTGGACAACTGATCAAAAGTCACCAAAGTCTTGACTTGTACCGTATCGGTTTCAAAATAAGGGCGGTACACCGGGCGCTTCTTCAGTCCGTGCTCTTCGGCGTATTCAAAGACGTACATGGTTGCGATAAAAGCGGGCACATAGCCGGCCGTCTCACGCGGCAAGAAGGGTCGGATATTCCAATAATTGCGGTACCCTCCCGATCTGCGAATCGCTTTGTTCACGTTCCCCGGGCCAGAATTGTAGGCTGCTAAAGCCAAATCCCAGTCTCCAAAGATCTTGTACAGTCTCGAGAGGTATTGTGTCGCCGCTTGGGTGGATTCAATCGGGTCTTGACGCTCATCTACATAGCTGCTCACCTGCAGTCCATACATCTTCCCTGTGCTGTACATAAACTGCCACAGACCTGTTGCTCCCACACGCGATTTTGCCTTCGGGTTCAAGGCCGACTCCACAATGGATAAATATTTGATTTCAAGTGGAATATTGGCCAGGTCCAGTTCCTGCTCAAAGAGAGGAAAATAAAACTGACTTGTGGTCAACATCCGCTCCATCAAGCCTTTCTTTTTGGTGAGGAATAACTTGATCACACTCTCCAAAGAAGGATTGTATTCCACATTAAAAGGGGTCTTCGCATTCAGGCGTGCTAGACGAGCCTTAAGAGTGTCGGTAGGCAAATTGAGTTGATCCGCATCCGGAAGATTGTTGAGTTCTGACTCATCGGTCAACACCCCGGCATACATCTCGTTATACAGCTCGGCGTTGCGATGAAGTTCCCGCAGCCAAAGGCTGTCGTAGGCATAGGCTTCTTTGGAATCTCGAAGGCTCAATTCATTTCCTTCCCGTCTAACCGGAGGAACATAGAGTTTTCCGTCTAAAGCAGGTTTTGGGGCCTCAGCGCTTGGTCGTTTTCTCATAAACAACAAGCTGTCGGCCGCAGAACTGAGAACAATCGTTGTGTCCTTGCGCGCAACTTCTTTTTCGCCAGTGGCTTGGCTTTGAGCGTTTATACCAATCGGCATAAGGGCCAAAAACCCGAGCGCGCTCCATCTCATTACTTTATTCATAAAAGACCTTCTTGATTTGGGAAACCTAAAAATCACCCAACTACAATCAAATAAAAAATTAATAGGATCAAATCCTAGAAAAGTAGGATAAACTTAACGTTTAAACGCTGGCTAATCCTCTACTATTGCGGCGATTCCGGGCAAAGTTCTGCCCTCCAGGCTTTCGAGCATCGCCCCACCGCCCGTACTGACATAACTCACCTTGTCCTGGTAGCCAAACTGCTTAACCGCAGCTACGGAATCCCCTCCTCCAACGAGTGAAAAAGCACCTTGCTGAGTGGCCTCGTCGATATAGTCTCCAACCGCCTTTGTACCTCCTGCAAAAGGTTCCATTTCGAATACACCTACAGGTCCGTTCCACAGAATCGTTTTAGAAGCCAAAATGACCTCTTTCATGGCTGCTAGCGAATTGGGGCCTGCATCCAATCCTTGCCATCCTTCCGGGATTTCGTCAACAGGAACGATCTGGGTGTTGGCTTGATCTGAAAAGGCATCTGCCGCAATAACGTCCGTGGGCAAGTGTACTTGAACGCCTTTGGCTTCTGCCTGCTTCAGGATATCCAACGCGAGTTGGTTCTTGTCGGGCTCACAGATGGAGTCTCCAATCTGACCTCCTTGCGCCTGAACGAAGGTGTAGGTCATCCCTCCTCCTACGATCAGGTGATCAATTTTGTCCAAAATATTCTCAATGATGGTGATTTTAGAAGATACTTTTGCGCCTCCCAAAATAGCCGTCACAGGCTTTTCGCCGGTTTTCATCACTTTTTGAATGGCCTCAATTTCTTTGGCAAGCAAATACCCAAAGCACTTGCTTCCTGAGAAGAAATCAGCCACCACCGTTGTGGAGGCATGCGCTCTGTGAGCGGTACCAAAAGCGTCATTGACATAAATGTCTCCTAAGCGGGACAAGGCTTCAGCGTAATCACGGCCGCCAGCCTCTTCTGCGGCTTCAAAACGCAGGTTTTCTAACAACATAACTTCCCCGTTCTGCAGTTCCGCCACAGCAGCTTCTGCTTCCGGGCCAGAGCTTGCGCCGACAAACTTCACCTGAACTCCTAAAATCTCCGAAACGGTATCTACAATGTGTGCCAAAGACATATCGGGATTCACCTTGCCTTTAGGGCGACCTAAATGGCTCATCAAAACGGCACTTCCGCCATCTTCAAGGACTTTGAGAATGGTAGGACAGGCGGCCGTGATACGGCTGGCGTCGGTTACCTGCTTCTCTTCATTTAAAGGCACATTAAAATCAACACGGATCAGTGCTTTTTTATCTTCAAAATTGAAATTGTCGACGGTTTTCATGTTCGTTTTGGATTTGAGGCCAAAAGTATAAATTCCAAGGCAGACTTTATCCTGCCTCCGGAAGGAATTATCCTATCTTTACGCCATGATTCAGGAAGAAATTCTCGGGCAGAATGCGCTACTTTCACAGTGGAATGAAGCCCTTTCACGGGGGCGTGTTCCCCATGCTCTTCTACTCAGCGAATCTGGAGGGTACGGAGCCCTTCCCCTGGCTTGGCACTTTGCCACAGCATTGCTCTGTGCTTCGGTCGAGGGTCCTCAGGCCCAGGCCATTTGCCGCACACGATGCGCCAAAGCAGAACATCCCGATCTCCATTTTATCTTCCCCGTTGCCACCACTGATCGTGTAAAAAACCACCCCAGAAGTGAACTCTTTTTGGAGCCCTGGAGGCAATTTTTGACTGAACAGCCCTATGCCTCCTTAAACCAATGGTATAAATGGGCCGGACTCGAAAAGAAGCAAGGCATGATCAATGTAGATGAAGCCGAAGATCTCCTAAAAAAGATGGCGCTTAAGTCCTACGAAGGCGGCGCCAAAGTAGTCGTGATTTGGGAAGCCACAAAATGAATACCCCCGCAGCGAACAAGCTTCTTAAACTTATCGAAGAGCCCCCCGCAGGAACCTATCTTTTACTCGTTAGCTCTCAACCAGAGCAAATACTTCAAACGATTTATTCGCGCTGCCAGCACTTGCGTCTTTCTCAGCTCTCCGAAAAAGATATTCTCGGGTACCTGAGCAAACAAGGTCTCGGTCAAGATCAAGCCCTTTATTTGGCCCAACAAGCAGATGGGGATTTAGGTCTGGCCCTGGAACAGGCCTCCGACAGCAGTGAACTGGAAGCTTTTGAGCGTTGGTTTGTCGAGTGGGTCCGTGCCGCTTTCCGAGCAAAAGGAAACAAAGCCGTAGTACAAGATTTACTGGACTGGAGCCTTGAATTGGCGGGGCTTGGTCGAGAGCAACAAAAACAGTTTTTGAGCTACTGCACCCAGCAATTCCGTCTGGCCTTATTGGTGAATTATGGCTTGCCTACCAGTAAGCCTGCCTACGCAGCCACCCAATTCAAAATTGAAAAGTTTGCCCCCTTTGTCCATGAAAATAACATAGAGGACATTCGGGCCGAGCTGGAAAAAGCCCAATACCACATTGAGCGCAACGTGAGCGCTAAAATGGTTTTTGGCGATCTAGCACTAGCCCTGACTCGCTTTATACACCGTAAACCCACCGAAATATGAATACACTAGACTGGAGCACAAACGAATTGGCTATTACCGGACTTTTATTGTTTTTCGCCATTGCCTTTCTGCAGAGCGGGATTGACAAATGCCTCGATTTTAAAGGGAATTTGGCTTGGTTAAAAGGACATTTTAAAGACAGTCCTTTGGCTTCAATGGTTCCATTGCTTCTTGCCGTTTTAACCTTAACCGAGTTGGTGGCCGGCTTATTTAGCGCCGTTGGAGCGGTCTCCGAATTGTTCTTGGATTTAGAAGGCTGGTCCTATTGGGCGGGGCTTTTCAACATTTTGGCTCTTCTCATGTTGTTCTTTGGACAGCGCCTGGCCAAAGATTATGAAGGCGCCAAAACCATTGCCATCTACATGGTTCCGGCTATTTTACTGCTGTATATTTTACCTTAAGGCATAAAAAAAGCCCCTTGTTGGGGCTTTTCAAATTTATAGAGCAAAGCTTATTCTTGCTCTTCTTTATTGAGTACCGCAAGAATTTCTTCGGTAATATCCATGGCTTCCTGCCCGTAGAGAACACTTCCTCCTTCGCCTCCACTGAGGATGTAAGTGTATCCGTTGTCCTCTCCGTATTGCTTGATTGTTTTGCGAACCTTTGAAATAAGACTGTCCATCTCTTCACGACCTTGGGCCTGGATGAGCTGAAGTTCTTGCTCCAACTGTCTAGAAACCAACTCTCTACGCTTAGTGTAATCCTCGATACGTTGGTTTTGTTCTTTCTGTGAAAGGCGTGCCAATTCAGCCTGTAAACGCTCCCCTTCGATCTGATAAAGGCTACCGATACTGTCCCGCTTCTTAGCAAACTGGGTCTGCTTACCCTCGAACTTTTTATCTACTGCCTTTTTCTCATTCAAATCTTCAAACAACTTTACGTTGTCAACGTAAGCCATCTTGTCCTTTTGACAAGCGGCCAAAAGCACAACGGCCAAAATCAAGCCTATTTTTTTCATTTTAATCAGTTGAAATTTTTAAGTCGTCTAAAATAGGCATTCGTTGAAAATAGAAGCCTTTATACCGAAAGATTCTCATTATAGCTTTTAATTATAGCAAAAAATCATACCAATAAGTTTAAACGATTAAAAACTGGGTTTCTACGAAGGCGCCAGCTATGCGATCAAAATTAGCGCAGGGCATTGCATAGCTTTCTTAGCAAAAGCCTCTTAAAGCGCTTCTAAATGGCTTTTTCCGGTTTTTGAAGGGCATAGAGCATAGAAGAATGCTCATTTGTACGCAAAGCGCTTAATGTAGAGCGGAACGCCACCCAGGCAGCATGTAAAAGGTTTGAGTTGGGCTTATACTTTTCTGAGAGAAGACTCACGTAAAACACATCAAACCACATGGGCCACTTTCTTATCCAAACCAATCCTGCTTCTTCTCCTAACCGTTGAATGGTCTTGCTTGAAAAATGCCACAAGTGTCTAGGCACATCATAGGCAGCCCAATAGGCTCCAAACTTCTTGGCGTCATAACTTCTAAAGTTAGGCACTGCGATCAGAAGTACTCCTCCTGGTTCTAGGCAATCACTTAATTGCCTAAGTGACTCGCCGGGATCCTCAAGGTGCTCAAGTACGTGCCACATGGTGATGACCCGAAAAGATTTATTCTTTAACTCCTCCCAAGAAGAATACACTTCTATTCCTTTTGCCATGGCCATCTTACGGGCGGCAGAGCTGGTCTCCAAACCATGGACTTTATGCCCTCTTTCCTGTAAATAAACAGGCCAATCTCCCGTGCCCGTCCCAACATCCAATAAAGAGAAGTCTGAAGAAACTAAACGTAAAAGGCGGCTTCTTTTCTGAGAGAGTTGAAATCTTTTGACCTTCTGATACACCCAGTCCACAATGCCCTTTGAGCTGTCCGTATGAGAAATGTATTTGTCGCTTTCGTAATAAGGAGAAAGGTCTTCCGGAACTGGCACTGTGCGGTAACATTGAAGAGTGTCGTCGAAAACCAGCTCGAACTCTTCCTGGGATAGCATGTGGTCTTTAACCTTCATTGAATTATATTGTTCCACGTGGAACTATCGGCCTAAATGTACCAAAAGCACGCTCAAATCCGCTGGCGAGACTCCGCTGACTCTCGAAGCTTGAGAAAGACTTGACGGGCGTATTTCTGAAAGTTTTTCGCGAGCCTCATAAGACAACGACTTCAACGAATGGTAGTCCAAATGGTCTGGGATACGCACATTCTCTAGCCTGCTTAATTTATCGGCATTCTGTTTTTCCTTCTCGATGTAGCCCGCATACTTTACCATGACCTCGGCTTGCTCCAGCACTTCCGCATCATACCGCTCTTCTTTCATGTGCTCTTGCACCTCTGGCAAACGCTCTAAATGAGCTAGGGTCATCTTAGGGCGGCTATAGACCTTGATCAACTTATCCGATTGTTTTACTTCAGCCGAATTAATTTCTCTTAACACCGGGTTCACTGTTTCCGGATGATAGCTCGTATTCTTTAGAAATTGAACGAACTGCTCCGCCCGATTCTCCTTCTCCTCTACCCTTCTAACGCGCTCTTCACTTGCCAAGCCCAATTCATTACTCATGCGGGTTAATCTCAGATCTGCATTGTCTTGACGTAAGAGGGTTCTATATTCTGCTCTGGAAGTAAACATCCGATAAGGCTCCTCTGTTCCTTTGGTAATGAGATCATCAATCAACACCCCAATATAGGCTTCGTGTCGTTTGAGTACTACCGCCTCTTCTTCTTTTACCTTACGATGAGCATTCAGCCCTGCCATTAACCCTTGAGCAGCAGCTTCCTCGTAGCCGGTAGTACCGTTGATTTGTCCAGCAAAGAAAAGACCCTCCACAAGTTTGGTTTCAAGACTGAGCATTAACTGTGTTGGAGGAAAGTAATCGTACTCAATTGCGTAACCCGGACGAAAGAACTTTACGTTCTCAAACCCACGCACCTTCTTTAAAGCCTTGTATTGGACATCTTCCGGCAAACTGGTCGAAAATCCATTCACATAGATCTCTACAGTATTCCATCCCTCAGGTTCCACAAAAATCTGATGAGCATCCTTTTCCTTAAAACGATCTATTTTGTCCTCAATACTAGGGCAATATCTTGGACCAATACTCTGAATTCGCCCGTTAAACATAGGAGATCGATCGAATCCCTCCTTTAGCAACTCATGCACCTCAGCACTGGTGTGCGTCATATAACAATCCCGCTGGTGCTCCAGCAAAGGGGTGTTGGTATAGGAGAATCTAGAAGGCACATCATCCCCTGGCTGCACAATCATCTTAGAAAAATCAAGGCTTCGACCGTCTACACGTGGAGGTGTTCCCGTTTTCATTCGGCCTTGATCGAAGCCCAATTCGACGAGCTGTTCCGTTATTCCCCTCGCCGCGGGTTCACCGGCACGACCTCCTCCAAAATTCTTGTCGCCGATATGGATTAACCCATTTAGAAAAGTACCATTAGTAAGCACAACCGACTTTGCTTCAATGGTAAGCCCTAGACTCGTCTTCACTCCCTTTACAATGCCATCTTCTACTACAAGTCCATTGACCATTTCCTGGTAAAAACTCAGGTTTGGTGTTGCCTCTAACATTTCTCGCCAGGTTTCTGCAAAACGCATCCGGTCGTTTTGGGTCCTCGGGCTCCACATGGCAGGGCCTTTTGACTTGTTGAGCATCTTAAATTGAATCGCGCTTTTGTCCGAAACAATCCCGCTATAACCCCCTAATGCATCAATTTCTCGCACAATTTGGCCCTTTGCAATCCCTCCCATGGCAGGATTGCAAGACATTTGCCCAATATTCTGCAGGTTCATTGTTACTAGCAGGGTGTTAGAGCCCATATTCGCCGCAGCGGCGGCGGCCTCCGCTCCCGCGTGGCCACCGCCCACTACGATTACGTCAAAAATTTCGTCAAACATAACTTATTGTTCCACGTGGAACATACTCATTAATACCTCTTCTTCTTTACGCATGATCTCCTTTTCCGCCTCCGTTTTATCGTTCAAACCAACTAAGTGCAGAATCCCATGCGCCATCACACGCAACAATTCTTTTGAAAAAGGAACTGCAAATTTACTTGCATTATCAGAAACTCTTTCGACACTGATAAAGATGTCACTGTGTATCGCTTCTCCTTCAGAATAATCAAAGGTGATGATGTCCGTATAGGTGTCATGATTTAAGTACTGCATATTCATCTCGTACAGATACTCATCGTCACAGAAAACATAATTCAGTTCTTGGATTGCTTTTCCCTTGCTTTCACATATTCTTTCAAGCCAAGCCTCTAAATCCTCCCTCTTATAGCCGGAGTCTTCTACATTATGCAGTGCAATCATTTCCGTTGATTTCTATCCTGAAAATATTTCTTGATCAGATTTTTATAGCGTGAGGTCATCGGCAGCGGCTTCCTTATCAATTCTTCCTGCTCCTTCTTCTGTTCTGCCTCAAACAAGAACCCACCACGTTCTTCACCACTGAAGGTCTCTTTATTCGTGTTACTTGTTCTTTGTTGCTCCCTTTCTTGCTGAAAAGTGGCCCCTTGAAGCTGCAACAAGCGCTGCTGTATTCTGTTCATCCGATTCATGGTCTGTTGGGTGACCCCGCTGCGCAACAGCTCATTTTCGGCCCGCTGCATTTCCCGCAAGGTCTGCTGCAATACAGCACGTTCCGCCGCACCCATTTTGTCCGACAATTGCTCCTCCAGTTTATTCCGCAACTTCTGCTGCTCTTTGTAGATCTCATACAGTTCTGCCAACTGCTGATCCGACATTCCATTTACTCCTTCTTGACCTCTCTGACCATTCCTGCTGTTCTTTCCTTGTTCGCGACCATTTTCTCCCTGCCCATTGCCTTGCTTCCCACTCCGGCCATTTTCTGACCGGCCGCCTTGTTGCTGACCGTTTCCATTCCTGCCTTTTCCAGACTTTCCATTACGCCCCTGACTTCCAGACTCCCCTTGTTGTCCTTGTTCTCCTTGCTGTCCTTGTTCTCCTTGCTGTCCTTGTTGACCCTGTTGCCCTTGTTGACCTTCTTGTCCTTCTTTTCCCTCCTGTCCTTGCTGTTCCAGTCGTTCATTGAGTTCCTTTTGCGACTGAATGATGTCTTCCAGTTGGAATTCGTTTTGGCTACCTCCCTCACTGTTACGGCTCATCTCCTCCTGCATATTATCCAAGGTTTCCGCCAAGAAACTTGATAAGCGATTACCAGCACTTAAGGCATATTGTTGGTTGGCCCCGCCCTGATAGATCTGATTTTCCGCGATTCTTTCCAATGCGCGATCGATATTGTAATACACCTCTTCGATTTGCTCGTTCACAAATTCAGAAATGTCTGTTTGCCGCAGTGAAAGAGAAAATAAACTGTCGTCTACGTGGGTGAACAACTCCCGTAATTCTTTCTGCTTTCGGATTCCCTGAGATTGAATAGCTTCTAAATCCTCTCCTTTTTCAATCTGATTTAACAGCTCTTCCTGCTCAAAGGTGAATTCCAACAGATTGTCCATAATCTTTCTGAGCGTCTCAGCATCTTCAGCTTGTTGTTCCCTCCCCTGGCCTCCACTGCCCGCCGTGTCCAAGGCCTCGGAGAGTTCCTGCAATCGTTCTTCGCTGCGCTTTTGTTGACTTTGGCTTTTTTCCGTAGCGCCATTCTCCCGCATTTCTTGTTCGATCTGATTGAGTAGATCGTCTTCTTTTCTTTGGATTCCTTCTGCCTCCCCTACTGGATAAGGTTTTCTTAGATCAGTGTTCTTATCTAAAGCGTTCTTCAACTCCTCCGAAAGCGATTTGAAGGAGGCCTGTACACTGTCTTGCGCCTGCTTGTTGGCTACCCTGGTTTGTTCTTCTGCTAATTCCTTGAAGTCCTTCCCGAGTTCCTTCAACTTTTCTTTCACCAAGAACCGCTTCGTTAATTCCACCAGCTGCTCCAGGCTTTTTTGTTGGCTGCTTTGTTTCTTGGCCGTTTCATCAAGTTCCTGTTTGAGCTCTTCACTCTCTAACTCTCCTGCCATTTTACGCAACTCATCTAAAAGGCGTTTGTTTCGCACTGCCAATTGCTCCTGCCTTTTTAAGCGTTCACTCAGTAATCGGGCATCTTCTTTATTCTCCAGATTTTTGCGGAGTTCCTGACTAAACCGCTTCATCATTTCTTCCTGCTGGATCTGTTCTTCAAGAGCCGACTTCAGCTGATCTCTTTCCGAAAAACGCATGTTCTGCGCATCCTTTCTCCCTTCCTGGTACTCCGCGACCTTGGCGTTCGCCTTTTTGAGTTTCTCGAGACTTCGCTCTAAGCCATCAGTCAACCCTTCTCGTTCTCTTTGCAATTGATCTTCTTCCTGTTCCGCGGTGCGCACGCGATAATCAAACTCCCTGGATCGGGCCCATTTTCCATTGCGGTTTCCGTCGTTATCGCGAGCTTCTATATAGACCCGGTAGCCGCCCGATTCTAAATTGGTAAAAGTGGCACCAAAATCAACCGCGAAATCCGAATACAACTCCCCGGACAGGGGCAGCGCTTTATAAAAGGTACTATCTGGCTTGCGGACTGCGTAGGCGACTATTCTCAGCTGCTTAAGCCCATAATCATCAGAGGCGTTTCCTTCAATACGTAATTCGTCTGCTGCCAGGGTGTCAACAACTCTTTGCGCCTCTATGGCTGGCAACTCATCTGGAATAACTTTTAGGCTATAATTAAGCGCCTCAAAATCATCAAAAAAGGAATTGCTGCTACTCACCTCATAATCCGTATCCCGGTAAACCGATTCTTCGTGTTCAAAGCCCCTTTCTGATCGGTTCATTTCAACGACTCGCTTCGGTCCTCGCCATTCCAGCACTTCGGTGTTCTGAGTCTTTACTCTCCATTGAACCAGCGTCCCTTCTGGAACGGTGGCGTTCCCAGAACCACTGATGATTTCTTTTCCTTTGTTCAAATAGGCCGGATAATTCAGGAGCATTTCAAAATCCAATATGCTTGGGATATCACGAACAGTCAGCTCATAATCCCGGCTGCGGTACCGCCCGGCCTGAAAATACAGGGATCCGGTTTCTAGCGGCTGTTCGAGCCGAATGATGAACTCCTCCCCTTCTTTCAACATCAGGCGTTCCTGTCCTAGATATCGTAGTTTCATCTGTTCCGGGGTCAAAGAGCCTTCCGTAACAACCCGCAGCAAAATAGATTCGTGACTGCCTATTTCAAGCTCCTCATTTTCGAGTATAAACCGAAACGGTGCTGGCGGCTCATAGGCCAACTGGTAATTGGCAACCCGCGTATAAGACTTCGACCAGTCAGACCAGGTTCCAGCGAGCACAACCCCCAAGAACAAACTGAGCGGAATCAATAATAAAAGGGCGTACTTTTTCAGGTCCTCTGTCGCTATAGCTTTAACAAAAGGGATTCCTTCAAAGGATTTGGCCTTTTGTTCTAAAGCGGCGTCCAACAGGTCTGATTGCCCTCGATCTCCGTGAAGCTGTAGGTAGTTGAGTAAGCGGTCCTCTATTTCAGGAAAGTGCTGCCCAATGACCTTTGCTGCAGCCTCTAGATCCCATTCTCGACCCAGGCGAAACAGGGATCGCAGTGGATTAAAAACAAAGCGGAAAATCAGGAAGACAAATACAAGTCCAAAAGCGACTAACAAAAGGAGGCGGCCTGTGCTGTTGAGCCAAAATAAATACTCAACGCCCCCTACCAGAAAAAACAGCAGTCCTGACAGCAAGAGAACCAGCAACATTCCTTTAAAAAGTTGAATGCTGTGGTACCGCTGAACATAGCGTTTTAACTTCTGAATGATCACTCCTTCCTCCATAATTCTATCCTACCAACGATAAATTACTGCCGATTACCAAAGGATGTGCAAAAATAATTGTTAAATGTGGGATTCCTTCGCCTTATGGTATCTTTGCGGCAAAGCTTTTAGATGACAAAACCAGTACGCGTTCGCTTTGCTCCTAGCCCTACCGGACCCCTTCATATCGGTGGTGTGAGAACGGCTCTTTTCAACTATTTATTTGCCAAAAAAACAAGGGCACTTTTATTCTGAGAATCGAAGACACGGACCAAAACCGATTCGTGCCTGGAGCAGAAGAATATATTCGTGAAGCCTTGCGCTGGTGTGGCCTAGAAATCGACGAAGGTCCAGAGGCCGGCGGAGACTATGGCCCCTACCGTCAATCCGAAAGAAAAACGACTTACCGCGAATACGCTGAAGAGTTGCTCCGTTTGGGAGCCGCTTATTACGCCTTTGATACGCCCGAGCAATTGCAAGCCGAAAGAGAGCAGGCGGAAAAATCGGGAGGGGCTTTTACCTATTGCGCCAAGAACCGGAACAGTCTACAGAACTCCCTGGCCCTCGGAGAAACCGAGACAGAAAAGCGCATCCAAGAAGGTCAGCCCTACGTTATTCGATTTAAGAATCCAGAAGCGGAACGATTGCAATTCCATGACATCGTTCGGGGAGAAGTCGAGGTCGATACCGCTGTACTGGACGACAAAATTCTCTTTAAAAGCGACGGCATGCCCACCTATCACCTGGCCAATGTGGTCGATGACCAACTGATGAAAATCAGCCATGTCATCCGCGGTGAAGAATGGTTGCCATCCCTGCCTTTACACGTGCAGCTCTATAAAGCCTTTGGTTGGGAAGCGCCAGCCTTTGCCCACCTACCCTTGATCCTTAAGCCTACCGGTAACGGAAAGCTAAGCAAAAGGGATGGCGAAAAAGGAGGTTTTCCGGTCTTTCCACTGAACTGGAACGAAAGTCCAGGCTACAGAGAGTCCGGTTATGATGCTCCGGCCGTAGTGAACTTCTTGGCCTTTCTGGGCTGGAATCCTGGAACGGAACAAGAACTGTTTTCTTTGGACGAATTGGTGGAGGCCTTCGGTCTTGACCGCGTTCAAAAAGCAGGAGCGCGATTTGATCCAGACAAAATTCGCTGGTTCAACCAAAAGCATTTGCAACAAAAATCCACCGAGACCCTTGTCCGTGAATTTGTCGCCTTGGCGGAAATTGAGGGTTGGACAGAATACCGTTCTGCCAGCGCGGAGTCTCTGAACAAAATGATGGCGTTATTGCAAGAGCGGCTGGAATTCTTGAGTGATTTTAAAGAGCTCTCAGCTTTCTTTTTTCACGCTCCACAAGAATATGATCCCAAGGCGGCTAAAAAGCAATGGAAAGAGCAAACTCCTGCTCTTATGAAGCAGGTGCAGTCCCTGTTGCAAGAGGCTGAAGCGTTTCAATCATCCTCTTTGCATGAGACCATCAAGAGCTGGTGCGCCGAGAACGAAATTGGCCTGGGCAAAGTCATGGCTCCTCTCCGACTCAGTATGGTGGGTTCCCTTCAGGGGCCTGATTTATTTCAAAGCATCGAGCTCTTAGGAAAAGAAGAGAGCGTACAAAGAATTGAGAAGGCCCTTTTGACCTTGTAACAACTTGGTTAACTTAGAGACTCATAACCTAAATGTTTCTCATGGACTTCATTAATCCTCTATTATTTCCCCTAATTGCCTTTGGGGCCTTTATCTTTTTTAAATTCTTTTTCATTGTAAAACAGCAAACCGCCGTAATCGTAGAAAGGTTTGGTCGTTTCCAAAGCATCAGGAATTCTGGCTTACAAATGAAAATTCCTTTAGTTGACCGAATAGCCGGTCGCCTCAGTCTTAAAATTCAGCAATTGGACGTCATCGTCGAAACCAAAACCCTGGACGATGTATTCGTTAAACTCAAGGTTTCGGTTCAATATGTGGTCATCAAAAGCAAGGTCTACGAGGCCTTTTACAAACTGGAGTACCCCCACGACCAGATCACCTCCTATGTCTTCGATGTTGTTCGTGCCGAGGTGCCCAAGATGAAATTGGATGATGTCTTCGTCAAGAAAGACGATATCGCCATCGCGGTAAAAACGGAATTGCAGGATGCCATGCTGGAATACGGCTACGACATCATCAAGACCCTGGTAACCGATATCGATCCGGATTCCCAAGTAAAAGAAGCCATGAACCGCATCAACGCTTCTGAGCGCGAGAAGATCGCGGCTCAATTCGAAGGGGACGCTGCCAGAATTCTTATCGTTGAAAAAGCAAAAGCGGAGGCCGAAAGCAAAAGACTACAAGGTCAGGGTATCGCTGATCAGCGTAGAGAAATTGCACGCGGTTTGGAAGAGTCTGTTGAGGTGCTGAATAAAGTGGGTATTAACTCCCAAGAAGCATCCGCTTTGATCGTTGTGACTCAACACTACGACACCTTGCAGTCCATCGGAGAAGAAACCAACACCAATTTGATTCTTCTGCCCAACTCTCCGCAAGCGGGAAGTGACATGCTGAACAATATGGTCGCCAGTTTTACCGCCAGTAACCAAATTGGAGAGGCGATGAAGCAAAACAAGAAGAAAAACCCGGACAAGGAAGAATAAGCCCTTCTGTGAGGGTTTTGAGCAGCCGGCCTTACAAGTAATCGAAAAACTCAAAAATCGCGCTTAAATAAGCCGCAACTAACCAACCTTTATAAGCGTCCTTTATGGGGCGCTTGTTTTTTGATTGTATTTTCTTATGTTGCTATTTCGGGGCTTCTTGAAGCTTGGCCCAAGTGTCTCTTAAACCAACTGTTCGGTTAAAGACCAATTTCTCCTTTGTCGAATCCGAGTCCACACAGAAATACCCCATGCGCTGAAATTGAAAACGCTCTCCTTCTTTGGCCGAAGCAAGTGACGGTTCAATAAAAGCCGTGATGGACTCTAATGAGTTCGGGTTGATAAATTCCATAAAGTCGGTGTCTTTATGACTGTCCGGAGCCGCATCGGTGAATAAGCGGTCATACAAGCGCACTTCCGCCGAATGAGCGTGTTGAGCAGAAACCCAATGAAGGGTTCCTTTTACTTTACGCATGCTTTCTTCGGTCCCGCTTCCGCTCTTACTCTTCGGGTCATAGGTACATTGAACTTCGGTAATATTACCGTTCTCATCCTTTGTACAACTCTCAGCCTTAATAATATAGCCATTTTTCAGACGAACCTCCCCTCCTAGTTTGAGCCTAAAAAATTTACGGTTGGCTTCCTCTTTGAAGTCAGCCTTTTCGATCCAAAGCTCACGCCCAAAAGGTACTTTTCTCGAACCTGCGGATTCATCCTCGGGGTTGTTTTCGGCCTCCAGCCATTCTTCTTGCCCTTCAGGATAATTGGTGATCACGACCTTCAAAGGGTCCAAAACCGCCATTACTCTAGACGTAATTTTATTTAAATGTTCCCGAACATGAAACTCTAACAGAGAAACGTCAATCAGGTTTTCACGCCTTGCGATTCCTATAGTGTCTGCAAAGTTACGGATGGACTCCGGTGTGTATCCTCTTCTCCTCAGCCCAGAAATAGTGGGCATTCTCGGATCATCCCATCCATTGACGACCCCCTCCTCTACCAAGCGAGCCAATTTACGTTTACTCACCACGGTATGACTCAGATTTCTTCTGGCAAATTCACGTTGTTTTGGGCGCAATTTATTGTCGTCGTAGAGGGCGTCCAAAAACCAATCATACAACTCCCGGTGCATGGCAAATTCAAGGGTACACAACGAGTGCGACACCTGTTCAATGTAATCGCTTTGACCATGCGTCCAGTCGTACATGGGGTAAATACACCAGTCGCTTCCGGTGCGGTGGTGGTCCTGGTGCAAAATGCGGTACATCACCGGGTCCCGCATCAGCATATTGCTAGAAGACATGTCGATCTTTGCCCGCAATACGTGGGTGCCTTCGGCGTGTTTCCCCGCCTTCATTTCTTCGAAAATCCGAAGGTTCTCTTCCACCGATCGATCGCGATAAGGGCTGGCCGTTCCCGGTTCCGTGGGAGTGCCTTTTTGGGCCGCCATTTCTTCTGAAGTTTGGCTGTCAATATAGGCCTTTCCTTCCTTGATTAGCTCCACTGCCCAGTTGTACAACTGCTGAAAATAATCGGAAGCATAGCACTCTTTGTCCCATTCAAACCCTAACCATTCCACGTCTTTTCGGATGGCCTCTACGAAGCTTTTTCTTCTTTTGCCGGATTGGTGTCGTCAAAGCGCAGGTTCACCGGAGCGTTGTAGCGGAGTCCCAGGCCAAAATTCAGGCATATCGAGCTGGCGTGACCAATGTGCAAAAAGCCGTTGGGCTCAGGCGGGAAGCGGAATCTGAGCGATTCAGGCTGATAACCCTGAGCCAGATCTTCTTCTACAATGTGCTCGATAAAATTCAAGGACTTTTCGGTCTCCTCCATGTGTACAACATTTAAGGCGCAAAAGTAGCAAAAATGCGGGTTTACCCCCTATTTAACCCTCCGAGCCTACAAGAAATCCGACTTCACAACAAGATTCCCCTCCCCTACAACAATAACTTTCTTTTCCTATGATTTCCCTGCAATTTTGAGAGTAGAACACTAGATAATGAACAAAAGCCTATGAAGTCTTTTTCATTGTTTAGCACCTTTTTGTGTCTGATGGCCTGCCTATTGGGTGGGTTAAATACAGCTCAGGCGCAAATACTAAACGCCCCGACCCCCGCCGATAACCCCAATCTTCCTGGGAATTCTGCCTGGACGGCCGCCTGTGCGTCCGACACCTTTAACGAGTACTTCGTAAACTTTACCTGGAGTCCACCACTAGTGGAAACCGGGAACGAGTTTGTTCTGGAGCTCTCTGATGCCAGTGGAGATTTTAGCGAAGCCCGTGAATTGGCTAGAGAAGCGGGGATGAACACCACCTTTGATTTCAACTTTCAGTTTGAACTGCCGACCGATGTTCGGGGTCCGGGATACCGCCTCCGCGTGCGAAGCACCAGTCCGCCTTTAACGAGCCCTGAATCCGAGGCCTACCCCATGTATTATATCGGTTACAAAGATCCGATTCTAATCAGTCAAGACGGTAATGGAACCATCCCTTCTGGAGGGATCGTCCCTGTTTGTACCGGTAATGACGTTACCCTGGCTACCCACAACGTCGACGACCCCGGAGCCTACGAATACAACTGGTACCGCGATGGGGTTTTGCTTTCAGAAAGAAGCAACAGTATCACCACAGATCAAGCGGGTTCTTACCAGGTCGAAATCGACTACGGAGCGGCTTGTTCTGGTTCCGCCAACACCTTGTCCAACACCATTGACGTCACCATCACAACACCGGTGGGTATAGCCCTAAATACCCCGGCCCAAACCGCCCTTTGTAATGGCGATAGCGTACTCTTAGAAGCCAACGTCAACGACGGAGATCTGCTGTATACCTGGTACCGAGATGGAGTAGAGGTCGCTGCCCCGCTTTTGGGGAACTCAACCTATTTGGTCAGTACCGCTGATTCGGATTTTGAAGGGTCCTATACCGTGGTTGTCGAAGGCACAACCGTGTGTCGTGAAGAGTCTGCGGCCATTGCCATTACCGCCACCGGAAGCTACGATGGAAGTATAGAAGGAGCCGCTACCCGCCTTGTTCTGCCTGGGGTTGGGCTTACCTTAAATTCAACAACTACAGCAGACACCCCCACTTATCAATGGTACAGAAACAACCAACCGGTTACCGGAGAAACGGGCGCTTCCCTCAACCTCAGTGATCCGGGAGAATATTTTGTGCGAATTACCCAAACCGGTGGAGTTTGTCCACCGAGCAGTTTAGACACCAACAGCATTACCGTGGAAAGTCCGGTGAGTTATGAGCTAGAAATAGTCCCTTCAAGCGGTTATGCCGCCTGTCAGAGCAATACCGTTACTTTAAGTCTCGATGCTATTCTTGGAGTAGACGGTTCCGGCGGTAGAACAGACTACCGTACCGAACTGGAATCCCAGATGACCTGGCAATGGTACCTCGACGGTGCTCCGGTTTCTGGGGCAACCAATACCAGTATTGATTTAATGGACCCGAGCGAAAACGGGGTGTATACCTTAGAGGGAACCCTGACAAGTTTTCTTGCTCCGTCTAACGCCCTGGCTATTCAATTAGCTACAGGAGTGCCTCCGGTCATCACGCCGGACGCCCTTTCTTTTTGCCCAGATGGAGGCAGTATTATCATCAGCTCAGATACCGATTTAACCGGCCTGACTTACGAGTGGACCCTCGACGGAAACAGCCTGCCCGACACCGGGAATTCACTGGAAGTTAGTGCTGCCGGATCATATCGCCTGGTACTACAGCGCGATGGTTGCACCCAGCCATCCAATGAAGTCGTTCTCGCCGAAGTGGATGACAGTGGATTAGACGTAGATGCAGAAGACGAAATCCTTGTTCGAGAGGGGAGTAGCAGAACAGTAACCGCCACAGGAGCAGATAGTTACCAATGGTTTGATCCCAACAGCACTCAAATTTCTTCAACCGATTCTGCCTCGTTCGACACCGCTGGTCAGTATGTTCTAATCGCTACCATTGGAGGATGTCAATTTAGCCGTTTTTTCCAGGTACTTCTAGAAGACACTTTTGAACTACCCAACACCATTAGCCCCAATGGAGATGGTTTTAATGATGTGTGGGTGATTCCCAACACCTATTCCGGGCGTGGTTCGGTTCGCATTGACCTGATGGACCGACGCGGTCGAATCGTTTACAGCACAAATAACTACCAAAACAACTGGCCCGAGAGCAGCACAACACTGCCTATGGGAGTCAGTGTTTACTACTACGATATTTCCGAAAACGGAAAAACCAAAAAACGCGGAACCCTAACAGTGGTTCGAAACTAATGAGAAAGTATTGGGGTATCATATTCGGTGTTTTCTTTCTGGGGATGGCTCATCTTCAGGGGCAGGAGACTGTGGTTGTACCAAGCCTGGATCCACCGACGCATAATTTATTGAAGTACGGGGACTTCTGGAATAACCCGGCTTTCGGGCAGGTCCGAAAGACAGAAACTTATTTTCAATTGTATCACAGGAACCAAAATTTTGGGTTTGAGAACAATTACGAAGCTTACCTGGCCTCGTATTCCGGCATACTCAATCAACAGACCGCCTTTGGGGTTAGCGCCTCACATCAGCGGCTGGGGATTCTCGACAACAACACCATTATTCTGAATTTCACCAGAGCTATTCGTTTGTCGGACAACAGTCGTCTTGCGCTCGGATTTAATGGTGGCTTTCGTCAGTTAGGTCTGAGCAGCAGCAGAAGGGTAACCCTGGTTCCCGATCCTTTCTTAGAAAGCATTGCCAATCAGTCCGAATTGATATTAAGTCCAGGATTGGTCTTTTCCAGTGGCCGATGGGATTTCGGATTTACCGCTTTTAACCTGGTCCGTTATTCTCTGCAAACCGAACTGGAATCAGAACCCCTGAGCGCTGAGGCTTTTGCAGGCCAAATACGCTATTTCAAGCCTATTGATAGCTCGAGCTCTTTCTTTGAAGATGCCCAATGGGTGTTCTACGCGCAAGCCATTTCGCCCAAGGAAGGCGACGCCCAATTAAGCGGATCCCTGGTTCTTGACCTCCCTCAAAAGGGTTGGTTACAAGCTGGATACAACAGTGAATATGGCGGGCATGCCGGGTTTGGACTGAACCTGTCCAGCAGTCTGCGTTTGTCTTACCTCTTTGAGCAACCGCTCTCCGGGAATCGAGTGAATTTGAGCACTACACACGAAATCGGTTTGACCTATGCCATCAACAGCAAGAATGCCGATAAGATTCCGGTTAAAAAACCAAAAAGAGAAAAGACACCACGAACGAAGAAAAAGAAACGCCAGCCTATTGACGATACTGCCGGTATCGATAGCCTCAAAACCCAACTAGCCGAAACCAATGCCCTCCTCAATGATTTGCTGAAAAGACAGGATTCTCTTGAGAAGAGAAATGCTCAACTAGAGGACCGCATGGAGGAGCTTCTTGCGCTCCTCAAGAGTGGAAATGGTGGAGTACTTCCAGGAAACATCAAAGAAATCGTACAGCGATCAGACAGTGATGATGAAAGCGGATTACAGATTGACAAGTTGAACATCAACGGAAACAAAGTTGGTTTCTACCTGGTGCTTGAAACCTTTGGTTCAAAACTTGAAGTCGATGCAGCCCAAGCGCGGTACAAACGAATGGGCGTCAATACCGGGCATTTCTACAACGACGGAAACAACCTGTACTACGTCTACTGGAAGCGTTTCGAGTCCAGAAGAAAAGCCTTGCAGGCCTTGAGAATTATTAAGAACAGTGATTATCAGGATAAAGCCTGGATTATACAGATGGAAAACAACTAACAGCAACGGAAGGGAAAAGGAAGGAGCTGAGAGTAACCTAAAGTGCAAATAAGAATGGCCAAACAACTAAGCAACCTTTGGGCGGGGTTCGTACTAACATTAGTCGTGGTATTTACCGCGAATGGACAGGAGTACAACTCTTTTGAGATTCGATACCAGAATAACATCAAAGGGGACTTAACATTCATCGGCAACCAAATCGTCAATAGGGACGCAGGAGTAGCGGGGCAGGGGCCAAATGACCCTTACAACAACTTCAGTTCTAACAACAGCAACTACAACAGGGAAACCGGTGGACACTTCAATTACAACGATTACAAAAACATGCAGTACATCGATGTAGATGCTGATCCCAGCACCTTCTCATCGAGCACCGCTACCTTGAGTTTTCCGAACCCCAGCTGTAATCTAATTCGCTATGCGGGTTTATATTGGTCCGCGACCTATCCCAGCGAAACAGCCAACGGCTCTTATGATGGCAGCTCCTATTCCGGCAACACTGTTGCGGTAGGGACTGGGCGCCAAACCGACTTTAATCAGGTAAAATTCATGATTCCCGGTGGAGCCTATGTCGATATTACCGCAGACGAAATTATCTTCGACGGTTCGACCAGCGGAGATTCCAGTGTAACCCAAAACAGCCCTTACGCTTGTTATGCAGACGTGACTTCTCTGGTGACCGCCCTGGCCAACCCAGAAGGAGACTACACCGTAGCCAACATCCGATCCGTAACCGGTTCATTAACTCCTGGTGGGGGTGCTGCCGGTGGATGGACTTTGGTGATCGTCTATGAAAATCCAACCCTCCCAGGTCGCCTTATCAGCACCTTTGACGGTTTTGCCCGTGTAAACGGATCGAACTCTGTAGACATCTCCTACAACGGGTTCAACACCATTCCAGCCGGGCCGGTAAACGCCGATATCGGGGTAGCCAGTTTGGAAGGAGATTACCGCATCAGTGGTGACGGAATGAGTATTCAAGCGGCAAGCAGTGGATCCTTTACCACGATTAGTAACGCGACCAATCCCGCAAACAACTTTTTCAACTCCAACATCACCCTCGACGGGGTGGTGACGACAAATCGGAACCCCGCCAGTCAAAACACCCTGGGATACGATACGGATATCTTTTTATTGAACAACCCGGCCAACGCGGTAATTCCCAATGGCGAAACCAGCGCCACCTTCCGATTCAGCACCAACGGGGATCAGTATTATCCGTTCTTCAACTCCTTCAGTGTCGAAATCATCGAGCCCAATATCGTCCTGGAAAAAAAGGTGGAAGACATTGGAGGTAATGATATTACAGGGTTGGGGGTAAACCTTGGTCAATACCTCGACTATGTGCTTTCCTTTGTAAATACGGGTAATGACGACGCGACCAACTACACCATTCGCGATGTGCTGCCGATTAATGTTACTCTGGATGAAAGCAACATGAACCTGCCTACAGGAGTCACCTATGTGTACGATGCGGCCAGTCGAGAAATCACTTTTACCATCCCAGACAACCTGGTAGAAGAGGGTGATCCTATTTCTGAAATCCGGATGCGGGTAAGGGTTGCTGAAAACTGTTTTGACTTTATTGACGCCTGTACGGATCAAATCGAAAATGTCGCTTATTCTACCTATGAAGGGGTTATCAATGACAACCAAATCACCGACGACCCTTCGGTTTCGGATTTTGACGATTGTGGGTTCACGACTCCGGGAGCCACCAACTTCCTGCTGGATGACCTCGAAAACTGTAACTACACCCGTACGGTTCAACTCTGTGGAGACGATGTACTGTTGGACGCCGGAGACAACTTTGACGCCTATGTCTGGGTCCGCGACACCAACGGAGACGGGCAGATCGATGCTGGAGACGAAGTCTTGAACGATGGTGACCCTGACGGAGACCCGAGCACACAATTGGTAGACCGTACCGGAACCTATATCGTAAACAAACAAGTTGCGGATCCGTGTAAAGACTTCAACGAGATCATTATCGTCGAGCTCTTCGGGACTACACAAACCAACCCTATTACCGCCCTTATTAACGATACCTCCAATACGGTTGAAGGCGAAGTAGTCGTCTGTCCGAACGACGGAGAAGAGTTGCCTCAGGTGTTTTTATGTGGTTTAAATGATGCCGAGCTTATACAAATCAATATCCCTGATGCGGACAGCATTGTTTGGGAACAACTAGACGACACCAGTTGTAGTGCTGCCACCGCAGACTGCGCCAACCTAAACAATAGTTGTACCTGGAATACGGTTGGAACAGGCAGTGACTTTCTGGCCCAAGATGCCGGGGAGTACCGATTGGTGATCAACTACCAAAACGGATGCTTCAGCCGTTTCTATTTCAACATCTTTAAAAACCCGCTTGACCCGCAGTACAACAGCAGTGATATCGTCTGTACAACACCCGGAAACATAACGGTAACCAATATGCCGGTCGATTACGAGTACCGCTTATTGGACGCCACCACCAGAAATGTGCTGGTCGCCTACCAAAACAGCCCGAGTTTTGACATTACGACCAACGGAGCCTATGCAGTAGAAATGCGCCAGAGTGGTGTTACTGGGGGTTGTGTGTTCGTTTTAGATAATATTGGAATCCTCAGCAGAGACTTCCAGGTCGATGTGACTACCAGTGACTCGGATTGTAGTGGGCTAGGGGAGATTTCGATCTCTGTTCTGGATGTCAATCCACAATACAGTTATGAGCTCTTCCAGGGAGTGACCTCCTTAGATACTTTTGGGCCGTCCAACGACAACAACCACACGTTTCAGAACCTCAACCCTGGCACTTATACCATTGAGGTAACAACAGACGACGGCTGTAACTTTACAGACACCTATACCATCAACGATGTCACCGACCTTGCCCTGACCGCTCTTACCACCAAAGAAATAGATTGTTTGGATGGTGAAATTACCCTTACGGCTACAGGAGGAAACCCCAGTCCGAATTACAACTACGCCATCTGGGCCTTTAACGGAACACCGCTTTATGCCGATGTAGCTTCCATTCCTGGAGGCGCCTACCAATTGAGCAACCTTTTCAGCTTTGATTCGAGTCAGGCAGGGGATTATCAATTCGTGGTCATCGACGGAAACAACTGTCCGGCCTTTTCCAATACGGTAAGCATCAGTGTTCAGCCCTCGGTGGACTACACAACCACCCTGACCAATCAGACTTGTTTTGGAGTGGTTGACGGTAGTTATGCAGTCAATGTGACCAATTCCAACGGGTATACCCTTTCGTATCTGTTGACCTACCCAGACAACAGCACTGTTTCAAATTCCTCTGGGGTATTTACAGGCCTGCCTCAAGGCGGCTATGTCTTGACCATAACCCAAACCCAAGGAGCGGTTACTTGTGACTTTATTGAAACCTTTTCGATCGGTGGGCCTACCGCACCAATCAGTGGTGATCTAGCCCTTATTCAGGACTACACCTGCCTGCAAAACGCAACGGTACAAATTCAGAACCCTGCTGGTGGAATTCCTCCTTACGAATACAGTATTGACGGAATCAACTTCGTGTCTGGATTGGGAAGTGACACCTTCGGAAACCTCATTCCTGGAACTTATAACGGAACCATTCGCGATACCAATGGATGTCTGTTTACGACCAATGCCATCGTCATTGATCCCCTGACTCCGCCGAGCGATATGACCTTTACGGCGACCACGCCGACTTGTCCTACACAGGAAGCCGATGTCCAAGTGACAGTAGTTGACGGGGAAGCTCCTTTTGTTGTAGAAATCATTTCTCCTGCCGCTGTTTCGGCGACTAGTATTAGTGGAAATGTTGCCCAGTTCGACGGGTTGACTCCAGACACTTATTTGTTCCGAGTCACCGATGACAACGGTTGTACGTATGACGAAACCTTCACCCTCAGTCCCGTTAGCCCTATTCAGGTAACCGGACAGCTCATCAGCAATATTAGTTGTTTAGGAGACAGCGATGGAGCGATTCGCTTTACCGTTTCTGATTTTGTGGCGAGCTACGACTATGTTCTTAGCGGTCCTTCCGGAAGCTCTGTAACAGGCGAAACCTCTTCCGTTCTCGACTTCACGGGTCTTGCGGCCGGAACCTACACCCTTAGTGTGACTGATTCGGATTCTGCCTGTACCAACACCGCCTTTGTAACGGTTCAAGCTCCTGCAGCCCCATTAACCCTATCTGCATCGGCGGATCAACCTACCTGTTTAGCAGACGGAAATATCAGCCTGAGTTCTACGGGAGGCTGGGGAAGCAACACCTTCGATATTGTTTATCCGGATGGTTTGACCACCGATAGCAATGCCACCGGAACATTCAGCTCACTGCCACAAACCGGAACCTATACGGTCTCGGTAACGGATGCCAATGGATGTGTTGTAACAACGACCATTGACCTCAATGCCCCTGCTGCTCCGGTGCTCAGTGTTACGCCAAACGACTATTGCTACGATGATGGAATCGGCCTGACCTTAACCGCGGCCGTGACCTCCGGTGGAGACGGCAACTTTGAATACAGTTTGAATGGAGGGGCCTACCAGGCCAGCACGACCTTTTCCGGGCTAACCGCAGGAACGTACTCCGTCAGTGTTCGGGACGGAAATGACTGTACCGACACGGTATCCATAACCATCAATCCGGAATTAGAACTCACTGCAAGCGCTGATCCTATTACGGCTTGTGCTACCTCAACAACGGTAAATGCAAGTGCAAGCGGAGGCGACGGTAATTACGTATACGCCCTGGTGGCGAACGGAGTAACGCCAGTACCTGGAGACTTTGGCACTTCTTCAAGCCTCACGGCCAACAGTACTGGAGATTTCGATGTTTATGTTCGGGACCAAAACGGGGGTGCCGGATATTGCGAAGTCTCCTTTAATATCACCATAACACAGGATGCCGCGCTGAGTCTCAGTGTTGTCGAAACCCCTATCCTGTGTAGCGGTGATTTAAATGGATCCCTAGCCTTAATGGCAAGCGGAGGAGAAGCCCCATATGAGTACAGCAATGATGGAGGAGCAAGCTACCAAAGCGTAAACACCTTCAGCGGCCTGGGGGCCGGAAACTATACCCTGCGCATCCGTGATGCGAACGGTTGTACCCTGGATCAGGTCTACACCCTAACCGAGCCTTTTACCTTATCGGCTTCTGCGGCAGTCACCGAATTGGCTGAGTGTAATCCGGGAATAGGAGCAGAGGTTCGCATTACCAACGCACAAGGAGGAACCGCTCCTTATGAATACAGTTTTGATGGAGGAAGTAACTACGGAAGTAGCGCCATCGCTAACCTTTTGCCGGGTACCCACAACCTGCTTATCCGCGATGCCAATGGCTGTACCTTCCCCATGACGCTAACCGTAGAGCCTGAATCCAATGCCCCAACGGTTACTGCAGCAGTAACCTATGAGTGCGATGGAGAGGGTGTAATTACCCTTACGCCCAGCAGCGGATCCTTCGATTACACCTACGAACTTGACGGGGTGCTGAATACTCCTGCCTCTTCAAATGTCTTCACCGATGTCGCACCAGGCAACTACACGGTAACGGTCAATTATACCGTAAACACTCCCCCTTCTCAAAGCACCTTGTTTACGGAAGACTTTGGAGCTGGAGCCAACACGGCAATTTCGGAAATCGACCCAGTTTACTGCTACGAGCCGCAAGACGGAACAGCGAGTGCTTGTGGTTTTGGAACCAACATCAGAATCCAGGACGGGGAATACTCCGTAACCAACCTAATCGCGAGCCCTTATGGCTCTTGGAGAAGTCCTAATGACCACAGCGGTCTTGCTTCGGGTCGTTTCCTGGCCATTAATGTCGGCGGTGTTGCCGGAGTTGGAGGAGTGATCTACCAAAGAACAGGAATTGAAGTGATCCCGAATCAGGATGTCACGATTTCCCTTTGGGCCTATAACTTACTGCGTGCGGGAAGCGGGGGAGGAGACCCTTCTATCGAAATCCAATTGGTAGACGGCGGCGGAACCGTTATTGCCAGCACCACTACCGGAAACGTGCCTAAGAACAATGACGCAGACGATTGGCACAACTATTCAGTAAGTCTGAATCCAGGGGCAAACACCAACCTGGACATCGTCGTGAGAACCAATTCAGCGATCACTTCCGGAAACGATATTGCCATTGACGACATTCAGGCTTTTCAGGTTCCTGAGGTCTGTTCATCAGCCCTGACGATCCCGGTCACTGTTGATCCGGGTAATGCTTTTGGAGCTTCTTTGCTTTCTTCTACCGACATCAGCTGCTTCGGTGGAACTGACGGGGCTATTCGTTTTGAGGTCGAAAACTTCGACGCGGTGAACGGCTTCGAATACCAAATTAATGGTGGAGGATACTCTGCGGCTCAATTTGCAAGCCCTATTGACTTGACAGGTCTTGCGGCGGGTGCTTATACCATAGATGTTCGGGATGTGCTGGACAACAGCTGTTCCATCACCCTCAACACCACTTTAACAGAGCCTGCGGCTCTTGCTGTAAGTGCGAGCATCACGGATGTTTTGACTTGTGTTAACGGAGGAGCCACCCTGACCGCTTCTGCCACGGGAGGAACTCCTGCCTATGAGTACGAATTACAAGACAACCTTGGAGGGGTATTGGTCGCCTTCCAAAGCAGCCCCGTTTTTGGTGGCCTTGCCGCGGGTGATTACCTGGTGCGTGTAAGAGACGCCAATGGTTGTATTGATCCCTTGGATGCCCTGATCACGATCGCGGCCCCTCAAACCCTCAGCTTCAGTTTGGCCGCCACCGCTTGTTATAGTGGGTCTAATGATGCAACTGTTGACGTAACAATAACCGGAGGAAACAACGACTACGAATTCCGTTTAAATGGTGGTGCCTGGATAGTTCCCAGCCCGTCAACCGCAACGACCTACAGCTTTGGTTCCTTGGCCGCGGGCACGTACAGCGTTGAGGTACGGGATGGTTTCGGTTGTGTGGCCGGACCACAAAACATGACCATTGACCCCGTCATTACCGCCAGTACGGATATCGTTCATTTGAGCTCTTGTGCCAATGGTTCAATCTCGGTTACGGCCAGTGGGGGAGACGGAAACCTGGAATACGCCTTTGTTCCTACAGGAGGTGATCCTACAGGGCTCTTTAGCACAACCTCAACCTATACCGTGACAGCCGGCAATGATGGAGACTACGACGTCTATGTTCGCGACAACAATGCGAGCACGCCTTTCTGTGAATGGATGAGTACCGTTACCATTAACCCGGCCGTTCCGATTGCTTTCACAACCACGCCTAACGACCCTCAGTGTCACGACGGACTAGGCAGTATTGACCTAAACATCAGTCTGGTAGCATGCCTTATACCCTGAATATCATTGACTTGGATAACGCAGGCGCTGGTAATCAGACCATTATCAACTACCTGAACTCCACCTATACCTTCTATAATCTGCAAGCTGGAGATTATACGGTACAGGTAACGGACAGCTTTGGCTGTACCCTCACGGACACCCCAATCACCGTTAATAACCCAGACGAGCTAACGGGCTCCGTTTCGGGGATTACTCCTGCTACCTGTGGTGGTCCGGTTTCGGATTTCGGATTTGAATTTGTTGGTTATACCACCACACTCGGTACCGTTCAGTTTAGTGCCGACGGAGGGGCGACCTGGCCTGCTGGATTTGACAGCACCAACCCGGGTACTTCGGACCGTTTAATGGGCATCGCTTCTGGAACAACAGTTTACCCGTCTATGCGAACGGTAGATGGATCAGGAAACACCTTGTGCCAAACCGATCTGCCACCCTTTATCATCCCTTACCCCCTGGATGATCTCGATATTTCCATTTCGGCGGTCGTCGTAAACTGTAATGACCTGCAGGTTACTGTATTAGGAAGTGAAGGAACGCCAAATTACCAGTATACCTACACCGACGACCCGGCCAACTTCAATCCGGCAGCCCCCACCAATCCGTGGACAACACCAGCCCTTGACGGCTCAACCCCTTATGTGTTTACCGGTCTTATCCCAGGAAGAACCTATGTCTTCTATGTGCGCGACGCGGTCGGTTGTGTGCGAGAGAGTAACGTCAATGTCAACAACCTCATTACCATTCCGCTTGATATCACAACGGCGGTTACCCCTACTTGTAATGGTGCCAGTACGGGTGAACTGAGCTATGTGGTTACCGATAACCAGGCGCCTTTTGAATCCCAATTCCGTTGGGAATTGTACGACATGAGCAGCGGTGCTCCTGTATTGGTGACTGACAGCGGCGGTATTCTGCCTTACGCTTCACCTCAAACGGTCAACATCACTGGCTTGCCCGCTGGAAACTATTTCTTCCTGGTATGGGAAGTAGATGGTGCTAATGCAGACAGTTGTGTTGGCGCAACAGAAAACACCCTTCTGGAAGAACTGGACCCGCTTACGGGCACCCCAACAGTTCTTCAAAACATCAGTTGTAACAGCCCCGGTTTGATCCAAATTGTCAATCCTCTGGGCGGTGGAGGAACCTACACCTATACCGTTACCGGTCCTGCTCCTTTTGTAACCATTACGGCCACAGGCGATAACCCTATTGAAATCCCGGCGAACTCTCCGGCGGGAAGCTATACCGTTACCATGGAAGATCAGTACAGCTGTTCTGTGAATCTGGGTAGCGTAAACCTCACCCTGACCCCAGACCCGACCATCGATAGTGTGGTTGTCGATAACTGTAGTGGACAAGGGCTAGTCACCGTTACCGCCAGCAGTGCAGCCGCGACCATTTTCTATTCCCTGGATGGAGGAACAAATTTCGTCAACAACGGAGGTGCCTTTACAGGAATTGCCGCTGGAACCTATACCCTGGTCATTCAAGACAGCAACGGATGTACCGACACGACTACCGTTACGGTACACCCTCCTTTAGAAGCCCAGGTTACCTTGACCAAGTTGTTAGATTGTAGCGTGAGTCCTGACGCAGAAATCACCATTGACATGATCAATGGTTCAGGAGATTATGACTACGAACTCAGCGATAGTGGCGGGGTGGTTGTTGCAAGAACAACTCTGCCTTCTGATCCATTTGTCTTGAGTGTTTCGACAGCGGACACCTACTCGGTTACTTTGTTTGATAACCTGACCGACACTCCTTGTACACAGGTGTTTACCATTGAGGTCCCTGCGGTGGTGAATCCTGCCTTTACCGCAACTCCTACCGATGTGAGTTGTCAGGGTAGCACCGATGGAAGCATCGAAATGGATGCTTCTTCAAGCCCGATCAGTATTGTACAATATACCCTGAACCCTGGCGCAATTACTTCGGCTACCAACCGCTTTGACAACCTGGCTCCCGGCACCTATACGGTTACAGCAGAAGCCGCCAACGGATGTACTTTTGCGGTAACCAATATTGTCATTGGTGAGCCTGCGGCCATCGTATTGCCTGCGGCCTCGGTTACAGAATTTAGTTGCGATAGTGGAAACAATCCGGATCCAGCGCAGGTAAGTATTAACCCGGCAGGAATAAGTGGCGGTTCTGGTACTTATGTTATATATGAGTTCGTCGACACCCAGGGAACAGTTCCTACTGGAGATGATATCGTTCTACAAAGCGGTTCCAATAGCACATTAACAGTGACCAATACAGCCGGTGTTGATCTGATCATCAACGTCTACGACGACAATAGTTGTTTGGGCAGTACGACGGCTAGTGTACAACCATTTGATGAACTGCAAGCCCTCGCCCTGGCCATTAGTAATCCCTTGAGTTGTTCTCCTGGAAGCGATGGCGAAATAACGGCGACGGCAACGACGACTTTGAGCAACCCTGCGGTTTTAGAATACAGTATTGACGGTGGGTCAAACTATCAGGCCTCCAATGTATTTAGCGGGCTTGTAGCTGGAACCTATACGGTGCTCGTTCGACATACTTCTACTGGCTGTGTGGTCAGTAGCAGCATCACCCTGGATGACCCCAACACCTTCAGTGTGGATTTGACCGTACTAAGCGACGTTGTTTGTTTTGGAACCAACAGTGGTTCTGTTCAAATTACTTTGGTTGACGCCACCTATGTAGGGCCGTTTACTTATACGATTTACAATACCCAAGGCACGCCGACCAACCTGGCCGATGACACCTTGGAAACCACCGGAAACTCACCGAACAATGGGCCTTTCGGCCCTGTGGCACTTCCTGCCGGAGATTACTATGTGGAGGTAGTTCAGGACAACTTCCCTGCCTGTACGCAGACAGAAGCTTTCAGCATTGCCTCTCCTTCAGCAGCGATTACGGCCAACACCCAGGTGTTGCCTATTACGTGTCTCGGTGCGGACGGTCAAATTACCATCACCGATGTCCTTGGAGGATGGGGTGGTTACACCTACTATGTCGGTACTGTTGCCCCTTCAGGTCCTGGAGATTACCAGGCTTCCCCAGTCTTTGCAGGTTTGGGTGTTGGCACTTACCAGTCATGGGTTCGCGACTCCGCCGGTTGTGAGCAACTCGTCCAAACGGATGTCTTGGCCGACCCTACAGCGATTAGCGCTACGCTTCAAATCAACCAAGACAACTGCAGCAATTTTTCAGGAGAAATTGAAGTGGTGTCGGTTAGTGGAGGAGCGGGTTCCAACTACACCTATCAACTGATCCAGAACAGCCTTGCGGTAGGCTCTCCTCAAACGAGTCCTGTTTTCAGCAATTTAGGCGCCGGTCAGTACGAAGTATTGATCACCGATTTGTGGAGCTGTAGCTTTACCACCTCCGCGGTGTTCTTGTATGATGAGCTCAACCTTGGAGCTAGCATTGTGAAGCCTTTGGACTGTTCGATTAGCCCTGATGGAGAAATCACTGTTGTGGCCACGGGAGGATCAGCCAATTTGGAATACACGGTAACATATCCTGATGGGGTAACCACACAAACCAATACTACGGGAGTCTTTGTGGGATTACCAGACCCAGGAACCTACAGCTTTGTCGTCCGGGATCTCGATACGAGTCTCCCTCAATGTCAAGCAACGGCTTCGGCCATCTTAGTCCCTCCAACACCGGTTACTCTGGACCCTACCGTTGTTCAGGATGTAAGTTGCAATGGAGGAAGTGATGGTCGTCTGGAGGTTGTGCTTCAGGCAACAGGACCGGGTGTTAACGACGACCCTGCCTATACCTATGCCCTTTACGATGCTGCCGGCACAACTTTGTTGGCGGGTCCTCAGAACAGCCCTGCATTTAGCGGTCTTGCTATTGGAACGTATCAGGTAGAGGCTATATCTTCGAAATCTTGTACCGCCAGAGAGACGGTGACTATTTCCGAGCCTGCGGTCCTAACGGCTTCCGCCAGCGCAACTGCTTTTGTCTGTAATGTTTCCAACACAACAGACCCTTCTGTGGTTACCCTTACCGCCGGAGGAGGAACAGCGCCTTACCAATACAGTTTAGACAACACCAACTTCCAAACGAGTAATGTGTTTACACTGCCCGATACCGGAGTGACACAGAATCTGACACTCTACGTCCTCGATAACAACGGCTGTTCTACCTCAACAACGATTTCGCTTGAGCCAAGAAACACCTTTAACGTGGCCATTTCGCAACTGACTCCGATCAGTTGTGTAAATCCTGAATTGGTACAAGTTGATGTAACCGATAATGGACAGCCGACGAACAGCTACACATTTGAGCTCCTGCCGGTAGGCAATACTCAAGGAGCCTTCTTGAGCAACCCCTCTAGTACGAGCGCTCAGTTTGAATTCTATCAGGCAGGTACCTATACCATTCGGGTGACCGATACCGCTACAGGATGTTTTGTAGATTCCAATCCCTACACCATTGCTCCTTACGACACCGCCAGCTTAACGGCTGAGCCTCAAGATCCGGTCATTTGCGCCGGTGATGGCAGCGGAAGCTTGACGTATACCATTAGCGGATATACCGGTTCTTATGACTATGAAATCTTCTTTGATGACGGTACGACGACCGGCCTGAGCGGTTCTGATACAGCCAGCAGCTTAACGGTTGCCGGATTAAACGGAGGCAGTTACTATGTTGTTGTTACACAAACAGCCGCGCCTTTCTGTACCCTTCAGTCGGGAATCCTGACCATGGCCGCTCCAGATGTCTTGTTGATTACCAGCCTGACGGAAGAATCCAATGTCGGGTGTCCAGACAACTTAGGAGAAGTATTGGCTACGGCCTCGGGCGGATATCCACCCTATGATATGGTGCTCACCCACTTAGGTACAGGAGTAAGCTATACAGCTACCGATGTACAAGAATTCCTGTTCACAGGATTAAGCGGAGGGGATTACCGATTGGATGTGACCGATGACCTGGGTTGTCTTGAGTCCGATACCATCACCTTGGTAACTCCAGGACCAATTGCGGCCGATATTGCTGCAAGTCCCTCAGCCCTGACTTGTTTTGGAGATACCGACGGCGTAGTCACCGCGACCATTCTAAGCGGGGGAGTAGCTCCATTCCAATACCGTCTTAATGAATACGACGCTACAGGAACAGCAATTGCCTTCCAGGGAGGCTTTACCCAAAGCCCTGTATTCGACAACCTTGGTGCGGGAATTTACTCGGTCACTGTTGCCGACGGATACGGTTGTAGTACCGAAACCGCTCAGGTGGTTATTACAGAACCAGTCGAAATCCTGGGCAGTCTGATTCAGCTAAGTCCACTGAGTTGTACGAATCCTGCAGAGCTCGAATTGACCGCCAGCGGAGGAACAGGACCTTACCACTACAGTGAAGATGGTGTTGCCTTCTTCCCGATGTCGGGAGGAAACACCCACACTTTTACCGTTTCTGATGGGCGCTACCAATACTATTTACGCGACGCTTTTGGTTGCGAATCCATGATCTCAAACGAAGTTGAAGTAGACGCCTTGCCTCCATTGGCCATTGATCTCGATCTAACGGCCGCAGTCATCAACTGTACCGGAGAAGCCACGGCCATTATTTCGGCCCGTTCGACGGGAGGCCTCGGAAATTACCAATACCGTCTGTTCGGTGATGCGGCCCGCACTAACCTTTTGGCCGGACCACAAACCGATTACGAATTCCCTGGTCTTACGGCGGGGTCCTATTGGGTCGAGGTCGTAAGCGAAGACTGTACAGAGTTTACCAGTGAGATTGTTATTGCCGATCCTACTCCGCTTCAAATCGTACAGCAGTCCTCAACGGATGTTAGCTGTAATGGAATGGAAGACGGAACAATTACCGTTGAAGTCACTGGCGGAACGGGCGATATTTTCTACGCGATTTCACCAAACCTGAATCAATTCGATACCCAGAACACCTTTACAGATCTGGGTCCAGGAGTTTATGACGTCTTGGCCCAAGACCGATACGGATGTTTTATTTCTTTTGTTTTCACCATTGCAGAACCTGCTCCATTAGATCTAGGAACCGTTCAGGTAATAAATGAATCCTGTCAAGGAAACGCAGACGGCACAGTTGAGCTCGAAATTTTTGGTGGAACAGCTCCTTATAGAACGAGTTTGAATTCCAATGTAGAAGCCGACTTTACAGATGGCCTATTGACCTACAGCGATCTGCCTTCCGGAACTCACGTGTTCTTTGTGCGAGATGCTCGTAACTGTGAGGCCAATATTATTGTCGAAATTGATGGCGGTGTTTCTTTAAATGCCACCGTTGCGCCAATTTACTACTGTACAGGAGACACCCCTGAGAGTGGAATTGACCTCATCATGGATGATCCGTCTGTACTCCCTGATGTGCTCTATGGATTAGACACCATGGATCCGGCAGCTTTTCGTCTTGATACTCAATTCGGAAATATCGCGCCAGGGGCACACACCCTAACCATTGCTCACGCCAATGGCTGTATCTCTACCGTAGACTTCCAAATCCGCGGATTTGAGGCCTTGAGTGTGGTCATGACCAATGACCGGTTGAATGAATTTAGTTTTGCGGCAGTTGGTGGCTCCCCGGCTTATCGCTATTTCGTCAATGGAACCGAAACAACCGAAACAACACAACGCATCACAGAAAGCGGCACCTATGAAGTGCGAGTAATAGATCAAAATGGCTGTGAAGCCATGGCTTCGCTTTATGTGGAATATGTCGATATCGAGATCCCCGATTACTTTAGCCCGGATGGAGATTTGATGAATGATACTTGGGGCCCTGTCAATCAGGAAGCCTTTCCTGAAATTCTTACTCTCATCTTCGATCGTTACGGAAGAGAGCTTTACCGAATGAGATCGTATGACGATCCTTGGGACGGGCTTTATAACAACAAAGAATTACCGAGCGGAGACTATTGGTACGTCATTAAGCTCCGAGGAGAAGACGACAAACGTGAGTTTATCGGTCACTTCACCTTGTACCGTTAACCTTCTTTCTTACAGTGTTATACAGAAAAAACACTTTCACTTGTCAGGGCTTACTACCTGATGAGTGGAATCTTCTTTCAGAATAGTGTATTACATCGAATAAATCTGCATTTCGTCGGAGGACACGTCTTGTTTTCTCTATATTAATTGGGCTTTCAGAGCACATTAATCACCACTAGAGAACACAACAAGGAATGATTCGGGCATTCTTAACATTTGGGTTATTGCTGTTTTGCTTCCAACGGAATCATGCACAATTACAAATCACGGCAGAAACCACTGCTCCAATCGCTTGTTCAGGAGAACAAGATGGTGGAATACGCATTCTGGCTAACGGCGGAACCCCTCCTTATCTCTTCAGTATTAACGACGGCCAAAGTTACCAGGATAACAACCTCTTTTTTGGTCTTTCGGCGGGAATTTATGACATCCGTGTTCGGGACCATAGCGGACGGGAAGAAACACAGAGTCACCGTTTGGAAGAGCCCCAGCCCCTTATGGCCTCTGCCGTCGTTACGGAGGAGGTAGCTTGTAATCCTGAGCAAGGTGCTTTTATTCGGGTGGTCAATGAACAAGGAGGTGTCGAACCCTACCGCTACAGATTCCGCCCACAAGACAATTTTAGCAACAACAATACCGGTTACCTGGTTCCCGGTCCTCATGTTATAGAAATGCAAGATGCTAATGGTTGCCGGCTCTTACTCGATATCGTCATTGATCCTCCTCCGGTTATTCCGGAGGTCGAAACACTCTTCGAATGTTCGGATGACGGAACCGTAATCGTCGAGACCAACCGTCCTGAATTTACCTACCGCTATTTCTTGGACGGGGAGTTGAATTCACCCCCCAACTCTCCGATTTTTACTGGGGTTCTTCCCGGGGAACACCAAGTGTCCCTGGAATATACAGACGGAACAAGCCCCCCGCCTAGAACCCTTTTATTTGACAACTTCGGAAGTGGGGCCAGCACCCCCATTTCCGAGATTGGCAGTGATTACTGTTATGAACCCCAAGCAGGCGAACGTTTTATTTGCCGCGATGAACAAGGGGACTTGAGAACCTGGCTTGGCGAGAACTCCTATATCGACGATGGGGAGTACGCCGTTTACCGCGATATCAATCCAATACAAGGCCCTTGGAAGGTTCCAAACGATCATTCCGGGCTGGAAGAAGGGCGGTTCTTGATCATCAATATTGGATCCGTTGCGGGTTTAGGGGGTGTGATCTATGCAAAAAGAGGAGTAGAAGTGCTCCCTACTCAGGATATTACCGTTTCCTTATGGGCTTTCAATCTGCTCAGAGAAGGGACCAGTGGAGGAGATCCGAATGTGGTTATAGAACTCGTGCGGCCCAACGGACAGGTCATTGCCTCCGAATCCACGGATTTTATTCCTAAGAATCGGTCAGCAGATGACTGGAGAAACTACCAAGTCGCCCTCAACCCCGGGAACAATACACTTTTGGACATTGTCATCCGTACCAACTCCACGGTCACCAACGGAAATGACATTGTTATTGATGATTTGGAAGCCTTTCAGATTGCGGCCGATTGTCCTTCTCGCGTAAATGTTTCGGTTGATGTCCGGTACGAAATTAACGCCTCGGTTGAGCCTGTCTATTCCTGTGGTCCAAACGGCCTAAGCAATAGGCTGGAGATCGAGTTCCAAGACGGTACAGATGAAAGCCTCTTGCTTTATGCTTTGGACTCCACAGATCCTGATAATTTTAGGTTGGAACCCGATTTTGAAAACATCCCTCCCGGGGAACACTACTTGGCCATCGCAAATGTTGAAGGCTGCTTAACCACTTTAGCTTTCGAGATTGAAGCTTCACAAGCGCCCCGTGTTGTTCTGCAACAAACAGATCTCAATGAGGTCACTGCACAGGTGGAAGGAGGGCAGGGACAATTCACCTTTTATTTCAATGGAATCAACCAGGGAAGCAACAACACCTTTGTTCTGGAATCCGATGGAGAGGTACGTGTTCGTGTGGTAGATCAGAACGGTTGTGAGGCTATAGACAGCATCAGTTTACTGGTCTGCTCCAACGGAAATCCGGAGTTTTTTACACCTGACGGGGATTCATTCAACGATTTTTGGTCTCCTGGGTGCCAAGAACGCTTTCCGGACATACTAACAACGATATATGATCGTTATGGTAGAGAAGTCTATGCTATGGGGCCCAATGATAAGCCCTGGAACGGCATGTACGGCAATAGTCATTTACCTACAGGTGACTATTGGTATGTGATGCAGTTTACGGTAGACCAGGAGAAACGTGAGATCGTTGGTCATTTCACGCTTCACCGATAACAAAAAACAAACTAAACCATGATTAGATCGTCCCAAATCCTAATCTGCCTACTCTTCGTATGCTTTGGCCTCAGAGGTCAAGAGTTGACCATTCCTCAACTATCCCAGTACATTGCAGACAATCCTTTTTTGATGTCGCCCACCTATGCCGGTGTTGGTGATCACATCAAATTACGTATTAACGGCCTGACCCAATGGGTGGGGATTGAAGATGCGCCAGATACTCAAACCTTAGCCGTTGATGCCCGTATCGGGAACCGTTCCGGAATCGGTCTGGTCTTGTACAACGATAGCAACGGTAACACGCGCCAAAGAGGGTCAAGGGTTTCTTTTGCCCACCACCTCACCCTGGACCGCTACGAAGACGAATTCCTTTCGTTCGGGCTCTCCTACAACTTTAACCAGTTTAGAATTGATGTCGAAAACTTCACCGACCCGAATGGTTTGGCTCCTACGGACGATCGCCGAACTGTTAACCATAACTTTGATGTGGGTGTTCTTTACCGTTTAAGACAATTCTATTTTAGTGCCAATGTGTCCAACATCTTGCCCAAGAACCTGGAGCAATTCAATCCGACCTTTGAGCCCAATACCTTGAGAAATTATTACGCCTATACCGGTTATACCTTTGCGAAGCGAAACCGAAACCTCGAAATTGAACCTTCTGTTTTCTTTCAGTGGTTCGAGAGTGACGGCCGATCCGTAACCGACCTCAACGCGAAGTTTAGATGGCGTTCGTTTGAAGATTACTACTACGCTGGTCTAACGTATCGTTTTTTGAACGATCAGATCGGAAATCCACTCTATATTGCTCCTATTGCAGGATTCAAGAAGAGTAACTTCTATTTTGGCTATTCTTACCAAGTAATTGTCAATGAAATTCTGGGTTACAGTACGGGAACACATGTGTTAACCCTCGGAATGGACTTGTTTCAAGGAATTAGCAACTGCCGATGTACATACTAGACCCCGGATTGAAGGTCTGGCAACGGGTTTTGCACTACCTTCGCAGCTTCTATGGGAATAATTCGAGTCAACACCATTCGGGTCCACGCCTGGCATGGCTGCCTGAAAGAAGAAAGCATCATTGGGAGTGAGTACACAGTCGACGTAGAATTGGAAACCGACCTGAAACAATCTTCACGCTCTGATCAATTGCAAGACACCGTGGACTATGTTCACGTGCATCAGATCGTAAAAGAAGAAATGGCGATTAAATCCAAATTATTGGAACACGTCGCTCAGCGAATTCTGGATCGTTTTTTCGAAGAACTTCATTTGTTGGATAAGGCACAAGTGGCTGTTTCTAAAATCAATCCCCCTATTGGTGGAGATGTTGCCAGCGTAACCATCGTAATGGAGCAAAGTCGTGCTTCAAAAATCAAAAAATAGGTTAACTTTGTCCCCCATTAGACTTAAGGCATCGTGGCCGAGTGGCTAGGCACAGCTCTGCAAAAGCTTGTACAGCGGTTCGAATCCGCTCGATGCCTCTTTTTTTCCCTTATTTATCGATTTGCACAGGTGCTTCTTTCTCGAAGCGGTGCAATTTGTCTTTGGGTAAGAATCCCTGAGTGATCAAAACCGTTCCACACACCACCAATAATACCCCTAGTCCTTTTCGCAAAAGAACAATACGGTTCTTGGTCAAATAACGCTTGAGTTGTTTCGCCGCTGCAATCTTTACTAAATCCAGGCTGAAGTAGCTGAGGATGATGAACAAGAAGAACATAAAGATGCGTCCCCCATCGTTGTTTAAAGCCGGACCAATCCACAGCAAAACACCCAGCCAAAACACCAAGACGCCCACATTGATAAAGTTGAGTAGAAATCCTTTGACGAAGAGACCCACATAGGACTCAGCAAAGACCTTGTACTTTTCTTTGGCTGTTTCCTTATTTAAAAAGAGAATAACCCCGTAGACCAGCAAAATCATGCCTCCAAAAACATAAAGTCCCGGCTGATTACTGAGGTTTTCAAGTAATTGATAGCTACTGAAATAAGCGATCAGAATGAAGATAATATCGGCAAAGACGACACCCAAGTCAAAACTAATGGCCGCTCGGTATCCTCGAGAAGCACTGGTTTCGAGTAAGACAAAGAAAGCTGCTCCCGGTATAAAGGCCAGGACAAATCCCAAAGGGATGGCTGCTTTCAATATCTCCCACATAGCTTAGTCGACTCGTTCTATTGTTCCACCAAAAACCTTCTTTTCGTCCATTTTCAAGGGATCCCCATAGACGTAAATACGACCTCCTGCCTTGACCGAAGCTCCAACATAATCTGTGGAGTAGATTTCGGCTCGCCCTCCGGCATTCACTTTCACCGTGGTATACTCAGTCAAGAACTCCTTGGCTTTGTAGAGTCCTCCTGTATTGATCACGATGTCCTGATTCTTGGCTTTTCCGTTGATAAAGATTTCTCCTCCCGAGACTGCCTTCACCAGCAATTGAGTGACCTGGCATTCCAGGGTGATGTTCCCGCCTTCCTGGGCTTTAATTTCGAGAATTTCTTGTTGAAAGGCCGTATCCGATTTGATCTGGGCGTCTTCGTTCACATCCAAAACCCGTAATTCTTCAGCAAAATAAACATCAACAAAAGTCTGGTATCCTCCGAAAATGCGGTCGATTTGCATTCTAACCTTTAAAACACCCGAGTTGTTTACAATCGAAACTTTATCACTTCGGTCACCCCGGATGACTGCCTTATTTACGGTGGAAGGGATCAGATTGACTGAAATACCATCAAAAGCTTTTACCTCAAAAAAGGGTCGGAGCTCTTTGGTTATCGTCTCGTCTTGTGCCTGTAGAGGGGCTCCAAGAAACATCACCAAAAGGCAAATAATGAGTTTGTTGTTTTTCATAATCGTTTGTATTGATTTGTTTTTAAGCCCCTTGTTCAAATTCTATTCCACAATTGCTTCTTCCAATAAAACAAAATCCAGATGGCGTTTTTCTAAATCCGCGTTTTTCACTCGCACATAAACGACATCTCCTAACTGATACATTTTGCCGCTGCGCTGCCCCACAATAGCAAATTGTCTTTCATCATAAATGTAGTGATCATCTTTGATCTCGCGAATCCGGACCATACCCTCACATTTATTCTCGGCAATTTCAACATAGATCCCCCATTCGGTTACGCCAGAAATAACCCCCTTAAAATCCTGATCCATATGCTTCTGCATAAAACGGATCTGCATATATTTTATCGAATCCCTTTCGGCATTCGCTGCCAGTACCTCGCGATCGGACGAATGTCGGCATCGCTCTTCATAAACGGCTGCTTTAGCCGATTTCCCCCCATCTAAATAGTGCTGTAAAAGTCGATGCACCATTACGTCCGGATACCGTCGAATAGGAGAGGTGAAGTGGCTGTAAAAATCAAAAGCCAGTCCGTAATGACCAATATTTTCTGTCGAGTACACCGCCTTACTCATACTGCGAATGGCCAGGGTATCGACCATATTCTGTTCCCGTGAACCCTTGACATCGTCAAGCAATTTATTCAAGGATTGACTGATGGACTTCTTGTCTTTTAAGTTCAGACTATGACCAAAACGAGAAATCACTCCGTTCAAGGCGAAGAGCTTATCCATGTCGGGTTCGTCATGAATCCGGTAAACGAATGTCTTTTTTTGCTTTCCTATGAATTCTGCCACTCGACGGTTGGCAAGCAACATAAATTCTTCGATCAATTTATTCGCCGCTTTCGACCGTTTAAAGTAAACTCCGGTCGGGTCATTTTCTTCATCCAATTGAAAACGAACCTCAATTTTATCAAAAGAGATAGCTCCCAATTTCATCCGGCGTGCCCGCATGATCATGGCCAGGCGATTCAACTCCAATACCGCTTCCTTGATTTGGTCCGAAACCGTGTAGGCGGCGCCCCGAATAGAAACTTCCTCCGGAATTTCGGCTTCTTCTGTTTCTATAATGTGCTGGGCTTCTTCGTAAGCGAAACGTTCATCTGAATAGGTCACGGTTCTTCCGAACCACTGATCCCGAATGTTCGCATGATCATCTAAAGTGAAGACCGCAGAGAAGGTGTATTTTTCTTCATGAGGTCGCAAAGAACACGCTTGGTTCGATAGAATTTCCGGCAACATGGGGACTACACGATCCACCAGGTAAACCGAAGTTGCCCGGGCGTAGGCTTCCTCATCCAAAAGGGTGTCCGGTTCCAGATAATACGAAACATCAGCAATGTGAATACCGACTTCTACCCAGCCATTCTCCAGGCGTTGAAACGAAAGGGCATCATCAAAATCCTTGGCATCCTTGGGATCGATCGTAAAGGTGAGCACCTCCCGAAAATCTCTCCGCTTGGTAATCTCTTCCGGTAAAATTCGGGTATCGATATTATT
The DNA here is from genome assembly GCF_002954325.1 of Aureicoccus marinus. GTDB lineage: Bacteria > Bacteroidota > Bacteroidia > Flavobacteriales > Flavobacteriaceae > Aureicoccus > Aureicoccus marinus. Next base: position 2,462,371 of record NZ_MQVX01000001.1, read on the forward strand.
GGCAAACTTCTCTATTTCAGGCTCAAAGCGATAAGGTAAACCGTACTCGGCCAGAATAGAATGAATCTCGGTATTGTGTTCTCCAGGCTTTCCTAACACTTCGACGACCTGACCGTAAGGAGAATCAGCTTCCTCCGGCCAAGCTCCGAGTTTAACCAGAACTTTATCCCCGTCTTCTGCCCCGTTTAGCGCATCACTGGGAATGAAAATATCGGTATACATGCGGGTATCCATCGGACGTAAAAAAGCGTAAGCATTGGCTTTGTCCACAATCCCTACATAGGTGTCTTTTTTTCGTTCCAACACCCGGTGAATTTGGGCTTCCATTTTCTTACCCCTTCTCTTAGGTAAAAGAGAAAACTCCACCCGATCCCCGTGAAACGCGCGTCCTAAACGGTTGCCCTGAACAAAAAGATCATCCTGAAAGTCATCTGAAATGAGGTAGGCATTTCCGGAACTGGTCAGATCGACAAGACCTTCAAATTTGTCGCCTCTGCCTTCCAAAACAGCGAACTGCCCCCGGGATACTTCCCGTATTCGGTTCTTGGCTTTTAGCTGTCCGAGTCTCTTTATCAGTTGGTTACGACTTTGGGTATCGGTTACCCCCAGTTTTTGAGCGATATCTTTATACGAAAAGGACTTCTTCGGAGAGCCTTCCAGGACCGTAAAAATCCCTTTAGTCAATTCGTTCTTCCGCTGATTACTCGCCCTCTTTTTCCTTTTCGCCATTCACTCAAACTTTGAAGCAAATTACGAATATTCCACCGAGAGCTACCCAAGATTTACTTCACAGCTATTAAACTATATATATTCTTTTTCTTCTTTTTTAAAAATGAAATATGATAATCATTATAGCTTGTTAATGAGCGGGAAAACTTTTCTGTTTTTTATTTGGAAAATGGGTTGTCAATTCTTGTGAACAGCTTATCGAAAATAGAAGATCAGTGGATCAAGGAATTAACAAAAATATCAACAAGGCTTGACTTGAATTATTGACTGTATTTTTGGAAAAAAAAGAAGAAAAGTAGCTGTTAATTAGTGGGCCTTTCGATTGGGATAAATCGGAAGCAAAAAATGATCAAATGAAGGGGCTAACTAAAAAGAAAAGTCTATCAGCATAATATTTTTGATTTACCAAATCTTCTTTTGGCTTTTTCTGGATTTTGTATTCACATTATCTTCACTTTTTGTCAACTTGATTTTCAAGCAATTAGACGGCTTGAATAAAGATATTAACATCACTGAAAATCAGTACTTTAGCTTATGGTAGAGCAATATAAGAGCTTCGAGGAATTGAGTCTCAAGGAGTTGTATACCATTTTACAACTGCGCTCTGAAATTTTTGTCGTAGAGCAGAACTGTGTTTATCAGGATCTCGATGGCGAAGACTACAGAGCCATACACTTCTTATGCACATCAGACCAGAACAAAGGGGACTTAGTGGCGTATTGCCGCATATTTATGCCCGAGAGCAAACAAGAAGAGGCTAAGATTGGACGGGTACTGGTAAAAGAGGAGCACCGCACCGCTGGTTACGGCAGAAAAATGATGATGTCGGCCATGAAATGGATCAATCAACAGGGTGTTGATAAGATGCGTTTAGAAGCCCAAACCTATTTAATCGGCTTTTATTCTTCCTTGGGTTTTGAAGCCCAGGGCGAGGAATACCTGGAAGATGGCATCCCTCATATCAGCATGGCTTTAAGGCCGCAATAGTTGTTGATAACGATTACTATTCCCGAGTACGCTTATCGCCTCCTGAATGACCTTATCTTCTTTGAGGTAATGGGTGTACAGCCCTTTACGGTAGAAATACCGCTTGAGAAGTTCCTCTTCAATATACTTTTGAATCGGCACCTGATAGGTATCAAGGGCTTTGAGTTTTTCTTGTTGAAAACGTTTTTCCAGTTCGTCAAAACCAGCTTCAATATCACTGGAAGCTAAATCGTTTTTGGATTCCCTGGCTTTTTTCAACAGGGCTTCTGTGGGGGTGTTGAATTGAATTCCTTCTTTCTTCGCGAAGTTTTTAAAAGTTTGGTAGTCCTGTGGAGTAAAACGGAAATCACCCAATTCTTTAAATGGGTTTTTGTAATAAAAGTCTGTTGCAAAATTGAAAAGCACTTCGTTGCCTTGAAGCGAACGAATAAAGTCATTAGTTTGAGCTTCAGCGACGAGAATTTCTGGTAAAACTCCTCCTCCGTCTTGAACAGTACGACCGCTTCTGGTAGTAAAGTTTTGGTAATTGCTGTTGCGAACAGCATTTCCGCCTTCGTCTCTGTTCCAATAATCCAAGGCCTGAATACAGCGACCCGAAGGGGTGTAGTAACGTGAAATAGTCACTTTAAGCTGGGTCCCATAAGTCAAACGCAAAGGGCGTTGAACCAAGCCTTTTCCAAAACTACGACCTCCTAAAATAACGGCGCGGTCCAAGTCCTGTAATCCACCTGAAACGATTTCACTGGCAGAAGCACTGCGGCCATCGACCAAAATAGCCAATGGAATTTCGGTATCGACTGCTTTGTTTTTGGTGCGGTATTCCCGATTGAATTTTTTGACTTTGGAACGGGTTGTAACGATTAACTCCCCTTTAGGAACAAAAAGGTTGACAATTTCGATCGCTTCCGACAGAAGACCTCCGGGGTTGCCTCGTAAATCCAGCACAATACGCTCTGCTCCTTCTGCTTTTAGGTCTATCAGGGCTTCCTTGGTCTGAGCAGATGCTTTGCGGTTGAATCGGGTTAGCGCAATGTATCCGGTTTTATCATCGGCTAAAGCGTAAAAAGGAACAGCATCTACTTCTACGTTGGCCCGGCCAACTGCAGCGGTCATTTGCTTATCCTGGCGTTTATAAATCAATTCAACTTCGGTATTTCGAGCGCCTTTGAGAAGTTCACTTGCATTGCCTTCAAAACCGCTCAAGTCCGTTCCATCAATAGAAATTATTTCGTCTCCGGCCTTTAAACCTGCTTGATCGGCCGGATAGCCTTGGTAAGCTTCAACAATCACCACCTTGTCGGCATAGCTGCGTACGCTGGCTCCAATACCGGAGTACTCTCCGGAGTTGTTGATTTTGTAGGCCTCTACATCCTGTTCGTTCAAAAATGTGGTGTAGGGATCCAGGTCTTCCAACATGCTTTTAATCGCTGTATCCATCAGGTCTCCCGGATTGGTATCGTCCACGTAATTCATGTTCAATTCTTTGAACAGGGTGGTGAAAATTTCGATCTGCTTGGCGATTTCAAAGAAGTTGTTGGCAAAGGAAGTATTACCTACCCAAAGCACTGCCACGGTGGCGACAACGAGGGATCTTTTAAGAATCTGCTTTTTTGTTGCTTTCATTTTGAACGATTTGATGCAATGCACTTTCCATAGAACGCAGAATTCGGTTACTGCGTGTAAGTTCACGACTTCTGTAAATACAGATCAGTCGTACCGGGCCTTCAAGAGGCGCGAGCAGGTGTTGATGTAAGCGATAGGCTTCCCGCATTTGCCGCTTGATGCGGTTGCGGTCTACGGCACGCTTAAAACTCCTTTTAGGAGCAATAAAGGCCGCTGCAGAATGCGTCCCTTCCTGTAGAGGGAGGTATTTTATTCGCAGCGGCCCCTGTTGTATGGTAAAGCCTTGTTGATACAGGCTTTGTATAGCCGATGAGGATTTTATCCGCTGAGCGGAACCTAATCGACGCTTATTCATTATTGACCTTGATAAACATTGTTATCGCGATCGACATCTGCCATCAGATTCGATGGATCAATCACAATCTGTTCGATTTCTTCTGGTGCAAAAGGGAGTTCCAGAGAATAAGTCGGGTAAGCCCAAGCCCAGTCAGCAGCAAGGGTGCGCTTCATCTGAGGGTAAGGGTTCTCTTTTTCTCCTCGCATCATACGCAGAGGAATATAGAACAGCTCCGCTGTGCCGTCTTTCTTTACCACAACCACATCCAAAGGCATGGGCATTAAACCGATACGCTTTAGGTTAAGGGTACTTCCACCTTCGCGCGCATCCAAAGACTCAATACCGTAATCGATGGTGTTGGTCGTCTGGGTCCAATCCGTAAGGTACCAGTCCAACTGCATCCCGGAAACTTTTTCGGCTGAGCGCTTAAAGTCGTTCGGTACTGGGTGTTTGAATTTGAAATCGTGGAAGTAGCGCTTGATGCTTTCCATCAGGTTTTCTTGTCCGATGACGTAAGCCAACTGCGCTAAGAAAACCGATCCTTTGCTATAGGCAGAAGCGCCATAAGCACCGTTGAGCTCATAGCGGTCAGCATGCGTAGTCTGTGGGTGCTCAACTCCAGAAGTGGCCAGGCGTAAATAGCTCCCGTAGCTCCCTGTAAAAGGGTTCTCTCTGTTCTGCTCCATGATTTCATTCATGCAAAGCGAACTGATAAAAGAGGTGAAACCTTCATCCATCCACTCGTATTTGGATTCATTGGTCGCAAGCACGTGCTGAAACCAAGAGTGAGCCAGTTCGTGAACCATGACCCCAACCAGGCTGTTGAAGCTGCGCTTCCCGGTGATCAGCGTACTCATGGCGTATTCCATACCACCATCACCCCCTTGTACAACAGAGTATTGATCATAGGGGTATTGACCGATATTCTTGCTAAAGAATTCCATAGCCGCAGCTGTTTTGGGCTGCAAATAGGTCCAGTTTTCTTTCAGCTCAGGATCGTCTTTGTAAAAGAAGTGCAGAGTAGGACCGTTTGGCATTTCGTATACATCGTGTACATAGTTAGGATCTGCTCCCCACATGAAATCGTGAACCATTGGTGCTTTAAAGTGCCAGGTTTGCTTCTTCTTTTTGCGCTTCACTTTGGTGCCTTTAGCCTCGTATCCGTGCCCAATTTCGTTCGGATTTTGGAGGTAGCCCGTTCCCCCGATCGTGTAGTCGCTGTCTATGGTGATCTTTACATCAAAGTCTCCCCAAACACCGTGAAATTCACGTGCGATATACGGGTTCGGATGCCAACCTTGGGCATCGTATTCGGCTAATTTTGGGTACCACTGACTCATTGAAAGAGCAACTCCTTCAGCGGAATTGCGCCCAGAACGACGGATCTGTACCGGCACTTGCCCCTTAAAAACCATGTCCAATTGTGTGCTGGCTCCAGGCATTAAAGGCTTGGCCAAATCGACGACCAAAATGGTTTCCTCTTCGCTATAAGCAACAGCGGCTCCATCTTGTTTTAAAGACTCTACCCGTAAAAACCCAATTTCTTCCGGGCTCAAGGAGGCGATTCGGCTTTTGCCTTCGGAAGTCATTCGACGGTCCGGATCCTTGATGCCCTGTAGGCGGGCATCCATCTCACTCCCGGGCTGGAAAGCGTTGAAGTACATATGGTAGAACACCCGGTTCAGGGTATCAGGCGAGTGATTGGTATAGGTCAAGGATTGTTTTCCGTCGTATTGGAAATTCTTGACATTCATATCAATCTGCATTTTGTAGTCCACTTCCTGTTGCCAGTAAGCGGCATTACTTTGAGCGTGAAGCCCAGCCGTGATGCACGTTAGGCCAAGCGCCAATAAGAGCAAATTCTTTCGCATAATGATGAGTTGTGTTCTTGTGTTAATTATTATTTCGCTGATAAGGCCAAACTCGCCTTTCCTTTACTGACCTGATCGGCAAGAAGAAGGGCGTTGTAGGCGTTTAGCATTTTTCCTGATTTCGCAACTTCGTTGAAGCGAGCTGTTTTTCCGTTTTGTCCAGGTACGAGCAATTCGGTTTTCGTAGTCAATCCGGATTGCATCAAGATTTGTTTGACCTGAACAGCGCTGAGTTTAGGGTAGTATGAGCGAATCAAAGCAGCAACACCACTAACCGCCGGAGCGGCCATGGAAGTCCCATCGCTGTAATCGTATTCACTTCCCGGCACGGTAGAATAAATATCACTACCTGGAGCAAAAAGATCCACATTGCGGGCACCGTAATTTGAAAAAACGGACAGCATTTCTGGTCCGTATTCTGGAGCCAAGGAGCCGATGGTAATCACGTTGTTGGCAATTTCTTGTGTTCCAAACCTATGGTCGTTCGGGTAATTCGGATTGCTGGAGTCATCGATGTTGTGGGAATCGTTACCTGCTGCATGAACAATCAACACGTCTTTGGAAGCAGCGTATTGAATGGCCTCGTATACCCATTCTGCATTTGGCGAGAAGGATTTCCCGAAACTGCAGTTGATGATTCGCGCCCCGTTATCGACCGCATACCGAATACCAAGGGCAATGTCTTTGTCGTATTCGTCTCCGTTGGGTACCGCCCGAATACTCATGATTTGAACATTCTTGGCTACGCCATCTACTCCGATACCGTTGTTGCGTTCGGCGGCAATAATACCGGCCACGTGGGTGCCGTGCATTTCGTCTTCATGGCGGTTACTCGGGTCTCCGTTCCCGTAACCCCGATCATTGAAATCATAAGGGTTGTCGCCTACCACAGCGCGGCCATCCCATTGTACATTGTAGTTGTAATTGGCTTGCTCGGTAAAGTATTGAACGCCAAATTCAATCTCTTCCAATACTTCTTCAATACTGTCGCCGTAGAGGAACATTTGCTTTAAAATGCCTACGCTTTGTTGCATCTCAGCCTTGGTGATTCTAGCCAGATCTTCTTTGGTGTAAGAACTTTGGTTGAGCTCTTTCTTAACCGCTGCATCGGCCTGCTTGACAGCGGCCAAGATCTGCGTGTATTGGGCTTTATTTTGTTGCGCCTTGGGAAGTTCCGCATCGATTTCGGCCTGCGCTTTGGCACGAGTCGCCGCATCACCTAACTGAAGGCGTAACATCCGTGCAGATTCCAGTTGTTCATTATAGGACTCGCCTAAAAAGTTGTAGCCGTGAATGTCATCGACATAGCCGTTACCATCGTCGTCTTTTCCGTTTCCGGCTTTTTCGCCTTTGTTGGTCCAGATCACGTCGTCCAAATCGTTGTGATCCAAGTCAATTCCGGAATCCAATACAGCAACAACAACAGTCGCTCCTTTTCTTTTCCCTAAGAAAGCATACGCACGGTCCAAACTGATCCCAGGCAGGGTGTCTTGTACCAGGTCGGCCTGCGCCCAGCGCTGCTTTTCAGCATCAGTCAGTTCCATTATTTTGGAAGGGAGGGTGTCTATGTTCTCTACAGGGGTCGAAACCAAGGTGGTCGATCCACAGCTAGCCAATAGACCAGCACAGACAAGAAGAAGGGGGATTTTGAATAATTCATATAAACAGATTAGATCAGTAAAACTCTACAGCGAATCGAATATTTCGCTGAATCCAAATATTTCGTCTTTTCGAACCCCTTTTTCTGTGTTTTTTAAGGAGCACAACTCGTTGTGGGCGTCATGCTCAAAGAGCAGGAGCCAGTTTTCTTCTGTAGCTTTTTGCAAAAACGGGCCTTTTCGTCCAAGGTGAGCAAGGGCCGGGTGTCGTACCCCATTACATAAGGTAAGGGAATATGGCCTACCGTGGCAATAAGGTCAGCCGAAAACACCAGGGTTTGACCCTTGTAATCAATGACTGGAAGCATTTGTTTTTCGGTATGCCCATCCACACAAAGCACGCGGAAACCCAAAGGAGTATCCTGCAGGTAATCGGTGGAATTTAAAGGCAAAAACTCAAGCTGTCCACTCTCTTGAATAGGCAGTATATTTTCTTTTAAGAAGGAGGCTTTTTCCCGTGCATTGGGCTTGGTTGCCCACTCCCAATGGTTTTTGTTGGTCCAGTATCGCGCATTCGGAAAGGCGCATTCGTAACTGGTTCGCTTGTCATTCCACTTCACTGCACCCCCACAATGATCAAAGTGCAGGTGGGTCAAAAAAACATCGGTTACATCCTCGGCAGAAAAGCCTTTTTCTTTCAGGGACTTATGCAGTTCAAAATCACCCAAAGGGAATAGTAGCCGAAAAATTTGTCGGACTGCTTGTTGCCCATTCCAGTGTCGATCAACACCAAGCGATCGCCATCCTCGATGAGGTAGCACCGGGCAGCAATATCGATTAAATTTTTGGAGTCTGCAGGGTTTGTTCGGGTCCAAATAGATTTAGGAACCACACCAAACATGGCTCCGCCATCGAGTTTAAACCGCCCTGCCTCAATGGGGTAGAGCTGCATAAAAAAGTCAAATGGGGCTTAAATTAGTAAAAGTGCCGCGGAATAAGGGGAGAGGCAGCTTATTATTCGCCAATTTTTAACAAATCAAAGGGAATCTACCTGCAAAAGAGCCCTTAAGCCATTCGAACCGAAACAAGCCGAAAAACCCCTGTTTTCTTTGGCCGGACTTCCGCTGAAAAGCCCCGGTTTTGGTCAAAAAAGTTATTTTTAGGCAAAATTGAATTATGATAGAGCTCGCTGGAATAATTATCCTGGGCATCATTGCCCAGTGGTTTGCCTGGCGCCTAAGAATTCCCGCTATTCTTCCCCTGATCCTGATCGGTTTACTGGTTGGGCCCTTGGCTTCTGAATACTTTGGCGAAAAACTGATCGAACCCAAATGGGCCCCGGAAGATGACAAAATGGGTCTGTTTCCGGGAAACAGCCTGTACTTTTTTGTGTCTTTGGCGATTAGTGTTATTCTGTTTGAGGGAGGCCTGACCCTGAAACGCTCCGAAATCAAAACCGTGGGCCCTGTAATCACAAAGCTGATCACTTTAGGAACCCTGGTAACCTTTTTCGGCGCTGCTATCGCTGCTTACTACATCATGTACCCCAAGCTGAGCTGGCAGATGGCCTTTTTGTTTTCGTCATTGATCATTGTGACGGGACCGACTGTAATCGCACCGATACTCCGCAATATTCCCCTAAAAAAGAACGTCTCCACCGTCTTAAAATGGGAAGGGATTTTGATTGATCCTATCGGCGCTCTCTTCGCGGTATTGGTCTACGAATTCATCGCTTCCATAGGGGTAGGAAAGGAATACACCCTTACCGCCCTGGAAGAATTTGGAAAGATTCTACTCTTTGGTTTCACTTTCGGATTCACCTTTGCCAACGCTTTAGCGGTCATGATTCGCAATAAATGGATTCCCCATTATTTGATGAATGTCGCCACTCTTGCCATGGTGCTTTTTGTCTTTGTGGCCTCTGATGTAGCAGCCCATGAATCGGGCCTTTTAGCCGTTGTGGTCATGGGAATGGTCATGGGGAATATGAATTTACCAAATCTTGAAGAGCTCCTTTACTTTAAAGAATCACTGAGCGTCCTGCTGATTTCGATCCTCTTCATTTTGCTGGCCGCGAATATAGACATGAGCGACCTGGAACTCATTTACAACTGGGATACCGCCATTTTGTTTGCGGTTATTGTCTTTATTATCCGGCCTTTGGGCGTGCTCTTTAGTACCCAGGGCTCCGACCTGAGCTTCCGTGAACGTTCCTTTATCAGCTGGGTGGGCCCACGAGGTATTGTGGCTGCGGGTATCGCTTCGCTTTTTGGACAACAACTCGTTGACCAAGGAATTCCTGGAGCCGAATACATTACCCCGCTCGTCTTTATGATCGTGCTGGGAACTGTATTGCTCAACGCCACCACGGCAAGGCCTGTTGCCCATTGGCTTGGGGTTTTCTTGAGCAAATCAGAAGGTATTTTGATTGTGGGCGCCTCCAAGGTGTCGCGTTTGATCGGAGACTACCTGAAAAGAAACGACCGCCATGTCGTGCTTATCGATAACAACGCGGCCAATGTCAACAAGGCGAAAAAAATGGGCATTGACGCCCTGAACGCGAACATCTATTCCGATAGTTTTGCCGACAGTATTGAACTGAACGACATCGGTTACCTCTTTGCCATGACGGGTAACAACGACATTAACCAATACGCGATCGACCGCTTCGGCAAGCAATTCGGCGAGAACGGAGCTTTCCGACTAAGCACCCTTGACGAGACGAGAAGTGACGAGGTGGGCGATTCCAGTCATCTCTTTTCGGGGGCGACAGACTTTTTGCGATTGACAGAAGCGGTCCGGAAATACCCGAGCATTCAAGAGATTGACTTGAAGGATCAGGATCACCTCAACACCTTACTCGAAATCAGCGGAAAGGACCAGGACACCGTGCCCTTGTTTATCAAAAGTAAGGCCGGGGAGCTGAAGATTCTACGCCCCGCAGAGGAGGTGCCAGAATACAGCGCTGGAAGTAAATTGGTTTACCTCGGAAAAGTCTACGATTTCGATCAGGAAGGGGTATAAGCCCTAATCATTCAGCTTAAGAACCGCCATAAAGGCCTGTTGTGGAATTTCTACATTCCCGACTTGGCGCATACGCTTCTTTCCTTTTTTCTGCTTCTCGAGGAGTTTACGCTTACGAGAGATATCCCCACCATAACACTTGGCGGTAACATCCTTTCGGAGCGCTTTGATGGTCTCACGAGAAATGATCTTGGAACCGATGGCTGCCTGAATCGGAATATCGAATTGCTGGCGCGGGATCAGCTCTTTCAGTTTCTCGCACATGCGCTTTCCGATGGTGTGCGCGTTATCGGCGTGAACCAAGGCAGAAAGAGCATCCACCGGCTGGGCATTCAAGAGAATATCGACCCGGACCAGCTTGGAACTGCGAAGCCCAATCGGGCTGTAATCAAAAGAAGCATAGCCTTTAGAAACGGTTTTCAGACGGTCGTAAAAGTCAAAAACAATTTCGGCCAGAGGCATATCAAAGTTGAGTTCTACTCGCTCGGTAGTCAGGTAGGACTGGTTGGTGATCTGTCCGCGCTTGTCAATACAGAGCGACATCACATTCCCCACAAAATCACTTTTGGTGATGATGGAAGCTTTGATATAAGGTTCTTCCACCCGATCCAAGGTCGAAGGATCCGGCAAATCGGAAGGGTTGTTAACAATGACAATTTCGTCAGGGCTTTTACGCGTAAAGGCGTGGTAACTAACGTTAGGAACCGTGGTGATCACCGTCATATTGAACTCCCTTTCGAGGCGCTCCTGAATGATCTCCATGTGGAGCATTCCCAGGAATCCACAACGGAATCCAAAACCAAGGGCCGCACTACTTTCGGGCTGAAAGACCAAAGAGGCGTCGTTCAGCTGTAGTTTTTCCATGGAGGATCGAAGCTCTTCAAAGTCTTCGGTATCCACCGGATAAATTCCAGCAAAAACCATGGGTTTTACCTCCTCGAATCCAGCAATGGCTTCGGGAGAAGGGCTGTTCGAAAGGGTAATGGTATCTCCCACTTTGACCTCTCGAGCGTCTTTGATCCCCGTAATGAGGTAGCCCACATCACCGGTTTTGACTTCTTTTTTCGGGTGTTGCTCCAGTTTGAGGGTTCCGATTTCGTCTGCGAAATAATCATTCCCGGTGGCCATGAATTTGATCTTGTCTCCTTTCGAGATCTTTCCATTTAAAACGCGGAAGTAGGTTTCGACCCCTCTAAACGGATTGTAGACCGAGTCAAAAACCAGGGCCTGTAAATTGGCCCCTGGATCCCCTTCTGGAGCGGGAACACGCTCAATAATGGCCTGTAAAATATCTTCGATTCCGATACCGGTTTTAGCACTGGCCGGAATCACTTCTTCGGCATCACAACCCAAGAGGTCTACGATGTCGTCGGTTACTTCTTCGGGATTTGCGCTGGGCAAGTCCACCTTGTTCAGAACAGGGATGATTTCCAGGTCGTTGTCCAGGGCCAGGTAAAGGTTAGAGATGGTCTGAGCCTGAATGCTCTGCGCGGCATCGACCACCAAGAGCGCTCCTTCACAGGCGGCAATGGAACGGGAAACTTCATAAGAAAAATCCACGTGTCCCGGAGTATCGATCAGGTTCAGGATGTACTCCTGCCCCTCATAGGTATATTCCATTTGGATCGCATGGCTTTTGATCGTAATCCCGCGTTCTCTCTCCAAATCCATATTGTCCAGCAGTTGGTCCTGCTTTTCTCTCTCCGTCACCGAGCCCGTAAAATCGAGCAAACGGTCAGCCAGCGTGCTTTTACCGTGATCGATGTGGGCGATAATACAAAAGTTGCGAATGTGCTTCATAAGACTAGCTCAGGGCCCTAAAAACGGGGGATTCACCTGAGAATTGCAAATATACTTCATTATAGTTTTGTAGATTTACCCTCCAACCCCCTTTTAGCATGAAAAAAACACTGACCCTGAGCTTGTTCCTGTTGGCGAACATTTGTTTCCTGCAGGCACAGGAGTTTGAACTGAGCGGAAAAGTCGTGAACCAGGACTCGTCTCCCTTGTCCTTTGCGACGGTTTTGCTGTACAAAAACAGCGATACGACTCAAGTCAAAGGGGTCTCGGCCGATGAAGAAGGAGACTTTCTTTTTAAGGGGGTGCCTGCGGGCCTTTACTTGCTCCGAGCATCCTACGTCAGCCGCTTATCAAACTACGTCTTATTAGACGTACAGCAGGACGTCAAAATAGGCGCTATCGTCATGCCGGAAGAGGTCAACGAATTAGGCGAAGTGGTGGTCGCCGCCAAAAAGCCGGTGCTTAAAAGACAGGCCGACCGTCTGGTTTTTCAGGTCGAAAACACCGTCGTCACCCAAGGAAACAGCCTGGACATTCTAAAGAGCACCCCCGGCCTGATCACCAACCCGAATGGCTTTAACATCAGGGGCCAAGGAGCAACCGTATACATCAACAACCGGCGAGTTCGCCTTTCGAGCGATGAGATCAACCAACTTCTGGAAGGCCTTCCCGGGAATACGGTGCAGTCCGTAGAACTCATTCACAATCCACCGGCCCAGTACGATGCCGACGGGGGGCCTATTTTAAATATCGTGACGTCTAAAAATGTCAGTCTGGGCTATAAAGGAAGTTTGAACGCAGCCTATACCCAGGGCATATTGGCCAAGTACCAATTTGGGATGAGCCACTACTGGCAAAACGAAAACTCCAACCTCTTTTTGAACTACAACTTTAGCCCGTCCAACCGGCGAATTCAGGTAGACAAAGGGATCAACTTTATCAACCCCCAAGGCGATGTTTTTTCACGTTGGTTGACCGACGAAGTGGACGACCGCAAACAAAAAATGCACAGTGTCAATTTTGCCTATGACCTGAAGCTGGGCGAAAAAGACGCGATCAGTTTGACGGCGAACGCCTTTGTCAACCCCGATCTGGAGTGGCGCCGCCGCATGGATGCCACCTTGAGCAATGGTTCTGGGGTTTTGGATTCCACTTTCAACACCGCCAATACCGGTACCGAAAACGCCGAAAATATTGCCGCGGATTTGGTGTGGAAACACAGCACAGACAACGGAAGCCTAAGCCTTGGAGGGCATTACACCCGCTTTGAGGAAGACCAGAACCAAACCATTTTTACGCGTTATTTCAACCCGGCAGGTCAAAGCCTCAACACCTTTGGTTTTGATACCCGAGCCGATCAACAGATCGATATCGCTACCGCCCAATTGGATTACAGCTACCAAAAGGGAGTGAGCTCTTGGGAAATGGGGGCCAAGTATTCTTATATCGCTTCGGATAACGAGATCGACTACCTCAACTTTATCGGAGGCACCAACGACGCCGTTAACGCCGGCTTGAGTGATGAGTACCGATACGAAGAAGAAGTACTCGCGGCTTATTTATCCTGGTCTGCCGATTGGGAAAAGTTTTCGGCCAAGGCCGGATTACGCGGAGAACAAACCAATGCTTTAGGGGATTCCCGCCTCTTGAACGAGGTGAATGAACTGGACTTTTTCCGCCTCTTTCCGACCCTCTACATGCTTTGGACCGTGGACGATAGCAACAGCTTTGCCTTCGATTATGGTCGACGGGTGGATCGACCTCAGTACAATGACCTCAACCCCTTCCGCTACTTCTACAACGAGAATGATTTTGAGGAAGAACCCGCGTTTACAGCCCGTTTTCAGCCACAATTTTAACCTGAACTACACCCTGAATGGGGAATACTTTATCGATCTCTACTACCGCGACAACGGGCAGTACATTTCGTATCTGGTATTTCAGGACAACGACAACTTGACCCTGCGCGAACTCAAGCAGAACATCCAAGCCAGCCGGTCTTACGGAATTGACTTTACCGTGAGTAAGAGTATTGCCAGCTTCTGGGACTTCTTGGCCTATTCGTCTTTGTTCCACGAGGAAGAGGTCTTCTTGGCGGAAGAAAGCGGAGACGTAGAAGTCACCAACAGCTTTGACGGTTTCTATATTTACCTGGCCAACTACCTCAACCTCTCGGCCGACGGAAGTTGGACGGCGGAAGCGACCGCGGAGTATATGTCGGGTAATATTTTTGGAAGCTATGTGCGGGAGGCCACTACCAATGTGACCCTCGGTTTGCGCAAGAGTTTGTGGAACGATAGGGCCGTCCTCAGCGTGCGTGCAGAAGACCTGTTGGGCCAGGCCATGGGGCGTTATACTTCGCGCTATTTGAACCAGAACAACAACTTTTTCACGCAACCCGAGACGCAATTTGTGCGTTTTGGCTTCACCTACAACTTCGGAAACTTTCGTCTTACGGATAACGAGAGAAGGATAGAGAAAGACGAAAGAGCGCGCCTGGGCGAAAACTAAGCCCTTCAAAGTCAAAGAATTCGTAAATTTACCGCCCAAAAAAAGCGCTGTGCCCAAGATTGGTCCAATAGAATTACCGGAATTTCCACTCTTGCTCGCTCCTATGGAAGACGTGAGCGATCCGCCTTTTCGTGCCTTGTGCAAGGAACAGGGAGCTGATGTGGTGTATACCGAATTCATTTCTTCCGAAGGCCTCATTCGCGATGCGGCGAAGAGCACCATGAAACTGGACATCTACGAAAAGGAGCGTCCAGTCGGGATTCAGATTTTTGGAGCCGAAATGGACTCCATGCTTCAAGCCATCGACATCGTTGAAAAAACAGGACCGGACATCATCGACATCAACTTTGGTTGCCCGGTAAAGAAAGTGGTTTGCAAGAATGCCGGTGCCGGTATTTTAAGAGATATTCCGCTGATGGTCAAGCTGACCGAAGCCATGGTTAAGCGCACCAACTTGCCCGTTACGGTAAAAACCCGATTGGGATGGGACCAGGAATCCATCAAGATCGTAGAGGTTGCAGAGCGGCTTCAGGACGTCGGGATTCAGGCGATATCTATTCACGGAAGAACCCGGGTACAGATGTACAAAGGGCAGGCCGATTGGAAGCCGATTGCGGCAGTCAAGAACAATCCCCGCATGCACATTCCGGTCTTCGGCAATGGAGACGTAGATTCTCCCGAAGCAGCGGTCCGGATGCGTGATGAATACGGTTTAGACGGCGCCATGATTGGCCGAGCCAGTATCGGATACCCGTGGTTCTTTAAAGAAGTCAAGCACTTCTTTGAAACCGGGACACACTTGCCTCCACCCACCCTTCAGGAGCGGGTTGATGCTGCACGCCGCCACTTGCAGATGTCCATCGATTGGAAAGGCGAAAAACTCGGGGTCTTTGAAACCCGCCGCCACTACACCAACTACTTCAAGGGCATTCCGCACTTCAAAGAGTACCGCATGAAAATGGTTACCAGCGACGCTTCAGAAGACGTCTTTGCGGCCTTTGACGAGGTGCTCGAAAAGTTCGGAGACCACCAATTCGTGTAGTCTTATCTCAGTAATTCTTTAGAAATTCTTCGGCTCGCCATAAAGGAAGAAAGGAAGCCGAGCACACTGATGGTTCCCATGACCAAAAGAGCGTTGGGCAGAGTGAGTTCCACCGGGTAAGAAAGGGTTTCGGTGATTTTAAGCCAGCCCCACATGACTTGAGAGCCTACCAGCAAACCGCCAATCAGGATGCCAATGGCCCCACCCAAAGTGGTCAACAACAGCCCTTGCATAAAGTAAATCTTGCGCAGAGAAGGAATAGTTGCCCCGAGGTTATACAGGGTTTTCGAATGCTCGCGCTTGTCGAGAATCATCATAATAATCGCGCCCACTACATTGAACAAGGCAATGATGAGCACCAGGGTAAAGATGAGGTAGGTGGCGAGGTTTTCGGTATTCAGCATACGATAGAGGGTGCCGTTGAGTTCCTCCCGGCTGAGAACTAGCACCTCTGGTCCGAGGAGGCTCTGCAGTTCAGAGCGGACCTCTTCCAGTCGAGCTGGATCGGTGATCTTGACGTTCAGTCCTGTGATTTGGGCGGCCTCTTTTTCTAAAAGGGCCTGTACCAAAGGAAGGCTGGCAAAGAGGTATTTTTTGTCGAGTTGGTCTTCAACAGCGTAGACTCCACTGACTACAAGGGGCAGCTCGTTATAGGGCTTGGAGTTGATGCCCCGGGAGGCGAAACCGCCTTTTCCTGGCTTGGGCGCAAGGACGACTAAAGGGTTCTGGTAGTTGTTGGGCGGCACTCCCAAAATGCTGACCAGCCCAATCCCCACCACGGTTTGCTCTTCGGTAATACCCCAGTTGCCAAAGTAGAGCAGGCTGTCGACCTCGGTGACCTGTCGGTAAGAAGGCTCGATGCCTTTGATGGTCGCTAAATGACTTTTCTCTTTATAGCTGATGTAGACCCGCTCCTCCATTTCACGCGCCAGACCGTCCACAAAAGGAACTTCCTTGAGGCGGTTTTCCTGAACCGAATCCAATTCAAAGAACTTACCGGTCAGGGGCGTGACCTTGAGATCGGGGTCAAAACTGTTGGTGAATTGCAGACTGAAAGTCTTCAGGCCTGTAAAGGCGGAAAGCACCACAAACAAAGAGGCCGCTCCGATAATGATCACCAAAAAGGTGACCGCATTGATGATATTGACCGCATTCTGGCTGCTTTTGGAGCGCAGGTAGCGCTTGGCCATGTAGTACGGAAAACTCACTTTTTCTTGCGTTTATCCAGCAGGTCGCGGTTCTCTATGGGGTTGTCTTTTCCTTTTAAGGAGTCTTCGATGTTTTGGATGTACTCCAGGGAGTCGTCCAGGTAGAAGAGCAGTTCGGGCATGCGGCGCATTTGGTTGCGCGTGCGCTGAGCCATTTCGTGACGGATGAGTGGCTGATTCGAGCGAATGCCTTCCAGCAACTCTTCTCCCTTGTCGTTCGGAAAGATGCTGAGGTAGACTTTGGCAATCGACAGGTCTACACTGACCCGCACTTTAGAGACCGACAAAATCACGCCCTTGAGCCCCCCTTCGGTGGCTGCGCGTTGTAAAATTTCGGCCAGGTCTTCCTGTAAAACTCCGGCGACTTTCTTCTGTCTTTGAGACTCCTCCATCACCACAAAAATAGGCTATTTGTGGTATCTTCGAACAGCCGTGCCCAACGGACTTTTTCGCACTACAAAAAGACCTGCTTTTAGACTGGCAAAATTCGCTCCTTATGAAGAAAATCGAACACCTCGGCATCGCGTCAAAGACATCGAAAAGGCCAATGCCTTATACACCCAACTCTTTGGAGAGCCGCCTTATAAGCAGGAAGAGGTGGAGTCCGAAGGAGTGATCACCTCCTTTTTCAAATCAGGCCCGAACAAGATTGAGCTTTTGGAGGCACTCGCGAAGACAGCCCGATTAGTAAGTACATCGAAAAGAAAGGAGAAGGAATTCACCATGTGGCTTTTGCTGTGGACGATATCTTGGCAGAGGTTGCAAGACTCAAGGAAGCCGGTTTCCGCATCCTCAACGAAACGCCTAAAAAAGGAGCAGACAACAAATGGGTGGTTTTTCTACACCCCAAGGATACTCACGGGGTTCTACTGGAACTGTGTCAAGAAATTGACGGGCCCCTTTAGGCAAAAAAAAGAGAGGTGCGCTTCTATAACACCTCTCCTTAGTTTTACAGAATAAAGGGTGATTTGCTTCTAATCACTTATCCCTATTTCGGGGGGACACTATCCTGCGATCAATCATGTAATCAAAACAACAATCCAAAAACAATATCGGGCATTCTTTTCCTTTATCTGGAGCTGGTGGGGTGGGTGCTCGCTAAGGGACGATGAATGACGTTTAGCCTTCGGTAAGCGATTTTGACTAGGATGGAAAGTCCAATTCGAGGGACGAATTCAGGTTAATTCCCCGCACGATACCGCTTTGGCTTTGGTCCATCAGTTTGGAAATCAAAGCAAGGGGTTCGCGACTTAGGCGTGCGGTTTCGGCGGCGAGTTTTTGATCTGAAATAGAACTGGTTTTCATCGGCTGATTGTGTTGTTGATTCCGGTGAGGAATTATTTAGATCTAACGGGCATCAGCTCCCTCATATTGAATTCAAAAGCCTGAAATATGTGAACCCTGGCAGAATGGTTGTGAAAAGCTATTATTGTAATATAAAACAGGAGTTATGGTGAACAGAAAAACGGCATTGTTGATTAGGAGAAGTCATCGGTATCTGGGGTTATTCTTAGGAATACAATTCCTGCTTTGGACAATCAGCGGACTTTATTTTAGTTGGACCAACCTTGACAATATCCATGGGGATCAGTTTAAGAACATGAACTATGAAGCTCCGCCCTTTGGAGGACTGAACAGGCCTTTACCTATGGGAAGTTCTGCCGGAATACGAAGTATAGAACTAAGGGATATCGGAGGAAAGCCTTTTTATTGGATTAACAACCAAACACTAATCAATGCGATTGATCATAGTCCAAAAGAAGGAATTACAAGAGAAGAAGCCCTTTATATTGCCGAAAAAAGGATGAATAGCGGTTTAGTGGTTTCCGGAATAGAGCGCATAGAGCAAGTCAATAAACACCACGAATACCGAGAAAAACTCTTACCTGCCTATGTAATCTCTTATGAAGGCAAGGAAAACCTAAAAGCTTATGTCTCTATAGATGACGGTAAATTTCAGACCGTACGACACCGCGATTGGCGTACCTTCGATTTTCTGTGGATGACTCACACTATGGATTACGAAGGAAGAGATAATTTTAACACCCTGGTTCTTCGGATTTTTTCTTTGATGGGATTGATAACGGTTCTTAGCGGATTCACCCTGTGGTTTGTCAGCTCCCCAAGAGTGAGGAGAGTTATGTCTAAATACCACCAGCGCAAGGGGTAGAAACATTATGAGAACTGCAGGGAAGTGCCTAAATTTGCTTCATACTTTAACGGGAAGATTTAGTCTACTCCTGAAGAGCAAACCGGTCCTATAGCTCAGTTGGTTAGAGTAGCTGACTCATAATCAGTTGGTCCCTGGTTCGAGCCCAGGTGGGACCACCAACAAAAACCCTTAACTATCTAAAAACCAGGTAGTTGAGGGTTTCTTTTTTCCCAAAAAGTGGGGGTGAGTTCCAAGTTGAGTTCCAAAATCATCCTTTTTTGGGTGTAAATTCTACTAAATGGGAGTTCATTTTGGGTTAAATTTCAGGAATCCATAATAATTAGATTGGTCATTCTATGATTTCACCAGGATACATTTCTCTATCTATTTGAGAACCCCATGGACAATAATTTCCGTTAATGTTATTTATATAATAATCAAGATTTTCTTCAATGTAAAATGGATTTCCATCACATAATTCTATAGAAACCTCTGCAATAGTCCATGTGTTATCTTCGAATCTCCAACTCCAATCATAATTGTAATCACCATTTCCTCTAACAATCGTTCCATTTATGTGTTTAAATCTTTCACCCAATGGTTTTGATAGTTCATTTTCAATTATTTCAAGTAATAAAGAATCAGAGGTTCTAACAATAAAATATGGTGTTTTATTATCAATTGTAGGATAAGTAACTCTAAAATATCGATACGAATCATCTGGAATAATCATTCTATCATCAGAAACCGGGATATTATCTTCACAACCACAGATTATAAAAAAAAATAAAAGAATTAGAAGGTTTTTCATATCCTCAAATTTACAAAAAAATCACTCTGTAATATTTATAGGTAGTAACACGAACTAATGTGAAACACTATGAATATGAAAAACATGAAAATACCAGAGTATGAGATCGACGGTTTGATCCTCACACTCAAAGAACTGTATTTAAATGGTTAGAAAAGAAACACATCAAAGGATGTCTTTGGAAAGGAAAACGATTGATTGACACTGTTTCTGTGATCGGTTTTCTTTTAGAAAAGAAATGTCTGGAGAATGGACAAATCAAAGAAAGAGAAATAAGAGAGAAGATTGAACTTGGGGAGTTCCAATCATCTAACTTATGATCAACAAGGAGGGGATAATTTTTTTCATTTTTATGATATATTAAATTTCTCAATCTCCCTCCAAGTTGATCTGTTTATTAACTTTATATTCAAGTGGGGTACTAAATGGGGTACTAAACAAATAATTCAAACTTGGAACTCACTTTGAAGGTTTACTTGGAACTCACATTTATTTCACAACCTCAAAACATTCTAAAATAACATAGACTTGGAACTCACTGAGTCCGTCAATATTTGTTAACTAATTGATTGTCAGAGAAATAGTCAGTCGATTAGGGTACAGGTGGGACCACATCAAGCAGAAGCCTAGCGTATAAGCGCTAGGCTGTTTGTTTTGCCAAGATTCTGGCCAACACTTGGCCCTTGTTAAGACATCTGATGGGCCGCTTCTGTATGGTTTACAGAGAACATCAATTGCTTTTAACCCGGTAGGATATCCTTCGGTTGGTAATTACTTTCTGAACGCGCATTGTGAGCAATGCAGGAGAAGAGATTAGCGAATCACAGGCATAGCTCGCACTGCCTACTAAAACCCTATATTGATTTGCATCCTTCGGCACATCTGCTGATAGCAACGTTAGAACCGGAGTTGTCGTACCAGTATATTCTGTATTGTCTGTTAAGTTACTAAAGACAGACCCTCCATTCACACTACTTTGCCATTGGTAGGTTAGGTCAGATGACCCTGAAGCTACAACGGTAAAAACCCCATTGTTTCCAGCAAAAACAGTTTGTGAAACAGGTTGTGCGCTTATAACCGGTACAGAACCCGCCTCCTGAAAATCATAAATAGAATTGGTATTACGGTCTTTTGGGGGCGTGTAGCCATCGACAACATCTGCTCCTAAAACGAGGCCATTTGAATCAACAACTGTAGGTAAATCTCCCAGTACTCCATCGTTGTTAGGGTCGGTAAAGCCAGCCTCATCAATATCATTGCACAGATCGTTATCTGAATCAAGTTCATACCCATCATAAGAATTATCAGAATCAGAGTCGAAAATAATGTAGTTGATAAGACCGCTGTTGGCCGCGGATTGTACCGCGTCTGGAATACCATCTGTGCCCACAGTCCCATTTACTACTCCGCCGGTATGACTCTGGCCGTGCCCTGCCTCTACAGCATCATAAATTCCGTCGTTATCTGAGTCTAAATCTAGGGTATTGACAATACCATCCTCATCAGAATCCAGCCCAAGGATTTCTACTTTTCCTTCATCGAAGTTGGTTGGGTTAGACATAATAACAACCATCGAATAGGTTCCTGCAGGGAGTGTAACCTCACTTTCTGCGTAACTCCAAGGTGAATTTTGAGTGTCTCCCCCGTTGCTTGAAATGGTAATTGTGCCAGTAGAATCCATTAAGGTGCCGGTGTTTCCTGTACCTTGTCGTATTGAAATTGACGCACTTCCTGAGCCTCCGTCTCTTGGAGAGAAATATCCTGAATAACTAATGTCTCGGGTTGATGTCAAGGTAAAAGGTTGATATAAATCACCAGTTCCATTAATGTCAAAGTAATGCTGTTCAGTACCTACAGTGGTGTTGGGGTTTGCATCCAATCGGGGGCCTGAATTATTATAACCTGTACCACCATTCACCTTAACAATATTGGTTTGACCACTTGTAAGTATCCATGGACTAATAGATACACCTAAATTGTTTCCTAATTTAGGCTGAATCACATCTTCAAAGCCAGTTGAAAGAAGTAAGTTATCTCTTTCTTCCTTGTCGGGAATCCCGTCATTATCATCATCTAAATCAGTTAGGTCATCTACACCATCTCCATCGCTATCTACTATACCACCAGTCACAATAGAAATATTATCTATCCACCATTCTTCATTGTTTTTGTTTATTGAATTACTAGAACCGGTAATAAACCGAATCCGCGTATTCGATCCTCCCAAATAAGCGACAGGAATTACAATGCTGATATTGGCTTTAGGGTTAGGAGAATTTGTAGTCGCCGTTAGGGTAAGGACCGTTAAGTAGGTGCCGTCATCTTCTGGATCGATTTCTATTTTAAGCGTTTCTCCTCCATCCATTGATTCATCGTAGTCATAATCGAAGGAAAGATTTGCGAAAGATTTACCACTTAAATCAATTATTCGATAGGCCCCGGCGTCATTGTCTTTTAGTTGTAACAGGCTCCCACCGATATTCTCATCTGCATCTGTTGGGTCTGTGGCCGTTACGTCTGAAGGACTACCATTAGAGCCACTTCTCACCCAACTGTTGTTTACCCAGTTGGCTCCACTAATTCCTCCCCCAAACACATCGTTTGCCGGATCAAAATCTTCTGTAGCGGTCTGTGCAAAACCATCAGAACACAGGAAAAGACAGAATAGGAAAAGAAGAAGACTATTTCTGAATCTCTGCGCATGTACAAGATTTTCTATCATAAGAATCAGCCGAAATAATAAATCAAGTATATTAAAGGAATAATAATCTCGCGGCAAAAAACAATTGATGTTGTCAAGAGTGGACAAACCATGGTCAGTTTCGATATAACTGTGGTTTTCTTATGTGTTGTTCAAAAAATCTAAGGGGCAAATAATAAAAGGGTTAAGTCGGTTGAAATTGGGTCATATTCTATTCAAGGTTAACAATTTACAGGAAGCCGTAAAGAACTTTTCTGACAAAGGGTTTAATGTAGAATATGGATCAAAACGCAATCCAAAGAACGCTTTAATTTATTTTTCGGAAGGTGCTTATATCGAGTTACTAGAGTCTGCCCCAATATCCTGTTTTCAGAAGGTTTTGTTGGTGCTAATCAGAAGGCATCAATTAGTTCAGCGCTTTGCCTCCTGGGAAAGTTCTCCCGAAGGTTATTTCGAATTATGTTTTGAAAAGCAGAACATCGAGTTTGACCGAGAGATAAAAATTTTAAAGAAACACGGGATTAGTTTTTTTATCACTTCTAGCCAGAGAGTTGATCCTTTCAATAGGCGTTTAAAGTGGAAATTACTTTTTCCACTGGAAAATAAACTTCCCTTCCTCATGACTCCGTTTAATGAAGATCCTCGCCCCAAAAACTTTATTCACCCCAATGGAGTGTCAAAGATTAGTCAAGTGATTTATGGGGCTGAATCCACAATGATATCCGTAATCAAAATGCTCTGTTCAGACCCGGTTCTCTTTTTTTCGAAAGACAAAGGAGTGTTACAGGTAAAATTTGAAACCAACGAAGGCGAAAAGACTTTAGAGTCTTTCCCTTAAAAGAGCAGGAAGTCATTTTTTCAGTAGAGCAAATGTTTTTTCTGGGTATTTTTCCATCCGGCTCGAGAAGAATAATCAACAAAGAAGATAGTCAAATCTGCTCTCGATTCGTATTCTTCAAAAAAAATCGTTTTGTCTGCTCTTGAAGCATATTCTTCAAAGAACCACAAACCCTTGTTTCCTGTTGCTCTTGAGGCGTATTCTTGTTTGTATACTAACAAGTCTGCTCTGGATTCATACTCCGTTACGTAAACAGAAATATCAGCACGTGAGGAGTACTCTTCAACATAAATTTTCTGTGCGCATAGGTTTAGAGGAAGTAATAGCGCTAGTATGAGTTTTGTTCTCATCATTTTGTTTTACTGGAATAACGTCATTTTCTGTGCCAAAAAAGCACTATATTGATTAGTTCATCAAGTTACAAGAATGATTCCCCTCAAGAGACATGTTAATGGCGAGATGCCTTTTCACGCCACAGGAGTTGGTAAAATTAGTGATGATTTGGAGATATTCACAAAACAACAGCACGAGGGAAATAAAATAGCTGCGGATTGGTGGAAGGCCTCCAAGTGGAGAGCTTTTGCAGAACGTTTGTTAGAAGAAAGTCATGGTAAATGTGGGTATTGCGAGGAAAAATTAGGGCTGAAAACTCCTGAAACAAACCGGGCAAGTGTTGATCACATAAGACCAAAATCAAAAAAGGAGTATCAACACTTGGCTTATTCTTACTTCAATTTTGTTATCGCCTGCAAAAAATGCAACTCTTCAAAAAGCAATTCATTTGAAATTTTAGGAAGGGAGATAGAGCAACCAATCGTTAAAATAAAGACCAGCGGAAAAAAGAGCCATGTAAAGGCAAAAGGCTTCTCCATTGATCCTAAAAAACTTTGGGCGGGTTGGTCATCCCCACTGAGAATATTCGATAGTTCTTATCAAAAAATGAGTGCAGAAGAAAAAAGAGAACAGCCCAAACTAATTAACCCTTATTTTGATCAGCCTAACAAATTCTTTGGGTACAAAATTGTTCAATTAGACAAAGGAAATGTAGTCGAGATTTATTCCTTATCAAAGGACGATAAAAGCATTATGCGCGCAGACTACACAATTAAAACACTTCAATTGAACCGTTTAGAATTAGCACAATCAAGATTTAAAGAATACAAGCAATTTCAACGTGTTTTTACGCGGGTGGAGTCCGCTAAAAAATCAACTTTCTGGAAAAAAAAGGAAAAGCGAAGATTAAAAAAGAAGTACTTGTCTGCAGACCAACGATTTTCTGGGATGTTCCGTTTTTTTGGGGATCAAAAAGAAGCTTTACACAAAAAAGGAAGAACGACCTGAAATCCTAAAAATCAATATGTCTGAGCGCAGCATACCCTATCAGAAATTCCTACTCTTTTTGTCCAAGCCCTCAGAAAAAAGAGATCTAAAAATAAGCAGAAGATATCGGGGATATCTTTCAAAAGACAGGGCCTGTGAACTATTGAATTACTATTTCAAACCCATTGCCAATAAAAAAGAGTGTATCTGCGTGGAGGTCAAAAAGGAAGACCTTAAAGAGCTGACATTTCTTCTTAGGGTGTATTTTGGGCTTTGGATTGAAATAAAAGATACCCGGATTACTATTTTTAAAACTTTTCCAGAACGCTTTACGGTTATCCGGAAAGTAAATAAACAAAATCACTGGTTTACTCCAAAAACCTATTCAAAAGGGCAGATAATGTATTCAACAAGGGATCCTTATCGTGTGTGTGATCGACGGAATGGAATTCCGTTAACCGATGTTCCCCCGAGCTACAAGGGAGAAAACGGCAGGCGTCATTCAAATCAACTACCCTTTTATAAAAGCAATACCAGACGAAACACAGACTTGATTTCAATCAAAATACCCCCTGTTCGCTAATTTCTTAGGAGATTCTTAAAAAGAGAGCCACTCCGCCCATCTTAGCTCAGAATAAAGTATTTTCAAAGGACGGTCAGGCGCAAACCTACCCTCTTCAACCCAACAACCAGAAAATCTAAAAATGAAAAAAACACTCTACCTCCTGCTGGCGTGCCTGGTGGGATTCGGCCAATCTGCTGAGGCCCAAAGAAAATCCAAAAAGTCCAAAGACGAAAAAGCCCCTTTAGAATCGATTTCGATTTCGGGCCTTTCGTGGCGAAATGTCGGGCCCGCCTTGACTTCTGGGCGTATTTCGGACTTTGCTTTTAATCCGAATAACCCTTTTGAATACTACGTGGCCACCTCGGCCGGAGGGGTCTGGAAGACGGTCAATGCAGGGGTTACTTATGAACCGATTTTTGATTCCCAGGGCTCCTATTCCATCGGAGTAGTGACCATGGACCCGAACAACCCCAATGTGATTTGGTGGGTACGGGAGAAAACAACAACCAGCGCTCAGTAGGTTACGGAGACGGACTGTACAAGTCAGAGGACGGTGGAAAAAGCTGGAAACATGTCGGGCTTAAAAACTCCGAACACATCGGAAAAATTATTGTCCACCCGGAGAATTCGGATGTCGTTTATGTAGCTGCTATTGGCCCCCTTTGGAGCAAAGGCGGAGACCGCGGACTTTACAAAACGGAAGACGGCGGAAAGACCTGGAAAGCCATTCTAACGGTAGACGAGCACACCGGAGTGAACGACGTGGTCATGGACCCGCGCAGCCCCGATGTCCTTTACGCTTCCACCTTGCAGAGAAGACGCCATGTGTATACCTACGTCGGCGGCGGCCCCGGTTCGGGCATGCATAAGAGTGTGGATGGAGGAGCCACCTGGACCAAGATCAACAAGGGCCTTCCCTCTGAGGAATTGGGCCGCATTGGCTTGGCCATTTCGCCCGCCAACCCAGAAATCATCTACGCCATCGTAGAAGCAGCAAACGGAAAGGGCGGATTTTTCGCCTCAACCAACCGCGGGGCTAGCTGGGAAAAAAGAAGCTCGCACGTGACCAGCGGAAACTACTACCAAGAGATCATCGCCGACCCGGTTGATGAGCACACTGTTTATTCTATGGATACCTGGATGTCGGTAACCCACGACGGAGGACGAAGCTTTGATTTGGTGGGTGAAGACACCAAACACGTCGACAACCACGCCATGTGGATCAACCCCCACAACAACAAGCATTGGATCATTGGGTGCGATGGAGGAATCTACGAGACCTATGATGCGGCCAAGACCTGGGACTTCAAAAAGAACCTGCCCATCACCCAGTTTTACAAGGTAGCGGTCGACAACGATGAGCCTTTCTACAACATTTATGGAGGTACCCAAGACAACTTTAGTTTGGGCGGACCTTCACGGGTTTTGACCAACCACGGGATTCGCAATTCCGAATGGTTCATCACCAATGGAGGAGATGGATTTGAATCGCAGATTGATCCGAATAACCCGAATATCGTTTACGCCCAGTCCCAGTACGGAGGCCTGGTTCGCTTCGATAAAAAGAGCGGAGAAAGCGTTGGGATCAAGCCCAAGCCACCCAAAGGAGAAAACAACTACCGCTAC
The DNA here is from genome assembly GCF_002954325.1 of Aureicoccus marinus. Classification (GTDB taxonomy): domain Bacteria; phylum Bacteroidota; class Bacteroidia; order Flavobacteriales; family Flavobacteriaceae; genus Aureicoccus; species Aureicoccus marinus. Next base: position 2,489,114 of record NZ_MQVX01000001.1, read on the forward strand.
AACTGGGACGCGCCTTTGGCCGTTAGTCGCCACGTATCGGGCCGCTTGTATTTTGCAGCGAACAAAGTATTCCGCTCGGACGATTACGGAAACAGCTGGGAGGAAATCAGCGGTGATTTGTCTCGTCAAATCGACCGCAACACCCTCAAGGTGTACGACCGAGTGGTTAGTATGGACGCGGTGATGAAGAACGGTTCGACTTCCCCTTATGGAACAATTGTGGCCTTTTCTGAGTCTCCTAAAAACAAGGATTTATTGGCCGCTGGAACAGACGACGGGCTTATCCATATTTCGGAAAATGGAGGGAACAGCTGGAGAAAGATTTCTTCCATTCCCGGAGCACCCACCCAGTCCTATGTCAACAGTATTTACTTATCGCGCCACGACGAGAACGTGATCTATGTGGCCTTTAATCACCACAAATACGGAGATTTCAAACCCTATATTTTCAAGTCGACCAACAAAGGAAACAGCTGGACAGCCATTGCCTCCAATCTTCCGGAAAGGGGGAGTGTTTATGCTATTGAAGAGGATCATGTAGACAAGGACTTACTCTTTGTAGGAACGGAGTTTGGGGTTTTCTTCTCGCCGAATCAAGGCCAAGATTGGAAGCAACTCAAAAGCGGCTTACCCACCATCGCTGTGCGTGATATCGCGATTCAAGAAAGAGAAAACGACCTTGTTCTGGGAACCTTTGGCCGTGGCTTCTATGTGATGGACGACTATTCTGTTCTCCGCAACATTGAGAACGCAACGCCGGCCGAAAGCGCCAAAATTTACCCGGTCAGAACAGCCTTGATGTGGGAGCAGAGCAGCCCCTTGGGCTTGCCCGGCAAGTCCTTCCAGGGAGACAACTTTTACACCGCAGCCAATCTCGGTCCGGAAGCTGATTACTTATTACTACAGCGACAGCTATACTTCGCTAAAGAAGAAGCGCCAAAAGAACGACAAGAAGTTGGTGAAAGACGGAGCGGACGCCCCTTACCCTTCTTATGAGACGCTAAAAGCAGAGTCGGACGAAACTAAACCCGAGCTTGTCTTTACCATCAAAGACGCGAGCGGAAAGGTGGTCAAGAAAGAGTACAAATCGGTGAGCAAAGGGGTGCAGCGTTTCCACTGGAATCTGCGTTACACTCCACAGAACCCAGTTAACCTGAATCGCTCTTCCTTCTACAACCCATTTGCTGGAAATGATGAAGGGACCCTGGTCAACCCGGGGATGTACACGGTCGAAATGGGACTGCTTGAAGACGGTTCTTTAAAGTCCCTGACCAGTCCTGTGCGCTTTGAAGTAAAAGCCTTGAACAATGTAGAGCTGCCGGCCGAAAACCGCGCAGAGAAGGTGGCTTTCCAAAAAGCGATTGGGGCTGTTCAAGCCGATATGGGTATTGCCCAGCGCTTGATGTCGGAGACCAGAAACAAGCTGAGACACATCAAAGTCGCCATCAAACGTGTGGAGGCTCCTGTTGGCAACTGGACGGCTGAGGTCAAGGCCATCGAAGACCAACTCGACCAGATCCAAATGAGCATGTACGGAGACCCCGTCAAGCGCAGACTGGACATGGATCAGCCGATGTCTATCGCAAGTCGACTGGGATCGATCGGATACGAACAGAAATACTCGACCGCTCAACCCACCCAAACCCACCGCGACAGCTACGCCATCGTCAAGGAAGCGGTGGACAAGATCAAGGGCGATATGGAACGCCTCTATAACAAAAACCTGAAAGCCTTAGAAGACAAGCTCATTCAGGCCGGAGCTCCTTATTCGCCAGGACGTGGCGGGGAGCCGAGGAATTAAGCATAGTTAATGAACAAAAAAGAAACCCATGCCGGAAGGTGTGGGTTTTTTGTTGAAAGCTGAACTTAATTTGAGTTAATCACCCATCAAGTAACGGTAAATTTCGACCATAGCCAGAGTATCTAATCGGCAATAGTCCAGTAGATTTTTTCTGGTTTCCTGAGGGTCGCCTAAAAAATTAGCATCAAGCATTAATCGTCCCCAAGTGTCAAGCGCCATCCCGCCATCTTGAATTTTAAGGTCAGAATAACTGAATTCAGGACAGACGACAGGGAGCACCTTTTTAATGGAGGTAGAACCCCTAAAACGATAATCTACATAATCTTGCTTGAACACCTCCATAAGGTCGTACATGTGCCCATTCATGTACTTCAAGTAGTTTTCGAATTGAGGAATTAAGCGCATCATTTCGCTATTTCTGCCCATTTCAAAAGGAGCGTTCCACGAGACAAAGGTTCCAGAGAGCTCCGTAAACTCTTGCATTTTCGCCAACATATCGACCGGCAATTCCATTTGATCCCCCAGCCATTCAAAGTGAGTTAACTGACCATTTTCTAATAGGGTATGAACGGAAACCTGAAAAACCATTTGCCTGTGGGGACCTAGGCCATCCGTTTTTGGGATGGCGCTTGCGAAAGTTTCATAATCCACGAAATGCAAAGGGAATGACAATGCAGAGAGGGTGTTCCTAACCCCGGATTTATTGAAGACTATTTTTTGGTCTTTTACCGATTCCACTTGCCGCCTTTGCCTTGTGTTTAAATCAAAGTCCTCGGGCACATCGGCTATTTGGACCACCCCTAAATCAAGAAGTTGTTGGATCTTTTTGGCAGAAATTCGAGCTATTTCATAAATAGAATATTCGGGGATATCAGAATTAAAGTAGAAGAAGGTATCACAATGGTTGCTGCGAGTCTTTGAACGACAAGAACATTGAGATTCATTAATTGACGTAGTCTTGAGATATTTCAAGGCAGAGTTGATTTCTGCAAGTGTAGAGGAATACATTTCTGAAATGAACTCAGTGACATCTTGAATCGTTAGAAGTCTTTGCGCTTTAATTACCCCTTCTTTTTTAAATGAAGGATTTAGATGAATTATAGAAACCTTGGAGACCTTAAGTCCGCATTCCTCAAGAACGTACTTCTGGAAGCAGGCATCTTTCAGATGATTGTGCTTCTTGTCTGTTTTGATACTCGTAGAAGACTTGACTTCATAAAGATGAAAGCTGTTATCGTCCAGCTTTTCTAAAACGTCGACACGGGCGAAAGCCTTGCTTTCACTTAAAAAAGAAGCTTGAAAAAGCACTTTTTGTCCGCTATTCAAAGCGTCTTTTGTCCCTTTTGGACTGGCATTGTCAGGAAGGTCTTTTCCATTAGGAAACAGCTTTTTTGCATACCCTTCGACCTCATAACCCTCCTGAGCAATCTTTTCCAGAAACAAAGAAAATTCTCCTATGAATTGAGAGGCTTCAACCGGCTTATTCTTTGCCAACCAGAGCGATTCTGGGCAGCGCAAATATTGAATAAAATCGGTTTTGGTTAATTGCTTCATTGCGACAGCTTTTAGTCCAAGCACAATATACACTCATAACGCTATATAACGCTCTCTCTTTTATTGAAATGCCTGTGGATGGGGAGTTGAAAGTAAATCCCTGATATTTTTCGAATAATCAGGTAAGGAAAAAAGCCATATCCCTTTTCGATATGGGCAAGGTTTTCGGAGCGCCTCATGATATTAAATTTTAAGGCAACAGGTCAAATAAGGATAAAGTGGATCATTTGTTTTGATAGATCTATCCGCATTCTGAACCACCGTGGCTTTTGTGCTCGGTTGGTACGCATTTAGCGTTCCTGATGCGAGATAAAGTTATTAAATTTAAAGTGAGATTATATCCCCCCATAATTTTACCACCTACCATGATTAAACTTGACCCAACTAAAAAGATCCTCCACATCGATATGGACGGCGTTCTTGTCGACTTTAAGGCAGGGCTGGCTAAGGTCCACCTTGCAATTCAAGAAGAGTATTTGGATAGGGAAGATGAAATTCCTGGCATTTTCTCTTTAATGCCGCCGATGGAAGGAGCCGTGGAGGCTTTTCATGAGCTATCCAAGAAGTACAACACCTACATCCTTTCTACCGCCCCTTGGGAAAACCACACCGCCTGGATGGAGAAATTAATTTGGGTTAAGAATTACCTTGGTGAAGCGGCCTATAAGAGACTTACAATCAGTCACAATAAACACCTGGCAATTGGAGATTTCTTGATTGACGATCGACCGCACAATGGAGCAAAGTATTTTCAAGGGGAATGGATTCACTTCGGATCAGATCGCTTTCCGGATTGGAAAAGCGTAGTAAATTACTTATCATCTCCCCTTATTCATGACCTTTAGGTTAGAATAATTCAGTTCCCCCAACACTCCCTATCTTAGAGCTTTACGAAACCAATCCTATTCAAAATGAAATTTCGTCTGCTCTTCACCTCCTTATTCGTCTGCGCCATCGCCTTTGGGCAGACCGCGGAAGACTACTTCAAACCCCTCAAATACCGCAATATTGGCCCTTTTCGAGGCGGCCGTTCCGTAAGCGCCACAGGTGTTGAGGGAGATCCGCTGACCTACTATATGGGCACCACCGGTGGGGGTCTTTGGAAGACCGAAGACGCCGGTCAACACTGGAAAAACATTTCCGACGGCTTCTTTGAGCTCGGATCGGTGGGAGCCGTTCAGGTTTCTTCCTCCAACCCCAACGTAGTCTATGTGGGGATGGGCGAGCACGCGCCTCGCGGGGTGATGACCTCCTACGGGGACGGGGTTTACAAATCCATCGACGCCGGGAAGACCTGGATGCATATGGGCCTGAAAGAAACCCAACACATTTCTCGTATCCGCATTCACCCAACCAACCCGGACATCGTTTTTGTAGCAGCCCAAGGGGCGCTTTATGGGCCGAATAAAGAAAGGGGAATCTTTAAATCGGAAGATGGCGGAAAGACCTGGAAGAACGTTCTTTTTGTCAATGAACTCACCGGATGCTCCGAGCTTTCGATGGACCCTGAAATCCCGGAAACCCTTTACGCCACGATGTGGGAGCACCAGCGCAAACCCAATCAGGTGGTGAGTGGTGGAGCCGGTAGTGGCGTCTACAAATCCACGGATTCCGGAAAGACTTGGAAGAAAATTGAAGCCGGTCTTCCGGCCGAAAGAGGAAAGATGGCCATCGCGGTCAGTGGTGCTGATCGCAACAAGGTCTTCTTGCTCATGGAAAGCGATTCCAACAAAGACAAGGGCGGCCTATTTGTATCGAACAACGGCGGGGCGAGCTGGTCTATGGTGAGCGGAGACAACCGCCTGACCCAGCGTTCCTGGTACTATATCGAGGTCTTTCCTGACCCCAACAACACCGAAGTACTTTATGTCTTGAGCGCGCCTATGCTCAAGTCCAAAGACGGCGGAAAAACCTGGTCCACCATGAGGACAGGGCACGGCGATTACCACGATCTGTGGATCAACCCCGACAACTCCAACAATATGGTGGTTGCCGATGACGGCGGGGCTGAGGTCACCTTCAACGGAGGCAGCAGCTGGTCGCGCTTAGATCATTTGCCAACAGCGCAGTTCTACCGCATCAATACCGACAATCTTTTCCCCTACAATATTTACGGAGGCCAGCAAGACAACTCTTCTGTGCGTATTGCCAGCATGTCAGTTCGCAGCGGAGGAATTCAAGCCGGTCTGGACTGGACGGTTTCTGCCGGGGGCGAAAGTGCTTTCCTCGCCTTTGACCCAGACAACCCGCGCTATGTAATGGGGGGCAGCTACTTGGGAACGATTGAGGTCCTCGATACCGAGTCCCGCCTTTCTACCAAGGTGATGCCGGCTCCGATCCAGTACCTCGGGCGCAAGGCCAGAGACATGAAGTACCTCTACAACTGGAATGCACCGATCATCTGGTCTCAGCACGAACCCGGCACCTTCTACCACTGCGCTCAACTCGTGTTGCGCACGCGCGATATGGGGCAGACCTGGGAAGAAGTTTCGCCTGACCTGACCCGCAATATCGACGCTAAGCAGGGGAATGGAGGAGCACCTTATACCAACGAAGCGGTAGGGGCCGAAAACTACGGTACCATTGCTTATATGGTGGAGTCTCCACACGAAAAAGGAGTCTTCTATACCGGAAGTGATGATGGCCTGGTGCACGTTACCAAAGACGGGGGCGAAAACTGGACCAATGTGACCCCAAAAGGGCAGGGAGAAACCTTGGTGAATGCCATAGAGGTATCTCCACACGATCCCGCCACGGTCTATATCGCTACTACACGTTATAAATTCAACGACTACACTCCGGGTCTTCTCAAATCCACGGATTACGGAAAGACCTGGAAGAACATCAGCACGGGCATTCCTTATGGAGCGTTCACGCGTGTTGTTCGCGAGGATCCCAACCGCAAAGACCTGTTGTATGCCGGAACCGAAAAGGGCATCTACCTGTCTTGGAATGGCGGAAAAAACTGGGAAAGCTTTCAGCTCAATTTACCTGCAACGCCCATCCTAGACCTCAAAGTGCACCAGAACGATTTGGTTGTGGCCACCTCTGGACGTTCCTTCTGGATTTTAGACGATTTGAGCGTTCTGGACCAGTACAATTCAGCCAATAAATCAGCGGTTAAGATTTACCAGCCAGAAGAGGCGTATAACGGGATGTGGTGGAGTCCACTCAACGGAAACAACCCGTCCTTCAAAGGAACCCAAGCCGGTACTGGAGTTAATCCAGCCAATGGTTTGGTGATCTACTACGAGTTGCCGGAATTGGCGAGTGATAGCGAAATTACTCTAGAAATTCTCGACGCAAACGGCAAGCAGGTCAACCACTTTTCTTCCAAAAAGGACGCGTCTTACAAGCGTTATGCTGGAGGGCCACCTCCGAGCCCAACCATCAGCAAGAAGAAAGGCCTCAACCGCTTTGTCTGGACCCTGGGACACAAGATCATGCCTGGAGTGGATGGCGTTTATATTGAGGCCGGATACGGTGGACATCGGGCTATTCCCGGGACTATACCCTGCGCTTAAGAGTGAACGGAAAGACCTACGATACCAAAGGGGTGATCAAAAGCATGCCGACCTATCCAACGACCAAGGAGCAGTACATGGCCTATGATCGCTTTATGACCGAAACCGAAGCGGAGCTCACCAAAATGCACGACATGGTGAACACCCTTTACGAAGCCAAGAAGCAGGTTGCTGATGTGCTAAAGGAAGTAAAGGACGAAACCCTAAAAGCGGAAGGAAAGAAACTTCTGGATGCCCTTGATGCTTGGGATAAGGACATGGTTCAACGCAAGAGCAAGGCCTATGACGATGTCGAAAACTTCCCCAACAAATTCACAGCGGAGTACCTCTTTATGATCAACCACTCGAACAGTAGTATCCCCCGTATCACCCAACCGGCCTTGGATCGCCGGGTAGAACTGGATGCACAATGGGCAGGACTAAAGGCAAAAGGCCAAAGCCTTTTGAAGGAAAAGATTCCGGCCTACAACGCTATGCTTTGGGAAAAAGGAATCGGTGCGATTCGTAAATAACCAGCGCCTACAGAAACGAGAAAGCCCGGGATTTCCGGGCTTTTTCTTTGAATCTATTATTAATATCATCTTCTTTCAACCTTGAAGCCAATGAACATCTCGTTAAGGAGATTTCCCGGTGCCTTAACTAGAAAAAATAGTTCTTTATTCATGGGTATTTCATCAATGGGCATCTTAAGCCGTTGAAACTTAAAATCAACATCATAGAAAGCGGCTGTCTTCATTTTTATATTCGTCTGAAGGTCAAAATAAAGGTTGGAGTTCGCCACAGAATTAGAGACATTAAACTCTCGAATAATTCCCAATTCGAATTCACCAGTATACCGTTTTCTGAAAGAACGTTTTAAACCTTCCTCTGGGATAAAACATTGAATATATTTTGGTGCTCCTTTCCAAAAAATGCTTTTGCATTTTGAGGATCTGATTTACTGACATCCCAAACGCGATTCTTAAATCCATCCATAGGTTGGATATCAACTTCGCGTGTTGCATTTAAACCTTTTGCATAAATGCCGAATGTCCCAAAGAAGTCTACACTCTTTTGAATATGTTGTTCAGAAGTTCTTGTCAACGCCCTTGTAAAAGTTATACGGTATACTCCTGCATAGTTTGAAGCCCTTTTTCTAGTGTCGTATTTATAGATGGATTTGTTGGTAGAGATCGCCCAGATTTCTCCATTATGAACAGCGACATCTACAAAGTCTTTGCGCGTTCCTTTGAGTAAGTTCCATTTTTTTGCTCGGCTGTCCCAAGAGTATATTCCTTTGTTTCTTCCAACCGCATAGATTCTATTGGTCTTTTGATCTAGGGTTATCTTATTCGGCTGTCCGTTTAAGGTTTTCCATGTCCCAGCAAATTCTCTAAATCGATTGCTCCCGTCTAATCCATGTAGCCCTTTAGAGCTGGTTCCTACAATTTGATTTAATCCGTTGCTGTTTCGATTCTGCCCAATTAGAAGTTTCCATTGTCCGCCGAACAACTGGCGTAGCTTTTTGCTGGTGTCAATAGCGAATATCTTCCCGAATCTGGTAGTAATAACCTCGTTGGTTTTAATACCCGGCACTTTAATCCACTTTCCTTTCACCTCAATGAAAACATCTTTAGCCGTAGATACCATATAAACCACCCCATCTTTGGTAATGGCAATTGACGAGGCGTTGTTGGGTCGACTGCTGTAGGTTCTCCAGCGTTTAGAGGAAGTGTTGTAGTCTGTAAACACATTCTTATTACTCACTACAAACACCTTCCCATTCTTGGGGTTGATGGCGATATCAGTCGCTGATCCACCGACTTTTACAAATTGTTGCGCTTGCATCGCGCTTATGCTGCACAGGATTGCAAAAAGAAAAAATTGCTTTTTCATCATGATTGGATTTGCCCCTTGGTTGCAGAAGAAGCCAAAAGGTTAACAAATCCGAGAAAAACAATTTTTAACTACTCCTCTTCCAAACTCGCTTCCGTCAGAATAAGGCGATCATACATCTTGGGGTTGGTCAGGACGCTGTAGAACTCGTCCAGGTACTCCACCGCTGTTTGGTACATCATGGGTTCTTTAAAGTGATTTTCCATGAGTGCCGCTAAGGCCATGATTTCGTCTTTTTTGGCGAGGAATTCATCTCGGACCAGGGTACAGGATCCTTCGGGTCTCTTATGTCCCCGATACACCCGCTGGGTCACGTGTTCGATCCCCGTTTGCTTATTCAGCCAATCGGGCACAAAGGCGTACTTGGGATTGACGAGCCCACAGAAATTAAATTCGTAGGGAGCAGGAATGATGATGTTGTCGTTGTTGTTCTTATCGCGCTGACAAGGCAGAACAATCTTGAGTTTGCGATCTGATCGGAAAGGGGTGCCCTTGGCTTTTTTCTTTGGGATCTTGACTTTGATAGGTGGAAAGAAAGCGGTATGAGGAAGAAGCCCCTTCTTGGATTGCACTCACCGAAAGAGATCTCTATCCCAAAAGTATGATTGATCAGATGGAAAACGCGCCCGGTTTGGACGAGATCAAAAGAGACGATTTAATCGCCGCTATGCAGTGGCACAAACCCTTGTCGAAAATGTTGCAGGCCTACCTGGAAGACACCGAAGGCAAACGCAGTATTATGGTTTAGCGCCTTGAAGGGGATGCCGAAATTCTAAAACTCCTCAACGAGGAGATTAAGTTTTAAGCTCCCTCCTTAAAAAATCCTATCTTTTGATCAATACAGTTTGATCATCCAATGAGAACCCATACACTCAACTCTCTTTTTGTTCTTGTCGGCTTCCTATGTATCGCTTCTGTTTCTGGGCAAAACAGTCGCCGGCTAGACAGTCTTTTGCAGGCCCATAAAACTCAGCAAGACACCACTCTAGCCATTACCCTGAACGAAATAGCCTGGGAATTCAAGAATTCCAATTTGGACAGCTCCTTTTACTATGCCAATAAGGCTTTAGCCGTTTCCAAAAAATTAAAGAGCAAGAAATGGATTGCTTCAGCTTACAACAGCCTGGCGAATTGCTTTGATAGCCAAGGCTTGTTGGACAGTGCTGCGGCTTACCACAAAAAAAGCCTGGCATTAAAACTAGAAATAGGGGAAGTTGTTGGAGCGGCAGATACCTACAACAACCTGGGTATACTCTATGACTTAAAAGGGGAGTTCAAAAAGTCTTTAGAATATTATTTTAAAGCGCTAAAGATCTACGAAAGCGAAGACTTGTCCTACCAGAAGGTCCCTATGGTACTCGGAAACATCGGGATAGTCTACAAGAAGCAGAAAGAGTACGACAAAGTAATTTCTTACTACCAACGAGCCCTCAAAATTTACGAAGACAACAACTACGACTTCGGAACGGTAGTGACCAAGGGGAATCTGGGCTCGGTATATATTCACCTGAAAGACTTCGAAAAGGCCATACGGTATTCTGAAGAAGCCAAAGACCTCTATGCAAAACTCGGATACGGTCGCTATGTTCCTTATATGTTGACCAACATAGGGATTGCGAAAGACAGTTTAGGACAAAACCAGGAGGCGCAGAAGATCTATTTAGAAGCGATTTCCCTTTTTGAAAAGGACGAAAACCGATACGAACTCACCTACGCTCAGATTAATTTAGCGCGAAGTTATTTGACAACGGGGCAAAGTAAAAAGTCCAGAGAATTAGCAAATCAGGCCCTTGCTACCTGCCAAAACAAAGGATACAAGGAGTTTGAGGTCCAGACCTATAAATTACTTGCTGAAGCGAGTTCTCAGCAAGGTCTGCACAAGCAGGCTTTTGATTATTTCGGTCAATACGCTCAAGGAAAGGACAGTCTGTTTGAGAAGAACAAGACCAAGGCTATCCTGGAGTTAGAAACCAGCTACGAAACCGAAAAGAAAGAAAAAGAGATTCAATCCCAACGGGCCATTCTGGCCGAAAACGCCTTGGAGATCAATAAAAAGGACACCCAGTTGGCCTGGCTCGGTTTTGGCTTGCTGTTTTTAATGGTGATCGGTTATGTCATTTATCACCAGCAACAATTAAAAACGCGCCAATTGCTTCACGAGCAGCAAATGACCGAAGCGATGGCGCACATACAAACACAGAACAAACTTCAGGATCAGCGGCTGCGAATTTCAAGGGATTTACACGATAATATTGGGGCGCAGTTAACCTTTATCATTTCCTCTCTGGACAGTCTGAATTACGGCCTAAAAGATGAGCAGGGGGAGTTGACCGGAAAGATCGACAGGATTTCTGGTTTTTCAAGGGACACCATTGTTGAATTGCGGGATACCATATGGGCGATGAATAAGGAAGAAATTACCCTTGAGGATCTACAGGAACGGATTTCGAACTTCGTGGAGAAAGCAAATCTCAGTGCCAACAGAATTAAGTTCACCCAAAAAGTGAGTAGTCAGGCGACGGACCCTAAGCCTCTCTCTTCTTCAGTGGGGATGAACCTGTACAGAATCATTCAGGAGGCCCTGAATAACGCTCTAAAACATGCCGAACCTACTCATGTAGAATTGCATATCACAGAAAGGGACTCCAGCCTTAAAATAGTAGTGATGGATGATGGTCAAGGTTTTGACACCAGCCAAAGGACTTCAGGGAATGGACTAAATAATATGAGAAAAAGAGCGGAGGAGATCGGTGCTGAATTGAGCCTAGATGCTGAACCAAGCAAAGGCACTCAATTGGTGGTGGAATACCACGTATCATAAATACGCACAATATCGTATGGTCTTTCAATACACCTCTGATTAGTTTTAACCTCAGATAGAAATTTAAGGATGAAGACGAGAGTAGCGGTAGTAGATGACAATTCCTTTTTGATCCATGCCTTGATCGAAAAGCTTTCCTTTTTTCCAGAATTAGAAATTAAAATGACCGCTCAAGACGGGCATGAACTGTTGGAACTTTTGGCAGACAACAGCACTATCGATATCATCATGATGGATATCGAGATGCCCGGTATGGATGGAATAGAAGCCACCTTTGCTGTGAAGCAGAAGTTTCCGCATATCAAGATTGTTATGCTAACGGTTTTTGATAACGATGAGCATATATTCAAAGCCATTCAGGCCGGTGCCAATGGCTATCTGCTCAAAGAAACTCCACCAGAGGATTTGCATCGAGGAATTATAGAAACCCTTGATGGAGGTGCCGCCATGAGCCCCTCAATAGCGTCCAAGACTTTGCGATTACTACGAGACCCGCTGATGACTCGTGAATTCACCAAACCGGAACAAGAGATCAAGCTCACTTCTCGCGAGGTCGAAATTCTGGAGCACCTCAGTACCGGCTTGAGCTACGATGCCATAGCCAGCAACCTGAATATCTCTTACGGAACCGTGCGTAAACACATCGAGAATACCTACAAAAAATTGCAGGTGCACAACAAGCTCGAAGCCGTGCAAAAGGCAAGGAAACAGCGACTTATTTAACCTCCTCCTTCATAAAATACGAAGATCTTCGTATTGAGCTGCCCCTGGACAGCGTATACTTTTATCCCCAATAAAAAACGTATACCATGTCCAAACAAAAAGCACTATTTGTACTGTTGATTGCGATGGTTTTTTCGGTCTATGCACAGGAAATTCCGGCCAAAAGCATCAACACGTTAAGCATTAAAACCAAGAACTTTTCGAATGCCCCTAAAAAGATCTATATCCGAACTTTTAAGGTCTATTATCAGATGATCGCCGAAGCGAAAAAGACCGTTTACGGAGGACGTCAATTTGGAGGAGGCTCTTATACCGGAAACGCCACCGCTCGGTTAGCCGTAGGGGTAGAAGGAGTTAACCCAGAGGATTTGCAGGCTTTAACGGATAAACTCTATAAAGACTACATCAAGAGTTTAGAAGATATGGGCTTTGAAGTTATCACCGCCAATGAACTACCCGATTTAGAAGAATTTGAAGGTTGGGGTACTTTGGAAGGTCCTCGCATTAATCAGGAACAGCTCAAAGGAAGCTTGATGGTGATTCCAGAAGGCTTTTCATATAAGGTAAAAAAGGTGAGTAAAAACGGAAAGGAACGAACCGGAGGATTTTTAACGGGACTTAAGAATACAAACGGTGGGCAAGCCGCGGATTTTGTTTCGTCCATTTACGGTCTCCTGCCAAAGGTATCCAAAGCCATGGACGATGCCTTAGTGGCAGAGGTGGCGATCAGTATCCCGAGTATTTATCTGGATCCTAAATCCAAGCTGGGAACAGCCAAGATTAAGGGTGGGCCCTATTTGAGATTAGGCCAAGCCAAAATCACCTATATCTCTGGACGAGCCAAAGGGATGGGCGTTGCTAGCCCTAATGCAGCACTTGAATTTACGGTAAACAAGGCGGTCCCCATTCCGAATGTATTTGCGAGTGAGGAGTTCAAGGTTGTTGCCACCAAGTTACGGACCATTGTGCCTTCCTACGCCACCTTTTTCACGGTCGAAAACAAAACCGTCGAGCTTACGAACACCATCGATTGTGAAGCGGCTGCCTACCAAGCAGAGGTAGAAAAAGTGGTGAAAGCCTATTTAACGATGTCCTTAGACAAGCTAAGTCGTGCCCTCAAGGGAGAAAAAGTAAAGTAGTTACGGGGAACTGGCCATTTCGAACTATTCAAGCGTTTGGGCTAAGCTTCGTTTGGCCAGTTCTATTTCAAAATTCTCCCCGCCGTCGGCAGGCTGAATCAGGTAGCGCACCGAATCTGCAGCTTTGAATTCTTCTCTTCTGGCAATGATGTCACAGACCTCGTAATCTTCACCTTCGATTTGAAGAATAACATCGCCGTAGCTGAGCTTATCTTTTAGCTCTTCCTCCCAAACCAGACCGATCAGCAGGTGTTTGCCGTCGCTGGTCAGGGAGACGCCCCGCGCTCGATCATCCATTAAGGTTTCTTCTTTAAAAGGCTCAAAATAGAAGCGTTTTTTCTTGTAATCCAGGGTCAGCAGACCGTGTTTTAAAATCGTCGCCCCAATACGGGAGTTGTCGTCGTTGGTGGTTTCGAGCACGACATTCCGAAATGGGTGTCCCGCCAATTTAAGTGTGGGCAGCAGTAAGCGGGCATGCTCCTCCTTTGCACCAGCGCCAAAAAGGCCGATAGAAGACCCTCCAACACTTGTCCCTCTTTCCTGAAAGATGGGCAGTTTAGAAAAGGTGGCATAATGGGCTTTGCTGAGGTCGTAGAGGTCAGCCGCTCCGGTATCCACCAAAAGGCGTTCCCGTCCGGTTTTTTCGCCTATCACCTCAATCCAGACATAGGGGCTTTTTTGCTTACCTACCAGTTCCAGTTTTTCTCTGTTGGCGTTGTCGAGTTGCAGTTTTTTGCGCTGGTCCGTTAGGATCACCTTTTTGTTCGGCAGGTCAAACTGCACCACGGAGGTGCTTAACACATTGCTGCCCAAGAGTCCGTCGATTTGGAAACAGCGGAAAACCACATTGCTATCGTCCAGGTTAACCAGGGCCGGGATGTTTTTAAAAAGGGCGTTTCCGAGCTTGATTTCTGAAAGATTGGCCACATTCATTTGGGAGGACTGGTTGTTGGCGTCCGAAACACGCAGGCTGCTCACGGCTTTACCCCCAAGCTTTTCAAAAAGCCGCTTGGAGACGACATTGGGAGCTCCGGTATCCAGAATAAAACGGTAGGTTTCACCCTCGATCTCCACCGGAATCAGGATTTTTTCACTGACGAACTCAAAGGGGATTTCTTCGTAGTAATTCCGGGGAACATCGCCCAGTTTGCTGAGGTTAACCCTTTGGGCCTGGAGGCTACTACAAACAGCAGTATGAAAGGAAAGAGCAGCTTTTTCATATCCTTAAAGATAAGAAGGAGAAAGGCATTAGTCTAAGGCCTTATAAGTATGCGTACCTTTGCACTTCAGCCTCTCCGACCTAAGATTTTGGATAAAGCATGAAGACCCTATTCTCTTCTGCACTTTTTTGTTGCATTGTTTTGGGCGTTTCTGCCCAGCAGAGTCGCCCTACACTCCAAGTGGGCTATACCGAATCCGCTGTTAAAGCCGACGGAAAACTGGATGAGGCCGATTGGTCCACCGCCCCGGTTCAGGACCAATTCAAAACCACCGTACCGGTTCAAGCAGGAACCCCGAGCCTCCGCACTACCCTAAGGGTGCTGGCCCACGATCGTTTTATCGTTTTTGGAATTGAATGCGAAGATGACCCTGCCTTATTGACCAACTTCTCGAAACTTCGCGACGCGGATCTGGACAACGAGGACTACCTCCGGGTGATTATTGACCCTTTTCAAGACGGGCAGTCAGGCTATATTTTTATGATCAACCCCAGTGCTGCGCGTTACGATGCCTTGGTTTCGAACCGAGGCGAAAGCGAGAGCAAGGATTGGGACGGTATCTGGGAAGCGGGGACCAGTATTACCGAGAACGGCTGGACGGCCGAGATCAAAATCCCCATGCAGAGCATCAATTTTAGAAAGGGATTAAAAGAATGGGCCTTCAATGTCGAAAGAAACATACAGCGTAAATTGGAGGTCATTCGCTGGGCGAATCCGTCCCGAGATCAGTGGTTTACCCAAACCAGTCGCGCAGGGCTTATTACGGACCTTCCGGACTTCAGTTACGGGGTGGGGATGAATATTCGGCCTTCCCTCATTGGAAATTGGACCAATGAAGCCGGGGCGGGAACCGATTTCGATTTTACCCCTACCCTGACACTAAGTCAGCGACTGAGTCCCAACGCTATTGCAACAGCAACCTTCAACACAGATTTCGCCGAAACCGAAGTGGATACCCGGCAGACTAACCTCACACGCTTTGCTCTTTTCTTCCCGGAAAAGCGCGCTTTTTTCTTGGAAGGCTCTGACATTTTTGAGTTTGGCTTTGGTTTGAGACGCGATGTGGTTCCCTTTTTCAGCCGCCGTATCGGGCTCTTAAGCGGTAATCCCATCCCCATAGTCGCGGGAGGAAAGGTGAATGGGCGGGTAGACCGAACCTCCTTTGGTGGTTTGGTCATGAATACGGCCGAAACGAATTTTGAAGATGCGACCGACCCCATCACCATCCCCAACAGCACCATGGGGGTCTTTAGGCTCAAACAAAATATATTACGCGAGTCCTCTGTAGGGGTTTTTGGTTCTTTCGGCGACCCTTCCGGTGGGAGCGGTTCCGGACTCTTTGGAGCCGATTTCACTTACCAAACCACACGGTTTAATGGAAATAAAAACTTCTTGGCCGGGTTATGGAGCTCTATAATGAACGAGAAGGCTCCACCGGAGATCAATCGGCTTATGGATTTAAGCTAGACTATCCCAATGATATTTGGGACGCCTCCATCACCTATGTTCACGTTGGCGATGGCTTCAATCCAGCCTTGGGTTTTGTGCCCCGAAAGGGAATCAATAAGTGGGTGGTAGGCACCACTTGGGCTCCCCGCCCTGAATGGGGTTGGTTGCGGCAGATGAGAAATCAACTCTTCGGTACCTACATCACCGATTTGGCTGGCCAGTGGCAAACCTACCGAGTATTTACCGCCCCGATCAATTGGCGATTAGAAAGCGGGGAGCGTATAGAATTTAATGTTATACCGCAAGGCGAACGCATCATCGAGCCTTTCGAAATCTCAGACGGGGTGACCATTCCAGTGGGGACCTACGAGTTTGTTCGTTACCGTCTCGAAGGAGATATAGCGGCCAAGCGCAAGCTGAACGGACGCCTGTCTTGGCGATTTGGGTCTTTCTATCAAGGAAACCTCAACGAATACCAGCTGCGAATTAATTGGATCCCTGCCAGTATTTTATCCTTTGAGTTTGCGGGAACCCGTAATGTGGCTTCCCTGCCTTTTGGGGATTTTGATCAAACGCTTTTGGGGCTCCGTGTGCGTTTTAATGCAACTCCCGATTTACAGCTCAATTCCTTTGTACAGTACGACACTGACTCTGAAAGTATCGGTATAAACTCGCGGATTCACTGGATCTTTGACCCCCAAGGCGAGTTCTTCCTGGTGTTTAATAATTCCTCGGTTTACGACGACATCAACAACCGTTTTCAGCGGCAAACCTCCCAGCTTATACTCAAGCTGCGTTATAATTTCCGTTTTTAGTAGAGAATCTAAAGACTTGATAATTAGCGATTAAAATCAAATCTTGATTTAATTCACTAATTTTGTTTAATATAAATGGTTAATCATTAAACAAAATGAACAGGTTCAAGCATAGATCTTTAGAGCATTGGTTTGAGCTTTTTCTGTCGAGCCGTACTAAAGAAAAATTAGAGCGATATATCATCGGTATTGCCATAATCAGTTTTATTGTACACTTGGCTTTGGTTCTGCTGGGAGATGCTTTGAGTGAAGGGATTTTGGAATTTACTGACTCCTCCTTTATCCAGATTTTAGTAGAAGGACAGCTTTTTAAAAGTCCAGTTGCTGCTATTTACACTCCCTTTTCTTTTATTCTTCTGTATGAAGTATACCTGTTGGTTTATTACTTGCCGAAGTCGATCTCCTCCTATATCCGGAAGCAGTACGAGATCATCACTCTGATTGTCATTCGAAGAATATTCAAGGACATGGCTAATCTCGATTTAACCGGAAGCTGGGTGGAGAGCGACTATGATTTGCAGCTTACCTATGATCTGCTGACCACTTTGGTTTTGTTCCTTTTGATCTTTTTGTTCACTTACCTGAATAAAAAGACCAGCAGTGCTTTGATGCCGCAAGGAGAAAAGGCGATTTTGAATCAATTCCTGAAAAGAAAGAAAACGATTGCTGTCTTGTTGATTCCAATACTTTTAGCGTTGTCTCTTTTCAGTTTTGGTAGTTGGGTAGTTAACGAAATCACCTCCCTAGAAGGCCTTTTCTCGGGCATAACGGATATCAATAAAATTTTCTTTAATGAATTCTTTACCGTACTGATACTCGCAGATGTACTCTTGCTGTTGTTTTCGCTCTATTATACGGATCGATTTGACCGGGTTATTCGAAATTCTGGATTCATTATTTCGACCATTTTATTGCGGCTCTCTTTTGGTGCGGATGGGCTAACCAATAATATTCTGATTTGTGCTGCGCTGATTTTTGGGGTACTTATTCTTCTCATTTATAATTTATACGGACGATTAGTTTTACCAAACAATCCAGACCGCATTTGCAATACATAAACATTATTTTATCCTGCACAGAAAAAGCAAAATATACACGCAGAAAAAAGATTTTCGAAAACCACGCGTTTAGCAGGCTTTTACTGGATGGTGGTCGGGCAGAAGGGATCCGGGGAGACCTTTTAACCTGGCCTTTTTTGTAGGAAGAAATCATCCTTCTTACAGTCCCTGACACAGCAATCTTACGGGAATAGATGGGGGTTTTACAAATTGGCCCTATTTATCTGTAAAAATTACCCTATTCACTTATTTATTCTATATTTAAGTCTGTAATTTTTAGAACCCCCGAGGCATTCGAAAAGAACTGACAACCAAAAAATTGCACTGAATAACTAAAGAAAAGACCACCGTAAAACGTACACTATGAAAATTCCAAATTCCGCAGTTGGAGGATTGATTTTAATGGGATGGATTGGAAGCCTGGCTTTGGCTTTTTCACTTTATCCTAAATTGATGAAGCCGGTTGACACACCACCTTCTACCGGCTTGGACCAAAAACAACTCGAAGCCGCCGTATTTGCCTTGGAGGAATTCAAGTACTTGATGAAAGAAAACGACAGTCTTTACGATGCCGTAATAGAGGCTCGTGAACTGGAAACAGAAAACAAGGTCTTGCGCAAAATTATTGACGAAAACGTAGGTCGCAACGTTGTAATCCGTTACCAAACCAACGGTAAAACACGAGTATACGATAGAGAGAATAACGTTTGGGTGACCCAGTAAACCGGGACGTTCCAAACAAAAAAGCCTGCTCCGTTAAAGACGAGCGGGCTTTTTTATGCGGTAGAGGCTTGCGCTTAGTACTCGTCTAAGAGGTCCGCTTTAATATTTTTCAGGGTGAGTAGGTATTCGCTTTGCTTGACCTGGTAGTATCCTTGAATCCCCAACTTATTGAGTTTATCGAGGTAGCTGCCCGATTTCGGCTTGCGCTGCTTGATCAATTCATCCAGGTAAGACAGTGCTTTTTCGCGAATCCATTCGGTGTGATTAACCCCTTCCTCATCATAACCCAAGGCTAAAATTTGATCCCCGAGTAGATCCTGATACACTTCTCTTCCGGCCAAATAGTAAGGCCCATCTTCCGTTACCAACTGGATGGCTTTGTTGTCGGTCATGGGTACAGGACCGTATTTGTCAATTTCGACCGTCATGTACTGAAAGCCCGCAGCGCGGTTGTACTCTCGCACTTCAATTTTGGCAGCATCTTCTTTGCGTTCAACAGCAGAGATATAATCTTCCAAAAAGATGTTCCTCAGCTCTTTGTCAATATCATACCAGCGCTGTTCCAGAGCAACAGAGTCCGAATAGCTGATATAGTTGTCCAGTCCCTTGATCATGTAGTGAATCTCGAACAACTCCCCTTTCTGTTGAAGGCCTTGTGCAAACCGTTTGATGCCTGGGATGAGGTTTTTCCTGGAATTCAGCTCTTCATAGAGGAAGGAATCTTTAAAAATATAGTCGTGGTTGCGTATATCGTTTTGCTTAAAGACATCGTCTTCTGAAACGGTACGACCCAAAATCCTTGACTCCAAATAATTCAAGCGGTTCTTATCTCCATTGATCGTGTCGATCTTGACAATGGCTAGACCTCCAAAAAGAGAAAGGAACTGGCTTCTCTGGTTTTGTACGTCCTGTTCCAGAATATGGATATCGCTATAAAAGATTGTTCGAAGCTCATCAAAGCTTTTCTTGCTGCTACTGGTCAGCGGCATTTGAAAAAGCTCCTTGGTGATGTTTAGCTTTTTTTCTTCATCCTTCCCCAATTGGATCACCTTCATCGGAAAGGTGGCCCCGTTTTGAAAAGTGATTTCTAGCCAGACAAAGACGAGCTCGGATTTTTTTAGGCTGCCAAACTTTAGGTCACGCTCTTTACCAACCTTCAATTCAAATGGACTAGACTTGAGCGGCGTACGCAGTTCTCTGGGGGTAGTCGGCAGATTGCTTTTGAAAGCGGTTACTTTGATGGGCCCATAAAACTCATTGTATACGGTGAGTTTGGACTCCCTGGCGCTGATTTGGCTGGTAGCCAGAAAGAAAATGCTGAGAAAAATGAAACGCAGTTTCATGAGGTGAGGTTATTAAGGTTTTAATCTTCAAAAGGTAGCGAATTATTTGGGAACATTCATGTAGTTAATTTCTTCCCTTTCTTTTAGCGGTTTTCTTCCATAAATGGCTTATTATATGAGGATTGAGAACAGATGTTAAAGCAAGATTCCTGCCTTTTATTTCCATCAAAAAGCCCGGCGAAAAAGGCCAGTCTCCATCCATATTTTAGAAGGGAGTTACTCAATGATATTCTTGACCGAGGAATTCGAGGTCATACTCATTTTCATAATTGTCCCATCTTCCATGGTCATGTTCATGGTCATCGGTAAAACCACATCGTAGCTCAAGACATAATTCTTTTTAGAATCAAACTTCATGACCCCTTCTCCTCGGCCGGTGGCCGACATATTGATGCCTTCACTCATGCCGTCAAAGCTGAGGTCTTGAATGACTTCAAATGTGCCGATTCCTCCTTCGAGTGCCAAGAGTTTGAAGTTGTTCTTGATGAACATCTTAATGGGTTGGCCTCCAGGAACGGGTAAATCCATTGGGTAGCTGTTTTCGAAACGGTCGCCAACAGCCAGGGCCGATTTTGGAAATTGTACCTTATCCTGCAGGTCTTTCATGGCGCTGCCGAGACTTTCTTCAAGTTCAGGAGTCAGGTTGGAAGATGCGGCTTTATCCAATGTAAATGCTCCACTGCGGTACATTCCAACCATTTTCGCCTTCATTAAAGCGTCGTCAATAGGCACGGGAATTTCATTTCCGTTCATTTTCATTTTGACGGTCATCTTATCATAGACCATAGTAACCGGAAATCCCAGATCACCTTGATTAGCCTCTGTGGTCATGGTTAGGGCAATGGTCAATTCTTGGTTCATATTCATTTTTCCACCCAACGGGCCCATATCCATGGTCATGTCATTGACAGTTACCATCTCGGTCTTGTAGATCCGATTGGGTTCCATTTCATTTTTAAAGACAGCAGATTTCTGTGCGGAAAGGCTAAGGGTAAGGATCAAAAAGATCCCGGAGATTATCTTTTTCATGTGGGTGATTTTCTGTATTTGAAAGGTAAGCATTAATGCAACATGCAAAGGAACGATAAAGAAGAGCCTAAAATTTTACTCTTTAAGCAATATGTAGGAAAAAGACCACGTTTTAAAGTTTCACCACTTGACTGATGAGCAAAGAAAAAACCACCACTTCGATAGATCTACCGTGGGCTGTTTTTCAAACAGACGCCACAGGTAAATTACTCAATGGTTCACCAAAAGCACGAGACTTGATGCAGTTTTGGAGGACCACGGATCTCTCTACTATAATCAGGGCCATTGAATGGAATGGGCCTTTAAACTGGGAGCAATTGGTTCAAAAAGAGGTTCCTGAGGTTGGTTATTATAAGTACTACGACAGTAAATCAGTTATTCACTGGTTTCGCTTCTCCTTGCAATTTCAGAATGCTGATCCCTTTATCAGTGTAGAAGATATTACCAGCCGAAAGATGGCCAACGACCTCTCCAATTTGGCCTGTGAGGCAGCCAATGTAGGGAGTTGGGAACTGGATTTTCTACGGAATCAATTGTCCTGGTCCGATACGGTTCGCGAAATCCATGAGGTTCCAAAAGACTATGAGCCTCAATTAGACACCGCGATTGAATTTTACAAAGCAGGGTACCACCGCGATAAGATTCGAGAGGTTGTTTCTCTTTGCATAGAAACAGGAGAACCCTATGACGGTGAACTTATTATCGTTACGGCTAAGGGGAATGAAAAATGGGTTCGCGCCATCGGTCATAGCGAAATCGTTAATGGTGTATGTACACGTATGTACGGGACCTTTCAAGATATTGATCGCCAAAAAAAGGCAGA
This sequence comes from Aureicoccus marinus, assembly GCF_002954325.1. Lineage (GTDB taxonomy): Bacteria > Bacteroidota > Bacteroidia > Flavobacteriales > Flavobacteriaceae > Aureicoccus > Aureicoccus marinus. The sequence goes on from NZ_MQVX01000001.1 coordinate 2,511,011, forward strand.
GATTGAACGTCACCGCCTGAGCGAGCGCATGCAAGTGGCCGTTCAAAGCGCCAAAGTAGGATTATGGGATTTGGACATTGTCAACAATGTGGTGCATTGGGATGATGTCATGTATGATCTGTACGATCTCAAAAGAGATGAATTCGCTGGAGATTTTGACGCTTGGGAAAAAACAGTACATCCCGATGATAAGAAAGAGGCCTTAATTAATGTAGAAAAGGCCATTTCGGGTGAACAGGAATTCAATACCGTTTTTAGAATTATTTCGGGCAAAGGAGATATACGCTACATCACTGGAAAGGGGGAAGTCTTCCGAAATACCAAAGGAGAGCCCATTCGTATGATCGGTGCCAATATCGACATCACCAAGATCAAACGGAACGAATCCCGTTTGCGAGAGCTATTAGAAATTACTGAAAAGCAGAACCAGAGTTTATTGAATTTTGCTCATATCGTATCGCACAATCTGCGTTCCAACTCGAGCAACCTCGGCTTGTTGACAAGCATGTTCAAAGCTGGTAAAATGCCTGTGGACAAGGCCGTCGAAATGATACAGGTTTCTGCAGATCGATTGGAGCAGACGATAACCGATCTCAACGAGGTCGTTCACATCAAGACCAAAGACAAGCATCAGGCACCTCTTGGTTTCCGCCAAATTTTATTGGAAGTCATGGAGGGTATCAACGGAACCTGGAGTAGTGCAGACGCTAAGCTGGACCTCAATATCGATGCTGATCTACGCGTTTATGGGGTTAAATCTTATATCGAAAGCGTAATTCACAACATGCTAACGAATGCTTTAAAATACAGCAAAACAGACACTCCCCTCAAGTTATCGGTCTATGCCGAAACCACCTACGAAGAAGCCCGCGTTTACTTTAAGGACAATGGACGAGGTATTGATTTAGAAAAACACAAAGACAAAATTTTTGGCATGTATAAAACATTCCATGGGAACCCTGATGCCAAGGGGATTGGACTTTTCCTCTCTCAAAACCAAATGGAGAGTATGGGAGGTAAGATTACTGTGGAGAGCCAACCGAATGAAGGAACCACCTTCTGTTTACATTTTAAAAGACAAGCATGAGCAATACAACACACTATTTCAATCGCGTAGCAATCATTGATGATGACTTTATTTTCCGAAATGTATTCGAGATGCTTCTAAATGCTGAGAACTTTTCTGAGAAGATTTTACACTTTGATCACTCGGCCCTTGCCCTTGATTTTTTTAAAACCAATCCGCCGGCAGAGGAAATCCCCGAATTACTCTTTCTGGATATCAATATGCCAGTTTTAGATGGCTGGCAATTTTTGGAGGAGTACCTGGAGCTTTCGCCCTCGCCAAGAGTACCCGTGGTCATGATGAGTTCTTCAATCGACCAACAAGATTTGGAAAAGGCCAAAAGTTACCAAGATCAACTATTGGCTTATATTCCAAAGCCGCCAACGGAAAGCGACCTGCAAACTATTGTAGCCTTATTCCGAAAGGGTGAAACGGCTTAGCGTGCCAGCATGAGCAAAGCGCCAAGTGCCGTCACCGCCAGAATAAATTGGCGATAGGCCTTTTCAGGAATGAAGCGGACGATTCTTACCCCCACCACAAGTCCGACAAGCAATAAGGGCAACAGTTGCAGATCGACTCGTAAAGAGTCAGCATTAATCGTACCCCATACCCAATAATGAAGGGGCAATTTGATGGCATTGGTAATCAAAAAGAGCCAGGCTGCCGTGCCCACAAAGGTGTTCTTTTGCAGACCTAACCCAAGGAAATACAAGTTAGTAAAGGACCCTGCAAGGTTCCCCAGCATGGTAGCAAGACCCGCCAATAGCCCCATAACGGGTGCAAAAAAAGGTGGGATTTTTTGCAATTGCCCAGGCCGTAAATCCCGGTAGAGCAAGAGCCCAAGACTGAGGAGTACAATTCCGGCTAAAGTGTATTGAAAAATTCGTTCCGGGAGGGCGTCCCCAATCCAGGTACCCAGTCCAATCCCGACCAGCATAATGGGCAAGATGCGCAAAAGAGGCTTCCATTCTGTATGCCGATTGTAGTACCAGACGGCAAAAACATCTCCGACTACGAGGAGCGGCATAATTAAGCCAGTACTCGAAAACGCCCCATAACTCAGGGCCATTAAAGTCACATTGAGAACAGACAATCCCTTTAAACCTGCTTTGGAGGTGCCAATTAAAAAAGCCGCAAGAATAGCGGGCCAAGGTTGTTGCAGCAGGGAATCCATCGGGCTAGGGAACCAAAGTCCACCGCACCAAATCAAAACGCGCAGAGCCATTGCGGTCTCCACGAAGAATCTCGGTCGTCAGATCAGTGTCTAAAAAATGAGCCTGGTCTACTTCGTCCGGGTCTCCAAAGACCAGGGCTATTCCGTCGGGTTGTACGCAAATGGCGGTGTACTCATCCGCAGCGATTCCCCTTCCTTGAATCTGGGTGACAAAACCGCGGTGCCTTTCTGATCGGTTTCTTTCGGAATAGTGGGTGTCTGTGATAATGCCTCGAAGTACAGGGATATCAATAAAATCGGTTTGTATTCCGCTTCCATCCCAAATGTGCTCCCCTAAAATGGCCATTCCCGCGCTGGTGCCCCCAATCACGGCTCCACGATCTACTGCGCGTTGTAAGGCATCTTCAATGGCGTTGTCTTTCCAATAATCAAGGTACTTCCCTTGATCTCCTCCAGCGAACCAGATGGCTTCCGCCTGGTCAATTTTGTTGACTATTTCTGAGCTTACTTCCTTGGCACGGAATACTAAGGTCTCCACGGAGTTGAGGTTAACGCCCAGTTCCTGATAAAAGTAGTCCTGGTATCCGTTTGATCCCGAAGCACGCATCACCAAGACATCTCCCCCCTGGGCTCTTCTCAAAAACCAACGCATGGCCTGATCGTCTTCGCTTCGCCCCCCCATCATACAGATACCTCCTTCAGGTGTGGTGTCAATATTGGGGTTACCCACAAAGTAAGACAAAACAGCCTGTGATTGAGGTGGTTGTGGCTCCATGTCGGGTTCTTCGGCAGTACTGGAACAGCTGATGAATACCGTGATAAGCAGGGCAAAGGACATAAAAAGCCAGGAGTGCTTTTGCATGGGACTTTATTTGGTTCTAAAATAAGAAAAACCCCTATTTTAGGCGGAAACAATCGACCCATGACCCTCTCTTCCCTGGATTACGCAATCATTATTTTTGTCTTTGTGCTGGTACTCGGTGTGGGTGTATGGGTTTCCAGACAATCGGGGAAGAACTCGACGGAATTCTTTTTGTCGGGCCGGAATATGCCCTGGTGGTTGTTGGGATTTTCGATGGTAGCCACCACTTTTTCAACAGATACCCCCAACCTGGTTACAGACATTGTGCGGGTCAATGGGGTGGCCGGAAACTGGGCCTGGTGGGCCTTTCTGTTGACCGGCTTGCTTACCGTTTTCGTTTATGCGCGCCTATGGCGTAAATCCAATGTGGCCACTGATATGGAGTTTTATGAGCTTCGGTACGGGGGGAAAGCAGCCGACTTTTTACGTTGGTTCCGAGCCCTGTATTTAGGAGTAGCCTTTAACCTTTTGGCGATGGCGGGGGTGACCCTGGCCGCTATTAAAATTGGTCAAATTATGTTGGGGCTTCCGCCCTTGACTACAGTGGCGATTGCCGGAAGCATTACGGTCGTGTTCAGTATGTTGGGAGGATTCCGAGGGGTCGTCTACACGGACTTCTTTCTGTTTTTGATCGCTATGGTCGGTGCCTTCGGTGCAGCAATTTACCTCATCGATTTGCCGGAAGTAGGAGGTTTAGCAGACCTGCTCACTCACCCCAATGTGGCCGATAAATTGGCCATGGTCCCGGATTTGGAACAGACCGATGCCCTGATTGCCATTCTAATTATTCCTCTTGCCGTTCAGTGGTGGAGCGCCTGGTACCCTGGTTCTGAGCCGGGGGGCGGTGGCTATATCGCTCAGCGGATGCTGGCAGCAAAAGACGAAAAACACGCCGTCGGTGCCACCTTCTTTTTTAACGTTATGCACATTGCGGTGCGGCCTTGGCCCTGGATTTTGGTGGCTCTCGCCAGTTTGATCCTTTACCCGGATCTGGCGAGTATTCAAGAGGCCTTTCCGAGTGTGACCGCCGATAAGCTCGGTCATGATTTGGCTTATCCGGCCATGTTGACCAAACTGCCTTCAGGGCTTTTGGGTCTGGTGCTGGCTTCTTTGGGAGCGGCGTATATGTCGACGCTTTCCACCCACTTGAATTGGGGCTCTTCTTATATCGTCAACGATTTCTATAGACAAAAAATTAAGCCACAAGCCGGCGAAAAAGAACTGGTTCGGGTAGGTCGGATTTCGACTTTCTTATTGATGGTATTCTCGGCATGGATTGCCTTGAATATGCAGAACGCCAAGGAGCTTTTTGACCTGATTCTGATGTTTGGTGCAGGAACCGGTTTGATTTTTATACTCCGTTGGTTCTGGTGGCGCATCAATGCTTGGAGTGAATTGTCTGCCATGTTTGCTTCGGGAATAATTTCGCTTTTGATCAAGAAGACCAGTCTTGGGCCCATGCTGTTCGGGTCTGCGGAGGCAGCAGGGCTTTTCCCAGCCTGGGCAGAACTGCCCGTTGCGGTCCTCATTACGTCTTTGATTTGGATTGCGGTGACCTTCTTGACGCCCCCAGAAAAAGAAGCGGTCTTACAAAAATTCAATGACAAGATTCAAGCAGGAGGGCCTGGTTGGAAGAGATTCCAAAGCAGCGAGGAACAAACCACAGCCTGGGTGGTTCCCCGGGGTCTTTTGGCTGTTTTGCTCGGAAGTGTATTGGTCTACAGCACCCTCTTTGCTGTTGGAAACTGGCTGTACGGAGTATACCCTTGGGCGATTGGCCTGAGTTTTCTGGCCTTGATTTCGGCCTATTTGCTCAACAAGCAATGGAGCAAACTCAAAGAGGTGTTCTAGTCTCTTAAAGAAAGCAAGCGAGAAACATATTTGCCAATCACGTCAAATTCCAAATTGACTTTGCGTCCGACCTGGTACTGCTGAAAACAGGTGTGTTCATAGGTGTAGGGGATAATGGCAACACTGAAGGCATTTTCGGTTGAATCCACGACCGTCAGACTGACACCATCCACTGTGATCGATCCCTTTTCTATAGTGACTGCAGGACTCCCGCCTTCGAGGGCTTTGGGTTCGTATTGAAAACGAAAGTGCCAGCTTCCATCCGTTTCTTCTGCTTGAATGCATTCAGCGGTTTGGTCCACGTGGCCCTGAACAATGTGACCGTCCAATCGAGCACCCATTTGCATAGCGCGTTCCAGATTGACCAGTTCGCCAACCTGCCATTCACCAATTGTGGTTTTTATGAGGGTTTCTTGAACAGCCGTGACCACGTATTCATCGCCTTCGATGGCTACAACGGTTAGGCATACCCCGTTATGAGCTAAGCTTTGGTCAACCTTCAGTTCAGAAGTCATGGAGGATTGCAAACGAATATGGCGGTTGCCTTCTTCGGTATCAATACCAGTAATTTTACCCAAAGACTCAATAATTCCAGTAAACATAGCAGTGCATTTTTAAGTAGATTTGCAGGATTGGAATAGGCATGGTAAAAGTAGGTATTTCTGTCGGGGATATAAATGGTATTGGATGTGAGGTCGCCCTCAAAACATTCAAAGATCAGCGGATGCTGGATTTTTGCAGCCCCGTCTTTTTCGCTTCAGAAGGGGTGCTGAAAAAACAGATGAAAGCCTTGCGCATGGATCTTCCTCTTAAACGGGTCAATCAACTGGACAAGATCAACAAGGCGGGCATTTATTTTTTGCCGCCAAAACAGCACGATCCACCTCTAAAATTTGGCGCCTCGACACCTGAAGCGGGGCAATACTCGGTCGCTTCTTTTCAAACCGCCGTGGAAGCTTGAAAAAAGGAGAGATCGATCTTTTGGTGACTGCGCCCATCAACAAAAACAACATCCAGTCCGAGTCTTTTTCTTTTCCGGGGCATACCGATTACCTCAGTGAGCAAATCGAAGGAGACGGTTTGATGTTTATGCTCAGTCAAGAATTGCGTGTGGGTTTGTTGACCGACCATATCGCGGTAAAAGAAGTAGGGGATGCCATCAACGGAAAGTTGATCGATAAGAAAGTAGGCGCTCTTTTAAAGAGCCTGAGGGCAGATTTTGGTATCCGAAAACCCAAGATCGCCCTGTTGGGAATCAATCCTCACAGTGGGGATAACGGAACCATTGGGCAGGAAGACGAAAAAATCATGAAACCGGCGATCAAGCGTTGGTTCGACAAAGGAGAGATGGTTTTTGGCCCCTACTCTGCAGACAGTTTTTTTGGGTCCAACACCCACCAAGGTTTTGATGCGGTGCTTGCGGCTTACCACGATCAGGGGCTGATTCCATTTAAAACGCTCTCCTTTGGACAAGGGGTGAATTATACGGCCGGACTAAAAAAAGTACGCACCTCTCCTGATCACGGAACGGCTTATGAGATTGCCGGACAGAATAAAGCGGACCATCACTCCTTTAAACAGGCGGTTTTCACAGGATTAGAAATCCTCCAGAAACGCTCTGAATACGAGGAGCTAAGCAGCAATCCACTGCAAAAACAAAAGGTTCAGCGCAGAAAAGAAAAGAACCCGTAAAAGAAGGAAGCGGCTCTGCTGATTTCGAGTTGGGTTTTTCAGAATAAATAGTATCTTTGCACCCGCCTTATACGGCTGGTACACAAACGATAAGTGTAAACTATGAAGCCAAATGAGTTTCTTATCCCCTTCCAGGGATTGAAGCAAGGAAAACATGAGTTTGCGTATCAACTGGGCAACGAGTTCTTTGAACAGTTTGATTATCAAGAATTTGAGTCTTGTAAAATTGATGTCAAAATCGATTTAAACAAGACCAGCACCATGTTAGAATTCGATATCCACGGCCAAGGGACGGTAGAAGTCCCTTGTGATTTGACCCAAGAGTTGTACGACCAACCTGTTTCAGGAGAGTTATCCTTGGTGGTCAAGTTCGGAGAGGAATTCAATGACGAAGACGATGAATTATTGGTGCTGCCTCATGGAGAACACCAGGTTGATCTCAGTCAGTATGTCTACGAGATGTTGGTTTTGGCTGTGCCATTAAAGCGCATCCATCCCGGAGTAGAAGACGGAACCCTGGAATCGGACATTCTTGACAAACTGGAGGAGCTCGAACCGGGCGAAAATAAAACAGACGATGACGAGAGCGATCCCCGATGGGACGATCTCAAAAAACTATTAACGGATAAATAAAGGAGTAGCATGGCACATCCAAAGAGAAAAATATCAAAAACGCGTAGAGACAAGCGTAGAACGCACGTAAAAGCGACCATGCCTACATTGGCGAAGGACGCCACCACTGGTGAAATGCATTTGTACCACAGAGCCCACTGGCACGAAGGTAAAATGTACTACCGCGGTCAGGTTGTTCTAGACAAAACCGAAGAAGTAGAAGACTAATTCACAGTCTTTCTGTTAAATATTCGAGCTCTCGTTGTTCCCAACGGGAGTTTTTTTATGGAATAAAGTGGCCTTTTAGTAAAAAGGCGAAAAATGGACAAAACTGACCAAAAACACTAAAAATTGCCGAGAAATCACTAATTTTCACCACTTTTGCGCGAAATTTTGATGTTTTTCGCCCAAACAAAATATTTTGCATGAGTAAGATCACTGCAGCAATTACCGGAGTAGGAGGCTATGTGCCCGATTTTGTTTTGACCAACGAGATTCTCGAGACCATGGTCGATACCAATGACGAATGGATCACAACCCGCACCGGAATTAAAGAGAGACGACTTCTCAAAGAAGATGGAGTCGGAACTTCCTTCATGGCCCAGCGAGCCGCCTTGGATTTGCTAGCCAAAACCGGGACAGATCCCAAGGATATTGACATGGTATTGTTGGCTACCGCAACCCCGGACATGCCAGTTGCCGCGACAGCCGCTTTTGTGGCTTCCGAGATCGGAGCGACCAACGCCTTTTCCTATGACTTACAAGCCGCCTGTAGTAGCTTCCTGTATGGAATGTCTACGGCTGCCCGCTACATTGAGTCAGGTCGTTATAAAAAGGTTTTGCTCATCGGCGCAGACAAGATGTCTTCTATAATTGATTACACTGACCGTGCCACCTGCATCATTTTTGGTGACGGAGCCGGAGCGGTTTTATTCGAACCGAATGAAGAAGGATTGGGATTGCAGGATGAGGTGTTGAGAAGTGATGGCCACGGCCGTGAGTTTTTACGCATTGAAGCGGGTGGCTCCATCATGCCTCCTTCTGTCGAGACCATTGCGAACAGCAAGCATTACGTTTATCAAGACGGAAAGACGGTATTCAAATTTGCCGTTTCTAATATGGCTGATGTTTCGGCTCAAATTATGGAGCGCAACGGCTTGACACATGACGATGTGAACTGGTTGGTACCGCACCAGGCCAATAAAAGAATTATCGATGCAACAGCAAAGCGAATGGGCCTCGAAAAAGAAAAGGTGATGATGAATATTCACCGCTACGGGAACACGACTTCGGCAACCTTACCTCTGCTGCTATTCGATTACGAGAAACAACTGAAAAAAGGAGATCAACTCGTATTTGCCGCCTTTGGAGGTGGATTTACCTGGGGAGCTATATACCTAACATGGGCCTATGATGGCCAGTAGAACTAACTAAATCAAGATGCATGGACATTAAGGAAATTCAAAGCCTGATTCGATTTGTCGCCAAATCCGGAGCCAGTGAAGTAAAGCTGGAGACCGACGATATTAAAATCACGATCCGTACAGGCGGAACATCTGGCGTGGAAGGTGCTTTTGTACAGCCTATTCAGATGGCTGCACCGACAATGCCAGTCGCACCTGCTGCTCCTGCAGCACCTGTTGCTGAGGCTCCTGCCGCTGGAGGCGGAGACAAGGGAGGCGAGAGCGAAGATGACAGCAAGTACATCACCATCAAGTCTCCAATCATTGGAACTTTCTACCGCAAACCTTCTCCTGACAAAGATGCCTTCGTAGAAGTTGGAAGCAGCATCAGCCCCGGAGATGTTCTTTGTGTGATTGAAGCCATGAAATTATTCAACGATATCGAGTCAGAAGTCTCTGGTAAGATTGTCAAAGTGTTGGTAGACGATTCCAGTCCAGTTGAATTCGATCAACCCCTATTCCTGGTTGATCCATCCTAAGACCTCGGGACTATGTTTAAGAAGATATTGATAGCGAATCGCGGTGAAATCGCGCTTCGTGTAATCAGAACCTGCAAGGAAATGGGCATCAAAACGGTGGCCGTCTATTCCAAGGCAGATGAAGACAGCCTCCACGTCCGTTTTGCGGATGAAGCGGTGTGTATCGGTCCTGCGCCGAGTTCTGAGTCTTACCTCAAGATTCCAAACATCATTGCAGCCGCAGAGATCACCAACGCAGATGCTATTCACCCTGGATATGGATTCTTGTCAGAGAACTCCAAGTTCTCCAGAATCTGTGCGGAGCACGATATCAAGTTTATCGGAGCGACCGGGGAGCAGATCGACCGCATGGGAGATAAGGCTTCAGCCAAATCCACCATGAAGGAAGCGGGAGTTCCAACCATTCCTGGTTCTGAAGGCCTGCTTAAAGATCTGGATCACGCAAAAGAGGAGGCCGGTAAAATGGGCTACCCCGTGATGATCAAGGCGACTGCAGGTGGTGGAGGAAAAGGGATGCGTGCGATCTGGTCCGAAGAGGAGCTGGAGACCGCTTTCCCAAGCGCCGTTCAGGAAGCAACTGCTGCCTTTGGTAACGGAGGGATGTATATGGAGAAGCTCATTGAAGAGCCTCGCCACATCGAAATACAGATTGTTGGAGATCAATTCGGAAAAGCCTGTCACCTCTCAGAGCGTGATTGTTCCGTACAGCGACGACACCAGAAGTTGACGGAAGAAACTCCTTCGCCCTTTATGACTGACAAGCTTCGGGAGGAAATGGGGGCTGCTGCCATTAAAGCGGCAGAGTACATTAAGTATGAGGGAGCAGGAACCGTAGAATTCTTGGTTGATAAGCACCGCAATTTCTACTTCATGGAGATGAACACCCGTATTCAGGTCGAGCACCCGATTACGGAACAGGTAATCGATTACGATTTGATCAGAGAGCAGATTTTGGTTGCTGGTGGAGTACCGATCTCAGGGAAAAACTACACGCCGAAGCTACACTCGATCGAATGCCGTATTAACGCGGAGGATCCTTACAATGATTTCCGCCCTTCTCCGGGACGTATTGCAACTTTGCACACGCCAGGAGGTCATGGAGTTCGATTGGATTCGCATGTTTACAGTGGATACGTTATTCCTCCGAACTACGATTCCATGATCGCGAAACTGATTACCACTGCACAAACCCGTGAGGAAGCCATCAACAAGATGCGCCGTGCCTTGGACGAGTTTGTGATTGAAGGAGTTAAAACCACAATTCCTTTTCACCGTCAATTGATGGATCATCCGGATTACTTGGCTGGGAACTACACCACCAAGTTTATGGAAGGCTTCGAGATGAAGCCTGAAGAGGACTAAGACAACAGAGGGCCCTATGAAGCTATCCTATTGGGAAGAACAAGCCTGGCTAAGCCAAGTCGATTTTACCCTGATAGGAGCTGGCTTGGTAGGGCTCAATGCTGCTCTAAGGCTTCGAGAACGCTTCCCCAATAAACACATTGTCGTTGTTGAACGCGGCCCTCTTCCTAGTGGAGCGAGTACGCGTAATGCTGGTTTTGCCTGTTTTGGCTCTCTTTCGGAGCTATTGGCCGATGCCAAACACCACAGCCCAGAGGAGATCCGCGAGCTGGTTGCCCAACGTTTTGAAGGAATTCAATACCTGAGAAGCTTGTTGGGGGACAAGGCTCTCCGGTATACCAATAAAGGTGGCCATGAACTCTTTTTGAAGGAGGATCAAGCCCTATTTGAAGCCTGTGAAGCGGCCTTGGAAACAACCAACACCCTTCTTCGAGAGGTGTTCGGGGGTGATGCTTTCCAGATTCAAAAAACCAATCCTGCCTTTGGGCAAATTCTTCCACATCAATTTACCCACCAATACGAGGGTGAATTGCATCCTGGTTTTATGATGCAAGCACTCCTCGAAAAGGTCAAGAAAGCCAATATTTTGGTGCTAACCGGTGTTCGGGTAGACCAGTTGGAAGAAAGTCCCACAGGAGTTACACTGAGGGCGGAGGAGCGCGAATGGACCAGCCAGCAGGTACTGATGACCACCAACGGATTTGCCTCCCGTCTTCTCACCGATAAACAGGACCAAGTCAAACCCGCAAGAGCACAGGTGCTCTTAACCAGCCCGGTAGCTACCCGGATCGAAGGCTGTTACCACCTGGAACAAGGCTACTATTACTTTCGTCAGATCGACGGCAGGGTCTTGCTCGGTGGAGGAAGAAATTTGGATATCCCAGGCGAAACAACCACAGAACCCGGAACAAGTCCGCTGATTCAAGACCGCCTTGAAGCCCTCCTCAGAGAGGTCATCTTGCCCCAAGAGTCTTTTGAGATTGAAAGGCGGTGGAGCGGGGTCATGGGGGTTGGCCCCAAAAAGAATCCCCTGGTCGAACAACTCTCGCAAAGGACGTACTGTGGTGTACGCCTCGGAGGAATGGGGGTTGCCTTGGGCAGTCAGGTTGGCAAACGTTTAGCAGATCTTGTGAATTAATAGTGGTCTACAACATCAATCTCAAATGCTAAAAGAAAAAGAGCTCCCGAGGGAGCCCTTTCTTTTGTAATATAGCGAGGATTAACCTTTAATCTCGCTAAGAACCGCTTTGTTCGGTAGCTCTTCAAAGCCCATATTGAACAGGGTGAACCCGAAAATATCGGAATACTGCTCGATGGTTTTGCTCACAGGAGTTCCTGCACCGTGTCCGGCATCGGTTTCGATTCGGATGAGTGTTGGATTGGCTCCAGCTTGTTTGGCTTGTAACTGGGCCGCAAACTTAAAGCTGTGTGCTGGAACAACTCGGTCGTCGTGATCTCCTGTAGTGACCAAAGTTGCTGGGTATTCTACCCCTTCTTTGACGTTGTGTACAGGCGAATACCCCTTGAGGTACTCAAACATTTCGGGGCTGTCTTCGGAAGTTCCGTAGTCGTAAGCCCATCCGGCACCCGCAGTGAACGTGTGGTAGCGCAGCATGTCCAACACCCCTACAGCGGGCAAAGCAACCTTCATCAAATCCGGGCGCTGGGTCATGGTCGCGCCGACCAAGAGGCCTCCGTTCGAACCACCGCGAATGGCGAGGTAATCGCTGCTGGTGTAGTTGTTCTCGATCAGGTATTCTGCCGCAGCAATAAAGTCGTCAAAGACGTTTTGCTTCTGCATTTTGGTACCTGCATCGTGCCACTTTTTCCCGTACTCTCCCCCTCCACGAAGGTTAGGCACGGCATAAACTCCCCCTTGTTCCATCCAGACGGCATTGGCAATGCTGAAGGAAGGCTGTAAGCTGATGTTGAACCCTCCGTATCCGTAAAGGATGGTCGGGTTTTTTCCATTGAGCTCCAAGCCTTTTTTGTGGGTAATGATCATCGGTACCTTGGTGCCATCTTTTGAGGTGTAGAAGACCTGAGTAGAGGTATAGTCTTCAGGATTGAAGTCAATCTCGGGCTTCCAGTATTGCTCGTAATCTCCGGTCTCTACATTGTACTTGTAGGTCGAGCCAGGCGTGTTGTAGTTGGTAAAAGAAAAGTAGAATTCCTTCTCGTCCTTTTCACCCCCAAAGCCACTTGCCGTTCCAACGCCAGGGAGTTCGATATCCCGAACCTTGTTGCCGTCCATATCGTATTGGTAGACCTTGGAAATGGCGTCAACCATGTACTTGGTAAAGAAGTATCCTCCTCCGCTGCCCGCAGTAAGCACGTGTTCGGTTTCGCGAACAAAGTCTACCCAATTGTCAACTCCAGGATTACTGGCGTCGACCGAAACAATCTTCTTGTTGGGAGCATTGCGGTTGGTCACCAAGAACAGGCGACTGCCTTCATTATCCAAGACATAGGTGTCAGCCTCATCATCGCCTTGTATGGTCACCAAGGAGCTGTTTTTGCTCTTGAGATCCTTCATGAACAGCTTGTTCCCTGAAGTAGCTACCGAAGCGCTGATAAAGAGGTAGCGATCGTCCTCAGAAACATATCCGCCAACGTAGCGGTGTTTCTCAGACTCAGTTCCTCCAAAAATGACCTGGTCTTCTTTTTGATCTGTTCCCAGTTTGTGGAAATACAGCTTGTGCTGATCAGTTTTGGCCGATAGCTCACTACCCTCTGGTTTATCGTAGCTGGAGTAGTAGAAACCTTCTTTCCCTCTCCAGGAAATACCACTGAATTTCACATCCACCAAGGTGTCCTGCACACGGGTGAGGTTTTCGGTTTCGATGACGATCACCTTGCGCCAGTCACTTCCTCCTTCAGAGATGGAGTAAGCAGCCATGCTGCCATCCTCTGTAAAACTCAATCCGGCAAGAGAAGTCGTTCCGTCTTCAGAGAAGGTGTTGGGATCCAAAAAGACCTCCGGTTCTCCACCGCCTTTCTGGCGGTAGTAAACGTACTGGTTTTGAAGGCCGTCGTTTTTGGCGAAATAAGTGTAGTCTCCCCGTTTAAAGGGAGAGCCAATTTTCTCGTAATTCCAGAGTTTTTCGAGTCGGCCTTTGAGCTGCTCTCGAAAAGGAATATTGTCGAGGAAGCCGAAGGTAACGCCATTTT
>NZ_MQVX01000001.1:2524767-2876021 GCF_002954325.1 Aureicoccus marinus
GTTCTTTTACCCAGGCTTCAGTTTCTTCGCTGCGGTCGTCTTCCAACCACATGTAAGGGTCGTTGAGCTCCGTGTCAAAATAGGTGAGGACACAGTCCTTTTTGACCGTTTCCGGATAGGTCACGGGTTTTGCTTTTTTCTCGGGCTGACAAGCGGCCAATGCCAATACTGCCAAACCCGGAATGATTTTCTTCATAGGGTCTTTCAATTGATTCCCTCTAAGATACCCTTTTTAGCGCAGAGGTACTCTGCAATTTGTACTGCATTTGTTGCGGCCCCTTTGCGTAAATTATCAGCTACAACCCACATATTTAGGGTGTTGCGCTGTGTTAAGTCCCGTCGAATTCGGCCGACAAAAACTTCGTCTTTTCCGTGGGCGTTCACCGGCATCGGATAGCGGTTTTCTTCCGGAACATCTTCGACCACTACACCAGGCATGGCTTCGAGCAATTCCCGAACTTCTTCGAGTTGAAAGTCGTTGTAGAATTCCACGTTGACTGCTTCGGAATGACCTCCTGCGGTCGGGATTCGAACCGCGGTGGCTGACACAGAAAAAGTGCGGTCATCCAGGATTTTTTGAGGCTCGCGAGCGAGCTTCATTTCTTCTTTGGTATACCCGCTCTCTTCAAAGACGTCACAGTGAGGTAAAGCGTTTCGGCTAATCGGGTGCGGATACGCTTTTTCTCCTTCGATCCCAGCCGTTTCGTCTTCCAGCTGCTTTACAGCTTTTACCCCTGTTCCTGAAACGGATTGGTAGGTCGAAACCAACACCCTTTTGAGTTTGTATTTCTGGTGCAAGGGATATAGAGCCATGACCAATTGAATGGTAGAGCAATTGGGGTTGGCAATAATTTTGTCATCAGGCCCCAATTCATCTGCATTGATTTCGGGAACGACGAGTTTTTTAGTGGGATCCATTCGCCAGGCGGAGGAGTTGTCGATGACCGTTGTGCCCACTTCGGCAAACTTCGGGGCCCACTCCAGAGAGGTTCCTCCCCCGGCAGAGAACAGAGCAATGTCTGGTCTGCGCGAAATAGCATCTTCCATCCCTATTACGGGCACCTCTTTTCCTCTAAACGGAAGCGTCTTTCCGATTGACCTTGCCGAAGCAACGGGGAGTAATTCGTCCAACGGAAAATTTCTTTCTTCCAACACCTGGAGCATCACGGTACCGACCATGCCAGTAGCCCCAACAACTGCAACTTTCATAGTTCCTGAATTAAGGGAGTAAAATTAGTCTTCTCTTGCGCCCAAACAACCCTTTTTTGTGATAAATAAAACAACCGCCTACAACGATGGTCATAGGCGGCTTTAAATGAAAGGTGGTGTAGCGGTTGGCCGCTGTTGACCAGTATCTTAGCTGTTTTGCTGCTTGAGCAAATCGCGAATTTCGGCAAGCAACTCTTCCTGAGTTGGACCCGCAGGGGCTGCTGGAGCCTCCTCTTCTTTCTTTTGCGTGTTTTCGTAGGCTTTTAAAAACACATAAATGAACAAGCCAACAATGATGAAGTTAATGATGGCCTGGATCAGGTTTCCGTAGGTTAGTACCGCAGCACCGGCTTCTTGGGCCGCTGCGAGGTTTTCGTAAGCTTCCCCATTCAAGGCGATGTACTGTTGAGTAAAGTCCGTTCCCCCGGTAATCACACCAACAATCGGCATGATGATGTCTTTTACGGCGGAGTTGACAATGGTACTGAAGGCCCCGCCAATAACGACAGCCGTGGCCAAGCTAACAATGTCTCCTTTCATTAGAAAGGATTTGAAGTCTTTAAAGAATCCCATAATGATGTGATTTAAATGTTAATGTTTACGGGACGCAAGTTGCTAAAATTTTTTTTATTGTAGGTCTTTTATGACAAAATGTAGACGGATTATCCTGAAAACTAGCGAGTTGAGTCGATGATTTGCCGGGGCACACGGGAAGAAATACCAGTTAGTAATTCATAGGAGATGGTGCCCGCACCACGGGCAAAATCCTCTGCGGAATGCTCCGGTCCGAAGACGATTACCGGGTCTCCTTCTTTGCAATCCAGGCCGGTGACATCGACCATCAACATATCCATACAAACGTTGCCGATGATGGGGGCCAACTGACCTTGAAGCCAGACCTGGCCTTTTCCATGGCCATACTGACGTCCAATACCATCGGCATGACCAAGAGGCAGGGTAGCGATGAGCTGGTAAGCTTCCGCTTTATAAGCCCGGTTGTAGCCCACCGATTCTCCCGGTTCAATTTTATGTAATTGAGAAATCACGGTACGCAAGCGCCCGAGGGGCTTGAGCTCTGCATCAAATTCAGGAGCGTTGCCGTAGCCATAGAGGGCAATACCGGAGCGAACCATTTCGAATTGTGCCTCTGGATAATTCAATATCCCTGAAGAATTCAAGAGGTGTCGCAAGGGTTGGTAGCCCAATTTTTCGACGAGCTCTTTCCCGATCTTTTCGAATTGTTTCAGCTGGGCTTGGGTAAACTCCTTTTCTGCAGGATCATCGGAAGCAGCGAGATGGGAAAGGAGACCTTTAACCTTGGTCGAGCGGGTGTTTTGTAGCAGCTCGTTGACCCGGTCTACATCATTTTCCCAAAAGCCCAAACGATTTAGACCGGTATTGAACTTCAGGTGGATAGGATAGTCGGTTTGTTGCTTTTCTTCTGCTGTTTTTACGAAGGCCCGTAACAAGCGGGGAGAGTAAATACTGGGCTCCAGACAGCGATCAATACAGCGGCTCAGTTGATCGGGCTGAGGGTGCAAGACCAAAATAGGGAGGCGGATTCCGCCATCGCGCAGGGCAATCCCCTCAGAGGTATAGGCAACCGCCAAATAATCCACGCCTTCTTCTTCCAGGGTTTGGGCGATTTTCAGGGCATCGGAGCCGTAGGCAAAGGCCTTGACAACAGCCAGAAATTTGGTCTTTTGCTGTAGACGACTTTTGAGCACCTGCAGGTTGTGCTTCAAAGCGCCTAAATCAATTTCTAAAACCGTGGGGTGCTCTTGACTCAAATCAGGATTCGCTATCGGGGTTAAGTTCTTCGGCATTGACATCCATACCGCCCAGCTTTTCACGCAACATAGCTTTGTAGTAGGCAGCGCGACTCAAGGGCTCGTATTCTTGGGTTTCCCCTAATAAAACCAATTGCTTGTCAGAGGACTTACGGAAGGAGTAGTGGGCCAAGTTCCCCGTGCGGGTACAGACGGCATGAACCTTGGTTACGTACTCTGCGGTGGCCATCAAAGCCGGCATAGGTCCAAAAGGGTTTCCTTTAAAGTCCATATCGAGTCCGGCCACGACTACGCGTACTCCTCGATTTGCCAGGTCATTGCAAACCGTGACAATTTCGTCATCGAAGAATTGGGCTTCATCAATCCCCACCACATCGCAATCATCGGCCAGCAGACGAATATTGGCTGCAGCCGGCACGGGCGTAGAACGGATTTCGTTGGCGTCGTGCGAGATAACAAGGTCTTCGTCATAGCGTACATCCAAAATGGGTTTGAAGATTTCTACCTTGAGTTTGGCGAATTGTGCTCGCTTCAGGCGTCGAATCAGTTCTTCTGTTTTTCCAGAAAACATGGAACCGCATATGACCTCGATCCAGCCGAACTGTTCTTCAGGATTTACGGTATTTTCCAGAAACATAGTGTACTTTTGAAGGGTAGGGAAAGGATTCTCTCCTCTCCCAAAAGTAGTAAAATAAGGAGGGCAGAAACAGGGCAGATTTAACCTTTTCTTGGAAACCCTTCTCCACAATAGATTGTACCTTGTAAAAAAGTAGAGGTCATGCAAAAAAAAGTCAAAGAAGAATTACGCCGATTAAGCCAGCGGATTGCCAGCAATCTCGATACGGAATCTGTTGATGAACTCTACGAATCAGCTCGCAAGCTCTACGAAAAACTCGCGGTGCTAAAATACATTGAAGAAAAACTCGATCACATTGAAGTGGATGTGAGCAAGAACGAGATCGCTCAAAAATTTGAGAAATTGGCCAATGCCGTGATGACCGCCAATTCGACGGTGCCCGAAACCAACCCTCACGATGAGGACATCATCATCCCGGGAATGGACACCATCAAGCACATGGTCACCGAGATGAATACCGATGTGGCCATGGACCAACTTTTCTCTGAACTCCTTTCTGCAGGAGAGTTGATGAAAGATGAGCGCACTATCAATGAAGGTGGACTCGCTGCCTCTGTATTGCAAAAACAAACCCGAAAGTTTGCCATTGGGCTAAACGATAAGGTCGCCTTCGTCAACAACCTCTTTGACGAAAGCGAAGAAGACTTCCAGAAAGTGATCCAAAACATTTCGGGATTAGGCTCTGAAGCAGAAGCGCTGGAGTACATCGAGCACAATGTCAAAACAGAATTCAACTGGGAAGGTAAACCGGACTGGGAAGAGCGCTTTAAGGCAGAAGTGAGCCGGGCCTTCCAAATGTAATCATGGGAAAATTGATCCTTGTCCCTACCCCGATCGGGAACTTAGGGGACATCACTTTTCGGGCAGTCGAATGCCTGAGAGAAGCCGATTTGATCTTGGCGGAGGACACCCGTGTCAGCGGAAAACTACTGAAGCACTTCTCGATCGACACCTCTCTGTTGGCCCACCACCAAAATAACGAGCACAGTCAGTTGCCCAAATTGATTCAAAAGATGAAGCAAGGGGCGACCCTGGCCATGGTCAGCGATGCGGGAAGTCCTGGAATCTCGGACCCCGGATTTTTACTCACCCGGGCCTGTATTGAAGAGGGGATTGAGGTGGAAGCCTTGCCGGGGCCGACTGCTTTTGTGCCGGCCTTAGTGCAAAGTGGTCTGCCCTGCGACCGCTTCGTTTTTGAAGGCTTTTTGCCCCCAAAAAAAGGACGTAAAACGCGGTTGGAAGCCATCGCTTCCGAAAGCCGTACCCTGGTGCTTTATGAATCGCCCCATAAACTCTTAAAAACCTTGGGGCATCTAATTGAATTCCTCGGAGAGGAACGTCAGATTTCGGTGAGCCGTGAGCTCACCAAACTCCACGAAGAAACCGTGCGAGGTAGCCTGAAGGAAGTGAAAGAACATTTTGAATCCCACGCTCCACGAGGAGAATTCGTGTTGGTGATTGAAGGAAGAGGAAAGGCCTAGACGTGCTTGCCTTTTTCCCAACCGTGCTTGCCTAAATACTGCAAACCGCTCTCCACCGCCCCGTCTTCGATGGAGGTACCCATAGAGTCATTCCAACGGTTCAAGTAGCCAAATAAAGAGATAACACCCAACATTTCGACAATTTCTCCTTCGTCCCAGTGCTCGTATAGGCGGTCTTTGATCTCTTGATCCACGGCATTCGGGACCTGTGAAGCAACCAAAGAGAAGTCAAGGGCGGCTCTCTCGGCTTCTGAAAAAGCCGGATGTGTACGGTATTCCCAAATGTTGTCGAGCTGTTCTTGCTCCGCTCCGTAACGCTCTGCCGCTCGAATGGCATGGGCCTGACAATAACGACAGCCGGTGGAATTGCTGCTCACCCAGGCGATCATTCTTTTAAGGGCTGAAGTGACACGCCCTTCGTTGGCCATCACCGCCTTGTTGAGGTTGATAAAGGCTTTGGAAATGGCAGGTCTTCGCTGCATGGTCAAAACAGAATTCGGGCAAAAACCGAGGGTCTCGTTAAAGAATTCGGCGAGTTCTCTTGTTTCCGGATCGTGGTCAGGAGAAAGAGGGGTTACTAAGGGCATTTTCGTAGTTTTAGGGTTTTATCGAAGAACAAGAAACAAAAAATAAGCGGATGACGAATCGTGTATCGACCGAATGGAAAGGCGGGATGGCTTTTGAAAGTAACAACCCCTCGGGTTTGACAATCCGGATTGATGCCGGGGAAGAAAATGGCGGCTCAGATGACGGCCTGAGACCCAAGGCCTTGATGCTTTCGTCCTTGGCCGGATGCAGCGGACTGGACGTGGCCTCTCTGATTGAGAAAATGAAACTCGAGGTGGATCGATTTCATATAGAGACCATCGCCAACCTCACCGATGAACATCCCAAGTACTACGATAAAGTTGTGGTGGAGTACCACTTCCACGGTTCTAACCTGAACGAAGCCAAACTGCAAAGAGCTGTGGATCTTTCGATCGAAAAGTACTGCGGAGTCATGGAGATGTTCCGTCGTTTTGCAGAATTGGAACTCAAGACGATTTTTCACACCGACTAGGGCCTATGCGCTGGATTCTTAAATCACCCCCCAAGCCTGAGGAGGTAAGCGCTTTGCAAAAAGAATTAGGCCCCAAAGTATCTCCCCTCGTTTCGGAACTCCTGGTTCAACGAGGCATCCGAACCCTGGAAGAAGCTAAAGGTTTCTTTCGCGCTTCCCTGGATGAACTACACGATCCCTTCATGATGAAAGATATGGACCGGGCGGTGCAACGGGTCGCGGAGGCCATTGAAAAAGGGCAGCGTATCCTGGTGTATGGGGATTACGATGTAGACGGGACGACGGCGGTTGCCTGATGTACACCTTTCTTCGGTCACACAGCCCAGAGATCGCCACCTACATTCCTGATCGGTACAAGGAGGGCTATGGGCTCTCTTTAAGGGGAATTGACTTTGCACAGGACAATGGTTTTGAACTGATCATCGCCCTAGATTGTGGAATTAAGGCCATAGAACAGGTGCGCTACGCCAAGGAACGGGGGATTGATATTGTCATCTGTGATCACCACCGCCCCGGGCCCGAATTGCCCGAAGCGGCGGCTATTCTTAACCCCAAACGAAGCGATTGTGCGTATCCATACAAGGAACTCTGTGGATGCGGAGTGGGCTATAAATTGGCTCAGGCCTTGACAACCCATTACGGCCAAATGCCATCGACCACCAACCCCTTATTGGACTTGGTGGCTACAGCGGTAGCTGCTGATATCGTTCCGGTTACGGGCGAAAACCGCATCCTGGCTACCTTTGGTCTCTTGCAGTTGAATAAGGAAGGAAGGCCCGGAATCCGCGCCCTGCTGAAGAACAGGAATAAAGAAGAGTACCAGCTTTCGGACCTGGTTTTTTCGGTTGCTCCTCGGATTAATGCAGCAGGCCGTATGTTACACGGGAGCAGGGCGGTTGACCTGCTCAGTTCAGAGGACCCTCAAGTGGTGGAATCCCTGGCGGAAGAAATAGAACAGCTCAACCAAAACCGGAGAGAAACCGAAAAGCAAAACACGGATGAGGCCCTGGCTTTTATTGAAGAAAAGGGCTTACAGGACCAATGCTCTACCGTAGTCTATCAGGAAAACTGGCACAAAGGAGTGATCGGAATTGTGGCTTCCCGCCTGATGGAGCACCACTACAGACCTACGGTGGTCTTTACTCAATCCCAAGGAAAGTGGGTGGCCTCCGCTCGTTCCATCCCTGGATTTGACCTCTACCAAGGGCTCACAGAATGTGCGGAGCACATAGAGCAGTTTGGCGGCCACACCTTTGCGGCCGGGCTGACCGTATTACCCGAAAAACTTCCGGCCTTTATCGAACGATTCGAAGCAGTGGTTCAGGAGCACTTGGGCACCGAAAAACAAGAACCCGAGCTGCATATTGATAAAGAAGTACAGCTCGAAGAGCTCACCCCATCCTTTTACCAAATATTGAGGCAGTTTGCACCTTTCGGGCCCGAAAACCCTTCTCCTTTATTCAGCAGCCGAGGCCTGACAGATACCGGTCGATCCCGCAAGGTTGGACAGGACCAAACCCATTTAAAGGCTGAGTTTAATCAGAACGGTACCCTCTTTGGCGGAATCGGTTTTTCGCTCGCAGATCGCCTTTCGGACATGGCGGATCAACAAGCCGTGGATGTGGTCTTTTCGTTAGAAGAAAATCAATGGCAAGGCAGAACCAGCCTTCAGTTAGAGATCAAGGATTTACGCCCTTCCGGTAAGGACTCTAAACTCAGTGAGGAGCCATCGTAAACGGCATAGGTGAGGTAGACAATCCAATCCCCTAAGTTTACGTAGTCGCTGTTTTCCTTTAGCTGGAGTTGCAGAGGCAGGTGGCGGTGACCAAAGATGAAGTAATCGTAATGGGCTTCTTCCAGTTTGCGTTTTGCGTAGAGAATGAGCCATTCCTTGTCTTCACCTAAAAAACGGGTGTCCGCTTCCCCCGAAATGATTTTGTTATTGACCGAGAGGTGCTGTGCAAGGCGTACTCCCAAGTCGGGATGGAACCAGCGAAAGAGCCACTGGCAAACCTTATTGGTGAAGACTTTTTTCATCAATTTAAAGCCGCGGTCGCCTGGTCCCAGGCCATCGCCATGAGCAACAAAGAAGCGGGTTTCTCCGCAGATAAAAAGCCGAGTCTCATGGTAAACCGGAATGCCCAACTCTTCTTCAAAATACCCGAACATCCAAAGGTCGTGGTTACCGACAAAATAGTGGATGTCGATTCCCTGATCGGCCATTTCGGCCAATTTCCCCAGCACACGCACAAAGCCTTTGGGAACAACCGTCTTGTATTCAAACCAAAAATCAAAGAGGTCACCGACCAGAATGAGTACCTGGCAGTCGGCTTGAATATCAGATAACCATTTAACGAACTGCTTTTCTCTTGGGCGACTACTGGCCAAATCAGGCGCTCCCAAGTGGTTGTCACTGGCAAAATAAATCTTCTTCCCC
This sequence comes from Aureicoccus marinus, assembly GCF_002954325.1. GTDB lineage: Bacteria > Bacteroidota > Bacteroidia > Flavobacteriales > Flavobacteriaceae > Aureicoccus > Aureicoccus marinus. Next base: position 2,533,382 of record NZ_MQVX01000001.1, read on the forward strand.
GGTTGAAGTGCAGGCAGTTGGATGGTCTCCATGGCCGCTAATTTACTAAGATCATGAGCAGGGTCAAGGAAAGAGCTCCTTAAATTGAACCGCTTTCTCGCTTTCAGCCGAAATTCTAGCCGCTTCGAGAATCTGAACCACCCGCAGGTTATTTTCGAGAGAAGCCAAACCGTAGGCTTCGATCTCATGACCTTCTTTCAATACTTGTACGAAATAGGCAAAGGGATCCTGAAAGAAGGCAGCGTGGGGTTGGGCGTCTTTGGTTTGAGGCCCCTCTTTTTCAGGGGAGGATGCTTCCTGCTTCTCCACGGACTTGGGTTTACAATTGAAAAGGGTTAATGCCACAAAAGCGAGCACAAAAACCCGAAGGGATAATCCGTTCATTTCTGCTTATTTTCTAAAGCCCTTTAAAGCTTCTTTAGCTTCATCTCCTAAGGCCAGTTGACCGCTTTGACTCGCCCGCTCAAACAGCAGGGGGTCCCAGGATTCTGTTCCTGACCAGAGGGCTTGCTTTAGTTTTCGCAAGGCCTCCCCTGAATAGGGGGCCATCTGCGCCAGGTAGTCTTCCAGCCCCTGGTCCAGCTCAGCGATATTTTCAAAAACTTTTTGGTAGAGGCCATTCTCTTTAGCCCAGTAGGCGTTTTGCCAATGCTTTGGATCCAAAGAAAGGGTCGCGAGTCCTGCTGCCCCAAGCTTACGGCGCACGGCTGGGGCGATAACCAACGGGGCAATGCCAATGGCCACCTCCGAAAGGCGTACCGAGGCCGCTTCCGTGGCGAGCACATAATCACAGGCAGCAATTAGTCCAACCCCACCGCCAACAGCTTTACCCTGTACACGTCCAATCACGGGTTGTGGGCAATTGCGCAAGGCTTGCAACACATGGGCAAATCCGCTAAAGAAGGCAGTCCCTTCTTCAGGGGTAGAAATGGCCAATAGTTCGTCAAAGGAGGCCCCGGCACAAAATGCTCGATCTCCTTCGGAGCGCAAAACGACCAGTTTTACCTCTGGGTTTAAGGCGATGTCTTCTAAGCCTTTGGCCAGTCGAGCCAAGAGTTCGGACGGAAAAGAATTACTCGCCGGGTGCCCGAATTCAAAATGGGCAACCCCCTGATCGATTTTGGTATACAAGCTACCCTGGGTGCGTTCTGTTGTACTCATGAATTGTATGCGGTCTTACTCAAATGTACGCTTTTAATGGGGCTGAGCCAATGGGCGGTACCTCCTCCAAAAATGAATCCCCAAGGCACTCCCCCGGATAAACATCCAGCCTAAAAAGGCGATCCAAATACTATAGATGCCCCAACCCATGTCCAAACCGAAATAGAGCAAAGGAATGAATCCGAGCCCTGTAGCGGCCAGCAGTACATTGCGTAGAAATTTCATTTCGCCCATGCCCTTGTACAAACCGTCGTACACAAAGGCCATGGTATTGAATGGCAGCCCAACAAGTACTAGGAAGAAGATGGAGGCGAAGGTTTCTAAGACTTCCGCATTACTGGAGAAGAGCTCGCCTATCGAGCTGTAAAAGAGAAAGCCCAAGCCCGCCAAGGGTAGGCTAACCAAAAATCCATAGAGTAAAATCTTCTTAGCGAGCTCCAAAAGGTTGGCGTAGTTTTTTGCACCCAGAAATCGCCCCCCCATACTGTTGCCGGCCGCGCCGTAGCCGTCAATAAAGAAGGCGGCAAACAGCCAGAGGTTTATGGCGATGGTGTGAGCGCCAATATAGCGGTCGCCCAAGGCGGTTGCCTCTCGTACAGCCAGCATCAAGGCGGCATTGAGGGCGATGGTGCGCACAAAAAGGTTGGCACTCATGGCCACAATTCTTCGCATTTCACGGTGGATAGGAAACTTCAAGCGCAGAGGAATGGGCGTGTGGCGGCGGATAAAGAAAAAGACCAACAAGGCCATGACGGCCTGAGCGATGAGGCTAGCATAGGCAGCACCCTCCAGATACATCGCGGGCAGAACGCCTTCAATTCCGTAGATAAAGACATAATCGAGCCCGATATTGACCAAGGTGCCGATCAGAGCGATGACCATGGGGTAAAAGGTGTTCTGTAATCCTCGAAAAACCCCAAATAGGGCATAAGTGAAGAGCGTCAGAGGCATCCCCCAGACCCGAATGGAATAGTAGCTCACCGAATAATCCAGGACCAAACCATCAGCTTCAAACAAAGCAAATAACGGCCGGGCAAAGGGCAGAGTAGTAACAATAACAAGAACAGAAAGCAGGACATTGAAAAAAATAGCCTGCGCAGGTAGGCGGTTCACTTCGTCCAGTTTTCCGGCTCCCAAGTACTGAGAAAGGATGGCCGAAATTGAACTGCGGGTTTGCCCAAGCACCCAGATTAACATCGAAAGAAAGGCCCCGACAATGCCTGCAGCCGCTAAAGACTCCACATCGTTTTCGGGGATGTTCCCGACCATGGCGGTATCGGTAATCGAGAGCAAAGGCTCCGCAATCCCGGAGATGGTGGCAGGAATCGCCAGTCGGTTGATGCTCTTAAAGTTGACCTCCTTTTTCACTGCTGCAAAGGTAGCGCCTAAAGCAGGAGTTCAAAACAGTGAAAGGGGTGTGTGCTCTGTTTCGGAAAAAAGACGTCAGCTCTTTGCTGGTATCCACGAGCTTTGTAAAAGCGGATATTCCGGGGATTCTGAGAAAATGTGTCGAGGCGAACGGAAGCACAGCCTTGTTTCTTGCCGTAATTTTCTGCAAAATCCATCAATTGCCGTGCGACGCCTTTTCCCTGTTGCTCAGGATCTACACAGAGCCGGTGCACATAGAGGTGTTTGGTGTCTGGGCCTAACCACTCAATGGGTTTGTATTCTTCGTCTTTGGTAAAGGAAAGGGTAACCGATCCAATGATTTTTTGGTCCTGCTCAATAACAAAAAGCTCCTCCATTTCCAGATCGTACTCAAAGGCTGTTCGGGAGGGGTAGTGTTCATTCCACTGCTCTATCCCCCTACTGGACATGTCCCTTGCACAGGCCTGGGTGATGGCCATAATCTCGTTTATTTCAGCTATTTTTGGTCGTCGAATCATTGAATCAAATGCTTATTCAGCAAATGTAATTCAATACGATCTAGCAACGCGATGAACAACATACTCGTACCCTTGGGCACAGCCCTGATTCTAACTTTACCCTACAATACGCCATAGATTTTGCCGCTGATTTTGGGGCCAAAGTTTTTTTAATGGATGTTTTTTCTGCTCCTGGATCGGCCGGTCTGCGCAATGTCAGTGCAACGGTTAACCAAAACACCAAAGAGCAGCTCAAAGAAATCATTGCCAAGGTAGATCAGAAGGGGGTAGAAATCAATCTGGCGACCTATCAGGGCGACTTGGCTGATGGATTAATCGAACTGAATCGCACCCTGGAAATTGATCTGGTCATCCTAAGACCCCAGAGCAATGATATACAGGAGGAACTGTACTTGGGGACGACTTCCGGTAAGATTATAAAGCAGACCAATATTTCGGCCTTAATCGTACCTGTTGGAACAGTTTACAAACCCTTTAGTTCCATTCTAACGGCCTTTAAATCAGGGATTATCAAGCGCAATACCATTTTAAATCCCTTGATCGAAATCATGAATAAGCACCGCTCTAAGGTCAACCTGCTCTTGGTTAAAACCCCGGGTTATACCGAAGAGGACTTGCAGGTAAACACTAGTTTATTGGATTTGAGTGAAGGGCTGCAGATCAGTGAAAATGCGACGACTTACCAAGGGGTATTGGAGCACTTTAAGGACAATGAACCGGATCTGCTTTGTGTGTTCAGACGCAAACGAGGTTTTTTCAAAAAGCTCTGGGAAAAGAACACCATCGGAAAAGAGGAATTCTTTGTTCCTATTCCGGTATTGGTTCTGCGTGTGAATAAGTATTAAAAGTGTGCCATTAGGAAGGGTATTTTTTGATACTTTCCGAAAATTTTGGTTCCTTTGTTATCCCTTTTTTTGGAGGGGATTTATTGAAATAAGGGGGATTAGCTCAGCTGGCTAGAGCGCTTGCATGGCATGCAAGAGGTCACCGGTTCGACTCCGGTATTCTCCACCAACCCTAGCCCGTTTGTAAGAACGGGCTTTTTTGTAAGCAAGAGTTATGGATTTTACATCGCGCAAAGACCTCAAGGAGTTGGTCGTCTACATCACGGGAGGAACCAAAGGAATAGGAAAAGGCATGGCTGAGGTGTTCTTGGTTTACGGAATGCGCGTAGCCATTTCTGGACGCAGCTCAGATCAGGCTAAAAAAGTTGCTCAGGAATTGGGGCTAGAAGACCGGGTTTTGGGGCTGGGTTCCGATGTATCAGATCTTCAACAAGAAGAAGCGGCGGTCCAAAAGATCTTGGACAAATGGGGAAGATTGGATGTGGTTATTGCCAATGCAGGCTTGGGGGTATTTGCCCCGGTGGATCAATTAGACCCTAAGGATTGGAAGGCGATGATGGATACCAATTTAACCGGGGTCTTCCACAGCTTAAAAGCAAGTGTTGAAGCTCTGAAATCCAGTGAAGGCTATTATTTTACTATTGCAAGTTTGGCGGGTACCAACTTCTTTGCCAAAGGTGCGGGCTACAACGCTTCAAAGTTTGGCGTTGTTGGTTTTACCCAAGCGGCCATGTTGGATTTGCGGCCCTACAACATCAAAGTGAGTACCTTGATGCCCGGTTCTGTAGCGAGTGAATTCAACGGAAACACCCCCTCAGAAAAAGATGCTTGGAAAATTCAGCCGGAGGATCTAGGAACTCTAGTTTTGGATCTATTACGAATGCCAGCACGAACCCTTCCAAGTAAGGTCGAAATTCGTCCGTCCAGACCGGACCTAAAATCTTAGGGGTCGAGATTTTCGATAAAGGGAATTTCCGGATCCATGATTTCGTCAATCAAGACGTTTAAAAATACCCGGAAAGCTTCTATCTCTTTTTCCTCTAAACGTACAGAAGTCTTGTTACGTCCCTGCCGCTCAAATAGGCTCTGTAAGCCGGCTCCCTTGTCTTTGATAGGGTAGATACCAACTTGGTCAGGAATGTGCCCTGTGGCGTCCTTGTAGAGGAGCGCGTAACACAGCAGCTGAAACCTCTTTTGGGATTTTTCTTCCCGTAAATCTTCTCCGATCCCTTGATATTCGAGTTCTGAAAGAATTAGTTTTCCGGTTTTATAGTCAGCAATACGAATTTTACCATCGACTTCTTCTACCCGGTCCAAAGTTCCTTTTAACAGCCGAGTTTTCTCTTTATTCAAATGGGTTTTATACTGTTGTTCCAAGGAAAGTACTCGGATACTTTTGGATTCAAGAAGAGCCTTTTCCTGTTCCAGGAAGTGATGGAGGTAACGCTCGATTACTTTTTGAATCAACACGTATTTGCCGCGATGAGTCTCTTGTCCCGGGAGTTCTTCCAAAAGACCGCGTTTTACCAACTGGGGAATATGATCCAGCTCATTTTCGTAAAAGGCCGGGTCCAGGTTTTGGTTAAGTACCGGTTCATATAACCATTCAAGACATTGGTGAACTACATTCCCAAGCAAGCGAGGAGCAAGACCCAGTTCGGTCTGAACAATTTCTGGAATGCGAAGCACATACCGCTTATAGAAATCCAAAGGATTACGGAGGTAGAGACTTAAACTACTCGGCGAAAACCCTTCTTCAGCGTACTGTTGGAGTCTAACAAGCAGCCCTGGAGATTTTTTGATTTTTATGGCTAGAGGGCGGTGAATTTGAACGGGAGAAGCCAGGGATTCTTCTTCAACAGTATGTGCAGGCATAGGCTCAGCAAGTAGTTGCTGTATAAAGCGACTAGGTTCTCCTCCCATCAGGGCGTCGGTCGGAGCACTGTAGACCAATTCAATATTTTGAGACCATTGCAAAACGCGGTAAAAGTGGTAGGTAAAAAGGGCGTCTTTTTCTTTGGTAGTGGGTAGGCCATAATGCTTTTGTAATTCATACGGAATGACGCTTTGCCCGATTTCTCCTTTGGGTAAAATTCCTTCGTTTAGAGAGGTAATCATGACCTCTCTAAACGCCAGGTTTCTGCTTTCCAAAATTCCCATGAGTTGGGTGCCTTCAAAGGGATTTCCGATAAAATCAAGGCTGGCCTGGCGGACACTTTGGGCGAATAAGGCGTATACAGTCATGCTGTCTTTTAGAAAGGGATACTGCTCGCAATGCAATCGGGTTTCTTCCAACAAGCGCAAAAGCAGTCCAAGGGATTGGTGGTCGCCAGCAGTATTGAGGTCGACTTGCGGCAAGAAGTCCAATAGATTTTGTAAAAATGAAAGGGGTTCAAAGCGCTCTGCTCTGAAAATTTCTTCAGGTAAAACGAATTGAGCAAGTAGAGCACTTAAGGACTCTGCATTGAGACGTTCAGGCAAATTGAGGAGTCCAATTCGCTGAAGGGAAGACTCCGGGATACCCTTATAGCGTAAATACGCAGAAAGTCTGGGATGCGCAGTGGCCGCTCGCAGGTCTGAACTGAGCCATCCTTCATCGGTTCGGCGAATTTCGAGTTGCCAGATCAGGTCAAGGGCTTGATACAGCTGTTGTTCCTTCAAGGGCAGTCCCATGGTTATGTTCAAGGTCTCTACTTGGTCCGGGATGCATTGTAAGAGGGGAGGCAGGAGCTCTTCATCGGCTAAAATAAGGGCAGCAGAATCACTTTCTCTTTTACTTTTCAGCCATTCCCCTGCATAATGCGCTTGGGTGGTGGGGTGAGGCAACTGTGATATGCGGATTTTTTTAGCTTCCTGGTACTTTTCGTGCAGCCCTAGTACGGGATGGTCTTTGTAGTAGGGCCACTGCTGGGTATAGGCACGTATAAATAGTCCCGCATCGTGGTAGTCCTGGTCCAGAAAGAGCCGATCGATATCCCAGTACAGGTGTGTAGTTCGTTCTTCCAAAAGAAATTGAAACAGCTTGGATTCTGAGGTACTCAAGGCGTTGAAACCCAAAAGAACATAAGAGGTGTTGGTCTTAATATTCTGGGTAGCACGAAGCTCTGAGGCCTCTCTAAATAAAGCTCCGGAATACCCTTGAGCTTTGTCTGCCAACTGCTTATTGAGCTGATTGTACAGAGGAAAGAGCAAAGCGCAGAATGCCAGGTGTTGATCTATAAGAGGAGTCGAATCTCCAGAAGGATCCCAGCGTTTGATTCGTTCAAGTTCAGTTAGTTGCTCGAACAACTCCTCTGCAGGAACGCGGTATCGATCAATTTGATCAAAATCAGACAGCAAACCGGGTGCCCATGTCATAAAGGTTTGAAAAGGAACCCATTCTGATTCGGTTTGGATGATCCGATAGGCTTCGAATAGCTCGAGTAATAGGGATGAAGAAGAAGGACTTTGCTTTTGGCACAGTTCGGCTACCCATTCGGTTAGGGTATAGACGGGAGGGGAGAATAAGGCTCGCTTTGAAAGCTGCCCAATGGTTCTTTTGAGTTGAATGGCCGTACGTTGACTGGGAACGATAAAGGTGCATTCTTCCGCGGCAAGGTCTCGCTTTTGCAGATCTTCCAGAACCAGGTGTATAAAGGAATCGGCCATAACAAAAAAGCTCCGCACAAGGCGGAGCTTTTAATATTCTATTGGAGAAGAATTACTTCATCAAGTTGATTTCAACACGACGGTTTTGCTTTCTTCCAGAACGAGTTCTGTTAGTAGCGATTGGTTTTTCTTCACCGTATCCGATAGCAGTCAAACGAGATCCGGAGATTCCTTTCTCGATCAAGAAGTCACGTATAGAGTTAGCGCGCTTCTCAGACAAGCTTTGGTTCAGTTTCTTACTACCGACGCTGTCAGTGTGCCCTTCAACAGTAAATTTAGCGTTAGGGTACTCATTCAAGATTTGAATGATATCAACCATTACAGAAGTAGATTCTGCTTTGATGCTAGCTTTACCAGTATCAAATAAGATTGTACGAGCGTAGTCGTTCAACTGATTCTGTACTTCTTCAGTTACTTCTGGGCATCCATTGTTAGCGACAGTCCCAGCAAGAGCAGGACACATATCGTCTTTGTCTAGTACGCTGTCACCATCCGTATCAGGCCAAGGGCATCCGTTGTTAGCAGCAGGCCCAGCTTCGTTAGGACAAGTATCGTCTTTGTCAGCAACACCGTCACCGTCAGAATCAGGGCATCCACCCATGGACTCAAGACCAGCATCGTTAGGACAAGCATCATCTTTATCAGCAACACCATCACCGTCAGCGTCAGGACAACCGTTCATTTCTTTGGAACCAGCAGCGTTAGGGCAGCTGTCTTTAGAATCTTCGATTCCATCGCCGTCAGCGTCTGGGCATCCGTTGAATGCTTCTAGGCCAGCAACTTCTGGACAAGCGTCGTCTTTGTCGTAGATACCATCACCATCAGTGTCTGTACCACCGAAACGAACACTGATACCCGCCATGTGTTGGAAATGGCTAGGGCTGTAATCTTCGAATACGTGCTTGTATTGAGTTTCAAGAGAAAGACCGATGTTCTCAGAGAACCAAATGTTCATACCAAGACCTCCATTGAAGGTTCCAGCACCGATTTCATCGATCCAGGTATAACCACCACCAATTTGTACGAAGGGGTCAATAGTAGTTTCTTTCAAGATGTTGTACTTAATCGTACCGTCAATTGCGAAATGCGAAAGATCATCGAAAGAAGCGTCTCCTAGGTTTTCAATGCGGTTCAAAGACCCACGAGCACCAACAGAGAATCCATCCCCGATATAACGGCTAACCGATACATAAGAAACAGAAGGTAGAACATTCCAGTGGTCACTTACGTTGAAGAAATCCTCCAAAAAATCTCCACTTTGGAATGGTGTGCGCCAAACTCCTTGAGACTGCTCAGTTCCAGTAGGATATGCATCGATTGCATTAATACCGAAACTAACCTGCCAAGGGTTGTTGGAGTCTTGCGCGTTAGCGTTGCTCAAGCCAAGAACAAGCAGGCTGGCAACAAATAATTTGCTAAGATGTTTCATGTTCAAAATTTTAAGTTTAAGTGTTTATCAGCGACAAATGTAAGTTGTTAAAAGCTATTAACAAAATCATATTCTTATTTTTTTTCGCCTTGTTTAACGAAATTTGGGGATTAAATTACCCCTAAATCCTTTCCTACAGTAACGAAAGCGGCGATTGCCTTATCGAGATGTTCTCGATTGTGCGCTGCCGAAAGTTGAACTCGAATCCTGGCTTTTTCCTTGGGTACAACCGGATAGAAAAACCCAATCACGTAGATCCCTTCCTTCAACAAACGGTCCGCCATCTCCTGAGATAACTTCGCGTCATAAAGCATGACCGGTACAATAGCAGACTCTCCATCGATAATATCAAAGCCTGCTGCTTTCATTTGGTCCTTGAAGTAACGCGTGTTAGTACGAAGTTGTTGTCTTAAGCTGGAATCTTTTTTTAAAAGATCAAAAACTTTTAGGCTGGCTCCGACAATTGAGGGAGCTAAAGAGTTGGAAAACAGGTAGGGGCGACTTCTCTGGCGCAGCATTTCGATCACCTCTTTTTTTCCGGTAGTGTATCCACCCATAGCGCCGCCAAGGGCTTTTCCGAGGGTTCCGGTAATGATATCGACTCGGTCCATGACCCCTTTTTCTTGAAGGGTGCCCTTTCCTTCTACCCCGATAAAGCCTGCCGCGTGGCATTCGTCAATCATCACCAGGGCGTCGTATTGATCAGCCAGATCGCAAATGGCATCCAGGGGAGCCAAAAGGCCATCCATAGAAAAGACTCCGTCCGTGACAATCATCTTAAATCGAGCGCCATCCGCTTGAGCCTGTTGCAACTGCTTTTCTAAATCTGCCATATCGTTGTTGGCGTATCGGTAGCGTTTGGCCTTACACAGGCGTACCCCGTCAATGATGGAAGCGTGGTTAAGGGCATCTGATATAATAGCGTCTTCTGCAGTAAGCAGCGGTTCGAACAGTCCGCCATTGGCGTCAAAGGCGGCGGCGTATAAGATGGTGTCCTCCGTGTGGTAATATTCTGCGATGGCCGCTTCCAGTTTTTTGTGGATGTCTTGTGTCCCGCAGATAAAGCGTACAGACGACATCCCAAAGCCGTGGCTGTCTAGGGCATCTTTCGCTGCTTGGACAACCTCGGGATGATTGGACAAGCCGAGGTAGTTGTTTGCGCAGAAGTTGATTACTTCTTCACCACTCTCTAATCGGATAACCGCTTCCTGAGGCGAGGTGATAATTCTTTCTTTTTTAAAAAGTCCCGATTCGCGTATGGCTTCGAGCTCTTCTTGTAAATGTTGTTGTATGGCTCCGTACATTATATAAGTATTGTCGAATTACAAAAATACAACCTCTGGAGGGTCTTGAAGGTAAACCAAAGCCATGGTTTTGGGAGGCAGACCCATTTCGTTGAGCATCTCGCCATAAGACAGCAGTTGGCGCCGGTGTTGTTCTCTCGCCTGTCCTGTTTTGTATTCCAGCAAGTGCGCTCCGTCTTCTTCAATAATCAAGCGGTCGGGTCGCAACAGTTCCCCGCTAGCCGAAATCATCTCTTTTTCATTGTACCCCTGGATTCTCTTTCGAAAGAACATTTCCAGTTCAGGAGATTCGACCAATTGGCGCAATTGCTGGCTGAGTTCAGACAATTCCAAACCAATTCGTTTAGCCTCTGCCTGAATTGATTCGCAGGCCAGAGGGATATCAGCCAGGGTATGAATGTGCCCCAGGGCTTCGTGAATTAAGTCTCCGCGAAGACGCGCTTCCCACACCTCGTCTGAAAAAGACTCAACAGGAGGGTGCTTGAGAAAACGACTGTACTTCTTTTCCGGGAGTTGGTAGCTCCAGTTCTTGGGCTGTTCAGCTTGGGCAGACAGGGTCTTCCACTGGATTGTTCCCTCAGCGGGCCAGGAATAGGTCTTTTGCTCTTCGTCCCAACGGCCTTCGTTTTGGATGAAGGCGGGTAGCCAATAGCCAAGGGGAATACCGGCTCCTTTACCCCATGTTTTGCGGCGACCAGACCAGAGATAAAGCGCCTGTGCTGCGCGGGTCAAGGCCACGTAAATCACATTGATTTGGTCCAATTGCTGTTGACCCCATTCGCTTTGGGTATAAGGCAGAACACTGTCGGGGTATTCCAGCATATCGGCCCCACAGTTTAGTGGAAGAACAGGAAGTTCGCTTTCGCCTAATTCCTCAGCAGGCACCCAAATTTGTTGTTCGTGCAGGCGTTGGGATTGTCGATCGGCAAAAGGGAAAAGAACCACCGGAAACTCCAGTCCTTTCGCTTTGTGAATGGTCATGAGTTGAATGGCGTCCAGGCCTTCAGGAGTAGGTAGGGTTTTGCGGGCTGCCCGGGCACTCCAATAATCCAAAAAGGCAAGGAGTTGGTTTCCTTCTTTCCGTTCGAAAACCAGAACCTCTTCCAAAAAGGCGGCAATATAGGCTTGGCCTTCGTCGACCAGCCCGAGCCGAGCGGCCAATTCTACACAGAGCTCATAGAGTCCCAAATAAGAAAGCGACTGGGCATCTATACCGAATCGTTCCTGGAGAAAGGCCTCGTAATTGGCCATCCATGCCTGCAATTGGGCGTGAACATCTTCTTCCTCCTTGGCGAAGTGAAGGCAGACCTCGTAAATGGGTTCTTTTTCTTGAGGCGCTGCTAGGTATCTCAAGAAAGAAAGTAAAAGCTGCACTTGAGGATGGTCATCAATTAACAAGGCGTCTGGCGAAACCAGAGGCCACTCCCGCTCCAATAAGTATTGGGCAACCGAACGGGCCAGGGCATTGGTTCGCGTCAGGATACAGATATCCGAATAAGCTACTCCCTGCATCCGGAGTTGTTCCAGTCGGTCTTCTAAATCAGACAGCGTCCATTCGGCTTCTTCGTCGGCAGATAGACCTTCCGGACTAAAGCTCAGTTCGACTTTACCCGGATTGGTGCGTTGAGCCTGTTGCTCACTTTTCTCTGCGAAGAGATTTTGGTGCAGTGGCAAGTCCAAGGCCTGCGCTAAAAACCGAAAAAAGCGGTTATTGAAATCCACCAGAGCAGGAGCACTTCTCCAGTTGGATTCCAATTCGAGTTGAAGTGGGGCGGGTTGAAAGGGGTTTTCTCTTCCAAAAATCAGATCGATAAATTGTTCCGGATACCCCCCTCTCCAGCGGTAGATCGCTTGTTTTGCATCGCCAACCAAAAGAAGAGAACCGCTTTTGCCTTGTTCATCCTGTGCTTCAATAGCGTGGCCGATTAAGGGGACCAGGTTAGACCACTGTAAAATAGAGGTGTCCTGAAACTCATCGATTAAAAAATGATGGTACTGGGTGCCCAAGCGTTCGTAGAGGTAGGGTGCCGGTTGTTCTTTGATTTGCTCAGCAAGCAAGCGGTTGAACTCGGCCAATGGCAAGAGCTGGGCTTCTTCACAATACTGCTCGTACTCTTTTTTAAAAGCGGATAAAAGCGCAAGAGTTCGGACGTTCTTAGTCCAATTTTCTAGCAATTTTTTACGACGTGTCTCCCGAACTAACTCGGCCATTTCGATCCGGAGTTTTTCAGAAAAGTCAGCGGGGAGTTCCGATGCTTTACCCCCCTCGCCCTCCAATAGACCCTTGTAATGGGTTTTGCCCAGACCGCTCAGGTCTAAGCCCTTCTGACGAATAGTCTTTAAGGTGTTCAGACGAGTCCCGTGAAAATCCGATGCAAGGTCCCGGGATTCAATTTCACTCAGCAGAAAGCCAGCTCGCTGCGAACCTCGCTGTTCGAGTTGATCTACCTCCTTCTGCATTCTGCTTTCGAGCCCTTTCCATTCAGCGGCTGTCCAGACAGGAAGATGATCTAGGTGGGTGCGGTGCTGTTCCTGAAAAAGGCGCTTACCGAGTTGCATGAGGTCGTGACTGACGTCCCAGCTTTTGTTCTGGTCTATTTTTGTCCAACTAAAATCGATGAGCAAGGCAGACAATTCGGGATCTTGGTCGAGTTTGGCCCACAAGCGACTGACCGTTTCTTTTTGAATGCTTTCGGTATCCAACACGACTTCAAAAGAAGCCGGGAGCTTCAGGTCTTGGGCGAAAGTCCTAATGATCCGGTGTGCAAAGCGGTCCAGTGTACTTACCTCCAGATAACTGTAGTGGTGCAGAATGGCTCGCAAAACGCGAAGGCTTTTGGCCTGCATTTTCTGTGGAGTCCATCCCCATTCCTGAGCCAATTCATCAAAGAGTCCTTGGTGACCAGTCAGGGGTTTTAGGCCAGAAAATTCCAAAAGGCGTTCAAGCAGTCGATCCTTCATTTCGTTGACCGCCTTATTGGTGAAGGTCAAAGCCAATACTCTTCGAAAAGCCAAGGGGCTCGAAGGCCGGAGAACCAGTTCGAGAAAGGAACGAGTGAGCTGGTAGGTTTTGCCAGAACCAGCGGAGGCGCTATAAATACGAAATGAGGAGATAGGAATTGTTTTACTTACGAATTTAATGATTGTGGCTCGGATTGGTGATTTTCTCTAAGCTGCCGTATTTTTGCACTATTGAACTCTAAAAGAAAAGATCATGGCTTTTGAATTACCGAATTTGGGATACGCTTATGATGCTTTGGAGCCCCATATTGATGCACGTACTATGGAGATCCATCACACCAAGCACCACAATGGATATACAACTAAATTGAATGGAGCTGTTGAAGGAACTGATCTCGCTGGAAAATCCATCGAAGACATCTTGACAGGCCTCGATATGCACAATGGTGCAGTGCGCAACAACGGTGGGGGTTACTATAACCACAACCTTTTCTGGGACGTTATGTCTCCTCAAGGGGGAGGAACTCCATCAGGAGCACTTGCGGATGCTATTGATACGGCTTTTGGCTCATTCGATGCATTTAAAGAAGCCTTTGCCGCCGCAGCTGCGACACGCTTTGGTTCAGGATGGGCATGGTTATGTGTTCACCCTGGAGGAAAAGTAGAAGTTTGTTCAACGCCCAACCAAGATAATCCTTTGATGCCCGGAGTTGGATGTGAAGGATATCCTATTCTTGGATTGGATGTTTGGGAGCACGCCTACTACTTAAACTACCAAAACCGTCGCCCGGATTATATCAATGCATTTTTCAATGTTATTGACTGGTCAAAGGTTGGAGCAGCTTACGAAGCGAAGAAATAAGAAATACCGTTCTACGGGAAAAGAAGCCTCTCCATTTTGGAGGGGTTTTTTTGTGCTTGTTTGGAACCTGCTGAAAGACAAAAAGTTAAACAAAATAGAAAAGGACGAGTTAACTCGTCCTTTTCGTCCCAAATCTTACCATAAACTTAACCTACTTATGCTATGGCAATACCAAATTACTGGTATTGTGTCAAATACCAAAGGGAAATGTTGAAAAAATTGTAAGCGGAGTCTTCTTCTCGTGGGAAAAATAAGTCAAATTCTTGAGGCTAAAAAGTTGTAGATCAAACAAAAAGAAGGCGGACACTGTCCGCTTCTTACCCCAAATCTTACCATGAACTTAAACCTACTTATGCTATGGTGAGGTAAAACTATAACGAGTTGAACGGACAGTAAAAGGTATTAGATGAATGTCTTATTAATGGGTTAAAGAGCACGGGAAGTGTTATTTCCTTATGCAAGAAGAAGAAAAGGATTACACAAAGAGGTTAAAAACTCCTAGATCCTAAGAATGGCGCGGATTTTTAAAAGTGTAGAAAATAAAAAAGGCGGAGTGAACTCCACCTTTTTTGCCCCAAATCTTACCATGAACTTAACCTACTAATGCTATGGCATTTCTAATGTACGGGGGGCCACAAGGGGCACCCGAAAAAGACGGTGAAGCGCCATTTTCTTCGATAAAGTGTATATGTGTCGTTTATAGGCGGTTAGTAGGCTCTTTTGTTGTTTCCTTCAAAGAAGTTGACAAAGGCCCTGTTTACCACGCGGTTTCCGCCAGGTGTAGGGTAGTTACCCGTAAAATACCAGTCACCTAAATTTCCAGGACAAGCCTTGTGCAAGTTCTCAACGCTCTGGTAAATGATTCGCACATCTGCTTTCAGATCTGCAGGGCTCAAAAGCTCTGCTATTTTGGTAGAGACCTCTTCTGGTGTAAAGGGTTCGTAGATGGCTTGCACCTGATTGACCGCTTCGCCATTCTTTTTATCCAGGGAAGTTTTGCATTTTTTATAGGTCTCTTCGATCAGCTTTTCTTGGCCTGTATCTTTCAACAATGCGATAGCAGCTCTGAAGGCGACAAAGTCTTCCAGTTTAGCCATATCGATGCCATAACAATCGGGGTAACGAATCTGGGGAGCGGAGGAGACGACCACAATTTTCTTAGGCCCTAGGCGATCGAGCATTTTAAGAATACTCTTCTTGAGGGTCGTTCCCCTTACAATACTGTCATCCAGAATAACCAGGTTGTCTTTGCTGCTTACTGACCCATAGGTGATATCGTAGACGTGGGTCACTAAATCATCCCGGCTGCTGTCTTGGGTGATAAAGGTTCTCAGCTTAGCGTCTTTGATGGCAACCTTTTCGATTCTTGGCCTCACATCCAGGATGGAATGCAGTCGGTCTTTATCAATGTTGTTGCCCAGAGAGAGTATTTGTTCTTCTTTCCACCGGTTCAGATAATTCTGTGCCTGTTTAACCATACCCAAAAAGGCTGTTTCTGCCGTATTCGGGATGTAAGAGAAGACGGTGTGGGTTAGATCGTCCTCTACCGCTTTTAGGATTTCAGGGAAAACTAAGCGCCCCAGGTTTTTGCGCTCCTGGTAAATCTCTTTATCACTGCCTCGAGAAAAGTAGATTCTTTCAAAGGAGCAGGCCTTGCGCTCCATGGGTGCCAAAATTTGCTGGAATTGAACTTTTCCACTCTTCTTAACAAAAATCGCTTGTCCAGGATCGAGCTCTTGCACCTGTTCGAAAGGCACATTGAAAACGGTTTGTATTACAGGCCTTTCTGAAGCCACGACAACAACCTCGTCATCACTGTAATAGTAGGCCGGGCGAATTCCGGCAGGATCTCTAAGAACAAAGGCATCTCCGTGACCGATCAAACCAGCCATGGCGTAACCCCCATCCCAGTTTTTAGCCGATTTAGAAAGTACTTTTCCGATATTCAATCGCTCCGCGATCAGCGGA
Source organism: Aureicoccus marinus (assembly GCF_002954325.1). Taxonomy (GTDB): domain Bacteria; phylum Bacteroidota; class Bacteroidia; order Flavobacteriales; family Flavobacteriaceae; genus Aureicoccus; species Aureicoccus marinus. The sequence goes on from NZ_MQVX01000001.1 coordinate 2,549,446, forward strand.
GAAGCTTCTCGCTTGCTAAAGCCTTCCTTCTTGATCTTCTTGTAGAGTTTGGCCACTTCGTCGTCCAAGAAGTGCCCGATCTTTTCCATAACCGTAACGGTGTCTGCTTTTTCCTTGGGGTGCTGTCCGAGCTCCACCAGATTTTCGAAAAGCTCATCGACATTCGTCATATTGAAATTTCCTGCCACAATCAGGTTGCGGTGCATCCAGTTGTTCTGGCGTAGAAAGGGGTGAACACTTTCGATGCTGTTTTTTCCAAAGGTTCCGTAGCGGACGTGTCCCAGCATTAACTCCCCCAAGTAAGGCAGGTTCATTTTTTGTTTTTCGACATCGGTTCCGATTTCGGGCTGGACGTCCAGGACCGAGTTAATGCGGCCATTGATTTGGGCAAAAATGTCTTGAATCGGTTGCTGCTGACAGGAACGTACCCGGCTAATGTAGCGGTGTCCAGGAGCCATATCCAATTTAATGCTGGCGAAGCCGGCGCCGTCTTGTCCTCGGTTGTGTTGCTTTTCCATCATTAGGTACATTTTATTCATACCGTAGAAGGAAGTCCCGTACTTTTTTTGGTAGTACTCTAGGGGCTTAAGAAGGCGGATGAGAGAAATTCCGCATTCGTGTTTGATTGCATCACTCATAAAACAGGGGTGAAGGGCTGCCCAGGGGCAGCAATTGAAAAACGGCTAAAGGGAATCTATTGCAATTCAATATTGAACTGTGTCAATTCGTGAAAATTCTTTAATCGCTCTTGGATTTCTTCTCGTTGTAGGTTTTCCATCCGCTCCGTTCCCAATCGTTCTACACAAAAAGAAGCCAAGTTTGAACCGTGAATCACGGCGTTTTTTAAGTTGTCAAAGGATTTGTTTTCGCTTTGCGCTAAATATCCTGCGAAACCTCCGGCAAAGGTATCTCCAGCCCCCGTTGGGTCAAACACCTCCTCCAAGGGCAAGGCTGGCGCAAAGAAAACTTTCTTGTCATGGAAAAGTAAAGCGCCGTGTTCTCCTTTTTTGATCACAACATAACGGGGGCCCATCTTGTGGATTCCCTCCGCAGCGCGGACCAGGGAATACTCTCCGGTTAATTGACGTGCTTCTTCGTCATTCAGGGCAATAACATCTACCTTCTTCATGATCTCTTTGAGGTCCTCCGGAGTATTCTCGATCCAGTAATTCATGGTGTCCATCACCACAAAAGCAGGTCGGCTCTCCATCTGATCCAACACACTCAATTGGACGGCCGGAGCAAGGTTTCCTAACATGACCACTTCGGCCGATCGAAAACTGGCCGGAACCTTGGGATCAAAATCCGCTAAGGTGTTCAGTTCGGTGACCAATGTGTCCCGGGTATTCATGTCGTTGTGGTAGCGACCACTCCAAAAAAAGGTCTTTCCTCCTTGAACAATTTCTACCCCGTCCAGGTTGATATTTCGGTCTCTGAACAATTGAAGATATTCATCAGGGAAGTCGTCCCCGACTACCGATACGATTCCCGTATCGACTTGGTAGTGACTTGCAGCCAAACTGATGAAGGTTGCCGCTCCCCCCAGGACTTTGTCAGATTTAGCAAATGGGGTCTCTATAGCGTCGAATGCCATGGTCCCCACGACGAGTAATTGGCCCATTGGAAAGGGTTTCAAATTTTTGCAAAGATAGCAGTTCCTGAAGGAATACGGAGTACTTTAGTTTGGCCCACCGCCAGCGGTAAAACCGACATCTTCCAAGAGGTCCTTGCTGTGTGATGCCGCAACAGCCAGAGCGTCGCAACGCTCATTTTGGGGGTGGTTGTTGTGTCCCTTCACCCAAACAAAGGAAACCTGATGTTTGCGGTATTCAATAAGAAACTCCCTCCAGAGATCCGGGTTCTTTTTGTCTTTGAAGTTCTTTTTCTCCCATCCAAAAAGCCAACGCTTTTCTACCGCATCTGATACATAGCGGGAATCGGTATAGACGACTATTCTTACTCCAGGGCGTTTGAGTTTGCGAAGCGCTTCGATCACAGCCAAGAGTTCCATGCGGTTGTTCGTCGTGTATCGGTATCCCTGCGAAAATTCCTTGCGGTAGTTTTTGCCAGCCCATTCCATGACAATGCCGTAGCCTCCAGGACCGGGATTACCGCGAGCCGCTCCATCCGTATATATAAGGACCTCGGGTTTCATCAATCGGCCAATAGAGATTCAATGACCTGCGGATAGTGTTCGTGCTCCAGAGCGAGCACTTTGCGAGCGATGTCTTCGGGCTCGTCATCGGAGTTCAAGGTACAACTCACCTGTTTGATTAAAGCGCCTTCATCATAACGAGCATCGGCATAGTGGATGCTAATACCGCTGCTGGTTTCTTTTTCTTCCTTGACTTTCCGGTGTACATTCATCCCATACATTCCTTTTCCGCCGTATTTTGGAAGAAGGGCCGGATGAATATTGATAATCTTTTTGGGGAAAGCCTCAATCCAGCTAGAGGGAATCAGTTTTAAAAAGCCGGCGAGAACAATTAGGTCAGGCTCTATGCCCAAGAGGCATTCTAGAAGCCGATTACTGCCTGAAAAGGAGCTGGGATTAAAGTACATGGCGGGCACGCCAAGACGGTCACAACGGTCCAAAACACCCGCTGTTTTTTTGTTGCTGAGCACTAAAGCGACCTCAATCGAATCGTGATCCTGAAAATATTCAATGATTTTCTGGGCGTTGGAACCCGAGCCTGAGGCCAGTAATACTATACGTTTCATGAAAAAACGGCAAAGAGAAATGAACCCTAAAAATACACAAACCGCACATTTTAGTTCTGTGTAGTGTATATATACCAAAGTTTTATATTTTTGCCTTCATTAAAATCTTAAAAGAAAGTCTTATGTCAGATATCGCCTCACGAGTTAAAGCTATCATCGTTGATAAACTGGGCGTTGATGAAAACGAAGTAGTAGCGGAAGCGAGTTTCACCAACGATTTGGGAGCCGATTCTTTGGATACCGTTGAGCTTATCATGGAATTCGAAAAAGAGTTTGATATCCAAATCCCCGACGATCAGGCCGAGAACATTGCGACCGTAGGTCAAGCAATCAGCTATATCGAAGAAGCTAAGTAAGCAAGAGCTTTCTTGGCCGGTAAAAGGTATTATCCATGAGATACTCCGGGTATTTCATGGATATTTTTTTAATTTCAAGTCTATTTAATACTGGTTTCATGCAGCTAAAGCGAGTAGTTGTGACAGGAATGGGGGCTTTGACTCCCATCGGGAACAATTTGGAAGAGTACTGGAACGGATTACGAGATGGAAAAAGTGGTTCGGCTCCGATCACCTACTTCGATACAGAGAAATTCAAAACCAAATTTGCTTGTGAATTAAAAGGTTTTGTAGCGACGGATCATTTCGATCGCAAAGAAGCCCGTAAGCTCGACCGCTTTGCGCAATACGCGCTGGTGAGTTCTGATGAGGCAATTGTCGATTCAGGGCTGGAGCTCGACAAAATAGATAAGTTCCGCACCGGAGTGATCTGGGGTGCAGGAATTGGAGGTCTTGAAACCTTCCAAAACGAAGTGATTGGTTATGCTGAAGGCGGAGGAACTCCGCGCTTCAACCCTTTCTTTATCCCTAAAATGATTGCCGATATTGCTCCGGGTAATATTTCTATCAAACACGGGTTCATGGGACCTAACTACACGACTGTTTCGGCTTGCGCCTCTTCGGCCAATGCCATGATCGATGCCCTGAATTACATTCGTTTGGGTCATTGTGATGTAGTGGTTACCGGAGGGAGTGAAGCAGCCGTCACCATTGCAGGGATGGGTGGATTTAACGCCATGCATGCCTTGTCCACAAGAAATGAAAGTCCAGAGAGTGCCTCTCGTCCTTTTGATGCAACCCGAGACGGGTTTGTCTTAGGGGAAGGGGCAGGAGCGCTGATTCTGGAAGAATACGAACACGCCAAAGCCCGAGGAGCCAAGATTTACGCTGAGGTCATCGGGGGCGGTTTGTCCAGTGATGCCTACCACATGACCGCACCGCATCCTGATGGGATTGGTGTCGTTCGCGTGATGCAGAACTGCCTGGAGAATGCCGGAATCAAGCCGGAGGAGGTAGATCACATCAACACCCACGGAACCTCAACACCACTGGGGGATGTCGCGGAATTAAAGGCGATTTCTAAAGTGTTTGGGGAGCACGCTTCCAACATCAATATCAATTCCACCAAGTCCATGACCGGTCACTTGCTCGGGGCCGCTGGCGCGATCGAAGCGATTTCTTCTCTTATGGCAATGAAACACAGCTTGGTTCCTCCGACCATCAACCACAGCGTAGTGGACGAAAATATTGATCCTTCCCTTAATCTGACGCTAAACAAAGCGCAAGAAAGAGAAGTCAATGTCGCCATGAGTAACACCTTTGGTTTTGGAGGTCACAACGCTTGCTTAGTATTCAGAAAACTCAGCTAATACGGCATGAAGTTTTCGTCTCACATATTCAATTCCCATTCGAAATCGGATGGGGATTTTTTTTGGAGATGAGAAGAATACTGGGGTTCAAGCCGCGTAACCTCGAGCACTACAAACGAGCCTTTTTACACCGCTCTCTCAATCTGAAGGATGAGTACGGTAACCCAAAGAACTACGAGCGCCTGGAGTTTCTGGGAGACGCTATGTTGGGAACCGTTATTTCAAAACACCTTTACACCCGGGTACCCGAGGGCGATGAGGGGTATTTGACCAAGATGCGTTCTAAAATCGTTAGCCGCAAACACCTCAATGAACTCGGAAAGGATCTAGGTTTGGTCGAGTTTGTCGAGAGTCGTATTCCCCAGAACCACTTTGGAGATAATATTCACGGAAACGTTTTTGAAGCCCTCGTCGGCGCAATTTACCTGGATAGAGGACATAAATACTGTGAGAAGTTTATCAATGATCGGGTGATCGAGCCCTACGTGGACATCGAACAGCTGGAAGGGAAAGTAATGAGCTATAAGAGTCTGGTCATTGAATGGTGTCAAAAACAGAAGAAGCCATTTCAGTACGAAGTCTACGAAGATACCGGCAACGATGCGGTACGACATTTTGCTGTAAAGCTCTTTATCGACCAGCGTATGTTGGCCAAGGCGAGAGCGACTTCTAAAAAGAAAGCCGAAGAGAAGGCTTCCAAAAGGGCTTATTTCGCCCTGCAGCACAAAATGGAGGATTAGGGCTTTAACGCAATCGTTTTCGTAAATTTCTTTACTAAATCTGCGACTAAAATGGAATTTGGATTAAAGTAATCCATGTATCTTTAGCCCCGATCAAGCTATGTCAACAGCGCTTAAACTGGAATGGGAAGAGGAAGAAGAAGCGGCTTGGCTGGGAATTCACAGCCTCTTATCAGACTTCCGTTTAGCCTTTCAGCTCAACAAGCAACTTGGGTTGCAGATGAGCCGATCCAAGGATATTGACTTTGGAGAGATGGGGCTTTTTCCTTTGTTTGAGTTTGAAGACTTAGCGCAAGACTGCTACTGTTGTTTACTGCCTAACCAACAAAAACAACTGCAGAGCAACCCTTCAATGGGGTTGTTCGCTGAAGAAGTCGAATGGAGAACACGCTATATTTTGCCCGAGCGAAAAGAAATTGATTATTTGATCAAATTAAGCGGCCAATTTGCAGTAAATCCAGCCGGATGGCTGAATAAAATTAAAGAGATTCCCCGTGTTATCACGGCCTATCATCTCGAACCCAACACGCTTAAATCGAAACAGAACTTAATCTTTTAGTCATGCCGACAAAGAAGAAGACCAAAATTGTAGCCACGCTAGGACCAGCCACCAGCAAAAAGGAAGTGCTGAGCGAAATGATCCATGCGGGTGTTAATGTATTTAGAATCAATTTTTCTCACGCCAACTATGACGATGTCAAGGAGCGGGTCAAAATGATCAGAGAACTCAGTGATGAGCTCCAGATGAACGTGGGAATTCTAGCCGATTTACAAGGCCCAAAACTCCGTGTTGGGGTTATGGGGGGTGAAGTCGTTGTATCCCCAGGAGACGAGATTAAATTTGTTACCGGAGAGCCCTTTGAAGGAAATGCAGAGAAGGTCTACATGAATTACCAGAACTTCCCTGTTGATGTCAAACCCGGCGAGCGCGTTCTACTGGATGACGGAAAGTTGATCTTTGAGGCTGTATCCTCCAATAAAAAAGATACGGTAAAAGCCAAAGTCCTCCAAGGAGGACCACTTAAGTCGAAAAAGGGAGTCAACCTCCCCAACACGGATATTTCGTTGCCCGCATTAACCGAAAAGGATGTTAAGGATGCCATCTTCGCCATCTCTCTTAAGGTAGATTGGATTGCGCTTTCTTTTGTTCGTCACGCCCAAGACTTGAAAGATCTGCAAGCGATTATCGAAGAACACGCAGAGCACAAGATTCCGATTGTGGCAAAAATCGAAAAGCCAGAGGCCGTTGAGAACATCGACAAGATTGTAGCCCATTGCGATGGATTAATGGTTGCACGTGGAGATTTGGGAGTTGAAGTTCCCGCTCAGGAAGTGCCTTTGATTCAGAAGCAGTTGGTTCTAAAGGCGAAGAAAGCGAGAATTCCTGTCATTATTGCCACCCAGATGATGGAGACGATGATTACTAGCCTAACCCCAACACGGGCAGAGGTGAATGACGTTGCGAATTCTGTAATGGATGGTGCTGATGCGGTGATGCTTTCTGGAGAGACCTCTGTTGGGAATTATCCGGTGCAGGTAATTGAGAAAATGACGAGCATTCTGAAAAGTGTAGAGGGTTCTCAGTTAATCTCGGTCCCACAAACCGCTCCGCATATTCGAACCGTTCGGTACATTACTAAATCCGTTTGTTATCACGCTGCATTGATGGCCAATGATATTCAGGCAAAAGCGATCTCAACCCTAACAAACAGTGGGTATACAGCTTTTCAGATTTCAGCCTGGAGACCACAAGCCCATATTTTGGTGTTTACCCACAACAAGGCCATCATGAACCAATTGAGCCTGCTTTGGGGAGTAAAAGCATTTTATTACGATCGGAATGTTTCGACAGACGAAACCATCGAGGACGTAAACAAGATTGCTAAGGACAAAGGCTTCCTAGAAAAGGGAGATATGCTTATTTCACTGGCAGCCATGCCAATGAAGGACAAGGGTATGGTCAATACCCTGCGTGTATCAGAAATAGAATAGCGGTTTAGGCGACTTCTTTTTCGAAGGCGATAAAGTGAATGAGATCACCGGCCTTATTGAAGACGGGTTGCCCTTGAATCCAGCATTTGTAAATGCTACCGTCTTTGCGGTAATTAATAACCGTCTCCTCAAAAGGGAGGCGGTTTTTTATGGCCTTGGAAATTCGGGCACTGGTTTCGGAACAGGTTTTTTTTCCCTGAAATATTTTTGGCTTTTGGCCAATCAATTCCTCTGGTTGGTAGCCATTCATCTGAAAGATATTCGCCGTTGCATGAACAATGTTCTGCTGGGTATCCGTCAAGACGATCACCTGGTCTTTCGGCAGCAACTCTTCGCGAAAATCGATAGGCTCTTTCCAGCGATCCATCACCGAACGTTGCTGCAACTGATTTGCCTCTTGGAGCAAGAGAGCTGTCTTCTGGTAATGGAGTGAAAAAAAGTCCCAGGACATTAACGGAAGGGGACCACATTTTTGAAAAGATGACATGATCTGATTGATTTTACTACTGTCTTTCAGAGTTTAAGTCTAATAAAATTAGGGCTAGCACTCAAAATCTTGGGTAACATTAACACTTCTGTTGAAGCAAATGTTAAAATTATGGCCTTTAGGAGGTTGTATAGTGAACAAGAATTTGGCCTAACGAGCTAGTTTTTCTTCAAAAAGAGAGGGGACGACGCGTCGAGCCAAGTGGATTGGCCAGTCGCTTTGGTGGACATGACTTTCGGTAATGGCGCTCTCCATAAGAAGGTAAAGGGCACCCGAAATGTGTTCGGTTTCGGCCACCGAAATCAGTCCAACATTTTCACTGACGAGCTCGCCGAGGAACATCAATAATTCCTTTTTTTGTTGGCGAATGAGCTCGCTGGTCTTTTGATTCTGGGGAGGCAATTCAGCGTAGACTTTTTGACCCCAATCACCATAAAAACCAGGTTCACGGTAGACCTCTCTCAGATAATCAAACAAGGCCAAAAGACGGGGAGGCCCTTGGGGCTTTTCTTGACAGTAGGCCTTTAAGGCATCCAAAAAATGAATGTGACGTCCTTCCAAATAAGCCAGACAAATATCTTCTTTGGACTTGAAGTGGTTGTATAAAGTGGCTTTTGCTATGGAAGCTTCGGAGATGATTTCGTTGATACCCGTAGCGTTGTACCCTTGTTTATAGAAGAGTTTGCCAGCGGTATCAATGATGTGTTGTTTAATTTCTTGCCTATGCATGGGCTGCTACTTGCTTTGTAAAGATAAAGACCTGAACTATTTTAGGGTATGGAATTCACCGAAATTGAGCGAAAATTTTTAGTTCTATCCAATCAGTTTAAAGAAAACGCCCACGAACACTACCGTATTGTGCAGGGCTTTTTAAACTCAGATCCAGCGCGAGTCGTCCGTATTCGCCTCAGTGGTAAAGAAGCCTGGATTACTGTAAAAGGAATCGGGGATTCCAGTGGTCTTTCACGTTTCGAGTGGGAAAAAGAGTTGGACATCAGGGAAGCCGAAGCCTTATTGGAACTGTGCGAGCCGGGACGAATTGAAAAAACGCGGTACCTCGTCCAATTTGGTGCCACACTGTTTGAAGTGGATGAATTTTATGGAGAAAACACCGGTCTGGTTATCGCGGAAGCGGAGCTCGAGTCGTCTGATCAGCGTATTGACATACCGGGTTGGTTGGGCGAAGAAGTAACGGGTCAAAAAGCCTATTACAATTCACAACTCTCACAAAACCCCTACTCCAACTGGAAGAAGGATCAGGCCCCTTAAAGTTCGGATTTGAACTGCTTGAGGAAGCGTAAATCGTTTTCACTCAACAAGCGAATGTCATCAATTTGATACAGCAGGAGTGCAATTCGATCAATCCCCATCCCAAAAGCATAGCCGGAGTATTCTTCGGGATCAATGCCGCAGTTCTTCAACACATTCGGATCGACCATTCCACACCCCATGATTTCTAACCAGCCGGTTCCTTTGGTCATGCGGTAATCGGTTTCGGTTTCGAGTCCCCAATACACATCCACTTCTGCGCTAGGCTCCGTAAATGGGAAGTAAGAAGGGCGAAGCCGGATACGTGACTTCCCAAATAACTCTGTGGTGAAGTACTGTAAGGTTTGTTTTAAATCAGCAAAAGAAACTCCTTTATCGATGTAAAGTCCCTCAACCTGATGGAAGAAGCAATGGGAACGAGCCGATATAGCTTCGTTTCGGTACACACGACCCGGAGAAATGGTTCGGATCGGTGGAGTATGGTTTTCCATATAGCGAACCTGTACCGAAGAGGTATGGGTTCGAAGCAGGAGGTCAGGGTTGGTTTCAATAAAGAAGGTGTCCTGCATATCCCTGGCCGGGTGGTATTCCGGTAGGTTCAGGGCCGTAAAATTGTGCCAGTCGTCTTCAATCTCAGGACCTTCGGAAACATTAAATCCGATCCGAGAAAAGATATCGATAATCTTTTGGCGAACCAAAGAGATGGGGTGGCGACTCCCTTCAGCCAGGGCGTCACCAGGACGAGTGAGGTCCATTCCCGGTCCAGTTACAGATTGGGAAGCCCCCAGTTCATCTTTGAGTTGATTCACTTTTTCTTCCGCCGCTTGACGCAGGGTGTTCAGCGCTTGGCCGTACTCTTTTTTCTGTTCAGGCGGTACTGATTTGAAGGAAGCGAAAAATTCTTTGAGCAAGCCTTTTTTACCTAAATACTCAATGCGAAAAGCCTCCACTTGTTCCAAGGATTCTGCTTGGAAAGCGTTTACTTTTTGGATGTGTTCTTGTATGGTTTCAATCATCTGGCGACCTCCTTTTTTTCAGGTGGGCGTAAAGATACCAAATTGTCTCAGTTTCAGGGGTTGATCAACCCTACAAGATCACTTCATTCAAAAAAGCTAAAAGGACTAGGAGTTAACCCAATCTCCCATTAGGTCGAGCGCTTCCTGGAAGGTTGAGAGAACATGCTCTTCCGGAATCAAGTCCGGGAGAATATCGATGCGTTCCATTAGCAGGCGAGGTTGCTCTTTGAGGTCAATAAGCAACACCAGAATTCCTTTTTGTTTTAACTCCACCAGACTGTCTTCAAGGGCATACAATCCACTCTGATCCAAATAGGGCATCTTTCCAAAACGAAAAATAACCACCCGAGCCGATGGCGGGATCTGTGATGAAAGTTGCTGAAAGTCATTCTTGGAGCCAAAAAACAAAGGTCCCTTGATGTGCTTGATGTATACCTTTTCCGACCATTCCTTGGGAAGATTGAACTCGTCCGGCCACTTTTCTTCCGGCAGAGGCTTTACATCGGATTGAGCAGCGGTGAGGTCCCCAATCTTTTTCATAAACATCAGGCAGGCTAAGATCAGACCAATACCAACGGCATAGACCAAATTCCACAAGGAGGAAAGTACCAGAACAACCACCATAATAAGAACTTCCGAACTGAGGCGCAGCGGTCCAAGCTTGATGTCTTTAGGCAGGAGAGTTGCCGCACGAAGACCTTTGTAATCCATCACACCAAGGCCCACCGTAATCAAGATCCCGGCCAAGACGGCAGCTGGAATTTGAGAAGCAACAGGACCCAAGGCTAAAAGAATGATTAAAAGCAAAAGCCCAGCAATCATCCCGGAAAGTTTTGTTTTTCCACCAGCATTGATATTGACCACTGTGCGAATGGTAGCGCCAGCGCCAGGAAGACCTCCAAAGAGTGCACCGACTGTGTTTCCGATACCTTGACCAATGAGTTCTCTGTTGGGTACGTGTCGGGTCTTGGTCATGTTGTCCGCTACTATAGAGGTTAACAAAGAATCGATGGAACCTAACAGCGCTAGGGTTAGGGCGGTAAAGAGGTAAGGACTGATGGTTGACCATTTAAAGCTGCTAAAGATGTCCCAGTTTGGTGCCGGGATGCCTTCAGGAATAGCGGCAATCGGACGGTAATCCAGGCTAAAAGCAACGGCCACACCACTGACCAATAACAAAGCGACCAAGGTGCTGGGCACTTTGGTTGTAATTCGTTTAAAGCCGTAGATAATCCCAATCGTAGAAAGAGCAAGGAGCAGTTCCAGCCAATTGATCTTGCCCAAGGCCCGAGGCAAAATTTTCAGGGTTCCCAGGACACCGGAGGAAGCCCGAGCCGCCAGGTTTTTCGCTTCTTTTTCAATTTCTGCTTCCGGAGCTTCCTGACTAAATAGCAGCAGGTCCTTTCGTTCCAGGCCGTCCTCCTTGGCTTCTCTGGAGAGTTCATTTTGAAGAAGGGAGGCGCGGGCATCTTCGGTAAAGTCAGCTACAAAGCTCTTGTCTTCTTTTGGGTAATACCCCATGGCGGGGAGCATTTGCGTAATGAGTATAATGACTCCGATAGCCGTCATAAAGCCGGAAACGACCGGGTAGGGGATGTATTTGATGTACTTCCCTATTCCCAGAAAGCCCAGACCAATTTGCAGGAGACCAGCCAATAAAAAGACGGTTAGAATGGCTGGCAGGGCCTTTTCTACCTGTCCGTCAAACTTGGTAATCATGCCGGCGATAACCAGCATACTCACCGCCGTCATTGGCGCTGTTGGCCCTGAGATTTGGGTCGGTGTACCTCCAAATAAAGCCGCAAAGAAGCTGATGAAGATGGCTCCGTATAGTCCGGCACTAGGCCCTAATCCTGAACTAACACCAAAGGCCAAGGCCAAAGGCAAGGCGACGATTCCAGCGGTTAAGCCGCCAAAAAGGTCGCCACGCAAATGCTTAAACATACTTGTGTTTTAGTAAAAGTGCACCTCTCCGTTGGAGATGTCATACATCGCTCCAACAATCGCAATTTCACCAGCATCTTCCATGTCTTTCAGCACAGGAGAATCCTTGCGGATGTTTTCGATGGTCATGGCTACATTGGTCTTGGCCACCTCATTGACAAAATCGAGGTTCTTGGAGGTTCTTTCAGCAGGGTCCGAGGGTTCGCTGACCGCTTGAACTGCTGGATTGATCTTGGCCAAAAGTGCGGTCAGGTTCCCCATCTGTGCGCCGTCACAGGCCCCTTTTACGGCCCCGCAACTGGTGTGTCCCAAAACGACAATAACCTTGGTTCCAGCCAATTTACAGGCAAATTCCATGCTTCCGAGCAAATCCTCGTTGACAATATTTCCGGCAACACGGGCACTAAAAATATCCCCAACCCCTTGGTCAAAGACCAATTCAGCCGATACCCTGGAGTCAATGCAGCTCAAGATTGTCGCAAAGGGGTATTGTCCAGTGGCCGTTTGCTCGACCTGTTCAATTAAATTTCTATCGCTCATTTTACGGGCTACGAATCGCGCATTCCCTTCTTTAAGCATGTCCAATGCCGAATGAGGGGTCATGGTAGCTTGTGATTGTGATGTTTGTGTGATCATGGCAGTATTATGCTGTTTTAGGTCTTAGATTAAAAAATTCAATATAACTCGGTGGATTTTCGACAATTCCGCGTTCTGAAATCAATTTGATGTCAATACCACGGTTTTTTGCTTTTTCCGAAAAGTCTTCGAGAATTTCGATGATATCATTATCCAGGTAACGGGTTTTTCGAACGTCCAACTCGAGGTAGGAGTTTTCCGGAAGGGCATCCAATTCCTTCAGGATAGCTCCTTTGTTGAAGAAGGTTACTTCTTCAGCAAGCGTCATCAGAATGCGGTGCTTTCCGTTGCTCTTATCCTGAATATGCAGAAAGTGAGAGTTTTGGTAACTCTTAATCAAAATCACGACAATTCCAACTGCAAGACCCAGTCCAATACCGACCAAAAGGTCTGTGAATACAATACCCACGATGGTAACAATAAAGGGAACAAATTGCTTCCACCCTAAGTTATACATTGTCTTGAACAAAGCAGGCTTGGCTAATTTGTAACCTACGATAAAGAGGACAGCCGCCAAAACAGACAAGGGAATCATATTGAGTAAGGTAGGAATCAGCATGACCGAAATCAACAAGAAGAAACCGTGTATAATGGCTGACATCTTGGACTTTCCTCCTGATTGAATATTGGCCGAACTCCTTACGATTACCTGGGTAACAGGTAGTCCCCCAATCATACCAGAAAACATATTACCCACTCCTTGAGCGACGAGCTCTCGGTTGGTTGGTGTAACCCTTTTTTCAGGATCCAGTTTGTCTGTTGCTTCAACACAGAGCAATGTTTCTAAACTCGCAACCAAAGCAATAGTAAAACCAGTAATCCAGATATCCGGGTTACCTATAGCGCTAAAGTTGGGGAAGCTGAACTGTCCAAAAAAGGAGGCCATATCCTCCGGAACGGGAACACTTACTAAATGATCAGTGGAGATACCCCATTTGGCGTTCCCTTCTGTCGAAACGTAGTAAATGATTCCTGCGACTACCGCGACCAAGGGCCCTTGGATCAATTGGAATATTTTGGCTTGCTTGGATAAAACCCGATCCCAAAGGATGAGAATAGCAGGGCGATCACAGCAATTAGAGTAGCACCGGGGCTGATAAAGTCAAACGCATTGAATATTTCTGAGAAGGTGTTTTCGCCATCCACTTGGTTAAAGGCAAAATCTCCTTCCGGATCCCGATCGTATCCAAAAAAGTGCGGGATTTGCTTAAGGATGATGATGATCCCAATCCCGGTCAACATTCCTTTGATAACCGATGAAGGGAAGTAGTAACCAATAATACCGGCCTTCAGTACCCCCAATACAATTTGTAAAATACCTCCGATGACTACCGCTACCAGGAAGTTTTCGTAACCTCCCAAGGTTCCAATAGCCGCCAATACAATCGCAGCCAAACCGGCTGCAGGGCCACTAACTCCGATCTGAGAACCACTGAGACTCCCGACCAAAATCCCCCCGACAATACCAGCAATCAGACCTGAAAACAGGGGAGCTCCACTGGCAAGAGCAATACCCAGACAGAGGGGGAGGGCCACAAAAAAGACCACTATACTGGCTGGAAGATCATTTTTAAGTGTTTTAAACATAAAACAAGTGTTGTGAACCCCACGATAGGGTGCGGTTCATGATTAAAAAATAATTGGAAAAGTTAAAGTGAAAGTGAAAGTGAATGTTTCGGTCTAGGCTTCCGGAGGGGGAGCAAAAACCTCAGGGTGACAAAGGCTTTCGACTCGGGTAAAACCGATGGGTTGTTCAGCGGGGGTAACAGCGTTGGTGTCCAAGGCCAAGGCAGTAGTCAAAAAGTAGAATTCTGATTCTCCTTTTTCCTCCTGACTTTCCTCTTCCGACTCTTCCTCACCAAAGTCCATGCAGAGAAACCACAGCTCGTCCGATAGTGTAGATGTGGTCGTCGCAATTCTGGGTGTCAATAAACAAAACACCAGAAGAACGGCATATACCGTTGTCAAATTTAGGATCCTCATTGGCTCTAAAATACATCTTCTTGAGAGAAGGGGTTAAGAAAAAGATTAAAAATCTTTGAGTAGACGTACCGATTCCGAAATAATCCAACCGGTCTGACCATCGGGAAGTTCCACTTTGGCCCATTGGTCGTACTGTTCAAGTACATTGACCTTGGTGCCCTCATGCAAAGTAAAAAGGATATCTCCGCGGGTGTTGGGTGCTGAAGTGAAGGACACTTGTTGACTGAAAATAACAGCCGGTTGTTCCGATTGGTATTGTTGGAAGTCGAGGTAACTGATCAGCAAGGTCAATAGAGATAAACCGACGGCGCCTAAGGCAACGATAAAAAAGAATCTTTTGAAGGTACTCCCGGCTATCCACTGGTAAGCCAAAAAGCTCATCACCGAAATCAACATAAAGACGATCCCTATTCGGGCCCATTGATCAAAGTGAAACCAACCCAGAATGGATTCACGTACTTGTCCAAAAAAGCTCTTGGGCACCTGTTCTATGGCGTCAATCCGCATGTTGTTGGCATAGTTGAGGTTATTTCTTATTTCGGCATCCTCCGGATCGAGTAATAGGGCTTTCTCAAAATAATAAACACTAGGCCCTACCTCGCCAAGTTGATAATGAGCGTTGCCCAGGTTAAAATACAAGGCCGCAGAATGTTGACCTTCTTCCAGCACCGATTCGTAAAGTTCGATGGCTTTCTTGTACTCTTCGGCATTATAGGCTTCTGCAGCTTGTTCAAAAACCACTTGTTGAGGCCAAGCCAGAAACAGGTATAGGGAGCAGATTAGGCTTTTCATTTGGGTAATTCTTTATCCAGTTGAGCAATCACTTTACTGGCCAGCTGGTAATCATCCTGCATTTGACCTGTAGAGAAGGGGCTGTATCGCGCCATCTCGCAATTGGTTAAGAGCTGAATCAGCTGTTCAATAGACTGCTCTTTGGCCTGTTTTTCTTCCAACAGACTTTGAATTTTTTCTTTGCTGAATTCGAAGGTTTCGATACGAAGTTTGGCCTTCAGGTAATTGTGAAGCGCTCGTTCCAGGGCAATGTAAAAGGCTTCTTTATTCCCCAGGGCTTTTTTTGCGTTTGTCAGGTACTTTCGTGCAAGTCTATTGGTTTGGCGGAGTTGAATTTTTTCTTGGTCCTGGTCTTTTTGCGCCAGCAGTTGACGGACCAAAAGACTTAAAGGAACCAGCGCAAGAGGAAGTAGCAACCACCAGTAGAATCGGGAAGATCCGAGGAAGAATTGATTGGCCACAGGAATGAGGTCACTTTTTAACTTGATGAAATGAAATTGGTCCCCTGAGGGAACACTAACCGTGTTGCGATTCACTACGCCGGTATTGGTGCTGGTCGAATTGTCTTCAGGTCCTTCAAGTACCTGCAGGGTAATTTCGTCAGAATTCACCGTTTGGTAGCTTCTGGTCTTCGGGTTGAAATAACTAAAAGATACACTGGGGATAGGGTATTGCCCGCGGAATGACGGAACAACCGTATAGCTCTCAGAAACGCTTCCTTTCATACCAGAAAGGTTGGTTCGTACATCCTCTTTAAATTCGGGCTCATAGACCTCCAAAGCGCTTGGTAAAGTCAATTTCGGCAATTGAAAGAGCTTTAGGTTTCCGTCTCCTTCGACCGACACCTTGGCTTGCAATGACTCTGAAGCGTTGAGACTGGTTTTACTGGCGGTGACCGAAAAAGTAAAATCCCCTACCGCACCAGAAAAGTCTTCTGGTTTCCCTTGTTCAGGAAGAGGTTTTACGTTTAAAACCCGTTTTCCGGCAGAAACCCGCTGAGTCGCTTGGGAGTAGATTCGCTGTCCAAAGAAACTTCGGCGACTGGTCGGAACATCCACATAGATTTCCAGGGCAAGGGGTTCGATTTCGAGCTTGCCACTCTTTTGCGGATAGAGAACTACCCGTTTCAGAACCACGCTTAAATAGGGCTTGCCCTTGTAGGTGGTGGGTTCCGATTTGTAACGGGTAACCGGAATATCCTGACTCCAAAAGTTGTTGTATTGGGGGTTGTCTAATGGTCGGTAGTTATTGACGCTGATGTCTCGACTGATATAGAGTTTGTATACCACACTGACGGCCTCGTTCAGGTAAGGGTTGGTCTTGGATACCTCTGCAACCAGATGCAGGTTTTCGCCAGCAATATCATTGGCCGTTTTTGGCGCATTGGGATTCGATACCGCTGCGGTCACTACCACGGTTTTAGGAACGGTCTTGTAGGTCTGCCCTTCAATTTCAATGGTCGCCTGTTCGATACGAAGGCTTCCTTTTTTTCGAGGATTCAGAATGTACCAGTAGGTTTTATAGAAACTTCTTTTTCCGTTACTCCAGGAATTGCTGACCGTTTGAGAGGGCCCCATGACGACATTGAAGTCGGCAAACTCAGGAGGCTGAAAGTTGTCTCCGTCTTTGTTCATGGTGAATTCCACCTTGAGTCGCTCGTTCAGACCGAGTTTCTCTTTACTCAGTTTCATTTCAAAAGAGACGGCCTTCTCCTGCGCGTGCAGCGAAATACCTTGGCCTGCAAAAAAGCAAAGCGCAATTAGCCCCCAAATGAACATCTTCTTCATTACCAGTCCTTCTCCGTTTTTATTTTACGTCCTCGGATTTTCTTTTCGTCAATTTTCTGTTGCACCTTTTTTTCCTCGTTCTGCATGGCCTTTAGCAGGTTTTGAATCTGCTCCTTAGATAGCTGGTTAGGACGAGGTTGCTGCTTTTTCTTTTGTTCTTCTTGGTCTTTGGGTTTTTGGTTCTGCTCTTGTTTTTCATCACCATCTCCCTTTTTCTGATCCTCTTTCTCTTGTTTTTGATCCCCCTCATTCTGGTCAGGCTTGTTGGGATCATCTTTCTTTTCTTGGTCTCCGCCCTGGTTGTTTTTGTCCTTTTGCTGGTCCTTATCCTGGTTGTCCTTGTTCTGGTCCTTGTCTTTTTTGTCTTTGTTCTTGTCGTTCTGTTCCTGTTGCTTTTTCAACAGTTCTTTGGCAAGGGCCAGATTGTAACGGGTTTCTTCGTCCGAAGGATTGTTCCGAAGGGCTTGTTTGTAGCTTTCTACTGCTCGCTCGTATTCTTTGTTTTGCATGTGCACATTTCCCATGTTGTGGAAAGCCTTGTGCTTGGTTTCTTTTGTAGAAGCGACTTCCGCTGCTTGCTTGAAATTGCCAAAAGCTTCGAGATAGTTGTCTTTATCGTAGAGAGCTGTGCCTAAATTATAGGAGGCTTCGGGCTGCTGTCCATCTGCAGAAATAGCCCTTCTGTAATTGGCCTCTGCCTGAACAAAGTTCTCCTGGCCGATCAGGGTGTTCCCCTTGTGGGTCAGGTTTTTGGCCTTGCCGTTTTGAGCTGTAGGCTTTTTTGGATCGGCTGACTTAGCACCTTGAGCCTGGTTTTGAGCCAGAACAGGGCTAGAGATCATCGCCAACAAAACGAGTAATAATACGTGAGATTTAGCCATGATTTCGATCGTTAAATAAGTTCAATTTTCGGAGCCATTCGGTTTTTCGGTCCAAAACCAAAACGTCCAAAAATAAAAAGAGGAAACCGGCTCCCAAAAACCACTGAAACTGGTCTTGGTATTCGGCAAATTCCTTTGCTTCAAATTCTTTTTTGTCCATTTGAGCGAGCTCCTCCTGGATTTGTTCAACTACTTCTTCGGTGTCCAGACCGGGAAGATAACGTCCTCCGCCGAGTTGAGCCAGTTCAATCATCACTTCTTCATTGAGTTTAGAGAGAACGACTTCTCCTTCACTGTCCTTTTTAAAACGTTCGGTAACCCCTCGACTCTTAATGGGTATAGGAGATCCTTTGGTTTTACCTACTCCAATGGTGTAAATACGGATATTGTTTTCTCGGGCCAGTTGAATGCGTTCTACGGGGACCTTTCCGGAGTGATCCTCTCCATCCGAAAGAATAAAGAGCACACGATTGGTCTGGTCTTCATCATTGAAGTAAGTAGAGGCCAGTTCCAAGGCGGCCTCAATGGCCGTTCCTTGCGAAGAAAGCATATCAGTATTCATGCTCTGTAAAAACATCTTTGCTGCCCCGTAATCGGTGGTGATCGGTAGTTGAGGATAGGCTTGCCCGGCATAGGCAATGATCCCCACGCGGTCACTGGCCAGTCCATTGATAATTTCCGACACCAAACGTTTGGACTTTTCTAAACGGTTGGGAGCGATGTCCTCGGCCAACATACTTTTAGAAACGTCAACGGCAAAGACAATATCGACCCCTTCTCGCTTGACGGTCTCCAGTTTGGTGCCAATTTTTGGGTTGACCAAAGCCAGAATAAGACAGGTAAAGCCCAGCAACTGAAGGACAAATTTTAAGGGAGACTTAAATAACGAACGGTTAGGGGCCAGGAGCTTTAGGTTTTCGGCACGTGCAAAGCGAGCCTGCTTTCTTTGCTTCCAAAGTGTATAAACGATGTACAAGCCGACCATAACCGGCAGGGCTATGAGTAAATAGAAATAAGAAGGCTGATCGTAGATCATTTACATAAATCGTTTAAAAACAGTGATTCCCAAGAGCCATTCCAGACCCAGAAGTCCCAAAGCAAGAAGCACTAAGGGGCGGAACCTTTCTTCATACTTATAATACTTAAATTCCTCTATTTCTGTCTTCTCCAGACTGTTAATCTCTTCGTAAATCTCTTGTAGCTTCGTATTGTCGGTTGCCCGAAAGTAGGCTCCTCCGGTCAGCTGAGCAATCTCTTCCAGCAAGTCTTCGTCAATTTCGACTTCCCTTCTTTCGTACCGAAATGAACCATCTGGTTTGTAGGCTACGGGCGTCATAGCCATTCCATTTGTTCCGAGGCCAATGGTATAGGTTTTAATCCCAAATTCTACCGCGAGGTCTGCCGCTGTTTTGGGCTCGATAAAACCGGCATTATTCACCCCGTCAGTCAATAAGATGATCACCTTACTTTGGGCCTTGCTGTCTTTGAGACGGTTGACCGATGTGGCCAGTCCCATTCCAATGGCTGTACCATCTTCCAGCTGCCCGTATTTGATTTCTCTAAGAGCCCCTTTTACGATGGACTTATCACTGGTGATGGGGGTTTTGGTATAACTCTCTCCAGCATAGGCCACCAGTCCAATGCGATCACTCGGGCGTTTGTCTATGAAGTCCCCGGCAACCTCTTTCAGAGCCGTCAGGCGGTTGGGTTTCAGGTCCCGGGCCAACATACTGGAAGACACATCGATCGCGATGACAATATCGATCCCTCTGGTGGTCTTGGTCCGGGAAGAAATATCTTCGTTCTGAGGCCGTGCCAGTGCCGTAATAATCAAGGCCAAAGCAGCTAAACGGAGCACCCCGAGATAGGGGCGAACTTTGCTCAGCAGATCCCGGTTTTTGAATCCCTTCAAACTGGACAGGCGCAGGACAGAAGTCTCCCTTTTCCGGTTGAAGTAAAACCACAACAAAAGCAGGGGCAAGGCTAAGAATAGCCAAAAGAACTGCGGATAGGCAAAGGCAAAATCGTTCCCCATCTTACACCTGTGTTTTTACATCGACCGAAGCCAATATTCGATCGACAATTTTCTGGGCATAGGGATCATCATCCAGCCAGGTCAAATAAATCTGTTGTTGGAAGCCTTTTCCACCAAAACTCAGAAGGACGTATTTCCCTCTCTTTCGCGCTTCTTTACCAGCGACCTTGAAGTCCCCGCTTCCATAGAGTTTGAGGCCGGTAACTCCAGCCCCGGTAATGAATTCTTCTTGCTTGGTAATGATGTTCTTCGCTCCGGCTTCTTCCAGACCTTTGAGTTGCTCTTCAAAAAGTTTGCTCAGGTCAACTTCCTTCTGCCCTTCCATTAGGATGGTTTTGGTTTCGATGCGGAAAAAACGCTCAGGCAGCTCGTACTCAAAGGACTCCGCACTTTTTACCGAGTCTTCTGCCGGCAGGGCAAGCAGTTGTTTTTCGCGCAAGAGCACTTCAGGAGTTTCGAGGCTTACCGGAGGAAAGCCATAGGTACTACTCACCCATTCACCTTCCAATAAACTCTTCGTTTCGTGACCGCTAACCGTATGCCACAGATTTAAAAAGCCTAAGCGAATTCCAAAGGCTACCACTAGGATGGTCAAAACAGCCGCTGCTCCAATGACCAGGCGTTTTTCTTCTGTTCTGCGCTTGAGTCTCTGTTGTTCGCGAATGTATTCTTCTGTATCGATCAGACTTTCTTCATCAGGTTCCGGCAGGGCTTCCTGCGTTTTTTCGACCATTAATTGAACGATACGCGTGTCTTCACTCGCCTTTTGGTGTTCGGGCGTATGGCGGGCGAACTTCACCAAGTCAGCCGTCCTCAGCACCTCTTTAAAAGCTTCTAAAGTGTCCTCTTCCAAAGGCAATTCCCCAGCATCTTTTCGCATCTCGAGCAGGGTGATCAACTCGTCCGAAGTACTTTCCAAGGCGTCAATGCCGGCCTCTTCCTCCAGGTAATTTCGAACGATATCCGTCAATTCGGAATAGTAGGCTTTGTGCTGTCCTTCGATGAGGTAGCGGGATTTTTCAAGTTCTTGTAATTGGGCAAGGGCCTGATCAAAAGGAGGCAGAGCTTTGGGACCCCCAAAAAGTGGGGAGCCGTCTCCTCGTTTACCGAGGTACCAATAATACAGGAACCCGCCACCAATAAGGCTCAAAAAGAGCAGCCACAGCCAAAGTTGCGAGTAGCTGGGGTTTACCTTGACCAGGGGTTTGATATCGTAAAGACCCTGTTTAGTGGTATCGACCACAACAGTGCCCACTCGTACAGCAAAACTATCAGTGAAAAAGGCCTGTTCATTAACGGCGATCTGTTGAGCCGGAATGAGGTAAGCTCCGCTGTCAAATTGAGTCAGCAGGTAGGTTTTTTGCAGGCGCATCATGCGGTCTTCCCACACCGTATCGGTGGCGAGGGCTTCGACGGTTTCTAAAGGAGTAAAGGTTTGTCCTTCTGGAAAGTGGACTAAGGAAGTACTATCGGTTAGCACTTCAATGGCATAGCGAATTTGTTCCCCAATTCGAATCTGATTCGTGTCAATTTCGACCGCTATTTTGGGCTGTTGAGCCCAGATCATAGCAGGCAAAAGCAAGCTCAGCAGTACTGGAAGTACCGCTTTCAGCCGAGACTGAATTGAATATGTAGGCATACTTTTGTTCATCGTCTTTTAAAGTAGCCGAGTAGCTTTTTTACATAGCTGTGGTCGGTTCGGCAATCAATCGTGCCACAACCGGCCTTGGTGAAAGAATCGACAAAATAAGCCGCTCGTTCCTTATAATAGGCGCCGTAAGCCAAGCGA
Source organism: Aureicoccus marinus (assembly GCF_002954325.1). Lineage (GTDB taxonomy): Bacteria > Bacteroidota > Bacteroidia > Flavobacteriales > Flavobacteriaceae > Aureicoccus > Aureicoccus marinus. The sequence goes on from NZ_MQVX01000001.1 coordinate 2,571,223, forward strand.
AGGTTGCGTGATTGGGTATTGACCCAGCTGATCCCTCCTGTTTCAGCATCTTCCACCTGAATCATTCCCAGGGAGGGAAGTTGCTCTTCCTTGGCATCGTAGACCCTTATCCCGGTGATGTCGTGTTTTTTTCCAATAATGCGAAGAGTATCGCTGTACTCCTCATCCATAAAATCAGACAGAACGAACACAATGGCCTTCTTTTTCATCACATTGGTCAAGAACTTCAGAGCAGTGGACAAGGAGGTTTTGGCTGTTTTCGGTTCAAACTCGAGGAGTTCTCGAATGATCCGAAGAACATGGCTTTTTCCCTTTTTTGGTGGAATAAAGAGTTCTACTTCTTCAGCAAAGAGAATCAGTCCTGTTTTATCGTTGTTCTGCATGGCAGAGAAAGCCAGGGTCGCCGCGATTTCGGTGAGGATTTCTTTCTTAAACACGCCATCGGTACCAAAAAATTCGGATCCACTGACATCGACCATCAACATGAGGGTGAGTTCACGTTCTTCCTCGAATACTTTGACAAAAGGTTCGTTATAACGGGCGGTAACGTTCCAGTCAATGCTGCGGACGTCGTCTCCAAATTGATACTGCCGAACCTCACTAAAGGTCATACCCCTTCCTTTGAAGGCAGAGTGGTACTCCCCTCCAAAGATGTGATCAGACAAACGCCTTGTCTTGATCTCGATTTTCCGGACTTTCTTTAGTAGTTCTTTGGTATCCACAGGCAATGTGGTTTTGGGTCAGGCTCTAAGGAACCTCTACACGGTTCACAATGCGGCCCACAATTTCTTCGGAAGTGACGTTCTCGGCTTCGGCTTCGTAGGTCACCCCAATACGGTGGCGAAGTACATCGTGTACAACCGCTCGAACATCCTCAGGAACAACGTAGCCTCTTCTTTTGATAAAGGCGTAGCACTGAGACGCGATGGCCAGGTTGATACTTCCCCGAGGGGATGCCCCAAAACTGATCAGCGGCTTGATGTTGTCCAAGCCATACTTCTCTGGGTAACGCGTGGCGAAAATGAGGTCCAAAATATACTTTTCGATTTTTTCGTCCATATAGACTTCCCTAACCACTTCCTGAGCTCTCAAAATCTGAGCTGTTTCAACCACCGGGTTGATTTCTGACCCACCTCCTTTGAGATTTTGACGGATAATCAACTGTTCGTCGTTGAGGTTAGGGTAATCGATGACGGTCTTGAGCATGAAACGGTCCACCTGCGCCTCAGGCAAGGGATAGGTTCCTTCTTGCTCTACCGGGTTCTGAGTGGCCATGACCAAAAATGGTGCTTGCAGTTTGAAGGTTTCGTCCCCAATGGTGACTTGCTTTTCCTGCATGGCCTCGAGTAAGGCGGACTGCACCTTTGCTGGAGCTCGGTTAATCTCATCCGCCAGAACGAAGTTGGCGAAGATGGGTCCCTTTTTGATCGAAAAGTCGTTCTCTTTGATGTTGTAAATCATCGTTCCAACCACATCGGCTGGAAGTAAATCGGGGGTGAACTGTATCCGGCTAAAGCTGCCTTTAACCGCTTTGGACAAGCTGTTAATGGCTAGTGTTTTTGCCAGTCCTGGCACCCCTTCTAACAGGATGTGTCCTCTACCTAAAAGGCCGATGAGCAAACGCTCTATCATGTGTTTTTGACCGACAATGGTCTTGTTCATTTCCTGAACCAGGAGGTCTATAAATGCGCTTTCCTGATTAATCTTCTCATTTACTGCAGCTATATCTACAGGAGTTTTTTCTTCCATAGGCCCGTAATTCAGACCGCTTTTTTGTGGTCTGTACATCGCCTCGCAAAATGTAGATTTATTTAAAAATGATCTGTTAATTAAAGGTTAAAAGAACCTTCAAACCCCTTGATTTAGCAAGACTTTAAGTGTTTATTTTAATACTTTCACACTTCGTGAAAAACAAGCAAAACTACAGCCGGTTAATTGCGGGAACGATGACTTGGGGAAGTTGGGGTGCTCAACTTTCGGAAGCCGAAGCCGCACAGATGATTCAAGATTGCCTCAGCATGGGGATCTCAACTTTCGATCATGCCGATATCTATGGGGATTACGAGAATGAGGCGCTTTTTGGTAAAGCCTTTGTTCAAAGTGGTGTCTCCAGAGAAGAGGTTCAACTGATCAGCAAATGCGGGATTCAAATGACGCGAGGCAGAGAGAACAAGGTAAAACACTACCAGTACGATACCGCCTACATCATCGATTCCGCGGAACGGAGTTTACGGATGTTGCAGACGGATTATCTCGATTTGTTCCTACTGCACCGACCCAGCCCTCTTCTCAGAGCTGAGGAGGTTTTTATGGCGGTGGAACAGTTAAAATCATCGGGGAAGATCAAGCAATTTGGAGTTTCTAATTTTACACCTTCTCAGATCGCCCTGTTGGAGACCAATGGCCCGGTAGAAGGGAATCAAGTAGAGTGTTCTCTCTTGCAGAGTTCAGCCATGCTTGACGGTACGTTTGACGACTGTATAAGCGGAAACAGAATGGCCATGGCCTGGAGCCCGCTCGGCGGCTATTTTGGAGGTGATGACCGTCCAGAAAGCAAAGAGCGCAAAGCCAGAATGGAGCCCCTGATCGCAGAACTGAGCCAGAAGTACGACTGCGGGGTATCGGCCCTGTTATTGGCCTGGCTTTATAAGCACCCAGCAGGAATCCACCCTGTAGTGGGCAGTACCAAAAAAGGTCGTTTGGCCGAAATGCTCAAGGCTTCCGAAATCGAGATGGAACTTCAGGATTGGTTCTTGCTCTGGGAGGCTGCACGCGGACACCGGGTTCCTTAGGGAATCCCCAAAAGCAGAAAGATGAAGAATGTATTGATTACAGGCGCCAGTAGTGGTATAGGTCAAGCCTCTGCCCGTTTACTGGCCAAAAATGGCTACCGTTTGGTCCTCTGCGGACGAAGAGCGGAGCGTTTGGATGAGCTGAAAGCAGAACTCAGCGCGTTTACCGAAGTGCACACCCTGCTGTTTGATGTTCGGGATCGTGAAGCGGTAAAAAATGCTATTGAGAGTATACCTACACCCTTTAGACCATTTGATGCTTTGATCAACAACGCGGGGAACGCTCACGGGCTGGACTTCATTCAGGAAGGAAACTGGGACGATTGGGATGCGATGCTCGACATCAACGTGAAGGGGCTGCTTTATGTGACCAAGTGCATCTTGCCCGACATGGTCGATCGAGAAAAAGGCCACATCATCAACATCGGTTCGACTGCCGGAAAGGAAGTCTATCCCAAAGGAAATGTCTACTGTGCCAGTAAACACGCTGTTGACGCACTGAACCAAGCGATGCGCATTGATTTGAACCAACACGGGATACGGGTTGGGGCTGTGCATCCAGGTCTGGTCGAAACAGAATTCAGCGATGTTCGCTTTAAAGGCGATCGGGAAAGAGCCAAAACGGTTTACCAGGGATACAGTCCATTACAGGCAGAAGACATCGCCCGTATCGTTTTCTTTGTTTTGGAGCAACCCGCTCATGTAAACATTGCCGATTTAGTGGTTTTACCCACGGATCAGGCCAGCAGTACACAAATCCGAAAGCGATGATTAACAAGCGGCTTTTGGTGAAAAACTTATTAGCCCACAACGATGAGAACAGCTTTTACGACAAAAAACGCTTTATCGCTATAGGCGAAAAAGAAGGAAAGGCTAAGTTTCTCAAGCATGTTTGCGCTCTGGCAAACAGCAACCCCGTAAATAACTCCTATATCGTCGTCGGTGTTGAAGATGAAGACAACCGCATTATTGGGGTGGACTTCTTTGATGACAGCCGAATTCAAAACCTGGTCAACGCCTATTTAGACAATCCGCCTTTGGTCTCCTACGAGAACATTGCTTTTCCGCATTTACCCGAAGGTAAAGTGGTCGGGTTGGTTACCATTCGATCCAACGGGAAAGTCTGTGCCCTTCGAAAGAACATTTGGAAGTACTACGGAGGAGCTGTTTTTTTAGAGAAGGCAGCATCAGTCTGCCCAAGGCTTTTGATATTGAGTTGAAGGACATCAACTCCACGGCGGTAGCAACCATTGAACAACACGCTCGCAACAATATTGAGCTCACTCTGGACGGAGTAATCGATTTCATCAACAACCGCCATTCAGATCTCAAAAGTCATTACAAGGTTTTCAAAGAGCAATTTGTGGTGTGTTGGGCTGGTCATGTCAAAAAAGTAGATGGAGAAGAATACTATTCCCGGGTCGATATTGAGCTGATCAACGAGCAGGTACGACTGTTTTATTCAGCCCTGGATGAACTCACTATTCGCTTTACAGAAGATTCCTTTGAAACCCTGGAATACGTTCAGTTGGGTTTAGGAAAGGAACAGAAGTACTACCCCTTGGAGAAATTGAAAATCTCCTTCAAAGAGAATGGGCACTACACCATCAAGAGCAAATTGGTTTTTGATCCCCCTCAGTTTGATCGCAAAACCCTGCACCACATTCTCAACACCAACCAGGCACTTTTGAAGAAAATCAAGGGCGGAAAAATCCTCAATCAGATCGAGTACCAAGACTTTGTGCACTTACCAGACACCAGTCTGATCTGTTACCTGAATGGATTTGAGGAAGCTCGAGAAATAATGGACGAATCCGGGGATTTGATTAAAAATACTGACCGTTCTGTTTATCAGTCCCTGAAGGAAGCCTTGAGAATTATTCGAAAAGTACGCTACAGTTAAGTTAATTAGCAGTTTAGATCAAGAAGTTCTGGACCAGGAAGGGAGTTGATTGCACCAAATTGGGTAGTTGTTAAGGCTCCTGCTTTGTTGGCTTTCTTCACCATTTTAAGGAACTCTGGTCGGTCCTCAAAAATGATATCTGTAGAAGGTAAACGCGAGATTTGATAGAGCAAACAACCGATAAAGGCATCTCCGGCCCCTGTGGTATCGACCGGATCGACTTTGATGCTGCGCACCACCTTTTTCTTTTCTCCTTTGCTCACCAGAGTCCCTTCTTTTCCGAGGGTAACCGTTAAAATTTTAGCCCCTGCCTCGTGGAGAATATCACAGGCCTTTTCTACGGGATCCCTTGAACTTAATCCAGCCAACAAAAGTGCTTCCTCTTGAGAAAATTTACAGAGGTGGGATTTGGAAACATAAGAGAGGCACTTTTTGATAAAGACCTCTTCGTTCCCTTTCCACAAATCCGATCGAAAATTAGGGTCAAAACTGATAAAGGCCTCCTTGGTTAAAGCGTCAAAGAAATAATGGTTGTAGGTCTCCTCCAGAGGGCCTCCCAAAAGGGCGGTTGCGGCCCCGAGATGGACCAGGTTACCCGAAAAGTCTTTCTGGATTTCTTTGTCGTACTTCAATTCGCGGTCAGCTCCACGACTAAAAACAAAATCCCGTTCTCCATCTTGGGCAATAGAAACAAAGGCCAGGGTAGTGAATTTATTAGAACGCTGTGCCAGGGAGATGTCAACGCGTTCATCCTGTAAAACCTTGAGCAAAAACGTACCCATGGGGTCTTTACCTACCGCACCAATAAAAGAGCTTTTGCCTCCTAATTTGGCGATGGCACAAGCGACATTGGCAGGGGCTCCCCCAGCTTTTTTGGTGAATTCATTGGCTTTCGACAAGTCGCTTCCTTGATTTTCGGCGACAAAGTCGATCAGTAGTTCTCCAATGCAATAGACTTTCCTCATGGGTATCATCCAACGGTTGTTGTACTCGAATGTACAGCAAAAATGGGGCTATTTCCAAATTGTTTGGAATTGCCTATACTTGCTTCCTTACTACAAAACCACTGCGATATATGGGGAAGGGAAGAACGCTAGTGATCGGCGATATCCACTCTGGTTTAAAGGCATTAAAACAATTGCTCGAGAAGGCAAAAGCCAGTCCTGAAGACGAGATTATTTTCTTGGGAGATTATGTTGACGGGTGGAGTGAAGCGGCCGAGACCATCGACTTTTTAATGGAATTGGACCGTGGTCATAATTGTCGTTTTATACGGGGCAACCACGATGAACTCTGCAAGGCGTGGCTCTTAGAGCAAGGGCACAATCCGACCTGGCTTATGCACGGTGGAGAGATGACACGACAATCCTATGATAAAAGGAAACAGGAAGACTGGAAATTACATATTAGGTTTTTTGAGCGTCTGGAGAATTACTACCTGGATGCTAAAAATCGACTCTTTCTACACGCAGGCTTTACCAATCTTAAAGGAGTGGAGTTCGAATACTTTCCTGAGCTGTTCTACTGGGATCGTACCCTTTGGGAGCTAGCAAGAGCCTTACCACAAAACCTAAGCACGGAGGAGGTGGACTACCCCAAAAGACTGCGGAACTATTCCGAAATTTATATTGGACATACGCCTTTGAGTAAAACAGCACGGATCTTACCTCAACAAAGAGCCAATGTATGGAATATGGATACCGGGGCGGCCTTTAAAGGCAGTTTGAGCATGATGGATATCGATACGAAGGAAGTCTGGCAAAGCGACCCTGTTCAATCGTTTTATCCGAAAGAAAGAGGCCGTAACTAAAGGCGGCCTGCCTTGTGCTCCTCTTGCCATTTTGCAAGTTCCTCCCATTTGTTTTCATGGGCCATTTTGGCTTGAATGGGCCAAGAAGTAGGATCGTGCATACGAAAACGATCTCCTCCTTTTTTGAGTACCTCCTGACAGTCCTCAATACTGGCTTGGGCCAACTGCTGCCACGAATGGAAGCCCGTTTCCTGAAACAGACTTTCTATTTTAGGCCCAATCCCTTCGATGATTTTAAGGTCGTTGAATTTCACCCTCTTTCCGTAGTCAATTTTGACCTGGTCGGCATCAAAACGCATATCGGGTAAACTGGGTTTTTCTGCTGCTTTTTCCTGTTTTTTCTGGGTTTTTTTGCTTTTTGGAGCTGCTTTTTCCTGTTTTTGGTCGTTTTCCTGCTTTCCCTCAAACTCCTTAATGCGGTTGAGGTAGTCCCCCGTTTCGGCTTTCAGGCGTTTGTTTTCTTGTTCCATTGCCAGCAGGCTATCGGTCAATGCGGGATCGGCAGAACTGCCATTGCTTTTTCCCCAGAAATAGCCAATAACAGCACAAATGGTACCTATAAGAACAGGAATTAAGACACACCAAATATTTAATTCGCTCATTGTTTTTCAAGAATTATTTGAACGACCACGCGGTTGTTTTGCATACGGCCCTCGGTTGTTCTGTTACTCGCTACGGCTTGGTTGTGGCCGGCGGAACCTGATTTCATTCGGTTATCGGGTACGCCATTTTCCCGGAAGAACTTGCGTACAACATCAGCTCTTTTCATACCCATTCGAAAGCTGTCTTTATCAGAGCCCGTATCGGCCGAATGACCGGTGATTTCGAGCTTGGCTTCCTGTGTCCAATCCAGGTAAGCATAGAAAGCGGTAAATTGATTTTTCTGATCTTCATTCAGTTGAATTCCAGCTCCTTCTGTCTCAAAATTAATGACCAAGGAGTCTTGGACCGATTCTTCTAGTTCGCCGGCCATATCCGGAGGAATTCTTTCGATTTTCCATTCAACGGGTCCGTTAATCTTGCCATAAGAAATATCCAAACTATCGTTGGCCTGGAGACCCTCCAGTGTAATTTGAGCAGTACGGAAGTCTTTTGTCTTTAAGTACTCTTTCACCTGATTGGCCCGCGCAATTCCCAGACTTGAAAAGGCCGTAGGGTTGGATTCATCGGCACGGGATAACCCCGTAATCGAAAGGCGGTAGTTTTCATTCTCGTCTAAAAAAGTACGCAAGCCCACGATGGAAGGGTTAAGTGCTTCTTGTACAGGTAAGTCAAAATGAGGGCTCGAAAATCCAAAAATGAAATTAGATCCCGAACGTATAACCTGTCCGTCCGGAAAAACAAGCGCCAAAGTACGGCTGAATACAAGGGAATTAGAGCCGTCTGTACGGGGGTTAATACCTTGAATAACAGAAGTTGAAGTGCTTGATGTCGCGCATGAACTACAGGTGTTGTAGTAGAGGAGTGTTCCCAAGCCGATTGTAAGTAAAATCAACAAGGGAAATCCAAGATTTCTCGACATTTTTTATAATTAATGCTTAGTGTGCACAAAGTATTAAAAAAAAAATTACTAATTTTAAAATATTAACGATTAAATCACAGGTAAAATCGATTTAATCCAAGTGAGAGGATAGGTAGAAAAAGAATAATCTTTCAACCTGTTCTAACGCTGTCTCCAGAAAGGTGAGAATATTGAAAAACAGGCCATTGGCACAGTTTTTCTGACAGATGATAAGAGAGCGGTGTTGGAATTTAACAAGTATCACGAAATTAGAATACTAGTTAGGTAAGGCCCTATTTCTCCCGACGAAGATCCGGCATTGAAATAGGGTTTCAAATATTAAGTTTGAGTTAGTTAAGTTGGTTTAAAACCGTTGATCATCCCGTTTTGGTCAACGGTTTTTTGATTCTTTTTGAAGATCAACCGAAAAAATAAAACCTCCCGTAGTGGAGGTTTCTTTTTTATATCCAGGAGAATAAACCAAAAAAACTTCGCGGCTTACTGCTCTGATACTTTTGCTCGCAGAATTTGATGCGATCAAAATTGAAGTCGTACAATTCCCGGTACTCATCCTTCTTGTTCATGATGGGTTCCAAGATCTTATTGGCTTGCCTGTATTTGTTCAGAGCTTCTCGAACTTTGTTCTTGTTTTCAAGATTAACCCCTTCTTCAGAAATCTTGGCTGCGTTCTGGTAGGTTCTGTGGATCTGCCCATCGAGCTGATCTCTTAAGTGACCAATGGCCCCAGAAGTTTGTCGATCTCTTTTGGCGGCATCCTTGACCATATCCGGCTGTCTAAACTCAGCAGAGATCAGGAAGGTGTCAACATAGCGTCGAACAGTCTTCTCTTTTTTCGGAATCAATTCGGCATTGACCTTCTTATTACTACCCAATTCATCAGCAAGTAATTTGTATAGAAAAGTCAGGTAATCATCCTTTTCATTGGGATCGTAAGAAAGGCCTTTGGCTCTTCTTCTGATGGTATCCATGTGGTCAAAATGTGCGTTTTCTGCAGAGGGCAGAAGAACATCATCCGTCTTGGGCACCCGCTTCATGAGTTCGATCAGCACTTCCCAAATGCGACTGGAGTGCTTGTTTTTTTCTCGTTCCCAATTTTGAAGAGTGGTCTCCTGAGTATCCAATTGATTGACCACATAAGTGACCTTATCAATCAAGAAACTCGGATTGCTTCCATTGAATAGCTTTTTGTTTTGGGTGCTCAAACTGAGCGCCAGTTCATTCAGTGACTGCTTGAGTGTGCCTAATGGATTGGTATTTGTCGCATCAGGTAAACCTGAAGTTTGACCAATAATATCTGTGACGTGTCTTTGAAGTAGACTCACCAATTGGTACAAGGAATACTGCGAATAATCTACCGGATTTTCTCCGGCGGGCGGAATAGCTCCGTTCCCTCCATTTCCAGTGGTCATAGTGTTCTTGTATTAGTTCTACTTGTGTTTTTCAACGAACAATTGTTCGCAGGAGAAACATCTAAAAATAAACAACTATCTGGAACAATTGCAATTCAGGCACTTAAATTATGCAAGTTTAACACAGAAAAAGACTACAAATCGAACTTAATACCCTGAGCAAGAGGAAGTTCTGTTGTGTAGTTTATCGTGTTGGTTTGGCGACGCATATAGTACTTCCAAGCGTCTGAACCACTCTCACGACCTCCACCGGTTTCTTTTTCTCCTCCAAAGGCCCCACCAATCTCGGCTCCTGAGGTTCCAATATTGACATTGGCTATACCACAATCGCTTCCTGCAGCGCTGAGGAATAATTCCGCCTCGCGCAGGTTTTGTGTCATGATCGCAGAAGAAAGACCCTGAACTACACCGTTTTGTTGTTCGATGGCATCTGCAACAGTTCCGCTGTATTTAAGCAGGTACAAGATAGGGGCGAATGTTTCTTCCTGAACGATATGGAAGTGGTTTTCGGCCTCAACAATAGCGGGCTTCACATAGCAGCCACTCTGGTAGCCTTCTCCTTCGAGTACGCCCCCTTCAACCAAGACTTTTCCTCCTTCTTTTTGCGCCGCTTCTAAAGCCTTGCTGTAGCTCGCTACCGCATCCTGGTCGATAAGCGGACCGACGTGGTTGTTTTCGTCAAGAGGATTCCCGATACGCAATTGTTTATAGGCTTCAACGAGCGCCTCTTTTACCTGATCGTAGATCGATTCATGGATGATGAGACGACGGGTTGAGGTACAGCGTTGTCCGGCCGTACCAACCGCCCCGAATACCGCCCCGATCACAGTCATTTTGATATCGGCTTCCGGGCTGACGATAATGGCGTTGTTTCCACCCAACTCCAAAAGACTCTTACCTAATCGGGCAGCAACGGCTTGGGCCACAATTTTACCCATTCGAATAGATCCGGTAGCCGAAACCATCGGAATACGCTTATCGGCAGTCATCCATTCCCCAACCTTGTAATCTCCGTTAATCAGGCAAGATAGTCCTGCGGGCGCATCGTTCTCTTCGAGAATATCGGCCAGGATTTGTTGACAAGCGACTCCGCAAAGAGGTGTTTTTTCTGAAGGCTTCCACACACAGACATCCCCACAAACCAGGGCAATGGCTGCATTCCAAGCCCAAACAGCTACTGGAAAGTTGAAGGCCGAGATGATTCCCACAACGCCAAGGGGGTGGTACTGTTCGTACATGCGGTGCCCGGGACGTTCTGAGTGCATGGTTAGTCCGTGCAGCTGTCGGGAAAGTCCAACCGCAAAATCACAGATGTCAATCATTTCCTGAACTTCTCCAAGACCTTCTTGATAGGATTTACCCATTTCAAAAGAAACCAATTTGCCCAAAGGTTCTTTGAGTTCGCGCAGGCGGTTTCCGAATTGACGAACGAGTTCTCCTCGCTTGGGAGCTGGCACAGTTCGCCAGTCTTTAAAAGCAGAAGTTGCAGCTTGCATTACCTCTTCGTATTCGCTTTCGGTAGTAGAAGAGACCGATCCGATCGTACTTCCGTCTACCGGAGAACTAGAAGAAAAAGCGCTCCCTCCAGAGAAGGATTTTGAACCAATCCAAGTTCCTGGGTTGGTGAGTTGTAACTTAAGATCGCTGAGTACAGCAGATAAATCAATGGAAGAGGTTGAAACAGACATGTGTAGTAATTAAAGGCCCCTTTTTTGGGGTGCCCAAAACTACAAAGATTCTTGGAGCAAGAAAACAATCCCGAGCAAAGCAGGAAAGCCTTGCACCCAGAATATTTTTTTGGAAGCGGTTGCTGCCCCGTAAAGTCCAGCAATGGCAACACAGGCTAAGAAGAATAGGCTACATTCCTGCGCCAGTTGGGATCTTCTATAAAGAAGGACCAGATCAACCCCGCCGATAAAAAACCGTTGTAAAGTCCTTGGTTAGCAGCCAGTGTTTTTGAGCTTTCAAAATACTCTTTGGGGTACCCTTTAAATACTTTTGGGGCTCGCGTAGTCCAAGCAAACATTTCGAGCCATAAAAAATACAAGTGCAAAAAGGCCACAAAGCCGATGATAAGGGGAGCAGCTAATTCCATAAGATCAATCGGTTTCTTTTGGTACAAAACGTTGGTCCACCGGCATCACGGTCCCGCAATTTGAGCACGTTCGCAGCTCTTCAGATCCGTAAAAGTGCCTGAAATGCTTTAAAAAGTCTTTTTCGATATCGGTCAAAGGAAAATGGACTTGATACAGGGGGTTGTTGCAATTATCGCAAAACCACATCAAGCCATCCTTATGTTCTTCTGGTGTCCGTTTACGTTCAACCACAAGGCCTACCGAGCCTTCGTATCGGACTGGGGAATGAGGCACTTTGGCCGGATGCAGGTACATGTCGCCTGGACCCAGACGGAAGGTTCTTTTTTTGCCCTCTTCCTGTATGTGAACTTCAATTTCACCTTCCAACTGGTAGAAGAGTTCTTCGGTTTCGTTGTAGTGGTAGTCTTTGCGGGCATTGGGCCCGGCAACAATCATCACGATATAGTCTCCCGCATCCTTGTAGAGGTTGCGGTTACCTACTGGAGGTTTTAGTTCGTCCCGGTGCTTATCCAACCAAGCCTGTAGATTAAAGGGAGCAGCAATGGCCATAATAGGGGTCTTTCAGGCAAGTTACTGCTATTTAACAAAAAGAAAAAGCCTGGAATTTCTTCCAGGCCTTTCCCCCATGTACTTCATTTTTGAACTGAGAATCTAAACTTATTTTTTAAAGAAAATGTGTGTGTAGTAGGCGTTTCCATCTTTGTCATAAGCTACACTCAAGGCACTGTGAGAGTAATCACCTTCCAAAGTAGAGCGGTGAGAAGGGCTTGACAACCACGCTTCCAGTACTGCACTGGCAGAATCATAGTTTCGCGCAACATTTTCAGCCACTGTTTTTGCTCCCGTAGATTCAGAAATAGCCCTGGCGCGGTTCCCGAAATTGTTGTGGCTCAAGCTTCCTTGCTCTACCATGTACTGGCTGTGTTCTTTGGCCTGAACGAAGGCATGAGTGCTAAACTCAAGGCTGGACATACCCAATGACCCTCGGTGCTTATTGATGGCGTCAAAAACGTCCTGCTCAAAAGCAGTCACATCTACTGTCGGCTCAACAGCTTCTTCCTCAGAAATCTCATTGTTCTCGTAAAGATCGTCTGAAGCCGCAATAGGCTCAGTGCTGCATGAGGTAAAACCAAATGTAATGACAATAACTAGTGTATAAATAAGACGTAGTGAAGTGTGGGAAGTACTGATTTGGGTTTTCATGGTTCTGCTTATTTGCTCTGCTAAACTACCCCCTGAGTTTCCAGAAGCCCAGAATCGTCTTTCAGCGTTCAATTTTTTCGATAAGTGGTAAATTCTTAAGAATAAGCAGGTTATGAGGTGGTTAGCTCTTGCATTTGGCCGTCAAAAATGGTCGTTGATGGTCAAAAGTGCCTCTGATCGATAAAGGCTTACCGATCATCCGAAAAACAGATCCTAAAAAGGGGGCTAAAGGGCTTTTTTGATCTCCTTGGATGCTTGTCGTTCAATCTTTGAAGGATTCTCCTTGAGAACTTTGCTGAAAACAAAAGCCCCAACTTCCTTCACAGGCTCATAGAGCAAGGAAGATTTCTTGGTGCTTTTGGTTACAATATTGAAGGAGGCCGTGGCTCTTTCGAAGAATAAAAGTATAGCTCCGAGGATTACGGCAATCTTTAAGGCTCCGAATAATCCACCCGCCACTTTGTTCATCAAACCCAGGATGGCAGCTCCATCGACAACGTTGGTCAAAAACTTACCCGCCATGTGGACGATGATGACAATGATCAGGAAGACCGCCAAGAAAGCGACAATTCGCACATAGCCTTCGTTCCAATCCAGGGATTTTTCCATGAATTCTGAAACCGTTAGTGAAAAATGGATGGCACCGTATATACCGGCGATGAGTGCGATCAGTTCTGCTACTTCGACGAAGAGTCCATTGCTGGCGCCCTTGTAAAGGCCCCAAACTATTAATAATCCGAGAATGATGTCCAAAAAGCTCATAGTGGGTGTTCTTTTTGTTGGCCTAAAAGGCTCATTGAGTTAGTGTTGTTTCCAACAAATATAGAACTTTGCACTTTACTTTAGCAGGAGCCCATGTCCCGAGATATTATTTTAAAAGCCCGCTGGGAAAAACTAGTCGAAAAACTCTCGGCCCAATTTGCCGACGGGGATCCGCTGGACCTGGATGGAATGATCTACCTGGTCGGCTTCCAGGAGCTCGGACAATTGCATCGTTCCTTTAAGAAAGACGAAAAGGTTCAGCTCATGCACATTGGTATATGCCGTTTGTTGGAGCCTTTTGGTTTTTATGAGTTTGATTTTTTTGACGCAGACGGTTGGCCACATTTTAAAGTAAAAGAAGAATTGCCTTCCCTGAAGGCAGGAGAACAGACCCTCTTGATGAAAGAAGCTCTGGTGCTCTACTTTTTAGAAAAAGAATACATTGAATAATCCTGTTATGCCTTACGTCAGCCCGCTCTTTCCTCCCCCGTATTACGCCGTTATCTTTACGAATGAACAAGTCGAAGAGTTGGAGGGGTATTCCAAAATGGCCGAGGAGATGGAAAGATTAGCCGCCCAACAAAAGGGTTACTTGGGGATGGATCACGCCCGAAGTGAACAAGGGATCACCGTGAGCTATTGGAAGAATGAAGAAGATATTCTGGCCTGGAAGGCTGTACAAGAGCACAGCTTGGCGCAGCAAAACGGGAAAAACAAATGGTACTCCCGATACACTGTCCGGGTATGCCGAGTAGAAAGGGAGTATTCCTGGGAATCAAATAACGCGATTGATGAGTAAAACACTAAAATTTTCGTCTAAAGAAAGAAAGAACTGGATTGAACAGGCCCAGCAGGAAGAATTCGACTTGGTGGTCATTGGCGGAGGGATCACGGGAGCAGGAATCGCTTTGGATGCGGCCTCCCGAGGGCTCAAGGTTGTTTTACTCGAGAAGGGCGACTTTGCTTCGGGAACCAGCAGTAAATCTACAAAACTGATCCACGGAGGCTTGCGTTACCTCAAGCAATTCGATTTTTGGCTGGTCAAGGAAGTGGGATCAGAACGGGCTATTGTTCACCGTTTGGCCCCGCATTTGGTTTTGCCAGAAAAAATGTTATTGCCTTTAATCGAAGGGGGATCCTACGGCAAGTGGTTGACCTCGATTGGTTTAAAGGTCTATGATTTATTGGCTCAGGTAGAAGGGGATGATCAGCGCAAAATGGTAGAGAAGAAGGAAGCCAAGGCCCTGGAACCTCTTCTTCCCAAAAAAATTCTCAAAGGAGCGGGTTATTATGCCGAGTACCGTACAGACGATGCTCGCTTGACACTGGAAAACATAAAAACCAGCCTGAATTACGGAGCCCTGCCACTGAATTATACGGAAGTGATCGATTTTGTTTACGAGCAAGAGAAGGTAAAGGGGGTCACTGTGAAAGATGTTCTAAACGGAGAACTCTTCAACATCAAATCAAAGTATGTGATCAGTGCGGCTGGTCCTTGGGTGGATGAATTAAGAGGGATCAATAACTCCAAAAAAGGAAAGCGTCTCCATTTGACCAAGGGAGTCCATTTGGTGTTTCCGTTCGAAAAACTCCCGGTCAAACAATCGGTCTACTTTGATATACCGGATGGCCGAATGATGTTTGCCATCCCGAGAGGAAAAGTCACCTATATCGGGACAACCGACACCCACTATACGGATAACAAGGATAAGGTCCGTACCGACTTGACTGATGCGGTCTATTTGATCGCTGCGGTGAATAATATGTTCCCCAGCATTCAACTTAAAATGGAAGATGTGATTTCGTCCTGGGCCGGGTTAAGACCCTTGATTCACGAAGAAGGTAAATCGGCCAGTGAGCTCTCTAGGAAGGACGAAATTTTTGTATCGGGCTCAGGCCTGATCAGCATCGCAGGCGGAAAACTCACCGGTTACCGCAAAATGGCCGAACGCGTGGTCAACCGAGTAGTCAAGGCAAGGGAAGAGGATTACAACAAAATATCCAAGCCCTGTACAACAGGCGAAATTCCTTTGTGTGGCAACAATTTTAAAAACTTCTCCAAGGTTCAAAAGTACATTGATCAGTGGGAGAAAAAGATAACGGAATTGGGTCTTGAAGCCTATCAGGCCTGGTATTTGGTGACCACTTATGGCACTCAGAGTGAAGAAATTTGGAAACGCTTTGAGGGGCGTACAGAACCGGATACCGAAGAACGTCTATTGCTGGCAGAGCTCAGTTTTTGTTTGGATCATGAAATGGTCCATACCCCTGCGGACTTCTTTATTCGTCGAACTGGGAGACTTTATTTTGACATTGACTCGGTGCGCAAGCACTTGGACGCTGCGATTAAGTATTTAGAAACAGCCTTAGGGTACAGACCTGAGCAAAGCCAATCCTATCGTTCAGAATTACTTGAAGAAATCGAGGATCATTCTGCCTTTAGTCCAGAACGTCACTGAGTTTTTTGAATACCTTTTTCGGGTTTTTGTGATCGTATAGCACTTGGTAGACACTCGAGATAATAGGGAAGGCCTTTTTGGGCTCTTTTCCTTTGTTCTTTATGAGTTGAAAGGCGCTTTCCACGGCGTAGTATCCTTCGGCTACCATGTTCATTTCCATCATCGCACTCTTGACCGTATAGCCTTTACCGATCATATTCCCAAACATGCGGTTGCGGCTAAACACCGAATAACCCGTCACCAATAAATCCCCGAGGTAGGCCGTGTGATTGATGTTTCTCTTCATTTTGTGGACCAAGGCGATAAAGCGCTTCATTTCTCGAATGGCGTTACTCATCAACACACTTTGGTAATTGTCTCCATACCCCAGACCATGGCCCATACCCGCGGCAATGGCGTAAATGTTCTTCAGCATCGCTGCGTATTCGGTGCCGACTATATCATCACTGAGCTTGGTTTTGAGGTAGTGACTGCTGATTTGATCCGCGAGGTAGGCCGCCTTTTCTTGATCGGTACAAGCGATGGTCAAAAAAGAAAGCCGTTCAAGCGCGACCTCTTCGGCATGGCAAGGTCCTGTGATCACTCCGATTTGATCCAGAGGCAGACCGTACTCTTTGTGCAGGTGCTCCCCGACAATGAGTCCGCTTTGGGGCACAATTCCTTTAATGGCCGAGAACACCCACTTGTCTTCCATAGAGGAGGTGAGTTGATCCAGTTCCTTTTGTAAAAAAGCAGAAGGAATCGCCATAACTACGATGTCGGCTTGCCCTACCGCTCGGTTGATGTCTGCGGTAAGATCCAGGCGATTGACATCAAATTGAACTCCGCTCAGGTATTTTGGGTTGTGGCCGTGTTCAAGCAGGTAGTCTATGGACTCCTGACTTCGCATATACCAGTGTACATCTTCGGTATTTTCGAGGAACATTTTAACCAAGGCCGTCGCCCAGCTTCCTCCTCCCAGAACGGCAATCGATAAATTATTTGTCGGGTTTTCTGACATCACACAAGAATTACCAAACTTTTGCGTTTACAATTAGAAGTATTGAAAAAACACCTCTGGCTCGCAAGATAAGGAGGTCTATATAAGGCAGGAAATGGCCTCTTAAAATTTTGGTTGGTTATTTAGTTAGGAATCGCCTTGTTCTTTAAAGAGCAGGGCGGTTCTTTTTTTGGACAAGACCTAAAGCGTACGCAGGTATTCCGCCACTTCTTTCGCCTCGTCTTCAGACAAACCAGAATTGGTCATCAGCCTTTTTTCGTACTGTTCATACAGGGCAATGGCTATGGGATCTTCTTTCACCATTTCGATCGGATTCAAAATCATATTCAACACCCATTCCGGACTTCTTCTTTCGTAAATTCCGGCCATTGGAGGACCAATCATGATGGTCTCTGCCATGTGGCACTGGGCGCATTTGGCGTTGTAAAGACCTTCGCCTGCAGTGGCCATTTCAAAGTTGATCTCTTCGGTGAATTTATAGGATTGAATGGGCCCGATACCCTTGTTGTCCAGGTCAACGGGAACAACCACGGGCTCTTTTTCGGCTGGAGTTTCCTGATCTACCCGTGTGCGTTCAAAAGAATCTTTTTTCTGTTCTTTTTTTGATCACAGGACGCAAAGAGTACGGCCAAGACCAATAGAAGTCCACATTTTTTCATGGATTGCGCTTTGAAATGAGAAGGTTAAGATAGCAAAACACACAAAAGAATAGGGGCTTTTACCCCAAAACAAAGGATCAGTCCTTAGGAAAGATCTGAAGGCGAGCGTACTGCTCTTCAATGGCCTCTTTGAATTCTTCTTTCAACTCAGCCGTTAAATCGGCGACAGATAAAACATTATCGATTAAGGCGACCCCTTGTCCTGCAGACCATATCGTTTTCCAGGCCTTGGCTTCTGTATCGAGTTCCTTACCAAAATCGACTTTGTGGGATTTGGCGAGATCTTCTTCAGAAATACCCGCGGCCTGAAGGCTCGCCGCTAGGAAGTTTGCATGGACTCCCGAAATAGCAGCGGTATAGCGAATATCACTGGCTCCAGCCTCGATAATCATTTCGCGATACGCTTCGGGTGCCTTGCTTTCGGGTGTATTGATAAAACGGGTTCCCATATAGGCTAAATCAGCCCCCATTTGCAAAGCGCTGGCCACGTCTCGACCTGTACTGATGCAGCCCGAAAGTAAAATGGTTTTGTCAAAGAAAGACCTGATTTCGGCCACCAGTGTCATGGGATTGATGGTTCCGGCATGTCCTCCTGCTCCTGCCGCCACAAGGATCAAGCCATCAACTCCGGCTTCGGCTGCTTTTTGGGCATGCCTCTTTTTAACCACATCGTGGAAGACCAGTCCCCCGTAGCTGTGAACAGCATCCACCACCTGGCGCACAGCACCCAGAGAGGTGATAATCAAAGGAACCTGGTGCTTTACACAAAGCATAAGATCAGCTTCCAAACGAGGATTGGTTGGGTGAACGATCAGGTTCACTCCGAAAGGTGCCGCTTTTTTACCTGTTTCCTCTTCAAAAGCTTTTAAAGCCGTTTTGATTTCGATAAGCCACTCTTCAAATCCTTCGCTGCTGCGCTGGTTCAGCGCTGGAAAAGTACCGACAATACCATTTTTGCAGCACTCGATAACCAGTTGCGGTCCAGAGATTAAAAACATTGGCGCGGCAACAACCGGCATAGAAAGGGAATCGATAAAAGCAGCTTTTTGGCTCATGTCTTTCGGGTTTACTCCAAATCTAGCTTATTTTTGCCGAATTATTATGCATGCATAACAAAAGATCCCATGTTTATAAAAGATTTTGAAGTGCGTTGGAGCGATCTAGACGCCAACGGACATTTAGCCAATTCGGCCTATGTAAACTTTATGAGCCACACCCGAATGGCCTTCTTAACCCAGGCGGGATTTTCGTATGAAACCTTAGGAAAGAATACCTTGGGGCCGGTGGTCTTTTACGAACATTTATATTACTTCAAAGAGGTGTTGCCCGGTGTGCCGGTTCGAGTTTCTTTAGAATTGGCTGGAATGAGTGAAGACGGTACCTTCTTCGAGTTTCTGCACAAATTTTTTGATCCTGAAGGCAAGAACATTGCCCGATGCGAAATGATGGGCGCCTGGATTGACTTGAAAAGTCGAAAACTGAGTCCGCTTCCAGAAGAGTTTCTCGCGCAGTTCAAGGGCATGGAAAGGGCGGAGAACTTCCGATGGTTAAAACCCGAAGACACCAGAGCCCACGGTCGACGTCCAGAACATCTCTAACCCGCTTTTTTCCAGCGCGAGGGCGTGGTTCGGCTGGCCAAATAAACCCCCAACAAAACGAGGACCGCTGCCCCGAGTTTTACAGCGTTTAGGGCATCTTTTCCGGTGAAGAGGGCGAAGATGATCCCAATGACCGGCTGCAAGTAAATAAAGGCACCCACCGTCGAAGCCTTTAATTGGGTCATGGCAAAAACATTGAAGAGGTAGGTCATAAAGGTGGTGCAAATCACGACGAAAGCGATGACGCCATAAGCCCATAGAGGCATGGTAGACCACTCGATTTGGCTGAATTCTCCGTAGGTAATGGGCAGGTTGATGAATATGGCTATGGTGAAGAGCCATTTCATCATGGTGAAGGGGTGGTATTTTTCGACCAGTTTTTTGGCGACTACCAAATAGGCGCCGTAGGTGGTGGCATTCAGAATAAACAGGGTATTTCCTAAGGGTATATTGGGCGCATCTCCTCGGGTTTCTGCCCCAAAAAGCACCAAAATAAGCGCTCCTATAAAGCCGAGTGCTACTCCGCCACTCTTGGAGAGGGTGATGCGTTCTCTGAGAAGAAAGGCAGAGAGGACCACTACAATGATGGGACTGATCGTTACCAGAACAGCGCTGTTGATGGGCGTCGAAAGTTGCAGGCCTTTAAAAAAGGCGAGCATATTGATCACCATGCCCAACAAAGAACAAAGCACCAAACGAGGCCAATCCTTTTTTTCGATACGCTCTTTGGGTCCTCGAAAGGAAATCAACCAAAAAAGCAGACTAGCACCGAGCACTCGAACCAAGATAAATCCGAAAGGCTGCACATAGGTGGGCATGACCCCCTTCGCTAAGGTGTGATTGATCCCGTAGATAGTGGTTGCAGCCAGGGCTGCCAATAGCGCTAGGTTCCGCTTGCTCATTACTGAAGGGCCTGCTGAGCAGCTTCTACTGTTTTCTTAGCGTTACCAATGAATACTTGGTCGTTTGCCAGTAGTACAGGACGCTTTAAAAAAGTGTAGTGCTCCAGGATCAGATTCTTGTAGTCTTGCTCGCCTAACTCTTGGTTATTCAACCCTCTTTGACGAAACAACATCGCACGACGGCTGAACAGGGCTTCGTAGCTTCCCGCGCGTTGATAGAGTTTCTCGAGTTCCTCTTCACTTAGGCCCTGAGATTTGATTTCTCGCATTTCCACACCGTCTAGCGGCTGTAGGACCGCAATTATTTTTTGACAGGTTTTGCAGGTCTCCAGATAATATAGTTTCTTCACATTCGAACTTTGATACAAAGATAACCGCTTTAGCCCTCATCCGTGGATTTTCCTTTTTACACAACCCGTCAGAACCACAAAATTTTTTACTCCTTTTTGAAAATGTTCAGTCTGGAGCAACTCGCCCATATCCCAGCAGGATTTAACAACTCACTTTTCTGGAATATCGCTCACGTGGTCGTTACTCAGCAAAAGCTGGTGTACGGTCTCAGTGGTCAGCCGCTCCAAATTGCCGATCATTGGGTAGAGAAATACCAAAAAGGGACAGTGCCGCAACAGGCCCCTACGCCAGACGAAATAGAGGAGCTAAAGGAATTGCTTTTTAGCACCTTGGACCAAACAGAGGCCGATTACAAAACAGGATTATTCACTTCTTTCAAGACCTACATGACCTCAGCCAAGGTTGAATTGAACAGTGTAGAAGACGCCATTCAGTTTAATCTGTTTCATGAAGGATTGCACTTGGGCTCTTTGCTGGCCCTGCAAAAACTAGTTCCTACTGAATAGAGGAAGGAGAAAGAATAAGCACGCCATCGGCTTCAAAGGAAAGCACGGTTTCGGGCTCTGTGATCTTCGCCACCTCTTCTGCAGATTCCCCTGCATCCTCAGCGTAATGCCTTAAAGTCTCCACAGAAAGGGTTTGTTGTGAAGCGACCCCTCGAATGATCACTTCTTGGCCGGACAAATCCTTAGGCATAAACAGGGCGTAGTCTTTAAAGGTTACGCGCATGGTATTTCCGTTTCCCTGATCGAGATTCATCCAACAGCCTTTCATCTTGCAAACCTCCGTCACCGTTCCCCGAACCGCGATGATGGAATCGCTTAGATTCATTTGGCTGAGTTGAGGAGCAGCATAGACTTTCTCCAAGGCAGGTTGAATCCCGATTAGAGAGTCGTTCTGGACTATTTCGGAGGTGCTTTCTTCAGAAAGGATCTCTTGTTTTTGTTCTGTTTTTCCCTGGCAGGAAAAGAAGAGAACAGCAGCAAATAGAACTGCGAATTTCATACGGATAGCGTTTGGACTACAAAAGTAGAAAATACTCCGGGTTGAGTACGCTTTTTAACTCTTTGTAAGGAAGTTTGATCTCGATAGGACCATCGATATAAGACGAAACTTCTCCTTGATTGTAGTACAGTAAGAGTCCGTCTTCCATCACCCCTATATTCTCGGGTAATCGAAAGGTGTCACCGTCAAAGAACAGCCCTGCTTTGGCCAGGGATTCATTCTTTTTCAACCCTTCCTTTTCTCGAAAAGCCGCTTCTGCGATTTCCATAAAGCCTGTCAAATCCGAGAACAATTCTTCTTTCATCAACAGATTACCGCGTCCCAATTCAAAGACAAACCAGCTGGAGTAGGCAAAACCGTGGGCACCCCCTGTATCGGTGTAGCAGTTCATCCGAACACAGAGAAGTTCTTCGTTCTGGTAGCGGACTTCTCCTTTGATATCGGCTTCCCACTTTCCTTTTTCGTCTTTGAACTGCCGGTTGAGGCTTTGGTTCTGCTCTTTAAAGGAAGTCATGGCCTCTTCTAAGGTGGCTACCTCCTTGTCGCTGTCAAAGTTCAGTACAGCGATGACTTCTTCTTTGAGCACATTGTTGATGTTCACGGCCCTTTTGCTCTGACCGACCACCTGGGGTATTTTGACTACAACTTTTGGGCAGTCCGGACAAATTTCGCCGTTCAGACTCTGACTTTCGAATTGTAGTTCCGTTTCCTCTGCACACGAGATCATCGTTAGGAATACCAAGAGCAAGAGACCAAGTGGGTAACGCATAAAATTGATTTTAACCCAAAAATAGCTTTTTAAGTGGCATCTTAAAGCGATCCTCTACGTAGAGGAAAGCCGTAACTTTGCCCGAGCAAATCACAACAACTCATACCCATGGACAGTAAGAAACTGCGCTTTGGAAGCCGAACCATACACGGAGGACAGGAACCCGACAAAGCCTACGGGGCCGTTATGCCACCGATATACCAAACCTCGACCTACGCCCAGACCACCCCAGGTGGCCACCAAGGCTATGAATATTCCCGTTCAGGAATCCTACCCGAGCAGCGCTGGAGAAATCCCTGGCGAGTATTGAATCCGGGGAGTATGGAATGGCCTTTAGTAGTGGACTCGGAGCCATTGATGCGGTCGTCAAGCTACTTCAGCCAGGAGACGAGGTCATCTCTACAAACGATCTTTATGGAGGCAGTTACCGACTTTTTCGTCAGGTCTTTGAGAAGATGGGAATTGTCTTTCATTTTGTCGATATGCGTCAACTCGATGTCGTTAAAGAAAAACTCAATGATAAGACCCGTTTGCTTTGGGTAGAAACGCCTACCAACCCCATGATGCAAGTCATTGACATCAAAAAAATGGCCGAGCTTACTACAGGTAAGGACATTCTTTTAGCGGTAGATAACACTTTTGCTACGCCTTATTTACAGCGTCCCTTGGAGTTAGGGGCTGATATCGTCATGCACTCTGCCACTAAATACCTCGGAGGACACAGTGATGTTGTAGTCGGGGCCTTGGTTGTCAAGGAGAAGGAACTCGCGGATCGCTTGTATTTTATTCAGAATGCAAGTGGAGCCGTATGTGGCCCTATGGACAGTTTCTTGACTTTAAGAGGGATCAAAACCCTTCACGTGCGAATGCAGCGCCACTGTGAGAACGGTGAAAAGGTTGCCCGTTTTCTCGCCGATCATCCTG
Organism: Aureicoccus marinus; assembly: GCF_002954325.1. GTDB lineage: Bacteria > Bacteroidota > Bacteroidia > Flavobacteriales > Flavobacteriaceae > Aureicoccus > Aureicoccus marinus. The sequence continues at coordinate 2,594,387 of NZ_MQVX01000001.1, forward strand.
CCATTGAAAAGGTATACTGGCCTGGTTTTGAAGATCACCCCAGCCACGCGGTGGCCACTGAGCAGATGGATGCTTACGGAGGATGATTTCTTTTATTCCCAAAGGGAGTGATTATGACAAAGCCATTCAAATAGTGGAGAAACTTCAGGTCTTTACTCTTGCGGAGTCTTTAGGAGGGGTAGAAAGCCTTGCCGGACACCCTGCCAGCATGACCCACGCCAGTATTCCGAAAGAAGAAAGAGAGAAATCCGGCTTGCTGGATTCTCTTATCCGATTGAGTGTCGGAATTGAAGATGCAGAGGACCTGATCGAGGACCTGAAGCAGGCCCTTTCCTGAGCATTTGTTTAATTTTTTGGAATTTCAATTTTTTTCGCGTTTCAAATATGCAAATAGCATATTTTTGCCCCTGAATTACTAATTCTACAAAATCAAGCCTTATATGGACCCATTTATGGAGAATAAGATAAATGCTTTTATGGAGGAAGTGAAGACCCGTAACGGTCATGAGCCCGAATTCATTCAAGCCGTTCAAGAGGTAGCTGAGACGGTAATCCCGTACATCGCTCAGAACGAAATTTACAACGGTAAAAACATCCTCCTGCGTATGGTGGAGCCCGAGCGATTGATTTCTTTCCGGGTGCCGTGGGTAGATGACCAAGGAGAGATCCACGTGAATCGTGGTTACCGAATTCAGATGAATTCAGCAATCGGTCCTTATAAAGGAGGGTTGCGTTTTCACCCGACCGTAAACGCAAGTGTCTTGAAGTTTTTAGCCTTTGAACAAGTCTTTAAGAACAGCTTGACTACCCTGCCTATGGGGGGAGGTAAAGGAGGTTCAGACTTCGACCCCAAAGGAAAATCAGACGATGAGGTGATGCGTTTTTGCCATGCCTTTATGAGTGAGCTGTGTCGTCACATTGGTCCCAATACGGATGTGCCTGCTGGTGATATCGGTGTTGGAGCACGTGAAATTGGGTTCCTTTTTGGAATGTACCGAAAGATGCGTAATGAGTTTACCGGTGTTTTAACCGGAAAAGGCTTGTCTTGGGGTGGATCAGAGATTCGTCCGGAAGCCACCGGTTACGGGACCGTTTATTTTGCTCAGAGCATGCTCAACCGAAGCGGAAGCGATTTCTCGGGCAAGAATGTTGTGATTTCAGGTTCAGGGAACGTAGCACAATTTGCTGCTGAAAAAGTATTGCAGCTTGGCGGTATGGTCTTGACCTTGTCCGATTCAGGAGGGTACATCTACGACCCAGACGGAATCGACAACGAAAAGCTCGCCTTTGTTATGGACCTCAAGAACAACCGAAGAGGTCGTATTTCTGAATATGCTGAAAAGTATCCTTCAGCTTCTTACAACGCAGGTCAGAAGCCCTGGGGTGTTGCTTGTGATGTGGCCTTACCATGTGCAACCCAAAACGAATTGGATGGAGAGCACGCTCAAGCCCTCGTTCAAAATGGCTGTATGGCCGTTGCAGAGGGAGCGAATATGCCTTCTACTCCAGAAGCTATTCACATTTTCCACGAGTCCAAAATTCTTTTTGCTCCCGGAAAAGCCTCCAATGCAGGTGGGGTAGCGACTTCAGGTCTCGAAATGTCGCAAAACTCTTTGCGCATTAGCTGGACCAGAGAAGAAGTAGATGAGCGTTTAAAGACCATCATGTCTGATATCCACGATTCTTGTATTAAGTACGGGATGGAAGAAGGTGGTTTCTGTAACTACGTTAAAGGAGCGAATATTGCCGGATTTGTCAAGGTGGCCGACGCCATGTTGGCACAAGGGGTGATTTAATTCCCTTTTAATAAAGAAAGAAGAGCGGTCCTTGGGCCGCTCTTTTCGTTTAGTCCTTTTACATTTGAATTGTGCAGGTCAAGACTAAGGCAATAGTTCTCTCTCAGGTCAAGTACGGAGAATCGAGCTTAATCGTTCGTTTGTTCACCGAATCAGATGGTCTAAAGAGTTATATGCTCAAGGGAGTTAGAGCTTCCAAACGGGGGCGCATCAAGCCGGCGCATTTCTTGCCCTTTAACTTGCTGGAAATCGAGGCAACTCACAAGAATAAAGGCACCCTGGAACACTTGAGAGAGGTTCGACTAAGCCAACAAAAACCAGCCTTGCACCAGGATATTGTTCGAAGCAGTTTGGTTCTGTTTTTAGCTGAAGTGGTGGGGCAAAGTGTTGTCGAAGATCAAGAAGATCAAGAGCTATTTGCCTTTTTGGAGGAAGCGATAAACCAACTGGAAAACACCCGAGAACTGCGGGTTTTTCATCTCTACTTTATCAAGGAACTGGGTCGTTATCTGGGTATTATGCCTGAAGTGGGGGAAGAAGTATTGCCCTATTTCGATTTGTTGGAAGGGCGATTCCTAGACCGACCGGGTCTTAACCCAATTGCGGAACCTCCTATTTCTTCTCAGTTTGCCCTGCTTTTAGGCATACATTTTGATGCACTTTCTAGGTGGAATATTAACAAGGTGGAGCGTACGGAATTACTGAAATGCCTACTACTCTATTTTGAATTACATTTGCACGGCTTTCAAAAACCCCGGTCTTTAGAGGTTTTGCAGGCCGTTTTTGATTAATGCCAGGGGAAGCTTGTAATAGAATGTCCAGACCTTACCATATTATCCTCTTTTTACTGCTCGCGCTCTCATTGAATGCGCAGCAGGTCATTGTGAAGGACCAGGACACCGGTAGCCCCCTTGCCAATGTCGCTGTGTACAACAGCGATAGGAGCCGTTCGACCTTAACGAACGAATCAGGAGTTGCTTATCTCGATATTTTTGAACGACGCGAAAAAATCACCTTCGATCACCCGCGCTACCAACAAGTGATTACGACCGTAGTCCGAGTGGTTAAAAGAGGGAGGCGCGTCTATATGGAGCGAAAACCCGAAGAGCTGGAGGAGGTGGTGATGTCAGTTTCTCGCTGGGAACAACAGCGCAAAGACGTGCCTCAAAAACTAGCCACTATAACAGCCCAGGGAATTGCTTTTAACCAACCCCAGACGGCTGCCGATGCACTCGCACAAAGCGGAAAAGTATTTGTTCAAAAAAGCCAACTGGGAGGGGGAAGTCCGATGATTCGTGGTTTTGCCACCAACCGCTTGCTCATTACCGTAGACGGGGTGCGTATGAACAATGCCATCTTCAGGGGAGGCAATCTACAAAACGTGATTTCTATCGATCCTTTTACCCTCCGCAACACCGAGGTGGTCTTTGGTCCCGGATCGGTGATATACGGGAGTGATGCTATTGGAGGGGTGATGAACTTTTTCACCAAAAACCCAAGGTTTTCCTATACCGATAGCCTTACGGTTTCTGGTCAGGTGGACTACCGGTTTTCGTCGGCAAGTGAGGAGCAAACCGCCCATGTTGAATTGAATTTGGGGCACCAGCACTGGGCGAGCTTGACGAGCTTTAGTCTCAATTCTTTCGGAGATCTTCGGATGGGGAAACACGGGCCTCAGGAATACCTTCGCCCTTTTCGGGTGGAGCGTATAGGCGGGGAAGATGTCCTTGTTCCTAACCAGGACAATCGCTTGCAGTCTCCAACGGCTTACACCCAGTACAACCTGCTTCAAAAAGTATTTTACAAACCCAACGCTTCGTGGAATTACGAATGGGGAATCCGCTATTCTACCACCACGGACTTTCCTCGTTACGACCGCTTGATCCGTCCTCAGGGGGAAGGCCTGCGATCGGCAGAGTGGTTTTACGGACCCCAACAGTGGTTGATGACCCACACCACCTTAACCCACAAGGCCAAGAACGCCTTTTACCGGGGATTAAAATTTACGGCAGCTTACCAGCAATTTGTGGAGAGTCGCAACAACCGAGATTTTGGGGAGACCCAACTTTTTGAAACCCGCGAAAAAGTCGACGCCCTCTCCTTGAACTTGGATTTAGAGCACAAGCGCTGGGAAAGATTAAGACTGTATTACGGCTTAAGCTATGTGTGGAATGGCGTGGCCTCTGAAGGGAATCAGCGCAATATAGACACCGGCGAACTTAGCGCTTCTCCTTCTCGATATCCGGATGGATCACAGTGGCAGTCTTTGGCGGGTTATATGAATGCGGAATTCAAATGGAAGCCCAATGTGACTGTTCTTGGAGGAATGCGCTACAGCCATGTATTGCTCAAAGCTCCTTTTGACGACCGGTTTTTTGACTTCCCATTTGAGGAAGCTCATGTCAATAGCGGGGCCTTTACGGCCAGTTTAGGCCTGAGTTGGTTGCCCCGAGCCGATTGGCAATTGACTTTGAATGGCTCAACGGGTTTTCGCGCTCCCAATGTGGATGATATCGGGAAGATTTTTGACTCCGAGCCCGGCGCGGTGGTGGTACCCAATCCCGATTTGGAATCGGAATACGCCTATAACCTTGATTTTGGTGTCCGAAAGAATATTAAAGACCGCTGGGTCCTGAGTGCTTCTGGGTTTTATACCTATTTGGTGGATGCCCTTGTTCGTCGAGATTTCACCTTCAACGGACAGTCCGAAATTCTTTTTCAAGGAGAGCTCAGTCGGGTACAAGCCATACAAAATGCGGCTAAGGCCTTTGTCTATGGTTTTGAATTTGGTTTAGAAGGCAATTGGGGCAAACACTGGCAGTGGCGTTCCAACCTGACCTATACCCGGGGGACCGAAGAGGACGATGACGGCATGGAGTCTGCTTCCCGCCACGCTGCTCCTCTTTTTGGAGATGTCCATTTGATCTGGAACAACGAGCGATTCAAAAGTGATTTTTTCGCGGTGTACAATGGAGCAATCACGAATGAGAACTTGGCACTTTCGGAACGCAGCAAATCCTTTCTCTATGCCTTGGACGCTCAAGGAAATCCTTACTCCCCTTCCTGGTACACCTTGAATTGGCGAAACCAATACCAGTTCCGTTCAGGATTGACTCTGAGTGTCGCTGCTGAGAATATCACCAACCAGCGTTACCGTCCTTATTCTTCCGGGATTGCCGGCCCAGGATTTAACCTGGTTGTGGGTGCTTCCTATCGCTTCTAAATAAAAAAACCGGCCTCAAGGGACCGGTTCTTCCAAGCGTTTATACTCTTTAACGGTTGTCGTCTGTGAACTCTTCTTTCACTTCCTCTACTGTTTTCTTCGCGTTTTTCGCTGTTTTATCAGCGGCATTTTTGACATCCTTTTTCAGGGTTTCGGCCTTTTTCAAGCTGCGTTCTTTGGCCGCATTAAGACTGTCCAGGGCTTCATCTCCTTTGGCTTTTAGGCTGTCAATGGCTGCTTCCCCATTCTCTTTGGCCTGATCAACCGCGAGTTCGCCAGCCTCTTTAAGGCTCTCTCCGGCCTCTTTCAGGTTTTCGCCTGCTTCCTTCACGGATTCACCCGCTTCTTTGGACTTTTCTTTGACTTCATCACAGGAGGTCAAGGGCACACACAAGGCCAGTACCAAGGCCGCTAAAATCATTTTTGTTTTCATAATTGATGGAATATGAAACTGTGTTTCGATACAAGTTAGTCATTCGAGTCAAAATTTATAATTTTGCCCTTCTTTATTTTGAATAACAGGTGAGTACGAAATTCAGGGAATACAAGCAGTTAGACCTTTCGGCGCGGGCCAAGGAAGTCTTGGACTATTGGAAATCAGAGTCGGTTTTTAAAGACAGTATCGCGCTACGAGAAGGCGGACCTTCATTTGTGTTTTACGAAGGGCCTCCTTCGGCCAATGGTCTGCCCGGAATTCACCACGTGATTTCGCGTACCATCAAGGATATTTATCCGCGCTACAAAACCATGAAGGGTTTCCAGGTCAATCGCAAAGCCGGTTGGGACACCCATGGACTCCCTGTAGAACTCGGAGTAGAAAAAGAACTCGGCATCACCAAAGAAGATATCGGCAAGAGCATCAGCATTGAAGAGTACAACGAAGCCTGTCGAAAAGCGGTCATGCGCTACACGGACATCTGGAAAGACCTGACCGAAAAAATGGGGTATTGGGTCGATATGGATGACCCTTACATCACCTACACCCCCAAGTACATGGAGTCGGTCTGGTGGTTGCTGAAGCAGATTTACGATAAGGGCCTTTTGTACAAAGGCTACACCATACAACCGTATTCTCCCAAGGCCGGTACGGGCTTGAGTTCGCATGAGCTGAATATGCCAGGAACCTACCAGGATGTGAGTGATACCACGGTAACGGCACAGTTCAAGGCGTTGCCGGAAACCTTGCCAGAGGCGCTGCAGCAACTTGAAGGAGAGGTTTTCTTTCTCGCTTGGACAACGACCCCTTGGACCTTGCCGTCCAACACCGCGCTTACGGTAGGTCCCAAGATTGATTATGTCGCTGTTCGCACCTACAATCAATACACCCACGACCCCCTGGTCGTTATTTTGGCAAAAGCCTCGTAGGGAAGCAATTTGCCGGTAAGTACACCGAAGCCGAGACACCAGAAGAACTCCAGGCTTACAAACAAGGCGACAAGAAGATTCCTTATCAGATAGTCGGGGAGTACAAAGGAACAGACCTGGTCGAAAGTCGCTATGAGCAGTTGATGCCCTACACCCAACCTTTTGAATCACCTCAGCATGCCTACCGAGTCATTGCTGGAGATTTTGTAACCACCGAGGACGGAACAGGAATCGTGCATACGGCGCCCACCTTTGGTGCGGATGATGCCTTGGTAGCAAAGCAGGCCAAGCCTCCAGTTCCTCCAATGCTGGTTTTGGATGAACAACAGAACAGTGCCATTGGTCGATTTACAAGGGAAGTTTAGACCAGAACTCAAAGAATTAGGAGGCAAATACGTCAAGAACGAATACTATGCCGACGGAGAAGCACCGGAACGTTCTGTGGATGTCGAGATCGCCATCCAGCTCAAGGAGCGCAACCGCGCCTTTAAAGTTGAAAAATACGTCCACAGTTACCCGAACTGCTGGCGTACGGACAAACCCATCCTGTATTACCCCTTGGATTCCTGGTTTATCCGTGTTACCGATGTTCGGGATCGCATGTATGAACTGAACCAAGAAATCAACTGGAAACCCGCTTCAACCGGGGAAGGACGATTTGGAAACTGGCTGCAAAACGCCAACGACTGGAACCTTTCTCGTTCCCGCTACTGGGGAATTCCTTTACCGATCTGGAGAACAGAAGACGGATCAGAAAGCCGCATCATCGGTTCGGTAGAAGAATTAAAGGCAGCCGCACAAGAGGCAGTAGACGCCGGCTTGATGCAGAAAAATCCTTTGGCTGGCTTCGTCCCAGGCGACATGAGCGAAGAGAACTACGCCCAAGTTGATTTGCATAAGAATATCGTCGATAAGATCACCTTGAAATCGTCCACGGGGCAACCCATGCACAGAGAGAGTGATCTGATTGATGTTTGGTTTGACAGTGGTTCCATGCCTTACGCCCAATGGCACTATCCGTTCGAGAACAAAGAATTCATCGACCAAGGTTCTACCTATCCGGCAGATTTTATCGCAGAAGGGGTGGATCAGACCCGTGGATGGTTCTATACCCTGCACGCCATCGGTACGTTGGTCTTTGATTCAGTGGCCTATAAAAACGTGGTTTCCAATGGACTCGTTCTGGATAAGGAAGGAAAAAAGATGTCCAAGAGACTGGGCAACGCTTTGGATCCATTCGAGACCCTCGATAAATATGGGCCGGATGCCACTCGCTGGTACATGATTTCGAATGCCAACCCTTGGGACAACCTCAAGCTGGATGTCGATGGGATTGATGAGGTGCGCAAGAAGTTCTTTGGCACCCTCTACAATACCTATTCGTTTTTTGCGCTGTACGCCAATATTGATGGCTTTTCAAGTAAAGAGGCTGCCATTCCACTGGAAGAAAGAAGCGAACTGGACCGCTGGATTCTCTCGGAACTGAACAGCTTGGTTCAACGTGTCGATGAGGCCTTCAACGACTTCGATGCGACCCGTGCCACACGTGCCATCTCTTACTTTGTGCAAGAGAACTTGAGCAACTGGTATGTGCGCCTGAGTCGCCGCCGTTTTTGGAAGGGGGATTACGGACAAGATAAAATCGCCGCTTACCAAACCCTGTTTTCTTGTTTAGAGACCGTTGCTCAGCTTGCAGCCCCTGTAGCTCCTTTTATCATGGACCGCTTATACCAGGATTTACAAGAGGGCATTGGAGGAGAAAGCGGAAAGAGTGTTCACCACTCTGATTTTCCGGTATCCGATACGGCTGCGGTAAACGAAAAACTGGAACACAAGATGCAGATGGCGCAAAAGGTCGTTTCTCTGGCACTGTCGATTCGTCAAAAAGAAAAGATCAAAGTGCGACAGCCTTTGCAAAAAATGATGATTCCGGTATTGAGCGATGCTCAACGTCAGGAATTGGAAGCAGTTCGCGAGTTGGTGCTTTCTGAAGTCAACGTAAAGGAGCTCGATTTAATCGACGATGCCTCTGGTATTTTGGTCAAGCAAATCAAACCAAATTTCAAAACCCTTGGCCCGAAATTTGGTAAGGATATGAAAGCGATCGCCCAGGCGGTTGCTGGTTTACAACAGGAGGATATCCGCAAAATCGAACAAGAGGGCGAAATTTCACTCGCTCTGGAAAATAAAACGATTATTTTACAGTTGACTGATGTGGATATCAGCTCACAAGATATCGAAGGATGGCTGGTTGCTTCGGCAGGACCGATTACCGTCGCCCTGGATATCCAAATCAACCGGCAGTTAAAAGAAGAAGGCATTGCCCGTGAAATGGTGAGCCGGATTCAAAACTTGAGAAAGGATGCCGGTTTCGAAGTGACCGACCGCATTGATCTCAAGATCCAAAAAGATGGAAAAATAGAAGAGGCTTTGATGCGCAACGTCCAATACGTGAAGTCAGAAACCTTAACCGAAGAACTAGATTTTGAAGATCAATTGGAAGAAGGAACTCCAGTTGAATTTGATGAAATCCAAACAAAATTGTTGATCGTAAAACGCTGAGTTATGGCTGAAGAAATGAAAGTACGCTACTCTGATAAGGACCTCGAAGAATTCAGAGCCCTCATAGAAACCAAGATTGAAAAAGCTCAGAAACACTTGGAATTGCTGAAGAGTTCATACATGAACGACGGCAACAACGGTACCGACGATACTTCCCCCACCTTTAAAGCTTTTGAGGAAGGATCCGAAACCATGAGCAAAGAGGCGAACACCCAATTGGCTATTCGTCAAGAAAAATTTATCCGCGATTTGAAGAACGCCTTGATGCGTATCGAAAATAAAACCTACGGAATTTGCCGTGTAACAGGGAAGCTCATTAATAAAGAGCGCCTTAAGCTGGTTCCTCATGCAACCTTGAGCATTGAGGCCAAGAACATGCAAAAATAGATCCCGTGCGGTGGCTGTGGATTTTTCTGCTCAGCTGCACCGGGTCTCTTTGGGCCCAAACTACTGTTCAAAAATCCATTAACTCCGAAGAGGAGTACTTCATTCAGATTCTTGCCGAACAGTGTTTTAAAGTAGAGGTGTACACCTCGGATGATCCCGTGCTGACCGTGGAGGCGGTCATGGATGGAGAATACCAGGATCAACTGCTTATTCCCATTGAGCAAAATGGGAGTACCCTGAGAATAAGCACCTCTTTTAACCCCCTGTTTAAGCACCCCAATGATAAATTGAGTGCCCATAAAGTTATTGCTATTGCCCTAAAAGTAGGCTTGCCGATCAACCAACGGGTGCAACTCCTGGGGACTTCAGCGGATGTCCTGGTCCGTGGGGATTACCGAGAACTGGATATTCAACTTTCTTCCGGAAAATGTTCCTTGGATATGGATTCGGGAACGATTGGAGTCAAGACCCAAAATGGCGATATCGTGCTTTTGAATAATCAGGGTACTGGCCAAGCGGAAAGCCGGTTTGGTCAGGTGATAGGAAGTCTAAACGAGGCCGGCGGTTGTAGGTATTCTCTGCAGTCTGTTGAGGGGAATATCTACCTGCAGAATATAAAAGAATAGTGCTATTTTAGAAGCCTTACAAAATCACCCCATGAAACGAAATCACGCCTTATTGATCATCCTTGGAGTGCTGTTGATTGACCAGTTCACCAAGATCTATGTGAAGACCCACTTTTTTTATGGAAGGGAGGGGGCCTACGAAGTGTTTTCGTGGTTTAAGATTTTCTTTATTGAGAATGAGGGGGCCGCTTGGGGAACCAAGATCAGCGATATACTCCCCATCTCTGACAAGGCCGGAAAACTCATTTTAACCCTGTTTCGTCTGGTAGCGATCGGGGGAATAGGCTATTGGTTAAAAGGCATTATCGAAAAACAAGCCCCTCGTATCCTTATTATTTCGGTGGCTTTGATTTTTGCCGGGGCCTTTGGAAACATCATTGACTCCTTGTTTTACGGTTTGATTTTCGATGATAGCTCCAGAGATCATGTAGCGTCTCTCTTCGCGGAGGATCCTTATGGTTCTCTTTTTTATGGGCGAGTTGTGGACATGCTGTACTTCCCTATGATCGATACCACTTGGCCCGATTGGGTGCCTTTTAAGGGTGGAGAACCGCTGCGCTTCTTTGAGCCGGTCTTTAACATTGCCGATATGGCTATCAGCTTCGGTGTCGGCCTTTTGTTGGTTTTCAATAAGAAGGCTTTCGCCAGCTTGGAATCGAGTAAGCAAGAAGAGGAAGAAGACTAGAGCTTCCCGGAAAAAGAATCAAATCCTTCGGGGTGAAGGCATCCGTCGAGTGGAATATCGTGTTCTTCTACCGCCCAAGTCGTTTTTTCAGCTTTAAAAAAAGAGAGTCCGATACGCAGACAATCTGGTCTGCAGGCATTTAAGAAGTCGTCGTAATAGCCTTTGCCGTATCCCAAACGGTTTCCTTCTGTATCATAGACCAATAGAGGAACAAAGACCAGATCTATTTTATCTGCTTGAACTTCGATTCCATCAACGGGCTCTGGGATACCCCAGCGATTCGGTACAAGACGGGTACTGTCTGTTAAGAGGTAGTGGGACAGGCTTCGCGGGGGTTCTACTTTGGGAATGACCACATGCTTATCACGGCCTTGAAGCAAGGTGAGTAAAGGGGCTGTATCGACTTCAGAAGAGCCTTCTTGGTTGAGGAAAATATGAAAATAGGAGAGCTGCCATACGTCCAATGCGAGTGCGTGATTGGCGACGGACATACTTTTTTCGGCGATTTCCTGCAGAGGAAGCGCAGCTCGCTTTTGACGATAGATCTCGCGAAGTTCGGATTTCAGCATGGTGGAGTGAGCGGCTTAGGACCGCTGAAAGGAATAAAATAGCTAAGACTTTCGTGAGCTTGCGGTGTAGACCTTGAAGATAACCATGGCCACGACGTAAAAGCTTAAAACGATTATATAATTTTCCATTTTCTTAACCCTGTCTTGTTCAAATATAGAAAAAAGTTGCTATTCACTCCATGAAATGCGCGATTTATCAGATTAAATGCACGTTTTTTGTTAAATATTTAACAGCAAAATGCTCTGACTTAAGAAAACATTAAGTTTCAGCACGTTATGAAATCTCCTCAACAGGAAGTAAATTAGAGCTCATATTCCAGCCCATGGGACTCCCCTTAGATGTACAAATTTCAAGCCTTCCGAGTGATCCGGGGGTCTATCAGTATTACGACAAAGAGTCCAAGTTACTTTACGTTGGAAAAGCGAAAAACCTCAAAAAAAGAGTCTCTTCTTACTTCACCAAGAATCAACATTCCGGAAAAACCCGGGTGATGATCTCTAAAATTGTCGAAATCCGACACATTGTGGTCACCACAGAGTCCGATGCCCTGCTACTCGAAAATAACCTGATCAAGGAACACCAGCCACGGTACAATGTCTTGCTGAGGGACGACAAAACCTATCCCTGGATCTGTTTAAAAAAAGAGCCTTTCCCACGGGTGTTTCCTACTCGCCGATTAATCAAGGACGGCTCGGAATACTACGGGCCCTACACCAGTATGAAAACGGTCCGAACACTTTTGGATCTGATCAAAAGCGTGTACCCCTTAAGGACCTGCAACTATGACCTCTCCGAAGAGAAGATTGCTCGAGGGAAGTACAAACGCTGTCTGGAATACCATCTGGGCAACTGTCTGGGGCCTTGTGAAGGCCTGCAGAGCGAGGAGGAATACGACCGGCAGATTGAAGATATTCGGCAAATCATCAAGGGCAACTTTGGTTCTTCCATACAGTTTCTCAAACAGCAGATGAAAAAGGCCGCAGAAGCGCTGGAGTTCGAACAGGCACAGCGACTCAAAGAAAGAGTCGATATCCTACAGAATTACCAGGCCCGCTCCACGGTGGTGAATCCCAAAATCAGTAATGTAGACGTCTTTAGTATTTTGACCGATGCTACCCACGCTTATATCAACTTTTTGCAACTGGCCCATGGGCTTATCGTTCGGTCTCATACCCTGGAGATTAAAAAGCAATTGGACGAAGACGAGTCTGAACTCTTGCGTTTGGCCATCGTCGAAATGAGGCAGCGATTTGGATCGGAATCCAAAGAACTCTATTTGCCTTATCCGGTCGATGTAGGGGAAGATCTCAAGATCAGCCTGCCCAAACTGGGCGATAAAAGGAAACTCCTGGACCTATCTCTGCGCAATGCCCAGCATTTCAGAATGGAAAAGTTCAAGCAGATGAAGATCGTCGATCCCGACCGGCATGTCAAGCGCTTGATGGGTCAGATGAAAGAAGACCTGCGTCTTTCGGTCGAACCTAGTCATATCGAGTGTTTCGATAACTCCAACATCCAAGGAACCAATCCGGTTGCGGCCTGCGTCGTTTTCCGCAACGGAAAGCCCTCCAAAAAGGAGTACCGCCATTTCAATATCAAAACCGTACTGGGACCGGATGACTTTGCTTCTATGGAGGAGGTTGTTTTTCGCCGCTACCGGCGATTGATTCAGGAAGGGGAGGAATTGCCTCAGTTGATTGTTATCGACGGCGGAAAAGGACAACTCTCCTCTGCGCTTAAAAGCTTAGATATACTGGGGTTAAGAGGTAAAATTGCCATTATTGGTATTGCGAAAAGACTGGAAGAGATTTACTTTCCAAACGACTCTATTCCACTTTATTTGGACAAAAAGTCCGAAACCCTCAAAATAATTCAGCAACTTCGTAATGAAGCGCACCGATTTGGAATCACCTTCCACCGGCAGAAGCGAAACAAGGCGACCATTGGAAGCACCTTGGAGCAGATTGATGGAGTAGGAAAGGTGACCGCAGAGGAATTGCTCAAAACCTTCCGATCGGTCAAGCGTGTCAAAGCGGCGAGTTTAGAAGAATTGGCCGAAATTATTGGAAAAAGCAAAGCCCAAAAAGTATATGACGGCCTGCACACCGAATAAAAATAAGGCCTTTTTCAACCGCCCATGGCGCGGGTACTTCCTCTTGTTTTATTTTTTGATTTTAAGCTTTTCGGGCTGGTCCCAAGACGATAGCCGACCCAAAGTCGGGCTGGTTCTCAGTGGAGGAGGAGCCAAGGGGCTGGCACACATCGGGGCCTTAAAGGTGATAGAGGAAGCAGGTATTGAGATCGACTATATAGGAGGAACCAGTATGGGAGCCATTGTCGGGGCACTTTACGCATCGGGCTATTCCGCTCAGCAACTGGACTCTATTTTTTACGCCCTGGACCTTACCGAGCTCATTCAGGATAAAGTACCCCGAGGCGCAAAAACCTTTTACGAAAAGGACGATGATGAACGCTACGCGCTGGGTTTGCCTTTTGATGGTTTTAAGGTCAGTTTCCCCCAGGCATTTTCCGGAGGACAAAACATTTACAACGAGCTTGTACGTCTTCTCTACCATGTCAAAGACGTACAGGATTTTAGCAAACTACCGATCCCCTTCTTGTGTATCGCGACCGATGTAGAGTCCGGAGAAGGAATCCTCTTGGATCAAGGCTATTTGCCAGAAGCCATTACCGCAAGCGGAACCTTTCCTTCCCTCTTTGAGCCCATGGAAATTGATGGGAGGGTCCTGATCGACGGAGGGGTGGTCAACAATTTTCCGGTAGATGAAATTCGGGCACTGGGGGCCGATATCATTATAGGAGTGGACGTCCAACACGGACTTTCTTCCAGGGACGAGCTCGGCTCAGCGACCGAAATTTTGCTGCAAATCAACAACTACCGCACCGTGCGGGACATGAAAGAAAAGAAGGATAAGGTTGATCTTTATATTCATCCCGAAATGGAGCTTATTCGGTAATTGATTTTGAATTGGGCCCTGAGATTATTCAAGTGGGGCATGAGGAAGCCCGGAAGCACCTGGAGGGTCTCATTGAAATTGCAGAGAAACTTCAGCAAGAAGGTCATCACAATGCCAAAAGCAACTATGGCGTATTGCAAAGAAAACAGGCAGGCCAGTTTACAGAGCAAGACAGCTTGGTTATCGATCGCCTGCGCATCTTTGGGTCCAAAAACTACAGTCGCGGCTATATCAAAGGAAAACTCCGTTTTGATTTGTCCGAACCCATCACCTTTTTAAAACTGCGTCAAGGGCTGAATAATCTGGCCGCCAGCGGGAACTTTAAAGGGATTCGCTACCAGCTTAAATCCAATGGCTTGGGGACCGATCTGGTTCTAAAGCTCAAAGAAGATCCGACCAAGATGTTCCTTAAAATGGGGGCACACTACGACGATTTATTTAAGAGTTCGGCCCTGATCAATTTGACCCGGAAAAATTTCTTGGCACAAGATGATGTGGCTTCCTTCGATTTGATTTTAGGAGACAACATTCGTTATTCTCTCCAGTATTACCGGGATAAAGGCCCTTATTGGAGTTTTGGGTACAACTCTTCCCTCAACGATTTTAAGCGGTCTGTCGATTTTGGAATTATACAGTCCAACTTCAATGTGATTCAGGACCCGAATGTCGGCGAAATCAATTTGGATGTCACCGAGTGGAAGAACCAGCTCTATGTACAAACCGTTCTCCGTGAAGAGTTCGCTTTCCAGATGGGAATTGAGCACAAGCTCCTAAAATACAGTACCAGAACGCTTCGCAACCTGGATGAAGTTCTGCCTGAAAACGGAATTGATCCAACAGGAGGGAATGAACGGACCTTTTTTGAGAACAGTAATTTTTATTCCACCTACGGTTCCCTTGTTTTGGACACCTACGACGATCGGTACTTTCCGACCAAAGGTCTCTATTTTAATGGAGACTTTCACCTCTATCTTTTTTCGTCTGATTTCAACGACAACTTCAAGGAGTTCTCGGTTTCTCAGGCCCAAATTGGTGCCGTATTTCCTTTGACGGACCGCCTGTCGTGGCAAATAGAAACCGAAGGCGGATTTAAACTGGGTAGCCAATCCCGGGTGACCTCTTTTGATTTTGTCTTGGGCGGTTTTGGCAATGAACCCGTCAACAACTTCAAGCCCTTCTTGGGCTATGATTTCTTGAGTCTGCCAGGAAACTCCTATGTCAAAGCCTACACCCGCTTTGACTACCGAATTTCACCCAAGAACCACTTGCTGGTTGCAGCCAATATTGCCAATGTGGACGATGACCTTTTCCGGACCGGAGAGTGGCTCTCGGCCCCCGACTTTAGAGGCTACGCCTTGGGTTGGGGCAATGAATCTTTTTTGGGCCCTGTTCAAGTCTTATGGTCCTGGTCTCCCCAAACGACCCGAAGCCAAGTATACTTTAGCGTAGGTTTTTGGTTTTAAGTTAAAGTTGGTTAAAATTCCTAGGCTCCATGCGGCTTTGTCGTAATTTAGCAGCGCTAGAGGGGTGGTTCCCTCAATACTTTAAGTATTGGTTTTTCATAATTTAAAGTTTGGTTGGTTATTTAGAAAAAGCCTCAACACGAGTTGGGGCTTTTTTATGGGCATACTAAAATGGAACAACTTTTGGTTATCTATGCGTAAGGGCCTATTTGAAGACCCCGACTTTTAGTACATTTAAATTAAAATTTGCAGTATGAAGAAGACTACCCTATCTCTGATATTGGTTGTATTCTTTGGCCTTACCATACCCACTTCGGTGAATGCCCAGGATAAAACAACAGCCTTTAAGGCTGGTGAGTGGTTAAAATTCCGCATTCACTACGGTATTTTCAATGCCAGTTTTGCAACCCTTCAACTGAAAAATGACAGCATCGATACGATACCGGTATTCCACGCCGTAGGCAAGGGACGTACAACGGGTCTAGCCCGTCTGTTTTTTAAAGTAGACGATGTATACGAGAGCTATTTTGGAAAGAACGACCTCAAGCCTTATCGCTTTATTCGAAAAATTGACGAAGGCGGCTACACCAAGGACCTGGAAATTGATTTCAATTACCAGACGGAGCAGGCCTTGATGACCGATAACAAAAAGAAAACCAAAAAGAATTACGAAATCCACCAGGATATTCAGGACATCATTTCGGCATCCTATTATCTGCGGGACCGGGTAGACACCAACACCCTAAAAAAGGGGGATGCGGTTGATTTGGATATGCTTTTTGACGAGGCGGGGATCTATAATTTCAAATTGAAATATTTAGGAAAAGATGTTCTTCGAACCAAATACGGGAAGGTAGAATGTTTAAAATTCCGACCTTTGGTGCAAGCGGGTAGAATTTTTAAGGAAAAAGAAAGTTTGACCCTGTGGGTGTCGAACGACCTCAACCGAATTCCAATCCGCGTTAAAGCTGATTTGGCAGTGGGATCGCTTAAAGCAGATCTCGATGGCTTCAACGGCCTGCGAAACCAGTTCAAGATTCTCATGAAGTAAACACCATTGCATGTTAGAGGACCATATCGCCTCTCAGATTCGTAAACTCGAAGAAAAATACAAGCACTCAGGACAAGATCTTAGTGCTTACCTCGACGGCCTACTGTATCAGCGATACCTGACCTATTGGGACTATATTCACTTGGATACTCTTTTGAGTCTTCAGGTGCCTAAAACCCACTTTCCGGATGAAGAAATCTTCATCATGTACCACCAGATTACGGAGCTTTATTTTAAGCTGATTCTCCACGAGATGAAGCAGCTAGCGGAATCCTTTGAAGGGGCTGCCGACTTTATGGTGGAGCGCCTCCGAAGAATTAACAGCTACTACAAGGCCTTGATTTCTTCTTTTTCCATTATGATTCAGGGAATGGAAAAGGAACAATTCATGCGCTACCGCATGGCACTTTTGCCAGCCAGTGGTTTTCAGTCGGTACAGTACAGAACCATTGAATTCTATTCCACACCCTTAGAGAACCTTGCCTCTATCGACAAGAGAGAGGGACTCAAGAAAAACAGCAGTGTGGAAGATTTATACGAACAAGTGTATTGGAAAAAGGGAGCCACAGACCTGAAAAGTGGCGAGAAAACCCTGACACTAAAACAGTTCGAAAATCGTTATACGCCTAGGTTACTTCGTATTGCTAATCAACTGAAAGGCAGCACGCTATACGAAACCTACCTCAAGCTTTCCGAAGCCGATAGGAAGCGGGAAGATCTGATCAGCGAATTGCGACTTTTAGACACCAATGCCAATATCAAATGGCCCCTGGTGCATATGGGATCTGCAAAGCGCTACCTGGGAACACATAAAGAAGCGGTCGAAGCGACCGGTGGAACCAATTGGAAAAGCTATTTGCCTCCCCACTTCCAAAAAATAATATTTTTCCCAATTTTGTATGGTGAAGTAGAACAAGATGAATGGGGTAAAGCCTGGGTGGATGAATTCCTGGCAGACGGCCCGAAACCGAATTAATGAAGAATAAATACTTTTTACTCGGGCTTGCAGCACTCAGCATTGTGGCTTGCAAGAAAAAAGAGGAGCCCGTCACTAAGTCGCCAGTAACCATGGTGGTTGAAGAAGAGCCTGTCGATATGCGATACGGCTTTAATTTCGAAGAATTTACCGTTGTCCAAGACACCATTGAACGGGGACAGAGCTTCGGGGAGTTGATGATTGATCACAATGCGGATTACCCCAAGGTGGTTAAGATCGCCAATGAATTTAAAGACACTTTCGATGTTCGAAAATTGCAGTTTGGTAAACCCTACTACATCCTCAAATCCAGAGATAGTATTGAGTCTGCTCAAGTCTTTATCTACGAACAAGATAGGGTGAACTACACCGTTGTGGATCTTAGGGACTCGGTTGTCGCTTACCGCAAGCAAAAGCCTATTAAGGTCATCGAAAGAGAAATCGCCGGAGAGATTTCGAATGGAAGCAGCCTCTATTTGACCTTGGATTCTCTCGGAGTTGATCCCAACCTCACCTATGAATTCTCTCAGATTTACGCGTGGCAGGTCGATTTTTGGCGAATCATGCCTGGCGACAAGTTCAAGCTCATCATCAAAGAAAAATACATCAACGATTCGATTTATGTCGGCTTTGAGCCGGTTCAAAACGCCTATTTTGAGCACCGAGGAGAACCGCTCTACGCCTTTGAATACGGACAGGATTCTTTGAGTCAGCAGGTCGAATTTTACGATCAAAACGCTATGAATCTGCGAAGAGCTTTCTTAAAAGCGCCGGTTCGCTACAAGAACTTTAGAATTTCTTCCCGTTACAACCTCCGCAGACGTATTTCCTATTACGGAAACCGAATCCGACCGCATAAGGGAACTGATTTTGCAGCGCCTTATGGAACGCCGATTATTTCGACTGCAGACGGGGTGGTGGTAGAATCCACTCGTCGAGGTGGGAATGGTAAATTCGTCAAGATTCGCCACAACGGAACCTACAGCACCCAGTACCTTCACATGAGCAGGCGTTCGGTAAGTGTTGGACAATACGTCAAACAAGGGCAGGTCATCGGGTACATTGGGATGACAGGGAATACCAGTGGTCCTCACGTTTGTTACCGTTTTTGGAAAAATGGTCGCCAAGTCGACCCCCTGCGCGAAAAATTGCCTTCTGCAGAACCGATCGCAGAGGAACTACGAGAGGGCTTCCTGGAGTATATCGTGCCGATTAAAGCCAGGCTTGATGCGATTCAATACCCCATCAGACCAAATTCTCTTGAGCAAGAAGAGCCCGTAACACCACTAATCACACAGACGCAAGAAGATGTCATTTCCGAGCCATAATCCCACTGAAACTAAGGCTTGGGCAGCCCTCGAAGCCCACTACCAAGAAATTAAACACAAACACCTCACCGAACTTTTTCAGAATGATCCAAATCGGGCATCAGAACTGAAAAAGGAATTCCCCGGTTTTTTGTTTGACTACTCCAAGAACCGCATGACTAAAAAGACGGTGGAGTTGTTGGTACAGCTAGCGAAGGAAACCGGATTGGACCAAGCGAAGCAGGCCTATTTTGGAGGAGAAAAGATCAATGAGACCGAAGGTCGAGCAGTGCTCCATACCGCTTTACGTTCGCCAGCCAATGCTGCCGTTGAACTCGACGGGAAGAATGTGGTACCGGAAGTACAGGAGGTCAAGGCCAAGATGAAATCCTTCTGTGATGCTGTTCTTTCAGGTAATAAGAAAGGCAGCAGCGGTAAGGCTTTTACCGACGTAGTCAATATCGGTATCGGAGGTTCAGACTTGGGTCCCGTCATGATAACCGAGGCACTGGCCTACTATCAAAAAGGATTGCGATTGCACTTTGTCAGCAATGTAGACGGAGACCATTTACAAGAATCGTTAAAGGGCTTGGATCCGGAAACGACTTTGTTTGTGGTGGTTTCCAAGTCTTTTACTACACAAGAAACCCTGGCAAACGCTCAATCGGCACGCAAATGGTTTGTAGAAAAATTATCGACTGAGGCGGTTGGTGATCATTTTATTGCCGTATCAACCAACATTCCACAAGTAGAGGCTTTTGGCATTGAAGCTCAAAACATCTTCCCGATGTGGGATTGGGTGGGAGGCCGATTCTCTCTTTGGAGTACGGTAGGTCTTTCGGTCGCCTTAGCGATTGGTTTTGATGGTTTCGAAGAATTATTGGCCGGAGCAGCGGCTATGGACCAGCATTTTAAAGAGAGCCCATCAGAAGAAAACATTCCTGTCTTAATGGGATTGATCGGGATCTGGTACAACAACTTCTTTGGAGCGGAATCTGTCGGTGTTATCCCGTATACCCAGTACCTCCATCGTCTCCCTGCTTACTTGCAACAGGCCATTATGGAGAGCAATGGTAAAAGCACAGACCGCAACGGAAATCCGGTCGATTACCAGACCGGAGAAATTGTTTGGGGAGAGCCCGGGACCAATTCCCAACACGCCTTTTTCCAGTTGATACACCAAGGAACCAAACTGATTCCCTGTGACTTTATTGGCTATAAGAAATCCCTCTATGGTGAGAAGGAACACCACGATAAGCTGATGGCCAATTTCTTCGCCCAAACCGAGGCCCTCATGAACGGTCGAAGCCTAGAAGAAGTGCAAGAAGAGCTTAAAAATCAAGGTCAGGGAGCTCATTTAGCCCCCTTCAAAGTCTTTGCAGGAAACAAACCGACGACAACCCTCTTATTCGATCAACTTAACCCGCACTCTTTGGGTATGTTGGTCGCTCTTTACGAGCATAGAATCTTCGTACAAGGGGTGATTTGGAACATTTTCAGTTATGATCAATGGGGTGTTGAGTTGGGTAAAATTTTGGCTAAGACGATTCTATCTGATATTCAATCAGATAGCCTGACATCGCACGACTCTTCAACGACACAGTTGCTTCAGCGGTATAAGAATTAGGTCTTATAGGCACCGGAGTGCTTAACGTTAACTTTACATTAGGACATATTTTGTTAACGTCCTTAACATTCACCTGATACTAGGAGCTCTTTTTTAATACTTCCTTAAGAACCGCCCGCGGATTATGGAGGACTTTTGCAATTCTAATTAAACAATTAAACACTGTTAAGAATGAAAAAGTTACTTCTTGCTGTAGTGGCATCTTTGATGACTACTGTAGCTTTCGCTCAAGGGGTTACGACTTCCTCTATGGGAGGTCAGATCTCTGACAACGCCGGCGAGCCCTTACCAGGTGCCAACGTAGTAGCAGTCCACCTTCCTTCCGGAACGGTTTATGGAGCTGCAGCTGACTTTGACGGTTTTTACCGTATTTCTGGTCTCCGTCCTGGAGGACCTTACAAAGTGACCATCTCTTATGTTGGTTTCAATGATTTCGTAAAAGAAAACATCTACTTGCGTTTAGGAGAGTCTTTTAGAATCAACCCTAAGCTGAGTGAGTCTGCAACGGCATTAGACGAAGTTGTTCTTACGGCTACTCCTAATGGAATTTTCAATTCAAACAAGACAGGGGCAGAGACGAGCATCAACAACCGTCAGATTCAATCTTTGCCTTCAGCTTCGCGCTCATTGGCAGATTTTGTTCGTCTAACACCGGAAGCTCAGATTTCTGAAGGAAATGATGGATTTTCTATTTCCATTGCAGGTCAAAACAACCGTTACAACGCGATCTATATTGATGGTGCCGTCAATAACGATGTATTTGGTCTTGCTGGATCAGGAACCAACGGTGGGCAGACTGGAGTAAATCCTTTTTCTGTAGATGCAATTGAGTCTTTCCAAGTTCAATTGGCTCCATATGATATTAAAATTGCCGGTTTTGCTGGTGGTGCTATTTCGGCAATTACTCGATCTGGTACCAATGAATGGCAAGGATCAGCTTATTACTTCTTCCGTAACCAAGACTTGGCAGGAAAGACTCCTCCAGACTTGACAGGAACTGGAAGTGATCGTCAGAAGCTGGCTAATTTTACTGCCAATACATATGGTTTCCGTTTAGGAGGACCTATTGTTAAGGATAAACTTTTCTTCTTTGTAAACTACGAGCGTCAAGACGATGAGACTCCTCAGCCGTTTGATCCTGCTACTTATATTGGAGACACCAATGCTGCCGGTTTGGCAGATTTGAGAAACTTCCTAATCAACACTTACGGATACGATCCAGGAGGGTTTGAGAGCAACACCCGAACGCTTATCTCTGATAAAGTAACCCTTAAGTTAGATTGGAACATCAACGACAAGAATAAGTTATCTCTACGTCACAGTTATGTAGGTGCTGAGAACTTGGAAGCTCGTAACTCTGATTTCAACAGTATTGGTTTCATCAACGGTTCCGAATTCTTCAATACAACGACCAATTCTACGGCCTTGGAGTGGAACTATGCTGGAAATAAATTTGCCAATAACATGGTTATCGGATACACCAAGGTGCGTGACGACCGTGATCCTTCAGGAAACCCATTTCCAACAGTTGATATCATTGATGGTGCTGGATTCATTAGTCTTGGTGCAGAGCCTTTTTCTACAGCAAACTTGTTGAACCAGGATATTTTCACCTTCACTAATAATTTCGATATCTATGCGGGAAGACACACCATTACTTTGGGTACACACAATGAATACTCTGAAGTTAAGAACTTATTCTTCGCTTTTAACTACGGAGATTACACTTTCGAAAGTGTTGCTGACTTTATCCGAAATGATGGAGTGGGAATTGATTTTTATCAGCACGGATACGCCCTTGTAGGTGACGGAACTGTTGGTGATGATTCAGCTGGGGCTTCTGAGTTTGATATTCTTCAACTTGGTTTTTATGCTCAAGACGAAGTACAATTCTCTGACAGACTTAAAGTAACTGCAGGTGTACGTTTTGACTTCCCTGTTTGGTCTGCTGGTCCTGTAAACGATGACTTTAACAACAGAACTATTCCTATCCTACAAGCTGCTGGTAAAGACTTGCAAGGTGCGATGGTTGGAACAAGCCCTCGTACGCAAGCCCACGTTTCTCCTCGTATCGGTTTTAACTGGGATGTAAATGGAGATCGCTCAACCCAGATCCGCGGTGGTTTAGGTATTTTCACTTCTCGTATGCCTTTGGTTTGGCCAGGAGGGACCTACAACAACAACGGTATCACTTCAGGTTTTGCCGCTTCATTTAACACTACGGTTACTGAGTTCACCCCAGACATTAACAATCAACCTGTTAATGTTGAGCCAGGATCAGGTGGTACTGGAGGAAACGTAGATTTGATTGCTGAAGACTTCATGTTGCCACAGGTATTTAAGTACAGTCTGGGTGTTGATCAAAGGTTGCCATTGTGGGGCTTGATCGCTTCTGGAGAAGTAATCTGGAATGATAATATCAATGCCGTTTACTACGAGAACCTGAACATTGGGGATCCTGTAGGTAACCTTAACCCTGCTGGTGGACCTGGTCGTGGTGATGCTCGTCCATTCTATGACAGAAGAGCTCGTTTGGATGGAACATATGGTGGTATTTACCTTTTGTCAAACACTGGTGAAGGAAACTCTTTCAGTTCTACAGTTACTTTGACAAAACCATTTGATGCTGGATTTTCTGGAAGCGTTTCTTGGAACTATACAGACGCCAACTCTATTTTCGATGGTACTTCTTCTCAAAACAGCTCTCAGTGGAGAAACATTCAGTCGGTTAACGGTAAGAACTCTGCTCTTCCAACGTCAAGATCTGACTTTGCAAGAGGACACCGTTTCTTGGCGAACGTGACTTATGAGCACAAATGGAATGAGAATTTGAAATCGACTATTGGACTATTCTATGAAGGATCTCGTTCCCAGCCTGTTACTTATGTGTATCAAGAAGGACGTGATTTGTTGAATGACGATTCTCGTGACAACGCTTTGATTTACGTACCTCGTGATGCAAGTGAAATCAATCTACTTGATGGCGCTAATGGTTTGACTTCTGCTCAGCAGTGGGACGCACTAAACGCGTTTATTAGTGGCAATGAATACTTGAATAGTCGTCGTGGGACCTATGCTCAAAGAAATGGCGACGAAGGTGCTTGGAGTGATGTAGTGGATTTAAAGTTCCTACAAGATTTTACTTTGAACGCTGGAGACAAGAAGAACACGCTACAACTTTCTCTTGATATTTTCAACTTTACCAACTTGTTGAACAAAGATTGGGGTAAACAACAGTTTATCGGTGGATTCGGAGAAGTTGGATTGATCAGAACAGAGACTGCAGGTGAAAACCCAGTTTTCTCTTACAACCCTTCAGTTGGAGAGAATTTGATTCAATTGGATGACCGTGGTATTGAGAGCTCAAGATGGCAAGCTCAAATTGGTGTTCGTTACATTTTTAACTAAGCCAATAATCATATAGCTTAGAACCCTGCCTTCGGGCAGGGTTTTTTATTTTTGTATTATTCCACTTTAAAGCGCAAAACCATTATGGAAGTTTTAGTTACCCTTCACTCGTATTTGGCCTATGTTGTTTTGGCCGTTCTCGTTCTTGCTGTAGTCAATGCCTTTACCGGTTGGTTGGGCAAACGAAGCTTTAGCCTCAGCCGAGACTTTCGCATTAGTTTATACGCTTTAATTTTTAGCCACATTCAACTCTTTATCGGTCTTTTGGTTTACTTCACATCTGCCAGCGGACTAAAAGCAATTCAGACCCTCGGTATGGGCGGATTAAACGCTCCTGCACGTCTTTTAGCCTTGGAACATCCAACTATTAATATTTTGGCTTTGGTATTGATTACAGTAGGTTGGTCACGCCATAAAAAGACGGATGACGATACCGTAAAGTTCAAAAGAATCGCCTTGTTGTACGGCGCTGGTCTGCTCCTGATTCTTAGCCGTATCCCTTGGGGTCTTTGGCTATCTTAAGGAACCTTAGCTTCTAACTTTTCTTTTCTAAGGCGCAGCAGTATTGGAAAATGATCACTGTAGCCTTCTTGGTAGAGGGTTCCGATATACGTTCGTTTTGGATACCCTTGGTAGCGGCCTTCTGATTGAATCAATTCGGGAAGAACCAGTACTTTAGAATCAACTAATTTCCACCCATCAGGGGAGTGGAGAAAGTTCTCGCTGATGATCCACTGGTCAAAAAGTGCCCATCGATCGCGGTAAGCTATACTACCAATTCCTGCTTGATAAAGTGACAACATGGGGTGATGTAATTTTACCCCTTCCACTTGATCCGGGCGCCTGGCTTGAAGAAGTCGTTGAATACTCTTGTCTGTTGGGTTGTCATTCATATCGCCCATCACGATTATTTTTCTTTTGGGCTGATCTCGGTAAAGAGAATCAACGATCTTCCGGCCTAGTTTTGAAGCGGCGATGCGGTAAGGATCAGACCTTCGTTTCCCGCCGCTACGGGAGGGCCAATGGACAATAAGCAAAGCAATTTCTTCCCCTTCTAAAAGACCGGAGACCACCAACTGGTCGCGGGTATAACGACGATGACCCTGATCGTCTTCAATCAGCAGGCGGTGTGCTCGGAACTGCACCGGTAAAAAGTCTTCTTTTTTGTAAAGAAGGGCTACATCAATGCCTCGGTGGTCTGGTGAATCGTGGTGGATCCAAGCATAGTTTTGCCCGTTCAGTGCGGGACTTCGAGCGAGGTCTCTTAAGACCCCGGAATTTTCAATTTCGCAAAGACCAATTAGACTCGGACCTGATCTTCCCATACTCGGAATTTGCTTGAGAACTGCGGACAATCGCTGAATTTTAGAGAGGTATTTTTTAGAGGACCAGCGGTACTTACCGTTAGGGGTCCGATCTTGATCTAGGTTAGGTGGGTTGGGGACGGTGTCAAACAAATTCTCCACATTGTAAAAGAGAAGTTGAGCAGAGTTTTCATGACGACTTTGAGACTGTAAACCGGTTATGGAAAAGTAAAGACAAGCCCCAGTCAGGATTGCTGCAAATTTTGGTTTTTTGAGCTGTAACATAGCCCAAAGATCAGGGCGCTCACTGCATGCACCTTGCGCTCCTACGGTATTCATTTGCCCCATGTCTTTAAAAAATATAATGGGTTTACTAGAAGGTCGATCAATAGGCTTATGGGCTGTTTTGATGCTGATGTTTCAGCCTGGTTTTATTCTAGGTCAAGCGCTTGATACGTCTCCCTCAAACGAGCTTGTTCCGGTCTCTTTTGACCAGGCAAACCTGTTTTATTTTCAATCGTTTTTGGAAGCAGGAAGGGATGAACTCCAGCAGATGATTTCCTTTGATTGGGGGGTTCATTTCTTTAGAAATAGAGGAGGGAATTCATCAGATTCGGATCTCTTTTTACAGGGATTGCGTTTAAGGTCCAGTATAGATGGTCAAATCCCCTGGAGTGATCTGGCCGGCCTTAATACTCCTTTGCGCAACAGATGGCAAAGAATGCCCACTCAACGCCAAGAGTATGCTTTGGAGAACCGCTTGGGAGTTCAACATATTGATATTTCTCCTTTTAGGAATAGACTTCAAAACCACTTGGTTTTTAGTGTAGCGAACCGTTTTTATTCTACCCGGTTTGGCTATTCAACAACGCGCGAATTCGGTAAAAAGCCACACCGTTTTTCGTTGAGTTATACCGGGCGGATAGGGTTCTTTAATCACTTGAGAAGTTCTTCTTTTTGGCTGTCTTGGGCCTATCGCCCTGAGCGTTCCAGCGAGTGGGGGGCAGTACTTTTTGGGGTACGTAGCACAAGGTCTCGTCAAGGAGCACTGACCCGAGAAATATGGGAGCTTTTAGGACCTGATTTTCGTTCAGATCAGGGCAACTGGAAGGGAAGATCTCGACCAACACGCTTAGTGGAGGCCTTTCGCCCTCTTCTCTTGTTTTATAGAAATACTCAAACTGAAGCAGCCGAATGGAACTCCAGTGTGGCCTTACAAATCGGGCGAGGTCGACAAACACGCTTGAGCTACCAGGATGCCCCTCACCCAAATCCAGTCTATTACCGGTATTTGCCTTCCTTTTATAGAAGGAGGGCTTTTGGTCATCGAACTGATCTTGCGCAAATAGAACAGGATCTTATTCGGAATCCCGATCTAAGCTGGCAACAGTTGGTAGAAATCAACCGGGGCTCATCATCTGGCCAGGCCTTTTATTCTGTACTAGGAGACCAGGAAAAACGAAGGAGAATCTGGTTTTCCAGTCATGTAAAGGCTAAGCCTAGCCCTCGGTCAACTTGGTATACAGGTATAGCCTTTCTCGGGGAGCGATATAAGTATTCTCAACACCTTCTGGATCTGTTGGGAGCACAATGGTGGAAAAACGTCGACCCATTTACTCATCAGGCCTATAATGTAGAAGGTCCTATGGAGAAAATACAAGGTGAGCCGGTAGGTTACGCTTATAATTTCTATTCGCAATCCTTCCGACTGGACGCCTCCTATCGACATCAGGCTGGACCTCTTGAAATCCAGGGAGGAGTAAAGTACCAGTACTTAAACCGGAGGCGTACGGGATTATACGCCAATGATTGGTACGGACTTTTGGCAAAAGGCCCTTCCGCTAACTTAAAACAGCAAATGTTAGGAGCCCGATTATGGGGGCAGTGGGATGCCAATTTACGGTATCAGTTCAGGGGGTCAATTCAATGTGAACAGACTTTTTTACCCTTGAGCTCCCTGCTTATCGAACCTGAATTGAGCAACTCTATACACCAGCCTCTTCCAACCCCTTGGGCACTATCCGTAAATCTGGAGGCTAAAACAAGACAAGAAGATTGGGAACTGAGGATAACGGGTTTTTACAACAAATTGGCAGAGCAACAGAGCAGGAGAAATTACTATTCAGAAACGGTCCATAGCCAAAGTTTTATCAGTGAAGTATTGGCCAATCAAAGTCAGCTTCATCTAGGGTTTGAAGGTCTTTTCGTTTGGCAACCCCTTCCTTCCAACTCCTTTGAATTCGGTTGGCAATTGCGAAAAGATGTATGGCAAAATAATCCCCGCTTGCATTGGTATTTTCGTCCAGAGCCCAACGAGGTCAACCAGAATACAGAGCCTGTATCGATTAATCAGACGGTCTCATTGAAGGGTAAAGCCTTAGCGAAAGGTCCGCAAAGCGCCCTGGGGATGCGCTGGAATTATCAATCGGAAAAGTATTGGTGGCTGCAGTTGGGCTTACATTGCCTCTGGAATAACCGCTTGGCCTTAGCACCGGTTCGGTATACGAATTCCTTCTTGCTATCGCCTAAGGGTACGGAACCGATCCCACTTTCCCCAAATGAGTTGTGGGCTTACCGTTTGCAGGAGAAACTACCGGCGGCCGCCTATATGCACCTGAGTTGGGGGAAGTCTTGGAAAAACAAAGAGCGCTATACCCGTCTTTTTATCAGTTTTCAGAACCTGACCAATTCCCGAACTCCAACGGGGGGATTTCAGCAAGGAAGGGTAGGCCATGTGTCGATGGCCAGAGAAGAGTTCGTTAGTGGATACCCGCTATTTGGCAACCGCTACTGGATGAATTCTGGGCGAACTTTCTTCCTGAACCTCTCTCACTTTTTTTAATGTAAATCACTATATATGAATAGAAACCATTTGAATTGTATCGCTTATCTACCCAATAATCCGGGTTATCACTATTATCTTCTGCTGGCCTTGATTGGATTAGTCTCTTTTTCTTCCTGCGAGTATATCCCCGTAGGGGATCCACCCGAAAGCAGTTGTCAAGACTCCAGCGCACCGTTAATTTCTTTCAATGACTTAGTTGCTCAATGGGATTCTGATCTGCTTTACCTCGGTGAGGACCAAGTGTTGGAAGGCTATGTTACTTCCTCCGATGAGGCAGGGAATTTTTTCAATGAATTGATCATACAAGATCAACCTTCACAGCCGGAGCATGGATTAAGAGTTCTGTTGGAGTCTTCGAATACCTTTTCTAGCTATCCTGTTGGGACCAAGATTCGAATTCACCTTCAGGGCTTAGGTCTTGATCGGGTTTCTGGAGAATGGCGATTGGGGAGTGTACAAACTCTATTTGATCAGCCCAGCCTGACGGGGATCCCTCATTCCCTCATGGCAGACTTTATAGTGAAGAGTTGTGTCCAGGACGAGCTTCTAGAGCCCTTTTCCATTGGGGAACTGCCATTGGATCAATTACCACTATTGACCTTGGTTCGCTTGGATGGTATGCAGTTTATTGAGGAGGATTTAGATAAATCCTATGCCGACAGTGAGAACGAGACCATTCGTGAATTCGAAGATTGTGCAGGTCAGCGATTTGGTTTGATCAGTAGCCATTTTTCGGATTTTCAGTCGGAACCTATAAACCATGGAAGAGGAAGTATTGTAGGCATTGTAGAATCCATGGGATCAAAAAGAACAATAAGGATTAGAACTCTGGACGACCTCAGCTTTCAGGAAGATCGTTGCACCACAACTTCTCCCATTGAAGAAGATGATAACCTGATCTTTATTTCCGAGATCGCCGATCCCAACAATGAAACCGGTGCTCGCTTTATTGAACTCTACAATGCGGGCAATCATGAACGCGTACTCAAAGGGTGGATTTTGCAGCGATTTACCAATGATTCGCCGGAGGTAAGCAGTGAAACGGATTTATCTGGCCTTCGTATTGAAGCCAAAGGAACCTTGGTCTTGGCGGCAAATGGTGAAGTGTTTGAAGAGGTCTATGGGAGGGCAGCAGATGCTGTAGTTAGCGGTAATAGTGTTGCTAACTCCAATGGAGATGACAACTTTCGCTTGCTTTCTTCTCTGGGGGAGTCTATTGATTTATTCGGACGAATCGGGGAAGATGGAAGCCTAACGGACCACGAATTTGAGGATGGTCGAGCACTTCGAAGACCGGAGATTGATCAGGGTCAAAACGCTTATGACCCTTCGGAATGGTGGTTGTGGAATGATAGCGGAGCTGCCGGCACAGAGAACCGTGCCCAAAATGCTCCTGAGGATTATTCGCCCGGAATTCATCCAGACCCTATGGAATAGAAGGTCAAAAGGCAAAGAGTTCCTAAATTCCATTGTAAATTAGAGCTATGGAGCAACAGAACAATAAGGTGGGTACCTTTTACGCAGCGATAAGGGAAGGCAATCTCGAGGCGGTAAAAGCAGGTCTCCAAGAAGAACCCAAGTGGTTGGAGCATCGTGACGAAAGGGGATCTACTCCTCTTCTCTTGGCAACCTATTACGGCCATAAAGAACTTAGTACTTTTCTTTTAGAAGCCGGTGCCGAACTCAATGTTGAGGATAACTCCGGGAACACCCCCTTGATGGGAGTGTGTTTCAAGGGATTCTCGGACCTCACAGAGTTGTTAATAGAACAGGGTGCTGATGTGAATCATCAAAGTGCCATGGGGGCAACAGCCCTGATCTATGCGGCAACTTTTAACAAGTATGAGATCGCCCAGAGTTTGTTAAAAGCAGGTGCAAAAACCGACTACAGAGACTCCAGAGGAATGACGGCTATGGATCATGCCGAAATGCAGGGTTCAGACCGTATGATTAGTTTACTCAAAGAACAATAACGATGGATCCGCAAAAGGCTCACGTGCTTTTGCAGCAACTCAAAGCTCTAGCCGAAATAGGCATAACCCATGCCGATAGCGGATATGATCTGGAACGCTATCAGGAAATTCGAAAAATCAGTCTGGAGCTCTTAGGAGATTGGGTGAATCAGCCTGTAGAGAAGCTGAAGGACTTTTTTCTCGAGCCAGAAGATTATCCAACACCTAAGGTGGATGTGCGTGCTTATATCGAAAACGAAAAAGGCGATCTTCTGCTCGCTCAAGAATCCGTTGATGGTAAATGGACCATCCCCGGAGGGTGGGCTGATATTGGAGAAACCCCTTTGGAATGTGTTGTCAAGGAAGTAAAGGAAGAAACAGGTTTGGAGGCGGAGGTCATTCGCCTCCTTGCCATTTATGATAAGCGGTGTCATCCGCACCCCCCGCGGCCACATTATGTATACAAGCTTATCTTTTTGTGTAAGACGAAAGGAGGAGTTTTGAATCCAGGTTTTGATATGAAGGGAGCTCAGTTTTTTGGTTGGGATCAATTGCCGGAACTTTCGGAAGATCGGATTTTGCGATCGCAATTGGAACAATTGAAGGCCTTGTCCCGACGGGAGGAATCGGACATTTACTGTGACTAAAGACTATGGAGAAAGAGCAACTTAAGTTGGCCCTCATACAAGCGACTTTACAGTGGGAGAACCCCAAAGCCAACCTTTTGTCCTTTGAGGAAATGCTCCAGCAAGTGAGCCAAGAAGCTGATCTGATCATTTTGCCCGAGATGTTCAGCACGGGCTTCACCATGACGCCTCAAAACCTTTCTTCAGCGGAGGGTAAATACGCCTTAACTTGGATGCAAAAGCAGGCTGCCCAGTACAACGCCATGATCCTTGGGAGTTTGGTTTGGCCCTTGGGTGAAGGGCAGTTTGCCAACCGTCTTTTTGCGGTTACACCTTCAGGGGAATTCCAGTACTACGACAAAAGACACTGTTTTACCCTTGCCGGAGAAGATGAGGTCTACCAAGCCGGCAATCAGCATCTCATCCTGGAATGGAGAGGGTTTAAAATATGCCCTTTAATCTGCTACGACTTGCGTTTTCCGGTATGGTCCAGGAATACCTTTGATTACGATTTGTTGGTGTATGTAGCCAATTGGCCTGCACCACGCATCAATGCCTGGGATGCTCTTTTAAAAGCTCGTGCTATAGAGAATATGGCTTACTGTGCAGGGGTGAATCGGGTAGGTGAAGACGAGAATAATCACCAATACCCGGGTCATAGCTCCTTGTTTAATCCCTTGGGAAAATCACTTGTATACCAGGAAGAAAAATCAGGAGTCTTAGAAGCGGTCATCCATAAAAAGGAGGTTGTGGAGAATCGTTCCAAGCTGCGATTTCTTGAAGACAGGGATCGCTTTGAAATTCATTAATTCGTTACGGTAAAGACTTCTTCACGTTCCCAGTTGGCTCTGATTTCGATCAGTTGGGGGTAATACTTTACGGTTTCTGCTTGACGCAACTCTTTAATACTCCCTGTGTCCCATTGGCCGTTTTTGTTTTCGTCGTAAATCACACGGATCCCGTAGTTTCCTGGAGTGAGCAGCCTGAATTCCATCTGCATATCTCGTTCGAGGTAGCGTTTTTGAACCTGCTTTCCGTCTTTGTCTAAAAGATCAACCATCACCGGGTATCGAACCGGACCTTTTAAGTTCACTCGGAGGGTGCCGTAGTTCGCATAGCTATCACTTTTTAGATTGTATTTCAGACTGTCGTTGACCATACCGAAGAAATCAGTCAGCGCTGAGGGGAACAATTCAATAGAATAAGAACTGTTGGCTTCTACCGGAAAATCAAACCAAACTTTATTTTCGGTACTGTCTAGTCGCACAGAATAGGCCTGCGGTAGACTGTCGGAAACTTGCACTCTAATTTGAGAGGTATCCACGGAAGCCAATGGAGTGGAACCCTGAATGTAGAATTTTCCTTCCGGTTCAATCGGACCCCGGGTACTGGAAGTAATGAGCAGAGAATCCATATCTAGTTTACGAGAACGCACCGTATAGCTATCAATCTGTTGTGAGGGCAGATGCTCTACAGTAAACAGGAGAGAATCTAACTTATTGGCACTAATCCAGTAGTTCAAGGTGTCAGTTTCCGGTTGTTTGCGGATTAAATTGCGAACGCTGTCGGGCAAAGGCGTTAAGGTATTGATACGTATATCCTCGGCCTTGCCGCTGTAACCAAAAATAATCTTATTACTCGCTGCAAAACTGGGGACAGAACTTTTAAACTCAGGCTCCTCATTAAATAAGCTCAAGAGGTACAGGCTGTCGGTCGGCAAGACGATGGTGTCCTTGATAAAGCCAATTTTGTCACTATTCGCATCGTAGAAGTTATTCGAAGCTTGGTCCTTTACTGCCAACAAGCGGTAGGCCCCTGCTTTGAGGTTCCTCAATTCAAAAACCGGGGTACTGTCCAGGGTATTGGTGATGTATTTGGGAGGAATACTGTAGATCGTGGTGTCCGTAAAAGTAGAATCGAGAGGATACAGCATCACGCTGATGAAGTCATCCGGTTTTCTTTCGAAGGCGTCTTTGACAATCCCACCCAGGGTTAAAGAATCCAAGTAGGTTCCCGTAGAGAAAACATATGTCAAAAAGGGAAGAGGATTGGATTCGTTGTTGTCGACGATACTCTGCCCGAAATTGATGGTGTAGGTGGTATTGGGCAATAAGGTGTCTTTGATTTTGATTTCAATTTCTCGGCTCGCTCCACTTTGAGGAGTGATCAGTGGCTTGTATTTAAGCGGTGGAGAAATCACCAGCTGCTTTTGAATGTCATTCAGCTTGACGAATTCATCAAAAGTCAATGTAATGGTGTTGCCGGAGAATTCGGTCGTAAAATTGTCAGGAGAGGCCTTGAGCAGGACTGGTGGTGTTTTGTCTTCCGGGCCTCCCGATGGATTTCCGCGATTTGCGCACTGGACCATAGAAAATAAAATGAGTACCAGAAATAGTCTACAGAGCCAGGTTTGAAGGGATCGCATGGGTAATTCTTTCCGAAAATTCTCCAACAAAGAAACGACTTATTCCACAGAAAAGAAGGGGCTTTAACGCTCTGTTGTCCAGGCCAGGCTTATCCAATAGATTTCTCTAACTCCTGCATCTTGTAAGCACTTAAAGGCGACATCCAGCGTCGCCCCTGTGGTCACAATATCGTCGACAACCAAAACGCTTTTGTCTTTGACTCGGTGCGGATGAGGACAATAAAAATACCCTTGTCGATTTTTTTGCCGGAATTTCCGACCTCCGCGTGTTTGGGATGGGCTAAAACGCCTAACCTTAAGTCCTTTTTTCTCTAAGACTGCTTTGTGGTACTCTGCAAGAAAAGCAGCCAACCCATGTACCTGGTTGTATCCTCTTTTCAGCAATCGCAAGGGGTGAATAGGAATAGGAATTACTATATCGACTGGATAGGGCGTATAATGGAGAAAAGCGCAATTTACAAGCCAGGTTCCGATCCATTCATGTCCGCGAAATTTGAGTTGTTTTAGGAGACGAGCAATCGATGTTTGCTCCTGATACAGATAAAACGCATGCCCTTCTTTTACAAGGGAATGGGTGTAAAAAAGGGCCTCAAAAGACCGTCGTTCAACGAGGGAATTATCGGTAAACGGTAGCTCGTGAGCGCACTGATAGCAGAGGTTTTGCTCTTCTTCGGATAAAAGCGTATTACATCCAAAACAGACTCGAGGAAAGAAGTAGTTGAGCAGGTGCTTTACTATCTTTGAGTAGTGGGGAAATTTCATCGAATACAACTGCCTCCCCCAGCTACACAATGGAAGCGCCAGAATACAAACACAAAATGAAAGTGATCGTTGCCTCCCTGATGGGGGTTATCTTGCTGATCCTCATTTTGTTTTATTGGAGCTTCGCCCAGTCCCGTATTAAAATTGATGAGCTGGAAACAGACAAGGAACTTCTGACCCGTGAAATGGCCACGGTCAAAAGCGAGATCGACCGGCTTTCCGGATTGAATGAGATCACTAC
Organism: Aureicoccus marinus; assembly: GCF_002954325.1. Lineage (GTDB taxonomy): Bacteria > Bacteroidota > Bacteroidia > Flavobacteriales > Flavobacteriaceae > Aureicoccus > Aureicoccus marinus. The sequence goes on from NZ_MQVX01000001.1 coordinate 2,628,566, forward strand.
GATCGATTTGCAAGATGCCCGGTATCAAATTGAAAAGCTTGAAGATTCTATTGGTCAGCTGAATTTTACAGTGGCCAATTTGAAATACAATACCATTCGATTGCGTGCACTTTCCAAGCGGTTTGACAGCATCCGTAAACGCAACGAGTTCTTGGTCGCGCGAAACAACCAATTGGCTCGTGCCAACAACCGGTTTAAATCGGCGAACGATCAACTCAAAAGAATCAATGCCGAGCGCATAGCAGCTGAATCTTCTTTGCAGGAGAAGACCCAGGATTCCTTCGAAGAGCAAGGTATGATCCCGGTCAACGGGGTGTATCTTTCGGCCTTTTATCAGTCGGGCAGTCGTTTTCGCTCTACCCGAAAAAGCCGGCAGGTGGAACTCCTGCGTGTTTGCGTGGATTGGACCGCTGACGAGTCCCTCAACAGCTCCTTTTCGAAGAGCATTTACTACAAGATTACAGGTCCCAATAACCAGCTGATTCAGGACGGGACCGAAATCGTCCGCTTGGGCGATTTTGTCTACAGCGCCAAGTTTTCTGTTCGCTACAACGGGAAGCCTGGAGAAGGCTGTGACGACATTCAGGTTTCCCGAAATAGCCTCAGCTCGGGAAGCTATGTTTTAACCCTTTTTGACGACAACCAGGAAGTGGGTTCCGCTACCTTGCGTCTGGAGTAGTTTTTTATTCCCCAGATTGGGGTCATTGTTCTATTTTTGCCGCATGAAAAATCAGGAAGATCAGTTTAAAAAAGTCATTTCCCACGCGAAGGAGTACGGGTTTATTTTCCAGTCGAGTGAAATCTATGACGGGTTAAGTGCTGTTTACGACTATGGTCAGAACGGTACGGAGCTCAAAAAGAATATCCGCAACTACTGGTGGAAGGCCATGGTTCAACTCAACGACAACATTGTCGGTATTGATGCAGCCATTTTTATGCACCCGACCACCTGGAAGGCTTCCGGCCACGTCGATGCTTTTAACGATCCCCTGATTGACAACAAAGACTCGAAAAAACGCTACCGTGCAGATGTTTTGATCGAGGACCACGTCGCAAAGATTGAAGGCAAGATTGAAAAGGAAGTGAAAAAGGCAGCCAAGCGATTCGGAGAGGCCTTTGACAAACAACAATTTTTAGAAACCAATCCCCGTGTGGTCAAGTACCAGGAAGATGCCCAAGCGATTCTCAAGCGTATGGGTAAATCCTTGGAGGAGGAGAATCTTGCTGACGTCAAAGCCTTGATCGAAGAATTGGAGATCACTTGTCCGGTGTCGGGTTCCCGAAACTGGACGGATGTGAAGCAATTCAACCTCATGTTCGGTACCCAGATTGGTGCTTCCGCAGACAGTTCTACCCAGGTGTATCTGCGGCCCGAAACGGCCCAGGGAATCTTTGTGAACTTTTTGAATGTTCAAAAAACCGGCCGCATGAAAATTCCTTTTGGAATTGCGCAGACCGGAAAAGCCTTCCGAAACGAGATCGTCGCCAGACAATTTATCTTCCGTCAGCGGGAATTTGAGCAAATGGAAATGCAGTTTTTTGTTCAGCCTGGGAGCCAGAAGAAGTGGTACGAGGAGTGGAAAGAAAAGCGCATGTTGTGGCACCTTTCTTTGGGAATGGGCGAAGACAATTACCGTTTTCACGATCACGAAAAGCTGGCGCATTACGCTGATGCAGCAGCCGATATTGAATTCCGTTTTCCGTTTGGATTTAAAGAATTGGAAGGAATTCACTCCCGAACCGATTTTGATTTGAGTAGTCACGAAGAATACTCGGGTAAAAAGCTACAGTACTTCGACCCGGAGAGCAAGGAGAGCTATGTTCCTTATGTGGTCGAAACCTCCATCGGCTTGGATCGCATGTTCTTGGCGGTCTTTTCGAACTCTTTGCAAGAAGAAGAACTAGAAGAAGGCAACAGCCGAACCGTGCTCCGATTGCCTGCCGTGCTGGCTCCATTCAAAGTAGCTATTCTCCCTCTTCTCAAGCGAGATGGCTTGCCGGAACTGGCCAAAGAAATTGTGGATGATCTCAAATGGGATATGGCGGTGACCTACGATGAAAAGGATGCCGTGGGAAGACGCTACCGCAGACAGGACGCCAATGGAACGCCCTTCTGTATTACCGTTGACCACCAATCCTTAGAAGATAAAACCGTGACGATTCGCCACCGGGATTCCATGAAGCAAGAGCGCGTTGCCTTATCCGATATCAAGGCTATTATTTTGCAAGAAGTAGCCGTGTCGAATTGGTTGAAGCGTTTACAGTAAGCTCCGTTACCAAGCTAGAATCGGAAACCGATGGAGAGACCGGCACGATAGAGAAAAGTGTCTTGCCCAGGTTCAGCATTTACATTTCGGCCAAATCCCGCATAGGCCTCTAAAGAGAACTTTTCACTGGAGGTGGTCACCCATTTGGATCCCATACCCAAACCAAGAGCGAAGGTACTGTAGTTCTGGTCAACAGCCAGAATGTCTTCGTCTATTCCGGTATAGTACATCCCAAAGGCTTCCGCAAAGAACCCAGAACGAGGGTCCCGACCAAAGTAAGCTCTGAACTGAGGGCCAATACCAAAGTCCCCGTTGTAGTCTGTCGCATCGTTATCAAAATAGATGGAACCTCCAATCGAAGTGTCATCACTTAAAAAGTATTCGTATCCTCCTTCAACAGTGGTGGTTACTAAAAATTGACCAATATTGAATTTTACTTCGTGGCTGGGGCCATACCCTCGACCAACATTTCCGCGAAAAAATTGTGCATGAGTCAAACCGAAGCTCAGGCATAAGAACAGGAGAAGTACTTTTTTCATGTGTACAGGTTTTGGTTCTACAAGTCGGTGAGTGAGGGGATTCATTTCAAAATTACAGGTTCTACTGAGTTTAGTACCATTTGCAATGGCTAATTTTGTAGAAATTTTGTGAATGAAAATCGTCTCCTATAACATCAATGGAATTCGGGCTGCTCTGGGAAAAGGCTTGGCCGATTGGATTAAGGCAACCGATGCGGATGTCATTTGTTTTCAAGAGATCAAGGCCCTAGAGTCCCAATTTGATACCGAGATCTTTGCAGAGCTGGGCTACGAACACCAAAGCTGGTTCTCGGCCGAGAAAAAAGGCTACAGTGGAGTAGCTATTTTAAGTAAGCAGCAACCCGATCGCGTTGTTCAGGGGATAGACCAGGAGATTTATGACCGGGAAGGCCGGAATCTCCGGGCTGATTTTGGCGATGTTTCCGTGATGAGCATGTACTTGCCTTCGGGCACCAATACCGCCCGATTGGATTTCAAATTTGCTTATATGGACGAGATGCAACGCTATGTAAATGAAGTCCGAAAGGAGCGCCCTCATTTGATTGTTTGTGGAGACTACAACATCTGTCACAAAGCCATCGATATTCACGATCCCGTTCGCAACAAAAAAGTTTCTGGTTTCTTGCCGGAAGAAAGGGAGTGGCTCGAGAACTTTATCCAAAGTGGATTTATCGACACCTTCCGTCATTTCAATGAAGAGCCTCACCAATATACCTGGTGGAGTTACCGCGCCAATTCTCGGGCCAATAACAAAGGATGGCGTTTGGATTATGCAATGGCCGATAGTCGTCTGGAAGAGCGATTAAAACGAGCACTGATTCTTTCGGAAGCCAAACACAGTGACCACTGCCCTATTTTACTTGAACTTGCTGATTAGACGACAATACTGCTATGAAGTACAACTTTATTCCCAACACCAATATTCGAGTAAGCCGAATCTGCCTGGGTACGATGACCTGGGGACGACAGAACAGTATCGAAGAGGCGTTCGAACAAATGGACTACGCCCTGGAAGAAGGCGTTAACTTTTTTGATACGGCGGAGCTCTACCCTGTGCCGGCGAAAAAAGAACTCTATGCCGTTACCGAAGAATTCATAGGCAAGTGGTTTAAGGAAAGAGGCAACCGAAGTGAGGTCATCTTGGCGTCCAAAATAGCGGGGCCTGCACCCTTTACTAAACACATCCGCACCACAGGTTTTAGCCCGGATTCTATCCGAGAAGCCGTTGAGGGGAGTCTGCAGCGTTTACAGACGGATTACCTGGATTTGTACCAGTTACACTGGCCGGAGCGTGTCACCAACTACTTTGGTCAGCGTGGGTTTCCAGATGCGGAAGACGATGCCTGGCAAGACAATATCCACCAAATTCTGGAGACCCTATCTGAGCTGATGGTAAACGGAAAAATTCGCCACATTGGAATTTCAAACGAAACTCCCTGGGGTACCATGCGCTACTTGGAAGAACACAAGGTCCACAGCAACCTGCCGAGAGTCTTGACGATTCAAAACCCTTACTGCCTACTGAATCGTTTGTTTGAAGTAGGGCTTTCGGAAATTTGTCAACGCTCCAAGATTGGTCTATTACCTTATTCGCCCTTAGGTTTTGGCGTATTAAGTGGAAAATATCTCGGAGGAGTGATACCGCGTAAATCCCGTTTAAGCCTTTTTCCAAATTACAACAGATACAGCGGAGAGACTGCTGTTTTGGCCACCGAGGCCTATGCAGAGGTAGCGAAAAAGCACGGCTTGAGTCTGGCTCAGATGAGCCTGGCCTTTGTCAATACCCGTTCTTTTGTAACGAGTAATATCATTGGTGCAACGACCATGGAGCAGCTAAAAGAGAATATTGCAAGTATCGATATTTCGCTCAGCAAAGAGCTGTTGGAAGACATTGAAGCGGTTCACCAGAAATACCCCAATCCGGCACCTTAATTCTCGGAGGCGCGTTTTTGAAAGAGGAAAGGAAGGACTTCTTCCAGTTTGGTAATTTGCACTACTTCTATCGCCTCGCTTTTGATCTCGGATCGTGGAGAACGGGCTACAAAAATGCGTTCAAAGCCCAATTTAGCGGCTTCTGAAATACGTTGATCAAGACGCTGCACGGGACGCACTTCCCCGGCCAGTCCAATTTCTGCAGCAAAACACTGATTTTTGGCTAAGGGCGTATCCACGTTGCTGGATAAGATGGCAGCTACCACGGCCAAATCCAAAGCGGGATCCTCTATACGAATGCCTCCAGTCAGGTTTAAAAAAACGTCTTTTGCTCCTAATTTAAATCCGGCCTTTTTTTCCAGAATAGCAAGAAGCATATTGAGTCTCTTGGCATTGAACCCGGTGGCAGAGCGCTGAGGCGTTCCGTATACGGCAGTGCTGACCAAAGCTTGCACTTCGACCAGCAAGGGGCGCATCCCTTCTACAGTAGCGGCCACAGCACTACCACTTAACGATTGACTGTTACTCGAAAGCAAGAGTTCAGAAGGGTTTTTGACCGGTAACATACCATTGGACCGCATCTCGTAAATACCCAATTCTGACGTACTCCCAAAACGGTTTTTTAGAGAGCGTAAAATGCGGTAAATATAGTGGCGGTCTCCTTCAAACTGGAGAACGGCATCCACCATATGTTCCAGCAATTTTGGTCCAGCAATGGAACCTTCTTTGGTGATATGACCCACCAACAAGACAGGCGTTGCCGTCTCTTTGGCGTACTTGATCAGTTCTGCGGTACTTTCGCGAATTTGCGAAATACTCCCGGCCGCAGAGTCGATGTAATCCGTATGTATGGTCTGAATCGAATCGATGATGACCAGATCGGGTTGAAGTTTTTCGGCATGAGTAAAAATGGACTGGGTCCGAGTTTCCGCAAGTAAGTAACAGTCTTCGGACGTGATGCCCATGCGGTCAGCACGCATTTTAATTTGCTGCGCGCTTTCCTCTCCCGAAATATAAAGGGTTTTAAGAGGAAGCTGCAAGGCCATCTGAAGAAGGAGAGTACTTTTACCGACCCCGGGTTCTCCACCTATAAGGACCAGAGAACCGGGTACCAATCCTCCACCCAACACCCGATTGAGTTCTTCATCCGGCATGGCAATTCGCTGGTATTGTTGGTTTTCTACTTCCTGAATTCGGCGGGGAATACTGGCGTCCTTGGCAGTTCCGCGAGCGGTTGGAGCAGAGGACCAGCCCTTTTTATCAGGACGTTGAACTACTTCTTCAACAACGGTGTTCCACTCTTTACAAGAAGTACATTGGCCTACCCATTTGGGGTAGGAGGCGCCACAGTTTTGGCAAAAAAAGGAAGTTTTGACTTTGGCCATACAAGGCGTAAAGATAGAATACTCCCCGCAGCCTGACAGCATGAAGGGTTAAGCATTAATAACCAAAGTCGTCTTTGATGGCCGCAATTTTATCGTAAGCCGCCTCTTTTGTCAAGAAGTCAATTTCGTTTTTCTGGTAGGCTTTTTCAAAAGCGCGAAGGGCTTTTTTCACCTCGCCCTTATTTTCGAAGTATTCTCCCTGCAGGTAGTCCCCCATCATGGTTTCTGGCCATTGCCTTTTGCAGATATCAGCCAATTCTTTCAGAGATTCAAAATCGTCTTTTTTCTCACTCGCTGCATAAATAGCCATGATGTCGTTGAGTTCATAAGGCTTCTTAAAGCCCAGTAACTCTTCAATCATTTCGTATTTGTGGTAGAGGTATTGAATTGCGGGATCATTGGACGTAAGGATTTCTTTCTTGTATTCCATCGGCGTGATGGGACGGAGGAGTTTAAAGACGTTGTCAAAGGCTTTGCTGATGCCGTAAGCCACAATGGTGGTGTGGTCTGGGGCTTCGTATTGATCAAAGTAGTAGTGTAATCCTTCGCGCTGAATGGAAGCAATGGATTGGTTCATCTGCAGTATACGTTGGCGATCTGTGGTGGGCCCTTTTTCGAGAACCAGGTTGTAAAAGATCTGTTGGGAGTGATCCAAAAGACGCGAGGGAATCAAATTTTCCATCTCGTTTGGCAATACAGGAGAAATGCTCAAATAGGCGGTAAAAAGAGATCGTTCTCCGTACAGGAAAAAGTTGCCCAATGCAGCCGAAAGATCGTACCCAATAAACATTTTAAAAGGAGCGATCGAATAGTTTTTTTCGCAAAAAGGCAGGACTTCTTTTTCTAAAAAGGAGTAGAAAGCATCCGATTCTGGCGTCAGGTATCCGTTGTTTGGATCGAAGCTGAAATCTCTTTCGCGCAAATATTCATCCTCTTGGTCAATCCCGACAATGATGGAGTTGGGCATGCGGTCATTGCGGTGATAGAAGCGGGCATTAGCCACCACCATATCAAAGAGGTATTCGGCATCCAAGACCAGAATCAAAGGATAGGATTTGGATTCATCGTAATCCTCCGGCAGACAGATTCGGATCGATCTTTCTTCCTGTAAATAATAGGATTCTAGGGTTTCTTTTTGGGTTTGGGCCAGAAGGGTGCCGCTCATAAAGAGGGCCAAGGCCGTTGCTAATATTTTCATGATTGAACTAGTTCCGTGTACGATGTAATAACGGAAGAAGCAGGAAGGATATTGCTCCAAAAACAACCACCATGAGGGTTTGCGCAATCCACATGATCCAGCCAAAAGCATTCCCTGAAACGGGGTCAATTCCATAGAGACTCAAAGCGCCGCTAACAGCGATAGGGTAAAGGCCGATTCCACCATTAGTCGCCGTCATGGCGAAGGCCCCGGCGACAAAAGCGACGAGTAGTTCAGAGAGGCTTAAACCGACTGTTTCTGCAACCGTGTATTTAATCACCCAGAACATCGCGATGTAGGCCACCCAAATAAGAATCGTGTGCCCCCAGAAGGCCAGTTGATTTTTCATTTTGAACACACTGGTAATCCCGCTCATCAAGCCGTCTAAAAAACTGCGCAACTTAATAGCCAAGGGAGATTGAGATTTCTTGAGGATTCGAATACCGATCCAGAGGCCAATAATCCCTCCCGCCAAAAACACCAGGGCAGCGAGTAGACCAAAACCTTGTTGGTTCAAGTAGTCTAAAATAACGGAGGTCTGCAGGATCAACGCGATGCCGATGACCAAGAAGAGCATGAGCAGATCGATGACTCTTTCGGTCACAATGGTTCCGAATCCTTTTTCAAAAGGGACACCTTCATAGGTAGTCAAAGCTGTTGCACGAAGCACCTCACCTGAGCGAGGAATTCCCAGATTGGCCAGGTAGGCCATAAGGATTAATAAAATGTTGCTACTCAACTTGGGTTTGTACCCCAGAGGAGCCAACAAATAGTTCCATCGTATCGCCCTTGAAATATGGCTCGCCACTCCGATCAATACGGATAAAGTAACCCATAATAAAGGCACCTGTGAAATATAGTGGGCCACTTGTTTGCGGTCTTCTTCCGAGGTCGATAAATAGGAGTAGGCAATCAATCCAAACCCCAGGGCAAGGGGGACAATTGTCTTTAGGATTTTAGCTAGGCGAGGATTCAAAATTATTTCAGAAGATTGGTCGCTTCATCAGGGAACACCAAACGGGGCTGGAAGACCTTGGCTTCTTCAACCGGCATCCAGGCGTAGGTGATTAAAATAAGCACATCCCCAACAGCTACTTTACGAGCGGCCGCTCCATTGAGGGTGATTTCACCGCTGTTACGGGGCCCAGGAATGGCATAAGTCTCGAGGCGTTCACCATTGTTGTTGTTGACAATCTGAACTTTTTCACCGCGGATAATGCCAGCGGCATCCATCAAGTCTTCATCGATGGTAATACTACCGATATAATTCAAGTCAGCGCCTGTGCACTGTACCCGGTGAATTTTTGATTTGACAACTTCTATCTGCATCTGTGCGAAATTAGTGTTTTAATTAAGGGCGATATTGTCAATCAGTCGCACGCCTTCAGTGTAAACGGCAATAAAGGCCCGGTATTTTTGACCCGTTTGTCTTTTCATGAGCGGGGTTAAGGTATGGGCATCAGCAATTTCAAAATACTCCAACTCGAGGCTTTCTTCTTCTTGAAACTGTTGAATAACCCACTGATTGAGCTCTTCCGCATTCTTTTGGTCGAACTGATCTCTCGCCGCTTTCAGTATTGCATAAATCATTCCAGCTTTTTCCCTGGCAGTCGGACTCAGGCGTTCATTGCGTGAACTGCGGGCGAGGCCATGATCCTCTCGCTCGATCGGGCAACCGACAATATCTATATCAATACCCTGTAAATCCACAAGTTTACGTATGATTTGTAGTTGTTGAAAGTCTTTTTCACCAAAATAGGCACGGTGTGGAATGCAGATTTCAAAGAGTCGTTCTACCACGGTGCCAACCCCGTCAAAATGTCCGGTTCTGAATTCGCCTTCCATGACTTTTTCCAAGCCTTCGAAGTTGTACTGCTTGGCTTCCATCTTTTGGGGGTAAACTTCCTTGGCTGTAGGCGCGAAAACAAGTATGTCGGAAGCTATCTCCTCAATGAGCTTGACATCTTCCTCTAATTGGGCAGGGTACTTCTGCAAATCGTCCTCTTTGTCGAATTGGGTGGGGTTTACAAAAATGCTCACTACGACGAGGTCATTCTCTTCCAGGGCTTTACGTACAAGGGAAAGGTGTCCGGAATGCAGAGCGCCCATGGTTGGAACAAAACCGATGGATTGACCTTCGGCCCTCGCCTTGAGTAAGGGTCTTTGGAGTGTATCAACCGTGTAAAAAAGGGCCATTTCCGAGATTAAAAGCGTGCAAAAATACCATAAATACTGGAATTCCTCATAAATTTTGTATTTTTGCCGCTACGCTTTTCGATGAACAAAAAGACCACTGTATGAATGGCAAAAAGATATTGTTTGTATCTTCTGAACTAGTCCCTTACCTGCCCGAGAACCAAGTTTCCTTAATGTCTTACGAAGCCCCTAGAATGGTGAACAGCAATGGTGGGCAGATTCGTATTTTTATGCCGCGCTACGGGAATATCAACGAGCGCCGCCACCAATTGCACGAGGTTATCCGCTTGTCCGGAATGAACCTGGTGATCAATGACATGGACATGCCTCTGATTATCAAGGTGGCTTCTATCCCTCGCGAACGCATTCAGGTCTACTTCATCGACAATGAGGAGTACTTTAAAAGAAAGTCTACCTTTTTCGACAAGGACGGTAACTTGCACGAAGACAATGACGAACGTGCGATCTTCTTTGCTAAAGGCGTGGTAGAGACTGTGAAAAAACTCAACTGGTCACCCGACATTATTCATGTTCACGGCTGGCTGGCCTCTTTGGTGCCTTTGTACCTAAGAGAATTTTACAAAGACGAACTCTTGTTTGCTGACAGCAAGATCGTCACCTCTGTATACGACAAAGGATTTGATGGGGAGCTGAGTTCTACCGCCCTAGAAAAAATAACCTATGACGGTATTTCGGAGGAGCATATCAGCGAACTAAAAAGCCCCGACTATAATAATTTGTTAAAGGTAGCTGTCAGGTATTCTGATGCGGTTATTTTAGCCAGCGAGCAAGTGCCTGAGCCGGTTTCGGACTTTGCAAAGTCCCTAGACAAACCTGTTCTACCTTTTGTGTCTTTTCAGGAGACCGAAGAAGCCTACGCTCAGTTTTACGAAACAGAAGTATTAAAGTAGTCTCATGCAGCGCTTATCGGGTCTAAAGCAACTGTCGCTTTTATTATTCAGTATTTTATTGATGTTCTCTTCTTGTAAAGAGGACCTTGTTACCATTGGTGAAGGTGTCATTGGAGGTGAACCTTTTAACACCGACAAAGCGGTGTATCAAGTGAGTTTGACCAACAACAAACTCACCACGGTTCAAACCAATCGCTTACCCCTCTACCAGTTGGGGAACTTCACGGATCCGATCTACGGGACTACCCGTGCGCGTATTGTAACCCAAGTTCAAATCCCCGCAAGCGATCCAACTTTTGGAGACTTGCCCCAGGCAACAGAAGTGCTGATGGACAACAGCGGTATTTTGGATACTTTGCCAGAGAACGAAGAAGTTACCGCCGTTTTTCTTTATCTGCCATTTCAAACCGAGCCGGGTAGCGGAGATACAGACAACGATGGGGTTCAGAATGATTTTGACGTTGATCCGACCAGTGCCGATAGTGATTCTGATGGCGATGGTTTAACGGATGGAGAAGAACGTGTTCGAGGTACAGATCCGCTGAATCCGGATACGGATGGAGATGGTATTATTGATGCTGATGACGAAGAGACGATTGCGAACAATTTTGCCCGTAGTTTTTCATTAGACAGTATTTACGGTCAACGCGATATGCCTTTCCGGGTAAGAGTAGAAGAAAACACCTTCTTCCTGAGAGATTTGGATCCAAACAACAATTTTGAGGAAGACCAGACCTATTTTTCTGATTTGGATCTAACCGCCTTTGCCGGGCAGGTTCTCTTTGATGGAGAACTCGAAATCAGTGCAGAACAAATTGTCTTTTTTCAGGAAGACGCAGAAGACACCGAAGATATTGACGAGTCTACCCTCCTTGACAATACGCGTACTTTAGCTCCTGGTCTCCGCATTCCATTAGATGCCGATTTCTTCCAGCAAAATCTATTGGATCAGGAAGGGCAGCCCTCCTTGCTGAGTCAGTCGAACTTCCGCGATTTCTTCAGAGGCCTACAGATCAGTATTGACGCCTCTAATGACATCATGTTGCTTTTCGATCTTACTGAGGCCAACATCACGGTGGAGTACCAGTACGACGACATCAACAACAACGGAACGACGGAGGACACCACAGACGATTTTGTCGAGAAAGACGAGAGAACCTATACCCTCAACCTCTTGACGGGTAATATTCTGGGAATTGGAGGTAACGCCGTTAATCAATATACTTCTGAGAATTTTCCGGCCGATATTGAAAGTACTATTGCCACAGGAACAGACGATTCTCGTTTGTTTTTAAAAGGTGGCGCAGGGACATTTGCAGAAATTCAACTCTTCGGAGACGAGGCGACTTCTGAGGCCACCATCGAAGAAATACGAGCCAACAATTGGGTGATCAATGAGGCCAACCTGATCTTTTATGTAGATCGCGACCGCCTAACCTCTGTCGGAGGCACTGTTGAACCGCCTCGATTGTATTTGTACAATGCCGAAACCAATCAGCCTTTGTACAACATCATTACCGAATTGACTTTTACCGACACTCCTTTAGGACGTTTTCAGAACTACGGGGGCATCTTAGAAGAAGAGGGTGGAACAGGTTTACGTTACAATGTGCGAATTACGGAGCACTTGAATAACATTATTGTTCGCGATTCAGCCAATGTACCGCTGCGGGTAGTTTTGTCTGCGGATATTCTGAATGTGGCCACCCGAGAAGCCAATGAGGCAGGGGCTACGGAACAAGTGGATATTCCGATCATGACGACCATTACTCCGCTTGGGACAGTACTTATCGGACCCAATCCAGAGGCGGCTTTGGAGGACAAGCGCCTTCAATTGCAGCTCTTCTATACCGAAGCGAACTAGGTTTTCTTAGCAAGAGAATATTAAAACTTCCTTTTTCGGCGTTAATCCTCTGACTAAGTACAAATTGTTTCAAAGGAATCGTTTATTTTACGGTTTATTTCGGCAACCTAAAGCAGAAAGATCATGTGTGGAATCGTAGGTTATATCGGCCCAAGAGAGGCCTATCCTATTTTGATAAAAGGACTGCAAAGACTCGAATACAGGGGTTACGATAGTGCGGGAGTAATGCTCTACGACGGAGGGCAAATCCACCTTTCCAAAACCAAAGGCAAAGTAGAAGACCTCAAAAAGAGGGCAGAACAAGAAATTCCTACGGCAGGAAACCTCGGTCTTGGGCACACCCGATGGGCGACACACGGGGTTCCAAACGACGTGAATGCTCACCCGCAAGTTTCTAATTCCGGAGATTTAGTAATAATCCACAACGGTATTATCGAAAACTATGGAGCCATTAAAAAGGCACTTCAGGATCGAGGGTATACCTTTCAATCGGATACCGATACCGAGGTGCTCGTCAACCTCATTGAAGAAGTCAAGAAGAGCGAAGGAGTAAAGCTGGGCAAGGCGGTACAAATCGCCTTGAATCAGGTTTATGGAGCCTATGCCATCGCCGTTTTTGACCGGAACAAACCGAACGAAATTGTGGTGGCTAAGCTCGGAAGTCCTTTGGCCATTGGCCTGGGAGAAGACGAGTTTTTTGTCGCCTCTGACGCTTCCCCTTTTATAGAATATACCAACAACGCCATCTACCTCGACGACGGGGAAGTAGCCATTATCCGTCCAGGCAAGGAGATAAAACTGCGCAAGGTAGAGGGGGATACGGTGGTGTACCCCAACATCATGGAGTTGCAGATGAGCCTGGAAGAAATTGAAAAAGGAGGCTACGATCACTTTATGCTCAAAGAGATTTATGAGCAGCCCCGGGCCATTCAAGACACCTACCGTGGACGCTTACTGGCGGATCAAGGTCTGGTGCGTATGGCGGGAATTGATAACCACCTCGAAAAATTTACCAATGCTGACCGTATTATCATTGTCGCGTGCGGAACTTCCTGGCATGCCGGCTTGGTAGCGGAGTATATTTTTGAAGATTTAGCGCGTATACCAGTGGAAGTGGAGTACGCTTCTGAATTCCGTTACCGCAATCCGGTGATCACCCCAAATGATGTGGTTATTGCCATTTCTCAATCCGGGGAAACCGCCGATACGCTTGCAGCCATCAAATTGGCGAAAGAAAAAGGTGCCTTCGTTTTTGGTGTTTGTAATGTTGTAGGTTCTTCAATTGCGAGAGAAACCCATGCAGGGGCTTACACCCACGCAGGGCCTGAAATTGGAGTGGCTTCTACCAAGGCCTTTACCACCCAGATTACGGTATTGACGTTGATCGCTTTAAAGTTGGCGAAAGAGAAAGGGGTATTTTCTGAATCTGAGTTCCATGAAATGTTGACTCAACTCGAAGGTGTCCCAGCTAAAGTAGAGCGAGCTTTGCAGTCGAATGACTTGATTGAAGCCATTGCCGAGGTCTACAAAGATTCGACCAACTGTCTTTATTTGGGGCGCGGATACAACTTCCCTGTTGCTTTAGAGGGGGCCCTTAAGTTAAAGGAAATCAGCTATATACACGCAGAAGGCTATCCGGCTGCCGAGATGAAGCACGGGCCAATTGCCTTGATTGACGAAATGATGCCGGTGGTTGTGATTGCCACTCGCAAAGGGCATTACGAAAAGGTGGTCAGTAATATTCAAGAGATCAAATCCAGACAAGGGAAGATCATTGCCGTGGTCTTTGAAGGAGATGAATCGGTTAAGGAATTGGCCGACCATGTCGTCGAAGTTCCGGCTACTTCTGAACCGCTTTCGCCGTTGGTTACCACTATTCCTTTGCAGTTGCTTTCTTACCACATCGCCTTAATGAGAGGATGTAATGTGGATCAGCCGAGGAACCTCGCAAAATCAGTAACAGTAGAATAATCTCAATAATCGTATAAGAATTTTTTGATTTTCTGCGTTTTATAACGCGGGGATTATAAAAAATTTATATGCATGCATAGTATTTTTTGATTTTTACCATGCTATGCTGTGAAATTTTGGTATCTTACCCGCACTGATTAACACCGATTTAATACTTACTTAACAAAGAAAAGTCATCATGAAAAATTTCTTTATGGTCCTGTTTGTACTAGCAGGCTGGACTAGCGCCTTCGGGCAAACTACCGTACGCGGGAAGGTAGTAGACGCCAACAACGAGCCCATTCCCGGTGCAAACGTCGTTATTGTCGGGAAGGCCGAAGGAGCCGTAGCCGATTTCGATGGAAATTTTGTGCTACAGACAGAAGAAACTCCACCGTTCACTGTGCGTGTCACCAGCATTGGTTTCACCGACAAGACGGTAGAAATTACTCAAAGCATTCAGGAAATTACTGTTGTTTTGGAGGAGGCTTCAACAGCACTTGACGAGATTGTGATCTCGGCTTCTAGAACTCCGGAAAGAGTTTTCGAGTCGCCTGTATCTGTAGAGCGATTTGGACTAAAAGAGATCAGAAACACCACAGCGCCCTCTTTTTACGACGGTCTTCAAAACTTGAAAGGAGTTGACATCAACACCAACAGTTTGACTTTCCAGTCGGTAAACACAAGAGGTTTTGCCACTTTCGCCAACGTGCGTTTTATGCAGTTGACTGATGGGATGGATAACACCGCTCCTGGTCTGAACTTCGTACTGGGTAACCTGGTAGGTATGTCGGAACTCGATGTACAAAGTGTTGAAATTCTTCCTGGTGCTTCTTCCGCACTTTATGGTGCAGGCGCCTTTAACGGTATCTTGTTCATGCGCTCCAAAAGCCCATTCGATTTCCAAGGGCTAAGCGCTTACGTAAAAACAGGAATTACTTCTCAAGAAGCTGCAGGTGACAACACCTATTATGATTTTGGTATTCGTGCTGCTCACGCATTCAGCGACAAGTTTGCTGTGAAAGCGAACATCTCTTACCTGCGTGGTGAGGATTGGCACGCCAACCAAACCATTGACTTGAATAACCCAGGTGCGGGTCGTGAGAATCCAAACTACGATGGGCTTAACGTTTATGGTGATGAAGTTGCAACAACTTTGAACTTCGACTTGCTAGCCGGATTGCCTTCAGGAACTTTAGGCGCTGCTGTTGTTAGCCGTACAGGTTATGATGAAGCAGATTTGGCGAACTACAACGCTGAAAGTTTAAAAACTGACTTTGCTGTTCACTACCGTCCTTTCGGAGATGACTTGGAATTGATCTACAACGGTCGTATTGGACGTGGTACAACGATCTATCAAGGGGCTAACCGATACGCAGTAACTGGTTTCAGCTTGCAACAGCATAAAATTGAGTTGAAGAACGATAACTTCTTCATTCGTGCATACCAAGTTTCTGAGGATTCAGGTAACGCTTACGATACGCGATTCGCAGCGATTAACGTAAACCGCCGCTGGAAAGGTGATGTTGCTTGGTTTACTGATTACGCCACAGCTTTTATTGGAGCCCGACTCGGTGTAGGAACAGGTGTTCAATTATCTGAAGATCAAGCTCATGCTGCTGCTCGTGGTTTTGCAGACCAAGGACGCTTAGTCCCAGGAACCTCTCAGTTCCAGCAAGTTTTTAATGATGTTATCTCTGATGGAGACTTGACTACTGGAGCAAAATTCATCGATAAAACCAAGTTCCGTCACATCAACGGTAACTACAATTTAGCTCACCTGATTGACGATTGGGCTGATCTGCAAATTGGAGGATCCTACAGAGAATACGAATTGAATTCTGCAGGAACGATTTTTACCGATTTTGATGGACCAATCCGTTACAACGAATACGGTGCGTATGCTCAGTTGCAAAAGAAATTTGTTGACGATCGTTTGAAGTTGACGGCTTCTGCACGTTATGACAAAAATGAATTCTTCGACGGATTTGTTTCTCCTCGTCTTTCTCTTGGATACACCCTTGGAGAGAAGAGAAACCACAACATCCGTGCTTCCGTACAGCAAGGTTTCCGCAACCCAACTACTCAGGATTTGTTTATCGGATTGAATGCTGGTGCTGCTATTTTGGTTGGATCCGCTCCGACCAACTTGGATCGTGATGTAAGAACATTTGATGTTAGTGCTGGAGGGCAAGCCTTTACAGGATCACCTACCGTGCAGATAACTGGACGTTCAGCTTACGAAAATGCCTTCACCTTGGCTTCTGTAAGTGCTGGAGCTCCAGCAGCGGCTAACCCTGGATTGGTTCAACCTGAAGAAATCACAGCTTACGAAGTAGGTTACCGTGCACAAATCAACAGAAAGATAAGTGTCGATTTGAGTGGTTACTTCAACAGCTACAGCAATTTCATCGCCAACGTAACGACATTGGTTCCATTTTACGGACAAGTAGGGGATAACAGCCTTTCCTTATTGGCTTTGCAAAACGGTGATTTCCAGGCCTACCAAGCGTACACCAACTCCACCGTTGATATCAACTCTTATGGTGCTTCTTTGGGTATTGACGCTAACATTGGAGGATTTGATGTTGGAGGTAGCTATACGTACACCAAGTTGGATTACGATGAAGCAGCAAATCCTGATTTACGTACCAACTTCAACACCCCTGAACACAAGTTTAAGTTGAGTCTTGGTAAAACGGATCTATTCAAAAACTTTGGATTTGGAATCAACTACCGCTGGAGTGATGACTTTTTCTGGGAAGCCTCTTTTGCCGATGGAGAAGTTCCTTCATTCTCTGTATTAGATGCTCAGATCAACTTCCAGGCACCAAAAATAAAATCTGTTTTCAAGGCAGGTGGCTCTAACCTACTTGGTGAGGAGTACTTCACCGCTGTAGGTACCGGTAACATCGGTTCTATCTACTATGTGTCTTGGACAATTAACCCATAATAATTGGGATAGAATAAAGGAGAGAAAGGAGGCTGATTTTCAGCCTCCTTTTTTTGTATAGAATTCTTTCCAGAGCTTTCTTATTGAATAAGGAATGCTATATATTTGCAGCCTGAAAACAGTCGCTATTCGTTTTGGACTTATACGGCTGATACACAAGCTTCAAAACCGCAAAAAATGACCCAGATTACAGGCAAAGTAGCCCAAATCATTGGCCCGGTGATCGATGTAGAATTCGACTCCGGTGTAGAAATCCCAAAAATCTACGACTCTCTAGAAGTAAAAAGAGAAGACGGATCCACTCTTGTATTGGAAGTTCAGTCTCACATTGGTGAGAACACCGTTAGAACCATTTCGATGGACTCTACCGATGGTTTGAGCCGAGGTACTGCTGTACACGTTACCGGTAACGCCATTCAGATGCCGATCGGTGACGCTGTTTACGGACGTCTTTTCAATGTGATTGGAGATGCGATCGATGGAATGGAGAACCTGCCAAAAACAGGTGATCAAGGATTGCCAATTCACCGCGAAGCTCCGGCATTTGATGAGCTTTCTACCTCTACTGAGGTTCTTTTTACGGGGATCAAAGTAATCGACCTGATCGAGCCTTATGCTAAAGGGGGTAAGATTGGATTATTCGGTGGTGCCGGTGTAGGGAAGACGGTATTGATTCAGGAATTAATCAACAACATCGCCAAAGGACATGGTGGTCTATCTGTGTTTGCTGGTGTTGGTGAAAGAACTCGGGAAGGAAATGACCTTCTCCGTGAGATGTTGGAATCCGGCATTATCAAGTACGGTGACGACTTCATCCACAGTATGGAAGAAGGAGGATGGGATCTTTCTAAAGTAGATAAAGAGGCCATGAAGGAGTCTAAAGCGACTTTCGTTTTCGGACAGATGAACGAGCCTCCCGGAGCACGTGCACGTGTTGCGCTATCCGGATTGACCATTGCAGAATACTTCCGCGACGGAGCGGGAGACGGACAAGGAAAAGACGTTCTTTTCTTCGTCGATAACATTTTCCGCTTTACTCAAGCAGGTTCAGAGGTGTCGGCCCTTCTGGGACGTATGCCTTCTGCGGTAGGTTACCAGCCAACTCTTGCTACAGAGATGGGTGCGATGCAGGAACGTATTACCTCCACCAAAAGAGGATCCATTACATCGGTACAAGCGGTTTACGTACCGGCGGATGACTTGACTGACCCTGCCCCAGCGACAACCTTTGCTCACTTGGATGCAACGACTGTACTTTCAAGAAAGATTGCAGAGCTCGGTATCTACCCTGCGGTAGATCCATTGGATTCAACCTCTCGTATTTTGACACCGGAGATCTTGGGTGACGAGCACTACGGTTGTGCCCAACGCGTGAAAGAGCTTCTTCAACGCTACAAGGAATTGCAAGATATCATCGCGATTCTTGGTATGGAAGAACTTTCAGAAGAAGATAAATTGGCGGTAGCTCGTGCACGTCGTGTACAGCGTTTCCTTTCTCAGCCTTTCCACGTGGCAGAGCAGTTTACGGGTATCCCAGGATGCTTGGTAGACATCAAGGACACCATCAAAGGATTTAATATGATTATGGATGGAGAATTGGATCACCTTCCAGAATCTGCTTTCAACCTCAAAGGAACAATCGAAGATGCGATTGAAGCCGGAGAGAAAATGTTGGCTGAAGCCTAAACAAGCTGCTGAATATGCATTTAGAAATTGTATCACCAGAGGCCACCTTGTTTTCAGGAGACGTCGTTTCAGTAACGGTTCCTGGATTGATGGGTGAGTTCCAGATGTTAGAAAATCACGCTCCTATCGTATCACTATTGACCGAGGGAGATGTCAAAATCCAAGGCGATATTTGTATCGAAGAGGAATTTGAGGACCGTTTTACTTCAGGAGCTCAAGGCCAAAAGGTGTTGAAAATCAGAAGCGGCACTTTGGAACTGAAGGACAACCGTATTGTCCTCCTGGCCGACTGATACAGGCAATATACGACCCATAGAACCCGGCCCAAGGCCGGGTTTTTTTGTTAAGGAATGAAAAAAACACCGAAGAAACTCAGCCAAAGACTGGAAGAGCGCCGTTCCCGTGGAGGAATGCGCACGCTCTCCTTGCAGGGAGAGTTGGTGGATTTTTCGTCCAACGATTATTTGGGTTTTGCTACGGATCCACCCCCCTCGCGATGAAAGAGCCCAATGGGCATTGGGGAGCTACCGGGTCTCGTTTATTGACGGGGCACCACCGGGCCTATGAAGAGCTGGAGAAGAGCCTGGCGCAATTTTACAGAGCTTCGGAGGCCTTGGTCTTCAATTCGGGTTATGACGCCAATATGGGGCTGTTATCGGCCCTCCCACAAAAAGGGGATTTGGTCTTGTACGATCAGTTATCGCATACCAGTATCCGGGAAGGACTTCGGCTAAGCGAGGCCAAGACCTTTAAGTTCCCCCATAACGATTTGCAGGCCTTAGAGGAGTTGGCCAAGCGTTGGAAGGATAAAGTAGAGGGGGATCGTTACCTGGTTACCGAGTCCGTCTTTTCGATGGATGGAGACAGCCCGGATCTCAAAGCCATGGCTCGCTGGTGCGAAAAGAACAATTTTTACTGGATCCTGGACGAGGCCCATGGAACCTTTGCTGGACAAGGGCGGGGTATGGCCGTAGAATGGGGTATTGAAGAGTTTGTGTTCGCTCGCCTGGTCACCTTTGGAAAGGCGATAGGGGGTCACGGAGCTTGTGTTTTGGGATCGGAGGAGTTGAAGGACTACTTGATCAATTTTGCCCGCCCACTGATTTATACAACTGCTTTGCCTCCGGGACAATTGCGTTTTTTAGAAGCCATTCACCAAGTTCGGGAAGGGCAAGAAGGAGAAGAAAGAGCCAAAACCCTGGCGGACCGAATTTCTTATTTCAGAGAGGGGGTTCATCAGAGGCACTTAGATTCCCTGGTGTCAACAAATGCGAGCCCAATTCAATGGGTCAGTACCCCAGGAGAAGATGCTATTTTGGCTTGGCAGAAAGATATCGGGTGGAGGGTTTTGACATTCGAGCGATCAGACCTCCTACGGTGCCTCAAGGAGGAGAACGCCTGCGAATATGCCTGCACGCCTTCAATACGGAAGAGCAAATCGATCAAATCCTCAGTATACTTGTAGAAGCATAGCGCCATGAGTAAGAACAGAAAAGTAGTTCAGTCCTTTGATTTTGGGAGTGAAGCCCAAGTCTTAAAATCCCGATTGGAGTCCGAAGGCATCGAGGTCTTTTTGAGGGATGAAGCTATTTTGGCAAATGATCCTTTTATTAGCGAGGCGATCGGTGGAGTCAAGCTCGAGGTCTATGAAGCGGATTACGAAAGGGCCAAGAGCATCTGGGATGAACTGAGAATCTACGCCACCGATGAAGAGGGTCGTCCGCTACAATGCCCCAACTGCGGGGCTTGCAAGTACGAGGCCGTCTACCTCGAAAAATCTTGGTTTTACAGACTTTTTCCTTTTTTCCAAGACCCCGTTTACGAATGCCAACAATGTGGAACCAGAAGCCGCAATCCCCAACCCAAAGCCGACGATGATGAATAAGACTGTTTTTGTAACCGGGATTTCGACCGAGGTGGGTAAGACTGTGATCTCGGCAATTGTGACCGAAAGCCTGCAGGCTGATTATTGGAAGCCAGTGCAAGCCGGAGACCTCGAGTACGGGGATAAGGACAAGGTTCAGGATATGGTCAGCAATACACAATCCCGTTTTTTTGACAATACCTATACCCTGAACACGCCCATGAGTCCGCACGCGGCTGCTGATATTGATGGTATTCGGATTGAATTGGAACAGTTAGACCGACCAGCCACAGAGAACACCTTGGTCATCGAAGGTGCGGGTGGACTTTTGGTGCCCCTTAACGAGCAGGATACTATTGCCGACTTGATTCTGCCAGAGGACAAGGTACTTCTTGTATCGCGGCACTATTTGGGCAGTATCAACCACACCTTATTGAGTTGCGAATACTTACTTCAGAAAGGCATTCAGCCCGGGCTTCTTTTTAGCGGAGACCAGCACCCAACAACGGAATCCATTATCCTTCAAAAAACCGGACTTCCCATTTTGGGCCGTGTGGAGGAAGAAAAGACTTTTTCTAAAGAGGTGGTTGCCCATTATGCGGAAACGTTTAGACCCGCCCTGACGGATTGGCTGAACAGCTAATCTTTTCTTTTGTACACCAAAGCCCTATCCAAAAGGACTTCTTTTTGGTAATCCTGGTCTAAGTACGCCTGTACCTGTGCATTCAGTTCCGGAAATTTCTTGAAGAAGATCTTGTTTTTTTTTACCACCACATAATCAGGCTTTTGCGAACTAAAGATGAAATCTATTTCCTCTTCAGAGGTGGTTCTGGGGTTACGCATATACGGGAAAAGCTCGTCGCGGGTGAGGTTGCTGGGGTGGGTGCCCGCTCTGGAAACAGGAGGAGTCCCCATCAAAAAGGAAGTGGTGTGGAAGTGAAGGTAAAAGACCCGGGCCTCTTCCTCTTTTTTTTCTTCCAGGTAGGACTGCAATAAGAAGCTTTCGCCCCGGTACCAACTGCCCGTTTCGACTTTGTTTTGAAACCATAAATAGTACTCCCGGTAAGTTTCTATGGGCAGTAGTAATAAGAGAATCAGCGCCCACTGTTTTAGACGCTTCCTTGGCGCAGAACGTCCCACTGCAAAAAACGAAACCAATAAAAGGACAAGAAAAGGATAAGCCTGAAGCAGATAATGCCCATTGATCCTGCCTGCCTGAATAAAAGAAAACAAAATGCCGAGGAGTCCAAAAACCAGCAGGCGTGCGCTGCGGTATTCACCGAATCCGGTAGATCGAAGGAGTCCTAAGATTATTAGAGCAGCCATGGGGAGGCATATGAGTGCTGCTTCCCAAGAATGACTCTGTACATCTCCATAGGCTAGGGGTGCTTCGATGACGGATTGACACCAAATATCTCCTAGTCCTTCCAGGGCATAGGGCATGTAGGTCGAAATGATCAAGACTACAACCCCTGAGCCCCAAGCGATCAGAGGGGCCCATTCTTTGATTTGTTTCCAGTTCGGAAGGCGTTCAAAGACTAAAAACAAGCCCATGGCCAACAGAGGATAGGCCAGGTTGAGTTTGGCCATAACGGCCAAACCCATCAATAGCCCAGACAGAAAAGCGTGTTTGAACGAAGACCTTGGGGAGCGCAGCAAGAGCCAAAGACCCCACAACAGGAAGAAGGTGGAGATGTGTTCCGACATGACGCCTTGCATGGTGCCAAACAAGCTCCATAAAAGCACCACTAGAACGGCGGTGAGGCGTTTGAAGTCTTCTGGCAATTGCGGTCTGAGGAGGTCAGCGATGCGGTATGTAAACCAAGCCGAACCGGCGACCAAGAGAACGCCCATTAAGCGAATCAGGACCAGGTTTTTCCCAAAAACCAACAGTTGAAGTGCGAAGTACAAAAAGGTAATGGGCGGCTTGAGATCCCAGAGTTCGGTATAGGGTAAATTGCCTTTAACCCAGGATTGGGCCACCAGTAAAAAGGTGGATTCATCCCAATCGATATAATCCCTGAAAAAGAAGGGAGCCCGAATCAGGAAGGCCAGCCCAAAAATTTGGACGAAAAACCGGGAAATACGTATGTTCGGTAAGGCTCGTATCAGGGTGGGTTAGCAATTAATTCTCATCTTTGCAAGATAGATTATTTGGCCTTTATCTAGAGGGAATATGGAGCAGAAAAGCCTAAGACAAAAAGACCGGGATTACGTTTGGCATCCGTTGACGCAACACAAAACGTCAGGAGAAATGATGCCTATTGCCCGGGCGCAGGGAGCCCTGCTCTTCGATCCCGAAGAGCGTTCCTATATCGATGGGATTTCTTCCTGGTACACGGCGGTGTATGGCCATTGTCATCCCGAACTAATCGGTGCCGTCCGGTCCCAGATGGAAACCCTGGATCAAGTTGTTTTTAGCGGATTTACCCACCGCCCCGCTGTTCAACTTGCAGAGCAACTGCTCGCTGTGCTTCCCGGAGACATGAGTAAGGTCTTTTATTCCGACAACGGTTCTACAGCAACTGAGATCGGCATCAAAATGGCCTTGCAGTATCACTTTAACCGAGGCGAAAAACGCAGTGTGCTCCTCGCGTTTGAAGAAGGCTTTCACGGCGATACCTTTGGAGCCATGTCGGTATCGGGCCTTTCGGTGTACAACGGGCCTTTCGAAGACTTTTTCCTTAAAGTCAAACGAATTCCAGTACCTACTGCAGAGAACAAACAGGAAGTTCTGAAGATGGCAGAACAGCTTCTCCAAGAACATGCTGTGGCAGGATTCATCTATGAGCCATTGGTTCAGGGGGCTGCCGGAATGAAGATTTACGATGCCTCAGCATTAGACCAACTCTTGGGGATGATGCAGGCAGAAGAGGTAATTTGTATTGCGGATGAGGTCATGACAGGTTTTGGAAAAACCGGAAGTCTATTTGCCTCCTCTCAACTCCAGCATACTCCCGAAATCATCTGCCTCTCCAAGGCTCTTTCCGCCGGATGGTGCCTATGGCGGCGACGGCCTGCAGCGAAAAAATATACCAGGCCTTTTACGCGGACGAAATCGCCAAAGGGTTTTTCCACGGGCATACTTATACCGCGAACCCCTTGGCCTGTACGGCGGCTCGCAAAGCTTGGAACTCTTGCAAAGCAATGAAATCCAACAGGGGATTCGCCGCATCCGAACGGCCAATGAACTTTTTGCAGCGGAGATGAAGAACAACCCCAAAGTCACCAATGTGCGGACCCTAGGGGTGATTTTTGCTTTGGATTTAAACCTTCAAATGGACCGCTACGGCAACCTTAGAGATAAGATGTACCGGGCCTTTATGGAAAGAGGGGTCTTCTTGAGGCCCTTAGGGCAAACCATCTACACCCTTCCTCCTTACGTCACCAGTATCGATCAATTGGAACGCATTTTCCAGAGTATTCGCGAAGTAGTGGATTTGATTGACTGATCATGCTCAAACAGCCGATTGACATAACCGGAATTGCCACTGTATCGGCCTTGGGGAGCTCCCCACAGGAGGTGCGAGATTCCTTTTATTCTGTAGATCATCTTTTGACTTTTCAAGACGGGTATTGGGCTGGGCGCTTACCCGATCTGCTCAAACAGCAACTCAAAGCCATTCAAAAAGAAAAGAAAATCTACCGTAAACTCGACCCTACTGTTTTGTACGGATTGCTTGCCGGGCGATTATTTCAGGACCAATACCCCTTAGATAAAAGCCGAAGAACCGGGATCAATATGGGGTCTTCGCGGGGCGCGACCACTTTGTGGGAAGAGCATTATGAGGCGCACCTTCAGGGGAAAGCCCTGACCCCTGCCGTTTCGCCAAGCACCACCTTGGGGAATCTGTCGACTTGGCTAGCCGATGATTTGGGGGTTGAAGGGCCCGTTTTGAGCCATTCCATTACCTGTTCTACCGCCTTGCACGCCGTTTTGAACGGGGTGGCCTGGTTGCAGTCCGATATGGCTGAGGTATTCTTAGTTGGGGGAAGCGAAGCCCCTTTAACTTCTTTCACTCAGGCCCAGATGAAGGCACTTAAACTGACCTCTCCCTTAGGTGAAGAAGGTGCACAAGCGTACCCCTGCCGATCGTTGGATTTAGAAAAAACGAAGAATCATCTGGTGTTGGGTGAAGGGGCCGGATTACTGCGACTTGAAAAAACCTCCGGCAAAGCCCCTTTGGCCCGAATTGTCGGAGTGGGGTACTCCACAGAACGTCTGGAGAGTGCAGCCGGTCTGACCCCGGAAGCCGAGTGTTTTCAGCGTTCCATGAAGGCTGCTTTGGGCGCCTTACCTCCCGAAGAGGTGGATGCAGTGGTCATGCACGCTCCTGGAACAGTGAAGGGCGATTGGGCCGAGACCCGGGCGATCCAAGCGGTCTTTTGTAACACATTGCCTTTTTTAACTACACACAAATGGAAGATAGGACATACCTTTGGTGCTTCGGGTATTTTCAGTCTGCTTCAGGCCCTCCTGATGTTGGAGGACAATGCTCCACTTCCCCTGCCTTTCCCCCTATCTAAGGAAGCTCCTTTTGCAAACACCACACCTGAGCAAATGGATTACGTACTGGTCAATGCCGTAGGCTTCGGCGGAAACGCAGTCTCGATCTTATTATCAAAGTAAAGGGTGGTTTACAGCTGCCAATTGGCACCCCGCGAAAGATTTATTCAATAGGGCCGGGATGGAATTACCAGAGTATCTTAAAGGGAAGAACCTGCTTCAAAAGAGGAATCAATTGAAGACGGCACTGTTGTCGAAGAAGGAGAGCAGCAGTAGAGGCGTTAAAAGGGAAGGGTCGATTGGCCTTTCTCAAGATTTCGCCTATTTTTGAAACTTAGATTAGAACTAAAGCACTGCCCGGTTCTCGGGCTGTGCTTTCATCTTTCCAGAACGCCTATGAGTTCAAACATTCCAACCAAACACGACTGGACCCGAGAAGAGATCATGGAGATCTACAACACCCCGCTGATGGATTTACTCTATCGTGCGGCAAGCGTCCACCGACAAGTGCATGACCCCAATCAAGTTCAGGTATCAACCTTGCTTTCGATTAAGACGGGGGGGTGCCCAGAAGATTGCGGCTATTGCCCACAAGCAGCCCGTTACCATACGGATGTCGAAGGCAATGACCTGATGTCGGTACAGCAAGTGAAGGCCCAGGCTTTAAGAGCTAAGTCAGCCGGTAGCTCGCGAGTGTGTATGGGAGCGGCATGGAGAAACGTGCGCGATGGAGAGGAATTCGACCAGGTACTTGAGATGGTTCGCACCATCAACGGCTTGGATATGGAAGTCTGCTGTACTTTGGGAATGATTACCGAAAACCAGGCCAAGCGTCTTGCGGAGGCCGGATTATACGCCTACAACCATAACTTAGATACCTCCGAGGAGTACTACAAGGAGGTGATCTCTACCCGAGGGTACGAAGATCGTTTGCAGACCATTGAGAACGTCCGTAAAACCAACGTGACGGTTTGCAGTGGAGGGATTATCGGAATGGGTGAAAGCTTGGAAGACCGCGCTGGAATGCTGGTCAGCTTGTCCACCTTGAATCCACAACCGGAATCGGTGCCCATCAACTCTTTGGTGGCTGTGGAAGGTACCCCTATGGAAGAGCAGAAACCCGTCGATATTTGGGAAATGATCCGGATGGTAGCCACCACGAGAATTGTCATGCCCAAAACCCAGGTGCGTCTTTCTGCCGGAAGAACAGAGATGAGTGCTGAGGGACAAGCCATGTGCTTTTTCGCTGGAGCCAACTCCATCTTTGCCGGAGATAAGTTATTGACGACTCCGAATCCGGATGTGAACGAAGACAAAGCGCTCTTTAAAGCCTTAGGTATTGACATGCAGGCGCCTTTCGAAAAGCATCCTCAACCGGAATCCAAGCCGGCGGAAGAAAGCACTCCAGCTTTGGGAGAAAAACCAAAGTGGAGCCGACCCGGTCACAGCATCGCCCGTAACGAAGAGGCGAGGATCACCAAAAAGACAATCGAAAGCTAAACCACCTCGTTATGGAGTTGCGTTTACAAAATATTCCCAAAGTTGAAGGCCTGACCAAAGAGGCTTTTTTGAAAGAGTATTACCGCCCTCAGAAACCGGTTGTTATTGCCGGTGGGATCAAAGAGTGGCCTGCTTTTGAAAAATGGAACCTCGACTACTTCAAAGAAATTGCTGGAGACAAGTTGGTCCCTCTTTACGACGATCGGCCGGTCAAACACGATGAGGGCTTCAATCAGCCGCATGCCGAGATGAAGATGTCGGACTATATCGATCTTCTGAAGAAAGAGCCTACGCGCTACCGTATTTTTCTGTGGAATATTCTGAAAGAGGTCCCCCAATTGCAGCAGGATTACAAAATGCCGGATTTCGGATTGCGCATCATGAAGGGCTTACCCATGATGTTTTTTGGAGGGGAAGACAGCTACACCTTCATGCACTACGATATTGATCTGGCGAATATTTTTCACTTTCACTTTGATGGCAAAAAGGAGTGTATACTTTTTGGTCAAACGGAAAACAAGTACCTCTACAAGGTGCCTCATTCCCTGATCACAAGGGAGGACATTGACTTTAAACAGCCCGATTTTGAAAAATGGCCAGCACTTAAAAAGGCCAATGGACACATCGCTCATTTAGAACACGGGGATGTACTTTATATTCCCGAAGGCTACTGGCACTATATGCGTTATATCACGCCCGGTTTTTCTATGAGCCTACGCTCTATGGCCAAGAAGCCTAAAAACCTTGGGAAAGCGCTCTATAACATCTTCATCATGCGACACTTCGATAACCTGATGCGCAGACTCAAGGGGCAGGATTGGATCGATTGGAAAAACGAGCAGGCGATTGAGCGCACAAAGCGATACGCTTAAGACTTCATTTTATCACCCAAAGCCTCATAAATCCATTCGGGTTCCCAGCCGCGATAGCGGAGGCCGTCTTTGAGTTTTTGCAAGCGGTTGGCCTGGGGTTTTCCGGTGCTTTGCCTCCAGAGTTTCTCGACCCATTGATGAAAAGTAGCCTGGTATTCTTCCAGATCGATTTCGCGCAGAGCGCGGTCAATGGCCAGGCCAGAAATATCCCGTTGCTTGAGTTCCTGACGCAGGCGGTTCTTCCCCCATCCTTTGTGGCGAAACTTCCCCAATACGAATTGTTCTGTAAAACGACCCTCGTTCAAATAGCCCTCGGCGATCAAATGCCCAAGAATGTGATCGATCGCCTCTGGGATCATTCTCATCTCTATCAATTTTTGACGTACTTCCTGGTGGCAACGCTCTTGATAGGCACAGTAGTTTTCGGCCTTTTTCAGGGCTTCTTCCAGGGTGTATGTCGGGCGATTAAAGGTCATTTGCGACTGCAAATTAGTTCGCTTTGGGGTAAAAAAAAGCGGCCCAGATGGGCCGCTTTTACACTGTCATTTTGAAGCATTCGTTTAAGCCCGAAGGGTTTTTCCTTCTCCATCTTTAAAACGATACTCCAAATACGTATAGGCATCACGGGGTTGAATTTTGACCCATTTTTTGTGATCCATAAACCACTTCTGTCGAATGGACGGAAATCCTTGGGTTAGGTAGGCGGCAATGAAAGGATGAATGTTGAGGGTGATTTTTTTCCCTTTGTTCTTTCCTTTCAGAATCCGTTCCAATTCGTGGTTAATGCGATCAATCAAAACAATAGGGGCTTCGATTTCTTGCCCGGGAGCGTTTGGGTTTTCTTCACTGGTTTTGATATTCATTTCAGGACGTACCCGTTGACGGGTGATCTGAATCAAGCCGAATTTACTTGGAGGTAAAATCTTGTGCTTGGCACGATCCTCTTTCATGACCTCTCGGAGGTGATCGTACAGGCGACGCCTGTGTTCACCTTTGGTCATATCGATGAAGTCGATCACAATGATTCCCCCCATATCCCTGAGGCGGAGTTGGCGAGCAACCTCTGTTGCGGCCAATAAATTTACTTCAAGGGCTGTATCTTCCTGATTTTTTGCTTTGTTGGATCGGTTGCCCGAGTTCACGTCGATGACGTGCAAAGCTTCTGTGTGTTCGATAACCAGATAGGCCCCGCGACTCATGGAAGCGGTGCGTCCAAATGACGTTTTGATCTGCCTTTCTATACCGAATTTTTCATAAATAGGGGCGGCTCCTTTGTAATTCTTGACAATTTCGGCCTTTTCAGGGGCAATCTCCAGCAGGTAATCGCGGATATTGTCGCCCAGGACTTCATCGTCTACGTGGATTCCAGTAAAGTTATCGTTGAAGACGTCGCGCAGAATACTACTGGCGCGGTTTAGTTCAACCAACACTTTAGAAGGATGACGAGCTTTCTGTAGCTGACTGCACATATGCTCCCATTTCTCGTATAGATTTTGCAGGTCTTTGTCGAGTTCTGCAACTTTTTTGCCTTCTGCTACGGTACGGATGATCACACCAAAGCCCTTCGGCTTTATACTGGTGACAAGTCGTTTTAATCGGTCTTTCTCTTCTTTACTTCCAATCTTCTGGGAAACGGAGACACGGTCAGAAAAAGGAACCATAACCAGGTAACGGCCCGCAATGGACAGCTCGGAGCTGATGCGGGGACCTTTGGTAGAAATCGGTTCTTTCACAATCTGAACCAAGAGTGATTGACTCGACTTGATGACCTCGTTGATACTTCCGTTTTTGTTAATATCTTTCTCGGACGGGAAATTTTTTAGCGAAAAATCCTTGAGCTTTCCGCCTCGAACAAGTTTGATAAACTTGAGAAGCGATGCGAGTTGTGGACCCAAATCGTGGTAGTGCAGGAAGGCGTCTTTTTCGTATCCTACATCCACAAAGGCGGCATTTAAGCCAGTTACTGGCTTACGTATTTTCGCTAGGAAGATGTCACCAACAGAAAAGCTGTTGTTGTCTTCCTCCTTGTGAAGTTCTATGAGTTTCCCATCTTTTAGCAGGGCAAAATCGACAGCGTCTGAACTAGATCTAACAATTAATTCATAACTCACTTATATCGATTTTTATCATGCATTCCGGGTAATTCCGGTTACAATTCAGTTAAACAAATGACACATCAAATCGCGTTTTGATGTGTATCGGACCAGAATGTCAAAGAACGTCTAAAAGCAAAAAGTAGTTATGAAACTACTTTTTCTTGTGTCGGTTAGCGCGTCTGCGTTTTTTTCTTTTGTGCGTCGCTACCTTATGTCTTTTTCTTTTTTTACCACTAGGCATACTACTTATACTTTATATTTAACGATTACTTCACCTGAACATTGCTCTTCACACCCTCAACAAAAACTTTTGCTGGCTTGAAAGCGGGAATATTATGTGCGGGAATCTTGATTGTAGTGTTCTTAGAAATGTTGCGGCCAGTTTTCTCGGCTCTTGTTTTAATGATAAAACTTCCAAAACCTCTTAAGTAAACGTTGTCTCCGTTTTCAAGAGAAGTTTTAACCTCCTCCATGAAGGATTCTACCGTGGCTTGCACATCACCCTTCTCTATCCCTAGTTTCTCTGAGATTCTAGATACGATATCCGCTTTCGTCATTGTAATTATTTATTTTCTGTTTTTTTTGGCAGGCAAATATATAAATTTAAAGTCAGCTTTAGCCTAATCCCCCTGATTTTAAGGAATTAAAGATGGAGGTTTTTCATTTGGCTGAGTTAAAGAAAACCCCTACACCCAAATTCATGAAGTTTGCTGCTTGTATTTTGCACTGGTATGACCAGAATAAGAGGGACTTACCCTGGCGTCAGGACCCTATTCCCTACCACATTTGGCTTTCAGAAATTCTCATGCAGCAAACCCGAATTGAGCAGGGGACTCCCTATTACTTGCGTTTTGTGGAAGCCTTTCCTACAGTTCACGACCTGGCAGCCGCTCCGGAAGAAAAAGTGATGAAGCTGTGGCAGGGTTTGGGCTATTACAACCGGGCTCGAAATCTTCATGCAACCGCTCGGTACATCAGTCGGGAATGCGGGGGGGTGTTTCCGGATAGCTACAAGGATCTGTTGTCTTTAAAAGGAGTGGGCTCTTATACTGCCAGTGCCATTGCCTCTATTTGTTTTGGAGAGGCGCGAGCGGTAGTTGATGGGAATGTCTACCGGGTTCTTTCTCGCTACTATGGAATCGACAGCCCGATTGATCGTCCTCCTGGTCAAAGGGAATTTCAGGCCTTGGCGAACTCTTTGCTGCCTAAAACAAGAAGGGGAGATTACAACCAAGGCATCATGGAGTTTGGCGCGATGCAGTGTCGCCCTAAAAATCCAAGGTGTTCGACTTGTCCCTTGCAGGAAGGTTGTCAGGCTCATCGGCAGGGGCGTATAGTGGAACTGCCAGTAAAGGCTGGAAAAACCAAGGTTAAAAAGGAGTATTTGCATTTTGCCCTAGCACTGGACCCTAAGGGGGAGTTTCGCGTCCAACAGCGGCCTGTCAAAGGGTACTGGCCACGATTATATGAATTCCCGGGCTTGAAGCTTGATCGGGAAGAAAGTTCAGAGCGCATTCAGGAAAGCCTGCGAAAAGAGTTGAATATGGAGCCGGCAACAGAACTCCGTCAACTACACGAACAACCCATTAAGCATCAACTATCGCACAGGGTCTTGCAACTCTTTTTTTGGTCTACGGAGGAGGTCTATGAAATGGGGGTTGAACAAAGGCAAGAGGCGCTTTCAAAAATCGAGGGCTTTGCTTGGCCAGTTCCCTTAGCTGAGTTCCTACAGCGGATGAAATTTTAGTACTTTTACCAGAAGCGAGAATTATGAGTGGAACACTGAATAAGGTCATGTTAATTGGCCACTTGGGAGACGAGGTTAAAATGCACTATTTCGAAGGAGGTAACTGTGTTGGACGTTTCCCTATTGCAACGAATGAAACCTATACCAACCGCCAGACAGGAGAGAAGGTTAACAATACGGAATGGCACAATATTGTTGTGCGCAACAAGGCCGCTGAGATCTGTGAAAAATACCTAAAAAAAGGAGACAAAATCTATGTAGAAGGCCGCATCAAAACACGTCAATGGCAGGGTGAAGACGGGCAAACCCGTTACAGTACCGAAATCCAGGTGACCGATTTTACCTTTTTGACTCCGAAAGAGGGTCAGTTTAATGCAGGTCCTTCAGCACCTGCTGCACAAGCACAGAGTTCTTCAGCACCCGCAGCTGCGCCTTCTAATCCGGCGCCACAACTCCCTGCGGAAGATGATGATCTCCCTTTTTGATTTTAAAGCAGTAGTAGTTGGAAGCAGAACCCTTTCATTTGGC
This sequence comes from Aureicoccus marinus, assembly GCF_002954325.1. Taxonomy (GTDB): domain Bacteria; phylum Bacteroidota; class Bacteroidia; order Flavobacteriales; family Flavobacteriaceae; genus Aureicoccus; species Aureicoccus marinus. The sequence goes on from NZ_MQVX01000001.1 coordinate 2,660,561, forward strand.
CGTATCGAACATTGCAGAGACCGGGCTTTTTTGGGTCAACATTGTCGTTTTCTTGGTACTCCTGGTATGTTCGGCCCTGGTCTCAGGCGCTGAGGTCGCCCTTTTCGGACTTCACACAGCTGACATTCAGTCTTTACAGGAAAGTAAAGACAAAAGGCCTCAACTGGTTTTGCGCTTATTGGAAAAGCCCAAAAAGCTATTGGCAACTATTCTCATTGCCAACAATGCCATCAATATTGCCATAGTTCTATTATTCACCGCCATCGGGGATGTCTTATTTGATCAGATAGAAGGGCGATTTTTTGATTTGGTAGCCAAGAGAACGGTCTTGGATATTGCCTTAGCAACGATACTCATTTTACTTTTCGGGGAGATCCTTCCCAAGATTTATGCGAGCCGAAACCGGGTGGCCTTCAGTCTCTTTATGGCCTTGCCCATCTCTTTCTTAGAAAAGCTGTTTACCCCGCTCAGTCAACCGATGAAGTCGTTCAGTCAATCCCTGGAGAACCGCTTGGGGCGTAAAAAGTCCAACATCAGCGTAGACCATTTATCCCAGGCGCTTGAATTGACCTCCGAGGGGGATACTACGACAGAAGAGAAAAAGATTCTGGAAGGGATTGTCAACTTCGGAAACACCGATACCAAACAAGTCATGCGTCCCCGAACCGATGTCTTTGCTCTTCCGATAGAAAAGAGCTTCGCTGAAGTGATGCAAATGATCGTTAAAGCGGGCTATTCGAGGGTTCCGGTCTATGAAGAGCAACTTGATCGTATCATTGGGGTGTTGTATGTCAAGGATTTATTACCCTATATCGAAAGTGAAACCCTTGATTGGGTATCTTTAGTACGTCCGCCTTACTTTGTTCCAGAAAACAAAAAACTGGACGATCTTCTCCTGGAGTTTCAGGACCAAAAAAATCACCTGGCCATTGTGGTCGATGAGTATGGCGGAACCTCCGGAATAGTGACCCTGGAAGACGTAATTGAAGAGATCGTAGGAGATATCAGTGACGAGTTTGACGACGAGGATTTGATCTACTCCAAATTAGATGAGTTCAATTATGTATTCGACGGAAAAACCACCTTACGGGATTTCTACCGGGTCGTCAAGCTCAAAGAAGAAGAACTCTTTGAAGAGCACAAAGGAGAGTCCGAAACCATTGCCGGTTTTGTGCTGGAGGTGGCCAAAGGATTCCCGAGAAGAGGAGAAAAAGTAAGTTTTAACCAGTACCAGTTTGTTGTTGAGAGTATTGACAAAAAGCGCCTAAAGCAAATTAAAGTTACCCTGCCCCATGAAACTTAACTGGTTACTGTTTGTCTTGATTTTTATCCTCTTTTTTGAATGTGAGGATTCCCTTGTTCCCAAACCCAAGGCTCAACTTCGCCTTGATTTTCCTGAAGCAAAATACGTGAGTAGCGAGAACACCGCTTGCGATTACACCATGGATGTCAATTTGATGAGTATCATCAAACAAGGAGAAGACTGTTCCATTGTCGTGGAGTACCCACAACTAAAAGGGTCCATTTACCTGACCTATAAGAAGGTAGAAGACAACCTGGAAACGCTGTTGATCGACGCTCAAAAACTCTCTTATGAGCACGTCGTTAAAGCAGATCAAATCAGTGAGCAGCCGTTTATCAACGACAAAGACAAGGTCTACGGAATGTTTTATGAGGTCAGTGGAAATGCTGCTTCACAATCCCAGTTTTACGTGACCGATAGTACGGATCATTTTCTTGCTGGGTCTTTGTATTTCTATGCCAAGCCGAACTACGATTCCATCATGCCGGCTGCGGTATACCTGCAAAAAGACATCCGTCATTTGATGGAGTCCTTAAAGTGGAAGAAGTAGTTCTAAGAGTCTAAAAAGCTTTTCGCCTTCTCCAGGCTTCCATTGATCTTATCGCGAACGATTCTGACCTTTTCTTCTTCTTGGTTTAGCAGTTGCTTTTTCTCTTCATTGAGTTCAGAACCATCCATGATCTCTTCTGTCGTGAAACCCTGGCTAAAATCCTTCATCCAGGTCATCATACTCTTGTAAGCATCTTGAAGTTCAAGGACAATAGCTGCTGCTTCCTGACCACGCACTGTTGTACTGTCAACCTCCGCCTCTAATTTCACAATCATGGCGTTGAGTTCACTCATTTTGGGCATGACTTCGTCGTGGATGGCCATAACCTCTTTCATTTGGGCAGAACTATCATCGACTTGTTCTTGTTGACTGCCTTCTTTTTGTTTGTTGTCATCCTTGCAGAAAACAAAGGCGAGTGTAAGGACTAAAAAGCAGAAAGTGAGGAATTTAGGAGAGCTGTGCATGAAATTGGCGTTAAACTTTTCGCAAAAATAACAAAGAAAGAGAGCGGCCCGGATATTAATCAGGACTTTTGTGGCTTATTCTCGAGGGCTTGAAAACAGATCAGAAAAAATGGGTATACCTCCTTGTTCTCTCCATCATTTGGGGAACCTCGTATATCCTCATTAAAAAGGGACTCCAGGGTTTTACTCCAATTCAATTGGGTGCTGTTCGAGTCTTATTGGCTGCCTTATTTTTAGGGGTCATCGGTTTTAGAAGCCTCACAAAACTCACGCCTTATCAGTGGAAATGGATTGCCGTCTCTGGCTTTTTGGGGAGCTTTTTTCCGGTCTTTCTTTTTGCCTACGCCCAAACCGAAATCGACAGTGGTGTAACGGCAGTTCTCAATTCCATGGTCCCATTATTTACCCTATTTATCGGACGGTTCTTGTTCGGTACGGCCATTCGGCCCTTGCAACTCATCGGGGTGCTCTTTGGTTTTATTGGGGCCGTCGGATTAATTCTTGTCGGAGCACAGATTCACGCCGATCAGAACTACAGCTACGCCCTTTTGATTCTATTAGCGGCTTTAGGATACGCCTGCAATGCCAATATCATTAAGGCCAAATTACAAGGTGCTTCCCCTTTAGCGATTGCGACGGGCAATTTTGCCGTCATTACTTTGCCGGCACTTATCATTCTGCCTCTGTCGGGTTTCTTTGACACCGCGGTTATCGAAGGCCCTTACTTCTGGAGTTCTTTGGGTTACCTCACCTTGCTCTGTGTGATGAGCACTTGTATTGCCAAGATTATGTTCAATCGCTTGATTCAGATGGCCGACCCGGTCTTTTCGGTCTCCGTGACCTATTTGATTCCGATCGTCGGATTGATGTGGGGGGTGGCCGACGGTGAATCTTTTGTATTACAGCAATTGTTAGCAGCTCTCTTCATCCTTCTCGGTGTTTACCTGGTTACTCAGAAAAAGGAACGCCTTTTCTTTTTTTCGACAAAGACCAAAAAAAGGCGCTCCCTTAGGAACGCCTCTTGATCTGGTTAAAGAAATGCTTATTTGAAGTCAGCCTCAGAGACGCCTTCATTCACTTTGATTTCTTTTACTTTAAACTCGAAAGTTTGCGGTCCTACAGTCTGTACCAACATAAAAGGGAACTGGATTCCAGAAACCTCTTTGTAGTCTCCGAGCATTGTTTTTTGCTCGAACTGCTGACCTTGAGCTTCGATGATGTTTACTTCCAACACTTTTAGTCCGCTCTCTACGTCGTAGAAGACGTTTTTGTTGTCGGTTACTTTGATTTTGTAAGCTGCCTTACCATCAATCTTTTCGATGGCTTCCAGACTTACATTACCAAGAGTCAGCCAGTTGAGTTCTGGGAAAGTAGAGGACTCTTCTTTGGCCTTTTCGATTTCCTCAGGCGTCAACTCTCGTTTTTGACCTTGAGCAACGGCATACCCCTTGTCTCCGTCAATAACCTGCTTTTGGACCGAGTTCCCCATCATCTTGATGTCTTGCATGAATCGTCCTTTTGGCGCCTTTTTCATTTCGAGCTCCAAAACCATACCCTGCATTTCTGCTTCGGCAGTCATCAAGTAAGACTCAACTGCTTCCAATTTATCTTTTCCTCCTGCGGCAGCAACGTAGGCCTCTAATACCGTAGTAGCATTTACACCCTCAGGGATTGGAATTTCAAAAACAGGCTTTTCTGTTTTCTGAGCCGTCTTGTCGTAGAAAAGAACAGGTACATTCTTTCCTTTGAACTCGATTTTTTCGAGGTTGTCAATCACATCGGCACCTTTTCCAACAACCACAACACGTGCGTTGTCAGAGCTCAAGTACTTCTGAGCAGCCTTTTGAACATCGTCAATGCTAACAGCATCTAGGCGCTCAAGGTAGGTCTCGTAATAGTCCGAAGGAAGGCCTTCAGTCGCGATGTTGTAGGCAAAGTTGGCCAGGGTTTGTGGGCTCTCTAGGGAACGAACAAAGCTCCCTGCGTAACCCGCCTTAGCATTCGCCAATTCTTCAGCACTTACAGGAGTTGTGGTGATTTTATCGATTTCTTCCAAAATCTGAACAACAGAACTATCGGTTACCGCATTACGAACCGATGCAAAGGCGCGGAAGCGAACTTTACTGTTTTTGTCATTTCCGATACTGGAGTAAGAACCGTAAGTGTACCCCTTGTCTTCACGCAAGTTGAGGAAGAGACGTCCTTCAGCTCCACCCCCTAGAATTCGGTTAGCCAACAGAGCGTCTAGGTAGTCGTCGTTCTTCATTTTAAGATCGACTAAGTTTTGAACGGTGACCTCTGATTGAACTGCATTCGGCATATCCACAAAGTTGATTTGCGTGTACTGAGCGTCTTTAGGCTCGCTAAAGCTCAAGGACAAAGGAGTCGCTTTGGTCCAATCGTTGAAGTACTTTTTAACGAGTTTCTTCACCTCTTTAAATTCGACATCACCAATAACGATCATGTACGCATTGGCTGGAACAAAATAGTCTCTGTAGAACTTCTTGGTATCGGCCAAAGTAACGTTGTTTACAGTTTCTTCGGTAGTGAATTCACCATACGGATGAGAAGTTCCATAGGCCAAAGCACTCTGAACACGTCCGGCGATGGCAGAAACGTCTTTCTCTTGCGTTTTTAGACCTGTCAAAAGGATTTCTTTTTCCTTGTCAAATTCTTCCTGAGTGAAGTTTGGATTCAATGCGGCATCCGCAAACATTTCCATAACACGAGGGAAGTACTTAGACAAACAACTGGCAAAACCACTTTGAGATCCAAAACTGATGTTGGCTCCCATAAAGTCCACTTCGTCGTTGAAGTCGTCCTTAGAAATATTGGTAGATCCTTTTCCGAGTAAGCTGCTCACCATGGATGACATACCGGCCTTGTCGCCTTCAGCGATAGGTGGGTTGTCCATGCTCAATTGAATAGAAACTCTTGGGAGTTTATGGTTTTCGACCACCATGACGGTCAGGCCGTTGTTCAGGTCAAAGGTCTCTGGAGTTCCCAAATTGATTTTAGGAGCAGGACCTGGCTCAGGTTGTTTGCTTCGATCGATCTGGGCGTTTACCAGTACAAAAGCAAAAAGTGCGAGTAGTGTAAATAAATTCTTCTTCATCTTACTTAGATTCTTTTTGTTCTGGCAAGTATTCCAATTCCAGACGTTGATTTGGGTTCAAGTATTTGCGGGCTACATCGCGAATTTCTTCACGGGTGATGCTTCTGTAGATATCGATCTGGGTGTTGATCAGGTTGGTATCATCATAGAGCATGTAGTAGCGAGCCAAAGAGTTGGCGATTCCAGAAACACTGCTGTTGGAATTCACAAAGTTATTCTCGAACTGGTTCTGAAGTTTTTGGTAATCTCTTTCAGAAATCAAATCCTTTTGGATCTTGATAATTTCTTCGTCTATTTCTTTTTGCAGATCTGGAAGGGTATTATCACCTACAGGAAGTGCACCAACGATGTAAGAACCGTAATCCTCACGAGAGTTGTTGAAGGCAAATACCTGAAGAGCCATTTTCTTTTCATCTACGATTTTCTTGTACATCTTGGAGCTCTGTCCACTGCTGAGGTAAGAAGAAATCATGTCCAAAACATAGGCATCTCTTTCGGTTTGAGCAGGCGTACGGTAAGCCATCATCAAAAGAGGAATCTGAATGTTTGGATCGTAGAACTTGGTCTTTATGGTTTCAGTGATCGGCTCTTCCTTGTAGGTTTTACGAGGAACGTCTTTCCCGCGTGGAATAGGGCCGAAGTAGTCCTGAATCATTTTCTTGGTTTTGGCGATATCAATATCACCGGCAACAACCAATACCGCGTTGTTGGGTACGTAATAGATTTCGTTAAAACGTTTGAAGTCATCCAGGGTTGCGCTGGCCAAGTGCTCAAGAGAACCAATCGTTTGCCAACGGTAAGGGTGATTTTTGAAGAGGTTTTCGGCAACGACGATACTCCACTGTCCGTAAGGAGAGTTGTCGTAACGCAATCTCTTCTCTTCCTGAACAACTTCTTTCTGGGTGTCTACCCCAATTTGGTTGATGATCGGGTGGAGAAGACGCTCTGATTCCATCCAAAGTCCCAATTCCAAATTGTTGGAAGGGAAGTTTTCGTAGTAATAGGTGCGGTCCTGAGTGGTGTTCGCGTTGTTACTTCCTCCATTAGAAGTAACCAACTTGAACCACTCACCGCGTTCGATGTTTTCGGTTCCTTCAAACAGCAAGTGTTCAAAGAAGTGAGCAAATCCTGTCTTGTCACTCTCTTCATCTTTTGCACCGACGTGGTACATAACTGAAGTAGTCACCACCGGGGCAGAATTGTCTTGATGCAGAATAACATGCATGCCATTGTCTAGGTCATACTCTTCATAACTCACTTGCTGGGCATGGAGTAAGGGCATGAAAAGTAACAATGCACCTGCAAGAGTGATTGTGTGTTTCATTTGTATCTTATTAAGTTAATTTCCGAACATTAGTGTTCACATTTCTAAAAGTGTTACAAATTATCGAGATTATTTCGCTTTACCGCAGGAATACCCTAGGCTTTAACAAGAATTTAAAGGATAGAGATGGGAGGCAGAAAAGCACGACGAGAGGTTCGAAAGAAGGATTTTGATTTCCCTTTCAATTTTAGGCTCGAACTCCTTGATATTTCCTGAATTAGAAGTATATTTGCAGCCGCTAATTTAACAGCAATACAAAAAACCTCAGGCAATATGTATGCAATTGTAGAAATGGCAGGGCAGCAATTTAAGGTTGCGAAAGACCAAAAAGTCTACGTACATCGCTTGGACGCAGCAGAAGGAGATCAGGTCGTATTCGACAAGGTTCTTTTGTTGGACAACGATGGAAAAGTGACTGTTGGCGCCCCCGTCATAGAAGGTGCGGCTGTAGAAGCCAAAATTGTAAAGCACCTGAAAGGAGACAAAGTAATTGTCTTCAAGAAAAAGAGAAGAAAAGGCTACCGCAAGAAAAACGGGCACCGTCAATCCCTGACAGAAATCGTCGTTGAAGGAATTGTGGCCAGTGGAGCTAAGAAATCAGCAGCCAAACCTAAAGCGGCTCCTAAGAAAGCAGAAGCTCCTAAAGCGGAGGCACCTGCCAAAGCTGCTCCAGCCAAGAAGGAAGCCAAAGCAGCTCCAGTAGGAGATTTGAGCTCTAAAACGGTTGCTGAATTGAAAGAAATGGCCAAAGCGGCCGGTATCTCAGGATATTCATCTATGAAGAAAGCTGACTTAATCGCAGCTTTGTCTTAATCTTAATACGGAAGAGAAATGGCACACAAAAAAGGAGTTGGTAGCTCTAAAAACGGAAGAGAATCCGAATCGAAACGATTAGGGGTTAAGATCTTTGGTGGCCAGCATGCTATTGCAGGAAACATTATCGTTCGTCAACGTGGAACTCAACACAATCCTGGCGAAAACGTGTATGCTAGCAAAGACCACACACTGCACGCCCGTGTTGACGGAATTGTAAAGTTTGAAAAGAAAGCAGGAGGAAAAAGCTTCGTATCTATTGTACCTGAAGCTTAAGACTCTGTCTTAGAATAAAAAAGCCCTGGTTTTGCCAGGGCTTTTTTGTGTCCTTTGGTTTAGCTTCCCGATTTAAGGATATCCCGAACAATTTTGAGGTGATGCCGGGTGTGTACCTTCATTAGTCTCTGAGTCTGACCACGGTCGATCATACCAAATACGGGATGTTTGGTGTAGGCCTTTTCGTCAAGATCCTTCAGTTTGGCGATGCGTTCTTTCGCTTTGCTCAATTGAGCTTCGATATCAGATTTTTCGATGACTTCAGGTGGTCGAACTTCATCCGTAGCTTGTGCGCGTCCTCTTGGAATGATGCCCGTTGTAAAAACAACCAAGCGACTGGCGTTTAATTCAGATTCAAAGTCTTCAGGATTGGAGTTTTCCAAGGCGTCATAAAGGCGGTTAACAACCAGCAGCATATGGTCCAGGTGCCAGGCGACATCTGCTTCCGACACTGCGGTATTGCGCACTTTACGTTTTTCGATAAGGCTTTCGATTTCGGCCAACTCCTCATCGAGAAAGTCATTGGAAGTTTCGCGGTTATTGATCACGGCGAAAATCGCTAAAACAGCGATTAGGGCGACCAAAAAGAACAGTACTTTTTTCATGTTAATGGTATTGTATTCAGCAGTGAAAATACTGAAAAGGAAAGGATTACGCCTTTTTTACCAACTCTGGTTCCGAAAGTTATGGGCTAATGCATAGCGAACAGAAGATTGTAGGTACTCCTGGGTGTTGTATTGCGGCATGGGCAAAATACTCTCTAATAAGGCGGTATCCCATTCAGAAGGAGCAGCGGTCAGGTAGGGAGTCAGGTGGACGCCGATGGTCTCGTAATAGAGTTTTTCGAGTGCAGATTCGAAGCCACTAGTGGCATTGATCAATTCTCTTGTCAGACGATATCCCTGAAAGCCGACAGCCTTCAGTATTTGGCTAATCCCCCCTTCAATAGGCGTTCCTTGCGCGTGAACGATATTCAGCTGATCAATAGGTTGATCCATCACCTTACAAATAACCTTGGCGGCGTAATCCGCGGGGATGATGTTGAGGTTGCTCTGTTCTCCGGCGGCAATGCGAATACCCCGTTCGTTGTGCTGTGCCATATGGGCAAAGAACTTGGCGAAGAGGTAGAAAACCATGTATTTCGAAATGAAATAGGGGGAGCTGCCGTAAATATTGCCCCCCAAAACACTGGGTCTTAAGATTTGCAGTTCCAGTTGGTCTTGGGCACATTTTTCGGCTAAAAATCGCTCGGAGGCGTGCTTGGATGCCTCATAAAAATTACGGTAGTCCAGGTTTTCGGCCGAGAGGTAGTCGTTGCCAATCAGACCCGTACGACGTCCAATGGCGAAGGCTGTACTGATGTACACCCATTTCGAAAGAAAGGGCCGCAAGAGGCCATAGAGCTTTTGGGTAAAGCCCAGATTTTCTTGGTAGATTTCTTCTTTGTGTTTGGGATGCTGCGAAAGATTCACAAAGCCCGCTAGATGCACAAAAATATAAGACTGGAGTCCTTGGAGGACCTCGGAGGTACGTTCCAATTGCTCGGGGCTAATAACCCGAAGACGCTGATCTTCCCAAGGCTTTTTGCTCCGGATTAGAGCCGGAGCAAAAGGGCTTGAGAGCAATTTTTCAATGCGTTTTTCAGGAGAAACACCCTTCTTGGGACGCACCACAAGCACCAGTTCTTCAAGCATATCTAAACGGCTTTCCAGCAGTTCAAAAAGCACTTGAGACCCCAGGGCTCCGGTTGCTCCAGTCAGGATGATTTTCATTTAGTATCGGTAATAGTCAGGTTTGAATGGACCTTCAACAGTTACACCAATATAAGAAGCCTGATCTTCTTTCAGTTCAGTCAGTTCTGCACCGAGGCGTGCCAAGTGCAATTGAGCGACCTTTTCGTCCAGGTGTTTAGGCAACATATAGACCTTGTTTTCGTACTTCTCGTTTGAGTTCCACAACTCAATCTGAGCCAGGGTCTGGTTGGTGAAGGAATTACTCATCACGAAACTCGGGTGGCCTGTGGCACAACCCAGATTCACCAAACGACCTTCGGCCAATACGATCAAATCCTTATCGCCGATGGTGTACTGATCTACTTGTGGTTTGATCTCCACTTTGGAATCTCCGAAAGCACCATTTAACCAAGCCATATCGATTTCGTTATCGAAGTGACCGATATTACAAACGATGGCTTTGTCCTTAAGGGCTCGGAAGTGTTCCTCGCGGATAATGTCTTTATTTCCGGTAGCGGTAATCACGACATCAGCTTGATCAATCACCGTCTCGAGTCGCTTGACCTCGTAACCGTCCATAGCGGCTTGAAGGGCACAAATTGGATCGATTTCCGTTACCGTAACAATGGCTCCAGCTCCTCGGAAGGAAGCGGCAGTTCCTTTACCTACATCTCCGTATCCGGCAACGACAACTCGTTTCCCAGCCAACATGGTATCGGTGGCTCGACGGATAGCGTCTACTGCGCTCTCACGGCAACCGTATTTGTTGTCAAACTTGGATTTAGTCACCGAGTCATTGACATTGATAGCGGGCATGGGAAGGGTTCCGTTTTTAACTCGCTCGTAAAGGCGGTGTACCCCGGTGGTTGTTTCTTCAGAAAGACCTTTAATGGCAGCGGCCAATTCCGGGTATCGGTCCAAAACCATATTGGTCAAGTCCCCTCCATCGTCCAAAATCATATTTAGAGGATCTCTGCTTTCCCCGAAGAAAAGCGTCTGTTCGATACACCAATCGAACTCTTCTTCGGTCATGCCTTTCCAGGCGTAAACAGGAATCCCGGCTGCAGCAATAGCGGCAGCGGCATGGTCTTGTGTCGAAAAGATATTACAGGAACTCCAGGTGACCTCTGCTCCCAGGGCAACAAGGGTTTCGATGAGAACCGCAGTTTGAATCGTCATGTGCAGGCATCCTGCAATTTTTGCTCCTTTTAAGGGTTGTTCCTTCCCGTATTCTTCTCTTAAAGCCATCAATCCGGGCATTTCGGCCTCGGCGAGACGAATCTCTTTTCGGCCCCAGTCGGCCAGGCTGATATCTTTTACTTTAAAAGGTACGTAAGGGATTGTTTTTGTGCTCATAGGTGCTTTGCGTTTTCTTTTTGTAGCTTCGCTTTCTGCCTTTCGGCAAAGGTACAAATTCAGTAAGTCATAGTCGTGCCATTATTCAAAAGCCTTACAATCAATTCTGGGACTCAACTGCTTCTGTGGAAGGTGACCGAGAGCGAAAGCGAACTGGCCGCTGAGGTAGAATTGACACCGTATTGTCAAGCCCGTATGCAGGGCATGAAATCCGAGATACACCGCCGGGCTTTTTTAAGCATCCGCCATCTTCTGGCCGAGCGGGGGTACCAGGACCGAGATTTGTACTACAATGAACAGGGGAAGCCGTTTTTAAAAGACAAGACCCGAATTTCCATTACCCATTCCGGCCCCTTTACGGGCATCATTCTAAGCACTTCAGAGGAGGTGGGAATAGATATCGAGCAACAGCGTTCTAAAATTATTCGCATCGCTCACAAGTTCACCCCTCTACAAGAATACCGAACCCTGGCCAATACCGAGGCACTGATTCGCAAACTCACGGTGGTTTGGGGGGTAAAGGAATCGCTTTACAAAATATACGGAACCCCGGGGCTGAGCTTCTTGAACAACATTGTGGTTCAGGATTTTGATTTGGGAGATGAGGAATTGCAGGCCACTGTACACTACAAAGGCCAAAAAAGCGCTTTTCGATGCACTTACGAAGAATTTGAAGGCTACACTTGTGTGTACGCCCGCCAACTATAAATCAAAGCATGGAAATATCCGTCGAACTTACTTTGAGCCCTTTACAAGACAATTTTGAACCCCCCATCATCGCCTTTATTCAGGCCCTGAGGTCTTCAGGACTAAGGGTTCTCGAAAATCCCTTGAGCACACAGGTTTACGGGCCATATGATCAGGTCATGGAGGTCCTAAACAAAGAGATTAAAACAGCCATGGAAGCCCTGGATCAGGGAGTCCTACTATTAAAAATGGTCAAGTCTGACCGAAGCGATTATGAACCCCATTTTTGATTTTTTCTTCGAGATCTATTCGGGTCGCCCGACGCACCTGATCATCCTTGAAGCGATCGCTTTTGTCACCGGGATCGCCAGTGTCATCCTGGCCAAAAAGGAACATATTGGGGTGTATCCAACCGGATTGATCGCCACCACGATTACGGTCTACCTCTTCTGGGTCGATCAGCTTTTGGGGGACATGATGATGAATTTTTACTATTCCATCATGAGCATTTACGGTTGGTATAACTGGGCTCGTAAAAAGGAGGGAGATCCGGTGGTTCACATTTCTAAAACGACCTCTAAAGAACGTTGGATTGGGGCCGTTCTTTGCCTCTTTACGATGGGGGTAACCTATGGAGTTTACCGGGGTTTTGATGTGGATCTCGGCCCATTGAACTACATTGATATCCTGACTTCAGGTATCTTCTTTACCGCCATGTGGTACATGGCCAACAAGAAGATTGCCAATTGGAGTCTCTGGATTTTGGGAGACTGCATCACGGTGCCTTTGTACGGATACCGGGGATGGGGTATGTTTGCCCTCCAGTTTTTGGTGTTTACGATTTTGGCAATTCAAGGTTATCGAGCGTGGAAAAGATCATACCAAAGCAACTTGAAAGAAGCGAACCTCCCCTAGTTCGGGTGGTACTCTTTGGGCCGGAATCTACCGGAAAAACAACCTTGTCCAGGCAGCTATCAGAGCACTATCGGGCGCCCTGGGTGGCTGAATTCGCAAGGGACTTTTTACAGCGAAAATGGGACGCCCAGAAGGAAGTGTGTTCAGAGGCGGACTTAATTGATATCGCTATCGGGCAAGTGGAGTCCGAAAATCAAGCAGCCGAACAGGCAGACCCCCTTCTGATTTGCGATACGGATGTTCTGGAAACCCTGGCCTATTCTTATTGGTATTTTGGTTCGAAGGCGGATGAAAGGCTGGAAGAATCTGCACAGCAAGCTGAATACGACTTGTACTTACTGACTTATATCGATACCCCATGGACTCCGGATGATCTTCGAGATCAGCCCGATGCGCGCCCGGAATTGTTTGCTCATTTTAAGAATTGCCTTGAGCGATTTGACCGAAATTTCGTTATTTTGAAAGGAGATCCTTATACCCGTTTTACCCGGGCTACTGAACTCATCGATAAACTTATTCATGCAGCTCAAAACAAGCGATAAGTACATGAACTTATTCAACGAAAAAGACCTGGAACAACTCCGGGTCAAAGGAATTACCAAAGAACAAGTCGAAGCGCAGATCAGAATTTTTGAACAGGGAATTCCCTTTGTTCAATTGCAGGAAGCCGCGGTTGTTGGCAAGGGAGTCAGACGTTTTACCGCCGAGGAAGAAAAGGAATTACAAGATTTTTTTGATGAGAAAAGCAAAGGACTCGCCCTCTTGAAATTTGTTCCTGCCTCGGGAGCAGCATCGCGTATGTTCAAGGCCTTATTTGCTTTTTTGGATGCGTATAATCCCCATAAGGAAGCCTTAGCGGACTACTGGAATCGCACCGGTGACGACGCCATGAAAACCTTTGTAGAAGGGATGGAACGCTTCCCTTTTTACCAGCAAATCCAAGAGCGTATTTCGGATCGTGTAACCTCTGCAGATCACGGGGTGTATTTGTTTGTCCAGGAATTACTCACCGAGGACGGCTTGAATTTTGGGTTTTATCCCAAAGGGTTATTGCCTTTTCACGCCTACCAAAAGGCCGCGACTCCTTTTGTTGAGCATTTAAAGGAAGCCGCCTTTTATGCAAAATCAGGAGGAAATGCAGCCCTTCATTTTACGATATCACCTCAGCACGAAGTGCTTTTTAAGGCGGAGGAAGAAAAGTCGGCCTCCGAGGTTGCCCTGGAGACCGATAGCCAGTTCTCCATTGGGTACTCCTTCCAAAAATCTTCCACCGATACCCTGGCCGTCGATAAAGAGAACCAGCCTTTTCGAAATACGGACGGGAGTATCCTTTTTAGACCGGGGGGGCACGGGGCCCTGATCCAGAACCTCAATGAGGTGGATGCCGATGTTGTCTTTATTAAAAATATAGATAATGTGGTAACAGAGGAGAAGCTCGAGGTGGTGGGCAACAGCAAAAAGATGCTGGCTGGCCTCTTACTGCAACTGCAAGAGAAGTCTTTCCACTACGCGGCTCAACTGGAAGCAGGATCTGTTTCGGAAGATCAAATGAAGGAGATGTCCACCTTTTTGGAAAATCAGCTCAACTCTCCTTGCTCAAGCGATTATGCGGAATTCACAACAGAAGAAAAGCACCGCTGGTTAGCCGGTCAACTGAATCGTCCGATTCGCATTTGTGGCATGGTGAAGAACGAAGGAGAACCTGGAGGAGGTCCTTTTTGGATCAAAGATGCTGCGGGCCAAGTGTCTCTTCAAATTATTGAATCTGCTCAAATCGATCGGGATAACCCACAGCAGGATGCCATCTTGCAGAATTCAACCCACTTCAATCCGGTGGACCTCATTTGTGGGTTAAAGAACCACAAGGGAGAAAAATACAACCTCCTTGATTTCGTCGATCATGAACAAGGATTCATCACGGCTAAATCAAAAGATGGAAAAGAACTAAAAGCTCTAGAACTTCCCGGTTTATGGAATGGAGCTATGGCCTTTTGGAATACCATCTTTGTTGAGGTGCCCTTGGTCACTTTTAATCCGGTAAAAACCGTTAATGACCTGCTTAAACCCAGTCATCAGGCATAAAATTACAAGAATAAAACACTGAAAAACAGCCGTCTAAATAGTTTAGGCGGTTTTTTTGCGTCTAAATGTGACCTCCAGAATTATTTGGTGTCTGAATAGATGAAGACCCACAAGAGGGGATCCGATAAAGAGACATAATCCGGTTATTTGATTGATTACCGGTTTTTTGGTTGGTTGGTTTGATTGAAAGGGCTGCAGAGGCTCTGGCTGATGTGGCCCCTTTCTAAAATCACGACCTCATACAGGACGCGGAGAATGCTAGATTGAACACTAACCTCAGCATTTCCAGTTCCCCCCGAAATCGGGAACACAAGGCTGCTTCGGCAGCCTTTTTTCTTTTTATCTTTGCGCCGTCTCAACAAGGGGTGCTCTGAGAATGGGCTGAGATTATACCCGATGAACCTGGGCGGGTAATGCTGCCAAGGGATTCCAACAAGCTGTCTGCAAGGCAGCCTCTTTAAATCATTAACCAGAATAATGACCCCTTTTATTCGTAAACATGCTTACGGATGAAAACTTTATTCGCATCATTGGCCCTATTCGGCCTAGTGGGCTTCGTGCAAGCCCAAAACACCGAGCCCGACTCGGTGAAACAAAAAGAAGTTAAACTCAAGGAGGTGGTTGTGTCTTCTTCACGAGCTTCCTCGATTACACCGGTAACCTTTGTCAATTTTGAAAAGGCCGACATAGCCAAGGTCAATTTAGGACAGGATTTACCTGTACTTCTCAACTATTTACCTGCTGTTGTTTCTACCACTTTTGACGGTACGGGAGTAGGGTACACAGACTACCGTATTCGTGGTGCAGACAACTCCCGAATCAACGTGACCATCAATGGTATTCCTTATAACGATGCCGACAGCCAAACGACCTTCTTTGTCAACTTGCAGGATTTTGCCAGTTCGATCGAGAACATTCAAATTCAACGAGGAGTGGGGACTTCCACCAACGGAGCGGGTGCCTTCGGGGCCAGTATCAATATTTTGACAGACCGTGCCTCCGATGAAGCTTTTGCTTCAGTCAGTACAGGGATTGGAAGCTTTGGCACCAACCGCCAGAGCATCAAATTTGGAACTGGGGCCCTAGGGGATGGCTTCTCTTTTTCTGGACGCCTTTCTCGTATTGCTTCAGACGGCTATGTCGATCGAGCGACTTCTGAACTCAAGTCCTACTTTTTGCAAGGGGACTATGTAAAAGGAGAAACCCGCCTACAGGCCATCACTTTTGGGGGAACCGAAAGAACGGGATTGTCCTTCTTTGGACTCGATCAAGCCGGTCTCGATATGGATCGCCGAATGAATTTTGACGGGTTCTATTTTGACCGTGACGGCAATCAGCAGATTTATCAAAACCAGACGGACAACTATGCCCAAAACCATTTCCACTTGCATTGGAATCAGGGGTGGAATAGCAATTGGCGCTCTCAGTTTTCGCTTCATTACACCCAAAGTGCAGGCTTCTTCGAACAAATGAATGACGATGCCTCTTTGAGTGCTTACCGCTTGGATGATTTTACCTTCAACGGAGAAGCGCAAACCACGGCAGACTTGGCTACTCAAGCCCACTTGAACAGTGATTTTTATGGAGGAGTTTTTAGTTTGACGTATCAGAAAGATCAATTGGAGTGGATTACCGGAGGTAGCTTTAATTACTACGACGGGATACAGTTCGGAGAAATAGTCAGCGCGGATTTAGCTCTACTTCCTGGAAGACCTTTCCGTTTTTACGAAAACACCACAGTCAAAACCGATTTGAGTGTTTACTCAAAAGCGAATTTTGAATTGGCGCCGAACCTCAACGGTTTCGCGGACCTGCAGTTTAGAAGAGTGGATTACGAAGCGTCAGGAACCCTTTTGGAATTGGGAGCACAACTAGATGTGGACGAGACCTACAACTTCTTTAACCCCAAAGCGGGATTGTCTTATCAACTCCAGCCGGGAAGTCGTTTGTACCTTTCTTGGGCAAGATCTCACCGCGAGCCAGCCCGTGTTGATTTCGAAAACGGTTCGCCTGAAGCGGAGCGTTTGGATGACTTTGAGTTGGGTTGGAGAACCCAAAACCGCACTTTTCAATTGGGAGCCAATGTGTACTACATGCTCTTCAATAACCAATTGGTCTTGACGGGAGCCTTGGATGAGGTTGGATTTCCGATTCGCCAAAACAGTGGAAAGAGCTATCGTTTAGGGATTGAATTGGACGCACAATGGCAACCCCATCCCAAGTGGACCATTGCCCCCAATGTAGCGCTAAGCGAGAACAAGAACCAGGACTTTATTACACCATTGGATGGGACTCTTCAAAATCTGGGAGATACGGATATTTCTTTTTCTCCCTCAGTGGTTGCGGGCAACCGGATTGAATTTCGCCCGGATGACAGCTGGAGTTTTACCCTTTTCTCTAAGTATGTTGGCGAGCAGTTTATGTCAAATACCGAAGCAGCGAATTCCCGTTTGGAATCTTACTTTGTACAAGATCTAAACTTGCAGTACCAAACCGGTTCTTTCGGATTTGTAAAAAAGTTGGTGTTGCAGGGACAGATCAACAACCTGTTGGACCTGGAGTATGAGAATAACGGATACTACTTCACCTTTGATGTACCGGATGGTTCAGGGGGAGTAAGTACCTTGGATGGGAATGGGTTTTATCCTCAGGCAGGAATCAACTTCCTCTTAGGAGCAACACTTCATTTCTAGAAAGAGCCTCCGCTACCGTTTTTTTCAGATCTTTAATTGGGAGAAAACAAGGCGGTATATGACAGCACAAAATCCACCGCAACCCAAGCCTCTAAGCTGGGGGATTATAGGTTGCGGTGCAGTTACAGAAGTCAAAAGCGGACCAGCCCTCTACAAAACAGAGGGCTTTTCTGTTCGTATGGTGATGAGGCGAGATTTGGCCAAAGCCCAGGATTATGCCCAAAGGCATGGGATTCAGGAGGCGACGGACCAGGCCGATTACTTGATTGACCATCCCGAAATCGATGCGGTCTATATTGCTACACCACCTGACACCCACCTTTCTTATGCTTTGCGGGTAGCCGAAGCCGGAAAACCCTGTTGTGTCGAAAAGCCCATGACGCCCTCTTACGCCGAGAGCCTTGAGTTGTATGAGGCTTTTAAACGTAAAAAACTGCCCCTTTTTGTTTCGTATTACCGCCGTTCCCTGCCCCGTTTTTTAGAATTGAAAAATTGGATTGACCAAGGGCGCATCGGCGAGATTCGCCACCTTCATTGGCACAAAACCAAGCCCGCCAGTCGGTGGGATATTGAGGGAGTAGACCAATGGAGAACCGATGCCCGCATTGCACCAGGGGGGTATTTTGATGATCTGGCAAGCCACGGATTGGATTTGTTTGCCTTCTTGTTGGGTCCCTTTAAAGAGGTAAAGGGCATCAGCGGGAATCAGCAAGGGTACTACACGGCCAAAGACGCCCTAAGTGCGAGTTGGAGGCATGAGTCCGGAGTGACCGGTTCTGCTTTTTGGAATTTTGGAACCGGCCTGCGAACCGATGAGGTCATTCTGGAAGGTTCCCAGGGTCAAATACGGTTCTCAGTCTTGGATGAACATCCCTTACGACTTCTGACTGCAGAATCGTCAACACCGGAGATCGTTTTGGAGATTACTCATCCCGAACACATTCAGATCCCCCATGCGCTGAATATGAAGAAAGCCCTTTTGCATGGTGTACCTCATCCCAGTACAGGCGAAACGGCCCTGCACTGCAGCTGGGTCATGGATCAGATTCTAAAAGGATAGGGATTAGTTGCTGATGATAACCAAGTTACCACTGGCATTGGCGCGGTATTCCAACATGTCGTAGTAGCGGTTCCCATCATCGGGGCGGTTTAACTGCTGGCCGGTAAATAGGCTGTATTCAAAATTGTCGCAGTCGCATTTAGCCACCGTTCCCTCCATGCGCATAGTTGAGCAATTACTGGGAACCTGGTTGGGGCAACTGGCCTCAAAAGCCCGAAAAACACCAAAGCCAGTATTAATTACATAAACCCCGCGTATGCCGACTCCATTGTTGCCGATGTACACCGGATTTCCAGGGTTGTTTAGATCCGTATAAAGGGGCAAATTCAGGTTGATGTCAAAACGAAAACCCACTTCTGGCAGGAAGGGATTTCGGTTGGTTGAATTGACCGAGCAAGCCATTAGAATTAAAAGAAAGACGCTAAAAATCAAATAGTTACTGGGTTTTCTCGGCATGATTCGAATTCTTGAGGAATTAAAATTGACCAAAAAAATCGTATATTAGCGTTAAATCCTCGCAAAAACTCCATTTGGGAAGTGGCAGCGGAGGATTTTTTGTATTTTGATGGATTAGGCTCCAGACCATTTAAACCAGAAAAAAGAGGGAGCGCCTAAAGGAAAGTGATTATGAGTAAGGTATCTTATTATACCAAGGAAGGTCTACAAAAACTTCGTGACGAACTGAATCAGTTGAAGGACGTGGAACGTCCAAAAGCCTCTGCGGCCATCGCAGAAGCTCGAGATAAAGGCGATTTGTCTGAAAATGCCGAATACGATGCGGCCAAGGAAGCTCAAGGCCTGCTCGAGATGAAGATTTCGAAGATGGAAGAGGTATTGGCCAATGCTCGGGTCATTGACGAATCCCAATTAGATACTTCGAAGGCCTTGGTCCTTTCCAAAGTAAAAATCAAGAACCAGGTCAATGGCATGGAAATGCAGTACACCCTGGTTGCCGAGTCGGAAGCGGATTTGAAATCAGGAAAGATTTCGGTCAATTCCCCCATCGGGAAAGGACTCTTAGGTAAATCCGTTGGAGACGTTGCCGAGATTCAGGTACCCAACGGCACCATGAAGTTCGATATTCTAGAAATTACAAGAGACTAAGTCGTGGCGAGCATTTTCAGTCGGATCATCGCACGAGAAATCCCCGGTCATATCGTTGCCGAAACAGAAGAGCACATTGCTCTTCTCGATATCAATCCCAACGCCCCAGGGCACACCCTCTGTATTCCTAAGAAAGAGACGGATAAGATTTTTGACTTATCAGAAGAGGAGTATATGGCCTTGATGCAATTTTCTCGTCAAGTAGCTTTGGCCCTCGAAAAGGTGGTTCCTTGTAAACGCATTGGGATGAGCGTGATCGGTTTGGAAGTGCCTCATGTGCACGTTCACCTTATTCCGCTGCAAGAAATGGCCCAAGCGACCTTCGGTCAAAAAGCCAGTTTGAGTAAGGAAGAGTTCGAAGATTTGCGCCAGCGCATAGCCGCCGCCTATCAGGGACTTTAGGCGCTGAGATTTTCTTGACTTTTTCGCAGGACGATCTGCATGATGGTGCCTTCTTTGCTGGAGGACATCACCCGAATCTTTCCTTGGTGGTATTCTTCAATAATGCGCTTAACCAAAGAAAGTCCTAAGCCCCAGCCCCGTTTTTTACTGCTTACCCCTGGCTGAAAGATCTCTTGAAATTGTCCCTTTTGAATTCCGTGCCCGGTATCACTGACCAGGACGTGAACCTGCTGACCGTGTTGTTCGATGTTCAGGGCAATATGCCCTTTCCCCTTCATGGCGTCGATTCCGTTTTTGACCAGGTTTTCGATACTCCAACTAAACAGGGCGGGATTGAGATCGACCAGGACCTTATCGGTATCGGTATGAAAGCTAAATTGGATGAGCTTGGAGCTTCGTCTCTTCAAATAATTCAGGGTCTTTTCTGCTTCCTCGACCAGGTTGCGGGTTTCGAGATCTGGAACAGAGCCGATCTTGGAAAAGCGTTCGGTTATGGTCTGCAGGCGGTAAATGTCCTTTTCGATTTCTCTCGTAATCTGTGGGTTGAGCTCTTCACTCTTGAGTAGTTCATTCCAACCGAGTAAGGAGGTCAAGGGGGTTCCGATCTGATGGGCCGTCTCTTTCGCCATACCCGCCCAAAGGCGGTTTTGTTCCGCAATTTTATTGGTTCTAAAGAAAAAGTAAATCACCGTTGCAAAAAGGAAAATGATGAGCAGGAGTGCAACAGGGTAGTATTTTAATTGGTTCAGTACTTCGGAGTTTCCGTAATAAATGACGGCGTCTTCTTCCTGGTTGGAGCTCAGGATAATCGGCTGGTTCTGCTTGCCAAATTTCTTGATGAGTTGCTGAATTTTAAGGCTGTCTTTAGCCTCTTCTTCCGGCAGGTTATGGGTGCGAATGGCCCCAACCGAATTCACCAGGATCATGGGGGTAGACTTGTTGTTGCCCTGCACCATCAAAATGAGTTCGCCGGGATCTTCCTCCAGACTCAGGCCATTGAGTTCCGAAAGGGAGCTGGCCCATATTTGCATCTTTAAGCGTTCCTCTTCCTTGAATTTCTTGAAAAAGTGATTGGTATTCCAGAGGATCAGGCTCACAATGCCAAAGGCGACCACGACCAAAATGATCTGAGTAGCGCGTCGACGTGGGTGGATAACCATATAGGGATTCTCTGCTTAAAGATAGGTTTAAAAAAGTCCAATTTAATTACTTTTGGGGGATCAAAGAAAGGGCATTATGGAAGTACAAGGAAGCATAAAACTCATTGAGGCAACAAAGACTTACGGGAACAATGGTTTTCGCAAGCGCGAAGTCGTATTGACGACAGAGGAGCAATATCCTCAACACCTCTTGATTGAGTTTATTCAAGATAAATGTGATTTATTGGATTCTTACTCCGCGGGCCAGCAAGTGAAGATTAGTATCAACTTGCGCGGTCGGGAATGGGTCAACCCCCAAGGAGAAACCAAGTACTTCAACTCCATTCAGGGTTGGAGAATCGAATCTTTGGCGCAGAATGCAGCCGGAGGAGTTCCTGAGGCGCCTCTGCCTCCAATGGATCAATTTGAGCCGGCAAAAGAAAACGGCGAAGAAGACTTCGACGATCTGCCCTTCTAAGCATGTGGCTTAGCCGCTTTACGACAAAATTATTCGGGCAGTACCTGCCTTCCCCTTTCGCTATAGCCGTCATCCTGACCGGGATTTCGCTTATTCTAGCTTTGCTTTTTGGGGAATTTAAACCAGGCAGTTCGCCTTTGGTACAGGTCTTTAGCCTCTGGGAAACCGGCTTGTGGAATCAGGGCTTGCTTGTCTTCGCCTACCAGATGATGCTCATCCTGGTGCTGGGGCATGTATTGGTCCTCAGTGAGCCGGCGGATCGGTTTATGGAGGCCTTAACCCGGCAGGTAAAAGACCCAACAACGGCGGTATTGTGGGTATTGGTTCCCACCCTGCTTCTCTCTTTTTTCAATTGGGGATTGGGTCTCATTTTTGGAGCCTTAGTAGCTCGGAAAGTAGGAGAATTCGCCCGTCGCAATCGAATTCCGGTAAATTACCCCTTGCTGGGTGCCTGCGGTTATGCAGGGATGATGATTTGGCATGGTGGAATCAGTGGCTCAGCGCCTATCAAGGCTTCTGAACCGGGTCACCTACAGGATTTGATGCGGGGAAGTGAAACAGCCATTGTCTGGCCAGATTCGATTAGTACGGCGGCTACGGTGTTTAGCTGGCCCAATTTATTGATCACTTTTACCGTCATTCTAGTCCTTGTTGGAGTCGCCTACCGCATAGCTCAAAAGGCCAGCCCCAAGAGTCAGGCCTGGCCAGATTCCATCAGTGAATTTCACGAAGAAGAACCAGAATCCGGTGAGCAGATGGACAACTCCGTTTGGGGAGGTCGAATCCTTGGGGGGCTTATCCTGATCGTGGTTGTTATCCAGTACGGTGCTGCACTGGGGAAACTCCAAATAACTCCCAATCTGTTAAACCTCTTTATGTTAGGCTTGGGACTGGCCTTACACGGTAGTTTTAAGCGCTTCTTGTGGGCGGTAGGTCAAGCCATTTCAGGTGCCTCTGGCATTTTAATTCAGTTTCCACTTTATTTTGGAATCATGGGCCTTATGGTGGGCAGTGGTCTGATTGAGCAGCTCTCTGAAGCCATCGTCCAAACGGCATCGGCATTCAGTTTGCCTATTTGGACCTTTTTCAGCGCGGGCTTGGTCAATGTATTCGTTCCCAGTGGCGGAGGACAATGGGCGGTACAAGGGCCCCTGGTACTCCAGGCGGCCAATGAACTCCAGGTGCCTTATGCCAAAGTCATCCTGGCCCTCTCTTATGGGGATCAACTTACCAATATGCTTCAACCCTTTTGGGCCTTACCTCTGCTGGGTATAACCGGCTTGAGGGGTAAAGATATCTTGCCTTATTCTTTGACTTTTATGTTCTGCGGTGGAATCATTTACCTTTTAGGGCTCATGTTGTTCTAATGATTACCTTTAAAGAAGATCCAAGTCTTTTGTGTTTTGGAACAGTCAAACAATCAATTTCCGCTTTATTTCTTGAACGACCACCTGGTTTTTCCTCCGGTGGAATCAGCCAATGAAGAAGGGCTTTTGGCGGTAGGGGGTGATCTGTCTTTTGAACGCCTGCTATTGAGCTACCGAAGCGGGATTTTTCCATGGTTTAACGATGACGCTTTAATTCTCTGGTGGAGTCCCGATCCCCGGATGGTTTTGTTTCCGAATGAAGTCAAGCAATCCAAGAGCATGAGAAAGGTCATGCACTCAGGACAATTCAGTCTGACCAAAAATCAATGCTTTAGTGAAATTGTAGACCGTTGTGCTCGACAGGAAAGAAAGCAGCAGGAGGGCAGCTGGATTACCCGAAACATGAAGCAAGCCTATGGAAACCTATTCGAAAAAGGCTTTGCCCGTTCGTACGAAGTATGGGAAGGACAGGAATTGGTCGGCGGCCTTTACGGTGTAGATTTAGGCCATGTTTTCTGTGGAGAAAGCATGTTCAGTAAAGCTTCGAATGCCTCGAAATTCGCCCTGATACACCTTTGTCAAGATCTGTTATCCGAAGGATACGAGCTGATCGACTGTCAGGTCCATACGGATCATCTAGAAAGTATGGGTGCACGAGAAATTCCCAGAGCAGATTTTATGAAGTACCTGAAACCGCTGTATGGCGGGGACAGCTGACCAAGTGGTCATTCACCATACCGGTGGCTTGCATAAAGGCATAGACCACGGTGGGCCCTACGAAGCGAAAGCCTCTTTTCTTCAAGTCTTTACTTAGGCTTTTGGCCAATTCGGTATGGGCAGGGACATCAGCCAATTTTTCCCAGTGATTTTGGATGGGTTTGTGATCTGTGAATCCCCAGTAGTAATCGGAAAAACTGCCAAACTCTTTTTGGAGCTCCAATAAAGCACGGGCATTGCTGCGTGCGGCTTCAATTTTTAAGCGATTGCGGATAATCCCAGGATCAGAAAGCAAGTCTTCTAGTTTTTGGTCACTGTAAGCGGCCACAATTTCAGGGACAAAATTGTCAAAAGCCAGCCGAAAGGATTCCCTCTTCCGCAACACGGTAATCCAAGACAGCCCGGCTTGAAAGGTTTCTAAAAGTAAAAACTCGTAAAGACTGCGGTCGTCGTTCTTTAAAGGAACTCCCCATTCTACGTCGTGATAGGCCTCGTAGAGGGTATCTCCAAGGCACCAGCCGCAGCGCTCATCAGACATCTTTGTTTATTTACATGGATTGTGCAATGTAAAGATACAAAGGTATCCCCAGGGTAATATAGAACGGAAAGGTGATGGCCAGCGCCATGTAGAATCGGGAGATCTGAATCCAAAAGAAAATAGAACTGACCTCCAATGAAGCGGTAAAGCAGTCCGTTTTGGCGGGATTGGGTTTTTCGGCCATGCCCCTGATTTCCTGTAAAAACAAGAGTTTTTCGCCTGTGGCAGAGGTCTTTTTAAAGTATTCGGAAGAAGAAAAAAAGGACATTCTTGCCAATTATTTCTCTTGGTACGAGGAAGTGAGTTGATCACAAATAAAAGTTAAACCAACACAAAATGATAGTAATACTATTATATTTGCGAGACCAAAATTTGGGGTATGCACCGATTATTTCCATCCTTGCGAATAGATGTCAATTCTGGACTTTATGTGAAGGATCCCGAGTCTTCTGATCTCGGTAAGCGCATCGTCAGTGAAGGTATTTTGCTGATTCACGAATTGGGCTTTGAGAGTTTCACCTTCAAAAAACTCGGCTTGAAAATTGGTTCGAACGAAAGTTCGCTCTACCGATATTTCGAAAACAAGCACAAATTTCTTCTGTATTTAACCTCCTGGTATTGGGGTTGGATGGAATACAAATTGGTATTCACTACCCACAGTCTTCCCGATCCCATGGAAAAACTTAGTACCGCCATTCAGATCCTCACAGCTACTACAGAAGAGGATGGTGCTTTTACGCACGTAAATGAGGTGGTCCTGAACAAAATCGTGATCAATGAGTTTTCTAAGTCTTACCTGACTAAAGAGGTGGATGAAGAAAACCGCAACGGGTATTTTGTGATTTACAAAAGACTGGTAAGTCGCATCAGTGAGATGATTCAGCAGGTAAATCCGGATTACCAATACCCCGGAGCCTTAGCCAGCACGCTACTGGAAGGGGCATTACACCAACATTATTTAAAAGAACACTTCCCCCAACTTACGGAGTGTGGATCATCGACTTCACCTGCTGAATATTTCCTTGATTTAATTCAACGCTCCTTATCCTAAACCCCATGGCTAAAACAATTTTAACCGCCTGGCAACGCTTACTGGGATTGCTCAGACTGGACCGAAAGGACATTTCGCAGGTCCTGTATTATGCGGTCTTTGCTGGAATTGTGAACCTGACACTTCCTTTGGGTATTCAGGCCATTATCAACCTGATTCAGGGTGCCCAAGTGAGTACCTCTTGGATTGTTTTAGTGATATTGGTCACCCTCGGTGTCGGTTTTGCCGGCGCCCTTCAATTGATGCAGCTCCGCATTATCGAAAATGTGCAACAGAAGATCTTCACCCGTTCCTCCTTTGAGTTTGCGTACCGTTTTCCGAAAATTAAGATGAGCGCACTACGGAATCAGTATCCGCCCGAATTGGCCAACCGTTTCTTTGATACCCTGACGGTTCAGAAGAGTTTATCGAAGATTCTGATCGATTTTCCTGCGGCACTACTGCAGATTATACTTGGCCTTTTACTGCTCTCATTTTATCACCCCTTCTTTATCGTTTACGGGGTGCTGTTGATCCTTTTGATCTACGTTGTATTCAAGTACACGGCTCAACGGGGTTATGACACCAGCTTGTCGGAGTCCAAGTACAAGTACAAGGTGGCTCACTGGTTGCAAGAGGTTGCACGTTCCATTGTCAGTTTTAAGCTTTCAGGCCATACTACCCATGCTCTGGACAAGAATGATTCTTTGGTTGTGGAGTACCTCGACGCCCGAGAAGGGCACTTCCGTGTCTTGGTATTGCAGTTTATTCAGATGATCGGCTTTAAAGTGCTTGTAACAGCTGGGCTCTTGCTGATCGGAGGACTCTTGGTCTTGAATCAAGAGATGAATATCGGGCAGTTCGTCGCTGCCGAAATCATCATCCTTTTGGTTATCAGTTCGGTTGAAAAATTGATTTTGGGACTGGAAACGTTCTACGACCTACTGACTTCTTTAGAGAAATTGGGCCAGGTGGTCGATAAGGAACTGGAGCCTCAGGATGGTCAAAAACCCTTTAACGAAAACGAAGGCTTTTCGGTACAGTTGGATGAGGTTTCTTATCGCGTTCCAGATCGAGCCAAGTTTATTCTTAAGGACATCGCCTTTTCCATCAGCCCGGTATGCAGTATTCTGGTACAAGGGCCATCAGGCTCCGGCAAGACCACCCTGCTGCGGCTTATTGCCGGTATATTGGAGCCGGATGAGGGGAACATCTTTATCAATGATGTGGCCCTGAAGGGAATGAACCTGAATTTTTATCGCTCGCATCTAGGGCAGTCCCTAACCGAGGAGTCTCCTTTTGAAGGGAGCATCCTGAACAACATCACTTTTGGGGATCCAAGTATAACCGAAGAGCAGGTGTATTGGGCTCTCGAGAAAACTAAGTTAACGGAGTTTGTCAAGGAACAGCCTCAGGGTTTGAGAACGATTCTCTATCCGGAAGGACGTCAAATTCCTTATACCGTTTCTAAAAAGATTGTTTTGGCACGTAGTATCGTACGTCAACCCAAAATGCTGATCCTGAAAGATCCGTTGGATCAGTTCTCGGAAGGAGAGGCCAACGAAATCATGGACTTCTTGGTCAATCCAGAGAACGGATGGTCTTTGGTTGTGGTCAGTGAAAACCAGCGATGGGCCAGAAGCTGCAGCCGCACCATTACCCTGGAGAACGGAAAAATCACTAACGAAACACGGAACAACAATGCTTAATATCACTAAAAACAGTTTGCACCAAAAGGTGGATCTTACAGGGTATAAAGCCGGAACGATTGTATTCCACCGAAGACATTTCAAGCAGTTCAACCGCTTCTTGGCAGCCTTTGCCCTCATCTTGTTGATTGTATTATTCTTGCCCTGGACCCAGAACATAGCAGGTAAGGGGTATCTGACTACGCTCAAGCCGGATCAGCGTCCACAGACCATTCAATCCCCTATCCCAGGTCGGATTGAAAAGTGGTTTGTCAGAGAAGGGGAACACGTTCAAAGTGGAGATACCATCCTCTTTATTTCGGAAATTAAAAACGAATACCAGGACCCTGATCTGGTGGCCCGTACAGGTCAGCAAATCCGGGCCAAGTCTCAGTCTGTATTCAGCTATGAAGAGAAGGTGAAGCAGTTGGAGCAGCAGATCGGAGCTCAGCAACTTGAACGGAACCTCAAACTAAAGCAGGCCCGAAACAAGCTGTATCAGGCCAACCTCAAAGTAAAGTCAGATAGTATAGATTTGGAGGCAGCCAGGACCAATCTGAGCATCGCCCAGCGCCAGTTTGATCGAAGTACCCAGCTCAATGAAGAGGGTCTGAAGCCCATGACTGATGTGGAAGCAAAGAAATTGAAGCTGCAGGAGACCCAGGCCAAATTGATTTCGCAAGAAAACAAACTCTTCGCTAGCCGCAATGAGGTCATTAATGCCCAGGTTGAAATCAACCGGGTACAGGCCGAGTACACCGATAAGATTGCCAAATCCAGATCTGATCGAGCCACTGCCCTGAGCAACCAATACGATTCAGAAGCCCAGGTGACTAAACTCGAGAACGCCTATACCAACTATCAGATTCGCCAGGGAATGTATTACATCACTGCGCCCCAGAATGGCTTTATCAACCGGGCCCTGCAGTCAGGGATTGGGGAAACTTTTAAGGAGGGAGATAAACTGGTTAGTATAATGCCTTCCGATATTGAAATGGCGGTCGAGACCTATGTAGATCCCATTGATATTCCTCTGGTGAAGATTGGTGAGAAAGTTCGTATCCAATTTGACGGATGGCCGGCGATCATCTTCAGTGGATGGCCCAATGCCTCTTATGGAACCTACGGTGGAGAAGTTGTTGCCATCGAAACCTTTATCAGTGATAACGGAAAATACCGCCTACTTCTGGCCCCGGATCCCCAAGACCACCCTTGGCCGGAAGAGCTTCGAATAGGATCCGGTGCAAATACCATGGCCCTTTTGGAAGATGTGCCGATTTGGTTTGAGTTGTGGAGACAGCTCAACGGTTTCCCACCGAATTACTACGAGCCTGATGGCAAAGAAGAGGAAGTCAAGCGTATAAAAGTCAAAATATGAGGTCGCACACCTACATGACGGTTATGCTGATAGAGTTACTGCTCTTTCCGCTACAACCTCTTACTGCCCAAGAGACGCCAACGGCCGAGTTGGAGTTTGTGGAGTATATGGGCTATGTGCGGAAGTACCACCCCATTGTTCGGCAGGCGGAACTGCGCTTGGCCCAAGGTGCCGCCAGCCTGATGAAGGCCCGCGGAGGATTTGATCCTAAAATTGAAGTCGACTACGATCGCAAAAAGTTCAAGGGAACGGAATACTGGGATCGCCTGAATACGACCTTCAAAATTCCAACCTGGTACGGACTGGAATTCAAGGCGAATTTTGAGCAGAACCAAGGAGCTTTTATCAATCCTGACGAGACCTTACCCGAGCAGGGTTTATTTGGAGCGGGGGTTAAACTTTCCCTGGCTCAGGGCTTGTGGATCAACAAGCGTATGGCCAGCTTAAAAAAGGCCCGCTTTTTTCGGGAGCAAACCCGAGCCGAGCAGCAGATATTGGTGAACGAAGTGCTCAGCGAAGCGGCAACCGCCTATTTCGATTGGATTCGCGCCTACCAGGACTACCAGATTTTTAACAGCTTTCTCCTGAATGCCCAACAGCGGTTTAAAGGGGTAAAACAACGCGCAATTCGCGGTGATATGGCCATGATTGATACGGTAGAAGCCAAGATTGCTGTCCAGAACCGGGATTTGAGTAAGGAGCAGGCTTGGCTGAATCTTCAAAAGGCTGCCCTCAATCTTTCGAACTACCTCTGGATAGAGGATGTGCCTGTGGAGTTGCAGGGAGTTGTTCGACCAGCCCCTCTTTCTGAGTCCAGTGTCGACGGTTCTTTGGGCCTGGTCGGTCTGAATTTTGAGGATTTTAATGTGGCAGAGCACCCCAAGTTGATTGCTTTGCAACAAAAGGTACAGGGCTTGGAAGTCGAGAAGAACCTCAAGGTCAATCAGCTCCTTCCCAAGATCGATTTGGAGTATAATTTTTTAACTCCGGACCCCAACCTGATCGGCACCTTTGATACCCAGCAATACAAAGGGGGCTTGAGCTTTCGCTTCCCACTCTTTTTGAGAAAGGAAAGAGGAGAACTCAAATTGGCCCGCATTAAGTTGAATGACGCGAGCTACGAAAGGGATTTTGCCCAAGTCAGTATTACCAACAAGGTGGGAGCCTCTATGCCCAGTTGGAGTCCTTTGGACGACAGCAAAGTATGATTGGTGATATGATTATGAATTACCGCACCCTGCTTCAGGGAGAAGAAAGAAAGTTCAATTTTGGAGAAAGCTCCTTGTTTCTTATCAATTCGCGAGAGAGTAAACTCATCGATGCGGAACTCAAAGGCAATTCTCTTCAGAACAAGTACTATGTTTCTAAAATCAAACTCTTTAAGGGCTTGGCCCTGGACGCTGACTTTTAGGAAGATTCCCTGATGTAAGGAAAGGGGTTCAGAACGAACCAATCCACTGTGAAGTTTAATGATATGAAACCTACGGAAGCCTTAACAGAAAACCAAAACGGATTGGACCTACAGCAGTACTGGGAAAAGGCGATGCCTTATGCCGAATACCGAGCCCTCTTCCAAGAACAGGCCGAAAATGGTCGGACTTCTGGCCCGCAACAAACGGAAGCCTTAATCAACTATACCCAGCTGAATGATCGCCGTTCGCGCCGCTGGGAAAAACGCTTTAAGGTCGATGGAGAACTTCAGTCTCAACTCGAACAACTAAACAAACCTCAAAGGTGGTTGGTTCTCAACGAAAGCTGGTGTGGTGATGCGGCCCATACGGTACCCATCATGCAAAAATTGGCGGAGCTCACCGACAAGATTGAGGTCCGGGTTTTGTGGCGGGATGAGAATTTAGAACTCATGGATGCTTATCTGAGTCAGGGTACCCGAGGAATTCCAAAGCTGTTGATTCTCAACGAAAGGAACGAAGTTGCCGGGGAATGGGGATCGCGTCCTGAGCCTTTGCATCAACTGGTTCAAGAGGCCAAAGACGAAAACGGAAAACTTCCTGCTGACTTCAAAGAAGAAATTCAAAAGTGGTATAACCAAGACAAAGGACAAACTACCGTCCGGGAATTGGAGGCCTTAGTACTTTCCTTGGAATAAATAGGTGATACTCCCAATTTGCTTCGGCTTAGAAGATTTCTCAAAACTCGAGCGCAGAGCATAGGTAATGGCCTCGTCGACCAGGCATCCGTTGTCGGATGTTGAGCTGTTTGAGTTGAAACGGGCTTCCAGAACCTTTCCTTGGGAGTCAACAACGATATTGATGACAACCTTTCCTCCTTCGATACATTTGTAAACAGGTGGATCCAGGTAAACATGATTACGATCTACTAGGGAGTAGGAGATGGTGGTACGTTTGTCTTTGAGGAAGGAGGTGCGTTCTTTCTTTTTCGCTTCCCTTTCTCCCAACTGATCCTGGAGTTCTTTGCGTCGTTCCGCCAGTTTTTTGAGGTACTCTTGGTAGGCTTCGTCCTGTTGAGTTACATCAGCTGATTCTCCTTCCTCGGATTGGAGTTCGGCTAATTCCTGTTCCAGTTCTTCCAGGGTTTTAAAAGGTTCAGGGTCTCCGGCATTTGGATCTGCTGTTTCATTAAACGCTCTGTGGGAAGTGGGGTTTAACTGCGACTGCAGCTCTTCAATGCGCTCCTTCTCTTCCTCGATCAACTCTTCCAAGTTCTCATCCAGGTTCATCTCGATCACGTACTCGTCTTCCTGTTGTCCGCCCAATTGAATAGTGTAGAGTAGTGAAACCACAAGAGCCATCGAAAGTCCGGTTATCAATAACGAAAGTTGTTTTGCACTCATTTTACTTCTTAACGAATATAGCTTATTCGACCCCCAATTGTTTTTTGAATTCGAGAGGCTCTATAGCCTTATCTACGTGAAAATCTCCGATTTGGATTCTTCTCAAGGCAGAAAGATAGCCTCCGGTCTGCAGTTTTTGCCCCATATCGTGAGCCAGAGATCGAATATAGGTTCCCTTGCTGCAGCGCACTAAAAAGTCCATGCTGTTATCTTCTTTCAAGGGTTCCAACTGAAATTCATGAATTTCAATTTCCCGGAAGGGAATATCGGTTGTTTCTCCTTTTCGAGCCAATTCATAAAGGCGTTTTCCGTCTTTCTTTAGGGCGGAGAACAAAGGGGGTTGCTGCTGAATCATTCCAACAAACGAAACTCTTGAAGCTTCAATGGCCTCTGCTGTGGGAGGCTGATAGCCCTCAACTACTTGGGGTTCGGTCTCCAAATCATAGGAGTCGGTAGTTGCTCCCAATTGGATACTCCCGGTATAGCCTTTGGTTTGCCCTTGGTAGTTTTGGATTTGCTTGGTCATCTTCCCTGCACAAATGATGAGTAATCCTGTTGCTAAAGGGTCGAGGGTTCCCGCGTGTCCTATCTTGATCTTCTTGAGGTTGTGTTTCTTACGGATAGCCCATTTGACGGCATTCACCGCCTGAAAGGAGCTCCAGTGCAAAGGTTTATCAATCAAAATAAGTTGCCCTTCCAAGAAGTCTTCGGCAGTAAGTGAACCGTAATCCATTTTATCCCCAAAAGCTCCAGCCAATGGCGATTAAACCAACGACCAGACAGTAAATTGAAAAGTAAGAAAGCTTGCTGTTGCGGACCAATTTAATCATCCAGGTACAAGCCAACATGCCCGAAACAAAGGCAGCGATAAAGCCAACGCCCATTAAGCCCAATTGACCCGATTCCAAGTTGAGGTCTCCTGAAAGGATGTCCTTGGCTATTTTTCCAAAAATCAGTGGCACCACCATCAAGAAGGAGAAGCGGGCGGAACGGGTTTTGTCAATCCCCAAAAGTACCGAGGTTGAAATCGTAGCACCACTTCTCGAAATGCCTGGGAGCATTGCAATGGCCTGAGCGATACCGATGATCAGAGCATTCGGGAAAGAAACTTTTTTCGAGGTGTCTTTCGCTTTATCTGCTAAGTACAACAGGATGGCGGTAACGATCAGCATAAAGCCAACAAATTGGATGTTGCCTCCAAAAAAGGCTTCCAGTTGTTCTTCAAACAAAAAGCCGATCAGGGCAGCCGGAATCATGGAAACGATGATTTTCATAGAAAACTCCATCTGTTCGTTCCATTTAAACTGAAACAGACCACGAAGAATTTCCATAACTTCTTTTCGAAAAACCACCAAAGTACTCAAAGCGGTAGCAAAGTGCAGGACCACAGTGAATAAAAGGCTTTCTTCGGGAAGGGAATTATCGCCCAGGATGACTTTTCCGAGTTCTAAATGCCCGCTGGAGGAGACGGGTAAAAATTCTGTAAGACCTTGTATAATCCCAAGGAGAATAGCGTCAATATAACTCACGATCAGTCTTTTTTACTGGGGTTGTGCAGGATGGCAAACACCTGAATACCCAGCCCGATCAGCACCAGAGTCGGTGCAAGACGGATTCTACGGAAGTTGTAAATCGCTTCGTTGAACACTTTGGGGTCATCACTTCCTCCTCCGCTCATCAAGATGAACCCTAAAACGAGAAAAGCCAAGCCCACAAAAAGAATTTGGTAGTTGCGGCGCTCCATTACAAAGAGCGAGTTGTTTTTGGTTGGCTGTTTCTGATTTTTACTCATCTAAATGGACTTTGTCTAATTAATACAGGCGGTCTGTTCTTAGGTTTAAGAACCGCTGAGTCGCGTAATGCGTACTGATATACGAGATCGCAATACCCAACCCAAAAATTGCAGCAAATAAGACCAAAAGAGGAATGGCGTCATCGAACAACTGCAATTCTGGAAAGCTCTGATCGAGGTAAAACAAGGTCACAGAAAGGGCGATGAGCGCAAGTAAAGCGCCCAGCATCCCCAACTTGACATTGGTGACGATAAATGGCTTACGTATGAATTTTTTAGTTGCTCCAACCATTTGCATGGTTTTGATGATAAAACGTTTTGAGTAAATCGACAGGCGGATGGAGCTATTGATCAGCAGGACTGAAATCAGCGTAAAAATTGCGCTAGCAACTAATATCCAAAGACTTAAGCGGCTAACATTGCTGTTCAAAAGTTCGATCAGGGGCTTGTCGTAACTCACTTCATCAACGTAGGTTTTGGTACTTATGGTATTTGCAATCTCTTCTATTTGAACCGGAGAGACGAAATCGGCCTGTAAATTCAGGTCAATGGCGTTCTTCAGCGGATTGAATCCGAGAAACTCCACGAAGTTCTCGCCGATGTCTTCACTGTATTCTTCTGCGGCTTCTTCTTTCGGGATGTAACGCGCCGATTTGACGTAGTCAGCCAAAGCAAAACTCTTCTGAAGTTGGTTGACTTCGATCTCTTTGGCGTCGTCTTTTAGGAAAATGGTGAGGGTGATTTGTTCTTTAAAGTGGTCAGCCAACTTCTTGGCATTGAATACCAATAAGCCGAGAATGCCCATTAAGAAGAGCACTAAAGAAATACTGAGCACTACGGAAAAGTAAGAGGTTATCAGTCTCCTTCTTTGATACCGCTCGATGTATTGAGCCATATTACGCCACTTTCTAGGGTAAAAATAGCAAAGTAATTCATTTAGCGTGTCTCCTTTAACGCTTCAATGTGAAATGACCGCGCAAGACCTGATCATCGGCCTGTAGGACGTACCAGTAGTCCGAGGAGGGCAAGGGACGTCCCTCTCTCAATCCGGACCAACGAATACCGGGGTCGCCGGTCTCAAAGACAAGTTGCCCCATTCGGTCATAAATACGGAGCCTGAACTGGCTTAGACCTGCAGCTCCTTCTATGGTGAATTCCTGGTTTTGGGTATCGCCATTCGGAGTAAAGAAACGCGGAATGACCAAATGGTTGTAATTCAGACGGGAATCTCCACAACCGTTCTTTTCTCGGACGACAAGAAGATAAGGGCCTCCTACCTGATCCGGAAAGTTGGGAGAATTCTGGAAGTTGAAACCGTCTATACTGTATTCAAAATCTCCCGCTTCAGCCACTTCGATTTGAATCTCTCGGTGATCGCTTCTCACCAGACTGATTCGAGGAATTATAATTTCTTCCAAGACGATGGTCTTTGTTTCTGCGCAACCCGCTCGATTGGTCACCAGAACGGTATAAGTTCCCGGTTCACGTACCAAAATTTCAGGGCTCATCTCCCCGGTAGACCACTGGTAGGTGCCTCCGACATAACCAGCTGATAAAAAGGCGGAGGTGCCTTGACAAAAGTCTAAGGTCTCATCTTCGACGTCAGGCGGAGGAACAAAACGCAGCTCTAAGGCAGTACGGGTTGTCGACAGACAACCACTGCGCACATCGACGGTTTCGGCGTAATAAATTCCTGCAGCGGGTGGACTGAATTCCCTATTGTCTGAAAGTAAAGGGTTTCCCCCACTGGCCTGTCCATACCAATCGATGCGTTCTCCCGCACTGACTACCGCTTGAAGAACGCCAATTTCTCCTTCACAGATTTCCGTTAAGGGATTTCCGCTAGGAGGCAAAGGCGCGGGAACCACTTCTATTTGATAAATGTCCGAAACGGTGGCGCAATTGTCGTTCGCCAGATTCACTGCGTCTTCTGCCACTTTTACCCGGTAGAATTGATCGCTGAGTAAGGGCGGACTCTGGTAGGTAGCTTGGTTGGCGCCAGCGATATCGGCCCAATTTATTCCGTCCAGACTTTCTTGCCATTGGTACGCGTGGGTATTGAAAACCGAAAAATCCGGAGTGGCTTCCAGTTGCACGGTGGTCGCACCGTCTTCCTGACAAACGATACGGGAAGTCTCGTTGGCTTCGTCTTCCAGCAGAAGGCGATCCCCGCAGGATCGAAAGCTAATGTCATCGATAGCCAGATCATTTCCACAACCGCCTTGTCCGTTGTTGATCAATTTCAAAATCACTTCATTTTGACCGGGAAGTGTCTGGAAAACCAGGCCGTAGTTTTCCCAAAGAGGAGCCGTCATGGCCCCAATCGGGCCCGTTTCTCCACTGCGAAGAAGTTGGGTATCGGTGATGTCCCAAATTTCAAAACGAACATTGATCGGGATTCCCCCGTTCGGACAGCTATTGGGTGAGGGCAGGAGGTTTAACACCCAGGCGGCAAACTGGTAGGTGGTGTTTTCGCACAACCCACTGACTTCCCGTCGGTAGAATTCCCCGGCGGTAAAGCTTGCATTGACGATTAAAGAGCGCCCATCGGTATCGCCGACGGTGTGATCGGCTGTATTGTGCCAATCATAATATTGGGTAAAGCTCGAGATGGTGTAGCTTCCGTCTGATGGAGCGCCATTGACGTAGGAATAAGTGGTGGTTCCCGGGGCCAGCGCAGGGCCATTGGTCAGGCCTGTTCCAAAGTTTTCTGTAAAGATGGGATCGCCGGTATTCCCTGTGCAGAATTCGATCTGCCCGTGCAGGGAACCAAGAGAAAAAAGACTGAATATTAAAACGAGAACGAAACCCTTCATATTCCTTTTCGGCTTTGGGGGAATCCCCGTAATTTAGCCGCTGATCGCGACAAATTAAGAAATGCAGTACAATTTTCTCGAAATCGAGGCTAAGTGGCAAAAGTATTGGGCAGAACAACAGACCTTCAAGGCAGAAACACATTCGGCTAAGCCCAAGTTCTACGTTCTGGATATGTTTCCTTACCCTTCCGGGGCAGGCTTGCACGTAGGTCATCCGCTGGGGTATATCGCCAGTGATATCTACGCTCGTTTTAAACGGCATCAAGGGTACGAAGTACTGCATCCCATGGGCTACGATTCCTTTGGTTTGCCTGCAGAACAGTACGCGATCCAAACCGGACAACATCCGGCAGTGACTACCGAAACCAACATCAACCGATACCGGGAGCAACTGGATCGACTTGGCTTCTCTTTTGACTGGAGCCGCGAGTTTAGAACCTCTTCACCGTCTTACTACAAATGGACGCAATGGGTCTTTATACAGCTTTTTGAGTCCTGGTACAATACCAGTTCCGACAAGGCGGAACCCATATCGGATTTGATAAGCGAATTCGAGGCGAACGGAAACACCCAAATAAAAGCGGTAGCCGACGAAGATGTAAAGCAGTTTAAGGCTGCTGAATGGAAGGCTATGAAGGAGGAAGAACAGCAGGCTATTCTCTTGCAATACCGCTTGGCTTATCTGGCCGATACAGAGGTCAACTGGTGCCCGGCGCTGGGGACCGTACTGGCTAATGACGAAATTGTCAATGGGGTCTCTGAAAGGGGAGGCCATCCGGTGATCCGAAAGAAAATGACCCAATGGAGCATGCGTATTACAGCCTACGCCCAACGACTGCTCGACGGTTTACAAAATATAGATTGGCCGCAACCGCTGAAAGATTCTCAGACCAATTGGATTGGCCGATCCGAGGGGGCAGAGGTGGAATTTGAAGTCGAGGGTCACCCCGAAAAAATCAAGGTCTTTACCACCCGACCTGATACCCTTTATGGAGTCAGTTTTATGACGCTTGCACCCGAGCATCCCTGGGTGGAGCGCTTTACGACAGCGGAGCAAAAGGCCGAAATCGATGCCTATGTCGAGGCGACCTCTAAGCGGTCTGAACGCGACCGAATGTCTGACGTTAAAACCATTAGTGGTGCCTTTACAGGAGCCTATGCCCTGCACCCCTTCACCGGAGATCGCATTCCGATATGGATCGGAGATTATGTGCTGGCCAGCTACGGAACCGGTGCTGTTATGGCGGTCCCTTGCGGGGATCAGCGCGACTATGATTTTGCAAAGCACTTTAATTTACCCATCCCCAATATTTTTGACGGAGTTGACATCAGCGAGGAAGCCTTTGCCGACAAAGCCAATACCCGAATTGCACAGTCCGACTTTCTCGATGGGATGGATTACTACCAAGCCACCAAGGCGGTCATAGAACGGCTGGAAGCGGAAGGCCGAGGTACCGGAAAGATTAACTACCGCCTCAGAGATGCAGTCTTCAGTCGTCAGCGCTACTGGGGAGAACCTTTCCCGGTCTACTACGTAGACGGAATGCCTCAGATGATTCCAACCGAATGTCTACCCTTGCCATTGCCGCAGGTCGATAAGTATTTGCCTACGGAAGAAGGAGATCCACCTTTGGGGAATGCTGAGGTCTGGGCCTGGGATGTGAAGAAGCAAGAAGTGGTGGCGAACGATTTGATTGACGGAGAAAACGTGTTTCCGCTCGAGTTGAATACCATGCCTGGATGGGCGGGAAGTTCGCAGTACTTTAACCGCTATATGGACCCCCATAATGAGGAGGCGATTTTTAGCCCTGAAGCCATTGGCTACTGGAAAGGTGTTGATCTTTATATCGGAGGTAGCGAGCATGCCACTGGGCACTTGCTGTATTCCCGATTCTGGCAGCAATTCCTTTATGATCGCGGAGTAGTTCCTCAGGCGGAGTATGCCCAAAAATTGATCAACCAAGGAATGATTACAGGGACCTCGGCTTTGGTGTACCGCGTGAGTGGTACCGATCAGTACGTCTCTTATGGCTTGAGAAAGGACTACCAGGTAGAACCCCTGCGTGTCGATGTTAATCTGGTCAATGCCTCCGATGAATTGGATGTAGATGCCTTGCGTCAATGGCAGCCTCAATTCGAAAAGGCCGAGTTCAGACTGGAAGATGGAAAGTACATCGTCGGACGGGAAGTAGAAAAAATGTCAAAACGCTGGTTTAATGTCGTGAACCCTGACGCCATTTGTGAGCAATACGGAGCCGATTCCCTTCGCTTGTACGAAATGTTCCTCGGGCCCTTGGAACAGTCCAAGCCCTGGAATACAGCCGGTATAACCGGAGTGCACGGTTTCCTGAAAAAACTTTGGAAACTCTATCTCAACCTCAATGAGGAGGAGCCCAGTGCGGAGGCCTTGAAGAGTTTACACAAAACGATCAAGAAGGTAGGAGAAGATATTGAGCAATTTTCTTTCAACACCTCGGTTTCGACCTTTATGATTTGTGTTAATGAACTGACCGCGCAGAAGTGCAGTTCCAAAAGCATTCTGGAGCCCTTGGCCATTTTGGTGTCGCCCTATGCGCCGCACATTGCGGAAGAGCTCTGGGAGATGCTCGGTCACCAGGGATCTATTTCACAGGCTCCCTTCCCGGAGTTTAAACCGGAATACCTGGTGGAGGCCGAAAAAGAGTACCCTATTTCTTTTAACGGTAAGATGCGCTTTAAACTGAAGTTTCCAGCGGACATGGGGAAAGAAGAAATTGAAAAACAGGTTCTTGCACACGAAAAAACCCAAGAACAAATGCAGGGCCGTAGCCCGAAAAAGGTTATTGTTGTACCAGGAAAAATCGTCAACATAGTCGGATAAAATTGAGCTCATGAAAATCGGTGTACCCAAAGAAATCAAGAACAACGAAAGCCGGGTGGCGATGACGCCTGCCGGAGTTAACGAACTGGTAAAGCGAGGCCATGAGGTTCTTGTGCAAACTGAGGCAGGAATCGGCAGTGGGTTTTCAGATGCAGACTACCAGGCGGTAGGGGCATCAATTGAATCGACCATAGAAGACGTATATGCCAAGGCCGAAATGATTGTCAAGGTCAAGGAGCCCATTGCTCAGGAATACGGGTTGGTCCGAAAGGGCCAGGTGGTGTTTACTTATTTTCACTTTGCGTCGAGTCAACCCCTGACCGAAGCCATGATCCAAAGCAAAGCCATTTGTATCGCCTACGAAACCGTTGAGGACCGCAATGGAGCACTACCTCTTTTGACGCCGATGTCTGAAGTGGCGGGACGTATGGCTATACAACAGGGAGCTAAATTTCTTGAAAAGCCCGTTAAAGGCCGAGGAGTTCTCTTGGGAGGTGTTCCGGGAGTCGCTCCAGGTAAAGTATTGGTCATTGGTGCAGGTACCGTTGGAATTCAGGCAGCGAAGA
This sequence comes from Aureicoccus marinus, assembly GCF_002954325.1. Lineage (GTDB taxonomy): Bacteria > Bacteroidota > Bacteroidia > Flavobacteriales > Flavobacteriaceae > Aureicoccus > Aureicoccus marinus. The sequence goes on from NZ_MQVX01000001.1 coordinate 2,699,619, forward strand.
TGGCGGCAGGTCTTGGCGCTCATGTGACTATTTTGGATGTGAATATGGACCGTTTGCGCTATGTGAACGACGTAATGCCGCCTCATGTGGTAACCGAATATTCCAACGAATACAACATCAGAAACCACATCAAAACGCACGATTTAATTATTGGAGGCGTGCTGCTCAAGGGAGCAAAAGCTCCTCGTTTGATTACCAAGGACATGCTCAAAACCATGCGTCCGGGAACGGTAATCGTCGATGTCGCTGTGGATCAGGGCGGCTGTGTTGAAACAACACGCCCCACGACCCACGAAGATCCTATCTTCATTATTGACGATGTGGTGCATTATTGTGTAGCGAATATGCCGGGAGCTGTTCCGCATACCTCTACGGTGGCTTTGACCAATGTGACTCTTCCCTATATTTTGAGATTAGCGGATAAGGGTTACGAGGAAGCCCTGAATCAAGACCCTGGCTTGGCCAAAGGATTGAATATTCAGGCCGGTAAGGTGGTGTACGAACCGATCAAAGAGGCATTCGCAGACCAAATGCAAATGAACTAAAACCCGTATTTTGTCAGGATTCCTGACACCAATTACTTAAAAAGGGCTGATTTCACAATTGGTCTGGTTCTTGTTTCCTTTTTGTAAATTGAAATCAAAAGCGATACAAATATGATGACGTACTATATTCTTATTGGCGCAGTCGCACTTTTTAGCTGGTTGGTAAGCAATCAACTGAAGTCTAAATTTAGAAAATACTCCAAGGTTCATTTGCAGAACGGTATGAGCGGGGCAGAAATCGCTCAGAAAATGCTGGATGATCACGGTATTCGCGATGTGAAGGTTATCTCGACCGCCGGGATGCTCACAGACCACTACAATCCAAAAAATAAAACCGTCAACCTTTCAGAAGGGGTGTACAACCAGCGCAATGCGGCGGCCGCAGCTGTTGCGGCTCACGAAGTCGGACACGCCGTACAACATGCCCAGGCCTATGAATGGTTAACTATGCGTTCGCAACTGGTCCCTATCGTTAGTGTAACGTCTGGTATGTCGACCTGGGTTGTCTTTGGAGGCTTGATGCTAGGAGCAGCAGCAGGTGTAGGACTTGGTTTCTACATCGCCATTGCCGGATTGGTTATGATGGGCTTTGCTACCCTATTTAGTTTTGTTACCCTACCCGTGGAGTACGATGCCAGTAAGCGTGCCTTGGTCTGGTTGAAGCAAAAACACATGTTGACTCAGCAGGAACAAGCCGGAGCAGAAGATGCGCTGAAGTGGGCAGCCAGAACCTATTTGGTGGCTGCACTGGGAGCCTTGGCTTCTTTGCTCTACTGGGCGTTTCAGGTATTTGGAGGCCGAGATTAAAATTAAAAGGCCAATCCATACGCCAGACCAATGTACTGATGAAATCGGTTTTGGTCTGGCGTTTCTCTTCCTATCATGCGGTAAATCACCTTGTAATCGTGGCGTCCGTAGCGGTGGTTAAAATCAAAACCAAAGCGCCATACACCACTCAAGGCTAGAGTCGTAAAAGACGATGCTGTGCTGCCCTTATTTCCTTCGATAAGACTGTTATGACCTACACAGCGGTAACTCGCTCTCAGGGCCATAAAGATTTCTCTTTCTGAACTTCCGAGTCGTCCATGAGCAATACTGTTGTGAAGGGCTCCTCGTCGTCCCAAATAAAGGGCGATTTCGGGTTGTACGTATTGTTCAAGCGTACCCCAAGACATTTCTCCCAGTACGGCAAGACGGACACCAAATGGAACCGGAGCCAGTTCCCATTCCCGGAGGTATTTCAAGTAAAAATTGGCTTGCCAGGCATCGGCAATTTCGGCTTCCCAGGCCGGCACGAGGTAGAGCACCACATTTCTGTGGTACCAGCGCTGAAAGCTTCCTGCACGGGAAGAAGGACCTGTACGCCCCAAGAGAACACGGCCTTCCCAGAGCGTGTTTTCATCGGCTTTGGTCCACCGGGTCCACAGCCCGGATAGACCTGCATAAGGTCGATCAAAATCTTCGGTATTTCTGGAACTCACATCAGAGGGGGTGTAGACTTCCTGCCCCAGCCTTAAACTGAATTGTTCTCCTTCTTCGCTCAAGAGTCCACGCTCCGGAATTCTTCGGTAGGTGAGAAAGAGACCGGAAGAGTAGTAGCGATCTGTGGTCAGTAAAAAGTCGTTGTCATGCGAAATTTCCAATTGTTGACGCCGCATCTCCTGGGCTCCCGCGCTGAAGTTCAGTGTAAGGGCTAGACCAAGTAAAAGGAACTGCTTCATCAGAGGCTGATTTGCCGGTCGATTTGCTGGTCTAACGAAATGAAGGTTTCGGTTCGCGAGACTCCTTCAATAGCCTGAATTTTTTTGTTGAGCAGCTGCATGAGGTGTTCATTGTCTCGGCAGAGCACCTTGATCAGAATAGACCAATTACCCGTGGTGTAGTGGCATTCTAAAACTTCCGGCACTTTTTCCAAGGCTTTTACCGCCTGGGGATTGCTCATGGCGCGGTCGAGATAAATGCCGATGTAAGCCAGGGTTGAGTACCCCAATACACGGGGATTGATGACGAATTTGGAGCCGCTGAGAAGTCCTGAACTTTCCAGTTTGCGCAGGCGTTGGTGAATAGCCGCTCCCGATATACCGATGCTGCGGGCGATTTCGAGGATAGGTGTCCGGGCATCCTTCATTAAGTGCCTTAGGATTTTTTTGTCTATCCCGTCAATTTTAACCGAATTGGAACCTTTTTTCATGATTAGCTTATACAAAGATGTATTTCGCTAATGTATACTTAAATACCGACACCTTCAAGGTTGTAACCCAAATAGGGGACTTCTTTTTCGGTAAAAACAATACCGTGGTCGGCGAGTTCGGTTAAAACCGGGTCGTATACTTCTTGAGCCAAAGGAATTTGAACCCCAGGGGTTTTGATGCGACCTTCCAGGATATGCATGGCTACCATTGCCGCAGGGAGGCCCACTGTTTTGGCCATTGCCGTGTAGCGCTGGTCTTTCCCAAGCACCACCATATGCGCATCGATTTGTCTTTTTTCTCCATTGAGCTCAAAGCCAAATTTGTGGTACATGGCAATCATGTCTTTTTCGTCCGGTTCCAAAGTCCAGGACCGTTCTAAAATCTCCTGTAGAGCTTGAGCCGGGGTGCAGTTAGCCCGACGGACGGTCTTTTGGATGCTGAAGAGGTCGAGCTCCAAAAGTTTATCCCAGAGAATGTCGTCCTGATCAATCTTGAGGTAGTGCCGTAACTTGAGTTCCACAGAATCAGTGGGTGAGTAGGGCAGAAACAAATTCACGTAGTCTCTGTAGGTCATCCCTTCTGAGTTTTCGATCTGGTAGCTGTCGTCGGTCATTCCGAGTTGAATGAAAATATTCCAGGCTTTAGAAAAGCCAACCCGGCGCATGGTACCGCGGAAAAGGGTCAGTACATCCCGGAGACCATAGGCTTCCTGATACGACAAAGAGTCCCGATTGGCATAGACTTCAAAACGACCATAGCCGTCAATTTCAAGAAATTCCGTACGCCGAAAAAGCTTGTGGTAAGGGATGTATTTATAGGTACCCTCCTGAAGGAATTTAGCAGCTCCACCTTGACCAGCCACAACGACATTGCGGGGATTCCAGCTGAACTTATAATGCCACAGATTGTTGTCATTAATCGGCGCTACGAGACCTCCTGTAAAGGACTCGAAGAGCAGCATTTTTCCTCCTTGAGAACGAATGCGGTCGATGACCTGCATAGCACTCATATGATCAATGCCCGGGTCTAGTCCCACCTCGTTCATAAAAACAAGGCCTTTCTTTTTTACCTCTTGGTCGAGTTCGCGCAATTCTTTGGATACATAGGAAGCGGTAACCAAGTGCTTCCCATAGTGGAGGCAGTCCTGAGCCACGAGGATGTGCATACGAGCAGGCAACATCGAAACAACTACTGTTGCCTTTTGAATGAGTTTTTGTCGGTCTTCTGTTTGAAAAATATCCAAATCAACACAGTCGCAATAGGCCCGCTGGTCTGAAGTGATCGGGAGTTGACTGGCAGTTTGATCCGCCACGATTAGACGAATTTCTCCTGCCGCACCTCGCTTGAGCAGGTATTGAAGTAGATAGGCGGTTGATTTACCGGCACCGACCAAAAGAATTGTTTGCGGCATGGGCCTGTTGTACTTTTGCGTTCGGCTACGAATGTATCAATTTGTTGAACAAAGGCCGAAAAGAAATCGACGAGAATGAAAAAAACAGCATTGGGCGTGATTGCCCTTTTGGGCGCAGCGGCAGTGGTTTTAGGGGCTTTTGCCAGCCATGGTTTAAAAGAGAGTTTAGAACCAGAGCAGTTGAACAGCTTTCAGACCGGCATACGCTACCAGTTCTATCACGTTTTCTTTTTGTTTGTGGTTTACTTGCTTCCTGGACTCAGTGAAAAGACCAAATCTCTGATCTATCACTTAGTACTGGTTGGCCTCCTGCTTTTTTCGGGTTCCATTTATTTATTGTCGACCAAAGCAGTAACTGGAATTGACATTTCTGCTGTTGGATGGATAACGCCCATCGGTGGTTTACTCCTCATTATCGCCTGGTTTGTGTTAGCTTTTCGTTATTTCGCATCAAAGTCACACTCTTAGGCAATATAAATAAGGCTCCCGGGTTATATTTTTTTAGTTTTGCACCAAATTAAAAGTCAAGTTATGAGTCATTACGACCCAGTTACGAAAACGATTTCGCTGGCCGAGTACGGCATCAAACATCAAAACATCAATTATCAGTGGGAACCGGAGCGTTTGCACCAAACTGCCGTTGATCTTGAGATGGGGCGAACCTCCGATATGGGGGCTTTGGCGGTAAACACTGGAGAATTTACCGGCCGTTCGCCAAAAGACCGGTTCATCGTTCGCGATGAAATCACCCAGGACAAGGTGTGGTGGGGAGACATCAACATACCTTTCGAGCCTGCCAAATTTGATGCCCTTATGGAAAGGGTCATTGACTACTTGAACAAAAAAGAACTCTACGTAAGAGACTGCTTTGCCTGTGCAGACGATAATTACCGACTTCCTGTTCGTGCCATTAACGAATACCCCTGGTCAAACCAGTTTGTCTACAATATGTTTATACGCCCTACGGAGGCGGAGCTAGACAGCTTTAATGCAGAATGGACGGTGATCAATGCGCCTGGTTTTATGGCGGACCCTGAACGGGACGGAACACGCCAGCACAACTTTGCTATTTTAAATTTTAGCCGAAAGATCGCCTTGGTAGGCGGAACGGGTTACACCGGTGAAATTAAGAAAGGAATTTTCTCGGCCCTGAACTTTTTGTTGCCTGTTGAACGCGAAGTTCTGCCCATGCACTGCTCTGCCAATATGGGTGAAGAAGGAGATACGGCCTTGTTCTTCGGTTTGTCGGGAACAGGAAAGACTACACTCTCAACAGATCCAGAGCGCAAGCTCATTGGAGATGACGAGCACGGCTGGACTCCAGACAACACCGTCTTCAATTTTGAAGGGGGATGTTACGCGAAGGTGATCAACCTTTCGGCTGAAAAAGAACCGGATATTTATGGCGCTATCAAGCCTGGAGCCATCCTCGAGAACATTGCCATGGATGCCAATGGCAAAGTGGACTTTACGGACTCCAGCATTACCCAGAATACACGGGTGAGTTATCCTATCCACCACATTCAAAATATTCAAACACCTTCTGTAGGGAAAAATGTCAAGAATATTTTCTTTTTGACGGCCGACGCTTTTGGTGTACTGCCTCCAATTTCTAAGTTGACCCCTTCTCAAGCTGCTTACCACTTTATTTCGGGTTATACCGCTAAGGTGGCCGGAACAGAAGCAGGTGTAGTAGAGCCTGTACCTTCTTTTTCCGCTTGTTTTGGAGCCCCCTTTATGCCTCTACACCCGACGGAGTACGCCGAGATGTTGAGTAATAAAATGACGGAATCAGGAGTTGATGTCTGGTTGGTGAATACCGGTTGGACCGGAGGACCTTACGGCGTAGGAAGCCGCATGAAATTGGAGTATACCCGTGCGATGATTCGCGCAGCTCTTTCAGGAGAGCTGGGCTTGTACTCCTACGATACCTATCACATTCACTCGGTATTTGGCGTAGCCCAACCTAGAGAGTGTCCTGGTGTTCCAACGGAATTGTTAAGTCCAAGGGCGACTTGGAACGATGACGAAGCGTATTACAATATGGCTTTTAAATTGTCCAATGCCTTTAGAGAGAACTTCAAGAAATTCGAAAGCTATGCGAACGAAGAGATCCGCCGTGGTGGACCTCAGCGTTATGCATTCTGAGTGTAACTAACTCAAACAAAAAGGCCGGAACATCTGTTCCGGCCTTTTTTAATGCTTTGAGAAGTCCATTATTTATTGGCTTCTGTAATGTATTTCTGAAGGGCCATGGTCATCGAGGGTGTCTCTGGCGTCGGCGCTTTGATATCGATACGCAGCCCAGCTCCGGTAGCAGCCTGAATGGTACTGTTACCAAATACCGCAATACGGGTATCGTTTTGCTCAAAATCCGGAAAGTTCTTCAACAGAGACTCGATTCCCGAGGGGCTGAAGAAAACCAATACATCGTAGTAAACATCTCTGAGGTCAGAAAGGTCAGAGATGACTGTTTTGTAGAAAATACCGCGAGTCCAGTCGACTTTCAGTCCGTCCAAAACACGTGGGATTTCGTCCTTAAGGCTGTCAGAAGAAGGCAAGAGAAAGGTCTCGTCTTTGTACTTCTTGAACATAGGACTCAAGTCGGCAAAGTTACGCTTACCAACATAAATCTTCCGCTTGCGGTAAACCACGTACTTCTGCAGATAATAGGCAACCGCTTCCGATTGGCAGAAATATTTCATGGTGTCCGGAACCTTGAAGCGCATCTCCTCCGCGATACGGAAAAAATGATCTACAGCGTTGCGGCTCGTTAAGATAATGGCTGTGAATTGGTTAAGGTCAATTTTTTGTTGACGTACCAATTTGGCGTCCACTCCTTCTACGTGAATAAAAGGGCGAAAATCTACCTTCACTTTCTCCTTTTCGATCAATTTCGAATAAGGAGAGTTTTCCATTTTGGGTTCCGGTTGAGAAACCAAAATTGTTTTTACTTTCATGAGCGTCAGACTTTTAAGTAGCTTCCAAAGAGCACTAAAGGCGCTATTTCAAGGGTGCAAAGGTACAAAATAAAATAGATTAGGTTAGCCTGAATCAAATTTTGATGTTGCTTAATTACCGAAAGAAGGCCTACTGAATTGATCACCAGAATAAGACCAAGGGCGATGTACAGAAGAAGTGTGGATTGCGGCCAGATATAGACCAGGCTAATATTGACCAGAAAGACCACCAAGCTGGAATAATTGAAGTAGGAACTTTTGTAAAAAATAAGATCCCCCACCAGAGACTCCAATTGAAAAATATAGCCTTGACCAAGCTGCAGTGCTGTCTTGGCCACTAAGAAGAGAAGCAGCCCTCCCAAAACCGGATAAAAACCATATTGACTCACGACCCCACTTTGGTCCCAGAGCATTTCTTTGGTCAGGTAAATGAACAAGGCGTAGTTCACAACTTGAAATACCGTGATGGAAAGGTGAAAGCCGTTAAAGAATAAGGTGCCTCTTTCGTAAAGGGAGACGTATTTGTCGTTCAGCGGGAGGCTGATAAAATTCATGAAACGGGACGGGTGGTAGTACTTACCCGAAGCCAAAACCATCAGACTGAAAAGAATCAAAAAAGTAATCCAATCAAGGCTTTCTATTGGTCGGTATTCCAGTTCCATACAGTCTCTATTCTTTTTCTTCCAGTTTTAATCGGATGATACGGCTGTTCAAGCCCGGGAGCTGTCCGTATTCTGATAAAGCAATTTGCAAATAGCGAGCTTCCTCAGGAGCATCCAAAGGCAAAGTTATTCGGAATTCTGTAGTATCCGTACTTTTTAAGTAAACCTGGTCCATAGGACCTTCCAAATCGTGCTCGTCTGTTTTAACCAAAAAGGGTGCAGGGTAACTTTCTAAAATGCCTCGGTTAGCGTCCCGAAAGGCAACACGCACCTTGAGTTGGCCTATCGGAATGGAATCTTGGTAAGGGTTGTAAACCCGTAGTTTGCGGGTGCTGATCGTCCGGGATTCAATTTTATCGGAATCGAGCCAGGCCTCTAAGTTACGATAGGAATAAAAGGGAAATTGGACTGGAAGGGCTGGTAACAGACTGTCGATCGAAGATAAATGTTCGGCTTGTGGATCTTGCTCACTGAGGTAAGCCACCTTCTGAAAGCGCAATTTATTTTCGGTTAACGTGTCCAGATTGTACTGGTTTTTTCGAAAACTAAAGGTGTTGAACGAATAGGTTGGACGACCGGTGTAAAAAGAAAACAGCGCTGCCTTTTGGGGGTTGTTTTCAAAAACAACAGGCAAGGAATCACTTCTCTGTTCCAATTGGGTCGTCCATTCCGGGATGTCGTGGGCGGGATGAGGATAAAGTGCCATTCCCGGAAAAATCAATGAAAGTCGAAAGTAAAAAAGGATGGCCACTTGAACACCAGCGAGAGGCCACAGCCACTTTTGCCAGTTTTCGCGCTCGTAAAGAAAAGAAAGGCTCAATAAAAAGGCTGGTAAACTGAACAAGGCCAAGAGCTGCAAACTGACCGGGCGTTGGAAACTGGATAAAAAGTAGAAGACTAATAGACTACAGGCCAGTAAAAAGGATACCCGATCTACCAAATTCTCTTTTTTCCAATTTAAAAGACCCTTATAGACAAAGGGGGTCATAACACCCAGGACCAAGGTGAGTTTTAGCAGGGTGCCGGAGGTAAAGGCAAGAGGTTCTCTTTCGGGCAAGGGCCGTTCAAAAAAGGTGTAGCGCAAACTCACCCAGTCGTTTAGCCCCAGCCAGATCAGGTGTGGACTGTAGAGTAAAAGACAAAGTCCAAGCGCTTGCAGATACAGGCGATTTTTAATCAGGCCGCGTTGAGCAAAACTCATCACCAGCAAAACGAATATTCCCAGGTATTCGCTGTAAAGTAAACCGGCTAAGGACACCCCTAAAAACAGGGATCTGCGGCGAGAGGGCGCGTTGACAAATACCCGAAAGGCCCATAAACTGAGCGCCGTAAAAAAGAGTAATACCGAATTGGGTAAGCTGATAAAGCTGTAGAGATGCAAAAGAGGAAAAGCGCAAAAGACCAAAGCAAACAAGCGTGCATCCTTGCGTGGATTATCCTGACAAAGCCAAAGAAACAGAGCAGTTCCAGCTCCTAAAAGGATGGGGAGTAGTCGTACCCCGGACTCTCCACCATGAAATTGTAGGCCGATCCCAATCAACCAAGAAATCATCGGCGGGTATTCAAAATACCCCAGGGCGGGTTGTTGGGCGTAATACCAAAAATAGGCCTCGTCATACAGCAAAGGCGTGTTTGCGCTTTGCAGTAAATTCAATCCGAGAAAAACGAGCAAAAAGACCCGCATAGAGGAGGGAATACGTACGGCCATGCAAGGAAATTACAGGTTTCAAATTTAGTAACTGTACAGGCCACCATAAAATTGTAATTTTGACGCTAAAAGCTTCTTACCTTGAGTAATTGCCTTGTTATCATTCCCACCTACAATGAGATCGAAAATATCGAGGCGATCATCCGTACGGTATTCGATTTAAAGAAGCCCTTTCACATTCTTATTGTCGATGACAATTCCCCGGATGGTACCGCCGAAAATGTGCGTGAGCTGCAGGAGGAATTTGCGGATCAACTCTTTTTGGAAGTCCGTCAAGGCAAGGCAGGCTTGGGAACCGCCTACATTCATGGGTTTAAATGGGCACTTCAAAAAGAGTACGAGCATATCTTTGAGATGGATGCAGACTTTTCTCATAAGCCCAGTGATCTCTTGCGCTTGCACCGGGCATGTTTGAACGGAGCAGATCTGGCCATTGGATCCCGTTATAAAAAAGGTGTCAATGTGGTGAACTGGCCCCTTTCGCGCATTATTCTTTCTTACGGTGCCTCTTTTTATGTGCGCTTTTTGACTGGTATGCCGATCAACGACCCGACCTCAGGCTTTGTGTGTTACCAACGCCAAGTCTTGGAAGGCATTAATCTCGATGCCGTCCGCTTTATCGGTTATGCTTTTCAAATCGAAATGAAATACCGGGCGTACCTGAGTAAATTCGAACTAAAAGAAATCTCGATCATTTTCACAGACCGCATCAACGGAAAGTCCAAAATGAACAGAGCGATTATTATTGAGGGCATCACAGGAGTAATTAAAATGAGACTGAAAAGCCTCTTTAACCGCAAAAAATTTCAGAATGGCCCAAACCCTACTAAAAAACTGTCGACTCGTTAATGAGGGAGTAGAAAAAGAGGCAGATGTCTTGCTCTCTCCCCCTTTTATTGAGTGTATAGATTCCAATATTTCTCACCCAGAAGCCCAAGTCCACGATCTCCAAGGGAACTACCTCTTGCCGGGATTGATTGATGATCAGGTGCATTTTCGCGAGCCGGGTCTCACCCATAAAGGAACCATAGCCAGTGGGAGTAAAGCCGCTCTGGCTGGAGGGATAACCACCTTCATGGAGCAGCCCAATACCAATCCTCAGACTGTTACCCTGGAGGCTTTAGAAGACAAATATGCACGGGCAAAAGAGACCTCCTATACGAATTACTCCTTCTTCTTAGGGGGAACCAACGATAACCTGGAAGTCATTAAGTCCGTCGATCCAAACCAGTGTGCAGGGATCAAACTCTTCCTGGGATCCTCTACGGGGAACATGCTCGTCGACAACGAAGAGGTCATCGAGCGAATTTTTTCGAATACCCCATTGGTCATCGCGGTCCACTGCGAGGACGAAAGGACCATCCGACACAACCTGGCCCTGGCCAAAGAAAAGTACGGAGATGATATTCCGATGGAGATGCACCCTATTATCAGAAGTGAGGAAGCCTGCTACCTCTCGTCTTCTCGGGCGGTTGAATTGGCTCGTAAAACCGGTGCACGCTTGCATGTTTTTCATTTGTCTACAGGCAGGGAAGTCCCCCTTTTTGATGCGGGCCCTCTGGAGAACAAACAGATTACTGCTGAGGTGTGTATTCACCACTTGTGGTTTAGCGATGAAGATTATGCTTCCAAAGGCAGTCTGATCAAATGGAATCCAGCGGTAAAGCAGGCCTCGGATCGCATGAGTCTACGACAGGCCGTCATGGAGGATCGCATCGATATTATTGCCACTGATCACGCGCCCCATACCTGGGAAGAAAAGCAGAACCCTTATACTTCCGCACCTTCTGGTGGGCCTTTGGTTCAGCACGCATTACCCGCTCTTTGGGAAATGAAGAACGATATTCCGATTGCGAAATGGGTCGAAAAAATGGCCCACAATCCGGCCATCCGTTTCGAAATCGACCGCCGAGGCTATATCCGCGAGGGCTACTACGGCGACCTGGTGGAGGTCGATCCCACCACGTCTTGGACGGTAGAAAAAGAAAATGTCTTGTACCAGTGCGGTTGGTCCCCATTTGAAGGCACCACCTTTGGGTCTAAGGTCAAAAGAACCTGGCTCAATGGCGTATGCGCCTATGATCAAGGAGAATTCATCGCTCCGGGAACGGGAATGCGGGTTACCTACAACCGATAGGAATAGTACCTTTACACCATGATGCAGAGCAAGCGCATTGGATTTTACTTTTTGGGGCTGAGTTGTTGCCTCTTGATCGCTTGTGCCGAAAAGGTACTCGAAGAACCAGAGAACCTCATTGAGCCGAATACCATGATTGACATCATGTACGATTTGTCGGTTCTCAATGCGGTGCAAACCACCAGTCCCGGCACCCTGGCTCAATGGGACAAGGAGATCATGCAAATCATCTATGCTCGCTACGAGATCGACAGCACCCGTCTGGCAGACAGTGATGCCTACTACGCTTCCCTTCCAATTCAATACAAAGGCATGTACGACAGTGTGCAAAAGCGCATAACTCTAGAGTCGGAAAAGCTGGAGGAAATCCGCCGTTTGCGAAACGAAAAAACCATGGAGGAACAAAAGAAGAAACCCCGCTTGGATTCCATTATGAAGGCCAATGGTGTCCCTCAGTCTGTTCGCCAAAAATCCTAGGGTCTTTTCTTGTACTGCCGGTAAAGCCCTGTGTTTTTCATAATCTCCTCTTCGAGCGGAATGAATTCCACGTCCACCACTTCTTTAAGGGCCTCATTGCTGTAGGTCGTTGGTACCTGCAAACTTTTAAGAACTTCTGGAGGTAGCTGCCTCGTGCTCTTAAAAAAGAAAGCTTTCAGTCGGTCTAAGAAGGACAAAATCCCCAGGCTCCAGAGTGGTATTTGTACAAAGGACGGGTTTTTGTTAAGGCCTTTAGCGATATGCCGAAAGAGCTGTTTAAAATTCCACTGTTCCTGAAAGAGGATGAACCGGCGCGATTGGACTTTGGACTGCATCAGGGCCATCATAGCAGCAACCGTATTGTCGACACTGATAAAAGTCGCTTGTCCGGGAGGGTATATTTTGAGGCCTTTGTAAATACGAGAAATCAATAAATCACTGCCTTGGCCCCAGAAACCGGTGCCCAGAATGACCCCTGGATTGACCACGACGGTTTCTAGTCCTTCTTGCTGCCCACGCCAGACCTCCAATTCGGCTTCCCATTTGCTTTGTCCATAGGCATAACTCTCGGTGGGATTCCATGGACTTTCTTCATTGACGGTGCCGCCATCTGCTTCTTTACCGGTAGCGGCAATGGAACTGACAAAAAGCAATCGCTTGACCCCCTTCATTAGGCAGACGTCAATCAGGCGGGAGGTGCTGCGCACATTGTTGCGGTAAAGGGCCTTTCGATCGGCGGGATCAAAAGAAACCATGCCTGCACAGTGGTAAACCTGTTCAATACTGGCTAGGGCTTCTTCCAGAGCAGGAATATCCAGCAGGTCGGACTGTACCCATTCGATTTTACTGAACTGATCCCCCTCAGAATCACCCAATAAGCGAAAGAGTTCCTTTGTTTTTTGGAGGCGCTCCGGGCGGCGAAAAAGGGCCCTTAGCGGTGTTGTTTGCTGGCTCAAATAGAAGAGAAGATGAGAGCCCAATAAACCTGTTCCTCCGGTAACCAAAACCATACGCAAATGTAATTTATATTTGCGATCCAAAAGGCTGGAAAAATGAAAGCAAACTTTGTAGAAGAATTGAAGTGGAGAGGCATGATCCACGATAGTATGCCGGGTACAGAAGAGCACTTGCTCGAAGAAATGCGCTCGGCCTATGTCGGTATTGATCCCACGGCTGATTCCCTGCACATCGGTCACCTGGTCAGTATCATGATGCTACGCCATTTTCAGGAAGCTGGACACCGTCCTGTAGCCCTGGTCGGTGGAGCTACGGGTATGATCGGAGATCCTTCGGGTAAGTCTGCAGAACGCAACCTTTTGGATGAGGCTACTTTGCGCCATAACGAAGACGCCCTAAAAAACAGCTTTCGCTCTTTTTGGATTTTGACAGCGATGTTCCAAATGCCGCCCAATTGGTGAACAACTACGACTGGATGAAGGACTTCAGCTTTTTGGCCTTTATCCGCGATGTGGGCAAGCACATTACGGTGAATTATATGATGTCCAAGGACTCGGTTAAAAAACGCTTGAGCGCCGAAGCCCAGGAAGGAATGTCCTTCACGGAGTTTACCTACCAACTGGTCCAGGGCTACGACTTTTTGCACCTCTTTCGGGAATTGGATTGCACCCTTCAAATGGGGGGCAGCGATCAGTGGGGAAACATCACCACGGGAACTGAACTGATTCGCCGCATCGGAGGCGGGAAGGGATTTGCTCTCACCTGTCCGCTGATCACCAAAGCCGATGGCAGCAAATTCGGAAAAACCGAAAGCGGAAATATCTGGCTGGATGCTAAGCGCACTTCGCCATACCGTTTCTACCAGTACTGGCTCAACACCTCGGATGTCGATGCGGAACGCTACATCAAAATATTTACTCTCTTGGGTAAAACGGAGATTGAAGACCTAATAAAAGCTCACCAGGAAGCTCCTCACCAGCGCGCCTTGCAAAAGCGATTGGCGGAAGAAGTCACCCTAATGGTACACGGAAAACAAGAGTTGGAAAATGCCCAGCAGGCGAGTCAGATTCTCTTCGGAAAGTCGACTTCCGAAAGTCTCAAGGCGCTCGACACCGAGACCTTCCTGGATGTTTTTGAAGGAGTGCCCCAGGCGGTGATCTCACGGGAAAAGCTGAATACTGGACTCGATATGATAGCCGCTTTGGCTGCAGAAACCGGTTTTTTGGCTTCCAATGGGGAGGCCCGACGAGAACTCAAGCAGAATTCTATTTCGGTCAATAAAACCAAAGTAAAAGAGGATTACTCTATCAGCGCGGAAGATTTGATCGCAGACAAGTATGTTTTGCTACAACGCGGAAAGAAGAATTACTACGTCTTGATCGTCGAATAAGACGCTGATTAGTCAGCGACCATCAGGTTGCAGCCCCTTATTTCTGCATGGTCAAATCGACCCAGCACTTCAAAGCCATTGGTGTGCCATCGGCCTAAATCCTGAGTAGCGATAAAGCTGCAGGAATGTTGATTGGCTAGATCGATGACGTTGATCCCTCCACTTTTGCCTTCAGTTGCTAAGCTGAGAGGATCCTCGGCATCCCGAATGAGTATTTTTTTCCAGGGAGGACTATTGAATAGTCCATTGCCCAAGCTGTAGCTCTGAGAAAGCAGCTCAGTCATTCCGTATTCAGAGTGGATAGCCTCCAAATTGAACGCCTCCTGAAGTTCTCCATGCAGTTCTTTGCGGATCATTTCTTTTCGTCGGCCTTTCATCCCCCCGGTTTCCATGACCGTGACTCCGGAGAGGTCCGGATGGTACTGTTCGGCCAGGTCCAGTAGCGCATAAGAAACCCCCAATAAGAGCACTAGGGTTTCACTTGTTTGGGCTTGCTCAATGCGGTTTAAGAGTTCCTTGTAATCACTCAGAAAGAACCCGCCCAAGGGGTTTTGGGAAAGGTCCAACAACTGATCCACCATATAGACCAGAGACGAATGCTGCTGCTCCAGGTAATTCGGCAGGAGGGCAAGAATACAATGCTCTTTGGGGTCCCCGTAAAAGAGCTCAAATGCTTTGATAAAACTTTGTTGGTAGTACGGGGCTTGGGCAACGCGATGTATACTGCGCTGCTGCGCCGTGGTACCACTGCTGCGGAATTCAAGCTCGTAAGGGCCCGGGTGACTGCTTACCTCTCGGGATTTGAAAAAGTCAATCGGTAAAAAGGGAATATCGTTCAGGTCAAAAGCCAGATTCGGGTCAAAGCCCAAATGCACACAGTATTCGCGATAAACCGGATTGTTGTGGTATTGGAATGCAACGGTACGCCGTACAGCTGACCAAAAATCGGCCTCGGTTCGAATACCAAATACTTGGGAGGGAGATAGGGCTTCCACTCCTCAAAATTACGGAAAAGCTTTTCGGGTAATACTTACTTCACAACCAGCTTGCGGGTCATGGTGGTGTCGTTTTCTTTGACTTGTAAAACGTACACTCCAGGAAGTAGTTTCGAAATGTTCAGGGTATGACCTTGCAGGTTTTCTGCCATCACCATCTCGCCAAAGACATCAAATACCTTCACTTCTTTCGTTCCAACGATAGACGTTCGAATGGTCACCTGATTCCCGTAAGCGGGATTTGGATACATTTTAAAAGTCTTGGGTGAGGTCTTGATCGGGCGATCGGCACTTGCGATTTCTTGCCCATGGGTCAGTAGAGGTAAGGCCATAATAATAAGGAAGAATAATTTTCTCATTCAGTCTGATTTGGGTAAGCAAACTAAAAGTAGAAAGACTTCAGGCCTTGACCTATTTATTGTTGTGAGGGGCTCAAAAGACGCTGTGTATAGCTTAAAAGGTGTGGTGTCCTAAAAGGGGAAAATTAGCGGATGATCAGCTTGCGCGTAGCCGTTTTGTTGTTCTCGAAGACACGCAAGATGTACACCCCTTTATCCAGACGGCTGAGGTTGAGCTCACGACCCACCAGTTTCTGTTGCATCACTTGGGTCCCGAAAACGTCAAAAATCAAGATGTTCTTGGGAGCGTTGTTTCGGGTTTCGATGGTGATTCTGCCGTCTGTCACGGGGTTAGGAAAGAGTTTGAAGTCTTGAATCTCTTCCGTAGAAGCCTTCCCTCGACTGCTGTTCATGGCAATAGAGCTATTCTGCGCATAAGTCAGCGTAGAAAAACAAGCCAATAAAAGTACGAGGTAGAGTTTCTTCATATAAGATTGGGTGACAAAGAGTGTGCCACAAATATAAATTTTTTTACGAATTGATTATAAGCTGGTTAGGGCTTTCGGGCGGTTTTTCGATGAACCGCAAGGATTTGACCCAAATTTTAACAAAAAACAAAAACCCCGGCCAGATGACCGGGGTTCCTTGAATTGATAAACTAAACGCTCTTAGTTCGTTGCCCAGCTGAATGTAGAGATGTCTACAGTAGCAGCTGCGTTGTATGCATTTTGTGGGTCAGCATCAGCTCCTTCGATCTGAATATTGGCGAAGGATCCCTGATCTGGGTTAGCCAATTCAACAGAAGTAGCGTATCCGCTCAAAGAAAGTCCAGTGATAGTAGCACCAGAAGCTTTTTTGAACTGAAGCGCTGTACCGTTTACAGAAGAAACAGCGGTAAAGTTGGCAAGGGTTGGGTTGCCATTTGCTCCATCCGCCTCAACAGCCGTGGAGAAAGCTACATCGTGAACAACATAGGTATTGGTCAAAGTACCGTTCCATCCTTCTGTCCAGTCAACAGCATCATCTTCGTTGTTTTCTAGGTAGAAGTTAGAAGCAGAAACCGTTCCACCGAAGAACTCCACACCATCGTCTGTTCCATTCAAGATAGCCACGTTATCGATAGTCGTACCAGAACCAACAGCGTAAAGAGAAAGACCGTTGAACTGAGACTCCGAGTTGATCTGAGCACCAGCGTAGTTGATGATCAAGTAATCGATGTTTCCAGAGCTGTCTTCTGCGTTGTCTCCTCCGTATTGGATTTGACCTACTTCAGCGATTGCATTTACTCCTTCCGTGGTTGGAGCGTTTCCAGCGATCACCAATCCACCCCAGCTTCCAGGAGTTTGAGTTGTAGAAGTCAAAGTAACAGGGCTACTCGCTGTTCCTTGGATATCGATAGCAGCACCTTGCTGAACGACGATGTAGGTTGAAGTAGATTCACCAACAGTCAAATCAGCAGTGATGGTTGTACCCGCAGGGATCGTCAAAGTAGCTCCTGATTCAACACTGAAGGTATTGCTCAAGAAGTAAGCGATACTTGCGTCCAGGGTCAAGTCAGAAGAAAGAGATCCTGTCAAGATTTGAGTCTCAACTTCTGAACCATCTGCCCAGCTGAACATAGAAACATCCACAGTGGCATCAGCCAAGTAAGAGTTAGCAGGATTCGCGTCAGCTCCATCGATTTGGATGTTGGCGAAAGATCCCTGATCCGGGTTAGCCAATTCAACAGAAGTTGCGTATCCAGTCAAAGACAAACCGGTGATGGTTGCACCAGAAGCTTTCTTGAATTGAAGTGCAGTACCACCGACAGTAGATACAGCCGTAAAGTTGGCAAGGGTTGGGTTGCCATTTGCTCCATCCGCCTCAACAGCAGTAGAGAAAGCACCAGTATGTAGAACATAAGCGTTGGTCAAAGTTCCATTCCAACCTTCTGTCCAGTCTACGGCATCATCTTCGTTGTTTTCTAGGTAGAAGTTGGAGGCAGAAACTGTTCCACCGAAGAACTCCACACCGTCATCTGTACCGTTCAAGATCGCAACGTTGTCGATCGTTGTTCCAGAACCAACCGCGTAGAGAGTCAAACCATTGAATTGAGACTCGGAGTTGATTTGAGCACCAGCGTAGTTGATGATCAGGTAATCGATATTACCAGAGCTATCGGCATCTTCCGTACCACCGTATTGAATTTGACCTACTTCAGCAATAGCATTCACTCCTTCTGTAGTGGTTGCATCTCCAGCGATAACCAATCCACCCCAGCTACCAGGAGCTTCTGTAGAAGAGGTCATCACAACAGGGTTACTTGCAGAACCCTGTACATCGATTTCAGCACCTTTCTGAATAACGATATAAGTAGAAGTAGACTCGCCAGTTTCCAACTCGGCAACAATCCTTGTTCCTGCAGGAATAGTCAGTTTTGCTCCGGCTTCAACACTGTAGGTTCCATTAAGGAAGTAAGTAACTCCAGCGTTCAACGTACGGTCAGAAGTCTGTGATCCACTCAAGATGTCCACAGATCCAGAATTCTCGCTCGCCCAGCTAAAGCCAGATCCGTCTTCTGAAGAAGAAGAGTAGCTTGCAGAAGGATCAGCAGAAGCACCATCGATGATGATGTTGTCAAAAGATCCTTGCTCTGGGTTAGCCAATTCAACATTGGTGTCATAGCCGGTCAAAGTAAGACCGTTAATCGTGGCTCCAGAAGCTTTCTTAAACTGAAGGGCTGTACCTCCAATTTTTGAAGAAGTTCCGGCAGAAATGGCAGTGAAGTTAGAAATAGTAGGGTTGCCATTAGCTCCATCCGCTTCGATAGCCGTTGAGAAGTCATTGATGGTGTGCAGAACATAAGTGTTAGCCAAGGTTCCGTTCCATCCTTCTGTCCAGTCTACCGAATCATCTTCGTTATTTTCTAAGTACAAATTCGTAGCAGAAACAGTTCCTCCAAAGAATTCAACACCATCGTCCGTTCCGTTCATGATGGCAACGTTGCTAATGGTTGTTCCAGAACCTACAGCATATAGGGTCAAACCATTGAACTGAGATTCAGAGTTGATTTGAGCACCAGCGTAGTTGATCACAAGGTAGTTGATGGAACCTGAGCTGTCTGTGTCTTCTGTTCCCCCGTAAGAGATGCCTCCAACTTCGGCAGTAGCGTTTACTCCCTCCGTAGTGGTAGCGTTTCCGGCAATCACAAGACCTCCCCAGTTTCCTGGAGTTTGTGCAGCTGAAGTCATGACAACAGGGTTGTTGGCAGTACCCTGAATGACAATATTCGCTCCTTGTTGAACCACAATATAAACGTTGGTTCCTGTGGCGGCGGTAATGGTGGTTCCTGCAGGGATGGTTAAGGTGACTCCTGCGGTAACACTCATGGTACCGTTTAATTGGTAATCTACATTCGGATCAAGAGTGGTGTCCTGATCGATAGAGCTTGGTAGAGCGTTGTTGACTGGGCAGGCGTTGGTACAAGTTCCGCCGCAGTCCACACCCTGCTCTCCAGGATCTTGAACTCCGTTGCTACACAAGTCAACGGGATCCCCGTCGTCCTGCTTACATCCAACAAAAAGTACACTCAGCGCGGTGAGAAGGACGGCAGAGGTCTTTAAAACATTCGATTTCATAAATAGTGGTTTAGATGAAAAAAAAGGAGGCTAAGTAAAAAACAGGTGATTAAAAGTTGTAGTTGAAACCTAGGCTAATCGTTCTTCCCAAGTTGTAGGAACGAACGGTAACTTCTTCTTCTACGCGTTGAGCATTTAGACGTTGGTCAATTGGTAGAGGAGCGAGGTCCCGAATATTTCTTAGAATAAGTTGTGTTTGACGGATGTCTGGATTTAAGAGGTTTCGACCGGTAAGACGTACTTGCCAATGCTCTCCCAAATCCTTGGTTACTGTCGCGTCGAGTACGACAAATCCTTTTTCAACGATCGCGTCATCGTAAAAGATGTCGCGGTTGATCTGATCGGTGGGAACACCCAATGCGAAGATCTTGTCAGATGCATAGTTGGCCGTTAGAGAAACTCCAAAAGGGTTTACTCCCGCAGTATTGAAGTTCAGGCTACTGTTGATGATGTAGTCAGGAGCACCCTGAAGATTGGTCTTGCTAATGGTCTTGTAGCGGAAGCTACGGATTAGTGCACCTGATTCCGTGCGCTGCTCAATGAGGTCCTGGTTGGTCCACATGCGTGTCGCATTGAACACCATACTCAGTTCGTTCCCTGTAGCTTCTCCTTCTTCATTCGTCGTGGCCTTAATCAGGTCCAATTTGGTTTCTAGTTCCAGACCAACCACCTCGGCTCTTTCTGAAGTGTTGAAGTAAGAGAACACACCAGCAGATCCTCTGTCACGAACACGGTTGATCGGGTCTTTGATGTCCTTGTAAAAAGCAGCAACAGAAATCAATTGTCCTGGAGTAGGGAACCATTCCCACTTCAAATCGTAGTTGAAATCAATTGAAGCTTCTACATCCGGGTTACCACGAGTGACCTGCCCTACGGGAGATACATATTCAAAGGGAGCAATTTCTTTGAACTCTGGCAGAGTAATGGTACGGCTAGCCGCAAAGCGGATAGCTTGTTGTTCGTTCAAGCTGTACTTGATGTTCAACGCCGGGTAGAAGTTGTTGTACTCCTGGTTGCTTTCGCCCACACGCAAGGCCAAGTTACCCACATCGTAGTTGACGTTGATCTGGTCGCGTTGGTAGCGGAAGCCCGCATTGAAGTTCCACTTGTTGTTCAAGTTGATATTGAAATCAGCGAAAGCGGCCTGCGATTCCAGGCGCCCGGAATAGATATCTGCATTGTCACCGTTCGCATTAGCTCCTAGCACATTTAATTGCAACAGGCCATTACTGAAGTTGGAAGCTGTAAAAATGGATCCCAAATCGTCCAAGCTGCTTGCCGTTACGGTATTGAAGTTACGCTCTTCAACTCCGACAAACTCCGAGTAAAAGTCTCTTTCTTTATTTCGGTAGGCTGCTCCAACCTCAATTTTGAAGGCGGTTTCTTCCTTGTCGATCAGGTTGATTACATCCTTGATGTAACCATTGTATTCGATATCTTCAATTTGCTGAGCAGATTTTCTTTGCTGAAAACCACCGGTGAATCCTAGCTGAATACTCTCAGCGCCCGGGTTGGTAGGATCAAAAACTTCTCCTGGAGCAAGGTCTTCTGGCTCGCGAGGGTTGAAGTTCACCTCGTTGCGAATACGGTTAGGCTCGTCCGCGTACAACAGGTTGTATCCAACGGCCCATTCCAGGTTGTGTTTATCATTCAGTTTGTGGGTACCGGCCAATTGGGTAACCAAAAGCTGGGTACGCTTCACGTTTTGGTCGCGGATAAACTGAGAGATCGAATCGTTGTTCAGATCGTCTTCTTCAAAAATGGTCGAGTTTCCGGCGCGTCCTCCTTCAAATACGTTTTCGGCGTATTTGTTAATGAAGAAGGTGGTGGATTTCAACTTGTTTTTATCGTTGATAAACCAAGTCAAATCAGCTAAGGCTGAGTTGACAATTTCAGAAGTGTAGTTGGTTGCATCGGTAATCGTGTCTTCCAAAGCATTTCCTCTGAACTGACGGAATACACCTTGTTGGTAACCGTTAGAACGACCATGAGAAGCGGTAACCAAAACCGCTAATTTATTGTCGAAGAATTTCTTTCCTGCAGCGATAGAAGCGGTATAGTTTACCGGATTATCCAGGGTTTGGGTATTCCAACCCTGACTGATGACTTGCTCGCGAATGGAGCGCGGACGCAAGTAAAAGCCCAAGGTGGCATCGTTGATATTGGGTGAAATACGGAAGTTGTCAAATACCCCTTCTTGGCTAACGTTTGTATTTACTCCAGAAGAAAGACTAACCTGTAAAAGGTTATCTCCTTGCAGTTCACGAGAAGAAACATTGATCACGCCGGACGCCTGATCCGCTGAGTTAAGAGCGGAGTAGGTCTTACTCACACTAACATTTTGGATTACCCTAGTTGGGAAGAGATTCAGGCTGATGTTTTTGCGTTCTACATCATCAGAAGGAACAGGAAGTCCGTTCAAAGTAGTCGACAGGTAGCGGTCTCCAAGCCCACGGACAAAGATGTCTCCCGAACCTTGACTTGCCGTAACCCCAGAGATTTTAGTGGTGGCTTTGGCTGCATCCGAAACGGCCAATTTACCGAGTTCTTGTGCCCCAATACTTTCAACAACGGTGACGGCTTTCTTTTGAGAAATCAATTGAGCGACTTGAGAATCCTGTCGACGAACGACGGTTACAACGACCTCTTCTAGTTGTTCGGCCGACGCACTCATGCTCACATTGACTTCAGAAATTTTACCGGCTTCCACAACAACATCGACCACTTCACGGGTTTCGTAACCAACGTAGCTGAAGACAACGGTATAGGTGCCTGGCTCAAGTCCAGAGATTTCATACAAACCATCAAAGTCAGAAGTGGTCCCTTGAGTAGTCCCTTTAATTAGGACGTTGGCGAAGGCCAGGGGTTCATCATTAAAGTCAGCGTCAGTCATCTTTCCGGCAATGCTTCCGGTGGATTCCTGTGCAATAGCCAGGGAGGAAATGATAAAGGCTAGAGCGGTTATAAGTGTTCTCATTTTAAGTTAAGTAAATTTCGATGGCAAAGAACGATAGGGGAAGTAAAAGCCGGGTTACTCTCATGTTAAGAGTGGATTTTATCAGGGTTACCTTAGTGTTAGAAGATTAAATCAACGTTAAGGATAGCTGCTGACTTCTGATTATCTTTACTTTTATGGCAGCAGGCCCTCGGGCTTGTAAACGATTATACGTCATGAATAAAAAGGACATTAAGATCCTACTGGTCGACGATGAACCAGATATCTTGGAAATTGTGAGCTACAACCTTTCGTCCGAAGGGTACCAGGTCTATACCGCTAAAAACGGAGTAGAGGGGGTAGCCAAAGCCAAAAAGAAGCAACCTCATTTGATCATCCTCGATGTGATGATGCCCGAAATGGACGGGATTGAAGCCTGCGAAATGATGCGCGCTACGCCTGGGCTAGAAAACACCATCATTACTTTCTTGACCGCTCGTGGAGAAGACTATTCCCAGTTAGCCGGATTCGATGCCGGAGCCGATGATTATATTACCAAACCCATTAAACCCAAGGTTTTAGTAGGGAAGGTAAAGGCCCTTTTACGTCGCCTCAAGGAAGACAAAAACGAAGTGGAAGACATCGTTGAGGTGGGCGATATCATTATCAACCGGGAAGAGTACAAGATTGTCAATAAGGGGGTCGAAATCATTCTTCCCCGCAAAGAGTTTGAGTTGTTGGCCCTGCTTACTTCCAAGCCCAGTAAAGTGTTCAAACGAGAAGTGATTTTGGACAAGGTATGGGGCAACGAGGTTGTTGTCGGAGGTCGTACCATCGACGTTCACATCCGGAAGCTCCGTGAAAAAATTGGCGATCACCACTTCAAAACCGTCAAGGGCGTCGGGTATAAGTTCGTGCTCTAATGGCCGCTGCAGAGATTAGAAAATCGTACCGATTTGCGATTCGTTCATCGCTCTTCATCACCCTGCTGTTGGGTTTCTTGGTCTATTTCTTGCTCAAGGCCTTCGGCATGGTAGACATGGGCTTTTTCTGTGTCTTTCTGATCCTCTGTTTTTCGTGCTGTTTTTTGATCATTCAGTCCCGGATAGAGCGCTTTATCTACCGTCGGGTTAAAAAGATTTACGACGACGTTTCCCTATTAGAAAGTACCGACTTTCGCACTAAGAGCATCACCACCGACATGAAAACCCTGACGGAGGAGATCGAAAAATTCGCCGAAGACAAAAAGGTAGAAATTGACACCCTGAAGATTCGGGAAGAGTACCGCAAAGAATTTCTCGGTAACATTGCACACGAACTGAAGACTCCGCTTTTCACTGTGCAAGGCTATATTTTGACCTTGCTCGATGGAGCGATGAGCGATAAAAAGGTAAGAGAAAAGTACCTCGAAAGAGCCAACAAAGGGGTAGAGCGGCTGATCTACATTGTGAAGGACCTGGATTTGATTACCAAGCTGGAGGTCGGAGATTTGAACCTTGATAAAGAAGAGTTTGATATTCTTGAGGTGATTCAAAGCGTTTTTGATTTACTCGAGATGAAGGCGTCTAAAAAGCGCATCAGCCTTACCTTCGATATGGAGTATTCGGAACCGGTCATGGTCTATGCTGACCAGGAGAAGGTGCAACAGGTCATTACCAATCTCTTGGTGAACTCCATCAAATACGGAAACGAAAAGGGAACGACTGAAGTCAGTGTAGAAAACCTGATCGCCAACAAGGTGATCGTTCGGGTGACGGACAACGGGGAAGGCATTCCTAAGCAACACATCCCTCGTCTGTTTGAGCGTTTCTACCGAGTCGATAAGAGCGGTAGTCGCAAAGAAGGAGGTTCTGGATTAGGTCTCGCTATTGTAAAGCATATCGTGGAAGCCCATGGAGAGCGCATCTATGTAGAAAGTGAGGAAGAAGTCGGTTCTGAATTCTCTTTTACGCTGGAGAAAATGGAGAATAAGAAATCATAATCCAACTGAACTTGCAGCCCAGTAAAGCCTTTATAGTGTGCTACTCTTTCTAATTCTTTTAGGCTAAAACTATCTTGACTGCAGTACGGAATAAGTTGTTGGTCCTCCAGACGCTCGGCTAAGTACACCTGTTCGTATTGACCAGGAGTAGGAATAAAAAAGGCTTTTTGCCTAATTTAGCCAAATCCATCACCGTTGTGTAACCGGAACGAGAAATAATCAGCTCGCTGGAATTCAGAGCCTTCTCCAGTTCTTCCGATTGCATAAAGTTCACCAGTTCTATACTTCCGCGAGGGGTTGTTATAACCTTCTTCGTCTTCTCATCTTCAATTTTCCCTCGTACAAATAAGACGTGCCCTTCAAACGCATGGAGTTCTACCATTAGTTTCTCTTCAAGGAAGGTTCGTTGTGGTTCGGGGCCAGAGAGCAAGACCATGAGAGGGTATTTTTTGGGCAGATCCCTTTTTTCGAAACGACTCAGCGGACCGGTATACCGTATCGAAAATCGTGGATTTTTTAGATGACCCAATCGACCTGTTAAGTTCGGTTCACGATCAAAATCAGGTACCCAACACTCTTTAAACCGGCGAATTACTTCTTGATGAAAAGTGGAACTTATCCAGGTAGTGCTACCCGAAAGCACATTCAATTGATGCGAGATAAAGACCGAGGGAACCTTTCTGCTCAACGCCCCCATACGGTTATCTGAAATGAGACCGTCGATTTCTTCCTGAACAATCAGCTTCTCGATCGCAAGTCGTTCTTTGGCCATGGCCGCGAGCAGTTTAGGTGAATCAAAGATCATCTTGAGTTTAAAGAACTGTCCTTTAGATGCGTACTTCACATTGTAGGAGGGGAGCTCAAAAGCAGGTAGTTCAGGGAATTCGTGTTTGAGTAAGCGGAGGGCAACTCCGTCGGAAGCCAAGTAAACAAGGACACCTCTTTGGATAAGGGCATGGATAAGAGGAATACAGCGCGTAGCGTGCCCTAATCCCCAATTTAAGGGAGCAACGAGTATTTTTTTCCCTTTTAACACGGGTGCAAATTAGCAAAAGGCTAAAAGCCTCATGTACGGAAAATGTTATGAAATTGGCATTTAAAATTAATGGCTAGTTTTGACCCCCAGAAGAAGGTGGACAAGTGGGAAGCAAGAACAAACTCAAAAGATTTAAGGAGAACGAAGGATTTCAGAATGTGATCCAACCCACCCGGGAAGAAGTCACGGGAGGCTTCGTTCACAAAGGAAAATGGGAAAAGGAATTCGGCCGGAAGGTACCCTTGATCCTTGAATTGGGGTGTGGAAAGGGTGAATACACGGTTGGCTTGGCCCGCCAGCATCCAGACAAAGACTTTGTGGGGATTGATATCAAGGGTGCCCGCTTTTGGAGAGGGGCCAAAACCGCTCTGGAAGAAGGCCTGACCAATGTGCGTTTTGTTCGTACCCAAATTGAGCTGATTGATCTGATTTTTGGAGAGGGCGAGGTCGACGAAATCTGGATCACCTTCCCCGATCCGCAAATCAAGTACAGACGCACCAAACACCGCTTAACCGGCTTGGAATTTTGGAAGAAGTACCAAGCGGTCTTGCGTGCAGACGGACTGGTTCACTTAAAAACCGACAGCGAGTTCTTGCATGGTTATACACTGGGTTTACTGCATGCCAAGGGAGCCGAAATCATCTATGCCAATCACGATGTGTATCAGCATCGGGAAGCCCCAGAAGAAGCACTGAAAATTCAGACCTTTTACGAAAATCAGTATCTTGAACAAGAGAAACCGATAACCTACATCCAGTTTAGGATCCCTGGCCAATGACCCATTTGCTTATTCTGTTTTTTGCGACCTTTTCGGCCGCCTTTATGGCTACGGTTCCTCCAGGTCTTCTCAATATGAATGCTGCTAAAACCAGTGTCGAAAAAGGCAAATGGAACGGCATAGTTTTCAGTTTGGGGGTGAGCAGTACCATTATCGTTCAGGCCTATATCTCGGTCTTGATTTCGAAATTCCTCTACAACAACCCGGATGTTATCGATATTTTGTTGAAGGCCGCCTTGGTGGTGTTCGCTTTCTTTACCCTGTATTTCTTTTTCAAGGCGCGGAGTAAAAAAGTCAAGTCCCCAGAAGAACTGGCCCGTCGAGGCAGCAAGAAGAACAGTTTTTTTAAGGGGATTCTCTTGGCTTCCCTGAACTTTCTGACCATCCCTTATTATGCCGGGATCCACGCTATGTGGAACAAGACCGGGTGGATTCAGTTCAAGCAGGAAGATATTTTGGTCTTTGTTTTGGCCGCAGGTGCCGGTACCTTTTCGGTACTCTACCTCTACACCTTCTATTTCAATAAAATGGAGACCCGGACCAACCGCTTTTCGAAGAACAGCAACTACATCATCAGCCTGTTGATGCTTGTTTTGTTGGCCATTACCCTGATTCGAATCATGTATAGAGATATGTAAATGGCAGGCAAGAACGATTCTTTTTTTGAACGGGTTTATCAGGTGGTACGGCACATTCCTGAAGGGAGGGTGACCACCTATGGCGCCATTGCCAAATACCTGGGAGCGGCTCGCAGTGCCCGTATGGTCGGCTGGGCGATGAACAACAGCCATACTTTGGAAGTACCGGCTCATCGGGTCGTCAATCGTCAAGGCCTTTTGACCGGAAAACACCATTTTGGAGGGACCAATGTGATGCAGCAGCTCCTGGAAGAAGAAGGGGTAATGATCCAAGGCGACCAGGTCCAGAAAATGGATGAAATCTTGTGGGATCCATCAGCCGAGTTGGCCCCTGACCTCTACTGAGTTAGACGCGCGTATTTGCGCTGAATTCTAGCCCTTATACGTTATCTTTGCACTTCTAATACACTCCATAGGTAGATGAAGTTTACGAAGCAACAAGTACTGGATGCACTGCAAAAAATTACCGTCCCCGGAGAAGGGGCCGATATGGTGAGCAGTGGTGCAGTAAAAAATGTTCAAGTATTTGGTGATGAGGTGGTTGTGGATATCGTGATCAGCAACCCCAGTTTGCAGGCCAGGAAGAAAACCGAGGTAGAAATCCTGAAGGTTGTTCACCAGGAGGTGTACGAGAAAGCCAAGATCAAAGTCAATATCAAGGTAGAGGCTCCCGAAAAGAAGCCCAGTAATATCCTTAAAGGCAAACCCATTCCTGGGATTCAGAATATTGTGGCTGTTGCTCCGGGAAAGGGGGCGTTGGAAAGTCTACCATTACAGCCAATTTGGCGGTAACCCTGGCCCAGATGGGCTTTTCTGTGGGTATTCTGGATGCCGATATTTACGGGCCTTCTATGCCTTTGATGTTCGATGTGGAAGACCAAAAACCCATCGCCGTTGAGGTAGAGGGCAAATCGAAAATGGCTCCGGTCGAAAACTTTGGAGTGAAGATTTTATCGATTGGGTTTTTTACCCAACCCAACCAAGCGGTGATCTGGAGAGGACCCATGGCTGCAAAAGCGCTGAATCAAATGATTTTTGATGCCGCCTGGGACAAGTTGGATTTTCTTCTCTTGGATTTACCTCCCGGAACAGGGGATATTCACCTGAGTATTATGCAATCCCTTCCCGTGACGGGAGCGGTGGTGGTAAGTACTCCTCAGCAGGTGGCTTTGGCTGATGCTCGAAAAGGGGTAGCCATGTTCCAGCAAGAAGCCATTCAGGTTCCCGTGCTCGGAATCGTCGAAAACATGGCCTACTTTACACCAGAAGAGCTGCCGAATAACAAATATCATATTTTCGGTGAGTCAGGTGCCCGAAATTTGGCGGATGACCTGAAGGTTCCTTTCTTAGGAGAGATTCCTTTGGTTCAGAGTGTACGAGAAGCCGGAGACTTTGGCAGACCTGCTGCGCTTCAGGAAGGTACTGCTGTTCGGGCGGCCTTTGAAGAAATGACCCGATCAGTGGTGACTGAAGTGGTTCGCCGTAACGAGGATTTGCCTCCTACGGAAGCGATAAAAATTACAACGATGGCGGGTTGTTCTGCCGTTAAAAAGAACTGATATGACTTTGACAGCAGATGAATTAAGAGCCAAAGTAGAGGAAGCCCTGACTGAAATCCGTCCGTTTTTACAAAACGATGGAGGGGATATCGAACTGGTCGAAATAGAGAATGACTCGCTGGTTAAGGTTCGCCTTAAAGGCAACTGCATCGGTTGCAGTGTAAACCAGATGACTTTGAAGAGTGGGGTCGAAATGACCATTCAAAAGTACGCTCCACAAATCGAGAAGGTCATCAATTTGGATTAAGCCTACAACAGGTTTAAACGACAATTTTAAAGACACCTACATGTCCACTGAACATCTGCAAGCACCTACTTCAGATCAGATTTCGGAACCCATAGAAACGGATATCCTGATTATCGGGGCAGGTCCTACTGGTTTGTTCGCTGTCTTTGAGGCCGGATTGTTGCAACTCAAATGCCACTTGATTGATGCTTTGCCACAACCGGGCGGGCAGTGCAGTGAGTTGTATCCCAAGAAACCCATTTACGATATTCCTGGATTCCCCGAGGTGTTGGCCGGTGACCTGGTCGACAACCTCATGGAACAAATCAAGCCCTTTCAACCGGGCTTTACTTTAGGTGAAAGAGCAGATACCCTGGAAGAACTCGAAGACGGAAAATTCCTGGTCACCACCAATAAAGGAACAAAGCATATCGCTTCTGCAGTGGCTATTGCCGGTGGTTTGGGAAGCTTTGAACCCCGTAAGCCCTTGCTTGAAAACCTCGGGCAATTCGAGGACAAGGGAGTTGCTTATATTATCCGTGATCCGGAGTACTACCGGGGCAAAAAAGTGATTATCGCTGGGGGAGGTGACTCCGCTTTAGACTGGACCATTTTTTTGGCGGATTTGGCCGAAGAACTCACCTTGGTGCACCGTCGCAATGAATTCCGGGGCGCCTTGGATTCCGTCGAGAAAGTACAACAGCTCAAAAACGAGGGAAAGGTCAAACTGATCACGCCCGCCGAAGTCGTAGCCCTCAAAGGGGAAAGTCACTTGGAAGGTGTTCAGGTCAAGAAGACCGATACCGATGAAGTCATTGATCTGGACGTCGAGGAGTTTGTTCCCCTCTTTGGTTTATCTCCTAAACTCGGCCCCTTGGCCGATTGGGGTCTCGAGATCGAAAAGAACGCCATCAAAGTCAACAACAGCTTGGATTACCAGACCAACCGGCCTGGGGTCTATGCCATTGGAGACGTCAATACGTATCCCGGGAAGCTCAAACTTATCCTTTGTGGCTTTCACGAAGCAACCCTGATGGTGCAGAGCGCCTATCAGCGCATCTTTCCGGACAAGCGCTACGTGCTAAAGTACACCACTGTTGGTGGAGTAACCGGCTTTGACGGAAGCAAAAAAGAAGCTCCAAAGGCTGTCGTAAAGAAGATTGAGTAATCGTGGAGGATATTCGCATTCGCATAGTGGATCGTCAGGGGGAAGAGCATTGGGTTGATGCTCCCGTCGATATGAACATGAACCTGATGGAACTCGTTCGCTCCTACGAACTGGCGGAGGAAGGCACCATTGGAATCTGCGGAGGTATGGCCATGTGCGCCTCCTGTCAATGCTACATCCTCAAGAGCCCGGTCGACCTGTCTGAGCGTTCGGATGACGAAGAAGCCATGCTTTCGGAGGCCTTCAATGTACAAGACAACAGCCGTCTGGGCTGCCAAATCTTTGTACAGCCGGAACTAGATGGACTCGAAATTGGGCTAGCTCCAGAAGACTAGATTCTCGCTTGGTAGGTGAACAGGTTGTAGTACCGGCCCTCTTTGGCGATCAACTCATCGTGTGTTCCTCTCTCGGCAATATGCCCCCCTTCAATAACCAAAATATGATCTGCCGAGCGAATTGTACTTAAGCGGTGCGCAATTACAAAGGTGGTTCGGCCTTTGGTGAGTTCGGCTAAACTCTTCTGAATCAAGGTTTCACTTTCGGTATCCAGGTTCGAAGTGGCTTCATCTAAAATGAGGATTCTAGGGTTGGCCAAGATCGCTCTCGCAATAGCCAGGCGTTGGCGCTGCCCTCCCGACAGCTTTACGCCTCGTTCTCCGATGAGGGTATCCAGTCCATCCTCAAAGCGATCTGTGAATTCATCCACATAGGCTGCTTTCACCGCCCCTTCAAGTTCTTCTTCCGTTGCCTCAGGACGCGGAAAGAGAATGTTCTCTCGAATGGTCCCTTCAAAAAGAAAATCATCTTGCAGGACCACTCCCAAGTGCTGGCGGTAGCTGGACAACTGGGATTGAGCCAGGTCCTTGCCGTCAACAAGCACCTGCCCAGAATCCGGTTGAAGAAAGCTTGCGGCTAGTCCTGCTATGGTGGTTTTGCCCGAGCCAGAACTCCCTACCAAGGCCACGACTTCCCCAGGCTGAACATCAAAGTTGATCCCGTGAAGGACTTCTTTGTCTTCCTCATAAGAAAAGTGGATGTTGTTGAACTGCACCCGTCCTTCGATTTGATCAAAGGTCAGATCTCGACCGCTTTCATCCGCCTCGGACGCCGTATTCATCAATTCTTCCGTTCGGTCCAAACCGGCTAGGGCTTCCGTCAGTTGACTTCCGATATTACTCATTTGAACGATAGGAGCAATCATCAGACCCAATAGAAAGGTAAAGGACAGAAAATCTCCTTCAGTTAACTCCCCTTGGATGTAGTAGTAACCCCCCAAGCCCAGTATTCCCGTGGTGGCAACCCCAATTAAAAAAGTGCTGAACTGGTCATCGCAGCGGTCCAGGTCAAGCTCTTTTTTACATTTTGGAATAGGCGATCGACCCCTTCTTCAAAGATTCGGGTTTCGGATCTTTCTGCATTAAAACCTTTGATAACGCGAATACCCCCAAGAGTCTCGGTCAAGCGTCCGGTCACTTCTGCATTGAGTTTCCCTCGGTTGCGAAAAATGGGTCGAATAACCTTAAAAATGCGCAAGGCGATCAAAGCGAAGATGCTTATCGGAACTAAGGTGAACAGGGTCATGGGAACCGATATTTGTAGCAGGAGGACCAAAGTTACAACCGCTGTGATGGAACCTCCCACCAATTGAACTAGACCTGTTCCAATTAAATTGCGAACCCCTTCAACATCTGTCATGATTCGGGATACCAATTCGCCTGACTTTGTATTGTCGAAGAATCGGAGAGGCAAGGACAAGACCTTTTTTTGCACCTGGGCCCGGAGTTCCGAGATCAAAAATTGGGCCTGAACACTAAGAATCCGAGTCAATAGAAAAGAGGTGATGGATTGCACTAGAATCGCCAACATAACCACCAAAACCAGAATCTTGAGCTCATCGGTGTCCTTATTGGGGAGGATCTCATCAAAGAGTGATTTGATAGAAATCGGACCGACGAAGCTGGCTGCCCGGCTGATAACGATAAGAATTAGACCGATCAGCACCAAGCCTCTTCTGGGCCAAATGATGGTGCGAAATGCCTTGAGAATACTTACGCGGTTGTTGCTCATTTTCAAGAGTTAAGTAAATGCAAAGGTACGCCTCTTTCCCGAAAAGGAATTGCAGGCCCAACCGGAACGGACCCACTACAGAGGTTTGTCATTTCGGTAGAAAGGGAGTAATTTTCATCTCATTCATTTGCCTGCCTGACGGCTTAAAATCACTTTATGAAAACGCTTCGATCGCTCCTTGCTCCTCTTGCCCTACTGCTCCTTGTTTCTTGTGTCAAAAAATCCCCTCAAACCGAGGTCGACAAGTGGATGGAACAGGCAGATCGCATAAAGATTACCCGAGACGACTACGGGGTGCCTCATATTTATGGAATCAGTGATGCCGACGCTGTTTTTGGTCTACTCTATGCCCAATGCGAAGACGATTTTGCACGGGTAGAGCGCAATTATATTTGGGCTACGGGACGCTTGGCCGAGATTGAAGGGGAAGAAGCGCTCTACAGCGATTTACGGGCCAAGATGTTTATGAGTGAAGAAGAGGCCAAGGACCTGTATAAGAAGAGTCCGGTTTGGCTGAAAGAATTGTGCAACGCCTTTGCTGATGGGATCAATTACTACCTGCACACCCATCCTGAGGTAGAGCCCGAACTGATCACGCGTTTTGAGCCCTGGATGCCCTTTTACTTTAGTGAGGGTTCTATTGGGGGCGATATTGAGCGTGTTTCTACCCGCAAGATCAAAGCGTTTTATGAGCAAAGCCCAATCGAATACCTGGAAGAGCAAGAACAGGTCGCTCTTTTTGAAAGAGCGGCAGCACCGGATGTGGTTTTAAAGGAGCCACAGGGATCCAATGGTATTGCCATTTCGGGTGAGCTCACCGAATCCGGGAACACTCTTTTACTCATCAACCCCCACACCTCCTTTTATTTTCGGGGCGAAGTTCATGTGGTGAGCAAAGAAGGCCTCAATGCCTATGGAGCGGTGACCTGGGGGCAGTTCTTTGTCTACCAGGGCTTCAATGAAAAAACAGGATGGATGCACACCTCGACCTACACCGATGTGATCGATGAATTTGTGGAAAGGGTGAAAGAAAGAGGCGATGGGCTCGTCTATCAATATGGGGACGAGTGGAGAGAAGTCGAGAGTGATACCGTGGTTTTAAAATATTCGAGCGATAAAGGAATTCAGGAAAGAGCCTTTCCGATTTACCGAACCCACCACGGCCCGGTGACGCATGCCGAAAATGGCCAATGGACCTCTACTGCGCTCATGTGGGAACCCTTGACGGCTCTGCAGCAGTCTTACATCCGAACCAAGCAGACGGGTTATGAAGGATTCCGCAAGATGATGGACCTCAAAACCAACTCTTCCAACAACACGGTTTATGCCGATGCGGAAGGGAATATTGCTTACTTCCACGGAAATTACATTCCGATTCGCGATACCCAATTCGATTATACACAGCCGGTAGACGGGAGTGATCCCAGAACCGATTGGCAAGGACTGCACCCCGTGGAGGAACACATAACCTTACTCAACCCCCAAAATGGTTGGCTGCAAAATTGTAACTCCACCCCCTTTACGGCCGCTTTGGAGTTTAGTCCTAAGAAGGAGGATTACCCGGATTATATGTCTCGTGCTCCCGAAAACTTTAGGGGGATCCACGCTATAGCCTTAATGAAAGGCCGAAAAAACCATACCCTGGACGGTCTGATTACCTTGGCGCACGATCCGTTTTTACCCGCTTTTGAAGCACTTATTCCCGGATTGGTCTCGGCCTACGAAGCTCAATCGCCGGGATACAAAGCCCAACACCCTGAAATGGAAAAGGCCATCAAGGTGTTAGAAGAGTGGGATTTTACCACTGGAGTGGATCAAGTGGGGATGACCCTGGCTCATTCCTACGGGACCCGTTACTTCCGGGAAGGGGAGCGCCCTGAATCGGTCAAAAGCAGTATGGAACTCCTGCAGTATTGGGGAGAAGCCAGTCCGCGTGAAGAACGCTTACAAGTGTTTGCAAACACTTTGAAGCAATTAAAAGAGGATTTTGGAGATTGGGCTCAGCCTTGGGGAGAAGTGAACCGCTATCAACGCCTAAATGGCGATCTGAGACAGGCCTTTGACGACGACAAACCCAGTACAGCGATTGGACTGGCCAGCGGTCGCTGGGGTGCTTTAGCGGCCTATGGTGCACGCTATACCAACGGGACGAAGAAGATCTACGGTACCCGTGGAAACAGCTTTGTAGCCGTGGTAGAATTCGGGGAAAAAGTAAAAGCCAAGAGCATCCTTGCCGGAGGACAAAGCGGTGATCCAAAGAGTCCTCATTTTGAGGATCAACTCGAAGGCTATGCCAATCAAAAATTTAAGGAGGTCGCTTTTTACAAGGAAGATGTCAAAGCCCGCGCGGTAGAAACCTATAAGCCCGGGGAGCGCAAGCCTTAGTTCTGGCTCTCGTCTTCTGATTTTTCTTCCAAAGGATTCTCAAGTGTCGGCGTCTTGACCACAATGATGCTGGCTTTGGAATTGGTAGAAAGGTACCAGCCGTTGTTATAGAGTACCTGATTCTTGTCGTCTGTGATGACAAACTGTGAAGTGTTCAGGCCTTCAAAGCCTTGATTCAGTGCCTGAAATTCAATCGTATTAAAGCCTTCTTTCAGCTCAATTCTCAAGGTCTTGAAGGACCCGGTCAATACCTTGTTGTACTCGATAATGTCTTTGTTGAGAATGGTCATGACCCGATCGCCATCAATACGGCCGTGATCGCGCAAATGCAACACCACAAATTTGGATTTGGTCTTGATGTCTCCGAGATAGACATTCCCGGTAGGCTTGTTCTTAGCACCTTCCCCTTGGGCAATCTTGGGATCGATCTTCATGCCATTACCCGCCTGAACGAGTTTTTTCTGCGGCAACATCGAAACTCCTTTTTTCTCCTTGACCAATTTTTCGTCCAGGACAGAAGGAATGCGCAAAGCCGTTCCTGAACTGGAGGGCAAGGCATCCAATTTTTTCTTCTTGTTGATCTCCAGAGGTTTGGTCGTCGGGATGTCTCCTTGAGCCATAACAGCTCCGAAGCTGGCAAGAAAAAGAAGGCTAAAAATGATTCTCTTCATAGCATTTGCAGTTTACAAGGGTAAATTTAGTCGCGCAAAATCCCTTGAACTAAATCTAAATTAGCAAAAACCGAGCCACCAGTCTGTAAATGAGCTGTTAATTGTCTCAAATTTTCGATCTACCGTTTTTAGGTGCTTAAACGGAGTTTTTGTCCGTTGGTGTTATTTCTCGATTGATCTGGTGTATGAATTGTAACTTTAGGTACGTTTATTCGTCTAAGTACACCATGGCAGCGAAGTTTATAGGAGAATCTCCATTACAGCATTTGGTGAGCTTTAATAAATGGCTCACCTACTACGACGAGAAGGCCAATAGCGATGATCCTTTGCAAGCGAAATACGCGAGAAGGATCTTGAAAGCAGTTGAGCCTTATCCAGAGTTGCGCGAAGGTTTTTCGGATCTCAGTTTACTCGAAAAACACAAGGGTCTGATTCGTTTGATTCTCCATGAGGCCTTCTCCCCAGTATTGACTCAGAACGAGATCAAGACGGCGGCTGTCGCTTTTGACGATATTACCTTCAACAGTTCCCAGCGCTTCGAGAAGATTCTCGGAGAGGCCGGACCGGAGTTCCAGCTGCAAATCCAGAACATGCCGGAAGGCATACACTACATCATCCAATCGGTAGTGATCTTGAATTTCTACTATGGATTCAATATCGATTTTAAACGACCGATGTTCTACAGCATCCCGAATGCTGATGGGGTGATGAAGCACTACCGCATACTGTATAACGCTGACTTTATGGAGGTCATCCCGACCAAGAAAGCCAAGAAGTTAGGGAAGAAAGACCTGGACGTGCTGCTCGAAAACTTTGAAGATCTGGAGCTTTGGAAGAAGAAAATCCCACCCAACAGTTTTATCGGGAAGGGATTTGTGATTTCCAATATGTTCGACGTAACCGCTGAGCATTCGATTTCGGAGATCAAATCCACCTTAATTGGCGGTAAAAAGAGAGATAACGAGGACTTTATGGATGGTTTCCAGGAAACCTTCCGCTCCCTGTTCAACCTCCCTAACATACAGGTGGGCTTTACCGGATACGAAGAAGAGAGCAACCGTTTTTTTCGCATTTACGGAAAAGGGATGGACAGCTATATTCTCAACGGAAAAGAGAAGGAGTATTGTGACGATATGCTCTGTGAGTATTCGGCCGATAAAATCCTGGGTGATATGTCGTACTACGCCATTTCGAACCTGAAGAAATCCTACCAGAGGTCAGAGAGGACCCAACCGTATAAATCCCTTTACGAACAGGGATTCAAGAGTGCCATCCTCGCACCTATTGCCGATGGAGGAAAGCTCTTAGGGGTTTTGGAGATTGTATCGACCAAAACCAACGAACTCAATAGCATCAACACCATCAAATTGGATGATGTGATGCCCTTTATCGTTTCTGCGGTATTGCGCTCCATTGAAGAGGAAGAAAACCGCATTGATGCAATCATCCAGCACGAGTGCACCACGGTACACGATTCGGTCTTCTGGCGCTTTAAAGAAGAGGCCAAACGTTTTATGGAGCAGCAGCAACAGGGGAATAATCCAGTTTTTGAAGAGATTTCCTTTAAGGATGTTTACCCGCTCTACGGGCAGATTGATATAAAGGATTCTTCCAAACAAAGAAATATTGCGGTCCAACGGGATTTGGTGATTCAGTTGTCTGAAATAAAGACCATTCTGTCTTTCGCGATTAAAACCCTTCAGTTACCGATTTACGAGGAACTTCAATTCCGAGTGGGAAGCTATTTGGAAGAGATCAGTGAAAATCTATTGACCAACAGTGAGCAGGCCATTGCCGACTTTGTCAAGGAAGAAATCAATCCTATTTTTGAACACTTGATGGGGCAAGATGCAGCCCTGACCCAGGCCATTGAGACCTACTACAGTCATATCGACGATTCGACAGAGTCTTATTACGATCACCGCCGCAACTACGATCAAAGTGTGACGCGCATCAACCGCAAGCTCGCGTCCTTACTCGATAAGAAGCAGGAGGAAGCGCAGCAGATGTTTCCGCACTATTACGAGCGCTACAAAACAGACGGGGTAGAGCACAACCTCTACATCGGAAGTTCGATTTCGCAAAGCAAAAAATTCGATCCAATCTACCTCAGTAATCTTCGCCTTTGGCAGTTGCAGGTGATGGTCGAAATGGAGAACGCACATTACGCCTTAAAACCGGATTTGCCGGTCAAGTTGGATGTCGCCTCTCTGATGTTGGTATACAGCACCTCTTTGGCCATTCGTTTTCGGATGGATGAAAAGCGTTTTGATGTAGACGGGACTTACAACGCCCGATATGAGATTATCAAAAAGCGGATCGATAAAGCCCTGATCAAAGGGACCCGAGAGCGTCTGACCCAAAAAGGAAAGCTTTCCATCGTCTACTCCCAGAAGAAAGACGAGCGGGAGTATCTGCGGTATATCCATTTTCTGAAGGCGAAGGGCTACTTTACAGACCAGATCGAAATTCTGGAACTCCAGGGTTTACAAGGAGTTTCTGGATTAAAGGCGATCCGTGCCGAGATCCTTTACAAGAAAGACAAAGGGGAAGAGCAGACCTACACCTACGCCGATTTGATGCAGGAGTTGGAACTGGATTAAGGCGACCTAAAGTGCTAAACGGTCCGGACCAAAGAAGTGGAAAGCCACGCCAAAGGCAATCACCGTAACAATCATTCCCACCATAAAGATATTATAGGTAACGCGCAGTATTCGGTATTTGCGCTCCAGTACTTTTCCCAAGAAATAGAGGTCTTTAGTCAAGGTTGCGTAGACATAATCCTTGTCTTTGACCAATTCCGTGATGGCCCATTCGTAATCGTTCAGACTCATTTTATGAAAATTCCCGAAAAACAGCAGATTGACCTTGCGGTCTTTAACGTCTTGGTGGGTAAATTCTCCTGAAGTGATATTGGGTCGTGTAGCCAGAATTGAGAGCACCATCGAAACTACACTGAAGAGAACAAAGATCACCGTTGGGTAGATCAAGTAGGTGTTGGAAGGATTGTCCAATTTTGGGATGAGATTGGCCAAGACCAAAGAGATGATGATGGCGTTTACCGAAAGCAAGATATTGGCCTTGGTATCTGCAATATCACTCAGTTTCAAGTGGTTTTTTAAGGTCACCCGATAAAGGGTTTGTATACTTCGGTCAGGACTATCGCTTTTGAATTTTGCCTTAAGGGCTTCTTTTTTGGCGATCTCTATTTCGGCCTTCTTCTCTTTTAATAATTGTTTCAGGTTCTTGTCTTTGCCTTTCTGCCAAGCGTTACGGGCATACTCGGTATAGTATTGGTGCTCTTTTTTGAAAAACGCAATGTTCACGTCCAACCATTCCTCATGAGTATGGTACTCTAAATCGAGTAGGGCCAATTCCTCACGCAGGTAGTCGGTGGTTTCCCAATAGGTTTTCTTGGCAAAGTGAGAACAGTCGGCGTCCCGGATGATTTTTTCGAGCTCGGTTTCGGGTTCAAAATACCGTTGGGTGGCTAGAATAAGCCGCTTGACCAGTGCAGTGCCTTCGGCTGAATATCCCTGTTGAGATAAAAAGTCTTCCGCCAGTACGCAGCCCATTTCTTCGTGATTGTCCAAACTGACGGTAAAGCCGGTGTCGTGAAACCAGGCCGCTAGAAGCAAGGCTTCCCCTTCCTCTTCGGTGATTCCACAGGCATTGATCAATTCTTTAGTACTTTTAACCACGCGCTGGGTATGCTTTAGGTTGTGGTATAAATACCGCTCGTCTAAATGATTTTCCAGCAAATCGGTCACATGCTGTTTAGCTAATTGAATAATTTCGGACTGATTGTCTAACATATAGGGCAAATTACAAATAAAATAGGACCTCACTTTATGAAGTTTCTTCTCAGAATCCTACCTCTTCTGTTGCTTAGCGCCTGCGCTACTCAGAAGACCAAATACGCCAGTCAGTCGAACTGGAAGGCCGAAACTAACGCTACTCAAAGCGCCAAAAGCTCACCTCTGCTGCACCGGATGTACCTGGTAGGAGATGCGGGTTTAACCAAAGAAGGCCGCGATATGAATGCGGTTTTGGAGAGTTTGAAAGAGCACCTCGCAACGGACGCGGAGGCGGGGAGTGTTTTTTATCTGGGTGATAATATTTACCCAGCCGGAATGCCTAAAAAAGCAAAAAAGAGTTACAAAGATGCCAAACACCAGCTAGACGCTCAACTCCTGGCCGTTCAGGATTTCAAGGGCAAGGTGGTGTTTATACCCGGGAACCACGACTGGTACAGCAACGGTTTGAAGGGCCTAAAAAGACAAGAGGACTATCTCGAGAAAAAGCGCAAGCAGAAAGAGATTTTTGCCCCTGAAAATGGCTGTCCACTCGAAAAAATAAAGCTGAACGATCAGGTGATTGTTTTGGCCATCGACACCCAATGGTACATCACCAATTGGAATAACCACCCGGGGATAAATGACGATTGTGATATCAAGAGTCGCGAAGCCTTTTTGGAAGAGGTCGAAAGCCAAATCAAAAAGAACCGTGACAAAACGGTAATTCTCGCCTTGCACCATCCGCTGATGACCTACGGCTCTCATGGGGGCTACTTTTCTGCCGGACAGCACCTCTTTCCGGTAGGGGGTATTCCTTTGCCAGGACTGGGTTCTTTCTTGCAATTGCTGCGCCGCAGCAGTGGGGCATCCAATGCCGATATGTCTCATCCGCGCTACTGGGAGTTGCGAAAGCGCCTTCTAACCCTGGCCCAGTACTCCGAACGGGTGGTTTTGGTATCTGGTCACGAGCATACCCTTCAGTACAATAAAGAGGCCAATACGCCTCAAATAGTAAGTGGCTCTGGAGCCAAAAAGGGCTTTACGGTTATGCGCAAAGGAAGCCTCTTTTCCACAGGGAAAAGGGGCTACGCACGCTTATCCATATACGCCAATGGGCAGACCGAAGTGGAGTTCTTTACTGTAGCGGATAATACCGCCAGAGAAAAGGTGTACCAAACCCAGGTACTGAAGGCCTTTAAACCACTTTTGAATTCCCGCTTTACCCAAACCAATTTTCCTTCCACTCAAAAAGCTTCTGTCTACAGTGCAGAGGAAGTCGATAAGAGTGGATTTCACCGAGGGATGTGGGGTGAACGCTACCGCAAGTATTACGGAGTCGAGGTCGAAGCTCCGGTCGCTTTACTCGATACACTTTACGGTGGTTTAACTCCAGTCAGAAAAGGAGGAGGACACCAATCCAAATCCCTCCGATTGCAGCATGCAGACGGGCGTCAATTCGTTTTGCGTGCCTTGCGCAAAAGCGCAGAGCTTTACTTGCAAGCCATTGCTTTTAAAGACCAGTACATTGTCGGAGACTTTGAGGGTACGGTGACCGAAGGAATCATTCAGGATTTTTATACCGGTTCTCACCCTTATGCACCTTTTACGGTAGCACCACTGGCCAAAAAGCTGGGAATCAACCACACTAATCCGAAGTTAGTCTATGTTCCAAAACACGCGGCTCTGGGAGGATTTGTCGAGGATTTTGGAGATGAGCTTTACATGATCGAGGAACACGTGTCCGGTGGTCACACCAGCTCTTCTTTTGGAGATGCCAAGGAGATATTAAGTTCGGATGACCTGATCTTAAAACTCCGCAAAGACGAAGATTTTCAACTGGACCGAAAAGCTTACATAAGGGCCCGTCTTTTCGATATGGTATTAGGAGATTGGGATAGGCACCCGGACCAGTGGCGATGGGCCGAATACAAGAATCCAAAGGGCGGCAAAATCTATAAACCAATTCCGCGTGATCGCGACCAGGCCTTTTCTCGAATGGGGAATGGCTGGTTGGTTGGTTGGGCCACGCGTGTGGTTCCTTCTCTGCGCTTGTTTGAAGGCTTTGAGGAAGAAATACGCAATGTTCGAGGCCTGAACTCTTCCCCCAAGACCTTTGCGTTGGATATTTCTCTACTCAGTGGAACCTCCTGGGAGGATTGGGAGGAGCAAGCCCGTTTTATTCAGGAACAACTGGATGCCAAGACCATCGCTCAAGGGTGGGAAAACCTTCCAGTTGAGGTGAGGGACCAAACCCAACAAGAGTGGCAGGCCTATTTGGTCAACCGCATAGGGCAGCTGCAGTCCACTGCCCGAGAGTACTACGCGGTTCTTCATCGCTTTGGGGTGGTTCGAGGTACCGACAAAGACGATTTCTTCCGAATCAGTACGCAAGGAGATCACTTATTGGTTGAAGGTTACCGCATCAAAAAAGAAGGCAACGAGCTCTTTTTTAGTAATCGCTTTGACCCTAAACTGACCAAAGAAGTGTGGGTTTATGCTTTGGACGATGAGGATCGTTTTGAAGTACTTTCGAACCCTACCTCTATCAAGCTGCGGTTGATTGGTGGTCAGGGTAAAGACGATTATGCTGTGGCCAAGAGAGCCCGTGGGGTTCATATTTACGATCAAAAATCGAAAAAGAACAACTACAAAAAAGTGGCTTCTGGACGGGTACACAAAACAGACCGCTACTTGTTAAACACCTACCGTCCTGATTTGGTGAAGGACAATGGTTTTCAGTTACTTCCCTTACTCGGATTTAATCCGGATGAAGGCATGCTGGTTGGAATCAATACAGCGATTATTCGCAGTGGTTTCAACAAGCCCTATAGGGCTAAACACCGGTTGAGTGCAGGGTATTATTGGGCCAATAATGGTTTTGATTTGCAGTATAAAGGACACTTTACCCGGGTCTTTGGCTCAGCAGGCCTCGAATTAGAAGGCCGCTTTACAAGCCCCAATTACAGTAGAAACTTTTTTGGGTTTGGAAACGAAACTCCCAATAATGACGAAGAACTTGATCTGGATTTTAACCGGGTCCGTACCCGAATTTTACAAGGAGAGGCGCGCCTACTCTGGCAGGGTGATTTGGGATCGAGAACCTGGTTGGGAGCCGGAGTCCATTCCTACCAGATTGAAGCCAGCCCGGACCGATTTATCGGTGACTTTTTACAAGCCAACCCCTTGTCTAGAACCCAGTCCTTTGTCAAGTTTTCAGCAGGCTATCACGTTGCCAATCTGGACAACGCAGCCTTCCCTTCTCGAGGAATGGTCTTTGGCTTAGCAGGGGCCTACTACCAGAACATCGAAGGTGACGGGGGTAACTTCGCCAGCATCCTACCAGAGATTACCTTCTATCAGTCTCTGCTTGGCCAGGGTCAGGTGGTGTTGGCGACTAAACTCCAAGGGCAGCAAAACATAGGGGATGACTACCTCTTTTATCAATCGGCCCAACTTGGAGGACGAACCGGATTGAGGGGCTTCCGATTTGAGCGTTTTAGTGGGAAATCGTCTTTCTCGCACAGTTCAGATGTGCGTTGGATTTGGGGGAAACGCCGTACGGGTTTACTTCCAATACGTCCGGGGATTTTCGCCGGTGTCGATTATGCCGAGTCTGGGTCCCAGGAGATGATTCCAGACGTTGGCATAATTCTTACGGTGGCGGATTTTTTATAGAAGGAGCCGAGATGCTTACCGCTCAGTTGAGCGTATTTAA
Organism: Aureicoccus marinus; assembly: GCF_002954325.1. Classification (GTDB taxonomy): domain Bacteria; phylum Bacteroidota; class Bacteroidia; order Flavobacteriales; family Flavobacteriaceae; genus Aureicoccus; species Aureicoccus marinus. The sequence continues at coordinate 2,741,965 of NZ_MQVX01000001.1, forward strand.
CAGCACGGATGGAGCCCGTTTTGTTTTCGGCTTCCAGCTGGGTCTCTAGGGCTATTTCAGGGTATAGCGGTACAGAAAGCGGCCTCTGGATTGGGACTGTTCATCACTGATCAGTAGGGTATTCTCGTCCTCAAAGCAGACGGATTCCATTTGGGTAGGCCAAAGAAGATCGACCATCTTTAAGTTGGATTGAGGCAGGGCCGAGAAATCTGGATTCTCGATCAGCCACATCTTTCCGTAGCCCATCAGAACAAGTAGCTTCCCAGAAGGAGAGAGTGCCGCAGAAGTGATCTTGCAGTAGCGCTCCGTGGTGCAGGTGACAAAGCTTCCCAAGTATTCAGCCTCGTATTTCCCCGCTTTCGCAGGAATGCGGTAAATAAGAGATTCCCCGCTAAAGGGTTTGGTCCTGTTTTTTGTAAACAGGTAAAAGAAGCCTTGGTGGTATAAGAAAGCCTCGGTATCGTACAGGCGCTTTTTGGCTTTGGGAGGAAAGTCCTTTTGTTCCGGAAAAGAGAAGGCTATTTTTTCGGCCTCGATCTTATCGCCCTTTTCGGTTTCTGGAGACGGTAGAAGGTAGATCGCCAGGTCTTTGCGGGCATTGTCGTTATTCCCGAAGTCACCGATGTACAATTCTCCGTTCGGACCTTGGGCAAGGTCTTCCCAGTCCTTGTTTATGGCATTCTTTACGCGGAACGACTTGACCAGTTCACCGCTGAAGTTGACGGCGTAAATTTCATCCCGGTTGCCGTTGTCTTCAATAACCCATACCTGTTCGCCTTTAAAATAAGCCAAGCCTGAATTCTCGTTGAGTTTGGAAGGCAACTTACTCAAAACCTGAAGCTGAGGGTTTTGAGGCTGAGGTTCCTGAGCACATCCCGACAAAAAACTCCCGAAGGCCATCAGTAACAGCATCGTAGAGCAAGTGCGAAATGTCGCTGATTTATTCATTGGATTCCTCTGTTTTAAGGGGCAAGAAGACCTCGGCTTTCCAGCTTAGGGCGTTACCTCCCATATTGGGGTTGTTGTAGAAGAACTCAATAGGGGTATTTTCTACCGCTATTCCATTGCGTTCTGCGTAATTCTGCAAAGCGTACCAAGCCCGGTCTGAGGTGATGTAATTGCCGTTGTATTCCGCCTTGAGCACTTTCTTGCTGAAGAGCCGTTTGTATTTGATTTCTGGGTGGTTTGGAAGCCTCTCTGAACGGATGATCGGAAAGCAAAAATTGTAGTAGATGCTATCGTTGGTTTGGTTCCACTTGGTTACTTCGATAAAGGGAAGACCATTGAGTTGAACTTCATTTTCGGCCAAAACCTGGCTCAGCAGGGGCTGGTGTTTCATCATCATCGCCGCCTTTTCCCACTGGGTGGAGGCCACAGGAATATAGGCGCAAAAAGTCGTTCCCAGCTCTTCTTCTCCCAGGAAGGTCACGCGTGTGTTATTGAGGTGATCCTTGAGGCGGGTCCTAAAATCCGTCACATTTTGCAGGGTTCTCTGTTCCAGGGCTGTGGTCGAGAACGGCGAGGCCAAGCGGTTCGAAACAGAGTTGTTCTTGTCCGTGACGTAGAGCACGATCTGTGTCGTTGAATCGGTTTTTTGATTGAGTTCCCAACGGTATTGGTGCAAGGAATCTCCGTAGGGCAATAGTTGGATCAGTTCGGTCAAGTCATCCCCTTGAGCAATCCCTTGATCCGTAGGCAGGGACTTATCCCAGGCCTTGAGGGTTTGGTTGATGGTTCCGGGCAAGGCTTTTACCTCCCAGCGTGCGCGCGCATCATAGGGACGAAGGAAGAGGTACCACAGAAGACTGCCTAGAACAAGGGCTAAGGCGACCAATGCGATTTTTTTCTTCATGACAGAATTTAGTTTGTAATGTTCAACTTAGAAACGACGAGTTTACCCAGGCTCTGACCTTGATCAACTCCAACTTCCACCGCAGCGCGGTAGTGGATACCTCCGTACATACGGCTTATAGCTGCTTCCTGAGCGGCCGCTCTAAACGAAGTAAAAGAGCGCATCGGCAGACCGTAGGGCAATTCGGTGTCGTCATCAAAGGTAAAGTTATCTCCAAACAAATCGGTTAAGGCTTCAGAAGCTGCACCGGATACAACGCTGTGACCACTGGTGTACTCTGGGAAAGGAGGTGTTTGAAGTACAGGCTCCCAACTGTCATCGATGTGCTGGTTGATCAAGGTCTCCGGACGGATCAAATTTGAACGGTACTTCTCGTCCCAGCAGCTGATAAAGGCATCAAAGATGGCAATAGAGGTCTGGGTGTAGGCGGTAACGGTCTTGTTAAAATCCGAATTGGTCTTGCGGGCAGCAATCTTGGTGATACCGATCCAGTGAGCACCCGGGGTGATCTTTTTGGTCGCCAGCATCAAGTGGCCACGAACAACCGAAACGTACGGGTTGCAATCCCAAAAACGAGCGATGGCAATTTCTTCAGAACTATCCCCTTCTGCGGTGATTCTGTTACTGATATCATAGACCTCTTGAAGTTCTTTGTAAAAGTCCGACTCTTTTTCTAGAGAGAAGGCTGGCGGAGGCAGGGGTTTGAACTGAGCTGCGGAGTCGATGGCGAAAGGTCGAATCTTAGACCAATGAGGCTCAATCCCATCCATATAGGCCGGAGGAGTCGGTTGCCAACGAGAAGGATCGTCCGTATTCACACTGAATTTTGGCATGGTACGGGTCTGCTTGTAAAAGTCGCCATCCATCCATTGCTTGATGTGGTTTACAACAACCATAGCATGGGCCTTAGAGGCCTCAAACTGTTTTTTATTGGTCTTCCCCCAAAGCGCGTACAAACTGTCTTGGTAAGAAGTCATACGGTCTTCAGAAAAAATCAAGGCCTTGCTCACTTCCATGTGGGCGATAAGCGCCGCCAGTCTTGGATTCAGGTTGGCGGTATCTTTTGCTTGTGGCACGGATCCCAATTCTCGAACGCGACCAGCCAAAGAAGGCAAACCGGCTTCACTTTGCGCTAGGATCTCATAGGCCGCAATATTGGGATAGGCGTAAATACGGCTGGCAACAGGAGGCGAAAAAATATCGTGAACCATGATCTCGGTCACTTTATCCACCGCTGAGTGGTAGTCTTCAGCTCCTAAGACGATGTCTTCATCTTCTGAACAGGAGGTCGCCAAAAACAAGGCGAACAATCCGAGGAAGGAAAGAGTTGATAAACGCGTTTTCATGAATAAGTACTTTATTTAGTTAGGATGCCTTCTGGCGTTTACGGTTGTTTATTGTTGTCGATTTTATAGACTTCAGCCGCGGCGTTATTAAAGACGGCTAAAATATAGGATGCTCCGTTTTTCTCTAAACGACGCAAATGGCGCAGGCTTTTTTGTTGCCAGTCCAAACCTAGGGAGCTCCCGAGCTGGTAGTTACCTGGAGCCTTCCACAGGGCGCCCGGGAAGGAATCGAAACGGCCTTGGTAAGGCTTAACTCCAAAGTAGTTTCCTCCCATCAGCACTTCGTATTGCTGGTCTCCGTCAAAGTCGTAAACCAACATGTCCATAATCGGAGACAACTGCATTGGCCAGTCAAAAGGAACAAACTCGTAGCGGCCATTGTTATTCTTCAGTATTCCACTGCGTAATTCGTCCACTTCCCATATAGTGGCCTTTTTCAAGGCTTCTTTTCCGAGTATATCAGAAATGGACTGACCGGCAAAGGCGGTATAAGAGGTGTATTTTTTACGCAAAGAAACCATCTGACTACCCAAATCGTCCAAGCCTGTTATCGGATAGTATTTTCCGTCCTTGCTGATTCCGGTGATCGCCTCGGTTTGCCCATTGTCATCAAAGTCTGCCGTAAACAGTTTTAGGGGCTCTTCTTCAGAGGCCTTGAATTTGGTGTTGGTTCCCCAGTTACCCAGCAAGAAATCTTCGTCCCCATCTTGGTCAAAATCCAAAACCGCAACACTTTGCCAAAGACCCCTTGGGCCGTCAAAATCTTCTTCTTCTTTTAATTTGTTACCGTCCCAGACGTACTTTTTGGGAGCCATCCATTCCCCAACAACAACGATACCTGCGGGCTTGTCATTTCTGTCTCTGCCCAAGTCAACGGCAGCAGTAGGCATGCCGTCAAAGCTGAATCGTTGGGCGATGGAGAAGCGACCTCCGTTATTGAGAAGGAGGTAGGATTCAGCAGGGAGTCCAAAGCGCCCTGTATTGGTCTGATTACCGACCCAAAGATCTACATCTCCGTCATCGTCAATATCTGCGCTCAGCAGTACCGAGGTATTGGAGAAGTAGTCAGCGAGCTCACTCTTGGTAAAGGTAGAATCGCTTTGTTGGTAGTAGCTGTCTTTCAGAGCAGGGGCCTTTCCGAAGAAGTCTGCTCCCCCTGAGCCGGCAATGATATCCACTTGCCCATTGGCATCGAAATCCTCGGCAACCAGACTTACCCATTCCTGAATGGAATCTGCAGCGAGGGCAGCAGGTACTTCGGCGGCAGAAAAGGCCGAGTCGTTCTCCATAAAGAGTTGGGGAGGAAAGAATTTAGACCCTCCAAAGAGTATGTCCTTTTTCCCGTCCTGATTAAAGTCAGCCTGTACCAGGGCCGGTCCGCGATCGGAAACACTGTAAGGGATGAGCTTTTCGCGGTTAAAGTGGGAATAATTGTCTTCTTTATGCGTAAACGCAATACCGAGCTGGTCCCCCTGCAGTTGAAATAGGGGCGCTTTAGTCGGTTTTGCCGAAGGAAGCTTCCCAGTAGGATTGTAACGAACCACCAGGTGTTGTCCTGCTTTTTGGGCCCGAAGCTTTTGAAGATCTCCCCCGGGCCAGACAATTTGGACGGAGTCCACTTGCGTGGCTTCTCCTAATCCAAAGAAGAGGCGAGGTTCGGATGAGGCCTGGAACCCTCGGTTAGGGAAGAGCTCTCTGTAGTGGGCTTTCCCGTTGATATAGGCCGTAACCTGGGCGCCAATACCCCATTGATTCATCCCTGTTCCTTGGAGCTGCAGGGCCAAAAAGTTTCCTTTTTTCTTTCCGGTATTGATGTAAAGACTCGCCGCTTCGTTCAAGTTGTTGGTCACCAGGTCCAAATCTCCGTCGCGATCCAGATCGGCCCAGGCAGCAGAGTTTGAAACTTTGGCGCCTTTAGGCAGCCAATCGGAAGAGCGGTCTGCAAATTGAAAGGCCTCCTGCCCTTCGAAGACATAATTTTCGACATAACCATCCGGCATTAAGTCCAGGGCTTCCTGATCGATGATGCGGGTGTTGTCAATTTTATTTTTGATCTGATCATTCGAAACGAAACGAATAAAATCCAGGTCATTCGGACGCTGAGGAATCCCGTTCGAAATAAAGAGATCCTGTTTGCCGTCCAGGTTGTAGTCGGCAAAAAGGGCACCCCAACTCCAGTCGGTAGCGGCAACACCGCTGCTCAGGGCGGTTTCCAAAAACCCGCCTTTTTCCTGATTGACAAAAAGCATGTTCCGGGTGAATTGGTAGTGGTAACCAAATTGCTCGATTCGCATGCGCTGGGTCTGAATGTTATCGTCTCCTTCCGTGCTCTTCAATGCTTTTTCAGATTCCGGCAACATGTCTAACGAAATCAAATCCGGCCGGCCATCGTAGTTGAGGTCGGCCGCGTCATTCCCCATCGAAAACCGACTGCTGTGTCCAAAATAATCCCGCAGTGATTCTGTAAATGTACCGTCTCCGTTGTTGATATAGAAGTAATCGTCTTCATGGAAGTCGTTCCCCACGTAGAGATCGGGGTACCCGTCCTTGTTGAAATCCGAAACCGTTAAACCCAGGCCATAGGCATTGATTCCGCCGTAGATACCCGCCTCTTCGCTAATGTCCGTAAAACGGCCATCGTCATTGCGCAAGAGTTTGTCCCCTGTTTCGTAAATTCTTTCTTCTCTTAAATCAACCCGACCAAAGGACTCTTGGGTGTGAACAGCATGGTTCAGCAAGTAGAGGTCGAGATCTCCGTCCAGGTCAAAATCAAAGAAGGCAGCAGAACTGCTGTAGGAGTCATGGTCCAGGCCATAACGGGCAGACTCTTCTTTAAATGTTCCGTCTTTTTGGTTGATGTAGAGTTCATTGTGACCTCGAAAGCCTTGAATACCAACAACGGCACAGACATAAATGTCAAGCCAGCCGTCCCCGTTCACATCAGCCATCACGCTTCCGGTATTCCAGCTGCTTTTGCCTTCCACTCCTGCAGTTTCGCTCACATTTTCGAACTCCAAATCCCCTTTGTTCAGGTAGAGTTGATTGGGCCCCTGGTTGGCGGTGAAGAAAATATCGGGAAGGCTGTCGTTGTTGATGTCTCCGATGGCCACTCCGCCCCCGTTGTAGTAGTATAGATAATCTAGGATGCTGATGTCCTGATCGGGAAGGAGGTTATTGCTAAAGTCCACCCCACTTTTCGCAGGAGACCGCAATTCAAAGAGTTGATCTCCTCGAGAACATTGGGCAAAAAGCAGAGCGAGAAAAAGAATCCCCCTACAAAGGAGAATATGGTCTTATTGAAGCGCATAAACTCGAGGTGCATTATCGTTAATCGCCGCTATAAAATAGGCTTGACCGTTTTTGTCTTGGAAACGTGCCAGATGCTTGACTTCTTCTTTGATAAACAAACCGCTTTCTGCATAGTTTTGCCAGCTGAATTGCCCTGTCCCATCTCCGAGAAGAACGTGTCCGTAGCTTGCGTCAAGTCGAGAGAATTGGGGCTTAAACTCGTAGTTATTCCCCGCCATGATTAGGTCGGTGTTCCCATCTCCATTGACATCAGCGCACTGAATCCCGCATACACAGGACAACTGCACTGGGGAAGGTAATTCCTGAATGCGGAAGTTTCCGTTCCCTTCGTTAAAGGCAATCAATGAGGCCGAGTACTTGGCTGTCTTGACAATCGCTTGCTCCATCACCTGAGGCGCGAAAAGCTCTTGTACCGTTCGGCCAGCGTAGTCAGAGGCCTTGAGGTTCTCTTTCTTCAAAGAAACCAGCTGTCCGGTCAATTCTCTTTTTTGGTGGATAGGGAAGTCCTTTCCGTCTCGAGAGATGGCTGTGATTTGCTCAATGGTTCCGTTGTTATCAAAATCGTGGATGTAGAGCTTCATCGGTCTTTCGGGAACCGCAGGGTAGTGCAGGTTCTTTCCTTGGTTACCCAAAACCAAATCCAGGTCTCCATCGCCATCGAGGTCACTGGCCTCGACCGAGTTCCACCATCCGCTCAAGTCGTCAAGCGTACCAGGCACCCTAGAGAGTCGGCGAGTGTTGTTTTTAAACCAGATTGGAGTTCCCCATTCGGATACGGTGACCAAATCCGCGATTTCGTCTCCATCCATATCGGCCCAGACAGCGCTGGTGATCATTCCAGCATCTTTCAAGTCAAAGGCTAAGCGTTCCGTACTGTTTCTGAATTCTCCATTTCCGGTATTTTCCAGGAAGAGGTGATCCGGGTTTACCCCATAGGTGCCAGCGACAGAACGGGAACCGATAAAGACATCCATGTCTCCATCCTGGTCAAAGTCGTAAGGTGCTACAACCGACATGTTCTTGAAGGTGCTGGGCAATGCTTTTTCAGAAAGCTCCAGGCGTCCCTTCCCGTTGTTTAAATACAGGCGGGGGCGGTAACGTCTGAACTGATCCGCTTGGTTTCCTCCACTGGCGACCAACAAATCGAGATCTCCATCTTGGTCGGCGTCAAAGGCCGCGGCTGCGGTGTCCTCGTAATTTCTATCCTTGTCCAGAGCGGGCTGAACACTGGGCTGTAAACGGCCTCTTCCCTGGTGAAAATAGACCTGTCCCGGTTGATCCATTGCTCCCCCGACAAAGACGTCTTCGTGCCCGTCTCCGTTAAAGTCTCCGGTCGCCAACGCCGGGCCTTCCTGCGAGAGTTTTTGGTAGATAAGGCCTTCGTAATCGAAGTCGCTGTAGTTGTTTTCTTTATGTGAAATCAGCTTTTGGTCGACTTGTGCCAAAAGGGTTTGTGCTTTTGCGGGAGCCGGGATAACATAGGAAGCCAGGTCGGCATTGTACTCCAACTGCAGCAACTGATTGGCCTTTACATCGGTCAAGAGTTGTGTTTTTTGGTCAGGCCAGATGACACGAATGGAATCCAGTTGAGCCACCTTGCCCAATCCCTGGTGTAAACGGTAATCCATGGAAGACTGGAATCCTCTCGATGGAATCAATTCTTGTCGTACCTCTTGCTCATCGAAATAGAAGACCACTGTACTGCCCAAGGCATAGGGGTTTTTATCTACTCCTTTTAGCGCGACCTGGATGGAGTTGTTGCCCAGCTTTTCGGTTTTGTTCTCGTAGACGTAGGCTTCTGTATTGACATTGTTGATCACCAGGTCCAGATCTCCATCGTTGTCTAAATCTCCATAAGCGGCTCCATTCGACATGGTCGGCATCTCAAAGCCCCATTTTTCGTTCGCATTTTCAAAGGTGATATCCCCCTTGTTGCGGTAGGCGTAGTTCGGCTGAGGCTTGATCGGCATTTTAGCAATAATAGAATCGATGGACTCCTTGCGGCCAGTCAAAGCCATTTTTTGGATGATTTCATTTGCGAAGAAGTCCACAAAATCGAGGTCGGTAAGATCGTGGTTGATCCCGTTGGTGATAAAAATATCATTCAAACCATCGTTGTCCATATCAAAAATCAGCCCAGCCCAGCTCCAGTCGGTGGCTTCGACACCACTGAAATAAGCCACCTCAGAAAAACTGCCGTTACCGTTGTTCAGTTGGAGGGTGTTCTGAATGTACTGCTGAGAGAAGTCCTTACTTTGCTTGAGTTTAAAGACGTTATAGCCTTCAAACTCCATAACCGACTTGACCCTTTTTTCTTCCTCCGGCAACATATCGGTTATAAAAATGTCGTTTTGCCCATCGTTGTTGATGTCGGCAATATCGATTCCCATGGCCGAAAGACTCAGGTGGGAGGTGTAGTTTTTGATTTCTTCAGAAAAGGTCCCGTCTTTTTGGTTGATGTAGAGGTAGTCCCTTTCGTAAAAGTCATTGGAAACGTAGATGTCCGGATAAAGATCGTGGTTGATGTCGGTTACAAGAACCCCTAAACCAAAGCCAATCAAACTACCGTAGATCCCGGCATCCTCGCTCACATCGGTAAAGACACCGTCGTCGTTGCGCAGAAGCATATCCCCAACGCCTTTAAAAATATGAGGAACTCCTTCCCAGTCCTGAGCGCGCACCTCGCGTTGCTCTGCGTAACCCAAGCTACTTACCGGGATATTACTGTTGTTAAGGATGTAGGCGTCCAAGTCTCCATCGAGATCGTAATCAAAGAAACTGGCGTGGGTGGAGAAACCTGTTTTGGCCAGGTTGTATTGCTCCGCCATCTCTTTAAAGGTTCCATCTCCTTGATTGATATAGAGATCATTGTCGTGGTTGTTTCCTTCCAGGTTTCCGGCGTTGCTGACATAGATGTCTAACCAGCCATCGGCATTGATATCGGCCATCACCACTCCAGTCGACCAAGGTTTATTACCGGCCACTCCTGCCTTTTCGGTAACGTCCTCAAACTTCATATCCCCTTTGTTGATATAGAGGCGATTGGTCTCCATATTTCCGGTGAAGTAGATGTCTTGGAGTCCATCGTTATTCACGTCTCCAATGGCCACACCACCCCCGTTGTAAAAGTTGCGGTATTTGAAAATATTGAAGTCCTTCTGATTTTCGACGGCATTGACAAAGTCAATGCCGGATTCTTCCGGGGAAAGCAGGCTAAAAAGGGTGTCCTTTTTTTCGACGGGAACTTGCTCCTCGTCGTCACTACAAGCCATAAAGAGAGCGGTACACAAGACTACAGCTCCAAATCGTTTGAGTTCTTTCATTCTCCAGTACTATTACGAAATACCTGCAGCGGACCATCGTTGATTCCGACCAGGTAATAGGTATCCTTGTTTGAGTTAAGGCGAGCGATTTGACGCGCTGCACCATATGTCCAGGGAGTCTTATCGACTACCCAGCTATTGGTCTGATTGTTAAGGTGTAAAATTAAACCATGTTGGGCATCTAACCTACCCAGCTGTGTGCTAATTTGGTGCAGATTCCCCACCAAGTAGATGGCCAAATCTCCGTTGGTTGCTTCGGCGTGTAGATCGAAGACGGGGCTGCTCTGTGCCAGTTGAGGCCAGGCCTCAAAAACCCATCCGGATTCTCCCTTTTTACGGAGCGTCCCCGAACGCAGTTCATTCACTTGAAGAACCTCCGCCAGGGCGAGCGCTTCTTTACCAAAGAGCTCTTCCATACTCGCCGAAGCAAAGTCTTCGTATGACAAGAACTTCTTGTTCAAAAAGGGCATTTGCTTCACCAAATCGTCTTTGGACGAAAAAGGGGTTTCGGTTCCTTGGAGGTAATAGGTAATGAGGGGTTCCACACTGCCGTTCTTGTCGAAATCACTGCGGTAGAGTCGTAGGGGCTGATCGGCATTGGCTTCCCATTTGCTGTTCAGTCCCCAGTTGCCCAGCAGGACTTCTGGGGTTCCATCTCCATCGAGATCCTGTAATTCAATACTGTTCCACAAGCCTTTAAGCTCTGTCCATTCCGATGGGGTGGAGTAAACCAGTTGAGATCCGTTGTTCAGGTAGAGTTGTGGGCTACTCCAGTGACCGACGACCAACAGGTCGGGCGTTCCATTGTTGTCCCAGTCCACCCAGGCCTGATCAGTGAGAATACCGGCTTGCATCAATTGAGGAGACCAGCGCTCACTCACATCTTCAAAACCTTCTCCTGTGTTGCGAAGCAGGTAATGGCGTTGTGCTTTTCCGAAGGCTCCGCCAAAGGCATGACCCGTTAAGAACAGATCTGCTTTTCCGTCTTGGTCAAAGTCAATGCTTTCTATGGAGCTGCTTTGCAGGCTTATTTTTGGAAGGTAGCCTGCAGCCTCTGTAAGTTGCCCTTTTTGGTTCAGGTATACACGAGGCTCGAGGGCGGATCCCTTTTGAAATTCGTTTCCGGCACTGCCGACCACCAGATCCAGCCAGCCATCTCCATTGGCATCGAAGAAGTGGGCTGCCGTGTCTTCGTTCAGCCCCTTTTCTTCAAAATCGGGCATGTTTTGTTTTTCAAAACCGTTTTCCGTCTGAAAATAGAGTTCGCTGGCTTGGGCCTTGGCTCCACCGATAAAAACGTCTTCCAGGCCGTCTTGGTTCACATCTGCGACGGCGATACAAGGCCCTTGGTTGGAACCGGCAAAAGGGATTAAGGGAGAACGATCAAAGTCCAGGGTAGCGTTGTCGCGGTGCTCAAATGGAATCACAGAATCGAGCAGCTGTAATCCTGTTGGGTTGGAGGTCGTTTGATCGGCCAAAGGAGAATCACTTTGATAGGTGACCTTCGCCAATTGGTTGATTCCACTTGGCATCCAGTTTTGAACACGTCCATCAGGCCAGTGAATTCGTAAAGAATCGATTTGTTCTTCCTGCCCTAGCCCAAAATGTAAACGGTTGGAGTTTGATGACAAATAACTGTTGCCTGGGAACAGGGCCCGGTTTTGGGTTTCACCGTTTGAAAATAACTGTACCCGCACCCCAATACCTTGGCTGTTATTCTTTGGGCCTTGAAAAGCGAGTTGTAGCCAATTGCCCTGTGAGATTGTGTTTTCGAGGAGTTCAACCGGAGAGTTGGTGTTGCTCACCACAAGATCCAAATCTCCATCGTTATCTAAATCCACTTGGATGGCTCCCTGACTCATGGAGTTTTCACCGGACAGCCAGTTACTGGTCTGGTTGCTAAAAGTAAGGTCTCCCTGGTTGCGAAAAACATAGTTCGGAGTGGCTTTGGCCGGAATTTCTTCAATCAATGGCAGGTCTTTTTCTTGCATGCCCGCGTCCAGTCTTTTTTGGATCTGATCGTTGGCGATGAAATTGATAAAGTCCATGTTGTTGGTGGCCCCCTGAATTCCGTTCGATATAAATAAGTCTTCCCACCCATCCTGATCAAAATCACCTGCTACCGCCCCCCAGGACCATTCGGTGGCTGCTACCCCACTGAGAAAGGCAATTTCTGAGAACTTTTCTTCTCCCAGATTCAAATGCAAAGTGTTTTGCATGAATTGAGGATGGTAGCCTCGCTTGAGGTACTGTTGGTATATAGGGAAGGGGTACTCCAATCCTGAAGTCTTATAGGTCAATAGGTCTTCCGGAAGCATGTCGAGGGAAAACAGATCAAACAGTCCATCCCGGTTGAGATCAAAGATGGTGTTTCCCATAGAGAAATGCGTAGTGTGCCCAAGTACATTGTCATTTTGTGCGAGCAATTCTTCAAAGCGCCCGTCACCGGTATTCTTGTAGAAATAATCGTTTTCAAAAAAGTCATTGCCCACATAGAGGTCTGGCAGGCCATCATCGGTCAGGTACCCTACCGAAAGACCCAATCCATACCCGGTTTTACCCTGGTAGATACCTGAACGGGTACTGACGTCAACAAATCGACCATTTTTATTCTCGTACAGGCGATCACCGGAACGCGGGTCAAAGCCCATGCGTTGATCTCCTCGGCCATAAGTGCGGTTGGGGTGTACGGAGTGGTTGAGTAAGAAGGCATCGAGATCGCCGTCACCATCCATATCAAAAAAGGCTGAATGGGTGGCGTAGCCGGAAAAATTCAATCCGTATTTGGCTCCTTCTTCTTTGAACTGCGGAGTTCCATCAGCATTGTTCCCTTGATTGATGTAGAGGAGGTTATTCCCTTTCAGTTTTTCATAGCCTGCTACCCGGCAGATATAGATGTCGAGTAATCCATCTCCGTTGATGTCCACCTGATTCACTCCGGTGGTCCAACCTTCTTGTTGGTCCAGACCGGCTTCGACGGTTACCTTCTTGAACTTCCAATCTCCCTGGTTCAGGTAGAGCTCATCCGCTACCTCATTACCGCCAAAAAAGAGATCGATATAACCGTCTTGATTGAAGTCTCCGGCAGCTACACCACTTCCGTTGTAGTAATAGAGGTAGTTTAGGATATTCAGCTCAGGACGGGGAGTCAGCTGGTTGATAAAATCAACATCAGTCTTGGAGGCCCGATGGGAGGTGAATCCGGCTTTATCTTCGTTTTGGCAGGCTGTTATGAGGAGCAGTAAACTGCTTAAAAATATGGGTAATCCTTTCCTTTTCATTCTGTTCTTCCGCGGGCGAAATATAAGGATTCTCGAGGGATCGGACTTTTGATTTTGCAAAACTTTTTAGGCTGTTTATCCTGCAATAATGATTTTAAACAAGAAGAGGAAAAGCGGGCATTGAAAAATCAAAAAAAGCCTAAATTGCGATTCAACCAATTAATGAATTTATGGGAAATATAGCCGTATGGGATGTTGTGGTGATCGCCGGATACTTTTTGCTGGTCTTTGGAATCGCCTGGTTTGTAACTGTTAAAGAAAAGAGTGGTGCCAGTTCGAAGGATTACTTCCTCGGAGGCCGCAATCTCGGGTGGTTCGCCATCGGTGCCTCGCTTTTTGCCAGTAACATTGGATCAGAGCACCTAATTGGACTTTCCGGTGCAGGAGCACGGGGTGCTTTCCCGGAAGCCCAGTTCGAGATTTTAGCGGCTCTTATTCTTCTCCTTCTCGGATGGGTTTTTGTGCCCTTCTACATTAAGAGTGGGGTCTTTACCATGCCAGAATTCCTGGAGAAGCGCTACAACAAGGGATCGAGAATGTACCTCTCTCTTGTATCCATCATCTCTTATGTACTGACAAAAATTTCCTTTACCATATTCGCCGGGGCGCTAGTCTTTGAGGTCTTGCTTGGGATTGAATTTTGGACCGGAGCGCTGATCACCGTTATTGCCACAGGTATTTATACGGTTTTCGGAGGGCTCAAAGCGGTGGTGTATACCGATATGGTGCAGTCTATCATCTTTATTTTAGGAGGCGTAGCTTGTACATACTATGGTCTTGAAGCCATTGGGGGCTGGGATAACGTAATGCTCGCTATCGAAGCCAACGCTCCAGAGCCTGATACCTTTATGAGTTTATGGCGAAATAAAGAATACCCCTGGACGGGGGTTTTGTTAGGGGCACCGATCTTGGGGATTTGGTACTGGTGTACAGATCAGTTTATTGTGCAACGAGTCCTTTCTGCGAAGAATGTCAATGTAGCTCGCCAAGGAACCATTTTTGGGGCTGTTTTGAAGCTTCTTCCGCTTTTCATCTTTGTAATTCCTGGTATTGTAGCCTATGCGCTTTCCGTTACCGAATTCCCTGATTTATTTACGGTAGCTAATCCGATCACGGGAGAGGTAAAAACAACGACAGATGCGGCCCTTCCTGCTTTGATTTTGCGGGTACTCCCTGTAGGGATTAAAGGTTTAGTGGTCGCTGGATTTTTGGCGGCCTTAATGAGTTCCCTTTCCAGTGTGTTTAATAGCACCTCTACTTTATTCACCTTTGATTTTTATATGCAATGGAAGCCGAATGCTTCTGAGAAGGAGTTGGTCAACGTAGGACGTCTAGCTACCGTAGTATTGGTTTTGGTAGGATTGGCTTGGATTCCATTCATGCAGGCCTTGACTGAAGGGGGAGGAATCTACCGCTACCTGCAAAGTGTACAGGCCTATATATCACCGCCAATTGCAGCGGCCTTCTTGCTCGGAATCTTCTACAAGAAGATCAATGGTAAGGGAGCCTTGGCTGCTCTTTGGACTGGTTTTGTTTTGGGAATCGGGCGTTTAGTCTTGGAGTATATGAGTCAGGAAAGTGGACTGAAAATTGACGAGACTTCCTTGCTCGGTACTTTGGTGACGATGAACTTCTTGCACTACGCCATCTTCCTCTTTGTGGTGAGCATTGCTGTAATGGTTACCGTTAGTTTAAGTACTACGAAAACAGCGAAAGAAGTAGATCCGGTCTTGGTCTATCAAAAGAATGCGGAAGATAAGCTGTCTTTGTGGACCAACAAGGAGTTCTACTTGACCCTGGCCATTATCGCCGTAGTCCTTGTGATGTGGGTGTGGTTCTGGTAATGAACGAATAAATTGAAATAAAAAACCCGGCCTTTCGAGCCGGGTTTTTCTTTGGGATTATTTTCCTTCTATCGGAGTGAGGCTGATGGCCAATCCTCCGCCCGAAGCGAGTTTAAAGAACTCCATCGAATTGCTGTTGACGATGCGCTCTTCGATTTGCAGTTCATTGGGGTTTGTTTTGTAATCCGCATTTCTTCCGTCTTGGTACAGACGCGCCCGGTAGGACTGGTTAGGCATCAGGAAATCGAAATTGATGACAATGTCTCTGGCCTTTGCATCGGTGATACTGCCGACGAACCAGCGATCTCCGTTACGCTCTTTACGAGCAATAGTAACGTACTCGCCGACTTCTCCATTCAAGGTGATACTCTTTTCCCAGTCAACAGCGACATCGCGAATAAAGCCAAAGGCCATACTGCCCTCGTAGTTCTCCGGAAAGTCACAGGCCATTTGAATGGGGCTGTAGAGCACCACGTACAAGGCCAATTGCTGAGCCAGTGTTGTGTTGACGCGGTTATCGGGCTTCTCTTGCAACATAATATCAAAGACACCAGGGGTGAAGTCAATAGGTCCAGCCAGCATACGGGTAAAGGCTACAATGGGCAGGTGTTCTACCGGGTTACCACCTTCACTGGACCAGGCATTGAATTCCTGACCCCGTAGCCCTTCTCTGGAGATAGCGTTGGGGTAGGTTCTGCGTATCCCTGTGGCCTTGATAGGTTCGTGGGCATTGATCGCAATCTGGTACTTCGCAGCGGTCTCCAGCACCTTGCGGTAATGATTGACCATCCACTGTCCGTGGTGGTATTCTCCTTTCGGAATGATTTTACCGACATATCCGGTTTTTACAGAACCAATACCGTATTTTTTCATCAAGGCATAGGCGGTATCCATTTGTTGTTCGTAGGTTTTGACTGCAGAGGAAGTTTCGTGGTGCATGATGATCTCTACCCCTCTTTCCTTAGCGTAGTTGGTCACTTCCTCCAGATCGTAATCGGGATAGGAGGTCACAAAGTCAAAGACGCCTTCTCTGTCCTCAAATCCGATCCACTCTTCCCAGCCCGTATTCCAGCCTTCTACGAGTACCCCTTTGATGCCATTCGCTGCAGCAAAGTCGATATAGCGCTTGGTGTTTGCGGTAGTCGCTCCGTGTTTGCCGTGGGCTTTCCCGGTATCGATCCAGTTCTTGTTGGTATCCTTAGTCATTCCGTAATCCCAACGCGAAGTGTTCATGTGCATTTCCCACCAAATACCGACATACTTCTTCGGTTCTATCCAGGAGACGTCGCCCAGTTTATTGGGCTCATTCAAATTGACGACTAATCTAGAATCGATTAGATCCGTGGCCTGGTCTGCTATTTGAACCATTCTCCAGGGAGTAGCGAAAGGGAGGGCCCGACTAACTTTATAGGGTCTATTTTCAGAGCCGACCAAAATACTTTTGAGTTGAAGGGATTCCTTATCAACGCCCAGGGTCATTCCGGAGTAGTCTGTTAGATTCGCTTCGTGGAAGCTGAGGTGAATGCCACTACCGGTACGCAGGGTAACAGGTGTATTCACTGCATTATTGGGAATATAGGTAGCGGCTAGATCCGGATGATCTCGTTTTGATAGAGCATCGATCTCCGATACCTTGGACTTGGTGTAAAGGTGTTCATAGATGTCCCAGTCACCAGGGATCCACCAGGCGGTGTGATCACCCGTCAAAGAGAATTCGGTGTTCTCTTCTAGAATTTTAAGGCTGTCAATTCCCTCTTGTTCCGGAAAGGCGTATCGAAAAGCGACGCCGTCGTCGTAGGCTCTAAAGTAAAGTTCCATCTGTCGGGCATTCTCATCGGTCTCTTGAAGAACGAGCTGTAGTTCCGTATAGTGGTTGCGAACCTCGGTTTGTTCGCCCCAGGGCATGGGCCAGGTATCGTCATGCGTGCTGATGGTGGCTGTTTGAATCATCAGGTTTTGACCAATCGGATCGGCTTCGTAGAGGTCAAAAGAAAGCCATGAAGTATCGAGGACCATGGCGTTATCGTGAAAAACAGCATAGCCTATGCGTCCTTTGGAGGACTGGATAATTTGGATCCTGTTGTTTTTGGAAGGAGAACTGACGGAGATGCTCTGTGGTTCTTGAGAACAACTACCAAGAAGTATAGCCGTGAATATTACGGGAAGTATTTTCTTAATCATTATCGAATAGGATTTGGTCTAAAATAAAAAAACCGCTCCAACAGGAGCGGTTTCTTGTATGAGTAAACTCTAGGATTAGTATCCAGGATTCTGTACCAAGTTTGGATTAGAAAGCAAAGCGTTGGTTGGAATAGGGAATACAGAACGATTTGCATTTCCGATAGCTCCAGCATCTTTGAATTCCCAATCTCTTGTGAATTGACCGAAACGGATCATGTCCGTACGACGTACGAACTCAACATAAAGCTCACGTCCACGCTCAGCCAATAGGTCTGCTTCAGATACAGCACCGATAGGAGCAGCACCACGAAGAACACGTAGTTCGTTAACCATTGCAGTTGGATCACCTCCAGAACGCATCATCGCCTCAGCTTTCATCAAGTGAGCGTCAGAGTAGCGGAAAAGGATTTGATGATCGTCGAAAGCTCCGTAACGAGCAGCGTACTTCTGTACACGAACACCAGTTCTTTCGTTGTTACCAACTAGACCTGGGAAAGCCTTCGTGAATACCAATGGGTTACCAGGACGGTCATTCAATGGAGAACCATCAAGAGCGTACTGTTGTCCAATTAGGAAACCAAGACCAACGTTAGATCCATCTTCGAAACCTCCATTGTCAGAAGTTCCAGCAGCTCCTGAGAAAGGAGTACCAGCAGAGGGAACCCATCCGCGACGCTCTTCCTGACCGTCTAGAGGAGTACCATCCAATTCACCGCGGTTGCTGTCTCCAGCACCTTCGAACATGTCATAGAATTCAGCTAGTGTAGAGAATCCATTCCATCCACCACCAGAAATACCAGTAGAGTTGTAGTGAAGACCGTTAAAGATACGGTTACCAACAGCAGCTCGGACCCACATGATGGTCTCTGTGTCAGCGCTACGACGGAATAGTTCGAAGTAACCAGCTTGTAGTCCAAAACCATCAGCAGCAATAGCATCAACCAAAGAAATCACTTCAGCCATATCAGCGGAATCAGGAGTACCTGAGCCGTTGTAGATGTGCTTGTTTAAGAGAACACGCGCTTTCAAGAAACGAGCGGCAGCTTTAGAAGCAAAACGCAAGTCATCTTGAGAAAGAGCAGCAGTTGCAGGAAGACCAGCAATGGCGTCATCAAGATCAGCCAAAACAAAATCCAAAGCCTCAGTTCTAGAAAGAACGCGAGGGTTGATTTCTGGTCCTTCGTCTACTTCACGGAAAGGAAGTACACCCCACATGTCCATAACTACCCATGCACGGTATGCACGGATGAACTTAGCACCAGCAACTACTTCAGCAGAAGCGTTTGAACGAGGATCGATAATTTCCGTAGCACGGAAAACAGACTCGTTAAACTGGTTCCAAGTGTTCAGGATAAACTGGTGAGTTGGAGTCCAGGTGTGCGCATGAAGTGTTCTCCAGATACCGTTATCACCCCAGTCAGTTCCACGCGTAGGAACCAACTGCTCGTCTGTAGTTACTTCTTGCAGTGCAAAGAAGTTAGCCTGATCACCGTGTTGTCCGTAAAAATCGTTGTACAACTGGTCCAATGAGGACGCGGGATCAGTTACTCCAGTAAACCCAGCGTTGTCTTCCGGAGGGAAAATGGAGTCTGATTCTTCGATTTCCAAGTCTGTACAGGAAACCGCGAGTAGTGCGCTAAAGGCAACACCCCAAACAAATTTGAAATTGTTTCTTTTCATTAGTTCAATTTTTTAATTAAAAGGTTGCGTTAAGACCAAATGTAATAGTACGTGGTCGTGGGAAACCAGTGTAATCGATACCTGCAGTTGGGATTCCGTTTAGAAGGTCTCCACCACCTGGCTGAACGCTGATTTCGGGATCAAGTCCAGAGTAGTCCGTGATCACGAAAAGGTTTTGTCCAGTTACAGATAGACGAAGGCTCTTAAGAGCTCCTTCACCTGATAGAGGCCAAGTGTACCCGATGGTTGCGTTCTGTAGACGAATAAAATCACCTTTTTCCAAGAAACGAGTAGAAACTTCAGCAGCAGCATTAGCTCCTTCCAGGTTTCCAGACGTTGGGCCGAATAGCTCAGGAACAACATCTCTAGTAACGTTTCTTGCGTTAGCAATAGCACCAGCAGTAAAGAAGGCGTTAGCAGTGTTGTTGTAGATAGAGAATCCGAACTGTCCAGTCAAGTAAGCCGCGAAATCCCAGTTTTTGTAACGGATGTTAGTAGAGAAACCAGCGTTGATGTCTGGAAGAGCATCTTCTCCAACGAAAGTTTGGTTATCACCAATTGGCTGTCCGTTTCCGTCGAACCCTTGGAAATCACGCAAGAAGTAAGAGAATAGTGGTTGACCACCAGCAAGGATCTGAGCAAAGGCCAAAGAAAGACCCTGTCCACGAATTGTACCTGAAGGAATAAGACCTCCAAAGTCTTGCAATTCATTCTCGTTGTATGCAATGTTGAATGCAGCATCCCAAGTGAAATCCTCCGTCTGTACAATTCCGTAATCCAAGTTAAATTCAATACCCTGGTTCAATACAGTAGCATCTAGGTTTTGGAAGAATCGTGGTTGAGGAGATGGCTGAGCCGCCTCAATGTTTAACAAGATATCAGTCGTTTCCTTACGGTAAACATTGATCGTACCGCTCAAACGGTCGTTCATGAATCCAAAGTCAAGACCGATGTTGAAGTCAGTTGTTTGCTCCCACTTCAAATCTGGGTTAGCAAATGTTACAGGAACAAGACCAGGAGCGTTGACGTTTCCACCATCGTCGATTCCAGCTCCAGCGTAACGTTCACGACGGATGAATCCACCGTAACCTAGCCCTTCTTGGTTACCCACGATACCAGCACCTAAACGTAGCTTAAGTGTTGAGAAAGCATCTCCGATGAAATCTTCCTCGTGCAACTGCCATGCAAAAGCACCAGATGGGAAGTAACCGTATTGGTTGTTACCACCAAAACGAGAAGAACCATCCGCACGAATTGTACCCGTAAGGATGTATTTGTCAGCGATCGTGTAGTTCACACGAGCAAAGAATGATTGAAGCTCATCCGTGTTGTTGAAACGATCTGCAAACAATGCGCGAACATTGGCAGCAGGCTTAACAGCAACGTCAGTAACAGGTCCTCCACCCATTGGGCTAGATAGTCTGTTTACAAATACGTCACCGGAGCGACCATCCCAACCGTACTGTTGGTAAGTACCATCGATGTTAGCTTCAGTAGCAACAACGGCATCAAAAATGTCTTGTTGCATCATGTTCAAATCCGTAGAGTTGAAACCAAAGGCAGAAGCGTTACGACCACTTGTTTGGAAATCTTGGAAAGAGTAACCAACAACTGCATCGATACGAGAGTTACCAAAGTCTTTCTGGTAGTTCAATGTCAATTCCATCAAACGGTTAGCGATAGACAATTGGTTGTAGTTTCCACGACCGTTACCGAAGATGTTACCATCTAGGTTACGAGCCAAAGAACTACCAACACCGTAAGCATCTGCTTCAGATTGATCATAACCCAAGTTCAACTTAGCAGAAAGCTCATCGTTGATCTTGTAGTTCAAAGATCCGTTTACGAGTAAACGGTTTGTTGTTGTCTCATTCTGAGTATAAGCCAACATATTAGCGGGGCTAATTTGTCCTCCTGAATCGAAGTCAGGGTTAGTTGGCCAAGTTGGGTTTGCAGAGTAAGCAGCACCCAATAAATCCCCACGGAAACCAGCAGACCCAGAAAGTGGTGGAGCTTCGTCGTTAACTTGAGAGATAGTGGCATTCAAGTTAACAGTTAACTTATCGTCTAGGAAACGGTGAGTAGCATTCACACGTCCGGTTATTCTTTCAAGAGATGATTTCTCGATCACACCAAATTGCTTTCCGTAACCAAAAGTAGCTCGTACGTTACCCTTTCCGTAGGTGTGAGAGTAAGACAAGTTATTGTTGGTAGAAGCAGCACGACGAGTAGCAAAATCCTGCCAATCCGTATCGTTGCCAAAATCCTGAGCAGCAGCCAGGTTGTTGTTGCCTTGGTTGATACGAGCAAGACCAAGAGCGTCTAGGAATTGTGTTCTGTTCAACAGATCGTATTCTTTTGCTGGCTCAGCAACACTCACGTTAGAGCTAAACTCAAAAACACCTCCTGTTGCAGCACGTCCCGTTTTCGTTGTAATGATTACAACACCATTCGCACCACGAGAACCGTAAATAGCAGTAGCAGAAGCATCTTTCAAGATAGAGATACTTTCGATATCGCCTGGGTTCAAGAAGTTCAGTGGGTTACGAGGAGCGCTACTACCAAAACCTACTCCGGCAGTTGAAGCTGTAGCACCACCACTTAATGGCACCCCATCAACGACGAAAAGCGGGTTGTTGTTCGAACGTACAGAGTTCGTACCACGAATTCTCAATTCAACTCCAGCTCCAGGTTCACCACTTGTTTGGGTGATCTGTACACCAGCAGTTTTACCTTGGATCAACTGTTCTGGAGAAGCAATTACCCCAGTGTTGAAGTCCTCTGCGGTAACCGCGCTAACAGAACCTGTCGCATCCTTTACAGTAGTCGAACCATAACCAATGATTACAACCTCCCCGAGCTGAGTAGCATCTTCTTGAAGGGTAACATCAATTGTAGATCTTCCGCCAGCTGCAACCTCTTGTGTTGCATAACCGATGTAACTGAATACCAAAACGGCATCGCTTCCGACATTGTTGAGGGTGTAATTACCATCAAAATCGGTCTGCGTTCCGTTAGAGGTACCTTTTACCAGGACACTTGCTCCCGGCAAAGGACCATTGGCATCAGATACCGTTCCTGACACCGTCTGTGCACTCACAGCCGAAAAGCACAGAAATGCCCCCAGCGCAAACAGACTTTTTAGTAACGTAATCTTCATAAAAAGTAATTTTAAGTTTAGTTAATTCAATTCAAGTTTTAAACATATATAAAAAAAGTGTTAAAGAACCATTACCCTGTTAAAACGTTTAACGAAAACGGTTTCGTGTTAATAAATCTAAAAACTTGGAGTTTTGGTAATTCTACACTCAAATTATTACGACATCTGCAAATAAAGCAATTTATCCTAAAATATTGCCTTGCTCACCTACAAATATAGTTTTTTTTGTTAGCGAAAATTTAAGGTTTTATCGTGGGTTGCGTGAACTAAGTGTTAAAATAACGTCATCTGAAGCCCTCGGAAATCCGTAGATTTGAGTTTAGCGTGTAGTGCTTTTGTAGTAGTTCCCGCTCTAATCAATCAAATATTTGGCTTTGAAACAGAAGATCACCTTAAAGCACATTGCCAAGGAACTAAACGTGTCGATTTCGACCGTTTCTAAAGCCTTGAAGAACAGCGAGGAAATTAGTCGGGATACCAAAGAAAAGATCCAGGCCTTTGCCCGCTTATACAATTACAAGCCCAATAATATCGCGATTAGCCTCAAGAACAAGCGCACCAAAAACATCGGTGTGGTCATTCCCGATATTGTCCACCATTTCTTTACCACTGTCATTCGAGGTATAGAGCAGTACGCCAATCAAAAGGAATACAATGTCATTGTCTGCCTGTCCGATGAATCCTTTGACAAGGAAGTCATTAATATGGAAATGCTAGCAAACGGAAGCATTGATGGTTTTATCATGTCGCTTTCTTCAGGCACACAGCGCAAAAACGACTACGAACATTTACAACAGGTCGTCGAACAGGGAATCCCCCTTGTACTCTTTGATCGGGTCACAGACCAAATTGCTTGTGATAAGGTTGTCATCGATGATCAGATGGGTGCTTATAAAGCGGTGAAGAGACTGCTTTCTAGCGGAAGAAAGCGTGTAGGGCTGATCACCACAGAAGATTACTTGAGCGTGAGTTATAAGCGCAACCTGGGGTACGAAAAAGCGCTGGCCGAGTTTGGCGTTGAGTACCAAGATGAATTGGTGCTCAAATTACCCTCCATGGAAGTGGACGAACAAAGAATAGCAGATTTCCTGAAAAATGCCCGACCTGATGCTGTGCTATCAGTCAATGAAATTTTCGGTATAACCGCCATGAGACTTATTCGAGATCAGGGTCGTAAAGTTCCAAATGACATTTCGGTGATTGGCTTTACCGACGGACTTCTGTCTCAGTATGCAAATCCCAGCTTGAGCGCTATCAGACAGCACGGAGAGGAAATGGGCCGGGAGGCTGCCAAAATGCTTATCGAAAAAGTAGAAGGCCTGACGGACTCCGAGTCTTTTGTGACCAAAATTTTAGAGCCCACTCTCATCGAACGTGACTCGACAATTAATTAAGTTTGCCAAGCGATTTACGCCCGAACATCAGCTTACCACAAACATGAATCAAGACTACATCATCGCGGACCCTTGGTCCATCGTAGAAGAGGGTTTTAATCCGGAGCGGGTTCAGTCCTCTGAGAGTTTATTTAGCCTCGGGAACGGTGCCATGGGGCAGCGTGCAAATTTTGAAGAAAACTATAGCGGGGAGACCTTTCAAGGAAGCTACATCGGTGGGGTGTACTACCCGGACAAAACCAAAGTGGGATGGTGGAAGAACGGTTACCCGGAATACTTTGCCAAGGTTCTTAATGCACCCAATTGGATTGGAATTCGCTGGTGGTTTGACGGAGAGGAGTTGGATTTAGCGCAGTGTTCTGAAGTCACCGATTTTCGACGTGAATTAAACATGCAGGAAGGCTGGTACAGTCGAACCTTTAAAGCCCAACTGGCCAACGGAAAAAAGATCGAGGTGAAGGCCACCCGTTTTTTAAGTCTGGAACTGGAAGAAATTGGAGCGATACGCTACGAGGTTTACCTTCCGGAAGAAGGAGCAGAGGTGAAGGCCATGCCCTACCTGGACAGTGGGATCAAGAACAAAGACAGCAACTGGGATGATGACTTTTGGCATACGGACTCAGTTGAGGTAAACGAGAATAGGGCTTATATAGGTTCCCATACCCTGAAGACCGAATTCCATGTCTGTACCTATATGCAGGCGGAGCTAAAGCTGGATGGAACCCCTATCACTCGAAAAGGGGAAGAAACCGAGGAGGAAAAGGCCGCCTTTGTTTTTGAAACAACAGCAAACGCAGGTCAGCGATTAGTACTTGATAAATTCGGAGGATACACCGTTAGCCGAAATCATCCGGTGGATGGATTGCAAAAGGCCGCTGACGCTGCCTTGAATGAAACCCAGGATAAGGGATACGAGGCCCTCCTAGAAATGCAGAAAAAGCATTGGGCGTCTGTCTGGGACATGAGCGATATTGTTATCGATGGTGATACCAAAGCCCAACAGGGTATCCGTTTCAATATTTTTCAATTAAACCAAACCTATTCCGGTAAGGACTCGGGCTTGAATATTGGACCAAAAGGATTTACGGGCGAAAAATACGGAGGTAGTACCTACTGGGATACCGAAGCCTACTGTTTGCCTTTTTATATGGTGACCAAAAACCAGCAGGTCGCACGGAATCTCTTGAAATACCGCTACGATCAACTGGACCGGGCTATCGAGAATGCGCAAAAGCTCGGTTTCAAAAATGGGGCTGCGCTTTACCCCATGGTGACCATGAATGGGGAAGAATGCCATAACGAATGGGAAATCACCTTTGAGGAGATCCATCGCAACGGAGCTATTGCCTTCGCCATCTTCAACTACATTCGGTATACCGGAGATTACACCTATATGCCAGAGATGGGTCTTGAAGTGCTTATCGGGATTGCTCGGTTCTGGGCACAACGTTCATTTTTCGGAGTACCGTCAGAAGTATGTCATGCTCGGGGTGACAGGTCCGAATGAATACGAAAACAACATCAACAACAATTGGTACACCAACTACCTCGCGCAGTGGTGCCTCAAATATGCCAGAGAGCAAGTTGGTAAAGTCAAAGAAGGTTATCCGGAAGACTATACCCGAATTTCAGGGGTAACCCGCCTCAATGAACAGGAACTGTTGAAATGGGATGAGATCGCGAGCGAAATGTATTTCCCCTATTCAGAAAAGCAGGAAGTGTTCCTGCAGCAAGACGGCTTTTTGGATAAAGAAATGATCAGGGTGAGTGATCTTCCATCGGATCAGCGGCCGATCAATCAGAAGTGGAGCTGGGACCGTATTCTTCGCAGCCCTTATATCAAGCAAGCGGACGTGCTGCAGGGTTTCTACTTCTTTGAAGATCATTTTTCGAAAGAGCAGCTGGAGAAGCATTTTGATTTTTACGAGCCCTTTACCGTTCATGAATCTTCCCTTTCTCCTTGTGTCCACAGTATTCAGGCAGCTAAACTCGGTCGAATGGAGCAGGCCTATGCCTTTTACCTGAGAACGTCGCGTTTAGATTTGGACGATTACAACAAGGAAGTGGAAGAGGGTTTGCACATCACGTCCATGGCCGGGACCTGGCTGAGTATAGTCGAAGGATTCGGAGGCATGCGATTACTGGAAGACAAACTTCACTTTGAGCCCCAGATCCCACAAGAATGGACGTCCTATTCCTTTAAGTTGAATTTCCGCGGCCGGGTGATTCGGGTTTCGGTTTCGCATCAGGGTTGCAGCTTCTATCTGGAAGGAGCGGAAGAAATGTCTATTCGGGTTAATGGAGAGCGCCTGGTTCTTCAACCTGGAGTCGAAACAAACGCAAAACAGGGAGTATGATCGGCAGGGCACGACACGGAGTTCTACTTGTTGTGCTATGTGGCCTACTGTTTCAGGGGGCTTTTGCTCAAATCGATAAGGCGGAACCACCCTATTGGTGGGTGGGCTTCCAGCAGAAGAAAGTTCAACTTTTGCTGCACGGTAAAGACCTTGGTCGTTATGAACTGCGTCTTGAACACCCCACGGTAAAGATTCTTGAGGTCCATCGGGCCAAGAGCCTGAATTATCTCTTTGTAGATCTTTTCATCGGCCCGGATACCGAAGCCGGAGAACTCGTCTTTGAACTCAAAGCCCCGGGCAAGCGGAAACGCAAATGGAAATATGAGCTCAAAACCCGTAAAACTGAGGCGACTAAAATTGAGGGCTTTGATTCTTCGGATGTACTTTACCTGATCACCCCTGACCGTTTTGTCAATGCCAATCCAGGCAATGATCGGGTTGCAGGGATGCTGGAACAAGGGGTGAATCGCCAAGATGATTACGCACGCCACGGCGGTGATATTGCAGGAATTATCCAGGCATTGCCCTATCTAGAGCAAATGGGTTTTACGGCGCTCTGGTCGTCTCCCTTACTCGAGAATAATATGCCGGAGCAATCGTATCACGGTTATGCGATTACGGATTATTACAAAGTAGATCCCCGATTTGGAGAATTAAAGGATTATGTAGAATTGGCAGAAGCCTGCCAAGAACGAGGGATCAAACTGATCATGGACCAGGTGGCCAACCACTGTGGACGTCATCATTGGTGGATGAAGGATCTGCCTTTTGAGGACTGGGTCAATCAACAGGATCGGTTTGAAGCCGGTCTTCCCTTGTCCAATTCGAATCACCGACGTACGACTCACCAGGATCCCTATGCTTCTCAAGCCGATCGCCAAGGCATGACCAAAGGATGGTTTGTAGAGGCAATGCCCGATCTCAATCAGGAAAACCCTTTACTGGCCGAATACCTCATTCAAAACAGTATTTGGTGGATTGAGACCCTTCAATTGGGAGGTATCCGTCAAGACACCTATCCGTATCCCGACAAGGAGTTTATGTCGGTATGGGCTGGCCGAATTCTTCAGGAGTATCCCGACTTTTCTATTGTTGGAGAGGAATGGAGTTACAACCCCCTTTTGGTGGGTTATTGGCAAGAGGGTGCGAAGAATGCAGATGGATACCACTCAAATCTTCCGTCTACAATGGACTTTCCGATGCAAAAAGCCTTGACTGAGGCCTTGGTAGAAGAAGAAAGATGGGACCGAGGCTTGATCAAGTTGTACGAGGGCTTAGCCAATGATTTCTATTATCCCAATCCCAAAGCGCTCATGCTTTTTTCGGATAACCATGATATGGACCGTATCGCGACTCAACTAAAAGAAGATCCCGATTTGGTTCGTATGGCCTTGGCTTTTTTGTTGATCAGTCCGCGCATACCCCAGCTCTATTACGGCACAGAAATCCTGATGCAGAATTCGGCAAAACCAGGTGATCACGGATTGATACGGACGGATTTTCCTGGAGGATGGCAAGGAGACGCGATCAGTGCTATTGAAGGAAAGGGTCTGACACAAGAACAACGGAAAACACAGGACTACCTCAAAAGACTTTTGCAGTTCAGGAAGAATGCCCCCGTGATTCACAAGGGAGGTACAACTCATTTTGCTCCAGAAAAAGGAACTTATGTTTTGTTCCGTCATTACCAGGATGAAGTGGTCCTGTTGATTTTGAACAAGAATGAAACCCCCACCGAAATTTCCCTGGACCGTTTTGATGAAATGAAGTTGCAAGGTAGATCTTACCTCGACGTTATAGGGCAAACACAAGGGGAGTTTGGTGATCGCCTCTTGCTGTCTCCAAAATCAGCGACTATATTGCATTTCAAAAGCTAAGTCATGCGGCGTACTCTGCTACTTCTGATAGGCGTATTCCTTGCGTCTTGTCAGTCAGGAAAGGATCAAAAAGAGGATGTAAAACAAGAGCCTATGCGCACACCGGAAGCCCGAAAAGAAGTGGTTTATCAAGTCTTCACCCGTTTGTTCGGAAATACCAAAACAGCCAATGTGCCCTGGGGTACCGCAGAACAAAATGGAGTGGGAAAGTTTTCTGATTTTAACGAAAAGGCCTTGGCCGAAATCAAAGACTTGGGGGTTACTTATATCTGGTATACCGGGGTTCCTCACCATGCGCTGATCCAGGATTACACCGCCTACGGCATTAGCAATGACGATCCAGATGTAGTGAAGGGCAGAGCTGGTTCTCCTTATGCGGTAAAGGATTACTACAATGTCAACCCTGATTTGGCTGATGATCCTGCAAAACGGCTGGAAGAATTTAAGGCCTTGATCGACCGCACTCATGCGGCTGGAATGAAAGTGCTCATCGATATTGTTCCTAACCATGTGGCCCGAAATTATGAAGGCAAAACAAACCCCAATGGGGTAGAGGATTTTGGTGCGCAGGACCGTACCCATATGGAATACCACAAAGACAATAATTTCTACTACATACCGGGTTCTGCTTTTGCAGTGCCGAATTGGGAGGGCGGTTACCAGCCCTTAGGCGGTGAGAAGAATCCCCTGTCAGATTCCCGATTTAAGGAGGTTCCTGCAAAATGGACGGGGAATGGGGCCCGTTCCGTTCAGCCAGGGATGAACGATTGGTACGAAACGGTGAAAGTGAACTACGGTGTTCGTCCTGATGGAACAAGAGACTTTCCGGATTTGCCGGAAGGTTATGAATACAAAGGGTACCAAGCCCATGCTGATTTTTGGGCCGATAAAGAGCTGCCCAATTCCTGGGACAAGTTCCGGGATATTGCGGAATACTGGTTGGACATGGGCGTCGATGGCTTCCGTTTTGATATGGCCGAAATGGTGCCAGTGGAGTTTTGGAGTTATATGAATTCCGCCATCAAGCTAAAAAATCCTGATGCCTTTTTATTGGCTGAGGTGTACAATCCAGATCTCTACCGGGCTTATATCCGCAAAGGAAAGATGGATTATCTCTACGACAAGGTAGAGTTGTACGACAGCATCAAACACATTGTGAAGGGCTATGGCTGGACGGATCATATCCCGGTAGTTCAAAAGGGTCTAAAAGATATCGAACACCACATGCTTCACTTCCTGGAGAATCACGACGAGCAGCGCATTGCCAGTCCTGATTTTGCAGGTAAAGCGGAACTGGCCAAACCGGCGATGGTGGTCTCGGCGACGATTAGCACCTCGCCGACCATGATCTATTTTGGTCAAGAAGTGGGGGAGCCCGGAAAGGAACAGGCTGGATTTGGAAGCCCGACACGCACGTCTATCTTTGATTATATCGGAGTGCCCCATCACCAACGATGGATGAATGAAGGGGCCTTTGACGGGGGGCAGCTGAGTGCAGAAGAAAAGTCCCTGCGCGATTTTTACAAGCGACTCTTGAACTTTACGATCAATAGTCCTGCTTTGATGGGTGAATACCAAGACCTGCATTTCTTCAACAAAGAGTTAAACGCCAAATACGACCACCGAATTTTAACCTATGCCCGCTGGTCCACGGGGGAGGAATTACTGGTGGTGACCAACTTTGACGAAAAGAAGTCCTATCAGCTCGATCTCAAAGTGCCACAGGAATTACTCCGCAAGTGGAAGCTTTCTCCAGGCAAATACTCCTTGGAAGAACAGCTGTACGGATCAGTAAAAAGTGAACTCTTAGTACCTGCAGGGGGAGCCGGAGAGTTTAGGATAGAATTGCAACCCCTGGAATCTCGTATTTTTAAACTTTTAAGACCTTAATACTCCACAACAATGAAAAAATACCTTGGATTGGTTTTAGTCATGATGATGTTTACCTCCTGTCAAAAAAGAGACTTTAAAGTAATCGGCCACCGCGGAGCCATGGGCTATGTGACCGAGAATTCCCTTCCTTCTATTCAAAAAGCGATGGATATGGGAGTCGACATGATCGAAATTGATGTGTTTGAAATCAAGAGTAAAGAGGTTGTGGTCTTTCATGATGAGGAACTCGACGCTCTGACCAATGGAAGCGGTAGAATAGAAGATTACAACATCTTTGAGCTAAGGCAATTGCAACTCAAAGGCGGTCATGAAATTCCTATGCTCCAGGATGTGATGAAGTTGATTGACAACAAGGTTCCTTTGAATATTGAACTCAAAGGAAAGAATACCGCTCCAAGAGTTCAGAGCATTGTCAAGAACTATATTGAGCGCCAAGGCTGGTCAAAAGAAAATATCGTCATCAGTAGTTTTCACTGGGATGCCCTAAGAGAAATGCGAAGATTGGATCCCGATATCGCCATCGCAGTCTTGACAGAAGAAGACCCCTTGGAAGCCTTGGATGTGGCTAAGGAGCTAAAGGCTATTGCCATTAATCCTTGGTTCAAAAACCTGACCCGAGAACAGGTGCAAGCCATTCAGGAAGCTGGATTTATGGTCTACACCTACACGGTAAACGAACCAAAAGACATTGCCCGGATGAAAGAATGGCAAGTTGACGGTATTTTTACTAACTACCCGGACAGAGCCCAGTGATCCACGACTTAGTGGTCATAGGAGGGGGGGCGGCCGGATTTTATGCGGCAGCCATCCTTCGCGAACAATCACCAAAAGCGCGAATCCTTATTTTGGAGAGAGGAAAAGAAGTGCTCACCAAAGTCAAGGTATCTGGGGGGGACGCTGTAATGTAACCCATGCTGCTTTTGAGGTTCCTGAACTAAGCACTAATTATCCCAGAGGGCAACGCGAATTGGTAGGCCCCTTTTATCACTACGGCCCCCTTCAGACACTGGAATTTTTTGAAAGAAGGGGAGTACAGCTTAAAACAGAAGAAGACGGTCGTATTTTTCCTGTTTCTGATCAATCCCAAACGATAATTGACTGCTTGGTTTCGGCAGCTTCGGGCCCCTTTACTGAAGTTTTAAAGGGCCATTCTGTACAGCAATTTCAATGGAATGAGAAGGAAGAGTTGTGGAGGGTCCAAACCAAAGAAGTGGCCTTCTCATCCCGGTATGTTCTGGTCGCCACAGGCAGCAATCCCAAAATTTGGGACTTGCTTTCGCAAATGAATTTGAAGCTAGTGGATCCGGTTCCTTCCCTCTTCACTTTTAGAATCAAAGACGCCCTTTTGGAAGGTCTCGCCGGGATTAGTCAGGAAGTGTCGTTAAGTGTGGTGTTGCGGCAACGTACTGCGGTCGAAATACCCAATCGCTTCCCTAAGGTTTTAGAGGCTTCAGGGCCTTTACTGATTACCCACAAAGGCGTGAGCGGTCCTGCTGTTTTACGCTTATCTGCCTGGGGAGCCTTGCCACTGTATCTACTGAATTATCAATTCCAGTTTGAAGTGAATTGGCTGCCTCAACTAGGCCGTGATGACCTGCAAAATGAGATCGAGAAAAGAAAGTCTGAGCAGCCTAAAAAACAACTTCACGGAACACCATTGAGCGGACTGACCAAACGTCTTTGGCAACGGCTTTGTAAGGAAGCAGGAATTGTTCCTGAACACCGGTGGGTCGATTTAAACGGCAAGCAGGTGGATCGATTGATTGAGCAACTACAGACGACCACTTTTCAGGTCAACGGCAAGAATACCTTCAAGGAGGAGTTCGTCACCGCGGGTGGGGTGGATTTAAAGGAAATCGATTTTAAGCGTTTCGAATCCAAGAAATGGCCCGGACTCTACTTTGCCGGCGAGGTGCTGAATATCGATGCAATCACCGGAGGGTTTAATTTTCAAAATGCCTGGACGGGCGCCTACTTAGCAGCCCTGAGCATTGCCGAAAAGTCGAATGTCGACGCCTAAAACGGAAGGTTTCCTTCCAGATAGTGATTTAGACCAGCAGCGAGTAGTCCGCCAAGAGCAGGTCCAACAACGGGTATCCAGGAATAGCCCCAATTGCTATGCGTCTTTCCTTTGATGGGTACGATAGCGTGGATAATCCGAGGGCCTAGATCACGGGCCGGATTAATGGCATAACCGGTTGTACCGCCCAAGCTCAATCCGATAGCCCAAACCAAAAAGGCTACAGGGATTGCGCCTACTGAACCCAATCCAATCAGTGCGTTTGAATCCACGATTTTGGCATCCGAAAAGTAGAGTACAACAAAGACCAAAACGAAGGTTCCAATAGCTTCGCTGAATAGATTACTGAGGGTATTTGGTACAGCGGGATCTGTACAGAAACTTCCTCTCACTAAGCCCGCGTCTTTGGTGGCGTTGTAATGATCTCTGTAAAGCAGCCAAACCAAAAAGGCACCCAGCATGGCTCCAATAAATTGAGCCCCTACATAGGTGGGTACATCGTAGAGTGAAAACTCTCCGGCAAAGGCCAGACCTAAAGTAACGGCCGGATTCAGGTGAGCTCCACTGTAGGGGCCGGCCACAACCACTCCGATATAGACCGCCATGGCCCAACCGGTGGTGATGACCATCCATCCATCTCCTTGACCCCGGTTACCCTTGGTCTTTTCGAGCAAAACATTGGCATTAACTCCACACCCTAGTAGGATGAGCAAAAACGTTCCGAGAATTTCAGCGGTAAAGGCAGTCATATCAGTTTGGTTTTGATTGCAAAAATGAATGTTTTAGGCTTTACTCCAAAATAGAACCGTTTCAATGGCCCGATCCCACTGAGCGAGTAATTGCTCCATGGAAGAGCGATCTGGATTGGCTTCAAAGGTTTGGTCCTTCTCCCAAATACGCTCGATTTCTTCTGTATTGCTCCAATAACCTACGGCCAACCCAGCCAAAAAGGCAGCGCCACTAACGGTCGTTTCGACCATTTTTGGTCTGACCACAGACACCCCGAGTACATCGGCTTGAATTTGCATCAGGAGGTTGTTCACACTAGCTCCCCCATCCACACGCAGTTCTTTGATTTTTACGCCCGAATCAGCCTCCATAGCGCTGAGGATATCGCGGGTTTGCAAGGCGATCGCTTCTAAGGCCGCCCGAGCAATATGGCCTTTGTGACTTCCCCGGTTGAGCCCGAGGATTTGACCTTTGGCCTGCTGGTTCCAATGCGGCGCCCCAAGGCCTACAAAGGCGGGAACCAAGACCACGCCGTCCGAAGACTCAACGGAAGAGGCGAGCCCTTCGATTTCTTGGGCGTCTCCAAAAAACTCCAGTTGGTCCCTCAACCACTGAACGATGGCTCCAGCCATGAATATACTGCCCTCCAAGGCATAAGAGACTTCGTCCCCAATTTTCCACCCAATGGTGGTGAGCAGGTTGTTTTTTGAAAGTATAGGCTTGTCTCCGATGTTCATCAGCATAAAACATCCGGTTCCGTAGGTGTTTTTAACCCAGCCTTCTTGGGTGCACATCTGACCGAATAAAGCGGCTTGTTGATCTCCAGCAATTCCGGCAATCGGTACAGCAGCACCTAAAAAATCTGCTTGGGTATGGCCATATACTTCACTGGAATCACAAACTTGAGGCAGCATTTTGGACGGAATATCAAACAAGGTGAGCATATCGGCATCCCAGCCTAGATCGGTCAGGTTGTACAACAAGGTCCTTGATGCATTAGTGACATCGGTGATGTGTTTTTGACCCCCGGTCATCTTCCAGATGAGCCAGCTATCGATGGTTCCCATGTAGAGATCCCCAGCCATCGCTTTTTCTCGAGCGCCAGGGACGTTATCGAGGATCCACTTGACTTTGGTCGCCGAAAAGTAGGCGTCAATGACCAGTCCTGTTTTTTGCTGAATCAGTCCCGCCTTACCCTCTGCTTTGAGTTGGTCACAGAAGTCCGCTGTCCGGCGATCCTGCCAAACGATGGCGGGATAAACGGGTTCTCCGGTACTTTTGTCCCAGACCACGACCGTTTCGCGTTGGTTGGTGATCCCGATGGCGGCGATCTGATCGGCGGTGAGCCCGGCGTCTTGAACGGCTTTTCTAGCCATACGCTCCTGGGTAGTCCAGATTTCCAGGGGGTCGTGTTCCACCCAACCCACTTCAGGAAAATACTGCGGGAACTCTTCTTGAGCTGAAGCGAGAATTTTTCCGTTTTTATCAAAGATTAAGGCGCGGCAACTGGTGGTACCTTGGTCCAGGGCGAGGATGTAGCTTGACATAGTCAGAGGATTAATTTAATCTCCAAATTTCATAATTCAATACCGTAGCAAAAAGAACCCAAAGCAAGTAGGGCAGCAGCAGCCAGGCTGAGGGCGTGTAAACCACCCGAAACCAGCGTATCGTCAAACCAATCATAATCGCCAGTACGATGATGACCAATAAGGCTGCTCCTGGATTGCGAAGTCCAAAAAAGACGATCGACCACAGTGCATTCAACAAGAGCTGAAAACCGAAATGGTAGAGTGCCGTCTTCACCCAAAGGTGATGAAAGCCCCTGTCCCAAACCAGCCCTACAGCGATCCCCATAAGGGTGTACAAGAGGGTCCAAACCGGTCCAAAGACTTCATTTGGAGGGTTGAAAATCGGTTTATTCAATTGAACGTACCAGGTGTCCACAGATGATTGTGTAGCGATGCCTGAAAGGGAACCAACTCCAACACAAATCAGTACTGAAATAAGAATTCGTTGTAGTTTTTTATTCATGAACAGCTCTGAATTTAGGAATTATTTACGAGCCAAGACTTGTCCTATCTTTGCCTTTTCTTAAAAAAGGGAACAAATCCATGACCGAAGCTGATTTTAGAACGACCAACTCTCTGGCCTTGCCAGAAAAAGGACTAGTGGCTTGGGAAGCCCCCAGTAATATTGCCTTGGTTAAGTATTGGGGAAAACACGGACTGCAATTGCCTGCCAACCCATCGGTGAGTTTTACGCTCAGTCAGGCGACCACCAAAACAGCTTTTGCTTTTGAAAAGAAGGAAGCCGGGCCGGATTTTGATTTGCAGTTTACCTTTGAAGGCCAGGCAAAACTGGATTTTGAACCCAAGATTCGGCAGTTTTTTGAACGTGCGTTTCCTTATTTACCCTTTCTGAA
This sequence comes from Aureicoccus marinus, assembly GCF_002954325.1. Lineage (GTDB taxonomy): Bacteria > Bacteroidota > Bacteroidia > Flavobacteriales > Flavobacteriaceae > Aureicoccus > Aureicoccus marinus. Next base: position 2,776,633 of record NZ_MQVX01000001.1, read on the forward strand.
AGACTACCGATGGTCCATTTCGAGCAGCAACAGTTTTCCACACAGCAGCGGGATCGCTTCTTCCGCAAGTGCCATGGCTGCCATGGCACTCAATATGGTCAGTGTTGAAAGACAAGCCGACCCATCCATGTCTGATCAGGCCTTTTTGCAAAAAGCGTCTTTTTTGGCCCGTTTGGGTTCTGGGAGTGCAGCACGAAGTATTTCGGGCCCACTCATGCAATGGGGCGCCGATCAAAACTGGCCAGGAAGTTCAGATTTATTTGCTGCTCAAGTTAATACCGATCTACATCCGATTTTTGAGAATTACTGCGATTGTATTCTTTTGATCCATCAAGGGAAGAAGGGTGTCAGCAGTACAGCAGGACATAGTTTGATGCATGGGCATTCGTTCGCGACCTCCCGTTTTGAACAAGCCCGCAAGCACATGGGCGATATTCGAGAAATTCTGAAAAGTGGAGATTTGGAAGCCTTTATCTCCCTCATCGAATTGGAGGCTTTGAGTCTGCATGCGATGATGATGAGTTCTGCAACGCCCTACCTGTTGATGTTGCCGGGAACTGTTGCGGTTTTACAAGAGGTTTGGGCTTTTCGAAAAGAGACCCAAATTCCCTTGGGATTTACCCTGGATGCGGGGGCCAATGTTCACCTCTTGTACCCCGAATCCAACAAAGAAGCCGTGGAACTGTTCATTGATGAAAAACTCGTTGCGTATTGTGAAAACCAGCAGTATATTCGTGATTCTGTAGGAAAAGGTGCTAAACCCCTTGAAGGGGAAGCAGTTAGCGACTTTTTTTAGTGCTAAGACACTTGGGCAGAGTTGATTATTTGTTTATATTTATATTAGTTACAGTTAAACAAAAATGAAAGGACCTCTATTTTACTCCAAAATTCTTCTTTTCGGAGAATACGGGATCATCAAGGACAGCAAAGGCCTTTCCATTCCCTACAACTTTTTCAAGGGAGCTCTGAAGACCTCTGACAACCCGGATCAGGTAGCACGCAAATCCAATGGAGAACTGCGCAAGTTGGCGAGCCATTTACGTGCCCTGGAGAAAGAAGAGGGCTATTCTTTTGATCACGCTAGTTTAGACGCGGATCTGGATGCCGGAATGTATTTTGACAGTTCCATCCCACAGGGGTATGGAATCGGGAGTAGTGGGGCTCTGGTGGCAGCCATCTACGATAAGTACGCGACCGATAAAATTACCGTCCTTGAGAATTTGACTCGTGAAAAACTACTTCACCTCAAGACCATTTTTGGGAAGATGGAGTCTTTTTTCCACGGGAAATCTTCTGGTTTGGACCCACTTAACTCATATTTGAGTTTACCCATTTTAATCAATTCCCAAAATCATATTGAGTCTACCAGTCTGCCATCCCAAAATCAGAATGGCAAGGGAGCCGTCTTTTTGCTCGATAGTGGTATTACAGGAGAGACCGCACCGATGGTTCAGATTTTCATGGAAAATATGAAACAGGAAGGCTTTAGAAATGTGGTTAAAAACCAGTTTGTTAAATACACCGATGCCTGTGTAGATCACTTCCTTAGCGGTGATATTAAAGCCCTCTTTGGAGATGTCAAGCGCTTATCTGACGTTGTTTTACATCACTTCAAACCCATGATCCCAGCCGGGTTTCACCAGTTGTGGAAGCAGGGTATAGAAAGTAATGATTACTACCTTAAACTTTGTGGTTCCGGCGGTGGAGGTTATATTTTAGGCTTTACAGAAGATTTAGATAAGGCCAAGAAAGCCCTTGAGGGGCACCAATTGGAAGTCGTCTACACATTCTAGACGACCCTTGGCACTTTCCAGGAAATATAGACTCACCCTGTATAAGCTCTTGAGCTTGTTTTCGGTCGTAAGAGGTTACAACATCCTGATGGTTGTCCTCGCACAATACCTCGCCTCGATTTACATTCTTTCGCCTGATGTTCCTTTGCGTTCCGTTTTACTGGATCCCCAACTTTTTATCATTGTTTTTTGTTCGGCCCTAGTCATAGCCGGAGGCTACATCATCAACAACTTCTACGATGCAGAAAAGGATTTGATCAATAAACCTACCAAGAGTATGCTGGATCGCCTGGTATCTCAGCGATTTAAGTTGACCACCTATTTTATTCTGAATTTTTCTACGGTCTTTGCAGCGAGTGCGATCTCTTTTAAGGCCGTTCTTTTCTTTTCGAGTTATATTTTTGGTATCTGGTTATATTCCCATAAACTCAAAAGGATTCCTTTTTTGGGGAACCTTATTTCGGCCTTGTTGGCCATTGCCCCCTTCTTTGTGGTCTTCGTGTATTACAAGAATGTCGAAACGGTTATCTTTTTTCATGCGGGCTTTCTGTTCTTTGTTATTCTTGCTCGAGAACTGATCAAGGATCTCGAGAATATAGCAGGCGATGTGGCCTTGAATTACCGCACTTTGCCTGTACTCTATGGCACTCGTCTTTCTAAAGCCATTATTGGCTGTTTACTCCTTCTGGCCATATTACCGGCAGCTTTCTTGATTTCGAGTTACGAAATAGGCCATATGTACCTTTACTTCTATCCCTGTATCGCTTTACTCCTGGGCAGCGTTTACCTCTTGAACAGGGCCGAGAACAAGGGCCATTTTGTATGGCTACACAACATCCTAAAATTCATTATCGTTTCCGGGGTCTTTGGGATTTTGTTGATTGACGTACACTTGGTATTAAACCGTATTTTGTAAGGGAAGAAAGAGAAGCCTTTCTAAAACATCATGGAAAAAACGACAATGAAAGTGGCCTTGGCCCAACACGCTCCCGTTTGGCTCGATAAACTCGCTACCCGTGACCGAATTTTGGAACAGATGGAAATCGCTGCTCAGGCAGGGACGGACCTCTTGGTTTTTGGCGAGGGCTATTGGCCTGGTTATCCGTTTTGGTTGGCTTATACCGAAGGTGCCGCCTGGGATTTACCGGTCAATAAAGAAATACATGGGCACTATGTAAAGAACGGGGTTTGCATTGAAGAAGGGGACCTAAAACCCGTCCAAGAAAAATGCAAGCAGTTAAAGCTTGCTCTTTACTTGGGAATCATGGAGCGTCCTTTGCAACGGGGAGGACACAGTTTATACTGCAGCCTGGTGTACATCAATCAGGAGGGCGAAATCGGTTCGGTCCACCGCAAATTACAACCCACTTATGACGAGCGATTGACCTGGTCACCCGGAGACGGGAATGGTCTTCGAGTTCATCCGCTAAAAGGCTTTCGAGTGGGTGGATTGAACTGCTGGGAGAATTGGATGCCCTTGCCCAGAGCGAGTCTCTATGGCCAAGGAGAAAACGTACACATTGCCGTCTGGCCAGGAGGACTGCACAACACCAAGGACATCACTCGCTTTATCGCCCGTGAGTCCCGCAGCTATGTCTTGTCGGTTTCGGCGGTTTTACGGAAAGATCAAATCCCATCCGATACACCACATCATGCTGAATTTATAGCTGAGATGCCAGATTGCCTGGCCAATGGAGGGAGTTGTATCGCAGGCCCTGACGGGGAATGGGAAGTGGAACCTGTTCTCGAGGAGGAGACCCTGATTTACCACGAATTGGATTTGGACCGTATCTATCAGGAGCGCATGAATTTTGATCCTGTAGGCCATTATTCCCGGCCAGATGTCACCCGTCTTTATGTGAATTACGAGCGACAGTCCACCCTGGCAGATAAAAGCCTACCTTTGCCGCCAAATTTCAAGTGATGCCCGCGCCAAAAAAGAACAGGAACTCCAAACCCCCACAGAAAAAAGGAGGACGTCCTCCCAAGAAGGACTTTAGAGCTCCCAAAAAATCCACTGGCCCTGCCAAGGGGAAACCAGCCAAGGACAAAAAGGATACGGTTCGGCTGAATAAGTTCATCGCCAATGCGGGGATCTGTTCCCGACGCGAAGCCGACACCTTTATTTTGGCCGGTAGTGTGATGGTCAATGGCAAGGTCATTACGGAGATGGGATTCCAGGTCAAGCCTGGAGACGAAGTGCGCTTTGACGGAAAACGCATTGTTCGCGAGAAGAAAGAATACATCTTGCTGAACAAGCCCAAAAACTTCATTACCACTACCCGGGATGAGCGCGGCCGCAAGACCGTGATGGATCTAGTGGGTAATGCCTCCAAAAGCCGATTATACCCCGTCGGGCGTTTGGATCGCAACACCACCGGCTTACTCTTATTCACCAATGACGGGGATATGGCCAAAACCCTCACCCATCCAAAACACGGGGTGCGCAAGGTTTACCACGTACACCTGGACAAGGCCTTAAAAAAAGAAGACCTGATCAAGATTCAAAAAGGCCTTGAATTGGAAGATGGTCCGATCGAGGTCGATCAGGTGAGCTATATCGCTGACAGTCCAAAGCGCGAAGTCGGAATAGAACTGCACAGTGGACGTAACCGGATTGTGCGCCGCATATTTGAATCCTTGGGATACGAAGTCGTTCGCCTCGACCGCGTCGTCTTTGCCGGCCTCACCAAAAAAGATTTGCCCCGCGGACACTGGCGCCCCTTAAGCGAGCAAGAGATCAACAACCTCAAGATGATCTCTTAGAAAGCACCTATTGCTTTTCTTTCATTTTTAAGCGGATTTCTTCCAGGGCCAATTGACCCAGGCTTCCCAGATGTTGGTGGTCGATACCGTTTTTGGGCTGGTAGCGACCTTCGGCGATGGATTGCCCCATCTGCTGGTAGGCTTCCCGAAAAGAAACGCCGTTCTTTACCAACTCATTCAGGGTGTCCACACTGAAGATAAAGCGGTATTTTTCGGCCTTTAGAAGATCTTCTTTCACTTGAATCTGGGGCAGGGCATAGAGCAAAATATCCAGGCATTCCCGGCTCTCTAACAGACCTTGGATTAAGGGTCCTTTGAGCAGCTGCAAATCCCGGTGGTATCCACTCGAGAGGTTTTGGGTAATGCTCCCAAGGAGGAGCGGAAGTTGTTGCAAACTATTGCCTTTGGCCCTCAGAAGTTCAAAGACATCCGGATTCTTTTTGTGGGGCATGATGCTACTACCCGTCGTTAGACTTTCCGGAAAAGAAATAAAGTCCAAATCCTGACTCAGGTACAGGCAGATGTCCTGACAGAGTTTGGCCCAGGTGCTGCCGAGTTGAGACAAGGCCGTTGCGGTGGATCGCTCGACACGGCCTCGACCCAGTTGGGCAGCCACCACGTTGTATTTGAGGGTGCTAAAGCCCAAAAGTTCCGTCGTTCGCATTCGATCGATAGGGAAACTACTGCCATAACCAGCGGCACTGCCCAAGGGATTCTGATCGGTAATGTCCAAAGCGGCATTGATCATAGTAGTGTCATCAATAAGCAATTCGGCGTAGGCCGAAAACCACAAGCCAAAGGAAGAAGGCATGGCCACTTGCATATGGGTGTAACCAGGCAAAAGGCTTTGGGCGTGTTGCTCAGACAGCTCCAGAAGACACTGAAATAACTGCAGCACTTTGGATTTAATTTCCAGGAGGCTCTCTTTTTGATAGAGCTGCAGGGCAACCAGCACCTGGTCATTTCGCGAGCGTGCGGTATGAATCTTTTTACCGGTCTCGCCCAGTCGCTCGGTCAATTCGAATTCGATTTTTGAATGCATGTCTTCAAAGGATTCTTCAATAACCAGCGTGCCTTCTTCGTATTCCGCCAGTAATTGATCCAAGCCTTTTTGAAGGAGCTGCGATTCTTCCCCAGAGATCAACCTCACTTCTCCCAACATTTGGGCATGAGCCTTGGAAGCCTGAATGTCGTAAGGAAAGAGGTACATGTCCCAGTAGCGGTCCTGGCCTACCGTAAATCGTTCAATTTTTTGGTCAATGCTTTGCAGGGCTTGTTTGTTCCAAAGTTTCATGGGGTTGTATTTATACGGTTAAAAAATTGGGTGAGTAGGTCGGTATAAGCCTGAATACCGGCATGGAATTCAGAAACGTGAATGAATTCATCGGCCGAATGAGATCGGGTACTGTCACCAGGGCCAAATTTGAGGGACGGACAGCTCAAGGCAGCCTGATCCGAAAGGGTAGGCGAACCATACGACCCCAAGCCTAACTCCTTTCCACTAATAATTAGAGGATGATCGATAGGGATCGAAGAACTCTCCAGTCTGAGGGAACGGGCCTTCAGGCTAAAGGGTGCATTGTTCTGCATCCACTGGTCGACCTCGCTATTGCGGTAACAGTCATTTACCCGTACGTCGATGACAAGTTGCACCTGAGCAGGGATCACATTGTGCTGTTTCCCGGCTTGGATTTGGGTGGCGGTAACTTTGACTGGGCCCAACTGCTCCGAAACCAGGGGCAGTTCGCATGTTTTAAGCCATTCGAGAACCTCAATGGTGTTGTACAGGGCATTGTCTGTGTTGGGATGGGCGGCATGTGAGGGTGTTCCAGTAACGACCGCATCATAGACGATCAGTCCCTTTTCAGCTACCGCCATGTCCAGTAGAGTGGGCTCGCCAATGATGGCTACATCCAGTGGGGGAAGCAGAGGAAGAAGTCCTCGAATCCCTTGCTCTCCGGCGTTTTCTTCTTCTGCCACAGCGGCCAGTACCAAGTTGTAAGGCAGGTTTTTCATTTTATAGAAGTGAACAAAGGTGGCCAAGAGAGCCACCAAACAACCCCCGGCATCATTACTGCCCAAGCCGTACAGGCGATCCTCCTCAATGCTGGCTGCAAAGGGATCACGGGTGTACGCCTTATTGGGTTTGACTGTATCGTGGTGGGAACACAGTAAAAGATGAGGTTTGCTCTCGTCGTAATCTTCGTTAAAGGCGTAGACGTTGTTGCGGTGCCGCTGCGTCTTCACTCCCTGCTCTTGCAACCATCCTTCAATAAGGGCTGCGGTGGCCTGCTCTTCTTTAGAAAAAGAAGGCGTTTCAATGAGCTGACACAGAAGTTCAAGTGGACTTTTCATAAGAAGATTATTCAGGTATACTTTTGGTTCGTAATCGGGTCCCTTTTATGGGCCCGTTTTGGAGCATTTGTTGGTTGCCAATCCAGACCTCTTCCACACCCTGCTGGCAGGCCTTAAAACCCGTATATAATTTGGGTTTCATCCCGGCATGAACGATTTTTTGCTGCAGTAGTTGATCCAATTCGGCTTCCCAAAGTTCGGGAAAGAGGGAATCGGGTTCAGAAAGTTTAGCTAAAACCCCAGCATGCTCAAAGCAGTACAACAACCGAACAGAGAAGTGTTTTTGCAGGGATCCGGCCACTTCGCTGGCAATGGTGTCGGCATTGGTGTTGAGGAGATTCCCTTCCCCATTATGCGTGAGAGCGCAAAGTACCGGGCTATAACCCCCTTGCAGGAGTACTTGTAAGAGAGTGGCGTTTACTCCTATGATATCGCCAACCCAACCGTAGTCGATATCCCCAACGGGGCGTTTGACCGCCTGAATGAGGTTTCCATCCGCACCACTCAGACCGATCGCCTGGCACTTCAAGCTCTGGAGTTCGGCCACCACCTGTTTATTGACTGCCCCTGCATAGACCATGACGGCTACCTTCAATTGAAAGTCATCGGTTATTCTTCTGCCTTCGATCAATTGGGCAGGATGACCGAGTTCCTCCGAGAGCCGGGAGGCCTCTCGCCCCCCTCCGTGGACCAGGACCTTAGGGCCATACAGTGCGGCAAATTTTTGCAGGAGTTCTTTGCGGCTGTCTTCTTTTTCTAAGACCGCCCCACCCACCTTAACGACTGTTAGAACGGGTTTTTTCATAACTCCTTTGATTTAAGTAGCTCTTGAAGTACCCATTGGGCGGAATAGGTTCGGTTATTGGCTTGTTCGATTACCAGGGATTTACTGGAATCCAATACCGCATCTTGAACCACCACATTACGCCTTACCGGTAAGCAGTGCATAAAATAGGCTTCCTTGAGTTTTTCCAGGCTGATGGTCCAGGACTCTTCAATCGGTAAGTGCTGGCCGTACTGCTCCGTGGAACACCAACTTTTGGCGTAAACCACATCGGATTCTGCCAAACAAGCCGCTTGATCAGACCGCACTTCAATACCCTCCGTCAAGGCTGCATTCAATTCATAACCGGGGGGATGACACACCTGTATATCGGCTCCCAGGGTCTTCATCATGCGCAAAAAGGAAGTGGGTACGGCTTGGGGTAAAGGCCTTGGGTGAGGAGCCCAGCTTAAGGTGATTTTGGGTTTGGTGGATCCAAAAGTTTCCTGCAAAGTCATGGCATCGGCCAGGGCCTGTAAGGGGTGAGCAAATGCGCTTTCGAGATTGATAAGGGGTTTGTCCGAAAGAGCCTTAAAAGCTTCCAGTACCGGTTCCCTTAGGTCCTCTTCCAAGGACTGCAATTCACCAAAGGAGCGCAGACCAATCAGATCACCGTACTGGCACAACACAGGCACCGCTTCTCGAATGTGTTCAGCTTTTCCCTGATCCATAATGGTGCCGTCTGTAAACTCGAGCTGCCAACTATCGGCACCGACATTGAGGCTCAACACATCTAATCCGAGATTTTGAGCCGCTTTGGCTGTGCTGAGACGGGTTCTCAGACTGTTGTTAAAAAATAGAAGAATGAGGGTCTTGCCCTTACCCAGTCCACTGTTTTGAAGTGGATTGGTTTTCAGTTGCAGAGCTTGTTCAATAGCCGAATGAGGCTGCTTCAAATCGTCAATGCTTAAATAGTGTTTCATTTGCTGAGGTGATTGATGGCGTTAAAAAGGGGTTCCCAGTCCGTCTTGTTCAAGGTGTAAGGCGGAAGGATGCGCAAGAGGTTGGGATTTTTAGATCCACCAGTTAAGATCCCGGCTTCCAGAAGTTTTTTTCGCATCTCGCCTACCGGATGATCGAATTCCAACCCGAGCATAAGTCCTCGGCCTTTGACCCGAATTCCGGCTTTTTCTGCATGGCTTTTAAAAGCGTTCTCCAGTTCTGGAATAGCGGAGAGCGGATCTTCGGACTCCAGAACTTCCAGTACCGCGAGTACTGCGGCACAGGCCAGGTGATTACCTCCAAAGGTGGTTCCCAGTTCTCCGGCAATGGCTTTGTGTTGTGGATGCACTAGAATTCCTCCAACCGGAAATCCATTCCCCATGCCCTTGGCCATGCTGATGACGTCGGGTGTAACGGCGTGCTTTTGAAAAGCAAAGAAGTCGCCGCTGCGTCCAAAGCCGGATTGCACTTCGTCAGTTATCAGCCAGGTACCCGACTTTTGGGCCGCTTTTTCTATGGCTTGTATAAAGGCCGTTGTGGGCTCTTCCAGACCCCCGACCCCTTGTATGCATTCCAGGATCACTGCACAGTATTGCTCAGATTCCAGGGCCTTCACGACAATTTCTGTGGCGTTGAAAGGTAAAAAATCAACCTGGTGTTGGGCGTTTAGAGGCGCCAATGCTTTAGGCATATCCGTGGCAGCAACCGCTGCTGAAGTTCGTCCATGAAAGCTGTTGGTAAAGGCCAATACTTTAGCCCTTCCTGTTCTAAAAGAAGCCAGTTTTAGGGCGTTTTCATTGGCTTCTGCTCCGGAATTACACAAAAACAGTTGGTAGTCGGGAAGGCCGGAAATTCGACCGAGCAGGGCCGCCAGTTCTTGTTGCAGTGGATTCTGCACGGCGTTGCTGTAAAAAGGCAAAGCATCAATCTGCTCCTTTAGGCGCTTTTGAAAATGGGGATGACCGTGACCGATCGAAATAACCGCATGACCTCCATAGAAGTCCAGGTATTGTTTTCCATCGGCGTCTTCCACCTGATGCCCTTTGGCTTGAACAGGAGTGACGGAATAACGGGAGTATACATCAAATAGTGGCATGCTTATTCTGGGGATTTGATTTCACTGATTTTAGAAAAGGAGGCGATAATTCCCTGGATGAGAGAGGAACTCAGACCCTGGTGTTCCATTTCGTTAAGGCCTTGGATGGTGCATCCCTGAGGAGTGGTCACCCGGTCGATTTCTTCTTCCGGATGGGCTCCACCTTCAATCAGAAGTGCCGCCGCTCCCTGGCAGGTGTGCATGGCCAGCAGTTGGGCCTCTTTGGCATCAAACCCAAGCTGAATGGCACCTTGGGTGGTTGCTCGAATTAATCGCATCCAAAAGGCTATACCGCTTGCGCAAATAACCGTTGCTGCTTGCATATGTTCTTCGTGTATTTTTAGGCTGTGACCAAGTTTTTGGAAGATCGCTTCGGCAATTTCAATCCGCTTTTCACCGGCAGTATTGGAACAAAGACAGGTCATGGATTGCCCTACGGATATGGCGGTATTTGGCATCGCTCTGATCAAGAAGTGCTCTTGTCCAAGGATGGCTTCCATCTGGGCAATGGTGTATCCCGTTACGGTGCTGATCAAAACGTGTTTGTCGGTTAAAAGCGGCCTGATTTCGGCCAGAATTGCCGAGAGCTGTGGCGGTTGCACACAGAGTAAGATAATATCGGATTGCTGCACAGCCTCTGTATTGCTGCTACTCAATACGAGTCCACGGTAATCCTTGTAGCTCGCTAGGGATTTTAGGTCGCGACGAGTAAGGACCAATTGGGTGTAGGATCCACTTTGAATAAGCCCATTGGCGATGGCCTGGCCCAAGTTTCCGGTTCCGAGTATGGCGATTTTCATGAGTTCGTTTTTTTAGAATGCGGATGCTTTTAGATCCAATCCTGATGTTTCGGCCATGCCGAACATCAGGTTCATGTTCTGTACAGCCTGTCCACTTGCTCCCTTGAGCAGGTTGTCGATCACAGAGGTGATCAAAAGGTAGTCCCCGTGCTTGTGCAGATGCAGTTGGCAGTTGTTGGTGTTCACCACGGACTTTAGATTGATAGGACGCTGAGCAATATGGGTGAATGGGGCCGAGTGGTAGTACGCCTTATACAAATCCATTGCATCCTCTAAAACCAATGAGGTACGGGTGTAGACCGTCGCATGTATGCCCCTCGAAAAATTCCCTCGATGCGGCAGGAAGAGCAAGTCTCCAATCCCCGAGTTAGCCTGGGCCTTTTGCAAGGTTTCGCTGACCTCTCCCAGGTGCTGGTGGGTAAAAGCCTTGTAGGTCGAAAAGTTGTTGTCTCTCCAACTGAAGTGTGTGGTTTCGGATGGACTTTTACCGGCCCCAGTACTCCCGGTGGTGGCGTTGAGGTGGACGGATTCTGTCAATTCGCCGGCTTTGGCCAAAGGGAGTAAAGCCAACTGAAGGGCCGTGGCAAAACAGCCTGGATTGGCTACATAATGTGCATTAGCGATTTTGGAAGCCTGGTATTCCGGCAATCCATAGACAAAATGGTCCTTTTGAAATGATGCGTCTTTCACTAGTCGAAATTCATTGCTGAGGTCAATGACTTTAGCCCCTGTCAGCGCATGCTTTTGGAGGAATTCTCTAGAGTGACCGTGACCCAGGCACAAAAAGACGACCTCCGCCTCTTGAACATTTTGGGTAGTACTCAAGCTCGTTCTCCCAAGCAGATCCGGATGCAGCTCATGCAAGGGAGTACCCGCTTGGCTGTGGCTGTAGACAAAGGCAATTTCGGCCTCTGGATGTCCTAGTAATAATCTGATGAGTTCCCCGGCCGTGTAACCGGAGCCTCCTACAATTCCAACGCGTATCATAGGCTGTTTTGGTGTTGGTGAATTTTTCCGGCATTGGCCAGAATCTTGATAAATCCTTTCGCATCTTCTGCGCTCCAGGCCAGGTTCTTTTCGCCGTATTGGCCAAAGCTGGACTGCATGAGGTCATGCTCAGAAGACACTCCTAATAGCTCAAAGCGATAGGGGTGTAAGCTCAGGAATACTTTTCCGCTAACCGACTCTTGGCTGCTTTCTAGCAAGGCTTCAATATCGCGCATGACCGGGTCGAGGTATTGCCCTTCATGCAGCAACATGCCATAGACTTGGGCCATCTGTTGTTTGTGAAACTGTTGCCATTTGCTTTGAACATGTTTTTCGAGCAGTTCGTGGGCTTTGATAATAATCAGGGGGGCAGCGGCTTCAAAACCAACACGGCCTTTGATACCGATGATGGTATCTCCGACATGGATGTCTCGCCCGATTGCATAGGCTGATGCCAGTTCATTGAGTTTTTCGATCAGAGCCACAGACTCGCCTTGTTCTCCATTGAGGGAAGTGAGTTCCCCTTGGCTAAAACCCAATTCGATCTGCAGGCTTTCGGTCTTCTGAAGTGGGCTCGGATAGGCCGTCTCCGGTAAAGCTTTGTGAGAGGTGAGGGTCTCGGCTCCACCGACAGAGGTCCCCCAGAGGCCCTGGTTAATGGAGTATTTGGATTTGCTCCAATCGAAGTCGTAACCGGCCTGTTGTAAGGTGGCGATTTCTTCTTCTCTGCTCAGGCTTTGATCCCGGATCGGCGTTATGATTTCCAGTTCCGGGGCCAGGGTCTGAAAAATAAGATCAAAGCGAACCTGGTCGTTCCCGGCTCCTGTACTTCCATGGGCTATGGCATCTGCTCCGATGAGTTGGGCCTGTTCCACCAGAAGAAGGGCCTGCACAATCCGTTCTGCACTTACCGAAAGGGGGTAAGTGTTGTTTCTCAAGACATTTCCAAACACCAAAAAGCGGATCACTTTTTCATAAAAATAGTCTTTGGCCTCCAAGGCCTTAAAACTACTCACCCCAAGGGCGAGAGCCTTTTTTTCCATGTCTTTGAGATCTTGTGGTTTAAAGCCACCGGTATTGACACTCACCGCATGAACTTCATGTTCTTGACTCAGGGTGAGAGCGCAGTAGGAGGTGTCTAGTCCTCCACTATAAGCCAGAATTATCTTTTTCATCTTGGGCTGTATTTTTTTTCAGAAAGAGTTTCTTTTTGATTTCGATTAGGCGCTTAAAGGTCTTGTCTTTTGTTTTTTGGGAATGTTGAGTTTTCTCCTTGGGGTCGTAAAGCATGCCTGTACAGAGGCACATTTTCTTTTCCGTCCTGACCAGTACATCGTAGTTCCGACAGGTTTGACATCCTTTCCAGAATTCCGGGTCTTCGGTGAGTTCCGAGAAGGTGACCGGACGGTATCCGAGGGAGGAGTTGAGTTTCATCACGGCAAGGCCGGTGGTGATTCCAAATATTTTGGCCTCTGGGTAGCGTTCTCTTGAAAGATCGAAAACAGCTGATTTGAGTTGTCGGGCCAAACCCTGCCCGCGGTAGGCTGGTTGCACCAGCAAGCCCGAATTGGCCACATAATCCTTGTCGCCCCAGACTTCGATATAGCAGAAGCCGGCAAATTGGCCACGGTCTAAGGCAATGACCGCATCGCCTTTTTCCATTCGGGAGCGAATGTAGGCAGCACTTCGTTGAGCGATTCCTGTTCCCCTGACTTTGGCTGAGAGGGAGTAGGATTCGCTGATTTCTTCTGCAAAAACGGTATGAGCAGGACCAGCAATTAGAATATCCACGCTTAAATTTTTAGGTAACTGAAATAAGGAGAAATGGAAAGGGAGACGGACACACCTGTCTCCAGAAATAGCGATGCACCCCTAGGGGCGACGGCGGAAGCGACGCACAGGAGAAGTGGCTTGGAAAGCAAGACCGGTATGTAGAGCTGCGCTATTCATTGTGAAATAAATCTACAAAATTGCAGAAACCACCCCCTATTCGGGAATTATTTTTTCCAAAGTCGCAATTTGGGTTTTTTCAAATTCAGGAATTCGTAAACAAATAGCCCAATTACTAGAAAGTACTCAATGCCTAAAAGCGTGGTTGACTCCGAAAAGTTTTCTCTGGCATAGGCTGCATAAGACAGAATCACCAAAGCAGACCAGCCGATAGGGAAGCGGTAAGAAGTAAAACTTCCCAAGAAGACCAAGAAGCAGAGGTACCAAGGATGGACCGTCGTAGAAATGAAAAAGTAGAAACTCAACAGGTAGAGGCAGGAGCGAATTAGTACGGGCATTTCTTCGTTCTTGCGCAATAGGGCGAGGAGCAAGGCCAGCACGATGGTTGCTACAGGTACCCATTGACCGTAGACCTTGATGAATTTCCAGGCCGGAAGGTTGCTGTATTCGGTCACCCAGTACTCTACAAAACTGTACAAACCGGCATTAAACCGGAAATTACCAAACCACAGACTGATGGTTTCCTGGTAATGCTCGAGGAATTCCGGGCTGTAAAGAGGCAGCAGACTTAACAGAACAAAACCACCGATAAAGGCATAGAACCAAAAGAGGTGTTTGGATTTAAAGTACCGGAGCCAGAGCGGCATAAACAGTAAGGGCACCAGTTTGAGACTGATGGAAGAAGCATAGGCTAAACTGCCTCGAATCCAGTGACCGCTTTGAATGCTGTAAAGAGCAAGGCAAAAGAAGAAGATCATAATGCCCTCGAAGTGGAGGTTTCCACTGAGCTCCATAATCACCAGTGGGTTTAGAAAGTACCAGAACGCCTGGTAGGGAGCAATATTCAAAAGCCGAAGCAGTTTACGACCAAAGTAAAGCGTACCGATATCAGCCCCTAAAATCAAAATCCGCATCGCAATGATGGAACCCCAATAGGTCTTACCTCCCAAGGCGACGGACAGCGCAAATATGAGCTGATTCAGTGGGGGGTAATTGCTAAAGTGTTTGGCGCTGAGGGTACCCATTCCCTCATAGAGCTCTTGGGCCATCGGCAATTGAAAATCCGGCATGGCCATTAATTCATTCGGGGAGAATTGGTAAGGACTATAGCCTTCCCAGATCAACAGACCGTCCCAGATAAAGCGGTAAAAGTCTTGCGAAAGGAAAGGATCTGCGCAAAGAAAGAGCAATCGGAAACCAATTCCCAAGCCCAGCAAGAAGCGAAAATTGAGTTTTTCGCGCTGGATAAAGTAGAGGTAAGCGGCAAAGAGAATTCCAAAACTAGCCCACAGTATTAGGGTTTGTTCTCGCTCCAGCGCATGCGCCTGAAAAGCGTATACCAAGGCGCTGACAAGGCCAAGGCCCAGGGCCATACGGTGCAGCTTCCAAAACGCAGACATGATTTATGCCTTAGAAGTCAAGGAATTGAAAAACACAAAGGAGAAACCGAGGAACAACATCAAGTGGAACGGAAACAATCCGTAGTCGTTCAAAGGTACAGCACTGTACATTCCAAAGAGGAAGTAGATCATCAAGGCAAACTCCAATATCATATTCGGAGAGAGCTTTTTGGCCAAGTACTTGTTGCCTTTCCAGCTGTCTTTCAGGTTGTTGATATTGAACTTTGGTGTACGGACGAATTCACTTCTCTTCCCCAAATGACCTTCCAATACAGCAACGGTGTTGTGTAGAGAGAAGCCCAAGGCAACAGAGAAGAAAGAGAAAAAGAGTTTGATGTAGTCGATAAAGTTGTCAAAACCACTTCCTTGAATGCTCTTATAAGTAAACCAGTAGCAAACAAAGAGAATAATGGTACTCACGATAAAGAAGCTGGTCACTTCAAAAACCCATCCCAGGTGACCGTAAATATTTTTGATGTAAAGCATCGGAATACTCAAAATCGACACGATGAAGACGCAGAGAAACATGGAGCTGTTCAACAGGTGCATCACCCCATGGAATTTGGTCTTGAATGGAATGTTTTTGGCGCTCAATACGCTCATAACCGTTTTGCGGAAGTTTTCGGCCCCACCTTTGTTCCAACGGAATTGTTGCGAACGGGCGGCACTAATAACGACCGGCAACTCAGCAGGAGTTTCCACATCTTCCAGGTACTTGAATTTCCAGTTTTTCAACTGGGCTCTGTAGCTCAGGTCCAAATCCTCTGTCAGGGTATCTCCTTCCCAGTTTCCAGCATCCAAAATACACTCTTTTCTCCAGATTCCTGCCGTACCGTTGAAGTTGATAAAGTGTCCTTTCGAATTTCTTCCAACCTGTTCTAAGGTGAAGTGAGCATCCAGGGCAAAAGCCTGAATTTGGGTCAATAAGGAGTAATCGCGGTTGATGTGCCCCCAACGGGTTTGCACCACTCCGATTTCTTCATCCTTGAAGTAGGGTACCGTCTTCTTGAGCCAATCCGCTTCTGGTAGAAAGTCAGCATCAAAAATGGCGATGAATTCTCCTTTGGCGAATTCCAATCCTTCTTTGAGGGCTCCGGCCTTAAATCCTTCGCGGTTGGTTCTGCGAATATGTTGGATATCGAGTCCTGTCTTTTGCAGTTCAGCCACCTGAGCTGCCGTCGTTTCTACAGAATCATCGGTAGAATCGTCCAAGACTTGAATTTCTAATTTGCTTTTGGGGTACTCGAGCTGGGCAATGTTGTCCAGGAGTCTTTCCATCACATACTTCTCGTTGTAGATAGGAAGTTGGATGGTCACATAAGGAATCTCCTTTGGGTCCATAAGATTGAACTTAGGAGCCTCCTCGTTTTGTTTTTTATACCCCAGGTAGTTGACCAAGAGGTTCAACTGAGCCAAGCTGTACATAAAGATGAGCAGCAGGGCTGAGGTATAAATAACGATAATGATAATAGCTAGCGATAGTCCCATAGTGCTCAGTATATACCATACCGGAAAATCCACCCTAGGATTTTCACGCCCGCAAATATAGTACCTTTTACGGTACCGGACACTTTAGAAACACCAATTCTTTGTTTGTAACGCACTGGTACTTCGGTATATGCCAATTTGTAGCGTAAAGCCTTGAGTTGCATCTCTACGGTCCAGCCGTAGGTTTTGTCTTGCATTTTAAGCTCCAGAAGCCGGGGGTATCGGATAGCACGAAAGGGGCCCAGGTCAGTGAATCGGGCACCGTAGAGCAATTTCATCAAGCCGGTTGCCAAGGCATTTCCGAAGACTTGTTGGGGGGTCACCGAACCGGGTTCCCGAAGGGATTTAACCCGCGCGCCCACCACAAAATCTACTTTTCCATCCAAGATCGGTTGAAGCAAATCATTCATGTCTTCCGGATAGTCGCTGTAATCCCCGTCTAAAAAGACCAAAATATCGGGTTCGGGATCGCTTGTACTCAGGTATTCCATACCCTTTAAGCAGGCATAGCCATAGCCTTTTTCTGGCTGATAAAGCACAGTTGCTCCGCCATTGCGGGCATTCTCTGCGGTTTGGTCTGTGGAAGCGTTGTCGACCACAATGACCTCCTGAACAGAGTCGGGGATCTCTTCCAGTACTTTGCCAATCGAATCCGCTTCGTTAAAAGCGGGAATGATCACTTTGATCAAAGGTGTTTCCAGGGCTGTTTATTTTTGGTTGACCAACTGCATCAAATCAACATCATTGCCCAAAAGTACCTGTTGGCTGTCAATTCTTCCCTTTAGGGGCCCATTTTCTAGTTTGAGAACTCCACGAGGACAAACGGCTGAACAGATGCCGCATCCGACACAGCTCGATCGAACGATGTTTTCGCCCTTTTGAGCGTAGGCACGAACATCAATTCCCATTTCGCAGTAGGTAGAACAGTTTCCACAAGAGATACACTGTCCGCCGTTGGTTGTAATTCGAAATCTGGAGAAAAGACGCTGTTGGAAGCCTAAGATGGCCGCCATAGGGCATCCAAAACGACACCATACGCGGTTACCCAGTACAGGATAAAAGCCGGTTCCAATAACCCCAGAAAAGATGCTTCCAATCAGGAAGGAGTAGTTCTTTCGCAAGGTTCCGGACTTAAACAAAAAGATATGACCTTCTTCGCTGTACAAATGCATTCCGACAAGTGCAATGATGATCACGAAATACCCGATGGCACCGTATTGAGCATCCTTGGCCAGTTGCTTGCGTTTAAAAAGCATCGCCCAGCCAAAGACCAGGGTCAGCAAACCAACCACCCCATATAAAAAGGTGCTTTTCGTAAGCCAGTATTTACTGGTATCGTGTCCGAGGTAAGAGTACACCACGGCTGTTGTGGTCAGGGTCACAAAGACCAGTACACTGTGAATGACCCAACGCTCGATATTCCAGGCCTTCACACTTTTATCGCTGAGTTGGCGGAAAGAATCTCCGGCCGTTTCGGCCAAGCCTCCACAGCCACAAACCCAGGAGCAGTACCAGCGTTTTCCAAAATAGAAGGTGAGGATAGGCGAGATGATAAAGACCGAAGCAATTCCAAAAATCAGAAGGGCCAAACCAATATCCCCTGAACTGATGAAGCTCTTCACACGGTAGGCTTCAAAATTGTAGTAGTTGAGTGGCCAGATATTTTTGAGATCATAATAAGGCAAATTCAATTTATCCCCGTTGAGACGCGCCATGAATTCTGGTATCAAAAAGGCGAAGGCCGTCTGAAAGAACATGACACTAATGGTGCGGATGATTTCGTAGCGGTTGTGGCGGTACTTCCACAAAAATTTGATTCCAAAGGCGAGGATGGCAACAGTGTAGAGGGCTCCGTAAACAAACCATTGGCTGGCTGGATTTCCGCTCAGTAGTTTGCTCAAAGGATCAAAGAGGGCAATGACCCCGGTATTGCCACCTTTTTCGGCAAGACCCAGGTATTCCGGATAAAAATAGAGGACGATATAAAAACCGGTGAGAGCGACTCCGGCCATCCAGCCCCAGAAGCCTTGGCTCGAAATCGACTTGAACCAAACCCCATCGTTTTTAATCCCTTTGTGTTTGCCAGCATAGGTGCTGTAAGAATACCAAATGATTCCGGCACTCATGGCGAGTAAGGAGGCGCTTAACCACCAACCGGATGCGGGAAATTCAACATTGAAGGCAGCTAACACTAAAATAAAGAGACCCGACATACCCAGAAGACTCGCCAGTTTTTGGCTTGTTTTCATTTGCTTTGGAGGTTGACCCGTCAGGGCCATACTTCTTTCGTACGTACTCATGGGTTATAGGGATTGAAAGATGCGTTTAAGACTTTTTTTCTTTGGAGTCAAAGACTCTCCGGTATGCTCGCTAAAGGCATGAAGGATATCTTTTTCGTAGGTCCGGAAGAACTCCGGATCAAAATTGGCGTCTGCCAGGTGGGTCATCACATGCTTGACTTCTCTTCCTTCGGTTAGCCAGCGATCAAAGAGTTCATGCCGCATGCGGATGCCAAAGGTGTTGATGCCTAAGAAGGCCTGGGAGTCTTTATCGTAGGCTACGGTGAGGCAAATTTTTTCTTGCGGATGTCTCCAGTGGAATTGGGCTTCGTTTTCTTTTCGACCTCGTGCGCCGAAGACCCATCCATAGGTTTGGTATTCGATGTCCAGGAATTTGGCTGAATTGAACCAGTGCCCAGGTTTGTATTCGATTCGGTTCCCACACAGGGTTTGTGCCAGGGTTTCCCCCATCATGCGTCCCGTATACCAGACCGCTTCGATAGGACGGCGGTTGCCAATGGCTTCGTGTTGTTCCGCACAGTCACCGATGGCGTAAACGTCTTTTACATTGGTTTCTAAAAAGCGGTTCACTTTGACGCCGCGCCCGAGCTCAATGCCGGAATCCTTTAAAAAATCCACGTTTGGACTGACCCCGGCCGTTAGACCCACAAATTGGCAGGGCAGTTCTTCCCCGGTTTCTTCAATGATGATGGATTTTACTCGACCGTTTTCATCTGCCTTGATTTCCTTCAAATTGGTCGCCAATCGAAGATCGATATGGTGTTCGGTGATGTGTTCGTTAATCATCTGGGACTCTCCTTCGGGTAAAACCCCATTCCAAAAACTGCTTTCCCGAACCAGAAAAGTAACAGGGATGTCTCGACTTCGCAGCATTTCGGCCAATTCGATTCCGATCAATCCACCACCGACAATGACGGCCCGTTGACACACTTTTTTGTTGGGGGCATTGATCTCGAGAAGATCGAGGTCTTGTTTAGAATAAAGGCCCTGAACTCCGTGCAGGTCTTGTCCGGGCCAGCCGAACTTATTGGGTTTAGAACCGGTAGCGATGACCAGCTTGTCGTAGGGGACTTTTCGGCTACCGTCCAGGTAAAGGAGTTTGTTTTCTGTATCGACCCGGTTGACAAAACCGCGGACCAATTCGATACGGTTTTTGGCCCAAAAGTGATTTTCGTAAGGCTGGGTGTGTTCAAACTTCATATGGCCCATGTATACATACATGAGGGCCGTTCTGGAAAAAAAGTAATCGGTTTCTGCAGAGATAATGGTGATACGCTTATCGAAGAGTTTCCGAATATGGCGGGCTGCAGTTACACCTGAAATCCCATTTCCAATGATGACGATGTGCTCCATTGTACTGGTTTGTTGTGAAAGTTCGGTCGCTCCTAAAGATAGAACCTTAAGTAAATTATATTATTTAGAAGGAATTTAAATTGGAAAGGAGTCGTTTTTGATTTAACACCCCCTTTGCGATATCGCCGGTTGTGATTGCCTAATTTTAGAGCAACCAATCCCTGAGTGACATGCGTCTTGCCCTCTTGTTTTGTTTCCTTTTGGTGGTCTCCTGTAAGTCCCAAGCCCTTCAAAAAATGAATGGAGTCAGTTTTGTTGCATCGCGCCAAGCTGTTTCAGATGAGCAGGTTAAGCCTGTGCAAGCGATCGCGGCCAATTATGCGGCGATCATGCCTTTTGGTTTTGTTCGCAGTCTGGATCACCCGGAACTGGTCTTTGATTCAGAACGTCAGTGGTATGGCGAAACGAGAAAAGGGGCCAAACAATACATAGCAACCCTACAAAAGCAGGGGATTCAGGTCATGCTTAAACCCCAAATTTGGGTCTGGAGAGGAGAGTTTACCGGAGACCTCAAAATGAAATCCGATAGTGACTGGAAGAGCTTTGAAGAGGGGTACCGATCCTTCGCTATGACCTATGCCCGCTTGGCTGAAGAAACAGGTGTTCCGGTCTACTGTATTGGTACAGAATTGGAAGAGTTCGTTCTGGCGAGACCAGCCTTTTGGACGAGTCTCATTCGGGAGATTCGAAAGGTATACAAAGGGAAGTTGACCTATGCCGCCAATTGGGACGAGTATGGAAGGGATCCTTTCTGGAAAGAACTCGACTACATTGGGATCGACGCCTACTTTCCGCTATCCGAAGAAAGAAATCCGGGAGAAGTGGTGCTGAAAGAGGGCTGGCAGAAATGGAAAAAAGAAATTGCAGCCCTGAGCAATTCTACAGGAAAACCGGTGATTTTTACCGAATACGGCTACCGCAGTATGGATTTTACAGCCAAAAAGCCTTGGCTGGTAGACCGCAATCAGGAACGGGTAAATTTGGAAGCTCAGGCCTTGGCTACCCGGGTACTCATCGAAGAATTTTGGCCAGAAAATTGGTTTGCCGGTGGCTTTGTTTGGAAGTGGTTTATCCACCACGATCGCTCTGGAGGCAAGGAAGACAACCGCTTTACTCCTCAAAACAAGCCGGCAGAGCAGATTCTACAGGAATACTACCAAATGTATGCTTCAGAAAAACAGAAGTAGCAGTAAATCAGGTTATTAGAGAACTTTTAACGCCCCTTGTTGCCCATTAAGTTTTGGATGCAACAAGTATTTTTTCTTTATTTGCCTCTGCGCCCCACGCAAAATCTTACGTATGTTCAAAAAACTACTCTCAGTTCTTGGGATCTGTATTCCCATGGTTTTTGTGAGTGCTCAGGAAGATTATGCCGTGGTGGAAGCCCAGCCAGGGGATGGAATCTTTTCTATACTTCGCAAACAAGGTTTGAACCCTGGAAAGTACTACGGAGAATTTCTGGAACTCAACCAAGATAAACTCGTTAACGGAAGCAATTTAAAACTCGGAGAAGAGTACAAAGTGCCTTTGGCGGAAGACTCTTTCAAGCAAACGGTGGTCAAGGTTCAGTCCAAGGATTCTTTGGAACAACCTCTTTTTGACAAAGAGTTGGCCGAAATCAATCCCATCAGCAATAAACTCTCCGAAGCAGTGATCTACCTGATTGCAGGGAATGATTTGCGCAACGCCTCTGATTCAATCCGAAGCCTTTCAAAAGAGATAACAGAGCGTTTAGCACGTGAACTCATGATTCACGGGGCACAAGTCTACCTGATCGAAAGTGATAGAATTTTGGAACCGGACCCCGTTGTGATCAGTGGCTTGCCGGAAGATAAAAAACTCGAAGCGCCCATGGCTTCTTTCGCCAGATGGAAGAGTATGTGGATCTGATCAATAAGCGCTATGTAAAGCACTGGGGGAAGTACCAACGCTTGATCATCACAAGAGTAGAGGAAGTGGTTGAACGTCCGTCTTGGGAAGTATCCATCTTCCACCAGGAAAACAATGGCGAAAGCAAACAAATTGCCGAAAATCTTCAGGAGTTGTTCCGCGACCAAAGTGCGAAGAGCCAGGCGATAAGCCGCTACACGGAAGTCTTTAAGCACCACAATAACCTTTATCTAGCCAAAAACAGTTTACCCGCTGTTACTCTGATTGATATCGGAAAGCGCGAAACACCTGAACTCATCGACCGTATTTCATTGAAAGGAAATTATACGGACTTGAGTAGTTTGATCGCTAAAGGAGTAATGCTGGATTACGCTCAGCTGCAGCTAGATGACTAAATCTTCCTTCGCTTGGATGTGGCGTTGGTAATGCGCTGCGAGCTCCTCAGGAGAATGCCCGAGGTAGTATTTGAGGTGAATCAGGCCAAAATGGGTCTGTAGGTAAAGCCAGCCCACATTTTTGTATTTACGACTGGAGGTAATCAAGGTCGCCGGTAGTACTTTAAACTTTCCTGTTTTATAAATACGGCGGATGAACTCACTGTCTTCGTAAATGGTGTAGGCTTCATCAAAGCCTTGGAGTTCTTCAAAGAAAGATTTTGTGATAAAGAGGGATTGGTCCCCGCCTCGGCAAATCGGGTGATTAAATCGGCTCATCCAGGCAAATCCCTGCAGGATCCAAGGTGCTCGATCAAACTGCATTCGAAAGCAGCCCGCAAGTCGGTCTGAATGGATGGCCTTGCGGATCTTTTGATCAAAGTGATGCGGCAATTGACTATCGGCATGAACAAAGTAAAGGATGTCTCCGGAGGCTTCTTTGGCCCCTGCATTCATCTGATGAGCCCTGCCTTTTTCGGAACAAACCAATTTTACCCCTCTGTTTTGAGCGATTTGTCGGGTTTGATCTGAACTTCCCCCGTCGATGACCAGAATTTCTAATTGATCAAAAGAAAAGGCCTGCTCCTCAATATTATCGAGGAGTAGGCCCAAGGTTTTTTCTTCATTCCAACAGGGAATGAGAAGGCTTAACAGCATCCGCCTCCGTTGTAGTGCCAGGTGCTTTCGCTGACGTGAATTTGATCACTTGCCGCTGCCAAAGCCACCGCCGTTTTATCGCAGACTGCCAAAGGCATATTTTGGGTGAGAACATGACCATTCTTATCGTCAAAGTATTCTTCGTCTCCGTAATAGATGGCCGTTTTACCCGTAAATACACAAGGTCCATCAGCAGGCATAGGGTCTTTGATGGCGGCTACTTCCACAGATTCTATATAGAGTAGTTCGTCCGTCGGGTAGTGGTTCGGAGTTAAAACACGGTAAGATCTCCTGCCTCGAATTTCGATGGTTCCGAAACCAGCGTCTGTCAAAACCTTGATGTAGTCTTTTAGAGGAATACTTCCGCTCAGGCAAAGCGCCCGCAGTCGATCGTCGTTTCGAAGAGTTTCGTTCATGGGTTGTTCGCAGATGGGATCACTCATGACCAGTCGACCGTGCGGCTTGAGTACGCGGTACATTTCGGCTACTGCTTTTTTCAAATCCTCCATTTTAAAAATGTTGAACAAGCAGTTTTGGGCGGCTACATCCACGCTTTCGTCTTCGATGGGCAGGCTAAGGGCATCCCCTTTTCGAAGCTCCACGAAATCGCTTTGGAACCAGTCGTTTTCTTCTTCGGCAACTTTGAAATTATTTCTGGAGGCTTCCAGCATCTCGGGAACGGCGTCTACACCGATCACTCCTCCTTTTTGTCTGGAGAAATAAGAGAACTGAAGTAATTCCATTCCTCCTCCAACTCCGACATAGAGTACTTTGGGGTTATTCACCAAGTCCTGAGCTGAGACCGTACTTCCGCATCCGTAGTTCATTTCTTGCATGATTTTGGGGATCGAAAGACCCGGGAACTGCCAGATGGGGTTGGTGGTGCAGCAGAGTCCTACATCGGGGGTAATGGCTGCTTCTTTATACAGCTCTTCGGTGGCACCTAAATAACTCATAGTCGTTTAATTAAAGATTTAAATAATTGGATCATCTTGGGTTCTGCCTTTTGAGCGATTTCAATAATTTCCTGAATATCAATTGCTTGAAGGTTGTCAGGATCGCACTCATCGGTCAAAACACTGATGGCTACAATAGGTAGTCGTAAATGATTGGCAACAATTACTTCTGGAACCGTACTCATTCCAACAGCGTCCGCTCCCAGGGTTTTGATCATTCGGTATTCGGCTCGTGTTTCGAGCTGAGGTCCAACCACGGAAGCGTATACCCCTTCGTGTAAAGTGATTTGCTCTTTCCGGGCTGTTTCCAAGAGGATTTCACGCATGTCTACATCATAGGGTTCCTTCATGTCCACAAAGCGGTCTCCAAATTCAGCCACATTTTTAAAGGCCAGAGGAGATCCTCCTTGCAGATTGATGTGGTCCTCAATAAGCATCAGATCCCCTTTGCTAAAATCGAGGTTGACAGCTCCAGCCGCATTGGATATCAGCAAATGCCCAATACCCAATTGTTTCATGACCCGAATGGGGTAGGTGATGTCTTGAAAGCCGTAGCCCTCATAGAGGTGAAATCGGCCTTGCATGACCACGACCTTTTTGTCTTCAATTTCGCCGTAGATCAATTTTCCAGAATGAAACTCAACTGTGGCCAAAGGAAAGTAAGGGATGTGGTTGTAGTGGGCCACTACAGGGTTTTCTATAGCGTCAGCGAGCTGGCCTAGCCCCGTTCCCAGGACAATTCCAATTTCGGGCTTGTCAAAGCCCTTTTTAATCAAATACTCAACCGTTTCGTCCAGTTGTTGTTGCGTCATTCTTTTAAGTGTTTTAAGAAAGGCTCAAAGGCCTTGATATCTTTGATGTCTTCGTAATAATCCACATCGTTGCGGGTGGGCAACAGGGTGTATCCCTCGTTTTTTAAATCGTTGATGGTGTCGAGTAAAACACTGTCAGTTCCCCAGTCCTTTTCTTGGAAGACCTCCTTTTTGAATCGATTCATGCCCAAAAAGTAGTAGCCTCCGTCTTCTGCAGGTCCGATGACATAATCGTGTTTATCCAGCAGTCCGAAAGCCGTATTCAGGTCCTGGCTGTCCAGGTGAAACATGTCTGAACCAATAATACCAATTTTTTTATAGCCCGCGTCAAAGCCTTCCTGAAAAAGGTGCATCATTCGCACCCCCAGATCATGTCCTTGTTGTCGTTTTTTGTGGTAACGGTTGGCGTCCCAAAGATCGGATTCCGCAATGGCTTCTGAATAGCACACCCAAATATCCATAGGCAAGGGCATGGTAATGTGCACGGTATGCTCCAATAAAAAGGTGTAGATGTCCAGGGCCGCCTGATCTCCGACGGTGGCAGCCAAACGGGTCTTGCATTTACCTAGCTCAGGGTTTCGGGTAAAGACAAGAAGAAGTTCTTTGGAAGTAGATTGAATCTTATTCATAGACCTTTTCTCCTTTGGTCAAAAGTTTGCCCCAACGCTTATCAAAGGCATGAACGCGTTGGGTTTGTTGTTGAAGTGAGTCGACCACGGGGAGGTCTTGGTTCTTCCATAAAAAGATACCTCCATACAGGTTGCGAACTTGGGTATACCCCGCTGCCATGAGTTCCTCTCCTATATCTTCAGAGCGCACCCCAACCGAACAGTACACCACAACGGGTGTACTCTTATCAGGCCACTGCTTTTCAAACTCTTCTAGATCGAATTGCTGGTACCCCACCCAGTGAGCACCGGGTAAGGCACTAACCTCAAATTCTTCTTTTTTACGGGTATCCAAAAGGACCAAGGCATTGTCTTGTTGTACTTCTTTGGGCTGAATGTAAGGAACGCTCCCCTTGTTCAGTTGATCGAGTGTTTTTTCTATAGAGGATTGGGGGTAGCCACACTGCTTAAGACAGAGGGCTAAAATCCCGAACAGTAATAGACGCATAAGTCTTTTCATGGTGCTTCTGTAAAAATAGTCGCTTCGTTTTTTAAATCTTTATCTTGTATTTAAAATTTAACACGCTTCTATGAACCGATATGGGAGGATATGTTTGGCTCTGCTCTTTGTCTTGAGTGCCTGTGATCAGTTGGGGAAAAACCAGAAAGGCAGTGCTGAATCAGGGGATTCTGAATCGACATACTATACCGAAAAATACAGACCACAGTACCACTTTAGTCCAGAGCAGAAGTGGATGAATGATCCAACGGCCTAATCTTTCACGAGGGGAAGTACCACCTTTTTTATCAGTACCATCCGGAAGATATTGTGTGGGGTCCTATGCACTGGGGGCATGCGGTGAGTACGGATATGCATCATTGGGAACACAAGCCCATTGCGCTCTATCCGGATGAACACGGCTTGATTTTTTCCGGAAGTGCGGTATTCGACAAAAACAATACGTCAGGCTTTGGTCAAGACGGTAAAGCACCTCTGGTCGCCGTCTATACCTACACTTGATGAAGGGGGAACAAGAGGGCCGAACTGATTTTCAAACCCAGGGGATTGCCTACAGCCTCGATGGTGGAGATTCTTGGGCCAAGTACGAAGGTAACCCCGTAGTTCCCAATACAGGGATTAAAGACTTTCGGGATCCCAAAGTATTCTGGCATGAACAAACAGAGCAGTGGGTTATGGTATTGGTCGCCGGAGATCACGCCCAATTGTTTTTGTCTTCGGATTTAAAGGAGTGGACCTACAGCAGTTCTTTTGGCAAGAACCAAGGAGCCCATGGCGGCGTATGGGAATGCCAGATCTTTTTTTGCTTCCGGTCGAAGGTATGGAGGAAGAGCACTGGGTGATGACCATCAGTATCAATCCAGGCGCTCCAAATGGGGGTAGTGGAACCCAGTACTTTTTAGGGGACTTTGATGGAAAGACTTTCACTTCTGACCAAGAAGAAACCCTTTGGTTGGATTACGGTACCGACAATTATGCCGGGGTGACTTACAACAATACGCCCAACAACCGCCGAATTTTTATCGGTTGGATGAGCAATTGGGAATACGCTAGACAAACCCCTACCGAGATCTGGAGAAGTGCGTTGACCTTACCCAGGACTTTGAGTTTGGTTTCGACTGAAGAGGGCATTCGTTTACGGCAGCAACCTTTGGTGGAGCTTCAAAATTTAGAAACAGAAACGGAAATAGTGATGCAGGAAGTGCCTTCTTCCTCAGAGCGAGATGCCGTTTTTGCAGCGCTTCAGCAATCGAAGATTAGTCTGCGGAGTACAAGTGATAACTTCCACCTGGTCCTTTCCAATGATTCCGGAGAAGAGCTGGTCTACAAGTTCAATCAAAAGACAGCTTCTGTTTTGGTGGATCGCATCCAGTCCGGAGTGACCGATTTTAACCCTGAGTATGGTAATCGACAGCACTATATGCCTTTGGATTCAGGACAAGAAGTTTTGGATGTTGAGCTGTACCTCGATCAGTCTTCGGCAGAGCTTTTCATCAATAAGGGGATGGGCGTGATGACTTCCCAGGTATTTCCTCGAAGTCCATACACAAAAATGACCATAAAGAATCTAGCCCCTTCAGGAATCGTTGAGGGGATCGAGGTTAAAGAACTCGATAATGTGTGGCGAAAGAACCCACAGGTCTATTAAATAAGCGGAGCTCCTTTAAGTCGTTTTTCGATTTTCCTTTTTTTCTCTGTAAGTCGCTTCATGACTTCCATGAGTTCAGCATCTTTGGTTTCTTTATAAACCTCATTGATGGAAAGGATGAGTGCTTTGGCTTCTCTTGATGCGGCTACCCGATCGCTTGTAGACATATGACTCAAGCTTCTGTTTTCGAACTCGGATGCACGCGACAGCAAATCTGCTACCATTTTTATTTTCAAATTAACAGGTGAAAAGGGAATTTACCCTTA
Organism: Aureicoccus marinus; assembly: GCF_002954325.1. GTDB lineage: Bacteria > Bacteroidota > Bacteroidia > Flavobacteriales > Flavobacteriaceae > Aureicoccus > Aureicoccus marinus. The sequence goes on from NZ_MQVX01000001.1 coordinate 2,804,477, forward strand.
GTGGGTTATCTCTTTTTGTTATGCAAGTATCGTTCAAATTTATTTAAGAAATCGTTAAGAAGATGATAAACCGTTTAACCTTATGCAATTTCCCCAACTGCAAATTGCTCGAAATTACGGGCATACATACGATTGGAGCTGTTAAAAGAGTTATACAAAAGAGAGAAAACTACATTGATAATGAAAGCCTGCCATTTTCTTATTGCCTTCCTTTTTACTGGTTTTTGCCAGGCGCAATCCATCGAGCATCTTCGCATATCTCCACAGGCTGATTACCTTGTTTTTATTCGCAATGGCGACAGCCTCTTTTTGGATGAGCTGCCGCAAAATAAAAAAGAACCTACACCCCTATTTTTAGGAAGGGGTTTAAAGGAGAATTTCAACCAGCGCTTTCTGCAGTGGAGTCCAGATCAAAATTATTTGATATGGGAAAGCGAAGGCCAGCTTTACCAATATTCGATGGGTTCAAAAACCACGGTAAAGGCCCGTCTCGACTCCCTGAATCTGGGGAAGTACTTTCGTATTGATCAGGTTGCCTATTCCAACCAAGGGGTAGTGTATTTTTCTGCCGGTCCACCGGATCAGCCTTCCGTTTTTGCCCTCTACGCTTTTGATTTTAGTGCCAATGAATTGAAAGAGTTGGCGAGGCAGAAAGGGGACATTGCCAACATAAGCCTTTCTAAAGACGGTAAAATACTGGCCTATTCCGAGTATCGTTTTGAGGAGGAACAGTACCGATCCCGTATTCATTTTATCCATCCAAAAAGCCGTATGCCCTTGGGAGAATCAACTTGGTATGACAAGGCTTTCTTTAATCGGCTCTCCTTTTCTGATTCCGGAAAATTGCTCTGCCGGAACGTCTATGGGAAGGCTTATGTATTTGAATTGCCTGAACTGGAGGATTTTTTGGAAGAAGTGGCCTCTCCCGAACCGGAAGGAGTTTTCTTCTTGCGCTATTTCGGGGAAGAAATCCTGAGCACAGAACAGGGTGTAAGCGGACGAGTATACAAAATGCGCGATCAGAGCGGAAAGCCCCTGCGCAAATTAGGACAATTGCGTCAAGGAGAGCAAGCCTATTTTGATCAGAAAGGGCAGCTTTTTCTCAGCTACGAAAACGGGGTGCAACCCAAAAGAGTTTACCGCCTGCAAGATCAGCGAGAAGGGTTGTATTCCTTCTTGGGTGAAAATCCTCTGGACTCGATCGCCTATGAAATCTTTACTTACGAAGGTCAAGGGGGGCTTCAGCAGCAATCCTTTATTTATGGAGCGGGTCAGACAGGGCTGTTCATTTTACCCTATGGCGGTTACAAGGACCGCTACCCCCAACTGACCTATTTTTTAAACGAGCTGGCTTTTTCGTTGGTGCAAGAAGCTATCGTTTGGTATTCCTCAACACCAATGGCTACGCCAATAAGCGATTGGGCAAGGATTATGGTCGCGCCCAGTTGGCCGATACGGAGCTGTTTTTGGACCAGTGGAAAGATCAGAAGGGCTTGAACCTTCCGGTGTATTTATTGGGTCACAGCCATGGAGCAACCCTGGTCTACTACTACCTGACCCATTCCAATCGGTTTAGGGCAGGCATTGCCATCAATGGGGCCAGTGATTGGATCAAGCAGGCAGAACTCAATCGCATGACCGGTTTACCTGGAGAAATGGGGGGGACTCCTGAAGAAGTTCCAGAAGTGTATCGAGCGGCTTCTCCCGATCTGAATATCAAAAAGAAAATGCCACCCCTCTTGCTGGTCTCTGGTGCCCAGGATAGACAGATTCCAGCCGAGATCAACGCGCTTGCGTTTTATAAAAAAGCCAGAAAGAAGAGAGCTAAGGTGCGCCAACTTCATTTTGAAGAGGAAGGCCATCTGATCAAAAAGCAAAAAAATAAGGACAACCTCAGGGAAGAGGTCCTCCGTTTACTGAAGAAATACCGATAATAGCTTACTGCAGCTTGTAAAATACACCTGCATTGAAGGACGGGTTGGCCGCAATGATGCGTCCGGAAAAGGCTCCGTCAATACCGACACTGAGGCCCCAATTATCGTTCAGAAAATAGTTGAGTTCGCCACCGACAGAAAGGTATTCGATATTGTTGGCGAAGATGTTGCCCTGAGCGCTGTTTGCTGCATTCAAGGAGCCATTTTGCAAGGACTCCACTCCGTTGATACGAGCGATAAACAAGACCTTGTCTTCGAAGAAACCAAAACCACTTTCGATTCCAAAACGCAATTCATCAGAAAAGTTTTGGGTGCGGTTGTTGAAGCCAAAATGGGCCTTCGCATAAAAGATGCGGTTGGGAATATTAAAGCTGTAGCCTGCCAGAACCGCAAGGTATTGGTTGAACTCCCCATCCCCCGTTTGAAAACTACCGTCACTTCCACCCTGATCTTCTCCGGTGGGGATACCGAAGATCAAGCGAGTCGAAACAGCCCAGTGCTCGCTTTTGTGTACGTTGACGTTCAGCCCTAGCTCCAAGTCCCCAACGCTATTGATATCTTCTCCAGGAGTAATTTCTTGTCCTGTGGTTTCGGACAGTACACTGTATCTGCTGGTTCGGGCAAAGAAAGGGAGGTAAGCCACCGCATCCACTTTTTCTCCCAAGCCGTATTCGGTGTACAGACTCACAAAGGTCTGACTGCGGGTCACATTAGGATCGATGTCTCCGCTAGCACTAAAGTGCTGGTTAGTATTCAGGTACCAACCACCCAATTTAAAGTAACCATTGCCTTTGCCTTGTGCCCATTGTGCCGGGGCGGATTGCAATACCAAGAATGCCAGTACGACCAAAAGTGAATTTATTTTCATGTGAGTAGAATTATTCGGTATGGTGTGTTGACCTCTGTACGATAGCCCCTTGCAATTTCAATGCGAGAGGAACCGGTAGCTGGAAGTTCGCCAAAAACAATTTCTCCTTCGAGTATACAGGAGATGGTGGTGTGGATCGTTCCAAAGCAAAAGAACCCGAAAGTTCAACGCTTTCGGGTGAAACAGCTGTCACTCCAATCGTGGTTTGGCCCTTGGCATCAGAACAATTTTTTCTTTTGGTCTAAGAACCAAGAGCCACCTTACGCCTAAGACTTAAAATTTATTTGAACCCCTGTTTTTTTAACCCCTTTCGGCTAATGGCAATAGCTTCCAATGGATCTAGGCCCCAGGTCTGATCTTGCTCCACAAAATAGTATTCCATTCCGGCTTTGGACTTTTCTGCAAGAATGGCAGCAAAGTCTATCGTTCCTTGGCCAACCGGAGCAAACTTGCCTTCGGTATCCATGTCCTTGATGTGCCACGCTTTGATTCGTCCTGGAGCTTTTTCGAAATAAGCGATCGGGTCTGCCCCGGCTTTAACCACCCAAAACAAATCCATTTCGAAATTGACATACTTCGGATCGGTATTTTCAATAAAGTAATCCATTGGAACCACGCCATCCTCGTTCGGACGCAGTTCAAAATCGTGGTTGTGATAGAGGAGTTCAATCCCAATCTCATGGGCCTGCTTCCCCAGGGTGTTCAGGATAGAATTCACTTCTTCTACCGTTCCACTCATCCCCATGGTCTGGGTCTCGTTGTCGTACCAGAAGTGGCCCATCGGAGGGATCGGTACAACCAAATACTTGAAGCCCGCCTCTTTGGCATCTTTTAGCATCTGTTCTCCGTTTTCCAAGGTGATGGCCGACTGGTGTGAGCTCACCCCTTCCAATCCCAGGGAATCTATGTAAGCCTTAAATGCCAAGGGCTCCATCCCGTAGTACTTGCCGTCTTCGTAACCGGCAGCTTCTATATAGGCATAGCCCATATCGGCTACCTTTTTCAAGGTGCCTCGTGGATCGGAAGCCATAGCGTCACGGACAGTGTACAAGGCTAATCCTCCAAAGCGTTTTTCGGTTTCTTCCATCGGCTCTGGGCTTTCTTCTTTTTTTGCTTCTTGCTTGCAGGAAGCGAGTACTAGGAAGCTCCCTGCAAGTAAGTAGATCAGTTTTTTCATGTTTTATTTTTCGTTGTTATCGGGTTGCCCCATGATGTAAGGGGCTCCTGCAGCTTGCATTTGTTGCTCAATGGCAGGAAGTAATTGTTCTGTGATGGGCTTCAACTCTGCTTGCAGCTCTGCCAAGCTCTCTTTGGCCATTTTAAATTGCGCTTGTTGCATGGCTGTGGGCCCGTAAGAGGTATTCATCCCTCTATAAGCGGCAAAGAAATGATTGTATAATCCTCCTGGATTACGCTCTCCGATTTCATCTTTCGCGTCGCTGTTTCCTGTGCGGTGGTTGAGATCGTACAGGGCATCTTCAACCGCCTTGATTCGCTCCGCCAATCCGGCAGGAGAAGCAGGTGTTCGCGCTAAGGCTTTTTGAAGCCCTTTCAAGCGACTCTCGGCCTGATCCAATTTGTCGTTGAACATCGAAAGACTTCTCTCAAAAGCAGCAAACTCTTTGCGGAACTGGTTGTAGGTGGCATAGTCCATCCCCTTTAAAAGACCTTCGCGAATCGGTTTTACCTCAAAGCTGACGGGCCCGCTCAAAGGAGTGACCTTTCCGTTTTCTTCTAAAGCCATGGTCGCGGTGTAGGTTCCAGGAGTGACCATGGGGCCTCCACGGTTACGCCCTCGGTTGCTGTCTCGGTTGATTGCTGAAGTCGAAGCATGGCGTAAATCCCAAGCCAGACGGTGACTTCCTTTGGAAGCTTTGGTTCTGAGGTGGCGAATGACGTTGCCCTGGGCATCACTGATGGTGATCCATACCTGAGCGGCCTTTTCGCGTTTTTCGTCATCCAGCGCATCCCATCCAGGGAAGGGAACATTCTGCTTGTTTTTATTTAGTGCTTTTTCCGCCTTTTTACGGTCTTTGGTTGCGGATGAAAAATCCCCGGAAAGGTGGTAAGTGAAGACCGCCCCGAACTCTGGATTATCGGCCAGGTAATAGTCTGCACCAGTGTTCCCTGTATTGCTTCGAGGGATGTACCATTTGGCAGTTCGAGGAGCAAATAGTACTCCGGGCTTGGCGCGGTTTTCGGCCGTCATTTCGCGGAGAGCACTGTAGTCGTCCAAGACGTAAAAACCACGTCCGAAGGAGGCAGCCACCAAATCGTTCTCACGTTTCTGAATAACCAGGTCGCGGAAACTCATATTCGGTGTCCCAGGCAGTTTGTGCCAGTTTGTTCCCCCGTTTAAGCTGGTGTAAAGACCAAATTCCGTAGCGGCAAACAGGAGCTGAGGATTCTTGTGGTCCTGTACCATTCTCCAAATCAGGGTTCTTTCTGGGAAATCAGAACCGATGGATTTCCAGCTTTTCCCTTTGTCACTACTCTTGTACAGCATGGGGCGGAAATCTCCTTCCTTGTGGTTGTCCAGTGCCACATAAACCGTGTTCTCATCAAAGAGATCAGCTTTAATGTCATTGACAAAGGCGCGGGCCGGTAAACCAAGGCGAGTAGATGGAATCTTGGTCCAGCTGTTTCCTCCATTTTCGGTTACTTGAATAAAGCCATCATCTGTACCTGCATAGATTAGACCTTCTTTTACAGGAGACTCACTCAGGGAGGTAATGGTGTTGTAATTCGACATCGCGTTGACATCCCAAGGGTTATCCCAGCTCTGCTGACGCCCCATAATGGGTAGCGTGATGCGCTCTTCATTTCGGGTCAGATCTTCTGAAATGGCTGTCCAGCTATCTCCGCGATTTTCTGATTTCCAAACCCGGTAAGACGCAAAATATAGTCGGGCAGGGTTGTGGGGACTAACCAAAATAGGAGCGTCCCAATTGAATCGCTCGTGCGGCTCCCCCTTACTGGCCTGCGGCTGTACGAAAACCTGTTCTCCGGAAGTGAGATCAATTCGGTGCAATCCACCCTGCTGGGTTTCGGCGTAAATCAGATCGTTGTAGACCGGATCGGTCGCTGACTGGTGACCGTCAGCAAAGAGGGTCTTGTACCAGTGTTTGTTAGCGATCCCCTCTCTTTCGTCCGTAGCAACCGGCCCTCCGGCTGAACCGTTGTCCTGAGTTCCTCCAAACACGTGGTAAAATGGCTCAGCGTTATTCACGGCGACTTTGTAGAATTGGGTCAGGGGCAGGTTTTTGATATAGCGCCAATTTTCGGCTAAATCGAAGGTCTCGTAAATCCCCGCATCGGTTCCCAGCATGATGTAGTCGGGGTCGTCTTTCTTAAAGACTATGGCATGGTTGTCGGAGTGCTTCTTTTGTTCCTTGAGTTGGTTGAAGGTCTTTCCTCCATCCTCTGAGGTCAATACCCGTACATTCATTAAGTAAAGGCGATCGAACTTGTGAGGACTGGCGTAGAGTTCTTGGTAGTAGTGCGGCCCCGTTCCCCCAGAAACAGTGTTCGACATTTTTTTCCAGGATTGTCCGCCATCAGCAGAACGGTAAACTCCTCCTTTGGTGCGGTCCAATTCAATGGCGGCATAGAGCACGTCCGGTTGTTGAGGCGACTGAGCTATACCGATTTTACCCAAATTCGATTTTGGGATTCCGTTGGTTAGTTTTACCCAAGTCTCTCCACCATCGGTGGATTTGTGAATTCCAGAACCCGGGCCACCACCCATGTAAGCGGCTACGGTACGGTGACGATCCCAAGTGGCTGCGTAAAGCACATTCGAATCGCGAGGGTCCAAAAGCAATTCTGTTGCTCCAGTCCATACCGAATCTCCCAAGACGCGCTTCCAGTTTTTACCACCATCGGTGGTTTTGTAAACACCGCGTTCACCGCCCGAACTCCACAGGGGACCTTGAACGGCTACCCAAACCACGTCAGAATCATCTGGGTGTACGATAATTTTCGAGATGTGCTCGCTCTTTTTTAGACCGAGGTTTTTCCAGCTTTTACCTCCGTCGGTGGAGCGGTAAATCCCGTCTCCATAACCCACGTGGCGTCCGCCGACATTCTCACCCGAACCGACCCATACCGTTGAGGGATTCGACGGATCCAAGGTGATGCATCCAACCGAGTAGGAGCTCTGGGTGTCGAACAGGGGCGTCCAGGTGGTCCCTGCGTTTTCAGTTTTCCAGACGCCTGCAGATCCAACAGCGACGTACCAAACGTTGTCGTTGTCGGGATGAAAAACGATATCGGCAATACGGCCAGATAGAAAGGCTGGTCCAATATTTCTCATTTTAAATGCGCCCAGGGAAATGGACTCTTTTTTAGGGGAGTCGTCTTTTTTCTTACGTCTTTGGGCCTGCAGATCTGCGCTGACTAAAAAACTACAAGCCAAAAGACCGAGGAGTAATTTTTTCATTTTGATTTTAGGTTTTGATGTAAAATATTGAAAAATGCAGAAAATGTCCCGGTAAGGAACTTCTTTTCTACGGTTACTATTTGCTGTTCATGATTAGTTCTTCTATTCCATATTCGGTACTGAATTGAAGGCGGCCCTCGCCATTTTCTACATCGATATAGAGTTCACTCCAGTGATTGTCATTTTTCCATCGCAGTTGAAGTTCATGATCTGCCGTTTCTCCCAGGCTAAAAACTCCTTGGAAGGAGGGGTGGGAGTTTCGAAGTATCATGATTTCCTTGAGCTTTTTAACCAGAGGTGTCTTTAGTTTTTCTTCGATTTCCGCTTTGCTGTAATAGTGTCGATTGATATCCCTTCCTACCCCTGTTTTGCTCAGGAGTTCCATGTCATTCACATCCCCGAAGAGTCCAACATAATAGACCTGTGGCACTCCAGGTAAAAAGAATTGAATAGCCCTGGCCAAAAGGTATTCGGTATCGTTCTGTCCCAAGGCCTCGTAATAGGTGCAATTGACTTGGTAAAGATCGAGGTTGGAGGCGGCTGCCCCGGTCGATTTACGGCTTTGTTCTTTGTTTTTGGCGTGCATGGTTTCGACTAACTTCTCCAGGATATCATCCGGAATTAGTCCAGCTGCCCATTTTCAGAGGCTACGTCTATTATGCCAATCCCATCATGAGTGTCCAGCACCGTTACGGTATTGACCGGGCGAACGCCAATCCAGTTCTTGAGTCTGCTACAGGTTCTGTTGTAGAACAGATCTAAGACCAAAACAGGCAAGGCAAAATCATACACATAACCCACCTTTTCAGCAATGGCTATTTGGGTTTTGTAGTACGAGTGAATTTCGACCAATACATCAATCCCACGACGACTGGCCTCCGCCTCAAAGTCCGCAATGAAATCAAAGGTCTCGTCAATCATAAAGCAGTTGGTCCCTGCTTTCTTTATAGCGTATCCGGCTGCATCCAAACGGATCATATTGACGCCGGAAGCTTCCAGCTGATCCAGAATTCGCCTGAGGTAAAGTTTACCAGCCGGACTCTGTACATCAATATCGATCTGATTACTCGTAAAAGTGGTCCAGATCAAGCGATCCTCCCCCTTGATCTTCATATTGGTAAAAGAGAATCCCGGTCGGGGGCGGTAGATCTTGGCTAAATCCTCTTCCTGAGCCCCTTGCGGAAACACCCTTTTGTAGCTGAGAAAGAGATCAGCGTATTCGGACTCTTCACCTTTGGCCTTAAAATCCAGAAACTCTTTGGATTGAGCCGACATATGATTGACGATGACGTCTGACATAATATCGAGGTTCTCACTAAGGTCTTTTATATTGGACCAATCGCCCAGACGAGGGTCGACCAGGGTGTGATCTATCGGATCAAATCCAGCATCCGCTCCGTCAATTGGATGAAAGAAGGGAAGTAAGTGAATGCCTCCAAAAAGTCCTTTTAATTGATGGTCAGTAAGTTCTCTGAGCTCTCTGAGGTTCTTTCCCCCAACACGATCGACGTAGGTAATGAGTTGAATTTGGTTCTTCATGTTGAGTCTTTTCTTCCAAATGGCTGCGGGGATTCTAAATTTAAGCTATTCCCTACTATTTAATTTATTCTGCAACATTTTATTTGCCTTGAAAGCCTATTCGGAGTAACTTATGAGACAGGGAAAAACGGAGTGCTCTAAGGCGCTTGGGATTGCCCTTCATCTGAATCGAAAAGCGCTTGAAAAAGAAGATTTTTGCTGTCTTGTTGCTGCAGTTTTGTTGGTGTCTTTTGGCTCAACAGAATCCAAGACCTTTTTTGGAGACCGATAAAGAAATCTATACCGCCGGGGGAGTCCTCTGGTTTAGTGTTGCTTTTTGGGATGCAGAGGGGTTAAACCTTCAAAACAGCCCTGATCATGTCTTGGCGGCTCTAGTCAACGAAAAAAGGGAATTGCTGGATCTCCATTATTTTGAGACCCTGGACGCCTTGAGTCAAAACGCCTATTACCTTTCTTCTTCCTTAAAACCCGGTCGTTATTTCTTTGTAGTTTTTCCTCCCGCAGCATTGGGCAAGAAGCAGTACCGTCCGGTGGTCAAACCGATATTGGTGCGCAGACAACTCGTTTCTAAGCTCCTGGTCCAAACTCAGTGGCTGGAAGGGGAATCCGGAATAACACTACAAGCGGATATTCGCCGCAGATCAACTGATGAAGGCGTTCGTGCCTTGCTCGTACTGGAAGGAAGTAAGAACCGCATCGATTGGGATACCCTGGCTACTGGAAGAAGTAACAGGGATGGAAAAAAACAGTGGGCCAATTCAGATTTTCAGAATACCGATTATCCCTTTATGCGATTACAGGTACAAAGTTCCGTGGACTCCTTGGTTCATCCGGTTGCTCAGCGTCCTAACCTCAATTATAAGGTTCGGTTTTTACCGGCTGGAGGAAACCTCGTATATGGTTCTGCTAATACCCTTTATCTACGAACGACAACAAAAACCCAACAAGCAGTGCGTCTTCGGGGAACACTCCTGCAAGACGAAAAACCTATTTCTACATTTAACTCCGATGAAGGAGGCTGGGCGACCCTGAAGTTCAAACCGGAGAAAGGGCGTTTTTACCGTGTTGAAGTGGAATCCAAAAAGAAAAAGGCGGGATTTGATTTGCCCTTGGCTCTATTCAACATCTGGGGGATGCAATTGGTTCGCTATGGTTCAGAAGGGATGGAGGTTCAGCTAAAAGGCCCAAAAGAAAATACCGAACTACAACTGCAAGCGACAAGTCCAGAGGGTCAATCCTATTCCTGGGATCTTGCCTGGACCGGGAAGGATAGCCTTTACACCTTGCCTTTGGATGCAGGGACTAAAAAACTAAACTTCAGACTCCTAAAGGGGAAGCAGACAATGGCTCAGCAAGAAGTTATTCTTCGTCCTCCTTCGGACGATTTGCAGGTTGTGATCGAACCCGAGTCGGAACAGGATTATTATCAGAGCAGGGAAGCTGTGAAGTTGGGTATTCAAATCCGAGACAAGAAGGGCGAAGTACCCCAAGGAGTTGTTTACGGAATTAAGGCAGTTTCGTTATTGAATCTGGAAAAGGGAAGGTCCAATCAATTGCATCAATTCTTGAGTCAGGAACGATTCTTAAAGCAAGAGGAGTGGGCTTATCCTCAGGAAGGCTTTAGCCTGGTATTTCAGAATAAGCCTGTGGCTGGAACAGGACGGTTCAGTGTACTGGATGAAGTTCCCCTGCAAACCTTGGTGACCGGAGAGATTTACCAGAAAGCAGAAAAGGGTCTGAGCACAGCGGGAGCTACCAATTACCTCTTGATTTCGGCCAATGGAGTCAGCACCCAGTTCACCCGATCCAATGGCAGTTTTATTCTTCCAATTTTGGAATTGATGGGTAGACCAGGAGAACAGATAATTGTAAAACCGGCTTGCAAAGATTGCCAGATTCAACTCAAAAATACCAAGAAACACTTGGAGCGTCAACTCAAGGAATACCTCAAAAATCAACACTTCGACTGGCCATTGGAGACGCAGGATGATTTATTCGATCAGCGGGTACAGGAACAAATTAGTTTGTCCGGGATGAACTTTTTGGACGAAGTGGTGGTGGTGAAAAGAAGAAAAGAGAAAGACGGGGAACGCAGAAACGAATTTGGTGCCTACATGGGTGGTGTTGGGGATTATGTCTGTCACGCCTTCAATGTTTTGAACTGTATTAATCACAACACCGGCGGATACCCTCCGGAAGATGGCAAGTATTACAGAACCAATACAGGAGGGCGAATTCTCTACCGCAAAAAGAAACCCAAGCCCGAACTTCTGGACCCCTTTAAGTTAAATCCATTTGCGTTGATTGAGGGGTTCTACCCGAGTCAGGTCTTTGAAGATCCAGATTATTCTTTATCCAAAGAAAGCGGGACGGCAGATCAACGAGAGACCCTGGTCTGGAAGCTCGTCAATACCACAGAATCAGGTGAAGCAAAGCATACCTTTTTTACAGCAGATTACCCTGGAATTTATCGGGTAGAGGTTGTGGCCTTTACTCAGGAGGGCAAGAGTGGTTGTGCCGAAATAGAAATCCGTGTTTACTGAATTCTTTTTCATTTTTGGCTATATTTATAAGTTATCACCATTATAACTATAAAGAAATAACGACATTCCGTTATAAACACAACCAAAAATGATAGCAGTATTAACTGGAGAGTTGATCTTCCCTCGAACTCAAGAGGGGAATTTGCTATGGCAGGATCAGCTCCGGGAACTTTTGCAAACGGCAGGAAATTCCCCCGAAACTTGGCAGCTCTACAGAGAAAACCGCTTCGAGCTTAAAACCTCACCTGAGGAAGCTTTGCGCTGGGCCCTTAAAATCGATACCTGTATGCGAACGCACAAAGGAATGAGTGCGAGAATTGGTATTGGAATAGGAGAAGAAGGAACGCGAACCAGTAGTATTCTGGACAATCAAGGAGAGGCTCGCCAAAATGCCGAAAGTGCGGTCAAAAAAATCAGCAAAACCCAGCAGTCTTTGTGGTTAAAGAGTCCTTTGACTGAGATGGATTCTGGATTGAACAGCGGCATGGAACTCCTGATGGCTTTGGCCAGGCAATGGAGCAGTAACCAGGCCCATTTGGCTTTGGCTCTGTTGTCTAAACCTCACTACTCTCAGGAAGAAATCGCCGGCTTGTTTCACATCTCACAATCCGCGGTAAGTCAACGGAAGAAAAGAGCCCACATTGACCCGATCGAGCACTATTTGCGTTACGCGCAGGATTTGGTTCAGAAACGGTTGGGTCAGCTCATCCTTGCGTAGTCTTTGATCAGGCCCCAGCGAAGGAGGAAGCCCGAATGATCAATTGGGTTTTGATTTTTACTACTGGAGGTTGTCATTAACCGCCAGTAATTTTATATTCTTGCCTAATGAAAACACAACTTATCCAAGACGCGATTGACGTTTTAGAGGGCAATGTGCAGAAAGGCGGATTTACTATACCCAGCAAGGGGCTTTATCCTTTTCAATGGAAGTGGGATTCAGGTTTTATTGCCTTGGGATTTGGCCATTATGATATGGACAAGGCCTTGCGCGAAATGAGTACACTGTTGGATTCTCAATGGGGTAACGGTTTTATCCCCCACATTGTGTTTCACACCAAGACGGACACCTACTTCCCGGGGGAGGATTTTCATCAATCTGAATTGCATCCTCAGTCCTCCAAAAAGTACCGCTCAACAGGGATGACACAACCCCCTGTTTTGGGCTTTGTTCTGGAACGACTTTACCAAATGAGCAAAGAGAAGGCCCAAGTGCTCGAGTTCATCGATGCTCATATTGATAAAGTCTACGATAACCACGCTTATTTTTACAACAACCGCGACCGGGACCGAGATGGCTTGATATACATCTACCACAATTGGGAATCCGGTACAGACAATTCCCCGATATGGGACGTGGTGTGGGAGACCATGGACCCACCACACTACGAATTCGAAAGAAAGGACACCACACACGTCGACGCCTCCCAAAGGCCCACCAAAAGAGAATATGATCACTACCTCCACATCATTGAAATGGCCAAGGCCGTCAATTACAATGATCAGGCGATAGCGGAGCAATCGCCCTTTTTGGTGCAGGACCCTCTATTTAATGCCATGTTGGTTCGGTCCAATGAGGCCTTGATCTCGCTCTACGAATTGATAGGCCGGTCGTTGGATAAACAGGAGCAATTGGAACAGTGGAGTCAGAAGACCACCAAGGCGATGAACATAAAACTCTTCGATGAAGCCTTAGGGGCCTATATCCATTACGACTTGCGCAACGACAAACCTATTGCAGCCCTGACCTCTTCTTCCTTTACCCCTCTTTTTGCTGGAGTCCCTAGTTCCGAAAGAGCTCTGCAAATGGCCCAGGTTTTGACTCAGCGATTTGGAGGGAAAGACCGTTATCTCTGTGCGTCTTTTGATCCAGAGGATGAACGTTTCAACCCAAAAAAATACTGGCGAGGACCGATATGGATAAACGTCAACTGGTTGCTGTACCACGGTTTAAAACGCTACGGAATGGAAGCCCTATCGGCGCAGGTAAGGTCTGACTCTTTACATTTAATCGAGCAGTTTGGATTTTACGAGTATTTTGATCCGAGAAAAATCAATGGAGAAAAGACCAATGCCTATGGCGGTGGAAATTTTTCCTGGACTGCTGCTTTGACTATTGATCTCTTGTCTGAATAGAACCAAAAGAACCTTAAAACTCAACCACCATGAATTACCTGGATTACTTGATTATAGTCGTGTATCTCTTTGCCTTTCTCGGCTTGGGTTACCTCTTTAAAGAAAACAAGTCGTCTGGGGATTACTTCCTCGGTGGTCGCAGTATGGGGTGGTTCCCTTTGAGTTTGTCTACCATGGCCACTCAGCTTTCGGCCATCAGCTTTATTTCGGCCCCAGCTTTGTGGGGCTTAAAGAGGGGGGAGGTTTGCAATGGCTGACCTTTGAGTTCGGGGTGCCCCTGGCCATGGCCTTTTTGCTCATCGCTTTGATCCCCAGTTTGCACAAGGCAGGGATTGTAAGTGTTTACGAGTACCTCGAAAAGCGCTTTGATGCCTCTTCTCGTCTCTTGATTAGTGTTGTCTTCCAGATTAGCCGATCTGTGGCAACCGGGGTAATGGTGTATACCATGGCCCTCATTCTACAAGCGACCGTTGGGGTAGATTTTTGGATCTCGGTGTTGATCATAGGGGTAATTACCCTCATCTACTCTTTTCAGGCGGAATGAAGGCCGTGATTTGGGGGGACGTCGTTCAGATGTTTATCCTCTTTATCGGAATTGTGCTCTGTCTGGCCTTTGGCCTGGAGGCTCTGGGAGGATTCGATAACTTCTTGACCCATGTCGATACGGATCGAATAACAGCCGTGGATTTTTCGAAATGGGGTTTCAACAATGCCGATGGGCAGGATGAATTTGGATTTTGGCCCATGGTGATTGGAGGCTTCTTTTTGTATGCCTCTTATTACGGAACCGATCAAACCCAAAGCCAGCGCCTGTTGTCAGCCAAAGACTTGCCGACCATCAATAAACTTTTACTGGCCAACGGGGTCTTTCGTTTTCCGATAACCCTGACCTATTGTATCATGGGCTTGGTTCTGGGAACCTTGTTCTTTCAGGATCTCGGGTTTCAGGAGGCGCTCGATGCTACCTACCAGAAGAATATTGGTTCCCTGGAAGGCAAACGCGCTGACTTGATGGTTCCGGTTTTTATCATGACCTATTTACCAATGGGGTGATTGGGGTCTTGATTGTAGCCATTATGTCGGCCGCCATGTCGACCTTGAGTTCCACCGTGAATTCTTTGTCGGCGGTGACCATGGAAGACTTCGTCAAGCGCTTTAAGCCCGGTATTTCGGAAAAGGCTTATGTGCGTAATTCTCGACTGCTCTCCTTGTTTTGGGGGGTTGTCTGTTTGGCGATTGCCTTTTTTGCCGGAAAGATTGAAGGCACGGTGATCGAGGTGATCAACAAGGTGACTTCGGTCTTTTTTGGCCCTATTCTGGCTTCGTTTATATTGGCTATCCTCTTTAAGCGAGTTCATGCCTTGGGCGCCAATCTAGGGATTGTCGCCGGGGTTGGTCTGAATATCTACCTCTGGCTCGCGGTTCCACAAATCTTTTGGTTCTGGTGGAATGCGATCGGCTGTTTGGTTACCATAGTCGTTGCCGTTGTTGTTAGCCTCATCATTCCTAGGCCAAGCAAAGAAGGGATTGCCCTGGTCTTTCAGGACAGCAAAAAAGAATTGGGGATCTTACTCGGTTTCTTTGCCCTGATCGTTTGGCTTAGTGTCCAACTGCCTTCTTGGTTGAGTTAAGCACATGAAGATTGTCCTTGCACCCGATAAATTCAAAGCTTCCCTTACTGGAGCAGATTTTTGTCGCATCGTAAGCGGGGTACTGAAGGGGGTGAAACCGGATTTAGAAGTCACAGAGATTCCCTTGGCCGATGGTGGCGATGGAACAGCGGAGGTTTTGGAAGCGCGATTAGGAGCAGAGCGCATCGAAGTCAATGTTTCTGACCCTTTGTTTCGACCTATTCAGGCCGACTATCTCTTTGAAACCAGAACCAAACTGGCTTTTATTGAAATGGCCAAGGCTTCGGGTTTTGCCTTGCTCAATCCGTCAGAGCGAAACCCGATGAACACCAGTAGTTATGGGACCGGAGAACTGATTCGGGATGCCCTGCAAAAAGGGGCGAAGCGTATTGTTCTCGGAATCGGTGGAAGTGCAACCAACGATGCGGGTATAGGCCTGGCAGCGGCTCTCGGGTACCGGTTTGTAGATGCTCAGGGAGTTGCTTTGTCTCAGGTCGGAAAGAATTTACCTCACATTCATCAAATCATCAGACCTGAAAACGACTTACTCGACGGAGTACAGATCGAACTGGCTTGTGATGTATCGAATCCCTTCTATGGAAAAGAGGGGGCAGCCTACGTCTACGGGCCTCAAAAAGGGGCCAGCGAACAAGAGGTGGAGTATTTGGATCAGGGCTTGCAGCATTTAGCGGATCTGATCAAGTCTGACTTTGGCCTAGACGTCCAAACGGTGCCAGGCGCTGGTGCTGCCGGAGGCATTGGGGGCGGTGCGGTTGCTTTTTTGGGAGCCAAGCACCGTGCCGGTATAGAACTCGTTAAGGATCTTCTCGATTTTGACACTCAGATCAAAGGGGCCGATTGGATCATCAGTGGTGAGGGTGCTTTGGATGAACAATCTTTTTACGGTAAAACCATTAAGGGAGTCTGTGACTCGGCTGCTGCCCTAAGCATTCCGGTCGCCGTTTTTTGTGGCCATTTGGATTTGACCCGTCAAAAGCAAAAGGAGGTGGGGATTGCTTATGCTACTTCGATCAATAAGCCCGGTCAATCCTTGGAAGAGGCCATCGCTTCCACTTCCAAAAATCTCAAAGACGCTGTCGAACAGTTTGCAAAAGAGTCTATCTTGGAGGGGTAAACCCACCTGATGGAGCCATTTCTTCCTTGGATAATTGTCGTTTTTACCATGCTTTTCGTGCGTTGGGTGGGCAGCCGGAAAAACAAACTGATTCAGCGGATGCTCAATTGGTTACCAGCCATTTTACTCGCTTACATCTTGCCCGCCACCATCAGTGCTTATTTTGGGCTGGATTACAGTCAGCACAGTATTCACAGCGGAAGTAAACTCGTCTTGATTCCCTTGGCTATTCTATCGGTAATGGCCAGTATGACCCTGTCTCAGTTAAAAACCATCGGCTGGAAGCCCATTGTAATCTTCCTGGCCGGTTCCCTGTGGATCGCCGTTTTCCCGGTCGTCTATCTGCTGTTTTTCGCCCCTTCCGAGCTCTTGGACAACTTCTTTATTGACCTGGAGTACTGGAAAGGCTTGCCGCCCATTGTGGGCAGTTGGATTGGCGGAAGTACCAGTCAGCTCGTTCTAAAGGAAGTGGTGAACTGCCCAGAAAACGTCTTTTTGACCATTTTGATTCTCGATAGCATCCTGGTCAATATTTGGACTTTAATCATGTTCCAAAGCGTTAAGCGCAGCGATTGGATTAACCAGGTATTAAAGATTAAAAACAGTGAACCGCCCAAAGAAATTCACACGGATAAAGAGGGTCGTATGTCTGCTTGGTGGTGTCTACTGATCTTTGCCTTAGGGATTGCCCTGGTCCACTATACCGTGCCGAGCTTTATCGTGCAGGTGGTGGTCTTGTCCTTACTCGGTCTTGTACTGGGGAATGCGATCAAGCCATGGAATTCTGCTTTTAGCCTTCGTTTAGGGGAAGTGTCCATCCTCTTTGTGATGGCCATTTTAGGACTCAAATTGCGCTTTGAACTGATCTCTTTTGAATCCCACTTTATTGGGTTTCTGGTCTTATGGCTTGTTGGGCACTTCGTTTTTATGTTGCTCTGCTCCAAACTACTGCGGGTTAATACCGCTTGGGTGTCTATTGCCAGTATGGCCAATGTCGGCGGGATAGCGACCGCCCCGGCTGTTACGGCGGCTTATAAAAGGGAGTGGATGCCTCACGCCATTGTCTTGGCCATCCTCAGTATGGCAACCGGGACCTTTTGGGGATTGTTGACTATCTTCCTGATTGAGAACTGGGTTATTTAAACAGTATGAAACAAACACTAGTGGTCGTTCTGCTCCTTATGGTCGGAACGGTATCGGCTCAATGGAGCCCCCAAAGAGTGGATTCACTGCCTTTGGATGAACTCAAACCCTCTTCCAGAAATCATTTTCTGTTAAAGATGGGGGAGGAAGCAGCCGGCGTTGCTCAGGAAGTCCCTGTCATTGTTATACGAGGAAGGCAAGCCCTACCGGTATTGGGCATTTTTGCAGCTATTCACGGAAATGAAGTCAATGGCATTCAGGTCATTCGAGAGTTGGTGAATGGCTTGGACCCTAAGGAATTTAAGGGAACCCTTATCGCTGTACCTGGACTCAATATACCTGCTTTACGGAATAACCAAAGAACTTATCCGGATGGAGTGGACCTGAACCGAATCTTTCCTGGTAAGGCGAAGGGCAACGGTTCACAGCAGTATGTTTGGCAGATTACCCAAAAACTCCTCCCTTCTTTGGACTACCTCGTTGATCTTCACACCGCCAGTTTTGGAAGAGAAAACTGCCTCTATGTGCGGGCGGATTTTTCTAATCCAAAGATTGCAGGCTTGGCCAGATCACAGCTGGCTGATGTGTACTTGAACAGCGGAGGAAAACCCAGTGCAGGGGCTGCGGCGAGTGGTTTAACTATGCGGGCTCAAGCCATGGGTATGGGTATTTCGGCGATTACGGTGGAGTACGGAAGCCCCCAAGTTTACCAGAAGGAGATGCTGCAAAAAGGTCTCCCTGGTCTTCGCAATACCCTCGTCCATCTGGGAATGCTTCAAGGAGAAGTCCAGCCTGTTCCGGAGCCTGTATTCTGTAAAAAATCCTACTGGATCTATACCACACAAGGGGGGTATTTGGATGTTCAGGTGAATCTAAAAGAAAAGCTTACCAAAGGGCAGGTTATTGCTGTGCTTCGCGACCCTTTCGGGCAAACCAAACAGACCTATTATTCCCCAGAAGATGGAATCGTCATCGGGAGGAGTTCCAACCCTATCAATGAAAGCGGAGGGCGGATAATTCATCTGGGCATCCGGGATTAAGAAGATTCTCCCAGAGTAGCTTTATGTTTTCGATCAAGAGTGAGTAGGTGCAATTTGGTTAGCCTTCCCTACTGTAGGCAAAAGAAATCAGCAAGATTCCTGCCAATACGGAACAAAACATAAGGGTATTGGATCTGTATATTTACATAGTGTTAGGTGTTTGTTTTTGGGTTAGGTTTATTGAGATGCACGTCCACTGAAAATCCTGCGGGAAATGTGCGGTTTTAACAATTCTTCTATCTATATCACACTCTTAGAAGGTAAAACCATAATACAGTGTTATTTTCTTAACAAGAATTTTTCTTTCTGTTAAATTGTGTTAAATTCAGTGCGCATTAATTAACACACAAGAAATGAAAAAAGGATTTTTAGCACTGCTATGCGGTGTATTTGTAATGGTGAGTTGTGAAGAAGACACTCTCCCCCAAGTGGATGACAGCCTCTCTTTTCAAGAAATCAAAGTGGACATGTCTGACTTTTATGTCGAAACCGAAGACTTTGAAGAATTGGATTTTAACTCTAAATCTCATGGAAAAAACTGTTACTCCATGAAAGTTCTGAATGAAAGACTGGCCGCAAACCCTGGATTGTATCAGAAAATGTACAATGTCGAGAAGCACACCCGTCAGTTCATCGCTTCCAAAAAGCCAGATAATCCTGGTGGTGGAAACGGCGGCGGTGGCGGCGGTGGCGAAGACCCACCTGTTGATGACAATTTAGGGGTGATTACCATTCCGGTCATCGTCCATATCGTTTACAACACAGCCTCTCAAAACGTAAGTGATGCACAGATCAATTCTCAAATTGCTGTATTGAACGATGATTTTAGAGCGACGAATAGCGATGTTAGTCAGGTGCCTTCTCTATTTGCAGGAGTCGTGGCGGATGTAGAAATCAATTTTGTTCTGGATCAGGTTATTCGCAAGCAGACAACTAGAACTTCCTTTGGAACAAACGACGCGATTAAGTTCGATTCTCAAGGAGGTAGCAATGTGGTTACTCCTGGAACTCATTTGAATATGTGGATTGGCCCAATTGGTGGAGGAATCCTAGGATATGCTCAGTTCCCAGGTGGAAGTAGTTCTACCGATGGTGTAGTGGTAGACCCACTTTACTTCGGAACAACCGGTACGGCTACTGCTCCATTCGATGGAGGACGTACCATGACGCATGAAGTAGGTCACTGGTTGAACCTTCGCCACATCTGGGGTGATGGTCGCTGTAACCGGGACGATTTTGTTGATGACACACCACGTTCTGATCGTCCAAACTACGGATGCCCTGGGTTCCCAACAACCCACTGCCGTACAACGGATATGACCATGAACTACATGGATTATGTAAACGACGATTGTATGTACATGTTTAGTGCTGGTCAAAAAGAAAGAATGCGCGCTCTTTTCGCTCCAGGAGGGGTAAGAGAAAGTATTTTGCCTTAATCCTCTGAATAAGAGTTAAAGAAAAAAGGAGCGCCAATGGGCGCTCCTTTTGTTTTTGGTTATTATTCTTGACTAGCTTCTAAAACAAAATCAGCCTCGGTCTTACTTTCCTCTGTAATCTCAACCGAAAGCATATCGCTGCTAATAAAACCTTCTTTGGCGGCTAAGTCCTTGTAGGTGCCGTGGGGATCCAATCCAAGGTTCTTATAAGCCCCATTCACATAAGAAAAGGCTTTGGTATTGATGGTGTCCCCGGCAATGACGGTTATTTGTGCTCCATGCACAGGTATAAATGATTCCTCCATTAAAGTCCTAACTGAACCTAAAAAACTACCTGTTTCTCGATCTGCACGGACTTTGATCACCGGTTTAAAAGGCGAATCCACGGATTACTTCAAGCGTCTTTGAATTACCCTGAGGAACAAAGGAACGACTCAGGTCAAAATCCAAAAGGAGATTGGTGGGGAGGTTCCCTTTTACATCAAAACAAGGGTTTAGCTTGAGTTTACTTCCACTGTTGGAACCACTCCATTCCATAAGATAATAGCCAGAAAAAGGTAAAATAATGATCTCAAAGGAGTTACCTTTTGTAAATTGTGTGATAAAAGTGTTGGAAATGGAGGGTGAACCCTAAGAAAGTTTCGTGTTTTTCGATGAAAGGCATGCTTTATTATAGCAGAAATCCATTTGGCCCTTATTTTTCCCAATAGAATATGTTAACCATTAAAGAACCAGTTCAATGAAAAAAATAATCATCTTGATCGCTTTGATTGCCGTATCCTGCGGTAGCTCAAAAACGGTCACCGCTTCCAAAAAGGTCATTAAAGGCAGTTGGACCTTGACCGATGTTACTTATTCCAAGCAAGGAGGTTTCACGGTCAATCTCTTAAACGACGCTGGAACCGAATGCTTTGAACAGAGCAATTGGAACTTTATACCCAATAACAATAAAGGTACTTATACCCTTCAAGGAGCAAACTGTGATGGGGAAGAGCGTTACTTCATCTTTACCCTTGCTGAAGTGGATGCTGAAACTGGACTCTATGATTTCTTGATCAAGCCGACCAATGCGAAAGGCAAATCTACGACTAACAACAGTGGATTTAGACTGCATTTGGATCAATTGAGCGAAACGAATATGCGCTGGTCTCAAACGGTAGACGTTGTGGGAACCCCGCTAACTATTTACATGAACTTTATTAAAAATAACTAGCCATGAAAGCAACAAAACAAGCTGTCATTCTTACTTCAGCCATTGTATTGAGTTTATTCAATGTCAACTGTTCTGTCATTCAGAATGCAAACAACAAGCAAAAAGGTGGGGCAATTGGCGCCGCCGGAGGAGCCGTTATTGGTGCCATTATCGGGAATAATATCGGAAAAGGAGGTAACGGAGAATTAGGCGCCGTGATTGGCGGTGTCCTCGGTGGTTCCGCTGGAATACTCATTGGCTCTAAGATGGACAAGCAAGCCCAAGAGATCAAAAACGAAGTGCCTGGTGCTCAGGTTGAGCGTGTAGACGATGCCATCGTTTTGACATTTGAAGATGGGAGCGGAATCTACTTCGATACCAATAAATTCAATATCAACAGTGCATCGAGAACAACCCTGAACAAGCTGACCGTAATACTAAAGGACTACCCGGACACCAATATTTTGGTTGTGGGTCATACCGATAGTGTTGGTTCCGAGGAGTACAATATGGAACTTTCTAAAAACCGTGCCTATTCGGTTACGAATTTTCTGATCAACAACGAAGGTTTACCCAGCAGCCGATTGAGTACCAACTGGTTTGGGGAGCAACAACCCCTTCACAATAATGAATCGGCAGAAGGCCGTGCGAAAAATAGACGAGTAAACATCGTCATCTTGCCCAATGAAAAGATGAAGAAACAGGCTATTCAAGAAGCAGGTCGCTAAAGGGGTCTGGACTATCAATAACAACAACCGGCTTTTAGGCCGGTTTTTTTTGCGAGAAAAGTTGACCTCATAATTTGATCAAGCTCTGAGGAGCTAACGAACCAGGCTAAAGTGACCTATGAGTTCGCGTGTTTCGTTATTAAGCGTAAAGCGCATGATATACCAGTAATCACCGGAAGGCAACCGACTTCCATTGTAGGTTCCATTCCAGCCTTCTTCTGTTCCTTGAATTTGACGAATTTCACGTCCAAATCGATCATATATGGTGGTGATGAGATCAGGGTAAATACCCGGGCAGCCCGGAGTCCAAAGATCTCCAATACTGTCACCATCGGGCGTAAAGAAGTCCGGGTTTTCTCCTGTACAAACCACTACCTCTATTTCTCCCGTGACTTCACATCCAAGTTGGTCCACTACCCGAACTTGAACAATACCGTCTTCCATAGCTAAAAAACGATTGTTCGCGCCGTAGTCCTCCCCATTGAAGAAGAATTGATAGGTGGCTTGACCTCCTTGGGTGACCACTTCAATTTCGTTAATCCCCGACTGTCTTAATTGCAAACTAAGCGGGGTTTGTTCTTCGATAACAAAAGGGAAGATTTCCTGACAGCCATTTTCATTTAATACACTCAAAAAGTGCTCTCCAGCGTCAGGTTTTGCCAAGTTCTTTGAGTAAAAAAATCGCTGGGATCTGTGCTGTCTATGGCGAAAATCCAATTGTCACTATTTAGATTGTCCGGAATTTGCACGCGAAGCTCATTTTGAATGGTGTTTCCAAGGCAGCTGTAAGAGGGCATTAGCTGTAATTCAATCACTGTATTGAGTTCAAAACTGGTTTCTTGAAGACAATTGCGCTCGTCTCGCACACGAAGTACATAGATTCCGTTCTGATTAAGACCATCAAAAACACCATCGGTGGAAGATCTAACGGTTGCATTATCCGGGTAAATCAATTCAAATAAGTAATTATCCCAACCTCCACTTGCTCCAACAATTAAGGCTTCTTCATTAGGACAGACGGGCAGATTTAATGGGTCCAAACTTAGTGGCTGAAGCGGTTCTTCGATCAGTAAGTTTTGCGCTGAATTACAGCCATTGATCAAATCAACCACTTCCAGATCATAATTTCCGCCTGGGAGATCCTGAAAGACCAATTCCTCAATATTAGAAGTGCCTGTTCTCGAAATCCCCGGGCCATTGAGAATATAGTTGAATCCAGAGGTGAAATTCAATTGAAAAGCGTAATTCGCCGGTAGCTTGTCCAAAGCAGCTTATTATATCTCCTTGGCTCTGGGTAATTGCAATTGAGGGAGTTGCTTGAATTTCAGCGTTTTCCTCATATTGACAACCATTGGCATCGGTTACCCGGACCGTATACTGACCAGGCTCCAATCCCGAAAACTGAGCCGTGGTACTCATTGTATCGTCAGGCAATAGGGATGAGGGGGAAATAATTTCGTATTGAAACGGGGCAATGCCTTGGTCTGCAGTAGCATTAAGCTGTAGACTGCTTCCGTCACAATTCAGGGGAAAGGTTTCAAAATTCAGGGCGGTTGGAGCAGCAGCTTCAAGAAGGAATAAGGGGTCTGTAGTAAATTCACAGTTATTTGAATCGCGAATTGTAACGGTATAATTTCCCTCTGCAAGGTTGTCAAAAGAATAGGCATTGGTTGGGCTATCGTAAAAAGTAATACCATCAATAGAAAAACGATAAGGGGGAGTTCCTCCAACTACATTAATAACACTGATTTCTCCAGGAGTTGTGCAAGTAGGAGCCCGACTTTCAACAAGACTTCCGAACACCTCTTGTTCTGGGCTGCTAATGGTAAAGTACTCGATATAATCACAGGTTCTTCCCCCCCTGGTTTGTGTAATCGTTAGTTGGTAATCTCCCGGTTCTAAGTTGGTAAAGGAAGTTGTCTCAACCGCTTCTGTTGTTCCGTCAGGGTAGGTAAGGGTATAGCTGACCAAGTACCCATTGCTATCAATGATATTTAATCGAAAGGCTCCATCGGTCTCGCCAAAACAACTGATATCTCTTTGAGTAATACTATAGTCGATGGATGGTCTAAGTTCAATTTCTACCGGATTGGAAAGTGTTCGACAATTATTATCGTCCATTAAAACGAAAATGTAAATACCGGGTTCATAGATGTCGAATATGTTGCGGGATTGAAAAGCAAGTAAGGGAACCTGATCGAGAGAAGGGTAGCTGATTTCTTGATTGCCTTGCGTATCCGTAAATGACCAGATGGCAAACTGATGGGGTGTTACACCCCCTTGAGGGTTCATTAAAATATTGCCCTCTCGGCATGTGATGTGCTGTGAAACCCGGGCTTGAAGGGTTTGTGTAGTATTTCCGGCAATAGTGAAGTTTTCTTCATGAAGGTAACCTGTGGCAGCTTCCACTCTCAACTGGTAGTTCCCTTGCCCAAGGTTACTCAAGCTATAGTCAGGGAAGAATTGCAGACCCGAATCATGGATTTGAATGCTGTCCTGATATATTTGATAAATGTAGGGCCCATTTTGCCCACTTACTTCAATACTGATTCCTCCGAGGTTGGAGCAATTAGCGTCAGAGGTAGAAATTGTAGTTTGAAGAGTTGCTCCAGGATTTATCGCTGATTCCAGCCCGAAATCCCAAATCAGAAAATGGAGCATTATCCAACTAGAAGTCAATAGGACAAATACCCTTGTCATGCGGCAGGTGGTGGTATTGTTGAAAGATTAAAACAGTCTTTCAATATACAGCCCGAACAAGCAGAATGACAAGCTTCTTCGATGAGTTGCATGTTTAGGGAAAGAATTCTGACAGCGGTTGTCGGAATCTCTTAAGAAAAAACCCTGAGGCTGATAAAACCGACCGGATCTCCTAAATACAGGATTCTGGAAATGCTTACGCGCTTTTGGATTCGCTTGTATTCTTGGGGTAAGAAGGCGTATTTTCTTTGGTTTGCTCGCTGACAGCGAGGAATAAAAGGGTCTTTGTCAAGTTCATAATCGGTATCTTAGTTATTCTTAGGACACCAACTTTTTTAAAAAGTCACATTCAATCGTATGCGCCCTTTAATCATCTGTTTTAATTGTTTGATCATCTTGTTCTCCTGCAGTGAAATAAACGGGCAGGAAGAACAGATACAGGAGATAACCTACCGAACCATGACCCGCGGGAGTCAGAAGGAGGTGGTGGTAACGGCTAATCAACTCCGTGCACAAGCCAATGGAGTGCTTAGCTTTCAGAACACAGAAGAGCTCAGTACTGACCAATGGAATAACTACTTAGAGAAGTGTAAATCAATTCAATTAGCCACCCTCGAGGATCTCTATGCCTCGGTAGAGAACCAAAGTGTCGATCGGGGTGCAGCTGCCGAGTTAATCATTGTTACTGATCAGGGCGAATACCATTCCCCGCTTTTTGACGAAAACAACCCGCCACAGGAACTCGAACCCTTATTGGCACTTCTCAAACCTCATTTAGTGGTCCAAGAGTAATGCAAAACCAACTTAAAAGAATTCGAGAATCGAGGCATATGACTCAACACCAGCTCGCTGAAGAGTCGGGACTTTCTTTGAGGACCATTCAGCGCGTGGAGGCCGGACAAGTGCTCAAAGGCCATACCCTTACTACTTTGGCCGAGACCTTGGGGCTGAAAGAGGAAGAACTTCTGCAACCGGTGGTTTCGGTTGATTTGGTCGGAGTAAAATGGATCAACCTGAGCAGTTTGTCTTTTCTGATTTTTCCTTTTGGTAACATTCTTTTGCCGCTTTATCTGACTCATAAGGCCAAGTCCCCTCAGGTAAAGGAACAAGGAAAACAAATCTTTTTGGTGCAGATTGCCTGGTTCGTCCTATTTGCATTTGCTTTGGTACTTACCCCTTGGCTTCAATCGACTCTCGGTTTAGAAAGTCCTTTGATATTTCCGGTTATTTTCGGTTTTCTTCTCTTAAACCTGGTGATCACCATTTGGAACGCCATTCATTTGGAAAAGAAGGGTGAGTTAGCTATTCGTCTCACAGCCAAATAATTAAATTCCGTGTCGTGGAATTGGCGGCTTATTGTCGCCCTCATCTTGAGCATTCACAAGCAAGAAAGAATCAGTTTTGCCCCAAAACCAAAACGATGATTAAAAAGACGCTTCTTGTGTTATTGGGTCTTCTGGTGCTGAGCATTATCGGGGGCTATTTCTATTTTGATAATAAGTTTACTCCACCCGAAAATAGTCTTCAGCTAAGCGGAACCGGGGAGGTTGATATTCAGTGGGTAGGATCAGCCAAGGTCCCCTATCAGGCTATGCTGGTACCTGTTCAGGTCAATGGGTTTTCCGAGACCTATTATCTCCAATTGGATTATGGCGCACCCAATACCATGTTATTCACGGTTCCGCTAAAAGAGTTGGACAGCTTGACAAGAAGCGAAGGGAAGCCTGATTTCAGTTCCCTGCACTTAGGGGATATGAAGATGGAGAGAGCGGGCTTTTATTTGAAGGAGTATGGATATTCTATAAATGATAATCAATACCCTATTATTGGTACCCTGGGGTCCGATATTTTAGAAAAAAGAGTGGTGGAAATGGATTTTGAAAAAGGTCATTTTCGCTTTACTCTGGAGTCGCCTCAGGCGGATTGGACTACTCTTTCGTTTGATAAGCGTAAATTGATTTTTCACGCCAAGATCAACGAAAGGGATTTAAAGTTGCTTTTCGATTCGGGAACCAGTGCCTACCAATGGATTACTGATAAAGGAAATTGGGAAGAGGCTAGGGTGCCCGATGGCCCAGTAAGGGAGGATAAGGCGAATTCATGGGGTAGAACGCTCTATGTTTACACGGCTCCCGCGAAAGGACTTGTTCAGATGGGGGATGTTGGCATCCCTCTGCAGGAGGTCACTTATGTGGAAGGGTACAGTATGACCCAGGAATTGCTGATGCGCTTTTCCGGAATGGAAGGCATGATCGGAAACAAGTTCTTCCTCGGAAAAACCCTTGTATTAGACGTTAAGAACCAGAGGTACAGTTTAAAATAGGCGCGGGTACTATTGGTTTTCGGGCAGGTCCCAAAACTTACCTTTTCCCCCTGATTTCATCCATTCCAAGATGGAGCGCTCTTTGTTGGTCAACTCCCCTGAGAAGAAATTTTCTAGACTGTTCATGAACAGTTCCTCAATTTCTTCATGCGAAAGATTCTTTAAGGTTGCCATGTGACTCGATTTAAGGTTTCTTAAAGATCGATCACTTTTATTGTGAATACAATGTAAATAATTACATTTTATTAACGATAAATCAATAAAATGGTTAATAAGTAATTGGTGTGTCCTCTTATAATTCAGGAAGGAAAGGAAATATAGGTGTCGTCTCCAGGGACTTTCGGAAAGTCCTTAGCGATCCATTTCGCCTTCGCTTCTTCTAATTTGGCCTTGTCACTCGAGGCGAAATTCCACATTAAAAACCGCTCTTCCGGAAAGGGCTGACCACCGAACAACAAGAGTTGTGCTTGCTCGTCCAGTTCTAAACAACAACTGTTTTCGGTTTGGGAAACCAGCATCTGGCCTTGTTCCATGCACTCACCATCAACAAGGACTTTTCCTTTGACGACAACTACTGCAATTTCGCCCTGTAATTCTCCGGCAATATTGATCCGACCTTCCTTGGTTTTGGAGCGGATGTCTACCATAAACAGAGGGGAAAAAACTTCTAGAGGAGATTGACGACCAAAGCCTTCACCGGCGACTAAAGTAAAGCGAAGATCTTCCGTTTCCCATTGGGGTAATTCAAGAGCTTCGTGATATTGAAAATGCGGGTCACTCTCCTCGAGTTTTTTGGGTTGAGCGACCCAAACCTGGTAACCGTGAAGGATGTATTGAGCACCGTCTCTTTGGTGTTGAGGGGTGCGCTCCGTATGGGTGACTCCTTTCCCCGCACTCATAAAGCCAACATCTCCGGCCCGTACAACCTGTTCTGCTCCGGTGCTGTCTTTGTGTTCAATTTCCCCTTCAAATAAATAGGTGAGGGTCGAAAGGCCAATGTGGGGGTGCTGATCCACATCGCTGTACTGACCAGGTCCTATGGGAGAAGGTCCCATATGGTCAATAAAAACAAAGGGGCCGACCTGTCTCTTTTTGCGAAAAGGCAAAAGTCGACCGACTAAAAAATTCCCAACTTCTCGTTGGCGTTCGTCAATGATGAGTTTGTTGTTGCCCATACTTTAAAGGTATATCTTCCTTGCTATTTCTCGAGAGAAGTGAATTGATCTTGATTATATTTTAACAGGCTCCTGAAGTTGTTTCAACTATTACTAACTTATTCTCCGAACCAATGTGAACGCTCATGCCCAGTACACCGATCCATTATATTGAACTTTACGCTACGGATTTAGTGAAAACCAAAGCCTTTTACAGCCATCATTTTGGCTGGGAATTCACCGACTATGGCGAAGGCTATACCGCCTTTAGTAAAGCGGGGATTGATGGGGGATTTGAACTTGTCGATATGCCGAGAGCTAAAGGAGCTTTAGTAGTTTTATACCATCCCGATCTCCAGCAAATTCACAACCAATTGGCTGCAGCGGGAACCCAAATTACTGTAGATATATTTTCCTTCCCCGGAGGCGTCGCTTTCATTTTGAAGACCCTTGCGGGAATGAACTGGCCATTTGGTCCGAATAAAAAACAGAAGAGATGAGTGAACTGAACAGAAGAGATTTTCTCAAGAAAACGAGCTTGGCTTCTGCGGCCATTGGGTCTGCTACCTTGTTCCCGGAATATCTGCAAGGGCAAGAAAGTCGCCCCGCCATGGCGCAATACATGGGCGATTACGCTGCACCCAAACTCGACAATGTTCGAGCCGCCTTTATCGGCGTAGGAGCTCGAGGAGGCTACCACCTGAAGTTTTTAGCTGCGCTTCCCGGAACTGAAGTCGTCGCCATTAGCGACTTGTACGAGGACTTGGTCAAAGAAAAAAAACAGTGGGTTCGCGAGGTGGCTCCCGAGAACCGCCATACCAATATCAAACTGTATTGGGGCGCTGAAGACCGGTGGAAAACCATGCTGGATGAGGTCAAACCGGACGTGGTCTTTATCGCAACCAATTGGCACAACCACGCCCCTATGGCTATTGAAGCCATGAAGAAGGGAGCCCATGCCATGGTCGAAGTACCGATGGCGGTAAGTTTACAGGAAATGTGGGATATCGTCGATACCAGCGAACAGACCCGAAAGCACTGTATGATGATGGAGAACGTCAACTACAGTCGCGATGAACTGATGTTTTTGAACATGTGTAGACAGGGCGTGATCGGTGAAATTCTGCATGGAGAGGCCGCTTACATCCACGAACTCCGGTGGCAAATGGAGGAACAAGAAAGAGGAACGGGCTCTTGGCGAACCCATCATTACGCTAAGCGGAATGGCAACTTGTATCCGACCCACGGTTTGGGACCAGTCGCCCAATACATGAACCTGGGACGGGGAGATGATATGTTTGAGCACTTGGTCTCTTATTCCACTCCGGCTTTGGGCCGACAAGACTACGCTAAAAAGAACTACCCAGCCGATCACAAATGGAATGATTTGGATTTTAAGGGTGGGGATTTGAATACCTCCATTATCAAAACGAGGCTCGGACGAACGGTTATGGTGCAATGGGACGAAACCAGTCCCAGACCCTATTCTCGTTTAAATCTGGTTCAGGGCACCAAGGGAACATTGGCTGGTTTTCCAACCCGGGTCGCCTTGGAGGGTGGGGTCGAAGGCCTGACCAAGGACCATCACCGCTGGGTACAAGGAGAACAGCTTGAAACCCTTTACCAAAAGTACGATCACCCCTTGTATAAGCGCCTAAACCAAGCCGCCAAAGGGAGCGGACATGGCGGAATGGATGGGATCATGGTCTACCGGATCGTAGAGTGTTTACAAAAGGGATTGCCCCTCGATCAAAATGTTTATGAAGGGTGCCTGTGGAGTGCAGTTGCGCCCCTTAGTGAGCGTTCTGTTGCTCAAGGAGGTTATCCGCAGCCCTTCCCAGACTTTACTCGTGGGGAGTGGAAAAACACCAAGCCCTTAGCAATTATTAGTTAAGTATGATCAGTCTTCGCGTCCCTGGACGGATTTGTTTTTACGGAGATCACCAGGATTATTTGGACATGCCGGTTATTGCAGGGGCGATAAATCGTTACCTGTTTCTGGAGGCGAAACCGCATCAAGACATGTCTTTCCTCTTGGAACTTGAAGATTTACAGGAGAAAAGGCGTATTGGATTGCCTGTCGGGGACTCCGAAATCGAAAAGGGAGACTTTTATCTTTCGGCTATTCGTATACTCGAAGAAAATGGCTTCGAATTTAAGGAGGGGTATTCAATTCGCATTTGCAGTGAGATACCCATGAATGCAGGTCTCTCGAGCTCTTCTGCACTAGTGGTCGCCTGGATTCGATTCTTGGTTGCCACCCAGAAGAACAGGGTCGTTAGTGATGCGCAAATCGGCCACTGGGCTTACCAAGCGGAAGTGCCTTTTTTTGGCTTTCCAGGAGGTTTGATGGATCAATACACTATCGCCCAACAGGGTCTACTTTGTATCGACACCAAGGCCCAAAGCACCAGAGCACTTCCTGCTCGCTTTGAAGCTTTGGTTGTGGCGGAATCGGGACTGCCAAAACAGACCAATACCATTCTAAAAAACGCACGAAACTATCAGGAACGAGCCATCGCACAGGTACGGGAAGTACATCCGGAATTTGATTTATCGCAGTCTGTACTCGAAGATGCGGAAAGTTACCTTCACCTGGTTGATGAAGAGTACAAGAAACATTGGATCGCTGCGGTGAAGAATTATCATATTACCCTGGCAGCGCAAGAGCAGCTAGAAAAGGAATTCCCCAATCACCATCAGCT
The DNA here is from genome assembly GCF_002954325.1 of Aureicoccus marinus. Classification (GTDB taxonomy): domain Bacteria; phylum Bacteroidota; class Bacteroidia; order Flavobacteriales; family Flavobacteriaceae; genus Aureicoccus; species Aureicoccus marinus. Next base: position 2,835,125 of record NZ_MQVX01000001.1, read on the forward strand.
CGGAGATTTGATGAACGCCCACCAGGACCTGCTTGAAAATAACATTCAGAACACCCCAGAACCAATACGGATCATGATGGCTGCTGCCCGAAAGGCCGGAGCTTACGGATCTAAAATTGTGGGTTCTGGAGGGGGAGGATCCATGGTCGCTATGGTGCCGCTAAAACAGAAAGAGGAGGTGGTCAAGGCCTTTTTGAAAGCCGGGGCTCAGGCTGCTTATGTTGTTGAATTAAGCTATCCGTAAGTATGAAAACCGCATCACTTTTGGTTATGGTTGGCGGCGCCTCTTCCCGAATGAAGAAAAGTCTCGATAGGGTGCACTTAAATCCTGAGATCAGGACTTTAGCTGCGGCTGTTCATAAAAGTTTAGTGCCTGTAGACACCAAAGGGAATCCACTCCTTTACTACCTCTTACGCAATGCCCACCGTGCCGGTATTCGAGAGGTGTTTTTAATTACTTCCCCAGAGAATGAGGCGTTTACATCCTTTGTTATTGAGCTCAAAAAGACTTCTTGGGGGACAGAAATGAGGATTGAATTAGCCGTTCAATACCCGCCTGAACAAGGTGTAAAACCCTTAGGGACTGCCGACGCCGTCTTTCAGTGTCTGGAGCAATTTCCGCAATTGATAAAAAGCCGCTTTTTGGTGTGCAATGGGGACAATGTCTACTCAAAAGAGGCGTTTAGGGATCTTCATGCGCAAGGGGAATTTCGGCATTCCCTGATTGCTTATCGCGGCGAATCTCTGGGACACCCACTCGAAAAAATTCTGCGGTTTTCACTGCTTGATTTTGATCAGAATCACGCCCTGATATCCATCATAGAGAAACCGGATGAGGAGGAGCTTTTGGCTTATAAATCCCGTCATACTTCCCTCTGGGTCAGTATGAATATTTTTCAGTTCGAGGGAGAAGAGATTTATCCGTTTTTAAGGGATTGCCCGATAGATCCCATCCGCAATGAGAAGGAGTTGCCCACCGCGGTGAGCCAACTGATTGCTGATAAACCAGGAAGTGTAGTCTGTATGGAACGATCCGAAAAAGTTCCTGACCTCACCTCGGCACAAGACCTGGATTCACTTTCTGCTCAGCTCGAATAATTTCCGCTTCACACTGCATATTTCCCTTGGACTTCCATCGATAAGTCAATACCTGTAGTTTTATCTATTTCGCCTTCAAATGCCCTGATAGACCGCCTCTAACGTCCTTTTGATATGAAGAAGAACGGGTTTTACTCCTACGGATCAGCACTTTGGTTGGGGAGTTTGTTTAGTTAAGAGTTAGATGACTTTTCTGCAAAAAAGATCAATCGCATGATGGCAGGCTCTAGCGGTCAAAGCCATATAGGTTAGAGACGGATTCTGCCATGCCGATGAGGTCATTGCGCTGCCATCGGTAATAAAAACATTCTGTACTTCATGCATTTGATTGAATTGATTCAATACAGATGTTTTTGGGTCTTTCCCCATTCGAGCCGTACCCATTTCATGAACTGCTGACCCAGGAGTAGGGGCTGTTCGGTAACTGCTGACATTTTTAAATCCTGCATGGCGAAGAATCTGCTCACTCTCTTGGGTCATGTGTTCCAACATGGCATTTTCATTGGAACCATATTGAAAAGCGATTTTTACCAAAGGCATGTTCCACTGGTCTCTACGGTTGAAATTCAGGCTAACCCGATTGTCTGCATAAGGCAGAATTTCACCTCTTCCGCCGAGGAATATCCGCCAATCCCCAGGCTTGGCTAAATCCTCCTTTAACTGGAGTCCGATAGAGTCGATAGTAATATTCTGCCAGTTCCCTCGCACGCCTTTTCCTTGTAGTCCATAACCTCTCACAAAGCTGTTGTTAGTGTCTTGGCCGTCGATATTTTGGAATCGTGGAATAAGAACCGTTCCGGGAGATCTTCCAATGTAGTACTTGTCTTGTAATCCGTCAAATGTTCCAGAGGTACCATGTCCAACAATATGATCCATTAGGTTCCGTCCAACCTGATCACTTCCATTCCCTAAACCGTTGGGAAAGCGCTCAGAAACGGAGTTGAGCAATATGGAAGCCGTACCAATGGTGGAGGCATTGAGGAAAATAATACGGGAATAGTACGTTTTTTCTTCTTTTGTTTTTGCGTCTATGACGACGACCCCTGTTGCCCTTTGTGATTGTTCATCATAAAGAACCTCCTTGACGATAGAATTGGCTTTTAGCGTCATATTTCCGGTCAATTCTGCATCGCGAAGAGTGGCTGAATTACTGCTAAAATACCCTCCGAAAGGGCAACCTCTGCTGCATTGATTCCGGTATTGACAGGGAGCTCTGTTTTCTTTTCCTTCAGTGAGATTGGCTACCCGGCCATGGATGAGCCTGCGATCCGGGTAATGCCTATTGATTTGATTCTTTAAATGATCCTCAATAGCATTCATCGGGATGGCTGGTTGAAAAACACCATCTGGAAGATGCTCAATGGAATCTGTATTCCCGCTAATTCCTACATAGTCTTCCACATAGTCGTACCATTTTTCGAGGTCGCGGTATCGAATAGGCCAATCCACCCCATGCCCATCTTTTTTGTTGGCTTCAAAATCCAGATCAGAAAGCCGATAACTCTGCCTTCCCCATGTCAAGGATCGGCCACCAACTTGGTAACCGCGAATCCATTTGAAAGGATCCTTCTGGATATAGGGATGTTCAGAATCCTTTACATAAAAGTGTTTGTCGGCATTATTGCAATGACTGCTTTGTATGGGACGTTCTTTGAGGTCTTTTTGAGATAGGTGCAGGCCGTGTTCGAAGTCCCAAGGGTTTTTGAAGGCGGTGGGATAATCGTGTACGTGCTTGACCATTCTACCTCTTTCGAGAACGAGGGTTTTTAGACCTCCTTCTGTGAGTTCTTTGGCTGCCCAGCCACCACTAATTCCGGAGCCCACCACAATTGCATCGAAAGTGTTATTTGTTGGATTTGGTTCCATGATTTTGCTATTTGGTGGCCCAGCAGGGCTGATTAGGTTCAAGAGGAATGATCGCGTTATACTGACCTGGAATCGGTTGGTAGGCCAAGTGTACCGTCGCCCCGATTTGAGACTGACAGTAGCCTTCTACCGTTAATTTTCTCAGTAGCTGTACAAAGGATTTACCACGCAGTTTTTCTTTGATTTTTGAAATCGTCCCATGACTCTTATTTTCCTCTATAAACTGCTCAAGAAGCTTTGTTTGTTCTTTTAACGTACAAAGAGCGTATTCATTGCTGGAGTTTCTTAATGTAAACTCTTGAAAATCAACAAGTCCATTGTAAAAGTTTCGGTACTCTTTGTCCGTTGCGCAGTGCTTCATAAAAGAAGTAATGAAGAGATAGGCCCGGGCTTCTTTACCTCCGGGTGTTTTGGATGGAGGGATAATGACATCTACTATTTCGGCTAGTAAATCCTGAAATTCAACGATGGCCTCTCGGTTGTAACCGGATGGATTTTTAACATAAGCGTAGCCGCATGAACCCGCAATTATGGTCGTCCCGGTAACCCCCAGAATTCCTTTTAAAACATTCCTTCTTTTCATGACAATAGTCGTAAAGCGTTGTAAATAAAGCTATAAGGTGAAGGGTTGTTGGCCTTTAGTCGAGTATCTAGAGGCCTTGTTCTGACGTTGACTGACAAGAAAATGTAGACGAGACCATTTTGGAAGAAGCGATGTTTTAAAGGAGGTGATCGTTCAAAGGCATATTTATCTGTCGATTGTTAAAGAAATTTCTGTAAAAATGAGCCTTGAGGGCCTAATTATTTTAATTTCAAGGAAATAACTAAAAGCCGCTCCTTGATGAAAGACCTTTTCAACTCTTTTCCGGTTATAAGCTTCTTGCTGATCACCTTTGCCATTACTTTTTCTACTTGGTTTTCGCCCGTGTTTTTGGATCTTCCGGTAGACATTGCCTTTGCTATGATGCTGCTTGGTGGGTGCGGACCCCTATTGGCGGGATACATCATTCGAGTTGTGCAATCTCAGACTACCTTTCGTGTACGGTCTTGGCCGGTCTTTATCGCTGTATTCGTAGGGTCCCTCTTTGTACTGGGGATGCGACTATATCTGATTGACCATGGAATGAGTGATGTCAATGGCAGGATTCCTAAAATGGAGGAGGTAAGCACACTGGGATATGGCCTTTTTGTTTTAATGGCGATTGTTTTAGCCTGGAATGCTTCCAACTGGAATAACCCAAACATCAAAGAAAACTACTTGACTTCCTTTCTTTTTCAGAAAAAGGCCCTCCCCTGGTATCTGATTGCCTTGGGTTTACAACCCATTTTTTCGGTTGTCAGTTATTTGGCTGGTCGTGTTCTTGGTTTTGAGCTATCTGGAGAACTGGTCTTTATTGATGGAATGTGGTTTGTTGGTCTTTTAAGCACCTTTTTCTTTTTTGGTGGAAATGAAGAGTTCGGTTGGAGGGGTTTTATGCAACTGGAACTTCAAAAGAAATATAGCCCCTTGGTCACCATTTTAGTCGTTTCTTTTTTCTGGAGCATATGGCACCTGCCCCATTACTACAACGGATTTTATTCTACCGCTGGGTTTATGGAAATGCTTCCACGCTTTTTCTGGACCATTCCCCTGACCGTGGTGATTCATTGGGTGTACAACAACTCGAATTACTCCATGTTGGCTGTGGTTTTGCTGCATACCATGAACAACAATTTTGGGAGAGGGTTTGGAAGTTCTGGAAAAATCTATGTTGGACTGTTGTTCCTTTTTTGCCTTTACCTCATTGTACGAGATAGAATGTGGCTTTCTAGACCAAGTCAGCTGCCGAGTTAAATCAAGGACAAGAAAATCTTTAGAAAAATTCGCCAAAGACTAATTGAAGAGGATCGATTGAAAAAGTACCTTCTCTACGCCCTAGGAGAAATAGTCTTGGTCGTCTTGGGAATTCTTATCGCCGTCAGTATTAATGAGGGTATACAAGACAGGAAAGCTCGTGCAGCTGAGATCGAAAATTACCGACTTATTATTGCAGATTTAAGAGGAGATCTCAAGCTCTTTAAGGATTATGACAAGCAGTTTAAAGGGATGCTCAATGCCTACTACAAGATGAATGATATTGCTCAGGGTAAGGGAGACTTTTGAGGGCTCTTGTCTGATTTCATCGTAATGAATATCGAGTTCAATCCTGTAACGCAGGAAAACCACCAATCCAATATTGAAAAAATGACTGATCGTGAAATCAGAGAGCAGTTGGTTGTTTATTTCCGTGAATTGGATCGGGTCAGACAGGCGCGGGATGAATTCAATAATTTCCTGGAAGAGGTGAGTAGACCTTATTTTTTAAAAGAGCAGGAAATTTTTAAAAACGAGGAAGTATTTAATCCAACCGATAAGGGATTTCCTCCTGCCCGGCGAAAATCGGTGATTGACACATTGAAACTGAAAGAAGCTATGAATGAACGCTCTTTTAAGCCCATCCTCTCGGCCCAAAGAATGTCATTGGGTTTTTTCCTGCATAGTCTGGAATACTCAATCGCCGAAAACCAATTGCTTATTTCCTTTTTAGAGTCACAGCTGGAGGACTAATTCGCGAACAGATTTCCTATTTTTAAGTCAAGCTTATGGAGAATCTACAGGAAATACTGAATTGCAATCCCACAGCGGTGACTCAAAGCGTGAAAAAAGGAGAAATCCTCCAACATGCCGATGAGCAAAACATCACTGCTTTTTATGTCAAAAGCGGCCTCTTAAGGAGCTATTTGATCGACAGTAAAGGGAAGGAGCACGTCTATATGTTCGCTCCGGAAGGCTGGGTGATTGGCGATATCGAAGCCATGGAATTCGAGCAGCCGGCTCAGCTTTTTATTGACTGCCTGGAAGATTCAGAAGTAATTGCTTTTAAGAACAACGAGCTCTTTCACCTCGACCTGGACAAAGAGAACCTGGCGGCTAGCGGTCAATTGCTCTACCGCAGAATCGGTCGTCTGCAAAGGCGGGTACTCATGCTCATGGGTGCGCCGATCATTGACCGCTACCAGTACTTTTTAAAGACCTATCCGGACCTACCAAACCGTGTACCCCAGCACATGATCGCCTCCTTCTTAGGGGTGATGCCGCAGACCCTGAGTACGGTCCGGGCCAAACTCGCCAAAGCCAAATAGGGATTTCTTCATCTAGATGAATGCACAGCAAAGCGCTGTGGAGGAATTTTGTGGTGTAAATCACTAAAATTCTATTGCAATGACAAATCTAGAAAGAGCACAAGACCTGTATAACCAAGTAGGACAAGGAGATATTTTGGGAGCCTTTGACCAGTATTATGCCGACGGGGTAGTGATGGAAGAACCTCGTGGCGTACGAAAAGGAAAGGCAGAGTGCCGCGTGTACGAAGAGCAGTTTGTGTCCAGTGTGGAGGCCTTCCACGGAATGGAACTCAAGTCCATCGCAGAAGATGCCGCCACCGAAAAAGTTTTTATTGAAGTTACCATGGATGTTACCTTTAAGGGAGGAGATCGTGTCAATATGGAACAGGTCGCTGTACAGCAGTGGAACAACGGACAGATCGTCCACGAAAGATTTTACTACGACAACCAAGGATAAACCCTTTGTTTATGGAAACCACAAAAAGAAATCACGATTGGCCCGTTTTGGATTTTGCCCGAATACAACCAACGATGGAAAGCCTTCATCAGTGGTTGCAAATTGTGGGAAAGATTCGCCTGCGCACCATGCCTTGGCAAAATCACTCCTGGCATACGGCCCTATATGTTTCGCCCAGAGGGTTTTCTACCAACGGGATTCCTTACGGAGAAGAAGTCTTTCAGATCGATTTTGATTTTAAAAAGCATCAATTGCTGATTCAGTGTTCCCACCGTGAACCGATTGGTTTTGCTTTAGAGCCTATGACGGTCGCCCGCTTTCATCAACTACTGTTCGAAAAGTTAGAAGAGTTGGGAATTAAAGTGAAGATTCACGGCAGCCCGAACGAAATGGAACCGGCGATCCCGTTCAAAGAAAACACCGTCAACAAGGCCTACGACCCGGAGGCAGCACGTAATCTCTGGCAGGCCATGTTGAAGTCGAGCAATGTGTTCCAGGAATTTCGATCGGAGTTCATCGGAAAATGCAGTCCCGTTCACTTGTTTTGGGGAGCCTTTGATTTGGCGGTGACCCGCTTCTCTGGTAAAGGAGCTCCTCTGCATCAGGGTGGAATGCCCAATATGCCTCTGGATGTCATGCAGGAAGCCTATTCTCGAGAAGTGAGCAGTGCCGGTTTTTGGCCGGGTTCTTCGGACTTTCCTTTTCCGGCCTTTTATGCCTACGCTTACCCGAGTCATGAGGACTTCGGAAAGCAAGCGGTAGAGCCCAAGGAAGCTTTTTACAGTGAAGACATGGGTGAATTCTTCCTGAAGTACGAAGATGTGCAGCAGTCTGAAGATCCTCGTGGGATGCTGATATCCTTTCTACAGACAACCTATGAGGCCGCAGCCAATACCTCCAAATGGGACCGGCAGCACCTCGAGAGTCCCTCGAAGCAATAATTAAAAAACCCGCTTGAATCAAGCGGGTTTTATTTTAGGCGGTTGTTTCTTCTTCCAGGACCAAGGCCTTCCCAAAAAGCTTGTTTCCCCAATTTTTCCAGCGGTAACGCAAGGCGAAAATCCCCAATAAGACGACAAACATCCCTCCGAGGAAAAGGAGCATTCCTCCGAGATCAGGTTCTGCTGAGCTCACGTAGAGGGCATCGGTTTGCAGGGCCGACCAATCGGTGGTTACCATCAGGGCAATAGTCATGTTGTTGGCCGCGTGGAAGCCTAAGGCCAGCTCCAAGCCTTCATCCATCAGGGTCATGATCCCCATCAGGAATCCAAGTCCGATGTATACGGTTAGAACGGCGTAGCCAATTTTCTGGATCTCGGGATTGAATATGTGCATCAGTCCAAAGAGAGATGAGGTAATTACCAGAGACCAAAACCTCGAATTGGTCGCCACTCCGAGACCTTGCAAAAGGTATCCCCGAAAGAAGTACTCTTCAAAACTCGTTTGCAAAGGCAGCATCAAAAGGACGATGGCCGCCAGGATGATAAAGGCTTCTTTATTGAAATTCCATTGGTAGCTGTCGGGTTCCATCATCACTCCGGCATAGAGGAATCCGCCGATAAAGAGGATGGTTACAAAGAAGGAGAAAAAGATGCGCCCCCAATCGATTTTTTCGCGACTGGTGGTCAGCGATCGAATGCTTTGTTTGTGTACAAATTTCACGTAGAGAAACAAGCCAATCAGACCCAGAACAAAGGAACTCAGCATAACGGACAAAAAGAGATTGGCTCCGAGTAAATCAGCTAATCCAGCCGGCGTCATGTCAATGCTACCCAGATCAGATGCCTTGGTAAACATAGCCGCAATTAAGGGGATACTTCCGAGTCCTCGCCAGAAGAAAACAACCACAATAAGACCAATGATGTATTTCCAAAGGTTGGGTTTTTGCGGGAGGGCGTTTTGAATAAACATGCTGGTGGTTTTTGTTTTTACGAAGATAGGGGGCATCTGTTTTATTGCCCATAGGATTATGGGTAGTGGTTGTTTCATTTGCTTAAAAGCACAATAGAAGGGTGTGAGCGGTAGGGCAGATTCTGGTTATCTTTAGAGCTAACTAAGGAAAAAACACTCTGGTTTTAGAGTTCTTTACAAGTAAACCGGATAATTAAGCATGTCCCTCTACAAATCCATTGCCGATATCGGTTCCAAATTTTTCCCCAAGCATAAGCTGTTTAAATACGGTTTTAACCTTTCGCCTATGTACCAAAGAAGCACGGCGAAGATCACTGAGGTCTCGCCGGATTTGATGGAAATCAAGGTCAAATTGCCGTTGAGTTACAAGAACCGCAACTACGTCAATTCCATTTTTGGAGGGAGCTTGTTTTCTTCCGTAGATCCCATCCCTATGGTGCAATTGATCAACCTATTGGGGGATGATTATGTTGTCTGGGATAAGTCGGCTCAGATTTTCTTTAAGCGACCAGCGAAAGAACACGTGTATGCCGAATTCAAGGTCACTCAAGAGGAGTTGGACGACATCAAAACGCGGGTAAAAGCAGAAAACGAAATCAACTTGGAAAAGGTCACCGTACTCAAGAATAAAAGCGGAGACAAGGTATTTTGTGAGGTACATAAGGTCATTTATATCGCAGATAAAACATACTACAAAAGCAAAAGAAGAAAGGAATGAAAAAGCTGTTGATCACTTTTTTTATAACAGCCACTCTAGCGGCTCAAAACAAGAAGACTATGGAACTCCCCTTTGAAGAAATTCCGGCTGCCCAAGAGCAGTACACTAGAGGAAATATGGTCAAACGCATGGTAGACGGCTTGGGTTATCGCTATTACTGGGCCACTGAAGGCTTGCGTCCTGAGGATATCGAGTTTAGCCCTTCGGCCGATTCCCGCAACGTACGCCAAACCCTGGAGCACCTCTTCGGTCTCTCTGATATGATCGTCAACGCGGCGAAAAATACACCCAATATCCGTCCTGCCGATTATACGGGGATGAGCTTTGAAGAACTGCGAGAGGGCACCCTTCAGAACCTGAAAGTGGCCAGTGACTTATACCAGGGCAAGTCAGCTGAAGAAATCAGTACGCTTGAAGTCATTTTTGAATCCCAAGCGGGCGCCGGGCTTTCCCCTTTTGGCAGATGCTCAATGGGCCTATTGCTGATGCCCTCTATCATACGGGGCAGATTGTCTCGTACAGAAGGGTCTCGGGCAATCCGATGAACTCCGAGGTGAATGTTTTTATGGGCAGAAACAATGAATAAAATAATCCTCCTTTTGTGTGTTTTACTGGCGGCCTGCGGCACGTCCAAAGCACCCACTCCTGAAGATTCAGAAAACCTCCAGGAGTTCGATCAGTTGATGAGCGATATTCGGGAACAGCACATTTACCTGAAAGAGCGCAAGGCCCTTATCCGCTGTATCGAAAAGACCTACCGACCTCTGGTCGATACCATCAGTCACCCCTACTACAAGGTCCTTTTTTATGAGAACCTGATGAACGAATTCAACGATTCTCATATGCACCTCACCACCAATACGGAGGATTCTTATCGTCTGAATTCACCGGTTTACGTGGAGCTCCGGGAGGGTCGCTATTATATCAAAAACATCTTCAGTTCTGAACTCCAGTACGCGCCAGAGGCCAATGTGATCGGAGCCGAAGTGGTCTGGTTCAATGAACTGCCCTTTCAGGAGGTGATTGATGCCTTCCCCACCCAATGCCACAACCGCAAAGACCCAGCAGTAAAAGAATGGCTCGCCAATAAGGTGATCGCAGGAGTCTACAACGAGGCCCGCTTTTTAGGGTTGCGGCTGACCAACGGGGAAGAGTTCAACCTCGATGTGGACAAGATGAGTTTTAAACAGAGACCGGGGCTGTTGGAAGCGACGCGTCAGAAGGACATCGGGATCATCAAGATCAACAATTCCCTTGGGAATGACAGTTTGCCCTATTACTTCGATTTGGCCTTAGAAGAACTCATGGATACCCAAGCTCTGGTTTTGGATTTGCGCAACACCTCCTCAGGAGGGAACACCAGTGTGGCGGAACCCATCATGGGGCGATTCATTTCGGAAACCAAGGAATACCAAGGTGTTGAGCTAAAGGAAGAAAGCTATGTGCGCACGATTTCGCCTGTAGGAGAAACCTATACCCAACCCCTGTACGTGCTGGTCGGTCGCTGGACCGGCAGTATGGGAGAAGGGATGGCCATCGGATTTGATGGGATGAAACGAGGAACCGTCGTAGGAACCGAGATGTACCGTTTGGCCGGAGGCATGACCACCATCATGCTCAAGAACAGCAACTATGGGGCGCGTGTTTCGATCGAAAAGCTTTATCACCTCGACGGTCGCTTGCGAGAAACCTATGTGCCTGCTCAGTATGTCAATCAACAATCGGTCACGGAGGATGAGTTTTTACAAACGGCTTTGGATCTGATCAACAGCAATTAGATGAAAAGAAGAAACTTTATCGCTGGCGCTGGACTGGCCTCCTTAGCCGCCGGTTTGGGGGTCGAAATAGTCTACGGTTCTCTCTTGCCGGAAGGAGTAGTTCCCTTGGTATTGCAAGACCCGGACCCCTTTAAGCTCTTCGATAAAGACACTCAAATGGTGGTGCTCAATGAGCGCCCCTGGAATATGGAAGCCCAGGCGCATCTGCTGGACGATAAGGTGACGCCCGGTCGGGTGATGTTTATTCGCAATAATGGACTCATTCCCCAAGACATTGATCCTTCCAAATGGGTGTTAGAAATCAAAGGAGAGGCGGTTAAAAAGCCCAAGACCTATACGCTGCAAGACCTCAAAACAAACTTTAAAGCCCACACCTACCAACTCACCTTGGAATGTGGTGGGAATGGACGTTCCGAGTTCAACCCGCCGGCCAAAGGCAATCAATGGACTGTTGGGGCCGTTTCCTGCGCGAATTGGACAGGCCTGCGTCTGCGGGATTTGTTGAAAGATGTCGGGATAAGCGAAAAGGCCGTCTACATTGGTTACCACGGAGCCGATATCCACCTCAGTGGTGATGCGGCCAAAGAACCCATATCAAGGGGAGTACCCCTCGAAAAGGCTATGCAAGACGAAACCCTTCTTGCCTACCAAATGAATGGCAAAGACATACCCTTGGCTCATGGATTTCCTTTGCGTCTGGTGGCTGGTGGCTGGCCCGCCTCTGCCTCAGGCAAATGGTTGAATGGACTTAGTATTCGGGATCGCGTTCATGACGGGGCCAAAATGGGAGGTTCCTCTTACCGTGTTCCCTGCGAAACCGTAGCTCCCGGAGAAAAGGTAGCTCCAGAAGACATGTGCATTATTGAATCCATGCCCGTTAAATCCCTGATCACTTATCCCAAAAGCGGGGCGAGGATTAAGGAAGGGAGACGTCTCATAATTAGGGGCCATGCCTGGTCTGGTGAACAGCGGGTTAGCAAGATGCAGTATTCCATTGATTTTGGCAGCAGTTGGAAGAGCTGCTCACTTGAAGACCCGGTGAATCGATTGGCCTGGCAGCATTTTTCGGCCTCCATTGACTTCCCGAAAAAAGGCTATTACGAAGTCTGGGCACGGGCCACCAACGATAAAGGAGAATCACAGCCCATGGTCCTGCCGGGTTGGAATCCTAAAGGCTATTTAAACAATGCTTGTCACCGCATTGCAATCAAAGTGGTATGAGTGCCTCCCCTGAAAAGTTTAAGCGCGCAGTCCGGCAACTGCAATCTCTAACCCTCCTTTTTGTGGCCGTGATTCTATTACTCTGCGCCTTTTTGGTTGGGGTACTCGTTAATCCTAAGATGTTGCGGTTTGAGGCTTCAACAGAGCCCTATGTGGAGGTCGAGGCCGATGAGGAATACGACCGCATCGAAAATGGAATTCACCTGAGAACCGGCTTCGTGGAAGGAGAGGGTTTGATGGCTGTGGTAAACAATTGCACCAACTGTCATTCAGCTCAACTCGTCACGCAGAACCGCATGTCAAGGAAGCGCTGGGAAGCCACCATACGTTGGATGCAAGAGACCCAGAACCTGTGGGATCTTGGGACCAATGAACCTCTTATCCTGGACTATCTTTCAACCTACTATGCGCCTCAAGAGGAGGGGCGTCGTCCGAATCTCGTGATTGAAGAGTGGTACGACCTGGAAGATTGATTAGGGAACAATTTCTACAAAAAGATCCGGTCTGGGAGCAAAACCCGTCAGGCCTTCTCGCTTAAACCAAGATGAAATACTGACTTGTTGCCCCAAGTGGTTTTCGAACACAAAGAGGGGGTAGCCTGTTGTCTCGGTTTCGCTGGCAGAACTCGAATTGATATCGAAGAATACTGCTGTACGCCTGTGCATAGACTGTTCGTCAATCGTCCAATCCGGATCGTTGTCTGTTCCCAGGATGCGCTCACCATTCTGACTTAGGGCCGTCCCTAAGAACGGTCTTGGGAAGAAAGTGGTAAAGCTAAAGTTCTGGGTTTCGTAAATCCCACGATCCAATTGGTCCAGGACAACATCTGCTGTTTCGTTGTAGAAAAGGGTTTCTTTCGCGTCTTGCCATCGAATCCCGGTAAAGGTCGTCTGATTTTGAAATGCACCAGCCGCGGTTACATCGAATCGGTAGCTCTGATCGGAAAATTGATGACCCACCAACACTTGGTCATTCCCCATATTGAGAATTTGAAATTGCCCGGCATTGGTCGTCGTGGTTAATCCGGCCTGGTTAATCAAAGTGAGCTCTGCATTGTTTCGGCTAAAGGTGTAGACCGTCTCGCTGTCGGTAAAGACCCAATTTCCGTTGCCCAGATAATCAAAATCCGTAACCGATAGGAAGCCGCCGGACCAATTGAGTTCGTATTTAAAATCCAGGGTGGAGGCATCGTAGACCGATACGTCAAACCCCTTGAGAAGCATCAGTTCTTTCCCGACATCCGAGTCAATGACCTTTAGAAAGACCTGGGAGGAGGTATTCGGGGAGCTGGTCGAAACCGTTGTTTGGTTGGTGCTGTAATCAAAACGCACCAATCGTTGCTCGTCTTCATTGGCGGAATCCCCTAAAAAGTAAAGTACGGTATCGCTCGGATCAATCGCCATCAAATTAATGAAGGACAGATCCAGTAGTCCCGGCCGCTGATAAGTCACTTCCAGCCCTCCCTCGGCGACGAAAGCGGGTCCATTCCCGAAAGTATTCACTACCCGAACTTCGTAAAAGGGGTTGCGGACAAAAGGAGGAGTCGTATCCGTAAAAGTCGTCGTTTCTTTATCGTCAATAACCGCGACCAACTGCTCTTGGAAAGCATACCCCGTGGTGCCGTTTTCGTAATTTCTCACATAGATCTCATAGCGATCAAAATAAAAACCGGTGTAGCTCTGCCAACTCAGATCAATCTGATCACCCGAGGCAACGGCACTTTGAATCATCACGGTTGGCACTTCCAATTCATCCGGAATCACGGTGACCAATTCGCTTTCGCCCAGTTGTTCCCCGTCGGCGATCAGGCGCATAAAGTAGCAGATCTGCTCCGCATTGGCCGGGTTTTCGTCCACAAAGGAATTTTGGGTTTGCTCGGTCAGGGAGGCGATTAATTCGGCATTGCCCTTGTCGCAGTTTCCAGGGGTGGAACGGTAGATTTCGTAGCGATCAAATCGGCCACCCGTATAGGAATTCCAACGCAGTTGAATACGGTCCTGAACGGTTGGATCTTGCTGAAAACTCTGCGTAACATTGTCTCTTAAAGGCGGATCGTAAGGCACGGCCGCAAAGGTGAAAATATCGTCATCTCCATCCTGATCAAAATCAATAGCTGATCGAAACACCAAGGTGTTGGAGGTGAGTTGAGTAATCGTCAGTTGACTGCTTTGACCGGATCCATCTCGGAGGGTAATCACTCCTTCGTTAAGCGTCCAGCTGAGGTTACTAATCTGAGGAGCACAAGAAGATCCATCAAAGAAAACATAGTCCGAGTAGCTACCATCTGCGCTGTAGATAAAGTAATCTCTGCCGCAGGCCGGGCTGGTAGGTGGAACCGGAACAGTTTGCCCTTCGAGGGTTCCCTCAATGATCGTCCAGATTCCTTCCAACAACGCCGGATCTGCGTTGCGCTGAACACCACGGGTCAGCGGATTGTCGTCTGCGGAACAGCCGATGAATAAGGCAAGGGTGACAATAGCGAGGATGCGCGAGGCATATCGGTTAAGCATGGGTTAGCATTTTCAATTTCTACCTCCAATATCGCACATCTGAATGGCAATCAAAAAAGAGCTTCGTTAAATTATTTGGATCTTAGAAGAACCAATAAATTCAACCATGCGAGTTGTTTTGGTTTTTCTACTTTTTACGACGGGTCTGCAGGTCCACACCGATCCTCAAGTGCCGCAGCACTACCATGACTTTGATTTTTGGGTCGGGAAGTGGTACGTCTACGTGGTGGGTTCGGATCAGCCCAGAGCCCAAAGTTATACCGAATCCATCATCGACAGTGTCGGAGTTTTAGAAAACTACAAACTGCTCCAGAGACCATCAACAAGATTCAGTGGGAAACCCAAGAGAATGGAGACGTACGTCAAACCTGGACTTCGAGCACCGATGGCGGCAATACTTGGAATACGGTTTTTGATGGAATGTACAAGAGGAAGGAAGAATAAAAAATCTTTTTAGTACATTCCAATGTCTTTTTGCCCAACTTTTTTCGTTGGGTACAGGAACACACTAAATAACCACCATCCACCACCCATGATTAAAAAAACCATCCTCCCATTACTCCTTGTTCTCTTTTCTTCTACCACTCTATTTGCCCAGTACTTTGAAACCAGTTGGATTAGCAACGGGGTGAAGTATACCGGTTTTGCAGTAAAAACGGGTGAATACGAGTACCTATTCCGAATAAAGTACATCTCCAAAGGCGAAGACAAACTGGCCAGCTACCGGGCTGTCTTTAAAGGGTTCACGAAATCTGATGGAACCAAGGATACTTATTTGGATGGGCAAAACGGAGAAATTATTCGAGGACCGAGTGGGACAGGGTACAGCGCTGATAACTGGTATTTTAAGATGGATTGGGAAAGTGAAGATGGTCAGGTTATGGCTTATACAGTAGATGACAATAAAATTGGTGGTGAGGATATCACAAAAACTATGCAGCCTGCCTTGTATTGGATAAAACTGCAAAGCGATGCCCTGACCGAGAATTACTTGAGTGATTATTTTAATTCAGATGATCCGGTTTACAAACTCATTACAATGGATAAAAAGAAAGAGTTTGAATTAACCAACATGAAGACTTCGGTAATTGATCTAGATTATATTGAAATAGGTCCTCAAAAAGAAGATATTTGGACTGTGGTCTTGGGTAAACGCAGTGGGGTAAACACTACCCAAATCATGAAGTCATTTAAGCAGTTTCCCAAAGATTGGATTGCAAAGAAATGGTCAGAAGGCTACTCCATTAGCCATTCTGATTATAACAATAAGACGTCTGAATATTTAATGGTCATGAGTAAACCGACCAATTGGGGAACACAATCATGGAAAAGATCGCAGACTATACCCTTGGAATGGATTAGTTCTAAGAAGGAATTGAATTACAGTATTACCGATTTAACCTTTATCAACAAGGAGTGGTTTGTGGTGATGAATAAGAATACAGGCTATGCGGATCAGTTGCATAAGTTTGCGACTGAATTGCCGGAAGACTGGATGCAAAGGAATTTAACCAAAGGTTATCGTGTTACCTCTGTGGATTTTGGAGGACAATTTTGGGGTGTGGTTCTATCAAGAGGAACTACTTATAAAAATCAGGAATGGAAATGGGTTAAGGACTATCCCACAGATTTTTGTCGTGCTAAGTTTGATTTGGGATGGGTCTTGACGCATATTTCTTATGGCGCAGGTAAGTGGTTTGTGGTCATGTCTCAAGATCCCGGCATTACATTAGGGGAGTTCAATTATAAAAATGGGGATATACCCTTTAGTTGGATTATGGAAAGGGCCAATTGATAGGTTTCACCCCCCCCCCCTCAAATACAGAAAAAAATAGATCAATTGTGAGACAGTTCGTTGCCATTCTTTTCTTCGGATTATTGCTTGTGGGATGCGGTAAAGAATCCCCTAAAGGAGCAGTAGCCACCTTTTCCATTTCCGTATCGGATTCCCTAATCGACGCTCCTTTGGACGGTCGCTTGCTGCTGATGCTGGTCGATAATCCAGATACTGAACCCCGATTTCAGATCAGTGCAGGTTTGAGCGCGCAGCCTGTTTTTGGGATGAATGTCGATCAGATGAAGGCCGGCGAATCACAGGTGTTTGACGGGGAAGTGTTTGGTTTTCCGTACGCCAGTTTAGCCGACCTTCCTCCCGGTGATTACTGGGTTCAGGGACTCTTGCATATTTACGAGACCTTCAATCTGTCGACCGGTCAAACCGTCAAGCTGCCGATGGATCAAGGAGAAGGTCAGCAGTGGAACCGATCGCCCGGCAACCTTTACAGTAGGCCTGTAAATATCACCATTCCCGAGAGTGGCCGGGTTTCCTTTGATCTGGTCTTGGATCAAAAAATCGCGCCCATTGAAGAGGCCAAAGACACCGAATGGATCAAACACATCAAGATCAAGTCCGAAAAACTCTCTGCCTTTTGGGGCCGAGATATGTATTTAGGGGCTCATGTTTTATTGCCCAAGGGTTTTGATGAGCATCCGGAGGCGCGCTACCCCTTGATGGTCTTTCACGGGCACTTTCCTTCAGATTTTGGTGGCTTTAGAACCACTCCTCCCGATGAGGATATGGAGGATGACTTTTCGGAGCGCTTTCAGGTGAAGGGTTATAACCGGATCCAACAGCAGGAAGCGTATGACTTCTACCAGCGATGGAACGAGCCGGACTTTCCGCGCTTTTTGATTATACAAATACAGCATCCGACCCCTTATTACGACGATTCCTATGCCGTGAATTCGGCCAGTCAGGGACCTTATGGCGATGCCATTACCCACGAACTTATTCCCCATATCGAAAAGGAATTTCGTGGCTTAGGCGAGGGCTGGTCCCGCTTTTTGTACGGCGGGTCTACCGGAGGCTGGGAGGCCTTGGCCGTGCAGGTCAAATATCCGGATGATTACAACGGTTGTTTTGCTGCTTGTCCGGACCCTATTGACTTTAGAGCCTATTGCCTGACCAATATTTACGAGGATCAGAATGCCTATTACTACGATAGCAGCCACAAGCAATTAGAGGTGCCGGCGCACCGGGATTATTTGGGTCATATCCAAAGTACGGTTCGGGATGAAAATCTTCGCGAATTGGTCTTGGGAGACAAGTCTCGTTCAGGTCAGCAGTGGGATATTTGGGAGGCCACCTATTCTCCTCAGGGCGCCGACGGCTATCCTGAACGACTGTGGGACAAGGTTACAGGCGATATCAACCCCGCTGTCGCTGAATACTGGAAAGAAAACTACGATCTGCGCCATATCCTGGAACGGGACTGGGACCAGTTAGGGGAGAAGTTGCGCGGCAAGATCCACATCTACTGCGGGGATATGGATAATTACTATCTAAATAACGCCGTCTACCTGATGGAAGACTTTCTGGAAAACACTAGCGATCCCTATTACGAGGGAGAAGTGACCTATGGCGATCGAGCAGAACACTGTTGGAACGGAGATCCCGATCAACCGAATCACATTAGTCGCTTGAGGTACAACAGCATGTATGTGCCCAAGATCATGGACCGCATTGCCAAAAGCGCTCCCCAGGGTGCCGACCTAACGAGTTGGAGGTACAAGTAAGCAAGGATAATCTTATTTTGATCCTGTTAACCAGCCAAGTTGAATGCTTTTTTCAGTACCAACTTTTTGAAGAAATATTTTGCATTCATTGGATTTCCTGTCCTTTTTAGGGGTCTCTATCTCCTGGATACTTTGGCTCTGCAGGAACAGAGGTTCAAGATCAACCCTATTCTTACTATACCTTTTACGCAAGAAAAGGGAGCTCTCAGAAGCATTTTGTCCTTGGCGTTCAAGATGGGGAAAAGGAGGTTGAACTGGTTTCCGGAATTAATGGTGTTTTAGCTTATTTGGCTGTTTATCACGCTTTACGCTTACGAAATTTACAGGTGAAGATTTAGGCGGGTACCCCCATAGAGGATAACGGCGTTAGAAGAGCTCTCCAAAGGCAAAACAAGGCCCTTAGTGCCAGAATTGCTAATCCATAATCCAGGCGGTTTTGGTTTTCAATCGATACTTCTGCAATCCCAAGGGTTTGGCACCCAAGATTCAGGGAGGCAGAGTAGTCGCTCTTGAAAAAAAGATGAGGTATTTCAAAGAAAAGTACAGGGTCTCGCCGAGTAACGATGCTTAAAACACGTACTTGAATTCAAGCAGGAGATTATTATGTTATTCTCTAATATATTGAAATATGTTGAGTAATTGGTCGAATGAGCTGATAAAAGCTCAATTATTTTGTTAATTTAACATAATATTTTTAGCAATTTCTAACCTAATAAATTAACAAATGAAAAGAAGTTTATTGAAGGGATCAGCACTTCTGCTGATGTCCAGTTTTGTGTTTTATGCATGTTCGGAAAACAATTTGGAGGATGCGCTCGAATTACAAAACGATTTAAGTGATGATTCCTCTCAAGACCATTACGATATGGGGAGCTATGTTTTAGAGGGTTCCTATATCGTGGTTTTTAATGAAGATGTAGTCGGTGATTCAAGTTCAAAATACGGAAGTGATTATCCGTCAACGACAAGAATGGTCCGTGAGCTAGCGACAGAGGTTCTTGGTTCGTTCCAAATGAAAGGAGATTTAATTGAGCATGTTTACAGCCGTTCTGTAATGGGTGTTTCTGCTCAACTCTCAGACGAAGAAGCAAACCTACTTTTAAAAGATCCTCGTGTTGCTTATGTCGAAAAAGACCAAATGTTCACCCTAGCTCCCCCTCCTGGAAAAGGGCCCGGAGGTGGTGGAGATGGTGGTGGAGGTTCTGATCCACAAGAGATTCCTTGGGGAATCACTCGAGTTAATGGAGGGGCTACTTACACCGGAAGCGGAGTTGCCTGGATTATTGACAGTGGAATAGAAGCTTCTCATGAAGATTTAAATGTGGATGTTAGCAGAGGTTTTAACGCTTTCACCAAAGGACGTGATGGAGATTTGTCTTCTGACAGAAATGGTCACGGAACACACGTTGCAGGAACTGTTGCTGCCAAAGACAACAATGTTGGTGTGATCGGAGTTGCTGCCGGAGCTACTGTTATTCCTGTAAAAGTTTTGGATAGTCGCGGTAGTGGTTCTTACTCCGGTGTTATCGCTGGAATTGATCATGTTGCGGCCAATGGTTCCAATGGCGATGTGGCTAATATGAGCCTTGGAGGAGGATTCTCTCAAGCGGTAAATGACGCCGTAGAGGCCGCTGCTGCTACTGGGGTTAAGTTCGCTCTGGCTGCCGGGAATGAATCTACGGATGCGGGTACTAAATCTCCTGCTTCGGCTAATGGACCCAATATTTATACTATTTCGGCTATGGCAGAAGGTGATGTTTGGGCTTCATTCTCTAACTACAACAATCCTCCTGTAGACTATTGTGAGCCAGGTGTTGCTGTAAAGTCAACATGGCCAGGGAATGGGTACAACACCATCAGTGGTACTTCAATGGCTTCTCCTCACGCAGCTGGTTTGTTACTTCTAGGTAATATTTCTTCTGACGGAAGTGTCAGTGGCGATCCTGACGGTAACCCAGACGCTATCGGAGTGAACTAGAGAGAGTAAAACTCACGCAAATAATAAAAGGCCCCAGATAACTGGGGCCTTTTTGTTTATCTGGAACCCTGTTAGATTCACTATCTTACTACTTGTATTTTTCTTTCCCAACCAATGCAGGCTGGGTATTTAACGAACACACCTCCACATGAAAAAGAAGATACTAGGCGGTTTAATCGCACTGGGCCTCATTGTTTTAAGTGTATTTCTCTACAATTTAGGGCAGCGCCCGGACCGAGAATACCCTTCCTTTCCTTTAGATCCAGAAAACAAGGCCTCCACAGTCCACGACAGTATTCCCTTGAGGGATGTGGTGGTGACCGGAAACAACTGGGACGGGGTCATCACCATTTTCGACCCGAACACCCTCGAGATCATCAAGAAAATCAGCGCTATGCCGGATCGCGAAGAGCGCTTTACCGATATCTATTCCGGCTTTAAGAGAAGATTGGCCTCAGGCTTTATCCGGGACTATATCGGGGAAGGAAACGATCAGTTGGTAGACGATATGTTTACTTCCAATGATGGGCGCTTTATCTATGCATCCAGACCGAGTTTTGCCGACGTAGTCGCCATTGATGTGAATTCAGGGGAGATTGCCTGGAGAACCCCAGTAGAAGGGTTGAGAGCCGACCACTCGGCTATTTCGCCTGATGGAAAAGTCTTTTTGGTTTCTGCTTCCACGGCCCGAAAAGTACATGCCATTGATGTGACCAATGGAGAGATCATTGGGGAATTTGAGTCTGGCGATCAGCCCCACGAGAATACCTATTCTGAAGACGGGAAGAGAATCTACCACGCCAGTATTGGAAAGGTGTATGTCGCTTCGCCCAATCTCGATTTTATGAAGGGAGATCGCTGGTTTCAGATCGTCGATGCCGAGACCTATGAAGTGATTCGCCGAGTCGATATGAAAGAGAAGCTCGAAGAAGCCGGATTTGAATGGATCGATCGCGCGATCCGTCCCATGGCCATTACCAAGGACGAAAAGTTCGCTTACCTGCAGATCTCTTTGTTTCATGGTTTTTTTGAATACGATATCGAAAACGATAAGATCACCCGCCGACTGGAGCTGCCGGTTCCAGAAGAGAACAAGGACCTTTCTCCTGGTGATCACCTCTTAAATTCTGGGCACCACGGGATTGCCCTGAGCGGTGATGATAAAACCATCTGCGTGGCGGGAACTATGGATGGGTACATCGCCTTGGTCGATAGAGAAAGTTTTGAGGTCACCCTGATTGAACTTTCCGAGGATCCCAAAAAGGCGAAGCCTTATTGGGCGACTTCCAGTAAAGACGGGACCCGGGCCTATGTTTCGATTAGCGGAATGGACAAGGTTACTGTGGTGGACTATGCCACCAAGAGCGTTGTTGGAGAAGTTCCTGTGGGGAATCACCCGCAGCGGGTGCGCAACGGGCAGTTGAGGTTGGTGGACTGAGAGCTGTAAATCCTTTTTTCATTCTATCTGCTTTTAGTAGTTTTAAGACTACAAAACAAAAACACGATACCCTTGGATATTTTTGGAAGAATAAAGGAGAAACTGAGTAATGAGTTTATTGATATCATCGAGTGGCTCGATTTCACCGATGACACCATCGCCCATCGCTTTGAACGCTATCAGAACGAAATAAAGAACGGGGCCAAGCTCATCGTTCGCGAAGGACAGACGGCGGTCTTTGTCAATGAAGGGCAGCTGGCCGATGTCTTTAGTCCAGGCACCTACGATCTCACCACCAAGAACTTGCCTATTCTGGCGACACTCAAGGGATGGAAATACGGCTTTAATTCCCCTTTTAAGGCAGAAGTCTATTTTGTGAATACCCATTTGTTTACAGACGAAAAATGGGGAACCAAGAACCCGGTAACCCTGAGTGACGAGCGTTTTGGTCTGGTCGAAATTCGGGCTTTTGGGACCTACGCCTTTAAGATTTCAGATGCCGGGAAGTTTATCGTAGACATTGTTGGAACAGACAATAACTTCACCAATTTCGAAATCAACGAACACTTAAAAAGCTTGATTGCCACGCGCTTTACCGATACGGTTGGCGAGGCCAATCTGCCGATAGAACTTTACGCCGCGAACACCACCGAGCTTTCCGATACTTGTCGGGAGGTCATGGCACCGGAGTTTGAATCTGTGGGGATTTCCTTGGAGAAGTTTTTTATCGAAAACGTATCCATGCCGGAAGACTTGAAGAAAGAAATTTTCGAATACAGTCGCTTGGATAAGCTGGATATGCAAAAGCTTGCTCAGTTCAAAGCCGCCAAGGCTATGGAAGCTGCGGCCAAAAATGAAGGAGGAACCGCCGGTGCCGGAATGGGCATGGGTATGGGCTTTGTTCTGGCTCAGCAAATGGGCGCCATGATGGGTGGAAATCCTGCCCAGCAACAGAGCTTTCCGCCTGCCGCAGGGGGTGCAGCCGTGCCTCCGCCGATGCCTACTCAAGTCCTGTATTACTATGCGGTCAACGGAGCCCAGCAAGGACCGGTGTCGATCGAACAGCTACGGGCCTTGTTTGCCAGTCGAACGATCAATCGCGAGAGCTTGGTTTGGAAACAAGGGATGAGCAATTGGGCCGCTTTGCAAGAGGTCGAAGAACTCAAGTCCTTTTTAGGAGGGAATACTCCACCGCCATTACCAAATGCATAAGTAATCTTCTAACTCTTCTGCATGGAGGCTCCCATTAAATCCACAGAGCTCAAAAAAAGTTGTGTCAACTGCGGGGCGGAGATGAAGTACCAGCCCGGTACCGAGAACATTTCTTGCGAGTATTGTGGTCATCAGGAAACCATTCACCTGGACGAGAGCGGCTTTGAGGAATTGGAGCTGTATCCCTATCTGCGCGAAATGGGGGCTCAAAAGCACGGTGAAGAAATTTCGATGCTGCAGTGCAAGAATTGTGGAGCGACCCAACATATAGAAGAGAACTACAAATCGCTTCATTGTGTCTATTGCAGTATGCCACTGGTTTTGGAAGATCAGTTCAAAGAAGAGTGGATTCTTCCGGGGGCGGTGCTGCCCTTTCAGATTGATCAGAATAAGTCTTTTCAAATATTCCAGAAGTGGGTCAAGGGTTTGTGGTTTGCGCCCAATAAGCTGAAAAAGGCGGCTCTGGACCCTCAGTTTACCAAAGGGCTCTACTTGCCCTATTGGACTTTTGACGCCCAATTGCGAGCGAAATATTCAGGGCAACGCGGGGAATACTATTACGAAACCAAGCGTGTTCGAAATGCCCAGGGCAAAACCGTGACCAAACGGGTTCGGAAGACGCGCTGGTACCCGGCTTCAGGGCAGGTTTCCGGATTTGTGGATGACACCCTGGTAGAAGCGTCCAAGCAGCGCAAAGGGCGGGTGCCCGCAAAAATAGCGCGCTGGAATCTGGACTTATTACAGCCCTTTAATTCCAGTTTTTTACGAGGGTTTGTGACCGAGAAATACACCATCGAACTAGAGAAGGGCCATTTGGCGGCCAAGGACAAAGCCGAGGATATCGCCAGGCGGTGGTGCCGTCAGGATATTGGTGGAGATACCCAGCGCATAAGCCGAATGGACATGGCGCTATCTGAAGAGACTTTCAAGCACATCCTTTTGCCGGTTTATATTAGCTCGTACCGATTCAGTGGAAAGGAGTATAACTTTTTTGTAAACGGCGAGAACGGGGCTATTTCAGGAACACGTCCTTACAGTTTTTGGAAGATCTTCTTTGCGGTACTCGGAGTTCTACTCGTCGTTGGGGTGATTGTACTGGTGAGTAGTTAGGGCCTTGATCCTAGTTTTAGATTGAAAATGATAAAAGATGATTTTTTTTACAACGCAATGGGTAGGCAGAAAAAGTGTAAGCTAGCTATCACTCATTTCTGTTCACAATGGGCTGACGGTCTACACCAATCAGAATCAAATACGGAGTGGCTAAAAACTAATTCGAATCGCAATGTATAGGGGTTTTCTATCGATTCTTAAACTGATTTAGTCATCGATTATGGAATCATCAAATACATAATTAGAGTAATTCAAACGGAAGAGAAGACTGTACATTGAGGGGATAAAAACCAGTGTAATAACGGTTCCGAATAATAACCCGACTATTATTCCTATTGCCATTCCTTCCCACATCTCACCACCTGATAAATACAAAGGAAGAAGTCCGAGGACTGTAGTAAATGTTGCTAACAAAATAGGTCGAAATCTTTGCAAGCAAGCGGTAATTACGGCGTCACGTTCATTTCTGCCCAATTCCCTTTGTTCTACCTCCATTCTGTCAACCAGTACGATTGCATTGTTAATGACAATTCCTGCCAGAGAAATTAGCCCCAATAGAGGCATAAATCCAAAGGGTTCCCCAAAGACCAAAAGCCCAACCACCACACCAATAATTCCTAAGGGAATGGTCATTAAAATCATAACCATTTTTCTAAAGGAGTTGAATTGAATCACTAATAGCAGAACGATAATAAAGCCCGAAATAGGTAAGTATCCAATAACAGAACCTATACTTTCTGCAGACTGCTTTGCTTCACCACCAAATTCATAAGAATAACCTTCAGGCCATTCCGCACTTTGTACTTCTAACCAGGGTGTAATTTCAGAGGTGATAAAAGAGGCATTGCCATCTTCACGAAGTTCAGAAGAGACATTAACGGTTCTTTTTAAATTAAGGCGTTTTATTTTAGCGAATTGCCATTGTGGTAAAATTCGGGCAACTTGAAGTAGAGGTACACTCTTGCCTGAATTTTGAGAGTAAATATTGAGTGACTCCAGAGAAGAAAGAGATTGTTGCTGGTTCTCTTCACTTCTCATTATAATTGGAATAGAGTTGTCTTGCTCTCTGTATTCTCCTGTTTGAAATCCATCGAGAACTGTTCGAAGAGAGGTAGCAATGTCTTGATTGGTTATTCCAGCTATCTGCGCTCTGTTCTGGTCGATCTCAATCAGAAATTTCTTGCTTTTTGGCCCCCAGTCATCTTTTACATTTTTGGTTCCTTGTATTTTTGAAAGCTGACCTTTTACCAAAGAAGCAATTGCCGACAATTCATCCGGCGACTTTCCTGAAATTTTAATTTCTATTGGTGTGCCTCCTCCGCCGGCACCCAAAGCGCCTACCTTTATATCGGCATTAGAGAAAGTATTAAAGGTAAAATCATCTAACCTGGAAATAATCATCTTATTTTCCTTAAAGCTGGATGTATTGACCAAAATATGGGCGTAATTTGAGTTTGCCTCATCAGGCGAATACCCTAAATCATAAGACTCAGGTCCTTCACCAATATAGGAAGACCAATTCAGTACTCCCAGCACTCTAGTTCCCCCTACCTGAAGAGAATCCGTCATAAACTGTTCAATTCGCTTCACCACCTCGGTAGTGCTCTGGATAGAATTACCTTGAGGAAGGGTAATATCGATCGTAATCATATTTCGATCGCTATCTGGAAAAAACACAAATGGAATCTTTGTAAAGCCAAAAATTGAAACGACAAAGAGGCCGATAACTCCCAGAATAACCAACCATTTCGAACGCAAGGCAAGTAAAATGATGTTCTTGTAGCTCAACTTAAGGCTGTTGATTATCCGATCTATCAGGTTGGGCTTATTTGTCTCTTTTTTATCTGCTCTCAAAAAAATGTAACAAAACATGGTTATAACAGTAAGAGCGACCAACCAAGATGACATTAGGGCAATGGTAATGACTACAAAAATTGGGCCCACAATATCTCCCATTGTTGTTGGTGATAGATAAAAAGCCAAAAACGCAGCAGAAGTCGTTAACGTAGAAATGAGTAAGGGCATCCATAATTCTGTAAATGCTTCCATTGCTGCTCTTTTCTTCTCGATCCCTACCTCTATTTTAACCATTATCGTCTCGGCTACGACGATAGCGTTATCTACGAGCATTCCTAATGCCATGATCAGTGCGGCAAGAGTAACTTGATTTAATCCTATATCCATAATCCCCATGATCATGAGAGTCATTATCATCACGATAGGAATCAAACTAGCAATAACAAGACCTGTGCGCATACCCAAGAAGACCAACATTACCAGTAAGACTATCGCAATTGATTGCATCAGATTAATGATGAAATCATTGACTTTCACTTCAATGTAGGAATCAAGAGAAGAAACTCGATTGAGTTCTAATCCAACTGGTAAACGTTCTTGCCATCGCTCAACTATGGCGTTAACCTCTTGCCCTAATTCAATAATATTGGCATTTTTCTTGAGATTAATGTGTAAGGAAATTGCCTTCTGGCCATTAATTCGGACTTGCTGGGTAGGGGGGTCAATATAGCCTCTACTGATGCGTGTTATGTCACCTAATTTCACAAGTTGTGATCCATTTCCGACAGATATCAACATCCCTTTTATATCCTCTGTGGAAGAAAAGTTTCCGGTGGGTTCCAAAATAATAAGCTCGTCTCCCAAACTTATTTTTCCTCCTGAATTGAGAATATTTGTAGAAGAAATACTTTGCTGTAGCCGAGCAGCTGACAGACCATACTCTTTGAGTACAGCATTATTGAATTCAACAAAAACCCTTTCTTCTTGTTCACCGCCGAGCTCAACCTTAGCCGCATTAGGGAGCTTGATAAAATCATCTTTGATTAGGTCGGCGTACTCTTTTAATTCATTGTACTGAAATCCGTCTGCTGTCAGACCAACAACTATTCCATACACCTCTCCAATCCCGTCATCGTTCAAGAATGGAATTACTCCTTCTGGAAGCCCATTGATTGTATTTAATTTTCGTCTCAGACGGTCCCAAACCGCTTGCATTTGGTCCGGTCCCACTTCATCCTTTAATGTTACTGTTACGACAGAAAGTCCCGTTCGCGAAGTGCTGTTCACTTCCTTTAATTCGGGTAATTCCTGAGCAACTTTTTCTATTTTATCTGTAATCAAGAGCTCAACTCTTTCAGGACTAGCGCCGGGAAACTGTGAAACCACAGTAGCTACTCTAACAGTATAGGGAGGCATGCTATCTCTTGATAAGCCAAAATACATAGCGAGGCCCATTCCTAAGACGGTCACTAAAACCATCCAGGTGATCCGATTTTTATCAATAGAAAACTCCGCGAGATTCATTGGATTCTTTTTGAATTACTGAAGTCTAACTTCTTGGTTATCCAATAGTGTTTGCAAGCCTGCTGTTGCAATTTTTTGTCCTTTAGATAAACCGGCATGGATTATAAATCCCTCCGAGGTCAATGGACCAATATCAACGATAGTTTTCTTTACCCTGAAGGTATTCCCTGACTCCTCAATCAAGAAAACAAAATTGCCATTGCTATCTTCTCCCACGGCGTTGGCAGGGACAACAAGGGTGTCATCTTCCCTGCTGTCTTCGGTAAATTGAATGAAAACATTGGCCGCCATACCACTACGCATATCACGTGATGGTTTAACGACCTTTATCGTCACGGGATAGGTGGCAGAATTCGAATCAACAGAGGGAGAAACTTCTGTTACCAGGCCCTTAAATAAGGCCTCTCCGAGTGCCGGAAATTGAATTCCAACGTCCATTTCTTCTTTAATACTATTGATAGCGATCTCCGGAACCCCAATGGATATTTCCATGTCGGTTCCAGCGTTTAAGGTTGCTATGTTTTGACCGGGACTCACGTTTTCGTCTATCTCTGCATTGACTGCAGCAATTACGCCATCTTCAGGAGCATATAAAAATCCGTATTGAACCTGTTCCTTTTGAATTTCGACGCTTCTCTTAGACGATTCAAAGCCTTCAGTCGCTGTTCGATACGAGTTCTTAGAACTTTCATAATCACTTAAAGATGCTGCTCCTTTTTCATAGAGTGTTCGAATGCGATTTAAGTTTAACTTGGCCGTATTCATTTGAGATTTCGCACTATTCAGTTGAGTATAGGCCTGTTCCAAAGAAAGACGGGATTGTACATTATCCAGAGAAGAAAGCAATTCTCCTTTTTTCACGCGCTGCCCTAACTTGATATTGAGTTTAGTAATAATGCCAGCACTCCGAAAGCTGAGCTGAATTATTTTATCAGTTTGTGCAGTGCCACTGAAAGATCTTTCTTGTTCATCTCCGGAAAAACCGACTTCCTGATATTTAACGGGTCGTACATATTTTTTCTTTGCCCTTGGCTCTTCGGAGCAAGAAATAGCCATTAGTGCCAAGCTGATTAGAAATAAGAATTTAAAATCTTTTCTCATTGAATAACTGATTTAAACTAGTTAGCATTCTTTAAATAAGCCAAAAAGCGGGCATTGAATGCAGCGTTATCTTCTTCTGAATTCAACAAAAAATAATACCCTAAAAAGCGCTCTAATTGCAAAGCGTTTATCAAATAATTATAGACGGCATTGGTACTTGCCAGTTGTGCATTCAGGTAATTATTTTGGGCATCAATCAACTGAATTACAGTAACTGCGCCATTGGAATAGGAGGATTGGGTGAGACTCAATGCCTCTTTCGCGGCTTGCTCAGAAATTTTTGACAACTCAATATTGGAGATCTGATTTATAACATTCAGTACTGTAGATCGAATATTGCGATCAATCGCTAATGTGGTATTCGCCTGATTAATCGTTAACTGATCTATTTGGATTTGATTGATTTGCCGGTTGATATTGTTTTGATTTTGATTGACTATGGGGATGGATAGATTTAGTGCAACATTGTAATTAGTGTTTATCAACTCGAAACCCGATGGAGAAGTGCTTCCTGCTCCACTGCGATTAAATACCTGATTATATTGACTTTGCAAAGACAAGGTAGGTAAAAACCTTCCGGAAGTATTCAATTTGAGACTTCGATCAACGGCTTCAATAGTATACTTTAACGATTTTAGTTCTGGTGCATTTTTCTTAGCCTCTTCCACCAAAAAAGCAATGAAGGGTTCTCTAGAAACAGGGTTGTCTAAAAGCCGAACCAATTGTTCGTAACTGTATTCTTTAAAAATTCCATCCAATTCCAGATCCTCAATATCAATTTCTTCATCCAGATTGTAATTCAGGAGTTGATTGATATTGATGTAGCCCTGTTCAAGCTGATTGACGGCCTCAATAACCGCTTGCTTATCTTGCGCTACCTGACTTTGGAATCGGAGTTGATCTGACTTTCCTGTCTGCCCTGCAGCGAAGTTCTGTTCTGCAATTTTGAGGTTTTCTCTGGTCAGTTCCAGATTGCGCATTTGAATCTGAAGGTTTGCCTTGAGAATAAGGGCATTGAAGTATACATTAAATCCGTCAAACACAATATCCAAAGCCGTAGCTTTATAAGCCTCTTCTTGCGCTTGATTCAGCTTGCGTTGAATTCTGATATTGGCATTGGAAGCCTCTGAAAATAAGACCTGTTGTAATGTAATATTTCCGGTAGTCGAAAATTCAGGGTTTTGTCCCAAACTCACGGCGGCCAAGTCTGGATCAACGTAGACACTGCGGCTTGACGCAGTAATGCTTGGGAGGTAGCTACTCTTGGCTATTCTCACATCCTGACCGGTCAGTGCAACTTCTTTTTCTCCTGAAAGCAGTGTTAGATTACGAGCCAAAGCGAGATCAATTATTTCAAGGGCATTGAATGTCTTTCTGGAGAGGCTATTCTTCATTTCTCCTACGAAAGTCGTGCTATTAATCAAGCTGTATTTGATCGGTACACCAACTTTTTGCGCAGTGTTGTAATTGAGAGTTAAGTGATTGTTAGACTCGATGAACACGGGCATCTCGGCTAGAGATTCCCCGTTGATGAATCCCTCAACCGAAAGGGCGATCCGACGAATAAACTGATCAAAACTATCATCTGATTGGTTGGTGGCCATAATTCCCTGGTGAACAGCCTCGGTACCTAATGAGGTGAATGAAGGTAATTTTTTATCGATTATCAATTGGGCCAATTTTTTCACTTCCTCCTGATTCAACAAAAATCCACCAGCCATATACACGGCGTCAACATCCACCAACCCATCAGAAATGTCTCCAACAGAATCGAAGGGAATAATCTTAAAATCAGCCTTTAACTCCTGAAAAATGGAACTAAACACTTCATCCACATTCAGCCTTTTAACCAAAGGCCGTTCAATTAGAACCCCTACCTTCTTAAAACCAGTCAGTTTTTGAAAGACTTTGAGGTCATCCAAATAGGACTCCTTCTTGATGAGATAAGTGAAATTTTCAGTACCCGAAGTTTGTTGACTCAATTCAAGATTACTTAGGTCCTTGTTGAGAGCGCCAAAAAGAATGGTGGGATTGTCAAAGGTGTCCAGATCCCCTAACACGTTTGCATTTACAAGTCCAAAAGCCAATATCAAATCTGTTTTGGCTGTCAGATCCCGGTAGTTAATTAACGCCTTTTCTGAACTAAATTCATTGGTTAAAAGGTATTCATTTGGAAACCTAATAACCGCATCTTCCCCTACTACTGCGCTGATTTGCCACTTCATTTGGTGAAGTAATGAGTCAATTTTCAAGGTTCGTTTATCCAGAAGAATTCCTATGTCAATGGTTTTTTTCTGAGCAAAAGAGGAGGAAGTAGCTATCAAAATAAATAGGAGCGCAAGCGATCTTTTGGCAGAGTGATTCATTGGATTCAATTAGCGATCGTGGTAATAATGTTAAAATAAACTTAAAAGTCTACATAACCAAAAAAGTAGGAATTGATTCGAAACCAATCTGAGGTAGGGTTTTTAGGACCAAGAATGTTTAAAAATCAAAACCAAAGGAAAACACCAAATATGTCTGTAATGATTAAAAGAAATCTACTATTCTGTCTATTTGCTCTGATAGCAGCCGCATGTGAAACCGAAGAATCACTCCCAATCAATAGCGGTGCTCCTGTTGTAACAGCTCAGGAATCCTATTCTGTTTTGGTAGATTCGGACATTACATACGCGAATGGCCTCAGCCATGACGCAGTTCTCATGCAACTTCAGAAAAAAATTTAGAATTGGATGTTTATTATCCAGATAATGAATCAACCAATAGGCCAGCGTACGTTTTTATTCACGGAGGAGGATTTAAAGGCGGGACCAAAACAAAACCAGAAATTGTCGCTATGGCGCATTACTTTGCTTCAAGAGGCTGGGTGTTTATGTCTATTGACTATAGAACTTCTTCGGATTTAGGATCAATTTATACCGGAATAGCTCCACAAGCATGGATTGATAGTATTCAAACATATGCCACTTCCGAGGAGGATGCTCAAGTGGGTATCGCGATGTATGCCGCACAAAGAGATGCTAAAGCTTCGATGCGTTGGGTTATGGCAAATGCCTTGAATTACGGTATAAATACAGATTTCATAACGGTAGGAGGAGCATCTGCCGGAGCCATCACCACCATTGGATTAGGGATCACCGATGAGGAAGATTTTAGGGACGAAATTTCCATAACAGAGGACCCTACACTACTCAGTACAAATCTGAGTCAGCGCTACAACATCAGAAGCATAGTAAATTTTTGGGGGTCCAATATTAAGTTGGAGTTATTTGAGTCGGTTTATGCGAAAAGCCCTTATGACGGCAGAGACCCTGAATTACTAACAGCCCATGGAACAAAAGATTCAAATCCTGTTACTACCTATGGCGAGGCTGTTGAACTTAAAGGAATATACGATTCTTACGGTATTTATAATGAACTCGTAACTTTAAATGCAGGTCATGGGGCTTGGAACGCAACCGTCAATAATAAAGGTTTGTCTGAACTATCTTTTGATTTTCTGGTAGATAGACAACAGTTAAAGGTGGAATGATGGACCACTGACTTAAACTACGCGTTTTCATTTAATGCCGAACTAATAACAATTGAAAAGATCCTTGTTGAAAAAAAATCAAAGCCCAATCCCTCTAGCCCGCTCATCAGCTGGGCAATGGGAAGTTGAAGTAGCTTAAAAAAGAGAATGGAAGAGAAAAGATTATGTTAATTAAAATGATGTAATTTCAAATTCACTTCTGCGGTTCTTTAAATGCATTTCTTTGGTGCATTTATTCGTCTCACAGTCTACAATTGGCTTCATCATTCCATGGCCTACTGCACTAATCCGCTCAGCAGCGATACCTCCTGTATTTATTAAGTAATCAGAGGTTGTTTTTGCTCTTCGGTCTGACAGTTGTTGATTAAATGCTTTTGAACCATTTAGGTCAGTATGTGAGTTTACTGTAATTTCTAAACTAGGGTATTTTTTTAGTTTATCAATTAGTTTATCGAGTATTCCTTGTGAATATTCGGTTAATCTTGATTGATTAAATTCAAAATGAATGCGGGGTAATTCAAAATACAATTTACCTGCCCGAGCTAATATTTTGGGCTCTGTTTTGTCTCTTATTAGAGATCTAACAACATCCTGTGAAACCGGTTGTTTTCCCTTAATTATTTCTTTGATCTCACTGGAAATTTCTAAAAAGAAAGTAAAGTCATTTTGTTTTTTGGAAACGTCGAACTTAAAAACTGCAGGAATATAAGAGGGTGAGGAGGTGTTTATTTTATAACTTCCTTTTTCTAATTCAATAACCAAGTTACCATCTTCAATAAAGGTTTTACTCAGAATTACAGTACCGCCTTCATCCAATATTTCTACGTTGGTGTCTCTTAGATATTGCTCTTGCTCTTTGTCTTTAAATGAAATAGTTACGAGGTATTTCTGATTCGTTTGTGTCTTTTTAAAGGCATAGATATTATCGTTGTTAGCATTTCTATTGCTGCTAAAGAAACCGTTCATCTCACCTGAAAGTGAAAACGAAAAATCATCATAAGCCGAATTAAATGGAGCCTTTAAATTTTCTGGCTTATCAAATGAACCATCCTCATTTATTGAACTGACGAAAATATCTAACATCCCCAGGCCCAGGTGCCCATTAGACGAAAAATAGAGATTGTCTTCCTCTGAAATAAAGGGAAATTGTTCCCTGTTAATCGTATTTATTCTATTTCCTGCATTTTTTACTGAACCAAAGTTTCCAATTGAGTCAATATCAACATAATAAATATCAAAACTACCCAAGGAGTCAGATCGGTCAGAAGCAAAGTATAATCTTGTTCCTTCTTTGTTTAGGCTAGGATGTTCATAGTTGGCGGAATCGTTACAGAAGGGTAGCATAATTGCAGATGACCACACTCCCATCTTGTTTTTTTTCGACCTATACAGTTTCACTCTATTTTGCCTTGAACTGCTTAGCACTAACTTACCCTTACTTTGTTCACTTTGGGTGAAATAGATGGTAGTACCTTGGTTGTCAAAACAAAAAGAACCTTCGTGGAACTTGGTGTTTAAAACATCTGAAAATGAAATTGGTTTATCAATGCCCTTACCAACACTATCAACTTCAATAGAAAATATATCTAAAAATGGTCGTTGTGTCCATTTGTATTTGTTCGAGTATTTCGTCTGTTCTCTATCGGAAACAAAATAAATCTTATCGAGTTTTCGGATAGCTGAAAAGTCAGAGGATTCGGAGTTAAAATTTACTTCTTGAATACTATTAAGTCCATCATCAATTCTCCACTGGTCAATATGACTCAGCGCTTCTTCCTCTTCTATCGTTTTAAGACCCAGTATTGAATAATACTTATTACGGTAAGCAATGGCCTCTTTGTAGTTTTTGGCAATAGATAGAAAGTGCAGGTGTAAAAAGTAGTACTCTCTTTCGATTGTATTCTCATCAGTTATATCTTCAAACAAAAGCTGAGATTTCTCTAGCCCTTGCTCAAAGTTTAAGGTGTTGTAATAGGCTAGTACTAATTTTTTGAGGTATTCTTTGGACTCGCTTTTTTTGTATAAATCTTCATAAAGAGAGGCTGCAGCTAAATAGTCATTTTTCTTAAATAGCTTTTCAGCTTTTTGAAGCTGTGCTGTACAGAGATTAATGTGTAGCAAAATCACTACGGCAATGATAACTTTATTCATGATCAGAAAAATCTTGGGGAGGTAAAGTTTCTGCTCTTCGCAAAGGGTACATCGAATAAGACAATTACCTCATGAGTTCCAGAATTAAAATTTCCAAAGTTACTGGTGGTATAATCGTAAGCATATCCAATTCTAAGACTGGGAAGAACAGAGAAATTAAACATGCCCGAAAAGGAGTCATTCCATCTATAAGAAACCCCAATCTCGAAACTTTCATTGATTAAAAAATTGGTATTAACATCTAATGATAATGGCGCATTGGGTACAACCCTTGTAAGGAATGATGGTTTAAATTTTAGGTTGTTATTTAAATCAAATACATACCCTGCAGTTATGAAGGTGTGCATTGCTTTAGTACCAAGTGAATTGATGCCGTTTTGTTGCTCAATGTGTTTTTCAGTCAGTAAATTAGGTGTAGAAATACCGATGTAATATCGATTACTAAAATAGAAAGCGCCAAATCCCACAATAGGAAACAAACTATTGCTGTTCTCCGTAAAGGCTGGATCAGTAAAAATATCACCACTGTTGAGTTGAAAATCACTAAATCGTGTGTTAAAAGACGCCAAGCCTGATTTTAGTCCCAGCGAGAGAGTTGTACTTTTCCCAACAGGTAGTAAATAGGCAAAATTTAAATTGATGTTAGTTTCATTTAGGGATCCTCCACCAATTTCATCTTTGATTAAGTTTAAGCCTAGTTCGATTTTTTCATTGATCGGCTTATGAACAAAAGCGGTCATCGTTGTTGGTGCGCCTTCGGCACCCACCCATTGATTTCTATAGAGCGCTCCGATACTTATAGAACCCAGTTCCCCCGTTGCATAAGCTGGATTGACAATACTCATATTATACATGTACTGGGTATACTCAGGATCTTGCTGAGCAATCAATGAGCTATTGTTCAGTATAATCAACAACAATACGGTCAACCATTTCAACCCTGTTCTATTTGTATAACTTGTAGCCAACTTTTATTGTTTTATCGATTAAGATAGACGTGACCTTGTTTTGGTGGAATATCATTTCTGTTGAAATAGAAAACATAAAAGTAAACTCCACTGGGTAGCTCAGCATTGCCAAAGACAGAGGACTTATTGCTCGTACCATCCCATGGTGGGGTGTTCTTATTACCCTCGTAAACTAAGTTTCCGTATCGATTGAAAATTTCAATTTTATAATTCTCATATAGAAACTCGGCTCCCTTTAAATCAAACACATCATTTATATTGTCCCCATTGGGAGAAAAGCCATCTGGAATCAATAAATCATATTCGTCCGGGTCACAAGAAGTAAAATCTACTCTAACCATTAATCTGTCTGAACTTTCACAACCGGTAATGGTGTCGAATGATGCTGCATAGTATGTGCTTGAATCCATTAATAAATCAGACATATCTAAAATTTCAGAGGAGGATTCAGTGCTATACCATCGAAGAATAGAATTGTTTGGTAGTGTTACATCATTGCTTAAGTCGCTGAGTGATGCCCTGTCTAAAGCACAATATTCTTCTCTCTGGGGATTTAAGATGGGTATTGCTGTATCGATTATTTGAATCGTGATAGGCAGAGAAACACGACTAGCACAACCAAAAGGGTCTTCGTCTTTGGCAAAATAAGTTTGATTTTGTAGGGCATCTGTCGGATTTAATGGCACAGTTGCAGACGCATCATTAAACCAGATAACATTTGTTCCACTAACAATGAAACCGTTTAAATCATTGACCGTTGGTTGGTCTACAGCACAGAAATTAGCATTGGTTTCTGATAGAATTGGTGTTTCCGGTTCGTTCAATTGAACCATAATACTCAAGCGATCTGTCCCTGAACAACTTGATACTTGTTCCAGCTCCTCGATGTAGTAAGTAAACTCATCGGTTAACAAATCAGACAACAGCAGGGGTGTTCCTCCAACTTCAGTTTCATAGACATTAATAACGCCATTCGAAGAAGGAATAATATTTGATATTAAATCTTCGATTGTCGGATTGTCAAGTCGGCAAAATATATGGCCATCAGGAACTACGACTGGGATAGGATTTATAAAGTCCACACTAACTGTAGAGCTGGCAAATTGACAACCTCCATTGCCTGGAACGGTATACACATAGTTTCCACCTAAATTTTCCGAAGGGTTAAAAGTGCCTTGGTCTTCATTCGTCAGCTCGCTGGGACCACTCCACACCCCTCCTGGATCAGCCTCCGGTCCAAGAAGTGAAAACAGATCTATGGCTACCCCATTACCACAAATCGTAACGTTGGTATCATTACCTGCATTTGGTGCTATATCCAAAGAAACGGTAACATTGGCGGTATCTTCAGCACATATTCCATTGCCTGCAAGGGTGTATACGTAAACTCCGGCGTTATCAGTTCCGGGGTCAAAAAGTCCCGTACCGCTATTTAAGGCAGGAGACCAACTGCCGCCACTATCTGGATCACCGGTTAGAAGACTAAATAAATCTATTGGAGTATCATTGGTGCACAGCTCGACCACAACATCATTGCCTGCATTGTTTTGGCTAAATACATTAATGTCAACGGTCGCGCTGTCTTCCGGACAATTAGAAGTTGCAGCTACTGTATAAGTATAAATTCCTGAGGCATCGGTAGTAGGATCAAAAATATTGGTTCCGCTATTTAGAGCAGGCGACCAAGTTCCTCCAGATTCTGCGCCTATACCTAATGCTGCAAATAAATCAATGGTACCTTGAGAGGAGCAGAGATCAAGTTCGGTGTCAGTACCTGCATTTGGTGCTTGTTCTATTAAAACGGTAACCTGTGCTTGATCATTTTGAGTGCATGGAGCAACAGCATTGGTGGTATAGGTGTAGACCCCTGCATTATCAATTGAAGGGTCAAATAAATTTGATCCACTAACTAAAGCAGGACTCCAAAATCCCCCAGTATCCGCGTTAGCGCCTAATAACTCAAACAAGTCTATAGTTCCACTTGAAGAACATAAATTCACCGTATTATCTTCTCCAGCATAGGGATTTGCAGTTACTATTACCGTTAATACGGCAACAGCATCAGCGCATTGATTGATTCCGGAAACGGTGTAAGTAAAATTTAAGCTACCAACATTTAAAACGGCAGCGTCTAGCGTTCCCCTATAACCATTGATTAATTCTAGAGGGCCATCCCAAGTACCCCCTGTATCAGGATTACCTGCTAATTCATCAAATAAATCGATTAGTCCGCTGGAATCTTCACAGAGAGAAAGACTACTATTGCTTCCCGGGGAAGGGGCTAATTCCACTGATACCGTTATGGTGGCAGTATCATCTTCAGTACAAGGTCCATTTGGAGCTACGGTATATGTATAGTTTCCAGGCGCATCAATGGAGGGGTCAAAATCCCCTGTACCACTCGCTAAAACGGGTGACCATGTTCCATCCGGGTCAGCTTCAGAACCGAGCAAGGTAAATAAGTTAACAACTTCTGCATTACTGCAAATTTCAATAGAATTATCATTTCCAGCATTGGCTTCTTCCACGATATCTAAAGTCACACTAGCACTGGTTTCATCACATGAATTCTGTGCGAGATGGGTGTACGTAAACTCATAAGACCCCGTATCAGCAGATAAGGAGGAAGTGTCCAATGTACCCTGCCAACCATTGGTTGTTTCGAAGGGGCCTGTCCAGGACCCTCCTGTATCAGGGGCTCCTCCTAATAAATCAAATAAATTCACCAAAGTAGAACTGTCGTCACATAAACTAGTTGAACCATCTATACCTGGATTAGGCAAGATGTCAATAATGGCTGTTACACTAAGCACACCTATGCTTTCGCAGGGAAAAGTTGATTGAGTTGCGTAGTAGGTTTTACCATCTACTAATGGGGTAGAGCTATCAAGTGGGATGGTAATAATTGGTGTGTCATACCATTGGATATTGGAGCCGTTAGCAACTAAGTCGCCGACAGTAAAGACCTGAGGATTGCTAAAATCTGCACAAAAAAACTGCTCTGAACTTCCTGATGGTGCTCCGGGATCTATTAAATTGACTGTAGTGGGTAATCGGATACTTGTACATCCATTTTCAGTCTTCTGCACCCAATAGGTTACTCCATTAACCAAGGGAGTAGAACCAGATAACAGGTTGCCGTCAAATTGGGCATCGTACCATTCAATATTTGCACCACTAGGATTGAGGTCTGCTACAGTACTCTGTTCAGAAGCACATCTTGAGGTTGCTACAGCCACATTATTAGGTGGCTCACCAAATATACTTACCGTCACAGAAGGTCTTACAGGGCAGGTCCCGGTCAGATTATCTGCATAATAGGTAACACCATTCAAGAGTTTAAAATTGTCTCCTAGAATAGAGCCTCCTGTTGGTTCGGTATACCACACCACACCGCCGCCTTGGTCAGATATTTCTAAGTCTTCAACAAGAGGGTTGTCTGAGGCACAGAATATTTGGTTGGAGTTGCTTACCAGAGGACATTGGGCTTTTGCGCCTAATGCTGTTATAAACAACAAAGCAAAAAGGAATAACCGCAGGTTAATGATATTGAAATTACCCATTGTCGTTAGCTTGTAAGGGGGGTAGAATGCAGTAATTATAAAATAAGTGATCTGCTAACCCTTCTTGTACCTTCTGGTGTAGATTTAGTTAATGATTAGTGTCAAAGCTGAATCATTAGATACTTAAATCAAAAGTTTTGTTGCAAAGTGTGTAAATTATGTAGTCAACGCTAACCAATACCAGCCTGAGGTACTGCAATTTAGATGTTGGAAAAGAAGTTTCAATAGCGATTCTAGGACTGATTGCTGGCGCAATCTTCCTTTGGTCCCACTCCTGAAAATACATCAAAAGCCCAATCCCGCTTTCGCGGTCTTGTTTTTTTCGTTCAAACCTGCTCATCGAAGCAAGCTTCAATCGCAGATTTAAACGAAAAAGCCCATTCCAAGGGAATGAGCTTTTTCGTGCTTTAAGTGGTACCTCCAGGATCACCAAGTCTAAGGGTATAAAAGGTTATTCCGGGGAATATGCAGGCTTTGAAATTGGTAATCGGTGTTGAAAAGACTATTCAAGGGCTGTACTTGCGATAAAAGTTGGACCATATCTGTGAGCTTGGATTATTCGAATAGTGATTAAAGTGTCACTTAACTTTCAATCAATTCAGTCCACTTTTGGCTGACGGTTTACACGAACGTGATGAAGTTAGACCGTCTATTGATGTGGTGGTAAAAATTGCTGATGTTCTCAATACAACCGTAGGTTATTTATTGGGCGAGAAGAACGATGCAGATGCTTTTCAAGACCCTGTGATGCTTAAACGCCTTAATAATATTAACGAACTCCCACAAAAAGAACGTGATGCCTTGTTACTTACCATTGATGCGTTTTTAAGAGATTTTAAAACCAAAAAAGCCTACGCATAAAAAAACCACTCCGAAGAGTGGTAATTTTCATAAATTATTTTCACTTAAAAATGAATGTAAAAAGAATCTGTTTCTTTGCCATCATCTAGCATTCTCACTTCCAGATCCATTAAGGATTCTATTGCTTTTTTTGCTTTCTCAATAGTCCAGTCATTTGCTAAAAGCTTTTCAAACAATAAATCTTCTGTTACATCAATTTTATCTCCTCTCGTTAACTTATTTTGTAATAAAAAATCACACAATTTAGTTAGTAGTTCAATATCGCTATCTTTAAAAGATTTTGTCCATTTAATGTCTTGCTCATCATCTTCATCTTCCCACTTCAAAGTTCCATAAACAGTATCTTTTACTATACCTGTAATATCTAATCTAGCATCAAATATCTTAAAAAAGCTATCTAAAAATAGATGTTCAGTTAAATTCATTTTATTGTTGCTTTACTCCGTTTTTCAACCATATATGTCTGCTTTCTACACTTTTACCCAATCCTTCGATTTGTACGTGTGGTTTCTTTATTTTTCCTCTGACTGGATTTAAGTCGTATCTTAATTTTCCTCCAAACTTTTCTACTAGTTTTTTAAGTTTATTAAGCTCTTTTTGAGTCAGTTCTGAACCAGGTTTCGATAATTTTTTAGTAAGAGCTTTTAACTCCTTTACATTATTAGCTTTTATTCTTGAACCAAACCTAAATATCCTTAATTTACTCAATTTGCTCAACCAAGCACTTACCTTTATTAAACCGCCATTCAATACTTCTGCTGGCCAAAAATAAAGCAGGGTTTGATTCATCTCATCGGATATCTTTAACATAAATCCGTTAGGCAGACTTCCCATAGCACCTTCATTTAAGTCATCTGCTGTTAAATAGAGTCCTTCCGTGTAAGTAACGCCAT
Organism: Aureicoccus marinus; assembly: GCF_002954325.1. Classification (GTDB taxonomy): domain Bacteria; phylum Bacteroidota; class Bacteroidia; order Flavobacteriales; family Flavobacteriaceae; genus Aureicoccus; species Aureicoccus marinus. The sequence goes on from NZ_MQVX01000001.1 coordinate 2,875,532, forward strand.
CACGTTCTTTTCCGATAATATTTTCTTCGCTTCTCTCATTAAGATAAATATTATCATCTCCATCATCTTTGTAGTCGATTATTTTTCCAGTTTCATCAACAACAGTTGAAGTTATGTGTTGTGGTCCATCTGTAATACTGCTAAAGTCAAAATTCTTTTCTTCATCCATTTGCCCAAGACCAAAAGGCATCATCATCTGGTCTATGTAATAAACTGGATTATTAAAAGCAAATGTATAAGGTGAGAACCTGCGCATATCTTCTGCCATTGGGTCAATGTTCATCCATCTGCCTAGGGTTGGCTCATACATCCTAGCTCCATAATCGTACATGTTGAGCTCATGAGATTGATCAAATTCCTTGCCATTATACTTATACTCGTACTCAGAGCCATTAACTATGTCATTATACCCCTTATGTTCAAGCCCAAAAGGGTAGTAGTTGTTTTCGTCCTTTATTTCACTTGAGACAATAGATCCGTTGCCGTTACT
>NZ_MQVX01000001.1:2876046-2884951 GCF_002954325.1 Aureicoccus marinus
GAGGTGATTGTAGGTCATATTGGTGTTTATGGCCTTATTGTAATCACGAGTCATATTCCCGTTGGAATCATAGGTGTAATCTGTGGTTTGATTGATGTTGTCTTTAAACCCAAAGTTGATGTTGCTGTTGTCTTGCACTTTGAGTAATTGGTTACCGATACCACTACTGGAATAGGTGTAGTCCAGATTATCCATAGTTCCAAAGCTTGTAGCAGCGGAATTGGTCCATCCCTTTCTTTCTAGTTTGGTGATGTTTCCGTTTTTATCGTACTCAACCTTCTTCAGGCTGTAACGATCCCACCAACCGCCACCTGCAAACTGTGCTTTGGTTATGCGGTTTAAGTGATCGTAGTGGTAGAAATAATAGAATTTGGAGCTATTGGTATTCTTTGTAGACCACATGACCTGCGATATGTTCCCATTGTAGAGTGGAGTGGCATTGGTCGAGTGGGTATCCCTGTCGTAGTAAAGACGCATGGCGAATAGATCACTGCCTTTGTTGTCGGGATTATTGATATCGGTAAGCCATCCTCTTACATTGTATTTGTAATCGATGTCTTGCAGTCTATTTTGGTTTGTTTTTCCTCCAATGGACTTTTGGGTAAGCTGACCAATACCGTCATAGGTGTTTTCGGCGATAACTTCTGTTGCTCCACCATTGATCTGGTTGGTCGCCTGGCTTAGCGCTCCAATCTGATTATAGGTGTATTTATCTACACTGGTAATGGTAGATTGACCTGTTTTACTATGCGTACTGGTGGTTTCTTCCACAAGACCTGCAAAATCAAATTTGGATTTAACCTTATCGGTGTAGTTAAGGAAAACTTGAACAATTCCCGCTTTAAAGTGAAAAGCGAGCTTTGGTCTCCAGGACTGATTGCTGGCGCAATCTTCCTTTGGTCCCACTCCTGAAAATACGAAACCCGCTCAGCCTACGGCCGAGGTGTTTTTCGTTCAAACCTGCTCATCGAAGCAAGCTTTGGTTACCAGGACTGATTGCTGGCGCAATCTTCCTTTGGTCCCACTCCTGAAAATACATCAAAAGCCCAATCCCGCTTTCGCGGTCTTGTTTTTTTCGTTCAAACCTGCTCATCGAAGCAAGCTTCAATCGCAGATTTAAACGAAAAAGCCCATTCCAAGGGAATGAGCTTTTTCGTGCTTTAAGTGGTACCTCCAGAATCACGAAGTCTAAGACTATAAAAGGTTAATCCTGGTGAATTGCGGGCTTTGAAATTGGTAATCGATGTTGAAAAGTCTATTCAAGGGCCTAGCTTGCGATAAAAGTTTGACCATATCTGTGAGCTTGGATTATTCGAATAGTGGTTATCATTTAAAGTGGAAACTAACTTTTGATCAATTTAGTTCGTTTTTCGCTATTGGTTTACAAAGATTAGTTCCAATTATTAAAAGATAGATTAACGTTTTTATCCTTTAACAGCATTTTAAATGCTAAGCTATCTTTTTCCTTAGTTAAGTTTGACAATAGCAAGCTATCACAACTAGATTGGTCGGTACATAAACTCATATCTAGTTTTATGGATTTATCAATAACCCAATAGCTCAAATTTTTTTGCTGGTCCTTATTAAACATAACAGTTTTTACAATGATGTAGTTCTCATTCTTCTTTGCTTCAAGGACGTTTTCTTTTATGACAGTATATCCGATACTGGAATTGTCATTATTTCCAGTGTAACCAATAGAGGCATAACTGCCTTCCTTCCATAAAAAATATCCCGATCCGAGACTTTCGTCTCCATAAAAGTTCTCGCAACCAATCAAAAGGCATGCAAATAGAAGTATCGATAGTATTTTATTCATAAACTTTACCTTATTACTTACTTGTTCTATACATCATTCTCGAATAAATAACCTTAATTAAACGCCATTTATGGACTCTATTTTTTATGTGATACAGGAATCGTTGGAAATAAATTTGGGGTCCCTCCTAAGAAAATATTATTGTTTAATTGCCCAACACCATAAATCAACACTGGAAATCCATGTGAGTCATTTAACTGTTTTAGACCTCTCTCCCCCCAAATTAATATATTTCTGAAATTAGAACCTCCGTAGTTCCAGTCATATGCATTAGCAGATCCGTTGGGTATGCTAACAGTTCCTGATGAATCAAGTAAGGTCATCTCTGTTCTGCCCAAGGCATATGTGGTATAGCGGGACCTATTGCTAAACGGATTGACGTGATCCATAAGATTAACATTTGTTTTGACATTTAAATTCTCAAAATACGAAGCATTTAATGTTCCAAAATCCATTTTTGAAGCGTCTAAATAAAGATAGTCATCTGCAGTGGCATTCGAATAATTCACATCGTCAGGGTGCGCTTTTAAGTTTGGATGACTCTTTGCCCATTCCACTCCTTCTCTTATAGTTACAACCCCATCATAATCTGGTCTGTTTTTTAAATTGGAATAATGCGCGTCTACTTTTTGATTGGTAGCCCAATCTTTTAGCCCTCCCATTCCCTTATTCTTATTGACTGCTTCTTGATGGGACATGCCTTGTTGAAAATCTTCTTTATCCATGACAATTACTTCTCCTTGCAGCCCTTCATTATCAGTTCCGAGAAAATTGCCTTCAGTATCGTAAATTGGCGACGCGGCGCGACCATCTGGATCAATAAAGAAGATAGGATTATTAACAGCGTAGTTATAAGGACTCAAATTATTAAAGTCCTCCGCCAACGGATCAACAACCATCCACCTACCTAGGGTTGGCTCATACATCCTGGCTCCATAATCATACATATCGAGCTCATGTGATTGATCAAATTCTTTGCCATTGTACTTATACTCGTACTCAGAGCCATTAACTACGTCATTATACCCCTTATGCTCAAGCCCGAAAGGGTAGTAGTTGTTTTCGTCCTTGATTGATGCAGTACCATTATTATCATTAAATATAATGCGCGTATTCCCCAAATGATCTTTTAGCAGGTAGTTATAATCCCAGAAGCCACCATCCTTTTCTACATAGCCTTCGGCAGTAAAGAATTGATCCAGGGTGTTGTTGGTATAGATGTGATTTCCCGCATACTCCGTTGTTGCACCTCCGCTAACTACTTTTTTCTGCTTGACTCCGTTAGCATCGTAGTAGTAGTTAATGGAACCACCGTTAATTGGAATAAAAGTCGGTAGATTGAGGTGATTGTAGGTCATATTGGTGTTTATGGCCTTGTTGTAATCACGAGTCATGTTCCCATTGGAATCGTAGGTGTAATCTGTCGTTTGATTGATGTTGTCTTTAAACCCGAAGTTGATGTTGGTGTTGTCTTGTACTTTGAGTAATTGGTTACCGATACCACTGCTGGAATAGGTATAGTCTAGATTATCCATGGTTCCAAAGCTAGTAGCAGCGGAATTGGTCCATCCTTTTCTTTCCAGTTTGGTGATGTTTCCGTTTTTATCGTACTCGACCTTTTTAAGGCTGTAACGGTCCCACCAACCGCCTCCAGCAAACTGTGCTTTGGTTATGCGGTTTAAGTGATCGTAGTGGTAGAAATAATAGAATTTGGAGCTATTGGTGTTCTTGGTGGACCACATGACCTGCGATATGTTCCCGTTATAGAGCGGAGTGGCATTGGTCGAGTGAGTATCTCTGTCGTAGTAAAGGCGCATGGCAAATAGATCACTGCCTTTGTTATCGGGGTTATTAATATCGGTAAGCCATCCTCTTACATTGTAAGTGTAGTTGATGTCTTGCAGTCTATTTTGGTTTGTTTTTCCTCCAATGGACTTTTGGGTGAGCTGACCAATACCATCATAGGTGTTTTCGGCGATAACTTCTGTAGCCCCACCATTGATCTGGTTGGTGGCCTGGCTTAGCGCTCCCACCTGATTATAGGTGTATTTATCTACACTGGTAATGGTAGATTGCCCTGTTTTACTATGCGTACTGGTAGTTTCTTCCACAAGACCTGCAAAATCAAATTTGGATTTAACCTTATCGGTATAGTTAAGGAAAACTTGAACAATTCCTGCTTTAAAGTGAAAATGATAATTCTACCATATCTGTGAGCTTGGATTATTCGAAAAGTTGTTAAAGTATCACTTAACTTTATATGAATTCTGTTTAATTCTGGACAAGAATAAAACTATGAGTTATTTTGACCCAGTTAAGATTTGAAAAGCCAAGACACATTTGCTATAAAACTAACCTAATCAAGTGGATCCGATTCTGGAGGAAACAAACACATTCCGATTACCTTTGATAACATACTAATTATAAGTCTTCTTCAGGTTAATTCTTGAAAAAGAACAATTTTATCATCCTACTCTTCAAGTAAAAATCAACTTAATAATTCGACATATTTACGTTAAACCTATGTGTTTTACCCTCTTTGTCGACGTATATGTAAACGTAGTAAGCTGATGTAGTTAAATTACTAAACTTGTACCAAGTGTTAGTTTCAAGATTTCCAATAATGGTTTTATTGCCGTTAGCAGAATACCATTCAAAACCATTATTCTTGTTGAAAAATATTGGGCTGTTTAATTTTTTTTTATCCTTTTTGATATTTAATCCAGAATAGCCAAAATAAGATGTGCTGTCAACTTCCAGCTTATTGATTATATTCCAGTGATTGGGAATTTCGCTTCTAAAATCAGAACTAAAAATATCCAATACACTGTCTTTTTTTAACATCATTTTCTCAATAAGTATTGAATTATTGCGGTCATCATCCCAATATTTATTAACGATATGTTCTTTGGTAATAACGATTTTTGGCTCTTGAGAGCAAGCTTGAGATAAAAAGATAAAACCTATAAATATTAATGTTCTCATTCGTTACTGCTATAAATTATTGAAATGATTAAGGCATTCAAAAAGTCATCTTTGTAAAACTTTTGACCTAACGTTTCAAAGCTGGTGTCATTCCCATAGTTATTGTCTATCTTCCATTTTTTGTAAGCGGCTAACGCACTTATCACTATTTTTTGTCCTTTAAGAGATAATTCCATTTCCCTTGAGCTTGTTTTGCGATATGGTGTTTCAATGCCCTCCACTTTTCCTCCACTGGTAAAAGTATTCAATCTTTCGATCATGTCTAAGTCAGCTTGATAAGTGTTTACATCGTCAATATAACTAGCACCAGGTCCATCTGCATTCGCTCTAGCTGTTTCATAGTCTTCATCATGCCTTTTGGCAATAGCATCAGACCAATCAATAGGTTGGAAATCAAAATTGTAATCTTGACCTCCTCTATAGTTGGTAATACTTCCAGCGCCTGAATACAATCCGTGATTACCGGCTGCAGTTTGAAAATTAATCCTTCTATTATCCCATCTAACTGTACCATCTTCATATGGCCCTGTGTAGGAACCATCTCTGTTATGGTAAACATGTTTTACACCTTTTCCTTCAGGACCGTAAGAAGCTGCGTTGTAATTTCCTGCGGGAGTACCATTCTTTTCATTAATTTCAGAATCAGTCATTTTATAATACTCCGTAGCAGGAAGAGTTGTTATGTGAGTTCCGCCATTCATTATGTGATGGACAGTTACATACTCCAGTCCCTCCAGTTCAAAACCATCAATTACTCGGTTTTCAGAGAAATTGTAAGGTGATTGAAAACGATAGTCTTCTGCTAATGGGTCAACACTCCAAAAACGACCTAGTGTAGGGTCACTTATTCTAAATTTCCACTCATGGATATTTAATTCTAGATCCTCGATAAATTCTTGCCCTTGGTATTGTTTGTAATTGTTCACCACCCCATTTATGGTAGAATTATATCCCATATGCTCAAGTCCGAAAGGGTAGTAATTTTTTTCAATCAAAATTTCGGAAGAATGATCTATGACACTATTGCCGTCCAAATCAGAGTATGCTAGTCGTAAATTATTAATTTGATCTCTATACTGATAAATATAGCGGAAGGAGTTGCCGTCAGGTTCAAGATAACCCTCCGGATGATTTAGATGCTCGAGGCTCCCATTCTTGTATATAAATGACCCCGCATACTCCGTTGTTGCTCCTCCGCTGACTACTTTTTTCTGTTTGACTCCTGCAGCATCGTAGTAGTAACTGATGGAACCTCCGTTAATCGGAATATAAGTCGGTAGATTCAGGTGATTATAGGTCATATTGGTGTTTATGGCCTTGTTGTAATCACGAGTCATGTTCCCATTGGAATCGTAAGTGTAATCAGTGGTTTGGTTGACGTCTTTAAACCCAAAGTTGATGTTGCTGTTGTCTTGTACTTTGATTAATTGGTTACCTATACCACTACCGGAATAGGTGTAGACAAGATTATCCATGGTTCCAAAGCTAGTAGCGGCGGAATTGGTCCATCCTTTTCTTTCTAGTTTGGTGATGTTTCCATTTTTATCGTATTCGACCTTTTTCAGGCTGTAACGATCCCACCAACCGCCACCTGCAAACTGCGCTTTGGTTATGCGGTTTAAGTGATCGTAGTGGTAGAAATAATAGAACTTGGAGCTATTGGTATTCTTGGTGGACCACATGACCTGCGATATGTTCCCGTTATAGAGCGGAGTGGCATTGGTCGAGTGAGTATCCCTGTCATAATAAAGACGCATGGCGAATAGATCACTGCCTTTGTTATCGGGGTTATTGATATCGGTAAGCCACCCTCTTACATTGTAAATGTAATTAATGTCTTGCAGTCTATTTTGGTTTGTTTTTCCTCCAATGGACTTCTCAATAAGCTGACCAATATCGTTATAGATATTTTGGGCAATGACTTCTGTAGCTCCACCATTGATCTGGTTGGTCGCCTGGCTTAGCGCTCCCACCTGGTTATAGGTGAATTTATCTACACTGGTAATGGTAGATTGACCTGTTTTACTATGCGTACTGGTGGTTTCTTCCACAAGACCTGAAAAATCAAATTTGGATTTAACCTTATCGGTGTAGTTAAGGAAAACTTGAACAATTCCCGCTTTAAAGTGAAAAGCGAGCTTTGGTCTCCAGGACTGATTGCTGGCGCAATCTTCCTTTGGTCCCTCTCCTGAAAATACGTCAAAAGCCCAATCCCGCTTTCACGGTCTTGTTTTTTTCGTTTCTATCCGCTCCCTAAAGCAAGCTTTGGTCGCGCTTAGAAACGAAAAAGCCCATTCCAAGAGAATGAGCTTTTTCGTGCTTTAAGTGGTACCTCCAGGATCACCAAGTCTAAGGTTATAAAAGGTTAATACTGGGAATATGCGGGTTTTGGAATTAGTAATCGGTGTTGAAAAGACTATTCAAGGACTTAGCTCGTGATAAAAGTTTGACCATATCTGTGAGCTTGGATTATTCGAATAGTGGTTAAAGTGTCGCTTAACTTTCAATCACTAAAGTTCACTTTTGGCTGACGGTTTACAACGGATTACAGATGCTCACCTCAAAGAAGTTCAAAGATTTCTTCAATAAAAACATGGCTTCGCTATAAGGCATAAAAAAACCACCCGAAGGTGGTCATTTTGTATTAATTAAATCTTTCTACTGAACCGTTCTCTTCTGGATAATGTTCAGAGTAATTTAAAGCTCCAACAACAAAACAATCCGTTTTAATATAATATTTGGTGTTTGGTGTTCCTTTATCTTTAAACCAACTTTCCCTAAAAACATATATTGTTGTATCAAGTGCCACTTTAACTATTTTCGCTTTATCATTTACCATTTCCCACTTATGTCCATTAGTATTCCAACAAATACCAAATTGGTCATCTAACTTAGTAGTTTTAGATATATCTAACTCTATATAGTCTTTTACAGGTTTTGATATGTGTTTACCTACAGCTATTATCCTTTCTTTTTTGTTGTAGTTACTAATTATTGAAACTACCTGTGACTTATCTTTTGAATATAAATGAATAACATTGTTTTTTCTCTCTGAACCACAGCTAAAAAATGCAAGAAAAAACAGAAATAAAGAAATATTTTTGATGTATGTTCTTTTCATAATTTATTCTATAAAATTATTGAGTTCAACTTCTTTTATTAGGTCATCAGCACGAAGTTTACGACCTATTTGATGTCCGAGTTTTTGTGCTTTCTGAGTAGGTGTACCTTCTTTGCTTGGTTTAATAGCAATAATATAACCTGTTCCACCGCCAGGAAGCCTTACTCGCAACATAGATGAATGCTGCAAAGTTTCCAACCCATCAAATCCTAATCGAGACTGTTCCCAGCTAAGCCCAGCTCGTCCTGCTACAATACCTGCCCCTCCATTACCAAAATCTCTTGCTGAACCTATTTTACCATTACTGGCTACACTTCCTCTATATCTATGTTGAATGTCCGATTTACCTTCTTTTCTTGCTTTTTCTATACCTCTTTCTTTAAAATCAAAATGTCCTCCACCTGTTGCTCTTGGCATGTAAATTCCTATGAATGGGTCATCTCTAATAATCTCGTTATCAATGAAGTCTTGACCTTCTGTTGATTCTAAATCAATAATTGCCCCTACAACTGCATTGTTGTTGTCATCATAAAAGGAATGACTTGTCAACGATTCTCCAATACTCAACCTGTGTTAATAGCATTCCCATCTTCATCATAGACTATTATATAAATATTATCATCACTATCGTCAGGGTCTCCGCCTTCAACAACTTCCCATTCACCATCATCATTTAATTTAACGTGAGTTGATAATCCTGTTGGGTCTGTTAAAAGCACTGGATTATTCATAGTGTAATTATATGGGGTCAGACTATAATCAAGTTCTGCAAGTGGGTCAAGAGTTGTCCAACGTCCTAAATCAGGTATATAATTTCTCGCACTAAAATCATAGGTATTTAAACCATGTTCTTCCTCGTATTCTTTTCCTTGATATTTCCTCCTCTGTTCATTACCATTAACTATGTCATTATACCCCTTATGCTCAAGACCAAAGGGGTAGTAGTTGTTTTCGTCCTTGATAGTTGCAGTACCATTATT
>NZ_MQVX01000001.1:2884976-3047489 GCF_002954325.1 Aureicoccus marinus
CAGGTGATTGTAGGTCATATTGGTGTTTATGGCCTTATTGTAATCACGAGTCATATTCCCGTTGGAATCATAGGTGTAATCTGTGGTTTGATTGATGTTGTCTTTAAACCCAAAGTTGATGTTGCTGTTGTCTTGCACTTTGAGTAATTGATTACCGATACCACTACTGGAATAGGTGTAGTCCAGATTATCCATGGTTCCAAAGCTAGTAGCAGCGGAATTGGTCCATCCTTTTCTTTCCAGTTTGGTGATGTTTCCGTTTTTATCGTACTCGACCTTTTTAAGGCTGTAACGATCCCACCAGCCACCACCAGCAAACTGTGCTTTGGTTATGCGGTTTAAGTGATCGTAGTGGTAGAAATAATAGAATTTGGAGCTATTGGTATTCTTTGTAGACCACATGACCTGCGAGATGTTTCCGTTATAGAGGGGAGTAGCATTGGTCGAGTGAGTATCTCTGTCGTAGTAAAGGCGCATGGCAAATAGATCACCGCCTTTATTATCGGGGTTATTGATATCGGTAAGCCACCCTCTTACATTGTAGGTGTAGTCGATGTCTTGCACTCTATTTTGGTTTGTTTTTCCTCCAATGGACTTTTGAGTAAGCTGACCAATACCGTCATAGGTGTTTTCGGCAATAACTTCTGTAGCCCCACCATTGATCTGGTTGGTCGCCTGGCTTAGCGCTCCCACCTGGTTATAGGTAAATTTATCTACACTGGTAATGGTAGATTGACCTGTTTTACTATGCGTACTGGTGGTTTCTTCCACAAGACCTGCAAAATCAAATTTGGGTTTAACCTTATCGGTATAGTTAAGGAAAACTTGAACAATTCCTGCTTTAAAGTGAAAAGCGAGCTTTGGTCTCCAGGACTGATTGCTGGGGCAATCTTCCTTTGGTCCCTCTCCTGAAAATACGTCAAAAGCCCAATCCCGCTTTCACGGTCTTGTTTTTTCGTTTCTATCCGCTCCCTAAAGCAAGCTTTGGTTTCCAGGACTGATTGCTGGCGCAATCTTCCTTTGGTGCCACTCCTGAAAATACGTCAAAAGCCCAATCCCGCTTTCGCGGTCTTGTTTTTTTCGTTCAAACCTGCTCATCGAAGCAAGCTTCAATCGCAGATTTAAACGAAAAAGCCCATTCAAGGGAATGAGCTTTTTCGTGCTTTAAGTGGTACCTCCAGGAATCGAACCAGGGACACACGGATTTTCAGTCCGTTGCTCTACCAACTGAGCTAAGGTACCTAACCACGCTGTCAGGCAGCGTACCTTTTTCAAGGCGGGTGCAAATATAATTTTTATTACAGGATTATAAAACAAAAAAGGAAAAAAGGGGAAGAAATGCGCGAAGTCCAGTATTTTTAAGGAACGCTAGCCGCACATTAGGAGTGAATTTAGTTGTCGATATAGGGAATACCCGCGTGAAGCTCGGGGTTTTTGAGAAGGATCGACTGGTTTTTGACCAGGTGGTGGATCACGATCTCTTGGCTACCGCAGTCAAGGCTCTTTTTGAGCGCTATCCGCAAATTGAGCACGGCTTTTTGGCCCGGGTGGGTCAGTGCAACGAGCGGCACGAAAAGCTGCTCAGTCTTTTCTGCTCCTTCAAACTGCTCAATACCGAAACCCGACTCCCCTTTGTAAACGATTACGATACGCCCGAAACCTTGGGAGTCGATCGTATTGCTCTGGTCGCAGGTGCACACCACCATTACCCGCACCAAAATACCCTGGTCATTGATGCCGGAACCGCGATTACCTATGATTTGATCACCGACAGAGGCCATTATTTAGGAGGAACAATCGCCCCGGGATTGCAGATGAGGTACCGCGCCTTGAACGAGTTTACTGCTTCCTTGCCACTCCTAGATCCCCAGCCCTACAAAGGTCTCTTGGGACAGAACACCGAAGACAGTATTCACAGCGGGGTTTCTTACGCTGCTGTCTGTGAGATGGATGGTATGATCAATGCCTACAAAGAGCGCTTCCCACATTTAACAGTTATTTTAACAGGCGGAGACGCTCATTTTTTTGGTAAACGACTAAAAAATTCCATATTTGCCCATTCTAAAATTCTCTTGGAGGGCTTGAATTTCCTACTGGAATACAATAAATAGTCAATGTTGAAAAGGTTTTTGTCGGCACTCTTCTGTGTGCTCTCGTTTGCCCTTTATGCGCAAAATGGAAGTATATCGCCTTATTCCTCTTTCGGGATAGGGGAAGTCAGAGGACAAGCTACTGTAGAAAACCAGTCCATGGGTGGGCTGGCGATGTTTACCGACAGTATCCACGTCAACTTTCAAAATCCCGCTGCTTATGGGAACCTTCGAGTGACCAACTACGCTATCGGGATTTCTAGTCGAAACTTTACTTTAAAAGCTAATGGAGCAGACAACCAACGAGTTGCTGTTACTTCCCTGGATTACTTATCAGTAGGCTTCCCGGTCAGCCGCAAGGTGGCCGTTGGTTTTGGTTTACAACCCCTTTCTTCTGTGGGGTATAACCTGCAGCAAGAGACGGTGAACATGGACAACGACACCGTAGTCAACGCTTTTGACGGCGCAGGAGGTATTAGCCGGGTCTTTCTTTCTGCCGGATATCAGCCCATTCCTAATTTAAATGTTGGAGCTTCGGTGCGCTACAATTTTGGGGAAATCACCAACGACCGTATTCAGAGTGTACAGGACGTTCAATTTGGAACCTTGGATGAGCGAACGTCCAATGTGAATGGCTTCGACTTCAACTACGCGGTTACCTATACTCCCATGATTTTGAAGAACCGTTACCGACTTCACTCTTATATGGGGGTCGATACACAGGTCAACCTGAATTCAGAAAATACACAACGTATCGGTTCGTTCTCTCTAGTAAACGGTTCAGAAATCGAGGTCATTGATGTGGATTTAGCCGCTCAGGGACTCGCGAGAACAACCGTTACCCTTCCAACCACCTTGAGTGTGGGTCTTGGACTTGGGGTAGATAAGCAGTGGTTTGGAGGTCTGGAGATCCGTTCTCAGGACTACAGTGATTTCCAAAATACCTTTTTGCGAGTAGAGAATGTGGAGTATGGTCAGGCCAGTACGGTCATCTTGGGAGGTTACTATATTCCAGACTACAATGCCCTATCGGGGATTTACAACCGTATTGTTTACCGTGCAGGAGTTCGTTTCGATAAAACAGGACTTTCGGTAAACGGAGAAGAAATTAATAATTTTAGCATCTCCTTGGGTATGGGTATCCCTATGGGAGGTTCAATTACCGACCGATTTTCCAATTTAAACCTCGGGATAGAATTCGGAAATCGCGGTACAACGGCAGCTCAATTAGTGAAAGAAAACTATTTTGGCATCAAAATTGGGTTATCCTTAAATGATCGCTGGTTTATTAAGCGAGTGATCAATTAAACATTGAAAATATTGTACATTAACCACTTAATTGCACAATCATGAAGCGGAAAATTTACTCATCGATTATTTTGGGCCTTTTGGCGATCGGAATGGTCTCTGCACAGGCGCAAAACCAGGAGTGTATGACCAACCTCTCCATTTATTTTGAACATTACAAAGTAAAGAACTACGACGCGGCTTATGAACCATGGAAAATGGTTTACGAAACCTGCCCAAGCATCAATAAGGCTAACTTTACAGCCGGACGCAAAATTCTAACCCACAAAATCAAGAACAGCAGTGGTGCTGAAAAAACCAGTTATGTCCAAGACTACGTCAAGTTATTGGACGATGGCACTAAGTTTTTTCCTAAGAGTAACCCTCATGCTAAAAATATTGTAGACAAGGTTCTTATGCTTAGAGATAATGGTATGATCTCTGAGGATGAAATCTACAATCAATTGGACGCCGCCTTTAAGGCAGATCGCAAGAACTTTAAAAATCCAAGGGGACTCTATCTTTACTTTTCAACACTCGTCGATTTAAACATGGCGGGGAAGAAAGACCTGCAGGAGGTCTTTGATGTTTACGATGCTGTTCAGGGGAAAATCGAAGAAGAGAACCAAAAAATGATTGGATTGGTTCAAAAACTTCTTCCAAAAGAAGAGGCCAAGACCCTTTCTGCCAAAGAAAAGCGTCAGCTAAAGGCAGCCCGAGTAAACTCGGAATCCTATGGTAAGATTGCCGACAGTATCGATGCTAAATTGGGTCAGTTGGCGGACTGTGACAACTTGATACCTCTGTACCAAAAGAACTTTGATGCCAAGAAAGGCGACATCAAATGGGTGAAGTCTGCGGTTAGTCGCTTGTACACCAAAGAGTGCACAGACGATCCTATGTTCGAGAAGCTCTTCACCGAGCAGTTGAAGTTGGATCCTTCTGCGGATGCTTACTTCTACAGTGGAGTATTGAAAGATAAGAGCGGAAACACCAACGGTGCGATTGCCGATTACAACAAGGCCATAGAGTTGGAGGCAGATCCCAAGAGAAAGGCCGAGATCCTTTACAAGATTGCGACCAAGATGAACCGTTTGGGTCGTAAAGGACAGGCTAGAAGTTATGCCAGAAAGGCTTTACAAGCTGACCCGTCTATGGGGAAAGCTCACTTGATTATTGCTGCTCAGTACGCCAAGAGCGCCAATCAGTGTGGTAAGACGACTTTCGAGAAAAGAGCGATCTACTGGAAGGCTGCGGAAGAAGCCAGAAAGGCTGCCCGTGTAAATCCTGCATTGAAATCTCGTGTGGCGAGAACTGTAGCTAACTATATGGCAAAGGCTCCGACGAAGACCATGATCTTCAATGAAGGAATGGCCGGTAAGTCAGTAACCTTTGACTGTTGGGTCGGTGGAAGCGTTAAGGTGCCTAACCTGTAGAATTGAAGACAAAACATACATACATAAAGGACATTGCCATGGTTTTTGCCATGGCTTTGTCTTTTTGGTCCTGTGAAGACCAGTACGAGCGGGTGGGGGAAGAAGCGGGTACCTTTGTTTTTCCGCAGAGTGTTTCCGAAGGTTTTACCCTGACCTATACCGAGGCGGGTAAAGAGATGACCAACCAGGACACGACCCTGACCCGAGCCGTGGTTAAACTCTCTGCAGCTCGAAACGAGAACTACGAGAACATGCGTTTTCGCTACCAGGTTTTTCCGGAAGGGATGCGTCTGGAGTTCTATGATGATGAGGGGCAGATGAACATCATCGAGGCGGATTTTGCCATGGTGTATACCGATACCAACCTAATCGAACTCAAAGGCAATGTGGTGTTGACCAGTCACGACGGTAAGAAGTTGGAGGCGCCTCAAATGTATTACGACCGAGCGAACAACTGGATCTTTACAGAATCTTCTTTTCGCTACACCAATCCGGAAGACGGAACCATTATGATGGGGAAGGGTATGGATTTTGATCGTAATTTTACGAAAGTGCAGGCCCAGCGAACCGATGGGGTAATTGTCATTAAAGAGGAAGAATCATGATCAATATCTTACGTTATACCGAATACATCTACTTGGTGGTAGCCTTCTTTTCACTCTACCGATTGATCGGTATTTGGGGAACCGAAAGCGACGAGATCTACTTGTTCTTGTTCTTTTTTGTAGTCTCTTTGGGGATGTTCTTTTTCCGCCGGAACTTCCGTCGGAAATTCGAAAAACGAAACAAGGAAAAATAGGCCCTAAGCGGTGGATATCTACTTTTTGGTCATTGGCATTTCTCTGCTGTTCTCGGCCTTCTTTTCGGGAATGGAGATCGCCTTTGTTTCGGCCAATCGCATCCATATTGAGTTAGAGAAAAAGCAGGATGGTGTACTGGCCTATATCCTGACGCGGATCACCGAAAAACCGTCCAAATTTATTGCCACCATGCTTATTGGGAACAACCTCTCCCTGGTGGTCTATTCCTATTTTATGGGGAAGGTACTCATGAAGTGGTTCCCGACTCCTATAGGGGAGGCAACAGCCTGGTACAGTTTTTTCTTTGAGGACTTTGGGCTGTTTACTCATACGGTGATTTCGACCCTGATCATCTTTATTACTGCTGAGTTTTTACCTAAAGTTTTCTTCCAGATTTATTCCAATACCTTGCTGAAGTTGATGGCGATACCCGCTATATTTTTTACATCCTCTTCTCAGGCTTTTCCTGGTTGGTGATGCAGGTATCGGATTTTATCCTGAAAACCTTTTTCAAGACCGCCGGTGACGAGGTGCAGCTTTCTTTCAGTAAGATGGAGTTAGGGGATTATATCTCGGAGCAGGTGGAAGGCATGGAGACTGATGAAGAAATCGACAGCGAAATCCAAATCTTTCAGAATGCCCTGGAATTTGCCGAGGTCAAGGCCCGGGAGGTGATGGTACCTCGAACTGAGATTTGTGCCATAGAAATGCACGAAAGCCCTTCGGAACTCCGAAAACTCTTTACCGAAACGGGCTATTCCAAGATTTTTATATTCAAACAGAACATAGACGAAATCATCGGCTATACCCACTCTTTCGAGCTTTTCCGCAAGCCGAATTCCATCAAGAGTATTCTGCGTTCGGTGGAGTATGTGCCCGAAACCATGCTGATACAAGACATCCTCAACGTGCTGACCCGCAAACGCAAAAGCGTTGCGGTGGTGATCGATGAGTACGGTGGAACCTCCGGAATACTTACCGTGGAAGACATCATTGAAGAACTCTTTGGCGAGATAGAGGACGAGCACGATTCGACTGATTTGCAGGAGGATCAGCTCGGAGATGGCCGCTACTGCTTCTCTGCCCGTTTGGAAGTGGATTACCTCAATGAGCAGTACAAACTCGCTTTGCCGGAAGGGGAAGAGTACGAAACCCTGGGTGGGCTCATCGTACATCTGACCGAAGAAATCCCCGAGCAACAAACCCGTGTCGAAACCGAGGATTATCACTTTATCATCCGGGAAGTATCCAACAACAAAATTGATCTCGTCGAAGTCCAGAAGATCCAAGAGAATTAGTGACTTTCAGGCGCTTTTTTTCCTTTCCAAATTGAAAAAAAAGAGGTATTTTCGCCCCCTAAAATTTGTAGAAAAACCAGACTGCTATGGCAATCTTAGAGAATATTCGCAAGCGTACAACCATTCTTATCCTGATTATTGGGTTGGCGTTATTTGCTTTTGTAATTCAAGGAATCATCTCCAGTGACGGGACATTTGGCGGAGGAGCCAAGGTAGGCTCCGCTATTGCTGAAGTCAACGGAGAAGCCTTGAGTATCGATGATTTTCGAGTAACCCTGGACCGCAGAAAGCAGCAGTTCGGACGCGGAATGTCGCAAACCCAATTGGTTAAAACCGTGTACGATCAAGAAGTACGCGCCGAAATTCTAAGACAGCAATTCGACGATTTGGGATTGAATATTGGAAGTGACCAGATCGTGGATTACGTTCGCAAAAACAACTGGCAGTATCAGGTGCGTGAGTTTGGAGATGCCGACGGAAACTTTAACGAAGATTTGTTCCGCAGCACGATCCAGGAATGGAAAGAGACCAATCCCGTTCGTTACCAAGCGTGGTTGGATGATGAGGCCAACATCGCACAACAAGCCAAAGAGCAGTTGTTCTTCAATATGGTGAAGGCCGGTATCGGATCAACTTTATCAGAAGGAGAATTTGACTATGGTTTCAGCAACGATAAGATCAACATGGAGTTTGTGCGCATCCCTTACACTTCAGTGGCCGATTCTACTATTCCGGTTTCTAAGCAAGCCATCCAAGATTATATCAACAAGCACGAGGATGATTTCCAACAAGAGAATGCCCGTGATATTCGTTTCGTTTTCTTCCAGGAAAAACCTTCTGTAGAAGACGAGAATGCTGCGCAGAAAAGAGTGGAAGACCTCAAAGCAGACTTCACCACTACGGAAGACATGTTCGCCTTCTTGGAGTTTGATTCAGACACCAACTACGATTCAATTTACAAGCCACAAGGGCAATTGCCTTCTGCTTCTTTAGACAGCCTTTTGGCTTTGGAAGTTGGAGAAGTTTACGGCCCTTACCGCGATGCACAGAGCTTTAAAATAACTCGTATGATGGGCAAGAAGCCGAACGGGAATGTTCGCGCCAGCCACATCTTGTTCGCTTACGAAGGAGCTACCCGTGCTAATCCTGAAATCAAAAGAACAAAGGAAGAGGCGAAAGCGGAAGCCGATAAGATTTTGGTAGAGGCTCTTAAAGAAGGAGCTGACTTTGCCGCCTTGGCAAGAGAGAATTCAGATGGACCCTCTGCACCACGAGGAGGAAATCTTGGATTCTTCCAGGATAATGGAACTATGGTCGAGGAGTTCAGTGATTTCTGTTTCTCCAATGAAGTAGGTGCTATTGATTTGGTAGAGACTGAATTTGGTTTCCACATTATCAAGGTAGAAGAAAAGCAGGATCTTTTCCAGGTTGCTCACTTGACCGCCAATATTGAGCCGAGTGAAGAAACCACCAACGCTTTGTACCAAGAGGCTTCTTCTTTCCAGAAAGCAGTAATGGAAGCGGATGCCAATGAATTTGACGACATCACCAAAGAGAAGAATTACATCCTACGCCCGGTAAACAAGGTGAAGGAGTTGGACGAAAACCTGCCGGGATTGGGTGAGCAGCGCGCGATTGTTCAGTGGGCTTTTAACGAAGAGCGAGCGGTAGGTGATATTGATCGTTTTTCGACCTCTGAAGGCTATGCGGTTGTTCAGGTGACTAAGCGATACAATAAAGGCTTGATGAGTCCTGAAGACGCCTCAGCGACGGTATTGCCCATCTTGAGAAAAGACATCAAAGCTGATCAAATCATGGCGGCCAACAAAGGCAAGTCTATGGAGCAAATCATTCAGGAAAGCGGAGCGAGTAAAAATACCGTTTCTGCTATTACGATGAAGGCACCGACCCTAGCTGGTGCTGGATCAGAACCTGCGGTTGTCGGGACTGCTTTTGCTTTGGAAGTAGGACAGACTTCTGGCCTGATCAAAGGAGAAACTGGGGTGTTTTTGGTTAAAGTATTGTCCAAAGAAGACGCAGTGAAGTTGCCAAATTTCAGCACTTTCGCGAATACTTTGACAACAACAACTCGTTCAAAAGCGAACACTACGGCCTACGAAGCGCTTAAAAAAGGAGCAGAAATTGACGATTTCCGGGGGGATTTCTATTAAATGCACTTTTAGTCTGACTGTTCTGTCTTAGACAGAAGGACTGGTTAAAGAGAAGGATACAGCAATTGTTCCGTAGTGAGCAGGGTGTTGTATCCTTTTTCTTTGAAATAAAGGGAAGCTTTTGCAGGATCCTGTGCTGTGGCAAGAATAAAATCTCCTCCCCAGGCTCCCAGACTTTTTATCACCCCTTGGGTGTAATCCGAGAAGTGACTGTCTTGCACCGGTGGCATCCCAAGAATTGCTCCGAGTAGTTCTTCGTGTTTCGATAAGAGCTGTTCAAAAGAAGAGAGTTCGGTGGCCTGACTACAAGCCAAACTCAGGGCGCTGATTTGCTCCAAAAAATCCTCGAGTTCCTGCTTAGAAAAGTTGGCCGTGCGTTTGCGATACTGCTCAATAGCCGAGCGGCTGTCTTGTTTGACTTCCCGGTAGACCCAAAGCAGTTGCTGACTAAACGTCCATGGCAAATCCACGTCTTCCTGCTTAGGCCCATTTTCCAGTCCATACAGCAAGGCCTTCTCCGCCCCTGCGCAGGCAAGATCGTAGCCGCTACCGCTTTTTCCAAAGCTCTTGTACATCAGTTCATAAGGATCGACTCCTGCCCATTGGGCCAGAAGGTGCAAAAGGGTAGAGGAACTACCCAGTCCCCATTGGCGTGGAAATTCCAGAAGGGCTTCTATTTGTAGCGGTTGCTTTTCTTCCAGAAATACAGGATTGAGCTCTCTGGCCGCCCCTAAGAGCTGCTCTAGGCGTTCACCGACTACGATGTCGTTGGATTCGAGAAGATGCCCCTCTAGGTCGAATTGAGCCTCAAACCAAGGCGAAGCTTCTCCTTTGACCTGGCTCTTCCAAACAATATGATCTGAAGTCCCGCTTTGAAGGTGCAGGGATTGCCCTTGTATGGTGGGGATGGCCAGCGCTAGGGCACCGTCCAGTACGGCGTATTCCCCGGTGATCAACAGTTTGCCTCTACCGTAATAGCGCTTTTCTTGCATCCTTATTTATTGCGGTGTTCGGTCAATGCTTTTTCGACCGCGGCATTGCTCACGGTATGGTCTTTAAAGTAATCCACCAGGGCTTCTTTTTCATCTGAACTTGCACCGAGTTGATTCAAGATATTCAAGAGGTGCATTTTCATGTGCCCTTTTTGAATTCCAGTAGTAGTCAAAGAACGCAAAGCAGCGAAGTTCTGTGCGAGTCCCGCTACGGCCGTGATGCCCATAAGTTCCTGTGCGTTGGGTTTTCCTAAGACATCCAGGGCGAGCTTAACCATAGGATGAAGACGCGTTAAGCCTCCCACTGTTCCCAAAGCCAAAGGCAGGTCCATCCAGAACCGGAAACAGAGTTCTCCGTCGATCTCTTTGATTTCGGCCTCGGAAAGGCTGCGGTACTGTCCGTCGCGCGCAGCATAGGCGTGAACCCCGGCTTCGATAGCTCTAAAGTCATTTCCGGTAGCGAGTACGACCGCATCGATACCGTTCATAATCCCCTTGTTGTGGGTGACAGCCCGGTAAGGCTCTTCTTTGGCTATTTCAACCGCCTGCACGAACTTTCTTGCAAAACCTTCTCCGTCCATACCTGCTTCAGCCATTTGAGACACTGGGCAACTCACTTCAGCTCGAACCAGGCAATCCGGCACGTAGTTGCTTAAAATACTCATGACCACTTCGACCGGGTAGGCCTGCATTGAAGGGTGTTCTGCGGCCAGTATTTCGAGGCTTTTGGCCATTTGTTCTAAACAGGTGTTGATGAAGTTTGCCCCCATCGCATCCTTGGTTTCGAAGGCGGCGTGCAACTGGTAGTAGTGCTCAATACTTGCGGTCTTGTCTCGCAGCTGCAAGTCCAAGATGCCCCCTCCTCGGGAGCGCATTTTTTCGGTGAGTTCATCAGTATCAGCCAAAATCTGGGACTTGACCTCTTCAAAAAACTGCTGAACAACACCCTCTGGTGCAGCACACACAAAGTGAACCTGTCCTACTTTTTCTGTCTTGAGGACGGTCGCCTTAAAACCACCTCTTTCGCCCCAGTACTTGGCCGCTTTACTGGCAGCCGCAACCACAGAACTCTCTTCAATGGCCATGGGCACCGCATAAAGCTGCCCATTGATCTCAAAGTTGGGCGCGATGGCGAAGGGCAAGAAGTAATTCGAGAGGGTGTTCTCGATAAATTCTTCGTGCAACTGCTGGGTGGCGGGGTCTGGATGCCAATAGGATTGGAGTAGCTCAATGGTCCCTTGTGGGTCCTCGGTATACTCTTGACTGAGCCAGGCCATTTTTTCGGCCTTACTGAGTTTGGAAAAACCGCTGATTGGTTTTTTCATGTGCTTGGAATAAGAAGTGCAAAGATAAAGATTCACAAGGGGAAGACCCTTTGGCCTTGTTTTTGTACCTCCCAAAAACGAAAGTTTACTATTCCCTAAATAATTAGTAAACTTGATGTCAGACTATAACTCAAAAAACCGTATGAAAACTAACTTTTTCGGGTTGGTAATCGCTTTGGTGTTTAGCCTTAGCCTTACTGCCCAGCAAAAGGCCATTACCCTCGAAGAAATATGGGGTGGCGCCTTTAGGACCGAAGGCATCAATTCACTTCGTTCCATGAACAACGGGCGTCAATACACTGTCCTCAATTTCGAAAACGGCCAAAGCCAAATCGACAAGTACGAGTACAAGGGCTTGGCCAAAGTGGGAACCATCCTCAGTTCTTCTCAAGAGGGCGTTCCACGTTTCAGCAGCTACACCTTTAGCGCAAACGAAAGTCAAATCCTTCTGGGATCCGAATTTGAACGTATTTTCCGCTGGTCTACCATAGGACGTTACTTTGTGTACGATGTCGAAAGCAAGAAGACCATCTCTGTCGCCGACGACAAAATCATGGCCCCGGCGCTTTCTCCTGACGGAAAGCATGTGGCTTACGTGAAAGACAACAACATCTATGTTTTTGAGATCGCTTCTCAGAGCACCCGTCAATTGACTACCGACGGTCAAAAAGGAAGCATTATCAACGGGGTAACCGATTGGGTGTACGAAGAGGAGTTCGGATTTGTGCGGGCTTACCAATGGAACAGCGACGGCACCCGCATCGCCTTTATTCGCTTTGACGAAAGTGAAGTGCCTCAGTTCTCTATGGACGTGTACGGGACCAACCTGTATCCATATCAATACGAATTCAAGTACCCCAAAGCGGGAGAAACCAATGCAACTGTTAGCTTGCACCTGCTTGAAGTGGCCTCCGGCGATACCAAGGAAGTGGATTTAGGAGATGCCTATTACATCCCCCGCATCAAGTGGAGAAACCACGCAGACAAGCTGAGTGTGCAAACCCTCAACCGCCACCAGAATCACCTGAAGCTCCACAATGTGGATGCGACGACAGCGACAGCGTCTGTTTTACTGGAAGAAAAAGACGAGGCCTATGTCGATATCACCGACGACCTGACCTTCCTGGAAGACGATAGCTTTATCTGGACCAGTGAGCGCGACGGTTGGAACCACATCTACCACTACGACGTCAATGGAAAGTTGAAGAATCAAGTGACCAAAGGGCCTTGGGAAGTGACCTCTTACTACGGTTACGACGCTTACAACAAGCGTATTTTCTATCAATCAACCGAGATGGGATCCATCAACCGCGATGTGTACAGTATCCGCAGCAATGGAAAGCGTAAAAACCGCTTGACCACCAAGACCGGAACCAATTCAGCGCAGTTCAGCAAGAAGTTCCTCTACTTTGTCAATACCTTCTCGAGTGCCGATACTCCTTACGAGTTCAGCCTGCATTTGGCCCGCGACGGGATGTTTATGCAGAAAATGAAAGACAACAAGGCGCTGATGACCAAGTTGGAAGGCTACGAAATCAGCCCGAAAGAGTACTCGACGATTTCGGTCAACGGGAACGACTTGAACATGTATATGATCAAGCCGAAAGACTTTGATCCCAACAAAAAGTACCCTCTTTTTATGTTCCAATACAGTGGGCCTGGCTCTCAGCAAGTAGCCAACCGCTGGTTAGGAGCCAATGACTACTGGCACCAAATGCTGGCTTCCGAAGGCTATATTATTGCCTGTGTGGACGGACGAGGTACAGGTCTAAAGGGCCGTGATTTCAAGAAGGTGACCTATATGAACCTGGTGAAGTACGAAACAGAAGACCAAATTGCAGCCGCAAAGGAATTGAGCAAGTTGCCTTATATCGACGAGAACCGCACCGGAATTTGGGGCTGGAGTTACGGAGGGCATATGTCCACCAACTGCCTCCTCAAAGGAAACGATACCTTCGAAATGGCTATCGCCGTTGCTCCGGTAACCAGCTGGAGGTTTTACGACACCATCTATACCGAGCGCTTTATGCGTACTCCACAGGAGAATCCTGATGGCTACGACAACGAATCGCCTTTCAACTATCCTGAGCTCCTCAAAGGGAAGTACCTTTTGGTCCACGGCTCCGGAGACGATAACGTACACGTGCAGAATTCCATGAGAATGATCGAAGCCCTGGTGCAAGCCAACAAGAGCTTTGACTGGGCGATTTACCCAGACCGAAACCACGGAATCTATGGCGGAAACACCCGTCTGCACCTCTATACCAAGATGACACAATTCGTAAAAGACAACCTGTAAAGCCATATTATGAGTGAAGTACAAACTCCCCAAGCGGCACCTTCTAACAAAGGGCCAAAAGATATTTTAGGGCATCCACAAGGGTTATTTTACCTCTTCTTTGCTGAGCTCTGGGAACGATTCAGTTTCTATGGGATGCGGGCGCTTCTTACCCTGTACATGGTGCAGGTTATTTTTGAGGCTTTAACCGAGCGTGATTTTGCTACGGCCGCAGTCTACGCGTCCTACGGTTCATTGGTTTACGCTTCGACTGTCATCGGCGGACGTATTTCGGATAAGATTCTTGGAATGCGCCGTTCCATCTTTCTGGGAGGTATCTTGATGGCCATAGGTCATTTTGTTTTGGCCATTGAAAATGACATCGCTTTCTTTTTAGCGCTCTCCTTTATCATTGCAGGGAATGGGTTTTTTAAACCCAATATTTCCACTTTCGTAGGAACCTTATACGAAGATGGAGACACCCGAAAAGACTCTGGTTTTACCATTTTCTATATGGGAATCAATATTGGGGGCTGGGTTGCTCCCCTCTTGTGTGGATGGTTAGCCGCGGAATATGGCTGGCATTATGGTTTCGGCTTGGCTGGTATAGGGATGTTAGCCGGACTGCTTTTCTTTTGGAGCGGAATTCGCAAAGGTGTCTTTGGTGACCGAGGTCTACCACCGAGTGAGGAAGTCATCAACAAGAAGGTTCTCGGGATAAAGCAATCCGTTCTCATACCCATTTTAGCATTCGCTTCTGCGCCAGGAATCGCCTTTCTTTTATCTTCTTATAAATCTATAGGAACGGAGGGCAGCTTCTTCGAGGAAATGAATTTGGTCAATGTGATCTTCTATGCCTTGGGTGTTTTTATCCTTCTCTATTTGGCTTTCATTCTCTTTAAGGCTTCGGTAGATGAGCGTA
Source organism: Aureicoccus marinus (assembly GCF_002954325.1). GTDB lineage: Bacteria > Bacteroidota > Bacteroidia > Flavobacteriales > Flavobacteriaceae > Aureicoccus > Aureicoccus marinus. The sequence continues at coordinate 2,899,576 of NZ_MQVX01000001.1, forward strand.
AAAAATTGTTTGTTGCTATTTTGATTACGGTATTCATGACCATTTTCTGGGGCTTCCATGAATTGTCCGGAAGTGTGATTACCCTATTTGCAGCCCGAAATGTAGAATTGAGTTTAATGACGGCGGCTCAGACAAATTCGCTGAATTCGATGTTCATTATCATCCTCGCGATTCCGATCTCCTTGATGTGGACATCTCTGGCCAAGAAAAAGCGCAATCCACGTACACCTTATAAGTTCGGTATGGGATTACTCTTTGCTGGTATTAGTTTTTATGTACTGGCCATTAGTGGAACAAGTGCCAACGAAGATGGGTTAGTACCCTTTGCCTATTTACTGTTGATGTATTTCTTGCTTTCTGTCGGGGAACTGTTTATGTCGCCTGTTGGATTGTCCAAGATCACGGACCTTTCGCCAAAACGTATTGTAGCCTTTATGATGGGGGTATGGTTCCTCTCTTCAGCTTTCGCCTTCCAAGTTGTAGGTTTTATTGGGAAACAGTTGGCCATCGAAAGTACAGATGCAGATGTGGGTGGATTTGATACCCTAACGGTTTATACAGACGGCTTTATGCTGATCGCTCAATACTCCATTGGTGCAGGTTTGATCGTCCTAATCGCTTCGCCACTAATTAAACGCTTAATGGGCAACGTTCACTAGGAATGTGTCCTTAATTCATTCAAAGGGAGCTTTCAGCACGAAGGCTCCCTTTTTTGTGTCGAGTAAAAGCCAATACCCCGCTTCTTACAGCTAGCTTCCCATAATGGCAGTAAATAGCTAGCATTGCTTCCATCGGCCACCACCAGATCCGGTCTGAAGTGGTCGAGAGCCTCATCGAGGTGAATTTTAGGAGAATCCTGCAGCCATAGAATAACCCGATCGACTTCCTCATGCACAGGGGGATCGGTCAGCCGGACCAAAGCCGTTGTGCAGCCTTCCTCAGAATGAAAGAGTAACCCTCCTGCAGGGAAGACCGCCGGGGGCAACTCATGAAGTCCTTTTTGGTTGATCAGGTCGCGGTATACCCAAGACCAATTCACAGCCTTTTGGTCCTCTGAAGGGATTGGGTAGATGCGCAGACCCAAGCCTTCTTTCGCAACCAAGGCGCTGTGTCTCCATTGGTGGGGGATGTAGTAGTAGTCTTCTGAACTTTCTTGGTACACCAAGTAGAAATGGGTCAGTTGAAGGCAAATCACGAGCCCCAGAGAAGACTGTAGAAACAGCGCACGACCTCTTTCCAAAAAGAAGCCCAGGCAAAGAAGGGCCCCATAGCACAGTAATACTTCTTCTAGTCGAAAAGGGATTCCTTCCTTAAACCAGGCCCAGTCCGCAAGCCAACCCAGCAGCTGTTGAATGCCCTGTAAAGTAGAGTCCCCGAGCTGAGCCATGCCCGAGGTAGGCCATAACTCGACTAAGGGCCATTGCAACCAAAGAATAGCCAGAACAGGTCCTAGAAGCGGCAATACAAGAGCGTTGGAAAGGAGAAAACTGAACGAAAATTGATGGAACCTAAAAAGACAAAGGGGCAATACGCCCAGTTGAGCAGCCAGAGAGGTGCGCAAAAACTCAATCACTTGATGGGCTGGTCTTTCGAGAAAGATCTGGTTGGCCCACAGAATAAAGAAGACGGCTCCATAACTCATCAAAAAACCCAACTGCAGTAAGGAAGCAGGATCCACCAACAAAGTCAAGAAGGCAGCAGAGGCTAGTGCTTGAAGGGCGGGGGTGTGTTGTTGACGACTCTGAGCGATTTCGAGTATGCCAAATAGCACCACGGCTCTGACCACCGAGGGCGAAAGCCCGGTGATCAAGGCGTAGCTGAGCAGAAGTATGAAATACAGAACCCGTAAGCCTCCCCGTCGATGGCGCAACAAGGGGATCAAACGCATCCCTCTCTGAACAAAGAGTAGGAGCAGGCCCACATGAAGGCCAGAAACAGCCAACAGATGCATCAACCCGGTCCGTTTAAAGTTTGCCTTGAGCTCTTGATCTAAATCTGTTTTGTCGCCCAGTATGAGGGCCATAAACAGTTGTTGAGAACCCGGGTTCCATTCGGCCAGGGCGAGCCTTGCACGCGTATGCCGCTTTAACTGCTCCACCTTTCTCCTAAGTATAAGGACAAGGGAATACTCCTTGCCCAAAAGCTCAATGGAATCCGTTCTAAGTTGAGCCTTGAATCCCTGCAAATGCAGGTAATGACCGTAGTCAAACTGTCCCGGATTTTGAGGTTGGGATAAGGCTTGGAGTTTGCCCCTCACCCAAAGTTGATCACCGGGTAAGTAAGATGTGACTTGGCGAGGGATGAGGAGGAGGTAGTCAGCTGCCCTGTAGCGTTGGTAGTAGGGACTCGGTTTGAGGACCTCAGAAATGGTCAGTTGGCCCTGTCTATACTCCGAAAGTACCGCTGTCCGAGGGTGGTAAGGACCTTGACATTCCGCCCGAAATAGGCCGAGGCTGATCAGGGTAGAGACCAGTAGGAGCTCCCGGAGCACTCTTTTGTCTCCCGGACAAAACAGCGAGAGTAGACCACTCAGTAAAAGAGCAGCAAGCAGGATCCCGTTTGGGATTTCACAATAATAGGCCACCAGGAGCCCTGCGATGTAGTAACACGTACACCGCCCCAGAGCTGAATAAAGCACTACCTATAAAAATCGGGAGGCCTGAACAAAGGCGCGACTCCAGTATTTTTCGGTAAGGGAAGAAACCATAACGCCTCGAGAAGAAGAGGCGTGAATAAACCGGATATCATCGACACTGACCTTGACGACAAGGCCCACATGGTTGATCCGTCGACCTCTGGAGGACGTTTTGAAGAAAAGCAGATCACCTTTGCGTACCTGCCCCAACCCAATACGACGCCCCTCCTGCGCCATTTCATGGGAGATTCTGGGGAAGGAAATTCCGTGTGTTTTCAAACTGACGTAGATCAGACCGGAACAGTCCATACCTGAGCCGGTCGTTCCGCCAAAGAGATAGGGAGTCCCTTGGTATTCCTGGGCGGTTTCAATGATGAGATCCGCTTTGGAAGCGGGTACTCTTACTTCTTTGTGATCCGATTTTTGGGGAAGTTTAACCTCGGCTTCTTCTACCTCGGCCTTTTCTTGTTTGGCGCGGGAAGATACCGTTCGCTTAGAGCTGCAACTTTGCATACTCAGAGTCACGACCAAAAGAGAACTAATAAAGGCGATTTTGGGGTGTTTCATAGGCACGGTTTTAATCGAGAGCGACTAGTTTCTTTCTAACAAAAGCCGGGCCACTTTCTCACTTGCTCCAGGCCCTCCCAGCTTCTGGGCCAATTGCTCATAGTCTTTGAGCATCTTTTCGCGTTGTGGTCCTTCCAAAATTAAGGAGAGTTCCTGCACCAAATGAGCAGTGGTCAAATCATTTTGGATAAGTTCCTTGACTACAGGCCGATCCATGATCAGGTTGACCAAAGAAATATAGTCCAGCGTAATAATGCGCTTCGCAATTTGGTAGGAGATCCAGTTGCCTTTATAACAGACCACCTGGGGCACCTTAAACAGGGCGGTCTCCAGGGTGGCTGTACCGCTGGTGACCAAGGCGGCATACGCATGGGTAAGCAGGGCATAGGTCTGCTTGTCGACCAGGCGAATGCTGTGGTTCATCAAATAAGGATCGTACACTTCCCGATCCAAGCCCGGCGCTTTGGCGATAACAAATTCATAGCCCTGAACGGAAGAAACTACAGAGAGCATGATTTCTAGCATGGACCGCACCTCTTGCTTTCGACTCCCCGGTAACAAAGCAATGATGGGCTTGCCTGCAGGCAAGGCATTCTGGGTACGGAATTCATCCTCCGAAGGCAATTGGGCCCCGGCGATTTCGTCCAAAAGCGGATGCCCGACAAAGTCGACCGGAAATTGATGTTTGTCCTCGTAAAAAGATTTTTCGAAAGGCAAGATCACAAACATGCGATCAATGCTGGCCTTGATTTTTTCGATGCGGCCTTCTCTCGAAGCCCAGATTTGGGGAGAGATGTAGTAGTTGGTTTTGTAACCCGCCTCTTTGGCCCATTTAGCAATCCGAAGGTTAAAACCGGAGAAGTCAATAAAGATGATTTGATCCGGAGCAAACTCGGCAATGTCTTCTTTGCAGTAACTGATGTTGCGAAAGATCTTGCGGATGTTTAACAGCACTTCCAAAAAGCCCATAAAGGCCATTTTCTTGTAGTGCATGGCCAAGGAGCCTCCGGCCGCCTCCATGCGATCACCACCCCAGCAGCGGATTTCGGCATCCGGGCGTTGAGTAAGCAGGGCCTTGATCAGGTTGGATCCGTGCAGATCTCCTGAGGCTTCTCCCGCAATGATATAGATTTTCACGGCTCGAGGAATTTAAAGACCAGAATAATCATGGCCGTTAAGATGGTTGCCATCATGACACCACGGGCTCTGTAGTCTCTTTTGATGCGCAAAAAGCCAAAGAAGGCCACCAAATTTAGGATGGCGCCCAAGGCCAATAAGGTCCCGGTATGCCCTTCCTCGTAAGCGGCTTCAAAGGTGGCCTGAATCCCCATAGTGGAGAAGAGAACGATATAGGCGAGGTTCCTATGGTGTTGGCGATCACGCCTACGGCAAATCCAATTGCTATTTCTTTCTTAATCATTGAGTTTCCATCGGTTCAGTTGAGACATAGCGTGGTGTGCGGTCATGTCGAATTGGGTAGGTACCACGCTGACATAGCCCTGTTCCAGTGCGTGTACATCGGTATCGGTACCTGTATCCAGTAATTCAAATTCACCAGAAAGCCAGTAGTACTGTTTTCCGGTGGGGCTGGTGCGTTTGTCAAACTGTTCTCTCCAATTGGCTCGGGCCTGACGGCACACGCGAATGCCCTTTAGGGGTTTTTCGGTCTTGGGAATATTGACGTTGAGCACAGTTCCTTCAGGAATCCCGTTTTCCAAGGCTTGGCGAACGATGCGCTTGATCCAGGGTTCACAGGGATTGAAATCAGCCTTCCAGGAATAGTCGCAGAGCGAAAATCCAATGGCTGGAATCCCTTCGATACCCGCTTCAATGGCCGCACTCATGGTGCCGGAATAAATCACGTTGATCGAGTGATTAGCCCCGTGGTTGATCCCGCTCACACAGAGGTCCGGGCGGCGGTCTAGGATCTCTTGAAGGCCTAATTTCACGCAATCCGCCGGTGTGCCGCTGCAGCTGTATTCCAGAGGCGCTCCATCGGCTTTATCAATGATGACCTGTTTAGAATACAGGGTGCTATCGATAGTAATGGCGTGCCCCATTCCGGATTGGGGGCTGTCGGGAGCGACCACAACCACATCGCCTATTTCTTTCATATACCGAATCAGGTGCCGAAGACCGGGTGCGGTAATTCCATCGTCGTTCGTTACAAGAATCAGGGGTCTCTTCAAACTCACAAGCGTTTTTGTATACTTTCTACCTCAAAAATACGTTTTCCCTAAGAATGCAAAGGACAGGGGTTTAACAATTAATTACCAGGCAGAGCCCCATTTCTGGCATGATTATTTCCTATCTTAGTTAATCGATTAACGTGATACCTATGAAGAAGAATTTTGTGCTGGCAACTCTGGCCCTGCTTGTTGCGGTCGCCTCCTGCAGTTTTACGAACAACAATTTTGAAAATAACGACAAGGACAAACTCTTAATTGACTTGATCACCTATGTTCTGGAACGAGGACACTACGAGCCAAAATCCATCAACGATAAATTCTCTGCTGGAGTCTACGATGGCTTCATCGATATACTCGACCCGACCAAACGCTATTTCCTGGCCAGTGATCTTCGCGAGTTTGAGAAGTACAAATACCAGATCGACGACGAGATCAAGAACACCGATATCACCTTTTTTAATTTGGTGCACGAACGTTTAGAAACCCGGATGAATGAGGTGAAAGAACTCTATCCGGAACTCCTTTCGGAGCCTTTTAATTACGGATTAAAAGAAGAAATCAACATCGACTACCGCAGTCTTGAATTTGCCCGCAACAAAAAGGAGTTGCGCGAGCGTTGGAGACAACAGTTGAAGTTTAACTCTATTGGAGATTACAACGACAAATTGACCAATTTCGAAAACGAGTCCGACGATGCCCTTAGTAAGGCCAAAGAGGCAGAACTCGAAAGCGCTGCTCGTAAGGACGTTTTGGAGCGCCTAAACGAGTATTTTGATGTGGTCGATGACTTGGAGCGCAAGGACTGGTTTGTTCAATACATCAACACCATTGTGGAAGAGTTCGATCCGCATACTTTTTACTTCGCCCCGGAAGACAAGGAGCGTTTTGATATGAGCATGTCGGGTAAATTCGAAGGGATTGGTGCTCGCTTACAGAAAAAGCCGAACGGGGCTAAAATCGTTGAAATCATTTCAGGAGGTCCGGTCTGGAGAGACAAGTCCCTTGAAGTGGGTGACGAAATCACGAAAGTAGGTCAGGAAGGCGAAGAGCCGATCAATATTGTCGGAATGCCTCTAGACGACGCCATCAAATTGATCAAGGGTCCAAAGGGAACAGTTGTTTATTTGACGGTTCGCAAAGTAGACGGAACGACAGAAGAGATTAATATTACCCGTGATGTCGTGGAACTGGAAGAGTCGTATGCCAAGTCTGCGACCATCGATAAAGAGGGCCGTACTTTTGGTCTGATTGATCTCCCCAAGTTCTATGTAGACTTCAACGATTACAACAAGCGCAATGCCGCTTCTGATGTGGCCAAAGAAATTGAGCGACTAAAAGAAGAAGGGATGGAAGGTCTTGTGATTGATCTGCGTGATAACGGAGGGGGATCCCTGAAGACCGTAGTCGATATTGCGGGTCTCTTTATTGAGGACGGACCGATTGTACAGGTCCGCTCTTCAGGACAACGAAAAGAAATTCACGAAGACAAGGACGAAAGAATTCAGTGGGATGGACCTTTGGTGATCCTGGTGAACGAATTGTCTGCCTCTGCTTCTGAGATTTTGGCGGCTGCCATGCAGGATTACAAGCGCGCGATTGTGATCGGAAGTAAGCAAACCTTCGGAAAGGGAACCGTTCAAAATGTAATTCCGTTGACCAATTTGGTCAGCTCCAACCAACACGGCGACTTGGGAGCGCTGAAGATCACTACGCAGAAATTCTACCGTATCAATGGGGGGTCTACCCAGTTGGAAGGGGTCAAGAGTGATATCGTGGTTCCGGATCGTTACTCCTACATTGATTTGGGAGAACGTGATCAGGAAAACCCATTGGCTTGGGACCGAATTTCGCCAGCTGATTACGAAGAGTGGAGAGGGTACGAAGACTTTTCTACTGTTGTCAAGAACAGCCAGGAGCGCATGAGCAAGAACTCACAGATCAAACTGATCGAAGAGAATGCGCGCTGGGTTAAAGAACAACAGAACGAGAACGTAGTTTCTCTGAATATCAAGGAATACCGTCAGGAACTCGAAGCAGATAAGAAGAGAGCGAACTACTTCAAGAAGTTGCAGGAATACGATTCCCGTCTGAGTTTCTCGTCTTTGAAAGACGAAGAAAGCTTATTTACACAAGATCCAATTCTGCGTGAAAAAAGAGACCGCTGGCACCGTGAGTTGGCCAGAGATGTCTATGTAGAAGAAGCCATTAACGTATTGGAAGACCTCAAAATGAGTGCGATCCGAGCCAATCCGAACAGAAAGTTAGCTTCTTCCGTAAAAGGCTAGACCCTTTGAATCGACAACGAATTTATTACGCATTAAGTCTGGCGGCCATTTTGGCCGCCTTTTGGCTTTTTGACCTTTGGTGGGCCAAGGCAGAACAAGAGAGCAAACGGCCTCAATTCGAAATGGTTTCGGGTGGCGAATTGCGTCCCAGATCCACCGAAGGTATAGAAATTACCCACGAGTACTACGCCTTTTCATACCGTACTGAATACGAGCAAGCCGAATGGGTTGCCTACTGGCTCAAACCCGAACATTTGACCCAAGATGACCGAAAACGACCCTATTTCGAAGTCGACCCTTCCGTCCCAGGTGAATCTGCTCATTGGCGTAACTACAAGGGTAGTGGGTACGACAGAGGACACCTCTGCCCGGCCGGAGATCGGCGATTTAGTGAGGAGGCTTACAATGAAACCTTTCTTACCAGTAACGTCAGCCCTCAGGACCGGGAGTTCAATGCGGGGATTTGGAACCGTCTGGAACAGCAAGTACGCTCCTGGTGCAAGCGCTATGGAGACTTGTATATTGTAACGGGTGGAATCCTGGAGGAAGGCCTGGAAGAAATTGGCTCGGAAGGGGTTGAGGTACCGGACTATTTTTACAAAATCGTTTACCGTCCAGGAGATGATGAAGCCCTTATTGCTTACCTAATCCCCAACCAAGAACAAAAAAGCGATCTAAGCCGGTTTGAAGTCTCCGTGGATGAGATTGAAAGACGATCCGGTTTGGACTTTTTTACCCTACTGGATAAGGGCAAACAAGAGGAGTTGGAAGCGCCTACCCGATTAGGGGAGTGGAGGTATCACAACTTCAATTAAATACCGTCGCGCAATCGGTTGGCGTCCAGCTTGAGCATAATGAAGATGAGCAGGCTGAAGAAAAGTTGACTCGATCCCCCATAACTGAAGAAAGGAAGTGGGATTCCGATGGTGGGCAAAAGTCCCAAAACCATCCCGATATTGACGCCGTAGTGGATCAGTAAAATAGAGACGACCCCATAACCGTACATCCGATTAAATTCCCGCCTCTGCCTCTCCGCAATAAAGACGAGCCGCAACAGGAGTAAAGAAAAGAGCATGATGACTCCAGCTGTTCCTATAAAACCCCACTCTTCTCCTACAGAACTGAAGATGTAGTCGGTGTGCTGTTCGGGAACGAACTTTCCTTTGGTTCGGGTACCTTCCATAAAGCCCTTTCCGTTAAAGCCGCCGGATTCGATTGCTTTTTCGGCTTGGTAGGTATTGTACCCAATTGACTTTCGGATTTTTTCTAGTTTGGAGGGGTCTTTTTCGAGTCGTAACCACAGATCAAAACGATCACGGTGCCGCTGTTCAAAGACCTCTGTGTAGATAAAATCGACGGATAGCGAGATAGTCATCGCCACGACGATAAAACCCAGTAAAGGTCCCGTAGGAATCACCAGGGTAGGTTTTTTGAGCAGAAAGAAAAGAGAAATGAAGATTCCCAAGCCAATGGCTACCCAAATGGTTCCAAACATCAGGGTGGTTACGAAGAGAATAACTAAAATAAGAGCAAAGAAAAGGTAGTACAAGGGCAGCCCTTCCCGGAACAAAACGAAAAAGAGGGATAGGTAGACCAGGGCACTTCCCGGATCAGGCTGTGGCAAGACCAAAAGGGCCGGCAACAGGATAATGAGCGTGGCGTAGAGCTGGTATTTACGAACCCGTATATCGGTCTGTATATCACTGAGGTATTTGGCCAAAGCCAGGGCGGTGGCCATCTTGGCGAACTCCGAGGGTTGCAGGTTAAAAAAGCCAAGACCGTACCAGGAAGTGGCTCCCGAAATTTCTTTACCAAACACAAAGAGCCCAGCCAGCAAGACAATAGCGATGAGGTAGATGATGCTGGAAAAGCGTTCAAAAAAGCTGCTTTCGATGATTAAGACCGGAAAGACCACCAGGAGCGAAATAATGATAAAAACCAGCTGTTTCCCGTAATACGTTTGGTAGTCAAAGACGCTGGTAAAGTCCTCGGTTACCGTGGTGCTGTAGATGTTGATCCAGCCAAAAAGCATGAGGGAACACATCAACAGAATAGTCAGCCAATCAATGCGGCGCAGTAGGGTACTACCACTCATATTCGTTAATCTCAAATGGTTGACACAGGTATGGCTTGGCGTATTCGTGCTCCAAGGTCTTCTCGAGCATACGCTTCTCCATATCGGTACGGGTAATCTCACCTTTCAGGTACTTTTCGATCATCAGAGAAGCGATGTGTCCGGCATAACGCCCTCCGTAGTATCCGTGTTCAATGAAGACCGCGATCGCAATTTTGGGGTCTTCCACGGGTGCGAAGGCCACAAACAATGAGTGGTCCGTCAACTGGAAGCGGATCCCATCGATCAGGGTAAAGTTCTCTACCGTTCCTGTTTTTCCTGCGATGGTAACCCCAGGAATCTTCAGGTGCCGAGCCGTTCCGTACTCGTATACGTTGGTCATACTCTCGATAACCGTCTCAAAATGCTTGGCGTCGATGGTGGTCCTTTTTGGCTCTGTAAAGCGAGTGTCGATTCGACTACTTCCTGCAATTCGCTTAATCACGTGCGGGGTGTAGTAGTGCCCCCTGTTGGCAATGGCAGCGGTCATATTGGCCAACTGTATGGGTGTAGCTGCAACTTCTCCCTGCCCAATGGCATTGGAGATGATATAACTCGAAGCCCAGCGCCCTTCTCCATAAGCCCGGTCGTAGTATTCGGTATCTGGAATACGCCCGGGTCTTCCGGTCGGTAAATCGGTTCCCAGGTATTCGCCCAGACCAAAGCTCTTCATGTGCTCGGTCCAACGGGCATGCCCTTCGGCTGTCGTTTCGAATTTATTGTAAAAATTGCGGAAGGTTCCGGCAAAATAGGCATTACAGGAATTGAAAATACCCTTGTTCAGGTCGCGAACCCCTCCACCGCAGTGGCAACCGCGAAGTGTATTCCCTACATAAAATCCGTTAACACACTTGAACTTGGTTTCTTTGGTAATCACCCCTTCTTGTAAGGCGACCATGGCGTTCAGAGTTTTGAAAGGAGATCCCGGAGAGGTTCAGCCAAAATAGACCGGTCCCAAGTGGGCTTGGCAATGCTGTCGTAATAGAGTTCGGTGTAGTTTTTGGAACGCTCCCGACCGACCAAAAGAGCCGGGTTGTAGGTGGGGCCTGAAATCATGGAGAGAATTTCACCACTCGAAGGTTCAATGGCCACAATTCCCCCGTGTTTCCCATTCATCAGGCGCTCTCCGTATTCTTGGAGGGCCTTGTCGATGGTGATGTGGATTTCTTTCCCCATTTTGGAACTGATATCCTTGCTTCCGCCTTTGTAGGGACCAATATCCCGGTTGAAGTTGTCTTTTTGGATGTAGCTGATTCCTTTTTCGCCCCGTAAAATTTCTTCGTATTGTTTTTCAATCCCGGTACGGCCTCGAACGTCTCCGGAAATATAGTAGTCGCTGCTGGTGATGTCCCGGTTGTTGACCTCACTGATATAGCCTAAGACATTGGCTGCTGCCGGGGTGTTGTAGTAGCGTAAGGACTTCTTCTGGATGTAAAAGCCAGAGTAATGCCTCATCTTTTCCTGTAGTCGGGCATAATCCTCTTTGGATAATTGAGAAACCAGAGGGGAAGGCAAACGTGGAGAATAGATTTTGGCTTTACGTAGTTTTTCTTCGTATTCCTCCGGAGTGATTTGCAGTAGCTCGCAAAACTCTTCCAGATCGAATTCTTCCACCTCATTCGGAACCACCATTACATCGTAACTAGCTTGATTCCCTACCAGAAGTTGACCGTTACGGTCGTAGATGTACCCGCGCTCCGGATAGTTGAACACCCTTTTGATCGAAGGATCTTCCGCCAAAACATTGTCACTATCCCGAAAAAGTTGCAGATAGGACAGGCGCCCGATAAAGGTCAGGGCGACGACCACAATGAGGGAGGACATTAAGAGACGAACCATGAATCGATTAGAGGTTTAATTCAATTTGTAAACAGGCCTTGATACTACAACGCCATTTTGGGTCAATTATTCGGAATTTCTGGTTTAACTCGGTTTGGCAAAAAGTGAGCTGATCAACAGACAAAGGAATAAACTTATTCCACTGGTAAACAGCACCTTCTTCAAAATTATAACGAAATGGGAGAAACTTAAAATTTCGAGACTGAAGAAGATCAAATGGTGAATCACCACCAGTAATATAATGAAGGTGATTCTCTGTAATCGCGTGGTATTGGTGTAGCTAAATCCTTGAAATTCGTAGTTGTTTCCGTAGCAAAAACGCAGAAGTAAGGGCCGAATATAGGCCAGGGTCATACAGGAGATGGCGTGGATGGCCATCGTATCCGAAAAAATATCGATCACAAAGCCCAAGGCGAAGCTCGTTAAGATGAAGACGGAACGGTTCTGGCGCATGGGGTACCAGTACAAGAAAAGTACGTAGATCATGGGGTTGATGTACCCCAACAGATTCACATTATTCAAAATCCAGACCTGGGCCAAGACCAAGAGCATAAAGCGGGTGATATTTATGCTGATCATGCTATTCAACATCTTCGGTCTGGGCTTGGAGGTTGAGGATTTCTTCTCTTTGGTTGTTGCGGATCACGTAGACATTCCGGACGTTGGACATGTCGTTGAAGAGCTGCACTTCAATTTCGTAAAAACTGGTTTCTTTGGGGAGCTTATAATCTACTACCACTCCAATCGGAATATTCGGCGGAAAGATGCTTGACATTCCACCCGTCATAATGGTATCCGATTTTTTGATTGGCACCAGTTTGGGGATGTCGTACAACTGCACTCGGGTAAAATCTTCACCATCCCACCGCAAGGAACCAAATTGATCAGTGCCTTTGATGATGGCATTGATGCTGGAGCGGTCGTTCAGGACGCTCTGAACCGTTGCGAAATTTTGGCTGGTGTTTTCGATGATCCCCAGTACGCCTAAGGGAGTGATGACCGCCATGTCTTCCTCAATCCCATGAGCTGCACCCCGGTTGATGGTCAGGTAATTGCGGTACGAGGTGATGCTGTTCTTGTTGACTCGGGCCGAAATATACTCGTACACCCGCAAGTCTTCAGCCAGTTGGAGGCTGTCTACCTCTTCCAGGGTACCGAGGAGTTCCCGAAGACGGCGGTTTTCTTCCTGCAGTTTTTCGTTTTCGCCTTTCAAGTCAAAGTAGGCGCCAATCCCTCCTGAAATGGAATAGAACTGACCACTGACCCAATTGGCCGAATTGAAGTACTTGGATTGGTGGTAGGAGTGCGATTGCACCGTGAGCATCATCCCGATAAAGAGCAAAAGAAGGTACAGAAACGTATTTCTTCTACTGAGTATAAAGTTGATGATGCGTTGCATACCGAGGTCTACTTAAAAAGCCATTTCCCTAAATAAAGTGTTGATCCTATTTGATCAATACGTTCTTGTAGCGGGATAAATTCTTTAGGGCAATTCCTGTACCTCGCACAACCGCTCTAAGCGGATCTTCTGCGATATAGACAGGAAGATCGGTTTTTTGTGAAAGACGTCTGTCAAGACCTCTTAGCATGGATCCTCCTCCGGCCAGGTAGATACCGGTATTGTAAATATCGGCAGCCAGCTCCGGGGGCGTTTGAGAAAGGGTTTCCATGACCGCATCCTCGATGCGTACTATACTTTTATCCAGGGCTTTTGCAATCTCGCGGTAGGTAATCATCACCTGCTTCGGTTTACCCGTTAGCAAATCCCGACCCTGAATGGATTTGTCCTCTGGTGGACTGTGTAAATCGTCAATGGCAGAACCAATTTCGATTTTGATGTTTTCTGCAGTGCTCTCCCCTATGTAGAGGTTGTGCTGGGTTCGCATGTAGTAAATGATGTCGTTGGTGAAGACATCCCCTGCAATTTTCACCGACTTGTCACAGACAATACCTCCCAGGGCAATGACGGCAATCTCAGTAGTACCCCCGCCGATATCGACAATCATATTTCCTTTGGGCTGCATAATGTCTAGGCCGATACCAATCGCAGCCGCCATCGGCTCGTGGATCAGGTAGACTTCTTTTCCGTTCACACGTTCGGCTGATTCTCGAACAGCACGCATTTCCACTTCGGTAATTCCAGAAGGAATACAGATCACCATGCGCAGAGCAGGTGGGAACCACATTTTTTTCAGAGCAGGGATTCCCTTGATGAACATATTGATCATCTTCTCTGAAGCGTCGAAGTCAGCGATCACTCCGTCTTTTAGCGGTCGAATGGTTTTGATGTTTTCGTGGGTTTTCCCCTGCATCATGTTTGCCTCCCGACCGACGGCAATAATTTTTCCTGAGATTCTATCTCGTGCCACAATTGAGGGGCTGTCAACGACGACCTTATCCGAATGAATTATAAGGGTGTTGGCAGTACCGAGGTCAATGGCGATTTCCTCAGTCATAAAATCAAAAAACCCATATGTCTTTTTCGCTAGTGTTCTGTGGTGAAAAGATAGGACAGTTTGTCCGAATATAGGGGCAAAAGTAGTAAAATTAATGCTTAAAATGACGTAGTCCTGTCATTACCATGGCCATACGATTTTCATTACAAAAATCGATACTCAATTGGTCGTTGCGCGAACCTCCTGGTTGAATAACCGACTCAATTCCAGCGTTGTGTGCGATTTCAACACAGTCCGGGAAGGGGAAAAAGGCATCACTCGCCATGACCGCTCCCTGTAGGTCAAACTTAAAATGACCTGCTTTATGGATAGCTTGTTGTAGGGCGTCTACCCGTGAAGTTTGTCCTGTTCCGCTGGCCAAAAGTTGCTTGTTTTTAGCCAAAACAATGGTGTTGCTTTTGGTGTGTTTGCAAATCTTCGAAGCAAACAACAAGTCTTCCATTTCTTCTGCTGTTGCTGCTCTTTCTGTAGCCACTTCCAGATCGCTGGCCATATCGGTACGGTTGTCTCGATCTTGAACCAGGTAGCCGTTCAAACAGCTGCGAACCTGAGTTGTTGGAAGAGCGGTTGGTTTTTGTTTGAGCAGAATGCGGTTCTTTTTTCCTTTGAGGATCTCGAGAGCATCGCTGTCAAAATCAGGGGCGATAACCACTTCGCAGAACAGTTGGTGAATTTCTTCGGCTGTTGCGGCATCAATCGTTTTGTTGCTGATCAAAATACCTCCGAAGGCAGAAACCGGATCGCCTGCAAGAGCATCCACATAGGCTTGCTTGAGGTTATCTCTGGTCGCCAATCCACAGGCATTGTTGTGCTTTAAAATGGCAAAGGTGGGTGCATCGTTCTGAAATTCCTGCATCAGACATACGGCCGCGTCCACATCCAAAAGGTTGTTGTACGAAAGGGCCTTTCCGTGCAATTGATCAAAAAGGGCTTCAAAGTCTCCCGCAAAGACCCCTTGTTGATGCGGGTTCTCTCCATAGCGAAGCGGCATAACCTGCTCGACGCTGAGCTTGAGGCTTTCCATACCGGTGCTGCTTTCATCTAATCCCTGGAAGTAAGCGTGGATCGCAGTGTCGTAATGAGAAGATACGGCAAAGGCTTTGCGTGCAAAAGAAGCGCGCTGTGCTTCAGTAGTCCCGCCTTCTTGTCCCTGAATGAGTTCCAGAAGTTCCGGGTATTCGTTACGGGAAGCAATACAAACCACATCGCGGTAATTTTTCGCTGCTGCTCGAATCAATGAGATTCCCCCGATATCGATCTTCTCGATAATATCTTGGGCGCTGGCCCCGCTCGCTACAGTTTGCTCAAAAGGGTAGAGGTCTACCACGACCAAATCGATTTGAGGAATGGCGTACTCTTCCAATTCTGCCACATCGCTTGCTTCGTTCTGTCTGTTCAGAATTCCACCAAAGACCTTGGGGTGAAGGGTTTTTACCCGCCCCCCCAAAATGGAAGGGTAGCTTGTCAATTCTTCAACGGGCACTACATCTAATTCCAGATCCCGAATAAAACGTTCGGTTCCCCCTGTGCTGTAAAGGGTTACGCCTTGTGCGGCCAATTCTTTAACTAAGGGATCTAGCCCTTCTTTGTGAAAAACAGAAATGAGAGCCGATTGGATCTTCTTGGATGTGCTCATGTCAGAAAAACGTATGATTGGTAAAAATGCAAAAGTAGGGCATTTGCCCTCTGAGCCCCAGTTAGTTTATCAACAATAGGGGCTGAGTTGTTAAGGTGTTTTGTGTTTAAAACAAGCGGGCCAATTCGCTATTGATGAATTCCAAAAAGTCTTCGTCTTCCGGACTAAATGGATCGAGTACATGGGAATCGATATCGATTTGACCGATGTTCTCTCCTTCGACAAAAAGAGGAACCACTATCTCTGATTTGACGTCAATGCTGCAGGCGATGTAGTTGTCTTGGCCTTGTACATCGGGTACCACAAAATTTTCGTTGCTTTCGGCTACCTGTCCGCAAATTCCTTTCCCGAATGGGATCAAGGTGTGTTCAGTGGGCTCGCCAGCGAATACGCGTAATTTGAGTTCTGGCTTGTCGCCATTTTTAAAGTAAAAGCCCACCCAGCTGTAGTAGGAAATACGGCTTTGTAACAGGTCACAAATGCCTTGCATAGCGGCATCCGGGTTGGAGGTGTTGCTCTCGAGAAGTTGGAGGACTTCTTTTTTGAGTTCGGTAAAAACGGGGGATTTTTCAGTCGATGTCATGGATCAAAAAATGAGGAGGCAAAGTTAAGAAATCCCACTCTTTTGTTAAGGTTCTAGGTCCAAAACACAAATGAATTATCTTTGTAGTATGGCAATTGGCAAATCCATGCTGGCAGTTTGTTATTCCCTGCTGGTGCTTCTCTCGGGTATTTCCTGGCATGTGGAAGAGCACCACTGTATGGGTCGTGTGATGGATCGCGCTATTTTGGGTGATGCGGAATCCTGCGGAATGGAGGAGGCCAAAGCCCTTTGGGACCAAACACTCCCAGAAGGTTGTGATAAGCTGAGCAGCGATTTTCACTGTTGCGATGACATTGCCTACGGAGTGGAAAAGCAAGATGAAATCCACGACCAGGCAGTTTCCTTTGTCGCTATGCTATCCACAAGCGGCTATGCATTGCCGAGCTCGCCACTTGTTTATTCACCCCTTTCGGATTATCCGAATTCTTACCGACCACCACCACTCCTGGCTGGTCGAGATCGACTGACCTGGATTCAGGTGTACTTGATTTGATGTAGAGGTGTTTTCCGGTTTTCCGGACCGCAACCTTATGGCCCTCTCCGGGCTAAATTCAAATCAATTTTTAGCAAATGAAAAAACATGTTTTAGCAGCCCTTTTTCTCTTGGTAGGATGGAGTTGTTTACAGGCGCAAGGCCCGCCCATAACGGCCGACAAACCCATCATGCTTGGAGGTAATAGTTTTACGACCAAGACCTTGATGGAATTCCGAAATACTCAGCGTGGGGATTTCGCCTACATCCCTTTGATGTTGCATTACTTACCGAGTTCCAACAGCCTGTTAGCCGTGCACATTCCTCTTATTGATTACCGTATCGATGGGGGGACTTCCGGTACAGAGCTATCCGACATCAAAATCCTGGGAAAGTATCAGTTTTACCGCAAGGACGCTACTGGGAAGACTTTTCGAATGGTCCTCAAGACGATTCAGCAGTTGCCCACGGGACCTTCCTTGGATATGATGGATATTGCCACGGGCGAATACCAGAGTTATTTTGGTTGGATTGCGGGGTACGAGACCTTGCAATACGGTATCTCCAGTGAGATTGGCTACAACTGGATGCCCAATGGCAACCTGAGTGCCTTTCAACAGAAATTGGGATTTGGTTTACCGCTCTTGAAACCCCAATACCCCAACAAACAGCTGAACCTCTATTTTGAGTATGCCAATGTATGGGTGTTTGAACGCAGCTGGTACCAGCTGCTCTATGCGCAGGGCATACAGTACGCGCGGAAGAACATCACTTTTGACCTGGCCGTACAGGTTCCCTTAGTGAATGATGTGGCCGAAGGCCGAAAACTTAATCAGAGCGTCTTTTTAGGGGCTCGCTACACTTTTTAATACGATTACTATGAAACGTTTTATACAAACCAGTTTACTATTGTTGTTCTGTACCACCTTGTGGCCCAGAGCAGCCGAGATGTTTTTGAAGTTCAGGTCGACGGATTGGGTTGCCCCTTCTGTGCCTATGGCCTGGAGAAGAAGTTTAAGGAGTTTAAAGGAATCAAGAAAATCACCATTGATATTGAGACCGGAGATTTTCGTTTTGAGTATCCTGCAGACCAGGCGTTGACAGCGGAGCAAGTTGTTAAGCAAGTGGAGAAGGCCGGTTATACCCCGAAAACCTGGACGATCACCCGTGCCGATGGGCAAGTAGAAACTTCCGAGGCAATGCTTGCAAGTGCTTCTTCCAAAGGCTCTGAAAAAGGAGAACTCACTGTACGAGGAGTTTGTGGTATGTGCAAGGCCCGTATCGAGAAGGCCACCTTATCGATTACAGGAGTGAGTGAGGCCAATTGGGATGTCGAAAGCAACCAATTGACTTTTGGCTATGACCCTTCCAAGGCTTCTTCCGATGCCGTCCGTGATGCTATTTTGGCTGCTGGACATGATGTAGAAAACAAAAAAGCAACGGATGAAGCCTATGACGCTTTGCCTCCTTGTTGCTTGTACAGAACCAAAAGCAAGCACTAATGAAGAAGTTCAGCAGTATACTCCTACTCGGTTTGGTCGCTTTGATTTCTTCTTGTGGAACAGAAGAAAAGGAGTGGTCCTATCAGGAAACAGTTCATCTCGGAGAGGTCAGGCCTATCGGTCTGGCCTTGACCGATGAGGGCTTTTGGATTTCGGACGGCGATAACAACCGATTGGTTCAAACCGACCGAAACGGAAAGGTGGCTCGGTATATCGACTCTTTAGAGCGCCCTATGCACTTGGATGTTGCGGAGGGTGTTGTGTATGTTCCGCAGTACGGCAATGACCGTATTGGTGTTTTTGCTGCCGATATTCTCCAGCAAACCCAGGGGCCCGGTAATTTGGATGCACCGGCAGGTGTTTCCGTTGCAGGAAATACTATGGCCGTTGCGGATTTTTACAACAATCAGGTGCATTATAAGAACGAGCAAGGCCAGTGGAGTACTTTCGGAAAGAAAGGCAGCGAGCCCGGGGAGTTCTTGTACCCAACAGATGTACAGATTACCGAAGAGGGTATCTGGGTTGCCGATGCCTACAACCACCGCGCCCAGTTGATCGATTTTGAGGGCCAATCGTTGGCCGTTATCGGAGAAGAACAAGACCTCAATGCAGCGACGGGCATCTGGGTGACCGAGACCGAAGTCTTCCTGACCGATTTTGAGAATGATCGTGTTTGGATATTTAACAAGCAGGGAGAAGTGCTTCAGCTGCTCGATGACGAGGTCGAAAAACCAACCGATATGATCAGTGAAGGGGAGTCTCTTTGGGTAGCGAACTTTAGAAAAGGAGAGCTCCTCAAATACGCCTTGACACCGGTTCAAAAAAAGTAGATGATGAAACAGGAGGCACGAATTCAAGGAATGACCTGTTCGGGCTGCGTCGCTTCGGTAAAGCAGACCTTGGAAGCTCATCCGTCGATTCGCCAGGCCGAAATTGAACTGACATCCGGCAAGGTAAGCCTCGAGGTCGAAGAAACCGTTTCGTCAGACAGCTTACAAGCACTGTTTCCGGAAAAGTACACTGTAGTTGACCTGGATCGAGCAGTTTCGGAAGTAAAGGAAAAACCGGTCCAAAGCAAATGGAGGCAATTGCGCCCGCTTTGGTTGGTGTTCTCCGGAATCCTGATCACGAGTTTGCTCCTGAATTCCGGAAGCTGGCAAAGAGGATCCATCATGTTGGATTCCATGGGCCTCTTTTACCTCGTATTTGGCTTCTTCAAACTCTTGGACTACAAGAACTTTCCCGCGAGTTTTCGGATGTACGATCCTTTGGCCAAAGCGGTTCCCGCTTATGCTTGGGCGTACCCCTTTATTGAGCTCGTTCTGGCGGCGCTCTTTTTGAGTCGTTTTGCCGTGCCACTGGCGCTGGGGTTGACCTTGGTTATTCTTGGAATCACCACCTATGGGGTGCTGAAGGTATTGCGAAGTAACACCACCATCCAATGTGCCTGTCTGGGAACGGCGCTCAAGCTGCCGATGACCGAAGCGACCCTCATTGAAAATCTTCTGATGATCGCCATGGCCCTTTGGATGCTCCCGGCCTATGGGTATTTGCTGTAAGCAGAAATAAAAAAACCGGCCCTTTTGAGGCCGGTTTTTTATTGTATCGAGGACAGATTACATCATGCCTGGCATTCCGCCACCTCCCATTGGAGGACCAGCAGGAGCATCTTCTTTGATGTCTGTCAAGGCGCATTCTGTTGTCAGGATCATTCCAGATACAGAAGCAGCGTTTTCTAGTGCTACACGCGTCACTTTCGTCGGGTCAATTATTCCCGCCTTCATCATTTCGGTGTATTTGTCAGACTTGGCATCGTAACCAAAATCGCCTTTGCCATCTTTTACTTTGGCAACCACTACAGAACCTTCACCACCAGCATTGGCAACGATTGTTCGCAATGGAGCTTCGATAGCGCGTTCAACGATTTGAATTCCGGTCGCCTCATCATCGTTTCCGGCTTTTACTTTGCTCAAGACGGATTGACTGCGGACAAGGGCAACCCCTCCACCAGCAACAATGCCTTCTTCTACAGCCGCACGAGTGGCGTGAAGGGCATCATCAACACGGTCTTTCTTCTCTTTCATTTCAACCTCAGAAGCAGCTCCGACGTAAAGAACAGCAACACCTCCAGCCAATTTGGCCAAACGCTCTTGCAACTTCTCTTTATCGTAATCTGAAGTGGTTGTTTCGATCTGCGCTTTGATTTGGTTTACGCGGGCTTTGATGTTTTTAGCCGCACCAGAACCGTTGACTACTGTTGTGTTGTCTTTGTCGATGGTTACTTTTTCGCAAGTACCCAACATGTCAACCGTAGCGGTCTCCAAAGAGAATCCACGCTCTTCAGAAATAACCGTAGCGTTGGTCAAGATGGCGATGTCTTCCAACATGGCCTTGCGACGATCTCCAAATCCAGGGGCTTTTACCGCAGCGATTTTAAGGGATCCGCGAAGTTTGTTTACAACCAAAGTAGCCAAGGCTTCTCCGTCAACATCTTCTGCGATGATCAGTAGAGGCTTCCCGGATTGAGCCACAGGCTCCAGTACAGGAAGAAGATCCTTCATGGCCGAGATCTTTTTGTCGAACAACAAGATGTACGGGTTGTCCAGATCAGCGATCATTTTTTCGGAATTGGTTACGAAGTAAGGAGAAAGGTATCCGCGATCGAATTGCATTCCTTCTACGACATCAACGTAGGTATCGGTTCCTTTTGCTTCTTCTACGGTGATGACTCCTTCTTTCCCAACTTTTTCAAAAGCCTCAGAGATCAATTCTCCGATGGTCTCGTCGTTGTTGGCAGAGATGGCGGCAACCTGCTTGATTTTTTCAGAAGAGTCTCCGACTTTCTTGGATTGAGATCCTAGGTTTTTGACGATGGCTTCAACGGCCTTGTCAATTCCGCGCTTTAGGTCCATTGGGTTGGCGCCAGCGGCGACATTTTTCAAACCTTCTTTAACGATGGCTTGGGCGAGTACGGTTGCCGTAGTGGTACCGTCACCAGCTAAATCGTTGGTTTTGGAAGCCACTTCCTTCACCATTTGCGCTCCCATATTTTCTAGGGCGTCCTCCAGCTCGATTTCTTTAGCGACACTAACACCGTCTTTAGTGACTTGAGGTGCGCCAAAAGATTTGCTGATAATCACGTTACGACCTTTTGGTCCTAGGGTAACTTTTACGGCATTGGCCAGAGCATCAACTCCTCTTTTCAGGCCGTCTCTAGCGTCTACATCAAATTGAATGTCTTTTGCCATGGGTATTGTATTTATTTTTCCTTTTCGGGTTAATGATTAATTCAGGGTGTCTGCAGTGACTTAGACGATGGCCAAGATGTCGCTTTCGCGCATCATCAGGTAATCGTTCCCTTCCAATTTCAATTCTGTACCAGAGTACTTTCCGTAGAGTACCGTATCACCGACGGAAACTGTCATGCTTTCGTCTTTGGTTCCGGGTCCTACAGCAACCACTTTCCCTTTTTGGGGTTTTTCTTTTGCCGTGTCAGGAATGATAATCCCAGAAGCCGTTTTTGTTTCAGCGGCCATGGGTTCAACCAGGACGCGGTCTGCAAGAGGTTTGATTTTCAGTTTAGCCATGCTAACTAGTATTTAGAATGAATTGTATGATATGTTGCCTTTGCAAGGCATAAAGTGTGCCATCGCCCCAAACTGACAGTTTGGAATAAAAATGCCAGCTTGTCACAAGCTGGCATATCTTTTCTGTTCGTTCAGACCTAGTTTTCTGGTTCTTCTTCAGTCGGGTCACCAGGTAGGGGAGGCAATTCATCCGTTGCTTCTCCAGGTCCTACTTCCTGAACTCCTCCTTCAGATTGCTCTGAGTTTGGAAGCACCTTGGAACTCACGTTGCCAAACTGCGTTTTCAGTGTGATATTTGATAACAAAATGAGCGTGATCAAAAAGGCAGCCAAAATCCAAGTACTGCGGTCCAGAAAATCTCCTGTCTTCTTGACACCACCAACGACTTGGTTGCCTCCTCCACCGAATGAAGAGGAAAGTCCTCCACCTTTTGGATTTTGTACCATGATCACCAACATCAACAACAGGCAGATGACGATGATTAAGAGGATAAATATTTGAAACGTGCTCATTGTTTATTTTTTTTCTCCTTGATAAGAGACTTCAGCTCTTGAATTTGGGCTGCAAAGAAACTACTTTTTTCCGGATATTTCAAACGCAATACCTCGTAGCCTTTTAGGGCCTTCTTGTACTTCTTTTGCTCCCGATAGAGTTGGGCCAGGGTCTCAGTCATAATTTCTGACCGATTGACTTGTACGGACTCTTCGATATCCACCGTGATTTCTTCGCTCACCACCGGAATGATCTTCGGATTGCTCTCGAGAAAACGGTCGAGTATTTCGAACTTACGGCCTCTTTCCGAATCGCTTCTTGGATGGGGTGCAGGAGGGGTATCGTCTTTCTTGGACTTGGTTTTGTGGAGCCAGTCCGAAAAGGATCTCTTTTCCGCTGGCGGGCCTGCCGGTTCTTTTTCTTCCTCATCCAGCTCAAAATCAGTCTGGAACATGGGGTTTCGGTTCAGGTCGGAATCTTCATTGGCCAAAGAGAGTGTCGCATCTGCGATCAAATCCATTTCGGTTTCCTCCTCCGTAATAGGCTCTAAATCTGCCAAAGGTTCACTGTCGCCACTCAGGGTAAAGGAAGGTTGGTCCTCCTCGGTCAGGGCCTGGTCGTACCAGGGCGAAGCATCTCCGGAATCTTGGGTTGGTTCTGCCTCCGCTTCGGCTTCCGGAGTTTGATCTCCAACGGGTTCTTCTGGGCTTTCAAGCGCGGCAAGAGGTTCGGGTTTCTCTTTGAGAGCGCTTTCTTCCGTAGGGGTCGAAAGGGAAGTCTCCATGACTTCATCCTCTTCAGAGAGAGGCTCAGTTTCGTCCACTTCCTCTAGAGATTCAGAAAGGGCCAGCTCTTCCAGCATTTCATCGCTTACCTCTTCGGTGAATTCTTCCAAAAGAGCTTCCTCTTCAATACCCAGGTTTTCTGGCTCAGCCTCCTCGCTCATCTCGCTTGATGGCTCTTCTCGAGCTTCTTCCAGTTCTTCCTCTTCGGATTCTTCTATTTCGGCTTCCTCTGAAACCAAAGTATGGTCATCTAAAAGACCAAGACTGCGCATTTCGGCCTCGGTGAGCGGAGTCCACTCTTCTTCGCTTTCTTGGGTTGTTGTTTCTTCTACTTCTTCGGAGGCTTCTACTTCGTTCAGTTCCTCCTCCACTTCTTCGGAAACCTCTTCGGTGCGAGAATCTTCTTCCGAGGTCGCTTCTAACTCTTCGTCCAGTGTGAAACTTTCTTCTGTGGTCTCTTCGGCGATTTCTTCTTCTGTATCAGGGGCCGGAGAAGCGTAAGCATCCCAATCCGGTTCTTCGACCAGATCTTCAGAAGTGGCTACAGTTTTTTCTTCTTCCTCCGCAGGGGCAAACTCCAAATCTGCCGATTCCATGGCAACCAGGCCTTCGGAATCTTCCTTGCGATTTTTACGGTGAGCCGGATGTCCAGCAGCCAAATGATTGGGGCTAAAATCCTCTGCCGTTATGAATTCAAAAAGAACTTCCCGGTCACTGGTATGGGCCGCGGTACGCTTGAGGACCCGATCGTAGGCCACCTCATCAAAGGGCTTAAGGGCTTTCAGGTGAAGGGCCCAGGCAGTCTGAAAATACGGGTGCTGACCAAGTAGGGCTTCCAGCTGATTCAATTGGTCAATGCTGTACTCTTCCGGGGGGCTTTTTAGCAAAGCCAAAAATGCGTCTTTCTCCATAATCAGCGGGTTTACCAATCGGCCAGAGAGGCCTGAAAAATATCGTTGGTCAAGCGTTCAAAAATCTCGGTATGGGCTTCTGATTTGACGCTTTCTAGCAAATCATTAGCCGAAAAATCGTAGAAGAAAGAGAAGCGTCTTTCAAAGTCGCTGTCTTCCTTTTTGTTGTTGTAAAAGCGAACCATGACCGTCATACTCAAGCGGTTTTGGGCCGCGCTCTGATTGGCGGTTGCGTCATCGGTGCCACGCGGTATTCGGTGATTTCGCCTTCGTACACCAGATCGGCATTGGAGTTGGTCAAATCCAGACTTGTCTGGTCGCGGATACGGTCTTGCAAGGCTAGGGTGAAGTCCCGGTCAAGCCCGGGTTCAATGGTTGAACCGGGGCTCTGGTCGGCAAAATTCTGGAAGAAATTCACCTGAAAAGTCTTGGCGTCGCCCACACTGGCTCCGGACAAGCTGTACCCCACGGATTTTAATCCACAGGAACTCGCGAGCACGAAAATCACAAGCAGGCTGAGGTAGGAGGAATATCTCGAAGGCATCACAAATCGTATTGTTTAATTTTTCGGTAGAGTGTTCTTTCGGAGATCCCCAATTCTTCGGCAGCTGCTTTGCGTTTTCCGCGATTGCGCTCCAAAGATTTCTTGATGAGCTCGACCTCCTTCTCCTGTAAAGATAGGGTTTCTTCTTCTTCGATTTCTTCGGCGTAGTGGAAGCGATCTTTGGGCTGCTCTCTCTCTATGTAAGCTGGTGTTGTTTCTGTGGCTGGTGGCTGAGGCAGGTGCAGGATCTCGGCCTCATTCGATTCCTGGTAAACCTCGGTCTGGGGATGCTCGCCATAGATCTTTTGAATCAGGCCTTCGTTCTCGGCTTTGACCTGATCGGTATTGCCACTTTGCATCAGTTCCAGGGTCAATTTTTTCAGGTCGTTCAGATCGGCCTTCATCTCGAATAAGAACTTGAAGAGGATCTCGCGCTCGTTCGAAAAATCCCCACTGTTGCTTCCTTTGGGCTCCACTAGGGCGGGCAGGCGGGTGCTGTCGGCAGGACTGAGATAGCCCGAAAGCGTGGCCGCGTCCACCTCTCTTTTTTCTTCCAAAACAGAAACCTGTTCGGCGACATTTCTCAGCTGACGGATATTCCCGGGCCAGCGGTATTTTTCGAGTACGCTGACGGCTCCAGCATCCAGACGAATGGTGGGCATCTTGTACTTTTTGCCGAAATCCGAGGCGAATTTACGGAAGAGCAAATGAATGTCTTCGGAGCGATCGCGCAAGGGTGGAATTGTAATCTCCACAGTGCTCAGGCGGTAGTAGAGGTCTTCTCTGAACTTCCCGTTCTTGATTCCCTCATACATATTCAGGTTAGTGGCCGCCACTATACGGACATTTGTTTTTTGTACCTGGGAAGAACCGACTTTAAGGAATTCTCCATTCTCCAACACGCGGAGCAAACGCACTTGAGTCGTCAGGGGCAGTTCGCCTACTTCATCCAAGAAGATGGTTCCTCCATCAGCCACTTCAAAGTAACCCCGTCGGGTTTGGGTGGCCCCGGTAAAGGCCCCTTTTTCGTGACCGAAAAGTTCACTGTCGATGGTCCCTTCCGGAATAGCTCCACAGTTGACAGCGATGTACTTGGCGTGTTTACGGTGCGAAAGGGAGTGGATAATTTTGGGAATGGATTCCTTACCGACCCCGCTTTCTCCAGTGACCAGAACAGAAATATCGGTTGGAGCGACCTGAATGGCCTTCTCCAATGCCCGGTTGAGCTTCACATCGTTACCGATGAGCTCAAACCGCTGTTTTATGCCCTGTACACTTTCCATAGTCGTTTCTTAATCGTTCATATCGCTGCGGCCTTCAGCAGTTCCTATTAAAGTAGCCGAGGTGCAGTCTTCAATTTTAACCCACACAAATTCACCGACCTTGTAATCTTCTTTGGGGAAGACCACCACCGTATTTTGGGAGTTGCGACCCATCCAGTGATCCTCGGATTTTCGAGAGGTTCCTTCGATCAGAACTTCTTCGGTTTTACCGACGTGCTGCTGGGTACGGAGGAGCCCGTGAGCTCTTTGTATATCAATGATTTCGGTCAGGCGTCTCTTCTTGACTTCTTCCGGAATGTCGTCTTCCAATTTCCGAGCCGCCAGCGTTCCAGGTCTTTCGGAATAGGCGAACATAAAGCCGAAGTCGTACTTGACGTACTCCATTAAAGAAAGGGTGTCCTGGTGGTCTTCCTCGGTTTCGCCAGGGAAGCCGGCAATCATGTCTTGACTAATACCGCAATCCGGAATCAGTTCGCGAATATTGTCAATGAGTTCAAAGTATTCTTCCCGGGTATGCAGGCGGTTCATCGCCTTTAAAATCCGGTTGCTTCCACTCTGTATAGGCAGGTGGATGTAGTTGCAAATATTGTTGTGCTTGGCCATACTTCGAATCACATCCAAGGTCATGTCTTGGGGATTCGAAGTCGAAAAGCGAAAGCGCATTTTGGGTTGAGCGGTGGCCACCATATCCAGCAGTTGGGCGAAATCCACGGCAGTCGCTTTCTGCATATCGCTCGCCTTGTCAAAGTCCTTTTTCAGACCGCCACCGTACCACAGGTAACTGTCGACATTTTGCCCGAGCAGGGTTACTTCTTTAAAGCCCTGATCAGCCAGCTGGGCAATCTCTTCCAGTATGGATTGAGGGTCTCGGCTGCGTTCCCGGCCCCGCGTAAAGGGCACTACACAGAAGGTGCACATATTGTCGCAGCCTCGGGTGATCGAAACAAAGGCCGTTACGCCATTGGAATTTAACCGCACAGGTGCGACGTCTCCATAGGTTTCTTCTTTAGAAAGAATGACGTTGACCGCCTCACGTCCCGCATCCACCTCTTCAATGAGATTGGGTAAGTCTTTATAGGCATCCGGACCAACGACCAGATCCACAATCTGTTCTTCTTCGAGGAATTTCGCTTTGAGGCGTTCGGCCATACAGCCCAAGACTCCCACCTTCATTCCGGGGTTTTGCTTTTTAACCGCCTGGAATTTCTCGAGGCGCTTGCGAACAGTCAGTTCGGCCTTTTCTCGGATGGAACAGGTGTTGACCAAAACCAAATCGGCCGATTCCAGCTGATCGGTGGTGCGAAATCCTTCCTTGGCTAGAATGGAAGCGACGATCTCACTGTCCGAAAAATTCATCTGGCAGCCGTAGCTTTCTATGTAGAGTTGCCGGGTACCGCCTTCGCCTGTAGAAGGGGCCAGGGCCTCCCCCTGACGGGAATCGTCCAACTGTTTGTGTTCTGTTAAGCGTGCTTTACTCATCGTTGCATTGCTAGGAGGGCAAAGATAATGCGAATTCCAGATTTCATGTCATTTTGGCAGAATCTTTCCGAGGGATTCCACGCAACTTTGTTTAAGCTTTTTCGTCTAGTCGATGTATTTAAACCAAAAAAAATGAACAGCTATGAAAATTTTTAAACCCTTGATGGCGGTCCTGGTGATTGCACTGCTTTCTTCCTGCGAGAAGAAAACCGAGTTTGCGGAATACTTGGTTGCCCGTCCTTTGATTATGACCAAGGCCGACTTTATTACTAGTGTCGACATCTTGCCGCCTCAACCCATCGAAGAGTCCGGGAAGATCTACACCTATCAAGACATGATCTTTATCAATGATAAATACGAAGGGATTCATGTGATTGACAACAGTAATCCGGCTTCCCCTCAAAAAATCGCCTACATCTCTTTGGCCGGTACGGTGGATATCTCGATCAAAGACGATGTTTTGTACGCTGACAGTATCCGGGACCTGGTATTATTTGATATTTCGGATATCAGCAACATCCAGGAGATCTCGCGAATGGAAAATGTCTTGCAGGACAATGTCATCTGGCCCTTTGATGCCGATATCATCGAATGGGTAGAATACGATTACGAAAATGAACTCATCGTGGGTTGGGAAACCACCACCGAAATTCGCAGAGTCGAGCAGACCAGAAACTTTGGAGGCCTGGATGATATAGCCATTGCGGAAAATGCCGATTCCGGTGGTACAGGGCAAGGAGGATCTCTTGCTCGATTTAAGATTGTTGGGGATCACCTGTATGCGGTTGATCAAACCAGCATCAACCTCTTCGATATTTCGGATGTGAGCAATCCTGTTGAAGGCCAGGATGTCTTTGTGAGTTTTGATATCGAAACCATCTTTAACCGTGGCGACCACCTTTTCTTGGGAGGACAACGCGGGATGTACATTTATGATATTACGGATCCGGCCTTTCCAGCCTATGTTTCCGAATTCCAGCACGGAACCGCTTGCGATCCAGTCGTCGTGGATGGCGACTATGCCTATGTGACGCTACGAGGTGGGAATACCTGTGGAGCAGTCGAAAGCGGACTCTATATTGTCGATATCAGTACCATCGAGAATCCTACCCTGGCCGTGCAGTATCCCATGGATGAACCCCATGGCTTGGGGATCAAAGACGAAAAGTTGTTTATCTGTGATGGAGCATCCGGATTGAAAGTCTTTGATAAAACAGACATCATGGGTTTAACAACCCTGGACGTTTTTAGCGACATTGTCACCTTTGATGTTATCCCGCAGGAGGATCGTCTCTTGCTTGTTGGAGATGACGTGCTAACCCAATTTACCTATACCGAATCGGGCTTGAATTTGTTGAGTAGTTTTGCACTCGATTAAGAAGAGAAAGCAGCGTTTCGACAATATAAAAGAAAGGTATCCCGTTGTTGAACGGGATATTTTTTTGTTTCTCTAAGTGGGTGAGTCCTCGGACTCACGGCACAAATCGTATGAAAAAATTGCTCTACTTTTGTCGAGCGAAAACCTCTGTGCATGGCAAAGAATCTTGTAATTGTTGAGTCACCGGCTAAGGCCAAAACCATCGAACGCTTCCTCGGAAAGGACTTCCGGTAGAGTCCAGTTTTGGTCATATTGCGGATCTGCCCTCCAAGGAATTGGGGGTAGACGTCGACAATGATTTCAAGCCCAAATACATCGTCGATAAAGACAAGCAATCCCTGGTGAAGAAGTTGCGGGATCTGGCGGCCAAGGCCGAATTGATCTGGCTCGCAAGTGATGAGGACCGGGAGGGAGAAGCGATTTCTTGGCACTTGGCGGAAGAGCTCAAGCTCGACAAATCCAAGACCAAGCGCATCGTCTTTAACTCGATTACCAAGCGCGCCATTGAGCAGGCGATTGCCAATCCACGCGAGATCAATTACAATTTGGTCAATGCCCAGCAGGCCCGACGCGTATTGGACCGACTCGTGGGTTACCAATTGTCTCCTGTCCTTTGGAAAAAAATTAAACCGGGTCTTTCGGCTGGGCGTGTACAGTCGGTGGCTGTCCGTTTGATTGTCGAAAGAGAACGCGAGATTGAAGGCTTTGAGCCCGAAGCATCCTACCGTGTCAAGGCCCAGTTCGTCAGCGATAAAGGCGCTCCCTTTGAAGCCAAGCTGCCCAAAGCTTTTGCCACAGAAGCAGAAGCGCGGGAATTCCTGGAAAAGAATAAGCTGGCCCAATTTGAGGTGGCCAAGCTCGATAAAAAACCGGCCAAGAAATCTCCGGCCGCACCCTTTACCACCTCGACCTTACAGCAAGAGGCGGCCCGTAAACTGTATTTCTCGGTTTCAAGAACCATGCAGGTTGCCCAACGTCTTTACGAAGCCGGTTTGATTACCTATATGCGTACCGATAGTGTGAATCTTTCTCCTGAGGCCCTGCAAGCAGCGCAACAGGCCATCGAAAGCCAATATGGAGCAAACTACAGTCAGCCGCGTAACTATAAAGGTAAAAGCAAGGGGGCTCAAGAGGCGCACGAAGCCATTCGTCCGACCGACATGAGCAGGACAACCCCATCCTTGGAACGGGATCAGGCTCGTCTTTACGATCTGATCTACAAAAGAACCTTGGCCTCTCAGATGAGTGATGCCCAACTGGAACGCACCAATGTGCGTATCTCCGGAAGCACCTTTGAAGAGCAGTACAGTGCCAACGGAGAAGTTATCAAATTCGATGGGTTCTTGAAAGTGTACTTGGAGGGCCAAGACGAAGGAGAAGGAGCCGAAGAGCAGGAAGGCATGTTGCCCGCCCTGGCGGTCGGTGAATCCCTGACCCAGAAATACGCTTCAGCAACCGAGCGATTTACACGCCCGGCTTACCGCTATACAGAAGCTTCCTTGGTAAAAAAGTTGGAAGAGTTGGGTATTGGACGTCCGTCTACTTATGCACCGACGATTTCGACCATTCAATCCCGCGGCTACGTCGTCAAGGGCACCATTGAAGGAAAAGAAAGAAAATACACCCAGCTTGTGCTGGAAGGAGGACAGCTCAAATCCGAAGAATTAACCGAGATGGTTGGATCGGACAAGGGTAAATTGGTTCCTACCGATATAGGAATGGTGGTGAACGACTTCTTGGTCAATCACTTCAGTTCCATTTTGGATTACCACTTTACGGCCAGAGTAGAGGAGGAGTTCGATGACATTGCCACCGGTGAAGAGGATTGGCAAAAGGTCATGCGCGAATTCTACAAGGACTTTAGTCCTGTAGTAAAAGACGTAGAAGAAAATGCGGAACGCGCCAGTGGAGAACGTCTGTTAGGGACGGATCCCAAATCGGGTCGCCAGGTCTCTGCTCGTTTGGGTCGATTTGGACCCATGGTGCAGATTGGTACGGTAGACGAGGAAGAGAAGCCCCAATTCGCCAGTTTGTTGCCGGAACAATCCATCAGCAGCATCACCTTTGAAGAGGCGATGGCCCTATTCGAACTTCCACGTAAACTGGGCGTCTTTGAAGGCGAAGAGGTGGAGGCCAATGTAGGCCGTTACGGACCCTATGTACGTTGGGGTAAAAAATTCATTTCGCTGGACAAAGGCGAAAGCGCTTTTGATGTCGACTTTGGCAGAGCCCAGGAATTGATCGAAGCCAAGAAAAAAGCCGATGCGCCAATTGCTCACTACGATGGGCATGAGGTGACCAAAGGTGTCGGTCGTTTTGGTCCGTTCATCAAATGGAACGGTCTCTTTGTCAACGTCAACAAGAAATACGACTTCGACAACCTTAGTCAGGCCGATATTGAGGAGCTGATTGAGGCCAAAAAGAAAAAAGAGGCTGAAAAGCTAGTTCAGGAATGGTCCGAAGAAGGAATCCGAATCGAAAAAGCCCGCTGGGGTCGCCACAATATTATTAAAGGGAAAACTAAAATCGAGTTGTCGAAGGATGTCGACGCAGCTTCCCTATCTTTGGATGAAGTTAAAGCCCTTATCGAAGAGAAAGCACCCAAGAAAAAGAAGTCTTCGGCCAAGGGAAAAACCAAAACCAAGGCTAAAAAATAGTATGGCGTACGATTTTCTGGTACCGGTTAGTGAAAAGGTACTGGCATTTACAGAACTCCTTCCCCCCCAATCTCTTGGGAAAAACATTTTCAAACACACCGAGCAAAAAGGCATGCCGGTTTTTGCCAACGCCACCGTGGCTATTCTCGGGGTATTGGAACACCGCACCCCTTACGATCGCAGAACCGAGAAACTTGATTTGGATACCCAGCGTCTGCAGTTGTACCGACTGATGATGGGGAACTGGAACACCACCATCATCGATATCGGGGATGTGCATGAGGGAGAACGCATTGAAGACACCTACTTCGTCGTTCGCGAAATCGTGGCCGGCCTCTTGGAAGAGCGCATCATTCCTCTGGTGCTCGGAGCAACACAAGACATCACCTTCCCGACCT
Source organism: Aureicoccus marinus (assembly GCF_002954325.1). GTDB lineage: Bacteria > Bacteroidota > Bacteroidia > Flavobacteriales > Flavobacteriaceae > Aureicoccus > Aureicoccus marinus. The sequence continues at coordinate 2,931,388 of NZ_MQVX01000001.1, forward strand.
ATCGGGGATTCGATAATATTCGGGATCTGATCAGCATCGTTCAAATCGACAGTCGTTTTGATTTTGGCGAAGAAGATGAACTGATTGGAACCCAGTCCTATATGAGTAAGATCATTACGGACAAACCCAACAACCTGTACCATTTGACCAATATCGGTTACCAGAGCTACTTCAATGCTCAGGAAGAAATCGATTTGATGGAGCGTCTCTTTTTTGAGACCTACCGACTGGGAGATATCGCAAAGGATATCCGATTGGCCGAACCCTTGCTGCGCAATGCAGACTTGATCAGTCTGGACATGCATGCTGTGCGGGCACAGGAGGTTGGGAAAGATCAAGACTTCTCACCTAATGGCTTTACCGGTCGCGAGATTTGTGCGCTAGCGCGCTACGCTGGAATCAGTGACAAGGTATTCCTCTTTGGTATCTATGAAATGGAGAACACCTCCCTTTGTCAGCAATTGGTGGCGCAGATGATCTGGTACTTCTTAGAAGGGCTGAGTCTGCGTATCGAAGAAGAGCCGACCGAGGAAAATGAGGACTTTGTCAAGTTCACGGTGCCTACTGAAACCGAGGATTTGATTTTCTACAAGAGTCACCTGACCAGTCGCTGGTGGTTGGAGGCTCCTGCTTTGGTCCCCATGGATACTAAAAAACCTTCTGTCACGTTATTACCCTGCACCGAAGAAGACTACTTGGCCGCATGTAACCAAGATATTCCGGAGCGGTGGTACAAGGCCTATAAAAAGGGCTTTAACTAAACAAATAAAAATTTCATGGATTCGCCCTTGTGGCGCACAATAATTTACTCGAAAGCAAGTTTAGAGTATATGTTTGTGTGCACTATGTGTAAATCCTAAATGAAAAATTTAACCTAAAGTATGAAAAAGCTATTTCTACCTACACTAGCACTTGGCTTCCTGCTCGCAAGCTGCGGGGGCAGTTCAGGGTCTAAAGGAGAATTGGTGGGTGTAAAAGGGAAAAAGTGGTACCCAGAAAAACCCTACGGAATGGAATTGATTCCGCGTGGGTCTTTTGTCATGGGTAAAGCCGAAGAGGATCAGGCCAAAGTCCTGAATGCTCCAACCCGAACAGTAACCGTTCGTTCCTTCTACATGGACGACACGGAAATCACCAACAGTGAGTACCGCCAATTCGTGGAATGGGTTAAGGATTCAGTTGTACGTTTTGAACTGGCCAAGCTCTCCGACCAATTGGGACTTACGCCTGCCGACGGCGGGATTGGTGAGTACGCCTTCGCCAGTGCAGATACCACAAAAATTTCAGTCTACGAGCGCTATATGCTCGACAACTATTCCGGTCTGGGACCAACAGGATACGAGGGACGTGCTTTGAACAAGGACGTGGACTTGATCTGGGATACCAGTGACTATCCGGATGAATACTATGTTGAGGTGATGGACTCTCTTTACCTAAGTGAAGAGGAGACTTACAACGGTCAGCGTACCATCGACGTAGAAAAGTTGAAGTACAAGTACACCTGGATGGATATCGAGTCTGCTGCTCGCTCAAAGCAAAGCCGCAGAAAAGACTACATCCGCCAAGAGGAACTGAAGATTTATCCGGATACGACGGTTTGGATCCGCGACTTCCAGTACTCCTACAATGAGCCCATGCACAACGATTACTTCTGGCACGATGCCTACAGTGAGTACCCTGTTGTTGGGGTGAACTGGAGACAGGCACAAGCGTTCTGCCACTGGAGAACAAAATTCAAGAACGACGATCAAAAAAGCCGCGGTAAGCAGTTTGTCAACCAATTCCGTTTGCCAACGGAGGCGGAGTGGGAATACGCTGCCCGAGGTGGGATCGAAGGAGGTACATACCCTTGGGGTGGACCTTATGTAATCAGTGATACCGGTTGCTTTATGGCCAACTTTAAGCCACAGCGCGGGGATTACGCGGCCGACAACGCTTTGTATACCGTTGAAGCGAAGTCTTACGAGCCGAACGATTACAACCTGTATAATATGGCTGGTAACGTAGCCGAGTGGACCAACTCAAGCTACGATCCTGGAGCGTATGAATACGTATCGACCATGAACCCGAACGCTGGTTCTTCACAGAACAGAAGAAAAGTGATTCGCGGTGGATCGTGGAAGGACGTTGCTTACTTCCTACAAGTGAGTACTCGTGACTACGAATACCAGGACTCAGCTCGTAGCTACGTCGGGTTCAGAACGGTACAGGATTACATGGGCGAGGAGGACTCAACTCAGTAATTCTTGGCTATTTAGAACACTATCTTATCTTTAACCAAATACTTATACATAATAACTTAAATCATTTTTGAATCATGGCACAGTCTAAATCAACAAAAAAGCTATTTAACATGGCCTACGGTCTTGGAGCTTCAGTCGTTATTATTGGAGCACTTTTCAAGATCCTTCACTGGGAGATCCCAGGTGTAATTAACGGCAGTCAACTTTTGGCTCTCGGTCTTATTACAGAGGCCTCATCTTTGCAATTAGTGCATTCGAACCAGTCGATGAAGATCTTGATTGGTCCCTAGTCTACCCAGAATTGAAGGGTGATGGAAAAGGAGGAAAAAACGAAGCTGCTTTAGCTCGTGAATCTGAAAGCCTACTTTCCGGGAAACTGGACGAACTTCTTAAGGAAGCCCAAATCGATGCCAATTTGATGAACAGTTTAGGAGAGAGTATCCGCAGTTTCGAAGGAGCTGCTAAGAACATTTCTCCAACCACAGACGCCATTCAGTCTACCAAGAAATACTCTGAAGAATTGTCTCACGCTGCCGCGCAGATGGAGTCTTTGAACAGCTTGTACAAAGTACAGCTCGAAAGTGCTTCTCGTCAGGCTTCTATCAACGAAGAAGTGGTACAAAACGCAGGGGCGTTGAAAGACCAAATGGAGTCTTTGGCTTCTAACCTTTCTTCATTGAATGGTGTTTACGGTGGTATGCTAACCGCAATGAACAAGAAGTAATTCCTGTTGCTATTAGTCCCCAAATCAAGTAGAATCAACAAAAAATAATAGACAAAATGGCTGGAGGAAAACAGACGCCACGTCAAAAGATGATCAACCTGATGTATCTGGTGTTCATCGCGATGTTGGCCTTAAATATGAGTAAAGAGGTCTTGGCCGCTTTCGGAACCATGAATGAGCGTTTCGAAGATGATAACGCCAAAAAAATCGCCTCTAATGACGCTTTCTTGGAAAGCTTAGAAATTAAGAAAGGTGAAGACCCGACCAAATACGAAGCTCTTTACAACAAGGCAGAGCAAGTCAAAACCCTTTCTAAAGAGTACTTTGACTACTTGCAAGAGTTGAAAACTGCAATGACTGCTGACGTAGATGATCCTAAGGATTATCAAGTTATGGATAAGGCGGATTACCTGGACAATGAATTCTTCGAAGGCGAAGGTTACAAGCCTGCAGGACAAGAGTTTATCGACCGAGTAAATAATTATCGCGAAGCGATTCTTAAAGTAATTGACGGAGAAAAAATGACTGCGGCTGAAGAGTCGATCAAAGGTCGTTTTAATACCGATGAGGTTGAGAATCGTGAGAAGATTATGGTTAAGTGGTTGGAATACAACTACAAAGGGTACCCACTAATCGCATCTTTGACCAAGATCACCCAATTGCAAAACGATATTCAGGCAACTGAGCAGGATATCCTTTCGGGGATGTTGCAGGGGAACTACCAGCAAGCGCTGGCCTTGAATACCTATAGCACTTTGCTTCAGCCTTCTAAAACGGCCTTTTATGCCGGTGAGAAGTTCTCAGGAAGGTTGGCGATCGGGAAAACCGATGCTTCGGCAACACCTAAGCGTGCTGAGTTGAAGTTGGACGGCCGTTCCCTGAGTGAAGGGAGAGATTACAAACTCGTTTCTGGTGGTGTTGAGCTGTTGTTCGGTGCCGGTAATGCGGGAGATCACGAGTTGAGCGGAAAATTGTTTTACGACCAGGACGGTGAAGAAACCGAAGTGGAAGTGACCAACAGCCGTTTCTCTACCATCAACAAGCCGAATGCTGCAAACATCGCTGCGGACAAGATGAACGTGGTTTACCGTGGTGTTGCTAACCCAATGACGATTTCTATTCCTGGAATCGCTGAGGATAAAGTAACCGCTAGTGCTCCTGGACTAAGAAGAGTTCGTGGTAGCAAGTACATCATGAACCCAGGAAGTGGTCGTGAAGTAACGATCAATGCTTCAGGTGTTTTGCCTGACGGTACAACGATCCGAACTCCTGCGAAATTCCGTATTAAAGATATCCCTCGCCCTTCTGGAACCCTTCGTGGAGAAGCTGGAAGTGTGAAGATGCCTAAACGTAACCTGGAAATTGCTACGGTTGGAGCCATGCTGGAAGACTTTGATTTTGATTTGAACATTGCGGTGAGCGAGTTCAAGTTCAAAGTGCCAGGGCAGCCTACGGTAGTCGTGAAAGGTAACCGTATGAACGCTCAGGCGAAGAGTACCATCCGTCGCGCTAAGCGAGGCGATAACGTACAGATTTTTGACATTAAAGCATACATCACCAACAACAGAAACTACAAGTTGAAGAAAGTTTCTCCGGTGGTCGTAGAGCTTACGAATTAATAACTATATGACTATGAATTGGAAATCAGTTTTAATCGTTGCTGCAGTGGGATGCCTTCCGCTCTCATTGTCTGCACAGGCCAACATCCTGAACGCAAGGAGTCCAGAAGAGGTAGGTCGTAAGACTTCAGCGCAGATTGCGGCTGATGACGACAAGCCCCTGGCCTACGGTTATGTAGACGACAGAGATATTCTCTGGTCGAAGACCGTATGGGAAGTGATCGACTTGGATGAGCGAGTGAATTTTCCGCTCTACTACCCAACCGATACCATAGGGACGGACAGACAGTCTTTGTACTACACTTTGCTGAAAGGTGTTAAAAGTGGAAAACTCGACGCGTATACCGACTCTTACTTTACCGAAAAGAGAAAGTTTACCGAGTTGACGGCAACCTTAGCAAAAGTGGATACAACAGACTTGGGTTACGAGCAAATCAATGCTGGTGAGCAATTGTCTGAGGAGTTTGTTAACCGCCGAGATATTTCCGGTGCGGACATTGAAGAGTTCCGTGTAAAGGGTATCTGGTACTTTGATAAGCGCCAAGGAGAATTGAAATACCGCATTCTCGGAATCGCTCCTGTTGCTCCGGACGTAAACTTTATCGATGACGAATCGGTAAACCCTGGAGAAAACAAAGTCGAGTTGTTCTGGGTTTGGTATCCGAGTGCACGCCAATTGCTGCACGATGCCAAGGTGTTTAACTCCCGAAATTCGGCCCAGCCGATCTCTTTCGACATGCTCTTAAATGCGAGGAGATTCAATGGTGTCATCTACAGGGAAGACAATGTACAAGGCGATCGAAACATCAACGAGTACATTTTCGACAACGCTCTCTTCCAGCTGCTGGAAGCCAATCGGATCAAAGAGTCTATCCGCGACCGCGAACAAGACATGTGGGCCTACTAGGCTTATCCTATAAAACACTCCAATTCACAAGTATTAACCGCACCTGAAAAGGTGCGGTTTTTTTGTTTGGGCTCCCGTACTTTTGTGCCATGCTGGATTACTTGATTGTCGGTGGGGGACTAACAGGGCTTTCTTTGGCTCACATTCTGGAAGAAAGAGGGCTTTCGTTTCGGATGATCGCCGATGGGGCCCAAGGAGCAACCGGAGTGGCTGGGGGGCTGTACAACCCCGTTATTCTCAAGCGTTTTACCCTGGCCTACCGAGCCGAAGAGCAGATGGATGGGATTGACACTTTCTACCAGGCCATCGAAGCGAAACTTCAGCAAAGCGTGGATTACAAAGTACCGGTCTACCGAATCTTTCATTCCGTAGAAGAACAAAACAATTGGTTTGCTGCAGCCGATAAGCCGGGCTTAGAGCGCTTTGTCGAACCCAAAGTGCACCCCAACACCAATTCTGCCTTAAAAGCCCCTCAGGGTCTGGGTCAAGTCTTGGAAACCGGGCGGGTCGATACGGCAGCCCTGCAGACCGCTTATCTGGAGTATTTGCGCAACAAGGGGTGGCTTCTGGAAGAACGTGCGGATTACGAACAACTGCAGTCCAAGCAGGGCGGAGTGATCTATAAGGAACTTCAGGCCAAAGGGGTTGTTTTTGCTGAGGGCTACGGACTAAAGCAGAATCCATTCTTTGACTATTTGCCCTTGACCGGGACCAAGGGCGAACTGCTCACCATTCACTGTCCAGGACTGCAAGAAAATAAAGTGGTCAAAGCAAGGGTGTTTCTTATTCCTTTAGGCGATGACCTCTACCGGGTGGGCGCTACCTATAAATGGAAAGACAAAACCAATACACCCACGGCGGAATCCCGGGCCGAGTTATTAGAAAAACTCGCCTTGATCCTCGATGCTGATTTTGAAGTGGTGGATCACCGGGCTGGCGTGCGCCCCACAGTGACCGATCGACGTCCCTTGGTTGGAAGACACCCGCAATACCCGGCCTTTTGGGTCTTGAATGGAATGGGGTCCAGGGGAGTGATGACCGCTCCTTTTGCAGCCGAATTTTTGGTCAATCACATAGAAAATGGGAGTCCTTTGCCACCAGAAATGGACATTGCACGTTTTGCAAGTAAGTGGCCTTCTAGTTAGCTTTCTTGGCTAAATCATCTTCGTAACTGTAGAAGAAATTGATCCAGATATTTCGCGATACACGAATCAATACGGGCATCAAAGCGACCAGGGCGCCAATGATGACCAAGAAACTCTGAATAAGATCCAGGTCGAAAAAGAGGTGAGCAATTACAAAACTCGCTACAGCGGTTGCCACTCCTAAGCCATAGCTTACGTACATGGCTCCATAAAAGAAAGAAGGCTCCATCTTGTATTTCACCCCGCAATTTCCACAGCGCTCATGCATTTTGAATAGTTTGGCCGGGTTGTAGGGATTTCGATGCACATACATGCGTTCTTGTTGGCAGCGGGGACAAGTTCCTGTTAAAATGCTGTAGAGTTTACTTCCTTTTTTTAACATTTGCAGGGTTTTGCTACAAAGGTAGGCCTTGGTCCTGCGCTGACCAGTATTTTTCGCATGTTGAACGTACATAATTTAGGGGTTTCTTTTGGTGGAGTTCCACTGTTTGAAGGCATCAGTTTTAGACTCGGTCCCGGGGATCGCGTGGGCCTGATCGGAAAGAACGGTGCGGGTAAATCCACCATGCTTAAAGTACTGGCCAAAGACATCGATCCCGACCAGGGAAGTCTGGCCTCCGATAAAGAAATGAGCCTTGGCTTTTTGCGTCAAGACATCGACTTCGAACAGGGGCGTACCGTAGTGGAGGAAGCCCAGCAGGCCTTTGTCGAAATCAAGGCCCTCGAGAAAAAGCTGGAAACGGTCAACCAGGAACTGGCCGAACGCACCGATTACGAGAGCGAGAGTTACAACCAACTCATGATCGATCTCAACGATTTGCAACACCGCTACGAGATCATCGGCGGGTACAACTACCAGGGAGATACCGAGCGCATCTTGCAAGGACTCGGCTTTAAACGAGAGGAATTCGGAAAACTCACCGAAACCTTTTCCGGAGGTTGGCGAATGCGGATTGAGCTGGCCAAACTCCTATTACAGCAGAACGACGTCTTGCTTCTCGATGAGCCCACCAACCACCTCGATATTGAATCCATCATTTGGTTGGAGCACTTTCTGAGTTCCTATCCGGGAGCGGTGGTGATCGTTTCGCACGATAAGATGTTCCTCGACAATGTGACCAACCGCACCATCGAGATTGTCTTGGGGAGGATTTACGATTACAATAAGCCTTATTCCAAATACCTGCTCTTAAGAGACGAAATCCGCGAGCAGCAGCTTGCGGCTCAAAAGAACCAGGAAAAGCACATACAGCACACCGAGAAGCTCATCGAAAAATTCAGGGCCAAGGCTTCAAAAGCATCGATGGCCCAGTCACTGATCAAAAAGCTGGACCGGATCGACCGCATCGAGGTGGATCAGGACGACAATGCCGTGATGAGCATCCGCTTTCCGGTATCGGTCACCCCGGGCAAGGTGGTGGTGGAAGCAGAATCCATCGGAAAGAACTATGGCCAAAAGGAAGTACTGCGCGAAATTGATCTGATGATCGAGCGCGGGACAAAACCGCTTTTGTAGGGCAGAATGGGCAAGGCAAGACGACCCTGGCCAAAGTCCTTGTAGGCGAGGTAGAATACAGTGGTGATCTCAAACTGGGGCACAATGTGCAGATCGGTTATTTTGCCCAGAACCAGGCGGAGTACCTGGATGGCGACAAAACCGTCCTGGACACCATGATTGATGCGGCCAACGAAAAGAACCGCCCGCAGGTTCGTGATATACTCGGATCCTTCCTATTCCGTGGAGAAGAGGTCGATAAGTATGTGAGGGTCCTTTCCGGAGGAGAGCGCAACCGCCTGGCCCTGGCAAAGCTCTTGTTGCAGCCTTTTAATGTCTTGGTCATGGATGAGCCGACCAACCACCTGGACATCAAATCCAAGAACGTACTCAAGGACGCCCTGAAGAACTTTGAAGGGACCCTTATCCTGGTTTCGCACGACCGGGACTTTTTACAAGGCCTGACCGATCGGGTCTACGAATTCCGCGATCGCCGTATCAAAGAGTATTTGGGTGATATTGACTTTTACCTGGACCAGCGCAAAGTGGACGACTTTCGATCGGTGGAGAAGAGCAGTGACAAACCCAAAGAGCAGCCTGTCGAAAAGCCCAAGGCTGAGATGGATTACAAGCGACAGAAGGAAGTGAAGTCCCTCAAGAATAAACTCGGGAAGACCGAGAGAGAAATTGAGGAACTCGAAAAGATCCTGGCCGAAATGGACCACCAATTGTTGATGGATTACGACAAAACGGCGAGTGATCCAGCCTTTTTTGACGGCTACCACAAGAAGAAAGCCCGATTAGAAGAGCTCATGGAGCTTTGGGAGACCTTATCGGCCCAATTAGAGGGCTAATTCTCTGTCAGAAAAGCATCCTTTTTTGCTTTACCACAGCATTTCATGCTTTCACAACATTTATAAGCCTATTCCCTGCATTTATTTGTGCAAACTGTGGACTTGGGTGTTATTTGTAAGATAATTCCTAAAAAGGAACCCATGCGTCGAACCGTACGTTCTACTTTTTTAACCCTCTTTGCTGCACTGATGACCTTGCCTATGCAGGCACAAGATCTGTTGGCAAAAGAGCGGGAAGCATTGGTAGAACTCTACAAGGCGACCGGTGGTGACCAATGGAAGAATTCTTGGGATTTAAATACTCCCGCCAGTCAGTGGTATGGTGTTAAGGTTCGCAACGGCCATGTAGTTCGTCTGGACCTCTTCAACAACCAATTGACGGGTACTCTGCCTTCCAGTATCGGAAAGTTCAGAAGTTTGGAATATTTGAATTTGAGCTTTAATCAACTGACAGGGACTTTGCCCAAGCAATTGACGGAGCTTCGTTCTTTGCGCATCCTCAAATTAGAAATGAACCGTATAAAGGGGGAATTGCCGGCGAAAATCGGGAAGATGACCGCTCTGAGAGAGGTGACCCTTTTCAACAACTTTATCGGGGGAGAACTTCCGGAAAGTCTGGGGAATCTAAAAAATTTGGAGGTGTTGAATTTGTCCAGTAATAATTTAAGGGGAGAGATCCCGCTGGAATTGGGTTCTATAGAAAAATTGGAAGTGCTGGGCCTCTTTGAAAACCAGTTGGTGGGTAATCTGCCTTCTAGTTTGGGGAATCTAGCAAAGCTAAAAGAACTGGTCTTGGCCAACAATATGCTCGGGGGTGCCATCCCGCTGGAATTTGGAAACCTGGCCAGTATCGAAATACTTCAGATTCAAAACAACCGCTTTCAGTCTTTTGACGGGCTTTACAAAATGCCCACCAAAAACCTGTTGGCCTTTGATTCTGATGACAAGAAATTTCGTCCACAGTTCAAGTCTTTCAGTATTGACCGTACCCGTATGGCCGATACCAAGTTCGAAGACGACGACAACGAAGACGAAGATGATCACAAGTAGTTAGTTTGTACTTTTAGTTTGTTTGGTTCGGGGAAGCAGAGGTGCTTCCCCTTTTTTGTTCATCGATCAAGCGCCCTATTTTTTCGACGTATGACGTTATGCATTCAGGGTTGAGCGGTTAGATTTAGTATAGATTTAACAACTCAGGGCCTGTTTCAACCTAGCTTTGCAATACTTAAACAAAAATGCATGCGTCAAGTCATTTCATTCATCTTGGGAGCCCTCCTAATAGCCGGGTCTATTTATGGAGCTAAGCTGATTGCTGACAGTAAAGAAAACAAGCGTCCACCTGCCAAAAGGGTCGTTAAGACCGTCTTTGTTGACACCATCGCCAATGGGGTAGTGCCTATTGAGGTTGAGGCCAGCGGAAGTCTGGTTGCCCGCCAAAGAGTAGAACTCTTTGCTGAGGTGCAAGGCGTTTTTAAACCAGGGGTCAAATTGTTTAAGTCCGGGCAGCCGTACACCAAGGGCCAGACCCTGATTCAAATCGATGATTCTGAATTCAGGGCGGGAGTTCTTTCGGCCAAGAGTAACCTTTATAATCAGATCACGGGAATCATGCCCGATCTGCGTTTGGACTATCCAAATCAATACGCCAAATGGGAGGCTTACCTGCGTCGATTTGACTTGAATAAATCCACTCCTCGTCTTCCAAAAATGGATAACGAAAAAGAAAAATACTTTATCTCCGGCCGCGGAATCCTGGCCACTTACTACAACGTCAAAAACCAAGAGAACCGTTTGAGTAAATACCGTATTCAGGCGCCCTTTCAAGGGATTTTGACCGAGGCGCTGGTGACGGAAGGAACCTTGATCCGTGCGGGGCAAAAACTCGGAGAATACATCGATCCTACCAATTATGAACTGCAGGTAGCCATTCCAAAGACCTACAGTGATCTTCTGCGCGTTGGGAAAACGGTAGAGTTGGAAGAACTCAGTAGAAATAAAACCTACAGAGGAAGAGTGAGCCGCATCAACGGTCGAGTTGATCAGGCCTCTCAAACCATAACTGCTTTTATCGATGTCCGCAATGCGGCCTTAAAAGAAGGACAGTACCTGCAGGCGCGATTAAATGCCAAGGATGAAGCGGATGCCATCGAGATCGATCGATCCCTGCTGTTAGAAAACAACCGGGTCTTTGTGGTAAGGGACTCCATTTTGGATATGATTCCAGTAGAACCTGTTCACTTTTCGGACCGCAAAGTGGTGCTGAAAGGCGTGCAAAACGGAACCGTATTGGTTTCTAAGCCTGTGGTTGGGGCCTATGCCGGCATGCTGGTCAAGGTATATGGTGCTCCAGAACCGACAGGGGCTGCTAGCACTTCTGGAACGTCAACACCAGAGACCGAGACGGGGGCATGAGAAAAATCATCAGCTATTTTATTCGCTATGAAGTTGCGGTGAATGTTATCATCATCGCTTTCTTCATTTTTGGCCTGGTGGGAATGACCTCCTTGAAGTCGTCCTTCTTCCCGCTGGTGGAGTCCAAGATCATCAATGTTGCGATTACCTACCCTGGGGCTTCTCCACAAGAGATTGAAGAAGGGATCGTCCTCAAGATCGAAGACAACCTCAAGGGTCTGCGGGGTGTTGATCGGGTAACCTCCGTATCAAGAGAGAACAGTGGTACCATTACTATAGAAATTGAAAAAGGCCAGGACATCGACTTCATGCTTTTGGAAGTCAAAAATGCAGTGGACCGGGTGCCTTCCTTCCCAACCGGTATGGAACCCTTGGTGGTTTCTAAGCAGGAAGCCATTCGGCAAACCATCAGTTTTGCCATCAGTGGCGATAATATACCCTTGGCCACGCTCAAGCAGATCGGCCGCCAGGTCGAAAACGATTTACGTGCTCTGGATGGCATCTCTCAGATTACCGTGAGTGGTTACCCTGCGGAAGAAATAGAGATTGCCGTCAAAGAAGAACAGCTTTTGGCCTACCAGGTCAGCTTTGCAGAAGTATCTCAGGCGGTCGCCAATGCCAATATTTTGGTGACTGGAGGGAATATTAAAACAGACACCGAGGAATACCTGATACGGGCCAATAACCGCTCTTACTACGCCGATGAGCTTTCGTCCGTTGTGGTCAAGGCTGATGCCAGTGGTCGTTCTGTTCTCTTAAGTGATGTTGCTGAGGTCAGAGATCGTTTTTCAGAGAGTCCGAACGCCTCTTTTTTTAATGGTCTTCTTTCGGTTAATGTAACCATCACCAGCACCAACACAGAAGACCTCATTGGAGCCGCGGACACCGCCAAATTATACATCGAAGAATTCAACCAGAAGTACACCAACGTCAAGCTTGATGTGATCAATGACCTTTCGGTAGTACTGAATCAGCGGACGGAACTCCTGACCGAAAACGCCCTGATGGGAATGATTTTGGTCTTGATCTTTTTGTCCCTCTTTTTGAATGCCCGCTTGGCTTTTTGGGTAGCATTTGGATTGCCTGTGGCCTTCTTTGGGATGTTCATTTTTGCCCCCATGTTGAACGTGACCATCAACGTTTTGTCCCTTTTCGGGATGATTATTGTCATCGGAATTTTGGTGGATGATGGTATTGTGATCGCGGAGAATATTTACCAGCACTACGAGAGGGGTAAAAACCCTACTCAGGCAGCTATCGACGGAACCATCGAGGTATTGCCTCCTATTATTTCGGCTATTATCACCACCATCCTGGCTTTTTCCATCTTTCTGTTTTTAGACGGCCGAATAGGGGAGTTCTTTTCGGAAGTATCCGTCATTGTGATTTTGACCCTTACGGTCTCTTTGGTAGAGGCTTGATTATTCTGCCTTCTCACTTGGCCCACTCCAAAGCCCTGCGCAAGCAGGAGCATACCACCAAGGGGATTGCGGGTGTTTTCTCCCGAATTCGGGTGATCAATAAACTGGGTGAAACCATCATGAACTGGATGCGAGATTACCTCTACAGCCCGGTATTGCGTTTTGCTCTGCGCTTTAAATTTTTGGCTTTCTCACTCTTTATCGTCGCCTTGGTGTTGACCATGGGCTCCTTTAACGGTGGAATTATCCGCGGATCTTTCTTCCCGCGAATTGCCAGTGATCGTGTAGCAGTAGAACTGCTGATGCCTAACGGAACCAACGAACGAGTAACGGATTCCATCATCAGTTTAATTGAAGAGAAATCACGGATAGTCAACCAGGAATTGACCGAAAAGTACCTGAAAGGAAGCGACAAGCAGATGTTCGAGAACACCATAAAGAATCTGGGCCCTGGTTCTTCCGCAGCTACTTTGGTCATTAACCTCTTGCCTGGGGAAGAGCGCCCCGATGAGGTGCGTTCTGATGTGGTCACCAGTCGCCTTCGTGAATTGGTAGGGCCGGTTATTGGGGTAGAAAGCCTCATCTATGGATCAGGAGGAAACTTTGGGGGAGACCCAGTTTCCATCTCCTTACTGGGGAGTAATATTGAACAACTCAAAGCGGCCAAGGCAGAGCTGAAACAGGCGATGCTGGACAATGCTCTTTTGAAAGATATAGCCGATAACGACCCTGATGGAATTAAAGAAATTCGTCTGGAGCTCAAGGACAACGCACGTCCTTTAGGACTGGACCTCCGAGGGATTATGAATCAGGTGCGTTCTGGATTCTTCGGAGTGCAAGCCCAACGTTTTCAAAGAGGGCAGGACGAGATCCGTGTGTGGGTGCGTTATGCCCGTTCCAACCGCTCTTCCATTAGTGATCTGGACCGTATGCGAATCAACACCCCGACGGGTGCCCAGGTTCCCTTAAACGAAATTGCAGATTATTCCATTGAACGCGGAGATGTCGCCATCAACCACTTGGATGGACTACGAGAAATCCAAATCAGTTCGGATTTAAGCAATCCGGACGAAACCACGGCCACCGAAATTTTGGAATGGATTAGAGGAGAAGTGATGCCCGATATTTTGGCGCGCTACCCCACGGTAACGCCTTCCTATGAAGGTCAGAACCGAGAGGCGGGTAAACTGGTCAGCTCCCTGCGTTTTGTAGGACTAACGGTCTTGTTCCTCATTTACATGACCATTGCCTTCACCTTTAGAAGCTTCAGCCAACCCTTACTGCTTATACTGATGGTTCCCTTCAGCTTGACTGCAGTGGCTTGGGGGCATTACCTGCACGGTTTCCCGGTGAATATCCTTTCTCTTTTGGGAATCATTGCACTTATAGGGATTATGGTCAACGATGGCTTGGTGCTGATCGGAAAATTCAATTCCAACTTACGAGAAGGCCTTCAATTTGACGAAGCGCTTTACGAAGCCGGTCGTTCGCGATTTAGAGCGATCTTTTTGACTTCGGTGACGACCATTGCCGGATTGGCTCCCTTACTTATTGAAAAAAGCCGTCAGGCTCAGTTCTTGAAGCCTATGGCGATCTCTATTGCCTATGGGATAGGGTATGCTACGCTCTTAACTCTTATCTTATTACCCTTGTTCCTCTCTTTTGGAAATTCCCTTAAAGTAGGAGTGAAGTGGTTGAGAACCGGGGGTGATGTGAGTAAGGAGGAAGTAGAACGCGCGATTAAAGAACAAAACAGCGGCTATGATGCACACTAGACTTTTTTCTTTTCTGCTGTTGTGTCTATTGCTATGTACCGTTGCTACACAAGCACAGGAGGTCATAACGGATCAGAACATTCCTTCTAAGACAACAAAAGATGTCGAGCTTTTGACCAAGGACCAAGCGGTTCAACGCGCCTTGGAAGAAAACCTCGGGGTACAGGTGGCCCTGAACAATGTCGATATCGCTAAAAATAACCGCAGTCTTCTCAATTCTCGATTTTTGCCTACGGTAAGCGGATCAGCAGGGGCCAGTCAAGACATCAACGATCAGACGGCTACCTTTCAGGACGGATCTACCCGGACCGTAGAAGATGCGGAAACAACCCGCTACAACGCATCGGTTAATGTAAACTACACCCTCTTTGATGGGTTCGGACGTTGGTATAATTACAAACGTTTAAAGGAGGAGTATAACCTCAGTGAGCTGCAGGCTCGGGAAACCATCGAAACCACCTTGCTGCAACTCTTTACGGTCTATTTTGAAGTTGCTCGACTTACCGAAAATATTACGGTGTTGGAAGATACCTATGCCAACACTTCGAGTCGCTTGCAGAGAGCCGAGTACAGTTTTGAATTCGGGCAGGTCAACAAGCTGGATGTGCTCAACGCTCAAGTAGATCTGGTCAACGACAGCATCAACCTGATTTCAGAAAAGCAGGCCTTGCGCAATGCTAAGCGTGATTTGAACATCATTTTGAATAAGTCACTAACGGATCGCTTTGTAGTAGATACCTCGGTCTATTTTACCAATCCACTCAAAATCCAAGAGTTCGTCGGCAGTGCCTCCGAGAACAACGTAACCCTTCTACAACTCGAAAAGAACATCCGCATCAACGACTTCTTGCTTAAAGGGAGTAAGTCGGTTTTTTTACCGACCATTGGTCTAACCGGTTCTTACGGATGGAATCAAGGGCAGTTCCCGGCTACCAACTTTTTGGCGTCGAATACTTCCCAGGGATTTTCAGCCGGGCTTAATCTAACCTGGAACCTCTTTGACGGAGGCTCCGGAGTGACCGCCGTGCGTAACGCTCGCATACAATTGGATTCACAAGAACTGCTCAGGGAACAGACCCGACAGCAGATTCTCCGCGATATCGCCAATGCCCTGGGAGACTATGAAAACCGCCTGCAGGTATACAACTTGCAGAAACAAAATGTCTTGACGGCGACGGACAACTATAACCGTTCCAATGAGCAGTACAAGGTGGGCCGAATTACCTCCATTGAATTGCGTCAAGCTCAGATCAACCTGCTCAATGCCAAAACCAACCGTAACTTTGCAAAGTACACTGCAAAGCTAGCCGAGTTGCAATTACTTCAATTGACTGGTCAGCTGCTCAATCTGGGTTGGTAAAATGAACGAAGTCTTTTTTCAATGTCCGTACTGCTGGGAGCAAATATCAGTTCTGGTGGACCCTTCTGTACCGCAACAGTCCTATATCGAAGATTGTGAAGTCTGTTGCAGCCCCATTCAGTTTGATATTCATGTAGACGAAGGAGGAGAAGACATCAGTCTGCAGGCTGACAGTATCGAGCAGTAGGGGCAGAACTTCCTAGGCTTCCCTATTTTTGTCCTATGACAAGTATTCAAATCATCAAAAACCGCTCTGATATTGGGGCCGGTACCCGGGGATCCGATATGGGTATTGACGCCATCGAGATTGCGGCCATCAATGCCGGAAACGACTACTTTAACCGCTACTTCTACCTGGATGTTCCTACCCACAACGAGTCGGTGTACAACAAAGTAAAAGTCGAGTCAGCCAAGCGGGTTCAATTTGTTTTAAGCCAGTGCCAGCGGGTCTCTAAAAGTGTTCGACAGGTCCTGGGAGGAAAGCATTTCCCCATTGTCCTGTCAGGGGATCACAGTTCGGCTTTAGGAACGCTGAGTGGCCTTAAAGGACACTTCCCTCAGAAGAATATAGGCGTGATCTGGATCGATGCGCACGCCGACTTGCATTCACCTTATTCTACTCCTTCCGGAAATGTGCACGGAATGCCCTTGGCGGCTGCTCTGGGCGCCGATAATTTGAAGTATCAAGTCAATGATTTGGATGAGCAGGCCCGGAGCATTTGGGAAGAGATGAAAGACATCGAAGTGGAAGGGCCTAAAGTCAAACCTGAACACCTCATTTATTTTGGACTACGCGATACGGAAGAGGCTGAAGACGCTCTCCGAGAGGAATTGGGTATCCGGAACTACACCGTAGCCGAAACACGCTTTAGAGGCCTTGAAAATTGCCTTTCTGAAGCGTTAGGTGCGCTTTCTTCTTGCGACTATATCTATGTGTCCTTTGACGTGGATAGCATGGATTGTGACTTGATCTCTCGCGGGACTGGAACTCCGGTTTCTAAAGGCTTTGATCCTGAGGAAGTCAAAACCATCATTAAAGCGGTGATCGACACCAATAAGTTGATATGTCTGGAGGTATGTGAGGTGAATCCCTTGCTCGATACCAAAGGAAATGTGATGGCCGAAACCGCTTTTAAAGTACTGGATTCAGTTACAGCACATTTTCTAGAACATCACGGCTAAGAAAATTTTGGAGTTCAGGTTCTTAAAATTTTACTAAAACTCCAAAATTGGTTCCACTGCATTGCTTCAGCTATTATATTTGTTTAAGAGTATTTTAAAATAGTTAAACAATGACGGAGTTGTTAGAAAGGGCAGAAGCCTATGAGCGGCTCAAGATGAGCCACATGAGCACTAGTGACCGTGTGAAAGCATCCCGAGAAGGAAAGGAGATTGTTTTGGGGATCAATGAGATCTATAAAAAAACAAAGGACGGCTCTTTGATGGACTGGATGAAGCGCGTCACTGTCAAAAAGAAAAAGATCGAAAAACGTTTAAACTACGTACCAGAAGTTTAAAACAACTTATAGCTTCCTGACGGGGACTGGCAAGTGACGGGAAGAGAATTGCTATGAATCCCTTATTCAATATAAAGTGTTTATGATGGGGCCGTTGGATAACACAGGCATTGCTCCTCAGGAAGTTTCTTCAAGTACCCTATAGTTCGTGTCACAACAAAAATGACCATTCACGATGAGTACAACAACTCCCAAAGTGGCCATAGTTGGTGCAGGGATCAGCGGCCTTACCGCTGCAAAGCGATTTGAGAAGGAAGGATATTATCCCATCTTATTTGATAGGGAAAAACGTATTGGTGGCCGTGTGGTTACAGACGTTCAAGGAGATTTTTATCTTGATCAAGGCTTTCAAATACTACTTACTTCTTATCCTGAAGCCAAAAATCAACTCGATTACGCAGAACTTGATCTGGTTCATTTTGATCAAGGAGCGAGAATTTACAAATCAGGCAAATCTTATTTGCTCGGAGATCCACTGAAAAATAGAAAGTTCTTCTTTCCAACACTCTCTTACCCATTCGGAAGCATACGGGATAAAATGAATGTCTTTCGGCTCAAACATGAATTGAAGAGCAAGAGCGTAGAAGAGATCTTTACTTTGCCCGAAAAGACCACCCTGGAATACCTGCAGGATAAAGGTTTTTCAAAAAGTATTATCGACCATTTTTTCAAGCCCTTCTTCGCCGGAATCTTCTTGGAACCTGATTTAGCCACATCCAGCCGGATGTTTGAATTCGTTTATAAAATGTTTGGAGATGGGCATGCTGCTTTACCCCGAAGAGGGATACACCAAATCCCAAGACAATTACACGGTCAGTTAAGTACAACAGAATTGCGCTTGGAGTGTACCATCACAGGGCAGGAAGGTAGTGAATTACACTGGATCGATGCAAAAGGCGAATCTCACCAAGAATCGTTTGACAAGGTGGTTTATGCCGGTACCTGCATGGTCGATCCGGCTGCACTGAATTTAAACCATGATAAGGGGGAATGGAACAGTTGCAACAACTTCTACCTGGAATATCTCGAGGGGAGCCTCGAAGAAAACCTGATTGGTTTGATCGCTGAACCTAATGCCTTGATCAACAATATGCATCGGGTACCGACAGTAGACGGAACACCGTCTAAGCTTTTGTCCGTCACCTTACTCAAGTCTTCCGAAGTCGATAGCAACACCCAAGCGGAAGCGATTCGTTCAGAATTACGTCGAATATGCGGAATTGAGGCTGGAAAACTGATTGCACATTATCTCATTAAAAAGGCCTTACCTGTGGTAGGGAGCTTGCGGTATCAACTAAAACCGGAAGACTATAGCCGAGAGAATAAGCAGTATGTGGCCGGGGATTATTTACTCTACCCATCACTCAATGCGGCCATGCATTCGGGCAATGCAGCTGCGGAGGCTTGCATCGCTTCAATGAAGCCTGCCATACACTTACCCTAGGCGGATTTGGATAAAGTGTCTTTTTTCCTGTAAATATTCTGGATTATTCCCTTCAGGTATCTTAATTTTGCCTAACCAAACGGAATCACTCACTTGCAAGTGTTTATCAAAATCCAAAAAGCGGCCACTTCCAGGGCCGCTTTTCTTTTTCTAAGTGCGGAGATTTTTGATGGTATGAATGGATCTGGTCGGTTGATATCGCCCTTTCCATTCTCTTTCCGGTCTAAATAGCCCATCGTTTCGTTGAAGTTCTGAAGAGGGAAATTCCTCTGTTTGAATAAAACTACCTTCTCCTAAAGGTCCGTTGAGTCGGTCGATGGCTAGTTTTCGATCCATTCCAAAGTCATAATCGGGATCCATGGATTGCATCTGATCAATAACCGCTGAAATGTCGATAAAGATGGACTCCGTCGCTCTTTGCTTGCGGTTCTTGTGGACGAATTGAGTCTCTAATTTGATCTCATCAATATAGCGGCCCTTGTGCATCTTTAAGCTCTGCTCTACAATGCGCCATTCTTTTTTCTGGGCTTGCATAAGGCCTTTGATGATGCCGAGCTCCATATACAGGTAGCCCTTACCGACATAGTCATCGATGATATAGGGGTTGTTGATGTGCTTTCCGAATTCGCCGGAGCCACCAAAGCTTGTTCCATTGATATTAGGGAAAAGTTCTTTCAATTTCATCACAGTTTTTTTTGAGGTTCTATACCTTAATGACACCAGAAACAAAAGGTTACCCTTCTAAGGCGTTAAATTGAATTATAAACCTCTAGGATTCCCAAAAAAGACGGCCTTTGGGGTTGAAAAAATGCCCCAGGTATTCCAGAATTTCAGTTTCGTACACCCCGTATGCTCTCCAGGCAATCAAACCCAAAAGACCCAATACCAAAAGCCACAGGACACGCTGAGCCGTTCGGTTGGGTTGAGGTGGTGCTGGAGCTTGCATTTCTGAGAAATGAGGGCTAGCGTGCTGCTGACGCGCTAATTCAACTTTAGCAGCGCAACGGGCAATAGCGGTCACACATTCGGCATACAGAGGGCTTTTCACCGCTTCCTCCTTGTTGAGTTCTTTTCGGCAGTAGAAATACTGGTTCATGGCCAACTGAGGTTGTCCTGATTTTTCCAGTTTTTTCGCTTCCTCAAAGATGGATTTGGCCCGTCGGTGAGCTGCTGGTTGCAGACTGTCGTTGACTTCAGGTGCGGCTTTCCATTCCATATCGAGCTGCACACTTTCCTGGAAGCTTGATACTAAAGCATGCACGCCTTTTTCTTCTCCTATTTCGAGGGTGTCGTGCATGTCCAGATCCAGAATTTCTGCATTTTCTTGGGTGAGCAGGGTGGAGTCGTGGCGGGTTTCGGCTTCCCAAATATCCATTAAGTCCTGTAGTTCTTCGCGCTTCTGACGGCGGATCAGGTGTTCGATGAGTTGGTCTTTGAAGTTGACTTCCGCCAAGGGGTCCTTGATCAGTTTGTCAATGAGGTCTTCCCGACCTCTTAGGCGAGTCACCTTCTTTAGGGATTGAATGAATTCAAGCAATTCGATAAAACGGGGATGCTCGATCATTTTTCCTTCGACACTCAGGTTCTTGGTACGGTGACAGTATTCCGCCAATTCCATAAAGAAATAGGTCTGCCACAATTCAAATTCGTTGGAACGCATGGGCCAGTTTCCGGAAGCAGAAATGGCCTGTATGGCTTTGTAGAAGTTGGTCTGTTCCATCAGAACAGTCACCAGCTCTTCCCAATTTTGGTCTGCCGATACGGTAAAGCGCTCGTCGACCAACTTGAGTGTGGACTGGGCGATATGTTTCAGACTAATCATAGGAAATGTTCAAAAATTGTTGCGCCAGGTCCTTCAACCGCTTCTGGCATTTGGCTTTTTGCTGTTTTGCGGTATTGGTATTGGCGTAATTGTATTTTTCAGTCAATTGCTGGATACTCAGGTTGTGGTACCAGAAATCGTGTAATAGATTGTAGCAGTGCCCCCCGGCTTGCTTCAGGCTGTCAAATGCCTTTTCTAAGGCATTTTCAAGGGCCGACATCTTCTCTTCTTTTTCGAGACTATCCTCGATGCCGACATCGACATTGAAATCCGCGAGTTGTTCGTCGCTGATCTTGGAATTAAAGTTTCTCAGCTTACCTTTTTCGCGCAACTTCTCATAGCCCATATTGCGGCATACGGAGTTGATATACGTTTGAATGGAAGCCTTGAGTTCGAAATCAGGATGGATGATTTTTTCGTAGAAGACCAGCAGGGCGTCGTGGTAAATACTGAGCCGATCCGCATCGTCGAGGTTGTCCCCAAAGTAGGTAAGCAAAAACGCCATAGCCCGGGATCTGCACTCCTGGTAAACAGCGCGCAGGGCTTCTTTGTTTTCGCGAATAGCCGCGATGCGTTCTTTGTCGTTCATTGGGTCGTTCTACTTTATGGCGGCCTGTTAGGGCCAAAAAAAGGTTAGGGAAAATAAAGAAAAAAACGCGATGCTTCCTTAACTCAGCATGAAATCTGCACCCTTTTCTAGTTTATGTCATTTTTTCCCACAAGTAACCTCAGGGAGCCGAAATCCATGCCCGAATTTCCTCCATTTCTGGAAGGGATTTCGCCTTTTCCTGTAGCAGAGGCTCTACCTTTCTAAAGAGCCTCTTTTTGGTCAGGTTTCTGGTTTTATCCGCAAAGTGAAATTGCACCGCCTGGTCGCTTTTGCGGTAGCCGTCAAATTCACTCTGGGTGATGGGCTGCTCGAGTACTTCTTCCAAAATACTCTTACTCGAAAGCAGGATGTGGTCGAGCGAAGGTTCAAAAGTGACCAGCTTGACCGGAACCGTTGAAGGCACTTGCTCGATGAGTTCCACAGACTTGCGAAGCTGTTCTTCGATGTCTTCTCCTTCCTTTCCGGCGATATCCACCAGAAGAAGCACCTGAAAACCACCTTTAACACGTAATGAGCGGACAACGGAAATGGCCGATTGGTGTCCTCCACCAACCAAGGTCTTTACCGTAAGGGGAAGGGATCTGCCCAAGGAGAGTTCAAGAAGTTGTTTTTGCTGTGCTGATTCGTATACAATTACTTTTTTCATAGATCGAGGCTTTAGAGGTAATCAACGCGGTGATCGTAATCGGGGATTAACTGTTCGAAAAATCGTCGATTCTTGATTTTAAAAGCTTTTGTAAAGGTTTGCCGGTAAAGGCATTCCTTGATTTCTTCTTCCGACCACAACAGTATAGTCTGAGGTAGCGAAAGTTGGGCTTGCATCAGGGCAGACGGACTAAATCCCGTGGCCGAGAATACAGAACCTACGGCATAGCCGGGTCGGTTCATTAATTTGCTTCTAAAGCGCGAAATGTGCCCCGATGATACATTGGCTCGGCGGGAAGTCACCCCTCCCTTCGAAAGGCAATGCGATTCCACAATACAACTGTGGCCATTGAGGTAGATGACCCCGTCTAGGTTTTCCAGGGCATCTCGTTCTTGATCTTCTTTGACTTGGTAGGGGAAGCGAACTTCGGCTCCTTCCAACTCAAAAGCCCGAATGATCAACTGGCGGAAGGCGAGTTGAGGACTGAGGCCCTCCTGCGCCTTTCTGGGATCGATAATGGTCTCCCAGGCCCGGATCAATTCTTGGTGGTTGGCGTTTTTTAGGTTTATCTCCATGAATAGAGTGTTTGCTACATCCCTTAAGGAGTGTCTTTAAAAGGTTTTAGGTCTTCAAAAAATCGACGGTTCTTCTCTTTTAGTACCTGCACGAGTTTTTGGTTCTTGAAGGCCTCTTTAATTTCTTCTCCGTCCCAGAGCAAAATGCATTGGGGGCTGGCCATTTGTGCTTGTTTATAGGCACTTTCTTTATAACTGGTGCGGGCAAAGAAGCAACCGATGCCGTAGGAGGGACGGTTGATGAGTTTATTTCGGAGCTGCCCGATTTGATCCGAGGTCACCTTGCGCTGATCAAAGCATTTGGATTCAACAATAGCGCTGATACCGGGAAGGTAGATGGCACCATCAATTTCTTCCAGTATGCGGCTGTCCGAAAAAGGCTGGGCCATAAAGGGGTACGATACTTCCGCTCCCTCCAGCTCAAAAGCGCGAATAATCAGGTATTCAAAGGCGACTGGAGCGCTGAGGTCGTGGAGGCCTTTTGCCGGATAGACCCACGGTTCGATGACTTCATCCCAAATGCGAAGCAGGTGTTCGTGGCTGAACCCTTGAAAAAGTTGGGTGTTGGCGTTGATTTCGTTCTGCCAGTTCTGCAGGTTGCCCATGGTTGGTAAAAATTAAGTGGGAAAAGATAGTGATTCCTAAATAGCACACATCGAGCACATTGCTGAATATTCATGCCGTCTAAAAAGAAGTCCTCCGAAGTAGTCTTCCCACAAATCTGACTACAAGGCGGTCTGACAATATCGTGAAAAAAAGTCTTTTAGCACGGAATTCTGAGCAGAGATCCTGACAGGAAAGAGAATGCGTGCAGTACTTGCCAGATGATTCTGGCAGAAGGAGGGTGGTTAGGCCTCTTTTTTGTCCCAGTAAGCCAAGAGAATGGCCAACAGAAGGACGGAGCCAGCGAGTAGAAGTTGGATGTAGAGGAAGTGGGCTTCCTCGTCTAATAACTGAATGAGCAGAATAACCCCAACGGCAGAAAGGCCATAGATCTGCTTGAAATTTTTGGATTGCAGTGTTTTTTTCATTTGAAAGCTTGGTTCTTGTTCAATTCTGGGGGAAAGGGGGCAATATGGGGGATTTTATTCCATAGATTCTTTGACGTAATGGTAATGAAGTTCGTTGATTTCGACCAGAGAAGCAGAGCCGTACCAAGGAAGGAGTTCCATTACCAAGCTCCCGGATTGAATGGCGGGATCTGTATTGGTTAAGGCTTTGGCCTCTTCCACTGTTTCTACCTTAAAGATATAAATTCCTCGGAGTTCTCCCTCGCCCATAAAAGGGCCAGCCAGGACGAGCTTCCCTTCTTCTGCCATTCGGCCAATGTTCTCCATATGAGCCGCTTGCAGTTTTTGACCTTCCTCTTCCGGAAGATCTCTGTTCGGTCCTTTCTTGAGAAAAGCCATGACATAGGGCCTCATTCCGTAGTCATCCGCTCCGGCCTTCGCGGCTTTGATGGAGTCGTAAACAGAGGTTTGTTCAACAAGGGTGTTTTCGTCTTCAGCGGGTTTTTCTTCTTGGGTGGAGCTACATGCAGCCAAGGTTAGAGCACCCATTAACAGGGTGAAAAAGAAATACTTATTCATGATTGAGGTCTTGGTTGGGTTTTGTCTGGAACAATCTTTGATAGAGAATGATCAGATAAACCGGTAACATCAAATATCATGAAAAAAAATCATTACCTCTCTATCGTCCTGACCGTGATCGCTGTAAACCTCAGTCTGCAGACCCTCAGTCAAATGGATCTTATTCCTCGTGCCTATGCGGCGAAGTCCGATAAATCGAAGACTGATGTCCTGCTCAAGGACTGGTCAGAAGAACGGCTTAGTCTGCCTTTGAATCCTGACGGCTCGCTCAATGTTCGTTTGCTCAGCGCGGAAGAAATCGATGTCAATATTCGCAATATCGATACCTACGATGAGATGAGGGTCAGCATAGAGGGGGTCAACACCAGCGAAGAGCTGAATGTCAATATTGATGAAGTCGGAGGCAGCAGTGTTTACTCCGGAGGACCCATCAAGGTCAAGATCGCCCAATAGGATCAGAAGGTATAACTCATTCCCACTGCCAAGAATTGGCGCAATTGTGTTCGTGCACCTCCTGGAGTGATCACATTACCGTCCATATCGACCTCCCGGTCAAATTTGATGTCGTCATCGTAGATCAGCTGAAAACCGACATCGGTCTTGATGTGTTCGTTGACCACCAGATTAAAGGTGAGTTCCCAGTTCACATCGACGTTACCAAACTTGCGGAGGTAGTCGGTGTAGAGGTTGAGACGGTGATCCATAAAGACATTCTTGGCGATCTTGGTTTCCCAGTCGTGGGTGATGAGTATCCCCAATTCCATAAAGAGATTTTCGCCAGGGACTAGGATGTTGCCATCGGCATCCAACTCTGCTTTTTGTACCCCGAAAGCCCCTTGATTCGCCAGGGTTTGATCCAGTACCAGGGTTGATTTCATGGTGACCGGAGACATGTAGAGGTTGAATTTGTTGTTTCCGATGATGTAGGAAGTTCCCATACCAAAGAAGACATAGCCAGGAGCCATAAAGCGCGAGATGGGGGTTTCTCGGTTTGGATATTTAAAACCGTCATCCATTTGGGTGTTGAAGTCGAGTTTTACCGAGTAGAACCAGTTGGTCAGGGTATCACGGCGGTAACTGAAGGTGCTGGTAAAGCGCACATAATCTTCCGCTTTGCGCAGACGGGTATTTTCTTGGGCGTTGATACCATAGCCCACCCGGAGCTCATTTTTCCAACTGAGGTATTTGTAGGTCAGGTAACGAAACAAACGCAGATTCCCGCTGACCGATACGGCACTGTTTCCCCCTGCATTCCAATTGACAAAAGCCGTTTCGTTCAGGTTGACGTTAAAGACGTTTCCGTTTTCCCAAGCCCAGCGCGGGATTTTAGGAACCCGTCGCGGTGTAAATTCTTTGGCTTTTTGAACCCCCAATTGGTACTTGGCAAAGTTGAAGGTGAGGGGAACCCTTGGCTTGGCCACCTTGATGACGGGCCATTTCGCCTTCAGGGTGTCGATCGGCATGATGTCAGGCAGGTGTCCGCGGTCCTGTGCACACAGCGAGTGGCTCAAAAGACAACAGAATAAAGTGACCCCTACGATGAGTTGGCGGAATACAGGCATTGGTTAAGGTTTGTGCCGGTTCGGGTTCAAAGGGGCTTTGGGGTTGCCCTCATTGAAATCGGGGGTAAATATACAGCACTAAATCCTGTGTAAAAAGCAGAAAGCGCTCGAAATTGAGGTGATCTTGACCGCTGTCTTCTGAAGAATAGGGAAATCTATTTTTCTTTCCACGGGTGGACCCAGAGCAAGGGTTTCCAGAAATGTCGGTCTTTGAGAACCAAGAGAATGTTTCCGACAAATAAGGCTCCTGTGGTTGCTAAGGGGCGAAGGCCCTCAGGCTCCAGAAATACATGGTAAAAAAAGATGTGAAAGGTGATCGGTAAGAGCAGGATGGCCCCGATAAAGCTGGTTCCTTGAAGGAGGAGTAAAAGACCAAAGACGATTTCGCAGACTCCGAGTACCTCCCAAAAATAGCCGGTCTGCTGCATTCCGCTGATGTAAAGTGTTTTCTTGAGTTCGTTCGTGTTGTTCGACTCTTGGAGCTCTTCTACCGTCTGCACGACTTCCGTTAAGGAAGGCCGGGGTTCTGAGAACTTATAAATACCTCCGTTAATCATCACCACTCCAATAAATAGGCGCAAAACGATATAGAAAATCTTGGTGTACTTCTTCATGCTGATTTCTTTGGTGGGCTTAAAGGTACAATCTACCCCTTTTTGGAGCAGGAGAACCTGATTTCGTACCTTATGAGAAAAGTAAACGAATATGAAATCATTGAAACGAAAGAGCCTGCTGAGCTGTCTGGTTCTGGTCCTGGGAATGATCTTGAGCACCAATGCCCAAGACCTCAAAGGGGCCTGGGAAGCCCAGTATATCTCAGATAAAGGCGTGGCGGTAAGGTCTGTGGTCATCTTTGCCGATGGTTTCCAAGTCAATACCATCTATGCGCAGAGTGATGGGGCCTTTATTTCGACCAACGGAGGGCTTTGGAGCCTGGAAGGCAACACCCTGACCGAAACTGTCGAGTTTGATACCGATTACCCGGAACGGGTTGGAACCTCCATCTCTTTCGCGATTGATCTTCAAGAAGAAAGCCTGAAAATTGTCGGTCGGGATCAGGTTTGGAAACGGCTTGACAAGGGAGGACCAG
Source organism: Aureicoccus marinus (assembly GCF_002954325.1). GTDB lineage: Bacteria > Bacteroidota > Bacteroidia > Flavobacteriales > Flavobacteriaceae > Aureicoccus > Aureicoccus marinus. The sequence continues at coordinate 2,958,198 of NZ_MQVX01000001.1, forward strand.
GTGACCTCGCCGGAGCCTGGTTGATATCGGGCAGGGTCCGCAATGGCGTTATGCAAAAACGCGACACCAATCGTCCGCGAAAAACCATGAAAATCCTTTCTGGAACTCGTTTTCAATGGATTGCCTACAATACCGAAACCAAGCAATTCATGGGGACTGGTGGAGGTACCTATACCACCCTTGATGGCAAGTACACCGAGAATATCGAGTTCTTTTCTCGGGACAACACCCGGGTCGGAGCGAGCTTAGGATTCAATTACGCCCTCGAAAATGGCGATTGGCGGCACAGCGGCAAGAGCAGCAAAGGATCTCCCATTGATGAAATTTGGAGTCTACGGAAGAAATAAGCGTTTGGTCTAATTTGGGAAAGCTTTAGCAAAACCCCTGAAAATGAGGCCCTATTTTTGCAAAAAGGCATTAGTAGGGTAAGGTTTGTCCTCATTTTTCAATTGAATTAGCTATCAAAAAAAAGAGATACTCTACAATCAACCCTCTCCGTCCCGAGAGGGTTTTTTATTTACTATTCTGAAAACCAAACTATTTGACGTGAGCCGCTCGTTTTCTGGGCCTGCTGATTTTAACCGTACTTCGGAAATCAGGCGAAAGTTTCAATAAACTATTGATTTTGATCTTATTAGGGGAAACGATCAGACCGAGACAACTCAAGGCTCCACCAATCAGAATCAGGTTCCAGGGGTTCGTCAGGGAACTTCCGCTATTGAGTACGCCAAGAATGAGTACCGTGGACATCGGAAAAGACAAAGCCAAAAGGTTAATCGCGTAAGCCGGGTTAAAGGTCTGTTCTTCCGTACGTCTCTTTTCTTCCAAACGGCTTACGGTTGTGATATGCGCAAAAGGCCAAAAGCTGCAAGCACTGAGAGAAAAACACAAGAGCAATAAGACTTCAACTCGTGCCGACAAGCCAGTCGCGAAAAGTATGGAGGCCACCAGAAGAAAGACAGAGGCCGCTCGTAAACTCAGCAGGGCAAAAAGAGCTCTGAATTGCTCTCTTTTGATCTTCACCGATAAGCCGATAAAAAGCAAGACCAAGGGCGTCATGATTCCCCCGAGACGACCCAGTGTGTCTTGAAGGACCAGCGGAAGGCTGGAGAAGTCAATCCCAAGGGCCAAAAGTAAAAGTGCAGCTGAAATAAAGAGGTTGACCGGTTCCGAGATAAAACGCTTTAGGAGAGCGCCTGGTTTAGTTGTACCAGATGGGGTAACCTCCTCGGAGGTTTTGCGGTGCCAGAGCATGGCGACCCAAAAGAGCACAAAAAGGACAAACATTTTATTGCCCAGGTCTGCCATCGCCACTTTGGCCAGTCCTTCTTCTCCTAAATACTCCAACACGAACGGAAAACACGATAATCCCGGAGCAAGGGAGGGTATCAAGAGGCGAAGGGTGCGCATTTCGGCACTTCCCTTTTTTATCCCCGCAAGACGACCCATCCAGGGACTACTCAAGAATAGCAAGAGATTCAATCCTAAACTCAGTACAGGAAGTAAGAGCAGTTGTTGGTTGATCTCAATACTGAGCAAGGCCATAAATATGGTTGCCGGCAGAGCTAAATTGAGGATGATTTTTTTTATTCCCAGGGTTTCTTCCTTGGACTGAAACTTGGTCTTTAGGAGATAGCCTGTGAAAATAAAAAGAAAAAAGACCAGGGTTTTCTCCATCGTTTAAACCAGTACTTTCTTCAGTGCACCTGCAAATGTTTGCATCTCTTCTAAGGTTCCCATACTGACACGACACCAGTTCTTATTCATAAACGAGAAGGCCCTTACACCGACTAGTTCTGCCTGCATTTTATTGAGAAAGGCTTTGCCCTCCATTTCGATAGGGAAGATGATAAAACTGGTCGATGAGGGTACGTAATCAATCCCCATTTCCTTTAAGGTTGCGTACACAAATTCCCGGCTCTCTGCATTCAACTTGCGGGAACGGTCAATAAAGGCTTTATCGTCCATCGCTTGAATAGCCGCATAAACCGATGGTAATGAGATGCCCATTCCACCGCGGGTGATTTTTTGAACCCCTTCAATGGTTTTTTTCGGAGCGACCGCATAGCCAACACGAAGCCGGCCATTCCGTATATTTTTGAGAAAGTTCTGGCGACAATGACATTCTTACCCTGGGCTACTAAATCCACCATACTTTGTTCATGACCATCTTCCAAGAAATCGAGATAAGCTTCATCGACAAATACAGGAACCTTTTCTGAGACTCTTGCACAGAAATCTTTCAGTTTTGCAGCTTCTGTCAAGCTGCCGGTGGGGTTGTTGGGGTTGCAGATGTAGACCAGACGGGTTTCTGAATCTATAGCAGCTTCCATCGCCTCTAAATCGTGTGACCAATCTTTTTTGAGGGGAATACCTTTCCATTGAGCACCCATGGCTTCGGCCACCCGGACCAGGGACATATAAGCAGGGTCAGCCGAAATGACATTTCCTCCTTTAAGAAAAGAGAGCATTCCAAATTTTTCGAGTAGATCGGAAGATCCAGGACCCATAATGACCTGATGGGACTCGACCCCTTCGTAAGTGGCGATTTTATCAATAAGGGCAAACAACTCTCCCCAGGCATAGCGGTTACCGCCAGCTGCGTGCTGCTTTACCGCGTCCAGGGCCATTGGAGAAGGCCCATAAGGATTTTCATTGGCGTTCAGCTTGGCCTTCAGGGCAGGAAGTTCCCAGGGGCTATCCGGAAGGAATTCCTTGAAGAAAGGACTGTAAATGGCGTTGTGGTCTTGGTCGAGAGTGACTTCGAACTGCGCGGAGGAGGCAAAGGTCAAGTGGGGCATGGCCAAGGCACCACCCGCCGATAATAAACTTGTTCTCAACCAATCTCTTCTGTTGAATGCGTGCTTATTCATAGAACTACTACTTTGATTTACAATGATTTAAAAATAGAGTCCTCTTTTGGTAATTCCTATGGGATATCCCCAAAAATCAGCCCGCATAAATGGAGACATCAAAATGCAGAGGGGGCAGAATTAACAGATTGACAGCGGTAGATGTTAAATATTGGCTAAAACTGTGACAAACAGCCAACTTCTGCGTCTATTATAACTGTAGATAGGTGTTGTCCTCGTTAAATGAATTAGCTGTCAAAGATGGAGACTAACTCAACTTGCAGCTGCCCCCTTTATGGGGGCTTTTTATTTCTTCTTATTTAGCTTGACCCCAGCCTTGATCGCCACTTCCAAGTGGTTGACCTCAGGGGGGATAGGGCAGGAATAGACCGGATTGTAGACGCAGTAAGGGTGGTAGGTCTTGTTAAAATCCAGTACCACCGTATCTCCTTCCGGAATTTTGATGTTCATATAGCGACCTCCGCCATAACTTCCGTCTCCATTGGTCAAATCGGTAAAGGGTAAAAAGAGGATATCCCGGTACTTGAGTCGACCCTGAAAACTGAGGTCTTTGTAGAGTTCCAATTCGAAGGTCTTGCCTTGCAGTGTAAAACGGGCCTTTCCGTAGAGCTGGTAGGTGGGTAAGCGATCGGTTGTGGTTTTCATCAAAAAAGGAGCTGCATTCTCAATACGGATGAATTCAGCGACTACCCGGTATTCCTCATCAATCGGGTAGTAGGGATGTCCTTCAAAGGTTTTCAGGTCTTCCTCCGTCAGGGGTGAAGTCTTGGGATTCGAATAGAAATCATTCTGTTCCTTGTGGTACGCCCGCACGGTATCTTCATAGGTCTGGGCGTTGAGCCCGAGTACAGATAAAAAGAAAAGCAAGAACCCGTATTTCATTTCAGTTTTTTTACGTTACCAGATCGTCGCCAATGAAGACCCGGTGATGTTCATGATTGGGCCAAAAACGGCTGTTGCCAGCCCCATGATCTCCAGGCGACCCATTGCAAATGCAATCCCAGAAGCCAATCCTGCATTTTGCATACCCACTTCAAAGGCCACTGTTCTGGCTGATTTTTCGTCCAAACCAAACAGCTTGCTACCGAAGTAGCGCAGCGCATAGCCCGAAAGGTTATGGGAAAGAACCAAGCCAATTAACACCCGGCCAATAGAAAGCTTAGTGCAAAACTTATTTATTTAAAAGACATCATCACTTCAAAAAGATGAAAATAATGAAATCTCCATTCAAGGGATACATGTCTGGGTGATTGTTATTTTTCCAGAACTTTAAACGACAACCTCGATAAATGAATTATGAGAGTAACACTAATCAGTATTCCAGTCAGGGATCAGCGAAAGGCTTTGGAGTTTTATACCACCAAGCTGGGCTTTATCGTCAATAAAAATGTAGACATGGGGGGAGGAAATCGCTGGATTACCCTTTTGTCAAAAGACCTGCCGGATGGTCCAGAAATTCTTCTTGAACCGGGCCCTCTTCATTTTGAGCCCTGTAAAGTCTATCAGGACGCCTTGTTGGAGGCGAACTATCCCTATACCCAGTTCGATGTGGATGATGTGCAATCCGAATACAACAGGCTCCAAGCCTTGGGTGTAGAATTTCTGCAAGAACCCAAAGAAATGGGAGAAGTGAAAACGGCCGTCTTAAATGATACCGTGGGCAACAACATCATGTTGATTGAATACCTGAAGACTTAATCCACCAACTTCTTTTTACCGGATTTAAAATTCTTCTTGATGACAATGCGGTCGTGTTCTTCCCCGAGGGCATTATAGGCGACATAAGTCAGCTTGTTGTCTTCCACGGTGATCACTTGATAGAATTGGGTTTGTTCACCGGTTTGATCGAGTTGGTAGCCCTGGTTGCTAAAGCCTTCCAATTGATCCTTATCGAGGTCGTACTGTTTTGGACCGCTGACCGAAGTTATATAGACAGTGCCTAAATCTTCGTTCGGGCCTTTCTCTGCAAATCGGAAAGGTACATGGCCTCGAGCATAGGTGTGATCGTGGCCGTTGAGAACCAAATCCACATTATATTGATCCAAAAGGGGTTTCCAGTTTTCTCGTGCGAACTGAAAATCCCGCCCAACAGCCGGTGCAAAAATAGAGTGGTGGCAAGTCAAAATAGTCCACTTGGCGGTGGAGCTTTCCAGCTGCTTGCGCACATACTCGGTTTGTTCTTCCAACAGATCATTGGAGTTGAGTACGATGATGCGGACATCCTGGTAATCCACAGTATATACCGTCTCGTGCAGTTTGGGATCAAGCTCTTCTTCGACAGGGAGGGTGAATTGAGGTCTCCACTGAATCGAAAGCATGCGTCCCTCTCTGTTTTTCAGGTGCCAAAATTCATGATTCCCAACCACAGGGATGGCTGTCCACTGGCTGTGGATAAACCCTCCGGCTTTGTACCACTCGGCCCATTCCTGGTCTTTGTGCGCATCGTTAATGAGGTCACCCGCATGAATGACGAAGCTGGCGTCTGGAGCCGTCTGATAGGCCTTTCGGATCACCCGGGACCAATGCTCCAATACGTCGTTCTGCGCATCTCCAAAGTAGACAAATTGGGTGCGGGAATAGCCTTTTTTAGCGGTCCTAAATTGAATCCACTCCGACCAGTACTGGTCCCCATCGCCCACCCGATAAACGTATTGGGTGTCGGGTTTCAAGCCTTCAAATACGGTGCTGTGGTAATGCACCTTGTAGGATTGATTGCGTTTGTACAGACCCAAATCAAAGGTTTCTGTCGTGGCATCTTGGCTTGAAGCGGTTTCTTTAAAAGAGGAGTTTACTTTGGCTACCGCGATTTGGGCGACCGCTTTGGTAACGGTGGTATCGGTTCTCCAGGTAACCGCACGGCTGGTGGCCGGGTCCCCGTGAAAGGTCAAGATAATGCGGTCTGGATCCTTACTCGGGAGTTCCCAATGGTGTAAGCCATTTTGGTCGTGTGAGTGCTGCCCATAGACAGAGAATGCACCTGAACACAGGGGGAGTAAAAGAACCGCGATGTATATTTTACAGAATTTCATAGGCTGCTATTGAGATGAGTAATCCCGGAATAAGGTACAGCTAAGTAGCCAAATAAAGAAAAAGGCCTCCTGAATCAGGAGACCTCTCTAAAAATTACTTTCCAAACTTTTCCTGCCACTGCTGAACAATTTCGGGCAAGGGTTCTCCGTCCGCGACGAAGATCATGGAGGCAGAGTTCATGCAGTACCGCAGACCGGTAGGTGCGGGACCATCAGGAAAAACGTGCCCCAGGTGGGAACCACTTCCGCTGTCGACCACTTCTGTACGGACCATGCCGTGACTGCGGTCGACGATTTCAACAACCGCATCTTCAGAAATTGGCTTGTAAAAACTCGGCCAACCCGTTCCGGATTTGAATTTGGTTTCGGACCGAAATAGCGGCTGCCCGGTGGCACGGGAGTAGTAAGTACCTTTCTTTTTGTTGTCCCAATAATCCCCGGAGAAGGCGTATTCTGTTCCCTGACGGCGCAGGATGTAATACTGTTCTTCCGTCAACATTTTCTTCCACTCCTGATCCGATTTTTGGATGGGATAAGAAGCAACGACCTCCTGCTTCTCCGTCTTGGTTTGGGCAGGGGTGGGTTTGGTTTGGCAAGAGACGGTTAAGGTTGCCAACCCCACTAATAATACAAGCGTTAATCTCATGTTTTCTTCTTTTTCATTTCAATAGACGGAATAACCCATTCCATCCTTACCAAAATTAGGGATAAACGGAGTTCGGGTCTTATAATGTCTTCCTAAATCTGAGCAAGTATGGTGTCGATTAAACGCTCTGTGCCAAAACGAATCACATCAGTCGTCGGAAGGCCCGTAAGTGATTCAATTTCCTCGATCTGCGCCCGGGCAGCCTCTTCGTCCATCGTTTTGCTGTTTAAGCAAACACCCAAGGTCTTGGCGGGGGTTAAACTACCACAGACTCCGGCGACGGCTTCGTTAAGGGCGATGAATTCGTTTAAGGGCGGAAAGGGAACTCCATCCTGCGGAAATTGCAGGTGGGTTTGACCTCCTCGGTGACAAAGAATAAGGTGGGTGGCCTGCGAACCTCTGAGCAAGGGCAAAGTGGCTGTGCTGCCAGGATTGGCCAGGGATCCCTGCCCTTCGATGATCACTACCTCTTTGTCTGCTTGTTCTAAAACCGCCTCTTCCACTGCGCCCGAAGCTTGATCCACTTTGATCGCATCCAGAGGAATACCATTCCCCATGATGGCTATTCCCGTTTGCCCAGTAGGGACGAAGCCCGCCTTAATGCCTTTCTTTAAAAGGGCGTCATAGAGCTCCAATCCGGCCGTCATTTTGCCAACCGCCATATCGGTTCCGATCATGAGGATCCGCATATTGTTTGTCTTGGCGGCCTGAGCCCGCGCGATGGGGTAAGCCGGTTTGGGTTTACGCACATCCCATATGCGGTTCTTTTGCAGCAGGTGACCGTAGCGTTGGTTCAGATCGTCGTGCAGGCCGTTGATCAGTGATAGGCCGAGTTCCAGTGCCTTGGATATGGGTGCATCCCAATCGTCCGGGAATTTTCCGCCACTGGGAGCAATCCCCAGAGCCAAGATATCGGCTTGCTTTTCGAGTGCTTCTTCCACGCTGCCGACCACCGGGATGGGGTAGGGCAGGTTAATCACCTCCTGAACCGTTTTGCCGGCGTATTTGGAATCGATCACACAGACAATGGGGTGTTGAGAAAAGCGCATCAGGCCAAAGCCCATTTTACCGGAATGATGATCCAGGGCGCCTTCCATAAAAATGGCCAGTTTTTGATCTGAGCTGAACATAGACTGAAAGATATTTAGTTGGGCTTAGAAATCGAGCTGTCCTCCGTGGCCTGGGATTTCTTGAGGAACAATACATTCGTCAATCAAAGGCGCACCGGTGGCCGGGTCCGGGGCCAGATTCAGATGAGAATCCAGGTCGATATAATCCAGCATACCCGAGAGCGCTGCGCCTGCGGCAATAGAAATGGAGGATTCCCCCATACAACCGATCATGGTCTGGAGCTTGTGCGCCTGCGCTGTGGCTAGTATGCGCAGGGCCCCGGTTATACCGCCGCATTTCATGAGTTTCATATTGACTCCATCGACCGCTGTGGCCCAGTTCGGGATATCGGTGGCAAAACGGCAGCTCTCGTCCACAAAGATGGGAAGAGGGCGGTTTTTAAAGAGTTGGGGCAAGTCACCTTCCTCCCCTTCTTTGAGAGGCTGTTCGACGTACTCGCAGTGTCTTTCAGATAACCACTGCATCATGTGTTGAGCGTCCTTCAAGTTCCACCCGCCGTTGGCGTCGATTCGGATCAAAATCGGAAAGGTTTTTCGGTACTCCAGCACCTTTTGGTACATGGCCTTATCGGCTTCAATACCCTCTGGATTCCCCAGCTTGACCTTGAGCGTTTTCATGCCGTCTTGCTCCAGAATGATGGGGAGTCTTTCTTCCGCTTCTTCCGGAGTCATGATTCCCAAGGTGATTGAGGTGGGTTTTAGGTGCTTAGGAAAGCCCAGTAAACGGTACAGGGGCATTCCTGCTTTTTTTGCTTTAAGGTCCCATAAGGCAATGTCTAATCCGGCCAGGGCACAAGGCGCTAGCTTGGCTTCTAAGGCCTGGTCGTAGACCTCGTGGGGGTTGTCGATGGCCTTCAGGTCTTTGATGAAATCCTGAAGTTGGCTTTCGGCCTCTTCTGCCGTTTCGGCCCCTTCGGATTTGCCCGGGCATACTTCCCCGATTCCGGTGTGCGGGCCGTCCGTAATGGATACAAAGAGGTTGTTGCCGCCATAACGCGTTCCCCGACTGATGCGCAAAGGGAAACGTTTTTTGAGGTAGAGGATGTTGAGGTTGATTTCCAAAAGCGAAGTTTTTAGATAGCCCTGTATTGGGTTACCTAAAATTAGACTTTGTTCTTTTTCGATGAACTTTAGGAGAAAGAAAATTTAAGGAGTAATTGGATTTTTACCTGAGATATTCCAGTGGTATTAATGCCGGAAAGCCTGACTATTTAGGCGTTGCAGAGCTTTATTTTTTACTTTTTTCGAGATGCTTCGCTCCAGAATCTCGGCCAGATGCTCTTTTGTAATATCTGTATGATCAATTAAAAGACTTTGAATTTTAGCGTTTCCGTCATGGAGAATCCTTGCAAGGAGCTCATTAGATGGGCCCTTGTTTTCCAACTCAATACGATACGATTCAGAAGGTTGATCAATCACTCCTCTTTTTGAACAAATCCTGGGATCTTCATAGATAGGGAGCGTTTTCATCAGGCTTTCCAGTTGATCGACCAGTTCCAGACGGGATCGGGTGGAGTAGACCAAAACAGGATGCTCCCAATCCGGAGCGATGTCGTAGGTGTCGGATTTGGCAGTGTAGTTTTCTAAGTAGTTCAAAACATGGACCCGGTATTCTCCGGACAGTTCGCCTTCCGAAGACCATTCCACATCTATGGATTTTAACCGAGCTTGATTTTTCAGAATTAACAAACTGGAGCCAGTAAAGTAGCTCTCCTTGCCTGGAAGGGGATCAACTTCATAAAATTGGTTGTAGTCAACTTGCCATCCAGCCTCTATTCGTAGTGGTTGAAGATTCATAGCATTGGTCCAAAAGGGTGTATTTGAAAAAAATAAGGTTTCATTTGCTTTTGAATTCTTATTCTTTATCAATCTCGTTTTCAATTATCTCAATCATCTTTTTTATTCTTTCTCTTAAGGACTGAGACTGCATATTGGTCATTTGATTAAATGTTATAACCATACTAACGATACCTTCTAATTCAACGTCATTTATTACCTTGTCTAAGTCCAATTTCTTTTGAGTTGGCTCAATGCTGAACTTATAATTGTACTTTTTGTCTAACGCTTCGGTTGGTGTGTAGCCATCCTTCCATAGTGCATGATTTACGTTCCTTAGCACACCTAATCGGGTGATACAAGGAACAATTGTTTCTGTTCTATATTTTTGATATTGTAACTCAAGTTCTTGTACTTGAAATACTTCTGAAGACCAATTTGATAAAAGTTCAACTAGCTTTTGATTTTGAATAAGTCTTAATTTTTCGGAGCCAATAATATCGTTTTCAATGGGGTCAAATGTGGGGTCCCTCATAATTTGCCACACAGATTTATAAAACTCGTTGACATTGAAGGATTGTGGATTGTCAATTTGATCCAATAAAATATTGCAAGCAACTAACCCTTGATTTCTCATGAGAATCTTTTCATTTAATTGCCTGAGATTTCTTGTGTATTCGCTTCTTAATTGCTTTAAAATGAGTTGCTCCTTTGCTTGATTTTTTTGTCTTTCATTATAGTTATTAATGGATAATGCGATTAATATCCCAATAACCACAAGAACAATTTCACCTATTGCATAAATCAGGTACTTAATAAACCTGTTCTCTGAGAGCAGCTTTTTTCGAATTTGTCTAAAGAATTTAATCATTAGTGGGTGGTTTATAATAATGATTCACAGCGGTCTCGGTTATCGCTCTTTAGAGCAGTGCCCAAGGTTTTTGGTTTGAAGGAAGTTAGTGAAAATGGGGAAGCCTTAGCCATTGACTGTAGTTATTGTTGTGTACAGTTTTATGATCACTCTTTGATGGGCCTTATTCCAAAAATCAGCAAATAACCGATCATCCAAAATTCTCCAATAGTGGCGGGCAGCGTAAGAAATTTATTGAAGCTAAAATCAAGTCCTGCGTAGCCGATAAAAGCGCTAGATACATAGCCAATACCACCTAAAATAACTACTCTTCCGAGCCATACAGGCATTCTTTTTGATTTGACTACGATGTATCCCATAGGAAATAGCCAAAGTCCAAAGAAAAGACCACCAATACTCCAGGCGTATTTTATCATGTTTTGAAAAACCTGAATGAGTAAAACTTTGTCTTCCAAAGCATTTGTATCAGAATTGGCAATACCTATTGCAGAGGCCATCGAAATTGCACTTATCATAATGACTATCGCATTTACCGTTCCCCATAAACCTAAAGTCCAAGCTTCCCATTCATAATTGTCTTTAAATAATTTGTAAAACCAAACTGCGGTAAGTGCCTGAGATATTACGATGCCAAATTCTAAGAGTAATCTTACTCTTGCTGTAGATTCTAACTCTACCAAATTGGTTAGTGTTTGTTCAGCATTGCCTGACACAAAAACTTGGGAATGAAAGACCATAAACCCCAGAATTCCAGTAACTGCCATCATTAAATACCATAAGCCAGTTAGTCTTGCTGTCTTACTTAAATTCTTGTGTTCTGTCTTTACATTCATGATTATTACATATTGATAGAAAAACCTAATTGTGCTTTTTAAACGCACAAATGTTGTTTGGTCATAATAGAATTGATTTTAAGTGATCTCTTCCTAACTCTTGGAAGGTAGATAAGAGTTACTTCACTTTCAATCAATTCAGTCCACTTTTAGCTGACGGTTTACAGATGCATCAAAGAAGAGTCAATACTTAATCATTATTTAACAGGGGGTTACTAACTCTATTTTTTGTTGTTTTCCTCTAAGCGTAATATTACCAACAGACTTAAATTCTTTATCTAGAAATTTTAGATCAATTTGTTTTAATAAATTATTAGATAGTAATATATCCGTGTTCATTTCGTTACAAAGTGATTGTATCCTAGAAGCCGTATTTAAAACATCTCCAGAATACACAATTTCTCTTTTTACAATTCCCATTTCACCAGTAATGACATGACCAAAATGTAATCCAGCTTTAAATAGAGGTTGTGTTCCGTAGGTTTCCTCAAAATAAACCGATTTATCCTCTAGCAGTTCGATTATTTCATAATAGCAGCGGATACAATTTGCTCTATTAACCCATTGTTTATCAGCCAGCTAATTACTATTTCATCACCAACGTACTGGTAAATTTCTCCCTGTGTAACTAATATACCAGGAGTTGCTATACTAAAGGTGTCATTTAAGAAATTGAAATAGCGTTCTTCTCCAAGCCGTTCAGCGATTGCAGTGGACGATTTTAAATCCATAAACATAAAGATGCGCTCTTCGCGTTTTGGTCTTAGGTATTTTCCTTTTAAAAAATTAACAAACGGAATTGGGCCGAATTTATCCCTGATGAATAAAAATAAAATGGTCAAAAACGTAATAACAAGCCAATAGATATAGTTCGTCAAAAAAACCAGATTAAATCCTTCTTTAAATTTAAGCGCAAGGACCTCTACATCCATGGTTTGATTTGTGTTACTCGGCTTATTCATTAACTGTTCTAAACTGAATAAAACAGAAAACATCAAGGAGTAAAACAGCATAATGAAAAACATGGCTTTGAAGTAAGCCATTCTTCTCAGCCAACGCTCCCAAAGAAATACCATACTGGTCCCAACAAATAAACCTGCAACAATAGTAATAAGAATACTCGATGCTAACTCTTCATTAAATTCTGTAGAATCCTTATTGCTGGCATAGGTTTCAAAAAACCTAAATAATCTTATTAAGGTCCAAATTAAGGTTATCCATAAAACGGTTATTATTTTTCCTTTAATGCTGTAATGAGAAATTTTGTGTCTTAGGCTTGCGAATATATTCATGGATGATTTTTATTGATTTGTTATGTCCATTTATTGCATAAATGGAACTCAATGGTTTTTAATTATTAGTTTTCTGAAAACAACTACCTGAAACAAATAACAAGATGATTAAATACCTGTAAATTAATTCACATTACCTACAACGGTCTAGGCTAGGACTCTTTAGAGCAGAGCCGAACGTTTTTGATTGATTAGGAAGTTAGTGAAAAAGGTGGGGAGTTAAATGGGATTTAGCTAGGGTTATGTGCAGTTTTATAAGCCATTTCTTTTCTTCCAATTGCTCATTGTCACCGGATGTTCATCGTCAATGGGATAATTCCGGTTTACAAAGTCCAACTGTTTTAAGGTTAGCAAAACAAACATTCCGTCATTGCCACAATTTATTGAATAAAATTGCTCGTCCGAATTTTGTCTTCGCAATTCTGCGTTCAACATTTCTATAAAATTCACATAGGCAATTCCCCAATCCAAGTGAGAAAATTGTCCGTCGAATGCTGTGTACTCTATTCCATTGAGTTCAATTGTGTGTTTCCAACTATTTTGATCTTGTACGCTTTGTTCGTTCTCGAATATTAATTCCAGTCCAAGTTTTTCAAAAGTTGGTTTTACCTGTTTTAGATATTCAGTCAATCCGCCAATCTCGAATAGTTCCTCACAATCAACCCACTGATAGCGATTGTCCATGAAATTCAGAGTATTGGCACGCATTGGTCCTTGAAAGAAATTTAAATCCGTGTATGTTTTTTGAAAATCAGCTTTAACCGAATCTAATTCGGATTCATTGGTAAGATTGAAATACCCCAATTTTTCTAACTCTTCTACGACTTCTTTTCCGCTTAGTTTCTTTTGAATTACTTTTTCTGGATTTGGGTTTTTGATTTTAGAAACCGCACTGTCCTTTTTGGAATTACAGCTCAAAAAAGTGAGAAGAAATATGATAAGAAAAAGATGTTTCATTGGTTTGGTGAAATTGCACCTAACTTAATTATACAGATGTAAAACACATCCATAGACTTCTAAAATAGGAATTTAACCCAAGGAAGGTCTGGCCGATTAGCCTTGCCTGGAATTAATGCTTCACCGGTAATCCAGGTGGCGGGGGAGGAGGAGGTGGGACCGAGAGTTTATCACCAACTCGTTTCATGTAAGCAAATTCTTCTTCCAGCTTCTCAATCTTATCACCCTCTCTGAATTCGATATTCAAGACTTTAGGGACTTCGTTTTCTATAAGAAGGATGATGCGAATTTGTAGGAGGTATTTGATTTCGCCATTCTCCTTTGTGAAATAGGTTCTTTCGTAAAAATTAGAACCATCATCCTTGTCGAAAAATACGGGTAGTGAATTATCGAACGGAAATTTTTCAGAAGAATTCCTGCAGTTGTCTACCAATTTCGCATAGTCTACTTCAGTTTGCGAAGACAGGTATTCTTTGATGCGTTCGGGCTTGTTCATTTCGATCCAGGCCAGATTAGAACGCCCAGTAGATAAAACTAAATTTTCACCCGAACCTCTATCGATCATCCCGTATTGGGCGAATGATAAGTTGGTGATTAAGGCGAAGAGAATGATGATCTTAAGTCTCATTATTAAGTTTGGGGTTAGTTGATTAGTAGTTGAATTTATTGCTTTTTCTAGAATTCATTCACTACACTCTAAAAAGAAACACAGGTAGATAGGAATTAATAGTAACTCTTTTCTAAACAAGGTAATGCTAAGGATCAAGGATCAACTCGGTAATGGATTTTAGCTTGTGGTGATTAACGTACTTTAATCAGTTTTATATTTTCCTCAGTAGTCGTTAAGAAGCTAAACTTTTTGTTTTCCTTTTCTATAGTTCTGTCGATAATCAATATGCTATCGGTTAGCTTTTTGATTTTCCATTGCTTCTCAACTATATCCTTGTTACTATTTAACTCCAGGGTTAAGAATTCTACTGAATTATTTATCTCGATTTGAGATTTAGAAACTTGATAAAAATAGAATGCAGAAATAGTATCGCCATTTATTTCATAGAAGGGTGGGTATTGAAAATTCTTATCCGTTAATCCTGGTGGCGCAGGTGGGACGGGAGGTTTGGCCACACTATCATTCAGGAACAAATCATAATTTTTTTCTTCAATCCAAATACCATTAAGTAGCTCCTGGTCCCATCGAGCTAGTCGTTTTTCAAGAAGGACCTCATAATCCTTTTCGAGTATTAAGAGGCCTTTAAATGTGTTTTTATCAACTTGCTTTATAGCAATTACTTGACCTTCAAAAACCAATAATTCATTATTCTCAAAAGATGTGGTTCGCCAGGGTAAGTTCATGTCGCCAAACTCAAAAACAGTGAAAGTCGAGTCTTTGAATTCAATTGTCATGGTATCCTTTTCTCCATTCGAAGTCAAGGTAAAGGTGTTCCCTCTTAACTCCTGTGCTAAGTCAATCTGGTTATTAGATTTTTGACACCCAAATAGGTCCATAGCTAGAAGTAAAACTGCTATTGGTTTCTTCTTTTTTCTTGTTGTGGTTTTAGGATTTGTCTCTGCCATCGTCCAATTAGTTGCCTGGGTTCGAATTAAAACGATCCCTGGCCAGTGAATTTATCCAAGGATCTCTTTCGCCGTTTCGGTCAAGATCAGCTCTATTTTTGTACTGCCGAATAGTGCTTTGATTTTGCCTAAAAATGATTTTGGTTTTACTTCCTTCGGAACCCATAGTTCCTTCCCATTGAATTGTTCAGGATAGAGGATATTCGATTTCCAATCAGCGGAATTGATCAGTTTTATAGACAACTCAATGCCAAGACTTTCGCCTAAGTGAGTCATCATTCAGTATGCCCTTCTGCATACATTGAAATTTCGAAAAACTGGGATTGGCGGTTGTAAATGACCAAATACCAGTCGTTCGACCAGGGCCCCCAATCATTCGTGTACTCGGCTATCAGCTTTATTTGGTCAATAGGAACTTCTACAATTCGCTTTGTATTGTATTCCCAAACAACCTTCCCATTCTCAACAAAGGTCTTCCCTGATTGGTTTTTTGCTGTAGAACTCATTTTACTACTTCAATCCTTATTTACCCTGTTGCAATTCGATAATCTGATTATAGACTTTGTTACCCATTTTGTATCTCTACCCTCTTCTCAAACGAAATAAGTATTTCTGCGCCATTTTCGAAGGTGAAGTCCATCGGTTCATCATTGCTGTCAAGCTGATAATCAACAATAGCAAACTGCACTGTTTTGTTGTTTTCGAATTCCAGTACAATTTCCATGGGGCTTTCGGCCGAAATAAAATCGTCAGCAGTATCATCCCAGACCTCATAAGTGAACCACTTGATATCTGAGCGCACTACTTTTTTACCCGCAAGGCTGTGAAGCCTGTAAATATTTCCTTTTGATAGGGTTTTAAAGGGCAAGTCAGAGAGTTGCTCCTTGAGGTCTTCAAAACCGCCGAGAACCATTTGGCGATCTGCGTTCCAGCCAATTTGAATAATCCAGCAGGGAATGATAATTGTATGCCACCGTCTATTAGCCAGAGATTCTTATTCTCTACTTCGATGTAGGTGTTATTTACATTGAAAACCTCCAGGCTCATTAAAGCACCAGATTCGAGTATGGATAGGTATCTGCTTTTGTCTTCCATATTATTTAATTAAAACCCCCTTAACTGCGCTCCTATCGATGGGCCCAATAGATCTAGAGTCTTCAGATACATCCCGATTGTCAGCCAGACAAAATAACTTTCCTTTCGGGATCTTAAAAGGACCAAAGTGATCCCTGTTCCAATCCTGCTTATAGTATGCTTGAATTAGATCGTCGTACTCCTTCCGCGATTTGATAACTCTTCTTTGTTTTAGGTTAAATTTTTCGACTATTCTGTCATCAATAAATCGGGTTAGCGTGTCTTCTGGCTTCATCCAGAAGAAGTGCTCATAGCTGTAATTATTATCGAGATCCAACTTATTTAACTCCTCAATGGAAAACCTGTATTCGTGAGCTAAAGAAAGGTCCTTGTCAAAATTCTCCCCGTTGACGAAAAGAGTTCCATCTCTCATTTCAACTATATCTCCTTCGCTCGCCACCATACGGAAGATCCTGTGTTGACTAAAGAGACTATCTGGGTATTTGAATGTATAGGCTACAAAATCACCAGGTTCCGGGTTTATGAGAGTTGTGGTGACAATGAATTGTCCTTCTTTCAGGCTTGGCTCATTTGCCCAGGTACTATTTCTATAAACAACGAAGACTCCCGAGAACCAGAGAATTGTATACAAGCCTACTATGGAGCTTGCTATGATCAAGTACAGTCTTAATTTGCTGTTCATCAAGTGTTACGGAGGTTTCGATTATATTTTGTGCGAGTGTGGCTGTGGTTTGAATGGAAGTTAGGAAAAATGGGGAGGGGTGATGAATTTGCACCCCGATTCAAGATGGTTACTCTAATTTGAACAATTCCATCTGGTAGGTACTGCCCTTCCATTTTAAATTAAGGAAGAATGATTCGACTCCATTAGTAAGTATTTCATACTCATATACGTCTCCTGGTTTGCTAAATTCTTTTTTAAATGGGTCGTTACTTTCTTTGAAAATCAATTCAAATTCGCAATTTTCTTTCCATTTTATATCAAGCATGGAATAGGTCCGTCCGCGGTTCATTCTTTCCAAAAACATAGTATTGGAAATGGTAACGAAGGTGGTGTCGATAATACTCGTGTCCGGTCTTTTGGTTAGGTAATAAAAGTCTCCATTTTTTAAGTCGTTACAGCTTAAATCGGTTTGTTTTGCAACCTCTTTATCGCTACCAACAGTTTCAGAGTTATAGTTTTCTAAAATGAAAGTGCAGTCTTTGACCAACTTAGATCCAATAAGGATTCCAATATTCTCTACATCAAGATCTTCTATAGTATTTGCCTCATAGTGCTCCTTTAACTCTTTCATGTTGCTGATGAGTATATCTTCAAAACAAGATCGTATAATATCCGAATTTTTGACCTCCTGTTTTTGAATACAGCTACACACATCTTTCGCTAACTTGTCTATTATTTCCTGTGCTTTCAGGCTGTTATTGAATCCAATTAATAGGAGGGTAAGTGTGAGGAGAAATCGATTCTTCATTGTGGTGATGCCGGATTTTTAGTTAGTTTTTCATTAATGATCATCAATCCAAGTATGATCAGAAGAGAGAATAGGGATGAAAATGAAACTGCTCCGTCAATATTTTCTTCGAAGGGTTTTTCAAAGGAATCCAGAAACGCCATTAGGTCGGAACCTCCAAACAACCATAGGGTCAGTTCGTAGATGAGAAACCCTACGAATAGCGAAATCAGCTTTTTTCCCAGTCCGATGATCCGCTTTCTAAACACCAAAACCAGCGTTATTTCAATCGCGAAGACAATCAGTAGAATTATGCCAAGAAGGATAGGTGCCATGCCAATTCCAGGTAAGGTTGTTTGGTTAAACCAAGTCATAAAAAATGTCATTGTCAGAATGGGATGAATCAGAAAATAAAAAATCATTTCGTATTTACTCAGATTGTTCATTGCAAACTAGCCTTCGTTTTTCCTTTCCTCTATGAATTCAGCGATATCGGAAATATGCCGAAAATCATATTCGCCAATGTTTTCTGGCGTTTTAATAACATTCATATAATCAATGTCCAGGGCGTTCGATTTTTCCCCAATAATAGTATCCAAAATCAGATAAGTGCCGTTCATAAATACTTCCCTTTCTGATTCCTCATAGTCCGGATAGCAAACATTAAAACCTATTGCGGTCGGGTCTTTCTTTGATACTAAAGGGATGAAAATTATTTCTTCCGGATTGAACACCCTTCCTCCGTAGTCCAGACTGAAACCAGTGCCCATCGGAGGTTTAAAGGCAATTATATCCCAGTTTTTGAATTCTGGTGCCAGGCTTGTCAATTTTTCCACCGAGGCAAAATACTCGACGTTGCCTTCGGCCGAAATGATCAATTCCACTTTCTCGTCCTCTGGATGACCTCCAATTTCAAAGTAGATATTCTTATTGAACTTATGCAGTTCATCAAGAAATTCATCCATCAACTGATCTTTATTCGACTCCGTTATATCGGAAAGGAAAAGATATCTGTCTGATGTTTATCAAACCAATTCCAAAACCGCTCTGCCTTTTGGTCTTCGATCATAATTACTCTATTTGGAAGGATCAATGTAACTGTCCACCGATTGAGAAAACAGATTTAAGCTAAGGGCTAGAAATAAAATCGACGTGATGGTTTTCATTGAGAAATGGGATTTAGTTTGTTGCTGTACCGGTATCTATTGGTTTGAGGCCAAGAAGTCAATCAATTCAACTAAAATCGGGTTTTTGAACATATTATTCCAATTGATAATAATACGTTCACTCTCCACAAACCGTATTGCATGGCTGGTTCCCATTCCGGCTCCCCCATGAGCAACAGCCTTTGCAGAAGTATTTTTTGCAAAAGGTAATTCCATAATGGTAAATCCATAGCCATACGGATCCTGATGGGGTGGTGGCCAGGCATCTTCAGGTACTTCCGATGGAAAAGAATGGGGTGTGAAGGCTAGGGTCCACATCCTTTTTGAAAGTAACTTTTCTGAACCCAAGGCAGCCATGAATTTATGCATGTCTTCTAATGTGGAAATCTCACCTCCATCTCCGCCAAAATCATCTCCGACTAGAAGTTCAACACTGCCATTACTATTGAAATAATTTGGCATTTTATTGGGCTCCATTTTAGATCTGGGAAAGGTGTTCTTCATTGCTAGCACGTCAAAAATCCTTTCGGCCATCACGTCATAAAACGGCTTCTGTCGATACTTCTCTACAATAAGACTAAGGAGAATGTAGCCGGTATTACTGTAGTTGAATTTTGTACCTGGTTCAAACTTTAAGTCCATTTTTGAAACTTCGGTAAGCATGTCTGCCTTGCTTATTTCAAAAGACATTTTACCACTTAGTTGTAACAAGAAATAGTCCCTTAAACCAGAACGGTGAGCCAACAAGTCGTGTAAGCTTATCTCTGCTGCTCTGGGGTGTTTGAAATCTTGGAGTAAATCATTTAAACTATCATCCAGGGTAATGATCCCTTCATCCACCAACTGAAGTGTAAGTATGGAAGTAAACATTTTACCCATGCTGTTTATGGAAAACAACTCATCGCCATTAAGGGCAGTATTTGTTGCCTTATTGGCAATTCCCCAGGCATCCTTGTAAACCAATTCATTGCCATTAGCAACCAATACACCGCCATGGATTTTTCCTTCTACATAAAGCATTCCGATAAAGTTAGAGATAGATGAATTATCTACTTGCTGAGCAAAAGTGAACTGAACTGTAATTATGGTCAGGATAAGTCCTAAATGTTTTTTCATGATGATTGGGTTGATAGGTAGTTGGTGAATATGGGGAAGCTAAGCCCTAGTAGTCAGGTCCTCTCAAAAAATATTATTTTATGATTAGTTCGATTCTATTAATGCTGTCCTTTATAAAGGTTACTACTGGGGCATTCTCATTCAAAGTAATTTTTTTCCAATTGGCTTCGAATTTATCTGAAGATTCCGAATAAATTCGAATAGTATCGATTCTTTTATCCGTTAAGTCCTGAATAGAATCAGCCGTTCTCTTGTGAAAGTCATAATCATCGTAATGAGTGACATATACACCGTTACTTCGATCCTCCATAATTTTTAAGTCAGCAATTGAAACAACCGACCAAAACCATCCTTCCATTTTGAACGGTTCATTGGGTTGTAACCCGGCGGTTTTCAATTTTTGGAAGGTAATTGAGTCAGGTAAATTCGAATCGAGAACTAATTCCATGGGGGACGCCTCTACCACGGAATTATCATAGTAGGTTTTTATATCAAGAAATCCGTTAGATAGAGCTAATCCACCAGAGGCATAACCATTTCCTTCTTCATAATCCCAGTAAACAGGCAGCCCATGAAGCTTTTGGATGGAATCGAAAGTAGCTTTAGGATTAGGGCTGACAATATTTATCTTATAAAATTCAAGATAATTGGGGCTTCTTTTTTCTTGGCAACTAATCAATGAAAATAGTATCAGTAGGTTCAATAATGCCAAACCAATGAATTGATTGCGTCTAACCATCATTTTAAAATTACTTCCATGGGCCCCCGGTTATAACTTGTTCGGGTGCGTTTGTGGTTTGAAAGGAAGTTAGTGTAAACAGGTTTCCGAACAGAAATGATTTGTATCCCTTGCCATAAAACGTGTGTTACTTAATCCCAAATGGTTTCGAATCTAGTTCCTCTTGCCATTCAGTTCCGTACTTCTTATTCAAAATAGATTTTCAAGTCCCTTTTAATTCGATTGATATTCCATTTAGCGAGTAATACAGGAACTTGTACAAATAAGAATCCAATAAAGATTAGAATGAATAACTCTGGGAAGGGATTTACTTCTCCAATAGGCGGAAGTAGAGCTTCGAGAATAACAAGTCCGGCAATTAGACAGAGAAAAGTCAGTAGACCTAAAATAACAAGCAGCGAAGATTTGCTCATTCCAGTTATTTTCATGGATATTTCGATTCCTTTTTCTGTTTTATGAAAACTACCAGTGGCCTTGGCCCAGTTAGGAGAAAAGTCAAGAAATCCTACCCTTTTTCTCACTAAGAATCCTTCATCATCAACTTGACCAACTAGTTTTTGGTGACTGGGCTGAAAAATGTCTATTAATGCAAAAAGGAAAGAGTAGTATTCTCCGTTTGATTCGGCGTGCATTTTTTGAACAATTCCATCTAATCCACTTTTGGAGGTTAGATTAATATGTTCTTGAAGCCCGTATTTTTCCAGAATTCTATCCATTCAATTGTAACATTTTCTTTACCAAAAAAGTTGATCAATTCTTCATATTTGATATCTAAGTCCATCTCCATATTTTTCTATTCGAATGATGTACAACTATACAGATAATTACACCTTCAGGTGAATTTTTGGTTGGAAAGGAAGTTAGTGAAAATGGGGGAAGGGAGAGAATGAGTTATGGCAGAAGTTAGCGACTGATTTTTAGTCTTTCGTATCGCTTTATTTTGGTGAAAGCTTTGTGTCTAAAATTTTGACTGTGTTTTTTATTTTCTATTAAATAGTTCAGTTGGCTTTCTAAATCAGAGTCTATTTCGGATTCTTTGAGCCATTCAATTCCGAGTTCAGCCCAATAAGAGGACCCCCCTATACTCAGCCGTATTATTTTATGTACTAATTCAGGTAGTCTAACATCAGTTTTCAAATCTGCCGACTTGATTTTTTTGCTCAAATAGAATTCAAACTCCGTTCTTTTCATTTCGAGTATTGGTAGGAGTCCGACCCCACCTTCCTCAAGCGATTTTAATCCTTCTGCTGTGTCGGTATACCAATTTCCTTCCTTATCAACTCCAGCAAAATATCCGGTATTCTTGATGTCGAAAATAGGCGTCCATTCAATATAGTTTCCACCTTTGGTTTTTTTCATTTCGGTTTTTTGACTTGTGCCTCTTGGTCTTGGCTACGACTTGTTCTGGTGCCCTTGGTTTGAAAGGAAGTTAGTAAAAATGGGGAAGGGGAGCGAAATGGGATATAGCTCTTGTTGTAAGACGTTATTTTTCGAAGTCCGCTTTGTTTTTTAAGACAAACTCAACTAAAAGCTGCGTTAAGTTGTCTTCGTATCTATAAAAATCCGTAGTGCAATTATTCCAATTCTCCTCCGCTTTTTCTTCGATTAACTCCATCTGATTTTGTCGTTCCACTCTGTCCTTCGGAACCATCCCATTTTTAAATTCGGAGTTCGCTCTCTTGACAATTTTCGCAGTTTTATTTGCTCCAATTTTAATTAAGGCATCAACTGTTTCGTTTCCATAATTTCCGCTTGAGTTCCAATAGAATTGATGAAATCCTCCATTATTTATCTCCCTTTCCAGATTTTCAATTATTAGAAATGTTTTTTGCGCCTCATTTAAAGTCGCCATTATTTCACCATATTCACTTTTTCGATTTAAGTATGAATCGATTTCCATGACAATCAAGTCATGTCTTTCGTTTTGCAATAGTTTATCCAAATCAAACTCCATTTGAGCATTTGCGTTACTTAAGATTAAAGATGCAAGAAATAATAGGAGATTTTTCAAGGTGATTTATAATGTGTTTCAACGGTTTTATAATCCATTTCTTTTCTTCCAATTGCTCATTGTCACCGGATGTTCATCGTCAATGGGATAATTCCGGTTTATAAAGTCCAACTGTTTTAATGTTAGCAAAACAAACATTCCGTCATTGCCACAATTTATTGGATAAAATTGCTCGTCCGAATTTTGTCTTCGCAATTCTGCGTTCAACATTTCTATAAAATTCACGTAGGCAATTCCCCAATCCAAGTCAGAAAATTGTCCGTCGAATGCTGTGTATTCTATTCCGTTGAGTTCAATCGTGTGTTTCCAACTATTTTGATCTTGTTCGCTTTGTTCGTTCTCGAATTTTAATTCCAGTCCAAGTTTGTCAAAAGTTGGTTTTACCTGTTTTAGATATTCAGTCAATCCACCAATCTCGAATAGTTCCTCACAATCAACCCACTGATAGCGATTGTCCATGAAATTCAGAGTATTACCACGCATTGGTCCTTGAAAGAAATTTAAATTGGTGTATGTTTTTTGAAAATCAGCTTTAACCGAATCTAATTCGGATTCATTGGTAAGATTGAAATACCCCAATTTTTCTAACTCTTCTACGACTTCTTTCCCGCTTAGTTTCTTTTGAATTACTCTTTCTGGATTTGGGTTTTTGATTTTAGAAACCGCACTGTCCTTCTTGGAATTACAGCTCAAAAAAGTGAGAAGAAATATGATTAGAAAAAGATGTTTCATTGGTTTTTTCAAATTGAAAACAACTTATTTATCTGTCAGTTGATGAATAAGAATGGATTTCTCATGAGTTTCTATAAACATATTTAAATCAGGATAATACGTGCCAGGATTCCTTTTTTTATTTTGCAGCAAAAGTTCACCATTCAACGATAATAAGACGACACCTTCTTCTTCGGACAAGAGAACAATTACATTGACATCTTTATTAAAGTAGATTTCTGAGTTAACCATATTTAGACCCTCTATTTGAACTTTTCTATCAAGTAGAGATTTGTTGCTTTCAACTTTATAGAATTGAATTTCCTCGTGAGAATTTTCAATATCATCCTCCATAGGGTTATAAGCAATGGCAACTGTGGTATTGTCTATCCAACAAGCAGCTCGATTGCAGTGTTCCCAGTTACCAATATGGATATCTCTTATTCTGTTATCCTTCATGAAATGTTCAACTTCATACATATTGTAGGCATCTCTTGAGCCCCATACCCATCCTGAACTCAAAAAGTAGTTGCTGTCAGGAGACATTTTTAATTGCCCATAGAAGTAGTCATAGGGTCCTGGCCAAGGGAGTTTATTGTCTTCTTGGTGTTTTTTGAAGAATTCCAAATGTCTTTCTTCTGCATTTTCTTCAATCAAAGACTTGGATGCTGTGAGCACTTGTCTTGAATCCAAGTTCATGATTTGAAGATGGTTCCAATCTTCGCTATAGATCAAATGAGGAATACCTTGCTTGTCTTTATACAAGGCTATCGGGTATTTGGAAATGTTAGCGTGGTAATCCTTCCTCCATAAGTGCAGCTTGTTATATCGGTTAGGATAATGAATAAACCCATGTCTTTTGTAGTCATTCACAATGACCACGATGGAATCCAAAGTGTAGATTGTTGATTTCGCACTAATATCAAAACCCCCATCTTCATAGGTAAAGCTGCTTTTGACTGAAAATAGATGTTCCTGTTTTTGGTCGTCAATGCTATAGCGAATCACATTACCCGAACTCATTAACATAACCAACTCATTGATTGAGGCAGGGGCTGCCGTTATTATACTGTCTTCAGTATTGAGTTGTATGTCATGAGTTTTTTTGATTTTCATAGCTGTCTGATCACGGTTAAGGTTCGGATTCAGGGTGTATTTCTAGATTTTCGAGCGGGGAATTCACTCTTAATTGAAATTGTATTCGGATAGTAGGATTCGACATTCATCAGGTTATTCATTTCTAATCGCAGGGCAATCTTTTTCCACTGATCATAAACCCAGTATTTTGCTTTGGTCCATATTCAATTCGTACTATTTTACAACAGTTAACTTCAATGACATATTGAAAATCATCTAACTGGGCTCCTTGTCTTCCATAACATCCCTCAAACTCAAATTCTCCTGGAAGAGCATCTTGCAATGCGGATAGTTCGTCTCCAACCTTGAACTTTGGGATAGTCTGTTTATATATATCGTGTCTCACATGTTTAGGAACAATATTAAATGCGAAAGCTGGAAAGAATCTTGGAAGAGCATGTAAGTAAATAAACAGAAATAGAACCGGTAAAGTCATAATAGGAAGAAGGTGTATTTGCCTTAGTTCATTACGCTTTTTATTCCAAAGAAGATGAAAGGTTAGACCGAAAATTAGTCCGCAAATAAACGCGTCTAAAAAAACCTCGAACCAAATCCATGACACTAAAAATAACCAGCCAATCAAAATTGTAAATCCGATGACAGCATAAATGGCTGATAATAATGTGAAGCCCAGAATGCCGATGTTTTCGGAAAGCCCTGCAATCCTTTTACTCGGGATTAGGATAAATAGACCATAGTAGATTAAAATAAAGAATGATGACCAATAAATAACCATTCCGGTTTCTCCTCCAGCAGCATTATTGGCTACCAAATTGGACAAAATTATATGGGTGATAATTTGTCCTATCCATCCTAAGACGAGTGCAAAAAATGATATTTTCTTAAAGTTTTTCATTCACCTTGCGACTAACGGTCACGTAGTATACACTGCGGTTTTATGGTTTGAAAGGAAGTTAGTGAAAATGGTGGGGAGTGAAGTACGTTGATTTTGAGCCCCGCTTGGTAGTTATTTATTCTTCTCCAAAAGTTTTTAATCTAAATTTCTTTTCGGGTATCAACTCGTCGACATATTTGATCATACTATCAAGAACTGACAAATTCATGTTTTTAATAATTACTTTACTCTTTTTCGTCTCAATTAATTTTCCAAAATATATTTCAGTGTTATGACCATCTAATACATGTTTATTAATGTATTCGTTATTCAAGGTGTCAGGTTTCAGTGATTCAATTTTTGAAATAAACTTCCCCGATTCTAATTCTGATAATTTCCTTTCATAAACATTTTTTTCACTACAATTTTCAAAATCACAGTTGTATTTTACTGAAAGGGAGTTTTTATTAATTGTATAGATTAACTGAACTCCAATACCACCGAAGTAGTGCTTCATTTGAATAATGTCCGCTTTATTGGAAGTGCAGCCATGTAAGACCAATAGTAGTAGATATAGTAGAATTGTTAGTTTCTTATTCATAGTTGCCGCCCTCTTTTTTATTTCGATTTGAAGCACAATGATGTTCTTCTAAACTAGGAATATAACCGGTAGAATGGATTGCTTTTTCGCAGCGTTCCAGTACGTTTTTTGATTCTACAGGAAGTTAATGAATATGGAAGAGCGAGAGTTATAAGTCAAAGGTCTTATTGTAGTGTCGCTATTTATTTTGGATTGTATTCGGTATATTCTAGTTGCATTTTATTGGCAATTCTTTTTGCCTCAGAAGTTGCACTTTCAAAAAGTTTGAAATCCATTATTCTCAGTCTTTTTCGATGAGATTCGTTCATGAAATAGATACGATACACCTTTCTTCTTTCGGTAAATTCTAATCCGGTCGCGCTGAATCCAGTGCTTTTGAGGTTCTCAACTAGGACTGAAACATATGGATATTCATTTAGATTATTCCATTTGCCCAATTTGATAAAGAAGAGGCCAATGTATTCTTTGATTTTCTTGTTTTCAAAATCTAGAATAACACCTCTTCTCAAAAAGACCAAGCTAAACCAATGAGTATCAAAGTAACTCCGCCGATAAGCAGAAATGGAGGAGAGACAAGTAATACCACACCTGAAAGAGTGAGAGTCATTCCGATAATACGAAACATTAAAGGAATAAGATATTCTAGCTTGTAATCAGATTTCAAATTGGATGGATGATATTGATGCCTAGTTAAATTCAGCTTTTAGGGCTTTATTCTTCTGATTCAAAATGACAATTTCAAAGTCGGATTCATCCAAAACTAGGGTAACCTTCTTATCATCCGTTTCTTGTACGTCATAAGGAACGGCTTTGCCGACTTTCTCCCCTTTTTTGTAGGCAAGTACCAAACAGGGGCATTGGATATTTTCTTCAACAAATGATAGTTCCACTTCTTTACGATCACCATACACCATCCATTGCGGACGATCGTACTTTTTACTTCTTGGATGGAAGACGGCTATGTCATACCTGAATGTGCCCATAGGAGGTAAATCACGAGAGGATTTCTTACGTTGCTGACCAAATAGCTCGCCAGATTGATTGGCAAAAACACTAGGTATCTCTACATCTGTAATCTGATAATACGAGTTTTCGTGATCCCTGTCACCCTTTTCGGAATAAATAGTCTGACTTATGGTTAATGGGTCAATTCCTGTAAATTCCGTCAATCTCCCAGCCATCGCCTTTCCCCAACCCATGGAATCGTTTGGCATAGCTCCTTCGTACACATGATCAAAACCACAATGGATTAGTATCTTTTCGTTGGGGTATCGCTTGAGATAGGATTCAATATTGCGGGCTTGATTAATTTCTCTTTCCTTCCCATTAGCATGTCCACTGCTTTCGTACCCGAATATATTGAACCCCATATCATAGGCAGTTCTTATTAAATTCCCAAATTGAGGTTCTTGCGTGAAATACCCAGAATCAAGAATAGGATAACCGTTGGCTTGCATAATAGAATCTGCTTGAGGCGTATTGTAATATCCTTCCATTCCTAAGTGCTTAAAGCCTCTTCTTTTGAGTCCTTCGAGTAGTCGAGTGGTAAAAATTCGGTGTTGGGGCATTTGATGAGCTTCATTGATGATGACTATTTGATGCTCTTCAGCTTCATTCAAAATGTAATCGATTGCATCCATGGCCTTGTAGAGGTCAAAACTCTCTCGTTGCTCCTGCGTAAGTTCAATTTCAATTGATTCTTTGGTATCCCAAACCTCATGCATCCTTTCTATGTTTCCGATTTTGGCAAACTCCCAGGCTCTCCTATCGACGGTTGTAGAAATGGTGTCCAAGTGTGAAGAAAAATTGTATGGCATCTCATTTGATCCTGTTTCAAAATGAAAGTCATATTCCACAAAATCTAACTTTTTCTGGTCATCATTTTTGGTGTTACAGGCAATAACTAAGAAGGAGATAGCAATAATATAGAAGCGCTTCATTAAGTAGTCTTTTATGACCGAAATTCTATCGAGGTCAGTTGTCTATACAATGGAAATGGGGGGAGAGAATAGAGTTAGAACTCGTCTTAGCAGTAAATTTTAGAAACTCATGATGTAGAATTTCTGAACCCTCCAAAACGCCAAATATAACCCCAGCCTGGTTCACTGTGGCCAACCGCAAAAAATTCAAATTTATCCCTGACTAAACCTTTATTTATTCTTGTAATATCAATTTCATAAGCTAATTATGAGGGTTTGCCTCCTTCTTCCTCATACCAAAAAATATCTGGTGCATTTAGTTCCTGTCCCCAAACTATACCATCTTTAGTCTTATACACCAATACAGAGGGTTTTTTAATATCCTTATTCTCGTGGGTTACTAAATACCCAGCTTTGTAAGCTATGCTATCTTTCGGAGTAAGGGTTATATAATTTTCATTAAAATCCTGAGGATAGAATGGTCCCATTGCAAAAAAATTTGCGTCGTAAAAGAACCAAGCAATGCTGCAAGCAATTGCAGTAATAAGAAAAATTCCAGTTGCTTTTCTTTTAGAATACGCTTGTTTGTTGGTCAAGTTTCTATTCTTAAATAGCATGTGCTGGCCTCCCCAAAATAAGAACAATACCAGTAATGGTAGAAAAGAGTGGATTGCAGTTAAAATTAAAAATACGGGTACGATTAGGAGTATCGAAATAACAAAGTACCAGGCTGTTTTTTTAACGCTCATTTTTAATTATTGATAACGGTCTCGGCTATGAGTAGTTGCGTGGGTTAGTACTTAACTTTGCAAGTACACACCAAACTGAAAATCCGCGAGGATTTTCAGAAGTAGGCGAGAACAAGCAATTACTTATAGCCATTGTTAGCTACTGTGCTTTTTTTCTTTTTGATTCAATAAATATTCGTCCGTTTAGCGGTGTCCAAATTCCAATCGCAAAATCATCTTCCGTTCGGATTCTTTGTAATTCAAACACTTTGTCACTTGTCAGGTCTCCCCAATATTTTAGAGGGATTTCCTTAATTATTCCAAATAGTAATTTATCTCCACCTTCGCAAGTTGTATCAATGTGTAATTCGATTGGTTCAAAAGTCAGTTCGTATTTCAGTTTTCCATTATCATCATAGATTTTCCAGAGTCCAGTCCGATAATAATGGAATTGTCGACAGGCTCCACCAGTACAACAACTAATGTAAGAACCTAACTTATAATTCCCTTCCATTTTAAGAGTTCCGTTTTCAGAGTATTCTTTCCAATACCCAACTTTTAAGTCGCTTACTCCATATTTGCTAACCGCAAGTGCTCCTTTTCCCGAAACAATTCCGTCTTTTTTCAATTCAACGATTGTGTCATTTTTGGGAAGTCCATCTTTTAATTCTCCATAAAGTTTATTGTCCGAAATATAGATAGCGTCCTCTTGCCCAATTGCTAATTGACATTGGAAAATTAATAGTGCTATGATAATTGCGATTCTCATTTTCGGCATTGTAGCTAACTTGTTTATATAGATGTAATATACATCGATATACCTCCAAATAGGAATATAACCGCTGGAAAGAGCTGTTGTTTATACTTCTCAATAAACTTTAACTGGATTGTTTTTTCGCTGCGTTCGAAAATGGCTGTAGGGGGAAGCTTTACAAGCAAGCCATCACCTTGCTAGCGCAAGGCGTTAATCAATTTCTTTGGCGTAAAACTTGTAAGTCAAATCAATAGGAATCCCAAATCGCGTTTTTGCTTCATTGAAGTCATTTTCATTTTCATAACGATGCACAATGTAACTGTCGTTTCTTGTATCTATGATTATATAAATAGTAATGTCTTTGTCAGGCTTTAAATCGTCAAAGTGGGTGGTGTGAGGTTTTTTGTTTCTACAAGGATGCTGTTTTGCGATAATAAAGTCATCATAGTCCCCAATTGCAAAGACTTGATGATGAACTATGATGTTTTCCGGATCCCAAATACCCTCGCCACTTTTGCTGTAAGAAATCCAGGATTCATTATCCCATCTAGCGCTGTAAACATTGTTTACTATTTCTCCTCCTGATTCATTAGCGCCAAAGTAACAGCTTGTTAAAAAGAAACATGAGAGTAGGGCAATAAGTACTTTCATAAAAACATTTCTAATCAGAGTTTGTGTGCTTGCAGGTAACGGTTTTGTGTATGAGTAGTAGCAGAAATCTATTCACAAACCTTTCGGTTTTACACTGACCTCTCTTTTATGTTTATGCTTTCGTTTTATCACCTAAACCGCTATTACTTATACACCGTGTTAGCAATAGTACATTTATATTTTCTCAAAGCATTGAGGTCCGACAGCTCCTCCACCATATTCTAAAACAATATTATCCTTGTAAAAAATATATTCACAGCCATTGTTATACGTCTCAATTTTGTCTGAATTTAGATTTTCATCAAATATTTTATATGAATATTTTCCCATTCCACTTCTTGCAAAACCTATCGTAGTTATATTTCCATTCTTTATTGAAATACAGTTAGCTTTTGTCAATAAGTTTTTTACTTCTTTTAGAGTTTCGTCAGTCCAATTAATTGATTCAATTACTTTTTTCAATTCGTCAGAGTTAGGTTTTAAGTTCCAATTTTGAGAAACTACTTCTACTGATTTTTCTTTAGTTTCATTGTTTATCGAAGTCTTATAGATTTTGATTTTTATTTGTTCGGGAACATTGAGAATTTTACTCTCTGGTTTAAACTCAATATCTATTATGTGATTTTCAGGAACATATTTTAGATATTCAATTTTTAAATTTGAGATTTCTGCCTGTTTGTCTTCATAGTTTTTAATCAACTCTTCTTTACTACTTCGTGGCATTGATATCATAAAAAGTATAAATTCCCTTTCTTGATCATTACCATCTTTATACATTTTCCTAAACTCTTTTTGTTTTTGTTCAGGAATGAATTTTATGGAAGCATGAAATAATGAATCTTTGTCAATATTTTTTCTGAAAGTATAGTCCTGTGCCTTTATTTTGGCTGTAGTCAGAATTAAACAAATTATTATTGCGATATGTTTCATAGTATTATTGCCAACTTGTTTATATGGATGTAAAATACATCTATACACTTCTAAAATAGGCATATAAGTGATGTTGGACTGGATTGTTTTCTCACTTCGTTCAAAAAACGCCCTTAGGGGGTAGCTTTACAAGCAAGCCATCACCTTCCTGGCGCAAGGCGCTGTCTTTTTTCATTTCCTCCCGCCTTAATTTAAGACTGGATTGCTTTTTCGCTTTGCTCAAAAGCGGCCTTTGGGGGAAGCTTTACAAGCAAGCCACCACCTTGCTGGCGCAAGGAGCTGTCTTTTTTATTCCCAAAAGCCAAAGCGAGCTTCGCTTTTGGGAATAAAAAAGCCACCAACTTTCGTTGATGGCTTGCTAGTAGCGGGGACTGGACTCGAACCAGCGACCTTCGGGTTATGAGCCCGACGAGCTACCTACTGCTCTACCCCGCGATATATTTTGATGCTTAAAAAAGCGTAGAGTCAAAAGATGTGAGAAGATTTCTTCTCTCGCGTCACTTTTTTCGACAGTTTCCTGTTTCAAAAGGGAAGGCAAATATACGACGGTTTTTGATTATTCCAAATCAAAATTCCTAACTTCACCCGCTATGGAAGCCCTCAATAAATTCATCTCCTCCTTACTCCCTCTAACTGACGCACCTATGTTCGTTTTGTTGATCTGCGGGGGTCTGTTTTTAGTTTTCTTTTCCAAGTTTTTGCCTTACCGCTATTTCGGTCATGCGATCGCGATTACGGCCGGGAAGTACGACGGAGACAAAGCCAAAGGAGATGTGAGTTCTTTCCAGGCGCTTTCGGCAGCTGTCGCGGCTACGGTAGGTCTGGGGAATATATCTGGGGTAGCCATTGCCATCCATGACGGAGGCCCGGGTGTGGTCTTCTGGATTTGGATGACCGCCCTGATCGGGATGTGCATTAAATTTTATTCGGGCAGTTTAGCCGTGATGTTCCGCGGAGAGGATTCCGAAGGCAAGATGCAGGGAGGTCCCATGTACTACATTATACACGGATTGGGCCCCAAGTTCAAGCCCTTGGCCGTCTTCTTCAGTATTTTCGGTCTCTTTGGTTTTTTAGGCGTCTTTACGGCCAACCAATTCACCGAGACCTTTATGAGTGTGGTGGATCCGGCCGAAACTATTTTTGAAACCTCCACCTTCAACTGGCAACTGATCATCGGAATTGTCCTGGCCCTTGTTTCGGCGGTGGTCATCTTTGGGGGACTGACCAAGATTGCCAAGGTCGCCTCGGCCATCGTCCCCTTTATGGTACTGCTGTACCTTTTGGCGGTGATCGTGGTGGTGGTGATGAACTTTTCTGCCGCGGGGAATGCCTTAAAACTCATCCTTGTGGAAGCCTGGAATTTCGAAACAGCCTTTACCGGAAGTTTTTGGGCGCTGATTATTATCGGGGTTCGCCGGGCCATGTTTTCGAACGAAGCGGGTCTGGGTAGTGCGCCCATGTACCACGGCCAATCCAAAACGGATAATCCGATCAAAGAAGGGCTGGTTGCCATGCTCGGCCCCTTTATCGATACCATCGTGGTCTGTACCCTAACCGCCATTGTGATCCTGGTGAGCGACGCATACCTGGAGGATCAAAGCGGAATTTTGATGACCCTGACCGCCTTTAAGCGCACCCTTTTTGGTTTTGGTGACGAACTGCTGATGCTGATTGTTTCGGCTTTCGCCCTTTCCACCTTATTTACCTACTCCTACTACGGGGTAAAGTCGCTTTCGTTCCTGACTAACGCCAAGATCGGAAAGCTCTATAACGTCTACTTTGTGATCATGATCGTCTTTGCGGCAGTGGCCTCCTTGGAGCTGGTTAAAAACCTGATCGACTTGTCCTATGCCCTGATGGTGATCCCGAACATGATCGCGGTGCTCTTGCTTTCTCCTAAGGTGAACAAGGCCGCGAAAGAATACTTTTCAAACCTGAAGAAATGACGCATAAAGCCGGATTTGTTAATATCATCGGGAACCCCAATGTGGGGAAGTCCACCTTGATGAATGCTTTGATGGGGGAGCGTCTTTCGATCATCACCTCCAAGGCCCAGACCACCCGTCACCGCATACTGGGACTGCTCAACGGAGAGGATTTTCAGATCGTAATTTCTGATACTCCGGGGATCATTAAGCCCGCCTATGCCCTGCAGGAATCCATGATGGATTTTGTCAAGACCGCTATGGAAGATGCCGATATCCTGCTCTACATGGTGGAGATTGGTGAAAAGGCCCTGAAGGACGAAAAGCTTTACGCCAAGTTGCAGAAGACCAAAACTCCCCTTCTGTTGCTTTTAAATAAAATTGACACTTCGGATCAGGAGACCTTGGAGTCGGCGGTCCAGTATTGGCAGGAGCAGCTGCCTACGGCCGAAATTCATCCGATTTCTGCCCTCGAAAATTTCGGGATTGAAGGCCTGATGTCGCGTCTGATCGAATTGATCCCAGAAGCGCCAGCCTATTTCCCAAAAGACCAGCTGACCGATAAGCCGGAGCGCTTCTTTGTCAACGAATGTATTCGCGAGAAGATCCTCTTGCACTACAAAAAAGAAATCCCGTATTCTGTGGAGGTCGAAACCGAGGAATTCAAGGAGGAGGAAAAGATCATTCGCATTCGCTCCCTCATCCTCGTGGAACGCTCCACCCAGAAGGGAATCATCATCGGTCACCAGGGCAAGGCGCTCAAACGCGTGGGGGTCGAGGCGAGAGCCGATCTTGAGAAATTCTTCGGCAAGCAAATTCACCTGGAACTCTATGTGAAGGTGAATAAAAACTGGCGATCCGATAGCCAGCAACTCAAGCGTTTCGGTTACCAATCCTAGGAGCCCTTCCTTCCTGCAGGAAAGTCACTACCTTTACGCCCAATTTCAAAGCGGTATGGGGGCAATTGTAGCCATCGTAGGTCGTCCTAATGTAGGCAAGTCCACTTTTTTTAATCGTCTGATCCAGCGCAGAGAAGCCATTGTTGATGAGATTAGCGGGGTGACCCGTGACCGTCACTACGGCCGAACCGACTGGAACGGAAAGGAATTCAGTATCATCGATACCGGTGGATACGTGGTCGGAAGCGAGGATGTCTTTGAAAAAGAGATCGATAAGCAGGTCGAACTGGCCATTGACGAAGCCGATGCCATCCTCTTTTTGGTCGACGTTGAATCAGGCGTCACCGGAATGGACGAAGAGGTGGCCAAATTGCTCAGACGTATTGATAAGCCCGTGTTTTTGGTGGTTAACAAGGTCGACAACGCCATGCGCGCTGCTGACGCCGTCGAGTTCTATGCTTTGGGATTAGGAGAGTACTTCACCATTTCCAGTATCAACGGAAGTGGAACCGGGGATCTTCTGGATGAGGTGGTCAAGGTACTGCCTGAAGAAGAGGAGCCCGAAGAAGACCTGCCCCGTTTTGCGGTCGTAGGCCGACCCAATGCCGGAAAATCCTCTTTCATCAATGCCCTGATCGGGGAGGAGCGCTATATCGTGACCGATATTGCAGGAACCACCCGCGACAGTATTGACACCCGATACAACCGTTTTGGTTTTGATTTTAACCTGGTCGATACGGCTGGAATTCGCCGAAAAGCCAAGGTCAAGGAAGACCTGGAATTCTATTCCGTTATGCGATCCGTTCGGGCGATTGAACACAGCGATGTGTGCATCCTGCTCTTTGATGCCACCCGCGGATTCGACGGACAAGTCCAGAACATCTTCTGGTTGGCGCATCGCAACAACAAGGGGATTGTGGTACTGGTCAACAAATGGGATTTGGTCGAAAAAGAAACCCAGAGTGTCAAGCAATACACCGACAAGATTCGCAAGGCCATGGAGCCCTTTACGGACGTGCCGATCATCTTTATTTCGGTAAAAGAAAAGCAGCGGATCTACAAGGCCATTGAAACCGCTGTGGAGGTGTACAAGAACCGTTCTAAGCGCATTCCGACCCGCAAGCTCAATGACATCATGCTCCCCATCATCGATGCCAAGCCGCCACCGGCCTACAAAGGGAAGTTTGTCAAGATCAAGTTTTGCACCCAGTTGCCAACGCCTTATCCGCAGTTTGCGTTCTTCTGTAACCTGCCTCAATACGTGCGTGATCCCTACAAGCGCTTCCTCGAGAATAAGTTGCGGGAGCAGTTTGATTTTACGGGGGTTCCCATGACCGTTTTTTTAAGAAAGAAATAACGTTTCAAATCCCTCTTCAGGGGCCTATTTTAGCGACTTTAGCGGGCATGAGAAAAACGCTCCTCGCCCTGTTGTTGGTCCTGCCTTTGGGTCTTTTGGCTCAGTCCTTCGAAGTCACCGGAAAAGTACTTACCGCTGAGGGTAAAAAGCCCCTCGATGCCGCCACGGTTTACATCGAATCTCTCAAAGACAGCAGCCTGGTTACCTACGCGATCACCAATGCTTCCGGGGAGTTTATTTTGGAAGGAGAAACCCGCCTGAAGAAGTTTCGCTTGCTGGTCTCTTACACCGGTTACAAGGGGCAGCAACGCCTTCTCGACTTTAAGCGCAGCCAGCGAGTTCCCGATATTTTCTTGGAAGAACAAGCCGTGTCTCTTCGCGAGGTCAGTGTGACCGGAGATCGGGTGCCCATCCGCATCAAGCAGGACACCTTGGAATTCAATGCAGATTCCTTTAAAACCCGACCTGATGCTACCGTGGAAGATGTGCTCAAACAGTTACCTGGTGTAGAAATAGACAGTGAAGGCACCATAACCGTCAATGGAAAAGAGGTGAATCAGGTTCTGGTCAATGGACAGGTCTTTTTTAGCACCGATCCCAAAGTGGCGACCAAAAGTCTGCCCAAAGAAATCATCAGCAAGATCCAAATTACCAATACCAAAACCCGAGAGCAGGAATTCTCTGGGGATGAAGGGGATGGCGAAACCAAGACCATCAACCTCACCATCAAAGAAGACAAGAACAAGGGGTATTTGGGTCGATTATCCGGGGGGTATGGAACAGACGAGCGCTACCAAAGCAATGGCTTGTTGAACTACTTCAATGACAAGACCCGGGTCAGTGTGCTGGGATCGAGCAACAACATCAACAATTCGGGCTTTTCCTTTGACGAAGTCTTTGATTTGGTCGGTGGCTTCGGCGGTGGAAACCTCAATGTAGGTAACGGAGGAACCGTAGTGTTTGGCTTTGGTCAGGGGATTACAACTTCATCCACCCTGGGTGGAAGCTTTGCCGATGAGAAAAAGGACCAGTACGAGATCTCTTCGAACTACTTCTGGAGCAATAGTGAGAATATTAATGAAGAAAGAACTTCTCGCGAGAATATTTTGCCAGATCGCCGCTTCTTTACGGATTCCGAGAGCGATTTTGAGGGCTCAACCGAATCCCACCGCGCATCCGCTGAGTTGGAATTCGAATTGGCTGATGGCTTTGAAATTAGCTTGGAGCCCACTCTGGTACTCAGTTCTTCAGAGTCTTTGTCGGCCAGCAATACCACTTCTTCAGACGAATTAGGAGAGCTGATCAACCGCAATACAACCAATACCCGGTCAACGGCGCTGCAGCGTCGTTTTGACAACGAGATTGAACTGCTCAAGCGAACCGATACCCTGGGGAGCTATTTAAGACTATCCTTTAATGGAGGTTTTAACGAGAGTGGGGCAGAGGACTTTCAGGAATCCCTTCAAGAGACTTTTGGAGATGATCCATTGGAGGAACGTTTTGATCAGCTTCGTGATCAAGACAACCTCACCACCAATTTGGGCTGGGAATTCCGATACCGACGAGCCTTGTCGAAAGGGGTATTTGTGGACGCGGGCTATGAGTTCGGAAACAACACCCAGGACAACCGCTTATCCGTTTTTGAGCGCGACGAGTTAACCGATGAGTTCACTGCTTTTAATGAGCGATTGAGTACGGATTTTGAGTTCAGTAACCGCTTTCATCAACCCAATATTTCG
The DNA here is from genome assembly GCF_002954325.1 of Aureicoccus marinus. Taxonomy (GTDB): domain Bacteria; phylum Bacteroidota; class Bacteroidia; order Flavobacteriales; family Flavobacteriaceae; genus Aureicoccus; species Aureicoccus marinus. The sequence goes on from NZ_MQVX01000001.1 coordinate 2,994,944, forward strand.
TTTCGCAAAAGAGGAGAAAAATTGCGCTTTAATGCGACGGTTAATTACCGCATGACGGATCTCGAGAACCAGGATGCTTTGCAGGGAGCTTCCTTTACCAAGAGCTATAAAAACTTCCTGTTCAATGCCCGGGCCAGTTACCGCTTTAGCCGAAATGCGCGCATGAGTTTCAATTACAATTCAGGATTCCAGGCGCCCAGTGCCAACCAACTTCAGCCGATTGAAAACCTGAGTAACCCGCTCAATATCGTCGTGGGTAATCCGGACCTGAACCCGGTGATTACACACCGAGTGAGTTTTAATGTGAGCAATTACAATTGGCGGGAACAGACGGGGTTCTTTCTTTACTCCGGGGTGACCGCGCAGAACGATCAAATCACTTCGGTGACCTTGACGGACGAAAATCTTTTGAGAACCACCACCTTTACGAACATTGATGGTAATTCAACTGCATATCTCGGGGGGCGTTACTCCAAACAGATCAAGAAAGACAGCACCTTCACCCTTGGGTTTGCTCTTTCTCCTCGCCTAAACCGTGTTCGACGAGTCGGATTTACCAATGGGGAACGACTGATCAGCAGTAATTTGAATTTCCGGCATACGGCCTCCTTGAATTTTAATTTCAAAGAAAAGCTCACCATTGAGCCCGAATACACCTTCATTACCAACCGTACCCGTTTTAACCTGGAAGGTTTTGACGACATCGATTTTGATGTGCACCAGGTGATCCTAAAAACCACCACCTACTGGCCGAAGAATGTGATATGGGGGAATGACATCAATTACCAGTACAACGGCAATGTAGGGGAAGGCTTCGATCCCGATGCGATCTTCTGGAATATGAGTCTGGGCTACCAGTTTATGCAGAAAAAAATGACGGCCAAGGTGCTGGCGTACGATCTTTTGAATCAGAACATCAATACCCGCCGCACCAGTGGGGCTGACTTTATTCAGGATTTCCAGGGAACCGTCCTTCGCCGTTACTTCATGTTCAGCTTTAGCTACAAATTCGATCAGTTTGGTGGAAAGGCGCCTAACGGGGGAGGAAGACGATGGTTCAGGGCTTAAGGGTGCTGAACCCGGGCTTTTTTGACCGTGATCTTCTGTTCCAGTCGTCGCCCGTCCTGATCGACAACGGTGAGTAGATACTCTCCGGGCTCTGGAGACACTGCGATTTCATGGATATTACTCGTTGAAGACAAGTACCGGTTGTCCAGGTACCAGTGGACCTCGGATTCGGCATTTCGGTGGGCCAGGGTAAACACCACTTCCCCTACTTCCTGATCAAAATCCAGGGGCAAGAGGATTTCTTCTTTCGGATAGGGATAGATGAATTCCATGGCTGCTTTTTGCCCACTTTCACAGGCCGCTAAAAAGGGCGGTGTGGCTCTGTATTCCGGATGAAATTTTCGGTAGTAGTATTCCATCAAAGGGGGCAAGCTGAACCAATTCGTTGGACGCAAGTCGGCCAGCGGATAGCAATCCGAATTGGCCTGGTAGCGACCACTCTGATCGAGCATCAGGGGTTTGTGGTATCGGCATTCCGGACTGTTCAATCCCTTTGGGGTAATCCATTGGCTTTCGGTATGATCGCAATGAGGACCGGCCAAATAGCCACTTTCGGTACAGATTTCGGCTCGGGCCAAATCATCCAACGGAGGGGCGAACCAGGGGCTCCGAGGCAACAATTCCAGAATATCAAACAGCAGGGGTGCAGCGGCCTTAATACCGGTCAATCCGGGACGGCCTTCTCCGTCGGCATTGCCCGCCCAAACCCCGATAGCGTAACGCGAGCTCACCCCAATGGCCCAGGCATCCTTAAAGCCGTAACTGGTTCCGGTCTTCCAGGCCAGTCGTTGAGAATCATCAAAGAACTGCCAGTTTTCGTCTCCGTCGGGACGGTTCACCTTTTGCATGGATTCGAGTGCCAGGTAAATGCCTCCCGCTGACCAGCCTTCCGGCCTTAGACTTTCGGCCTCCCACTGCGGTTCTTTTCCGAGTTCGTAAATCACCTGCCCAAACTCGTTGGGGCGGTAGGTGCTGGAATTCGTACTGAAGTAATTGACCCGGGAAGCCATGGCTGCATAGCATTGGGTGAGTTCCCAAAGGGAGCTTTCTGCACCACCGAGTACCAGAGAGAGTCCGTAATGCCCCGGTCCTTTGTTCAGCGGGATCTGGGCTTCCTGAAGGCGGTTGTAAAATTTTTCGAGTCCGTAAGAACGCATGGTGCGTACGGCCGGTACATTGAGGGAGCGAGCCAGGGCCAAGCTGGCCGAGACTGCACCTCGGTACTGCTTGTCAAAATTTTGTGGGTTGTAGCCGTTGATCAGGGTAGGGATATCGGCAATCAGGGTGTTGGGCAACAGTTCTCCTTCATTCATCGCGGAGGCGAAGAGCAGGGGCTTTAAGAGGCTTCCGGTACTGCGTTCCCTTCGTACGATATCGACGGCTTCGCTGTGGTCTTTTCCGGAAGGGGTATTCCCCACATAGGCGAGCACCTCTCGGGTTTCGATATCCATGACCAAGGCGGCCATATTGTGGATTTCGTTTTGTCGCAGCTGCCCGTGGTGCATTTTGACCAACTCCACCACCCGCTGCTGCAGGTCGGCTTGCAAAGTGCTTCTAAAGGGTTGTCCGGAATACTGCCCACGAATCCATTCGGTAAAGTGGGGTGCCCATTGGGGTAGCGCCAGGGGTTTTTGGGGAAGGGGCTCTTCCAGGGCCAGTTGCAGGCCCAGGCTGTCGAGTACACCCTTCTCGCCCAGCTTAGTTAAGAGTCGGTTCCGTTTGGCTTTGAGGAGTTCCGCATTCCGTCCCGGAAAGATCAGAGACGGGGCATTGGGCAGTACGGCCAAAGTGGCCGATTGTCCCCAGCTGAGCTGTTCCGGCGCCATACCAAAATAGCGCCAGGAGGCAGTTTCGAGCCCTACCACATTCCCGCCATAGGGGGTGTGGGAAGCGTACATCTCCAGGATTTCTTTCTTGCTGTAGCGCATCTCGACCCGGGTAGCCAGCCAGAGCTCTATCAGTTTTTCTTTGTAGGTGCGGGCCTTGTTCTTTCGGCTCAGGCGAACCAGCTGTTGGGTAATGGTACTCCCGCCTCTGCGGCTTTCTTGGGTGAGGTTGTGCCAGAGGGCCTTGCCGATTGAGAAGGGATTGAAACCATCGTGTCTATAAAAGTGTTCGTCTTCAAAAAGAATAACACAGGTTTTGTAGCGGGAGGGCAGGCTGTCCAGGGCCGGAAATCTCCACTGCCCATCGTCCGCGATTCGGGCTCCCAGAAGGGTGCCTTCCCTGCTTTTGACCACGGTGGCGTAGGGGTCATTAAAGAGGGTAGCCGGCAAAGAAAACCACCAAAAACCGAAGAGGAGCAGGTAAATACTGCCACTGATGATAAAAGCAATGCGGTGCCTTCTCCAAAAAGAACGCCCCCGCGCCTGAAGACGCTTAATTTTCGCCTTTACTGTACGATTTTCACCCATTGACCTTTGTTCCGCGCGAGATAGTCATCATTATACATGGCTTCGGCCTGCGCTCCAGGGAGGTAGTACTCACCCAAATAGGAGGCGTTCAGCTGTATGCGGAAAGTCTTGCTTTTGCGTCGTCCCAGATTGAAGTAGTAACGAATACGGTCGTCCCGGATATCGGTATAATTTGCCGATTGCGTACCCTGTTGACCAAGGCCCGTAAAACTGGTGTTTACCACTTCCCAACCACTGGGGAAAATTTGCGTTAGCGCCAATTGATTGACGTAATCGTTGGACAGATTAGTCACCTGAATTTGAGCGGTGATTTCACTTCCCTGTCGCAATTCTTTGACGTCAATTTCATTTCCGCTACCGTCAAAATAGCGAACACGCACGCGTAAATTGCGTTCGCTGCTGATTTCTCGACCAAGTGCCAATTTTCCAGACTGAGTGAGGGTTGCATACACCACATTGTCTTGCTGATTGGTCAATTTAAAGTCGACGGCATCGGCTTGCGCAAACAGCGGTCTGCTGGCCAGGGCTTGCGGTGTTTTGATGTCTTCGCTCTTGCCTCTTTGGGTCAATTGAACCGCGATGGATTTTCCACCATTCTTCTCGACCATCTTGGTCAAGGCCAAAAGGGCATAGGCTGTTTCTTGTGTGCTGTACCATCCTTGACTGGCCAGTGATCGGGCCAGGGCTAAGGATACTTCACGCTGACGATCGTCTTCCAGAATGACAAGCGTCTCCAAAGCCATTGCTCGGTTGCGGAAGGCAGAACCGTAGGTGTAATAATCATATCGACTAGGCACAAAGTCCAGGTTAGCCGAATCCATCAGGGTCTGGGCAGCTCCTTTTTTACCAATAAGGGCATAAGCCGCAGCCAAACGCCATTTGGCGTTGTTCGAAAGCTTGGGCAACTCACGCAGTCGGTTCATGGCCGAAAGGTCTGCCTGACCTGCCAGAGCCAAGGTATACAGTCGATAGGCCTGCGCCAGGGTAGTCCCCCGGTTGTCACTAGCCGACCAGGAACGCGCCGCCTTCTTTTGGTAAGCGAGCCAGTTCGAGTAAAAAGAAAGTGGTAAAGAGTACCCCTTGCTTTTGGCTTCTAGCATGAAGTGACCGGCATACGATGTTCCCCAGTCATCTGCCGTGGAGCCTCCAGGCCAGTAACTCAGCCCACCGGTTGGCGCCTGATAAGAGCCTAAGCGCTTGATGGCTTTTTTGACATTGGTTTCAGTATCGCGCTTGCGATCGTAATTCAGGTCCATAATATCCGCCAGGAAGAGCTGAGGGAAGGCCGCCGAGGTCGTTTGTTCAACGCAGCCGTGCGGATAGCGGATGAGGTAATCCAATCGCCCGTTAAGATCCATGGCCGGCAGGGTAGAAAGCTCAATGGAGGCACTTCTTGTACCCGGAGTCCCGAAAGGTTCAAAGTTGAGGTCACGACTCTCGTTGGCCGCAAGACGGTAGGTCTTTTGGGTGCGGACAACCGGATTCGGATTGAAGATACCGACCTCGGTTTGATCTGTTGCTTTTTCACCCGCGCCGGAGACCTCTACATCGATCACAGTGCGGTCGGTATTCGGCAGCACCTCAAAATCAAAGTTGACGATTTGGTCTCCTATTTGGGTGAACTGAATACTTTTCGTAGTCGCTCCAAGAGGCTTTAGGCCTTGGCCACCTTTTACCTTTACTTGTACGGTTTTGACTTTTTTGTCCAAGGCAAAGACGGTCACCGGAACAGTGACTTTTTCACCAGGCGAAAGTTTACGCGGCACCGAACTCAGTACCATGAGCGGCTTGCGCACCGGGGTCGTTTCTTCGGCCTTACCATAGGCCTTTTTGTCGTTTCCGGCAATCACCATGGTGCGAACAGACCCGATGTAGTTCGGCATCTTCAGGCTGTGGGTAGCCGTTTTACCCGCCTTGAGCTCAAAGGGGCCAATAAACTTGACCATAGGCTTAAAGCGCTGTGCTTTGCGGTTCTTTCCTCCGTCGGCAGAGCCTCCTCCACCCACGGCGTAGATATTATCGACACTCAGGGAATAAGCCCCCATCACATCATCGAAGATGTCGAAGGTCTTTACTCCCAAGGCTTGGCGGGCGTAAAAGGCCTTGTGGATATCGGGGGTGGCAAAACGCGTGAGGTCCAGAAGTCCTTCGTCGACCACGGCCAGGGTATAGGTCATGGACTTGTTGTTCGCTTCTGACACCTTCACGTCAAAGTTCGTCTCGGGCTTAATTTCTTTGGCGAGTTGCAGCTGGGGTTCCAGTTGAGTTGCTGGATCATCTACCAGCACCGGGATTACTCCGTATAAGCGCAGGGGCAGGTCGTTCTTGCGTTCTGTATGTGGCTGCAGTAAAGACACGGTGAAGTAGACATTGGGTGCCATATCCGCCTGAATAGGAATGTCGGCAACCGTTTCTTTGGTGGTGGTATTCACCCACAGGGTTTGCAGCACTTCGGTTCCGTTTTCGATACTGATGAGGGCTCGACTGCCTTGATCAGAAGGGAAGGTAATTCGGGCGGTTTCACCGGTGGTGTAGCGATCCTTATCAGCCGAAAAAATCAGCATTTTAGCGCTCTCGGCGTCTTGACTACCGGCTCTCTTCCACCAATCACGGTAGAAGTAGGCGATTCGACCGGTGGCGTGCCCGGAGGACTTGTCCAGGATTCGAATCAAAAAGCGGCCGCTTTCGTCTTCCGGAATATTGAGATCAAATTGGGCCTTTCCTTGGGCGTCTGTGGTGATCTCTTCTGTTTTGAACGGGCGGTGATAGGTCGAATTCTCGTAGCGCGAAAGGTTGTCGTATCCGCGGTTCCACCACCAGCGCCATTCGATTTTGTAGACCTGTACAGTGAGTTTTCGGTTGCCACTTTTCTTGCCTTGGGCGTCTACAGAGAGGAGTTCAAAGGCGTTGTTTTGATCGGTAAAAAAGGAGCCGTAGCGCTGGGCTTCAGGAGACTTTAAACCGACAAAATGCGAATAGGGGGCCAGGGGTTGACTCATGACATCCAACGAAAAGTCCCCTCCACCTTCCAATAATTTGGTGGTAAAGGTGGCTTCCAGCATGCCGGGAGACTTTTTAGAAACTGAGAACTGCTCTTGGAAGGACTTGAGTCCGCTGGCATCCAACTGACCTTTGGAGAAGGTGTTTTGCACCTCGTAAAAATCCCGAACCGGATCGGTGAATTCGTAGCCGTTGTGTTCCGGGAAGGGGTTGCGCTTCAGGCGTAATGTAGATTGAATTTCGTACTTGAGGTTGCGGGCGGGAGCACCGTGTAACCAGCTTCCCTTCAGCTCTCCCCGAATCGGTTTATTGCCTTCCAGAATCGCGTTCTTAAAGCTGAGGTCGATCTTGAGTCGATTGGGTTTGACGGTGGCGACCTTCAGGCTTTTGCTAAACTGAGCGCCACCCACACGGATGCGAGCGTACCAACTGCCTGTTGGCGCATCTTCTGCCGTTTGAATTGGGAAGTAGTAGAAATTTCCTTCTTGCTTGGCGTAGAGTCCGTTGCCCACTTCCTGGGGCACGCCTTTGAGGATGATCCTTTCGGCAAGCTTGCCTCGTGCATCAGTCACTTCCAGCTCCACGGGGTGTCCTTTAGGCAGGGGGTTGGCCGAGTCATCTAAAACAAAAGTGAGGTGGATGGTCTCTCCCGGGCGGTGGACCCCTCTTTCGGTATAGGTAAAGCCCTGAAGGCCTTCCTGCAGCTGTTCGCCGGAGATGTCAAATTTACTCATTGACAGAGCGTTTCCGTCATTTAGTTTGGCGTAGGCGAACATATTATTGAGTTCTGCCACGGCAAAGGCCACATTCTGCTTGGCGTCAAAAATGGCTACCCCATTGCGGTCTGTGGTCAGGGTGCTCAGGAGCTGTTGCTGGTAGTTGTAGAGTTTGACCTGGGCTCCTTGCAGAGCTTTGGCCGAAAGCAGATCCGTCACGATAAAGTGGTAGGATTGGTTCTTGCTCTTTTTGGCAATCAGTCCCAGATCGCTGCCCATCAGGTTAGTGAAGACCAGGCGGTCCTCGTTGTAGTAGGCTTCGTGACAGGGATTGTTGCGCTCTCTCCAGTTGTAGCGGTAACGTCTCCAGTTATAGAGCTCGTTGTCCCAGTACTGTTCTTCTCTTCGGGCCTCATCCGGATCTTGTTCCGTATTGGCATCGTAGGGCACAGCCTCGCTGTATTCGAATTCTGAACCACTTGAAGCGCTTCCTTCATCATCGACACAGCCATAGGCACTGTGCTCTTTTTTAAACGAGAACTCAACGCGGTAGAGGGCTCCCGGATCGGCTTCGATCATGTCCGAGAGGTCCAGTGCATGGGCCTTCCAAAAACTGGTGTTCGTCTGCCCGTCTTTGGTCAAATCGATGACCTTGTAAGCGACTCGCCGTCCGACACGTCGCAAATCACGTCGGTAAGAAACCCCCAAATCCTGGTCTTGCAGGAATTGCAACATATTGTCTTGGAAAACCTTGATCACTCGTACTTCAACCGCATTCAAGTTCACGGTTTCAAAGTAGATGGGTGTGCTTTTGGCGTTGGGTAAAATGGTCCCCTTCGAAATCATACGGACCGCCGGCTTGAGCTGTTCAAAACCAAGCACTTCAGAAAAGGACTTGCTCAGCTTGGCTCCGTAAATCGACTGCAATCCGGGATTGACCTTTACCCGGGCTTCTCCTTGTACCCGAATACTCGGATACACCCGCAGTAAGTTGCCATCCACCTCATAGCGCAAGTTGCTTTGGTTGCCGATTTGCACCAGACCTTTGAGCTCCTGTCCTTCATCCAAAGGCTCAGAAAAGTTGATGAGTAGCATGGTATTGGGGGAGCCCGTGGCGCGCGCACTGATCACGGTAAAATCTTTGAGTCCAGGAATAGAAAAACTGGAGTTTCCTTTGGTGTCCGCATTCACAGAGCTGCCATCCCAGCTCAGTTGCAAGTTTCGGGCCTCAGCGACGCGGGGAATACTATCCACCGTAAAATCGTAACTGCTTTGATCACTGTCCGAAAGCTTCCAATTGATGGTCAAACTTTCGCCCCCCAGGCTGGCCTGGATCAAATCTTTCATCTTTTCTCTGGGAAGGAAGTCGGATCCACGAAGACGCCCTTCCAGGTACTGCCAGTTGCGATCATAAGACTGGAGGGAGGAAAGGTCCACCTTAAAAGCCGGAGCAATGGTGGCAAAGGCGAAACGGTAATTCCTGAACTCCTTTTTAACCCCGTCGTAGAGTTTGTCCAGATGCAGGTTGACTTGGTATTCTTGATCGGGCTGCAGGTAGGCTTCCGGTTCAAAGACAAGGGTGTTGCTGTTTTCCACTACCAGGCGTCCCTTGACTTCGGGATCCATTTGCAAGTATTCCGCGGGAATCTCCTGGTCCATTTCGAACTGTTCCAGGGCTTGAGTGAGCCCAATAACGACCGGTTCGGCTATACTTTGTATCCCTTGGGAGTGATAAGAAATGTACTCTCTGAACTGATAGAGGTTGTCTTGTTGGTCAGCCGGAGCCTTCTTTTTACAAGAGCTGACAAGGAGCAAAACGATGAGGCTGCTCCCTAGGAAACGATGCAGTGTATTCATGGCGGAAAATCTTCCCCTTAAATTAGGGAACTGACTGAGTATGAACAAGAAGATTGGTAAAAAAATAACAGGTTTACCAGCCACCGGAAGCCCCTCCGCCTCCAAAGCTACCTCCACCGAAACCTCCACCAAAGCCTCCACTTCCACTGCCAAAGCCTCCTCCGGAGGAGCTGCTTCCACCACCGCTTCGGCCCATATTGCTGAGGATGATGATGTCCATAAGGTCAGCACCAAAGCCACCTTTGCGGCCTCCGCGTTTTCCGCCACCTCCGCCTCTGCGAATGATAACGAGGATAAGGATAACAAAAAAGAGGACAATGGCTACTACAAATGCCACCACGATCAGTGGAAGGGCCTTAGCATTACTAAGGTCTCGGGTTTCTTCGAATTCACCCGTTAGGATTTGAAAGAGCGCATCGGCGCCTTTGTCCAGCCCCCCGTAATAATCCCCTTTTTTGAATTCAGGAGTGATCACCCGATCGATTACCCGATAGGCCAAAAAGTCGGTAACAATCGGTTCAATGCCCTGCCCAACTTGGATGGTCATTTGGCGATCGTCCTTGGCCACAAGAACCAGAATGCCGTTGTCTTCTTCTGCCTGCCCAATACCCCATTTTTCGCCCCATTGAGCGCCGAGATAACTGATGTTTTCACCCTTGGTACTCGAAATAATGGCCATGGTGATCTGGGTGGAAGTTGAATCGGCATAGCCCCTCAACTTATTTCTCAATTGGGTGATTTCAGTTCCCGAAAGCAATTTGATTTCGTCATAAACAATTTGCTCCGGGCTGCTGGCTGGAGGCGCATCAGGAATATCGTATTGCGCACTGAGCTGAAGCGGCATCAAAAAGGCAAACAGCAGGCCCAGGCCCCATAAGGACCTAAGCACTGCGGAATGATATTTTTTAACCTTTTGAGATTTCATCGCTGAGTTCGTTGATATCGTCTTCCTCCCAAGGGAAGTGTTTTTTGAGTTCTTCTCCGGCTTTGAGCACTCCAGAGATAATGCCGTCTTTGAAGTTACCCTCCTCGAATTGCTGTTGCATCAGGGCCTTGGTGCTGTCCCAAAATCCATCGGGAACGGCTTTGTAAATACCCTCGTCTCCGTAGATCACAAACTTTCGGTCGTGAACAGCAACATAGATGAGTACTCCGTTGCGCTCCTCGGTCGCGTCCATTTTTAGCTGAACAAAGACCTGCTGAGCTCGACTAAAATGATCGATTTTGGCGAGGGCCTCAATGTGGACCCGAATTTCACCTGAGGTGTTTTTTTCGGCCTGCCGGATGGCGGCCACAATCTCGTCCTCTTCTGCTTTGGTCAGAAAAGCTTCGACTTGTGACATAGGATTCTGATTAAGATCCGAAATCGACTTCCACTGGTTTTTCGGCACCTTCAACCGACTCGAAACGGGAAAGATCATCTTCCAGTCCGAACCAGCCGGCCATGACAGAACCAGGGAACTTTTTGATGTGTTGCTTGTACTTGTTCACCCCATCGTTGTAGCGATCACGGGCGACATTGATGCGGTTTTCGGTACCTTCCAATTGCTGCTGTAACTCAGAAAAGTTCTTTGTGGCCTTAAGGTCAGGATAGCGCTCGACGCTAACCAACAAACGAGATAAGGCGGAAGAAAGACCTGCTTGGGCCTCTTGGAAGGCCGCGATTTTTTCTGGAGAAAGATCATCAACGCTAACGTTGGTCGCGGTGGCCTTGGATCGGGCTTCAATGACGTCCTTTAAGGTGCCTCTTTCGAAGTCAGCGGCCCCCTGTACGGTTTTAACCAGGTTGCCAATCAGGTCGTTTCGGCGCTGGTAGGCGCTTTCTACTTTGGACCATTCGGTTTTGGCGTCCTCGTATTTGACAACGCCATCGTTGTAGAATCCGACGGCGTAGTTGTAAACTACAAAGCCGAGGATTACAACGATTACCAAAGGAATAAGCCATTTTTTCATCGTGTAAAGTATTTGGTATTTATGAATAGGTATAAAGATGTTTCAATTTGTTACAGGACAACCTGCAATTGACCTAAAGGTTCTCCTTTATTTTCAAAAGCTCAGCCTTGACCCGTTCCAATTTCTGTATGATATCAAAGGTAGATAAGGCTTCTTTCTTTTCTTCTTTCAAGTGAATTTTTGCCCCTTCCAGGGTGAAGCCTCTTTCTTTAACCAGGTGGTAAATCAGTTGTAAATGCTTGATGTCGTCCGGGGTAAACTTCCGATTGCCCTTAGCATTTTTCTTGGGCTGAAGAATATCGAACTCCTTCTCCCAGAATCGAATCAGAGAGGTTTTCACGCCAAAGGCCTTGGCGACTTCACCAATTCCGTAGTAGCGTTTTTCAGGAAGATCAACATGCATAGGCCCTGAGGATTAATCCAGTGCTTGATTTTCGCGCTGAGAGAGTTTAACCAATAGGGCGTACTCTTCTGACGTGAGGTTGCCGGAGTAGAAGTTGATCGGATTCAACTTGTTTCCGTCTTTCCAGATTTCGTAATGGAGGTGAGGCGCTTGAGAGCGTCCAGTACTTCCCACAAAACCAATCAGGTCTCCACGCTTCACCTTTTGTCCCTTGGTCACGTTGTAACGGCTCAAGTGCGCATACAAGGTCAGGTAACCAAAGCCGTGGTCAATACGAATGTGCTTTCCAAATCCAGTCGATCGGCTGTCTGCACGAGTAACCACTCCGTTCCCGGTCGCGTAAATTGGCGTACCACGAGGGGCAGAAAAGTCCATTCCGTAGTGGAACTTACGCACCTTGGTAAAAGGATCCGAACGCCATCCAAATCCGGAGGCCATTCTTCTGAGGTTCTCGTTACTCACCGGCTGTATGGCGGGAATAGACTGTAGAAGCTCTTCTTTTTCGACGGCGAGTTTGGCAATTTCATCCAAGGACTTGGACTGGATGACTAATTGCTTTTGAAGCGTGTCCAAACGCTGAGCGGTCGATTTAATCAATTCGGTATTGTTGAAACCTTCCAATCCTGCATAGCGGTTCACCCCACCAAAACCAGCTCGGCGCTGGTCATCCGGAATAGGGTTAGCCTCAAAATACAGGCGGTAGATGGTGTTGTCGCGTTCTGCGATATCCGACATGACGGATTCCATGCGCTCCATCTTCTTGTTCATGATCTCATACTGCAACTCGTATTGCTTTACCTCACGCTGTAAAAGGTACTCGTTTGGAGTGATGACGAAGTTGGCGTTCAATAGAATGGTCAGACCCAATAGACCGAACAAGGCAGATCCCAGCAGGAAGAAAAATATGCGCAAATACTTGCTCGACCTTTTAGGGTCGATTTTTCTATAGGAGAGCGTGTCCGGATCGTAGTAGTACTTTACTTTAGACATGAGCGTAAATTATTCTATTTTTGGTCGGTATTTGGTAAACACACAAATATAGAAATTGTTTTGCTTAAAGCGTTAAAATTCACTAAACGCACACTATTCCAATGACTTCTTCCGAGATCCGCCAGGGTTTTTTGGATTTTTTCGAGAAAAATCCCATAAAATAGTTCCTTCAGCTCCCCTGGTCATGAAAAATGACCCAACCCTTCTTTTTACCAATGCCGGGATGAACCAATTCAAAGAGTACTTCTTGGGGTTGAGCCAGGTCGAGCACCCTCGTGTCACCGATACCCAAAAGTGTTTGCGCGTAAGTGGAAAGCACAACGACCTGGAGGAAGTGGGTAAAGATACCTACCACCACACCCTTTTCGAAATGCTCGGAAACTGGAGTTTCGGGGATTACTTCAAAAAAGAAGCCATTGAGTGGGCCTGGGAATTGCTCACCAAAGAATTTAAAATTTCGCCTGATCAGCTCTATGTCTCTGTTTTTGAAGGGAGTCAGGACGCTGATCAGCTCGAAATGGATAAAGAAGCCTATGCCTTGTGGTCGGCCATCGTACCCGAAGACCGCATTATCATGGGGAATAAAAAAGACAACTTCTGGGAAATGGGAGATCAGGGCCCTTGCGGTCCCTGTTCTGAAATCCATGTGGATATTCGTCCGGAAGAAGAACGCAAAAAGACCTCAGGCGCCTCTTTGGTCAACCAGGACCACCCGGAAGTGGTGGAGATTTGGAACCTGGTCTTTATGCAGTTCAACCGCAAAGCCAATGGGGAGTTAGAAAACCTGCCCCAAACCCATGTCGATACCGGGATGGGCTTTGAACGCCTTTGTATGGTGCTTCAAGGAGTGCGTTCCAACTACGATACCGATATTTTTACTCCGCTGATCCGGGAGATCGAAACCATCAGCGGCAAACGCTATGGTTCGGATGAAGAAACAGACATCGCCATCCGCGTGGTGGCCGATCACCTGCGGGCAGTTGCCTTCGCCATCGCGGATGGGCAATTGCCGAGTAATTCTGGAGCCGGATATGTGATTCGCCGCATTTTGCGTCGAGCCATTCGCTACGGCTTTACCTTTTTGGGAAGTAATAAGCCCTTTATCTACCGCCTGGTCAAGGTCTTGCGAGAAGTGATGGGCAAAGCTTTCCCAGAAATTGAAAAAGAACAACAGCTGATTGAGAACGTCATCCGGGAAGAGGAGCAGTCTTTTTTGAATACCCTGGAGCAAGGATTGGTGCTTTTGGATCAGGTCATGAAGAACGCCAAAGGGAAAGAGATCGACGGGCGAAAGGCCTTTGAGCTCTACGACACCTTTGGGTTCCCCATTGATTTAACGGCATTGATTCTTTCTGAAAAAGGGTATTCCCTGGACGAAGAAGGCTTTAAAAAGGCCTTGCAGGCCCAAAAGGACCGTTCCAAGGCAGCCGCTCAGATCAGCAAAGAGGATTGGGTTGTTTTAAGACAAGACAGCGAACAGGAGTTTATTGGGTACGACCAATTGGAATCCAAGGTGAAGATTGTCAAGTACCGCAAGCTCAAGAGCAAGAAAGAAGGAGAGCAGTATCAACTGGTTTTTAACTTGACTCCTTTCTACGCTGAGGGCGGAGGCCAGGTGGGTGACAAAGGCTATCTGGAAGCTTCCAATGGCGATGTGACCTATGTGGTCGACACCAAGCGCGAAAACAACGAAATCGTCCACTTTACGGAAAGCTTGCCTGCGAATTTAGAGGACGGCTTTCGAGCGGTTGTCGATGCCAAACAGCGGCATAGAACGGCCAGTAATCACACGGCGACCCACTTGCTTCACCAAGCACTTCGAGAAGTTCTGGGAACCCATGTTGAGCAAAAAGGTTCATCGGTACACAGCAAGTACCTGCGTTTTGACTTTTCGCATTTCTCTAAGCTGTCGGTAGACGAATTAAGAGCGGTCGAAAACTTTGTCAACGCCCGTATCGAAGGGCAGTTATCTTTGGAAGAGAATCGCAACCAGCCTTATCAGGAAGCCCTGGAACAAGGCGCTATTGCTCTTTTTGGAGAGAAGTACGGCGATACAGTTCGCACCATCCGTTTTGGTCAGTCTATGGAACTCTGCGGGGGAACGCATGTGAAGAACACCTCCGAGATCTGGCATTTTAAGATTACAGCCGAAAGCGCTGTGGCTGCTGGAATTCGTCGGATTGAAGCCATAACCTCCGATGCGGTCAAGTCGTTCTACTTCGAAAACAACCGCACCCTGTTTGAAATCAAAGATGTCTTGGGCAAAGCCCAGGATCCCGTACAAGCCGTACAGTCTCTGCAAGACGAAAACCAGCAATTGCGCAAGCAGATCGAAGGTCTCCTGAAGGAAAAGGCCAAAGGACTGAAAAAAGACCTGCAGCAAGCTGTACAGGAAGTCAATGGAGTGCAGTTTTTGGCCCACGAAGTGGATTTGAATGCTGGGGGTATGAAGGATCTCGCCTTTGAATTGGGGCAGGAAGTCGAGCCGTTATTCTTGGTGCTGGGAAGTAAACAAGACGGTAAAGCCTATTGGCCTGCTATATTTCGAAGGACCTGGCCACCGAAAAGGGTTTGCATGCTGGGAAAATCGTCAAAGAACTCGGTCGCTTCATCCAAGGGGGTGGGGGAGGACAACCCTTCTTTGCTACTGCTGGAGGGAAGAATCCAGACGGGATTGCCGAAGCACTTTCAAAATCAGCGGACTGGCTGAAGTGATTTCCGGGCTTTTGGTTACCTTTTGGGGGTTAAAACCCTACAATACACACTCATGAAAAATCTAGTTCTCATCTTGATCACGGCAGCTGTGAGCATTTTTGGCTACCGCTACTACGTCGAGAATTACGGAGATCCTTTTGTTATGGAGAGCGAATCTGCGCTGATCCAGGAAAAGCTCCAAAACGTCTCAAAAATTGTGGTGACCGAAGGTCATTTTTCGGAAGTCAAAAACATCAAGGAGTCCAAGGATCTTCTCGGTTCCTATTTTAACCCGAGTTGGCTGCGTACCCACCGAAACGTGCTTCTTGTGGTCAATACGGATGCCTCCATCTCTTATGATCTTTCCCAATTGGATTACGAATTGGACGACGCCACCAAAACGCTCCGTATTCTAAGTATTCCGGAGCCCGAGATTATGGTGAATCCTCAAATGAAGTACCTCGAGATGAACGAGGGATTTTTCTACTCTTTTGAAGAAGATGATCTCAACAAGATTCGGGATCGCGTTGAGGCCGATATGCGCGAAAAAGTGGAGGCTTCTACTTTACGCACCAATGCCCAAAACCGCCTGATGAGTGAGCTGTCTAAGTTCTTTGTTCTAACTAATTCTCAGGGTTGGAAACTGGAGTATCAAGGCGAAATCGTCAAGCCCCTGGAAGTCTTTACGGAATCCATTCAAAAGGCGAACTAAGTAGGTAATATGAGGCACTTCTTCGGTCGAATGGTGTTTTTATTGAGTGCACTACTCTTGGTCAGTAGTTGTCAAGAAGAAGAGCGTCTGTCGCTGAGTTACACCATACGTCCGGTACAAAATGACTCCCTTCCTCTTTTGGAGGTGCTTTTGGATTTGCCGCCTAATCCGGCAGGTTTTACACGTTTGCATTACGCCAACACGGCTTGGGGGGAGGAAGAGCTTCACAGGGCTTTGTTTTCCCTGCAAATGGAGCCCGAGCGACCCGATAACCGTGTCGAAATAAACAAGGACAGCGGCTGGATCGACCTGCATTACTCCCGTGATCTTAATCAATTAAAATTCCGCTACCAACTCCAGCAGGACTTTGATCAGGCCAAGCTGAGCACCTCGGAGGTGTATCGTCCGATCATTCAGGAGAACTACTTTCACCTGTTTTCGCACCACCTCTTCATGGGGCCTGCGACCGAGAAACCCCTCGACATTGCTGTTCGGTGGGCGGATTTTTCGGAGGACTATGTGATTCACAACAGCTTTGGAACAGGGCAGCGGATCCAACGCCTAGAATCGGTGGACTGGAATGACTTCCAGAGTGCCATTTTTGTGGGAGGGGACTTTCGGGTTTATCAGGATGAATTGATGGGGAACAAGATCAGTCTGGCCACAAGGGGTGATTGGATTCCTTTTGAGGAAGAAGAGGTTTTTGCCATACTCAAAGAAACCTTGGAGGCACAGCGTGAATTTTGGAATGACCACAGCCAAGCATACTTTACGGTGAGTCTCCATCCTTTTGGACAGGAGCAAGGCAGCAGTTTTCAAGGGACCGGTTTAACCAACAGTTTTGCCACCTCAGTTTCCAACAACAGCTATACCGATTTGGATCAACTGGTTTATCTCTTCAACCACGAATTGATGCACAACTGGATTGGACACCGAATTGAAAACAGCAATGAGGAAGAGCAGTATTGGTTTAGTGAGGGCTTTACCGAGTACTACACCTTTAAAAACATTGCTCGAAACGGGGTTGGAGGGGCGGAAGAAAGTTCCTTCTTTTCCTCCTTAAACTTAGCTGCCCGACAGCTGTATTCTTCGCCGGTTCGCGAAGAACCCAATAGCCAGATCAACTACGAGAACTTTTGGAGTAATCCGGACTACGGGAAGCTGCCCTATTACCGTGGGGCCTTGTTTGCCTTCCTGGTCGATATGCAAATTATTCACCATTCGGCAGGACGTAAGTCTTTGGACGATATGATGCGGGAATTCTTGGTTCTGTCGCAACAAGGAGAGCGCTTGAGTCACGAATTGTTTTTAGAGGTTTTAGAAGACTATTGGGAAGAGGGGAAAACCTATTTTGATCGGCACATTATTCGCGGGGAGTTTTTTGATTTCGCCAAGGAATATGCCCGCTTAGGACTGCAATACGAACCGGAAGCCGTGGTTTATGAAATGGGTTTTGAACTCTCCGATGATCGAAAGCAGATCAAAAGCGTCCAAGCCGGAACAGCGGCGGAGAAAGCCGGATTGCAAGCCGGAGATTTACTCTTTTCGCGTAGTATCTGGTATGGCAATACCGAGAAACCCATTGATTTGGGTGTTGTCCGGGGCAAGAAACAGCTACAGATTTCTTTTTTTCCAATTAAACGAGTGCAGCTACCCCAGCTCATCGAGAGCGGGAACAATTGGGATAAGCTCCAGATTTCCGTTAATTGACCTTAGTCGAAACTTCTAGTCGAGCCAGTTCCAGGCCGTCCCCAATCAGCTGGTTTTTTGCAGGCATTTGTGCCGCTCTTTCTTCCAGTACTTTTTGTAGCTCATCGGCCCAATCGAAGGCTTGGTTTTTCAAGGCAAATTCAAAAATTTCGACCCCCAATAACCAATCCTCTTTATAGGTGGATTCCCATGCATTCCAAAGCTGCTGCGCTTCTTCCAGAGATCCTTTTTGTTCGCGTAAAGTCCTCATTTGGCCATAAAGAGCTTCCTGCTGTACTTGTGCGGGGTCTTTTTCGGTTTCTCCGTGAGAGGGCTCCAATTCATGCGAGATCAAATTAAAACTCAAGAGGTCTGCCGGCCCATTGAATGCCGAGATCAACTCAGCCCCAACCGCCATATGATAAAGGCCCCAATCGGGTAAGAAGAGCTGTCTGCCTTCACAACTAACCGTACATTCTTCAAAGGTGATCAGTACGATCTTCCCGAGCAGGTTTCGGGTGCCGGTAATGATACGTCCCTCGACGACCACACCTCCTTCAAATTCCAGACGTACTTCTTCCCCTTCGTATATTTTATAAGCTTTCAGATCACGAGGCGCCATATCTTCGATGGCAATATTGATGCCCTTGAGTTTGCCAATCGGGGAACCAAACCCATCGGGGTGGTTTCGCGTTCCGTGACCGACCAGCTCCTTTTGCTGGTAGGAGAGAGCGGTAGGGCCCAAAGTCGTCATGTAAACGGGCTTGCCGTCTTTCTCTAAGACCTGGTTAAAGATTCCGGAAACTTGAATACCGGTACTGAGTTCTACCGTACCAAGAGACTTGGAATCAACGAGTTTTTGAATGCCCTCCAGACCGCCACGTCGCAGGGCCATACTGTCGGCAAAATCCTCCAGAACCTGGCTTAAAAAGGCAAAGTCTGGGGTTACATAGAGTTGAGGTTGGGGTTTGGTGATGTCAAAGCCTTGACGCGTAGCCTCAATGGAATAAGGCAGTTTTTGGACCTCGTCAGTCAAACACCATTGACTCTCGCCGATGGAAGAAAGCAAGCCGGCACCATAGATTTTAGGCTCTTCCAGGGAGCCGATTAGGCCGTATTCAACGGTCCACCAGTGGAGATTGCGAATAAGGGCCATTTCGCTGGGTTCACCCATATTGTTCTGCACCTGTTCAATGCGTTCTTCGGCCAATTTTATTTCTTCCGGAGCGGTTTCCGGAGCTTCTTTGATGATGGAGAGGTGACGTACTGCTTCGTAGAGTTCGTAATCCTTTCCGCTCGAAATCGCCTTGGAGCCAATTTCACCAAATCTTCTGAGGTATTCGGCGTATTCGGGGTTGGCAATGATGGGCGCGTGCCCTGCGCCTTCGTGAATAATATCGGGTGCCGGGGTGTATTGGATGTTCTCGAGCTGTCGGATATCCGAGGCGATCACCAGTACATTGTAGGCCTGGAATTCCATAAAGGCAGAAGGGGGGATAAAACCGTCCACAGCGACCGCAGCCCAGCCAATTTCTTTGAGAATGCGGTTCATTCCGTACATGTTCGGAATGCTGTCAATCGAGATCCCCGTCTTTTCTAAACCTTCGACGTAAGAGGAGTGGGCCACCTGACTGAGGTAGTCCACATTTTTACGCATCACGTAGCGCCATACCGCCTGATCAATAGGGCTGTAATCCTCGTAGTTTTGAGGTTTGATGTACTGACGCAGGTGGTCTGGAAGTCGGTCCAAAACCGGGTTACTCTCGTAAGACATAAGGTATTTTCTAAGGGTCTAAAAATACGAAATCAGGAGCGCATAAAAAAAGAGCCGCCCCGGTAAGGGAGCGGCTTTAGAGTTGTATAGCCTGTAGGTGTTATTTGGCTTCTGGCGGGTACTCCTGCAGAATTTCCTGAACGAATTCCTGGATACGGGCTTCCCGCTTTTCTACTTTTTTGCTGGTGCTCAAGTTTCCTGCACCGCGGCCTTGCCAGACCAGTTTCTTTTCATCCGCATCGATAAAGTCAATAAAGAGGGAGCCTTCTGTGCGGGTGCTCACGTTGTTACCTCCCCAGCCGTCCCCAGACCCAGGGGTTGTAAAAGCCGCCCCAACCACGACCCCAGCCCCAGCCGAAGTTGTTGTTGTACACGTCTACACGTTCGCGTTCTTTGGTGAAAATACTCACCAGTAAATCAGGATCATTGGACTTCACAAAGCCTCTGGCAGACATTTCCTGGTCGATGGCACGCAGAATACGGCGTTTATCCAGGTCGGAAATCTGGGCTTTGTCTATGCCTGTTTTGTAGAAGGCATAGGTCTTGTACTGTTGGAAATTCATTTTTTGGTCGTAGTCCGCGACCACGCGAACCGAGACACAGGAGCTCAGGACGAGCACCGAAAGCAGGGCAAAAAGGGGCATGCACTTTTTCATAGAACTTTTCATTTTCAATGGTTTGATAACAGGAAGAATACCACAAATAACATGCCGAATTTGCACTTATTTACGCTTTTTTCGGCCATTGCGTTCGTGGTAGCCGTAGGGACAATGGCGGCAGCCACTTTCGCAGCAGTACCCCCTTTTGAGGTGGTACTGTTCGGTAAACACTTTATACCCCTGTTCAGAGAGGTAAAAGTCTCCTTCTTCGAGTGGAATTCTTTCGTTCATTCGCAGGCTTTTGATCCGATTTTGGGATCCAGAGCAAAGATACGCTGGCTTTTTTTGATAAAGTGTTGGTAACTAACGATGAAGCGCAAATCGAAATAAGGGCCATTGGGTATCTTTGAGATGCCTCAATAAATGAAACCTTATGGTCCTTGTTATTCGCCAGTTTTTCCCCAAAGATTATGTTGGATTGTGCCTTTGGCCTTTCATCATTCTGCGGGAAAAGCACCTGCTCAATGACCAGATTCTTATCAATCACGAGCGCATCCATTTGCAACAGCAATGGGAATTGGGCATCCTGCCTTTTTACGTTTGGTACTTCATTGAGTGGTTATGGAAGTGTTTGCTTTACGGAGATCGTTACCTGGCTTACCAGAACATTTCTTTTGAGCGCGAAGCGTACGCCAACGAAGACAATTTGCTCTACCCTGCTCAGCGCAAGCGTTTCTCCTTTTTGCAGTACTGCTTCAAAAAATAATGCCGCTTTCTCGCCTACAGCCGATCGGCTCCTTTTTAGGTCTCCATGATTCCATAAGCCTTGATCTATTGCGGGAAGACGAACTACATCCTCTTGTCTCAGGGAATAAATTCAGAAAGTTAAAATACAATGTTCAGGCCGCCCTGCAGGGCTCCTATCCAGGCATTTTGACCTTTGGAGGCGCCTATTCCAACCATCTGGTGGCCACCGCTGCGGCCTGCGCAGAGGCGAGGATAAAGTCGATTGGAATCGTGCGGGGGGAGGAAGTCGCTAGGCTTTGGAAAGGCAATCCAACCCTGTCGACAGCAGCGGGTCTCGGGATGGAGCTTCACTTTGTCTCACGGGAAGTTTATGCCTCTAAAAGGGGAAACGTGTGGGCGGATTGGAAATCCCTTTTGGGCTTGGATAGTTCAAAAGATTACCTCGTGCTGCCCGAGGGAGGTACCAATGAATTGGCTATACAGGGCTGTGCCGAAATCCTTGAGGATTGTGACGACTATGATGTGGTTGTTGCGGCCGTGGGTACAGGGGGAACACTGGCGGGCCTTATCCGTGGATCAAGCCCTCAACAGCATATAATTGGAATCTCTGCCCTTCCGGAATCCGGAATGAGCGACCTTATCCGTACCTTTACCAAGCGAACCAACTGGGAGATTAGGTATGACTATCACGGAGGGCGTTACGCGAGCATAACCCCTGATCTGGTACAGTTTATGAATACCTTCTACCAGCAAAGCGGAATCCCGCTTGATCCGGTTTATACCGCAAAAATGCTCTGGGGGCTAAAAGAACTGTTCAATTCAGGCCAGCTGTCAAGCGACCAACGCGTTTTAGCGATTCACACCGGAGGCCTGCAAGGCATTGCAGGTATGAACCAAAAACTGGAGAAAAAACAATGGCCAAGAATTCTAGATCCCTCCGAATAACCGCGCTCTTTGCCTTGCTGATTGTTTCAGCCTGTGGAACCAAGAAGCGCACCTATTCCGATCGCAAAGAACGTCCGACCGAAGAAGTACGCGTGCCTAACAATCCAACCCCTGTTCCCCAAGGTGGAGTAGTGGTGGATAAAACGGAACTCTACCCCATGCCCGAGGATCCGGGTCGTTTTATTCGATTTACCATCAATTCGGTAGAAGACTACATCAGCACCTTTTCGGATATCGCCCAACAAGAAATGAAAGCGTACGGAATTCCAGCCAGTATAACGCTGGCTCAGGGCATTCTTGAAAGCGGAGCCGGTCGTGGGGAACTCACCCAGAAGACCAATAACCATTTTGGGATTAAGTGTCATCAGAATTGGACCGGAGCAGTAGCCTATCACGATGATGACGAAGAAGGAGAATGCTTCAGAAGATACAACCACCCGATGTACTCTTTTCGGGACCACAGTGTGTTTTTGTCGTCTCGCGCGCGTTACCGTTCTCTTTTTGACTTAAAACGGACCGACTATCACGCTTGGGCACGAGGCCTTAGACAAGCCGGTTACGCTACTGACCCGCGTTATCCACAAAAACTCACCTCCCTGATTGAGCGCTACAAGTTGTATCGCTACGACAATGAGGTCATCCGTCAGGGGATGAAAGTAAAGCGGGATCCCATCCCAACAGAAATTGTGACTTATGAGGTCAAAGCCGGAGATACCTTGTACGGAATTTCCAAGAAGTTCTTCGTTTCGGTTAAGGAATTGATGAGCTTTAATGGCCTGAAAAGCACATTAATTGAACCCGGTCAACAACTTAAAATTCGGAAAGAAAGCCGATGAGGTACCAAAGAAGTAGTGCCCTCTTTGCCGAGGCACAACAGGTGATTCCCGGTGGTGTGAATTCGCCAGTTCGGGCATTTAATGCCGTAGGAGGAACCCCCGTATTTGTGAAGTACGCCAAAGGTGCTCACCTCTACGACGAAGACAATAACCGCTTAATCGATTATATCTCCAGCTGGGGGCCGCTGATTTTAGGGCACGCCCATCAGGAGGTGGTTGACCGCATTGTGGAGCAAGCCCAAAAAGGTACTTCCTTCGGCATGCCGACCGCCATCGAAACCGAGCTGGCGGAGCTGGCCGTTTCTATGGTCCCGAATATTGATCAGATTCGTTTTGTCAATAGTGGTACCGAGGCTTGTATGAGTGCGGTCCGTTTGGCGCGCGGATATACAGGACGCGAAAAGATCATCAAGTTTGCGGGTTGTTACCACGGACATTCCGATGCCTTTTTAATTCAGGCAGGAAGTGGAGCGGTCACCTTTGGTTCGCCCAACAGTCCAGGAGTAACCCAAGGGACCGCGAAGGACACACTCTTGGCGAATTATAATGACCTGGAAAACGTCAAGGAATTGGTGCAGGCCAATAGTGGAGAAATAGCAGCCATCATTCTGGAGCCCGTAGCCGGAAATATGGGTTGTATACTCCCAGAAGAGGGATTTTTGGAAGGACTCCGGGCGCTCTGTGATCAAGAGGGAATTCTGTTGCTCTTTGATGAGGTAATGACCGGATTTCGCTTGGCTCCGGGAGGAGCACAAGAGCTTTTGGGAATCCGTGCAGATATCCTGATGTTTGGTAAAGTGATCGGAGGAGGATTGCCGGTTGGTGCTTTCGCCGCCCGAAAAGAAATCATGGCCCATTTGGCCCCATTGGGGCCCGTCTATCAGGCGGGTACCCTGAGCGGAAATCCCTTGGCCATGAGTGCTGGCTTGGCTATGCTGACCCATTTGAAGAATAACCCAGATGTATTCAATAGTTTGGATGCCAAGTGCGAGCAACTCGCCGATGGAATAGGTTCCATTTTAAAAGAAAAAGGCATCGTTCACCAGGTCAATCGTCTGGGAAGTATGGTGTCTGTGCACTTTTGTGAAGAAAAAGTTCGGGATTTCGCTTCGGCGGCTAAGGGCAATAACGAGCATTTTATGCGCTACTTTCACGGGATGCTCGATCGAGGAGTCTACCTGCCACCTTCCGCTTTTGAAAGTTATTTCTTGAATGATGCACTGAGTCAGTCCGATATCGAGTTTACTTTAGACGCAGTAAAAGACTTGTACAGCTGAGGCTAAAAAATAAGAAGGCCACGCGCATGTCGTGGCCTCCTCAATCAACAAAAAACACTACCTACTTCTACCTTTCCTCAGCATGCTCCTCTTGCCTTCCACACTGCGTGCTCTGATCTTTTTCCAGCGTAGGTACTGGTCCTCGTCAAGGAGCTCTCGCAGTTGTTGTTGGTAGGCGATCTGCTGGTCCAACACTTGGTTTTGTCTTTTATATCGTTCTTCCGCACTGGATCGGGTCTCCGAGGACTCACGGGCTTCTTTGCGGGTCTCCATCATTTCTTGTTTCCAACGGGCTTCTTCTTCGTTTAAAGCCTGAACTCCACGTTGTTGCTTGGCCGTCAAATCCAAAGCCAAGGACATTTTTTTTGTTTTCAAGGTTGCCCGTTCTTCAGGTGCAAGCTCAGAAAGCATTTGGCGTTGAGCTTTCATTTTTTTCATTGCTTGGTGTCCCTGAGCCTGCACAGCACTGAAGCTGCCCAGCAGAACAAGGGCAATAATTACTTTACGCATGATTTTGATTTTAATGTTACGCCTCTAGGACTTCTGTCATAGGGAAGCGTTTAAAACCAAAACCAATTTTGGGAAGGATTTCACATTTGCCTTCCGTGGTTCTTCGGTATTTAATCCAGGGTGTTTTGGTCGAGGAGCTCTTGCTCTTCTCCTTGAAGCTCTGAAAGATCTTGAGCTTCCATTTCTACGTAGTTTTCGCTAACGATCTGTAGAGAGTTTTGATTTTGTTCGTAGTCGTAGTAAAATACAGCTGCGATTACGAAGCAGGAAAGATAGACCAGGCTTTTGATTTTGTAGGTTTTCATGATTCATAGGATTTGGGTTACCTAAAGTACTCATTTATAACGCATAGAATTCGAATATGTTGTGAACCTAGGGAGAAGTGTAGGTGAACACCTGATTTTTGTACACGAAAAAGGGCAAACATATTGTTTGCCCTATGAAATTCGTCTAAACCCTCTTTTTAGCGAGGATCCAAGATCATATTGATGCGTTCCAGTGCATCTTGCAGGTGGTAACGGCTCATCGCATTAGGATTGCGCTTAAGTCCATTCTGAATGTCTGTTTTTAAACGATTCAGTTCTGCACGTGCAACCGAACGGATATCAGATTGACTGGTGTTTACAGAGGTTCTCCAGCCCCATCCGCGAGTTGATCCACGCTGGTTTTCTGCTGTCATAAGATACTCCAATCGGTCGATGTGAGCCTTTTGCAGGTTACGACGATAGGTGTCGATGGATTTACCGGTTCGGAGTTCAGACCAGATTCCTCTGCGCAGATCATACATCATTTCGGTCAGTGGATAAGCTTGTCTTCCGTAAAGGGCTTCCTGCTCAATAAGACGAGCCATACGACCTACCTGTAGCAGGTTGTTTACCGTACCGGCTTGCAGGGCACGTACGCGCTCTACTGCACCAGAACCTTCAACACGAGAAAGAATGTCTGTGTCGATCATCCAATTCGGTGTTTTAAAAAGCTGGGTCTGTAAAAAGGCCATGGCCTTCTTTTGGTGTGACTTCGAGACAGGGGTGTAAACTGCTCCCTCTTGGTCGTAGGTCTTGTAGTTTTCGTACACCCCACCAATATTGTTGGATACGTGACCCATATAACGACGGAACTGACCTAAAACCTGACCATACAAAGTGTTGAGGTCATCGTAGTTCTTACCGTCTTCTGAAGTCCACTCAATCAAGCGTGGCATGATGCGTTTCAGGTTCGCAATTCCGTACTCACTGGCTTTGACTGCATCGTCCCCAAGATCCTCCGTTTGAGAACTCGGATCGAGTACGCGCCCTTGTTGACGACCAAAGCGGTACATCGGATCTCCGGCGTGCTCCAGAATCCAGCTGTCCAAGATGGGTTTTTCTTCCTCAGCCGTTTTGCCGAGAATAGGACGGTATCCCCATTTGATGGAGTACTTGTCGTATATCCCAATGTTCGGCATAAGAGCAACACCTTTGTCCTGAGGTTGTGCAACGTAGTTAAAACGCGCGTAGTCCATAATAGATGGTGCTGTTCCGTATTTCTTCGTAAAGCTGGCCGAACGCAGGGAATCTACAGGGTAAGCCGCACTACTTCCCATATTGTGTGGCAAACCAAGTGTATGGCCAACCTCATGGGCAGAAACAAAGCGAATCAAACGTCCCATCACTTCGTCCTTAAAGGCGGTCCCTTGGGCTTGTGGGTTGATCGCAGCTGTTTGTACGAAGAACCAATTGCGAAGCAAGGTCATGACATTGTGGTACCAGTTGATGTCTGATTCCAAGATCTCTCCACTACGCGGATCACTTACGTGAGGACCATTGGCGTTAGGGATGGGTGAGGCCAGGTAACGAACCACAGAATAACGAACGTCTTCCGGTGACCATTCTGGATCTTCTTCTGAAGATGGAGGGTCCTTCGCTATAATGGCGTTTTTGAATCCAGCTTCTTCAAAGGCAACTTGCCAGTCTTCGATTCCTTGCTTGATAAAGGGAATCCACTGCTTTGGTGTTGCCCGGTCCACATAGTAAACGATCTGTTTCTTCGGTTCAACCAGTTCTCCTCGATTGAACTTTTCAATGTCTTCGTCTTTTACCTCGAGTCTCCAACGATCCAGGTAACGAACTGTTTTACTCTCTTGGGCGTCCAAACCATAATCGACCTGTCCACGAGCAAACCATCCAACGCGTTGATCAAAGTAGCGACGCTTCATCGGTTCAGCAGGCAATAAAATCATGGAGTTGTTGATCTCAATAGAGATGGAACCCAAACTTTGGTTGCTGGGTGCGGAGCGGGCTACATACGTCTTCACATGGCGCGCTTCAATATTCAGCGGGTAACTCTTGACCGATTCGATATAGCTTCTTTTGCCATCCAAACGGCTCACGCGGTAGCGGGTACGGTAGAAGCTCGGCATACCCAACGCTTGTACGTCGTCTTTAAACAGAGGGCCTGCTTCAATAACGGTAGCCGGCGAAAGAGAATCCTTCTTTTTGGCCTTGATATCAAAGGCAAAAAGCACAGGCTCGAAATTGGAATTGACAACGGCCTCATGTACGGGAAGGGAGTCTGCAGCAAAGTTGCCGTAAGAAACCACCCGAAGGAGTACTTTTTTGTCTTTCTTCTCCCAACGGAGCACCTGGGTGTTGATTTTACCACCACCGAAACCGATACCGGTTGCCGTTTTAGCAATTCGGCTGACCATCAACATCTCTCGGTTGAAAAGGGAATCAGGGATTTCGTAGTAGTGCTTGTCATCTACTTTGTGCACATCGAAAAGCCCTTTATCGGTTTTCGCGCTTTTGGTGATGACTTTGCTGTAGGGTTGGATACCGCCTTTTTTACTTCCCCCGCCTCGCGCTGCAGTAGATGCCGGTGCTTTCTTTTGTTTTTTCTTGAAGATTTGGCTGTGGGCATCAGGGGTTCCTACAACCAACAAGAAGCACATCAATAGTGCTGATCGTAATGCTGTTTTCATTAAATAGGGATTGAGTTAGCTCTTAACTGATCAAAGAACTTAAAAAAATCAGAAAGGATCTGTTAAATAATACTTAAGCCTAATGTGTCAAAAAAATCCGCCGGCATTTGGCGTTCCTGAATTTTACTAAGGATTCCCGCGTTTACCCCCTGTTTTCGGGGGATACAGAAGTCCTATAGAATTGTTAATTCGAGATCCGTCGGTGTAACATTTCCGAAAATCAAGAGTCTTATAAGCAAATCAATCATCAAAAAGCTTCGGCTTTATCATCAATCAAAATCAATCGGAATGAACAGTTTAATCATCATGGTAGGAAGTACACTTTTAGGGGGTACTTCGCTGGAGGCACAAAACCAGCAGCTCGAAAGCGCTACCCAGCAACAAGAGGTTGTTTATGTGGATCACCACAACAGCCAGAAAAAAGAATCATTGTACAATCCTTTCCTCATTCCTCAGCAGGACATGGAGAACGAGGTTGCCACAAAAAACCCTTTGTCTTTGGAGGATATCGCCTTCATCGAGATGGAAGGAGAAGTGGAGCTGGACTTCGATACCAAACCGTATCTGCCAGCAGGATTTAATCCGTACAAGAGTGGATTTGACGCTGATCAAATCGCCTTCGAGGATTTGGATGAAATCGGTCAGAACTTCGGAATTGCGAGTTCTCTACCCGCTAATTTTGATCCATATGCCATCGGAAACGTCATGACAGCGGTCAATTATATAGAATTGGAAGACGAAGTGGAGCTTGGCTTTGATACAGCCCTCTACCTTCCTGAGAATTTTGATCCGTACGGAGAATACGATTTCCTAAGTACCATCGAGTTTATCGAGATGGACGAAGAAGATTTTCAATTGGGATTCGATACCGTGGCTTACTTGCCATCTGATTTCGACCCACACAATAAAGAGTAGTTTTCATTTATCAATTCTTTGAGTTAGTTAGTTAGGTGAAAAACCCCTGGTGTCAACTGGGGGTTTTTTGCGTTCAGGGGTGAAGGATAGTGCAGTTCGTCGGACACACAACAAAAATGCACCCTTAGACAACCCCGTTTTGTTATTCTGATGAAAAGCGTGCAATTTTCTACTTCCCAAATAGAACTACCATGTTGAAATCCATCGTTTTAAGCCTGCTGTCTTTCTGTTGTTTAGCCCTGTCCTATGGCCAAAGCGAGGCTGAATTCTCGGCATTGGTTTCTCTGTATTACTCTACGGGAGGTCCGCAATGGGCCAAGCCCTGGGATTTGGGTCAGCCTGTTTCTGGATGGGAAGGGGTGGTTTTGGAAGAAGGTCATGTGGTCGAATTGCACTTGCCACTCAATCGTCTCAGCGGTCATTTACCGGAAAATTTTTACCAACTTCCTTACTTACGCGTACTCAACCTAGCCTATAATGAGCTGGAAGGACAGTTGTCTTCTCGCTGGAAGAAATTGCAATCCTTGGAAGAAATACAACTGAGTCAGAATAAGTTCACCGGGCCCATTCCTGCTGGATTGCGCAAGATGAAATCCCTGAAATCTCTCTTTTTAGCGGATAATGGATTTACTGATTACCGCGGTCTGCTGGAGATTAGAGAAGGGCAATTGCGCTCCTTTGACCTCTTAGCTCCTGGCGGTCAAGTACCGCAACAACTGCGTTCGCAACTTTCGAATACGCTCTTTGCGGACGAAGAATAGCACTAAGGAAAGAGTAAGGGGATGACCGTCAGGTACATCAAGATCAACACCCCAATCGAAATCAAATTCAAGACAACCCCTACACGGGCCATTTGGGATACTTCAATGTAGCCACTGGCAAAGACAATCGCATTGGGTGGTGTTGCCATAGGCAGCATAAAAGCACAGCTACTGGCCATAGTCACCGGAATCAGAACGTGTAGCATGGGTACCCCCAAACCGATAGCAATTCCGGCAACCACGGGGGCAAGTACTGCGACCAAGGCCACGTTACTCATCAATTCTGTCATAAACAACATCAGGGCGATCAAGAGACTTACCGTCAGAATGACGCTCCAGTCACTTTGGGCAATACCCTGAGCAACCAGGTCGACAATTCCGCTGGCTGACATGCCTTTGGCCAGTGCCAGCCCGCCACCAAAGAGAATTAGAATTCCCCAGGCGAGTTTGCTCGTGTCTCTCCATTCCAAAATAAAATCTCCTTTTCTCCAGTTGTTCGGAATGGCGAAGAGGGCGATGGCAGCAAAAATACTGATGCTGGTATCGGTAAGGCCCAAATCCGGAAACCAACCGTTAATCACCGTTCTAAAAACCCAGAGAGTTACGGTTACCGCAAAGATCCCAAGGACCTGTTTTTCTTTTCCGCTCAAGGGGCCAAGAGCTTTGAGCTCCTGGTCGATGAGGTTGCGCGAAGTCCCGAATACCAATCCTTTGTTCGGAAACATCCAATAGACCAAAACCAGGTAAATGATGGTGATCATGACAGCCGAGAAAGGCAAGCCAATTAGCATCCAGTCCACAAAGGCGATTTCGGTATTGTATTCATTTTCTAAAAGGCCGATGAGGACGGAGTTCGGCGGGGTTCCGATCACTGTGGCGATTCCACCTGCGTTGGCCGAAAAGGCAATGCCTAGCATCACACTCAGGGCAAAATTTCTGTCTTTTTTGGTGAAGCCGTCTTCGTCCTCGATAAGGAGCTGGATCACCGAGAGGGCGATGGGTAGCATAACCACCGTGGTGGCCGTATTGCTGATCCACATGCTCAGTGAAGCGGTCGCCAGCATAAAGCCCAGGACCACCCGATTGGGGGTCGTGCCGGTCAGGCGTATAATTGTGAGGGCAATTCTGCGGTGCAGATTGACTTTTTCGAGCGCCAAGGCCATGACAAAACCGCCAAAGAATAAAAAAACGATCGGGCTGCCGTAGTTGCTGCCCACATCGGCCAAAGGCATCACATCAAGTAGTGGGAAGAGTAGTAGCGGTAGGAGGGCCGTCACCGAGATGGAAACCGCTTCGGTCACCCACCAACAGAGCATCCAGGCGGCTACGGCAAGTACCATATCGGCCTGAGCTGAAATCAATTCTCCTGGCAGCAGGCTCATGATTCCAAACAGCAAAGGGCCAGTCAATAAGCCTAGGCGTTTGCTGTTTTTCATTCGACCCAGTGTGCCAGTAGTTGATCTTCTGTTTTCTCGACTTTCATCAAGCCTAATTTAACTAGATTTTTTGTGGATTTGTCCCATTTCTTTCCGCTGAGTCCTGCCTGCCCTTTGAGTTCCGCTAAAGGCATCTGCCCTAGGGGCTTGAGAATATCCCGAACAGCTTTCTCCTCCTCACTCAATTCAACCGCTTTTTTCTCTGGGCGCATTTGCGGGAAGAAAAGAACTTCCTGAATGGAGGCGTTGTCCGTGAGAAGCATGCACAGTCGGTCGATACCAATTCCAATTCCACTGGTTGGAGGCATACCGTATTCCAGGGCGCGTAAAAAATCCTGGTCGATGAACATGGCCTCGTCGTCTCCCTTTTCGGAGAGCTTGAGCTGTTCCTCGAAGCGCTCTCTTTGATCGATCGGGTCATTGAGCTCGCTGTAGGCATTGGCGATCTCTTTTCCGTTCACCAGAAGTTCGAATCGCTCGGTCAGGCCTTCCTTCTCGCGGTGGGCCTTGGTGAGCGGGCTCATTTCTTTCGGGTAATCGATAATGAAGGTCGGCTGAATGTAGTGGTGCTCGCATTTTTCACCGAATATCTCGTCGATGAGTTTACCAATCCCCATACTGGAGTCCACTTCGATGCCCAAGGATTTCGCGATTTCGGCCAATTCCGCTTCGCCTTTGCCGTGCAGGTCATGCCCGGTGTGCTCCTTGATGGCCTCCAGGATAGGCACCTTCGGATAAGGAGCCTTGAAGTCGATTTTTTGTTCCCCAACCGTCACCTCGGTTTGCCCGTGGGTGTCTTGGGCCACTTTTTCAAGGAGTTGCTCGGTCATTTCCATCATCCAGAAGTAATCCTTGTAGGCCACGTAGAGCTCCATTACGGTGAATTCTGGATTGTGGGTACGGTCCATTCCTTCGTTGCGGAAGTCTTTGGCAAACTCATATACACCATCAAAGCCACCGACAATCAGTCGTTTTAAGTAAAGCTCATTGGCAATCCGCAGATAAAGCGGAATATTGAGTGCATTGTGGTGGGTGACAAAAGGACGAGCGGCCGCTCCGCCAGGAATCGGCTGGAGGATGGGCGTTTCGACTTCCAGATAGCCCTTTTCGTTGAAAAAGGTGCGGATACTGTTGGTGATGCGCGTTCTTTTGACAAAGGTTTCACGCACGCTGGGATTGACGACCAAATCCACATAGCGCTGGCGGTAGCGCATCTCTGGATCGTTGAATTCATCGTACACCTTCCCGTCGGCATCGGTTTTCGGTAGAGGCAATGGGCGCAGGGCCTTGCTCAACAAAGAGAAGTTCTTGACCATTACGGTGGGTTCCCCCACTTGGGTGGTGAAGAGTTCTCCTTCTATTCCGATAATATCACCGATATCCAGCAATTTCTTGTAGACCTCGTTGTAGAGAAGCTTGTCTTCCCCTGGACAAATCTCGTCCCGGTTAAAGTACACCTGAATACGTCCGCTGCTGTCTTGAATTTCAGCAAAGGAAGCCTTACCCTGGATACGGCGAGACATCAGTCGTCCGGCCAGGACCACCTTCTTGCCTTCTTCGAATTTAGCTGTGCTGGAAGAAGCCGTGTCTTCCACTGGATACAAGGCTGCGGGATAGGGCTCAATTCCCAATTCCCGTAGACGCGTTAGTTTTTCTCTTCGTACGAGTTCTTGCTCAGATAGCTGCATGCCGCCAATTTTGGTGGCAAAATTAAGGTTTTGAACGGATTACTCAGCGTGAGTAACGAGGCAAATAGCTTTGGTCTTGGGTAATGGCCAGCAGGTCTTCTTCCAGACTGCGCCAAGGCCGTTCCACAATGCGGTTTATTTCTTGCCCCTGAGAGAGAATAATCAAGGTGGGTATACGCTTGAT
Source organism: Aureicoccus marinus (assembly GCF_002954325.1). GTDB lineage: Bacteria > Bacteroidota > Bacteroidia > Flavobacteriales > Flavobacteriaceae > Aureicoccus > Aureicoccus marinus. Next base: position 3,027,071 of record NZ_MQVX01000001.1, read on the forward strand.
ATGGTACTTCTTTTCTAGGCCTTCAGGACTGGTCTTGTACTTGCCAGGACGCCGGTCCAAAGCGATGATGCGAATTCGACTTTCCGCCACTCCAGCTTCTTTAAAAATACGCAGCATCCGCGGAACTTCCCGCTTGCTGTCTCCACACCAGGTGCCTAAAAACAAGATAAATTCCTTGTCTTCTGTGGAAGTTTTTAACTCTCGAAGGATTTCCGCTTTGGGGGTGTAGTTGGTGTATTGGCCTTCAAACCATTGGTTGTAGGTACCCATAGTCAGGTCGGACTGTTCGATATCTCCCAAGAGGAAAGGAGGGATAGGCGATTGATTGATTTCTTTTTGTGCTTGGGCATTTTGAACACAAAGCAACAGGGCCATTAGGCCAGTAGAAAGGATTAGTTTCATGGAAAATTACTTTTCCGCTAAACTCAAGCTCTCGCTGGGGTTGATCAAGGAAGTCCGGGTGGAAATAGGGCCTAGACCGGGGTGGAAATTCCTGTTTTTTCTTGTTTGATCTTAAGAATCAGCTCTTTTCGGCTTTGGACTCCGGTCTTCTTGTAAATGTTGTTCAGGTGAGTCTTCACCGTGCTCAGACTGATGTGGTGAAGATCTGCCAGCTCTTTATTGCTTTTACCCAAGGCAATATCACCCAACAAAGCTTCCTCTTTGGTACTTAAGGATTCGAAGGTGTTTTTGATTTGTTTTGATGCTGCTAGTCTCTTTTTAAAGAACCAATACCCCAATCCCAAGGCTACCAAAAGAAAGAGGTAGGGAAAAAGCAATGGGGTCTTTTCGGGTTTGGGTAGGCTATTCGAAAGTAAGTTGCTGTATGCGCTTTCGGAATAGCGGCTCGCCAGTTCGGATTCCAATTCACTCAAGAACGGATAGTCCTCTCTGCTCAAAAGGGAGCGGTATTCGTTTCGAGAATCCAGCACATCGCAAAGAGCAAAAAGGGTGAGCAAGGGGTCTTCTCCATCACGGTAATAATGCTCCAAATCCTCCATCCATTGCTGAAATTGAAGGCTTCGAGTGGTCTGGTTCATGGCCGCCTGGTCCCCGAGTGGTAAGGTCAGACGCAGGTCTTGGGCTTGCACCCCGGCGATGCTTTGTTCTGGCGAACCCTGGCACAAAAAGCCACCTTCATCTATGGAGCGAAAAACCAATTGGTCCTGGTTATTAGCGACAAAAAAGCGCTCTTCCAGGCCATGGCAGCGCATGCGGCTGTCGTGTTGTCCTTCAAAACAAGGGGCTGCATGGATTCGGTAGAGGCGGTTTTCTTCTGGTAAAAAGGCACCCTTAAAGGCAAACTGACCGAGAGAGTCCACTTCGGATTGCAGGAGAATTTGGTCGGCATAGACCCGATCACTTCTCAGGGGGTCCTTGATCAGGGACAAGGAAATGAGCTGCCCGGCCCATTCCTTGGGAACCTGGCCCTCGAAAGAAAACTGCCCGGAAGCCATACAGGAAAAGAGCATCGAAAAGACCAAGAATCCTATCCCTTTTTTAGTCATGCAGCACGAATTTCTTTCTAAATGTAACAAATCGGAGAAATGAGCGTCGCATAAGTACATCGTCAATCGAAAATACTATGAGCATCTGGAGAGTCTTACTAGCTATTTTGTTTCCGCCCCTTGCGGTTTACGACAGGGGTTGTGGGTCCATTATAATTGTGTTAATTTTAACAGTGTGTGGTTGGGTGCCCGGTACGATCGCGGCCCTAGTCATACTCAATAAACCACAGTATAACACCTACACTGCATACGAATGAAACAACTACGATTAGTATTTGCGGCCTTTACCTTGATTTGGGCTGCCTCCTGTAACTTTACCGAAGAGATTTATTTTGAGGACGACGGTTCCGGAAAACTATCCATCAGTTTTGACGGCTCAGCGCTTATGGCCATGGGCGGCGAAGAGATGGCCAAAGAAAAGGCAATTGATTCGACCATGTCGTTTAGAGATCTTTTAATCGAAAAGAAAGACAGTATAGCCCAGTTGCCGATTGAGGAACAAGAAAAATTGAAGAAGCTTGAGCCATTCAATCTGCATATGGTCATGAATCCAGAGACCAAGGAAATGAATTTCGACATGTACAGCGAGTTTAAAAACATCTCCGAAATGAATGACGCCTTCAATACCTTTCAGTCGGCCGGCACATTGGATCAAAAGGAAGGCAACAACAGCCTACCGATGATGGGGAATTCAGCGACCAAGGTGGAGTATACTTACAAAAAGAGAAAGTTCTCGCGTAGGGCCCGTATTTTGGATAAGGCGTTGCATCAGCAGGCCCTAGACAGTATGGCCAGTGCTGAGATGGTGTTGTCCAGCTCGAATTATACCCTGAAGTACCACTTCCCTAAGCGAGTCAAGTCGGCCAGTTTGGAAGGGGCTACCATTAGTGCTGATGGGAAGACCATGACCTACACCGTTAACTTTTTAGAAGCGATAAAAGACCCGACCAAGCTCAATGTTGAGGTCGAGTTAGAGAGACGCTAAGTCCGTATCTTTGCCTGATGAAAAACAGGCAAGTGCTTTTACGCGATCTGGGATTCCAGGATTTTAAAACAACCTGGGATTTACAGGAGCAGTTGTTGGCAGAAACCTTGAAGGTAAAGTCTGCTAATCGCGACCGGGAAGTCCCTGAATCAACGCCTAACCACTTTCTTTGGGTAGAACACCCCCATGTGTATACTTTGGGCCGCAATGGCAATCCGGAAAATCTTTTGGTTTCGGAGGAGTTGTTGGCGCAAAGAGGTGCTCAATTCTACAAGATCAATCGGGGAGGTGATATCACTTACCACGGTCCTGGTCAGTTGGTGGGTTATCCTATTCTGGATTTAGACAACTTCTTTACGGATATCCATAAATACCTGCGTTTTCTGGAGGAAGTCATTATACTGACTTTAGCCGAATATGGTATTGAAGGGGATCGCTCTCCTGGAGAAACCGGGGTGTGGTTGGATGTTGGGACCTCCCAAGCCCGTAAAATTTGCGCTATGGGAATCCGCGCCAGTCGCTGGGTGACCATGCATGGTTTCGCCCTCAATGTCAATGCGGATCTCTCTTATTTTGATTTGATGATTCCCTGTGGAATCCAAGACAAGGGGGTCACCTCCATCGCCAAAGAGTTGGGTAGAGAAATCCCACTCGAAGAGGTGAAAATAAAAATCCAAAAGCACTTCGAACTACTCTTTGAAGCTGAGCTTCAAACCTCCTAATTGAGTTGGTAAACGGTTAGGGCATTGGCTGCATCCCGAGTAACCATTTCTAGTTTCCGGTCTCCGTTCATATCGAGTAAGTCCACCGCAGAATTCCCTGTCACCGGGAAGCCTCCAAAGAGTTCAGCATTGCTGTCAAAAAGAAAGACCTTGCTGTTTTGGATATCGGTCACCGAGATATACAAGACATCTCCAAGGTAGAAAATGGTCGGTGAGGTATACACGCCGTTATTCAAACGTACTTTCTTGCCCTTTATATTCAGGGTGTTCTGATCCAAAAGTGCGAGGGTCTTGCTCGTGGTGTAGAACCCGTGGTCAGGGCCTTGCTGAAAACTCGTCGTTGTCACCCGACCATTGGCATCCACCTGATGGAGTACCCCTTTTTTATCGGTCACCGAGATTTTGTCCTTGTATAAGAAAGCGGGGTTATTCGAAAAATCTATTTTACCAGAAAGTGGAAGACGGTCTCTACCGTCACGGTGTTGAATTTTTAAGCTGCCATCAGCCAATTGGAAGACCAGGAAGTCCTTTTTCGCTATTCTGAAATGCTGAGGCGGGAATAAAACATCCGCTTGCGTCTCGGTGTACTTAAATCCATTGACCACCTGCCCTTTGCGGTTATACATAAATGCCTTTTTACCTTGTGTTACTACAAAGCGGTAGTCTCTGGACTGATCGTAGTCAAACACGGCCAGACCATTGAGGTTGCCACCAGAATAGGATTTTTCGAAACTGCTCACCGGGCGTCCGTTGCGATCATAGACCAGGAATTGATCTTCTGTGCAGAAAGCCAATTGCAGTTTTCCGTTTTTAAACAGGTCGACTTGGCTGATCTTTCCTTGGATTTGACTTTTGAGTTTGCGTTTCCACAAGACCTTTCCGTCGGTCGATATCAAATACAAGTTGTTGCGCTTGTCCTGAACAATAATTTCCCATTGTTGGGTGTAGTGATTCCTGACGTATTGGGGCTGGGTGGCTACGTCGTCATCTAGCAGAACACTAAAAATTGGATTGACTTCTGCATTGGATCGCACTTCTCCCTTGCGCACCACACGGGCCGTGGTATGGAAAAAGTCATCCTCTGCGATCAATTGGAAAGCAAAACCGTAGTCCTGGTAATTTGCCTTCTTGACTTCTCGGAAAAGTTCAGGAGCAAAATGATCGGACAGGGCCGATTCAATTCCCCGTGAATTCGCGATATAGAGAATACTGGATTCTTCTGCCATGTTTTGCATGACGCTTTGGTAAAGTGCCGTTTGCTGGAAATGATCGTCTTCCTTCCAAGAGCGAATAACGGCTTGTACGGGTTTGATGCTGTTTCCAAAGACGATGCTGTTGTCCAATTGAGCGCAATACTTGGGTTCAAAACGGTCGAGAAGTGGTGCAAGCCCTTTGGTCAGGAACTCTGTTTCTGTGATTTCTAAAATATCAAGGTTTTGGTAGCGGGTACTTCCTTTGCTGTTGATCTGGAAGTAGGTCATGATGTCGTTTGGTGACAGAGAATGCAACACCATAGCTTCTCCTTCATTTAAATTTAAAAAGCCTACTTCTTCAATAGTGTTCAACAAGGTGTCTTGGTTGATCTCTTGCAGATCGAGGTAGCGTTTTTGGTTTTGAGCAAAAAGCTGGTAGTCGTTGAATCCGAAGTTCAATAGGCTTTGGGTGGTTGTCGGTGCCAAGCGCTCAGGCGATCCGTCAGCGGAGGCGTGTTCAGAAAGAGGCTCATGAACTGCAGGGTGGAGTCATTGACCATAGTAACACCATTGAATTCTATCCCGCTATTATTAAGGTCTACATCCAAAGAAATCCACTCGGCGAACTTTCTGACCTCGGGAATACGTGCAGCATCAACCTGCTCCTTGAGCATGCCAGCGCTTCTTTTTAGGTGGATGAAGAGTGTGCCTGATTTTTTGGTGTCAGCCACATTGTAAAGCTTGGCGAGCTCTGGCTCAACTATGCTGGGCTGAGATTCCAAGATAGCATTCTCTAAAAGCACCTGAGATGAGCTGATCAGAATCTCATTTTCTTTTAAGAGGCTAAAAAGGATGTGGTCGTCGAATTGGTATTTTTTGATGACCGTTTGTTCGTAGGTCAGGGTCTCTACCGTTGTTTCATTGATTTTGTTGGTGTCAAAGATGTCAGGGCGATAGGGAGTAAGCAGAAGAAAGTCAAAGTCATTGCGGCCCAATTCATAGAAGGCGAGTAAAGCCCCAGCGTCGGGTTTGAGATAGTTGAGTCCGCCCAATTTGTCTTCGACCTTGTCGTAGAGGTTAAGGCTTTCGGACTTTTGGAGCACGGAGTTGTCTTCCAGTGCTTCGCGAAAACGTTCCAAGTGATTGATCTTCAGTATGACCGCAGGGTTTTGCGGAAATTTACTGAGTTGGGAGGTGCTGTCGGTCAGGTCCTTTTTGCAGGATCCTAAAAGTAGAGTAAGGCAGGCAAGAACGCCCCAAAAGATTCTTCTCATTCCGGGAGTTTAGACAAATGTAGACAGATTCACTTAAAACCGGTCTTCCTTCTGAAGTTTTATGTGGAGAGGGAAGTCAAGAGTTTGAAGGACTTTCGATGATGAGGGCTCTTGTCGTGCAAGGCAATAGCCTTTCGGTGCTCTTGTGTTGGGTAGCCTTTGTTTTTGGCCCAATTGTATTGAGGGAATTCCGCGTGAATTTTTTGCATGTATTCGTCCCGATGTGTCTTGGCCAGAACCGAAGCGGCCGCTATACTGAGGTACTTTTGGTCTCCTTTTATTACACATTCGTGAACCAGAAAAGGATAAGGCTTAAATCGATTTCCATCGATGAGAAGGATTTCTGGTTTGTGCTTCAGGGCATCCACACAACGATGCATTCCTTCAAAAGTGGCTTGCAGAATATTGATCTCATCAATACGCTCTTCAGGGATGTGTTGGACGGACCAGGCTAAGGCATGTTCCTCGATATAAGCCCTAAATCGGGTCTTTTGTTCCTCGCTGAGTTGCTTGGAGTCGTTCAGTCCTTCCAGTTCAAAGTCTGGTGGCAAGATGACCGCAGCAGCGGTCACCGGCCCGGCAAGGCATCCTCGCCCAGCTTCATCGATGCCGGCAACCAAATTGGGGAAGTTGTAGCGTTTTAGCACAAGATTAAAGGTATCAAGAATGTAGGGGCTTTCCGCCAGTATAAGACCAAAGAAATATGTTAAATAAATGAGTTGTTGGCAATATTGAAAATTAATCGTTAATAAATATTTAATTCATCGGAGATTTTTAACATTACAACGGTTACAGCCAAAGTATTTTTTGGTTTTTTAAGCATTAATTAGGATTTTAGCAGTTGACTAATTCAAAAATTTTATTAAATGAAATCAAAGCTTACGAGGATACTTACACCGTTATTGGTGTTATGTGTCTCCTTTGCCTTTGGGCAAAAGACGATCACAGGTAATGTGAAGGGTCAGGATGGCCTTCCTCTGCCTGGAGTTTCCGTAGTAGAAGTCGGAACTTCGAACGGAACTCAAACTGACTTTGATGGGAACTACTCCATCAGAGTTGCAGACGGAAGTCAACTGCGATTTACTTATGTGGGTCAAAAAACAGTTACTCGTTCCGTAGGTTCTGCTACTGTAATTAATGTAACAATGGAAGATGACGCTACTCGGCTTTCTGAAGTTGTTGTAGTGGGTTATGGTGTCGGACAGGACAAGACAAAGGTCGCATCCGCTGTTACTACCGTGACGTCTGAGACCATCGAAGCTCGTCCTAACGCGAGTTTCGTACAGACCCTGCAGTCTCAAGCTCCTGGTCTGAACATTTCGACTGGTTCTGGACAACCTGGTGCGAACAGTACAATCCTTCTTCGTGGTGTAACTTCTTTAAGTGGTAATATTGAGCCGCTTTTCATCTTGGACGGTGTTCCTGTCGATGAAGACAACTTTAGAAGTATCAACCCGAACGACATCGCACAGATCGATGTATTGAAGGATGGATCTGCTTCTGCACTGTACGGTAACCGTGGTGCTGCTGGGGTAATTGTTATTACCACTAAAAAAGGTCGCTTCAACTCTAACCTGGAGATCACTTACCGTGGTCAGTCTGGTTTTACTTCTCCTCAGGATCCTAACTTCGACATCATGTCGACTTCAGAGATCATCGCTCTTGAGCGTTTGAGTGGAAGCACAAACTTCGACACCATGGCTGCTGATCCAGCGCGTTCTTTCTTGGTAAGCGAAAACACAAATACAAACTGGGCTGACATTATTACCAGAACTGGTAGTACTCAGTTGCACGAATTGTCTTTGACTTCTGGTAGTGCGAACGCTTCGAACTTTACCTCTCTTTCTTATTTCGAGCAAGAAGGTATTACTCGTCGTTCAAACCTTCAGCGTTTTACGTTCAGAACGAACTTCAACGGAAAGTCTGAGAATGGAAAGTTCAACTACGTAACGAACTTGACAGCTAACTTCTCTAAGAGTAACTTCATCCAGAACGAAGGTCAAGGATTCTTGGCTAACCCGTTCTTGGTTGCTTACTTGGCGAAGCCTTACTTACGCTCTAGAAACGAGCAAGGTGAGTTGGACATCGTAGGTCTTAACCGTGATGGATTCGACGTAACTCCTTACGTTTCTTTGAACAACACTTTCTTGAACACCTCTACCGATGAGGAATTGAAGTTGATCGGTTCCGCTTCTGCGAACTACGAGATTCTTCCTAATGTTACTATCGGTGGTCTTATCGGTATGGATTATACGCAGATCAACGACTTGAACATTACAAGTCCTTTGAGTATCTACGGTCAGAATGCTCCTAGCCCGGATTCAGAATTGAAAGGTTCTCAGTTCGAGCAGCAGCGTAGAGATTTCCAGTTTACTTCTAACGCCTCTGTTACTTACGAAAACGTATTTAATGACAAGCACTCTGTTGAAGTTTCTGGATTTGTTGAATTCAACCAAAACATCTTTGACGCCTTCAGCTTTACAGGTTTCGGTATCGATCCAAGACTTGAAGGATACAACTTCGCTCCCGGTGATTTGAGAGAATTCCCAGATGTTGATCCTGGAGACGAGAGCTTGACTAACCTTCAGTTGTACTATGCTCCAACGGTTGGATCTTCAAGAACTGAGGTAACCTTGTTCTCTTACTTTGGATTGGCCAAGTACGATTACGATAACAAATACGGACTAGACTTGTCTATCCGTCGTGACGCTTCTTCTCGTTTCAACCGTTCGAACAAGTGGGGTACCTTCTGGTCTGCTGCTGCTCGTTGGAACATCAGTAACGAAGACTTCTTAGCAAACTCTACTGTTGTTGACAACTTAAAGCTACGTGCTAGTTACGGTACTGCTGGTAACGACCGAATCACTGGTGGTCGTTTTGGAGGTACTAACTTGACCTTTAACCTTTATGGTGTCGGCGGTGGATACAACGCTTCTCAGGGTATCTTCGCTACAGGTCTTGCTAACCCAGACTTGAAGTGGGAAACTACTGAGCAGTACAACGTGGGACTTGACTTTGGATTCTTCCAGAGACTAAGCGGATCTATCGATGTGTACCGTAAAAACACGGATGACCTTTTCTTCGCAACTCCTAACACCTTGATCTCTACTTTCGGTAGCTTGAGCAAGAACATTGGATCGCTGAGAAACGAAGGGGTTGAATTGGCTTTGAACTACAAAGTGGTTAACAACGAAAACCTTCAGATTGAACTTCGTGGTAACGCGGCGATCAACAAGAACGAGATCACTGACCTATTGGAAGGTGAGCGTATCGAGCAAGGTCGTATCGCTCTTGAAGAAGGACGTCCATTCAACAGCTTCTACGCTGTACGTTGGGCTGGTGTGAATCCTGCAAACGGATTGCCAATCTACTTGGACGCTGACGGAAACCCAACATCGGAGTACAACCCAGATGACCGTGTATTCGTTGACAAGTCTACTATTCCAGAATTGACTGGTGGTTTCGGTACTTACATCAACTACAAAGGTCTTTCTTTGGATGCATTCTTCTCTTTTGTTGGAGACGTATTCCGTTACAACAACGCCTTTGGTGTAGCAGAAGACCCATCTTTGATTGGATTGGCTAACATGTCTACTACAATGAACAACATCTGGACTACTCCAGGTCAAGTAACTGACGTTCCTGGACTTGCTGCTGGTAGTACTAGAAACTTGTTGACTGACCGTTACCTAGAGAATGCTTCTTACCTACGTTTGAGAAACATTACTTTGGCTTATAGCTTGCAGCCAGACGTATTGGAAAAACTTCCAATCAAGCGTGCAAGAGTTTATCTACAGGGTGAGAACTTGATTACTTGGAGTGCTTGGAGAGGATTCGACCCTGAAGCTGATGCTCTGCGAGTTCAAGACTTCTTTAACTTCCCAACACCACGTATCCTAACTCTTGGTGTAGACATAACTTTATAATAAAAATTGAAATGAAAAGATTTTTAGTTAAATCAGGTTTTTTAATCGGGCTGCTCTTTTTGGTAGCATCCTGTGAAGAACAATTGGAGATCGATCCGATTGGTTCTCTTGGAGACAATAACACTTTTCTGTCCGTAAATGACCTTCAACAAGGTTTGAATGCGGCTTATACTGGTGTTGATCAATCCGATGATATTGTTTTTGATATCATTACTGATGAAGTGAAAATTGGTGCTGACAACGGTGGGCAACGATTCAACTTCTACAACTTCAACTTGAACTCTCAGAGTGGTGAGGCAACAAGCCACTGGACTGGTAACTACTTTGTTATCAATGCGGTTAACCGTACTTTGGATGGAGCTTCTCGTATTGAGGTAGACGCTGCTGATCAGGCTGCTTACGACAACATCCTTGGACAGTTGTATGGTTTGCGTGCTTTCGCTCACTTTAACTTGTTGAAGTGGTTTGCTACTGACTACACCGATGGTAGTTCTTTGGCTGTTCCTTATGTTGACTTTATCGTAACTATCGAGGAGCTGCCTAGAAATACTGTTTCTGAAGTAGTCGCTGGTATCAACGCCGATTTGGCTCAGGCTGAAAGCTTGCTAGGATCGAACAACAACGAACTGGTTAACCCAGATATGTTAACGGCTATCCGCGCTCGTATGGCCCTTTACCTAGAGGATTTCGCAGCTGCTGAAGGTTTCGCTCAGGATTTGATCGATACGTATCCTTTGGCTAACACGGCTCAATACCAAGCCATGTACGGTGATGCAGATAACACTGAGGTTATCTTCAAGGCTCGTCGTGTTGCTGGTGATGCTCCTATCGGTGGTATCTGGGTATTTACAGGAAGTGGAAATCCATTTCTTGAAATGTCTAACAGCTTGTACGATGTACTGTTGGCCAACGCGGCTATCGACGTTCGTTTTGGAGTTAACTTCTGGGCTGCTGCTTCAGATCCAGACAACAACTCTCACTTGGTAGGTAAGTACCTTGGACCTGCGTTCATCAACGACCACAAAATGTTCCGTGTGTCTGAGATGTACTTGATCAAAGCAGAAGCGCAAGCACGTACAGGAGATCTTCCTGGTGCTGCTGATACCTTGAAGGAGTTGCGTGATGCTCGTCTTTTCGACGGATTCACCAGTGCTCTTGAAAGCTTTGCAAATGTAAACGATGCCTTGACCACGATTTTGGCTGAGAGAAGAGTAGAGTTGGCCTTCGAAGGACACCGCTATTTGGATATTCGTCGTTTGCGTGACGTATTGAATATCGGTATCTCTAGAGCCGCAATTGACTGCCCAACAGGTCAGTGTACATTGCCTCCAGACGATTTCCGTTTCAACCTACCAATTCCTTTGGCTGAGTTGAATGCTAACAGTAACATGGTTCAGAACCCTGGTTACGGTTCATAAATTAAATACAGACAAAATCATGAAAAAAATATTTTTCTTTCTTATAGGTTTGACTGTGGTGCTGTCTTCATGTGAGCGTACTGAAGGTCCTATCTATGATATTAACAATGGAGTTGCTATCGCAGCTTTCAACAGACCAGTACAGACGTTTCCTGTAGATGATTCTGGGAACTCTTTCACGGAAGTAGTGGTAGGTGTACCAACAGTTTCTGACGTTGATCGTAACATCACGATCAGTATCGATCCTGCATCTACAGCTGATCCTTCTGAGTATACTATTGATCCTGCTTCTTTGGTAATTCCTGCTGGAGAGTTCGTAGGTCGTATCCGTGTAACAGGTAACTTTAATAACATTCCTGAAACAGGTCAAACAAATGCGATCATCAACCTAGAAAGTGTTGATGGAGCTGAGTTGGATCCAGGAGCTACAGCTACCTTGTCTCACCGCGTAAATTTCTTCCGTTTCTGCCCATTCGGTGATGGAAGCAACTTCTTGGGAACTTACGAGTTGAGTACTGTTACTACTGGTATCTTTGGAGTTGAAACTTTTATTGCAGGTAATGTAACGATCACAGAAGGGGCTACGGTTGCTGACCGTCAGTTTACTTCAGGTTTGTATGCTGCTTTCGGAGGATTCGGTCCTTACGTGTGGAACTTTAGCTTGATTTGTGGTGAAGTTGTTGTGCCTGGTTCAGTGAACACCGGTGTTGGTTGTGGTGGTAGTATTGTTGTTGGCCCTGGTGCTACCAATGCTACTTACGACTCAAACGACGACTCTGAGTTCTTTATCAACTTCACTGATGATGTTGATGGAGGCGGAGGCTGTGGAGGTCCTGTTCAAGTTCAAATTCGTTTGACTCGAGTATAAGATTTCTGAATAATGTCTTTAAAAGGGCCAGCTCATTGAGCTGGCCCTTTTTTATTGGCATAGAGCGAGAGGGAGTTGAATTCGCAAAGCCTGAATAGCTAACTCTTGGGTAGATTTTATGGTGTCAGAGGTTGACGATACCAGCAATAAGCGCTTTTCTAATTAGAGGAGTAAGCGCTTTTGGCAGGACGCAGTAGGCCTTGATAGGAAGGAGACTTTTTGCAAGTATTGAGGGAGGATGGATGGGCGTGCCGGTTTACTATAGTTGCAGACAAGTGCTACAGGTTCGAAGGGTCCTTATGCATCATCTGTTGCAAACCGAATGACCTATTGGCTAAATGATGATTCGTTGGCTATACCCCATAAAAAACCCTTCTGCAAGAGAAGGGTTTTTATGTTGTGGCACAGAATGCTCTTATCTCATATTCATAAAGTCAAAGACTTTTCTTAGGTCTTCTTCTCCTTTGAATTTGATTTTGTTGCTCTTTATAAAAGCACTAAGGTCTTTGTCATTCCCGAGTAGCTCCATAACCGACTTCTTCTTCATCTTAAAGGCTTGTAAAATGCCATCTCCTTTTTGCATGTAGTACTGACTGTCTACGCTAAAACGAGCAGGTTTTGCCTTATCATAACTGGAAGTTGCAGCCCGAGCTTCGGTGAAGCTGGCACGAGATACTTTCCAGACAGCGTAATCACCCTCTTTCTTCGCACGAATGATCACCTGAGCATGGATCTTTCCGTCTTCTGGCGTAGTAACTACACGGTAGATTTTAGGGCCAATGGTGATCGCTAGATCATCGGTTTTCTCGATTTGATTGATTTGCGCTGGGCCTACCTGTACTTCAAAAATATCGTAGTAAGCATTGTACCGAAGCAGTCCTGGAAGATCCTTTCCTTCTACCAGAATACGTCCATAAGAGAACTCATCCTCTAAATAAGGAGATCCTTGGTAAGAGCCGCCTCCTGTTAAATCGCTCACAGAAAATATCTGCGATCTTACATAATCAGTTGGCACTTGATAAAATTGCTGTGCGCAAACCATGGTGGTACCGAGAAACAGCGCTGCCAAACTCATTACATTTCTTTTTTTCATTTTGCCTTTGTTTTTTGGGTATTAAGTGATTATAAAATTCTGAATTGGAAGACCTCCGAATTGGAAGTGTTACCCGCACTATCTCTAGTACGCACCATCCAATAATAGGTAGTTCCGCTATTCACGGAAACGTTGGATAAAGTAGTCTCAGCCGTCACCCCAAGGGAATTCCCAGTGGGGTCGGCGTTGGTGTCCATAAACACCTCGTAGTCCACAATATCACCATCAACATCGCTTCCAGACCATTCAAGATCAACTTCCGTGCCACTTAGATTGGCCCCTCGAGCGGGGCTAATCACTGTTGCGGGAAAGGGAGCGTAGTTGCTGATGCCAGGGCCTTCATTGAAAAATTGGAAGGTTGTGCTTTCAGCAGTAGCATTGGTGCCCATGGCACGAGAAAGTACTCTCCACGAGTAGGGCGTTCCTCTGTCTACTGTAATATCGGCCTGTGAAATATCCGAAAAAGTCGTGAAGCTGATCCCGGTATCCAAATTGGTCACCGTAATGGCATAGCTGTCTGTATTTTGAGCATCATTCCATTGAAAGGTAATGGTGCTTCGGTCTTCGTCAATGATGGTGCCTTCCGTACATTCTGAATTGTTTTCAGGAAACACAAGAGTGGCCGCTCCAGGATCAGGTATATTACCCATTCCGTCATCGTCAGTTCCACCTCCGCCGTTATTTCCTCCGCCGGAACCGCCACAGCTCCAAAGGACAACAGTAAAAAGGCTCAAGTATAGAAGTCTAGATGAAAACTTTCTCATCGCTTGATTAATTTAAAGGTTTGTAATTGACCTACTCCGCTGATGTTAAGGAAGTACAATCCTGAAGGGTAGGCACTAAGATTCATTTCCAGGCTGTTGCCTTGATTGGTGTACTCACGGCTGAGTACTTGCTGACCTACGGAGTTGAAGATGTTGATCTGGATTTTACCTCCTTTGTTTCCTGTACCCAGGAATACATTCAGGATTTCGGTATCTAGTGGATTCGGGAAGATCAGTAATTGATTTTCCAAAACAATCTTCTGCTCAAAGGTTCCTTGACAGGCCTTGTTCGTACGAACTTTCAACGTACTTACTGGTTCTTTCAGATCCAATTCAAAAGTCGAATCGGAAGTTTGGTATAAGGCATCGTTCACCTCGATATAGTAAACCTCTGCTCCGCTCAGTTCTAGGGTCAGTTTAGCATCCAGGTTGTCTACTTTGGATGCAACACCTAAAGGTAGAGGCTGAGTCAAAGTAACATCGAAGCACTGCTCAAAGTCAGCTTGTCCATCAACCGTTATACATATACTATAGGCACCTGCTTCTAAATTGTCAAAACTCACTTGATCGGTAAAGGTTTGCATAGAAATCATCGTTCCTCCGCTGGAAAGGGTTGCTGTGTAAGGATTCGATTGAGCAGCAGTGAGGTTGATCTGCCCATTGTCTGAACCAATACAAGACTCCCCAACAGTATTCAAAGTAAAGTTGTCAGAAGGCAAGCTGAAAACAGCACATCCATCAACGTCTACAACAGCATTGGCAGGAGTGTTATCGCAAAGATCATTGCTGTTTGGAACACCATCTCCATCGATATCCGAATCACAGACATTGCCAATTCCATCACCGTCAAAATCTTCTTGACCCGCATTGGCAATCAAAGGACAGTTGTCATCCACATCCAGAATACCATCGTTGTCATCGTCGTCGTCACAGACATCACCAATTCCGTCACCATCGTTATCGGCTTGGTCGGCATTCGCCGTCACAGGACAGTTATCATCAACGTCCAAAACGCCGTCGTTATCGTCGTCTTCGTCATCTTGGAAACCAGTCACAACCAAGTCATCAATAATGGCTCCTTCATTATTTTCGAGAGGGTCAGAGTGGAATACGATACGGAAAACCACTTTGGCTTCTCCGGTTAGATCTGTTTCGCCAGCATTGGCATTGGCTACAAAGTCATAGGCATACTCACGGATGGTTCCGTCCGTACCGGTCCATTGACCTCCAGGACAGTTCTGACAATCGGTGCCGCCAGAGCTGGCAAAGGTGCGGTCAGATACATACCAGTTTGGTTGGCTATTTGTGGTGCCCAGAAGGCTCCAGTTGGCTCCTTCATCGGTGGAGTACTCCACATAAACCACGTCAAAATCCTGCTCTAAATCATAGGCCATATTGAATTTCAATACAGGAGCGACAATGTTCGCCAATTCATAACATCCACTGACCAAGAAGGATTTGGTGGCATCCGGATAGTTGCCTTCCAGGTTGGTTCCCCAAACCTGAGTTCCCGAGGCAGCTGCGCCGAGGATGGTTCCTGTTGGGGCACCCTGTTCCCAGACCGGGGTTCCTCCAGTTTCATTGAAGGCCAATAAAGTCGGGTTGCCTGCTTCAAAATCAAAGAGCTGATCGCCGTTGGCGAACTGGTTTCTGTTAAAGGTTACACTAGCGTTATTGTCGTCTAGCTGGGTTTCGCCGGCAATACTCACTCCAATATTCAAGCTGGTTTGACCAAAATCAAGCTGGCCTAAGCTTGGCAATTGAATGGTTTCGATACCATCAGGGTTGATTGTCCCATTGAACTGGAAGTTCTGATCACTTCCTCCATTCACGCTGTAGGTGAAATCAATTTGTGTGATATCGTTCAGTCCATTATTCTGGACAGTCACCGTTGGCATAATCTCCGCACAGTCTAAAAAGTTTGTATCGGGAGTTAGGGAGACAATAGCGATATCGTCTTGTTGGATTTGGACAGGAATAGGAGTTTGCCAAACGCCTCTACCGTAAGTAGAAGCAACGAGTACTTCATTGTCTTTTTCTAAACTGATGTCCAAGTCACTAACTGCAACACTCGGTAGGTTAGTAAAGTAATCTTCCCACTCTGTGAGGGTGTCGTCCAAACGGAAAACCCCAAGACTGGTGCCGACAAATATAGGATTGTCCGAGTGCTTTCCTTGGTGAACAATCGAGAAGATTCCTTGGTCGATCGATAAATTGCGTGTGAGGTCTTCCACGTCAACGGAAGAGCCAATCGTTACTTTAAGGACTCCAATGTCGTTGGGTTGTCCACTATCCGAAGTCCCTACTCGACGCGATGTTGTTACGTAGACTGTGTTCGGGTCTGTTGAGTGAATCGCCATATCCGAGATTTCGGCGTCAAAACGATCAATAAAAACAAAGCTAACCCCGCCATTGGTTGAACGGTACATGAGGTCATTGCGAGCCACATAAATCACATTGGGATCCGTAGTGCTCACCTCTATATCCGATAGATTGGGTTCAGTAGAACTCAGGTTAGAGGAGATCTTTTCCCAAGAACTTCCATTAAGACGGTACAGGGCATCGTAACCCGCGTAGACTTCTCCGGTGGTGGAAACCGCTAAAGGCGTAATCCAGTTCCCGGTGATATTTCCATTATCTGGGGAGTCCACAGTCGTTACGGACTGTCCCGAGTTAGTTGTGATGAAGAGCGGGCTACCGAACTGCACAAACCCGTAAATCAGATCCGGATTGGAAGGGGATACTTCGTAGTCCATGCCATCTCCTCCCGTATAGCCACTCCAGCTTCCATTGTTGTATACAAAACCGGCATTGTCCTGAGATCCAACGGCGATCTTACTCGCGAGGTTCTTTCCGATCGACATGCGGTAAAATTGCGAAATTCCCATATCTCCTGTTCGGTCGGTAAAGGTGTTTCCGTCGTCATCAGAACTAAATAGTCCACCATCTGTACCGGCGTATAGGCGGTCTCCAAAATAAGCCAGGGTGTGGATGTCGGCGTGTGTGTAAGCCGCATCATTAACAAACCAGCGATTCAAGCGCGTAAAGGATCCACCACCATTTTGACTTCTCCAGATATTCAAACACCCAACAAAAACTTCGTTAGCATTGTCTGGGTTAACCGTTAATGCTAAATCAAACCAGGCTTGGCTTGATTCCAAAACGTTGGTTGTATTCGCTGTTTCTGTAAAGGTTAGACCGGTATCGTTGGAACGGAATAGGCCTTGGTATTCAAAGTTATTGGCTCCTGTCGCTGCACTAAGCAAATAAACCACTGCAGGGCTGGCAGGACTTACTGCTAAGATGAGACGACCAGAAGAGGTCGGTAAGAAATCACTAATTTCGGTAAAGTTTTCTCCATCCGAAGTTCTGAAGTAACGGTTGTTGGTTACCGCATAAGCGATATCAGAATTGCTCGGGTGCAGTTCAAAATCTTTGATGTTACCGTTGAGTTTTCTGTCCCAGGTAACACCCGCATCTTCTGATTTGTAAAGACCAAAATTGGTACTGCCCCAAAGGACATTGGAATCAGAAGGATCGATGATGACCCCACTCATTTCTGCACTCTGGCTAAAGCTGTTGTCGTTTTCGGCACTTAGGCCGGTTGCGGCCCAGGTGTTTCCTCCATCGGTACTTTTGTATACCCCTAAACTGAAGGAGTCCCGAGCGTCATCATCCCCTGTGGCGATGTACATGATGTCCGGGTTATTGTTGTCAATGGCGATTCCTGAAACTCCGATCTGCAAGAAACCATTGAACAAGCTGTTCCAGGTTGTTCCGGAGTCCGTAGATTTCCACAATCCTCCTGCAGGGGCACCGGCAAAGATGACCGTTGGGTCTGTTGGGTGCACAGCAAAGGAGTTGATTCGTCCTGAACCCGGTAAACTACCGGCCAATTGCCCGGGAGCATTTGGCCCAACCTCGGTCCAGTTGGCGGTCGGGTTCTTGCTGAAACGTCCGTCCATCTTTCTTTTGTAGGCAGCCAGGATTTCAGCTGAAGTGGGAAGCATCCCATTGGCATCGGCCATATGCTTCCAGTAATTTTCCCAACGCAGGAATGGCTTGAAGCCGCTTCCTTTGGCGTCTTTGTCTTTGTCTTTCCAGTATTCCCAAAATGCTTCAGTGATTTCGTCGATGGAAAATCGGAGGTCGGTTGGTTCTGCTGTCTTGCTAGTACCTTGTTTGGAGGCAATCAATTCCTGCATCCAAGGACTGGAAGAATTGTATTGGGCACTCGCATGAAGGCATAGAAAAAGAGTAGAAAAAAGTAAAATTTTCCTCATAGTTTCATAGCGTTTAGTAAAGGATATGCAAAATAGCGATTAATTAGGTTTCTTCAGTTATATGAATAACACATATTTGGTCTGAAAATTGTTAAATTCTTAACGGCATCACCCGATTTTTTCACTTTTTCTTCAGGTCAAAAAAACTACCTTTGGCTGCAATACGATCGAATGCGCGCTTTACAGATATTACTACTATTGGTTCTGGGTACTCATTTGACGCTTGCACAAGAGCGGCCAGCCCCACCTTCTAAAGACAGTTTGAAGATTAAGATGCGAGACTCTGTCATGGCGGCCAGAGACAGTCTAATCAATAAATCGAGAAAAAAGGAGGACGAAAAAACCCTTCTTACCATTAAAGACTACAAGATTATTTCGATCGATCGGGATACGAGCTTTGTCGATACTTCCCAATCCATTCAAAAGGACTACAAATACAATTACTTGCGCCGGGATCATTTTGAGCTCATGCCTTTTTCTAACGTTGGTCAGGCGTACAATAGGTTGTCGCACAATTTCGAGCAGTATTTACCTTATCCTCAATTGGGAGCGACCGCGCGTCAATTTGCCTATTACGAGGTTGATCGTATCAACTATTATAATGTGCCAACTCCTTTGACGGAGTTGATGTTCAAAACCACTTTTGAACAAGGGCAGTTCTTGGATGCTTTGCTGGCAGTCAATACCTCCCGTAGATTTAACTTTTCACTGGCCTATACCGGAATGCGATCGGTGGGCAAGTACCAGGACGATCAGGCAGAATTGGGCCGCTTCCGAACAACCTTTAATTATGTCACTGCCAATAACCGCTATTGGATACGGGGGCACTACGCTTACCAGGACTTAGAAAACCAGGAGAACGGGGGTATTTTAGAAAGTAGTCAGGCAGCCCAGTTCGAATCAGGAGATCCGGAATTTCAGGACCGCTCGCGTATTGATGTGACTTATCAGAATACCGATAGTCGGGTGGTCGGCAGGCGCTATTTCCTCGATCATCAATACAATATAGTGCGCCCCAAAAAGGACTCCTTGGAGACGCGATCCACGCTCTTGTCGGTGGGCCACAGGCTGATGTACGAAACACGCTTTTTCCAATTTCTGCAGGATTCCCAAGCCGATAGTTTTGGGGAAGCCTTTGATACCCCTATTAACGATAAGGCAAGACTGCAGAGTTTTTACAACGAAGCTTCTGTTAATTTTTCGAATCCGACCTGGGGAACCCTATCTGGTCGTTTGAGTCATTACCACTACAACTACCGTTTAGAAAGTATCCTAATACAGGATGATGGATCCGTCATACCGAATACCATGGAAGGTGAAGAAATCCTTCTGGGTGGGTTTTACGAGAATCGAATAGGGGGCTTGCATTTAAAAGGAGATGTTCAATATGCCTTGAGTTCGGAATTGACCGGCAACCAGTACGATTTCTATGCGGGTTATCAGTTGGGGGAAAATCTTTCCTTGTATGGTCGGCTGAAAGCCACCTCCCGCATGCCCAATTTCAATACCCTTCTCTACCAAAGCGAATACAGCAATTTCAATTGGGACAACCGTGCCGCATTTGATAAGCAACAAAGGAGGGCCATTGAGGCCGGCTTGAATGCAGGAAAGTGGGGATCGGCCAAAGTGGAATTCAATACCATAGAAAACTACACCTACTTTGAGTTAGATCCTGAGATACCCCTCCAAGAAGTAGTGGATGGAAATATCAATGCCTTTGTCAGCCCTCAGCAGGAGGAAGGCACCGTGAATTACTTTAAGGTCGAGTATCAGAATGAACTCAAATGGAGAAGATGGTCTTTGGACAACCGAATACTCTACCAGGAAGTCGGGCAGGAAAATCAGGTATTCAATGTGCCCCAGTTGGTCACCCGGAATTCGCTGTACTACAGCAAATGGGTTTTTGACAAAGCGATGTTCTTACAAACCGGTGTCACCCTAAAGTACTTCACCAAATACAATATGGACGGCTACCATCCTCTGCTCGGGGAGCTCTACACCCAGAACCGCGAAGAACTCGGCGGTTTCCCTATGCTGGATTTCTTTATCAATGCACGGGTGCGCCAAACACGAATCTTTTTAAAGGCTGAACACTTCAATTCGGGCTTTGGAGAGAACAATTTTTACTCCGCTCCAAACTACCCTTACCGGGATTTTGTGATCCGTTTTGGACTGGTTTGGAATTTTTTCTCTTAAGGAAAATTTCTTAACTATCTGACAGGCAAAGAAGTGGGAAAAATCAACGATCCTTCAAAAAAAATATTGCAAAAAAATTGAGTGGATTGTTTTGTCAAACGTAAAAAAGCTTTCTATATTTGCACCCGCTTTGATAGAAAAAGGCGGTTTTTTTGAAGGTATGAGAGGCCTTGTTAGAGGTCTTTTTTT
>NZ_MQVX01000002.1:0-2500 GCF_002954325.1 Aureicoccus marinus
ACGGGAAAAAGAAGAAGTTCATATACATATTGGGAAGACAGCAAAAACATAAAGCTAGAAATTAAGAACAGTAAGAATTTATTCTGCGAACAGCCGGCGATTGGATCTTGGATGTGATCTTAAAGTTATTTAAGGATTACAATGAAGAGTTTGATCCTGGCTCAGGATGAACGCTAGCGGCAGGCCTAACACATGCAAGTCGAGGGGTAACAGGGGAGCTTGCTCCCGCTGACGACCGGCGCACGGGTGCGGAACGCGTATGGAACCTACCTCAATCAGGGGGATAGCCCAGGGAAACTTGGATTAATACCCCATAGTATTGTTTTATTGCATGATAGAACAATTAAAACTTCGGTGGATTGAGATGGCCATGCGTATCATTAGCTAGTTGGTAAGGTAACGGCTTACCAAGGCAACGATGATTAGGGGCCCTGAGAGGGGATCCCCCACACTGGTACTGAGACACGGACCAGACTCCTACGGGAGGCAGCAGTGAGGAATATTGGACAATGGTCGGAAGACTGATCCAGCCATGCCGCGTGCAGGATGACTGCCCTATGGGTTGTAAACTGCTTTTGTACGAGAAGAACACCCTCTTCGTGAAGAGGACTGACGGTATCGTACGAATAAGGACCGGCTAACTCCGTGCCAGCAGCCGCGGTAATACGGAGGGTCCGAGCGTTATCCGGAATCATTGGGTTTAAAGGGTCCGTAGGCGGGCTATTAAGTCAGAGGTGAAATTGTGCAGCTCAACTGTAGAACTGCCTTTGATACTGATAGTCTTGAGTTATGGTGAGGTAGCCGGAACATGTGGTGTAGCGGTGAAATGCATAGATATCACATAGAACGCCGATTGCGAAGGCAGGTTACCAACCATATACTGACGCTGATGGACGAAAGCGTGGGGAGCGAACGGGATTAGATACCCCGGTAGTCCACGCCGTAAACGATGGATACTAGCTGTTGGGTTTTCGGACTCAGCGGCCAAGCGAAAGTGATAAGTATCCCACCTGGGGAGTACGTTCGCAAGAATGAAACTCAAAGGAATTGACGGGGGCCCGCACAAGCGGTGGAGCATGTGGTTTAATTCGATGATACGCGAGGAACCTTACCAGGGCTTAAATGGGAGATGACAGGAGCAGAGACGCTCTTTTCTTCGGACATCTTTCAAGGTGCTGCATGGTTGTCGTCAGCTCGTGCCGTGAGGTGTCAGGTTAAGTCCTATAACGAGCGCAACCCCTACCGTTAGTTGCCAGCATGTAAAGATGGGGACTCTAACGGGACTGCCGGTGCAAACCGTGAGGAAGGTGGGGATGACGTCAAATCATCACGGCCCTTACGTCCTGGGCTACACACGTGCTACAATGGCCGGTACAGAGGGAAGCTACCCTGCAAAGGGATGCGGATCTATAAAGCCGGTCACAGTTCGGATCGGGGTCTGCAACTCGACCCCGTGAAGCTGGAATCGCTAGTAATCGGATATCAGCCATGATCCGGTGAATACGTTCCCGGGCCTTGTACACACCGCCCGTCAAGCCATGGAAGCCGGGGGTGCCTGAAGTCTGTAACCGCAAGGAGCGGCCTAGGGCAAGACTGGTAACTAGGGCTAAGTCGTAACAAGGTAGCCGTACCGGAAGGTGCGGCTGGAACACCTCCTTTCTAGAGAAAAGAGATCAGTTTGGGATTTATATCCCGGCAGTTCAGCGGAATGAAGCTTACTGTTCATAGTTTATGGTGGTTGTTTTTGTTGTTTCCTATATATGATACGATATACTGGTTTTAGACCACAGTCTCATAGCTCAGCTGGTTAGAGCGCTACACTGATAATGTAGAGGTCGGCAGTTCGAGTCTGCCTGAGACTACCAAGTTCTTTAGAAGAGCGTAAAGTTCTTTTAGACATTTAATGAAGGAAATTCTGGAAGCTGGGAGTCCTGTTGTTTTTTGAAGCGAAGGCGTTAAGCCTGGCTGGAAGGAAGAAGTGACGGGGAATTAGCTCAGCTGGCTAGAGCGCCTGCCTTGCACGCAGGAGGTCACCGGTTCGACTCCGGTATTCTCCACTGAAGTACGTTGATGGTAATAGTAGTTATCGGAGTACGCAACGTTCATTGACATATTGAGACGAAGAAGTAATATTTACTACAGATATTACTTGAAGTAAAGTTAAACTTGAATTGTATTGAATTACGATAGAGAATAGAATAATTTATTAAGGATTACGAGAGGGCTTAGTTAGTAGTCGCAAAAGCTACTAACATAAGTGTGAACAAGTAAGCAAAGGGCGTATGGGGGATGCCTAGGCTCTCAGAGGCGATGAAGGACGTGATAAGCTGCGATAAGCTGTGGGGAGCTGCACATGAGTGTTGATCCGCAGATTTCCGAATGGGGCAACCCGGCATGTTGAAGGCATGTCATCGAAAGATGCTAACCCGCTGAACTGAAACATCTAAGTAGGCGGAGGAAGAGAAAACAATAGTGATTCCGAGAGTAGTGGCGAGCGAAA